>NZ_CP109420.1:0-70577 GCF_045040315.1 Streptomyces sp. NBC_01508 | reverse complement strand
CCCTCCGCGCTGCGCGCGTCACAGCGAGCCGGTCCGCTTCGCTCCCCGGCCGCTCCGCTCCGCGTGAGCGGAGGCGGCTCGCTCCGCTCACCACCAGGCGGCATGCGCTCCGCGCCCACCGCCAACCGCAGGGCAGGCGGGCCGCTCCGCGACCCGGGGCCGACCTCCGGCCGACCCGTGGCCTCCGCTGCGCTCCAGCCACTCAGGGCGCGCCCCCAACTCCCCGCGCGGGCAAGGTGTGCCACGCTCCGCGCGGCCCACCCACGGGGCTCACACCACAAGCAGCAGCAAGGGAAGGGGGGGTGACGGGCAGTCGGGAGAGTGACGGAGTGCGGGGGGCCGCCCTCTTGGGCCGGGGGTGTGGGTTGAGAGGCCGTCAAGGTGCCCCTATGGCCTGCGATAAGAACAGTCTATCGGCTTTCAGCCACGTTAGAGGGAATCTCAACATTCGGTGTGCTTCATTTTTAGTGTAGAGATAGACTATGGACTCAGAGCACACCGCCCCGGGCCACTTGGGGAGGTTGTCGAGATCTACCACACGGCCTTGTCAGTGCTCGGTGAGGCAGATCAGCAAGCCGATCGCGTCAGTTCAACCGTAGCTCTTATGGCTCGTCTACGTGCAGGTTTCCCGTTTCCCGCCGCTCCAGTCGACCGGACGGCATCCAGGAGAAGGCAGACGGATATGTCGACCACTAACCGCGTTGATCAGCGCGAGGCCGCCCAGCGAGAAGCCATTGACGCGGTCCTCCGTGCCCTCGAATTGCCTGCAAGATCACTTGTGCCCGAGCGAGGGCTTCGAACGCAGGTGATCATGGCGACCGGGTCCGGGAAGACCCGGGTGGCGGTCCGTAGCGCGGAGGAGCTCCATGCTGGCCGTGTGCTGGTGCTCGTGCCCTCGAAAGACCTGCTGACGCAGACCGAGGCCGCGTGGCGCGAGGGAGGCCGCCGGGGGCCGATGATCGGGGTGTCCTCGCTGGAGGGCGAGGATGCGCGCTTTCCCAACACCACGGACGTGGACGAGCTGGTGGAGTGGACCCAGGGCCTGGAGAAGGTCACCGTGTACGCCACGTACGCCAGCCTCGGGCTGGGCAAGCTGGAGCGGGCGCACGCGGTGGGTTTGGCGGCTTGGGACCTGATCGTCGTGGACGAGGCTCACCGGGTTTCGGGCCGGATGGGGAAGCCGTGGGTGGTCGTCCACGACAACCAGAAGATTCCTTCCCTGCGTCGCCTCTACATGACGGCCACGCCCCGGCTGTGGCAGCTCGGGGATGAGGACGAGGCCGGCGCACCCGGCGAGCTAGTGGCGAGCATGGAAGATGACCCGGAAGGCCCCTTCGGCAGCCGCTGTTTCACCTTGACGCTCTCGGAGGCCATCGACCGGGGCATCTGTGCCCCCTACCAGGTCGTATGCGTCGACATCACCGACACCGCGCTCCAGGCCGCGCAGCTCCTGGGCGCGGAGGGCCGCTCGGCAGAGGTCCGCGGGGCGCGGCTCGCTGCTCTGCAGACCGCCCTGGTGAAGGCGTCCGCTGAGGAGAACTTCCGGCGCACTCTCGTCTTCCACCACGTCGTTAAGGAGGCCGAAGCGTTCGCGGCCGGTCTCCCCGGCGTCGCCGCGCAGCTGCACGCGATCGACCCGGAGCTCTACCCGGCCACGATCTGGGCGGACTGGCTCTACGGCGACCACAAGGTCCTCCACCGCCGTCGGCTCCTTGGGGAGTTCGCCGCGGGGATCGCCATGGACGGCACCGTGGTGGAGAAGTGCTTCCTGTGCTCGGTGAAGGTGTTGGGCGAGGGCGTCGACACGAAAAACTGCGACTCCGTGTACTGGGCGGATGTGCGCGGCTCCATGTCCGACCTCGTCCAGGCCGTGGGCCGGGCGCTGCGGATGCAGCCGGGCGAGGGGAAGATTGCCAGCCTGGTCGTGCCGGTGCTGCTCGGGCCGGGCGAGACTGCGGACAACATGCTCACCTCCCGGGCGTTCGGCGGGCTGGCCAAGCTGCTGGAGGCGCTGCGGGCACACGACGCGAGGATCGTGGAGCCCCTTGCGGAGCAGCAGGCACCGAGCCGCTACAAGCCCGTCAGCAAGGACGACAGCGCGCAGAGCACGGGCGGGAGCGGCGAGGGCTCCGGGGGCGTCAGTGCCCCCGCCAAGGCCCTGCTGAAGTTCTCCACGCCCCGCGACCCGGCCGCGCTCGCCGCGTTCATCAACCTGCGGGTCCTCAACCCGGAGCACGAGCACTGGCGGCGTGGCGTGGAAGCGGCCGTCCTCTACGCCCGCGAGCACGGCGACCTGCGCGTCCCGTTCACGTTCCGCGTGCCCGCCGTCAACGACCAGGCGGCGGAAGACGCGGGGTGGCCGGCCTCGCTCGCCAACTTCCCACTCGGGCAGTGGACCGCTGACGCGCGCCGGTTCTACGCCCGCGGCGAGATGGACGAGGACCGCATCGCGCAGCTGGAGAAGCTCGGCATGATCTGGTCGCACTTCGACGTCGCGTGGGAGGAGGGCCTGACCGCCGCACGCGGGTGGGCCGCCGAACACGGCCACCTCCTGGCCCCGCTGGACGCCACCTACCAGGGCGCGGCGGTGGGCATCTGGTTGAAGAACGCGCGAGCAGCCGCCCGGAAGGCTGCCGAGAACGGGCAGCGGCGTGCGGAGGGGCTGCCGGTGGAGTCGTCGGCCGGGGCGCTGTCGGATGCGCGGCGCGAGCAGCTGGAGGACATCGACGCGTCATGGTGCCCGAGCTGGCCGGTCACCTGGCAGCGCTCCTTCCACCTCGTGCGGATGCACCTGGACGCCGGTGAGGCGCTGCCCACCGAGGCGGGCGAAGTCCTGCGCCAGGGCGAGGACCTCGGGCGATGGGTGACATCGGTGCGGTACGGGTGGGACCAGCTCACGACCGTGCAGCAGTGGATGTGCGAGCAGGTCCTCGGGATCACACCCGCGACCGAGGAGGAGAAGCCGCAACGGCCCCGTACGCAGGCCGACAAGTGGACCGCGAACCTGGCCGCGGCCCGGCAGTTCTTCGAGCGCGAGGGGCACCTGACGGTCCCGCGCAAGCACGTGGAGACCGTGCTGTCCGAGGACGGCTGGGAACTCCAGTTCCGTCTGGGGGCATGGGTCAACAACCAGCGGAGCAGGGCCACAGCGCTGTCCCCGGAACGGATGGAGCAGCTGTCCAAGGTCGGGATGCGGTGGTCGTGATGGACGTCGTCGTCACCGCGGCCGCCGCGCTCGCAGTCGGCTACCTGCTCGGACGGCTGCGCCCCTGGCGGCGTACGGGCGACCGGGCAGCCGATCAGGTCCGCTTCACCGGGCCGTGGGCCCGGGGCGGTTTCGGCCGCCAGGCCGTCGTCGTCCTGGTCCACGTCGTCACCGCGCCGCGCACCAGCTGGCGCATCATGCGCGCCCCGGCCGTTGACACGCAGGCGCCGGCGCCCGTACGCGATCCGGACTGGGTCGCCCACCGCACCCAGGCAGACAAGGGAGGCACCACGTGAGCACCGAGCAGCACGACGCCGACGCGTACGGCCAGGAGCTGGCCGCCATCAGCCACCACCAGCACGAGGCCACGAGCGCCCGGTTCACCGTCTTCCAGGCCCTGGCCGCCGCCGGGATCGGACATGAGCAGGCCGACGACATCGTCTCGAAGCTGGAGGTCGGGGCGGTGGCCGGCTCCCACACCTGGATCTCCGAGAGCAGCGCCCCGCACAAGTCCGAGCAGCGTTTCGAAGACGGCTGGCACGCCGGTGTCCGCGACGTCGCCAGCTACCTGCTGCGCATCGCCGACCGCACCGCCAGCGCCGAACGCGGGCGCGCCGCCTCCTGCGCCATGCTGCTCACCCACCTCCGGCAACCGGCTGCCCCTGCCCCGGAGCCGGAGCCGGAGCCGGTGGAGGAACCGGCCCCGAATCCGGCGCTGGATGCGAAGGACGTCCTGGCGGCCGCGGAGCGGTTCCCGTGGGCGCTGGCCGCGCCGGGGACGCGTCACTGGCCGGACGGTGCGTTCCTGGACGTCGCGCTGAGCACGGTGCGCGCCGAGGAACGCGAGGGGTACATCGAGCGCCTGGAGGTGTTCGTGGAGCAGCGCCGCGCCCGCTTGGAGGAGCTGCTGCGCGCGTACGGGCCGGGCAGCAGGCCCGCCTCGCACGGCCGGTACGCACTGGTCGGTCAGCCCGAGACCCTGGTCATCCTGGAGCGGATGGAGACCAACCCGTTCGGTCTGCGCGGCCAGTGGGAGAAGGAGCTGGAGTCCGTCTTCCTAGACGACCTCGAGTTCGCATGGGGGCCGCGCATCCGCCTCAGCCGGTGAACACCCGGGAACGAGCAGCGGGGCCGGGCCGGGTAATCCTGTCCGGCCCCGCTGTCATCGGTCAGCCGAAGTCGAGCGTGTCCTGGGCGAAGTCGGCCGGGGCCGGAGTGGGCGGGGGCGCCGGCGGTCCGGCCGGGCGGGCGGCCTGCCAGCGTTCGGCCAGCTCGTCCTTCCAGCCCTTGGGTGGGGGCCACGGCACACCCCATTCGGCGAGCTGGGCGCGCGTCCAGGCGCCAGCGGGCGTGCGGGCGGCTTCGACTTCTTCAGGCGACGGCAGTTCAGGCATGTGTGGTGAACGAGCGGCACGCAGTAGCTGTCCCCCAAACCCGGTGCGGAAGCGCGAGAGGTCGGCTGTCTTACCCAGTCGAGCCCAGTCCTTGGGCAGCGGAGTGCTCGCATTCGTCGGGGCTTCCGTCCCGACAGGAGCGAAGAACACCTGGCCACTGTGTTCCCACGTGGTCGACTTCAGCGCGACCCGCTCGTCAAGAACCTCCTTCCGCAGCTGCAGGACCCCGTCTTCGTGCAGGGCACGGATGTAGTTCAGGAGCTCGATCGTTCCGACCATGGCCCAAGCGACGAGTGGCACTGCGCCGCGGAACCGCTCGAACAGTCCGAAGGCGTCGCCTTCCTGCCTACGTTCCATGTCGTGATGCACCACGTCCCCATAGATCCAGGCCATGGCCAATTTATGACGATCGAGACCCTGGTCCTCACCGGTGACCGTGTCACTGATCATGACCCAGTACCCAGCTTCCTCCGGCGTGGATGGATCCACTCGCAACCGCCATTCGGCACGTGTGGCCTTCACCCACTCCGTATCGAGCGGCAATGCTCGACAGAAGTAGCCCAGTGCCCCTAGCGCCTTCTGGTAGAAGCACGCGTCACCGTTCAGCAGAATCGGCCTGAGCCGTGCGGCGGCGGACTCGACTACTTCTTCGTCCGGAAATTCCTGTCTGATCCGCGTCTCACCATTGTCGAGCTGGACCACGCATATTTGCATCGTGGTCAGGGCGACGAGCGCATCCCAGTCCGCCGCGAGCGAGTGCTCTTCCACTCGGCGCGCACGTAGCACAAACGCCTCAAGGCAACCCTGGTGCCTCGCCTCGACGGTTCCCGGCTCGCCACTTCCCACTGTTGCTCCCCCACTCGCAGCCAGCCGCCAAGTATCGGCTGGGGAACAGCATGGCGCGGCCCCGCTGAACCATCCACCCGATTGACCCCATGGGCTTGCCCGCTCCACCAAGTGTCCGTGAGCGCATGGAGAGCGCCCGGCTCCGGCTGGCCCCTGGCCGCTTCCGCCGCTCGGAGATCAGGCGGCGCTGAACTGGTGGGCGGGGCCGCCGCGCCACTCCACCCACTGCGGGTCATCCAGGATGGCATCGGGGTCGGCGACGCCGGTGCCCTCGAGGAACACGACCAGGTCGTGGTCGCTGTGAGGTGAGGCTCCCAGAGCATTTGGTCTGGGAGCCTCACTCTCCCATGGCTACATCAGCGAGCCGATGGCCTGCTCCGCCATCTGGACACCGACAGTCGCAGCCATCGTCGCGCCCGCAGCCGTCAATCGCTCCTTAACCTGTCCTGCCAGATGACGAAGCCGGCCCTGCTCGGGTGTTTCCGACGACGCCTCATCGTGCAGTTCTTGAGCAACACGTTCAAGTTCTACGCGCTGAGGGCCATCCATGCCCAGGGTGGCGCTGATCTGCCCCACATACCCAGCCAATTGGATGAAGGCACTTGGGTCGACACCACTGCTGTTGTTTTGGGTGAAGTTCTGCTGCTCGCCAACGATCACGCCTTGGGCGTTCGGCAGATATGTGTTGTAGGTGGCGCCGACCAGCCCGCGCCGGTCCTGAGCACTGGGATCTCCGTCGTAGTTCTCCACGCAGTCCTGCCCTTCCGCAGTGATCTCAGCTCGGACAGGCCCCATTCTGCCCATAACTTTGGTTCCCTTGATCAGGCCCTTGTCTGATAGATAACCAGCTGCCCGATCGACTTCCTCCAGGGTCAACTCGTCCCCTTCGAACGTCGCTTCGAGGGTTCCGACGAAGCCGTCGATGATCGGAAAATGAACGCTTTGATCCTTTTGTGCCCACAGCCACCGCAGAAGCGACTGGCGGGCAGCCTTGCTGCGCGCCACTGGTGACGCCCTGCGCTTCAGGCTCTCCTCGACCAGGTCCAGCCCGTAGGGCGTCAGATTGGCCGCAGGGGTCCCCAGGGTTGCGAAACGGTCATCCAGTCCGCCCTTGCTCTTCCCGTACGTCAGGAGGTCAAAGCCCTCCCGTTCTTCAAGGCCGTGCTCCACAGCGAACGGGCCAAGGTCCACGTCGGCTTGGGGATGGCCCTCTGCTTGCTCGTACACCCATTCCAGGAGAGGGGCGTAAAGCTTGCTGTACTCAACTGCCATGTACGGCTCCTTCTCGTTGAAGAAACCATAGAAGCAAGTTCCGACAATAGACATCCAGTTGGCTGAATTAGGTGTGATCTACCATCTTCGTACCTGAACGGGAGTATCCCCATTGAGACCGCTTCAGGCCGCACCTCTGGTCAACGACGGCGGTGGGCTCGTGCACTCCACCGGTCCGCTCGCGGGCGAGCGGACCAACCAGTTCCTCGTCGTTCGCGGGTGTCGTCGACCACGTCGGCTCGCTCTACGCCTCGACCGGCACGACTGAGAACGAGTGGGACCACGAGACGTTCCAGTGCATCTTCTTCGTCCAACCTGAAACGTCGGCCCGGCCCGCCGGGTAGGGCACCGGACCACCACGGCCCTCATTGACGGGCCGTACGGAGTCTTCCGTACGGCCCGTCAGGCGTAGGGCTCCGGTCAGCGGAAGAGGAACGGGACCCGGCGCGCCTTCCGTTCGGCCTCCTCCTCCAGCCGCCGTGCATCCTCCGTCGCGCGGGGCGGTCATAACCGCTGATCGTACGGACACAATCCCGCGCGAACTCCGCGACCATCGGCCGGACTTCCGCTCCGCGATGGTCCGACCGCCAGGCCGCCCGCCGTCTTCCGCCGCCGCCCGGCGGCCGGCGGCGCGGATGCCCAGCCGGCGCGCCAGCCGAAATCCCGCCCCGATCCCCGCCGCGCACCCCGCACGACCACGCCCGCCCTTTTCTCTTTTCTTCGTCGGGCACGGGAGCAGGGGCAGCAGAGGGGATGTCAGGCCCCCGACCACGGGCGGAAACAGGCGGTGACCTGCTCCGACGCCGACCGGTACGGAAAAGGGGGGTGCGGCTGTCGGCGGGGTTGTCGGACTGGTGGTCGGGGCGACCACCAGTGGTGTTGTCGCATCGTGACCAGATCCGGCTCTGGTGGTCAGAGCTGTGGTCGGGGGTGGCTGCTGCCCTGGGACTCGCAGATGCGGCGTCGGCCGGAGAGGCGCCGCCCATACGGGAGGACCGGGAGCATGACGAACACGAATGTCGATGCGGGTGGTGGGGACCGGCTGGCCTTGGCGGTGCTCACGCAGTACCGGATGGGCACCACCCAGCAGCTGCACCGGGTGCTGGCACCCCGAGTGCGGATCGAGCAGACCCGCCGCCGGCTGGCGAAGCTTCGCGCCGAAGGCCTCGTGGACCGGGTGACGCTGCCTCAGGCCGGGCGGCTGCGTGCCTGGTTCCCCACCGGGTACGGGGTGCGGGTCGCCATGGAGTGGCCGGAGCTGAGAGGGCGGAGAGCACCGCGTCGGGCCTCGCGCTCGGCCGCCTTCGTCGCCGCCTGCTCCTCGGCTGCCCGCCGTAGCTGTGCCTTGTACTCCGCCTGGCGGGCTCTGAACTCCTCTTGATCGCGGGCTTCGGCCGCTTCGTGGCGGGGGTTGCTGATCGCTTCCAGGAGCGACTGCGGGTGGTCGCGGCCGAAGCGGGCGAACACCGGATCTTCCCGTCGTAGACGTGGTGGCCGCCCTTCTGCCGCTCCCCCTGCCAGAGGTGGCGGGTGAGTTCTTGCAAGCGCGGGATCGTGCGGTTGGGGTTGCGGTCGCCGATGCGGTTGAACACCAGCAGCACTGGCGGGTGCGACACGTCGCCGGGCCGTCCCCTGGGGGCCGTCCAGCGCGTGCGCCACATTGGGCGTTCCTTGCCGTCGGTGTCCTTCATCTTCCGCCGGAGGAACCGGGCGTACTTCTCCAGTTTGTCGGCCAGCTCTTCCGCAGTTTCGTGGCAGTTGTCGACCTCAATGAACAGCAAGGGCACCTTGTCCTGCGGTGCGGTGAGGACGATGTCGGCCTGGGCGCCGCCCTTGCCAGGCGCGTTCCACGTGCCTGTGGCGGGCAGCGGGACCTCGGTGAGGTACGAGGCAATCGTGCCGACACCGTCCGGCGCGTCGACGACGGCCTGGGCGGCCGCCTGGACGTCGGGCGGGTCCCCGGCGAGCTTGGCCATGTCCGGCTTCGGGCGCAGCAGCGCGATGACGGTCTCGTTGACGGCCATGGGGTGGGAGGCCCCGCTGGAGCCCGCGCCGCGTGCGGTGGAGCCCATCTCTCCGTCACCGGGCGCCGCAGTTCGTAGGAGGCGGCCTCCAGGCCCTTGATGGTCAGATTCCGCAGCCTCTCCCCCCGTCTCGGTGGAGCCGCCATTCTCGGCGAGGCCGTGCTTGCGCATGTCGGAGAGCGCGCCGGTGTGCGAGGCGGTGCGGGCCTGCTTCTGCTGCGACGGCGTCTCCTTGTCGGCGTGCCGGTGGGTCAGGTGCGGTGCGCCGATCCGCTGGATCTGATCGGCCGTGGCCACCTTCAGCGCTCCGAGCACGCGCAGCACGTCGCCGCGGTAGTTGTTCGTCGACCCCGCCGGGTTGTTCTTCCGCTTCCCCGCCATCAGCTCTGCTCCTTCGTTGCTCGCGGTCGGCCGCCGGCTGACCGCCGACCGCGCCCGGTCTGGGAGGGCGTGCGGGCCCCCCGACACCCGATGATCTCCTCCCCTACAGACATCAGAGGAGAGAAGAGGGTTGTGACGGCGCAGAATTCGCGCCGATTCACGGGCTGACCAGGGGTTTTCTCTCGCCTCCAGAGGTCGGGCACCAAAGGGGGATCCCAAGGGCCCTCCGAAGTGGGGCCCGCAGGAACCTGCCGCGGCTTGCCCGCCACGGGCCGGCCTTCTGGGCTTGATCGGCTGGTGGCCTGCCTGCCCCCGGCCCTGGGGTGGGTGGTCGTCATCGCCTGGTCTCCTTCGCTGCCCCGGCCGGGGTGTCCGGTCGGAGGAGCAGCGTGCAGGCGGACCCCTTGTCCGCCGTCTGATGGCGGCCGGTAGCCGGGGTGGTCAAGGGAAAACGTGGCGCTCACGGCAGTGCGGCCGACCTGGACAAGGGGTCGGTCGCCAGGGCCTGCGTCCGAGTCGAAAGCTGGACAAGGGTGCCGGGTTTGACCCTGGCGGACCGATTCATCCCGTTCTCTGGAGTGGGGGAGGAATCTCTGGTCTCTGTCCACAAGGGCGCGGCTGAATCCTGCTGGGGAGTCGTCGTGATCCACGCGGCGACCGCAGTTGAGGAGACCTCATGCCGTACCTGATCCCGCCCCGTACGCCGCTCACCGAGGAGCAGGTGGAGCGCGCCTTCGACTACGTCATCGAGTTGCAGCTGGGCGGTGGGAGCCATGTCGCCGGCCGCGCGGACGCCGACCCGGAGCTGGCCTTCCTGCTGCTGCGGCTGGCCGAGGACATCGTCTTCCCCGCCACCGCCGTCTCGGAAGATGACGACCTGTACTCGGACTCCTTCGCCCTGGACGAGGTCGGGTGCATCCTGCTGTCCGCGCTGCGGGACTGGGCGCGGGACTCCCCCACCACCGGCGCGCTGGGCATCGCCCGCACCATCATCCGGTTCACGGTGGACGTCATCCCGGACCCCGATGACGAGGACACCGCCACCACTCTGGAGACGATGCGGGACGAGCACCGGGAGCACGCCCGCACAGTGCACTGCGTGGCTGGCGCCCACCAGTAGCCGCGCCCTGGCCGCACCGAGTCGATGCCCACCCGGTGCGGCCAGCACCTCCACGCGGTGGGCTCCACCGAGTGGAGCCCACTCGATGCGGTGTTCCGGGTGTGCCCGGTGCGGTGCGTTTCCCCTTGACACGGGCCTGTGTCAAGGGGAAACGCGGCAGGGTGCGCGGGGGTGGATGCACGGCATCGTCACCACGATGCTGTGCACTCAGGGGCGATGCCGTGCATCCACCCGGAGAGTGCACGACATCGTCGGCGAGCATCGAGTGGACCGCGCCGGGTGCACTCAACGGCCGGCTTCTGGCCCGCGGTGTCGGTCCGGCTGCTGAGGGCGGTGCGCCCGCTGATCGTCCTCGCGCACCGGGTGCGGTGCGGGAGCGCCCTGTGGGCCGGGGTACTTCTTCGCCCTGGCGGCGGCTTCGTCGCCGGCCTTCGTGAAGACCTCCATCGCGCGGCGCAGCTGCTCCGCGGTGAAGTCCAGGGCCTCCACGTCCGTACGCGATGCCTTCAGGGCCCGCAGCTCCTTGAAGTCAATCGCCTCCCCGGCCCCGACCTCCGGCTCCTGGTCGTCGTCCTCGGGACCGGCAGCCGGAGGCGCGAGCAGCTGCTCGGGCATCGCCGCCTGCTGGTGCCGGGCGACGTCGTACGCCCGGCCCCGCACGGCGGTGGCGGTGGTGGTGCGCAGCTTCTCCCGCACCACCGCACCGGCGAGGACCGCGCGGTCGTACTGCAGCGGGATCCGGGGGATCTCCCACTCCCCCGCGTCCTGGCCCGGGGGCCGGGGCGCGGCCGGCTCGCCGGGGTCGGCCGGGGGCTGCCGGTCCGGGTCGGGTGCGGGGGTGGGTGGGCGGCGCCGGGCGGGGAGGTCGGACAGGGCCCACCGGGCGGTGTAGAGGCGGTACTCCGACAGTCGGCCGATCGTGGTCTTCGGCTCGCTGATGTCCAGGCAGTGGGTGGAGATGGCGGCGGCCACGATCTTCTCGTCCAGGCCCGGGTCGCGGCGGCGGCCGCGCTGGACGAGGGCGAGGTGGCGGCGGGCTTCGGCGAGCAGGTGCCTGCGGTGGAATCGGCCGCCTTCGTTCATCACGAACACCGTCGCGGCGACGTCGACGGCCGCCAGGGCGACGTCGACCACGGCGGCGACCCGGGCCCGGATCGCGGCAGCCGCGGCGCGGGCGTACTCGAGGAGGGAGTTGATGACGTCGGCGGCGACACCGGAGGTGAGGATCGCGCTCGCCTTCCACCAGGCGCGCAGCTGCGCGAGCGGCCGGGTCTTCTGCTTGGGCGGCCGGGTCTTGCGGGCGGCGATCTGGTTCAGCTTGGCGCGGGCCCGCTCGGAGACCACGGGCAGGAACTTCAGGGTGCCGTCGTCTTTGACGGCGGAGACGTACTCGTGCTCCAGGTCCTCCCTGCAGGCGGCGATCTGGTCGCTGCGCCGGGAGGTCCAGCGGATCAGCTCGTGCGGCACCCCGGCAATCTCCATCACCGGCCGGCGCCCGGGGGTGACGGTGCGCGGCTCGGTCGCCAGCCCCAGCTCCTCGCAGACCTCAGCGGCCACGAGCTCGTTGTAGAGCGCGGAGGCGGCCACGGTGTTCTCGTACAGGGCCAGGGAGTGGATCGACCCCCACTTCCCGTCCAGGCGCTGCCCCTTCACCGACAGCAGCAGATGGTCATGGAGCAGCGGCATCCCGGAGCGCGCCTCGTAGTGGCGGAAGCGGGCGGCGACCAGACCGCCGGGCGGCCGCACCCGGTGGATGCCGTCCTTGCCGTAACGGACCACCGCCACCTCGTCCTCGATCCACTCCAGCACCCGTACGATCGCCCGCTCGTGCGCGGCCTCGATCACCCGCCGGGTCTCCTCATCCCCCAGCGCCCACAACAGGTAGATCGTCGGCTGCGGCCGGAAGACGAAGTCGACACCGGTGACCGCCACCTGACGCCCGAGGGCACCGGCCCGATACGCCTGCTTCGGGGACTCGCCCGCGGCGAGCAGGCCGGCCTCGATCCGGCCCGCGTCCGGGTGCCGGCCCCACTCCCCGAACAGGTTCCGCAGCTGCGCCTCGGTGACTTCCTCACCCGGCGCGAGTCCGAGCGCGGCAAGTCCCCGGCCCATCCATCGCCCCGCCGGGACACCGGCTTGCTCCTGGGCGGCGCGCAGCGGCGTGCGGGCCGGGCGGCGGCCGTCGCCGACGACGGTCTGGCGCAGGTAGTAGCGGTACATCTGACCGGCTCGGATGACCTTGATATCCACTGTCATGGAGACCACGTCACACGGCTCTGACCTGCAAGAAAAGGCCGATCGGCGGTGCGTCCCGCCAGGCGGGAGCAGCGGCCGAACTTTCTTCTCAGGTGCCCGTCAGGCGGGAAGCGGCCCCGGGCCGGAAGCGAATGTCATCGCTCTCCGGCAGCCCTCACATCACGACCCGGGCGACACCAACAAGCACCACTGAGTGGTACCGAGTGCTTTCGAGTACCAGGGAACGCGCACGACCAACGAACGCCGCCCTACATCAGCCCCCGGCAACCGCCGGGGCTTCGTCGTGCTGCCCGGAGGAGACCTGTGCCCACCTTCGAGACCCTCCCCCGCTTCACCACCGACCTCCAACACCTCACCCCCGCCCAGCGCCGGCGCTTCCACCGCGTTGTTCTCAACTCCTTCATCCTCGACCTCGGCGCCGGATGCTTCCGCCCGGGGCTGCCAGGCCGTGACCCGGCCGCCGGATCATCGCTCCCCGGAGAGGACCTGAGCGATACGGCGTTCGACGCCTTCCGCGATATCCCGGTATTCGGGCCCGCATGAGCTGAGCTGGAGCGATGGGTAGTTGAACGTCTGGAAGCGCAGCTCAACCAGGCCGGTACGGGCGTTGTCGTCCAAGCGAATGCAGTTCTTCGTCTCATCAGGCGGATAAATGGCGTCAAGGTGGCGCGCCGGAGCAACGGGCAAGCCGAACTCGGAGTCGGTGAGTGCGTCCACCAGTGTCTCCTTGTCGTACGGGACACCGCTCCGGTGGATGACGTCGAGGCACCAGCGCACCGGACCCAGGCCTTCGTATCCGTTGATGCCGAGACCTCTGTAGCCGGTGACCGCGTCGGCTGGCGTGATGGTGTGGAAGACCGCCAGACGCCGTAGCAGGCCGCTGCTGCACCAGGCTCCGGCCTGGAAGTGCCGCGCCCATGCCCCGGTGTTCCAGCGCTGCTCGAAGGCCAGCTCTTCCGCCGACCACTCTTGGGCGCCGCGCCACAATGGATGCCACGCGATGTCGGCCAGGTTCTCCAGGACAGCTAGTTCATGTCGCTTCCAGGCCGCTGACGGCAGGCCGGTCAGCCAGGCGGAGGTACGCCGACCCGCGACGTGAATCTCGATGCCACGCTTGGTGCGCTGTCGGATCCGCAGGCCGAGCATGCCGTGTACTTCGCCGTCCGGTTCGTATGACGGCAGGATTCGGTTCAGGAGCCGGCCTGCGCGCTTCTCATTTTCCACCGTCAGCTCGATGGTGTCTCGGTGCGGTCGTACGCACCGGATCCCGAAGGAGAACTCCGTGAAGTCGGTGTGGGAGTCAATGACCTCGTGGAGGAGATCAGCTTCGAAGTTGCGCTGGTCCTCGCTCGCGGCGGGCGGGATGGGTGGTTGGTCGGGACACAGACTGGAGCGAGCCTGTGTGTATAGCTCGTTCGTGTACTGGGTGCGGCGCTGGGCGCGCTTGCTGATCCGGTCACGACGCATCGGAGGGTCCTGTCCCCGTACCGTCGGCCCTTCGGTACGGCGGGAGGAAACCGCTACCGGATGTTGTGCGCGTGCAGTGCTGTGGTGTGAAGCCGACCTCCTTTGTCCCCTCCGGAGGACGCTCGGATGGGGCCGAAAGCAGTCCAGGGAACCCGGCCCAACCACGGCCGCGGGACCGGAGCATATCCAGGCGCCGCGCCGCGCGTGATGGCTCGTCACCCATTCGTGGGCGCGTCTCCACGTCGCCGGGCTGGGATGACTTCAGCCCGGCGATGACAGGGCCCGCCCCGTTCTCTTCTGCGTGTTCGAGAGGCAGCCAAGGAGCGGCCTAGTAATATTCGGCCGCATGAGCATCCCAAGCCCGCGTGGTGATCGAGAGAAACTAATCACCTCGCTCACACCGAAGTTGCGACGCCATTTGAAGATCCGCGCGTTCGAGCACGGCATGGACATCCAGGACGCGACCGAACACGCCATCAAGGCCTGGTACGCCGCGACGGACGTGCCGGAGGTGGAGACCGACGGGGCGAAGACCTGGGGCACGTTCTTGCCGACTGGAGAGCCGGAGACGTTCAAAGCTGCCTGCACCAAGCGCGGCGTCACCTACGTACAGGGCCTCGCCCAGGCGTTGACGCTCTGGCTCGACAAACATCCCTCCCCCAGCGCCCCGTTGACTCATCAGCCTGTTCTGCGGGTCATAGTGGCCAACCAGAAGGGCGGCGTCGGCAAGACGTTCATCTCCAGCGGTATGGCGCAGGCCCTCGCCGAAGCCGGCCACCGGGTCCTGATCGTCGACTACGACCCGCAGGGCCACCTCACGGCGGAGCTCGGCTTCGAGGACGTCATGTACGAAGAGGACGTTGAGACGCTCCTCATGCACATGGACGGCACCGCCAAGGGCGACATCCACGAGCTGCTGGTCGCACTGGACCAGGAGCGCTTCGGTGAGCGTCTTCATCTGCTGCCGGCATCGGACGATGCCTTCCTCCGTGATGTCGCCCTGTCGAAGGTGTCGTTCAGCGAGGCCGCCCTCGAGCGGGCCTTGGAGCCCCTGGAGAGTGACTACGACGTCATCATCATCGACGGCCCGCCCAGCCTGGGCCTGAACATGGACACGGCGCTCTACTACGTACGGCGCCGCGACGGTGAGCTCGCCGACCGCTCGGGGGTCATCACCCCGGTATGGGCCAACAAGGCGTCCCACCGCGCCTTCCGGCTCCTGAAGTCGCAGAAGGACGACCTGTGCACGAAGGGGCGCATCCAGGTCGACTACTTGGGTCTGGTCGTCAACGCGTACGACAGCCGCCGCGGCAAGCTCGTCAAGGAAAACAAGGACCAGTGGGAGCTCAGCACCTCCCCCGCTGTCCTGGCGGTGATCGGCGATCTGAAGGAAGGCCGCGAGGCTGCAGACGGAGAGATCCCTCTGCTTGAGTACGCACCGGACAGCGAGCACGCGCACGCGATGCGCGACCTGGCGAAGGAACTTGCGGTATGAGCGAGACCAAGAAGCCCCAGCGCGTTACCCGCGGCTTCAGCATGGGCGACGACGGGCAGAGCGGCGAGAAGCCCCAGCCGCGCCGTATCCGTACGCGGCAGCAGATCATCAACGGTGAGGGGAAGCGCCCGCCGGCTGCAGTCGCTCTGAAGCACCTGGCACACAACCCGTTCAACCCCCGCGGGGAACTCACCGACGTCGGGGAAACGGCCACCTCGCTGAAGGAACGCGGACAGCTCCAGCCCGTCGCCGTGGTGCGCCGCGCCGCGTTCCTGGCCGTGCACCCGGGCCAGGGAGCGGAGATCGGTGAAGCCGAGTACGTCGTCATCGACGGCAACCGGCGCCTGGCCGCAGCCACCGAGGCTGGCCTGGCGGAACTGCGGATCGACGTCAACGACGATCTCGCGGCCAGCGCTGAAGACATGCTCGAATCAGCGCTGATCGCGAACATCCACCGCGTGGACGTGCCCCCGATCGATCAGGCCCGCGCAATTGAGGATCTACTCGGCAAGCACGGTTCTCAGGAGAAGGTTGCCAGGCGTCTGGGCAAGTCCGGCGCCTGGGTGTCTCAGCGTCTCGCGCTCCTGGAGCTCCCTGAGGATCTTCAGAAGAAGGTTGAGACGGGCGAGTTGAAGGTGAAGGAAGGACGGCGCATCGGGCGTCTGCCCGCCGGGAAGCAGCGCGAGGAGGCGGATAGGGCTCTTAACCGGGTTAAGGCCCCCCGCAAGCCGCGCGGCTCCGTCAAGACTCAGCTCACCCCGGTGCCTCCCCAGGCCACCCCCCAGGATGAACCCAAGGAAACACAGTCGCCGACCCTTAACCCGGTTAAGAGCGAGGAGACCACGGATGCGCCCGTGGACGCCGTGCCGTGGGAAGACCCGCACGCCCTGGTGAAGCTGGCGCGGGCGCGGATGACAGAGGAGAACTTCCGTGAAGCCGGGGAGTTCTGGATGAACCTGGTGAGCGGAGACTGACCCAAACCCTTAACCGGGTTAAGACCGCGCCGTATACAGAGGGGTCTCGCCGAATCGGCGAGACTCCTTTCACGTGCAGGTATGGGGCGAATCCATGGGATCGCGCGGGAGGCCCTGGCGGCTGCGTGCGAACGGACAGCGCGGGTGCTGCGCAAGGACCTGCCGTATCGGAACGCAAAAAGGCGGCCCCTCGCCCCGGATGTTCCCGGGGCGAGGGGCCGCTTCGTGGGTCAGGGTGCCTTGGTGGCGAGGGTGTCGTCGATGAGGACTTCGGGGGCGGGGTCGGTGGCGGAGCGTGCGGTGGTGGTCTTGTCGATGGCGGGGGCGAGCGCGTCGTAGACGCGGCCGGAGACGGCTTCCTGGTCGGGGAAGTCGGGTCCGAGCCAGCCGGGGTGGGCGTCGCCGTCCAGATGGCTGAGGTAGGTGACGAGCTGGGCGCCGGTGAGCGTGATGCGGACCATGCCTCGCTGTCCGCGTTCGCCGTCGGCGGGGGTGGTCGTGACCTTCTTCAGATCGTCGGGGCGGGGGACTGAGTGCCGGAGCCGCACGCGGTGAGCGTCAGCGCGGTGGTCAGGACGGTGGCGGCGAGGGCGGCGGTGTGGCGGATCTGCTGCACGGGGGTTATGCGTCCAGGGTGATGGCGGGGTCGATGGTGCGTCCGGCGAAGGCGTGGGTGAGGAGCCGGTACGGGCCGGTCCAGGCACCGTGGATCCGACTCCTGGGGCAGTGGAGTACGCCGGTGAGGGCGCCCTCGGTGTCGGGGTGGATGAGGACCAGGGCGACGGGGTCGGCGTCCAGCGGCTGATCGGGAAGGGGGCGTCCTCGCTCCACGCCGCGCCCGCCGACCTGTACGGCGGCGTCGCCGCGGCCGGTCCAGGGGGTCGGCTGCTGGCGGGCGGCGAGTAGGGCGGTGAACTCCGCGACGGCTTCTTGGTCGTCGGGGTGCATCGGTCCGGTGCCGTGCCCGCAGCGGCGAAAGCGGGGCGTCACGAACTGCGGGCCCGGCGGTACAGCCACGGTCCGAGCCTGGTGCGGAGCGGGGCCATGTTCTTGATGGCGTCGGCGAGCAGTTGCCCCAGGTCGGCCATGTGCGTTTCGGCGAACCACTGGGGCTGGTAGTCGTCGCCGTGGCAGACCGGGCACAGGTGCCCGTGGCCGTCGTCCTCGCGCCACGACGGGCAGCCGAGGTCTTGGCATGTCGGCCGGGTGGGGTCTTCGCCGATGCCGGAGCAGTACGGGCAGCGGGTGAAGCGGTAGTCGACGGGCGCGCCGTGGTGGAGGTCGGAGTGGAGTGTGGCGAGTCCCCGGATGCCGTTCTCGCGCAGGAGGGCGTCGGCGGCAGGGATTTGGCGGCCGATGGGGGTGTGGTGGTGGTCGGCGAGCATCGTCACGGCGGTGCACCAGGCGAGGGTGGAGCGGTCGACCGGCACAGGGCGGCTGGGGGCCCACGGGTCGTCGGGGGCGGCGGGCGGCGCGGCCGGGGCGGTGAGCGGGATGCCGTGGGTGGCGAGTTGGGCGGTGACGTCGGCGGTGCGGCGGGTGAACTGGTCGAAGACGGTGTACATCGGCGGCCCTCGCATTCGGCTGGGGCGCCGGGGCCCGAGTCGGGCCCCGGCGGCGGGCGGGTGGAGGGTCAGGACGTGGCCGGTACGGGCGCGGCCTTGTGGCCGTTGCGGTGCGCCCGCGCCTCGGGCTCCACGAGCAGGCGCAGGTAGGCGGAGGAGATGACCCCGCAGTGGCTGCATGTGGCGCGGAATCCGGTGCGGCCGGTGCAGCCGGAGGCCGGGTCGCGCGGCTTGCCGGAGGGTCGGAGGTCGTGCTCGCAGACGGTGTCGTCGGCGTGCAGCGACTCGATCGTGATGGTGATGCGGGCCACGGGCTGCTCCTGTTCGGGGTCGGGGAAGGGGAGTTGGTGGAGCGTGGTCGTACGGGCGCGCCCCCGGTTGGGGCGCGGCGGGGTGGGCGGCTCGGTGCGGACGAGCGTGGTCTCGGGGAGGAGTCCGAGCTGTCCGGCGGCGGCCGCGCGGGCGGCGAGGGTGAGCGAGCGGGTGACCCGGTGGTGCCCGTGGTCGATCCTCAGATGGCACAGCTGGCAGGCGGCGAGCAGATTCGTCTCTCGCACGTCTTCGGGGGTGTGGTCGAGGTGAGCGGTGGTGAGGCCGACCACGGACCCGGTGTCCGGGTGGATCTCCTCGTGAACGGCGGGGCAGCGGCCGCCGGGGTGCGTCAGACCGCAGTGGCCCGTGCACTCGCAGCGGCCGCCCGCCCTCACGAACCGGATCCGCGCGCTGATCTCGTTCCAGTCGCGCGGGTACCGGTGCAGGTTCTCGGGACGGATGGGCACGGCGGCTCCGCTACTCGCCGCCGGCGGCCTGGCGCTGCTCGAACTCCTCGATCAGTTCGCCCAGCGCGCTCGGGTCACCGGCGTGGCCCACCCACACACCGGCCTCGGTCCACACCGGCACTTCGCCGCTGTCCTCCCCGTCGAACCAGCAGACGTACGGCCCGTACCGCTCGATGACCGCCGTGGCGGCGGCGGCCGGGTCGGACAGCGGGGGCGCGGTCTCCAGTACGGCGAGGGTGGTGACGATCAGCCACATCGGCTCGTCCGGCGTGCGGGGGAGCCGGAGGTAGCCGGTGACGCGCAGCTGGTCGCCGGGGACGAGCTCGTGGAGCACGGTGTGCGCGAGCTCCGAGTCGGCGACGCTGCAGGGCAGGATCATCTCGTCCGCGCGCTCGTCCGTCGGGGAGACGGTGAGCCGGAATCGGGCCGTCGATCCGTGCAGGTCGCCGGGCGCGGTCTCTTCGTCCAGGTACCCGTCCAGGGCTATCGCGTCGGTGTCCACGGGTCAGCCGGCCTTGCGGACCGGCGCCTGGTGGGCGGCGTCGTACGCCTGAAGGACCGTCTTGCGCATCATGCCCGCGTCGGCGACCTGGTGGCCATTGGCGCGCGCCCACGTCCTGATGGCGGCGAGCTGCTCGCGGGTGCGGCCGCTGCCCAGGCCCGTACGGATCGGGGTGGGCGCGGTCGCGGCCGCCGTGGTGCGGGTGCCGGCCTTCACGGTGCGCAGCTGCTCCTGCGCCTTCTCCAGTTCGGCCTTGGCCTTCGCGACCTTCGCTTCGGCCTCGCGCTGCGCGGCCTCGCTGTCGCGGCGCTCAGACAGCTCGCAGAGGTCGGCGGTGATGCGGGTGGCGCGGCTGCGGACCGAGGCGGCCGGGTGCGCGGCCGCCCAGGCGAGCAGCTCCTGCACCTCGGTGGAGACAGCGGCGCCCAGGGGGATGACCGGGACGTTGATGGCCGGGGCGTCGGCGACCGTGCGGGGCAGTCCGAGGACCTGGTCGGCGATGAAGTCGCTGAGCTCGCTCTCGCTCAGGCCGGTGGCCTCGCGGATGGCCTGCTGACTGTCGCCGTTGTTGTGCATCGAGATCGCCATGGCCTCGTGCGCGGACAAGGCCGGGGCGGCGGGGGTGGTGTTCGTCATGGTGGGTGCATCTCCGGATTCCGGGAGGAGGGGGAGCAGGGCGGTGAGGGTGTCGGGGTCGGTGGGCAGCCCGAGGACGTCCAGGAGCAACCCGAGGTCGTCCTTGTCGCGGGAGGCGCGGGCGGTGACCCGGGCCGCGGCGGCGAGCTGCTGCGCCGGGGTCGGCTGAAGGGGCAGCGAATCGGCTTCGAGCGCTTCGGTCCAGTCGGTGAACATCACGCGGCCTTGCCGCTGGCGACCAGCTCCAGCACGTGCCGGTTGGACGCCGCCTGTCGGGCGGTGATGGGTTCCTTCCAGCGGTTGTACGGCTCGGGCCGGGTCGGGATGAGCTCCAGCTCCAGCCGGGCGAGCGCCTGTTCCCGCACGGTGGGCGGGACGACGCGCGCCGACCGCTGCCGCAGACGTCGGCGGTCCTGTTCGGCCACCACCGCGACCCAGTCGTCACCGAGGCGTGCCACGAGGTTCTTGCGCAGCTGCTTGCGGTCGCGGACGGTGGTCGCCGCCCACACCCCGGTCTTGGTCAGGTCGGGGTTCGCGAGCGCCCACTTCAGGCAGCCCTGCACGATCGGGCACCCGGAGCAGGCGTGGGTGGCCTTGGTGAGCGCCTTCTCCCGGGCGTCGCGGTTGTCGCCGGTGTGGATGTCCTCGATCTCGAACAGGGCGGGGTTCGTGCGGCAGCGCAGGGGCTGCTCGGTGTGAGGGAAGGGGATGCGGTCGTCGGCGGGGATGATGGCCGGCGCGTTGGGGACGCCGGTGCGGTTGCCGTTCATGAGGTTCCCTCCGGTGCGTGCAGGTCGGGGAGCTGGAGGCGGACCTGGTCCACGAGGTCCTCGCTGGGCTTCCACGGTCCGAGCGCGCCCGCCGGGATGGGGAGGGCGAGCTCCTGGACGTCGGCGAAGACCAGGTGGAACCGGCCGGGCTCGGCCCACGGGGTGCAGCGCCCGTCCCCGGCGTGGACGTCGGCGAGGCGGGCGACGCCGATGACCGCGCCGCGCTCCAGCTGACGGCCGCGGATCGTGGTGGCGACCAGCGGCAGGCGCAGCGCGGCACCTTCGACGGCGAGTCCGGCGTGCAGGAGGTAGAGCCCCAGCGGCCAGCCCGGGGAGGGCCGGTTTTCGATCGTCTTCTCGCCGGTGAGGAGGCAGGTCGCCCAGGGCTGGCGAACCGTGATGCCCCGGATCCAGTCGACGCGTGTCTGGCTCATGCGACCCTCGCCACCGCGTGGGTGCCGGGGCGTCCGGCGCGGCGACCGTTGATGCTGGCCACGTTCACGTGCTCGCGGCCGGCCACCACCGGGATGCCCGTGTGCTTGCCCGCGTACATCGCGGCGTCCGCACCGCGCAGCAGGGCGGACAGGTCCCGGGTGCGCAGGGTGTCGGGGGTGGCGGCGCCGACCGAGGCGGCGACGTCGACCAAGTGGCCGTCGACGTCGACCGGCTCGGACAGCGTCCGGGCGAGCTGGGCGAGGCGGACCTCGCGGCGGCTGGGGCCGATCCGCGTGGCCACGGCGAACTCGTCCCCACCGAGGCGGCCGACGACTCCGCGGCTGCCAGCCCACTCGATCAGGCGCTCACCGGTCGCGGTCAGCGCCCGGTCGCCCGCCGCGTGGCCGTGGCCGTCATTCAGAGCCTTGAAGTGATCGAGGTCGATGAGGGTGACCATCACGGTGTCGCCGTACCGGTCGATGAGGTGTTGTGCCCGACGCTCGAACCCCGCGCGGCGCTGAGCACCGGTCAGGGGATCGCGGTGAGCGTTGGCGAGTTGGCGGTGCAGGGCTACCGCGTGGAGGGTCCAGCCGGTGAGCGGGACCGCGAGGGTGGTGATGAGAAGCGCGCGTTGTCCGGGACGGGCCTGCACGCGTGCGATGGAGGTCATACTGGTGACTCCCTCTCGTCTTGTACGGGATGGGTGGCCCGGGGCAGGCGACGGTTTCGACGCCTATGGCGCCTGCTCCGGGGCGTAACTACAGCTCGTAGAGCTTCTTGCTGCTCCAGCTGAACGGGTTGGACTAGAGGCCGGCCTTCGCCGCCGCCCAGTCCAACTCCCAGCCGTCGCGGACTCCGCGTGCTCCCCAGCCGCCGTCCTGCTGTCCGGGGATCTCGCGTCCGGCCTGCCGCGCGGCGAACGCGGCGTCGTAGACCTGGTGGGCGCGGTTCAGGGCCTCGGTGACCGAGGACGCCTGGCCGGTGAAGACGTGCCCTCCGTGCTGCGCCCGGCTGGTGTCGTGTATCGGGACGTCCACCTCGTAGAACTCCAGGTGCGGCATGACGCCCTCTCCTTCCTGTCGCTGGTCGTGGCGGAACACCGCGACCGCCCCGGCCGGTGAGGCCGGGGCGGCACGGAGGAACGCCGCTCTCGCGCGGGACGGGTCAGCGGTTCGCGGCCGCCGTCACGATCTCGGCGTGGTCGAACGCGAGGTCGGGGAGCGCGTCCAGGGGCCACCAGCGGGCGGCGGTGGCGTCGTCCCCGGCCGTCGGTGGCGGCACAGGGCGGCGAGCGTGGGGACCAGGTGGGCGGTCTCTTCATCCGGGCCCCAGCCCGGGGAGTAGCCGGGCCACGAGCGGATTTCGCCCTCCAGCCACAGCGCCATCGGCTGTCCGAGTTCGGTGACGCTCTGCGGCGCGCGCCACCGGCGGCGGTCGGGCCAGCTCAGCCACGGGAATTTCACGAGAGTCCTCCAGAGCAGGGGAGTTGGACGTCGAAGCGCTACGGCCCGGCCTGGTGCCGGGCCGTAGCGCTCGTTGCTGGGACGGGGCGGGCTGACGGGGCACCGTGCCGTCCCGGCGGGCGAGGCCGGGGCGGCACGGTGCTGCGTCAGGCGGCGGTGCTCTGCGCGGTGGCCGCTTCCTCGCGTGCGGCCTCGTTCTCGGCCTGCCGGTTCTGCCGGATGACCTTGCCGACGATCTGGTGGGTGACCTTCTCGGCTTCGGCCTCCAGCTCGGCCTCGATCCGGTACAGACTGCGCGCGTCACGCTTGGACAGGATGTGCGTGCCCATCTCGTGCCGGGTCAGGGCGATGCGCCGCTCCAGAGCGCCCTTGCGGCACAGCTGGTCGACCTCGACGAACGCGAAGACGAGGTTGGCGCCGATCTCGCCCTTGCGGCGGCGCAGCCGCTTGGAGTTGAGCAGGACCAGGATCGTTTTCTTCGGCGCGATCACGGCGACGGAGTACAGGTCGCCCGGCTTCGAGGTGAAGCTGAGCACCTTCTCCATGTGGACCTTGGCGGGGACCCCGGCGGCCGTGCCCTGCGCCGTGGCGGCGTGGCGGCCGATCCGGTTGGTGGTGGTGACCACCAGTTCCACGGCGGTGAGCGGGCGTCGGCCGAAGTGCTGTTTCACCAGCTTCTGCGCGGTGGGCGCGATGTCGGCGATTTGGGCGGTCAGGCGGCGCGAGGTGAACAGCCCGTCGCGGGCGATGGACACCTGGTTGGGCGTGGACTTCGGCATGCTCAGTGCCTTCCGGCTCGGTGGGGTGGGCTGATTGGCCACCGCACCGCCCCGGCCCTCGAGGCCGGGGCGGAACGGGCAGTCCGTCAGGCCGCAGAGAGCGCCTTGTGGTTGTCGACCGGCTGGGAGACCGGCAGGCCGGCCTCGCGGGCAGTCAGGTGCTGGTGGAGCTGGGCGAGGCTGGTGATGGCGACCGGTGCGTCCTGCTCAGCGGTCAGCAGGGTGAACTTCCTGTCGCTGGCGCCGTAGTTGTCGGCGACGCAGACGAAGTGCAGCTGGACGCCGGGGGCGAGGAACAGGCTGGCCTCGCCGTTCTCGTAACCGCCCCACCGTTCGGCGACGGTGAGGAACGACCCGTCGTCGGAACGGTCCAGCTTGATCCGGGCGGCCAGCGCGGCCTGGCCGGCGGCGTCGCGGGCAGCCACTGCGGCGACGGTGGTGATGCTGTCGGCGAGCGAACCGGGCAGGGCCGGAACGTTCTTGTTCGGCACGCGGTAACGGCTGTTGTTCAGCAGCCGCCGCAGCGGGGTCAGTACGAGTTCGACGAGACCGTCGACGGCGACAGCACCGACGACGACGACCGCCCCGGCGAACGCGATGGTGGCTCCGTCGGTCCAGGAGACGGGGGCGATCTGATAGCCGACGTAGGCACCGGCCGCGCCGCCGATCAGCGCGGACGCCATACTCGCGCCCTCGATCATCGAACTGGCGATCTGGTGGGCGGTCCGGCGCGGGGTTGAGGTCATGATGGGGGAGCTCCTTCATCTGTCGGATGCGCTCTGAGAGGGGGAGGGGCGTGCTCCGGGGCGGCCTGGTTCGATGCCTGCGGCCGCCCCGGGCGCTCAGTGGCCGGCCGCGTGGGCGGCGGCGGTGGTGCGGACGGTGTCCGCGAGTAGCACGGTCATCTCGTGGCCGTGGTCGACGGCGTCCTCCAGGCGCTCGATGAGCTCCGGGGGCAAGCCGCGGTTGCGGGCGCCGGTCAGGACGCCTTCGAGGTAGAGGACGTCGGCCAGGACGCGGCCGCGGACGTCCAGGACGCCGGGCTGTACGGCGAGGGCGTCGGTGTTCTTCGCGGTGGCCAGGGCCGCGTGGTCGGCGGCCCCGGTGTACGCGGTCTCGGTCTGCTCGCTCAGCAGGCTGTCGACCTGAGTGGTTCCGCCGTACGCGCGGCGCCAGCCGAAGCGGGCGGCGGCGGCTTCTATCAGGGAGCGGCGGGCGAGGGACACGGTGACCTCCGGGGGAGGGCCGGTCGCCTGGTCTTGGCTGACCGGGCGGACACCGAACGGCCCCGCGCGGCCGCCGGCGAACGGCGGGGCGGGGCCGTACGGAGAGCGACCGGTCAGACCTTGGGGAAGCGCAGGATCGTGAACTCGGTGCCGGTGCCGTAGGGGCGCGGCTTGGCGGTCAGGATCTCCGGCTGGGTGTCCGCGAGGCGCTGCAGTTCCTCCTCGATCCACTCCGTGGAGCGCTGAAGGGCGAGGCGGTCCAGGTGGAAGCTGGTGAGGTAGACCGTGACGTCGTAGTCGGAGCGGCGCTCCGCGTGCAGCCGCCGGCGCACGATCTCGCGGGCGGTGCCGTCGTCGGGACGGGGCGGCAGATCCCGGGGCAGCGCCCGGCACTGAGCGGCGTGGGTGTTGGCGATCTCGCCGCCCGCCTGCTCGGAGGAGATGTAGTTGGTGTCGGCCTTGGAGCGGGTGCGGTAGGAGCAGCCCAGGCAGGTCACCGCGTAGTAGGTGCCGTTGACCCCGGCGTCGGCGGTGTAGACGAGGACGACGGCACCGGCCAGTCCGAGGAAGCGCTGGGTGACGATCACGCCCTCGGGCTTCCAGGTCTCGCCGATCTCCGGCCACGGCTCGGGGGTGAACTCCGGCGCGGCGGGGGTGCGGGGGCGGAAGAGGGTGAGTGCCATGGGCTACTGCTCCTTCTGGTCGGCTTGGGCGCTGGCGTGGATGCGGGCGAGGGACCGGCGGGCGGCGACGACCACGAACGGCATGGCGAGCGCCCCGGCGAAGCTGGCGACGGTGATGAGGTAGCCGGCGGCCTGGTGGAAGGTGCTCACACCAGCACCCCGATCGCGGCGACGGTCAGCAGGGCGAGCGCGGCAAGGATGACGTCGACCGCCAAAGCCAGGCGCTGGAACTTGCGGGCCGCGAGAGTCGACAGCGCCTTGATGCGGGCAAGGCGGTGGTCCTGCTCCATCGCCACCTCGATCTCGTTTTCCTCCAGGCGCGCCCACTGCGGGAAGGTGCCCGGCGCGGCGGCGCCGACGGTGAGGCAGGGCCGGACGACCAGGAGGAGTAAGACGGCTGCGGCGGCGAGGGCGAGGACGGCCACGCCGCCGACGACCTTCGTGAACCCGGGCAGGTCCTTGTCGGCGACGCTGGCCAGACCGGCGAGGACCGCTCCGTCGAAGGCGAGCAGCAGGCTGGCCTTGCTGTCGGTGCGGGCGATCTCACCGGTGACGGCGGCGCAGGCCGCGTCTCGGTTCCGGTCGCCGACGATGGTGAGGGGTGCGGTGGTCACGTGGGACTCCCATCCGGGCCGGGCTGTCCGGCTCCCCGTCACCACCCGGCCCGCAGCGCGGGGCGGGTGGATCAGGCAACCGTCAGACCGGTTCAGGCGGCGCGCTGGAGAGGGAGAGCAACGGCCCGGCACGCCTCCGCGTGCTCCTGCGCCCAGCGCTTGAGCTTCCCGCCCTCGTAGGTGTTCTCCAGGAAGTTGCTGCGGGACTCGGGGGTGTCGTACACCGACTCGCGGGTCTCCTCCTCGCGATAGCCGCAGCCGGAGCAGAGACTGACCAGCTTCAGGTCTACGCACTTGGAGGAGTAGCCGTAGCCGGGTTCCGCGTTGGTGTCCTCGGTGACGAACAGGGTGAGGTCGATGAGCGCGCCGACCAGGTTCTGGTACCGGGCGACGACGCCTTCCGGGTTGGACAGCGGGTGGGGCAGCTTGCCCTTGAGCTGCTCGATCTCCGCGTTCAGCTGCCGGACCTTCTCATCGGCCCGGCGCTCGATGCCGTTCGCCCGCTGCACGGCCGCGTCGATCAGGGCGTTGCTCTGCTGCTGTGTCCGCCGTACCGAGGCCGCGGCTTCGGCGACGCGGGCGTCGGCCTGCTGACCGAGGTCCGTGAGCTCCTGGCGGAAGCGGGCGTCTGCCTGCTCCGCTTTCGCGGTGAGGCTCTTGGTGAGGCGCTGTTCCGCCTCGAGGTCCTTTTCCAGGCGGTCGCACTTGCTCCGGACCATGGGGAACGCGGAGGCGAGGTTGTCCAGCTCGGCGAGCCGGTCCGTGCTGATGATCCGGAGCATGACGACGTCCTTTCAGCGAGCGGGGTGGTTGTGGTTGTGCAGGTGGATCAGCGGGCGAAGGGACAGGCCGCGCAGGGCGAGGAAGCTGCCGATCGTCCAGGCCAGGACCGCGAGCGCGGCGGCGACGGGGCGGCCGGCGGCGGGGGAGGCGTCCCAGACCATGAACACCGAGCAGGCCCCGTGTGCGGTCCAGGTCAGCCGGGCGCCGACGGCGCCGGTGAACCAGGACAGGGCCAGGGAGGCGATGCCGACGCCCTGCCAGATGACGAACGCGCTGGTGGCCGTGAGGGGCAGGCCGACCGTGTGCGCACTCAGGTAGGCGTGGACGGGGTCGGCGACGGTGGCGGTCCACTGCGTGAACCACGCCCAGTCCTGGTGGTGATACCAGTCGATGCCCTTGGGGATGCCCCACTTCAGGACGAGGACCAGGGCAACCAGGCCGACGACGCCGAAGGCGGCGATGGCGCCGGGCGGGATGTCGGCGGCGGCGTTGATCGGCTGCGGG
This sequence comes from Streptomyces sp. NBC_01508, assembly GCF_045040315.1. Classification (NCBI taxonomy): domain Bacteria; kingdom Bacillati; phylum Actinomycetota; class Actinomycetes; order Kitasatosporales; family Streptomycetaceae; genus Streptomyces; species Streptomyces sp. NBC_01508. Next base: position 43,404 of record NZ_CP109420.1, on the reverse strand, counting down.
CGGGGCGGGGCCGGCCGCCGGGGCGGCGGGACGCGCTGGCTGTCGGGGATGGTGTCCAGCGGCGGAACGGCGGGGTCGGGCTCGCGGGACTTGTCGGGCTCACTCACCGGTGGTTCTCCTTCGAGGTGGTCGACGGCGTCGCGGACGGGGTGACGCTGTGGGCGGGGCGGTCGGGGCCGTGCTGGTCGTGATCGGCGGCTCCGCTGCTTGCTCCGCACAGCTGCCAGCCGAGGAAGATCCCGACGATCAGCAGGACCTGGTGGCGGTGGGCTCTCCACCAGGTGGGCGGGGCGGGTTCGGTCAGAACGCCGATCACGGCGGGCGGCTTCTTCGCCATCACAGGTGGGCACTCCCAGGCACAGGGGACAGGTCATGTGCGCGGGGCCGGTCTGCCCGGCTCCCCGTCACCACCCGGCCCGCAGCGTGCGGTACGGGTGGATCAGGCAGCCGTCAGGGGTGAACGCTCAGGCTGCGGCGGCCAGTTGACCGACGCTGTGTCGCATGTAGCTGTCGGGTGCGGCCGGGGTGCCGTCGTAGCACTCCAGGCACGATCCGAGGGTGCGTAAAGGGAGGCAGTGGTAGTACCGGCGCGCGCACTTCGGGCAGGTCTGCCGGGCGGCCATCGCCTTGTCGAGGGCGACTTCCATGGCGAAGGTCATCGGCCGTATCGGCTTGGCCTTCTTGATCTCGTACAACCACGCCATGCGCTTGCCGCCCCGGCACTCGATGACCGCGACCGGGTCCTGGCCGCCGGGCCGTAACCGCCGCTCCCGCAGTTGCCGCCTGGTCGCGAGCCCTTTCGGGGCCTGCCTCCAGCGGTGCACGGGCAGGGCCCCGGTGGGGTCGGCGTACATGTCGACGTCCCGGACGGCCGGCGGGGACGCCGGTTCAGCGGCGGCCACGGCCTCGGTTGTGTCCGCGGCCGGTGTGGACCTGGACCTTGGCGCGGCCCCGGGCCTGGACGTTGACCGAGCCGCCCTGGCCGGGGCCGGTGGCGAGCATCTTGATGAGGACGAAGCCGCCCAGGCCGACGGCGGCCAGGATGGCGACCGCCTTGGCGAGCTCCATCAGCGCGGCGGCCAGGAAGTAGACGCCGACTCCGGCGACTCCGACGATGAACGCGACCAGCGCCGCCTTCACGAGGAGCGGGGAGACGTACGCCTGCGGGGCCGGGGCGGGCGGCGCCGTGTAGTACGCGACGGGCTGGCCGTTCGGGCCCGGCATCATCACGACGCCGTCCAGGCCGGCGGTCGACGGGTAGACGACGCTGCCGTGGGGGAGCGGGACGACGTGCTGGCCGTACTGCGGGGCGGGCTGCTGCCCGTACTGGGGCGGCAGCGGCGTCGGGTAGTAGGTGGGCTGGGGCTGCTCGCCGTAAGACGGCATGATGGGGTCTCTCCTCTGCTTGGGGAGCTCGGGCGAATGTCATTTGGCGTGAGATCGTCCGGGGAGGCTTCGGCCTCTTCACCGGCCTCCGGGGGTGCTTGATTCATCCCCGGAGGCCAGTGGAGCCGTCGAAGCGCGGCGGGTACGTCAGTCCGTCAGGTGCCGCCACCGCGTGGGCAGCAGCTCGTCCCGGCGCATCAGGATCGTCGTCGGGTGGCCGGGGCCGGCCTTGGGGAGCAGGGCGACCGGCTCGGTGCCCAGGTGGGTGAAGTCGAACTCGAAGTCCGTGTCCACGGTGTCCTCTTCCTCTTCTTCCGGCCGGTGGGTCATGCCGCACCGACGCTTTCGCTGTCGTCGTCCTCGAAGACGTCCAGGGCGTCGGCGATGACCGACTCCTCGAATCCGTCCTCTTCCGCGAGGCGCTTCTTCGCGGTGCGGACGCGGTCTCCGACCCACGTCTCGCCCTTGCCGTACTGGTTTCCGAGGCGCTCCAGATCCGGTGCGAGACCGGACAGCGAGCACTTCGCGATGTACCGCTCGGCTTCGTCACGCTGCTGCTCGCGCACTTCGCGAGGGACGCGGCCGCCGTTTTCCGAGGCGGTCAGGGCGGGTACCGCGCTGAGCGCGACCCCACTTTCCGAGGCGCGGCCCGAAGAAATCGAGGCGCGGGCGACTGCACTTTCCGAGGTTCCGCGAGCCTTGGCGGCGGCCCGCTCCAGGGCGCGCTGCCGCTTGATCTTCTCGGCTTCCTCCAGGGCGCGGGCTTCGGCCTCAGCCCTGATCCGCTCGGCATCAGCGGCGGCTTCGGCCTCCCGGCGCAGGGCTTCCGCCTGGGCGTCGGCTTCCTTGCGCAGCGCCTCTGCCTGCGCTTCTGCCTTGACGATCTCCGCCTGGCGGGTGGCCTCACGGTCCCGTTCGGCCTGCTCCCGCTCCCACTGCTCGCGGCGGCGGCGGTCCTCGATCTCGGCCTCGGTCTTGCGCCGCGTCGTCTCGATTTCTGCGGTGCGCTCGGTGAGCGCGAGCCGCTCGCGGTCTGCCGCGATTTCTGCGCGGCGGGTCCGGTCGGCCGCCTCGATTTCTGCGGTACGCCGCTCGTTTTCGAGCCTCGCGATTTCCTCGCGTTCGCGCCGGGCGGCCTCGCGTTCTGCGTCCGCGCGCTTCGCGGCGGCCTCGCGTTCTGCCGCCTCGCGCTTGTCGGCCGCCTCGCGTTCTTCCTTCTCGCGGGCTCGCTTTTCGGCTGCCTCGCGTTCCGCGGCCTTCGCGCTCTCGAACTGCGCGATGGTCGCGGTGAGTTCGCCGCGGCGCCGGGTGGCGTACTTGCGGTAGCCGGTGGCGGCTTCCGCGAGCAGGATCAGCAGGGCCGGGGCGACGGAGTGGAGCAGGATTCCGCCGGCGTCCGGCTTCTGCGGGACGAAGTGGAAGTGCCCGTCGGGGTACAGGCTGGTCCAGCAGTTCATCACCCAGGTGGAAAGGCCGGCGGTCCAGCGCAGCAGGAACGGCCAGCCGCCGGGCTTGTAGTCACCGCCGTGCTCCGCGAGGACACCGTCGACGTACAGGACGGTGATCAGGGCGAGGCTGGCCAGCGGGTCCAGCATCCAGGCGATGTACCAGGGGATCTGGTGGGAGATGCCGAACAGGGTCACATTCACACAAGTGAAGATCAAAGCGCCGCCCCCGAGGGTGAGCAGCGCCTTGGTGACCATGGCCAGGGCCTCGTCCAGCTTGCCGATGGACTTCTTGGCCTTCGAAGCGTCGTCGGCACTGACCGGCGCGGGGGTTCTGGGGGCCCCGGCCGGTGTCGGCCGGGGAACGGTCGGGGCACTCATGTTGGTTACCTTCCGTAAGGTGCGCGGAGGCGCGTCGCGCACCGTGCGTGGGGGACATATGGGTACGCATTGGGTGGTGCGCGGGCAGGGTGCGCGCCCCTTACCTGGGGCGGGGACGGGTGCGCACGGTGCGCGACGCTGCGCACCATGCGCACCCGGTTTTCGTTACTCTCCGTACTCTCAGGAGAGGGGGGAGCGGAGGATGTCGTACAGGCCGAAGCCCTCGTCCGACTCATCCTCGGAGATCACTCCGTCCTTGATCAGCCGGTCGCGCTCGCGGTAGAACCAGCGCTTGGTGTCGGCGAGGTTGACCTTCATGTAGATGTCGGTGACATCTCGCGGGGCGAAGCTGTTTTTGCCTTCGCGAACCCATTTGTCGAGCCGCTCGTACAGCTCCTGGCGGCCCTGCTCACCGGTCAGCTTGTCGGCGTCGTCGACGGGGCCGCCCAGGCTGAACACGGGGGCGTCGTCGGCCGGGGGCTCGATGTCGTCCTCGATGCGCAGGTTGTCGTACTCGCCGGGCTCGGGGTCCTCCGCCAGCACGTTCTTCAGCATCTCGTTGAGCTCCTCGACTTCGGCCGCCATGGTGTCCTCGTCCACGTCGTCCATCTCCTCCTCGGGCGGTCCGGAGTAGGCCGGCGCCGCCGGGGTGACCGAGGCGGTCGCCATGGCGGTGGGGGCCGAGGCCGCCTGCTGCGGGCTGCTCTCCTCTCCCTCTTCCTTGGGCAGCAGGGGGGTGTCGTACGTGGTGCGGTTGACGTACAGGTCGCCGAACGCGTCGGCGGTGATCGTGTCCAGCGGGGTGCGGATCGCCGCGCCGGCGGTGACGGCGTCGGCCTGGTCCTTCTTGGTGGCCAGCTCGGTGCGGGCGGTGATGTGCCACCGGTCCTCCGGGATACCCAGACCCGCCGCGTAGTGGTAGCCGGGCTTGCGGTTGCCCCACTGCGGCCAGGCACCGGCGTCGGTCGCCTCGTCGGGAAGGCAGTACTGGGCGTCCGCGCCGTCGCGGAGGCCGAAGCACAGCCCTGCGGGCGAGTTGGCCCGGGAGTCGGTGTCCATGTTGTTGTGCGTCGCGCGCTGGATGGACGTCAGGATCCAGATACCGGCGGCGCGCGCCGTGCGGAGGATCTTCTGGTAGTGCTCGTTGTCGGCGGCGAAGTCCGCGGCCTCCTCACCGACGATCACGAGGAAGTTGAGGCCGCAGCCGGGCTCCCACTTGCTCATGCCCTTGGCGGCGAGGAAGTCGGTGCGCTTCTCGATCGCGTTGGGCAGGAGCTTGAAGAACCGCCGGGCTGCGTCCTTCTTGTCGATCGGCCACTCGATGCCGTGCCGCACGTGCCCGAAGTCCTGCTGGAACTTCGAGCAGTCGATCGCGATCACGGACACCTCAGTACGGGTGCCGCACTCGACGATGATCAGCTGGTTGCCCTGGGTCTTGCCCGCGCCGTTCACGCCCATCGCGATGGCGTGTTCGACGTTGCCGTTGGTCAGCGGGCCCGGGTCACGGAGCATCCCGGTGAGGTTGAGCAGGAGGTCCTCGCCGTCCTCGTAGCGGCCGGTGCGGATCGGCACGTCGCCGATGGACGCACCGAACGCGGACGGGCCGCGCCAGGGGAAGCCCTCCTTTAGGAGGTCGGCGACCTGGACGCGCACGGTGATCTGGGAGGAGTCGTCATCGTCCACGGTGTGGGTGATGCGCCCCTTGCCGATCTTCATGGCGGCCGCCATGGCGGGGATCCTGCGGACCAGATCGTCCGCAGTCGCCCCGTCCTTGGCCTCCACCTTGGCGATCACCGTGCCCTTGCCGTTGGACTGAGCGTCCTTCAGCTCGTGCTTGGCCAGGCCGATCTCCGACTCCAGCTTCTCCCACTTGCTGGCGCCCTTCTGCGTGCTCTTCGCGTGGAAGGCCGACCAGAGGTTGTTCGCCAGGGAGAGGCCGATGCCGCCCAGCGCCCAGGCGCCGGCGGTCTCAGCCGTGTCGACGCCGGTGATGGTGCCCAGCGTCGCGGCCGCAGTGACCACGATCGTGTTGACCTGGTGCAGCCGGACGGTGTCCTTGTCCCGCTTGGCCTTGCTGTCCAGGTGACCGAGAAACTTGCAGAGCGCGGTGCCGGTGCCCGCGATGCCCAGGGTGGCCAGGGCGAGCGCGGCCGGGTTCCCGGCGACGGCCAGGTGGCCGCCCTCCACCAGAACGGGCCCCAGAGCGGTGACCGCCCAGGGCCCGACGAAGCGGAGCCGCCGGGCGCGGTCCTGCTGCTGCTCATCCTCGGTACGGGTATCGATCGGCTTCGACTTCGAGACGCGGCGTGCCATCAGGCAGCCCTGCCTTCCTCACCGGGGCGGCCGGCGGATCCAGTGCTCGGCTTGTCGCCGATGGAGAACCCGGGCTTGCCCTTGCCCTTGCCCTTGCGGGCATCGGCTTCGGCTTCCTGCTCGGGTCGGATGAAGTGCTTGACGAAGCTGGCGTACATCTTCACGCCGCTCAGACCGAAGACCTTCGCGGCCGTGGAACCGGCGCGGAGGTGGCCGCCGACCAGCTTGGCGCGGATCTTGGACTGGGCACCGAAGGTCCACCACTTGCCCTTGTACTGGGACAGGATGGCGGTGACCATGTCGGCGTCCATCCCGATGCGCATGTACAGCTCGAAGCCGATGGCGCGCAGGATCTTGGCGTAGTTGTAGAGGTCGCGGTCGGTCTTGAACTCGATCGCGTCCAGCTGCTTGATGAGCTGTCCGAGGTTCGAGCCGACCGGGTCGCCGTCGCTCATGCCGGGTGGTTCCTTCCTGAAAAGGGATGAGAGGGGTTGTGCGGGCGGGGGTGCTGTCACCTCCCCGCGGTCCCGGGCCGGGGCCCGGAGCCACGGGCAGACGGCAAACTCACCGACTGCTGGTGCTGGCCTGGTCGTTTCCGGCGTTCTGCACGGCCGTACTGATTCCGCTGCCCATGCCGTTGATGGCACCGGCGAGCGGGGAAGTGGCCAGGGCGTAGCCGCAGACGAGCGCGGCGATCATGACGCCCGCTCGCATGTCGGAGCGCCAGAACAGGTACGTGGCGCCACCGGCGAGCAGGAACAGGGGAAGGCTGATCACGAGGTCCTCCAAGGACGGGGAGTCGGGGAAGTGCTCTCCAGCCGCGAGGGCCGAACCGAGCGGGGGAAGCGGGTGCTCCTTCGCTCTCCACCGCCACCGGACCGCGCGGGGCGGGCCGGTGGCGACTGGGCAACGCAGGAAGCGCGGTGTGCGGGTCAGCGGGCCAGGAGCACCGTGGCGATGACGATGACCGGGCCGGCCATACCGAGCAGATAGATGAAGCGCATAGCGCTTACCTCCGGGGTCAGTTGATGGATCAGGGGGCGGATCGCAACGTCGGCCGAGGGTGATCCGCAGGGGCGTGCAGGCCGTGCACCGGGTGTCCAGCCGCCCAGGCCCTGGCGGCAGCCGCGGCGGCGGCAACAAGCAGGGCCTGGGCGAGCGGGTGATGAATGCCGTGAACGGCGAGGGCCCGGGCCGCGGTGTGCTGCGCGGTCCGGGCCCGGGTGATCCAGAGGGTCACTTCTTGCCGGCGTTCGATCCGCTCGACTGCCGGTTCTGTTCCGCGTTCTTCCGCGAGAGCTCCTCGCGTTCGGCCTCGGTCATCGCTGACCACCGCCCTGCGCGTTGCGGCGGTCGGCCTCCTGCGCCCTGCGCAGCGCCTCGTCAGCCTGGTTGCGTGTGATGATGTTCATCGGGCCTCCACATCAGGTCCTGACGGCCCCGGGGGTGCGATCCTCGGGGCTGTCCTTGTGGTGCGGGACGGGCTGTCCAGCTCCCCGTCACCGCCCGTTCCGGCCGGGGCCGGTGCGGGCGGATCAGGCAGCCGTCAGACCTGCTCGAACTCGAGCGCGCTCATCACGCCGGTACCGTGCAGCGCGACGACGGTGAGGCGGTTGCCGTCCCGAGTCCGCAACTGCTCACCCTTCGCGGTGCGGTTGTGCACGACCGGCTCGAAGCCAGCCATCGTGTTCGCGCCGATCAGGCGGTACGCCTCATCCGAGCTCAGTCCGGCGACGTTGTAGCGGGTCGCCGGAGTCGGGCCGAAGAACTGGTGGTTGATCAGGGAATCCATGGGCTCTCCTGCCGGGGTGGATGGTGGAGCGGGGCATTCCTCCGCGCTCTCCACCGCTCACCGACCGCCGAAGCGGGCGGTGAGCGACTGGGCAGCGCGGGGCTGCAAAAAAGGGGGCGCGGCCTCTGCCGCCGCGCTGCTCGCCTTGTGTGCTGAGAGGGAGAACGAGGTTCCCTCAGTCCCGACGCGGCTCCTCGCCTCGGCTGGGACTGGGTGCCGAGGGTCTGGGAGCGTGTCGCGTCGTTCTTTACGTCGTGGGGTTGTAGGCCCTCCGCACTCGCCATCAGTAATGAGCGCCCGGTTGGTACTGCACCGGGCCACCCCAAGCTCAGGGCGCCTGACGGGTCATTGCACGTGCCGACTGCCACCACCAGGGGTAATGGCGCCTCACGACGGGTTTCCACTCACCTCCGGCCGGTGCGGTCACGGCCGGAACTGCGGTGGTGGATCACGCTGTTGAGTTCTCAAGTAACAGCCGCTTCCTTCGTACTCACCCCTGCGGGCTTTCCTCCGAGCGGTCAATCGGGGACCGAGGGTCCGGCTCCCTCATCCGGCGCCGCCCAGGGGCGGTTCCGGGTGGGGGAGCCGGGTCCGCGAGGGACCCGGCTGGAGCTAGGCCGCGAGCGGCAGAGGCTCCGTGGCGGTGGCCGGCGGCGCGATGCGCAGCTGCGCGGCGTAGGGGAGGAGCACGTCGACCAGGCGCTCGCGGACGAAGGCCGTGATGGTCGGGTCGGCGGCGGTGATGTCGCGGGCCGCGTGCATCCGGGCCCGGCGGGCGGCGTCGGCGGCGATGAGCGCGTCCAGGAACGCCTCGGGGCTCATGTCCTCGCCGCCGGTGACCTGCTCGTCAGGGAGGAGGCCGGCCTCGTACATCGCGAGTGGCGTACCGAACGCGATGTCCATATCGACGTCGCCGAAATCCGGCAGCTCCACGGTGAGCACGTCCAGGAGCTCCTGGGTCTCGATGTCGAAAACCTCAGTGACGAGGCCGGCAGTGGGGCGGCGGGTCGTGTTCATTGGGGTGGTCCTCTCTCCGGGCAGGCACGGTCAGCACCGACCCCTCAACCTTCCTAGGAAGGACCGGCGAGACAGAGACTTGCAGAAGGAGGGGCACCCCGTCAACACCTTCCTAGGAAGGTTGGTATGTTTCCTAGGAAGGTGTTGCTACGCAGTCGCTGATCTGGAAAGGTGCACGCCATGAGCACGAAGACACCAGGGGATGCGTCTGCTCCCTACGACGCCAGCCGCCTCGCTGGCGAGCTGCAGGCATCGATCGACCGTGGTGAGCTACGCCCTGGTGATCAGCTGCCGACCACTGCCGCGCTCGCCGCCCAGTACGGGGTCAACAAGAACACCATCAGCAAGGTGATCTCGGGGCTGAAAGCCGCAGGGGTGCTCACCGGACCGGCAGGAGGACGCACCTGGGTGCGCGTCCGTCCGCAGCAGGTCAAGCGGCATAATGCCCGCTACCTGCGGGAGAAGGTCGAGGTGCTTCTGCCGGAGGAGGAGCGCGCCGGATACGGCGTAGCCGAGGCTGATAGCGGGATGTCCGTACATAGCCTGCATGAGGCGGTCTATCTGTACGAAGTGGTACCTGGCCCGGACGATATTCGGGCAATCCTCGGCGTCACGGACGAGGACCAACTTCTGCGTCGCACCTTTACACGGCGGCATGTGGCAAAGGCCGGGGCCAGCTGTTCCACGAGTTACCTCCCGTACAGCCTGGTCAGCCAGAACCCCGATCTCCTGGATGCCGACCGCGAGCCTTGGGCTGGCGGCACAATGCACCAGCTCTACACCGTTGGCGTCGAACTGGACCGCATCGAAGATCGGGTAGTCGCCTCCATGCCGACCCCAGAGGAACAGCGGTTGCTGGACATCCCCCCTGCGATCCCGCTTCTGCGCGTACGCAAGATCAGTTACGCAGTGGGTGGTGAGGCAGTTGAGGTGTCGGACATTCCGCTGCCTGGAGATCGAGCTGAGCTGATCTACACGACTCCGCTTGAGCGGTGGAAGTAGTGCCTCTCATCAGCATCATCACTCCCGTGTACGACGGCGGGCATGCGTTCCTGGCGGAAGCGTACGAATCGCTCAAGAATCAGACCCTGCCAGAAGGCTGGGCTTGGGAGTGGATCGTCCAAGAGGACGGACGGTCAGGAAGCCCCGCCACAGTACTTTCGGCTGAGGACGAGCGCGTGCGCTTCGCCAAAGGCGCTCGGGGCGGTGCTGGTGTCGCCCGGACCTTGGGCCTTGCGCGAGCCCGCGGCGCTCTTGTCCGCGCTCTCGACGCGGATGATCTGCTGACGGACGGAGCGCTCGCTCGCGACATCGAGACGGTTTACGCCTTCCCTGAGATTGGGTGGTGCATTTCCGGCTGCCTGGACCTGCTGCCTGACGGCACGTTCGTCGCTGGTCCGTACGACCCCCCCGCCGGCCCCCTGACGATCCAGCAGCTGCGGGAGCAGTTCGAGGCTGATCGTTTCCCAGTCGTCGGTACGCATCTCACGGCGCGGACTGAACTGGTTCGCGCGGTGGGTGGGTGGCCGGCGCTTCCAGCATTGGAGGCTCTGGCGCTCGTTCTCGTGTGCGCAGCCGTGTCACCGGGACGCATGATCGGCGAGCCCGGCGGTGTCTATCGAAAGCACCCGTCGCAGACGACTGCTCAGCGGGGGTACCGCGATGAGGACGAATTCAGCGTCTTGCACGCTGCGATCGTGTCTCGCCTCGACTCACTCCAGTCGTCAGGGTGGCGCTGGGCGTCACGCAGCCAGGAGGGCCAGAGATGACCAGGACGATTTCGATCATTACTGCGGTGCACCAGGCCGGTGTCAGCTACCTGCACAGCACGTACGAGTCGCTGATAAAGCAGGCTCTTCCCGCTAGTTGGGACTGGGAGTGGCTGATCCAAGAGGACGGCAAAGACGTTGGCGCTGGTGCACATGTTCCGGTGGACCCTCGCATTCACGTGTCGAGCTCCCGCCGTGGTGGTCCACACGTGGCTCGGACAGTGGCCCTAGGCCGGTCGTCAGGTGAACTCATCAAGACGCTCGACGCGGACGATCTCCTCACGAAGGACGCTCTGGCCCGTGACATCAATGCCTTGATGGAACGCGATGACATCGGCTGGACGACTTCCGCGGTGCTCGATCTGCTCCCCGACGGAACCCTCGAATCGTTCCCGGGAAACCCGCCCACGGGCGTCCTCCAGCGGGGCGCCGTACTGAGCCACTGGCAATCCGCCCGACGGCCGCAAGTGCATCCGGCAACCCTGTGCGCACGCCGGTCGCTGGTGATGGCCCTCGGGGGATGGATGGCTCTGCCCTCATCCGGCGACACGGGCCTGCTCTTGGGGCTCGACGCCCTGTCCATGGGCTGGTTCATCCCCCAGGTTGGTCTCCACTACCGAAAGCACAGCGGGCAGATCAGTGCTGACGTACGGCATTCCCACGGACCGGAGTGGGAAGCGCGCATGCGCGTCATGGGCGAGCATGCTGAAGCGCTCCACGCGCTGGTCGACGTGCTCTCACAACCGCAACCGAACCACTCGTTGAGGAGGGCGAAGTGACGGACAATCCTCGCTGGTCAAAGGACGTGCGCTGGGAAATTCAGCGCGCCATGAACGCCGTCGTTCGCGAAGCCGCCGACATCGTGAACCGCCGGAGCTCCAACGGCAAATGGATCGCTCCGGGCGAAATCGACGAGCTGGGTGACAACCCCTCCCTGGGTATGGCGGGGCAGATCTGGGTCCTGGACAAGCTCGACGCGAAAATCCGCGAGGCCCGCGAGGTGATCGAACGGGTGCAGGAGGAGTGCCGTACTCAGTCCGGGATCAAACGCCCAACGGGGGAGTCCGAGTGACGGCCGTACCGAGTGAAGAGGAACCCGTCAGCCTCCAACAGCGCCGTCAAGCGCAGCTCGGTGAGCTCCTCCCCGGTCCCGTTGACGATCCGGGAGGCATCTCCAGCCACCATCCGTGGGGCGATACTCAGGCAGAGCTCATCCAGCAGCCCGTGGCGCTGCAACTGCGCGAGTACGCGCGGCCCACCTTCGCTCAGCACGGCGGTCATACCACGCGCACCAAGAATGCGGAGCGCCTCTCGGACATCGACCTCGTCCTCGCCGGCCTCGATGACTTCGAGACCACGCTCCTCAAGGGACCGTCGGCCTGCGGGCGGTGCGCCGCGAGACGTGATGACCAGCGTCTGCGATCCGGGAGGCGCTTGACGATCGAGAAGGCCGTCCGCCAGTTCCAGTCGCTGGCTGACCACGGCAATCGGTGGCGTGGCGGGACGGCCCGCGGCAAGGCGAGCACTCGCAAGGTTCGGATGCGCGTCGGCGGGGCCGTACCCTTCGCGACGGGCGGTCTCAGCCCCCACCAGGATGACGTCGGCGAGCGCCCTCAAGACCGCGAGCAGGATCTGATCCGTTCGCCCGGACAGCCCAGCCGATCGAGACTTCCAGGCCGAAGCTCCATCAAGCGAGGCAACCATGTTCGCCCGGACCCAGGAGCGCGACGGATACCCGTACTCGCGCGCCAGCCAGTAGTCGAGCTCAACGGGATCGGCGGGGGCCGGTTCGGCGACTGGGAAAAGACGTTGCATGCGCGAGAGTCTGGCAGGGAGGCGACAGCCCAGGTGATCGTCGCTCTCCTGCACTCAGCTGATCCTCGCCTCAGGTATCCCGCGCGTCCTTGTGGCGTGGCGCGAGCTGTCCTTCTTCGTCGACGACTGCGTCGGAATAGAAACTCTGGCATCGGCGGGGGTGATCGTGGTGGAGTTGTCGGAGTGCGCGGCGGCCGCGAAGGCCGTCAACGCGCACTTGGGGAAGTTGGCATGACGGCCCCCCAACCTCCTATCTCCGCTTGCCTGGATGTCACCGGCATTCGTGTCCTCTCGAATCGAGAGGAGAGGGATAGGGTGACGTCCAGTTTGATCGATAACGGCGAAAAGCCCCCGCAGGACGGCAAGGTCCAGGGGGGCTCTCGGGCGGGAAGTCCCGTCCGGGCGACACACCTGAGTGGAGGTGATCGCGAAGTGCAGGTTACCCGTAGCTGCGGAACTACACGCGCTACTTGGCCGTTGAACGGCGTGATCATGCTCCGGTCGGGTTTCGCGCATGCAGACGCCAGCCTCCGGATCTTGGAGGCTGGGATGACATAGGTCATCGGCCGCAGCCGTCCTTCGTGGCTTTGTGACCACGCGGCTCATGCGGCCCGTCTGGCTCGCGTCCGGGGTGGTGCCCGGTTCGAGCGAAAGTCTCGGAGCCCTTGGCGAGGGCTCCCTGCGGCTCCCTGGCAGGAGTCGCATCCGCAGCACCCGGTCCCTTGGTAAGGACTGGTTCCGCAGTACCGGCCTGGGAGGGCCGGGCAACACCCGCTCCGTGAGGAGCGGTCCTCTGCCCGTCTGCTAAGTAAGAACAGGAGGTCGTGTCATCTTGCACGACCTGGTGTCCCCTTGTCAGCTTTGCCGTGGCGTCCGGTGGATCCCGCCGGGCGGAACGCCCTTGTGCAACGGCACCCCCACTCCTGACACCGTGACGCACATCACATGGATGTCTGGCCTGTGCGGGGGTGTCGGGCAGGCGTTCGTCACCTGCCTCGTATACCCGAAAGCGCGCAGGGGCGGGCAGGTTCACGCCGCTGGCACGCGGATTCTGTCCACAGGCAGTCCGGTGCAGGGTCGGCGAGTGGATGAGGAATCACGGGTTCGGACTGCGCCAGACGGGGGTGTCCGCTTCGGCGGATACACCGGCCCGATGACGACACAGACGACGTTGGAAAGTTCGACCCTCGCGGTGCCCACCGCTCCTGCCGTGGCGGCGGGCCGATGACCTCCCGGGCGGCTGAGGCCGCAGGGGAGTCGACCGATGGTGCGCCGGTTCGCCGGCAGCGGGTGAAGGTGCCGATGCGGCTGGTGACGTCGCCCGCGTACCCGGACGTCGCGCTGACGACGTATGTGAAGGTGAAGGCGCTTGGTGCGCGCCCGGAGGGGTGCGAGGCGAAGGCCGGGACCATCGCGTCGTATCTGGGAGTGTCGAAGGCGTCGGTGGAGCGCGGTCTGAAGGCGTTGTCGCGGCCGGCGCCGGACGGTGTTGTCGAGCTGATGGCGCACCGCCGGACGATGCCGGGGGGCCGTGGCACGTCGGCGGTGCGCCGTACGCGGCCGATGGGCCGTACGGAGATGTTCGTGTGGCTGCCGGTGGCGGCCGCGGAGGACCTGACACCTCGGCAGCTGCGCGCGTACGCGGTGATCGCGTTCTCGGAGCGGATGGGCATCGCGCTGACGGAGCAGGAGTTGGCGGGGCATCTGCTGCACCACTCGGGCAGGAAGGCCGGCCAGTCCATCACCGCGGCGGCGGCCGGAGTAGTCGTCGACGAGGTGGAGGCGGCGAAGTGGGTGACGGTGCAGCGGCGCGCGGGGACGCAGGGCCGTCACCGGTTCCTCGTGCACGACATCGCCCCGACGGTGCCTGGAACGGCCGGAGTCGGAGCCGCGCCGGTGGTGGACGCCGTGGTGGGGCCGGTCCAGGAGGGTGCACCGGCGTCTGTGGACGATACGACGGGTGCATCGGTGAGTTCGTTGGTTGGTGAGGGATCGGGTCCGCTGGTTGGTGAGGGATCCCTCGCGAATAAGGAATCACCTAGGACTGACTCACCTGATGACGAGAGCGCGATTTCCTCACCCGCCGTAGGCGAGGTACCGGTAGTAGAAGCTGTGGAAAACTCGGTTGGAACGACTGCTCGCACACATGCTCCGGGTGGTCTCGCGCTCCGCGCGGATGCCAACAGCCAGCCCTCCCCCTCGAAGCCGAGAGGCGAAAAGCGCAGCAGCGGCGGGGGGTCGGTGCGGTCGGCTTACACCGGACCGCAGTTGACGATCACGCCGGACATCTACGCGGTGCTGGAGCCGGTGCACTGGCTGCTGAAGCGGGTGAACAGCCCGTTCGTGGAGCGGAAGATCGCCCGCGAGGTGGGACGGCAGCTCGAGGAGGGCATGACCCGCGAGCGGCTCTACGACCGGCTGTCCGTCCGGGTTGCCGGGGTGATGGCTGCGGACATCCGTGACCCGGGCAGGTGGCTGCTCGGGGTGGCGCTGCCGCGCTGGGGCTGCGGTCACATGGCCTGCGAGTCCGGGCGGATGTGGCCGACCGGACGCCGCTGCGACGTGTGCGCCGAAGTCGTCGCGGGCCGGGCGGCCGAACGGCGCCGTGCCGAGCGGCTGAAGCAGGGCCTGTGCCCCGACCACGGCACCCGGCCCGGCCCGACCGGGGCCTGTACCGACTGCGAGCTCCAGGAGGCGGTCGACGCCGGCGGGGCCGTGGTGGAACGCCGGGCACTGGAGGGCCCGCCGCGCAGCTCCTGCGGCGAGTGCGGATGCCGGATCTTCCTGACCGGCCCGGCCGTCGGGGACGGGCTGTGCAAGCCGTGCCGGACCGAGCTGGGTGGCCGCAGTGGTGCGGCCACCCCCGCCGTGGCGCAGCCGCAGCGCACGGGCGACTGGTCACAGCACCTGGCGCGGCTCGCCGCTCAGCCGCTGAGCGCGGACGTCGCCTCGTGAGAACCGCAGGATGGTGCGCGCAGTCCGCCGGGGCCGGCCCCGGCAAGACGGTCGCGGTATGTGCCGACGCGGGGCCTGACAGTGACAGCCTCACGGACTAAGTTTTCAAACGGAGGTTCGAATCAAATGTTACGAAGTCCGATCGAGTACGTACGGATACCGGCAACCAGCCCTCGGTATCCCGGCAGGGACGGCATCGTTAGGCAGCACACCGCGACCGCCCCGGGCGGCGCAGCCGCATGCGCGAGTGCAGGAGGAAACCGGTGAGCGACCGCAGCGCCATCGAGTGGACCGAGGCGACGTGGAACCCGACGACGGGGTGCGACCGGGTCTCGGCCGGTTGCGACAACTGCTACGCGTTGACGCTTTCGAAGCGGCTGAAGGCGATGGGCTCGGCGAAGTACCAGAACGACGGGGACCCCCGGACGTCTGGGCCGGGCTTCGGGCTGACGGTCCATCCGGATGCGCTGCGGGTGCCGTACGGGTGGAGGGCCCCGCGCACGGTGTTCGTGAACTCCATGTCTGACCTGTTCCATGCCCGTGTGCCACTGGACTACGTCCGGCAGGTCTTCGACGTCATGGCGGACACCCCGCAGCACACCTACCAGGTCCTGACCAAGCGGGCCCGGCGGCTACGGCAGCTCGCCGGCGCGCTGGACTGGCCGCCGAACGTGTGGATGGGAGTCTCGGTGGAGAGCGCGAAGGAACTGCCCCGCGTCGACGACCTGCGCCAAGTGCCGGCCGCCGTACGGTTCCTGTCGTGCGAACCGCTGATCGGTCCGCTGGACGGCCTCGATGTCGGCGGCATCGACTGGGTGATCGCCGGGGGCGAGTCCGGGCCGAGGTTCAGGCCCGTACAAGAGGAATGGGTCACCGGGATCCGCGACATCTGCGTAAACGCCGGCGTCGCGTTCTTCTTCAAACAGTGGGGCGGTCGCACCCCGAAAGCCGCGGGCCGTGACCTGCTCGGGCGTACCTGGGACGAGATGCCCGAGCGCGCACCGGTCACCGCAGGCTGACCATACTGCTCTTGGTGAGACGGCCGGCCGGTGTCACGAGCCGGCCGTCCTGGTCCAGGGCCCGTATCGCCCGCCCCGCGTCACGCACGCGCCACTGGGACGTCTCCAGCAGCAGCCACGAGCCCAACTTTTCCAGCGTCGCCGGGCCCTGGCGTAACCGCTGCTCCACCAGCGACAGCAACTCCGGGTCGACTGCTTCCTCCAGCTCGAAGAAGGAACCCTGCCCGACCGAGATGGCGCTGCGGCACCGGGGGTCCTTGAAGCTCATCCCGTCGCTCTTGTCGACGGTCCACATCGCCTCCTTCATCACCTCCACGCCCTTCTGGTGGCCGGTACCGAAGACGAGATACAACGGCTGACCGGTCCGGGGGACCACCTGGAACTGAAGTCGGAAGCCGAATCCGGCGCGCTGAAGTCCCTGCCGGTAGATGTCCAGCCAGGCCCGCCACTTCTCGTCGCTGTCCCCGATGTCCGCGGCGTGTTCCCAGAACTGGCGGCCTCCGAAGACGCTGTCGAGGATGTCCGGGTTGAGGTTCTCACGGCGGCTGAACCAGTTCGGGCCGAACGTGGTGATCACCTCGCTGGCTGGGTTGCGGGCGATCCGGCGCATCAGACTCATCGGCGTGTTGACGCTGCCCCAGCTGTCGAAGACCCCCAGTACCGGCTGCCCCCAGGCCCCGACCTCCGTCAGGATGCGTTCGCTGTCCCGGCCGGCCTCGCCCTGGCGGACCTCCACCCTGACCGGCAGCCGGTCCAGCGGGCCGAACTTGCGGTGCAGCTCTCCGAGCAGATGCTCGTACCGGTCTCGCTGCTTCTCGATCAACACCAACTGCACGCGTTCGCGCGTCAGTCCCATCCGGGCCACGGATCCGTGCTCCAGCAGCCGGTGCAGAGTGAACACCGGAGAGCCTTCCTCATCGCCCTCGTACCGGCCGGGGCCGGCGAACGCGTCGAGGAGCGTGACCTTCGACCAGCTGCGGCCGGTACGGCCGTTCGGCTGGAGGAGGATCGGCCACCACGCGTCGAAGTACCGCTTGTACAAACGGTGCTTCGCCTCCGTCGCCGGCTCCAGTGCCCACAGCACGCCCATGTGCCCTCCCCGGATCGCCACCTATGGCCAATGCCGTGATTGTCCGATGACGGTACGTGTCGGCGCCAGAGTGCCTTCGCCGACGACGGTGACACCCTGCGGCCCTCCAGCGACGACCTCACCCGCGCCGCCAGGAACTCCCGCGCGTTCTCCCAGCCCAGCAATCGAACGGGATGTTCACACCGTGGCGTCGGCGGATGTCGCGATGGTAGAGGTTGGTGGACTCACGGCAGTCACCGTCCGGTGGTGGGCATGTCGGACGCCGTCGCCTGCGCAACATAGGCGTCGACGGCCTGTTTCAGGCAGGCTGCCGTGAAGCCGGGAAGCCGGCCACCCGTACCACCGTCATAGCGGGCGTTGATCTTGCCTCGGTTGGGCCGCATGATGCCGACCTCACGCATGATCGCGCACAGATCGGGTCCGATGGTGTTCGGGTGGTACTCAAGCGCGGCTGCCAGATCACGCGACGCCATCTCCTTCTCCGGAACGGCGGAAACGACCGCGTGCGCGCGTACGAGAAGCTGCGGTACGTCTTCGTGTCCGGCGTGTTCACGTTGGCGTGAGACGCCGCCATTCCCGCCCTGCACGGGGACGTGAGGTTCAGCCGCAGCGGGCGCCCGCCCCCGAGAAGGCTGCTCCCCGTCAGGCGAGTTGTGCGGCGCGAGTCCCGACGCAGGCGAAGCGTTGTCCACCGTGGCCAGCAGCCGTCCCAGCTCAGCCCATGAGGTGCCCGTGCTCAGTGCCGTTCCGACGAGGGTGCCGATTCTCTGGCTGCTCTCCTGCGCTTGAGCCCAGAGTTCGCGTGCCCGCCTGGCCAGTTCGTTGTGTTCTTCGATGCAGTGCGCCAACTCGGCAATCTGCCTGGTGTGCTCCATACCTGCAAAACGGCCGGAACGCCGCCGAAGATGCGTGGCGAGCGCATACCCGACCAATCTGTCGGGCGGCACCGACAAGGCGTGCCCTCGCCGCCGCGACGTAGTCTCCGAGGTGCCACTTAGCGAGCAGAACCTGAACGGGACGCCGAAGTGATGAACGACGCCCGCAGAGGCCTTCGACACCCGCTCACTCATTGTGGTGGCGCCCTGCTGATCGCGCCCCTGCGCCGTACGGGGTCCCATGAGAATCACGCGGTGGCCACCCAGAGACCGAGTACTCCTGACCGTCCCGACCCGGGCAGTGAGCCGGCGTCCCTAGCGAGCGAGGGAGTAGCGCCTGCGACCGGCCGGGTGCGTTTCTCTGTCGCCCGGTGGGTGCTCGCCCCGCGAACGACCTGGCAGGCCCGGCGCGTCGCGGCATCGTTCGGACCCGGCATGGACGCCGATACGGCCTGGAGAATGGCCCGCCTGGCTCGCCACCCCGAGGAACGTCTCTACGCCATGCGCCACCGGGGCGGCGGCGACCCTCCTCCTGCCGACAGCCGTACGCCGTGAACCCACAGCCGTAGTCAGAGCGCGCGTACCGTACAGAGGAGGAAGGAGGCGCCCCCGTGGATGCCACCCTGAAGACCGTCATCGGCGGCGAGCTCGTGGAGCTGCCCGGCACGATCGCGGCCGTGCGCGCCATCCTGGACGCGGGCCAGGCGGCGGAGTTCGACCGCGAGATCGAGCACGTGCCCGCCGCCGAACTGCCAGCCGCTCTGGTGCGCTGGGCGCTCGCCGGGACCGGCGCCGACGAGGAGGACGAGGACCTCTTCGAGCGCCTGGCCCGCGGCGAGGACATCGGCGCCACCGGTGGCGCCCCGGACCCGGAGGCCGCGTGAGCTACCGCCTCCAGTACGCGCCCCCGGCGGACCAGGCGCGCAGCACGATGCCCCACGCGTTGCGGACCGCTTTCGACGCGGGCATGCGACGCCTGACGGCCGATCCGTACGGGCACGGCTCCACCCCGGTCAAGGCTGACGACGATCGTCGCGAGGCCACCGTCAGCGGAGTCGTCGTGCGCTACTACGTCGGCGCCGCCGTGCTGATGGTGACCGTCGTCCGCGTCGTCTACGTCTGACTCCACCGAGCCTCAGCGGGGCCTCTCAGCGGATCACTGGCAGCGGGGTGCCGTCGGCGTCCTGGCGCCCGTACCGCACGGTTGGCAGTTCGGCGAGCAGCTCCCTCTCGCCCGGTTCGCGGCCGCCGCCACCGATAGACACTTCGCCGTCAGGCCGCCGGTGACTGGCTGGAGGGGGTGGCCTGGTCGGCCGGTTGGTCCAGCTGCTGCTGACGGCGCCGCTGCTCGTTGCGCTGGTCTTCGACGCGCTGGGTGAACAGCTTCAGCGCTTGCTGCTCCTGGTCCGCGTCGAAGTCGCTGTATGGGCCGACGCCAAGGGTGAAGGCGTTGGCCTCTTCCTCGATGGCGTCGGCGGTCTGGAGGAGGAAGTAGCTGCGCTCGCGGTACTTGTAGTAGCCGGTGAAGGCGGCTGCCAATGTGACGGTGAAGCCGATGGCGACGATCGTGATGTTCTGCCAGGTGAACTGATTACGGGTATCCAGGGCGGCAACGGTGGTCGTGGACGCAGCTCCGATCATGATGAGGTTCTGCAGCGTGTTGTGGATGAGCCGGTATTTGCGGCTGTCCGTCCGGTGCTGCTCGATCACCCCGGCCACGTCCTCGCGGTAGAGGCTGCGCCGCTCCTTCAGGGTCGGGTGGATGAGCGCGCTGAGGAATCGGAGGGACTCACGGTTCGTCGCGAGCATGTCCTCCAACTCGGTCAGGCTCAGCTCACCGCGGGGAGGCGCGGCGACCCAGGCGGCCAGGCCGGAGAGCAGCGCGAGCACTGAGCAGGTGATGTCGACCCGGACGAACCGTGAGGGTGAGTCCCAGGTGAGTACTGTCCATAACAGGCCCATCAGGACCGCACCGCCCGCCACGGCCAGGGCCACGCCCACCGTGCGGACTCTCCTCCTTCGCCGCACCAGGTCCCGCTCCGTCTGCCTCACTTTGTGCCTCAGCCTGCGCAGCGAGGCGTGTTCATCGGCTTCGGCCTGCCGCTGTTCGGCACTCAGGTGTTCATCAGCGTCGCTGATCCGGCGGGGTGCATCGTCGTCAAGACTGCGGGCCACGGTTTGTCCTCTCGTTTGCGCAGGCTCAGCGGGCGAACGCTTCAGTCAGGCTGATGCGGTAGCCGTTCTCTTCCATCAGCACAACGGTGACGCCGAACGGATCGGGGTGGTCCAGCTCGATCGGAGTGAAGGAGAAGTTCACCGCAGCCTGGATCGGCGGCACCAGTTCACCGCCGGGCTCCGGGGCAGGGGCCGGCCTCCAGTCCGGGGCGACCGACGCCCAGCCCTCGGGGCTTCGGGACAGGAGCTGCTCGCTGTAGGGGAACTGGTGCAGGACGTGCCCGCCCGGAGCGGCGAGCACCATGTTCAGGCACGGCACCAGGCCGACGACGGGCAGCTCGCAGGCGGTGGCGACGTCGTGGGTCTCCCAGGCGAGGACGACCTCGTCCGCGCTGGCCGCAGAGGCGACGTTCGAGAGTTCCGCGATCCCGGCGAGCGCGTCCTGGCCGACCTTGAGCGGGCGAACCCAGATCAGCCCGACCAGCTCGCCGCGCACCAGCGGCATCATGACCGGACGGGGCACGGCCCCCTCGCCCAGCCCTGCGGTGTACGCCTCCTTCATCACGCCGACCAACGCGTTCCACATCCGCGCTTCCACGGAAGCCCCCCTTTGTCTGCCGATCCGAACACCGCACCCTGCCACGGAGGTTGAGGTCGTGTCAGCGCGATGAACAGCCAGCTCCCGACCGCGTATGCCGGGCGGCCCCAGGCGGATCGGCGGTGGTTGCGCGCGCTGAGTGGTCGGCGAGATTCGCCGCCGACCGCTCAGCGCCTGTCGGCAATTGACCCGACCGACGATCGCGGGGGCCCTCGCGGCAACGCGGCCGCCCGCGGCAATGTCCCGAAGTCGTGGGGGAGCCCCACAGTGTCCGACGGGCCTATCCGACCCCCGATCGTGATCGGAGGTCGCACCCAGCATCGACGGCCTAGGCCAAGCGCTCAACAGCAATCGGGAGGGGAATGGTGAAACGGTCCGAGGAATCTCGCTGCTGACCTGCAGAGCCCTGCGATGCGGAGCACTGGATGCGCAATGCGTAGTGCGGACCGAGGACGGGGCTATACCCCTCTTATCCCCGTGCGCATCCAGAGAGCGGTCGGACCAGGACCCGGCATGCGTCAACATTCTGAACAGCCAATCGTACGGGCGACGGCAACCGCCCGTACGTGAAGGCCATTTGGGGAGCCCGAAACACAAACCGACAGGAGAAAACTCATGCCTCACACCACTCTCGCCGGGTGCGTCCTGCCCGGCGACCAGCCACTGACCCGTCACGAGGTGACCGTCGTCGTGGTCGTCCTGGTCCTCGCCATGCTGCTCGCCCTGGCAGGGATGTCGGCCTTGTCGGTGCTGGTTCTGCTCGCCGAGGCGACGGACACGGCCTTCCGCCTGGCCCGCCGTTCGCGCGCTGCGACGGCGAAGGGCTGACCCATGGGCCGACGGGAAAACCCCATCGCGCCATGTGCCCGGGAACTGGAGAAGCTGGTCCGCTCATTGCGGAATCAGCGTGCCCGAGCCTGGCCTGACCTACTCGCAGCTCGCCGCACGATCAGGGCTCAGTGCCTCGACGCTGATCCGGGCCGCGTCAGGTGAGCAGGTGCCGAAGCTGAAGGTAGTCCTGGCCTACGCCGAGAGCTGCGGAGCCGACCCGGACGATGCCGAGCGGCTGTGGAAGCGAGCCCGCTACCGCGCCGCCCGCGGCGACGACGACGACGGGCATGTGCCGCACCCCTGCTACGTACGGGACTTCGGGGCATTACACGCGGCGCTGGTCGACCTCTACAGGAAGGACGGCGCCCCGACGTACGAGGAGCTGGAGAATGCCAGTGACGGCGTGCTGGCCCACGCCACCATCTGGCGGTTCCTCCACCAGAAATGCAGGCGCCCATCCCGCGAGTTCGTCCTCGCGTTCGCCCAGGCGTGCGGAGCGAAGGGGAGGTCGCTTCAGGAATGGGGGCAGGCATGGGACCGGTCCGAGGAACAACGGCTGAACCCCGGCGGGGTCGGCCCACGGAGGCGTTCGAACCTCCTGGTCGAAACCGGTCGTCACTTCGGGCCCCGGGTACGGGTGTTCTCGGACCCGGCACGCACCCCCGACGGGCAGGAGAGCCGGCGAATCACTTTCGAGGTCGACGCTCACCCGACGCTGACCGAGAGCCGCATCGCAACCACGGCGAACACGATCAGCATGCTCCTGACGTCGCCGCGCGGGCCAGCAGCCTCACGCCACATAGCCCGCTTGCACTTCACCTCAGAGCCGAACGCCCGGCCCGCCGACGAGTCGGTCCGCCTCGGCCTTCCATGCTGAACGCGGCGAACCGCCAACGCCGGACGGTGCGAGCCTCATCGACCCGCACTCCTCGCTCGAAAGTAAGCACCTCACTGATCCACCCCCAGGGACGAGCAGGTGATCGGGCACGTCCTCGAACGGCCCGCCATGTTCGGGCGCGGCGGCCAGGCCGGTACGGACAGAGAAGCGCTCGCGTGGTCCGGTGCTCATGACGTGAAGGTGCCGGTGGTAGATGTCGCGGCGTTGGGGTTTTCGGTACGGCGCCTGGCCGGAAGCAGGTTCGTCGCGTTGTGATGTATGGGGGCTTCACACCACCGGAGCAGTGGTGTGAAGCCCCCGGCGTGCCCGGGGCTGGCTTCGTAGGTGACAACCGACTCCAGTTGTAGGTCTCTTCTGACTCCACGTGAGGGGTTCACGGCCCCGTTCTGTTGGTGAGATTTGACTCCACCTAGGCGTCTCGATTGGCCCGGTCATGGGCTTGCCGGGGGTGTGCTTCTCCCGTTCCACGCGCGCCGTCCGCGTCACCGGGCTGTTTGGTCGGGCGAACATGAGAGCTCGTGAACGGGCAGCCAGCTCGATGCTGTGCCTCGGCGCCGGAGCAAGCCGGCGGAGGGGACCTGCCCCGAGCCGGTCAGCGGCCATCCCCTGCGTGGGGAGCGGATCGCCCTCGACTACGTGCTTTTGGTGGAGCAGGTGCTCCTCGTGCCCGCAGGTCGGCCCCAGTGGGGTGCCGTCGTGAGTGCGTCTTTGCGCTGCCCAAGCGTGAGCGTGTCGACGCCAGTCACTGCTCAGCAGCCGTACTCCACAGACCATAGTGACAACCCGCATATAGATAATCACTTTACGTGCGGGTTCGGGTCTTGGTAGAACCGATGTGCTCTTGCTGTCCCGAACTTAAGGATGATGGTGTCTCAACTCAGAAGCAGACGTGGGCGCTTATGGAAAGCATCTGTGATCTCCCTGCTGATGGTCGCGTCAGTCTCGGTACCCGCTACCGCAGCAGAGGGAGGCGCCGCGACTTCGGAGCTGATTCTGGAGAGTCGTGTGCTGCCTCTGATGTCGGCCAGTGAACTCCGTGACCTGGCGGTCAACCCTCAGCGCCTCGCTGCGGTCCGTGAACTTCCCGTCGGCAGGAATGCTGTTCTTCCGAAGGAGGTGGTGGGGCCGGCGGCATCATTCGCCCAGCGGGCGCCCGAGGACTCCTCTCGACCAGACCCTGAGAGGGTCGCGGATCGTTCCACGGCTGGTGCGGCCGCTGTCTCATACCCCGAGCCAGCTCACGACATGACCTGGGAAGAGTGCCGCGACGGTCTCGGTACTGAGAACCGGGTCTATGTGAAGTCACGCTTCGCCGTCTGCTCCGGAGCCTCCTTCACTCAGATCTGGAGTCGCAACGGACAGCCGGCGGGCTCAAGTTTCTTCAACCTACGGGTGGTCGGCACCATCCCGCTGAACAGCCGCACCATCACGTACACGTACCACTACACGGACCTCGGAGCGGTGGGCACCAACGGTGCCGCAGCCATGGGGATCACTACCTCCGCCACTATTCCGTTCATCTCGCCCTCAACCGCAAAGACGACGCAGGGCGGAACCGCCATGCCGTCCACCAGAACCTTCGCCCAACTCGCTGCGTCCGGAACGTTCGCACAGACGCAGACTGCCGCCGCTGGCCAGGGCTCCAACGGAACAACTGACACCGTGTTCGGCGTGTACCAGCCCAGCGTGAAGATCAAACCGCCCGCCGGCTACACGCTGACCGGCAACCTGGAGGGCAGTCCCTTCATGTTCGCCCCGCGTTGGGACAAGGCGTCCTATCTCAACTCGTTTGCCACCGGTGCCGCCGTCTTCAGCATGATCACGCCGATGCTGTACAGCAAGGCGGCCGACGCCCCCGAGCGTGCTGTCGCGCTCCACATTGAGAAGGCATTCAAGACCCCCGGCCTTACCCAGCCGCCGAGCTCGACGAAGAAGGTTCCCGGCCAGACCGCCGGCGCTCCTCTGACCCGTCTCTACCAAGACCGGAAGCGGCGCGACGACAACCGCGCCCAGGCGGTGAACGCTTGCAGGAGGCACTTCGGACCCGACTACACCGCTGGTGGAAAAGACTGCGACGAATACCCCTTCGCGACAACCTACGAGGGCGCCGCCGGATCGCTGTACGACCCTGAACAACTACGGGACAACTACAGCGTGATGGCGCTGGACTCGACGCAGAACCAGGCGGCGGGCACACTCCTCGGTCAGTTCCTGACCAAATCACGCCTCATCGACGGCCCGGACGACGGCTTCCTCGTCCAGATCGTCCCGTAGCAGACGCAGAGCCGGTGGCGGGCTGATCCCGCAGTCCGCCACCGGCTCACCGCTTGGGCCAGAGCTGCACAAGGTACTGCTCGACGCCGTGAGGCACCGTCTGCGACGCAAGACGGGCGACCTCGGCACGTCCTGTTGCGTGGACTCGCACACACCACGTTTCTGGCCCAGGCTGCTCGGACACTTCGAGCAGATAGGGCATTGGGCCGCCCGCGACGGCCCACGCCCGAAGCATTCCTGAGGGATAGTCGACTTCACCCTCGCCACTCACATCCCAGGACCCGACGAGTTCAGGCTCCTCGTCCCAGACTTCAAGGGTCAGTCCAGCGGTGTGCGTATGACCCGCACTGCGGACGTCAATACGCCCCGTTCGAGTGGAGACGAAATCAACGGACTCGAAGCCCTCAGGCCATTGCACCGGGACCGCCGTGTCGTCGGCGTCCTGGAGACAGAATCCGTAGAAGTCCACCATCACGGACTCCTCGTGACGCCTGACCACGCGTACCACTGAGCGTCCTTTCATCAGACAGCAGCCAGATCCCGAAAATAGGGATACCACTATGTCAGGTGGCCTACAGATCTGTCGGGGAGGCGGTCCAGTTCATCCGAGCCCGCCAGCCTCCGAGTTGCACGTCCGCACGAACAAGTGCCAGCAACTACCTCCCCAGATGGGAATCATCCCGCGCGTACGGGGAGCAGGGCTGGACGGCCACCTCGATGACCTTGGTGTAGGGACCCATCCGGCGCGGGGAGCACTCTCGCTGCGCGGCGAGCGTGGTGAGCCTCTTGGGACCATCCCCGTGTCTAGGACGGCCTCTTTTGGCCCCGGGGAAACGGGTTCGCCTGGACCGGGGTCAGGAACGGATTGTTTTGGCCCCACCTAGGAGTTGTTGGGGTGGAATGCACTCGTTTGGAGTAATGCCGGATTGACCCGGGTTCGTGGCCGGGATCACGCTGTGCGAGTTGTCGGCTGGCCGTGTCAGGAGGCCGGGTTTTGCAGCGTGTTGAGTTGTTCGAGCTGATTCGTCGTGACCGCAGGCTGGAAGACGCCTCGGTCCGGAGTCTGGCGAAGCGTTACGGAGTGCACCGCAGGGTCGTGCGCCAGGCGTTCGACAGTGCGCTGCCCCCTGCGCGGAAGGCGATCGAAGTGCGCCGGTCGGTTCTGGAGCAGGGCAAGGGCTGGATCGACGAGATGCTGCGGGCGGATCTGACCGCACCGCGAAAGCAGCGGCACACCAACAAGCGGATTATGGAACGGCTGAGGGACGAGTACGGATTCCCGGTCGCCTACACGACGCTCAACGACTATCTGCGGGTGCGCCGGCCGCAGATCCGCGAAGAGGCCGAGCGGTCCCGGATGCTGACCGAGGGCATGGTTCCGCAGTTCCACCGGCCCGGCGAGGAAGCGGAGGTCGACTTCGCCGAGGTCTGGGTGCGGGTCGACGGCAAGCCGATGGCCTGCCAGTTGTTCACGCTGCGGCTGTCGTATTCGGGCAAGGCGGTCCACCGGGTGTTCTCCACGTCCGGTCAGGAAGCCTTCATGCAGGGGCACGTGGACGCCTTCCGGATCCTGGGCGGCATCCCGACCCGGCACATCCGTTACGACAACCTCAAGCCCGCGGTCTCGCAGGTCTGCTTCGGCCGCTCGCGGGTGGAGTCGCAGAGGTGGGTGGCCTTCCGCTCGCACTACGGCTTCGACGCTTTCTACTGCCGTCCCGGCATTGAGGGCGCCCATGAGAAGGGCGGGGTCGAGCACGAGGGCGGACGCTTCCGCCGGTCGCACCTGGTGCCGGTTCCCGAGGTCGACACGCTCGCGGAGCTGAACGAGAAGATCGAGCAGATCGAGATCGCCGAGGACGTCCGGCACGTCGACAACCGGCCCACCTCGGTGGGCTTCGACTTCGACTACGAGGCGCCGCTGATGGCGCCGTTGCCGTTCGAGGAGTTCGACATCGGGCTGACGCTGACGCCGAAGGTCGACAAGACCTCCCGGATCACCGTCCGGCAGAACAAGTACTCCGTCCCGGCCCGCTTCATCGGCACGAACGTCCGCGTCTCGCTGCGGGCGGACGAGGTCTGGGTCTTCGAGCGCAACGAGCTGGTGGTCCGCCATCCGCGGCTCGCGGGCCGCTACGGCTTCCGCGATTTGCTGGACCACTACCTGGAGATCCTGCGGCACAAGCCGGGCGCCCTGGAGCACTCCACCGGTCTGGCCGCGGCCCGCGAGAGCGGGAAGTTCACCGAGACTCACGACGCGTTCTGGGCGGCGGCACGCGAGTCGCGGGGACGCTCGGAGGGGACTCGGGCCCTGATCGAGGTCCTGCTGCTGCACCGGCGGCTGCCCGACGAGGCGGTCGTCGCGGGCATGAAAGCGGTCCTGGAGGCCGGTTCCATCTCGCCGGACCTGGTGGCCATCGAGGCCCGCAAGGCCCTCGCCGCGGCGGGTGGTCCACCACCGGTCGTGATCGCCCGGCAAGCCACCGCCGGCACGGTCGCAGCCGAGCCCGACACGGCGGAGCCGACGGAGCCGGAACCGGAATCGGCCCAGGTCATCTCGCTGCCGCAGCGGCGGCCCGCCCTGCCGCCGGACTCCCGGCCCGAACCATCGCTGGCCGCCTACGGCCAGTTGCTCTCTATCCAACCGAAAGGCTCAGCATGACGCAGAGCACCACCCCCGCCGCCCCTGCGAACTCGGGGCGGTGGGGTTCCTTCGGTCTGCCTGCTCAGCGCGGGCCGAACCCCTCGGACACCATCGACGCGGCCTGCCGGACCCTGGGGCTGTCCGGGGTCCGCTCACGCTGGGACGAGTTCGCCTCGCAGGCCCTGCGGGAGCAGGCGTCCTACGCCGACTTCCTGGCCGACCTGCTGGAAAGCGAGTGCGAGGACCGTGACGGCCGCCGCAAGATCCGCCGGGTCAAGGAAGCCAACTTCCCCCGCCCGAAGCGGATCGAGGACTTCGACTTCGCGAAGAACCCGAACATCCCGCAGGAGGTGATCAACACCCTCATGCAGCCCGCCTGGGTCCAGGCCGGCAACCCGCTCTGCCTGATCGGCGACTCCGGCACCGGCAAGTCGCACCTGCTGATCGGCCTCGGGACCGCGATCGCGGAAGCCGGCGGTCGCGTCCGCTACACGACCGCGGCGAACCTGGTGAACGAGCTGGCGGAGGCCGCCAGCGACAAGCAACTGGGCCGCACGATCAAGAAGTACGGTCGGGTCGACCTGCTCTGCCTGGACGAGCTCGGTTACGTCAAGCTCGACCGCCACGGCGCGGAGCTGCTGTTCCAGATCTTCACCGAGCGCGAGGAACGACATGCGATCGCCGTCGCGTCGAACCGGCCGTTCACCGAGTGGGACCAGACCTTCACCGACAAGCGGCTCTGCCAGGCCATCGTCGACCGGCTCACCTTCGAGGCCCACATCATCGAGACCGGCACCCAGTCCTTCCGGCTGGCCAGCACCACCGCCAAGCGGAAGAAGGCGGCCACCGCCGCCTGATCCAGCCGTCACCACCCCCGGGCGGGCGCCACAACACGGCGCCCGCCCTTTCGCGTTCCTGTCAGGGGAAAGCGGCCGGGCGGGCGTCGTGAATCACACGCTACCGCCACCAACCCGGGCCAAAAGACACGATCCGTCTCCCTCCCAGGACAGCCCAGAAACGTCACCCGATTGAGGGTGGGGCCAGAACAATTCGTTCCTCCCGCAGACCTCCCAGACCGTTCACCCACACGGTCTAAGAGTGGGGCCAACACAACTCGTTCAAGTGGGGCCGCTACTGCCCGTCGAAAACAATCCCCGCGCCCGCGGGGATGGTCCCCACTTCTTGAGTTCCTTCGGGTTGGCGAAGCCGTGCTCCCCGCGCCCGCACGGTGATCGTCGATCTTCTTGCGGCCGATCAGGTGCGGCAGCTGCTTCAAGGCCTTCACCACCGGGACGCCGGCCTGCACCGCGCCGAAGTCGACGACGTCGACCAGCAGGCGGATAAAGCCGCGCACGGTGCTGTAGCGGGTGGCGAGCGCGGCCCGCCACTCCGCATCCTCGTCCCCCTCCTCGTCGGGGACGACCTCGGCGATGATCGCGAGGGCCTCGGCGAGCTTCTCGCGGGGCACGACCTTCTCGATTGCCGACCACGCATCGACCACCGAGACCAGCTCCCCGGTATCGGTCGCTGGCACGGTATCCAGCAGTACGCCGACCGCCCTCGCTACCCGCCCCGCCGCCCTGCGCAACCTCGGCAACGATTTGAGCTTCTCCTCCTTGCCCACCCGCTCCGCCCTTGACAGCAGCCGCGAGGACATCAGCACGTCCAGGAGGTCTAGGGCGTCATCGACTGTCGCGGTCTCCAGGCGCTGCACGGTGGCCAGCAGCGTCGCGGTCTTCCGCGACTCCTCCAAGTCCCGCAAGGTGGGAGCCTTCGAGCCCATCCCGTACCGGGCCAGCCCCGACATCCGGGCCGCTGGCACCACCGACGTCGCCACTAGGTGGGCGCCCAGGCCCTGGATCTCCTTCGCCCGCTGAAGGGCCGCGGTCATCGCCGTCCCCGAGACCCGCGTCGGAGGGGTCCGCAGCCGCTCCAGTTCCGAGACCCGCTTGCCCTCGGGAACCTTCAACAGGTCCCGCAGCGACTGCCGCAGATCCCCCGGGACGGCCTCGTCCAGCGTCCGGTACAGGGCGGTGTTCTCGCTCGCGCGGACCTCGGCGACCAGCCGAGTCAGCGTCGTGATCCCCGGCAGCAGCACCCGGTTGTCCACCAGCCACACCACCGCCCGGTCGAACAACGCCCGCGGCCCCTCCAACGACGCCCACACCCGCGCCGCCAAGAACGCACGGACCTCGTCCTCAGCAGCCGAGAACTCCCGGTAGCCGTAGGCGTCCCGGATCTCCCACGTGTGCTCGTACGCCGTCTTCGCCCGCGAGGCGTACTCGGTCAGGCAGGCCGGATCTAGCCGCAGCTGCTCAGCCACGAACGCGACCGTGGACCGAGGCACCCGCGCCGGGTCATCGAGCAGGAACGTGCCCAGCATCCGCACGGTGCCCCACTGCACCGCGAACCCGAGCATCGTCGCGTCCCGCCGCTTGCTCGCAACGAGCTCATGGCCATTCGGATCGAGCCGGAAGAACTGCTCCAGCTCCCCGGGCGTTGGCTCCGAAGCGAACCGACCGTAGCGGGAGACCTGGTCATCTGAGAGGAAATCAACTGCCATGAACCGGAACGTAGGCCCGCTGAACTGGCCATATAAGTGGAGTCACCGAACCGGTATCAAGATCATCGATCTACCGCCAAAACCCGGTCCGATCCTCCCCAGGGGCCGGTACGGGGAAGGTTCACCCGTTCGTGTCGGACGGCGGGCTGGCAGGCGTTGGCCTGACATGTGACCTCTGTCACCTTGGGTTTGGCGGGGCGAAGCGATACACCCGATGACGGACTGTAAATCGGCAGGTCGCGCGGGGTGACGGGCCATCAGGGGTGTGACAGCCCGCACCCGTTGATGATCTCTGCGTGATATTCGCTGGTGCGCGCATGCGTGTTCGGCCCATTGGGCCGGTTGAGTAACCCCTGAGCGATCGAGCCCTACCGCTCACTCCCTCATCAGGACCTTCAACGAAGAGGACTCCTTCGAATGACCGAAGACGTTCGTGCGGACGGCGGCAGTCCGGCCGTCGGCGCCGCCCACGCCGTGCTGCCGATCCCACTGGATTTCGAGGCGCACTACATCACCCATCAAGAGGCGTTCCACGACTACGCCCTGGTCTACCTGGGCACCAACGAGGCCGCCGAAGAAGCCGTGCACCGCGCGTTCCTGGAGATCCTCCACCACTGGAACGCGCTGCTGGAGGAGAGCAACCTCCAGCAGCAGGTGTGGGCGATCATGCGGCGGGTCGTCATATCGCAGTCGCTCATCAGCTTCCGCAAGAAGATCGCCCGGATGGACAGCAACGTCGGCCTGTTCGTCGCCCTGAGCAAGCTTCCCCCGCGCCAGTTCGACGTGGTCGTCATGCGGTACTTCCTCAAGTGCGACACCAAGCGCATCAGCTGGTACATGGGCGTCACCGACAGCACCGTCGACTACCACTGCCGCAAGGCACGCGAACGACTGGGAGGCGACGTCCTCCATCTGCCCGGCGAAACGAAGACGACGACCGAGGCGAAGGGAAACCGCACGTGAGCACCACCGCCCTTGACCAGCTCCTGGCCGACGCCGGAGCATCGCTCCACGAACCCCGCCGGCCCTTCGACGTCCCCACCGCACTGCGCCGCCTGGCACACGACTCCGGATACACCCTGCCCCCGGCACACACACCGCCGGTCTCCCGCGCCCGCCACCGGCTCAGCGTCGTCACCCGCTGGCAACTCAACCAGCCCGGCGCCGCCTTCCACATGGAACGCCTCACCGACGAACTCGGAGAAGACGACTCCCAGCACACCCCCCTCAAGCGACTCGACATCGAGGGCGCCCAGGTCTTCGCCTGCATGCTCTACCTCGCCGACCACCCCGAAAGCGCCCAGTTCT
Source organism: Streptomyces sp. NBC_01508 (assembly GCF_045040315.1). Taxonomy (NCBI): domain Bacteria; kingdom Bacillati; phylum Actinomycetota; class Actinomycetes; order Kitasatosporales; family Streptomycetaceae; genus Streptomyces; species Streptomyces sp. NBC_01508. The sequence continues at coordinate 12,259 of NZ_CP109420.1, read as the reverse complement.
GGTGGCAGCTGGCCGCCGGCGCCGGGAACCGCGCCGCCGCCTACTGCCTCTACCTGCGCCACCTCGCGCTCGGCGAGATGCGCGAAGCCACGCACTGGCTCCACCAGCTCCAGTGGGTCTTCGACGACGGCCCCTCGGACGCGTTCCTCCAGGGCGTGGAGACCTTCGCCGGATACGTCGGCCGCCACGGCTCGGCCGCCACCGTCCCCACCGGCGGCCTCGAAGCCGACATCGAACGCCTCGCGGACAGCGGCGACACCGGCGGCCTCGTCTGCCGCCCCAACCAGCAGCTCGCCGACCGGCTCAACGACCTCGCCTGCCGACGCTGACCCGAAAACACCAAAAGCCCTCCTGACGACCACCGGTTCCTAGGCCAACGGGTCGACAGCGGGCTCCTGATGACGAAGCACCCACACAGAAAGGCACCTCCGTTGAAGACTAAGCCCCACCGCCTCCCACTGACGCAAAATCCACGACCCGGCCCGCACCGCAGGCTCGCGCACCGCCGCGCCATGACCGCCCACGCCCTGCGCGGCGCCTGCTACGGCATCGGCACCGGCGCCGCCGGTCTGCTCTTCTGGTGCATCGAGCAGGCCCTGTAACAGCAACTCCTGCCCACCCAGGACAGGAACGGTGTGGGCCCGCCAACCGGTCGGCGGAGCTCACACCGTTCCACTCGAACTGCACGGCCCTGAGGAATTGGTCCGGGGGCGCGCTACCGTAGAGGCCGACACCCGGTCATCCCTTCATTTTTCCGGCAGGAGCTGACGTGCCCGAGGATCCCGTCGCCCACAGCGAACTCGCTGCCCTGACCCGGCGTTTCGAGGAGGTCACGGACAAGCACGACCGCGAGTTCGGGATCGTCAAGTCCGACCTGACCGCGGTACGCCTCCAGATCGGCAACCTGGACCAGAAGGTCGAAGCCCTCGGCGAGAAGATCGACCGGAACCAGGCCCAGATCATCGAGCTGCTCACCCAGCTTGTCGGCCGCCACCCCGACACCGACTGATCCCCCGGCATGTGCGGCGGCCCCGAACCAGACACTTGGTTCGGGGCCGCCGCACGTGCGGGTCAGTTTCGGGTGCGCAGGTGTTCCTGCCGGGCCTGGACAAGGCCGCGCCACGTGGAGCGGACGTGTTCTTCGTTCTCGGTCCAGCGGATGACGGATGCCCCCGGCAGGGGCAGGCCGGCCATGAAGTGGGCGATGTCGGTGAAGTAGGCGAAGTCGCGGGTCGCGGTGAGTGCGCGCAGGCGGCCGATGGTGGCGGCTGTGTCCTGGTCTTCGCCGCGCACGGCGTGGTGGAAGGCGAGGGCGAGCTCCACGAACCGGTGGAGGAAGGGCAGCCCGGCGGTCTCGATGTCGGTGTGCAGGCTCTGGGCCCGGTCGGTGACGCCGTTGGTTCCTGCGTCCTTGATCAGGGCGACGGTGTGCGCGAGGAGGGTGTTGGAGCGCTGGTCGAGGCCGTCGAGGAGCTGGTGGGCGAGAGCGAGTTCGTCCTGGGCCCGGACGGGGTCGGCGAAGGAGACCGCGAGCGCGAGGCGGACCTGTGTCATGGCGCGTTCGCCGTCGGCGCCGTGCTGCTCGGCTTCGGCGCGGCCGGCTTCGAAAGCGGCGACGGCCTGCCCCGTGTTGCCGTGGGACCAGAGGATGTCGCCGAGGACACGGTGGTGGCGTCCCTCCCAGCCCAGGGTGGGGACGGCGGCCAGGGCGGCGGGGAAATCGCCGGCGAGGCGGGCCAGGTTCGCCAGGCCCCGGCGGGCCCGGGAGCAGGCCGGAGCGGGGATGGAGCGTCACCAGGGCGCGGTGGGTGCCGCGCCCCAAGTGGTGGCTCCAGGAGTCGGCGTCGACTTCCCCCTCGGGCGCGGCGACGTGGCCGTCGACGAAGTCGCCCCGGGTCGTGGTGCAGCAGTTCCAGCCGTAGTCGATGACGCACCGCTCGCAGGCGAGGGTGCCGTGCATGTTCGGGTAGCGGCGCTGCCACTCGCCATCGAGGGCGATGACGTCTCCGGCGAGCGGGATGTGCTTGCGGCACAGGCAGCACCTGATGCGGAACGCGACGGACACGGTAGAGCTCCCAATCACCTTGCGGGCCGGACCTGCTCAGCCTGGCAGCCGGCCCTGGTTCTGCTCCGTCGCCATGCCGCGCCCCGGCACCCGTTGACGGCACCTGCAACACGCGGTGCAACAGCCGCGTGCAACGCACCCTCTGTTTCGGCTCTGACCTGGACGAACAGTCGTTGCGCCGCTTACCCACCTCCGTGTTGCACTCAAATACGCGCGATTCAATGCGCGATTGAGTGCGCGAATCAATGCGCGATCGGGTATGCTGTCTATTGGAGGTGACCTCTGTGTCCACTGAGAACGAGCTGTTCAGCGCCGTTGATGCGCTGCTGGAGCAGGTTGCGCAGGACGATCTGCCGGACCCTGCGGAGCGCAAGCGTCTGCGGGAGGCGGCGGGCCTGAGCCAGGCGCAGATCGCCACGGCGCTGGACGCCCGCCGTGAGGCCGTGGGGAACTGGGAGACCGGTCGGACCGAGCCGCGGCCGCCGAAGCGCGCCGCGTACGCCCGGCTCCTCGAGGGCCTCGCCGCCCGCTTCCCCGTCCCGGCCGCCGAAGCGCCCGCCGCCGCCCCGGCGCCCGTGGTCCCGGAGGCGTTCACCGGCCCGGCCCCGGAGCCGGCCCCCGCGCCCGCCGCTGTGCCGCCGTCCCGTCCGACGAAGGAGGCGAGCAGCACCGCCAGGCCGTCGACGACGTCGCGGCGCCCGGGTGCGAAGAAGGCGGCGGCGAAGACCACTGCGGCGGCCGCCAATCCGCGCTTCGAGAACGGGCCGCTCGCGGTCATCGACTGCGAGGACGGGCAGGTGTCGGCGTACTGCGTCGGCGGGCTGGTCCTGGACGTGCCCGCCAAGTCCATCCCGGCGCTGGTCGACTGGACGCTGACCGAAGCCCGGCTCGGGCAGGCCCGGCTGCACCGCAACGGCCGCGACGCCGACCCGATCCTCATCCTCACCGCGTCCGCACTGGAGCGCTTCGGCCTGCCGGTCGCCCTGTCGGAGGAGGAACGGCACGCGAGCCGACTCCCGTCCGGCCACAAGGTGGTCAAGCAGATCGAGAAGGCCGGACTCCAGATGAGCCAGCGCGGCTTCGGACCGTGGGCCCGGGTCTACCGCGACCCCGAGGGCTCCCGGCGCCGCTGCGTCCAGCTGTGCATCCTGCCCTGGAACGCGCTGGACGCCCGCGAGTGGGACAAGAAGGACGACCCGCAGCTGCCGACGATGCACCCGGCCGAACTCGTCCAGTACCTCGGTCTGTACGCGGCCCGGGTGATCACGCCGCGCGGCAGCACCGCGACGACCGGCCTGGAGCTGATGACCGCGCTGCGCCCGCCCACCCGCGCCCAGAAGGACGAGGCGACCGGCGAGTTCGAGCGCGCCTTCAACGACGACGCGATCACCGCCAAGTACGACGTCGTGCCGTGCGAGGTCCCCGACGAACACCCGATCCTGAAGGACGCGGGGTTCGCCCGGCACCACCTCCGTACTCCGGCAGAGATGCTGATGGAGGAGCCCTACGACTGGTGCCGGCCGCTGACCGATGAGGAGTGCGTCAACAAATACCTGGTCGTCGTCGACCTGAACATGTCGTTCGCCGCGGCCGCGAACGGGCTCACGGTCGGACTGAACGGGCCGACCCACCTGGAGAACAACCCGGCGTTCGACCCGGCACTGCCCGGCTCGTGGCTGGTCGACCTGAGCCACGTCGACCTCTCCCGCGTACGGGTCAACGGCCGCACCGTCGACGGCACCCTGCTTCCCTCACCGTTCACCCCGACCGGCGAGCGGCCCGAGGGCCCGGCCTGGTACGCCACGCCGACCGTCGCCTACGCGGTGGAGCTCGGTTTCGACGTCGCGCCGATCGAGGCATACGTGCGCACCCAGACCGGCCGCTACCTGGACGCCTGGTACAAGCGCCTGCGCGACGCGTACATCGCGACCATGGCCGACATGGACGTCACCACCGACCTCGGAGAGCAGGAGTTCCTCGAGGCGATGGGGCGGCGCAAGCAGGTGGACCCGACGATGGCGCTGCTGGAGACCGCGATCAAGGCGACCGCGAAGGGCGCGATCGGCAAGCTGCGCCAGCGCAGCCGGGGCCAGGTGCCGTACTACGAGCCCTACCCGGCGCTGGACCGGTGGACCTGGCGCCCCGACATCCGGGCGGCCGTGCTGGCCAACCAGCGCACCGGCCTGCACCGCAAGCTGATGAAGACGGCGGCCGCCGCCGACCTCTACCCGGTCGCGATCGGCACCGACGCGATCGTCTACCCCTCGCCGGGCCCGTCCCCGCTGGACGTCCTGCCGCGCACCGACGAGGGCAAGCCGGCGCCGGGCACGTTCCGGCTCGGAGTCTCGCCCGGGATGGTGAAGCACCAGGGCACCCAGACCACCTTGTGGGCGGAATCCCAGTTCGAGGAACGCGGCTGCGTCTTCAACATCGCCAACCTCATCAAGACCGACCAGAGCGCCGGAGAAGGGGAGTAGGTCATGGTCGATTCGCTCGGGGACAGCCTGGACCGCGCGCTGGAGGGGGCGTTCACCCGCCGCATCCCGCAGAGCGCCCAGGCGCAGATGAAGTACCTGGTCAAGCAGCTCAAGGGCACCAAGGCCGCCGCCCAGGCGCTCGGGATCTCCCAGCGCACGGTGGAGCGGTACGTGTCGGGCAAGCTCAAGCGGCCCCGTAAGGACCTCCGGGGCCGCCTGGAGCGCGAGGTCAAGAAGAGGTGGCAGCCGCAGATCCGCGCGAAGGCGAGGAAGAAGGCGGCCTCCACCGGCGGCCTGGTCGTCTCCACCCGCGCCCGGTTCGGGTTCACCGCGGCCTCGGGCACGACCGACGACGCCCGCATCCGCGACATCACCCAGGCGCTGCCGCCTGCCTTCGCGGACCAGCTGTTCACCGCGCGGGAGCAGGGCGCCACCGAGCAGCAGCTGAAGCAGATCGCCGCCGACGGCCTCGCCCGGATGTACTTCCGCGCCAACAACAGCAGGGCCCACGGCCTGGGCGTGGAGTTCACCGACGTGGAGCGGCTCGAAATCGATCTGTGATCACCCGCCCACGGCAGGGGCCCCGAACCGCGCGCCGGTTCGGGGCCCCTCGTCATCTGCCGACGGGTCAGCCGGCTTCGGCCTGCCGGTCGGCCGCCTTCTTCCTGGCCTGCTGCAACTGCTCGTACGTCGCGGCGTGCAGCGTCTCCATCCGGCTCAGCGCCGTCGCCGTGTCATCCGGCTTCATCGCGCCGCCGGCGAACTCCACCAGGAGCTCCACCATCAGGTGGTTCTTCCAGTGCCGCAGTTCCGCCTCGTTCACGAGCTCCGGACCGGCGGCCATCATCAAGTCGGCCAGGCGCCCCTGCGCACGCCACGCCCGTCGCCGACGCCACCCGCCGCCGCCCGGCCGGTTCAGATTCCGCAGCTTGCGGATCTGCTCCACCAGGGCCTTGATCTGCGTCTCCTGCTCGGGCGTCCACTCCTGCCCAGCACCCTCATGGAGCGCCTGTACGGCCTCCTGAGCGGCCTGGACATCATCGCCCAACCCGTCGCCGCTCAGCTGCTCCACGGCCTTCCTGAGCGACGCCTGCGCCGCCGTCGCATCGTCCTGTTCGGACATGCTCACCCCTCGTTCTCCGGAACGCGCAGCATGCCCGCCGCGCGGCGCCCCGGGCAATCGGACGGACCGGCCGGGACGGCGGGCTACTGCGAGTCCACCTCACCCGGGACGGCCGTCGTACGGCGCCGGCGGATGACGTCGGGCAGCTGACGGGAGGCGGCGGCCGGGATGAAGAACAGCCCGATCATGCCGAGCCCGGTCACGGCGGCGCTGAGCAGGCCGACCGACACCGACGGGTCGTCGACCGAGGCGACCCCGCAGAACACCGAGAAGACGGCGACGAACCCCAGCGACGCGAGGATCCACGGCTCGCGCAGCGAGGAGCGGGCGCCGGACACCACAGTTCCCCACCACACCCAGCCCGCCGCCACGCAGAACAGCACGGCCGCCGGCGGCAGCAGGACCGGCGGCGCCCACCGCGCGACGTCACCGCGGGCGAGCTGTTGCCCGGTCTCGTAGCCGACCTGGACCAGCCACACCAGGTACACCGGCACCTCGATGGCGATCACCACCCACATCAAGACCCGCAGACCCCGTAACGCGCCGCGCTCGCTCATCCCTTGGCCCTCCCCCTCGATCATCAAGTCCAGGGGAACGTAGCGGCCCGGCACCGGCGCTCACCAGGGCGCGTCACCCACAGGGGTGGAGATCAGCCGTAGGAGCGTCCCGTCGTCGGCGGTCTCTGTCCACAGGTCCGCAGCTGTGAGCTACCCCCATGACCGAGGAAGAGAAGGCAGCGCAGGCTGCCAGGACGCGTACCAAGCTCATGGAGGGCCTCGCTCGCGCGGAGCGTGCCCTGTTCACCCGTTCCGCGCCGAAATCACCGCGAGCCCAGATGAAATTCCTCCGCAAGCGGGAGAAGGGCTCCACCAAGACCCTGGCGGAACGCCTGGGCGTCTCCCGCAAGACCGTGCAGCGCTACCTCTCCGGCGCATCCACCAAGCCGAACAAGCGCCTCCAGGAGGTACTGGTCAAGGAGACCGAGTCAGAGTGGCAACCGCAGGTCAGAGCACAGGCGAGGCAGCATGCGACCACCTCGGGCGGACTCGTCATCAAGTTCCGGGCCACCCTCGGCTTCACCGCGAACGGATCCTCGGACGACACCCGAGTACGGGATCTGAGCATCGCCGTGTCGCCGTCCCACGCAGCACTCATCCTGGCGGCACGGGAGGAGGGTGCGACGGACGCCGACCTCCACGAGGCCGTCGCGGAGGCCATCGCGGACGCCTATTTCCGTCAAGGCGGGGGCGGTCGCGCAAGCCTGGAGGTGAAATTTCGGGACGTTCAATCGCTCGACATCGAGTTTTAGCAGCGCGCAATTCTGGCGTGCTGTAGACCTGGATAACCGGCTCGCCGAACCGCATTACCGGGCGGGCCCCCATTTCCGTATCCGAACTGAAAGCGAGTCCTGATGAACACGTCCGACGGGTGGCGAAGCCGTCGTGTCCCCGAGGCCCGCGGCCGCGCCGGCGCTCCGATCGACTACGCGAAGGTCGGCCGGTCCTCGGTGCGGCGCCGCGTGCGGGGCATGACGCACAACGAGGCGGTGGCGGCGCTCGAAGAGGCGGAGCTGCACGCGCACATGGACCGCCGCGACGAAGCCGCGGCCGACGACGGCGGCCGCCGTGCTGCGGAGCTCGCGGAGTGGCAGCGCCTCGTGCAGCTGCTCGCCGCGACCGGCGGCCCGTACGACCCGGACGCCGACGTCGTCGTCCAGGAGGAGCTCGCCGACCGGGCCGAAGAACTCGCCCGGCTGGGCGGGGCCGGCCGACTCGATCGCAGCGTGCCGAGCCAGGCCGGGGACGAAGCCGCCCGCGACCTCCTGGACGACAACCGCGACTACCGCGCCGCGAAGGTCGACGCCTGGCTCGCCCGCGCCCTCGCCGACCAGTCCGGCCACTACGCCGACCCGGCCGCCCGCGCGGCCGCCGTCGGCTCGCTGCCCGTGCCGGTGCGCGCCCGCGCCGCGCTGCTCGCCGCCCTCGCCCGGACCGGGGCCCCGGTCGACGGCGACCTCGAGTTCGTCGGCCGCCTCGCCCAGGCCGACCCGGCCGCCACGAACGCGCTCGCCGCGTGGCTCGACAACGCGGCCGCGGTGAAGGGCGGCGCGGCGTGAGCGCGGCGGACGAGGTGGTGGCCACCTGGAGCGAGCACAGCGGGATCGGGCACCACTACGAGGACCTGCTCGCCGACGGCTCGGTCATCGCCTGGACTGAGCCGCCCTTCGGCGAGAGCCTCATCCCCGGCGACGACGACCCCGACTACAACCCCGTGTGCAACTGCCCGCGCGCACCCCAGGCGTGGTGCCAGGAGTGCGCCAGCTGTGCCGACTGCTGGGAGTGCAGCCACCGACCCGGGCGGCCGTAGCGTTCGCCCTGCCCGCTCCGTCCCGGCCCCCCGGTGTCTTCCCCGGCGGGCCGGGGGGAGGCGTTCAGATCGACGGAGAGTAGCTGTCACGCCCTCCGGGCCGGGTGTCACGCTCCCATGAAGGCCGCGCCGCGAGTGTCCCGATGTGTTCGTTTTTTGGGTCCGCCAGACCCTCTGGAGGCCAGTTTCGAGCGGGAGCGTGACACGTAAGATCGGGCGTGACACGCACATATGAGTAAACAGAGCGTGAGCGTTCTGGGCTGTGTTGGGCGCGTCGCGTTCACTAGGACGGACCGGCTGGGGATCGTGAGGTCATGGTCTTCATCCCTCCAGTCGACAGGCACTACTGTCTTGACCCGTGGTGCGAGAACCCGGACCCGGACCTCATCCCCGACGCCGCCTGCGGCTGCCACATCCTCACCGACGGCGAGCTCGAACGACGCAAGCAGCAGTACCTCCTGGCCGCCTCCCTGCAGAGCGGATCCCAGAAACTCCAGGCGTAGTCCACGCGCGGCGTCGGGCCCCGGTTCGTCCGTACCGGGGCCCGGGGAGCGGGCCCGGCGCTACCGTGGGAGCACACGCCAGAGAGAAGCCCAGGAGCCCCGGATGAGCCAGCAGCCGGCCACCGCGTCCGCGCCCGACCGTCAGCCCCTCGATGAGCACGCCGCCGAATCGGTCCGCGCGTACGCGGCCGATCAGCGTGCGCGGGTCGACGTCCTCGCCTCGGTGTTGGAGGACATCGCCGCGAACGGCTACCCGTCCCCGGAGACCGGGGTGCCGTGGGAGACCGCCCGCGACGCGCATCTCGCCCGTCTTGCTGACGAGCAGCCCCGTGTCGCCTGAGCACGGGCCACGGCGCTCGCAGGTCATCGTGGTGGAGCCAGCGCTCACCCAGCTGTCCAAGCTCACCGCGGGCGAGACGCACCGATTGGACCGAGCGATCGTCGCGATCAGCGTTAACCCGGAGCTGGGCACCGAGGTGCCCGGCACTCTGCTGCGCGACTACGCGGACGAGATCGACGGAGTCCGCGTGATCTTCTACGTGACGGCCCTGCGGACGATCACGATCGTGTCGTACGTTGAGGCGTAGGGGCCTCCCGAGTACCCAAACAGCGCCCCGGACCGCGAAGGTCCGGGGCGCTGCTGTGTGTGCTGCCCCGGGTAGCACTTGGTGCTGCTCGGGGGTCGTGGGGTGCTGCTCGGTGGGTGGGTGGTGGTGTTCTGTGCTGCCGGAGAGCGATGACATTTCGAGGCCGGCCCCGGGCGGGACACGGGTGCTGCACGGGTAGCGGCCCCTTGCAGCAAACGGTCGTTCGTCTGCTGCAAGGGGCCGCTGCATCCGGTCAGCCGGTGGTGCCGGTGGCCCACCGCTCCAGCTCGCCCGGCGTCGTCTGCAGCAGCGTGCGGCGCCGGGTCTGGGCGGTGGCCCGGCTCTTCAGGTGCATGGCGGCCGCGAGGTCGCTATGAGAGATGGAGACGTCCCGGGCCGCGTCCTGGCGTACGGCGGCGTCCCGCACAGCCTCCAGCCGCTCCAGCAGCCCGGTGGTGCCCTCGATGACGGCCGCGAGTTCGGCGGCGCTCGCGCGGCCCGTGCGCAGCAGCGCCAGACCGTGCAGCGAGGTGGCGAGCAGCGCGGCCAGCTGCTCGCCGTCGCTGCCGAGCACGGCGACGTCCTCGGCGGCGAGCGGGACCAGGAGCTGCTCCTGGCGGTGGGTGTCAGACGCGGGGTCGGTCACCGCGGTCTCCTTCCTTGGGTGGATCGGTCAGCGGTCGGCGACGGTCCAGCCCTGGCCGGGCCGGATACGGATGATGCCGCCGGGGGTGTGCAGCTGCCCGCCGCCCGCGCCAAGGCCCAGGGCGTCGATCTGGTCGAGCAGTGCGGCGGCCTGCTCCGCGAGCTCGCGGGCCTGCGCCTGGCGGGCGCGGAGTTCTTCGGCGGTTCCGGTGAACACGGTGTCTCCCTCGTGGGTGTCGGGTGGTTGGCCGGCGGGCGGGTCTACAGCCAGCGGAAGAGGTCGCGGACCTGGGAGGCCGCGCCCGAGAGGTTGTCGGCGTCCAGGCGGGCGTCGAAGTCGAACGGGTCCTCGGTCTCGTCCATGACGTCCTCGGACGCGGCCGCCAGGACGTCGGCGAACCGCTCGTGGACGGCCGCCTCCTTCAGCGCCTGGACGACGCTCTCGCGGTCGGCGGTGCCACGCTTGATGGCGTCGGCCAGCAGCCCCAGCGCGGCGGCGGCCGCCGGGGCCAGGTACGCGAGCTCGCTGTGGACGGCGCCCCGGTCGGCGCTGGTCTCGATGGCGGTGATGTCGGCGACCTTCACGATCTCCGTAGACGACGTGCGCTCCATGACGGGCCTCTCTCTCGGCTGGCAGGGCTCAGGCGGTCCGGCTGAGGTAGCCGGCGGCGACGTCGACGAAGGAGTCGTGGGCGACCTTCGCGGCCTCCCGGGCGGCGGTGAGGTCCTCCGTGGTGGCGTACGCGTCGCGCAGCGCGTACGTCAGCGTGATCATCTCGTCAGCCGCGGCGCGCACCGCCTGGTCCGCGAAGAGCACCCGCAGCGCGACCATCGGGCGGGTGACGGCGGACCGGGTCATGTGGCTCGCGCTGCGAAGGGTCTGGATCCGCTCGGGCCCGTCGCCCTTGAGGACAGCGTCACCGCGCACCCACATCGCCGTGCGGTGGTCGCTGGCGGCGCAGGCGAGGGCGGTGACGGCCTCCAGGCGGTCGCGGCGGATCGCCTCGCCGTGGCTCACGCGGACGGTCCGTTCGGCGGCGCGCTCCTGGAAACGGCCGCTGACGATCGAGCCGAGCAGGGTGCCGACGATGGCGAGGGCGGCGGTGACGAGGGTGACTAACACGGTGGGTTCCTCCCCTGTATGAACTTCAATACATGTATTGAAGTTCATACAGGGGAGGCGACACAAGAGGGCCGCTCATGATTCTTTTCGCACTGCTTCTGACCTGGGCGTTTCCTGCCTGCGGGAACCGTGCGTCCGGATCTGACACTCACGACCCATGCACGAAAGCGGCGCCACGCCCCTCCTGAGAGGACGTAGCGCCGAACGAGCAGGCGACAGGCTGTTTGGCCCCGCACCGGTGGATCTTTGTCCACGCAGACAGGGACCTTCGGTGTCAGCCTCGACATCAGGAACACAAACGGCGCTGCACCAATGGGTGCAGCGCCGCCGGGGTGAGCGGTGGGTCAGGACACGGCCTTGAGGTTCTGGCGGCGCTTGGCGTCCTCGCGCTGCCGGCGCTTCTCGGCGAGCTGGTCCTGATAGGCCGTGACGGCCTGGCGGTACTGCTCCACGAACCCAGCCGAGTTCAGGCGCTGGCCCTTCGGCATCGACTTGACCGCCGCGATGGCGTCCTCGGGGGCAAGGTAGGCGGCCAGCATCGGGTTGAGCTGGTAGACGCCGGCCCGCTGCTTCTTCACCAGCTGCGCCAAGTCCAGGTCCCGCAGAGCCGCGTTCACCGCGGCCCGGCTCAGCCCGAGCATCTGCGCGAGTGTGACCTGGTCTACCTCGATCCGCCCGCCTGGCTCGCTGTGGGCACGCATCTTCAGCAGCACGCGGTAGGCCGCGGGCAACAGGTCCAGATCGGCGACGATCCCTTCCGCGTTCACCGCGGCGAAATGCAGACCACTCACTGTTCGGCCCCCTTCTCCTTCTGCTGCGCCCGCTCAGCGCGGCGCTCAGCACGCATCTTCGCTCGGTCCTCGCGCATCTGCTCAATCTCCTGGCGCATCCGCTCCAGCGACGGGAAGCGCACCAGGTCGGGCAGCGCCTCGTCAGACCGGATCTTCGCGATCGTCTCGTGCTGGTCGACACGGACGTACCGCGCCTCCGTCGTCTCTGTGCCCGGGATGAACTCGGCAACCCGGTAGGAGTACGGCGGGTTGAACTGGTAGACACCGCGCTTCACCCGGAACACGATCCCGTGGGACATGACCTCCTGCAACGCCTCGTTCACCTTGGTGCGCGCAACATCCAGGACGATCGACATCTCATCCTGAGTCAGAGGGATGCGGCCGCCGGCCTTCTGGCAGGCGATCATCAACAGGATCAGCCGCAGCGGCAGCGCCTCGCGGAAGAACTGAGCGATGACCAGGAAGAACTCCAGGCTGTCCATGGAGAAGGCGTTCGGCTCATCCGGCGGCCCGTAGAACTCCAGCGGCTTCCGCTCGCTGTCCAGCGTGAGCTTGCGGCCGGGGTAGGAGCGGGCGAC
>NZ_CP109419.1:4800000-8023512 GCF_045040315.1 Streptomyces sp. NBC_01508 | reverse complement strand
CGCTGCGCGCTGTGGAACTGAACCGCCTCGCTTCGCTCGGCGGGGCGGGGGCGCTTCGCTTCCTCGTGAATCCCGTTGCTTCGCATCGGTTGCCCCCGCTTCGCGGGGGCCGGCCCTTCGGGCCGTCAGATCCCGCGCTTCGCTTGGGATCTGGGAAGGGACTGCGGGCGCTGCGCGCCCTTGTGGCAGGTCCGCTTCGCTCCCCTGCCCGGTCTTTCCGGCTTCGCCTCCAAGCCCTTGTGGCCCGCTTCGCGGGCCAGGCTGGCTACGGGGGCGGGTTTCGGCGTGACGGCTGCATCATTCTGATACAGCATGTACTGTTGGCGGAAATTTGGGACATCCTCTGAGTTCAATCAAAAGAAATTTTCGAGGAGGCTCGCTTGCCTGCGGCCAGGAGCATGGAGATTGTCGCCGTGTATTCTGCTTGGCGCTCAGGGGTATGTTTCCAGCGGTCGGCGCTGCGGTGAGCTGCGGCCAGCGCCTCGGCCGTGCGGGCCGCGCCGTGGTCCAGCAACAACCGGACGGTTGCCGGCCGGCCCCCGAACGCCGCCCACTCCAGCGGTGTCTGGTCCCGTCCCACCGCCTCAAGGCCTGCGCCGTGGTCCAGCAGCATTTGAGCGATGTCCTCGTGTCCTTCGGTGGCCGCCACCATCAAGGCGGTAGCCCGGCCCTCCCACAGTCGGCCATCAGGCTCTGCCCCCGCCTCCAGCAGTATGCGGGCCGTGGCCTGCATACCTCGCTCAGCGGTGAAGCGTAATGGCAGCGTCTCAGCGTACTCCCCGATGGGCTGTTCAGTGTTCGCGCCTGCGGCCAGAAGGAGGCGGACAGCTTCACGTTGTCCCGCCCAAAGAGCACAGTCCAGAGCTGTGCGGTGCTCCTGGTCTCTTCCCTCGACCGGTGCGCCCTTGCCCAGCAAGCTTGTCATCCGCTCCAGGTCGCCGGAGCCCGCCGCCTCTACCAACTCCGCTATCTCACCCATGTCCCGCATCGTCCTCCAACACCGCCATCAGAGCTACCGCCTTCGCACTCACACCACGAACCCTCGCTCACCCTTGTCGGAAGATGAGCTGTAGACATCAGTAAAGAAGGTCTCTCATGCCGCACGTACAACTCCGGGAACACCAAGTAGACCAAAAGGCGAGTTTCCGTAAGTGGGTCGGATTCCCTGCAAAATCATCTGTGCCCGCCCGGGGCGCCCGGGGCACGATCGTGTCCGCGACCGGCTCCGGTAAAACGATCATGGCCGCTTCTTCCGCTCTGGAGTGCTTCCCGGACGGCCGGATCCTCGTCACCGTCCCGACCCTGGACCTGCTCGCCCAGACCGCCCAGGCATGGCGCCTGATGGGCCACCGCGCCCCGATGATCGCGGTGTGCTCGCTGGAGAACGACCCGGTACTGAACGAGCTGGAGGTGCGGACCACCACCAACCCGATCCAGCTCGCCCTGTGGGCCGGCCACGGCCCGGTCGTCGTACTGGCCACGTACGCCTCCCTGGTCGACCGCGAAGACGTCACCGCACCGATGGGCCAGCAGACCGTTCGCGGGCCGCTGGAAGCCGCCCTGGCCGGCGGAGAGCGCCTCTACGGACAGCGCATGGACGGCTTCGACCTCGCGATCGTGGACGAAGCCCACGGAACCGCTGGTGATCTTGGGCGGCCGTGGGCTGCGATCCACGACAACCAGCGGATCCCGGCGGACTTCCGGCTCTACCTGACCGCGACCCCGCGAATCCTTGCGGCGGCCCGGCCGCAGAAGGGCGCGGACGGCCAGGAGGCGGAGATCGCGACCATGGCCGACGACCCGGACGGCACGTACGGCGCGTGGCTCGCGGAGCTCGGTCTGAGCGAGGCGATCGAGCGCGAGATCCTCGCGGGGTTCGAGATCGACGTCCTGGAGATCCGTGACCCCTCCCCCGTGATCGGGGAGTCCGAGGAGGCGCGGCGGGGCCGGCGCCTGGCCCTGTTGCAGACCGCGCTCCTGGAGCACGCCGCCGCGTACAACCTCCGCACGGTCATGACGTTCCACCAGAAGGTTGAAGAAGCCGCCACGTTCGCGGACAAGCTCCCCGAGACCGCAGCCGAGCTGTACCTGAACGACGCCACAGGCGACGACCTGGCCGCCGCCGACAAACTGCCAAAGTCCTCCATCGACGCGGCCTTCTACGAGCTGGAGGCCGGCCGCCACGTACCCCCGGACCGGGTCTGGTCGGCGTGGCTGTGCGGCGACCACCTCGTAGCCGAACGGCGCGAGGTGCTGCGCCAGTTCGCCAACGGCATCGACGCGGCCGGCCGCCGGGTCCACCGCGCGTTCCTCGCCTCCGTACGCGTCCTCGGAGAAGGCGTCGACATCACCGGCGAACGCGGAGTCGACGCAATCTGCTTCGCCGACACCCGCGGCTCCCAGGTGGAAATCGTGCAGAACATCGGCCGCGCGCTCCGCCTCAACAAGGACGGCACCACCAAAATCGCCAGGATCATCGTGCCGGTCTTCCTGGAGCCGAACGAGGACCCCACCGACATGGTCGCCAGCGCCAGCTTCCGCCCCCTCGTGGCCGTGCTCCAGGGCCTGCGGTCGCACGATGAACGACTCGTCGAGCAGCTCGCCTCCCGCGCCCTCACCAGCGGCAAGCGCACCGTCCACGTCCAGCGCGATGAGGACGGGCAGATCGTCAAGGCCGGCGGCGAGAGCGACAGCGACGACCAGGAGCACGACGACGCCACCGACGCCGCTGCCGAGTCCGCGCTGCTGCACTTCTCCAGCCCGCGCGACACGGCGACCATCGCCGCGTTCCTCCGCACCCGGGTCTACCAAGTCGAAAGCATGGTGTGGCTCGAGGGCTACCAAGCCCTCACCCGCTGGCGGAAGGAGAACCAGATCACCGGCGTCCACGCCGCCCCGTACGACGTAGAGGTCGAAGTCGGCGTCACCAAAGACTTCCCCCTCGGCCGGTGGGTCCACCAGCAGAGGAAGGCCCTGCGGGCGGGTGAGCTGGAGGAGCGGCGCAAGACCCTCCTGGACGCCCCCGAGGCCGGAATGGTCTGGGAGCCGGGCGAAGAGGCCTGGGAAATCAAATTGGCCGCCCTGAGGTCCTACCGGCGCGCCATGGGGCACCTCGCACCACGCCAGGACGCGGCCTGGGGCGAGGCCGAGGCAATGGTGCCCATCGGCCAGCACATGGCCAACCTCCGCCGGAAGGGCGGCCTGGGCAAAGACCCGGAGCGGGCCGCCGCACGCGCGCAGCAACTGGCCGCGATCGACCCCGACTGGAACTGCCCCTGGCCACTGGACTGGCAACGCCACCACCGCGTCCTCGCCGACCTCGTCGACGCCGACGGCGCCCTGCCCCACATCGCGCCGGGCGTCGTCTACAACGGCGACGACATCGGCACATGGAGACGGCGGCAGCAGGAGCCGGGCACCTGGGCGCCGCTCCTGCCCGAGCAGCGCGAGCGGCTGACCGCGCTGGGCATCAAAGGCACTGAGGTCCCGCCTTCTGCCCCCGCGGCCACGCCCGCGGCAAAGGGCCCGAGCAAGGCGCAACAGGCGTTCCAGCGGGGTGCGCAGGCCCTCGCGCAGTGGATCGAACGGGAAGGCGCCCACCGGCCGGTGCCGCGCGGCCACAGCGAAACGATCACCGTCGACGGCCAGGGGGAGCCGATGACCGTGAAACTCGGCGTATGGATCTCCAACACCAAGACTCGGCGCGACAAACTCACCCAGGAGCAGCGGGCAGCGCTTGCTGAGCTGGGCGTCGACTGGGCATAGAGCCAGACGTCGAAGGGGCCGGCCGACACAGCACGCGACTGGCCCCCTCGTCGGGTCCTGGTAGTCGGCGAAGGCCCGACCAGCGCCAGAAAACCCTCAAGGGCGAACAAGGACCGGCCCCCCATCCCGCCCGAAGATCTGCTACGCAATATCTGGGTAGCTGGCAGGAACGCTGAAATCCTGCCATCGGGGACGCAGCTGCCACATGTAGTGCTCGGGCGGCACTGTGCCACGAAGGTAGACGAGCGCGGCGGTGCGCCAGCGGATCTGATCGCACACGAGCCCCGGCCGCCCGATACAGCCGCTCACCTCGTAACCCCCGCACATGGCTGATGATTCATTCCAGTACCGCTGTGTCCTCTGCCATGACCACGGCGACCAAGACAAGGCGGACCACGCGGATCTGACGATCATCAAAAATGTGCAGCAGCACGGATGGCACGTCCAGATGGCTCCCGAGGACAAGATCGGTCCTGGATTCGCCCACACGACCGGCCTCGCGCACACTCACGGCAGACCTGAACTCGCCATGTACGGACTCGGCATCCACGCCATACACCACACGCTCAACAGGCTCGGAGCAAAGTCCGCCGCGAGTGCCGTACAGGCTGAAGACCAAAGACATCCCGAGATTGTCGACAGTCACCAAGTCGCGCTCAGGCAGACCGATCCCCGCCGGTACCGAACCTTCCTCGGGCGGGCCACGGGGACCTACCGGCGGCCCCCGTTGCCCGAGCTCCAACTCGCGCGGCCCGATACAGACGACCGATTCCACTGAAAAAATCAGACTGAGGAGAGGCATCGGAAGCCACAACCTCAGACGTGGCTGCCACCGAGAGAGCACCCCGCCAGAGCCTGGACGACCGAACTCTGACCTCTCACATACCAACCAATCACAGACCAACACCATCACTGGAAACCGCTCAAACAAAATCACTTTACGGAAAAGCTCGAACCCGACTCAGCCAAAAAGCAACCACTTAACCCCCAAAAAACGGAAACCCAAACACCACCACAAGAAAAACACGGCACCCCACTACCAGGCACCAACCACAAGAAGGGAGGCAAGAGGCAACCACGCCCCTTACCCCCACCCCACAACAACACACCCTCACAACAAGACAAACCCACCAAACAACAACCAGAAACCACACCCCACACACAACACCACCACACCACCGCCGGATTCAGATGCCCAGGACATCCACCACACCGGCAAGGGAGGTGACTTCGTAGGCGTGGTAGAACGGCGCCGAAGGCTCGCTTCCTCTGTTCAGATACACCGTGTTCCTCACGCCCAGGTCCGTCGCCGACTGCAAGTCGTAACGTGGGCTGGAGGACACGTGCATCGTCTCCTCCGGCCGGCAGCCCAACTGTTCGTACATGAACTCGAATGCGCGCAGTCTTGGCTTGTAGGCCCGCGCCATCTCCGCTGTGTACACCGCGTGGAACGACGCGCCGAGCTTCGCGGCATTCCGGTCGGCGTGACCGTTCGCGGCGTTGGAGAGGATGACGAGCGGGAATCGCTCGGCGAGCTTGGCGAGCGGCTGAGGTACGTCGGGGTGGGGGCCCCATTCCGGGATCGCCGCGAAGACCTTGGCGGGATCGTTCGGCCGGAACGCGATTCCGGTGCTCTCGCAGGCCCGCTCGAAGGATCGCGCGATCACCTCGTCGTATGGCCGCCAATCGCCCATGACTTCGTCGAGTTGGTAGCAGCTGAAGCGGTGGAGGAAGGTGTCCAGCCGCTCAGGCGGAGCCACATCCTTGATCACCTCTCTGGCGGCGGATCCGATGGCGAAGTCGGTCAGGGTTCCGTACATGTCGAAAGTGATGAATTTGGGGGCAGGACGGGTCAACGGGCTCTCCATGCGGGCGAGGTCTCCTTCATCAGCCGCTACGGCGTGCCGAAACGGCACTGTTCATGGGCCAACCCGCCCGGCCCGCTGGAGATTCCCGTCCGGTCGCACGCCGGTCCCGCGAACCCCATCGGTCCGCAGGGACCGGCGTCATGTCATGCCGGCCGCCACGCCGCTGCAGCCCCCGGGTCAGGCGCCGCACACGGGCAGGGTCCGCACGAATCCGCCCAGGTTCTCGTCGTCGGTGCCCACCAGCGCGTCGGCCGACCCGGGCAGGCACTCCACCGCCTCGATCTTGTACTGCGGGAACGTGTCGAGCACCACGGGAGACGCCGCGAGCGCGACCCGCACCCGGCCCGCCGCCGACACGGTCACCCGGCCCGCGTCACTCACCGCGGAGTCGAACGGGCCGTCGTCACCGGCGTCGGCAGCCGAACTCACGATGATCCGGCCGGAGTTGGTCACCGAGATGTCGGAGATGTGGCGTGTGCCGTCCCCGGTCGGGTACGGCGCCCGGTAGGTCCGGCTCGTCACGGCGCCGAACAGCGTCTGCCCCCAGGGGGCGAACGTCAGCGGCGCCGCGTACAGCGTGGCAGGACGGTCCGCGCCGGCCCCCCGGTCCGCCCACAGAGCCGCGAGCTTCCCGTGCTGGGCGACGAGCGCGAAGCTCTCGAAGTCGTCGCCCTCGCCGATCGACGGCAACGGCGCGTAATCGACGACCGTCACCGTGGAACCGGTGACCTTCAGGCGGTAGACGATGCCTCGGGCGGCGAGCGCCACGTACTCCCCCGGCGTCCCGGGGACGGCCTCGACCGCTTCCAGGTCGACGGGTTCCGGCCCGTCCCAGGTGATCGGGGCGATGACCGAGGAATCCTCCCCATGAGTGATCCGGGACAATCGCTGCTGCCCGGACCGCTTGTTGTCGTGCACGACCAGCGCCGTCACGCCGGCCCGGTCTCCGGCGGCGCCGGCCTCGTACGCAAGACCGCTCACACCGCTGCGGGCGTCGTCGCCGACCTTCCGCCATTCACCGGCCGCGCCGGCCGGTAGGGTGCCGAGCATCGTCAGCAGCGCGGTCGCCGCACTCGTCCAGGCCGTACGCCGCACCATCGGGATATTCACCGGGTCGCTCGCCTTCTCTGTTTCTCTGTCCGACAGGCGCGACATCACGCGCCGGGCGTCAGGTTATTGATCAAGGGGAGCACGGCCCAGCGGCCGTTACGCCATTCGCCGGAGCGCACGGTTGGCGGCGGCCGGCGCCATGTGCGGAACGGACCGTCGAAGGCCGGGTTCAGCTGTCGTCGCGGGCGAGGGGGCCCGCGATGCGTTCGGCGACGGCGCGCCGTAGCTCGGGGTCCAGTCGTGCGTCGGTGAATGACTCGTACAGCCACAGACCGTCGGCCGCGAGGCGGGCGACGAACTGGTCGAGTGCGGCGGGGTCGTCGGCGACCGGGGCCAGCGGTGGGGCCCACCGTTCCATCACCGCGTCCCAGGGGGCCGCGTGTTGGGCGGTGGTTGATCCTTCGAGCATGAAGAGCAGCTCGGCGCGGGTGGCGCTCTGGATGGCGACGCGGGCGTAGGCGGCGAGCCGTTCGGTGGGGGTGGCTTCGGAGGCGGGCTTTCCCGCCGCCGCGATGATGTCGGCTTCCCACTGGTCGGCGAGGTGCTCGTGGATGGCCTGGATGAGGTCGTCGCGGGAGGCGAAGTGGTAGAGGAGTCCGCCCTTGGTCAGGCCGGCCTCCGCCGCGACGGAGTCGAAGGTGACGCTTTTGACGCCTTCGCGCTGTACGACGCGGGTGGCCGCCTCAAGGATCTGGGTTCGCTTACTGGTGCGCATGGTGCTCCTGCTGCTCCTGGTGCGGGGTGTCGTGCTGTGCGGAGGCGGTCGGTGCGGCTGCCGTGGGGGCGGCGGAGAGTGCGGAGAGTGCCGATCCGGGGCCGTGGCGGCGCAGCAGAACGCCGGTCACGAGCGCACCGACGGTGAGCGCGGCCGTGACCACGATCATCGCGGCGAAGTAGGCGCCGTCGAACGCTTCCGACGCGGCGGTGATCAGTGGCGTGTTCGGCTGTGCGCCCTCCCGTGCCAGCGCGAGTGCGCTGTCGAGGCTGTCACGTGCGGTGTCCGGCACCCCGGCGGGGAGGTCGACGGTGGCGGTGTAGACGGCGGTGAGCAGGCTGCCGAGCAGGGCGACCGCGATGAGGCTGCCGAACTCGTACGAGACTTCCTCGACGGAGGAGGCCATGCCGGCCCGGCGGGGCGGGACGTTGCCCATGATCGCGCTGGAGGCGACGGCCATGGCCGCACCGAGGCCGGCGCCGGTGATGATCAGGCCGGTGATGAGCAGACCCGTACTGGTGTTGAAGTTCAGCAGGATCAGCAGGGCGCCGACGGTGCTGAGGGCGAGACCGCCCGTGATGATGGGCAGCAGGCCGACCCTGTGCAGGACCGCGCCCGCGACCATGGATGTCGGCAGTGCGCCCAGGGCGACGGCCGCGACGAGGAGTCCGGCGCGCAACGGGGTGAACTCTTCCACGAGTTGGAAGCGCTGGGTGGTGATCAGCTGGATGCCGGCGATGGCGAACAGGGAGAACCCGGCCGCGAGGACCCCGGCGAGGAACGCCCGGTTGCGGAAGATCGTGAAGTCCAGCAAGGGGTAGGGCAGTCGGCGCTGCCGCCGTACGAACGCCCATCCGCCGACGGCGGTCGCGAGGAGGGCGAGGGCGATGACGGGCGGGGAGGGGTCCGTCTTCGCGGTTTCCTTGATCGCGAAGACGAGGCCGACCAGGGCGACGAGTGCCAGGAGTGAGGACAGCAGGTCCCAACGCTTCGACGGATCGGCGTCGTTGGGGGGCGCGAGGATCGCTGTGGCGACGATCGCCGCGATGACGACGGGGACGTTGATGATGAAGACCGATCCCCACCAGAAGCTCTGGAGCAGGATCCCGCTGATGACGGGGCCCAGCGCACTGCCCACGATCGCGAGGCTGCCCCAGATCGCGATGGCCATGTTCCGCTCGCGTTCGTCGTCGAAGGTGACGCGGATCAGGGCGAGGGTGGCGGGCATCATCGAGGCCGCGCCGACCGCGAGGAGCGCGCGTGCGGCGATCAGGGTCTCGGGGCTCGGTGAGAACGCGGCGGCGAGTGAGGCGACACCGAAGATCGTCAGACCGATCAGGAACATCCGCCGGTGCCCCACGCGGTCGCCGAGAGTTCCGCTGCCGAGCAGCAGGCCGGCCATGACGACGGGGTAGGCGTTGATGATCCACAGGCTCTCGGAGCTGGTCGCGCCGAGATCCTCCACCAGCGTCGGCAGCGCCGCGTACAGGATCGAGTTGTCCAACGTGATCAGCAGGAGCCCCGCGCTCACCACCGTCAGCAGTAGCCAGCGCCGCTTCGTACTCAGAACCATCCCCGCGCACCTCTCCCTCAGTACTTTCCCGGCCGACCGTAACTATACCTTACGAAAGGTACAGTTACGGCTGGAAGCGAGGTGCCCGCCCACTGGGCTCACGCGTTCCGGCGGAGAGGCAGGGAAGTCCGATTCATGGTGTTCTGACCACAACGCTGAGCTGCTGAGGAGCGGCGGCAGAGGTCCACTGCGAAGGAAGACATCGATGAGCGATCCGTCGATTCCCGGCCCGCCGGACGAGACACAGGGCGGCAGACCGGGCGATTCGCGGACCGTCGCCTCCGGCCCCGCGGCGGACGAACCCGATCCCCACCGCTGGTGGGCACTGGCCGTCATCGCGACCGCGCAGCTCATGGTGGTGCTCGACGCGACGATCGTGAACATCGCGCTCCCCTCGGCACAGCGCGCGCTGCACATCAGCAACGGGAACCGCCAGTGGGTGATCACCGCCTACACCCTGGCCTTCGGCGGACTCCTGCTGCTGGGCGGGCGGATCGCCGACCTCGTCGGCCGTAGGCGTACGTTCATCGTCGGCCTGATCGGGTTCGCCGGCGCCTCCGCGATCGGCGGCGCGTCCATCGGTCAGGAGATGCTCTTCCTCTCCCGCGCGCTCCAGGGCGTCTTCGCCGCCCTGCTGGCGCCGTCCGCCCTCTCCCTGCTCACCACGACCTTCCCCGCGGGCAAGGAACGCGCCCAGGCCTTCGGCATCTTCAGCGCCATCGCGGGCGGCGGCTCCGCCATCGGGCTGCTCATGGGCGGCATCCTCACCGAATGGCTCAGTTGGCGCTGGTGCCTGTACGTGAACGTCCCCATCGCCCTCCTCGCCGTCATCGGCGCGTTCACGCTGCTCAAGGACCGCGCGGGAACCAAGGGCGCGCATCTCGACATTCCGGGGGTCGTCCTCGGTTGCGGGGGACTCGTCGCGATCGTGTACGGCTTCAGCCGGGCCGAGTCGCGCGGGTGGACGTCCACGGAAGTCCTGACCGTGCTGAGCATCGGCGTCGTACTGCTCTGCGCGTTCGCCTGGTGGCAGACCAAGTCCTCCGGCCCGCTGCTGCCCCCGCACATCGTCCGGGACCGCAACCGCGGCGGCTCGATGATCGTGATGGCGCTCACGACGATCGGCCTGTTCGGCGCGTTCCTGTTCCTGACGTACTTCCTCCAGAACATCCTCGGGTACTCGCCGCTCAGCGCCGGCCTCGCGTTCCTGCCGCTGTCGGCGGGAATCATCATCGGCTCGACCCAGATCTCCGCGCGGCTGCTGCCTCTCGTACCGCCGCGCATGCTGCTGGTGCCCGGGCTGCTGCTGAGCGCCGGCGGCATGTTCTCGCTGACGTTCCTCGACACCCACTCCAGCTACGTGGGGCACATCCTGCCGGGCACCCTTCTGCTGGGCTTCGGGCTCGGGCTGACCTTCCTGCCCATCATCTCGACGGCCACCATGGGGGTCGCCCCGCAGGACTCGGGCGTGACATCCGCGACGGTCAACACCGCGCAGCAGGTGGGCGGTTCGGTCGGTACGTCCCTGCTGAACACGATCGCGACCACCGTCACGGCCACGTATCTGACCGGTCATCTCGCGGCGGCGGCCCGCGAGGGCGGTCTGACCCCGGCGGAGCGGACGAGCATCGTGAACACCGGCACGGTGCACGGCTTCACCGTGGCCATCGCCTGGGCGGCGATCATCCTTCTGGCCGCCGCGATCATCGGCGCCGTCATGATCAACGGCAAATCCCCCAAGGCCCGCGCGGCGGCGGAAGACGCGGCGCCGGGGGCGGCGGCGGGCAGAACTTAGGGTCCGCCGGGCGGGTACGGAGCGCGGGTGGGCGCATGGGGGTTCACGCGGGCCACGCGCGCATCGCGGTCTCGGCCACGTTCCGCAGTTCCGCTGCCGTGGCGCCGTCGCGCGCCTGTTGGGACATGCCCTGGATGACGGCGCCGACGAAGCGGGCGAGGGCGGCCGGGTCCGTGTCGGGGGGCAGCTCGCCCACCGCCATGTCGGCGCGCAGCCGGCTTTCGAAACTGGCGATGTTGGCGTTGCGCCGCTCGCGCAGGGCCGCGTCGACCTCGGGGGTCGCGCAGTTGGCCGCCGCGCAGATCATCAGGCAGCCGCGCGGGTGGGAGGGGTCGGTGAACTCGGCGGCCGTCTCGCTGAGCAGCCGCGCGAGGCCGGCGCGGGCCGTCGGTTCCTCGGCGAGCGCGCGGGCACCGAAGGAGCCGTAACGCACCGCGTACGACTCCACGACCTCGGCGAAGAGTGCCTTCTTGTCCCCGAAGGCGGCGTACAGGCTCGGCGCTCCGATGCCCATGGCGTCGGTCAGGTCGGCGATGGAGGTCGTCTCGTAGCCGTGTTCCCAGAAGGCCATGGTCGCCCGGTCCAGTGCCGCGTCGCGGTCGAAGGAGCGGGGCCTGCCGCGCCGTTTCGTCTCCATGCGGTCATCGTAACGCGTTCTGTAGTGGTCGATAGAGAATCTGGTACGGTCCCTTCTGTAGCGACCACTAGAGAAATGGAGGGCGCGGCCATGGGCGTGCTCACCGGCAGAACGGCACTGGTCACCGGCGGCAGCCGGGGCATCGGGCGGGGCATAGCCGAGCGGCTGGGCCGGGAAGGGGCGCGCGTCGCCGTGCACTACGGCACCAACGAACTGGCCGCGGCCGAGACGGTCAAGGCCGTCGAGGAGGCGGGCGGTTCGGCCTTCGCCCTGGGGGCGGAGCTGGGGCTGCCGGGTGACGCGCAGGCACTGTGGGCGGAGTACGACCGGTACGCGGACGGGGTGGACATCCTGGTCAACAACGCGGGGATCGGCACGTCGGCGACGTACGGGGAGATGGACGCGGCGGAGTACGACCGGCTGTTCGCGGTCAACACCCGGGCGCCGTTCTTCCTGACCAGGCTCGGTCTGGAGCGGATGCCGGACGGCGGCCGGGTGATCAACGTGTCGACGGGCCTGACGCACGCGGCGGTGATGCCGGAGCTGATCGCCTACGCGATGAGCAAGAGCGCGCTCGACGTCTTCACCCGCGACCTGTCCAAGCTGCTGGGCCCCCGGGGCATCACCGTGAACGCGGTCGCCCCCGGCATCATCGACACCGACAACACCGCGCCCGTGATCCGCGCGAGCGAGGAGGCATGGGCGCGGGCGGCGGCGCTGTCGGCGCTGGGCCGGGTGGGCAGGGTGGACGACGTCGCCGGTGTGGTGGCCTTCCTGGCGTCGGACGAGGGCCGCTGGATCACCGGGCACTGGCTGGACGTGACCGGCGGCTCACTGCCGTAGCGGCCCGCTGTCGTCGAGCGGCGCCCCGGTCGCGACGGCGCGACCGGGGCGCCGTCGCGACCGGGGCGTTCTGCCCTACTGCGAGGGGATCGCGGCGCCGGTGGGCGGCCGGCCGGCTGCCGGTCCCGGTGAGGGGTCGGCCGCCGGCTCCGGGTCCGGGTCGCTGAGCTGTTCCCGCAGGTAGTTCCAGGCCACCGCGATCAGCGCGGCGACCGGTACGGCGAGCAGACTGCCCACGATGCCGGCCAGGCCGGCGCCCAACGTCACGGCCAGCAGGATCACCGCCGCGTGGAGTCCGAGTCCCCGGCTCTGGATCATGGGCTGGAACACATTGCCTTCGAGCTGCTGCACACCGATGATGATCGCCAGCACGATCAGCGCGTCCGTCGGGCCGTTCGACACCAACGTGATGAGCACCGCGACGAGTCCGGCGAACAGAGCGCCGACGATCGGCACGAACGCGGAGACGAACGTCAACACCGCCAGGGGGAGTACCAGCGGTACGCCCACGATCCACAGCCCGAGACCGATGAAGACGGCGTCCAGTAGTCCGACGAACGCCTGCGAGCGCACGAACGCCCCCAGCGTGTCCCAGCTCCGCGCCGCGACGACCGGGATGTCGGTGGCGAGCCGGCCGGGCAGCTGACGGGTCAGCCACGGCAGGAACTTCGGCCCGTCCTTCAGGAAGAAGAACATGAGGAAGAGCGACAGGACGGCGGTGACGACACCGTTGACCACGGTGCTCACACCCGTGGCGACAGCGGTGACCATGGTGCCGACGCTGTCCTGAACACGGGCGACCGCGGTGTCGAGCGCGCCGGAGATCTGGTCCTCACCGATGTTCAGCGGCGGTCCCGCCGCCCACTCGCGCATCTGGTCGATGCCGTCGACCACGCCGTTGGTCAGCTCGCCCGACTGGGACGCGACCGGGACCGCGATCAGCGCGACCACGCCGGCGGCGACCAGCAGGAACAGCACCGTCACCACTGAGGCGGCCAGCGCCGCAGGCCACCCGTGATGGCGCAGAAAACGGGCGAAGGGCCAGGTCAGTGTGGTGAGGAGCAGGCCGACCACGATCGGCCACACGACCGACCACATCTGCCCGAGAACCCACACCGCCACCCCCGCCATCACCAGGACCACCAGCAATTCAACGGAAACGCGGGCCGATGTGCGCAGCGCGGCACGGCTCTTCGCGGAATTCAACGAGGCAGACATGGGGGTCACCTTAAAGCCACCTCGTCGGCCCGCCGTCATCGACGACCGCCCCGGGCACCGCGCCCAACTCCCGGCGGCCGTGGAGGGGTTGGAACCCACGAGCGTGAGATCGAATCATAGGGCCACATGTCAGGACACCCAGGGGCCGGATGTCCGGTCGCGGCCGGCCAGGTGACACCGGGGTGGGAAATCGCCAGGGCCGTCCCCAAGCCGACGCCGGCCGGTTCAGCGGAAAGCGGCGGCGTTCGCCGCGGCCCACTGCCGGAACGTCCTGGCCGGGGCACCGGTGATCCGGGACACGGTGTCGCGCACCGCGAGCAGTTCGTCGTTGACGTCGCCGCCCGTCAGGTCGAGCACCGCGGCCGCGGCTTCCTCGCCGAGGAAGGCGGCCATCGCACGGTGGGCCTCCTGCCTGCTGATCCCGGCGAACGGGACGTCCCGCCCCAGCACCGCCGCGATCGCCCCGACCTGCTGCCGGGCCGTGATCCGCTCCGGCCCGGTCAGCGCGTACGTCCGCCCTCGGTGGGCGGACTCGGTCAGCGCCACCCGAGCCACCGACGCGATGTCCGCGGGGTGGATCGTGGGGAGGCCGATGTCCGCGTACGGCACGCGGACCGCCTCGTGTCCGCGGATCGCCTCCGCCCACCACAGGGCGTTCGAGGCGAACTGCGTCGGCCGCAGGATCGTCCACACCATGCCGCTGTCCTTGAGCAGCCGCTCGACGGTCAGGTTCTCCTCGGCGGGGCCCAGGTGCGGATGGGTCTGGACGGTGATGGACGAGACCAGCACCACGTGTTCCACACCCGCCGACCGGGCCGCCTCGATGATCTCGGCATCCGGGCCGATACGCGACACGAGGAACATCGAACGCACGCCCTCCAGCGCGGGCTTGAGCGAGGCCGTCCGGGTGAGGTCGCCCGCCACGGCTTCGACCCCTGCCGGGAACGCCGCCCGCGCGGTCTCGCGGGTGAGTCCCCGCAACGGTCCGGTGCCGGAAGCCCGAAGTTCCCGCAAGAGGGTGTTTCCTATGTTTCCGGTGGCCCCGGTCACGAGGATCATGAGATCTGTCTCCCGTCGTCGAGCGGTGGTGCGAACACACGCGACGTTAGGACGTCAACCGGGCTTGAGGTCAAGAAATCTCCGCCGCGTCGTGAACCGGGCCTCGGCGGTCGGCGCCGCGGAGCGTGGCGGCGGCGCAGAACAGCGCCGGCAGAGCCACCAGCACGAAGCACAGGGGCAGCGGCAGCTTGCCGACGAGCAACCCCACCAGGGCCGTACCGCCCGACATCCCCGCGTTCACCGCCGTGTTGACCCAGGCACCCGCCTGGGTACGGGCGTCGGGGGCGGCGGTCTCGTCCGCGATCAAGTAGGCGGTGATCAGTGCCGGGGAGACGAACAGACCGGCCACGGCCGCCGCCGCGCCGAACGCGTACACGTTCGGCGCGAGCCCCGCCGCCGCCAGCGCGAGGCCGAGGGCCGCACAGATCACGGCGAGCCTCGGCCGGGCGGCCGACCGCCAGGAGACGGCGCCGTTCGCCAGGCCGCCGACGGCGCTGCCGGCCGAGAGCGCGGCCAGCACCCACGCCACCGCGCCGGGCTGGTGCCGTTGTTCGGTGAAGGCGATCACCAGCAGGTCGAGCCCGCCCAGACAGAGCCCGACCCCGGCTGCGGCCAGCACCGGCTGCCCGAGGCCGCGCACCGCGGTGCGCGGCGCGCGCTCACGCCGCGCCCTTTTTCGCCCACTGCCCCGCCCGCTCCCCCACCCCTTCCGACGTCCCTTCGGCCGTACCTTCGGCCGCGCGGAGGCCGCTCCCGCGCTCCGCACCGGGAACGGGACGGGCGACAGGGCGAGCGCGACCGTCCCCAGCAGCACGAGCACGGCACTGACCGCGACTCCGGCGGCCGGCTCCGCGTACGCCACCAGGACGCCGACGAGCAGCGGACCGGCGACGAGGAGCAGTTCCTCGGCGACACCGTCGAGGCTGTACGCGCGCTGCAACATCCGCCGGTCCGGCATCAGTTGACCCCACAGCGTCCGCATGGTGGGGCCGAGCGGCGGGGTGCAGGCCCCGGCGCAGGCGGCGAGCGCGCCCAACAGCGCCCCCGAGGTGTCCGCCGGTCCCGCGGTGCCCGGCCCGGTGTGCTCGCGGGTGACGACGGCGAGGGCGGCCAGCAGCACGGCGTACAGGACGGCCATCGGTACGAGCGCCCGGCGCGGGCCGTACCGGTCGACCAGGGCGGCCCGTACGGGCGAGAGGACGACACTGGTCGCACCGAACAGTGCCAGTGTGGTGCCGGCCACGGCGAAGGAGCCCGAGGCGCCCTTCACCGCCAGCACGAGGGAGAGGGAGACCGTTCCGTAGGAGAGCCGGCCGAGCAGGGCGGCACCGAAGGTGCGCGCGGCATGCGGGGTCCGCAGAACAGCGGCGTACGACGACATCGAAGTGGTTCCTCGCGAGAGGGCGGCGCCGGTTCGGGCGCCGCGGCCGTACAGGGACGCCGAAGGACCGCGACGGAAGCGCCGTCGCGGTCATCTGCGGGTCCTACACACGGAAGAGGAACACACGATCAAGCTAGCAGGGCGGACAGCGCCGGGGCCAGGGGCGGTGCCAGGGCCGGGAGTTGGGCGCGGGAGTTGGGGCGGCACCAGGGCCGGGAGTTGGGCGCGGGACGTCGGCCGACGCGCTTCGCGCGCCCCCGGCCCCGTCCGTCAGGCGTGGGGGTCGAACGGGATGCCGGCCGGCTTGGCCTTCTCCAGGTGGCCGTTGAAGTTGCCGTCCTTGAGGCCGAAGACGGCACTGCCGAAGTCGGCCTGGCTCAGCTTGTCGCGCAGGCCCGCCGGGTAGCCGTTCCAGCCGACGAGCCCGGGGAACTGCCATGCCCCGTAGTGGTTCTCCGGCGGCTCGTCGTTGGTGTTGGCGGCGCGGAAGGCGTGCGTCCCCACGCCGTCCTTGTGGTAGACGACCTTGGGGTGCGTCCCGTCCCACCGGATCTGGTCACGGGTGTGGATGTCGAAGTTGCCGTGGGCGGAGGTGGAGACGTACTGGGCCTGGTCGTTCCGCACCCACACCACGACGTGCTCCCAGTCGTTGCGGTGCCCGCCGAGCGAACTGCCCACCACGGCCTGGTCCTTCTCGAAGTACAGGCCGTAGATGATCGCGCACCAGCCGTTGTCGCACTTGGTCCGCGAGTATCCGTTGGTGTTGTCGAGGTCCCAGGAGTCGCGGCACTGGCCGTTGAGGGCGCCGCTGGGGTTGAGGCCCGGGTTGACGGTTCCGTCCGGGCCGATGGCCGGAGTGGGGTAGCAGCCGTCCGTGTCGTAGTCGTACCCCGGCTGGAACGTCTGCTCCAGTCCGTCCGCGTTGGCGGGCAGGGCGCCGGGGGGATCGGCGAGAGCGCTGCCGGGGAATGCGATGACCAGCGCGAGGGCGCTGCCGAGGGTGAATGAGGCCTTGTGGATGCGTGAGCGTTTCTTCACTGCGTCCTCCTGATCGACCGCGGCGTGGGGCACCGGTCATTTTGACATGCTCGGATCATCTTCTCCGGCCGTTGCCGACGTGCCGAGCGTCGTCAGGTGTCAGTGCGGTGAAGGATCAACCAACAGTGGGGGTGGACGAGTCGGTGCGGAGTGACCGACGAGTCGCACCGGGCCGTGCGGCCGGTCGAGCCACCCGGTCCGCGCCCGGAGCCGCGCTCCGGTCGGGGAACACTTCCCCGAACCGGTGCGCCAGCGCGTCGGCCAGCCGGCTCCGTACCTCGTCCAGCCCCTCGATACGCTCGTCCAGCGCCGCCAGACGGCGGGCGGTCACCTCGGCGACCGGGCAGTGGCCCGGCCGGTCGTACGACCCCGGATCCGGGCCCGGCCCCGCGGCCTCGCCGTCCGCCGGGAACACCATGTCGAGAACGTCGACGAAAGCCTTCACGTCACTGATCGTCAGGCCCGCTTCGAGGAGCCGGCGTACGGCCCGCAACCGGTGGACGTCCTCGGGGCCGTACTCCCGGTGGCCGGACGACATGCGCCTGGCCCGGAGCAGGCCCTCCTGCTCGTAGTAGCGCAGCGCCCGCGGGGTGAGGCCGGCGGAGGCCGCCGCATCGCCGATACGCATGGTGGATCGATCCCTTCGGGTCGGGCGCCGTCCGGTTGACGCCGACCGCTCACAATTCCACGAGTACGGCGCCCGTGTGGCGCCCTTCGAGCAGCTCGCACAGTGCCCGGGGCGCCTGTTCGATGCCCGACAGGCGGGCGTGCGGGAAGACGATGGTGCCCTCGCGCAGGCCGCGCCCGAACTCCCGCATGCCCTCGGGGATCGCGTCCAGGTGATCACTGCCCGACATGCCTCGCAGCGTGATCCCCCGCAGGATGAGCGAGCCGGTGTCGATGCCGACGGGAGTGGCGAAGCCGCCGTCGATCTGGCCGGACAGCGCGCCGACGAGACCGACGCGGGCGCCCCGCCGGGCCACCGCCAGCGCGGCGACCAGCTGTTCACCTCCCACGTTGTCGAAGACCGCGTCCAGGCCGTCGGGAGCCGCCTCGCGCAACTGCTCCTCCATCGGGGCCGCTCCCCGCAGGACCACGGCGTCGTACCCCAACTCCCGCACCAGATAGTCGCCCTTGAGCCGGGAGCCGGTACTGCCGATCAACCGCCCGGCGCCGCGCAGCCGTGCGAACTGGCCGGCCATCGTCCCGACACCGCCCGCCGCGCCGGTCACGAACACCGTGTCCCCGGGCCGTACTTCGGCGCCCCTGACGACGCCGAGCCAGGCGGTCATCGCCTGGGAGAGATACGCGGCGGGGTCGGGAAGCACCGAGGGGTCGACGGGCTCGGCCTCGGCCACGTCGACGGCCGCGTACTCACGCCATCCCCCACCGTGCGTCACCAGATCGCCCGGCTCGGGCCCACCGGCCGGCGCCGTCACCACCTCACCGACGGCGGGCGCCCACAGCGGCTCACCCAGCCCGGCAAGCGGAATGGGCACTCCGGCGTCGTCCCGCACCAACGTGTTCATCACGGCGGCCACGCTCATCAGCCGATTGCGCACCAGCACCTGTCCGGCCGTCACCTCGGGAACGGGTACTCGCACCACCTCGAAGTGGTCGGCGCGCAGCGGTCCGTCCGGCCGGGCGCGCAGCCACACTTCACGGTGGGTGGTGGGGACAGCGGCAGTCATCGCGACTCCTCAGGGCTGGGCGGGAAGGTCGCGACGACGTTAGAACTTGACGCCTGCGTCAAGTTCAAGTCGGCGGTCTCCTTCAACCGGACCGAGACGCGTGTCGGACCCGGCCGGGAAGCGCGGTTCGCCATCAATCCCCTCGGTCACTTCGCGTTGGTGAACAGTCTCTGGCCGGCGATCGAGCGCCGCTGCGACAAGTGGCGGGCGTACGGCCGGGCGAAGACGGCCAACGTGTCGTTCGCGGTCCAACCGGACGCGCTGGGGCGGGACTCCGGAGTGCGGGCGTTCTCGTTGCACCCGAAGACCGCGCAACGGCCCTGGGACGCCACATGTCCGAGGCCGAGTTGGCGGAGCTGACTGCGACGATCGACGCCGGCCCGGCGAACGGTGGCCGGAAGACGCCCGAAGAGGGGGCCGCGACCCAGGCACGCCTACCTCCTTTCGCAACCGCGAACGCGACCGCGCAGGCGCGCCGTTGCGCGCTCCGCCGCCGGACACCGGGGGTGTTCCGTCGCGTTTCTCCGGGCACCTCATACCTTTTGACGAATCATTAGAAAGTTCCAGAGATTCGTACCGAACCTATGGACAGTCCCCACGCGGCGCTCTAATGTCTCGGCCCACCGAGACATGCGTTTCGTCGCGGTAACACCGCAGCCGATCGGCGTTCCCACGAACGCCCTCACCTCACGAGTCTTTCCACGTCTCTCCCCCCATGGCCGGGCCACCGCCCGTCACGAGGCGCTGCGCGATCGCCGGAACGGCGGTCGTCGCACACGCACCGTGCAGCACCCCCGTCGCAGGACGGGGAAACCGGCCGGGTCACCGACTCTGCCGTGATCGCAGCGGAAGGGAAGCGACATGAAGATCCGTACGTTCATCGCCACGGCCTCACTGATGGCATCCGGGAGCCTGGTGGCCTTCACCGGCTCCGCCCAGGCCGCTCTCTACACCACCTGTGTCGGTGACGGCGGGGCCGTGACCGTCACCAACGACCTGGTCGTGCCGGCCGGGAAGTCCTGCACCCTCACCGGCACCAAGGTCAGGGGCACGGTGACGGTCGAGGCCGGCGCCGACCTCGTGGCGGCGGGCGCCACCTTCAACGGCGCGGTCAAGGTCGAGGAGAACGCCTACCTCGACCTCACCGACACCACCGTCAAGGGCGCGCTGACCACCGACTCCGCGTTCGGCACACACCTGGAGAAGACCACCCTCAAGGCCGTCGACGCCACCGGGGGATTCGTCTACGCGGTCGACTCGACACTCGGCGGGAACGTCCACTCCGAGGCCGGTGAGCTGTACGTCTCCGGCAGCACCCTCAGCGGCTCGCTGACCGGTGAGGCCAACCAGTACACCGACGTGTACGACTCCACCGTCAAGGGCGCGCTGACCGTCAACGGGAACACCCTCGGCGGCGTGTTCTGCGCCAGCGAGGTGTACGGCGCCGCGAAGTACGCGGGCAACGCCGACAACGTCCAGATCGGCGGCGAGGGCCAGCTCGGCTCCTGCGCGGGCGCCTCGTACTTCGGCGGCAACCTGGCGGTCACCGACAACACCGCGAACACCGTGCTCGACAACGCGATCGTGCGCGGCAACCTCACCGCGACCGGCAACAACCCCGTCCTGGTCGTGGGCGAGCTGGCGCGTATCCGTGGCACCGTCACCGGAGAGACCGCCGCAGCCGGCGCGTCGTCCTCCTCGGCCAAGAAGGCCGCGCCACAGGACCGCGGTGCCGACCTCGCCGAGAAGGCCGCCGAGCGCGCCGCCGCCGCGCGGGCCGACGCCCACGAGGCGGGCAAGTCCCGCCTCTGACGCCGCGCGGCCCACCCGGCCGCACCCCACCAGGCACACCCACCAGGCACACCCACCAGGCGCACCCACGGCGCCGCGCATGGCGGCGCGCATGGCGGCGCATCCAGCGACACCGGCAGGTGACGGCGGCCGCCCCCGCCGCCGTACCTACGCATCCGCACCCCGTATCCCGTACCGCTCGGCGCTCCCCCTCCCGCCGGCACCAGCCCACCCACGCCCGCTCCGCCGCGTTCGGAGCCCGTGGATCCGCCGTCGCGGCGCGCACCACCGAGCGGTAACTCGGCCGCGCGCCCCGGTACTTACCCTCTTCTCCTCATTCCCCAGGAGTGACCGTGAGCCATCTTCACAAGTCCTTCGACCGCAGGGACTTCCTGCGCGCCACGGCCGGCACGACCGTGGCCCTCGCCGCCGCCTCCGTCACCGGGGCCGCCGCGACCTCGGCCGCCGCCGCGCCGAGCGGTCTGTCCATCCCCAAGGACCGCATCGGCATCCAGCTCTACAGCATCCGCGACAAGGTCTCCTCGCTCGGCTTCGCCGTCGTCCTCGCCGAGTTGGCCAGGATCGGCTACAAGGAGATCGAGTTCGCCGGATACACCCAGAGCACCTCCATCCTGGGCCGGCAGATCACCCTCCAGGAGATCCGCAAGCTGCTCGACGACAACGGGCTGAAGGCGGTCGGCAGCCATGTCGGCATCGGCAACTTCCGCTCGAACCTCCAGGGCGAGCTGGACGCCGCGCAGATCCTCGGCACGCCGCACGTGGGCACCGCCAACGCGCCGACGAACGTCAACACCGTCGCGGGCTACCGTGCCGCCGCCGACGAGTTCAACGTCTGGGGTGCCGCGGCGACCGCCCGCGGTCTGAAGCTCTACCAGCACAACCACGCGGGCGAGTTCGCGTTCGCCACCGACCAGCCGTCGGTGCGGCTGTACGACGTGTTCCTCAAGAACACCGACCCGCGCCACGTCTATCTGGAGCTGGACGTCTACTGGGCGTACGTGGGCCAGTACCGCTGGCCCGGATTCGACCCGGCCGCGTACGTGCGCAACCAGCCCTACCGCTACCCGCTGTTCCACATGAAGGACGGCGACTCCAACGCGGCCAACGTCAACGGCTTCGACATCGTCGAGTTCGGTGCCGGCGACCTTCCGTACGAGAAGTTCATCCGGGACATCGGGCCGCGCGCCTCGCACGTCGGCATCTGGGAGCAGGACACCGCGCCCAACACCCTGCCCAATCCGCCGGGTTCGCTCGGCGCGGCGGAGCGCAGCTTCACGGCGCTCAAGGGACTCCTCGGCTGAGAGGCCCCCGAGGGGAGGCGCCGCCGGGTCCGGGGGCGCCTCCCCGTCCGCTCCTTACCGCCAGCGATCGAGGAGACGCATCACCGTGCAACGCACCCTGAGACGCCTGATCACCGGGGTCCTGCTCGTGGCACTGCCCGCGCTGGGCGGTGTGGCCGTCGCGCCCACCGCCCAGGCGCACCCGGGCCACGAACACGCCCTGGACTGGTCGAACTACGAGAAGACCACCCTGACGAAGGACACCGGCGAGCCGATCGACCTCGCCGTGCTGCCCGACAGCCGGGTTCTGCACACCGCCCGCAACGGCGACGTACGGCTCACCGACCCCGGCACGGGTGTCACGAAGGTCGTCAACCACGTCGACGTGTACCAGAACTCCGAGATGGGGTTGCAGACGGTCACGCTCGACCCGGACTTCGCCACCAACAAGTGGGTCTACCTCTACTACTCGCCGCCGCTGAACACCCCGACCGGCTCCGCGCCGCAGCAGTTGCCCGCCGGGCAGAGCGACGCGTACTGGAAGCAGTGGGAGGGCTACGACACCCTGACCCGCTTCAAGTGGACCGGCGACAAGCTCGACCTCTCCACCGCGCAGGAGATCATCCGGGTCGACGCCAACCGCGGCCAGTGCTGCCACGTCGCCGGTGACGTCGACTTCGACAGCAAGGGCAACCTCTACCTCGCGACCGGCGGCAACACCCCGGCGTCGGGCCCGAACGTCAGCGGCTACACGCCGATCAACGACGCGGCCGGCTACAACCCGGGGCTCGACGAGCGCCGCGGCGCGGGCAACACCAACGACCTGCGGGGCAAGATCCTGCGGATCGACGTCCAGGAGGACGGCAGTTACACCATCCCGGCGGGGAACCTCTTCGAGCCGGGCACGGCCAAGACCCGCCCCGAGATCTATGTGATGGGCCTGCGCAACGCCTTCCGGATGACGGTCGACCGCAAGACCGACGCCGTGATGTGGGGCGACTACGGCCCCGACGCCGGAACCGCCGACCCCAACCGCGGGCCGATGGGATACGTCGAGTGGCAGACCACGACCAAGCCCATGAACAGCGGCTGGCCGTTCTGCACGGGTGACAACAGCAAGCCCTACCGGGACTTCGACTTCGCCACCCTCACGCCCGGCCCGGCCTTCGACTGCGCGGCGCCGGTCAACGACTCCCGCTGGAACACCGGCCTGTCCACGCTGCCCGCGTCCGTGCCGGCCACGCTCTGGTACGGCGACAAGAACACCGATCAGCCGTGGCCCGAGCTGACCGCCTTCCGCGGTCCCGGCGGTCCGGGTGGCCAGGCCCCGATGGGCGGTCCGGTCTACCACTACGACGCGGCCAACCCCTCACCGGGCAAATTCCCTGAGTACTGGGACGGCAAGGCGTTCATGGCGGAGTTCTCCCAGGACTACGTCGCCGCGCTCACGCTCGACGGTCCCGACGGCCCCGTGAGCAAGCTGGAGAACGTCCTGCCGAACAGCGAGCGTGCGCAGAACGGCATCCCGCAGTGGGACAACCCGATGGACCTGGAGTTCGGCCCGGACGGCGCGCTCTACGTCCTCGACTACGGCGACGGATTCTTCCGGCAGAACCCCGACGCGGGTCTCTACCGGATCGACTACGCCGAGGGCAACAAGGCGCCCACCTCCGTGATCAAGGCGGACAAGACGTCCGGCCAGGCCCCGCTGACGGTCTCGTTCAGCGGCACCGGTTCCAGCGACCCGGAGAAGGGCGACCTCACCTACCAGTGGGACCTCGACGGCGACGGCACCTTCGACGCCACCGGGGCCACGACCACCCGTACGTATCCGGAGAACGGGCAGTTCCAGGCCCGGCTCAAGGTCACCGACCCGCAGGGCAAGTCCGGGCTGTCGAGCCGTCAGATCACCGTGGGCAACACGGCGCCGACGGTACGGATCACCTCACCGCCCGACGGCGGGTTCTTCAACTGGGGCGACGCCGTGCCGTACGGCATAGCCGTCGAGGACCCGGAGGACGGCACCACGCCGGACTGCGCCAAGGCGGCCTGGACCTTCGGTCTGGGGCACAACCAGCACGGGCACCCGGTCAACAGCGGCACCGGCTGCACGGGCGGCGTCGCGACGCCGGCCGACGCGGGACACGGTGACACCGAGAACGTCTTCGGCGTCCTGGGGATCAACTACACCGACAAGGGCGCGGGCGGTGTTCCGCCGGCCACCGGTGACGCCCAGGTGGTGCTCAACCCGGC
This sequence comes from Streptomyces sp. NBC_01508, assembly GCF_045040315.1. Lineage (NCBI taxonomy): Bacteria > Bacillati > Actinomycetota > Actinomycetes > Kitasatosporales > Streptomycetaceae > Streptomyces > Streptomyces sp. NBC_01508. The sequence goes on along the minus strand of NZ_CP109419.1, from coordinate 7,999,474 downwards.
GCTCATGCAGGCCGAACACTTCGATTCGGCCTCGGCGCAGGGCGTCACCGTCACGGACGACACCACGGCGTCCGGACAGCGCAAGCTGACCTCCTTCGACGCGGGTGACTGGATCGCGTACAACCCGGTGTCGTTCGCCGGGATCAACGGGGTCAAGACCCGTGCCAGTGGCGCCGGCACGCTGGCGCTGCGCTGGGGTTCGGCGGACGCCGAGCCTTTCGCGACGGTGCCGGTGCCGGCCGGGGACGGCTGGCAGTCCGTCACCACCGCGCTGCCGAACGCCCCTTCGGGGAGCGGCGAGGTCTTCGTCACCACCTCCGGTGGTGTCGAGCTGGACTCGCTGACCTTCCAGGGGGCGGGCGTCGCGGACAAGACCGCGCCGAAGGTCACCGCCACGCTCAACCCGCCGCGGCCCAACGGTGACGACGGCTGGTACACCAGCAATGTGTCGCTGGCCGTAGCCGCCACCGACAACGGGACGGTCGCCGGCCGTCAGTACTCGGTCGACAACGGAACGACGTGGCTGTCGGCCAACGCGGCCGTCACCCTCTCCAAGGAGGGCGCCACGACCGTCCGTTACCGGGCGACCGACAACGGCGGCAACGTCTCCGAGGTCGGCTCGCTCACCGTACGGATCGACCGTACCGGTCCCACGGTGACCACCACCGGTATCGACGCCGACGGCGTCTACGGGGACTCCAAGCGCCCGGCGCCGGTCTTCTCGGCGGCGGACGCGGTCTCCGGCGGGGCGACCGCGACGGCCACGGTGGACGGCAAGGCCGTCACCTCCGGGCAGGCGCTGGAGCTGTGGCGGCTGCCGCTCGGGAACCACGACCTCACGGTCAAGGCCCGCGACAAGGCCGGCAACACCACCACGAAGACGGTGGCCTTCACCACCCGTACTTCGTACGCGGACATCCGCGCGCTGATCACCCAGCTGCGGGCCGACGGCCTGATCACGGCGCAGGGACAGCAGCGGCTGACCGTACGGCTCGGCCAGGCCCAGGCGCACGCCGACGCAGGACGCACCAGCCAGGCCGCGGCCGTGCTGGAGTCGTTCGCCGGTTACACGGGCGACACCGCCCTGGTGCCGGACAGCGCGGCGGGCGCGGCCCTGGCACGGGACGCGCGGGCGCTGAAGGGAGGCGCCACCGGCTGACACCGGGACTGACCGGACCGACAGGACCCACAGGGCTGCCCCGCTGCCACGCCCCGCTCTCACCGGCGGGGCAGTTCTGTGCCCGGACCCGGCTCCGTCGCGGGGGGGCGAGTTCCGTCAACAAGGCGGCAACTTTCGGTGATCTGTGAAAAAGTTGCCGGAAGCCGCCCGCGTACTGCGCCGTAACGCCCGCGCTCCGCACCAGCGAGACCGACACCGACACCACCCCCGACACCTCGCGAAAGCTGTCCCGAAGGCGCCCAGAGGAAGTGAGTCCGTGAACATCCAGTACCGCGTGTTGAGTCTGCTGCGTGACAACGGCCCGCTGTCCCGCGCCCAACTCGCGGACCGGCTGGAGGTGCCGCGCCCGCGGCTGCTCGGCGAACTCGACCGCATGGTCGCCGCCGGGCGGGTCAGCGAGGCGGGCCCCGCCGCGTCGCGCGGCGGGCGGCGCTCCACCCTCGTACAGCTCGACCCCGGTCTGCGGTTCGCGGCCGTCGACCTGGGCGCCAGCTCCGTCGACATCGAGATCACCGACGGCGCCCTCGCGCCCGTGGCGTCCTGCTCGGAGCCCGCCGACATCCGCTCCGGGCCGGTCGCCGTACTCGGCCGCGTCAGCGAACTCCTGCGCGCGATGGGCGACCAGGGGCACTACACACGGCTGGACGCCATCGGCATCGGCCTGCCGGGGCCGGTCAGCTTCCGGGAGGGCGTACCGGTCTCGCCGCCGATCATGGTGGGCTGGAACCGCTTCCCGGTACGCGACACCCTCGCCCGCGCGCACGGCTGCCCCGTCGTGGTCGACAACGACGTCAACGTGATGTCCCTCGGGGAGCAGCACAGCGGGGTCGCGCGGACCGTCGACCATCTGCTCTTCGTGAAGATCGGCAGCGGTATCGGCTCCGGTATGCAGCACCACGGCCGTATCTACCGGGGCGCGGAGGGGTGCGCCGGCGACATCGGCCACGTCCAGGTGGACGCGGAGGCGGCCGGTCCGGTCTGCTCCTGCGGGAACACGGGCTGCCTGGAGGCGTACTTCGGCGGGGTGGCGCTGGCCAGGGACGCCACAGCGGCCGCGCGGTCCGGCCAGTCGCCCGCCCTCGCCGAACGGCTCGCCGAGCGGGGTGTGCTGACCGCCGTGGATGTCGCGCAGTGCGCGGACGGCGGCGACAACACGAGCGTCAACCTGGTCCGCGCGGGCGGCCACCGGGTCGGGCAGGTTCTCGCCACGCTGGTCAGCTTCATGAACCCGTCGATGATCGTGATCGGCGGCGGTCTGACCGGGCTGGGCTTTCCGCTGCTCGCGGAGATCCGCAGCGTCGTGTATAAACGCTCCCTTCCGCTCGCCACCGGCAATCTGCCGATCGTCATGTCCGAACTGGGACCCCGTGCGGGGGTCGTCGGGGCGGCGCTCCTGGCGAGCGAGCTCGCGTACGGCGACGCGTCCTGACGGCCCGGCCCGCGCGGCCTGTGGGCCGCGCGGCGCTCCCGAGTGGCGCGTCGGCACGCCGTCGGTGACCATGACCGAGCCGGGCGGGGTACATACGCGCACGAGTGAGCCCGATCGCGAGGGCCACCGAAGGAGGAGAGCCGACATGATCGATTCCGCGGACATCCGTGAATGGCGGGCCCAGGACGTCGTCGACTCCGACGGGCGCAAGATCGGTTCCTTGGAGGCGGTCTACGTCGACACCCGTACCGACGAGCCGGCCGTGGCGACCGTGCTCGTCGGCATGCCGACCCGGCACCGGCTGGTCTTCGTCCCGCTCGCGGGAGCCGTCCTGGGGCCGGGATACGTCAAGGTCAACTACTCGAAGTCCGTCGTGAAGGAAGCACCGTCGATGGGCACGGACGACGTGCTGCCCGTCGAGGACGAGCAGGCGGTGTTCTCCCACTACGGCCTGCCCTACCAGCCGGGCCCCAGCGGCGAACGCCAGCTCGCCCGCCGCTGACCGACCGGCTCGGCGCCGCTCCGCCGCCCCTCGGTCCGCTCACGGCAGGCGCGCGGGCGCGCAGGCGGCGGCGACGGCCGCGGTGTCCCAGTAGAACGGGCGGACCTCGGCGATCCGGCCGTCGGTGACCGTGATCGTCTGAAGGATCGGGAAGCGCAGCTCACGGCCGGTGGCCCGGGCCCGCGCGTGGATATCGGTGTGGACCACCGAGGTCTCCCCGGTGGCGAGGAATCGCTGTTCCACCAGGTCGAAGGAGTCCCACACACCGGCCATCGCGAGGAAGAAGCGTTCCATGCCCGCGTGGCCGCGCCAGATTCCGCCGTAGGGCAGGGCGTCGGCCTGCCACAGTACGACGTCGGGCGCGAAGAAGGGTGCCAGTACGTCGAAGGTGGCCTCGCCCGGCCCACCGGCCGCCAGGTACTGTGCCTCGGCCGCGTACATGCCGGTCAGGACGGTCATCGGATTCGTCATGCTTCGAGCATGATCAGCGCGGCGGGGCGGCGCTGGCGGCAATCGGACATCGATGTGGCCGGTCGTTCCGGCCGGTGGCGGGGTCCGTGGCCGGTTCGTGGCCGGTTCGTCCGCGGCCTCAGCCCTTGGACGGCCCTGCGGCCTTCTCCGCCGTGACGAACGCCTTCACGGCCGTCGCCGCGGCCCGCTCCACGAGCGCCACGCCCTTGCGGTAGGACGGCTGCCCGTCGGACAGCACCGTGACGAGCAGCGTGTGGCCGCCGTACTCGACGCGCCCGATGCTGTTGACGTCCCACAGCCCCGTCGCGCTGCGCGGCAGCCAGCCGTTCTTCAGTGCCGGTCCGGCCCCGGCCCGCTTGCCTTCGGCGGCGGATATACCCCACCGCTGGTCCGGCACGACCGTGCTCATCAGGGACCGCAGGTAGGTGCGGGAGTCCGCGGTGAGCGGGGAGTGCGCGTCGCCGAGTACGGCCTCCAGGAGCACCATCTGGTCGGCCGCGGTGGTCCGGGTCAGGCCCCAGTGCCCGTCCTTGTCGGTGTGGGTGGCCTTGAGGCCGAGGCGCTTGTTGGCGGCGTCGAGGCCTTCGGTTCCGCCGATCGCCTTCCAGAGCGCGTCCGTCGCGTCGTTGTCGCTGCTGCGGATCATCGCGGCGGCCAGTTTCCTCTGCGGCGCGGTGAGGGACGTGCCACGGTCCTGGGCGTCGAGCAGGAGGGCCGTGAGGATGTCGACCTTGACGATGCTGGCCGTGTCGTAGGCGCCGCCCGTGCCGTACTGGGCCGCGTCGCGGCCGTTGAGGTCCTGGACGGCGACGGTGTAACGGCCGTCACTCGCGGGCAGCGCGTCCAGAGCCTCGCCCATCGCGCCGTCGACGCCGGCCGACGCGGCGACGGCGGGGGCCGGTCCGTCGGCCGTACGGGCGGCGGCGAACGCCGGGCCCGGCACCGTCACCGCGAGGGTGAGGGTGAGCGCGGCCACGGTCAATTGCGGCAGTCTGCGGAATCTAAACACAAAACGGACATTAGGCAACGTGGACCCCGTGGGGCAACGTGCGTATCGTCACAGCGACGCCCGCGCCCGGCCCGCCGCACGGCCGGGCCGGTCGCGGATCGACAGCCGCTCAGCAGGTCAGACGGCGGCCCGGAGCGGTGTGCAGCACCCGCGTGAACTGCTTGTACAGCTCGACCCGGTGTTCCATCTGGGCGGGGTTGCCGCCGTCGCACTCGGCGGATCCGTTCAGGCTCCAGATCGTCTGTCCGAAGCCCTTCTCGTTCACCATCGCGTCGTGCCCGGTCATCGTGCCCGGCCCGGACTGGGTGTTCCAGTACCACAGGGCCGTCATCCAGGCCACGGCCGGAACGGTCTCGACCAGCCACGGATTGTTGAGCAGATCGATGCCCAGCGCATCACCGGCGGCCTTGTAGTTGAAGTTCCAGCTCAGCATGATCGCGCCGCGCCCGTAGTACGCGTCCCGTCCGGCCGGGCATCCGTAGGGCTGGGTGTCGTCGCAGAAGATCGGGTACATGTCGGGGTTCTGCGACACCACGTAGTAGAGCCCGCCGGTCTCGTGGCTGACGTTGGCGAGGAAGGCCGCCGCCTCCTGCTTGCGGGTGGTCCGGCTGCCGGTGCGCGCGAAGGCGGGGTACGCCTCGGTGGCCTCGACGAGGCCGTCGTACGTGAAGAACGGATCCCGGTTGGGGAACATCCGCTCGAACTGGGACTCGCCGACCACGAAGCGGGGTGGGTGGTGCGCGCCGCGCGCCTCGTCCGCCGCCTCGTCCGCCGCCTCGTCCGCCGCCGCGGCGGCGGGCAGCGCGGCGACGAGCAGTCCGCAGACCAGCAGCAGGGCGGCCATGACGGCCGTGGTGCCTCTTCTCAGCACTGCTTCACTCCTGAACGGTGTGTGGGGACAGGCGTTCACGGGACAGCGCTCGTCCACAACCGCCTTCCAGGAGAGTGCAGTTACGTGGACACCGCCGCGCAGAGGCTACGGGCAGCGACCCCCCGAAAGAAAGGTCCATACCAATTCTTTGGACAACGGAGAGTCTTCACTTCCCCGGCAGCACCCGAACCTCCACACCGGGCGGCAGCTTGTCCCACCAGTGCCCGTAGCGGCCGTAGACCCCCGGCTCCCGGTCGGCGAGGAACGCCGTCAGCGACCGGGCCTCCTCCGCGAGTCCCGCCCAGGCCGCCGCGGGCAGCCGGTGGAAGGCCCGCGCCTCGATCCCCTCGGCCACCGGGCGCCACACCCCCGCGACGTACCCGTCGACCAGCAGGGTCGGCAGCACGTCGCCGTTGATCTGGATGACGAGCCTGCGGTACTGCGGCGGCACGATCCGGCTGCGGTCGGAGTAGGCGAGCAGCGTGCTGTCCCACATCGCCATCAGCCGGGGCGGCGCCGGCGTGTCCGCGGCCGGGCGCGGCGCGCCCGGCACGTCGTACAGCTCCACACCGTCCGGCCCGGTCAGCCGGTCGAGTGCGCCGGACAGCGCCTTCAGCGCCTCTCTGACGTGCCCGCGCCGGACCAGGGCGAACTGCGCCACGTCCGCCACCGACGCCGGGCCGAACCCCTCCAGATAGCGCGATATCAGCTGCGCCAGCGCGACCGCCGACGCCTCGGTGTCCCGGAGCCCGGTCCACGGACCGGCCGCGACGTACGACGGCCGGGAGCCGAACGACCACGGTGTCCCGGTGGGCGCGTGCAGCAGCGGCGCGTACCCCCGCAGTCCGCGCCACGCCCCGGGACCGGGCGGGGCGCCCAGCCGCTCCCCCAGCCACGCCTCCAGCTCGGCGGCGGTCCGCGGCCGGTCGGCGTGGGCCAGCAGAGCGGGTACGAGCACATCGGCGTCGGCGAGGGTGAGTCCCGACGCGGCGAAGCGGCTGTCGAGCCTGCCGCCCCGCAGCGTCGGCTCCACGGCCTCCCGGAACGTGCGGTGGTCGTCGGCGTGGACGGCGTGCAGCGTGATCCGCATCAGCGTCGCCTTCACCACCTCGTAGCCGCTGAAGGCGGCGTCGAGGGCGGCCGGATCGAAGTCGGCCGTCCGGTTCCACAGCGCGAGATACGGCGAGGCCGCCTGCTGGGCCTGAAGGGCGACGACACGGCGGACCGCGTCGGCGACGCCGAGCGGTTCCCGGCGCAGGAGCAGTTGGCGGGCGAGGGTGGAACGGTTCAGTTCCGGTGCGGTGATCTTCACGCCGGGGATTCTCCCGCCGACGGGCCCGCGAACGCCACTGCCGGGGGCGGGCGGTCGGGCGGTCGTCGGCGGCGACCGGCCGCAGCGGTGGCCCGCGCCCACTGCTCGCGGCTCGCGCCCGATCGGCGACCGCGCGGGGCCGCCGGGACACCGGGACACCGGGACACCGGGACACCGGGCCGCCGGACAGGCCCTAAGCTCGGCCAATGGCCAAGTATTTCGACGTACACCCCGAGAATCCCCAGCGGCGCACCATCACGAGTGTGGCCGAGAGCATCCGGTCCGGCGCGCTCATCGCGTACCCCACGGACTCCTGTTACGCGCTGGGCTGCCAGCTCGGCAGCCGGGACGGCATCAGCCGGATCCGGTCCATCCGGAATCTCGACGACCGGCACCACTTCACGCTGATGTGCCAGAACTTCGCGCAGCTCGGGCAGTTCGTGCAGATCGACAACGACGTGTTCCGCGCGATCAAGGCGGCGACGCCCGGCAGTTACACCTTCATCCTCCCGGCGACCAAGGAGGTGCCGCGTCAGCTGCTGCACCCGAAGAAGAAGACGGTCGGCGTCCGGATCCCCGACCATGTCGTCACCCAGGCGCTGCTCGCGGAACTCGGGGAGCCGCTGCTCTCCAGCACGCTGCTGCTGCCCGACGACGGCGAGCCGATGACGCAGGGCTGGGAGATCAAGGAACGGCTCGACCATGTGCTGGACGTCGTGGTCGACTCGGGCGACTGCGGCACCGAGCCGACCACCGTCATCGACTTCTCCGGCGGCGAGCCGGAGATCGTACGCCGGGGTGCGGGCGACCCCGCGCGGTTCGAGTAGGCGGCCCGGCCCGGACGTCCTCCGGTTCGGCCCCGGACCGGAGTCGACGTACCGTCAGGCGCCCACCCTGCGTTTGTTCCGGACGTCGAACCCGACGGCGGCCAGCAGCACCAGGCCCTTGATGACCTGCTGGTAGTCCGTGCCGATGCCGACCAGGGACATGCCGTTGATGATCCGCTGGACGGAGCCCCGCGAGGACGAACTGGCGCGTCTGGCCACGAGGGGCGCGGAAGCTCGGCCCGGCCGGCTCGCCCGGCTCCGGTGACGGCAGTGACACGACCGGGTACCGGATCGCCTGCCTCGCGGCGCTGCTCAGCCAATTCCTCCGGTACAACAACACCGACGAGGTGACCTTCGACGTGACCCTCGCCGCCCATGACGTCGACCTCGACGTCTCCGACCCCGATACCGCCTTCCGCTCCGGCTGGGCCGGTGATGAGGACTACCTCCTCGCGGAGGAGGGAGACGACGAGAACGACGACGTGCTGTGGACGCCGACGCCCTGAGGGCCGTGCTGGCCGAATCCGAGCTGAACCTGGTGGCGGCGGCCAGATCCCAGACCGTGATCTGGGAGTTCGACGACACGGCGCCAGAGATCCCCGGCGACGAACTCGTCTCCTGGCTCGCGCGAGACCTCCTCGACACAGTGGTCGCCGAGATCACCGGCGCGGCCAAAACCCCGCCCCGGCTCGCGTACGCCAAGAACCTCCCCCTCGATTCGGCGCTGTCCGGCGAGGAGGATTCCTGTCTCCTCCTGGTGGGCGCGGAACGCACCGCCCTCATCCGTGTCATCGGCTAGGGTCTTTCGTTTGGATCAGGCCGGATGAGGGAGCGGGGTCTGGTGCCGTGGATCGCGAGGCGGAGGAGGGAGGCATGGCGGGAGCCGTGCCTCCCCTTCCGCCATCAACGCGGCGAGGCGCGATGCCAGGGACCGCGAGCCCGGCAAGATCCAAACGAGAGGCCCTAAGCCCTGTCCGGCGGGGCGCTCAAGGCGTGGCCGTCCGCCTGGGCGGTGCATTCGGAACCGGACAACCAGGAGGACTTTTCACTTGTGCGTGACAAAGTTATGGACGCTCCCGACCGAAGTCTCTACTGTTTCGTTCGACACCGACTGATGACGTACATGACAGACCATCAGTCGCCCCCCGAACCGCCAGAGCGAAACACCCGCATCCGTCGCCAGACCTCCGTATCCGGATCGAAGGGCTCGCCCCGGCGGTGAACTCCGCCCCGGGGTAACGGTGTTCTTCCCGGTGCGCGAAGTGCCAGGAGGAAGAATGGATCCAAGACCGAGCCGCCCGCTGCGCAGATGCCTGCTCAGTCTGCTCGCCGTCTCGTTCCTCGCCACCGGTCTCATGTCGACCCAGGCCACCGCCGCCGACCCCGTCGCGGCCGATCCCGTCACCCGTGAACTGCCCCCGCAGGAGCCGGGCGTCACGCTGCGCGTGTTCGACGTGCAGGTGCCGCTGGACAAGATCTGCACCCTGAAGCCCGGTCAGACCCCGAACGTGGATAAGTTGATGCCCACCGTCGACTGGTCGTCCACCGACGACTTCGGCGGGATCGGGGACAACTTCGTCTCCCAGGTCATCGGCAACATCGATGTCCCGCAGGACGGTTCGTACACCTTCCGGCTGACCAGCGACGACGGTTCGCGTCTGCTGATAGACGACCAGGTCGTCATCGACCACGACGGTCTGCACGGCGCCAACCCCAAGGACGGCACGGTCACCCTGACGGCCGGTCACCACTCTCTGGGTATCGACCACTTCGACCGCACCGGCGGGCAGAACATCACGCTCGCCTGGCAGCCTCCGGGCGCCTCGGGCTTCTCCGTCGTACCCAACTCCGTACTCAGCACGGACGCCGATGTCGTACGGGTGACGGCGCCGGGCCGCAAGGAGTGCGAGGGCGTCCGGGACTCCCCCGGCGACGGTCTGCCCCTGACCGGTGTGCACCCCGGCTACACGCTCACCGATCTGCGGCCGAGCGGGTTCGAGCCGCAGGTCACGGCGATGGACTGGCTGCCCGACGGCCGGCTGGCCGTCACCACGTGGGGCGGCACGGACAACGAGACGGGCGAGGTCTACCTCCTCAGCGATGTCACGGGCAGCACGGGACCGGAGAAGGTCAAGGCCAAGAAGGTGGCCGAGGGCCTGAAGGAGCCGCAGGGCGTCAAGTACGTCGACGGCTCGCTGTACGTGTCGCAGAAGGACGAGTTGACGGAGCTCCAGGACACCGACGGGGACGATGTCACCGACACCTACCGGAAGGTCGCGACCTGGCCGTTCGGCGGGAACTTCCACGAGTTCGCGTTCGGGCTGCTCTATAAGGACGGCTTCTTCTATCTGAACCTGTCGGTCGCCATCAACTACGGCGGTGCGACCACGGATCCGCAGCCCGCGAAGAACCGCGGCTCCACGATCAGGGTGAACAAGGAGACCGGCGAGGTCAGTTATGTGGCCGGTGGCCTGCGTACCCCGAACGGCATCGGGTGGGGTCCCGAGGGCGACATCTTCGTGACCGACAACCAGGGTGGCTGGCTGCCCTCGTCGAAGCTGCTCCACATCAAGCAGGACCGCTTCTTCAACCACTACACCAACCCGGCAGGACCGTTCGACGCCAAGCCGGTCACCAAGCCCGTGCTGTGGCTGCCGCAGAACGAGATCGCCAACTCCCCCAGCACACCAATGCTGTTGAAGGAGGGACCGTTCGCCGGGCAGATGGTCTTCGGTGACGTGACGTACGGCGGTCTTCAGCGCGGGTATCTGGAGAAGGTCAAGGGCGAGTACCAGGGCGCGGTCTTCCGTATGACCCAGGGACTCGAAGCGGGCGTCAACCGCATCAGCATGGGCCCGGACGGCGCGATCTACGCCGGCGGCCTGGGCGCCGGCGGCAACTGGGGCCAGGAGGGCAAACTCGGCTACGGCCTCCAGAAGTTGACGCCGAACGGCGACGAGGCGTTCGACATCCTGGCGATGCGCGCCAAGCCGGGCGGCTTCGAGCTCGAATACACCAAGCCGCTCTCGGCCGGGACCGTCGCCGAACTGGCCGACCGCTACGAGGTCGAGCAGTGGTACTACGCGTCGACGCCCGACTACGGCGGCCCCAAGCTCGGTGAGGAGACGCTGAAGGTGTCGTCGGCCACCGTGTCCGCCGACGGCAAGAAGGTCACCCTCGCGATCGACGGCCTCAAGTCCAACCGTGTCGTGCATGTGCGTTCGCCCCGCCCGTTCAGCGCCGAGGGCGGCGAGACGCTGTGGAGCACGGAGGCCTGGTACACCCTCAACTCCCTTGTCGGTACCCAGGAGCCGGCGAAGACGCTGTACGAGGCGGAGGAGGCCGCGCTGACCGGCGGCGCGCGGGTCGACACCGAGCACGCGGGCCACTCGGGCGGCGGCTTCGTCGACAGTTACGGGACGCAGGGCGCCACCACCACGTTCGACGTGCGGACGACGCGGGCGGGCAAGTACGACGTCGCGCTGCGCTACGCCAACGGCCCGAATCCCTTCGTCGGCGACAAGACGGTGAGCCTCTACGTCAACGGCCGCAAGATGAAACAGACGACCCTGCCCAGCACCGGCAAGTGGGACGGCTGGGCGACGGTGACCGAGTCGCTGCCGCTGAGCCGCGGGGCGAACACCATCGCGTACCGGTACGACAGCGGCGACACCGGCCATGTCAACCTCGACCTGATCACCGTCCATCCCAAGGACAGCCGCATCACCCTGTTCGACGGGAAGGACCGCTCGCAGTGGCAGCACGCGGACGGCGGCAACGTCCGCTGGCCGTTGGCCGACGACGGGGCGATGGAGGTCTGCTGCGGTGACATCCGCACCAAACAGGCTTTCAAGGACTTCAAGCTGCACGTCGAGTTCCGGGTGCCGAAGCTGCCACCGGACGTGACGGGCCAGGACCGCGGGAACAGCGGCGTGTATCTCCAGGAGCGCTACGAGGTCCAGATCCTGGACTCGTTCGGCAAGGCGAACCTGGCCAACAACGACGCGGCGGCGATCTATCTGAAGAAGGCGGCGGATCTCAACGCGTCGACCGCGCCGGAGACATGGCAGACGTACGAGATCACGTTCCGTGCCGCCCGCTTCGGAGCCGACGGGAAGAAGACCGAGGACGCCCGCGTCTCCGTGGTGTGGAACGGCAAGACCGTCCATGCCGACGTGGCCGTCGACGGTCCGACCGGATCCGGCGCGCCGGAGACCACCGCGACGGGCGCCATCCGGCTCCAGGACCACGGCAACAAGGTGCGTTACCGCAACATCTGGATCGAGCCCAAGGCGTAACCGGGCGATCGTCCGCCTTCTCCCCGGACCGGTCACGGCCCGGGGGGAGGGCGGACTGTTTTCGTCATGCTGACAAGAAAGGGCGGAGGTGGCGTCGCACCGGTAGGGCGTCCACAGCCTGGCGGGGAGTTCATGGCCGTTCACCGTGATCTCGGCGACGTCGCACACCTCTCCGAGTTCGAGGCTCCACCGGCGTCCGGACAGGGTCCGCGTGTCGAGGGTGAACTCGCCCTCGTAGACGGCGGATCCGGAGTGCGCGGGATCCAGGTCCGTCCAACTGCCGAGTGGGCGGCGGGTGTTCGGAGCACCGTCGGGGTCGAAACGGAAGCTCCGGTCGCTGTCGAGCGGTACGGGTGTCAGCCGATCGTCTGCCGTGAGGGTGCCCTCGTACCGGCGCTCACCGTGCCGTGCGACGACATGGACGGTCATCGCGGACGCCACCCGGACGGTGGCGGTCCCGGTGTGTCCTTCGACCGTCAGGCGCTCCACCGGCGCGTTCGACTCGACGACGTGCGGGGGCGCGCCGTGGGACGGGGTGCGGAAGACGACGGCGATCGCCGCCTTCGCCTCCAGGCGCAGGGGTACGGCCGTGCCCTTCCCGCCGGCCGGCCCGCCGGGGAAGGGTGCCGGGCGCGCCAGACGTCGGCCGGGGCCGTGCTGCCGGTGTCCGGGTCCCAGACCTCCGGGACGCCGGGACGCCGGGCGCGGGGAACGTCGCGGTGAACTCCCCCGCCTCCGCACGCTCGTTGTGCACGAGGAACGCCTGCTGTCCGGCACGTTCCAGGCGCAGTCCACGGATCCGGGCCGAGGGGGGCGAGAGGGTCGCGGCGGCTCCGCCGGCCGACGCGACCCGCGAGGCGGCCTGCGCCGGATCCTTCGCCCGGTGCGCGCGGGGCGCGCGCCCACCGGAGAAGAGCCTGTACAGTGCCCGCGCCAACTCGTCGTTAAGACCCGCCGGTTCGCGCGTCGGGAGGTCGCCGACGGCGACGAGGACACCGCCGCCGTCCACGAAGCGGATGAGCGCGTCCACGCTTCCATCCTGGCCCGTACGGCGATCGAGGACGAACCGGCGGCCACCGGCCGGGGGCGCCTCAGTCCGCGTAGACGCTCAGTGCGGACAGCTGGCCCGCCGGCCAGCCGGTGTTGCCGGTGATCTGCACCCGTACGTACCGGGCGGACGCCGCCGAGGCGAGGGTGACCGTCACCGTGTTCCCGCTCGCCGGGTCGAAGACGCGGGCGGCCGGGGCGCTCAGCGTCGCGAAGCTCGTCCCGTTCGTCGAGCCGAGGACGGACAGCGTCTGGGTGCGGGTGGCCCAGGCGGGGTTCGGCGGCAGCGACAGGAGGAGCCGGCGTACCGGCAGGGCGGAGCCGAGGTCGATCTGGATCCACTGCGGGAACGCGTTGTTGGCGCTCTCCCAGTAGCTGCTCGCGTTGCCGTCGACGGCGTTGCCGGGGCCGTAGTTCTGCGTCTGACCGCTCGCGCTCGCCGCCCTGCTCAGCGCGAGGTCGCCGGTCGGCGGGTTGGGTCCGCCGCCGCCCGTGACCGGCGGGGTGGGGCGGGTCGCGGTCAGGGCCAGCTCGCCCTTCAGCATCCGCCCGCCGTCGCCCGTGAGCCGCAGGTAGTAGTCCGCCGAGCAGACCGTGCCGTCCTCGTCCAGCGCCCGGATGCCGGAGCCCACCGGGACCTGCGCGGCGGTCTCGGCGGTCTTGGCGATCTGATTGCCCTCGTTGTACTCGTCGAACATCGAGATGTAGATGCCCTGCACGCCGATCCGGCACATGTTGTAGAACTGCCGCCACATGAAGTCGCCGTGCGCGCGGTGGCCCGACTGAAGGTCGCCGGGCAGGACACAGGGCTGGTAGTCGATGCCGTTGGCGTCGCAGTGCGCCTGGTCGGGTGTGTTGACGTTGGCGTAGAAGTTGTCGGCGCCCGCGATGTCCCCGATCCGGCCGACCATCCACGGCGAGAGCATGTCGAACGCCAGGTACACGTCCATGTAGCCGGGCCGTGAGTCCTCGATGCCCCGGCGCCAGTGCGTGGGCACGCCGCCCATCACGTAACAGCCCTGCGCCTTGAACCAGTTGACGACGTCCAGACAGACGGCGGCCGACCAGGTCTTGTTGGGCTCGTTGAAGCCGAAGCCCCAGATGCCGACGACCGGTTTGCCGTTCTGCCTGGCGTAGGCCGGGGACGCGGTGAGCGCCCGCATCTTGGCGAGCCAGTCCGCCTTCATCTCCGGCTGCATGTTCGTCCAGGCGGTGGCGTCGTACATGACGTAGAACTTGCGCCCGTACCGCTCGGCGGCGCTACGCACCTTCACCGCCATGTCGTCGCGGGTCGCGCCCTCGCCGCCGTTGGGGTTGAAGCGCTGGAGGGCGGCGGTGTCGATGTTGGACTGCCGCATCCAGGAGAAGTGCGTGTCGACGGTCTGCTGGTCGTACGAGGAGAACAGCGCGGCCGGCTGCCCGTTGCCGAGCGCGGGGTAGGCCGTGCGGTAGGTGTGGGTGTAGTCGCTCACGTCGGGCCAGCTCACGATCGCGGTGTTGCCGGGGGACGGCGACTGGCCCCAGTTCCGCGACCAGTGCCACCAGCCGTTGATCGGCGCGCCGTCGCCGGAGCAGGCGAACCAGCCCTGGTAGCCGACGGTGATCTTGCCGACGACGTCTCCGGGTGGGGAGGCGGCCTTGGCGGCTGCCTGTGCGGTCCCGGTCTGGGCGGCCAGGCCGGCCGCCGCTCCGGCACCGGCTATCGCGGACGCGATGACGGTCCGTCTGGAAAGGGCCACGGGATTCCTCGCAATCGGCTCTGCGTGTGGAGGTGCGGGGAAGTGCGGCATGCGGCGGCATGCGGGGTGCGGTGCGCGCGTACGTGCGGGGTGCGGAACTGCGGCGTACGGACGTACGTGGCGCGGTGTGCGCGTCCCGGCGCACACCGCGGCCCCCCACAACGTAGGGACAGGGCAGGCCACCGGCAAGACAGAGGACTGGAAATTATTGACTGATCCGCGTCACGATCCCAAGTATCAAGCGAAATTGCCACTCAGAATCACCGGGGTTCGCGCCGCCGACCCGAAGGCCGAACCGCCGGGCCGCCGGTTGCGTCTTCCACGTACGTGACAGCCACACGCTTCCTCCCGACACCGGCATCCGTGCTCGGCGCGGCCCGAAAGACCGCGGTCGTCGCGCCGGCGGCGGTGCTCGTGTCGTACGGCGACGCGTATCTCGTGCGCGCGAGCACCGGAGAGATGGGGTGGCTGTTCGGCACCGAGTTCTGGTTGCTCGCGCTGGTGCTCGCCGCGATGCGCGTCCGGGGCTGGACCGACGAGGACGACGGCTGGGTGCGCGTATGCGTGCTGGGTGCCCTCGTCGCGGGCTCCGTCGCCGGCCCGCTGCTGCTCTTCCACGGCGCGCTCGCCGCGCTGGCGGCCGTGCCCGCCGTCGCCGTACTCGGCGCACTGGTGCTCGCGCTGGCCGGTACGTACGGTTACCAGGTCAACGACCGCGACGGCTGAGGAATCAGACCCGCTGTCGCGGACCCAGCGGATGCGACCACCCGTGCCGACGCCGCACTTCTTTCAACGCGGCCTGGTGGCAGTGCAGTTGACGGAACGACAGCAACGTGAGTACGGGGAACGCGAGCACCCCGGTCGTGCTGGTCAACAGCGTCTGCTCGCCGGGGTGCCCCGCCAGCAAGGCGGACGCGAGGCACGCGGCGGCCAGGACCGACATGCCCGCGTACGCCCAACGCACCCAGGTGAGCATTCCTGCTTGCTCCTCGGTCAACGGATAGATGATCGCCATACGCTGCGCCTACCCCGCGACGGCGTCGCTACCCCATTCGGTCGCCATCACACCTGTCACGTCAGGTCACCGGCCGGGCGCGCGCTCGACGACGTGTCCTGTCCGTACGGCCCGGCGCCGCCGGCGACGGCACAATGCCGGTATGCCTCTCGACACCCCCGCCACCCCCGCCACCCCCGCCACCGCCGCCGCCTTCCGGCTGGGCCGGCCGCTCGGCGGCCTCCGGCCTCCGGCCGCTGGCCAACGGTGAACACCCGTCCCAGACAAGGGTGTTCACCACCGACTGCGGCCATTGGGCGGCCAAGACCGGCCGGCTGATCGGCGCTGACCGGCCGCGGCGACCCCGACTCAGCCCGGGGCGTCCGGTGCGGTGCGTCGCAAGGCGGAGGATCGTGCTCGTACTGGACGTACTCGGATGCCTTCGAAAACGCCGACAACGAAGCGAGGCGCCGTGCCAGGCGTCCCGGACCCCCGAAGACCCGCCGCACAGGGCCTAATCGTCGGCACCCCCTCGGACGACCTCGCCGAGCGGCGTCGCGGGCCGGCCCGTCAGCCGGGTGACGCAGTCGGTCACTTCGGCCAGTTCGCCCGCGGCGACGGCGGTGTACGTGGAGACCCAGGCGTCGAGCTGCCACTCGGGGGCGCCGTACGGGGCGCGGGTGCGGTACGCCTCCTCGACGGTCTCCGGCCGGTAGGTGATCTCACGGCCGGTCGCCGCGCTCAGGACAGCGGCGATCTCATCGAGCGTCAGAGCCTGCGGACCGGTCAAGTCGTAGGTGGCGCCCCCGTGTTCGGGAGCGTGGCGCAGGACGGTGGTGGCGGCGTCGGCGATGTCGTCCTGGGCGACGACGGCGGCGCGCCCCTGGCCCGCCGGGCCTCGGATGACACCGTCGGCACCGACGAGACCCGGCATGAAATCGGCGTACAGGTTGTCGCGCAGGAAGGTGAACGGGAGCCCGCTGGCGCGGATGTGCCGCTCGGTGTGCCAGTGGTCGCGGGCGAGCGTGAACGTGGCGGCGGGCGCGGCGCCGCAGAAGGAGACGTACACCAGGTGGCCGGCGCCGGCTTCGACGGCGGCGTCCACGAAGGCACGGTGCTGATCCACCCGGTCGGCCGTCTCGGAGGCGGACACCATCAGGACGCGGTCGACGCCGGTCAGGGCGCGGACGATGTCGTCGTGGTCCCCGTACGCGCCGGGGACGGCGGTGGCGCCGGGCAGTCGCGGGGCGCGGGCCGGGTCGCGGGCGACCAGTGTCTGCGCGATGCCTTCGGCCGCCAGTCGGCGGGCGACACGTCCGCCGAGACGGCCGGTGGATCCGGTGACGGCGAAGGTGGTGTCCGGCGGGAGGGACGACATGGTGCTCCTGTCGCGGGGGCGGGCGGCTGATCACTACCCCGCAGGCATACCAGCCCGAGCCGGTCCGCGCGGAAAGCATTGGAGGCGCGCCCGCCGCGGTGATGGGATGAGGACATGGAAGACCAGGAGCCGGACCTCGTTGACCGGGGGCGATTCGACGCGGCGGTGACGCCGTGGGAGCGCGCGCAGTGGCGGGACGCCGCGCTCGGGTGGGCGGAACGGGAACTGTCCGCGCGTGGGCTGCGGGTGACGGGTGCCCGGCAGGTACGGCTTCGGCCGTGGTCCGTGCTGGTGCGCATGACCGTCGAGGGCCACGCCGACGTCTGGTTCAAGGCCAACCCGCCCGCCGGTGCCTTCGAGGCGGGGCTGGGTGAGGCGTTGGCCCGCTGGGTGCCCGCGCGTGTGCTGGAGCCGCTGGCGGTCGACAGCGGGCGTGGCTGGTCGCTGCTGCCCTCCGGGGGCGCGCTCTACCGGGACGTACTCGACCGTGGTCCGGCCGACCCGCGCGCCTGGGAGGAGCCGTTGCGTCAGTACGCCGACATGCAGCGGGTCCTCGTGCCGTACGCCGAGCGGATCAAGGCACTTGGCGTCCCGGACGGGCGGCCGGACGCGCTGCCGGAGATCTTCGACCGGCTCGTCACGGAGAACGCGGCGCTCGACGCCGCCGACAGGGGGCGGCTGCGCGCCGCGCGCCCCCGGCTCGTGGACTGGTGCGCCGAGCTGGCGGCGACCGGTGTCGCGGACTCGCTCGACCATGCGGACCTGCACGACGGCCAGCTCTTCGCTCCCGGGCCGGGCCGTTTCACCTTCTTCGACTGGGGCGACGCGCTCGTCGGCCACCCGTTCTGCAGCCTGCTGGTCCCCGCCCGCGCGGCCCGTAAGCGGTACGGCTCCGACGTACTGCCCCGGCTGCGCGACGCCTATCTGGAACCGTGGACCGACGCGGGCCGCCGCACTCCGGCGGACTTGCGACGCGCGGCGAGCCTGGCGTGCCGCCTCGGGGCGATCGGTCGTGCCTGCTCGTGGACGCGGCTCTTCCCGGGGACGTCCGGCACGGTGGGTGCGGTGGGCGCGACCGAGAACGCGTACTGGCTCCGCCAACTCTTCGCCGAGCCACCGCTCTTGCCGGCGGGGTGACGCGTGGACGGTGTGCCGCGTCCCGTCCGGCGGCCGGTTCGTCCTCAAGCGCCGGACGGGCTGAGACGGGTCCGGCCGGTGGATGGTGTCCATACTCGCGTAGGGGCTTGAGATGCCCGCCGGCGGTTGAGGACGGGCGCGGTCCGCGAGCCGCGCGGCCCGAGAGAAAACCCCGTGCCCCCGGCCGCGTCGCTCTCGTACACTCGCCACGAACTCGCGCGCCGCGAACACCACCGCGGTGCGCGCTCCGTGACCAGTGAGGGGAGACCTGCCGTGCGCTACCGCACCGCTGTTGTCGTTCCCCCGGCACGGTACGAGGTGATCCTGGTGTCTCCCGGCGCCCGGCGCCGGCAACGCGGCCGGTACCGGATGTCCGCGACGAACGTCTGATTTTCCGTCAACCCGTCGCGCGGGCAACCTCGTTGGGCTCCGCCCACGAGGAATGCCACGCGGCGTCGGAGTGCTTCGTCCGGCAATCGCGTCGACCTCTTCCACGGATCATCCCGAAAGGCCATCGGCCGTGCGTACCGACCTGCACACCACCGACCGACTCACCACCGACCCACTCACCGCCGTCCGCAACCTGGGCATCCTCGCCCACGTCGACGCCGGCAAGACCACCGTCACCGAGCGGATCCTCTACCTCACCGGCACCACCCACAAGCGTGGCGAGGTCCACGACGGTACGACCGTCACAGACTTCGACTCGCAGGAGCGCGATCGCGGGATCACCATCTTCGCCGCGGCCGTGAGCTGCGCCTGGGACGGTCACCGGATCAACCTCATCGACACGCCGGGCCATGTCGACTTCGCCGACGAGGTGGAGCGCTCGCTGCGCGTCCTCGACGGCGCGATCGCCGTGTTCGACGCGGTCGCCGGGGTCGAGCCGCAGAGCGAGTCGGTGTGGCGGCAGGCGGACCGGCACGGGGTGCCCCGCATCGCGTTCGTCAACAAGCTGGACCGCGCCGGGGCCGATCTCGACGCGGCCGTCGATTCGATCCGCCGGCGGCTGCATCCGGCGCCGCTGGTGGTGCAGTTGCCGATCGGTACGGAGGACGGGTTCACCGGAGTGGTGGATCTGCTCCGGATGCGGGCGCTCGTCTGGTCCGGCGGCGGTACGGACTCCTACGAGGAGGGCCCCGTGCCCGACTCCCTGGTGGCGGAGGCGCTGCGGCGCCGCAGGCTGCTGGAGGAGGCGGTCGCGGAGCTGCACCCGCTCGCGCTGGAGGAGTACTGCGCCGAATCGACGCTCTGTGCACGGACGTTGGTCCGCGCGCTGCGTGACCTGACCCGTACCGGCGAGGGTGTCGTGGTGCTGTGCGGTTCGGCGTACCGCAACCGGGGGATCGAGCCGCTGCTGGAGGCGGCCGTCGCGTACCTGCCGTCGCCGCTGGACGTACCGGCGGTGCGCGGTACGCGGGGCGGCACGGTCCAGGAGCGGACCGCGGACCCCGCGGGGCCGTTCGCGGCGCTGGTGTTCAAGGTCAACTCGACCGCCACGGGTCGGCTGACGTTTCTGCGGGTGTATTCGGGAACGGTCGGAAAGGGAGAGGCGGTGCTGGACGTGGGTACGCGCCGTACGGAGCGGATCAGCCGGATCCTGCGGGTCCAGGCCGACCGCCACGCGGAGGTGGACCGGGCGGTGGCCGGGGACATCGTCGCGGTGGTCGGGGTGAAGGCCGCCCGCGCGGGCGCCACCTTGTGCGTACCGTCGGATCCGCTGGTCCTCGAACCGCCGACCGTCGCCGATCCGGTGGTCTCCGTGGCGGTCGAGGCGCGCGGCCGCAACGACGTCGACCGGCTGGTGTCGGCGCTGGCACGGCTGGTCGAGGAGGATCCGTCGCTGGTGGTCCGTACCGATTCCGAGACCGGTCAGACGGTGCTGTCGGGGATGGGTGAGCTGCATCTGGAGGTCGCGGTGGAGAAGATCCGCCGCGCCCACGGGCTGGACATCGGCGTCGGCAGGCCGCGGGTGGCCTACCGGGAGACGGTCGGGCGCGGGGTGTCGGGGCTGGTGTACCGGCACGTCAAGCAGGACGGCGGCGCGGGGCAGTTCGCCCATGTCGTCATCGACACCGAGCCGTTGGAGTCGGCGCCGGACGCCGGGCCGGACGCCGGTGCCGATGCCGATGCAGCCACGGACGGCGCCGCGAAGGCCGACTTCGTGTTCCGGTCGACCGTCGTCGGCGGACGCGTACCGCAGGAGTACGTCCGGGCGGTCGAGGCCGGCTGCCGGGACGCGCTCGCCGAGGGGCCGCTCGGCGGTCACCCGGTGACCGGCGTACGGGTCACCCTGACCGACGGGGCCGTCCACGCGAAGGACTCGTCGGAGATGGCGTTCCGAACGGCCGGGCGGCTCGCGCTCCGCGAGGCGCTGCGGAGCGGCACGATGGTGCTGCTGGAACCGGTGGTCGAGGTCACCGTGACCGTCCCCGACGAAGCCGTCGGCGGGGTGCTCGGCGATCTGGCGGCCCGGCGCGGCCGGGTCTCAGGCTCGACGGCGCGTGCCGGTACGACGGTGGTCACCGCGACCGTGCCGCTGGCCGAGCTGTTCGGCTACGCGACCCGGTTGCGCAGCCGCACGCAGGGCCGGGGCACCTTCACGGCCCGGCCGACCGGCTACGCGCCGGCGCCGAGCCCGGTGGCGGGGACGTAGCCGTCCGACGCCGACCCGGTAGCCCCCCGGGGGGCCTCGCCCGCGTACGCGCGTACGCGGGCGAGGCCCCCGCCATCCCCGGCGCGCGTCGTCCTCGACGCCGCGCCGCCCTCCGGCCGCGCTCACTCTCCGCTCACGCTCCCTGCTGCCGGGCCGCTCGGAGCGGACGGACCGGCCACCGGGCGGTCCCGGGCAGACCTGCCCCCGCCCACCCGAACCGCTACATGGACATTTGGGGCGTATTCTGAACATCGCTCGCAATGTTCCTGGCGGGTCCCCGATTCCCGCCCCCCCAGGTCCACGAGAGCCGGGCCGGGCACCCGCAGGGGCGGCCCCGGACGTCGTCGTACGACGATCCGGACACGCGCACGCTGGAGCCCCTTCTGGAAAGGATCGAGTCATGGCCGACGAGTCACGAGGCGACGATGTCTACCAGCCCGAGTACTCGGACGTGCGGAACGCCCCCTCCGACGATCTCGACCTGGAGAACGTGCTGGACGAGCCCGGGCTGGACGACATGATGGCGGAGGGCTACTCCCCGCCCGAGCATCCCCTTGGCGTCAACAAGTACGGGGTCACCAACGAGGAGCAGCGCGAGGGCGAGTCCCTGGACCGGCGGCTCGTCCAGGAAACCCCGGAGGTGCGTCCGGAGCGGGGCGACGACGTCGGTGACGTGCCCGACGGTGAGGGCGAGCCCATCGACCCGGAAGTGGGCGACGCGCGGGCGGGACGGCTGGAGCCGGTGGACGACATCGCGCCTCGCCGGCACTCGGACGTGTCGGCCCGCGACGTCGGGATCGACGGGGGCGCCGCGTCGGCCGAGGAGGCCGCCGTGCACGTCGCGTCGGACGAGGACATCGAAGGCTAGGCCCTGTCCGGCTCGGCTGCCCAGGGAGCCGCCGTGGACGATCGAAGCGCGGACGGGGACCGCTTGGCGCGGTATCACGACAGGCGCCGGTTCGACGCCACCGACGAACCGTGCGGCGAGAACGCCTCCCCCACCGGTGAACCGTCGTTCGTGATCCAGATCCATGACGCGCGCCGTCTGCACTTCGACTTCCGGCTGGAGGTGGACGGCGTGCTCAAGTCCTGGGCGGTGCCGAGGGGTCCGTCCACCGATCCGGGCGACAAGCGTCTGGCGGTGCCCACCGAGGACCATCCGCTGGAGTACCGGGAGTACGAGGGCGTCATCGCCTCCGGTCAGTACGGGGCCGGCCCGGTCATCGTCTGGGACCGGGGGACCTACCGCCCGCTCCGGGCCGCGGGTCCCGGCGCGTTCGCCGCGGCCCTGGACAGGGGGCATGCCTCATTCTGGCTCAACGGGCAGAAACTGCGCGGCGCCTTCGCGCTCACCCGTTTCCGCGACGGCCGGGACGGCTCGGCCGAGGCGTGGCTGCTGGTGAAGAAGACCGGTCCCGGCAGTACGCACGCCCGGCGCGGCACACCCGACCCACGGCGTGCCCGCTCCGCGCGCACCGGCCGGACGCTGAGCCAGGTGGACGGGGCTGACCGGGCGGACCAGGTGGACCAGGGTGTGCGGGAGCGGCGAATGCCGGATCATGGGAGCAGCCGCGTCCATCGATCCGAAGGCAACAACCATGCGTGACCCAGAACTTGGCGCAGCACTTGACGCCGACGACGTCCGCCGTATCGCGCTGTCCCTGCCGCGCACCGTGGAGAGGGAACTCTGGAACATCCCCACCTTCCACGTCGCGGGGCGGATGTACGTCACAGTGCCCGACGACGGCACATCGTTCGCCGTCCGCTGCCCCAAGTTCGAGCGTACGGAGCTGATCGCGGCGGAGCCCGACAAGTTCTGGGTCCCGCCGCACGAGGCCAACTCCTCATGGGTACGGGCCCGGTTGAGCGCGCTGGAGGACGAGAGCGAGCTGTACGACATCCTGGTCGACTCCTGGAAGCAGGCCGCCCCGGCGGACCTCGCGGAGTCCTTCGAGCACTGATCGACCGCGCGGTCGTCAACGGCCGACGACCACAACCAACGACGACCGACGAGCACGACCGATGGCGAACAACGCCGCAGAGCACAGGAGCCCCGCATGCCCCCGAACGACGCCGCCCCCGACTACCACCCGTCCGGCGACGACGTACCCCGGAGCCCCGCGCGGCTCGTCGAGGCCAACGGCGTACGCCTGTGCGTCCAGACCTTCGGCAGCCCCACCGATCCGACCGTCCTGCTGATCAGTGGCGCGGGGAGTTCGATGGACGGCTGGGACGAAGCGTTCTGCGCGCGGCTCGCGGCCGGCCGGCGCCATGTCGTCCGCTACGACCAGCGGGACACCGGCCGGTCCGTCACCTCCCCGGCCGGCGCCCCCGACTACACCTTCTCCGCGCTGATCGCGGACGCCGTCGGCCTGCTCGACACGCTCGGCGTGGACCGGGCCCATCTGGTGGGCATCTCCATGGGCGGTGGCCTCGCCCAGTGCCTGGCCGTCGCACACCCCGACCGGGTCGCGACGCTCACGCTCGTCTCCACGAGCCCGGCCGGTCCCACCGGATCCGAACTGCCGCCCCCGTCGGACGAGCTGCGAGCGCAGTTCGCCGATCCGGCCCCCGAGCCCGACTGGTCGGACCGCGCGGCGGTGATCGCGTACATGGTGGAGGCCGACCGGCTCTTCGCCGGTTCGGCGCCGTTCGGGGAGGAAGAGGAGGCAGCGGCAAGGGAGTCGGCGAGCCGGACCGTCGACCGCACCTCGAACATCGAGGCGGCTCTGAAGAATCACTGGGCGCTCGCGGACGACGACGAGCCGGTCACGGTCCGGCCGGCGGACGTGGCCGCGCCCACGCTCGTCCTGCACGGCACCGAGGATCCGCTCTTCCCCTTCGGCCACGCGCGGGCGCTGGCCGAAGGGATTCCCGATGCCCGACTGATCGCCCTAGAGGGGGTCGGTCACCAGGCACCGCCGGCCCGGGTGTGGGACACGGCGATTCCCGCCGTCCTGCGCCACACGGACCGGGAGTGAGAACGAGTCACTTCACCCCGGTTCGCAGCACCTCGGTTTCACGTCAATTCGGTTCACGTCACCTCGTTGAGATGTCCCGTCGCCACGTCGAAGACAAATCCGCGGATCGCGTCCTTGTGCACGATGAACGGGCTGGCGGTGATCCGCCGAATCGACTGACGTACGTCGTCCACCACGTCGGTGAACGCCTCCGCGGCCCACTCCGGCCGGATCCCCGTCTCGTTCTCGATGTCCCGCTTGAAATTGTCGTCGGTGAAGGTGAGCATCCCGCACTGGGTGTGGTGGATGAGGATGATCTCCCTTGTTTCGAGTAGCCGCTGACTGATCGTCAGAGAACGGATCACGTCGTCGGTGACCGCTCCCCCGGCATTCCGGATGACATGCGCCTCGCCGTCCTGGAGACCGAGAATGCGGTAGATGTCCAGCCGGGCGTCCATGCAGGCCACGACGGCGAGGCCGCGGGACGGGGGCAGCCGCAGCGGTCCCGTGAATGTCTCCGCGTAGACCGTGTTGTTGGCGAGGAATTCTTCGGTGACGGACACGACAGACCCACTTTCCGCAGTTGGCGACGGAGCCACGGTAGAGGGCCGAGATTCGAACACAGAAGACGACTGACCGCCGCGCCACAACTTCGCAATGATCCGTCAACAAACACGGTGTGTTGCCGCCTCGTTTCAGCTTCGTGGCCATTCCCGCGCCGCGCTTCCCGCCTTGTCGGAACGGCCTTACGGTCCAGAGGCACGCGCCGGTGTCTGTCCGCCGTAGTGCCGTGGCGATCCGCCACACCCCTCTTCTCTCCGTCTCAACCGTGCGAGGCCGCCAGCCATGAGCCAGCCCGTCGACTCCGTCACCGCGGGGCACACTCCCGACGACACCTCCCGGCCGGACCCCAGTGCCGCCTGGTCCTTCGAGACCAAGCAGATCCACTCGGGTGCCGTGCCCGATCCGACGACCGGCGCGCGTGCCGTTCCGATCTACCAGACGACGTCGTTCGTCTTCCGGGACACCCAGCACGCGGCCGACCTCTTCTCGCTCGCCGAGCCCGGCAACATCTACACCCGCATCCACAACCCCACGCAGGACGTCTTCGAGCAGCGGATCGCCGCGCTGGAGGGTGGTGTCGCCGCCGTGGCGCTCGCCTCCGGACAGGCCGCCGAGACGCTCGCGATCCTCACGCTGGCCCGCGCCGGCGACCACATCGTCTCCAGCACCTCGCTCTACGGCGGCACTTACAATCTCTTCCGCCACACGCTCCCGCGCTTCGGTATCGAGGTGTCCTTCGTCGACGACCCGGACGACATCGACGCCTGGCGGGCCGCCGTCCGCCCGAACACCAAGGCCCTGTTCGCCGAGACGCTCGGCAATCCGCGCGGCAACGTCCTCGACGTACGGGCGGTCGCCGACGCGGCCCATGCCGCGGGTGTCCCGCTGATCGTGGACAACACGGTGCCGACTCCCTATCTGCTGCGCCCGATCGAGCACGGCGCGGACATCGTCGTCCACTCGGCGACCAAGTTCCTGGGCGGGCACGGCACGACCCTCGGAGGCGTGGTGGTCGACGCCGGCACCTTCGACTTCGGCGCGCACGCCGAGCGCTTCGAGGACTTCCACACCCCGGACCCGAGCTACCACGGGCTGCGCTACTGGCCGGACCTGGGACCGAGCGCGTTCGCCGTGAAGCTGCGTGTCCAACTGCTGCGCGACATCGGCCCGGCGCTCTCGCCGCACTCCGCGTTCCTGCTGCTCCAGGGCGTCGAGACGCTCAGTCTGCGCGTCGAGCGCCATACGTCCAACGCCCTGGAGTTGGCACGCTGGCTGGAGCGGCGCGACGAGGTCGCCGTCGTGCACCATCCGGGCCTGGAGTCCAGCCGCTGGTACGAGGCGGGCCGCCGCTACCTGCCGCGCGGCGCCGGCGCGGTGCTCTCCTTCGAACTGCGCGACGGTGTCGACGCGGGCAAGCGGTTCGTGGACGCGGTGGAGCTGTTCAGCCATCTGGCCAACATCGGAGACGTACGGAGCCTGATCATCCATCCGGCGTCGACCACCCACAGCCAGCTCGACGAGGAGCAGTTGACCGCCACGGGTACGGCTCCGGGGCTGGTGCGGCTGTCGGTGGGGCTGGAGAACATCGACGATCTGAAGGCCGATCTCGAAGCGGGGTTCCGCGCCGCCAAGGCGGCGTCCTGAGTACGGCGCGGTCGACCGCGCTCCCTCTCCCGCCGGCCACCGGGGCCTGGCAGGAGGGGGATCCGCCGGGGCGCCGCGCCTGGGTGGCCCTGGCGGAACCGCTGCCGCTGGAGGGCGGCGGGTCGCTGCCCGGGGTGCGAATCGCGTACGAGACGTGGGGGCGGCTCGCCGCCGACGGGGCGAACGCGGTGCTGGTGCTGCACGCGCTGACCGGTGACAGCCATGCCGCCGGTCCCGCCGGTCCCGGTCATCCGTCGGCGGGCTGGTGGGACGCGCTGATCGGTCCTGGCAGAGCGTTCGACACCCGGCGGTGGTTCGTGGTCGCGCCCAATGTCCTGGGCGGCTGCCAGGGCACGACGGGCCCCGCGTCGGCCGGACCGGGCGGGGCGCCGTGGGGGCCGTCGTTCCCGTATCTGACGCAGCGTGACCAGGTCGCGGCCGAGGCCCGGTTGGCGGACGCGCTGGGCATCGGGCGCTGGGCGGCGGTCGTCGGCGGTTCCATGGGCGGGATGCGGGCTCTCGAATGGGCCGTGAGCAGGCCGGAGCGTACGGGGTCCCTGCTGGTGCTCGCGTGTCCGGCGGCGGCGTCGGCGGAGCAGATCGCCTGGGGCGCCGTGCAGATCGGGGCGATCCGCTCCGATCCCGGCTGGCGGGGCGGGAGTTACCACCGGGCCGGGCCGGGCGGCGGTCCGCACCGCGGGCTGGGTGTCGCGCGCCGGATCGCCCATGTGACCTACCGGAGCGAGCCGGAACTGGCCGCCCGGTTCGGCGGCGGGCCCCAGCCGGGCGAACACCCCTGGCGGGGCGGGCGTTACCAGGTGGAGTCGTATCTGGACCACCACGCCGAGAAGTTGGTGCGCCGGTTCGACGCGGGCAGCTACATCGCACTCACCGAGGCGATGAACGGCCACGACGTCGGGCGGGACCGTGGCGGCGTGCGCGCCGCGCTGAGCCGGGTACGGATGCCGACGCTCGTCGCCGGGGTCGGCTCGGACCGGCTCTATCCCCCCGCGCAGCAGGCGGAGTTGGCCGCCGCGATACCCGGCGCCGACCGGCCCCGGACCGTGGAATCGCCGTACGGGCACGACGGCTTCCTGATCGAGACGGGGCAGGTCGGCGCCCTGGTGCGGGAGTTGCTGGCCGAAGCGGGTCAGTACGGCAGCGGCTCGTCGGCCAGGTAGGGCGGCGCGGGCTCGTACTGGATGTACCGGCGGACCGCGCGGGCGTGGTCACGTCCGTGGAGCCGGCCGACCAGCCACAGGGCCATGTCGATCCCGGCGGAGACACCCTGACTGGTGATCAGATTCCCGTCCACGACGTAGCGGGCGTCACGGACGACGGTGACGTCGCCACGGGCCTGGAGCGCGTCCTCGAATCCGTGATGAGTGGCCACGCGCCGGCCACGGGCGGGACCGGCCTCGTGCAGCAGGAGCGAGCCGGTGCACACGCTGGTGACCCAGTCTGCGTCGGCGGCCGTCCCGCCGATCCACTCGATCAGCGCGGGGTTGTCCACCTCGTGCCGGGTTCCCCGGCCACCGGGGACGAGCAGCACGTCCAGCGGCGGGCAGTCGCCGAGCGTGTGGTCGGGCAGCACCCGCATACCCTTGCCGCACCGGACCGGGCCGGCGCGCTCGGCCACCAGGACGGCGGTGTCGGCCTGGTCGCGCAGCATGGAGGAGGCGGTGAACACCTCCCAGGGGCCGACGAAGTCCAGTTCCTCCGCGCCGTCGAAGATCAGCAGTCCGTACGTGGTCATGGGTGGTCCTCCTGTGTCATGGGTCCCTCGTGGTAGTCGGCCGACCGGAACCGGTTGCGGTAGTCGGTCGGCGTCACGCCGCAGTGGCGGTGGAACGCGCGCCGCAGTGATTCGGAGCTGCCGAGCCCGCAGCGGCGCGCGACGGCGGTGACGGGGTCGTCGCCGCCGGTCAGTGCCCGCTGGGCGGCCTCCACCCGTACGCGCTCCACGTACTCGGCGGGCCCCACCCCCAGCTCCGCGGCGAACCGCCGCTGGAAGTGACGCAGGCTCAGCCCGGCCCGTGCGGCCAGGTCCGCCGGGGTGTGCGGCGCGCCGGGATCGGCGTGGACCGCCGAGACGGCGGTGCGGATCGGGTCCGTGGCCGGCTGCGCGGACCAGAGCGGGACGCTGAACTGCGCCTGGCTGCCCGGCCTGCGCAGGAACAGCACGAGATGCTGGGCGACGGTGTGGGCGACGTCGCGGCCCAGGTCGTCCTCGACCAGCGCCAGAGCCAGGTCCATCCCTGCGGTCACTCCGGCCGACGTCCAGACCCGTCCGTCGCGGACGAAGATCGGCCGGGTGTCCACCGTCAGCTCGGGATGCTCCCGGCGCAGCTGGGCGTCGCGGCTCCAGTGGCTGGTGACACGGCGGCCGGCGAGCAGCCCGGTGGCGGCGAGCAGGAACACACCGCTGCACACCGACGCGATCCGGCGGGCCGTGGTCGCCGCCTCGGCGATCCACTCGACGAGCGCGGGGTCCCGCGCGGCGGCGTGGACCCCGCCGCCGCCGACCACCACCAGGGTGTCGATCCCGGCGGGGTCCAGCTCACCGATCCCATGGTCGGCGTGCACGCGCAGCCCGCTGGTCGAGCGCACCGGGCCCGCGACGGGGGCCAGGATCCGGCAGTCGTAGCCGGGATCGGCCCGGCCGGCCTGCTGGAACACCTCGAAGGGGCCCGAGAGGTCGAGTGACTGGAATCCCTCGAAGATCACGAAGACGACGCGTCGCTGCTGCACGTCCGCCAGCCTGGGCCTTCGGCAATCGCGTCGTCAACGACGTACGGCCCACACATCGCGCCATGCGCCAAGCGATCCGGCGGCCGGCGATCCGGCGGCCGGCGATCCGGCGGCGAGCGATCTGGTCGGGTGAACCACCGCCCCGCCTGCCCATCAAGATAATTCGATCATGTTTGAGTACCTTTCATGAAAAATCGCCTGAAACTCAGCATGTTCCTGGTCGCCACGAGCGCGGTCGTGGTGGCGGCCGGCCCGCTGCCCACCACCGCCCAGGAAGCCGCCGCCCAGCCGCACACCGCGCCGCTGCACCGTTCGGCGACGCCGCTGGTCGACCGCTACATCGTGTCCATCGACGCCGCCTTCGACGCCAACAAGCTGCTCAACCGGGCCGGGGTGAAGCCCCTGTTCACGTACACGAGCGTGCTGCGCGGGTTCGCGGCCGAGCTCAGCACCGCCCAGCTCAGGACCGTCCGGACGACGCCCGGCGTGACGGCCGTCGAGCAGGACTCCGTGGTCGAGGCGCTGCAGACCACTCCCGCGAACAGCCGGGTCCCCGCCTCGTCCTGGGGCCTGGACCGGATCGACCAGCAGGCGCTGCCGCTGGACGGCGAGTACACCGCGCGGGGCACCGGCAAGGGTGTCACCGCGTACATCATCGACACGGGCATCGAGTTCGGTCACGACGAGTTCGGCGGGCGCGCCAAGCCGGGCTACGACGCCGTCGGGGACGGGCAGCAGGGCAAGGACTGTCAGGGGCACGGCACGCATGTGGCGGGCACGGTCGCGGGCCGTACGTACGGTGTCGCTCCCGAGGCCGACCTGGTGAGCGTCCGCGTCCTGGACTGCAAGGGCAAGGGCACCTGGTCGGGGATTCTCGCCGGCTTCGACTGGGTGGCGGGCAACGCCAAGCAGCCGGCCGTGCTCAACGGCTCCCTGGGCGGCCCGAAGTCCGTCGCCGTGAACAGCGCGACGACCGCCCTGTCGAAGAAGGGTGTCCTGCCGGTCATCGCCGCCGGCAACGACGCGGTGGACGCCTGCACCGTCTCGCCGGCCTCGGCCGAGGGCGTCGTGACGGTCGGCGCGACCGACAAGGACGACAAGCAGACCGGCTTCTCCAACCACGGGAAGTGCCTGTCGCTGTACGCGCCGGGCGCCGCCATCGTGTCGGCCAAGCTCGGCGGCGGGAGCACCGCCCTCAACGGCACCTCGATGGCCTCTCCCCATGTCGCCGGTGTGGCCGCGCTCTACAAGTCAGCGCACCCGGAGGCCACGGTGGACGAGGTCGCCGCCCGGCTCAACGGCTCGGCCACGGAGAACCGGCTGTCCGCCGTCAGCGACGGCTCGCCGAACCGGCTGCTGTTCACCGACGGGCTCTGACCGTACGGCGCCGACAGCCGGGCGGGGACCCACATGGCGCACGAAGAAGCGATTCAGCAGGCCGCTGTTCGAGGGATGAACCGGGTCGTTCGGAGAACATCCGCACGAGCCGGGACAGGCTTTCGGCGACCTGTTCCACCCCCACCCGCACCACAAGGAGTTTGCTGTGCGACTTCGTACCAGTGTGGCCGCCACCGTCGGCGCCCTCGCCCTCGTCATCACCCTGCCGGCCTCGGCCGGCGCGGCCCAGGGCGACTTCACCTACCAGCACTACAACCGGGCCGGCATCGCGCAGACATCGGGTCTGATGAACCCGCAGAGCCGCGAGTGCATCACGCTGCCCGAGGTCGAGAACGCGCGTACGGCGCCGGCGCACTCCCCCCGCAACAACACCGACGCCACGGCGACGGTCTTCGCGGGTGTCGACTGTGAAGGCCCGCACTTCACCCTCCGGCCCAACGGGGGCCACGCCTCCGAGCGCCTGAAGGTCCGTTCGGTCGTCTTCAGCTGACTGGCTGACCGACCGAACCACTGACCGGCGGACCCGGCCGGCCGACTGAGCCCGGCCGGGTCCGCCGACCAGCCGCCCCGCCACGAGCGACACCGCTCGTGCCGGGGCGGCGCCATGTGCGGACCCGTACGGCGTGGCCCGTCAGGCGTACTCCCGCTCCCTCGGCGTGAAGATCAGATTGCGGCTCTTCTCGGGACGGTCGCCGGTGACGGGGACGAGGCGGCCGTCGGACTCCGAGATCCAGCGGAAGGTGTAGTCGAGTCCCGCGAAGGGCTCGGTGAGCCTGCCGAGCAGCGTCTTGTGCAGGGCTTCGAGGATGATGACGGGACGGTCGCGCCCGATGAGGCGCCGCGCTCCCGCCAGGACACCCGGCTCATGGCCCTCGACGTCGATCTTGATCAGGTCCACCGGGGTCTCCCCCAGCGTCTCGTCCAGGGTGCGCAGCCGGACGCGGGTCGTGAACGAACTGGCCACCGGCTTGCTGAAGTCCTCCAGCGAAGAGCCGGTGGAGAGCAGATTCGCCAGCGGGAAGCGGATGTTGATGTCGGCGGTCCCGGCGCGGTCCGAGACCCCGTTCTGGTGGAGCACGAGATTCCGCAGACCGTTCGCCCGGTGGTTGACCGCCAGCCTGGCGTGGATCGGCGGCACCGGTTCGAAGGCGTGCACCGTGGCCTCGGGGGCGGCGAGAGACGCGATCATCGCGTAGTAGCCGACATGCGCGCCGACGTCGAGGATCGTACGGCTGGTGGCGGCGAGCCGGCTCCAGTGGTGCAGGCTCGCCGGCTCGTAGCCGAAGCGGCCGTTCCACACGGTGTCGAGGGCGACGGCCTCGTCGTTCGCGCAGAACATGACGAACGGCGGACAGTGGTCGCAGTCGATCTCGACCCAGCCGTGGTGCGGGAAGCCCTTGCGGTGCGTGGTGATGATGTCGGAGGTCGTGACCGGCCTGACGCGTGCCGCCTCCCGTGCCGTCCGGCGGTTCGCCTCGTCGAGATCGCGGATCCGGGTCCCGGTGGGAGTCCCGGTCCCGGTGCCAGTCCCAGTCCCGGTCGGCGCACCGGCCGGCCGGCCCGGCCGCCGCTTCCCGTTGCTCGCGCTCGATGCGATCTTGCGGAGGATCTTCACGGGGCTCCTTGATGTCGTCCAGGCGGCCGGGCGGGTAGGCCGATGGTGTCGACACCGGGTGAGCGGCTGATGTTGACGTGGTGAACGCGGGGGAACCATCCCGTCCGCACCGCGAGCCCGCGAGACCACGAGGCAGAGGCGGGCCGCGGCCGCCGGCGGGCGGGCGCGGTGCCGGGGCGGCAGCCCCGCGCACGGGTTAGCTTGCGGTATGCCCTCTGACAACGACGCACGTTTCGGCAGGATCGGTATCTGGAGTTCGGCCCTGCACCCTTCGGACCCCCGCGGCCTCTCGGCGGTCTCGGCGGCGGTCGCCGAGCTGGACGCGCTGGGATACGGGACGATCTGGATGGGCGGCAGCCCCTCGCTCGACCAGGTGGCTCCCGTCGTCCGGGCGACCCGGCACATCACCGTCGCGACCGGCATCCTCAGCATCTGGGAGCACACGGCACAGGCCGTCGCCGAGCGGACGGCGCGGATCCAGAAGGACGCGGGAGGGCGCTTCGTCCTCGGACTGGGCGTCAGCCACGGCGGATTCAACCCGAACTACGCACGGCCCTACTCGGCCATGGTCGAGTACCTCGACGCCCTGGACGCCGCGGCCGATCCGGTGCCCGCTTCGGGGCGCGTCCTCGCCGCGCTCGGCCCGAAGATGCTGAAGCTGTCCGCCGGCCGGGCGGCCGGCGCCCACCCCTATCTCGTCACGGCGGAGCACACGGCACAGGCACGCGCGACGCTCG
This sequence comes from Streptomyces sp. NBC_01508, assembly GCF_045040315.1. Lineage (NCBI taxonomy): Bacteria > Bacillati > Actinomycetota > Actinomycetes > Kitasatosporales > Streptomycetaceae > Streptomyces > Streptomyces sp. NBC_01508. The sequence continues at coordinate 7,966,955 of NZ_CP109419.1, read as the reverse complement.
GTCCGCACGCGCTCCTCGCGCCGGAGCTGACCGTCGTACTCGACACGGACATCGACCGGGCCAGGACCGTGGCGCGCGGGATGCTGTCGATGTATCTCCAACTGCCCAACTACACCGACAACCTGCTCCGACTCGGCTTCGCCGAGGGCGACTTCGCGGACGGCGGCAGCGACCGACTGCTGGCCGCGCTCTTCGCGCTGGGCGACCCCGGGACGGTGCGTGCCCGTGTCGACGAGTACCTGGCCGCCGGCGCCGACCACGTGGCCATCCAGGTGCTGTCGGGCGACCGGGGCGAGGATCTGCCGCTCGCCCAGTGGCGCACGCTGGCCGAGGCGCTGGAATTGCCGCCGCGCGTCTGACGTACCGTCACCAACCAACCGGTGCCGACGTGTTGACGTCGGCACCGGACGTACATGGATGACTCCGGCAACGCGGCGAGGTGCGGTACCACGCTCGCGGGGCGAGCGGCTTCACGGAAGCGAAGACCACGCCGGCGGCCGGAGCGGTCAGACGCGTTCCAGGACGATCACCGGGATCTCCCGGTCCGTCTTGGTCTGGTACTCGTCGTACGCCGGCCAGACCTCGGCCATCCGCCGCCACATCTCCGGCTTCTCCTGCGGGCTCGCGGTGCGCGCCCGGGCGGTGAAGCGGTCGCCCTTCACCTGCACATGGACCTCGGGGTTCGCCTGGATGTTGAGGTACCAGAGGGGAGGCGAGTCGTCGCCGCCCTTCGAGGCGACCACCAGCAGATCGTCGCCGTGGGTGCGGTAGATGAGGGGGGTGCTGCGCTGCTCGCCGCTCTTGCGGCCGGTGGTGGTGAGGATCAGCGTGGTCGTGCCGTTCTCCCACTCGTGTCCCACCTCGCCGTCGGTCTCCTGGTAGCGCTTGACGTGCTCTTTGCCGAACAGCATCTGCCGTCTCTCCTTACTGGGTCTCGCTCGGCCCGTGGCGCCCGCCTGGGAACGCCTGGAGCCCGTGCGAAGCCGACCGTAGCAACGTCCGGGCGACGGCGGCCGTTGTGCGGCGCGCACCGCGCGCCGCGTGTGTGACACGGTGAACGGCGGTGCGAAGGCGGTTATTCCGATGCGGCTGTCCCGCGATTACCGGGGCGGTCGGCCCAGTTGCAACGTGTCGGCGAAGGAGTCTTCCCACGTACGCCATTTCCCGGGGACTTCCGAGGGCTTTACGTATGCGTACGCGTAACCGTACTCACCCTCGCGCTCGTGCGCCGGCGTGACGGGAGTGCGTCCGCGCGTGCGGGCGTCGGCGTAAGCGTCCTCGTAACTGTCCCGGATTTCCGTTTCGTCGATCAGCGAAGGGCTGGCGCGGTCCATCCGCAGCGCGTCGACGGATTCCGCGAGGAGTTCGTATTCCGTGGTTTCGTCGCGCGTGGCGACGCGAATGAGGTGACCCGCCGCCAGATGTTCCGCGACGCGGTCCTGATGGGCCTGATTGTCGCGCCAGGCCCGCAGCATCTGGGGTACGTCGGGGACGGTGTCCGCCAGAGGGGCGAGCGCCCGCGCGGGAAATTTCTCATTGTCGGGGCTCGGATCGAGGCGTTCGGCAATCCAGGTCGCGCGGTCCCGTAACCACCACAGTGCAAGTGACAGAGTGGGTGCGCGATACGTTCCCAGGGGTACGCCTATCCGCTCGCCGCCACTGACACCGTAGGCGGTGACATGGCACAGGAATTCATCATGCACGGCCGCTCTCCTCGCGCCGTTCATTGGTGGCCCGATGGCCTGGGACGTAATGCTGAGTGGTGAAGGTGCGCGGTGACGGGGCGATTCCCGGAGAGCAGAATGAATGATCTTCTGGGGCGCCCCGACTTGTTATTATGTAGTTCGCCGACTCACTGTCACGGCATCATTCTGGCCAGAGTTCGAGGGTGTTAATCCCTCTCCTGGCCGAAATTCCGCGCGGAGCGCGGAACCCCGCCCGGCCCCGGCGGACGCGGTGGTCGTCCCCCAACCGCCTTGCACCGCACCGACCTTGACGTTCACTGTATGGAGTAGCAGCGGAACGCTGCGGCACAGGACACCAGGGGGGCACATGGCGACGGGGAGAGACAGTGACGAGAAGAGAACGGGTCCGGACGGGAGTGAAGGGCCGGGCGCGAGCGCGGGCAGGGGCGCGGACGAACCCACCGACGCCGTACCGCCTTCGGTCCCGGCGCGACCGCTGACACCGCCCCCGACGCCGCCCGCGGCACCGCCGGCCCAGCCTCCGGCCTTCGGTCCACCTATCCCGCCGACGCCGCCGCCTCCCCCGCCCGCCGGCCCTCCGGCTCCCTCCGGGCATGTCGCCGCCGTCGCGCTCCTCAACCTCACGGGACTCGGGCTCGGTTACGTCCTGATCCGCGACTGGGTTCGGCTCGCCCTCAACCTGGTGGCGACCGGACTGCTCCTGTTCCTCGTGCTGCCGGCCGACACAGACGGCGCACCGGGCCTTGTTGTCGCCCTGTACGCCCTGGTGCTGATCGGCGCGGCCCTCGACGGTGCGCGGCGCGTGCGGCATCCGGCCCCGCGAGCGCCGCTGATGCTCCCCGCCCTGCGGCCCGCCGTGGCCGTCGCCGTGGCTCTGGTACTGCTCGCGATTCCGGTGGGGGGCGCGGTCGCCTACGACTCGGAGCGGAAGGAGGCCGTGCAGCGGATGCTGCTCGGCAGGCTCGCCGAGGCCGACAAGCAGGTCGAGGCGCTGCGCGACAGCGACAGGAAGGACAAGACCGCCGGATACGCCTCCGCCCTCGGTGTCTACCGTGAACTCGGCGAGAACGAGGGGGGTTCGAGGGCGGGCAAGCTCGTGCCCGAGCGACTGGCCACGTTCTACGACGCCGTCTCGCGCCCGTACGCCGACAAGGAGTACTGCGAGGCCGTCGCCCCTCTCAAGTACCTGCGTGACGTGCCCGATTCCGTCGACGGCAAGCTACTCGGCAAGCTGGCCACGTGGCCCGACGAGCCGTTGGCCACCTCGCTCCTGGAGTGCGGGAAGGCGGGTCTTGCGCCGGACCGGTCGGGCACGGACCGGGGTGAACTGGCCGAACTCATCTCCACGTTCCCGAAGTCGGCTCAGGCGGCTGCGGTGAAGCCGGCCGTCGACACCGCGATAGAGCAGCGCGCCGGAGAGCTGGACGGCGCCGATCCGTGCACGACCACCACGGAGTTGGAGAACATCTCCGAGATGGTGAAGTCCTTCGAGACGGACACCGCCGCCCTGAAGAAGGCCGCCGCGTCGGCCGTGGAGAGCGGGACGTACTCCTGCGGCGTGGACCAGTTCAAGGACAAGGACTTCGATCTGGCCCTGGAGACGCTGACGTCGTTCAGGTCCACGTACAAGGCCAGCGACCGCGGGGATCGGGCGAGGGAGATCGCGATCGCCGCCGAGATCGCCGCCGAGCGCGGGGCGGCCGGCAAGCGTCTGCCGCCGGAGAAGGCTCCCGGCGGTGCCCGGCTGGAGGTGGTGATCAGCAACGACGCCTCGGACGCGGTGGAGATCCTCTACACGGGACCCGTGACGGGGACGATCAAGATCAAGGCGTGCGACGGCTGCGAGAACTACTCCAGCTCCGTCGCGGCCGACAAGGCGTGCAAGGGCTCCGGCAAGGGCTACCCGAAGAAGACACTGCGGCTGCCCGTGGGTGACTACCACTTCCTGCTGAAGCACTCGGGGGACTCGGCCGACGACGTGACCAGCACGACGGACGGGATGTCGATCGATTCCGGCTACTCGTACACGTACTGCTCCTACGTGGTCGAGACGGGCCCGTTCGACGACATCCGGCCGGCGGACCCGCTGGAGCCGCTGCTGTCCCGGTAGTGCGGTGGCCGGGGAGCGCCGGCCGGGATTCGCGGCTAGGGTCTGTCCGGTGGATCTTCGGGGGCCCGGGACGCCTGGCACGGCACCTCGCTTCGTTGACAGCGTTTTCGAAGGCATCCGAGTACCTCCAGTGCGAGCACGATCCCTCCGCCTTGCGACGCACCGCACCAGACGCCGTCGGCCCCGCCCTCCGGGCGGACGGCGCTACTGTCACAACACGCCCCAGACCGACCGCAGCGCCCGGCCGATGCCCGCGATGCCGTCGGCGATGGCGGTGGGGGTACTCGCCGCGTAGCCGAGGACAAGGCCGGGCGGTTGGGGTGTCTGGCTGTGCCAGGACAGGGGTTGGACCTTGACGCCGTGGGCGAGGGCGGCGGTGGCGAGGGCGGTGTCGGTGATGCCGGGGTCCGTCACGCCGCCGCCCGTCGTTGGCGCGTCGAAGGTGACCGTCAGATGCAGGCCCGCCGCCGCTCCCCGTACGACAGCGCCGGGCAGGTGCTCGGCGACGGCGGCGATCATCGCGTCGCGGCGGGCACGGTGGCGGCGGCGCAGCGTGCGCAGCAGGCGTTCCAGCTCGCCGGACTCCATCAGGTGGGCGAGGGCCAGTTGGGGCAGTGCGGCGTTGCCGAGGTCGGTGAAGCGCTTGGCGTCCACGAGGGCGTCGTGGTACTCGGCGGGCACGACGACCCAGCCGACGCGCAGCGCGGGGGCGAGCAGCTTGGAGACGCTTCCGGCGTAGCAGACGTGCTCGGCGAGCATCGATCGCAGTGCGGCGACCGGCGGCCGGTCGTAGCGGTGTTCGGCGTCGTAGTCGTCCTCGATGATCAGTCCGCCGTCCTGCGCCCATGCCATGAGTTCGCGGCGCCGTTCGCCGCCGAGGACGACTCCGGTGGGGAACTGGTGGGCCGGGGTGACCAGTACGGCGGGGGCGCCGTCGGCGCGCAGCGCGTCGACACGGATTCCGTCGGCGTCGACGGGGACCGGTGGGGTGCGCATGCCCCAGTGGCGGAGGTGCTGCCGGGCGCCGAGCGATCCGGGGTCCTCCACGGCCACGTCGGAGATCCCGTGGCGGGTGAGTACCTGGGCGAGCAGGCCCAGGGTCTGCGCGGTGCCCGCGACGACGACGATCCGTCCGGGGTCCACGGTGATGCCCCGGTTGCGGGCGAGCCAGTTCGCGACGGCCTGCCGCAGCGCGGGGGTGCCGCGGGGGTCGCCGTAGCCGAAGTCCGACGCGGCGAGGGTGCCCAGTACGGCGCGTTCGGCGCGCAGCCAGGCGGCGCGCGGGAAGGACGCCAGATCGGGGACGCCGGGGCTCAGGTCGACGCGCGCCGGGGTGGCGCGTACGACGTCGAAGACGTCCGGGCCGGGCTGGTCGGTGAAGGGTGTCCGGGCCGCCGTGCCCGTGGTCGTGGTGGGCGGCGCGCCGAACTGCCGTACGGGAGCGCGTCGTTCGGGCACGGACACGGGTGCGGCGACGACGGTCGTACCCGCTCGGCCGTGGCCGGCGACATGGCCGTCCTCGGTCAGCCGCTGGTACGCCTCGGTGACGACGCCGCGCGAGACGTGCAGCTCCGCCGCGAGGGTGCGGGTGGCGGGCAGTCGGCTCCCGACCGGCAGCCGCCCGTCCGAGATCGCGCGCCGTAGCTGTCCGGCGAGCCAGCCGGAGAGTTCGCCCTTCGGCGCGTCGTCGACCGTGAGCTGAAGGAAGTCCGCGCCGTACACCTCGGTTCGCGGTGTTACGGACCTGCTTGGTGGCTGGCTGTGGGGCCTGTGCATGAAGCCATTATGGGTGGGGGGTTACCGCGTACCGTGTCGGTCCTCGATCGTCGGACGGGCCACGCGGCGATCGGCTCAGGGCGTCCTATCCCGCCCGGTGGGCCGTGAGCAGGGCCAGCGGGGTAGTCGCCGCCCATGCCTGCGGCGAGCAGGAGTGCGGGTACGGGATAAGTCCGTGGCCGTCCTGCCTCGCGTGGCCCGCGATGACTTCGGGCAGCCGGTGGCCGTGTGCCGCCGCCGCGTCGAGGAGCCCGCCGCTCACCCGCGCGGCTTGCTCGTGCAGTCCGTGGCGGGCGAGTCCGAGCGCGATGACGGCGTTGTCGTGCGGCCAGATGGAGCCGCGGTGGTAGGAGAGCGGGTGGTACGGGGCCTGGCCCGCCGCGAGGGTGCGGATGCCCCAGCCCGAGAAGAAGTCGGGCTCCAGCAGCCGGCGGCCGACGATCCGGCCGCGCTCGTCGTCGAGGATGCCCGACCACAGCAGGTGTCCGGCGTCCGAGGCCAGCGCGTCGACCTGGCGCCCGGCTCCGTCGAGGGCGAGGGCGGGGAAGCCGCTGCGGGGCATCCAGAAGTCGTCGTGGAAGCGGGCCCGCAAATCGTCCGCCGCCGCGTCCAGTTGGTCCGCCTCGACGGGGTCGTCCCATGCCGTACGGGCGAGGGTCGCCGCGCCGCGCAGGGCGTCGTACGCGTAGCCCTGGGCCTCGGCGACGGCGATGGCGCCCGTGGCCTGGGTGCCGTCGGCGAAGCAGACCGCGCCGGCGGAGTCCTTCCAGTTCTGGTTGAGCAGGCCGCCGGGGTCGCCGGCGTAGACGAGGTAGCCGTGCCGGGCGAGGCCGCCGTGTCCGAACATCCAGCGGACGGCGGCGCGGGCGTGGGGCTTCAGGCGGCGCGCGAGGGTGGGGTCGCCGGTCTGCCGGGCGTGGGCGGCGAGGAGCGCGACGAAGAGCGGGGTGCTGTCGACGGAGCCGTAGTAACGCCCGTACGGGACCTGCCGGAAGTGGGACAGCTCGCCGTGGCGGATCTCGTGCACGATCTTGCCGGGCTGGGCGACGGCCGCCGGGTCGTGGGTGGTGGCCTGGGTGGCGGCGAGCGCCAGGAGGGTCGACTCGGCGATGTGCGGCAGGTGGGGCAGCGCGAAGAACGAGGTGAGCAGTGAGTCGCGGCCGAACAGGGTGAGGAACCAGGGGACTCCGGCGCCGGGGACACGCAACTCCTCGCCGTCCGGACCGGTGGCCGGGATGTGCAGCAGCGCGAGGTCGGCGAGTCCTTGGGCGCACGCCCGGCCGAGCGGGGTGTCGTCGGCCGGGAGCGCGGGAACGGGCCGCAGCCGCGCGGCGTCGCGCCGTATGTGCTCCTCGGCCTCTTCGGGACTGCTCGGAGCGGGCGGCGGTTCGGCGGCGCCGTGGGCACGCGCCGTGACGGTCAGGGTGAGTTCGGCGCTGCCGTGGGCGGGCAGCGGCAGATGCCAGGTGAGGTCGCGGCCGGTGTCGCGGCCGGTGACGGCGGTGGGCGCGGGGGTGGCGGTGACCGTGGTGGACGACCGCCAGCCGACGCGCCGGTAGGTGAACTCGATGCCGCCGGGGACGGTGTGGATGTCCCGGCCGGCGTCGGGCTTGTCGTACGTACGGCGGTCGCCGCGCAGCTCGAACTGGTCGGCGAAGTCCGCGTCGGCCTCGACGGTGACGGCGAGCGTGGTGTCCTGGGCGATGTTGCTGATGATCCGTACGCGGTCCACCAACCGGCCCTGTACGAGGGCCTGTCGTCGCAGCAGCGTCCAGCCGGAGGGTTCGTCGCGGGTGCTGCTCGCGGTGAGCACCGCCGTCGTGCCCCCGGCGGAGTCGCCGGGCACGAGGGCGGTGGGTACGGCGCCGTCGACGGTCAGCCGCCACCGGCTGAGGTGGCGCGCGTCGCGGACGAACAGGCCGTCGGGCGAGCCGCCGCGGGTGCCTGTGATGTCGCCGCTGCCGTCGAGTGCCGCGAACGTACCCGCGTGGACGAGGAGTTGGGGTGCGGTGCTCATCGGTCCCCGCCCTCCCCCGGCTCCTCGGTGCGGGCCAGCAGGTCCAGGACGACGGCCGCGGTCCAGCTGAAGTCGGTCGTGCCGCGGGCCCGGCCGGTGCGCGGGTCGACGTATTCGGCGAAGCCGGAGGCACCGGCCGAGGAGAGGATCGCGTGCCGCAGGTCGTCGGCGCGTGCGAGCGCCCCGTGCTGCCGAAGTCCGCGTTCGACAGCCCAGTTGATGTTGAACCAGGCGGGTCCGCGCCAGTACCGGGAGGAGTCGAAGGAGCGGCCGCGCAGGTCGTAGCTGGGGGCGAGTGCCGTGGTGGAGCCGAGCCCGAAGTGTTCGCCGGACGCGGTGCGAAGCAGCGCCTCCACGACGTCGTCGGGCAGGTCCGGTACCAGCAGTGGGAGCAGGCCGGCGACGCTCTTCTCCTCGATGGGTGTGCCGGTGCGCAGGTCGCGGCAGAGGAACAGGCCGGCTTCGGGGTGCCAGAGGCGCTCCACCAGGGCGGTGGTCAGGGCGCGGGCGCGTTCCCGGTGCGGCCGCGGTTCCTGACCGAGTGTCACGGCGATGGCGGCCAGGGCGTGTTCGGAGACGATGAGGAAGGCGTTGAAGCCGGGGTCCTCGACGACGAAGCCGTGCGGCGCGCGGGTGCCGACGTCGGTGCCGGTGTCGACATCGGCGTTGCTGTCGGTGTCGGCGTAGCCGCGCTCGCGGTAGTCGGTGGCCAGCCGTACGTAGCGGCCGTAGTCGAGATCGGTGGGCCGGTCGGCCGCGTCGCCGTGGGTGAGGTCGGCGCGGCGGAACGAGGCGGCGGGCGCCGGGTCGACCCGCTCCAACGGCCGGTCCCAGCAAGGGCTGTTGTCCATGCCCGGTTCCCACGGGTGCAGTACGGACGCGAGGCCGGCGCCGCCGAGGTCGCGGTTCGTGTGCAGATACCTGTGCCAGGCGGTCAGGCGCGGGTAGACCCGCTCAAGGAAGCCGCGCCGCCCGGACGTCTCGGGGTCGCTCTCGTGAACGAGCCATGCGGCGAGGGCGTGCACGGGCGGCTGGACGATCCCGGAGGTCTCGATGTCCGGGGGCGCGCCGGCCGTGGCTCCGGCGGTGCTGGAGCGCCAGAAGTCGGGGCTCGGGAAGTAGGCGTCGAGCGGCACGGCCGGGTTGAACACGATGTGCGGGATACGGCCGTCGTCCCACTGGGCGCCGAGGAGCGTTTCGAGTTCGCGCTGGGCCCGGCGGGGCGAGAGGCGGGACAGCCCGACGGCGATGAAGGCCGAGTCCCAGCTCCACTGGTGCGGATAGAGGGTGTGGGAGGGCACCGTGGAGGTGCCGGTCCAGTTGGCGAGCAGCACGCGCGACGCCGCGGCGCGCAGGGCCGCCCGGCGGCCGGTCCGGGTCCCGGACGCACCCGTGCCGGGGGGTGCGGGCGGGCCGGCGGTGGTGGCCGTCATGCCCCCGACCTTCGCAGCAGGGTGGGGATGGAGCGTACGGCTTCGACGGGGTCACCGGTCAGCCGGCACTCGACGGCGAGGTAGCCCTCGTAGCCGATGGAGTGCAGCGCGGCGAGCCAGGCGGGCCAGTCGAGGTGGCCGGCGCCGGGCTGGAACCGGTTGGAGTCGCTGACCTGCGCGTGACCGATGTAGGGCGCGGCGGCGAGGATGGCACCCGCCGGGTCGGCCTCCTCGATGTTCATGTGGTAGCTGTCGATGCCGATCCGGACCGAGTCGAGGCCGACGGCGCGGATCAACTCTGCTGCCTGGTCGAGGCGGTTGACCATGTGGTCCTCGTACCGGTTGAGCGGCTCCAGGAAGAGGGACACCCCTTCCCTGCGCGCGTGTTCGCCGAGTTCGGTGAGCCCGTCGAGCAGTACGGCGCGCTCCTCTTCGGCGCCGCGCGGCGGCTCGAAGGGGGGGAGGCGGCGGGAGAACATGCCGTACGACGCCGGGGTCTGGGCGCCGAGTCCGCCGAGTTCGGCGATCACGGAGAGCTGGGACTTGAGCTGGGCGATCGCGTCGCGGCGCAGGTCTGCGTCGAAGGCCGCGAAGAAGTGGAGCATGTCGACGCAGACGGTCGGCATGACGACGCCGTCGCGGCGGGCGGCGCGGAGTTCGGGGAGGCGTTCCTGGAAGTGGAGGTCGCCCCTGGCGCGCAGTTCGATCCCGTCGAATCCGGCGTCACGCGCGAAGTCCCACTTCTGCTGAAGGGTCTCCCCCGGCAGCAGCTGCTCTTGGCAGGCGGTCTTGAGCATCGGGGAACCTTTCAGAATTCCAGGACGATCTGGAGGGCGTCGGCGGGGCGTTCGTCGAGAAGCGCGTAGGCGTCGGCGGCCTCGGCCGCGGGGACGACATGGCTGACGAGTGACGCCACGTCGACCCGCCCTTCGGCGACGAGTGCGAGGAAGGTCCGCTGGAGGCGCTCCACCGTCCAGCGGCCGGCCAACTGCGGTGGCACACCGCCGATCTGAGAGCTGATCAGCTGGACGCGGTTGTGGTGGAACTCGTCACCGAGCCGCAGTCCCGCGCCGTCCCCCTGGTAGAAGCCGGAGGCGACGACGCGGCCCCCGACGGTGACGGAGCGCAGGGCCTCGTGGAGGGCGGGGTAGGCGCCGCTGATCTCGATGGCGACGTCGGCGCCCCGGCCGTCGGTGGCTTCGCGTACGGACTCGGCGACCGCGTCGGTCAAGGCGTTGAGGGTGCGGCTCGCCCCGTAGGCGCGCGCCGTGGCGAGCCGGCCGTCGAGTGCGTCGACGGCGGTCACGCGGGCGCCGTTGAGCTGGGCGAGCCGGGTGGTGAGGAGGCCGATGACGCCCTGGCCGAAGACGGTGATGTCCTCGCCGACGTGGATGTCGGCGGCCAGGACGGCGTTGTAGGCGATGGCGCCGACCCGGGCGAAGGCTCCGGCGAGCGGTTCGAGTCCTTCGGGCAGGGTGTGGCCGATCATCCGCTCGACGGGGACGATGCCTTCGCTGCGATGGCCCCAGATGCCCCAGACGAGGTCGCCGACGCGGGGCAGCCCAACTGCCGGGCCGGTTCCACGATCGCCTTCGAGTTCGAGTCCGAGTCCGAGTTGGCGATCACGTTCGCGTTCGAGTTCGGGTGAGACCTCGGTGACCTCGCCGACCTCGGAGTACCCCCAGCCCGCGACGGGGTACTCAATGCCGGCGGCGCCGTCGCGGAAGATCCGCGCGTCGGGGTCCCAAGTGCGGGTCAGATACGGGTTGGTGCCCCGGTAGGCGGTGAGTTCGGTACCGGCCGAGATGCCCGAGTAGCGGGTGCGGACCCGTAGATGGCCGGGCGGCAGCGGGGCACTGGCGTGCGCGGCCACTTCGACGTGCCGTGGGGCGGTGAACTGGACGACGCGTTCCACGTGAGGACTCCGAGATGTCGTTCGGTGCTGAGGTTCCGGCGGGTGCGAGGGGGTTCCGGCGAGGCCGGGGTGGGGTTCCGGCGAGGTGCGGCGTGGGATGACCTCTCGGACTTAGGTCGAACCTATCTCAGACTTATGTCTTGTCAATACGCAAAAGTAGTGCTGAGATGCCGCTATCCAAAACATAAGACGCAACGATCCGAACAGTTCGGGAACCGAGTAGGTGAGGGCGAGCCATGCGCAAGAGGATCCGGCGGTCGAGGACGACCGCGGCGGGCCTGGCGGCGGTACTGGGTGTCGGCGTGCTGGCGGGCTGTTCCGCCGACACCGGCCCGTCCCGTCCGGACAACAGGATCACGGTGTGGACGCAGGAGAACCTGCCGCCCCGCATGGAGGCCACCAACAAGATCATCGACCGGTTCGAGAAGGAGTCGGGCGTCAAGGTCGACCTCGTCGGCGTCTCCGAGGGCCAACTGCCGCAGCTGATCATGTCGGCGGCGGCAGCGGGCACACTGCCCGACGTCATCGGAGCCGTACCGATGGGCCAGGTCTGGCAGATGTACAGCAACGGCCTGCTCAACACCGAGGTCAGCGGCGAGATCGTGAACAGCCTCGGCAAGGACACCTTCGCCGACAACGCCCTGAGCCTGACCGCCGACGGGGGCAAGCAGCTCGCCGTCCCCTCCGACGCCTGGCTCCAGTTGCTCGTCTACCGCCAGGACCAGCTCAAGGAGGCGGGACTGGCGGTGCCCGACACGTACGACAAGCTGCTCAAGGCCGCCGACACGCTCGACCGCGAGGGCCACGACGGCATCTCCGTGGCCACCGACCCCGGCGACGTCTTCACCCAGCAGAGCTTCGAGAACATCGCGCTCGCCAACAACTGCCGCCTCGTCGACGACGCCGGCGACGTGGCGCTCGACTCCCCCGCCTGCGAGACGGCCTTCGACACCTACGACAAGCTCGGCCGCCAGTACGGTCCGGCCGGCAGCCAGTCCGTCGACTCGACGCGGGCCACCTACTTCTCCGGCGGCTCGTCCATGATCGTCTGGTCGTCGTTCATCCTGGACGAGCTGGCGGGGCTGCGCAAGGACGCGCTGCCGAGCTGCGCCGAGTGCAAGAAGGACGCCGCGTTCCTCTCCGGCAACAGCGGGATCGTCACCGCGCTCGCGGGGCCCGACGGATCGCCCGCGCAGTTCGGCGAGGTGACGTCGTGGGCCGTGACGAGGACGGCGGAGACCGCCGCGTCGACCGAGTTCATCGAGTACATGATGGACAACGGGTACGAGGACTGGTTCGGCATGGCCCCCGAGGGCAAGATCCCTGTCCGCCGGGGGACGGTCGAGCAGCCGACGAAGTACCAGGAGGCCTGGCGTGCCAGCACCGCCGGCGTCGACACCCGAAAGCCCATGAACGAGGTCTACTCCGACGACCTGCTCGACCAACTGGCCGACGGCGTCGACAACATGAAGCGCTGGGGCATCACCGAGGGCCAGGGCGCCCTCGTCGGCGCCACCAACGGAGAACTCCCGGTCCCCAAGGCGATCGGCGCGATGACCAGCGGCCAGATCTCCTCCGGCCAGGCCGCCCGCGAGGCGAACGACGAAGTCTCCGCCCTCCAGAAGTCACTCCAGTAGCCGCCGCCCGGCGCCCCGTCGAGGAATACATATGAGCACTGCACCGAGCGGCGCGAAGACGCGCCGCGTTCCCACCGAGAGCCGCCCACCCACGAGAGACAAGCGCCGTCCGGCCACCGCCGGGCAGCGCGAGAACCGCGCGGGACTCGCCTTCGTCACGCCCACCTTCCTGGTGGTGCTGGTCGTGGTGATCATCCCGATCCTGTGGACCGTACTGCTGGCGTTCCAGCACGCCAGGCTGGTCGACATCCAGGGCATGGGCCTGTTCGGCAACTGGTCCCTGGACAACTTCACCGCCGTCTTCGGCTCGGCCGGATTCTGGTCCAGCCTCTCCACCACCCTGATCTACACCGTCGGTTCCACCGCGGGCTCCATCGTGCTCGGCCTGATCGCCGCGCTCGCCCTGCGCAGGCCGTTCCGCGGCCGGGGACTGCTGCGCGGCTCGATGCTGCTGCCGTACGTCGCGCCCGTCGTCGCGGTGGCCTTCGTCTGGCAGGTCGCGCTCAGCCCCCAGTACGGCATCGTCAACGAGTGGGGCGGCAAGCTGCTGGGCTGGGACGATCCCATCGCGTTCCTCTCCACCCGCTCGTACGAAGTGAGCCTGCTCGGGCTGAACTTCGACGTACCGCTCGCCCTGCTCACCGTCATCGCCTTCGAGGCATGGCGCTACTTCCCCTTCGCCTTCCTCTTCCTGCTGGCCAGGCTCCAGGCCGTACCGGACGGTCTGGAGGAGGCGGCGCGGGTCGACGGCGCGACGCCGTCACAGAACTTCCGCCACATCCTGCTGCCCCAACTGATGCCCGTCATCGCGCTGTTGAGCGTCCTGCGCTTCATCATGACCTTCAACAAGTTCGACGACGTCTACCTGCTGACCGGCGGCGGGGCGGGCACGGACGTCGTCGCCGTACGCGTCTACGACTTCCTCACCGCGCGCTTCGACGTGGGCGCGGCGGCGGCCCAGGCCCTTGTCCTGGCCGTCGTGCTGATGGTGCTGCTCGGCATCTACTTCACGTTCTTCGCCAAGAAGGTCCAGGAGGAGTCGTGATGAGCCGCACCGAGACAACGACACAGCGCCCGGCGGCCCGGGACACGGCGGGGGACGGCCGGACGACGGCCGAGCGCCACCGGATGACGCGCACGCAGTTCGAGGAACGCTTCTTCGGCGTCGCCCGCTGGGTGACCATCGCCTTCCTGGCCGCGATCACGATCGTGCCCTTCTACTACATGCTCCTGCTGTCGGTGAAGCCGATCGACGCCCTTCTGATGGACCCGGGTTCGCTCTGGGTGGCCGCCAAGGACTTCACGTTCGACACCTACCGCAGCGTGCTCAAGCCGACCTCCGAGGGCGGCCAGGGCTTCCTGGGGATGCTGCTCAACTCGGCGGCGGTCGCGCTGGGTACGGTGCTGCTCACCCTCGCGGCGGCCGTCCCCGGCGCGTACGCCATCAGCAGGCTCAGGTTCTTCGGCAGCCGGCACGTCAGCGCGATGTTCCTCGCCGTCTACCTGTTCCCCGCCACGCTGCTGGCCGTGCCGCTGTTCGTCATGTTCGCCAAACTCGGGCTGTCCGGGAACCTGTTGGGCCTGGCGATCGTGTACATCGCACAGACCGTGCCGGTGTCGATCTACATGATGAAGAACTACTTCCTGACCATCCCGCGCAGCATCGAGGAGGCGGCGGCCCTGGACGGCTGCTCGCGGCTCCAGACCGTACGGAAGGTGATCCTGCCGCTCGCCCTGCCGTCCCTGATGGCCACCGGGCTGTACGTGTTCATGATCGCGTGGAACGAATTCCTCTTCGCGCTCCTGTTCCTGGCCGCGTCGCCCGACGAGTGGACGGTCTCCCTCGGACTCCAGCAGCTCGCGGGCGGCATCGAGGTCTCCAAGACGGTTCTGATGGCCGGTTCCGTGGTCCTCACCATCCCCGTGGTACTGCTGTTCTTCTCCGCCGAACGTCTGCTGACCGAGGGTCTGACCAGCGGCGCCGACAAGGGCTAGGGTCTTTCGTTTGGATCAGGCCGGATGAGGGAGCGGGGTCTGGTGCCGTGGATCGCAGGGCGGAGGATCGGCCTCGTACTGGACGTACTCGGATGCCTTCGAAAACGCTGACAACGAAGCGAGGTGCCGTGCCAGGCGTCCCGGACCCCCGAAGATCCGCCGGACAGGGCCTAGCGGAGCAGAAGGGGCGGAGTCGGGGCCGACGAACCACCCGGCCGGACAGCCGACGAGCCAGAGCGCAAGAGAGCCAAGCGAGGAGCATTCACGAACATGCCGGCCAACCAGGCGAGCCCCGGGCATCTGCTGCGGCTGATCCGTGGCGGACAGGCCACCACCCGCGGCGAGCTGCAGCACGCGACCGGACTCTCCCGGTCCACCGTCGGCAACCGCCTCGACCAGCTCTTCGCGGCGGGCTGGCTGCGCGACGCGACGGGCACGTCCACCGGCGGACGGCCCTCCGCACGCCTGGAGTTCGACTCCGGACACGCCGTCGTCATCGCCGTCGACCTGGAGACCCGGCACAGCCGCGCCGCCGTCGTCGACCTCGAAGGACGGATCCTCGCCGAGCGCTCGGAGCCGCTGCTCATCGCCGACGGGCCCGACAAGGTCCTCGACACGCTGGCCGGCTGGTTCCCCGGTCTCCTGCGGGCGGCCGGTGCCGAGCCCGCGCGGCTGTGCGGCATCGGGCTGTCGGTGCCGGGGCCGGTCGACTGGGCCACCGGCCAGGTCATCCAGCCGCCGATCATGCCCGGTTGGGACCAGTACCCGATCCCGGAGCGTATGCAGCAGGCGTACGCGCGCCATGTGCCGGCCGCCGGACCGGCCCCCGTACCGGTGCTCGTCGACAACGACGCCAATCTGATGGCGTACGCGGAACAGCGCGCCCACTACCCCGACTGCTCGGCGTTCGTGCTGGTCAAGGTGTCCACGGGAATCGGCGCCGGAGTCGTCGTGGACGGTGAGCCGTACCGGGGCATCGACGGCGGCGCCGGCGACATCGGCCATATCCGGCTGCACGACCGGGCCGACGCCCTGTGCATGTGCGGCGCGTACGGCTGTCTGGCCGCCGTCGCCAGTGGGCGCGCCATCGCCGGGCAGCTCACGTCGGCCGGCATCCCGACCACCTCGGGGTCCGACGTACGCGAGCGGCTGGCGGACGGTCAGCCCGACGCGGTCCGGCTGGCGCGGGAGGCCGGGCGGCGGGTGGGGGAAGTCCTCGTGACAGTCGTGACGCTCCTCAATCCGGGGGTACTCGTCCTCGCGGGAGACCTCGCGGGCACGCCGTTCCTCACGGGCGTACGGGAGTTGCTGTACCAGCGCGCCATGCCGCGCACGACCGCGCATCTGAACGTCGTGACATCCGGACTCGGCGACCAGGCCGCGCTGACCGGGGCCGCGACGATGGTGGTCGAGCAGCTGTACGCGCCGGAGCGGGCCAACGCCCGGCTGGCCGCCATGAGCAGGTAGGGAGTCGTGGCCCTCCCGCACGGGGGTGGGGAGAGCCACGACCCCTACCCCCCTGTGCGCGGATCACCCAGCCCTGGCCTGTGCGCGGACCACCCAGCCCTCGACCACTGTGGAGCACACCGTGCCGTACGACCCACACTCCGCGTCCGCCCCCGCCCCGGTCCGGGTCGGGCTGGTGGGGGCCGGCCCCTGGGCCCGCACGATGCACGCCCGCATGCTCGCGGCCGGACCCGAGACGGCACTCGCCGCCGTATGGGCGCGCCGCCCCGAGGCCGCGCGGGAGACCGCCGAGCCGTACGGGGCCGCTGTCGCCGGGTCGTTCGAGGAACTGCTCGACCGCTGCGAGGCCGTGGCCTTCGCCGTACCTCCGTCCGTGCAGGCCGAGTTGGCAGTACGCGCGGCGCGGGCGGGCCGCCCGATGCTGCTGGAGAAGCCGCTCGGGCCCGATCTCGACGCGGCGCGACGGGTGGCCGACGCGGTGGCCGAGCACGGGGTCGTCACCCAACTCGTGCTCACCAAGCGGTACCACCCGGCCACCAGGCAATTCCTGCGGCGGGCGGCGGAGTTCGAGGTCACCGGCGCGCGGTCGTGCTATCTGCACGGCGCGTTCCGCGCGGGCGAACTGGCCACGCCCTGGCGCCTGGAGCAGGGCGCGCTGCTCGATCTCGGACCGCATCTGCTCGATCTGCTGGACACGGCGGTGGGCCCGATCGCCTCGGTGCGCGGCTCGGGCGATCCGCGCCGCTGGTCGGAGCTGACCTGCGAACACACCAACGGCGCGGTCAGCCAGGCGTCGCTGTCCGGCTCGGTCGGCCTCGACCGGGCCCGAACGCGCGTCGAGCTGTACGGACCGACCGGTGAACTGACTTACGACACGGCGGAGTTGGACCACGACGAGTGCTGGCCCGTGCTGCGCCGCGAGTTCGCCGCCGCGGTCCGCTCGGGCACCTCGGGTCCGCTCGACGCGGCCCGTGGTCTGCGCCTCCAGGAACTGATGGCGATGGCGGCCAACGGCGGCTGAGCGGGGACGGCGCGGGGCCGTGGCGGGAGACCGTGCCGGGAGACCGTGCCGGGAGACGGAAACGGGGACGGAAACGACCTCGTACGCGAGGGCGCGATCCATCTTGACACGCGTCCGCGGCGCCGCCTACCTTCTCAATGAATCGATTCATTCATCGATCAGGGATCGAAGGAAGCCTCTTGATGACGCCCTCCCCCGAAGCCGCCCAGCACTCACAGGCCGCCGAACTCCTCGCGCGTTCCCACCGTCTGGGCGCCGACCCGCGCAACACCAACTACGCGGGCGGCAACACCTCCGCCAAGGGGTCGGCCCCCGATCCGGTGAGCGGCGCCGACACCGGGCTGATGTGGGTGAAGGGCTCCGGCGGAGATCTCGGCACGCTCACCGCGCCGGGTCTCGCCGTGCTCCGGCTCGACCGGCTGCGCGCACTCGCCGAGGTGTATCCGGGGGTCGGGCGCGAGGACGAGATGGTCGCCGCCTTCGACTACTGCCTGCACGGCAAGGGCGGCGCCGCCCCCTCCATCGACACCGCCATGCACGCTCTGGTGGACGCCGCGCACGTCGATCATCTGCACCCCGACTCCGGCATCGCGCTCGCCTGCGCCGCCGACGGCGAGGCACTGACGGCACAGTGCTTCGGCGACCGTGTGGTGTGGGTGCCCTGGCGCCGTCCCGGCTTCCAACTCGGCCTGGACATCGCCGCGGTGAAGGAGACGAACCCGTCGGCGATCGGCTGTGTGCTGGGCGGTCACGGCATCACCGCGTGGGGCGACACGTCGCGCGAGTGCGAGGAGAACTCGCTGACGATCATCCGCGAGGCGGAGCGGTTCCTCGCGAAGCACGGCAGGCCGGAGCCGTTCGGTCCGGCGCTGGACGGGTACGGCCCGCTGCCCGACGACGAGCGCCGGACGCGCGCCGCCGCGCTGGCCCCGCTGTTGCGCGGGCTGGCCTCGACGGACCGGCCGCAGGTGGGTCACTTCACCGACAGCGAGCCCGTGCTGGACTTCCTGGCCCGCGCCGAGCACCCCCGGCTGGCGGCCCTCGGCACCTCGTGCCCGGACCACTTCCTGCGTACGAAGGTCCGGCCGCTGGTCCTCGATCTGCCCGCCTCCGCGCCGCTGGACGAGGTGAAGGACCGATTCGCGCGGCTCCACGAGGAGTACCGCGCCGAGTACGCCGCCTACTACGACCGGCACGCCGACGCCGACTCGCCGGCGATGCGCGGCGCCGACCCGGCGATCGTGCTGGTGCCGGGTGTGGGCATGTTCTCGTACGGCAAGGACAAGCAGACGGCGCGGGTGGCCGGCGAGTTCTATCTCAACGCGATCAATGTGATGCGGGGCGCGGAGGCGGTCTCGTCGTACGCGCCGATCGACGAGTCGGAGAAGTTCCGTATCGAGTACTGGGCGCTGGAGGAGGCAAAGCTCCGGCGGATGCCCGCGCCGAAGCCGCTGGCCACCCGGGTCGCGCTGGTGACGGGCGCGGGTTCGGGCATCGGAAGGGCGATCGCGCACCGGCTGGCGGCCGAGGGCGCGTGCGTGGTCGTCGCCGATGTGAACGCGGGGAGCGCGGCCGAGGTCGCGGGTGAACTGGGCGGCTCCGAGCGGGCGTTGGCGGTCACCGTTGATGTGACGGACGAGGACGCGATCGCCGCCGCCTTCCGCGAGGCGGTGCTGGCCTTCGGCGGGGTGGACCTGGTCGTCAACAACGCCGGCATCTCCATCTCGAAGCCGCTGCTGGAGACGACCGTGCGGGACTGGGACCTCCAGCACGACATCATGGCGCGCGGCTCGTTCCTGGTCTCACGGGAGGCGGCGCGGGTGATGACCGGGCAGGGAATGGGCGGCGACATCGTCTACATCACGTCGAAGAACGCGGTGTTCGCGGGTCCCAACAACATCGCCTACTCGGCGACGAAGGCGGACCAGGCTCATCAAGTGCGTTTGCTGGCAGCGGAGTTGGGCGAGCATGGGATCCGGGTCAACGGCGTCAACCCGGACGGGGTGGTGCGTGGGTCGGGGATCTTCGCGGGCGGCTGGGGGGCACGGCGGGCGGCGGTGTACGGGGTGGCGGAGGAGAAGCTGGGCGAGTTCTACGCCCAGCGGACGCTGCTCAAGCGCGAGGTGCTGCCGGAGCATGTGGCGAACGCGGTGTTCGCCCTGACCGGCGGCGATCTCACGCACACCACGGGGCTGCACATTCCGGTCGACGCGGGTGTCGCCGCGGCGTTCCTGCGCTAGGGCATGTTTCGAAAGTCCCGCCTGGCCGACGACGCCTGGCACGCGCACTCGCCGCGTTGTCGGAATCATCCAAGTACGTCCAGTACGAGAACGATCCTCCGCCTTGCGATCGCACGCACCAGACGCCGTCGGCCCCGCCCTTCGGGCGGACGGCGCTACTTTCGCAACACGCCCCAGGCCCTGTCCGGCGATTGAGGACAACCCGACCACCGGACGGAACCAATCCAGCCCGTCCGGCGCTTGAGGACGAACCGGCCACCGGACGGACCCCGGTGAGCCTTCCGCACCTTTCGGTCACAGCACTAGAGATCAGAGGTCACCACCGTGCCGCACACCGGATCCTCGGCTTCGACGTCGGCTTCGACTTTCGTCGCCGTCGACCTGGGCGCGACCAGCGGCCGGGTGATGGCGGGGCGGGTCGGCCGGGGGACGCTCGACCTCACCGAGGTCCACCGCTTCCCGAACAGGCCGGTGCGGCTGCCGGGCAGCCTGCGCTGGGACGTGCTCGCCCTCTACCAGGGGGTGCTGGACGGGCTCGGCCGCGCGGCGCGTACGTACGATGTCGCGTCGGTCGGCATCGACAGCTGGGCGGTGGACTACGGGCTGCTCGACGCGGACGGGCAGTTGCTCGGCAATCCGTACCACTACCGGGACACTCGCACCGAGGGTGCGGACCAGCGGGTGTGGGAGACGGTGCCGGCGGCGGAGCTGTACCGGATCACCGGGTTGCAGCATCTGCCGTTCAACACGGTCCTTCAGCTCTCGGCGGCCTCCGGGAGCGCCCAACTGGCGGCGGCCAGGACGCTGTTGATGATTCCCGATCTGCTGACGCACTGGCTCACCGGCAGTGTCGGCGCCGAGGCGACCAACGCGTCCACCACGGGCCTGTTCGACGCGCGTACGGACGACTGGTCGCACGGGCTGATGGACCGTCTGGGCATCGAGCGGAGCCTGTTCCCGCCGATCCGGCGGCCGGGTGACGCGGCGGGGACCCTGCTGCCGTACGTGGCGGCCGAGACCGGGCTGCCGGAGTCCACCCCCGTCACGGCCGTGGCGTCCCACGACACGGCGTCGGCGGTGGCCGCCGTCCCCGCGACCGGTCCCGGCTTCGCGTACCTGTCCTGCGGTACGTGGTCGCTGGCCGGACTGGAACTGGCCGGCCCGGTGATCACGGAGGCGTCCAGGGCGGCCAACTTCACCAACGAGCTTGGTTTGGACGGCAGTTACCGTTTCCTGCGCAACGTCATGGGGCTGTGGCTGCTGTCGGAGAGCCTGCGCACCTGGGCGGACCGCGGGCTGCCCGCCGAGCTGGGGCCGCTGATGGAACGGGCGGCGCGGTCGCGGCCGTTCGCCGCGCTGGTCGACCCGGACGACCCGGCGTTCCTCGCCCCGGGCGACATGCCGGGCCGGATCGCCGCGTACTGCGAACGCACCGGCCAGCGACCACCCAACGACCGGGCGGCGACGGTCCGTTGCATCCTGGAGAGCCTGGCCCTGGCGCACCGCGCCACGCTGCGTACGGCGGCCGAGCTGTCCGGCACCGACATCCGCGTGGCGCACCTGGTGGGTGGCGGCAGCCGTAACGAGCTGCTGTGCCAACTGACGGCGGACGCCACGGGGTTGACGGTGGTGGCGGGTCCGGCGGAGGCCACCGCACTCGGCAACATCCTCGTCCAGGCCCGGACCCGGGGCCTCGTCGGTGACCGCTCCGACATGCGCCAACTGGTGGCGCGTACGCAGCGGTTGCGCAGATACGAACCTGGGGGCGACGACGCGGCATGGTCGGCGGCGGCGGCGCGCGTCGGACTCGACGGGTAGCCCGCCGTCCGGCGATCGCGGACAGCCTCGGCCGAGCGACACCGGCCGGGGACGGGTCCGGGGCACGCGGACCAGGACCCGGCGCCTACTCGCCGGAAGGCTCTGGTGTCGCGATCGCGGGCGACCGTCCGTACTGATCCGGCGTCCGGCCCCCTGACGCCTCGGACCCGTCGGACCCTGTCCGTTACCGCTCCTCGGTGAGGCCCGCGATGCGCTCGCGGTAGGCGGCGATCTCGCGTTCGGTGAGGGCGAGGCGCCCGGGGCCGGCCTGGTGGGCGGCCAGGGAGGTCGCCTGCTCCATCGCGCGGTACAGCGGCCCCGGCAGATTCAGCAGGAGCTGGCCGTGCTCGGCGGTCTCGATGACCATCCACGAGTTGCGGTCGGCGACGCCTTCCCCGACGACGTTCGGCTCGATGGTGCTGGCGGCGATGACGGTCAGAACAGGGGGGATCGGGGTCTCTTCACTCATGCTCCCTCCCTATCAGGGGGACCCCGGCGGTGCCCAGCGATCACGGCGAGTTCCCCCTCACACGCGGCACGGCGTGGGTCCACCGGAGACCGGTGGACCCACGCCGACGTGCGGTACTGGGAGTGCCGGGCGAGGCCGGGGCTCAGTGACTGGGGCCGCGCCCGCCGCCACGTCCCTTGTCGTCCTTTCCGGGTGCGTCGAACTCGACCTGCTCCTTGCGGACGTCGGCCGACACTTCCTTCTGCTCGGTGACCTTCTCGGTCTCCAGGCGCACACGCTCCACCGGCACGGCCTCCTTACGGACGACCGCCTCCTCGGCGTGCAGGATCACCTCGGTCTCGGAGTTGCCCATGGGGGCGCGGCCGATGGTGCGGTCGCCCGGCTTGATGGGCTCACGCACGACACGGACCTCTTCGTGGGTGATGGGCACGGTGGTCGTGACGTGCTCGGTCACCACGACCTTCCGGAGCCGTGCCCGGCCGGACTCGTGCTCCTCGGTGCCCACCCGGAGCCGTTCCTCCGAGCGCACCATCTCCTCCTCACCGCGGCCGGTGGCGCCGCCGGTGGCGATCTTGGAGGTGTCGGCCGGGCCGGTGGTACCCGCCTGGCCCCGGGCGCCGTTGCTCATGCTGTCCCGGCCGCCCGTGGTCCCCTTGGCCGCCGTACCGGGCGCCGGGCTCATGCCGGGTGCGCCGCTGCGCCCGCTGGGGCGGGTGAGGCCGTAGTGGTCGTACAGCTCCTGTTCCTGGGCGACGTCGAGGTGCTCGTCGGCATCCATGCGGGGAGCGTCCTTGACCAGTTCCTTGGCGTGCGGGACATGGAGACCGTTCGCGTCGCGGGTGGCGCCGGCCAGCGGCACGAAGGACTCCTTCATGCCGAACATTCCGGTCTTGACCGTCACCCATTCGGCGCGGCCCGTCTCGTTGTCGAGGTACGCCTGCTCGACGCTGCCGATCTTCTCCCCGGCGGCGTCATAGGCGGTCAGCCCCGTGAGTTCACCCACGTGGTGGAAGACATCGTCGGCTGCCATCAGTGATCACTCCTTGGCGGCGAGCCTGCGGGGTCCGGTCTCCCCGCGCGTCGGCTGACTCGCGTATCTCCATGCGGCACCTGCTGACGGCGGGCGGCAACCAGGGAAAGAGCCCCTTTGACCCGTACGGGGGACAAAGGGGCACTGCACACGCCCCGCTGGGCTCCGAGCACATCCGAGGCGATTCGGCCATTCGGGTGACCTCTGTGACCCCTCGTACGGAGCGCTGGCCTGTGCTCACGCGTGGTACGGGTACGGCGACGGAGAGGAGCCCCCGACGGAGTCGACGCGCCGGTCAGCCGCCGGTCACAGCCGTCCATACGGCGGTGTCGGGGCCGATCATGTCCCCGTCGAGGCTGTCGCTGGCGAGCAGCACCGGGCCGGCGGGCAGCGGCAGGGAGTGTTCGGAGAGGTTGATCCGGCATTCGAACCGCCCCTTACGGAAGGCGAGTTCGCCCTCACGGGCGGGCAGCCAGTCGAACGACTCGTCGCCCCGGAAGCCGGTGCGTACGGACAGGGCTGTGCGGTACAGCTCCAGGAAGGAGTCCGGCCGCCCGGCCTGGGCCTCCACCGCGTGTTCGCCCCAGCCGTCCGGCTGCGGGAGCCAGCTGCCGCCGGGCCCGAATCCGTGGCTGCTGCCGGAGCGGGTCCACGGGAGCGGGACGCGGCAGCCGTCGCGGCCCTTGGTGGTGTGTCCGGTCCGCTCCCACATGGGGTCGCGCAGCGCCTCGGCGGGCAGGTCGGTGACTTCGGGAAGGCCGAGTTCCTCGCCCTGGTAGAGGTAGGCGCTGCCGGGCAGCGCGAGCGTCAGGAGCGCCGCGGCCCTGGCCCGCCGGTGCCCGAGGGCGTCGTCCGGCGCGGGGTCGGCGCCGCCGCCGGACAGCCAGGCGCGGTAGTCGATGCCCTGCGGAAGGGCGTAGCGGGTGCGGTGGCGTACGACATCGTGGTTGGACAGCACCCAGGTCGGCAGGGTGCCGACGGCGCGGGCGCCGGTGAGGGAGCTGTCGATGACCTTCCGGAACTCCTCGGCGTCCCAGGGACAGCGCAGATGGAAGAAGTTGAAGGCCTGGTGCAGTTCGTCGGGCCGGGTGTAGAGGGGCAGCCGGGCCGCGCTGACCCCCGCCTCGGCGACCGTGATCCGGGGCGGCGCGTAGGAGTCGATGATCTTGCGCCAGGTCCGGTATATGTCGTGGACCTCGTCGCGGTCCCAGAAGGGGTGGTCTTCGCCTTCGGGCGGGGAGTTGAGGGAGGCGGAGTCGCGCCCGCCGGTGTCCCGCAGGGGCTCCACAAGATCCTTGCGCAGTCCGTGGGCCACGTCGACGCGGAAGCCGTCGGCCCCGAGGTCGAGCCAGAAGCGGAGGATCCCCTCGAAGTCGGCGAGGACGTCCGGATTCTCCCAGTTCAGATCAGGCTGCTCGGCGGAGAAGATGTGCATGTACCACTGGCCGTCCGGCACCCGCGTCCAGGCGCCGCCGCCGAATTTCGACTTCCAGTCGGCGGGCGGGAGGCTCCCGTCCGGTCCCCGCCCCTCGCGGAAGATGAAACGGTCGCGCGCCGGTGAGCCGGGCGGTGCCGCGAGCGCTTCCACGAACCAGGGGTGCTGGTCGGAGCAGTGGTTGGGCACGACGTCGACGATGAGTTTGAGGCCCAGTGCGTGAGCGCGCCGTACGAGGCCGCGGAAGTCGTCGAGGGTGCCGTGGCGCGGGTCGACGCCCCGGTAGTCGGAGACGTCGTAGCCGGCGTCGGTCCACGGCGAAGGGTAGAAGGGGGTGAGCCACAGGGCGTCGACGCCGAGGCCGGCGAGGTGGTCGAGCCGGTCCGTGATCCCGCGGAGATCGCCGATCCCGTCGCCGTCCGCGTCGGCGAAGCTCGGGACGTACACCTGGTACACGACGGCTTCGCGCCACCAGTCCGGGGCAGGCCGGGACAGATGGTCACGGGGGTTGTCGGGGGTGTTCGGGATCACGGGTGCCTCTCGTGCTGATCTTCGGTCCGGTGGTGCGGGTGGTACCGGGTGCGCGGGTGCTTCCCGCGACGGAAGGTGCGTCGCACGAGCGACACCCTTTCACCGCAGGGCGGCAGGCTGACGGTCACCCGTTCGATGGTTATGGAAGGGATGTCCGAAGGACACCCGAGAATGATCACCGGCCGGTGCGGGTGCGAAGGGTTCGTGGCGCGCCCGTCGAACGCAGGCCGCGTCGGCGCCTCGCGTACGGGCGTCCGGGACAGGTATTGGATGCCGACGCGGGCGCCGGGCCCGATCCGGCTACTCCATGAGGAAGACCCGCTCCATGGGGGTCCACCAGTCGCCGGGACCCGCCTCGGGGACCGGCTCCTGACAGGGGTCGGTCGTCTTCCACCACTCCCGCGTCGCCTCGTCGTCGGCCATCGCCGCGAGATCGGCGGCCAGATCGTCGCCGTGGTACTCGAAGTAGCTGAAGAGCCGGTCGCCCAGCAGATGGATCGAGTAGTTGGCGATATGACTGGCGCGCAGCCTGGCCAGTACGGGCTCCGGGACCGCCCGGTGCAGTTCCCGGTACTCCGCCAGCTTCTCCGGCCGCACCTTGATCACCTGTGCGATGCGCTGCATCGGCCCTCCCTCACCGTCCGCGGGGGAATCCCCCACCAGAAAAGACCTATTGCACCACTGACTGTGGATGCGTCATAGCTCTCCCCGGCCGAACAGGGCTTGGTGACCAGCCCCTGCTCGGCCGGCACGACGAGGCACCCACCCTGCTGGACCGCCGTCGCGGATCTGCGCGCCGGCTGATCAGCCGGCCGCCGGGGCGGCATCGGCGCGCGGCGCGGGCGCGACGGACTCGTCCCGGCCGGCGTTCGTGTAGAAGACCGACTTGTTCTGCTTGGTGCGGTGGGCCTCGGACTTGGCGACGAGCAGTTCCAGCGCGTTGCGTACGACATTGATGTTGGAGTTGCGCAGCGGATGGTCCGCGGCCAGTTCGGCGGAGACTTCCGCGGCCGAGCGGGGCTCGCCGTGCGCGGCCAGCAGGGTGCCCACCAACTGGGCGAGGCTGGGCTGCTTCCCGTCGGTACCGGTGGCCGTCGCGGCTGCCTTGGCGGGGGACTTGGCCCGCGTCCCCGCCCTACCCGAAGAGCCCTTACCCGAAGAACCCTTGGCGGAGGGGGACTTGGCGGAGCCCTTCGCGGGGCGCTTCGCCGTCCGTGCCCCGGGCACCTTCGCGCTGCGCGCGGCGTCGGGCGCGGCGCCGTTGGCGAACACCCGCTGCATGCCGAGGAGCAGCGTGTGGTCGTGGTCCAGGGTCTCCAACTGACCCTGGAGCGAGTCGATCTCGGCGCGGAGACGTTTCTGCTCCGCCGCGTTGCGCTCCAGGTCTGCGGCGACCTGGGTCTCGTACAGCGACTGGACGCTCGTGAACTCGGTGACGGCGCTGTCGGACATGAATGGCTCGCTTCCTCTGTATGGCGTCGGCATGGCGTCCCCCGGTTGTCGCGATGGTACTTGCGCCGGCGTGTCCACCCCGAAACCGGCCATCAGGTAACACCTTGCTGAACCACGCGTGGTTGCTGGGCCGACCTGGGGGGCAAGTGCACCTTGAACGGCGATCTCGCCGCGAATGTCAAACAAGAGTGAGGGCCGGGATGGGTGACATGTGGGTATTCGCGGTCGAGTCGGGCCATGTGCCGGGTATGGACCTCACCGGTTACAGCGTCCATGCGACCGACGGAACGGTGGGCAGCGTGGACAGACAGTCCGAGGGCTCACCGTTCGCACACCTGGTGGTGGACACCGGGATGTGGGTCTTCGGAAAGAGTCTCGTCATTCCCGCCGGGCTGGTGACGTCGATCGATCCGGCCGCGCGGGTGATTGAGGTCGGCTGTACGAAGTCGACCGCGAAGGGCGCTCCGGTGTTCGAGCGCGATCACGACACCAGGGATCCGGCCTACCTCGGCGCCCTCAGCACCTACTACACCTCTTTGGTCACCGCTTCCTGACAACCCGTCGCGACGCACCGGCGCCCCGGCAGAACGGTGCCGGGGCGCTGGCGGACACGAGGTGTCCCCGGGCTGGACGTCCTAGGCGGGGACGATGTTCTCCGCCTGGGGGCCCTTCTGGCCCTGCGTGACGTCGAAGGTCACCTTCTGGCCCTCCTGGAGCTCACGGAAGCCCTGGGTGGCGATGTTGGAGTAGTGGGCGAAGACGTCGGGGCCTCCACCGTCCTGCTCAATGAATCCGAAGCCTTTTTCCGAGTTGAACCACTTGACGGTACCGCTGGCCATGTGTCCTCCAAAGGACTCATAACGGTTCCCGCACCGTGCGGGAACCGGAGGTGATCGCCCTGGTCCTCAGAGACGTTGAACAGCCGAATCGCCCGCGACTGTGATCACGGGCGACAAAGTACTTCGGAACCACGACAGCTAAGCCTGACGCTACACGTCTCCTCGCTCCCAGACCACAGAAACGATCAAGCGTGACGCCCGACAACACCCGCACAGTGCAGTGACAGTGCGCCGCGAGCCGCATTATGTCCCCCGAGAGAGGGAAGCGTCACGAATGTCCCCCCGCCGCGTCGCGTGTCGGAACTGTCGGTACGCTGACCGGTGATGTTCACCTCACAGGGCCCGACCCTTCGCGAACTGACCGTGCAGGCGCTCTCGTCGACCGAGCGCGGCTACGACCTGCTCGCGCCCAAGTTCGATCTGACCCCGTTCCGTACGCCGGACAGCGTGCTGGACGCCGTCGCCGACGCGCTCGGCCCGCTCGGCCCCTTCCGCGCCGGTCTGGACATCTGCTGCGGCACCGGAGCCGGTGTGGACGTCCTGCGGGAGGTGTGCGTCGAGCGGGTCACCGGCGTCGACTTCAGCGCGGGCATGCTCGCCACCGCCAGGTCCGCCCTGCTGCCGAAGGACGGGGCGCGCGAGGGCGGTTCGGGCGGGCCCGCGGTCGATTTCGTACGGGCCGACGCCCGCGCCCTTCCCTTCCGCGCCGCCTTCGACGTGGCCGTGAGCTTCGGCGCGTTCGGCCACTTCCTGCCGTCGGAGCGGCCCGCGCTCTTCACCCGGGTCCGTGAAGTCCTGCGGCCCGGCGGGGCTTTCGTCTTCCCGGTGCCCGCGCCGCCGCGCGTCGGCTCGCGGCTGTACTGGACTCTCTGGGGCTTCGACGCGGCGATGCGGGCGCGTAACGCCGTGTGGCGTCCGCCCTTCGTCATGTACTACCGCACCTTCCGGCTCGCCGACGTGGTGGACGAGTTGACCCGTACGGGCTTCGAGGTGGATCTCGTCGCGCTCGACGGCCTCGGGCTGCTGCCGGACGGGAGTCCGCGCTGTCGCGTGGTGGTCGCGCGCCGGCCGTGAGGCGTCGGGCCGTCAGGCGGCCGGTGAGGTCGTTGCCGTACGCCGCCGGGCCCAGCCGAGCAGGACGACGGAGGCGAGCGCCGCGAAGGCGCACCAGGTCGAAACGTACTCCAGTCGCCAGACCACCGCGCAGACCACCGCGCCGACGGCGACCAGCACACCGAGCAGCCGCACCGTCCGGTCGCCGGCGAGCAGCAGGGCCCCGACGGTCGCGAGGAGATAGCCGGCCACGACGATCGCCGGCTCCGGCAGATGGACCGCGTATCCGATGGTGTGGCCGCGGATATCGGCCGTCACGGTGCGGGTGGCGAGGTAGTACGAGAGCGCGGCGGCGGTGACGACACCGGAGGCGACGGGTACGGCGAGCCGCCGCCGGGTCCCCGGCCGCGAGGCCGACAGGACGGCCAGCGGGACCCAGAGCGCCAGCAGGGGCAGCGCGATGACGGCCCAGGCCGTGGTGGCGGGTCCCGCACCGCCGCCCGAGTCCCAGACGACGGACTCGACGATCTGATGGGCACCGAGCAGCAGGGGCAGCGCGGCGAGCGGCAGATCGCGGATCCGGCGTACGTGGGCGACGCAGGCCACTCCGATCGCTCCGACGCAGACGCCCGCGGTGAGGTCGGCGGTCGCGCTCCAGCACATCACGTCATCCAGGGACCGAAGAGGGACGGTGTTGGTGTGATCACCGCGTAACGGGTCCGATCGTACGGCCGCGAAGAGCGTCCGGGCGGGTGACACGGCTGTCACCCCGGGGCCTCGGTGACAGCGGGACGGAGGGCCGACGGCAGTCCGTCGGCCCTCCGTGGTGACGCTGTCGGCGTGGTCAGATCCGGCCGCCGGTGAGCCGGGTGAGGGGGCCGCGCCCCGCCCTGGCCGTCCGCCGGCCCAGGGCGAAGGCGGCGCCCGCCAGGGACAGGACGCCGGCGGCGGTTCCCGCCGATACGGCCTTCCGCCGCTTGATCGCGGTCCACGCGGTGGCGGCCGTGGTGGTGGCCGTGGAGGCCGCGCCCGCCGAACTCGCCTTGGCGCGGTGCGCGACGGTGCCGGTGGTCCGCCGTACCTTGGCGGCTGCCGACCTCGTGCTCGCGCCGACCGCCGTCGCCGTGCCGTTCCAGATCTTGTTCGCTTCGCTCTCCGTAGTCATCAGGTGCGTGTTACCGCTCGACGTGGTCTGAAACGCGCGGTCCTGACGACGGGGAATGCCTCGCGTCACACTTGCTGCCAGAGCGCGGGGACGTTCGGGGGCTGCCAGCCGGGCTGCGCCTGGTGGGGCTGGAGGCAGCGGTAGGTGGCTCCGCCGTAGGTGACCTGGGCGCCCGCCGCGTAGACGGTGCCGGCGGCCCATGTTCCGCCGGGCTCACCGGGATCGCCGGGGCCGGGGCCGGTGGTGGTCTTGAGGGTGAGGGCGTACGCCTGGAGCAGCGGGTTGATGGGCTGGTGGAAGGTCGTGCCGCCGGACGAGCAGTTGCCGGAGCCGCCGGAGGTGACTCCCTGGGCCTGGCTGCCGGAGATGTACGAGCCGCCCGAGTCGCCCGGTTCGGCGCAGACGGAGGTGCGGGTCACTCCGGAGATGGTGCCTTCGGGGTAGGTGACGCTGGTGTTGTGCTGCTGGATGACGCCGCAGTGCCAGCCGGTGGTGGAGCCCGAGCGGCAGACCGAGGCGCCCACGGGTGACTGGGTGGAGCCGGTGACCTGGATGTTGGCGCCGCCCTGGCCCTTGACGTACGGGGTCGAGGTCCAGTTGGTGTTGGTGGCGACCCAGGCGGTGTCGCGGCCGGGGAAGGTGGAGGCCTGGAAGGATCCCTGGGCGACCTGGTTGAAGCCGGTGGTGGTGGTGCCGGGGCGACCGCAGTGGCCGGCGGTGGCGAAGCCCTGCTGGGTCCCCTTGGTGACGGCGAAGCCTACGGAGCAGCGCCCGGAGCCGTTCATGTAGTACGCGTCGCCGCCCCGGATGTCGTAGAGCGCGCGGGGCCGGTCGGCCGATGTCTCGACGCGGACGAGGTCGCGGTCGATCCCGGCGGCGGCGAGCAGGTCGTGCGCGGCGGCGGGCCGGACGGCCTGGACGACCAGGGTGTTGGTGCGGACGTCGACGTACCGGACGGGCGCGTCGACGGCGGTGGTCCGGGCGGTGGTTCGGGCCGCGGCCCGCTCCAGTGTCCGCTGCGCCGTTTCGAGTGCGGCGAGCGTGTGCGGTACGACGGTGGCGGTGGCGCCCGTGGCCTCGATGGCCGGGACGTCGGCGGCGTCGGTGGTGGCGACGGTGAGCCGGGCGGATTCGGCGCCCTGTACCCAGGCGCCGGCGTAGCTGCGGCCGAGTTCGAGGTGGAGCCGGCCGGCGGTCGCGCCCGCCTCCGCCTCATTGACCACCCGGTGGCGGGCCTGCGCGTGGGTGAGGCCGAGGTCGCGCCGCATCGCCGTCAGCAGGGCGGGGGAGGTCTCGGCGGCGCCCAGGGTGTCGGCCGCGGAGCGGGGGGCGGCGGCGGACCCGGTGGTCTGGGCCGACGCCGTGCCCGGCAGCCCGGCCAGCACGAGTGCGCCGATGGCGGCGAGGGCGGCACACGCGCTCGCCGCGTGTCGGTGGAGCGTGGGTCTGTGGAGCATGGGGAAGTCTCCTCGGTTTCGGTGAGGGGAGCGGGCGGGGCAGTATCGAAACCGTAGGAGCGTCAACTTCCGTTCATAAGATGCCAGTTCTCCCCCTGCCCGGCGTTATGGAACGCGCCCGGCACACGGACGGCTCCGGCGCACGGGCGGCCCTGGCTCCGGGAACGCGTCCGGCTCAGGGAAGGCGCGCGGCGTCGCGAAGGCGCCCGGCGCTGTGGAGGCTGCCGGGCGGCAGGGAGGCGAGGGGGCCGCGACCGCCGTCGAGCCAGTCGGCGTAGCTCTCGCTGCGGGCCGCCGCCTGGGCGTGGGCGGTACGGGCCTGTTCGAAGACGGCGGGCGCGCTGTCGGCGGCCCGCGCCGCCGGGTGCCAGCCGAGCAGGTGGCGCCAGTTCAGTGGGCTGCCGGCCAGGGGTCTGGTGACCAGTCCGGCGGTGGTGGGGAAGGTGGCGCGGCAGAGTCCGACGGCGCGGCCGACCTGGACGAGATGGACGCAGGAGGCGGTGTCCGTCTCGTAGACGCTGCTGGGGGTGAAGCCGGCGCGGGCGCAGGCGGCGGTGAAGCAGTCGCTGAAGCAGCCGTCGCCCGGCACGTCGGTCCATGCCTCGTCGGCGAGTTCGGCGAGGCCGATCTCCTGGCGGCCGGCCAGTGGGTGGCCGGCCGCGAGCATCACGAAGACGGGGTCGCTTGCGATCTCGCGCCACTCCAGCCGTTCGCCGGCGGGCGGCGGGCTCGCTCCGCAGCAGCCGATCAGGGCGTAGTCGATCCGTCCTTCGGCGACCGACGCGGCGATCTCCCGTTCGGACCAGGAGGTGTACGTGGTGACGGGGACGCCGGGGTGGGCGGAGACGAGCCGGTCGACGAGCCCGCCGAGGAGCGGGCCGTGGGTGCCGCCGAGGCGGAAGCGGCGGGTCTCCTCCAGGGTGCGGGCGAACCGGACGGCGTCCTGCTGGAGTTCGCTCACCGCGGGCAGCACAATACGGGCGCGGGCCAGGACCAGTTCGCCGAGGGGAGTCGTACGGACACCGTGCCGTCCGCGGTCGAACAGCCGCCCGCCCAGGGCGCTTTCGATCCGCTTCAGCTGCGCGCTGAGGGCCGGCTGGGCGAGGCCGAGGACGGACGCGGCCTTGGTGAGGCTGCCCGCGTCGGCTATGGCCCGGATCGTCTTGAGATGCCGCAACTCCAGCTCCATGACGTGAGCTTGGCCGTCGGCCGGTTCGAGGGCAAGGGGCCGGTCCAGACCAATAGCGGCACCGTCCGGACCAGCCCCGGGCTGAGGCGCCGACCACGGCGTCAGGGGGACACCCGGATCAGATGGATCGCGGCGCTGGCCCAGTCCCCCGCCGGCAGGCCCAGCGGCAGTCCGTGCTCCATCAGGACGGTGGCGTGGTGCGAATCCCCGGTCGCGGCGTCCCGGTAGACCGCCGCCGGTTCGAGCCCGGCGAGGTGGACGGGCAGCTCCGGCCGCCCCCGGCGCGGCGCCCGCTGCCAGGCCAGCACCAGCGCCTGAGTGCGGTCGGCCGACGTGTACTGCACGACGGTGGGCCCGTCCTCCGCGGGCGCGCGCAGCCGGTGCTGGACGCCGTGCTGCACCAGTCGGCGGACCCGCTTGTACGTGGCCACGAACCCGGCGCCCGCGGCGAGTTCGCCGTCCGACCAGCGGGTGAGGTCACCGCCCACGGCCAGTACCCCGGCCGTCGCCACATGGAAGCGGAAGGCCAACGGCACGGTGCGCGCGCTGAGTTCGTTGGGTACGTCGGTGCCCCAGGCGGCCGTGGTCGACGCCGGGTAGAGCTGGCTGTAGCCGTGCTGGATGGCGACGCGGTCGGCCGCGTCGTCGTCACCTGGGCGGCGAGCGCGGACCGGATGGGTGACACGGTCGGCGACCGGAGTTACCGGCTGGTCGTGCGCACGAGCGTGGGCGGCACGGGACTGCGGGTCCGGGTCTCCAACGCGTTCGGCGACCGGCCCCTGGTCATCGGTCGCGCGTACGCCGGGCTCCGCGACAGCGGTGCCCGGCTGCGCCCCGGCAGCAACAAACGGCTCGCGTTCGGCGGGTCCGCCTCCGTGACCCTGGCACGGGCGAGATCCGCTACAGCGATCCGCTGCCCGGCCGGGTCGCGGCGATGAGCGATCTGGCGGTGAGTCTGTACGTGCGAGACGCGGGCGGGCCCGCGACCGGGCACGGGATGGCTCTCGCGACGTCGTACGCCACGAGCGGCGACCAGCGGCGCAAGAGGACGACGGCGCGTACACGGAGCGGCTGGGGTCGTGGTTCTACCTCGACGCGGTCACCGTGGACGCGGACCGCGGCGCGGGCGCGGTCGTGACGCGCGGGGACTCCATCACGGACGGCTGGCAGTCCAGCACCGACAAGAACCTGCGCCGGCCCGACTTTCTCGCCCGCCGGCTGCACGCTGCTACGGGCGGCACCGTGAAGGGCGTGGCGAACGCGGGGATCTCGGGCTACCAGGTGTTGGCGGACGGCGCCGCGCAGAGCGCGCTCAAGCGGCTCGACCGTGACGTGCTGTCACTGCCGGGCGTGCGGACGGTGGTGCTGTTCGAAGGCGTCAACGACATCAAGCCGCACACCGGTGTCACGGCCGCGTCCCTGACGGCGGGCTACCGCGAGATCGTCGACCGGGCGCACGCGGCGGGCCTGTGTGTCGTCGGTGCCACCGTCATGCCGTTCAAGGGCTGGTCGGAGTGGGACCCCTGGGGTGAGGCCGTGCGCACCGAGGTGAACGAGTGGATCCGCACCAGCGGGGAGGTCGACGCGGTCGTGGACTTCGACAAGGTGGTGCGCAGCCCGTACGACGCGGAGCGGATCCTGCCCACATTCGACAACGGTGACCATCTGCATCCCAACGACAAGGGCATGCAGGCGATGGCCGACTCACTCGCGCTGAAGTCCCTGGAGTGCGACGGCGGTCGGTGAGGTCTCGATCGGTCAGGTCTCAATCGGTCAGGTCGGCGGCGAGGAGGTCCATCAGGAGTCCGTCGTGCCAACTCCCGTCGGGGCCGCGCTCGTAGTCGCGCATGATCCCGACGGGCCGGAAGCCGACCTTGCCGTAGCACCTGATCGCCGCGGCGTTGTCGGCGGCCGGATCGATCACGATGCGGTGGTGGCCGAGGTCCTTGATCAGGTGCCTGGCCAGGGTCCGTACGGCGTCGGTGCCCACGCCGCGGCCGTGCGCGGCCGGGGAGACGTAGATGTCGATGTTCGCGTGCCGGTAGTCGGGTTCCTCCTCGGCGCCCCACTGGACGGCGCCGACGGTGGCGCCGTCCAGTTCGATCACCAGTGAGGTGGTGTCGGGGTCGTCGAGATCCTCGGTCACGTCCGTGAGCAGGTCGTCGCCGCCGCGCCACGTCGCGTAGACCTCGGGCGTGGCGCGGATGGTGGCGAGTGCGGGGATGTCGTCGGGGACGGCGGGGCGCAGGACCACGAGGGCGCCCTTCAGTGTCTTCTCCATGAGAGCACGCTATTGGATCAGCGGTTCGAG
This sequence comes from Streptomyces sp. NBC_01508, assembly GCF_045040315.1. Lineage (NCBI taxonomy): Bacteria > Bacillati > Actinomycetota > Actinomycetes > Kitasatosporales > Streptomycetaceae > Streptomyces > Streptomyces sp. NBC_01508. The sequence continues at coordinate 7,932,889 of NZ_CP109419.1, read as the reverse complement.
TTCCCGTGTTTTGTGCCCTGGGTCCGGCCGGTCACGCCGGCTTGACCAGCCGGACCTCGTCCACTCCGAGCAGCCCCAACAGCGGAACCCTGGCGGTGCGCTGCTTCGGGTCGATCACCAGGCCGGCGGTGCGGATCCGGTCGAGGAGGAGCTCTGCGAGCGGCATGACCAGGTGGCGTCCCCAGCAGCGTTCCGAGGCGTGGCCGAAGGGGAGATAGCCGGGGGTGTTGTCGGGGTCGAGTTCGTCCCAGCGTTCCGGGCGGAACTCGTCCGGGGCTTCCCACAGCGCCGGATCGCGGTGCGAGAGCAGCGGAAGCAGCAGTACGTCGTCGTCAGGACCGATACGGCTGTCGATGGCCGGGTACTCCGGCGAGGCGTTGCGCAGGAGGTTCCACGACGGAGGCAGCAGTCGCAGGGACTCGTAGATGATGTTGCGGTGGGAGGTGTCCTCGTCGAATGCGGCACCGAGCCAGAGGGCGTTCGCGACGAGCGTCGAGACGGTGAAGCAGACCGGGCTGGCGGCCCTGCGGTAGATGCCCATCGCATAGCGGCGCTCCTGGTAGCCGGTGGCTTCGGCGGCGCGTGCCGCGAGACCCGTCAGCGCGTCACCGGGCCGGGGCCAGCCGGGTAACGCGGCACCCACCGCGATCACCGACCAGGTGAGTTTGGGGGTGAGTTCGAGGTTGCGGCTCATCAGGAGGCGCAGCCGGCGCGGGTCCGCGCCGAGAATCAGGTCACGCAGGAAGAGGTGGCCGGTGAGGGGCCAGGGGCCGGTCAGGTCGACATCCTCGGGCAGGGGGCGCTTGAGGGCGTCGCGTACGTCAGCGCCGATGGTCCGCATCACGGAGGAGCCCTCCGTCCGGGAGATGGAACGCCCTTGCAGCGGTTTGAAGGTGGGCCGTTCGGTCTCCGTGGCACGCCGGGACGCCAGGATGCGGTCGGTGACTTCGGGGCCCCCGACGCCGATGGTGTCCGGTTCGAGCCGGAAGACGTCGTGGCCGACGTGGTCCCGGAGCAGGGCGGCCAGCCGCGGGGAGAGCACAGTGGTGCGGGACTGTGGCAGGGAGAGCGGAGACATGGCGTACTTCCGGAGTTCTCAAAGACGGCTCGGACGCTTCCGGGGAAGGCCCGCCTGGTTCCCGGAGGGATACGGGAGAGTTGAGACGCCCCCGTCGTACGGCGGGCGAAAAGCCACCGGCCACACGACGGGGGGTTCAGGAAGTAGCGGCCTAGTACCAGATGTACCAGGACTTCGACTTCAGGCTCTGCCGTTCGGACACCGCGTTGCGGATGGCGAAGAGAAGCTTCATCGCTAAACACCTCCTTGGGGCACGTCATCACCGAAAATGTGATGCAGTGAGGCCATTTCCCATGGCGACGCACACTCAGTCGACGGCTGTGCCCGTTCACACCAAAGAGGGTTCACCGCTCGAATGAGCTTTCCCTGACAGGGAAGTCGAGGGCGCAGGTGTACGAACACACCGGCTCACCGAAACGCCCGGTCATACCTGTCGGCGGCGGTGTCGCCCCGGTTCAGAACCCGCCGAGGTCCGACGACACCCAGCGCTGGGGCCGCATCCGGATGACGACCTGCTCGCCGTGGTCGCCGGTCGCCATGGTGACGTAGCCGTCGACCTTGTCGGCGGGCAGATAGCGGGAGGCCAGCTCGACGAGCTGGTCCCGTGTGGCGGGGATCCGTTCCGTCACCGGGCCCTCGACGGAGACGTACCGCACCGTGGGGGTCACCCGCTCGACCAGCAGCGAGAACCGGCCCGCCGACGTGATGAGCTTGTCCTTGCGGGAGTCCGCGCCGGTCATGATCCAGATGTCGCCGCCCGGCGCGTACTGGTACCAGATGGGAACGGCGAGCGGCGCCCGGTCCTCGGCGCCGGAGTCGACGGCGAGGGCCGCGATGTGCGGCTCGGCGAGGAACTGCTCGCGCTCTTCGGTGTTCAGGGCCACAGGAAGTCTCCTTCGTAGAAAGTACGGAGCACGGGTATGTCCCGTCCTCCTTACCAGCGGTGGTGGATCTCCGCACGGATGCGGCGGTCGTACAGGTCCCGCACGGCGTCCAGCGTGGCCTCGGGCAGTGGCGCGAGACGGGCCGCGGCGGCGTTGGCCCGCGCCTGCCCGACGGAGCGGGCGCCGGGGATGACGCTGCTGACACCCGGCTGCTGGATGATCCAGCGCAGCGCCGTCTGGGCCGCCGTGGCGCCTTCGGGTGCCAGCCCGGAGAACTCGGCGGCTGCCGCGAGGCCCGTGGCGTAGTCGATGCCGGAGAAGGTCTCGCCCTGGTCGAACGCCTCGCCGTGCCGGTTGAAGCTGCGGTGGTCGTCGGCGGCGAAGACCGTGTCCTTCGTGTACTTGCCGGACAGCAGACCGGAGGCGAGCGGGACGCGCGCCACGATGCCGACCCCCGCTTCCCGGGCGGCGGGCAGCACCTCTTCGAGCGGCTTGAGCCGGAAGGGGTTGAGGATGATCTGTACGGAGGCGACGCCGGGCCGGGCGATGGCGGTCAGTGCCTCGGCGCAGGTCTCGACGCTCACGGCGTAGGCCGCTGTCCGCTTCTCGGCGACCAGGGTGTCGAGCGCGTCGAAGACGGCGTCGCGGGAGTAGACGGCGGAGGGCGGGCAGTGCAGTTGCACAAGGTCCAGGGTGTCCACACCGAGGTTGGCGCGCGAACGGTCGTTCCAGGCACGGAAGTTGTCCAGGTGGTAGTTCTCGGGCCGCTGTGCGGCGCGGCGGCCCATCTTCGTCGCGACGACGACATCGGTGTCCGGGCGGTTCTTCAGGAACCGGCCGATGAGCTGTTCGCTGCGGCCGTCGCCGTACACGTCCGCCGTGTCGAAGAAGGTCACCCCCGCTTCGAGCGCCGCGTCGAGGACGGCGAAGGCGTCGGCCTCGGCGACGTCACCCCAATCGGCTCCCAGCTGCCATGTGCCCAGTCCGACGACGGAGGCCTCGCGGCCCGTTCTGCCCAGTGCGCGCTTCTCCATGCGGATCATGCTACGGCGGGCCGTGCGGCGTGACCGGGCGGGGCGGAGCGGCCCGCGAGGGCCTGAACCTCAGAGCTGCTGGGTGAGGTTGACGGTGTTGCCGTCCGGGTCCTTGATGTGGGCGACCCGCTGGCCCCACGGCATGTCGTTGGCCGGCCCGCGCACCTGTCCGCCCAGCTCCTCGACATGCCCCACCAGCTCGTTCACGTCGGCGACGGCGACGCTCAGCAGCATGCGCTGCGCCGTCCCCAGCTCGATGTCCGTGTCCGACACCAGCCCGAGATCGGAGTCGCCGACCCGCAGGTTGATGAAGAACGCGGGTCCCTCGTCGGGGGTGCGGGACGTCTCCACGGCACCGAGCAGTCCCTGGTAGAACGCCAGCAGCCGGTCGATCCCGGGGGTGATGAGCAAGGGCTGGATCGTGGCAGACATAGGTCTCCTCCTACTGATGGCCGCCCGGCTTCCCGAAGGGAGCCTCGGTGGCGGACCGTGAATGGTTTCCCTCTGGTGACCGGCGGCGGTCCCGTGAGTCATCGGTCGGCCGCCGGCCCGCTCCCCCGGTGATTCTCACCGGGCGGTGCCCACCGCGCGATCGCTACGGCGCCGTACCCACCGAGAACACCGCGCCCGCCGGGTCGGTGACAGTGGCCATCCGCGCGTACGGGGTGTCCTCGGGGTCGGTGGACGAGCCGCCGGACTCCGTGGCACGCCGCGCCACCGCGTCGGTGTCGGACACCGCGAACAGCGTCTCCCAGGCGGACGAGGGAACGCCGGGGCTGCCGATGATCCCGCCGATCTCGTGCCCGTCGGGGCGGCGCAGGAAGGTGAAGTCCAGCTCCGGCACTTCCTTGTTGCGGTCCGGCGTGAAGCCGAAAAGCGCCGTGTAGAACGCGCGGGCCCGCTCGGGGTCGGGGGTGATCAGGTCGTTGCGGATCAGCGAGTCGGGCTCGTTCACGATCTCGCTGCCGAGCCGGGAGCGGCCCTGCCACAGCCCGAACCGGGCGCCGACCGAGTCCGTCGCGACGGCCGTACGGGCGTGGTCGGCCAGGTCCGCCGGGGGCTCGATCAGCCGCCCGCCCCTCTCCGTCACGCGCCGGGCGGTGCCGTCGCAGTCGTCGGTGGCGAAGTACATGGTCCACACCGCGACGGTCCGGTCCGGGTCCGGGACGATCCCCGCGACCGGCCTGCCGCGCAGCAGACAGCGGGTCCCCTGAACGTCGCCGGTCGGGTACGGCTCGTACTCCCAGCCGAAGAGGACCTGGTAGAACGCGAGTGCGCCGGCACGGTCGGGGGTCCTGAGATCGATCCAAGTGGGGGTGCCTTCGGGCTGGTTGCCGCTGAGTACGCTCATGTTGTGCTCCTTGGTCGGGCGTCGGCGCGATGACCCCAACGTAGAGAGCGTCTAGGTCAGAAGATGTCCTAGAAACACCTGCGGATGAGCGGCGGATCCCCGATCGGGCGCTCCATCATTCGGTCATGACACGCTCATCGAGGCGCCGCCCCCTTGGCCGGACGGTTCTCGCCGTCGTCGTCGGTGCCGTGTGCACCCTCACCGGCTGCGTGGCGGCGCCGCCCGACACGGAGTCCGACGACGGGCGGACCGCCCGGACCGCGCGGCCCGCCCGGACCGCCGTACCGCTGGGCGACACCGTGCTGGTGAACCATCCGGACGGCCACGACGACGCCATGCTGGCCCTCGCGGTGACGGCCGTCGTGGACGAGGCGTCCAGGGCGAAAGGCACGGGTGCGCCGGACGGCAGGAAGTGGGTCGCCGTACTCGCCGAGGTGAACAACGCGGGCGCGCGGCCGTACGGGCACGACGTACCGCACAGCTTCACGGCCGTGGACACGCTCGGCCGCAGATATGTGCCGCTGCCCGCGTCGGCCGAGCTCACGGTGGGCCCGGTCATGACCTGGCGGGTGCCGCTCGCCGCCGGGCGGTCGGCGCGTGGGTGGCTGGTCTTCGATCTGCCGGCGGACGCGGCCCTGACCACGCTGGAGTTCGGCCGTACGCGCACGTCGGCGGCCTCGGCCGACTGGGCGCTGTGACGGATTGGTGCGGGCGGGGCGACCCGCGCCCGGCTACTCGGCCGTCAGCCCCTCGAAGTACGCCTTCTGCGCCGGGTAGTAGTCCTCGAACACGGGCCGCGGCATGCCGTCGAGGGAGGCGGCGAGCGTGTCCAGGTAGTACTCCCAGCCCGCGCCGATCTCACCGAGACCGGCCTCCGTGTCACGGTGCTGGATGAACGTCAGTTCCGTACCGCCCGCGCCGGGCGCCCCGGCGGACGTGCCCGACAGCTTCAGCTCCAGATTCCAGCTGCCCGCCTCGTCGACCGTCGAGACGGCGAGCCGGTGCGGTGCCTCGCACGCCTCGACGCGCATCTCGGTCCAGGGCTCCCGCTCCTCGAAGACCATCCGCACGCGCACGGTGCGGCCGGGGGCGCCGTCCCCCTCCCACGCACCGAACCACAGGGCGGTGCGCGCCGACTCGGTGACGGCCGCCCACACCTCTTCGACCGGGAGGCGGAATGTGCGCGTGAGGACGAGATCGACTCCGTCAGGTGTGCGCAGCAGCCTGCCGGTCGGGATCGGGATGGTGGCCATGGGGATCTCCTCCTGGGGGACGGCCGGACGGCCGGACAGGCCCGGTCTACCACCTGCCACTGACAGCGGCCGCTCGTCCGCCCCACGGCGGCCCCACGGCCGGAAGCCACTGCCGGAACAGGACGACCGGCGCCTCGCGGGAACATTCGATGACCGGTGCCCGTTGAGACGTATGTGGGTGTGGATGGAACAGTGTCCCCGGGCCCCATCAAGAAATGCCCGCAGGGAAGATCGTTCGGCTGAAGCCCTGTGGAGCCCATCGCCGCGAGGCGACCGCCGTCCGCACCCCGCACAGACGGCCCCGACCGGTCTCCCCCGTCCGGTCGGGGCTCCTTTACTGTTCAGGCATGACGGCTGAGGGGGACGCGGCACGGCCCGGCGGTTTCGCCGCCGCGACCGGTGACGGCCCGCCGTCCGCCCTCGCTCCGGACGTCCGTGCCGCCGAGGTCCGCGTCGCCTTCGGCGGCCTGGTGCAGATCCGCCGCCTCACCAACACCACCGCCGCCGATCCCGCAGCCGTACCGGCCGCCTGGGAGCGGAACCAGCCGGTCCGTGCCGTCGCCCTGGCCCTGGAGGCCGCCGCAATCGCGCCCTCCGCGCTGGACGGCGAAGGCCGGCGTACGGCCACGGGATTCCGCGTCGCCGAGGGCGAACGGCCGGGGACGGTACGGGTGGAGTGGCTGGGCCCGCACGGCAGCGGCGCCGCCCAGGACGAGGAACGCCGGCTGACCGGCTGCGCCGCCGCTCTGACCCCGCTGGGCTGGGAGGCCCTGCTCTACCGGGGCCCCCGCCGCCGACGGTTCCTGGAAGTGGAACCGGCCCCCTGACACCGCCCCTTCTCCGGGCGGCTGCATCCGGCCCCGGCGGCCGGAATCCGGGGTACTCCCCCACCCCGTACGTAATCCGGCGGAAAATTGTTCAATGCTCAGTCTGAATTATTTAAAACCGCAGGTCAGACCCCAATCCGGATAACGAATACTGTCATCTGGAAGACGGGCTTAACACTTGCCCCCCATCTCCTTACCGTGGTGCGCACATTGACTCACAAGGCGACACGGGAGCCGGAATGCCAAGTAATGCTCTTTCCCGTCGTGCGATTCTGCAACGCAGCGCGGTGGCGGGCGGTGTCCTCTCCCTGGGGCCGCTGCTCGGCGGCGCGACCGAGGCACTGGCGCAGTCCACCGGGGAGACGGCGACGGCCGCCGGCAGAGGCAAGAAGGACATCTACCGGCGGATCGGCGTACGGCCGCTGATCAACGGGCGCGGCACCTACACCATCCTCAGCGGTTCGCTGATGCTGCCCGAAGTGCGGGAAGCGATCGACGCGGCGGCGAGACAGTACGTACACCTGGACGAACTCGCCGACGCGGTGGGCAAGCGGCTGGCGAAGATAACCAAGACGGAGCACGGCCTGGTGGCGTCCGGTTGCCATGCCGCGCTCACCCACGCCGCCTCGGCGTGCGTCTCGGGCGGCAACCCCGACCTGCACGTGCGGCTGCCGGACCTGACGGGCTTCCAGAAGACCGAAGTCATCATCCCGGCCCACTCGCGCAATGTGTACGAGGCCGCGGTCAGCCTGGTCGGTCTGAAGGTCGTCGAGGTGACGACACCCGACGAACTGAAGGAGGCCATCGGCCCGCAGACCGCGCTGATCTACATCATGGCGGGGCCGCGGGTGGACGAGAGCGAACTCCCCACGGATGTCATCGCCTCGATCGCCGGCCCCAAGGACGTGCCGGTGCTGGTCGACGCCGCGGCGGAGATCCTGACCATCCCCAACGTGCACCTGGAGCGTGGCGCCGACCTCGTCGCGTACAGCGGCGGCAAGGCCATCCGCGGCCCGCAGTCGGCCGGTCTGCTGCTCGGCCGGGAGGACCTGGTACGGGCCGCGTGGGTCAGCAGCGCGCCCCACCACGGCGTCGGCCGGGGCTACAAGGTCGGCAAGGAAGAGGCCATGGGGATGCTGGCCGCGGTGGAGATGTGGGTCCAGCGCGACCACGACGCCGAGTTCGCGCGGTGGGAGTCCTGGCTGAAGACCATCGCCCGCCGGGTCTCCGCGATCGGGAGCGTGAAGACACAGGTCACACAGCCGGACAGCCTGTCGAACCGCACCCCGTCACTCTCCATCACCTGGAACGAGAAGAAGCTCGGCGTGTCCGGAGAAACGGTGATGGACACGCTGTACGACGCCGAGCCGCGTATCGCGCTCAACACCGCGGGCAGCGACGACCCGGAGCGGACGGGTGTGTCGATCACGCCGTACATGCTCCAGCCCGGCGAGGAGAAGGTCATCGCCGACGCGCTCGTGCGGATCCTCACCGACCCGCCCGCGCCGCCCGCTCCCCCGCGCCCGCCGTCGGTCGACGCGACCGGTGAGTGGACGCTCGACATCGAGTATCTGGCGGGCAGTTCGAGCGCGCACCGGCTGGAACTCACGCAGGACGGCGCCGAGATCACCGGCACCCACACCGGCGAGTACGTGTCCAGGAAGGCGACCGGATCGGTCAGCGGCAAGACGGTGACCGTGCGCAGCACCCTCAGCGAATCGTCCGGCGACTCGCTCGACTTCACGTTCACGGGGACGCTCAAGGGCGACTCGATGAGCGGCGAACTCAACATGGGCGAGTACCTGAAGGCCACGTGGAAGGCCGAGCGCGGCGGCTGAGCCGCGCGTCCAGGCCTCGGCCCAGATCTCTCAGCCCGCTCAGCCCGCTCAGCTCTCTCAACTCTCCCCAGCAGCAATCCCATTGACGTTCCGTGCCCGCGCCCGCGCGTGCGGGCACGGACGAAGGAGAACGCATGACGAACCGCAGGGACTTCATCCGCAAGGCTCCGGTCGTGGCGGCCGTGGCGGCGACCCCGGCACTGGCCGTCAAGGCCACCGAGGACCGCAAGCGCCCCAAGCCCGAGAAGGAGATCCACTACCCGGGCGGCGGCGAGCCGCCGGAGAACCCGCTGTTCAGCCCGGTCGTCAGCTACGGCGATCTGGTCTTCATCTCGGGCATCGGCGCGCATTTCGAGGGTGACATCACCGCCCACACCGAGCATGTGCTCAACGAGGTGGAGAAGTACCTCGAAGCCGCCGGGTCGTCCATGGACCGGGTGCTCAAGGTCAACGTCTACCTCAACACCCTGGACGACTACGACGGGATGAACGCCGTCTTCCTCGGCCGCTTCGGCCCCGAGCCGGGCGTACGCACGACGATCGCCGCGCAGGCCGGTATCCCCGGGGACTCGCTCGTCGAGATCGACTGCATCGCCGTGCGATGAGCCACGCCACGCGGCACACGGCCACCGCTCGTACAACATCCACATCCACCGCTCGCACTTCGCGTCACCGGACGAAATTGGGGTTGGCATGTCACTGAGATCACGGGCCCCCTGGGTCGTGCTCCCCGCGGTTCTCACCCTCGTGGTGGGGGCGTCGGCCGCCAGCAGCGCCGCCGGTCCGCCCTCGGACGACCCGGCGCCGGGCTCGGACGCCTCGGCGTCCGCCGTCACGTACGACCTGCTGCTGCGCAGGGGTCATGTCATCGACCCCAAGAACAACCGCGACAAGGCCATGGACATCGCCGTGAAGAACGGCAAGATAGCGGCGGTCGGATCGAAGATCGACCCGTCCCGTGCCAAGCAGACGATCGACGTCAAGGGGAAGTATCTGACCCCCGGTCTGATCGACATGCACACACATCTGTTCAGAGGCCCTGAGGACGCGTACTCCAACGGTGTTCTCGGCCTGCCGCCGGACGGATTCACCTTCCGGGCCGGGGTGACGACGGCGGTTGACACCGGCTCGGCCGGCTGGGAGAACTTCGACCTGTTCAAGAAGAACATCGTCGACACGTCCAAGACCCGCGTGCTGTCCATGCTGAACATCGTCGGCAAGGGCATGGCCGGCGGCGCAAAGGAGCAGGACCTCGACAACATGGACGCGGCCGAGGCCGCCAAGGTCGCCAAGAAGTACCCGGAGATCATCCGGGGCATCAAGACCGCGCACTACGAGGGCCCGTCCTGGGAGCCGGTCGAGCGCTCCGTGGAGGCCGGCAAGATCGCGGGCATCCCGGCGATGATCGACTTCGGGTCGACCACCCCGGAGCGGACCACCGAGGAACTGCTCACCAAGAAGCTGCGGGCCGGCGACATCTACTCGCACGTCTACTCGGGCTTGCGCGGCGAATTGGGCGAGGACGGCAAGCTCAATCCCGCCCTGGCGGCGGGGCGTGAGCGCGGGGTGCTCTTCGAAGTCGGCCACGGCGGCGGAAGCTTCGACTGGAACGTCGCCATGGCGGGGAAGAAGGAGGGCTTCTGGCCCGACACCATCTCCACGGACCTGCACGTGACCAGCATGAACGGGGGCATGAAGGACATGTCCAACGTCATGTCCAAGTTCCTCACGATGGACATGCCGCTGAAGGACGTCATCGAGGCGTCCACCTGGAAGCCGGCGCAGACCCTGGGCCGTAAGGACCTGGGCAATCTGTCCGTCGGGTCGCCGGCCGACATCGCGGTCTTCGGCCTGGAGAAGGGCAAGTTCGGGTACACGGACAGCTTCGGTCTGCGGGTCGACGGCAAGGAGAAGCTGGTCGCGGAGGTGACCGTGCGCGCGGGTGCGGTCGTGTGGGACCTCAACGGCAAGGCGGCGAAGCCGTGGAAGCCGGGCGCCGTGGGCAACAAGACCAACACGGAGCACGCGGCGCCGTAGGCAGGGCGCCGGAGACAACGAACAGAGCCGCTTCCGACCGTGCAGGTCGGGAGCGGCTCTGCCGGTTTCTGCCGGTTCTGCCCAACGGCCCCCTACGGGGAGGGACGGCTGCCGCAGAGGCATCCCGTACCGGTCGGTGCCGGTGACGACGCCGGGTTGCGCGGCCGGGCCGTGCTGGGGAAGCAGCGCCGTCAGCCCGCGGGGCGGGCCTCGCGCCCGCCCCGCGGGGCGGCTGATGACTCCGTCGGTGCGTGCGATCGCAAGGCGGAGGATCGGCGGTGTGGATGGCCCGGCCGTACTTGGGCGAGTCCGACAACGGAGGGGGCACCTCCCGTGCCCCCTCGGGGCTACGGAGGAGTGCGTGCCGGGGCGTCACGGGGCAGGCGGGGACTTCCAGAACACGGCCTCGTGGGCCGGGCTTGTCCTCGATCGGTGGACGGGCCGCCATCGCAGCCCGTCCGACGACTGAGGACAAGCCTGCTGCCGGACGGACCCGGTGCCGGGGCTTCACGGGACGCCGAAAGGCGTTGGACGGGCCGCGTACGCGACCCGTCCAACGCTTCGGGACAGGGTGTTCAGTGCTTGGCCGGGAACGTTGACCGGGTTGCGCGGCTCTTGGGCCGCGCCTGTCCTCAGTCGCCGGACGGGCCGCCATCGCAGCCCGTCCGGCGACTGAGGACGAACCGGCCCACCGGACCGACCACCCGGTGAACCCTTCCGGTCACAGAACTAGGCCCTGTCCGGCGGATCTTCGGGGGTCCGGGACGCCTCGCACGGCACCTCGCTTCGTTGACAGCGTTTTCGAAGGCATCCGAGTACGTCCAGTACGAGCACGATCCTCCGCCTTGCGACGCACCGCACCAGACACCCCGGGCTGATCCCCGAAGATCCGCCGGACAGGAGCTAGCGCCGGAGGTCACCCGCCTGAAGGACCGCCTCCCGGTTGGGGATGGGGCCCACCGCGCCGTGGCCCGTCGTCGTGAGCGCCGCCGCGATCACCGCGTAGCGCGCCGCCTCCAGCGGGGAGTCGCCGTCGAGCAGCCGGGCGGCGAAGGCACCGTCGAACGTGTCGCCGGCGCCCGTCGCGTCGGTGGGCACGACCCGGTGGGCCGGCACGTGGGTGGTGCGGCCCTCCTCGCCGAGCAGTACACCGTCTGCGCCCATCTTCAGGACGACGATCGCGGGTCCGCGCCCGGCGAACGCCGCGAGGACGTCTGCCGGTTCGTGCACGCCGGTGAGCAGCCGGCCCTCGTTCAGGTTGGGCAGGACGATGTCGGCCAGCTCGGCGCTGCGCATGACGATCGCGCGGGCGCGGGCCGCCGGCCACAGGGCGGGCCGGTGGTTGGGGTCGTACGACACGAGCGTGGAGTGCGCGCGGGCGGTCTCCATGGCGTGAAACGCCGCGTCGCAGGCGGACGGGCCGACGGCCTGGGTGATGCCGCTGATGTGCAGCAGCTCGGCGGCGGCCACCGCCCGCTCCGGTACGTCCGCCGGAGTCAGGCGGCTCGCCGGTGACCCGGCACGGCGGTAGGTGAAGGCGTGCTGCCCGTCGCCGTGCCGGGTGATGAAGTAGCTGCCGGTCTCGCCGCCCGGTTCGGTGACGACATGGGTGGTGTCGACGCCCTCCCGCTGCCACAGGTCGGTCAGCGCCCGGCCGAAGGCGTCGTCGCCGACGCGGGTGACGTAGCCGGTGCTCGCGCCAGAACGGCGGGCGGCGATCGCCATGTTGGAGGTGTCGCCGCCGAAGCCGGCGAGGAAGGCGGTGGAACTCTCCAGCGTTCCCTCGGCGGCGGCGTTGAATTCGAGCAGGGGCTCCCCCATGGAGAGCACCGCGGGGTCGGTGGCCGGCATCGCGTCAGATCCGGTTGTACTTGGCGAGACCGTCACGCAGCGACCCCGACGACAGGATCAGCGCGGTCTGTTCCTTCTCGCGGTTCTCGATGTCCACCGCGGTGGCGAGGACATCGTCCACAAGTGCTTGCGGTACGCGGACGACGCCGTCGCGGTCGGCGACGATCAGATCCCCCGGGCGTACGGTCACTCCGCCGAGGACGACGGGCTCGTTGAGCGAGACGGTGCGGTAGCGCCCCAGGGTGGTGGCGGGGACCGCGTGGCGGGCGTACACGGGGAAGTCGGGGAAGTCCCGGCCGATCTCGGTGACATCACGCACCCCGCCGTCCAGGACGCAGCCCGCCAGCTTCCTGGCGACGGCTCCCGCCGTCATCAGCCCGCCCCACACGGCCACGTCGGCGGCGCCCGCGTCGATGCACACCACGCTGCCGGCCGGGGACTCGTCGATGGCTGCCAGCGCGTGCACCGGCGGTTCCATCTCGGAATCCGGCACCTCACGGACCGTCACCGCCGGTCCCGCCAGTGTCCGCGCGCCCGGTACGACCTGGTGGACCGCTCCTTCGAGATAGCCGCGGACGCCGTGCTGTTCGACGGCGTCCGCGACCGACGCGGTGGCAAGGGACCTGTAGGCCTCAAGGGTCGCCTCGGGGTAGCTGGTCATAGGGGTTTCTCCAGTCTCTTTCCCGGGTTCCGGGATACGGGTTCCGGGGGAACGGGGGCGGGGCGAACGGTCAGGCGGTCAGGCCGTCAGGCGGGGCTCTTGGGCGCGGTGGGCATGCCCTTGGCGGCCTTCTTCGGCTCGGTGCCGAGCGGCACCACGTGCTTCATGACGACGCCGTACACGAGGGCGCCGAGGAGTGACACGCCGGCGGCGACGGCGAGGGGAACGAAGTACGAGCCGCCGAAGATGTCGAGCAGGACACCCACCACCACCGGACTGAGCGCGCCGGCGGTGTTGGAGGCGAAGCCCTGGATACCGGCGAGCGAACCGACGTTGGCCGGCGTCGGCGCGACATCGGCGGGCAGCGCCCACAGGCTGGACGCGGCGAAGCAGAGGGACGCCTGGGAGAGGGCGAGCAGCGCGAGCGCGAGGTAGGCGCTCTCGACCAGTCCGGCGAGCACGATCACCGAGGAGAGGATCAGCCCGATGACGATGGGGAACTTGCGGGCGTAGGTGACGGTGTGGCCCTGGTTGATCAGCCGGGTCTGCACCCAGCCGCCGAACCACTGCGCGGGCATCGAGACCAGCGCCGGGATCATCCCGAAGAAGCCGAGCTTGAGCAGGTCGAAGTCCCGCTCGTCGACCAGGTACGACGGGAACCAGGTGATGAAGAAGTACAGCACGAAGGACAGACAGAAGAAGCCCAGGACCATGCCCCACACCGTGCGGTAGCGGAACAGTTCCTTCCAGGGCATCGCGGGCACCGTCGAGCCCGCCTCGTTGGCGCCGCCCTCCCGGATGTAGGCGCGCTCCTCGGCGCTCAACTTCGGGTGCTCGTCGGGGTCGCGGTAGAACTTCAGCCAGAAGGCGGTGAAGAGGAGGCCGACGATTCCGGCTGCCACGAACGAGCCGCGCCAGCCGAGCCAGGCGATCACGACGGTGGTGATGGGCAGGGCGAAGGCGGTGCCTGCCCGCCCGCCGCTGTCGAAGATCGAGGCGGCCATGCCGCGTTCGCGCACCGGGAACCAGCGCGCCACGATCTGTGAACTGGACGGGTACGCGGGCGACTCGACGGCTCCGAGCAGCAGGCGTACGAAGAACAGCACCAGGAATCCGGTGACCGCGCCGACCAGCATGGTCGCGATCGACCAGGCGGCTATCGCGAAGGCCATCATCTTGCGCGGGCCGTAGCGGTCGACCAGCCAGCCGGCACCGGGCAGGAACGCCGCGTACGTCCAGAAGAACGCGCCGAGCAGCAGTCCGGTCGCGGTCTTGGAGAGGTCCAGGTCCTTGGTGATGTAGGGCAGTGCCACACCGAGATTGGCGCGGTCCATGTAGTTGATCGTGACGGCCCCGAAGGCCAGCCAGATCATGGTCCATCTGACGCGTCCCGCCGGACTGGCCGGGACTGGTGGGGTTGCGGTCATGAATGCTCCTCGAACGTGCGTCGTCCGTGCACGTGAGCAGTGGAAGGAGTCATCGGTCGCCGGGGCGGGAGGTGGGGGCTCCGTGGTGATCCCGGTAGTGGCGTGAGCGTATGAGCCCGTTGTCCCCGGCGTGAAGGGCGAGTTGCACATACGGGTATTCGGAAAACGGATTGCGGCTCATTCGCTTCGGTTCACGGACCTTGTTGCCCGCTGTCGGCTCGCGTACAGCAAGAGGCATGCTGCGACCAGAAGTTCGTCTCGAATGGTTTGTCTCATTCCTCGGCGTCATCGATACGGGGAGTTTCAGTGCCGCCGCCGAAGCCGTTCACCGCTCCCAGCCGCGGGTGAGCATGCATGTGGCCGCGCTGGAGCGGGAGGCCGGTGTGCCGCTCTTCGACCGGAGCAAGCGGCCGGTACGGCTGACGGAGGCGGGCGAGGTGCTCGCCGGTCACGCCCGCGCGATTCTGTACCGGCTGGCGACGGCCGAGGAGGCGATGGCCAGCCGTCGCGACTCGGCCCGGGGGGTCGTGACGCTGGGGAGCTATCCGAGCGCGAGCGCCGCGTTCGTGCCCGGTCTGCTGGAGCATCTGGCGGTGAGCCGGCCGGCGATCAAGGTGGTGCTCGTCGAACGGTCCACCCTGGAGCTGGACTCGGCGCTGTCGCACGGCGAAATAGACATCTACCTGCGGCCCATGGCTCCGCCGGTCGGTGACACGGTGCGGTTGCGGGCCCTGTGGCAGGAGTCCCTAGCGGTCGTCCTGCCACTGGGTCACCCGCTGGACAAGCTGCCGGATCCGCTTCCGGTGGCGGCCGTCGCGGCGTATCCGCTGATCACCATCGGGCGGCTCGGCTCACCGGGCGTGCCCGGATTCGAGACGTACGAGGTGTTCCGCGAGCACGGTTTCGAGCCGGAGGCCGTACAGGCGACGAACCAGCCGCAGACGCTCGTCTCGCTCGTCCGCAGCAGGCTCGGGGTGGGGGTGACCAACCATCTCGCGGTGTCGACGGCGGACACCAGGGACGTGACGGTACGGCGTCTCGACGCCCCGTGCGGGCGCCGGGTGGCGGTGCACTGGGACGCCAACCGGCCGCTGATTCCGGCGGCGCGTACGCTGTTGCGGGAAATCCTCGAAGCGCCCATTCCGCCCGGCACACAGCGCCTGTCGTAATCCGCGGGACCCCTCACGGGGCAATTCGGATTCCGGAGGCACGGCATTCGGAAAACGAATGACGGGCGTACGGCGGCGGCCGGGTGAAAGGTTTCTTCCGGAAAGGGTTGGAAGGGCCGGAAAGGGGCGGGCAGGACCGGTGGGCGGGAGCGCGGCCGGCCGGGGATTTCACCGGCCCGCCTTCTCCGCGCGCTCACTGCCGGCCTCCTCGCCCCACGGCCACTGCGGCATGGGCAGCTTCCCGACGACCTCGCGCACGGCCTCGACGGCGGGTGAGACGACGGGGCCGGCGCGCCACCAGGCGGCGACGGCGCGCTCGCACTGGGGATCGGAGATGGGGACGAGTGTCACGCCCTCGGTGTTGGCCGTCGTCATGGCGAGGCTGTTGGTGACGCCCACGCCAAGTCCGTGGCGGACCAGGGAGATGAGGGTCTGGGGCTGGTTCGTCTGGGCCGCGATGACCGGGTTGAGACCGGCGTTGGCGAAGGCGAGGTTGGTCTCGTACTGACGGGCCTGGCCCTCGCCGCTCTCGCCGATGCTGATCACCGGGAGCATGGCGGTCTGCGCGAGGCGTACGGAGCCGGCGCGCGCCAGCGGATGGTCGGCGCGGAAGACGGCGACGAGGGGTTCGCGCCAGAGCACCCGGCTGGCCACCAGGTCGGAGTTGATGAGCGGATGCAGCGGGCGTATCGCGAGGTCCAGGTCGCCGCTGACGAGGTCGGTGCCGAGCGCGACGCTCGGCCCTTCCCGCAGCACGAGCCGGACTTGGGGGTGGGTGATCCGCAGGGCGCGTACGGCCAGCGGGTAGAGGTACGACGCCGCGCTCGGGTACGCCCCGAGTCTGACCTGACCGGAAATCGTCCCTCTGGTGAGATCGCCCAGGACATTGAGCCTGCGCAGGATCTCCTCGGCGTGCGGCAGCAGTCCGCGGCCCTCGGGAGTGAGGACCGCGGGCTGTACGGAGCGGTCGAGCAGCCGGGTGCCGAGCAGCCGTTCCAGCTCGGCGACATGGCTGCTGACCCGGGGCTGTGAGCGATAGAGGGCCTTCGCCGCGGCGGAGAATCCGCCGTGGTGGGCCACGGCCACGAAGCTGGCGATCCAGTCGATCCGGTAGTGGTAGACGCTCCCGATATCCATTGAGTCCCCGTCCCTTCAACCTAGGTCTTCACCTAGGGCAGGGAGCCTACAGCGCAGGTCACGAGGGCAATAAGGGATTCCTCAGCGAATGAACCGATTCACGTAGTCGGCTCCGAGGCCATTTTCCGTGTAGTGGGCACGACACATGTCGATCTTTGTGAAGGTGTCCTCGTAGCCGGTCTGCACCCCGTTGTCGTCGACGTATGCCATCGCTCCGGTGATGTTGAAGAACGTGATCATCTCGTCGCAGTCCTCCGGTACCGCGAGGGTGTGGATCTCGCCCGGCGGCTCGTAGACGAAGTGTCCGGCCTCGGCGACCCAGTCGTGCTCGTAGTAGTGCCACTTGCCCTTGATGACGTAGCCGAACACCACGCCGGGGTGGCGGTGGCGGGAAACGATCCCCGCCGCCGTGACCTTGAGGAGATTGCACCACTGGCCGGTGACGGTGTTGAACATCAGTGGCCGGAACCAGACGTTGGGGGCCTGGGGCACCCAGATCCGGTCGTCGTCGGGCAGGGCGGCGACGGCGATCTCCTCCGGCACCATGGTGGACAGGGGGATGACGGGGCCTTGCGGGTCGGTCATGGTTCTCACTCCTCCTGGAGGTTCGGGAGTTCAGCGGAATCGGGATCCGAGGGAATCAGTGGATTCGAGGCTTCGGGGATCCGGAGCTTCGGGATCCGGGGAATCGGCGGGATTCCGGGGTTCAGGCGGCGAGGTATCCGCCGTCCACCGGGAGTACGGCTCCGGTCACGAAGCGCGCGTCCTGGCCGCAGAGGAAGGTCACGGCGCCCGCCACGTCGGCCGGTTCGCCCCAACGCCCCATCGGGGTGCGCTCGATGATCCGCCGGGCCGCCTCGTCGTTGGCCTGGAGGTCCGCAGTCAGGGCCGTACGGATCCAGCCCGGCGCGACGGCGTTGACGCGGATGCCGTCCTCGGCCCAGGCCACGGCGAGTGCCTTGGTGAGCTGCGTGATACCGCCCTTGCTGGCTGTGTAGGCGGGCACCTTGGGGCCACCGAAGAAGCTCAGCATGGAGGCGACGTTGACGATGCAGCCGCCCGAGCGGCGCAGCAGGCCGTGCGAGGCGATGCAGGCGCGCATGGTGCCGGTGAGGTTGATGTCGACGACGCGGGCGAAGATCTCGGGGTCGTACTCGCCGCCTCGGACAATCACGCCGGCCGCGTTGACGAGTACGTCGAGCCGGTCGACGCCGCCGAGGAAGTCTTCGAGTTCCCGGGCGCGGGTCAGGTCGATCTCGACGCGGCTGACCGAGTCGGGCAGTCGCCCGGCCGCGCCTGCGGCGTCGAGCCCGGCGACGATCACCCGTGCGCCGGAGGCGGCGAAGCGCTCCGCGACGGCCGCGCCGATGCCGCTGGTGCCGCCGGTGACGACGACCGTGCGCCGGTCCTCGCCGCCCGCGGCCTCCGCCGCCTCCTCCGGCGTATCCGATGGATCCGCGCGGCGCGGCCGGCGCTCTTCGTCGTGCCCTCCGCCGTCATCGACGGTTTCCGCAAGGTGGTCCTCGCTCACTGACATCCCCTCCGCACGGAATCACGACGCTACGGGTCCGATTCCAACAGCCCCGGCGGTGTGGGGCCTTCGATCATGCGCGACGAGGATGACCCCCATTCGATTCCGGCGGCCCCGGCCCGGCCGCCTGGCTCACGCCGGAGCGGGTGTCGGCCCCGCCGCCAGCGGAGGGCCGGTCGCGGTTGACCGACCAGAAGGTCAGCCGGGCGTGGTGGCGCTGCTGCGCGGAGGCGAGGATCGTGCGGAAGTCGGCGCCGGTGATGGTCTCGCCGACGTCGGTGACGCCGTTCATCGAGGAGACGCCGGTCTTGCGGTAGGCCTCGTCGTCGCCGTAGCCCGTAGGCGTTCTTGACAGCGGTCTTCAGACCCTCGGCCGCCCGGACCGCCAGCGTGCCCATGGTCTGGCCGGTGCCGAAGGTGATGTAGATCTCGATGCCGGGGTTGTTGGCCCGGATCGCCCTGAGCGCGTCCACGGTGCGCTGCTGGAAGGTGGGGGGCTGTCGTAGGGGGCTGCCACGCGGATCCAGGTTGCCCTCGGGCGCCGGGCAGGCCGGGAGGGGTGGCCTGTCCGGCACGTGGAACTTCGAACATCGGTCGTGGAACGTGGACTTGGTGCGTGGTGCGTGGTGCGTGGTACGTGGTTCGGACGGGAGTCCTAGTACTGCAACCGCGTTTGCAGTGACGACGTGACGTCGTGGTCGTTGTGCTTGTCATGGGTGGGGACCTCGAAATCGGTGACGTGCGGCGGTGGGCGGTGGGGCTGGAAGAGGTGCACGAGCGGTTTGTGCACCGTTTTCAGCGTTCGGAGCCCCGCGAGTCGGCGCTGGCTTACATGCGCGGGTTGGTGTCGTCGCTGGAGCGGAAGAACGCGTGGACGGTCGCTGAGCGCGCGGGGCATGACCGGCCGGACCGTTTGCAGAGGCTGCTCAATACGTGTGACTGGGATGCCGACGAAGTCCGCGACGATGTGCGGGAGTTCGTGATGGAACATCTCGGTGACCGGCAGGCGATCCTGGTCGTGGACGACACCGGGTTCTTGAAGAAGGGGGTCCGCTCGGCCGGTGTCCAGCGCCAGTACACGGGCACGGCGGGCCGGATCGAGAACAGCCAGGTCGGCACGTTCCTGGCCTACGCCACCGAGGTCGGCCACACGCTGATCGACCGGGAGCTGTACCTGCCCGCGTCCTGGACCGAGGACCGGGACCGCTGCCGCACCGCGGCGATCCCCGACGAGGTCACCTTCGCCACGAAGATCGAGCACGCCAAGGCCATGATCGAACGGACCCTCGCAGCCCGGGTGCCGTTCGCGTGGCTGACGGCCGACGAGGCATATGGGCAGGTCAAGGGGTTGCGCTACTGGCTGGAACAGCGTGGGGTGTTCCACGTGCTGGCCACCCGTCGGACCGACACTGTCGTAACCGCCTCCCGCATGGACCATGTCGTGGAGGAACTGGTGGCGGGCCTGCCCCGACAGGCATGGAAACGCCGCTCGTGCGGGTCGGGCGCCCACGGCGAGCGGGTCTACGACTGGGCCCGGGCACCGATCCGGCCCTGGCGTGAGGAGGGCGTCGAGCACTGGGTTCTGGCCCGTCGCAGCGTCACCGATCCCACCGGGATCGCCTACTACGTGTGCTTCGCACCCGAGGGCACCACCTTGAACACACTGCTGGTGGTGGCCGGCCGCCGGTGGACGATCGAGGAATGCTTCCAGACCGCGAAGAACGAGTGCGGCCTGGACCACTACCAGGTCCGCAAGTACCACGCCTGGTATCGGCACATCACGCTGGCCATGGCGGCCCACGCCTACCTGGCAACGGTCCGTGCGCAGGAGCTGAAAAAGGGGGCTCACGATCCGCTGACCAGTACCTTGTCCCACTGAGCCTGCCCGAAATCCGCCGCCTGACCGCCCACCTCACCGCACGCCTCCTGCCCTCACTCGCCCAGGTCCTGCACTGGTCCCACTGGCGGCGACGAGCACAGCACCGAGCACGCGTCAGCCACTACAAACGACGAGGCCACAGCCCGTGACTAAACCATCGTCACAGCTACTGCAACCGCGTTTGCAGTGACGACGTGACGTCGTGGTCGTTGTGCTTGTCATGGGTGGGGACCTCGAAATCGGTGACGTGCGGCGGTGGGCGGTGGGGCTGGAAGAGGTGCACGAGCGGTTTGTGCACCGTTTTCAGCGTTCGGAGCCCCGCGAGTCGGCGCTGGCTTACATGCGCGGGTTGGTGTCGTCGCTGGAGCGGAAGAACGCGTGGACGGTCGCTGAGCGCGCGGGGCATGACCGGCCGGACCGTTTGCAGAGGCTGCTCAATACGTGTGACTGGGATGCCGACGAAGTCCGCGACGATGTGCGGGAGTTCGTGATGGAACATCTCGGTGACCGGCAGGCGATCCTGGTCGTGGACGACACCGGGTTCTTGAAGAAGGGGGTCCGCTCGGCCGGTGTCCAGCGCCAGTACACGGGCACGGCGGGCCGGATCGAGAACAGCCAGGTCGGCACGTTCCTGGCCTACGCCACCGAGGTCGGCCACACGCTGATCGACCGGGAGCTGTACCTGCCCGCGTCCTGGACCGAGGACCGGGACCGCTGCCGCACCGCGGCGATCCCCGACGAGGTCACCTTCGCCACGAAGATCGAGCACGCCAAGGCCATGATCGAACGGACCCTCGCAGCCCGGGTGCCGTTCGCGTGGCTGACGGCCGACGAGGCATATGGGCAGGTCAAGGGGTTGCGCTACTGGCTGGAACAGCGTGGGGTGTTCCACGTGCTGGCCACCCGTCGGACCGACACTGTCGTAACCGCCTCCCGCATGGACCATGTCGTGGAGGAACTGGTGGCGGGCCTGCCCCGACAGGCATGGAAACGCCGCTCGTGCGGGTCGGGCGCCCACGGCGAGCGGGTCTACGACTGGGCCCGGGCACCGATCCGGCCCTGGCGTGAGGAGGGCGTCGAGCACTGGGTTCTGGCCCGTCGCAGCGTCACCGATCCCACCGGGATCGCCTACTACGTGTGCTTCGCACCCGAGGGCACCACCTTGAACACACTGCTGGTGGTGGCCGGCCGCCGGTGGACGATCGAGGAATGCTTCCAGACCGCGAAGAACGAGTGCGGCCTGGACCACTACCAGGTCCGCAAGTACCACGCCTGGTATCGGCACATCACGCTGGCCATGGCGGCCCACGCCTACCTGGCAACGGTCCGTGCGCAGGAGCTGAAAAAGGGGGCTCACGATCCGCTGACCAGTACCTTGTCCCACTGAGCCTGCCCGAAATCCGCCGCCTGACCGCCCACCTCACCGCACGCCTCCTGCCCTCACTCGCCCAGGTCCTGCACTGGTCCCACTGGCGGCGACGAGCACAGCACCGAGCACGCGTCAGCCACTACAAACGACGAGGCCACAGCCCGTGACTAAACCATCGTCACAGCAAACACGGTTGCAGTACTAGTCGCTGACGCGTACGTAGTCGACGACGAGTTGCTGCGGGAAGACCGTGCTGCCGTCGGGGTCGCCGGGCCAGTAGCCGCCGACGGCGAGGTTGAGGATCAGGAAGAACGGCTTGTTGAACACCCACTGGCGGCCACCGAGATCGGCGGGCGTACGGGTCTGGAAGACGTTGCCGTCGACCGACCACTTGATGGAGTCCGGCGCCCAGTCGACGGCGAAGGTGTGGAAGTTGTCCGCGAAGGCCTCGCCGTTCGGCAGGCTGTAGCCGGCGCCGATGCCGCCCTCGCCGGAGTAGCCGGGGCCGTGCAGCGTGCCGTGCACGGTGCCGGGCTCGAAGCCGACGTTCTCCATGATGTCGATCTCGCCGCTGTTGGGCCAGCCGACCTGGCCCATGTCGTTGCCGAGCGCCCAGAACGCGGGCCACATGCCCTGGCCGCGCGGGATCTTCATGCGGGCCTCGACCCGGCCGTACGCGGAGTCGAACTTGCCCGAGGTGTTCAGCCGGGACGAGGTGTACTCACATGTGCCGTACCAGCACTGGTAGTTGCCGGGGTTCTCCTTGCGGGCGGTGATGACGAGATTGCCCTGCCCGTCGAGGGCGGCGTTGTTGTTGCCGGCCGTGTAGTACTGCCGCTCGTGGTTGTTGACGTTGTCGCCGGTCTCGATCTGCCACTTGCCTCCGTCGACGCCGGCTCCGGCCGGGCCGTCGAAGTCGTCTTCGAACTTGATGGCTGCGGGGGCCGCGGCGGGGTGGGGGTCGGCCGCGGCGGAGGCTCCGGCGGGCACGGCGGCCACGGCTCCTGAGGTGCACAGAAGTGCGAGGGTGTACAGCCCCGTACGGCGCCGCCAGTCCTTGAACACGGTCACGGTCATCACATCGCTTTGCGTGGGGGGCATGCGTATGACAGGTACGGCTGAGACACGAAGCGCCTCGCCGTACTTATTTCAATGCTTGATTCAAGGCAGCCACGGGGTGCCCGTCAAGGAGTTGGTACGGACCTCAAATATCGGCGGTGTGTTTTCGGCCCATCCACGCGAACGTGCGGCGCGGCGTGCCCCACGGCAACACCCTTCGCCGACACGCCTCTTGACCTGCACATGATGAACGCGGAGCATTCACCCCAGCGTCACTGGTGCTGTGGAAGGCTCCTGCGGAAACGTCACATCGCCATGATCACCGTGTGCCCCGTCCCACCGGTCGGTTCTACGCGCGGTGATCTCGTCATCGAGAGGACACCCCCACATGTCCCGTCGTCACCATCCCGCCGTGCGGCCGGTGCTGACCCTGTGCGCCGCCGCCGCGGTGCTCGCCGGCAGCGCGACCGCCGCCCCGGCCGCCACCCCCCTCGCGGCCCCGCCGGGAACCAGCGCCGCCGGAGCCACCGCCGCGGCCGGTACCGCGGCACTGGACGACACGTACTACCAGAGCGCGCTCGGCAAGACCGGGCCCGCGCTCAAGAGCGCGCTGCACACCATCATCAGCGACCAGACGAAGCTCTCGTACAGCGCCGTCTGGGAAGCGCTCAAGGTCACCGACCAGGACCCGGCCAACTCCGCCAACGTCGTCCTCCTGTACAGCGGCACCTCGCGCTCCAAGTCGCAGAACGGCGGCGACGTCGGCGACTGGAACCGCGAGCACGTGTGGGCGCAGTCACACGGCGACTTCGGTACGTCGCAGGGCCCCGGCACCGATGTCCACCACCTGCGTCCGGAGGACGTCCAGGTCAACGGCATCCGCGGGAACAAGGACTTCGACAACGGCGGCAGCCCGGTCAGCGGCGCCCCGGGGAACCTCACCGACAGCGACTCCTACGAGCCGCGTGACGCCGTCAAGGGCGGTGTCGCCCGCATGATCCTCTACATGGCGGTCCGTTACGAGGGCACCGACTCCTTCGCCGACCTCGAACCCAACGACCGCGTCAACAACGGTTCGGCCCCCGCGATGGGACGGCTGTCCGTGCTGAAGCAGTGGAACGACGAGGACCCGCCGGACGCGTTCGAGAAGCGCCGCAACGACGTCATATTCGATCAGTTCCAGCACAACCGCAATCCGTTCATCGACCACCCCGAATGGGCCGAGTCCATTTGGTGACACCCCTGGGTGGAACGGCGCGCCCTCCCCGGGCGCGCCGGCTCCGGGTGCTTGAGTGACGGCCGTCAACTCCAAGCGCCCCATCGGGGAACGCCGGCCGGAGCCCCCGGGCGCGGATGACCGGATCCGCGCCCGGGGGCTTCGGCTTGCCCCGGCGCACTCCGCAGACAGCCCCTCTGGAGGTCGTCCGTGACACCCGTCTCGGCCACCGATGTCATCACCGACGCGCTGGTGGAACTCCAGCGGCGGGTCGCCACCCTGGACGAGGGCGAGGTCGCCTCGTACATCCCGCAGTTGGCCACCGCCGACCCCAGTACCTTCGGTATCGCGCTGACCAGCATGGGCGGCAACCACTACTGGTCGGGCGGCGTAGACACGCCGTTCACCCTCCAGTCGGTGTCGAAGCCGTTCGTCTACGCGCTGGTCCTGGCCGAGCTGGGGCTCGACGAGGTGACCCGGTGGGTCGGCGCCGAGCCCAGCGGCGAGGGGTACAACGCGATCAGTCTGGAGCCGGGCACCGGGCGGCCGGCGAACGCGATGATCAACGCCGGGGCCATCGTCACGACCGCACTCGTACCGGGCACGAACGAGGAGGAGCGGTTCCGGCGGATCCTCGACTGTCTCGGCCGGTTCGCCGGACGGCGGCTGGACGTGGACGAGGCGGTGCGCGCGTCGGAGTCCGAGACCGGCGACCGCAACCGGGCCCTGACCTATCTGATGCACGGCGCGGGGTCGCTGCCCGGCGGCCCGGACGGCGTGGAGACATACTTCCGGCAGTGTTCGGTGCGCGTGACGACGGCCGATCTGGCGGCGATGGCCGCGACGCTCGCCAACGGCGGCGTCAATCCCTCGACCGGCGAATCGGTGGTGCCCGAGCCGGTGGCGGTGCAGGTGCTCGCGGTCATGGCCTCGTGCGGGATGTACAACTCGTCGGGCGACTGGCTGCTGCGGGTCGGACTCCCGGCGAAGAGCGGGGTGTCGGGCGGGCTGATCGCCGCGAGTCCGGCCAGGTTCGGCATCGCGGTGCACAGCCCGCCGCTGGACGCCATGGGTACTCCGGTACGCGGCGTGGCCGTGCTGCGCGAACTGTCGGAGAGGTTCGGCCTGCACCTGATGCGCCGGTCGTCTCGGACGGCGCCGACCGTGAAGCTGGCGGAGACCGCGCGTACCGCTCCCTCGGACCGGCCGCGCAGCGAGGCCGAACGTGAGGTCATCGAGCGCGCGGGCGACAACGTGGCGATCGTCGCCGCCCAGGGAATCCTGGACTTCACGGAAGCGGAACGGCTGTTGCACGAACTCGGCACCGTCATCCCCGACGAGCCCGGCTGGGTGGTGCTCGATCTGGAGGACGTGTCGGAGATCAGACCGTTCGCCGAGGGCATGCTGCGCCAGGCGCTGGCCCGGCTGGCGGCGGCCGGGCACCAGGTGACGGTGGTCGGTGATCTGGCGCCGCACGCCGAGGCGTCCGGGGAAGGTGGCGAGAGCGCGTGGCGGCAGGTGCCGTCGCGTGACACGGCGGTGGCCCGGTGCGAGGACGCGCTGCTCGCGGCGGGCATCAACCGGCAGAAGGGGCAGGGCCGTTCCGGCGGCGACGGTGCGTGAGCGCCGTACGGGCTTGAAGCCGTACGGCGATTGAGGACGAGCCGGCCACCGGACGGACCCGGTGACCTTCCGGCCACCGCCCCGGCCCCGCCACCGCACTAGGGCGTGCTGCGAAAGTCCCGCCTGGCCGACGACGCCTGGCACGCTCTCCCCCGTAGCCCCGAGGGGCACGGGAGGTGCCCCCTCACCGCGTTGACAGCGTTCTCGAAGGCATCCAAGTACGGCCGGGCCATCCACAACGCCGATCCTCCGCCTTGCCATCGCACGCACCCAACGCCGTCGGCCCCGCCCTCCGGGCGGACGGCGCCACTTTCGCAACACGCCCTAGAGTCGGGGGGCCGGGCAGCCTCCGAGGTCCGGGTACAGGATCGGAGCCCCCATGCCGCGTACGTTCACCGTGTCCGACAGTGTCGTCGTCGCCGCGTCACCCGCCGCCGTCTACGAGCAGGTCAGCCGGCCCGCGCTGATGGGCCGGTGGAGCCCGGAGAATCTCGGGGCGACCGTCCGTACCGGCGCGAAGGCCGGGGACGGCGGCGCCCCGGACACGTACGTGGGGATGGTCTTCGACGGCCACAACAAGCGCGGTCCGCTGCGCTGGACGACGCGCTGCACCGTGACCGCCGCCGACCCGGGTGAGCGGTTCGCCTTCCGCGTCCACGCGATCGGGCTCAGGACCCCTCGGCTGCCCGGTCCGATCGCCACCTGGGAGTACCGCCTGGAGGCGGTCGACGGCGGCACGCGTGTCACCGAGACCTGGACGGACGACCGGCGTTCGTGGCCCGACCGGGTCGCCAACGCCTTCGACCGGGTGGCGACGCGCGGCCACACCTTCGCCGAGTTCCAGGGCAGGAACATCCACCGGACGCTGAGTAACCTCAAGCGGGCGGTCGAGGGCGCCCCGGCGTCGGACTGACGCAGCACGTCGACTCGGGGCGTCGATCGGCCGGTGACGGTAGGTCACTTGCCCGCCTATGGCATATGCCAAAAGCACCACCGGATCGAGTGTTGCCGAATCCCTTACGGCCCCTGGCAGCCTGTGCAACAGTCGTAACGATCCACCCTTCAGACCTGGCAGTGCCACGCCTGTATCGGAGTTCGAGATGCCGTCCCATCTGTTCGCGGACCGTCCCGCCCCGCAGCCACCGGAGCGGGGCGTGGTGGAGTCCCTCATCACGCGCACCCGCAGCCTGCGCGGTGACGTGGACGCCGTGCGCAGAGACGCCGTCGCTGACGAGCACGACACGCGGTGGCGCTGGCAGCGCGCGCTGTGCGACCTGGCGGTTCACCAACTGGACGATCTCGGCGCGCACTTGGGCCAGCTCAGGAACGGACTGCCCAGCGGTGAGGCCGAGTCGCCCGCCGCGGAGCCTGCGGAGGCCGGGGACCGGACCGATTCGCTGCTGAGCCGGGTCGGCAGCGCCGAGTGGAATCTCCTCACCGACGCGGTCACCTGGTCGCCGGAGCTGTACGAGATCTTCGGCTGCCCGCCCGAGAAGGGCCCGATGACCCTGGACGAACTGCCGTCCGTGATGGTCGCCGAAGACCAGAGCCTGCTCCAGACGCTGGTGACCGACTGCCTCGTCGACGGCAAGCCCATCGACGGCGAGTTCCGCGTCGTCAGGCCCGACCGCCGCGTCCGCACGGTGCACATGATGGGCGAGCCCGTGCTCGACGCCGAAGGCCGCACGGCCTCCATGTGGGCGGTGCTCCGGGACGTCAGCGCGTTACGCCACAGCCAGCGCGCCGTCCACGAGTCCGGTGACACGCTCAGGCGCCGCGAGCGGTCGGTCAGGACCGAACAGCGGCTCGTGGTCGAGTTGCAGGAGGCCGTACTGCCGTCGTGGCGCGGGTCCCTCCAGTCCCCGCAGAGCGACCCCGGCACCCTCGATCTGGCCGGCCACTATCTGCCACCGGCGGGCGGCGGACTCGTTGGCGGCGACTGGTACGACGCGCTGAAGCTGCCCGACGGGAACACCCTGCTGACGGTCGGCGACCTCACCGGCCACGGTGTGACGGCCGCCTCCACGATGGCGACGCTCCTCGGCGCCCAGCGCGGCATGGCGGTGGCGGGTATCGAGCCCGGCGCGCTGCTGGGCCATCTCAACCAACTGCTCGACACGGCCGATCAGCCCGCGCTCGGCAGTGCCGTCTGCTGCCGCTACCGCCCCGAGACCCGCACCCTCGTCTGGGCGCAGGCGGGGCACCCCGCCCCGCTGCTGTTCCGCGACGGGACGGGGCGCGCGCTGACCGAGCTGGACGGCGTCCTGCTCGGCGCGACATCGGGTGCCGCGTACGAACAGGCCGAGATCCAGCTGCTGCCCGGTGATCTGCTGGTGCTGCACACCGGCAGGCTGACGGACCGGACCGGGGTGGACCGGCTCCTGGCGCTCGGGCCCCGCCTGACCGGGGCACGCGACGCGCAGGACAGTGTCAGGACGGTCGTCGAGGAGTTCGGCGAGACCGGACGCGAGGACGACGCCTGTGTACTGGTGGCCAGGATCGGCCCCCAGGCGTAGGGACAGCCGGTGGAGACAGCCGGAGGACACCCCCGACAGCGGGCGCCGGGTAGGTACTGGACGGGGACGTACTAGGTCTCCGAGCTCCTCGGCTTCTTCGCGGGGTCCGGCAGCACCTCGTCGATCTCCTCGCGCAGCTCCTGGACCCCCGCGTGCGACGGATACTGACTCGTGAGCCGGTACATCTCCCGCAGCCGGTCCCAGGTGCGGTGCGACGAGGTCTCCCCCATCGACACGAGCGCCAATCGCGCGTAACGGTCGGCCTGTTCGGGGTCGTCCGCGATGAAGCAGGCCGAGGCCAGCGAGAGATAGTCGAAGATCATCGACCGCTGACGGCCGTTCTGCCGCAGCTCGATCGCCCGCTTGGCATGCCGTTGCGCTATGGCCGCCGCCGAGGGCTCGTGATCGGCGAGCGTACGGAAGGCCAGCGCCTCCATGCCGTGCATGTCCGCCTCGTCGAACATCTGCATCCAGCTCGGCGGTGGCACGTCGCCCTTGTCGGAGACGAACAGGTCCTCCGCCTCGCCCAGGGTCCGGCGCATGGCCTGACCGCGCCCCAGCGACGCCTGTGCCCAGGCCTCGATCGTGCAGAGCATCGCCCGGGTGCGGGGCAGCACCTCGTCCCCTGAACCGGACTTGGCCAGCTTCATCAGGTCCAGCGCCTCGTCGGGCCGTCCCAGATGAACCATCTGACGGGCGGCCCTGGAGAGCGCTTCGCCGGCCCGTGGCCGGTCGCCGCCCTCGCGCGCCGCGTGGGTGGCGATGACGAAGTACTTCTGGGCGGTGGGTTCGAGGCCGACGTCGTGCGACATCCAGCCGGCGAGCACCGCCAGGTTGGCAGCGACGCCCCACAGGCGGCGCTGGAGATGGGGAGGGTGGCGGTACGAGAGCATGCCGCCCACCTCGTTGAGCTGGCCCACCACCGCCTTGCGCTGGAGGCCGCCACCCCGGGCGGCGTCCCAGGCCCGGAACACGTCGACGGAGTGCTCCAGCGCGTCGATCTCCTGCGACCCGATGGGGGCGGCCTCGTAGCGGTCGTACCCAACGGGTTCGGCGTGCAGGGGATCGGCGCTCCGGGGGGCGTCGGCGGTCAGTGCGGGGTCGGAGTGCAGCCAGTCGTACATGGAACTGCTGAGTGCGGTGCCTGCGGTGAGCACGGCGCCCGCGCCCACCAAGCCGCGTCGGTTGAGCATGAGGTCCATTCCCGTGAATTCGGTGAGGACCAAAGCCGTCCGGCCGGGCGCCCAAGGCAGTCCGTCGGGGTGCGATGCGTTCCCGGCGTCCCGTCGTCTCCCCGCGCGTCCTTGTCGTACGAACCCGAGGTCCTCGATGGTCACGACACGACCGAGCCGCTCGGTGAACAGAGACGCCATCACCCTTGGTACCGGATCGCGGGGGATCTCCCCCATGTCGATCCAGCGTCTGACCCGCGAGGTGTCGGTGGCCAGCTGCGGGTGGCCCAGGGCCGCCGCCTGTCTGTTCACCAGCCGCGCGAGTTCGCCCTTGGACCATCCGGCCAGGCCGAACAGGTCCGACAGGCGGGTGTTGGGTTCTCCGGTCACGTCAAGCCCCCAGGTTCTCGGCTGAGTTGACAGTAACCGTCCGTCAGATGCCTGGCGACTATTCGCCAGGCTTCGCCAGGGTCCGCCAGATGGTGTGCCACCCGTGGCGGGGTGTCGGGTAGCAATGCGCCACCCCGTCCCGGCGGCCCGGCACATTCCCCAGGGTGTGGAACGGCCGCCGGGGCGGGAGACGCAGGCAACTCGTCGGTACACGAAGGGATCCGTTCGCCCATGTACACAGCGTCGTCGTACACAGCATCGACCTCCGTGTCCGCCCCGCCCCGACAGCAGCGGCCACCCGCGCCCGGCGGCGGACCGTATCTCGATCCCACCCACACCGGCCGGGGCAGGCGCTGGACGGGGGCGGCCAACGGGCCGCTCGGCGGCAGACTGGACCTGTCGGGCCCCCAGGGCGCGCAGTTGAAGACGGCCATCGCCGCGGTGCACCGGATCTGTCCGGAGTTCAACCCGGTGCAGATGCTGCGGTGCAGTGGCCGCTCGGTGCTGCTGGTCGGGACGACCGGACGGACGACCGCGGTGGCCAAGTGTCTGCTGGACAGGTCGCCCGCGTGGGCCGAGAGCTTCAGGCACGAAATAGCCACTTATCGCTCGTTCGTGCGCCACCGGCCGCCGGTGCGGGTGCCCCGGCTGATCGCCGCCGATCCCGACAACTGCACCCTGGTCGTCGAGCGGATGCCCGGACGTGCCGCGGCCCTGTCGCGCCACCCGGTCGAGGCTCCGCCGCGCGCCGACGTGCGGGCCGTGCTGGGCGCCGTGGCCCGGCTCAACACCTGGCGTCCGCCGGGCGACATGTTCGGTCCCGGTCTCGACTACGCGCGCCGGATCACCCGTTACCACGAACTCGGTCTCTTCACCGACCGGGATCTGGGGGATCTCCAGAAGCTGTTGCACGGTCTCGGCCGGCCGGGCATGCGGCAGTTCTGCCACGGTGACGCGCTCCTCTCCAACATGCTGCTGTCGCCCGCCGGACCGGTGCTGGTCGACTGGGAGCACGCCGGCTGGTATCTGCCGGGGTACGACCTGGCGACGCTGTGGATGGTGCTCGGCGACAACCCGCCGGCGCGCCGGCAGATCAACAAGCTCGCGCAGGCCAGGTGTACGGCGGACCGGGACGCCTTCCTGGTGAATCTGATGATCGTGCTGACCGGGGAGATCCGTAAGTACGAGACGGCGGTGCAGCGCACGATGCGCGAGGTGCCCGCCGGTGCGGCCCAGTCCCAGCCGGGTGCGGCGCCGACCGGCGAGGAGCAGCGGCTGCTGCTGCGGCGGCTGCACGACGACTGCGCCATGGCCCGCCGGGCGGTGCGCGCGGCGGTCGGGACACGCTGACCGTGGGGGTGTCGATCGCCGGACGGGCCTGAAGCCCGTCCGGCGACAGTCTCACGCCACTACGGCCCGAACTCGACCGTGTCCACGTCGAACGCGTTGTTCTGCGGTGACGTGAAGACGAGATAGAGCTTGTGCGTGCCGTCGTGGGCCTTCACCGGGACCGGATCGGTCTGCCGGTAGACTTCCCAGTCCCCGGTGTTGGGGATCGGGGTGGTGGCGAGCAGTTCACCGTCCGGGGAGCCGGCCCGTAGTTCGATCGCGCCGACTCCGTACGGTGAGGAGACCTGGTAGCGCACCGAGTCGATGCCCTCCACGCTCATCGGTTCGAAGGCCACCCAGTCGCCGTCGCTGACGTCGCCGACGCGTTTGCCGTTCGCTGCGCCCGCCTGGTCGACGACGCGGGTGCCGGACTGGTCGTCGTGGTACTCGGCCTGCTTGAGCTTCGGTTGCAGGACGGACCGCCCGTAGCCGGTCAGTGCCGGTGCCCCGGAGCCGCCGCCGTCGGTGTACTTGGCGTTGAGTACGTAGGTGAGGTCGGCGCCCTCGGGGTGACCGCCCAGGTTCCCGGTGTCGACCGTGCCCTCGCAGCCGGGGATGTCGCTGGTCGGGTGCTCGTGGTCGTCGTGCCCGAGTGCCGGGTTGATGGTGACCTTGGAGCAGTCGATGGTCCCGTCCTCCGGGTCGGTGACGGTGATCTTGTACGGGATCTGGTCGCCGAACTCGATGAGTTTGCCGTTGACGGGGATGTCGATGGTCACCTTCGGTGACGTGTTGCCCGCGGTGATGGGCACGTTGGCGAAGCCGGACTTCCCGGTGGAGTCGGTGACCTTCAACTGGGCGCTGAATTCGCCTCCTTCGGTGTAGGTGTGGGTGGCGTTCTCGTCGGTGGAGTCGTAGGTGCCGTCACCGTCGAAGTCCCATTCGAAGGCGAGCGCGTCGCCGTCCGGGTCGGCGCTGCCCGCGCTGGAGAAGTCGACCTTCAGCGGGAGCGGCCCGTCGGTGACGGACGCCTTCGCCTTGGCGACCGGGCTGCGCTTGCCCTGCGCGTAGTCGATGCGGTAGAGGCCGGAGTCGTTGTTGCCGCCGCCGAACTCGCTGCCCCACTCCAGGACGTACAGCGAGCCGTCGGGCCCGAAGGTCATGTCCATGGGGCTCTTGAAGGCGACCGAGTCCATGAAGTCGTTGACCTTGAGGAGCTTCTCGTCCTGGTCGAAGCGGACTTCCTTGATGTAGTTGCGGGACCATTCGTAGAGGAAGCTCGCGCCGTCGAAGTACTCGGGGAACTTCGTCTCGGAGGGGTTGTCCTCGTCGTAGCGGTAGACGGGTCCGCTCATCGGGGCCGAGCCGCCGGCGCCCATCTCCGGGAACTGCTCGGACGCGCCGTAGCCGTACCAGAGTTCGGGCAGCTGGATCGGCGGCAGCTTCTTCAGTCCGGTGTTGTTGGGCGAGGGGTTGGTGGGGTTCGCGCAGTCGAACTTCGCACCGATCTCGTCGGTGTCCGGGTTGTAGGGCGCGTACGCCTGGTTGTCGCCGTGGCAGAACGGCCAGCCGAAGTTCGCGGGCTTCTTGACGACGTTGTACTCGACCAGGCCCTCGGGGCCGCGGTCGGTGGTGGGCAGTCCGCGGTCGGGGCCGTAGTCGGCGAGGTGGACGTAGCCGGTCTCCTGGTCGACGGTGAAGCGGAACGGGTTGCGGAAGCCCATCGCGTAGATCTCGGGCCGGGTCTTGGCCGTGCCCTTGGCGAAGAGGTTGCCCTTGGGGATGGTGTAGCCGCCGGACTTCTTGGGCTTGACGCGCAGCAGCTTGCCGCGCAGGTCGTTGGTGTTGCCCGCGGTGCGCGCGGCGTCGAGCATCTCCTTGCCTTCGCGCCAGTCGATCGGCGCGTAGCCCTGCCAGTCGGGGTCGAGGTTGGGCGGTACGTCGTCGCCGACGCCGAGGTACAGGGTGCCGTCGGGGCCGAACTCGACGGCGCCGCCGGTGTGTCCGGGTTCGGTGAAGGTGCGGTCGCGGTAGGCCGGGACGTCGAGGAGTTTCTTCTCGCTGGCCAGGTCGAGGGTGTTGCCCTTGAGGGTGAATCGGGAGAGCCGGTTGACGTCCTTGGTCTCGGCGGCCGGGGCGTAGTAGAGATAGACCCAGTTGTTCTTCGCGAAGTCCGGGTCGAGTTCCATGCCGACCAGGCCGTCCTCGCCGCCGCTGTAGACGTCGAGCTTGCCGGCGGTGACGGTGGAGTGGGACGCGGGGTCGAAGATCTTCAGTTCGCCGTTGCGCTGGGCGTAGATCGCCCGGCCGTCGTCGGCGACGTCCAGCTCCATGGGGTCGGCGGTGTTGTCGTCGAGGGTGACCTTCTCGTAGGCACTCCAGTCGGTGCCGCCGCAGTCGCCCGGCTCGTCGCCTGCCGCCCACTTCAGTCCGCCGACGACATGGTCGCGGAAGGCCGCTTCGTCGTAGGCGGGGGTGTCGTGGCCCATGGCGGTGGCCCAGACCTTGCCGCCCCCCGTGTTGCGGCACCAGGAGATGGGGTGGTCGGCGCCCATGGCGTCGGGGCCGGGGTTGTACGTCGTCTCGTCGGCGGTGACCAGGACATGGACGTCACCGCGGGGGTTCTCGTCGAAGTTGTACCACTCCTCGGGGCGCTCCCAGCGCTCGGGCAGTCCCTTGGTGGAGGGGTGGACCTGGTCGGCGACCTTGGCCGTGCCCTGGAGCACGCCGGGCGAGTGGGTGGGCATGTGGGCGCCGCCGTTGATGGTCTCGTCCCACCAGGGGAACGCCTCCTCGACGCCCATGTCGAGGGTGTTGTGGATGGCGACGATGCCCTTGCCGCCCTCGACGAATGTCTTCATGGCCTCGCGCTGGGCGTCGGTCTCCCAGACCATGCCGGAGTTCTGGAGCATGACGATCGCGTCGTACTGCGCGAGGTTGTCGTCGCTGAAGACGGTTGGGTCGTCGCTCTGGACGATCTCGAAGCCGTTGTCGGCGGCCTCCTCCTCGAACATCTTGATGCCGTTCGGGATGGACCCGTGGACGTAGCCGACGGCGCGGGTGAAGAGCAGGGCCTTGAAGGCGGGTTCTTCCTTCTCGGCGGCTCCGGCGCCGGTGGGCAGGGCGGTCAGGGCGAGCAGCAGGGCGCCGGCGACGGCGACGAACCCTCTTCGGATCGCGCTCCCGCGCCGTTTGCTGTCATGTGCATGCCATTCCATGTGCCGGTCCTCTCTGGGGGGACGGGATCGGTCGGGTGGTTCTCAGGTGCCGGCCAGGACCCGGCGCAGGAACGCCAGTCCGTCGGTGGCCAGCGCGTCCTGGCTGGGTGCGAGCGGACGCCAGACGGAGGCGGCGACCGCGATCGCGTCGTTGTGCGCGGTGAAGGACTCGATACACAGCGGCCCCCGGTAGCCGGCGTGCGCGAGCGCGGTCAGGAAGCCGGGCCAGTCGAGGTGGTCGGCGCCGGGCGCGCCGCGGTCGTTGGCGCACACCTGGACATGGACGACGCGGCTGCCGGCCTCCCGTACGGCACCGGGCAGGGAGCGCTCCTCGATGTTCTGGTGGTAGACGTCGAGCGCGACGCCGATGGCCGCCGGGTCCAGTCCGTCCATCGCCGCCAGGCACTGGGCGACGGTGTTGAGCAGACTCGTCTCGTACCGGTTCAGCGGCTCGACGGCGATCGTCACCCCCGCCTCCCGCGCGTGGGCGACGACCGGGGCGATGTGCTCGCGCCATTCGGCCCATGCCTCGGTGCGTTCGGTGTCCGTCATGCGCCAGGAGCGCCCGACGGCCGTGTAGACGGGGCCGGCCACGACGGGTGCCCCGATCGTGTGGGCCGCGTCGACGCAGTGCCGCAGATAGTCCCGGGTGGCCCGCACGGTCGCGGGGTCGGTGGCCACGAGGTCGCGGCCGGGCGGCATGACGGCGACGACGGCCGCCGGGGCGAGCCCGGTCGCGGCCAGCAGCTTCGACGTCGCGGCGGGCTCCCAGTCGTGGAGCTGTTCCAGCGGGAGTTCGACGCAGTCGAAGCCCCAGGCGGCCAGGCGCGGCAGCGTCTCGGCGAGGGCTTCGCCGTCGACGGGTGAGTGCCAGATCCACGGGTTGGCGCCGAGCGCGAACGGCATCTGGGGCGGCGGGGCCATCACTTGCCGCCCCAGTCCTTCGGGAATCCGGGCATCGACTCGCAGCCGCACATCGCGTAGTGCAGCGGCGGCATTCCGGGCTTGAGGTAGTCGCCGAGGCTGTCCTGGGTGATGGTGGGCTGCGGGAGCTTCCACTCCTTGGGCACCTGCTCGCCCTTGAGGATGTCCAGCGCGGCGATGACGGGCGTACGCCACTGGAAGGTCGGGTACGCGGGCGCGATCGCCGTGAGGTCCTTGTCCTGCCACGCCTGGAGGAAGTCCTGCTGGTCCTCGCCGGTGATGGGCGGTACGTCCTTGCCCGCGTCCTCGAACGCCTCGACGGCGGCGACGGCCGTGGCGCCCGAGTCCATCCACACACCGTCGATGTCGCCGTGCCGGGTCAGCGCGTCGGTGACGACCGACTTGGCCTTCGCCGGGTCGCCGTCGGTGAACTTCACGTCCACGACGTCGAGTTCGCTCTTGTCGAAGGCGACCTTCGCGGCCGACCAGCGGGTCTCCAGGACGTCCACGCCGGGCGAGATACGCAGCGCGAGGATCTTGCCCTTCGGTTTCACCTTCTCGACGAGGAAGTCGGCCGCCACCGCGCCGTAGGCGTAGCCGCCGATGGGGTTGACGAAGGTGACGGCGCAGTCGGTGTCCACGCCCCGGTCGAAGACGATGACGGGCACCTTGCCGCAGGCCTGCTTCACGGCGGGGGTGAGGGTGGCCGTCGTGTTCGGCGAGACGATCAGCGCGTCGCAGCCGCGGCCGGACAGCTCCTGGATGTCGGAGATCTGCTTGTCGTCCTTGCCCTGGGCGTCCAGGACGGTGAACTTGGTGATCTCCTTGTGCAGTTCCACCTCGGCCCGCATGTTCTTCAGCCCCACCTGGCGCCAGGGATTGAAGACGCCCGCGTTGGAGAAGCACAGCTCGATACCGCTGGGGTCGGCCATCTTGTACTTGGCGGTGTCGACCATCTCCGGGTTGAGCATCTGCTCCCAGGGTTTGCCGTCCGGCCCCTCGGGCTTCTGGTCCGCGAGGGCCAACTGGCGGTCGTACTCGGCCTGTTCGAAGAAGGTGGACTGCTTCCCGGTGCCCGCGTCCGCGTCCGCCGTGTTCGAGCCGCCCGAGGCGGCCGGTGGCGACCCGGGTGGCGCGTCGCTCGTGCAGGAGGCGAGGAGTACGGCGCCGAGCAGCGCGGCGCCCGAGGCGAGGGCGCGCCGGCGGACGGTACGGATGACGGTCATGAGGGTGTTCCTCCCGAGGGGTGCGTACCGGTGGGGTGCGTACGGTCCGGTGGCGTGGTGCCCGGTGGCATAGGACCTGGTGGCCCGCTTCCCGGCGGCGTACGGCGGCGCAGCCGGGACCAGTCGGCGGCTCCGAGGCCGACCGCGGCGATGACGATGACTCCTTGGACGGTGGACTCCAGTGCCCCGGAGACGCCTTGGAGGTTGAGCAGCGTGAACAGGGCCTGGAGGGAGAAGGCGCCGGCCATGGCGGCGACCACCGAGCCCCGGCCGCCGCCGAGCACCACACCACCGAGGACGACGGCGGTGATGGCCTCGAACTCGTAGCCCCGGCCCGCCTGCGCGGACACCCCGGAGAAGCCGCCGACGAGGACGGCGGCGAGCGCGGCGGCGGCGCCGGAGAGGATGAAGGCGACGGTCCGTACCCGGATCACCCGCACGCCGGAGAGCGCGGCGGCGCGGTCGCTGTCGCCGGTGGCGACGAGCGTCCGGCCGAAGTCGGAGCGCGTGACCAGTACGGCGACGGCGCCGGCGACCAGGCACGCGACGACCGCCCAGGGCAGCCAGCCGAAGGCGGTGCCCCGGCCCAACTGGCGGAAGGCGGTGGGCAGTACGCCCTGCGGCGAGCCGCCGGTCCAGAAGAAGACGGCGCCTTCGAGGATGAGCATCATGCCGAGGGTGGTGATGAAGGACGGCACCCGCAGAACGGTGGTGATCAGCCCGCTCACCAGCCCGGCCAGGCCGCCGGCGACGAGCAGGACGGCGGTGATCACCAGCCAGTGGGCGTCGGGGAAGGAGCCGTACAGCTCGGCCGCGACGACCACACCCGCGGTGACGATCGCGCCGACGGACAGGTCGAACTCGCCGCTGACGATGACGAGATACTGCCCGGCGGCCAGGATCACCAGCGGCGCGGCGCGTTTGACGAAGGAGAGGAAGCTGTCGGGTTCGTAGAAGCCGGGGTCGGTGATCAGGAGCGCCAGGAGCAGGACGGCGAGAAGGATGTAGACGGGGATGCCGGTGCCCGGCGCGCGGACGAGGCGCTTGCCGGGGGCGGCCACCGGGACGGCCGCCGCTGGGGTCTCGGTCGGGGCGCTCACGCGGTCCGCCCTTCCGTCGGGGCCTTCGCCTTCGGGGTCCGGCGCGGCCGGGCGTAGAGGGCGACGGCGGCGATGATGACGACGCCGCGCACGACGTTCTTGAAGAACGGGTCGACCGCCAGCTGGTTGAACACGCTGTCCAGGACGGCGAGGACGAACACACCGCCGAGGGTGCCCGCCACTCCCCCCCGGCCGCCCGCGAGGGCCGTGCCGCCGAGGACGACGGCGGCGATCGACTCCAGGTCGTAGCGCGCCTCGGTGCCCGCCCACGGCGCGCCCGCGCCCAGTCGCGCCGCGAGGAAGAGCGCGGCGGCGCCGACGCACAGCGAGCACAGGACGTGCGCGAGGACGACGGTGCGTCCGGTCCGTACGCCGGAGAGCCGGGCGGCGTGTTCGTCCCCGCCGGTGGCGTACATGTGGTGGCCCAGGCGGGTGCGGCGGGTGATGAGCCACATCAGGGCGGCCACGGCGATGAGCAGGAACACCGAGACGGGGACGGGGCCGACGCGGTCGTAGCCCAGGCGCTGGAAGGAGACGGGCACCTCGCCGGCCGGGCCGGTGTAGTTGTCCTCGATCCAGCCGCGCAGGATGAACGCCATGCCGAGGGTCGCGATGAACGCGTTGACCTTGAGCCCGGTGACGATCAGCCCGTTGACGAGTCCGACGGCGACGGACAGCGCGAGGACGGCGAGTACGGCGGTGACGACGCCGCCGCCGGCCATGGTCTCGGCGGCGACGAGCGTGCCGAGGCTGATGAGATAGGCCACGGAGAGGTCGAGTGAGCCGGTGAGGATGACGGCGGACTGGCCGACGGCGACCAGGCCGAGCGCGACGCAGTTCTGGAGGATCGCGACGGCGTTGGTGGTGGTGAGGAAGTTGCCGCCCTGGGCGGCGACGACGATCCAGCCGAGGACGGTCACGGCGAGCGCGGCGAGCCAGACGCCGATGACGGGGTCGACGGAGGTGAGGACGGAGCGCGGCGTCCGGGTTCCGGTCCTGGACGACGACGCCGGCTTCGGTGGGGGGCCGGACGGGGCGGGAGCGGATTCGAGCGTGGTCACGCGGCACCCTCCTGTCGGTCGGGATCGGCGTGCCCGGCGTCCTGGGCGTCCTCGGCGTGTCCGCCGTCGTCCGATCCGCTCGTGGCGAGACGCATGATGCTCTCCTCCGTCGCCCCGGCGGGCAGTTGACCCACCAGCCGCCCGTCTGACATCACGAGGAGCCGGTCGCTCATCCCGATCAGCTCCGGCAGTTCGGAGGAGATGATCAGTACGGCGAGCCCCTCGCGGGCGAGTTCGCGTACGAGGGTGTGGATGGCCGCCTTGGCCCCGACGTCAACGCCCCGGGTGGGCTCGTCGAAGAGCAGCACCTGGGGGTCGGCCGCCAGCCATTTGGCGATGACGACCTTCTGCTGGTTGCCGCCGGACAGGAACTGGGCCTGCTGGTCCTCGCCGCGTGACTGGAGCCGTACGCGCCTCAGGAGTGGGGTGACCTCGCGTCCCGCCGGGGGTCTGCCGCGTACGGCGACGGCGCGGGTGACCAGCAGCGCGTTGTCCCGCACCGACTGGCGCAGGGCCAGCCCCTCGGTCTTGCGGTCCTCGGTGACCAGGGCGACGCCCGCGCGGATCGCCTCGCGCGGCCTCGACGGCCGCAGCGGTTTCCCGCCGACCGTCATGGCGCCGGTGGTGAAGGGCGCCGCGCCGAACAGGGCGCGGGCCAGCGACGTACGCCCCGCGCCCTGGAGGCCCGCGATGCCGACGACCTCGCCGGCGCGCAGCGTCAGGTCGATGTCCCTGATCCGGGCGTTGCCGCCGCCGGTGACGGTGAGCCGTACCTCGCCGATCTCCTCGGGGCGGGCGCGCGGCGGGTAGTACGCGGTCAGGTCGCGGCCGACCATCGCGCGCACGATGTCGTCGGGGGTGGTGTCGGCGGTACGTACGGTGGTGACATGGCGGCCGTCCTTGAGGACGGTGACGCGCCGCGAGAGGTCGAAGACCTCCTTGAGGCGGTGCGAGATGTACAGGATGCCGAGGCCGCGGGCGGTCAGCCGGCGCACGAGGGCGGACAGGAGCGCGACCTCGTGGTCGGCGAGCGGGGCTGTTGGCTCGTCCATGACAAGCACACGCACGTCGGAGGCGAGCGCCTTGACGATCTCGACGGTCTGCTGCCGGGCGACGGACAGGTCACGCACGAGCGTGCGCGGGGTGATGCCCGTCTCGTCTATCTCCGCGAGGAGTTCGGCGGTGCGCCGCTCCATGGCCGCTCGGTCGACCAGGCCGTAGCGGGTCGGCTCCCGGCCGAGGAACACGTTCTCGGCGACGGTGCGGTGGGCCAGGAGCGCGAACTCCTGGTGGATGATGCCGATCCCGGCGGCCTGCGCCTGGCCGGGGTGGCTGAACGTGTGCGCCGTTCCGTCGAGGGTGATCGTGCCGGTGTCGGGGGTGTGCTCGCCGGCCAGGACCTTCATCAGGGTGGATTTCCCCGCGCCGTTCTCGCCCACCAGGGCGTGGACTTCGCCGGGTTGAAGATCGAGTCCCACGTCGTGAAGCACACGCACCCCGAGAAAGCTCTTGGACACGCCCCGCATCGTCAGCATCCCCTGGCTCCCCGATCACTGTTCGATGACTCCTCGGTCGCGGTCTGCTCTGCAATGTCGTGACTGGACTTTGACCTGTCAAGGGTCCAAGCGCCTTTCATTTCAACGCAGTTGACCGAGACTTATGTCGGTCGGCGAATAAATGGCGTCTTGTGAGCAGCGGAAGTCGACCCTAAGGTGATGCCATGTCTGCGCTGCCGGATCACAGCAGTTACACCGTCTCCCGCACCCCGGGCGAGGTGCTCACGCTGATCAGTTCCGGGGCCGCCGCGACACGTGCGGATCTCTCCCGGATGACCGGTCTCGCGCGCTCCACGGTCTCCCAGCGGGTGGACGCGCTCATCGCGCACGGTTTCGTCGACGAGTCGGGGCCGGAGGCCGGCGGCTCGACGGGCGGCAGGCCGCCGCGCAGACTCCGGCTGCGTACCCGCGAGCACGCGGTGGCGGGGGTGGACCTGGGCGCCTCGCACTGCCGGGTGGCGCTGATGGACATCGGCGGTACGACCCTGGCGACGCAGGAGGATCCGCTGTCGATCGGGGACGGCCCCGACTCGGTCCTGCGCCATGTGGAGCGCACGCTGCACACCTTGCTGGAGAGGTCTCAGCGCGATCCGCGCACGCTGCGGTCCATCGGGGTGGGGGTTCCGGGGCCGGTCGAGTTCTCGACCGGGCGTCCCGTCGATCCGCCGATCATGCCCGGCTGGCACCAGTATCCGATTCCCGAATTCTTCGCCTCGCGTTTCGGCGCGCGGGCGCTGGTCGACAACGACGTGAATGTGATGGCCCTGGCCGAACAGCGACGGGCGTTTCCCGACACCCGTTTCCTGCTCTACATCAAGGTGGGTACGGGCGTCGGCTGCGGCATCGTCGCCGACGGCCGGCTGCACCGGGGCGCGCAGGGCAGCGCGGGCGACATCGGGCACATCAAGGTCGGCGACCAGGAAGACCCCTGCCGGTGCGGCAACTTCGGCTGTCTGGAGGCGGTGGCCGGCGGAGCCGCGATCGCGGCGAAGCTGGCGGGCCTCGGCCTCGACGCCGCGTCGGGCAGCGATGTCGTACGGCTGGTGAAGTCCGGCAACAGGGACGCGCTGCGCATGGTGCGCGAGGCGGGCCGCGCGGTCGGCGAAGTCCTGGCGGGGCTGGTGAACTTCTTCAATCCCGACACGGTGGTGCTCGGCGGCGCGCTGGCGGCGGTGCACGACCAGTTGCTCGCGGGCGTCCGGGAGGCGGTGTACCGGCGGTCGCACCCGCTGGCCACGCATGTGCTGCGGATCGAGCCGAGCCGTACGGGTGAGAACGCGGCGGCGATCGGCGCGGGCATCCTCGCGATCGAGCACGCCCTGTCGCCGTCGCAGGTGGACCGGCAGTTGGCGCGCGACATCACCTCGGCACGCTAGGTCCTGTCCGGCTTGGCCACCGGGTCCGCCCGGTGGCCGGGCCAACGCTCCCCGGCCACCGCACGGGACGCACATCTGACGGCTCGTCATGTCCAGAAAGAGTCAAGGTCCGTCCAACATCGTTCCAGGTCGGCCGAGTCCGCTCATTGGTTCACACCACTGACGCACCGCAGGCCCGTGGCCTGCCACTCGGGCAACTCCCCCACACACGCGCTGACGTGCGAAATCCTTGCCGCCACGCCTGATTGACGGATCGCCTTCAAGCCGATACCCCTGTACCCCTGCCCTGTACTCCACACCCGACCCGCATGACCGGTCAGGCGTGGGGTACGGCCCCGCGGGCGCTTCGCGCACCATGTCACTGGAGGCTGCATTGCAAGGATCCGCCCCCGCATCCGTCAGATCCCGCCGCGGCCGTGCGACGCGCACGGCCGGCGCCGTCGCCTCGGCCGCCCTGCTGCTGTCCCTGGTGTCGGCCGCTCCCTCCGCCACCGCCGAACAGCCGGCCGCCGGCGCGCTCCAGCGTGACTTCGCCGCGGCGGCGGCCCGATACGACGTACCGGGCAGCGTCCTGCTCGGTGTCTCCTACCTCCAGTCGCGGTGGGACACGCACGGCGGCGCGGCCAGCGTGACCGGCGGTTACGGCCCCATGCACCTCACCGACGCCCGGACCGCGATCGCCGAGGCGCCCCACCACTCGCACGGCACGGAGGACGCCCGCGGCGACACCTCCCGCCCGGTGAGAACGGGCGCCCCGGACGCGGTCCGCGAGGCCGTCGTGCCCGAGAACTCCGAGCTGCCGGCGCGGCTGCGCACCGTCGACCGGGCAGCGAAGCTCACCGGACAGTCACCGGAGCGGCTGCGGCAGGACCCCGCCGCCAACATCCTCGGCGGCGCCGCGCTACTGGCCGACGCCCAGCGCGCTCTCGGCAAGCCGCTGAGCGCCGACCCGGCCGACTGGTACGCCGCCGTCGCCCGCTTCTCCGGCGCCGACGACTCGGCCACCGCGGCGACGTACGCGAACGACGTCTACGCGGTGATCAGGGACGGCCAGCGGCGCACCACCGACAGCGGGCAGCGGGTGGCGCTGCCCGCCGCACCCGCCGTCGCCCCCGACACCTCGCAGGTGTCGAAGCTCGGACTGCGCGAGGCCGACGCCGGGAAGACCGAGTGCCCGCGCAGCGTGGCGTGCGAGTGGATCCCCGCGCCGTACGAGGAGTTCGGCGAGGGCGACTACGGCAACCACGACAAGGCCGACCGCCCCAAGGCGAAGTCCCCCGCCATCAACTCGATCGTCATCCATGACACCGAGGCGACCTGGGACACCACCCTCAAGCTCGTCCAGGACCCCACGTATGTCTCCTGGCACTACTCGCTGCGCTCGTCGGACGGGCACATCGCGCAGCACGTCCCGCTGAAGGACGTCGGCTGGCACGCGGGGAACTGGTACGTCAACTCCACCTCGGTGGGCCTGGAGCACGAGGGCTTCCTCGTCTCCCCCGACGCCTGGTACACCGAGGCGATGTACCGCACGTCGTCGCGGCTGGTGCGCTACCTGGCCGACCGGTACGACATCCCGCTGGACCGGCAGCACATCATCGGCCACGACAACGTGCCCGGCACGACCGCGTCGACCATCGCCGGGATGCACACCGATCCGGGTCCCTACTGGGACTGGGCGCACTACTTCGAGCTGCTGGGCAAGCCGTTCAAGGCGGACGGCGGGCGCGCCGCGGGCGCGGTGACGATCCGTCCCGACTACGCGTCGAACCAGCCGCTCTACACGGGCTGCGTGACGGCCGGTCAGGCGTGCGCCCCGCACGGCTCGGGGGCGGTACGGCTGCACACGGCGCCGGACGCCGGGTCGCCGCTGGTCAAGGACGTCGGTCTGCGGCCGGGCGGCGGGGACTCCACGACCGGCGTCAACGACCTGGGTGCCCGCGCCTCGACGGGCCAGCAGTTCGCCGTCGCCGGGCGCGAGGGCGACTGGACGGCGATCTGGTACCTCGGCCAGAAGGCCTGGTTCCACAATCCGCGCAAGGCGCCCACGGCCGTCAGCGCCGATGAGCGGGTGCTGACGCCGAAGGCCGGTCTCGCGGAGGTGCCGGTGTACGGCAGGGCCTACCCGGAGGCGTCGGCGTACCCGGCCGACATCCCGGTG
Organism: Streptomyces sp. NBC_01508; assembly: GCF_045040315.1. Lineage (NCBI taxonomy): Bacteria > Bacillati > Actinomycetota > Actinomycetes > Kitasatosporales > Streptomycetaceae > Streptomyces > Streptomyces sp. NBC_01508. The sequence goes on along the minus strand of NZ_CP109419.1, from coordinate 7,889,636 downwards.
CAGGCGATCTCGCCGTTCCCGTACAAGCTGCTCGCCGGCCAGAGGTACGTGGTCGGTGACCGGGTGCCGGGCGCGTACTACTTCGCGCCCACCTTCGACACCACCGGGCACCGCGTGGTGAGCGGCGAGGAGCAGTACTACGAGATCCAGTTCGGACACCGGGTCGCCTATGTGAAGGCGTCCGATGTCCGGGTCCTGCCCTCGGGCCGCTGAGACGCGGCTCTCGTAGGGCGACGGGCGCCACCGGCCTGTGGGGGGCCGGTGGCGCCCGGCTCGTATTTCCGCCTCAGTAGCGCAGTACCGCGGCGATCCGGTGGTGCGCGGCGAGCACGCCGTCGGCCACGAACACGACCTGTGCGCCGCCGTCCAGGGCTGTTTCGACGAGTTCGTCGACGATGTCGTCCCGCACCTCACGGCCGAGCGCCGCACCGTCCGCGCCGTCGACCGGGATCAGATGTCCCTCACTGACCCGGGCGGAACGCTGGAAGTGCTCCTCCACCGCCACCAGTGCGGCGCGCCTCTCGCGCACCGCCTCCCACACCTCGTCCAGACCGGCGGCGAAGGTACGCCTGCCCTTGGCGTCGTCCAGCCGGACCAGGACCTCCCGCTCCTCGTTGCGCGCGTACGCCTCGACGACGGGCCGGACCGCCTTGCCGAGCACATGGGCCGGGCCGTCCACCAGGCCGCCCTTGGCCAGCCGGCCGGCGGCGGACCTGGCGGTGCTGCCCGCGTCCTCCAGCAGGGCGAGCGCGGGGGCGACGCCGACCAGATGGAACGGGCGCGGGCGCGCGGCGAGCACGGCCGCGAACGCGTCGTCCACGGACCGCAGGAACTTACGGGTCTCCTCGTCCATGAAGGTGCTCGGCGTGTCGCCGATCCGCTCCTCGCGCTCAACGTCCCACGTCTCCTCGGGAGGCGTCATCGGGAAGCCGTCGGCGCGGTGCTCGTGCAGGGACTCGCCGACGCCGTTCCACAGCGTCGCGCGGTCGGCGGCGACGCTCAGCACCCAGTAGCGGTGCAGCTGGGCGGTGGCGGCCACCAGGTTGCGGGTGAGATAGGTGTCGCTGACGACGACCGACTCGGGGGTATCGCGGGGCAGGTACCAGACCTGGTGTTCCTGGGCGTCGGCGAGGATCAGCAGCCCGTCGAGCTTGTGCCGCAGGTCGACCTCGGCGACCGCCCGGTTGAGCTGGACCCTGACCGCCTGGCGTACCGCCTTCGGCACGTCCGGGTCGGCCTCCAGCCGGTGTACGGCCTCGGAGAGGACGTTGCGCAGCCGCACCGGGTCCTCGTCGTTCAGCGGCTCGTGCCGATGGGTGGGCATTGTCAGGGACACCGCCGGATACGGCCGCTGCTTGCGCAGCCTCCGCAGGACTTCGGGCGTCAGATCGTTACTGTCCATGCTGCCCCTTCGCTCGGCGGAGGTCCGACACCGGCGAGCGGCCGGCTGGAGTACCCCGGACCTGCTTCCATCTTGCGGGACTCCGCCGACATCCGCAGGGGCTCGTGGGGCCTGTCTTCTGGATCCTGCCGGGCTCACGGTCCCCGGCACGCACGCTCGCCGTCGAAACGCGGCGGAGCCTCCTCCCGGCCGCCGCCGCTGCCGGGAGGAGGTGCCTGTGAGGGTCAGTGCCGGCCGGGGCGCGGCCTGCCATGACCCGGCCGGCCGCGGCCCGCCGTGAACTCGTAGACCTGGCCGGCCCTGGCGCGGAACGTCTTCTCGCCGCCGGGCAGCAGGGTGCTGCGCAGGGTCAGCTCGCCGGTACGGCTCGCCGTGAGGACGATCCGGCTCGCCCTGCCACCGGCCCAGGTGAGGTCGAGGGTGGCCCCGCCGCGTGCTCGCAGCCCGGTGACCGAGCCGTCCGGCCAGGACGCGGGCAGGGCCGGCAGGATCTCGATCGGGCCGTGCTGGCTCTGGAGCAGCATCTCGGCGACACCGGAGGAGGCGCCGAAGTTGCCGTCGATCTGGAACGGCGGGTGGGTGTCCCAGAGATTCGGCAGGGTGGAGCTCTTCAGCTGCTCGGTGAGCATCTTGTGCGCGTGGTCGCCGTCCCGCAGCCGCGCCCAGAAGTTGATCTTCCAGGCCTTGCTCCAGCCCGTACCGCCGTCACCGCGCGCCGTGAGGGAGACCTTCGCGGCGTCGGCCCATTCGCTGCCGGCCTCGATCTGCCGGCCCGGGTGCAGGCCGAAGAGGTGCGAGACATGCCGGTGGTCGTTGTCCGGGTCGTCCAGATCCTCCTTCCACTCCTGGAGCTGTCCCCACGATCCGATGCGCAGACCGGGGTCGAGGTCGCCGAGGGCGTCCTGGAGCCGGGTGCGGAACCCGGGGTCGTCGCCCAGGGTCCGCGCGGCCTCAAGGGTGTTGGTGAACAGGTCGTGGACGATCTGCTGCGACATCGCCGCGCCCGCGGTGAAGTCGCCGTTCTCCGGCGAGTAGCTGGGGGTGACGACGAGCTTGCCGTCGCGCGGGTCGGCCCGCAGGAAGCCGAGCCAGAACTCGGCGGTCTCCTTCATCACGGGGTAGGCGGTGGAGCGCAGATAGTCGGTGGAGGCGTTGAACCGGTAGTGGTCGTACATCTGCTGGGTGAGCCAGGCGCCCGCCTCCGGGAACCAGAACGACTGCGGGTACTGGTGCAGGCCCGTGAAGCCGTACGGATTGGTCTCGTTGTTCACCACCCAGCCGGCCGTCTCGAAGATCTCCCGCGCGGTGGTGCGGCCGGGTTCGCGCATCGAGTCGACGTAGCTGTCGTACGGCACGGTGGTCTCGGCGAGGTTGGTGACCTCGGCGAGCCAGTAGTTCATCTGGAGGTTGATGTTGACGTGGTAGTCCGCGTCCCAGGGCGGGTTGGTGACGTTGTTCCAGACGCCCTGGAGGTTGGCGGGCAGCGACCCGGCCCGTGACGAGGCGACGAGCAGATAGCGGCCGTACTGGAAGTACAGCGCTTCGAGCGCCTTGTCGGCGGCGGTCGTGCCGCCGGTGTACCGGGCCAGGAGCTGGTCGGTCGGCAGGTCGGACGGTTGCTGGCCGATGTCGAGCGACACCCGCTCGAACAGCCCCTGGTAGTCGTCGACATGCTCGCCGCGCAGCTCGTCGTAGGAGCGGCCGGCCGCCCGGTCGACGGCTTCGGTGACCGCGCCGTGCGGGTCGTCGGTGCGGTAGTCGGGGTAGGTGTCGGCGTAGTCGGTGCCGGCCGCGAGGACGAACCACGCGCTGTCGGCGCCGCTGACGGTGAGGGTGCCGTTCCCGGCGGTGACGCCGCCGCCCTGGGTCCGCACCCGGATCTGGCCCTCGAAGAGCAGCCCGTTGTTCTGGAGCTTGCCCTTGACGGTGAGCCGGTCGCCGCTCGCGGTGGCCGTGAAGTCGTCGCGGGGGGAGGTGTAGCGAAGGGTGAAGCCGATCTTGCCGGGCTGGTCGGCGGTGAACCGGCCCGCGATGACCTTCCCGGGGTGGGAGGCGAAGAACTCCCGTGTGTACGTGGCGCCTTGATGGGCGTACGAGACGGTGGCGAGGGCCGAGCCGATGTCCAGGGCGCGCCGGTAGGAGGAGTCGGGGCTGCCCGGCGCTCCCGGTACGTCGATCAGCAGGTCGCCGAAGACGTTGTAGGAGCCGAAGTTGTGCTTGGGCTGGCCCAGTTCGGCCGCGACGGCCTCCGGGGTCATGGACCCCTCGGCGTCGATACGGTCCTGGACGCCGCGCAGCACGCCGGGTCTGGGGCTGGTCCAGTTGCCGTGGTCGTAGCCGGGCGCGCCGGGGCCGCCGGTCCACAGGGTCTTCTCGTTGAGGACCAGTCGTTCGGAGGCGAGGGTTCCGTAGACGCCGGCGCCGAGGGCTCCGCTGCCGATGGGGAGGCTTTCGCGCTCCCAGTCGGCGGCGGGCTTCGCGTACCAGAGCGTCAATTCATCGGAGGGGTCGGCGGCGGCGGCCCTGCCGGCCAGAGCAGGAACACCCAGCGCAAGAGCACTGGTTACGCCGAGGGCGGACTTCATCGTAGTTCTGCGGGTGATGCCCTGAGTCATGCGGCAGACGTTAAAAGTCCGATGACTGATTTGGCAAGGCACATGACAAAACCTCGCGGCAGGCAATTCTCCTGCCGCGAGGCGGTGGTGTGCGGGTGTGCCGGGGAGCGCGTCGGGGGCGGTTTTCGGCCCCGCCCTGCTCAGCCGTGCTCAGCCCTGCTGGAACAGCTCCGCGGGCAGCGGCTTCAGCAGCGCGTAGAGATCATCGGTGATCGGCCGGTCCCAGCTCGCGATGGTGACGAGGACGTTGTCGCTGCGGTCGAACTGCACGCAGGCGATACGGCTTTCGGAGAGCTTCAGCCGGCGCACGATCAGCAGGTTGTCCCCCTGCATCACCGGCACGTCCTCGCTGCTGACGACGTCGACCTGTTCCTCGTTCTCCAGGGCGATCAGCAGCTGCGCGACCTCGAACGGGATCTGGCCGTCCTCCAGCTCGCGGGCCGGGGACCCCTCGGGCAGATTGCCGATGATCATCGCCGGTCCGCGACCGCCGAACAGGTCGTACCGCAGGAAGACGCCCTGACAGCTGCCGTCGGGGGCGGGCAGCAGGCCGGCGCCCAGATTTCCGGGCCAGTCACCCGGGTCCATGGCCAGGACGTCGAAGTCCGGGCCCGCGGGTGTGGCGGAGCTGCGGCGGCGGAGGAAGGACATGTCGCCATGGTACGTCTCCGCGGGACCCCGTCGACGCGGGACCCGGGGCTCGCCGGGGGTGTGGGACGCGGGACGCGGTCCGGTCCGCTCAGGTGAGGTCGAACTCGCCGTCGCGGGCGTTGAGTACGAAGGCCCGCCACTCCGCCGGGCTGAAGATCAGCGAGGGATTCTCCGGCTTGCCGCCGTTGCGCATCGCGATGAACCCTTCGACGAAGGCGATCTGGACGTCACCCGTGCCCTGGCTGCTGGAACGCCAGTCGGCCTTGCTCAGGTCCAGCTCCGGCTTGTCCCAGCCCGCCAACGGCTGCTGGGTGGTGGTGCTCTCAGCCACGTCCCGCTCCTCCCGGTTCGTCGTCCGGGGCCACCCTATCGATCGTTTTCGGTCCCGGACAGGCCACCGCGCCCGCCGTCCCCAACCCCCTTGAGGAGCGGTGCGGTTGAGACCGGGGGGTGCGGCCGGCCGCCCCGGACGCGCCCCGAGCCTTGACGCCCGCCCGGGGGGCTGGATTACTGAGCGGGAAGAGGATCAACCGAATGATCGGTCGCCTGGCGATTCGGTCGTTCGCTCATTCGGTTGTTCGGTTGTTCGGTTGTTCGGTCGGTACGGGAAGAGTCGGAGAGTCAGCCATGACGGTTCTGCTGGATGCCGGGGAACGGCTCGGCCGGGACGAGCTCCAAGCCTTGCAGCTCACGCGGTTGCGGGCGACGCTGCGGCACGCGTACGACAACGTGCCGTTCTACCGCGAGTCGTTCGACGCCGCCGGGCTGCGCCCGGACGACTGCCACTCGCTCGCCGATCTGGCCCGCTTCCCCCTCACCGCCAAGTCCGATCTGCGGGACAACTATCCCTTCGGGATGTTCGCCGTCGACCAGGCGGACGTGCGGCGTATCCACGCGTCCAGCGGCACCACGGGCCGCCCGACCGTCGTCGGCTACACGCAGGGGGATCTGGACACCTGGGCCGACGTCGTGGCCCGCTCGATCCGGGCGGCCGGCGGCCGGCCCGGCCACAAGGTCCATGTGGCCTACGGATACGGCCTGTTCACCGGAGGTCTGGGCGCGCACTACGGCGCCGAACGGCTGGGCTGCACCGTCATCCCGGCGTCCGGCGGCATGACCGCGCGGCAGATCCAGCTGATCACGGACTTCCGGCCCGAGATCATCATGGTGACGCCCTCGTACATGCTGACGCTGCTGGACGAGTTCGAGCGCCAGGGCATCGACCCCCGGACGACCGCCCTGAAGGTCGGCATCTTCGGGGCCGAACCGTGGACACGGGAGATGCGGCGGGAGATCGAGGAGCGGTTCGCGATCGACGCCGTCGACATCTACGGCCTCTCCGAGGTCATGGGCCCCGGTGTGGCGCAGGAGTGCGTCGAGACGAAGGACGGGCTGCACATCTGGGAGGACCACTTCTATCCCGAGATCGTCGACCCGTTCACCGGCGAGGTGCTGCCCGAGGGCGCGGAGGGCGAGCTGGTCTTCACCTCCCTCACCAAGGAGGCGATGCCGGTGATCCGCTACCGCACGCGCGACCTGACGCGGCTGCTGCCGGGCACGGCGCGGGTGTTCCGGCGGATGGAGAAGGTCACCGGGCGCAGCGACGACTTGGTGATCCTGCGCGGGGTGAACCTCTTCCCGACGCAGATCGAGGAGATCGTGCTGCGTACGGCGGGGGTCGCCCCGCACTTCCAGTTGCGGCTCACCCGCGAAGGCCGGATGGACGCGCTGACCGTACGGGCCGAGGCGCGGGAGGGGGCGACACCGGAGCAGCGCGTGGCGGCCGCGCGGGCGATCGAGACGGCCGTGAAGGACGGGATCGGGGTCTCGGTGGCGGTCGAGGTGGTGGATCCGGAGACGCTGGAGCGGTCCGTGGGCAAGATCAAGCGGATCGTGGACCTCAGGACGCCGTGACCGCACGTGTGTTGAATCGCCGGGCGCGCCACTCGCGGTCCGTCCTGCGATCGAGGACGGACCGACCACCGGGCGGCCCGGTCGACACCCCCCGGCCACGGCACGCGGGTGCCCGCGGCTCTCACCCCGCGAACCGGTCCCGCAGCTCGCGCTTGAGGATCTTGCCGCTCGCGTTGCGCGGCAGCGCCGACACGAACAGCACCTTCTTCGGCGCCTTGAAGTGCGCGAGCTTCTCCCGCGCGTGGTCCAGGAGTTCGGTCTCGGTGACCTCGCCGCGCGGCACGACGACGGCGGTGACCGCCTCGATCCACCGGTCGTCCGGCAGACCGATCACCGCCGTCTCGGCGACGCCCGGGTGCGTGTACAGCGCGTCCTCGACCTGGCGTGAGGCGACCAGCACACCACCGGAGTTGATGACGTCCTTGACCCGGTCGACCACCGTGTAGAAGCCGTCGGCGTCGCGTACGGCGAGATCGCCGGAGTGGAACCAGCCGTCACGGAAGGCGTCCGCCGTCTCCTCGGGCTTGCGCCAGTAGCCGGCGCAGAGCTGCGGGGAGCGGTAGACGACCTCACCCGCCGTCCCGTCGGGAACCTCCTGCCCGTCCTCGTCCACGACCCGCGCCTGGACGAAGCGCACCGGCCGCCCGCAGGAGTCCATCCGGCCCTCGTGCTCCTCGGGGCCGAGTACGGTGGCGAGCGGGCCGATCTCGCTCTGCCCGAAACAGTTGTAGAAGGCGAGCGACGGAAGCCGTTCACGCAGCCGCTCCAGCACGGGCACCGGCATGATCGAGGCGCCGTAGTACGCCTTGCGCAGTCCGCCCAGTTCGCGGGTCGCGAAGTCCGGATGGTTGGACAGGCCGATCCACACGGTGGGCGGTGCGAAGAGACTGTCCGCGCGTCCCGCCTCCACCAGGTCGAAGACGGCCGCCGGGTCGGGCCCGTCGAGAATGACGTTCTCCGCGCCCACGGCCAGGTACGGCAGCAGGAACACATGCGTCTGCGCCGAGTGGTACAGCGGCAGCGAGTGGATGGGCCGGTCGCTCTCCCGCAGGTCCAGCGCGTCGATGGCGCTGGCGTACTCGTGCACGAGCGCCCGGTGCGTCATCATCGCGCCCTTGGGGAGAGCGGTGGTGCCCGAGGTGTAGAGCAGTTGCGCCAGGTCGTCGGAGTCCCGGTCGGGGTCGTACGGCTCCGGGGTGGCCAGCGCGGCGAGCAGCGAGTCGTCGGTACCGCGCAGCGCGCGGACGGCCGTGCCCGGCGGGACCCGGTCGGCGAGCGCCGGGTCGGTGAGCACGAGGGCGCTCTCGGACTGCTCCAGGATGTACGCGAGGTCGTCGCCGGTGAGGTGCTGGTTGACCGGCACGTGGACGAGCCCGGCGCGGGCGCAGGCGAGGAAGGCGATCAGGTAGGCGTCCGAGTTGTGGCCGTAGGTCGCGACGCGGTCGCCGTCCTGGAGTCCGTGTCCGCGCAGGGCCGCGGCGGCCGTCGAGACGGCGGTGTCGAGTTCGGCGTAGGTCCAGCTCCGGTCCGCGTATCTGACCGCGATGCGGTCGGGGACCCGTCGGGCGCTGCGGCGCACGACGCCGTCGACGGTGCTGTGGAGCAGTTCCCTGACGGCGCGTTCCTCGGCGTTCATGGCGTGATACTCCGTGCCGTCGCGGGGCTGGTCAAGCCCCTGCGCCGGGTGAACGGGACGTACGCGTGGTGCGGTGACCTGTCGGCTTCACCGGGGCTAGGGTCTTTCGTTTGGATCAGCCCGGGGCGTCCGGTGCGGTGCGTCGCAAGGCGCAGGATCGTGCTCGCACTGGACGTACTCGGATGCCTTCGAAAACGCCGACAACGAAGCGAGGCGCCGTGCCAGGCGACCCGGACCCCCGAAGACCCGCCGGACAGGGCCTAAGGGCTGACCGCGAGGAAGACGAACGCCGCGAAGATCGCCATGTGGACGCCGCCCTGGAGCAGGGTCGCCCGCCCCGGCACGACCGTCAGCGCGCCCACGACGACGGTGAGCGCGAGCAGGACCATGTGGGTGGCGCTCAGCCCGAGGACCAGCGGGCCTTCGAGCCAGATGGTGGCGAGCGCGATCGCGGGGATCGTCAGTCCGATGCTGGCCATGGCCGAGCCGAGCGCGAGGTTGAGGCTGGTCTGCACCCGCTCGCGGCGCGCCGCCCGGACGGCGGCCAGGGTCTCCGGCGCGAGGACGAGCAGGGCGATGATGACGCCGACCACGGCGTGCGGCATCCCGGCCGACTCGACACCCGACTCGATGGTCGGCGACACCGCCTTCGCGTCTCCCACGACCGCGACCAGCGCGACGACGAGCATGACGGCGCTCAGTGTCGTCGCGCGCCGGGTGGGCAGCGGCGCGTGTTCGTCCACCTCCTTGATCTCGCCCTCCTGGGTGACGGGCAGGAAGTACTCGCGGTGACGCACCGTCTGCATGGCGACGAACAGCCCGTAGAGCGCGAGGGAGGCGATCGCGGCGAACGTGAGCTGATCCGTGGAGAACTCGGGTCCCGGCCTGCTCGTGGTGAAGGTCGGAAAGACCAGGCTGAGTGTGGCGAGCGTGGCGACCGTGGCCAGCGCGCCGCCGGAGCCCTCGGCGTTGAAGACGGTGACCCGGCTGCGGAGGGCACCGACGATCAGGGAGATGCCGATGATGCCGTTGCAGGTGATCATGACGGCGGCGAAGACGGTGTCCCTGGCGAGGGTGGCGCTCTTGGCACCGCCGTCGACCATCAGGGTGACGATGAGCGCCACTTCGATGACGGTGACGGCGACGGCGAGCACGAGCGAGCCGTACGGTTCGCCGACCCGGTGCGCGACGACCTCGGCGTGGTGGACGGCGGCGAGTACGGCGCCCGCGAGGAGCAGGGCCACCAGGCCGACCGCGTAGCCCGGCAGGTCGCGGCCCCAGCTGAGCACCAGCGCCACCAGGGCGAGCAGCGGCACGACCACGGTCCAGCGGGACAACAGCGAACGGATCCCGGTGCGCGTCGTCATACGCCTCACGCTGCCAGAGGTGCCCGGCGCCCGCCCGGTGAGCCGCGGCGTCATGGGCCGTACGGAGCCGGGGCAGTAGCCTCGGGCGCCGGACGGTTTCGGACGGGGCGTCAGAGGTCAGAGGGGTGTGCGGGATGCGCGGGGACGCGACGGGCGGCGGGATCAGCCGGCGGGGACGGGGCGGGGGCATGACGGCGCTGGGTGGTGCGCTCGCCCTGGCGCCGATCCCGTTCGCCGACGCCGCCACGGGGCCGGGTTCGGGGCCGGGGCCTTCGGGGTCCGCGGGCTCGGGGCGGCCGGCCCTGACGCTGCGGCGTGGCTCCCCCGCCCGCGCCGGGCTGCTGCCGGGTCCGCTGGAGCGGCTGGTCACCGACGCCGAGCGGTTCCTGGCGCCCTCGCCGGAGCACCCCTGGTACGCGGGCGCCGTCCTGCTCGCCGGGCGCGGCGGCACGGTCGCCCTGCACCGGCCCATCGGCAAGGCCGTGCGCTACTCGGCGTACGACGAGGCGACCGACACCGGTGTCGAGTTCCCCGCCGACCAGCAGATCCCGATGGCCGAGGACACCGTCTTCGACCTGGCGTCCGTCTCGAAGCTCTTCACGTCGATCCTCGCCGTGCGGCAGATCGAGCGCGGGGCGCTGGGCCTGGAGGAGCGCGTCGTGTCGTACCTCCCCGGCTTCGGCGGCGCGGGCAAGCGGGACATCACCGTCCGCCAGTTGCTCACGCACACCTCGGGCCTCGCCGCCTGGATCCCGCTCTACCGGGAGCCGACGCGGGAGGGGAAGCTCCGGATGCTGTGGGACGAGGCGCCGACCGCCCCGCCGGGCAGTGTCTACCGGTACTCCGACCTCAATCTGATCTCCCTTCAGCTCGTCCTGGAGAAGATCACCGGGCGCGCGCTGGACGTGCTGGTGCGCGAGGAGATCACCGTGCCGCTCGGCATGCACCGCACCCGCTTCAACCCGCCCGCGTCCTGGAAGCCGGGGATCGCGGCCACGGAGGACTGCCGGCAGCCGTGGTCGGGGCTCGACCGCGGTCTCGTGTGGGGTGAGGTGCACGACGAGAACGCGTTCGGCTTCGGCGGGGTCGCCGGGCACGCCGGGCTCTTCTCGTCCGCGTGGGACCTGGCGGTCCTGGGCCGTACGCTCCTCAACGGCGGCGCGTACGGCGGGGCGAGGATCCTGCGGCCGGCGTCGGTGGAGCTGATGTTCACCGATTTCACCACCGACTTCCCCGGTGACGGGCACGGCCTGGGCTTCGAGCTCTACCAGCACTGGTACATGGGGGCGATGGCCACACCGCGTACGGCGGGTCACACCGGCTTCACCGGGACCAGTCTCGTTCTCGATCCGACGACCGACTCGTTTCTCGTCGTGCTCGGCAACTCCGTTCATCCGGCGCGTGGTTGGCGGTCGGGCAGCGCGCCGCGGGTCGCCGCGGCGGACCATATGGCGCGCGCCGTGCCCGTCGCCCCCGGGAAGGGCCGGACCGCGTGGTTCTCGGGCATGACCGCCGGCGCCACGGCCACGCTCACACTGCCCGCGCTGCGCTGCGCCACCGGGCGGGGGCGGTTGCGCTGCTCGCTGTGGTGGGACACGGAGCCCGGGACTGACGAGCTGGTCCTGGAGGCGTCGATCGACGGCGGACCCGACGGCGTGGGGGGCGAGTGGCGGCCGGTTCCCTTCACGACGACGCCGTCCGGTCAGGAGACGAGCACACCGCGCCCGACAGGCGCCGTGTCGGGCTGGTCGGGGCGGGTCTGGCACCGGCTGCACGCCGACCTCGCGGGCTGGCGCGGGCGGCCGGTGCGGCTGCGCTGGCGCTACGCGACCGGCGGCCCGTACATCGGCCGAGGAGCGTATGTGGACGAGGTGCGGGTCGAGGACGGCGGCCGTACGGTGTTCGACGGCTCGCGGCGCGGGGACGCCGCCCGCGTCGAGCTGGACGGCTGGAGCGTGTCGGCGGACTGAGCCGCACGCCCCGTACCCGTCCCCGTACCCGTCCCCGTCCCACTCCCCGTCCCCGTCCCCGCCCCCCGCTCCCCGCTCCCCGCTCCCCCGCGACCGTCCGTCCCATCCCGGTGTGGGTCCCGTCGTACCCCGCGCCGTCGTACCCGAGTACGAGGGGCGGGCCGCCGCGCACTAGGGTTTTCCGGATGACCGCGACCACCACCTTCAGTGATGCCTTCCTCCGGACGACCGAGCGGCATGCCGCCTGGGGCGCGCAACAGCTCGAAGCGTTCACCGAGTTCATGCCGACCGGGCCGTGGACGGCCGATCTCGACCAGCGCCTCTACCGCCAGGCGGGTCGCGATCTGCGTGTCTCGGTACTGGGCAGCTTCGACACGACCGAGGGGTCGTGGCTGTGGGGCTGGGCGAACCCCGGTTTCGGGGGAACTCCCGTCGTCGGCGCGGCGGACGAGATACGGCGGCTGGGTGAGGCCCACGGCGTCCCCGAGTTCAGGGACGATCTTGTCGACCTGTCGGGGTTCGACGACCCCCGGTTCGCGGTGGAGACCCTCGCGTTCGGGGCGATGGGCGCGCTCGGCGCCGCCGGCTACCTCGGCGTCCAGGCGTCCCCCGAAGGGCGGCTGTACATGGTGCCGGACGATCCGCAGGTGCCGCGTGCCGTGCCCGACGCCCTCACGTTGCCGCGGGTGCTGCTGACGGGCACGGGCCTGCTCGGCGGGAGTTCGGCCCGCGCGGTGGTGGCCGGGTACTTCGGTCACCACGGCCTGACACACCGCAAGGAGGCGGACCGGATCAGCGCCGACCTGTCCGGCGGTGCCACGGTCGACGTGCTGTTCGACAGCGCCGACCGTGTCGCGTCCGTCGAGATGAAGAACGTCTCCCCGTAACCGTACGACGCCCCCTCAGCCGGCCACTCAGCCGGCCGCCGGAATCCGGCCCGACTCCAGCACCGCCATCGCCGCGTTGTGTCCGGGGACGCCGCTGACGCCGCCGCCGCGCACGGCGCCCGCGCCGCACAGCAGCACGTTCGCGTGGGCCGTCTCCACACCCCACCGGCCGGTGTCGGCCGTGGCGTACGGGAAGGCGAGATCGCGGTGGAAGATGTGGCCGCCGGGGAGCCGCAGTTCACGTTCGAGGTCGAGGGGCGTCTTCGCCTCGATGCAGGGCCGGCCCTCGGCGTCCACGGCGAGACAGTCGGCGATCGGTTCGGCCAGATGCGTGTCGAGCTGATCCAGGGTCGCCTTGAGCAGTTCGTCGCGTACGGCGTCGTTGTCCTCGGCGAACAGCCGCGCGGGCGTGTGCAGTCCGAAGAGGGTGAGGGTCTGGTAGCCCCGCGCCGCCGGCTCGGGGCCCAGGATCGACGGGTCGGTCAGCGAGTGGCAGTAGATCTCGGACGGCGGAGCCGACGGCAGCCTGCCGCCCGCCGCCTCCTCGTACGCCGTCCCCAACTGCCCGTAACCCTCGGCGATGTGGAACGTCCCGGCGAAGGCGTCGCGCGGGTCGACGCCGCTGTCGCGCAGCCGCGGCAGCCGGCGCAGCAGCATGTTGACCTTCAGCTGGGCGCCCTCGGCGGGGGCGGGCGGCGCCTCGTCGAGCAGGGCGGCGAGCGCCTGCGGGGAGGCGTTCACGAGGACGTGGCGCGCGATGACGCTCCCGGTGTCGCCCGCCTCCGTACGGAAGGTGATCCCGGCGCGGCTGCCGTCCGTCTCGACGCGGGTCGCCTCGTGCCCGGTGACGATCTCCGCGCCCGCCGCCCGTGCCGCGTCCGCGAGCGCGTCGGTGAGCGCGCCCATGCCACCGACCGGCACGTCCCAGTCGCCGGTGCCGCCGCCCACTACGTGGTAGAGGAAGCAGCGGTTCTGCAGGAGGGTCGGGTCGTGGGCGTCGGCGAAGGTGCCGATCAGCGCGTCCGTCAGAACGACGCCCCGTACGAGATCGTCGGCGAACCGCTCCTCGATCGCGACGCCGATCGGTTCCTCGAAGAGCATGCGCCAGGCGGCCTCGTCGTCGATGCGGGCGCGCAACTCGGCGCGCTCGGGCAGCGGTTCGGTGAGGGTCGGGAAGACGCGCTCGGCGACGCGGAGGGTCGAGGCGTAGAACGACCGCCAGGCCGCGTACTCGGCGCCGCCGCCGGTCAGCGCGGTGAACGACGCCCTCGTACGGTCGGCGCCGCCGCCCACGAACAGTCCGGTCGCCCTGCCGCCGCGCTCGGTCGGCGTGTACGAGGAGACGGTGCGCTTGCGTACGGCGAACCGCAGCCCCAGCTCGTCCACGATCTTCCGCGGGAGCAGCGACACCAGGTACGAGTAGCGCGAGAGCCGCGCGTCGACACCGGCGAAGGGGCGGGTGGAGACGGCGGCTCCGCCGGTGTGGCCGAGGCGTTCCAGCACCAGTACGGTGCGACCGGCCCTGGCGAGATAGGCGGCGGCGACCAGTCCGTTGTGGCCGCCTCCGACGATCACGGCGTCGTACGAGGCGTGGGCGGGAGAGGCGGGCGAAGCGGGAGAAGCGAGTGCGGGCATGGCTCTTGGTAACACGTCCGCCGCCCGCACGGGACCCCGCCCCCTGGCCCGTTCGCCGGTCAGGGCGCCGACGGACCGTCGCCGGTGCGCGCGAGCGCCGTGTTGTACTCCGTGTCGTCACCGGTGACCGCGCGGCTGGTCTCCCCCGACACGGCGGTCGGCGCGTCCCCCACGAGGGTGATCCGCTGCACGCGGCGCGGCAGGTCGCCGTAGTCGGCGACCGCGTAGTGCTGCGTGGCGCGGTTGTCCCAGAACGCCACGTCGCCGTCCCGCCAGTGCCAGCGGACCGTGTTCTCCAGGCGGGTGACATGGCGCTGGAGGATGCCGAGCAGATCGCGGGAGTCCTCGGCGTTCCAGCCGACGAAGCGGCGTACGAACCCGCCGAGGGTCAGCGAACGCTCACCCGTCTCCGGGTGGACGCGGACGACCGGGTGCTCGGTGACGTACTCGGTGGAGGTGAAGACCTCGCGCTGCGCGCGTGCGGCGTCGGAGTCGTCGCCCGGCCGGTAGGTGGCGTAGTCGTACGCGTTGGAGTGCACGGCCCACAACCGGTCGGCCAGCGCGCGCAGTTCGTCGGGCAGGGTCTGGTACGCGTGCGCGGTGTTGGCCCAGACGGTGTCCCCTCCGTAAGGAGGGATGGTGACGGCGCGCAGGACGGAGCCGAGCGGCGGGTGCTGGACGAAGGTCACGTCGGTGTGCCAGTGGTTGGCGCGGCCCGCCGTGCGGCTGTAGTCGAGGTCGAGGACGGCGGGGGTGTCCGCCAGGGACGGGATGGTCGGGTGGGCGGCTGTCGGGGTGCCGAAGCGGCGGGCGAAGGTCTCCTGCGAGGCTGCGTCGAGCCGCTGGTCGCGGAAGAAGACGACCTTGTGGGCGAGGAGGGCGGCACGGATCTCGGCGATCACGGCGTCGTCGAGGTCGGCGGAGAGGTCGACGCCCTCGATCCGGGCGCCGATGTGGCCGCCGATCCTCTGTACGGAGATGACGGTCTCGGGTGCGGTCATGGCTGGACTCCTTGTCCGGAGGTGAGCGCGGGAGGGGAGACGGCGCGGGAGGCCACGGGCCCGGGGTCAACGCGTGCGGGGCACGCGGACGTTGGGCACGGACGCTCAGTGCGGGTGTTTGAGTTCGGGTGATGCGCGCGGACGTTCAGCGCGTGCGGTCGGCGGGCCGACAGCGCAGTGCGGTGAAGTGGTGGGCGCGGAAGGCGTTGACGCGCTCCCGTCCGGCGGCGCGGCGCGTCGCCGCGATGTTCCGCGTACGGGTGGCGGTAACCCTCGCGGCGGGCGCCCCGACGTACCTCGTGCCGACCGCGCCGGCCGCGCCGACCGTGCGGCGCGAGACGCGGGCCGCACTGAGCACACCACCGGGGCCGCCGAGTCCTGCCTCAACGAGCAGGGGCGGCCGGACGCCTTCGGCCATGCAGGCGATCGTCGCAAGTGGGCGGTGGCGGGTCAACGGCGTGGGGTTACACGCGTATGGCAATCGTGCGAAGCGTGCGCGGGCGGCGACCGAAGGCCGGGGCCGTCCGTCCGGTGGCCGCCTCGTCCTACGGCCGCCCCGCCTCGCGCTGTTGACGCAGGGCCGCCACCCGGCGGTACAGCTCCACCGCCTCGCCGCCCCTGCCGAGTTGTTCGAGGCAGTGGGCCTCGTCGTTGCGGCTGGCGAGGGCGTCGGGATGGTCGGGGCCCATGGTGCGTTCGCGGGAGTCCGCCACCCTGCGGTAGACCGTCAGGGCGTCCGGCCATCGGCCCAGCCAGCCCAGGCCGACGGCGACCTCACGCCGGCTGACCAGGGTGTCCGGGTGGTCGGGGCCCAGGACCCGTTCCCGGATCGCGCACACGTCGCGGGACTCCACGAGGGCTTCCTCCCAGCGGGCGAGCCGGCCGAGGTTGACCCCCAGCCCGTGCCGGGCGCGCAGCGTCTCGGGGTCGGTGGGGCCCTGCACGCGGGTGCGGTCGTCGACGAGGCCGCGGTACAGCTCCAGGGCTTCCGCGCTGCGGCCGAGGCGGCCGAGGCTTATGCCGACCTCGTAGCGCGCCGCGAGGCTGTCGGGGTGGTCGCCACCGAGCGCGTGGGCGCGGCCGACGGCGACGTCCTGGTAGGTCTGGAGCGCTTCCGTCCAGCGGCCGAGCATGCCGAGCGCGTAGGCCACCTCGTAGCGCGTGACCAGCGTGTCGGGGTGGGCGGCGCCGAGGACCCTGGTGCGCGCCACGGCCACCTCGTGCGCCATCCGGTACGAGTCCTCGATCCGGCCGAGCCGGCTGAGGTTGAAGGCGAGGTTGTGTCGGCAGCGCAGGGTGTCGGGGTGGTCCGGGCCCGTGGTGCGTTCGCGGGAGGCGAGCACCGCCGCGTACACCTCGTGCGCCTCGAAGTGCCGGCCGAGCTGCCCCAGGACGTACGCCGTCTCCTGACGTGCCGCCAGGGTCTCCGGGTGGTCGGGGCCCAGCGCCCGTTCGCGGCCTTCCGTGACGCGGACGAACTCCCGCAGCGCGTCCGCCGTGCGGCCGGTCCGGCTGAGCGTGAAGCCGACCTCGTAGCGGCTGGCGAGGGTGTCGGGGTGGTCGGGCCCCAGCGCGTGTTCCCGCTCGGCCGCGACCGAGCGGTGCACCTCGCCCGCCTCGTCCCAGCGGCCGAGCCTGCCCAGGCTGAGGCCCGCGCTGTGCCTGCTGTTGAGCACGGAGATCTGTTCGGGCGAGGGCGTGGGGCGCTCGGGGCGCGCGTGCCCGCCCGCCGAGGTGGCCGCGGGCCCGGACGGCGTGGTCCATTCGCCGGTGAGTCCCGCCGTGTGGTCGGGCGGTGTGGTCCGCGGGACGGCGGAGCCGGTCGCCTTGTGGCCTATGGTCATGCCGTACGTCCAGGACGGCAGCCGGGAGCCCCGCCCTCCGTGCGACGTGGATCTGTCGGCCGCCGGCGGGTGGGCGAGCGTCTGCGGCAGCGCCGGCGGATGGCCCTCTCGGCCCTCGTGCCCGGAGATGGAGCGGGCGGCGATGATCCGGTGCCGCAGCGCGGTGGCGTCCGACGGCCGCTCCTCCGGCGTCTTGGCGAGCAGGTCGAGAACGATCCGGTCCAGGAATTCGGGCAGTTCGGACCGGTGACTGCGCAACGGCCGCGGCACGGTGTCCCGGTGCCCGACCAGGACGGCCCACGCGTCGTCCAGGTCGAAGGGCGGGACACCGGTGGCGATCTCGTAGAGCACACAGCCCAGCGAGTACAGATCGCTGCGGTGGTCTATGTGTCCGCCGCCGATCTGCTCGGGCGACATGTAGTGCGGCGTGCCCATGGCGATGCCGGTGCCGGTGAGCTTGGAGGTGAAGCCGATGTCGTGGCCGAGCCGGGCGATGCCGAAGTCGCAGATCTTCACCGCGCCGTCGGTCAGCCGCACGATGTTGGCGGGCTTCAAGTCCCGGTGCACGATGCCCTGTTCGTGCGTGTACGCGAGCGCGTCCGCGACCTGCTCGGCGATGTCGACGACATCCACCACCGGCAGCGGTCCCTGCCGGTTGTCCTCCAGGAGCTGGCTGAGGTTGCGCCCTTCGAGCAGTTCCATCACCAGATACAGCACACCGTCGTGTTCGCCGAAGTCGTGGACGACGGTGACGCCCCGGTGCTGGAGGGCGGCGGCGACCCGCGCCTCGCGGCGGAACCGTTCGCGCAGCACCCGGGTGAAGGACTGATCCTGCTGCGGGCCGAGCGGCTTGAGGCATTTGACGGCGACGTGCCGGCCGAGCGATTCGTCCTGGGCCCGCCACACCTCCCCCATGCCACCGCGCCCGATCAGATCGAGCAGCCGGTACCGGCCCTGGATCAGACTCGTTTCCGCCATCGCCCGCTGTCGCCCCCGTCGCCTCGCTGCGCCCTCCCCGGCCCGTCCAGTATGGCCGTCTGTCCACGGAGTTTGGCAGCCTGTCTCCTGAGTTCGCGTGGGCCGGGCCGGGTGTCGCGCCCGAGTCGGGCCATCGCGCCCCTGATGTGGCCCGGTGGGATGCGCCGACGCAGCCGGCCGGGGATGGCGCGCAGCAGTCTTCCGGTGCCGACGAGCCGACGGGTGACGCGCCGTGGGGCGGGGGCGTCCCTGCCGTACAACTCGTGGGCGTAGCCGGGCAGTGAGTCGTACGCGAGGGCGCCGACGTGCCGCCACAGCACCGCGCGGGCGGGGACGAGCAGGGGGTGTACGGGCGGGCGGCGCAGGAAGTCGTCCACTTCCCGCGCGTCGGGCCCGGCGGCCAGCTCGGGCCGTACCCGCTCGAAGTAGGCGGCGAGTTCGGCGCGGTCGGCGGGCACGCGCGCCGGGTCGAGGCCGACGAGGCGGGCGCCTTCGCGGTGTTCGTCGATGTAGCGGTCGGCCTGGGCGTCGGTGATCGGCAGGCCGGAGCGGCGCAGGACGTGCAGGTAGGAGTCGACCTCGGCGCAGTGCACCCAGAGCAGCAGGTCCGGTTCGTCGACGCCGTAACGGTCCCCGGTCGCCGGGTCGGTGACCTTGATGTGGGTGTGGATGCGGCGGACGCGGGCGCCGGCCTTCTCGGCGGCTTCGGTGGTGCCGTAGCTGATGGTGCCGACGAAGTTGGCCGTCCGCATCAGCCGTCCCCAGGCGTCCTTCTTGAAGTCGCTGTTCTGTACGACTCCGCGCACGGCGCGCGGGTGCAGGGCCTGGAGGTAGAGCGCGCGGACGCCGGCGACCCACATCATCGGGTCGGAGTGGAGCTGCCAGGTGACCGAGTCGGGGCCGAAGAGTCCGGGGTCGGCGCGGGCGGCGGCCCCGGTTCCGGCGTCCGCGTGGGCGTCGCTGTCCTGGTGGCTCACCGTTTCTCACCCCTCCGTCGTCGGCCGCACCGCCCAGATTAGCCGCGTGCGGCACACCGCCCGTCAAAGGGCGGGGCGCTTCCGAGGGGCGGCGGGGAGGGAGGCGTTGCAGGATGGCCGCATGCTGCTGGCCACGCTCGCCCATGTCTCGCGGGAGGTCGCCGCGACGTCGGCGCGGTCCCGGAAGATCGACCTGCTGGCCGAACTCTTCCGCGCGGCCGAGCCCGCCGACGTACCGGTCGTCATCCCGTGGCTGGCGGGCCGGCTGCCCCAGGGACGGATCGGTGTCGGCCGGCAGGCGCTGAAGGATCCCGCGCCGCCGGCGGACACGGCCACGCTGACCGTCCGCGAAGCGGACGATGTCGTCACCGCTCTCGCCGCCGTCACCGGCCCCGGCTCGCAGAGCGGACGCAGACGGCTGGTCCAGGACCTGCTGGGCGCGGCGACCGAGGAGGAGCAGCGGTTCCTGATCGCGCTGCTCTTCGGTGAGGTGCGTCAGGGCGCGCTGGACGCCGTCGCGGGGGAAGCGCTCGCCCGGGCGACCGAGGCCCCGCCCGCCGCCGTCCGGCGGGCCGTGATGCTGGCGGGGTCGCTCCAGAGCGTCGCCGAGCGGCTGCTGGCCGACGGCCCCGACGCGCTCGCCGAGTTCCGGCTGACCGTGGGCCGCCCCGTACTGCCGATGCTCGCGCGGACGGCGGGGAGCGTGGCCGAGGCGGTGGAACGGCTCGGGCCGTGCGCCGTGGAGGAGAAGCTGGACGGGATCCGCGTCCAGGTGCACCGGGAGGGTGCCGCCGTACGGGTCTGTACCCGCACCCTCGACGACATCACCGACCGGCTGCCGGAGGTGACGGCCGCCGCGCTGGCGCTGGACGGTGACCGATTCATCCTGGACGGCGAGGTCATCGCCCTGGACCCGGACGGCAGGCCTCGCGCCTTCCAGGAGGTGGCGGGGCGGGTCGGCTCCCGTACCGATGTCCGGGCGGCTGCCGCCGCCGTACCGCTGTCGCCGGTCTTCTTCGATGTGCTCGCCGCAGACGGCGACGGCCTGCTCGACCTGTCGTACGCCGAGCGCCGTACGACGCTGGACCGGCTGGTCCCGGAGCCGATGCGGGTCCGGCGGGTGGTGGTGTCCGCGCCGGACGGGGGCGGGGACGGGAGCGGGGACGGGAGCGGGGCTCTCGACGAGGTGGAGGCGTTCTGGCGGGCCACGCTCGACCGGGGCCACGAGGGTGTCGTGGTGAAGGCGCTCGACACCCCGTACAGCGCGGGCCGGCGCGGGGCCGGATGGGTGAAGGTCAAACCGGTCCATACGCTGGATCTGGTGGTCCTGGCCGCCGAATGGGGCCACGGCAGACGCACGGGCCGCCTGTCCAATCTCCATCTGGGCGCCCGGCGGCCAGACGGCTCGTTCGTGATGCTGGGCAAGACCTTCAAGGGCCTGACGGACGCGATGCTGGAGTGGCAGACGGCGCGGCTGCGGGAACTGGCCGTGGACGACGACGGGTTCACCGTACGGGTGCGTCCCGAGCTGGTGGTGGAGATCGCCTACGACGGGCTCCAGCGCTCGTCCCGCTACCCGGCGGGGGTGACGCTGCGGTTCGCGCGGGTGCTGCGCCACCGCGAGGACAAGCCGGCGTCGCAGACGGACACGCTGGAGACGGTTCTGGGTACGTAGCGCGTTGGCCGGGCCGGGAGAGGCGGCGAATCGACATCGCTGGGGCGCCGCGCGTCTGACCCGTCGGCGCGGTCGGCGGCCCGCGCGCCGCGTCACGCCGTGAGGCCGGCGCACCGTGCCGGGCGGCGCGGCGGCGCGGCGGCGCGGCGGCGCGGCGCCGCGGCGGCGACCGCGGCCGCGGCCGCGATCGCGGGGCTGACGTTCGGAGCACCGGGGGCGAGCGCCGCGTCAACCACCGCGGCGGGGAAGGGCGGTTGCGGCCGGTACGAGGGCGAGACCGTGCTTGTCACCGGCGCGACCTCGGGCATCGGCCGTCGCGTTGGCCGGCGAGCGGGGCCAAGGTCGGTTTCTGCGGTCGTCGGGAGAGCCTTGGTAGTGACGAGGATGGGCCGGTGGCCGGGGGTGGCGTCGTGCCAGGCCTTCATGTCCGCGAGACGGCCGGGCAGACCCTGGTCGCGCGCCTCGGGTGCGCAGCTCACCGGCGGAGGACGGAGGCTTACGCGACCGGGCACTGTTCGCAGTACGGCGAGAACGGACGCACCCGGTGGCCGATATCCACGCCGTCCCGCCGGACAGGCCCTAAGGCACCGGGCGCCGGGGCCGAGCCGCCTGGCGGCCCATCAGCTCGGCGAGTCCCCGCCGGGTGGCGGCCAGCACCACACGGTCCTGGGGGCGCAGCACGTAGTCGGGCTCCAGATCCCAGACCAGGCCGGCGGTCCGGTCCTCGTCGTGGTCACGCCGGGTGTCCGCGAGATCGGGCAGCCGGTCCCCCGGCGCCGCCGTGTCCCGCGCGATGACCCGCCAGGCGCCCGGCCTGAACACCTCGGCGACGGTGCGCCCTTCGAGCCTCGGGTGGCCGGCCACGTCGATGGCCGCGACCAGCAGCACCTTGCGCTCGACCGGGATCGCGCCGAGGATCTGACGCCCCATCATGGCGATGGCGAAGGCCGGGGCGGCGAGCGTGGAGACGCTCCGGCTCCGGGTGAGGGCACGGGGATGGGCGGCGCGCAGCGTCCGGTAGACGGCGGTGGCGAACTCGTCGTCGTACAGCCGCAGCGCGACCCGCAGGTCCGGCTTGACGGACCGCGCGTACAGGGCGGCTTCGAGGTTGGTGACGTCGATGCTGGTGAGCGCGAGCAGGGCGTGCGCCCGGTGCACCTTGGCCGCCTCCAGGACGCCCTCCTGCGTCACGTCGCCGACCACCGTCGGCACCCGCAGGCTGCGCGCGAGGGCGATGCCCCGGGCCTCGGGGTCCTCCTCCACGCACACGACGGGGATGTCGAGTTCGCGCAGCCGCAGCAGCACCCTGCTGCCGATCTTGCCGAGGCCGAGCAGCACGACGTGTCCGGACAGACCGCGGGGCGGCCTGCGCAGGGCCGACGCGTTGCGGAACGTGCCGAGCGCTTCGAGTACGGCGGCCAGCAGCACCGGAAGCAGCAGCAACCCGGTCACTCCGGACAGGAGTTGGATCAACTGGCGGTCCAGATCCTCACCGGTCGCGGGGTCTCCGATGGCGAACAGGTCGAGCAGGACGATGTACGTCGCGTGCAGCGGGTGGTCGTCGGTGGTGATCGCGGAGGCGACGGCCAGGGCCAGTACGGCGGCGGCGATCCCGGCGAACGACCAGCGCAACCGCCGCGAGAAGAGTGCGCCGAGCGGGGCGCCGCGCCCCGTGGTCCGGCGGCGTGACAGCGGCTCGCCGTCGTGGGAGACGGCCTCCAGGACCACGGTGCCCCGGCCGGTGGCCGCCGCCGTGCCGGCGTCGTCGGGCAGCAGCCGGGGGCCGTCGTCGCCGCTGCTGTCCGAACCCTCCTCGCCCGCCGGGTCGTTGGTGGTCGAGGACAGCAGGGCGAGGGTGCACAGGCCGGGGTCGGCGACCTCGCCGGGGCCCGGCGGGTTGCGCTCCACCGCCCGCAGCATCAGCCCGTCGGCCCGGACGATCTTGCTGGTGCCGGCGACGGCGGTGGCCGCCAGCGCGGGAGCGGCCGTGTCGGCGTCGGAGAGCACGGTGGTGGAGGCGTCGAGCGCGGCGATGTCCAGGCCGGGGACGGCGACGGCCGCCGCCTGGTCGAGCAGGTCTTCGAGATGTTGGCCGAGTTTGCGGTTGTAGAGCCGGATGACGAGGCGCAGTTGGGGGTTGAGGCGCCGTGCCGCGAGGGCCGTTCTGATGTTGACCTCGTCGTCGTCGTGGACGAGCGCGAGCGCCGCCGCCTCGGCCACGCCCGCTTCCTCCAGGACGTCGGTGTCGAGTTCCGCGGCCTCGATGAGCCGCGGGAGTTCGGGGTCGCCCGGCCGGCCGTCGGGACCGCCGGTCGCGGGGCCGTACGTCCGGGCCATGACCGCAGACATCCGGCCGATGAGGGCGGAGGCCCTGCCACGCCCGGTGAGCGGCGCGGGGTCCCGGCGTTCCGCGCGCACGGGCGGGACGACGAGGGTCACCTGTTCCGCGTATACCTCACGCAGTTCACCGGCCAGCCGGTGGCCGAGCGCGTCGTCGCCACACACGATCATGTGGCCGGGCTGCGGGCCGTGTTGTACCTGGGGCGGAAGTTGCGGCAGTGACGTCACAGGCCCAGTGTGCCGAACAGGACGTCAGGAGACGCACGTTCCGGCCGGGTCACGGCCCGGCGGAACCACGCGGCGGACCACGCGGCGGACCACCCGGCGGGACCACGCGGCACCGATCAGCGCCGGACCGCCCTCAGGACCACGAACTTCGGGTCGCTCGCCATGACGTCGCAGTTGCCGAACAGCCGCCGCAGCTTGGTGTGGTAGCCGAGATGCCGGTTGCCGACGACCCACAGCTCGCCACCGGGGCGCAGCGCCTCGCGCGATCCGGTGAACATCCGCCAGGCCGTCGCGTCGGTGGTCGCCTGATGGCTGTGGAACGGCGGATTGTTCAGTACGAGGTCGGCCGACCCGTCCTCCACGGTGGCCAGGCTGTCACCGACGACGAACTCCGCCGGACGGTCGGTGTCGACATTCTTGCGGAACGTCGCCTCGGCGGACGCGACGGCCGAGAAGGACTCGTCGACGAAGGTCAGCCGGGCCGCCGGACTGGCGACGGCGACGGCCGTGCCGACGACGCCGTTCCCGCAGCCGAGGTCGACGACATGCTCCGGACCGCGACGCCCGGGCAGATTGCGCAGGAAGAACCTCGTGCCGATGTCGAGGCGTTCCGCGCAGAAGATCCCGGCGTGGTTGACGACGGTCAGGCCCGATCCGGTGCCGGCGCCTTCGGGCACGGTGTACGAGATCGGCCAGGGACCGGCCGCCGCGCGGGAGCGGTCACCGGAGCGGGCGCGTTCGGCGTCGGGCGCGCAGAAGATCAGGCGTGCCTTCTTCACGGCGAGCGAGGTCCGGGTGGGACCGAGGATCTGCTCGAAGAGTTTCAGCGTGGAGGTGTGGATCTCGGTGACCTTGCCGGTGCCGACCACGACGGTCCCCGGATGCACGGCGGGCGCCAGCCGGTGCAGTTGGTCCTCCAGGAGGGAGAGGCTCTTGGGCACCCGGATCAGCAGGACGTCGATCCGCTCGGGCGGTGTGTCCCGCGCCGACAGCAGCCGTACGGCGTCGGTGTCGACGCCGTTGCGCAGCAGGTTGGCCCGGGTCGCCCGCTGGGTGAGGTACGAGTCGGTGATCTGTACGGGGCGGTACGGGGCGAGCGCGGTGGCGAGCGCGCCCCACCGGTCGCCGACGACGGCCACGCGACCGGTCAGATCCACACCGGCGAGGCCACTCCCGGCGTCGGCACTCCCGGCGTCGCCGCCGCCGGTGTGCGCGGCGGCCTCGCCCTCGGCGAGATGCCGCAGCAGATACTCGTCGGCCGCGTCCCAGGCCCGCAGCGTGTCGCGGGGCTGCTCGGGAAAGCGGGCAAGGTCGAGATCGCCCCAGGGCGTCGTCAAACGGTTCATCGTCCACTCAGGCTAACCGAGCGGGCGGGCCGTCCCCTCGGGCAGGTAACCCGCTGAACTGCCGTTCAGCCGTCCCCGTCCGTACGGTCCCGGTCCCCCGCCGCCTGTTCCCTGGCCATCTCACGGGCCCGCTGGAGCGCGGCCCTGGCCTGCCGCACGGTCAGTACGGCGGCGAACTCGGACCGTGCGACGGCGAGGACGACATCGGCGTCGGCCGGCGGTTCCGGATGGTTGCGCAGGGCGATGTCGGCGGCGGCCAGCGCGAGGATGTCGTCGTCGGGCGACCCGCCCGGCTGGGACATGGTCCGCATGACCTGGTGCCAGAGCCCGCTCATGCCCTCACGCTCCCTCGTCCGCGCGGCCGGCACCGTCTCCCGGTTCCGTGGGGTGGCCGATCGTGGCGAGCACGTGCTGGATGATCTCGTCCGCCACGACCTCACGGGGCAGCGCTCCGCCGCCGCGGGCCCAGTGCGCCATCAGCTCGTTGATGGCGCCGATCAGGGCGACCATCGCCAGGGTGTGGTCACGTGGCACGGCCTCGCCCCGTCCGACGGCGCGGTCCGTCTCGCCGATCAGGAAGTCCGTCCACAGGCTGCGCCAGACCACCCGGTGTTCCTCCACGGCGCGGTTCACGCCGATCACCTCGACGAAGGCGATCCGCGCGGACGCGACGTCGGCGGTCACCGCGCCGACGTACGCGCGGACCAGTGCGGTCACCCGGGTCCGGGTGTCGGCAGCGTCGATCACGGGATCGCCGAGGACCGCCAGTGTCGCCTCCATGCCGGCCCGCGCGACCTGGTTGTGCAGCGCGATCAGCAGGGCTTCGCGCCCCTCGAACTCCTGGTAGAACGCGCGGATCGACACATGCGCGGTGGCGCAGATCCGCTCGATCGACGTGGCCACGTAGCCGCGTGTCGTGAAGAGGTCGGTCGCCGTCGTCAGCAGCCGCTCGCGGCGCAGCGCCCTGCGTTGGTGTCCGGTGCCGAGTTCCGCCCCGTGGACACCACCCACCCCCTTGCCGCCGTCCGTACTGTCCGTATCGCCTGCGGGGTCACCTGTGGGTTCCATCCGCTCTCCCCGAATCACGCCGTGCCCGATTCACGCCACGCACCCATGGCGGAGTCACCGGTAAGAGTGCTTATCGAGCATGGCACGCGCCGGGCGCCCGCCGGTCGGGTTTCGGCGAATTCCCGGAGGTCGTACGGAATCCCGTAACACCCGCCACACCCACCTCACCGGCCACATCGCCCGCGCCGTACCACCGGTCCCCCGCGCTCGCCCGATAGCCCGAGTGGCGGCAGCATCCGGTTCTCGGCGTGCGCTGACAACTCATCACTTCTAGCGTCGGGATCACTGTGTGGTGCGTTCGGTATTTCCCGCCGTGACGCCTCCGCCCATCACGGACGATACGAACGATCACGAGTGGGAGATCCGATGCGCACGATAGGTACGGCCTCGGCGGCGGTCGCGGGCGCCGCGGCTCTCGTTCTCGGGGCGGGGTGGCCCGCGTTCGCGGGCGACGAGGCCGAATTCGACTACAGCGTCTCCCCCGAGGCGATCGAGCCCGGCGGCGAGGTGGAGATCCGGACCACCGGCTGCCAGGTGCCCACCGTGACGGTCTCGTCGGGCGTCTTCGAAACCGTCACCCTCAACGAGGGTGAGGCGAAGTCGGCCAGGGTCTTCGAGGACGTGAAGCCGGAGGCCGAGTACGAGATCACCTTCGACTGCGCCGGTGTCATCCGCTCGGTGCCGCTGATGATCAAGCCCGGTAAGCCCGGTAAGCCCGAGAAACCGGCCAAGCCCGGTAAGCCTCCGATGCCCTGGGAACCGCCCCGGCCGGAGCACCCGGAGCCCCCGGAGCAGCGGCCTCACGAGCCCCACGAGGACACCGCGCACAAGGGCGTGAAGGCCGGCATCGGCGGCAGCACCGACGGCGGGCCGAACACGGCGGGGCTGGCGGTCGGAGCCGCGGTCATCGCGGTCGCGGTCGGCGGCGGCGTCCGGCTCGTCCGCCGCCGGCCGGTGAACGGCCGGTGAACGGCTCCTGACCACATCCCCACCCGTGGGTACGGCCGCGCCTCGCCGCGCGGCCCTACCCACGGGCCCAACCCCGGCGCCGGACGGTGCGTGATGACGGAAACGGAAAGGCTCCGGGCCTCCCGGTGGTCGACGGTCGTACTGCTCCTGCTCGTCGGCGTCTTCGTGGTGCGGATCAGCGGCGAGGGGCAGCTCGTACTCCCGCCGCAGCCCGCGGGCGCGGGGTCGGCCGTGCGCGACGCCGGGCCGGACGACGCGGCGGCGGACGGCGTCCCGATGCCCCGGCCGGCCGGTGAGGCGGCGAGGGCCGCGCCCCCGCTGCCGGGCTCCACCGCGACCCGGATCCGTATCCCCTCGGTACGCGTCGACGCGCCACTGACACGGGTGGCGCTGGACACCCAGGGCTGGATCGACGCGCCCCCGGCCGACCGGCCCGAACTGGCGGGCCACTTCCGGGGTTCGGTGACACCCGGCGAACAGGGCACCTCGGTGATCGTGGGCCATGTAGACACCGCCGAAGGACCCGCCGTCTTCTACGACTTGGGCCGTCTCGCCAAGGACAGCCGCGTCGAGGTGACACGCGCCGACGGCACCACGGCCGTGTTCACCGTCTACGGCGTCGAGGCCTTCACCAAGCGCGACTTCCCTGCCACGGGCGTCTACCGCCCGACAGGGGCGCCGGAACTGCGGCTGATCACCTGCGGCGGGGCGTTCACCGAGAAGACCGGCTACCAGGGCAACATCGTCGCCTTCGCCCGGCTCACCGAGACCCGGAAGGCGGCCTGATCGCCGATCGCCCGCCGGCCGCGCCCGCAAACCCGGTTGCGGTACCGGCGGCACGCCGCTGAAGTGTGCGGATGGACACTGAAGCCGTACGCGCGCTGTTCGACCACCAGATGCGCAGGCAGGCCCCGGCCGACGGCCCGGGGGTCGTGGTCGAGCGGGTGGGTGCCGTGGTCCGCCAGACGAGCACCGTCGACGGACCGGCCGCGACGTCGGGCGGGGCGACGGCCGGGGCACCGGGCGGGGCATCGGACGGCGGCTGGAACGGTGTCCTGTGGTCGGATCTGGACGCCGAATCGGCGGATGCCGCGATCGCCGCGCAGATACGTCATTTCACCTCCCTGGGCCGTGAGTTCGAGTGGAAGGTCTACTCGCACGACGCACCCCACGACCTCGCGCCACGGCTGGCGGCGGCCGGGTTCACCCCCGAGCCCCCGGAGACGCTGATGGTCGCCGAGGCCGCCGGTCTGCCGACCGATGTCGCGCTGCCCGAGGGGGTGCGGCTGGTCGCGGTGACGGACGCGGCGGGGGTGGAGCTGATGGCCGAGGTCCACGCGCAGGCTTTCGGTACGGACGCTACCCACACCCGGGAGCGGCTGCTGGCCCAGCTCGCCGCCGCTCCGGGGAGTGTCGCGGCCGGTGTCGCCATGGCCGGTGACGTGCCCGTGAGCGCGGCCCGGATGGAACTGCCGACCGGCACGGAGTTCGCCGGTCTGTGGGGCGGCGGCACCGTCCCCGCCTGGCGCGGCCGGGGCCTCTACCGCGCGCTGGTCGCCTTCCGTACCCGTCTGGCCGCCGAGCGGGGCTACCGCTATCTCCAGGTCGACGCGTCGAGCCAAAGCCGCCCGATTCTGCGGCGGCTGGGCTTCGAGGAGCTGAGCACGACCACACCGTACGTCTACACGCCTCGGGCGTCGTCCCCCTTGGAGTGACTGGAGTGACTGGAGTGACGGGAGTGCTGGGAGCGCTCCGGTCCTCCGGAGTGCCCCGGGCCTCGGAATGCCGTCCCGGCCCACGACGTCACACGTCGCGGCGGCGCAGTGCCCCGGCGGCCACCAGGAGCAGCGCCGCCGTGCAGCCGGTGACCAGCCACAGCGACGGCCAGGGCCCCAGGCTGCCGACCGTCTCGGCCGTCGCGTCCGAGGTCTGGGTCAGTTTCTCCAGTGCGGCGGTCGGCGAGAGGCCGGCGATCCAGCGCCGCGCGTCCCCGAAGAGCGGGCCGAACAGGGACGGCAGCAGAAGCAGGCCGACGACCGTGGTGACGGCGCCCGCGGAGTGCCGCACGAGCGTGCCGACGGCCAGGCCCAGCAGTCCCGCGACGGCGAAGGAGCCCGCGATGCCGAAGAGGGCCGGCAGGGGGTCCCCGGCCGCGTAGCGGTCGGCGAGGAGCAGGTCGCCGGCCAGCAGGGCGAGCGTGCAGGAGACCAGCGCGACCACGTACATCAGACCGGCGACGAGTGTCGCCTTGGCGGCGACGACCGTACCCCGGCGCGGGTTGGCCGCGAGGGTGGTACGGATGGTGCCGCTGCCGTACTCGCCGGTCACGGTCATCGCGCCGACGACGGCGGCGAGCAACTGCGCGACGACGGCCAGGGTGAGACTGCCGCCGATGACCGTGTCGTCGTCCTGAAGGCTCCCGGTCGCCGCGACGAACACCGCTCCGGCGACGGGGACCACGGCGGTGGCGACCGTCGTCCACACCGTGGAACGCACGCTGCGGAACTTGATCCACTCGGCGGCGAGGGCCTGCCGGAATCCGGCCCGCGCGGTGGGGCTGTCGTTCGTCATCGACGTGCCTGCCTTCCGTTCGTGGACCCGCCGGCGCGGTACTCGGCCGAGTCGCCCGCCAGCGCCGTGTAGACCTCCTCCAACGTGGAGTGGGCCGGGGTGAGTTCGTGGACGGCGAGGGCGTGGTCGCGTGCCAGGTCGCCGATGGCCGTGGCATCGGCCCCGTCGACCCGCCAGCCGCCGCCGGGGTCCAGCCGCACACCCCATCCCCTGGCCTCCAGCAGTGCCCGCAGCTTCTCCGGTTCCGGGGAGCGTACGAGCGTGTGGGACCGGGAGTTGGTGCGGATGAAGTCGCGCATCGTGGTGTCGGCGATGAGCCTGCCGCGGCCGATCACGATCAGATGGTCCGCGGTCAGTTCCATCTCGCTCATCAGATGGCTGGAGAGGAAGACCGTACGGCCTTGCGCGGCAAGGGATTTCATCAGTCCACGAATCCAGCGGATGCCCTCGGTGTCGAGTCCGTTGACCGGTTCGTCCAGGATGAGCACCTCGGGGTCACCGATCAGCGCCGCCGCGATGCCGAGCCGCTGGCCCATCCCGAGCGAGAAGCCCTCGGTCCGGGTACGGGCGGTGTCGGCGGGCAGGCCGACGAGGTCGAGGACGTCGTCGACCCGGTGGCGCGCGATGCCGTTGCTCGCGGCGAGGGCGGCGAGATGCTGGTACGCGGACCGGCCGCCGTGCACGCCCCTGGCGTCCAGGAGCGAGCCGACGATACGCAGCGGAGCCGGGTGGTCCCGGTAGCGCCTGCCATTGACGGTGACGCGGCCGGCGGTGGGCCTGTCGAGCCCGAGGATCAGTCGCACGGTGGTCGACTTGCCCGCGCCGTTCGGGCCGAGAAAGCCGGTGACCCTGCCGGGCCGTACGGTGAACGACAGCTTGTCGACGGCGTTCCCGCCGCCGTACCGCTTGGTGAGTTCCGTCGCTTCGATCATGCCGTCGACGCTACGGAGCGGGGCGCCGGCCGGCATCCGTCACCCGGAGTCGGTGGCTGCTCCCGAGGGAGTAGCCGGGCGCCGCGCGGCACGGGCGCCGGCGCTCCCCCGCCCGCACCAGACCGGTTTCGTAGGCGAGGACCACGAGTTGCGCCCTGTCGCGTGCCCCGAGTTTGGTCATGGCCCGGCTGACGTGGGTCTTGGCCGTCAGCGGGCTCATGAGCAGTTCCGCCCCGATCTCGGCGTTGCCGAGGCCGGCGGCGACCAGCGCCACGACCTCACGCTCCCGGGCGGTGAGCGCGGCCAGCCGCTCCGCCCCGAGGGCCTCGGGCGCCTTGAGTCTGGCGAACTCCTCGACGACGGAGCGGGTGACGGCCGGCGCCAGCAGGCCCTGTCCGGCGGCGACGGTACGGATCGCCGCCCGCAGCTCGTCGGGCTCGATGTCCTTGAGCAGAAAGCCGGCCGCGCCGTGCCGCAGCGCCTCGAAGATGTACGAGTCGATCTGGTAGGTGGTGAGCATGACGACCCGGGTCCGGTCCAGGGCGCGGTCCGCGGCGATGCGGCGGGTGGCCTCGATGCCGTCGACGCCGGGCATCCGGATGTCCATGAGCACGACGTCCGGCCGGGTGGTACGTACGGCCTCCACCGCCCTGGCCCCGTCGGCCGCCTCGGCGACCACGACGAGGTCGTCGGTGAGATCGAGCAGCGCGCGAAAGCCCGCGCGTACGACGCTCTGGTCGTCCGCCAGCACCACCCGCACGGTCATGACGGCGCCTGTGACCGGTCGGGGCGCTGTCCGGCTGGCAGCCAGGCGCGTACGAGGAAACCGCCGCCCGGCACCGGGCCGTACTCGACGCCGCCGCCCGCCGCGGCCACCCGCTCCCGCATCCCGATCAGTCCGAAGCCGGCACCCGGTCCGGCGCCCTCGCCGCCTCCGGACCCGCCGCCGACCGCTCCCCCGCGCTCCGCGTCGTTCGCGATCTCGACGGTCAGCCGGTCGTCGCGGCGGACGACGGAGACCGCGGCACGCCGGGCTCCCGAGTGTCTGACCACATTGGTCAGGGCCTCCTGCACGATGCGGTGGACGGCGAGTTGGGACATCGGCGACAGCCCGTCGAGGTCCCCCTCCCGCCGCATCACCAGCTCGACGCCGCCGCCCTCGAACCGCTCGATCAGCTCGCCGAGTCGGTCGATCCCGGGCACCGGGGCCGTCGGCTCGTCGTCCCCCTCGCGAAGCACCGTGACCGTGGCCCGCAGCTCCCGGACGGCTTCCTTGCCCGAGTCACGCACCTGTCGCATCGCCCTCCTGGAGACCTCCGGCCGCACGTCGAGCGCGTCCAGGGCCACACCCGCCTGCACGGTCATCGCGGTCACCGTGTGGGCGACGATGTCGTGCAACTCCCGGGCGATACGTACCCGTTCCTCGTGGACCCGACGCGCCGCCTCCCGCTCGCGGTCCTCCTCCGCGCGGGCCGCCCTGGCCTCGTACACGCGCAGCAACTCCCGCCGCGTACGCACCGCTTCACCGAGCAGCAGGGGTACCAGCGGCCAGACCATCTCCAGCACCGGCAGCCCCTGCGGATTGGCCACGTCGTGCCCCACCCGCAGCGCGACGGCCCCCGAGGCGGCGGCGGCCACGGCCCCGGTCCACACCGTGCGCCGCCGGTCGCCGAGGACCGCCACCGTGTACAGCGCCACGATCACCGGCAGATTCAGCAGCTCCCCGATGTGCCCGTACAGGGCCCATCCCGCGCAGGCGGCTCCCGTGACCGTGACGACGAGCATGGGCCTTCGGCGCCGCACGACCAGCGCCAGGACCGAGACGGCGAGGAGCAGCCAGGTGAACCGGTCGGCCTGCCGGTAGTCGGGATCGTTCACAGCGGCGTCGGACGCGGTGAACAGGCCGACGGCCGCCGCCGCCAGCAGATCGGCGGTGAGCGGCGGCAGCGTCCTGGAACGGGCCCGCAGGTGTTCGAAGGTCATCACCCGGTTCACGCCGTTCACGCTAGGCGGCTCCGTCGTACTCCGCATACACCCGTGGGAGTAGCCGCCCGGTGAAGAACGGGAGAATATTCCCCGATCACGGCTCTGGAAATTTTCTCCGGCGGCCCGCGGGCGATTTTCCGGTGCGCCGACCGGGATCGCCAAGACGTCCCGTACTCGGCCGCATGCACCGTGCTACTGTAGACACCAGTTGCAGTTGTGGTTCCCGAAGACTTCAAGTGCTCTCGCTGACTTTATGTGTCGGTGAGCGCGCTTTTGTATTTCCGGTGCTTTTCCGGACGGGGTAATCATCTAAGGCGACGCGGGGTTCGCACAGTGCGAGCCCCCGGGCAGCATTGCCCTGAAGGAGATCAAAATGGCTAGTGGCACCGTCAAGTGGTTCAACGCGGAAAAGGGTTTCGGCTTCATCGAGCAGGACGGCGGCGGCGCTGACGTCTTCGCCCACTACTCGAACATCGCCGCCCAGGGCTTCCGTGAGCTGCAGGAGGGCCAGAAGGTGAACTTCGACGTCACGCAGGGCCAGAAGGGCCCGCAGGCGGAGAACATCGTTCCCGCCTGACGCTGAGGCGTAAGACGTAGCTGGGGCTGGCCCGCACCTCGCGTGCGGGCCGGTCCCGGCTATGTTGCTTTTTCTCCGGGGCCCGCCCGGTGCGCGTGACACATTGGAGTGTGGCGCGGGACCAGGTTTCTCCTCGCTGTCCTGACGGCCGGCCGACAGATCTTCACCGATGTCGGCCCCGCACCGGACTGCCGGGCCCCCACACGTAGGCGACCCCGGTCGCCCGTGCTCGGTCTGTTCCGAGAATTTCCACGTGCCGGTTCCGGCGTTTCACGCCCCGGCGCGGCTCTGTTTTCTGTTTTCCCCCGGCTCGTTCTTGCGATTCTTTGCGCGGTCATTCTGCCCAAGAGTTCCTCGATACGTGCCGCATCGAGAGAGGTTCAGCATGAACCGCACGCCTCGCACGAACGACCGTTACTCACGTACCCGCTCCGGCGGCCCCGGCGCCTCCGGCGGTGGCGGCAGCCGCTTCCGCCCGCAGTCGTCCGGCTCGGGCCGCTCGGGTTCCTCCGGCCGGTCGGGCGGTGGCTACGGCCGTCGCCCCTCCGCCGTGCACGGCGAGTTCGCCCTGCCGGTCACCATCACCCCCGCCCTGCCCGCCGTGGCGACCTTCGCCGAGCTGGACATGCCCTCGCCGGTCATGACGACGCTCACCGGCCTCGGCATGAGCGAGCCGTTCCCGATCCAGGCGGCGACGCTGCCGAACTCGCTCGCGGGACGCGACGTCCTCGGCCGGGGCCGTACCGGCTCCGGCAAGACCCTCGCGTTCGGCCTGGCGCTCCTCGTCCGCACCGCCGGACAGCGCGCCCAGCCGAAGCAGCCGCTGGCGCTCGTGCTCGTACCCACCCGTGAGCTGGCGCAGCAGGTCACCGACGCGCTGACCCCCTACGCCCGCTCGCTGAAGCTGCGGCTCACCACCGTCGTCGGCGGTATGTCGATCGGCCGCCAGGCCGGCGCGCTGCGCGGCGGCGCGGAGGTCGTCGTCGCGACCCCGGGCCGGCTCAAGGACCTCATCGAGCGGGGCGACTGCCGGCTGGACCGGGTCGCCATCACCGTCCTCGACGAGGCCGACCAGATGGCCGACATGGGCTTCATGCCGCAGGTGACCGAACTGCTCGACCAGGTACGGCCCGAGGGCCAGCGGATGCTGTTCTCGGCGACGCTGGACCGCAACGTCGACCTGCTGGTCCGCCGCTATCTGAACGACCCGGTGGTGCACTCCGTCGACGCCGCCGTCGGCACGGTCACCACCATGGAGCACCACGTCCTGCATGTGCAGAACGCCGACAAGTACGCGACCACCACGGAGATCGCGGCGCGC
This sequence comes from Streptomyces sp. NBC_01508, assembly GCF_045040315.1. Classification (NCBI taxonomy): domain Bacteria; kingdom Bacillati; phylum Actinomycetota; class Actinomycetes; order Kitasatosporales; family Streptomycetaceae; genus Streptomyces; species Streptomyces sp. NBC_01508. The sequence goes on along the minus strand of NZ_CP109419.1, from coordinate 7,855,746 downwards.
GACGGCCGGGTGCTGATGTTCCTGGACACCAAGCACGCCGTCGACCGGCTGACCGAGCACCTGCTGAACAGCGGTGTACGGGCCGCCGCGCTGCACGGTGGCAAGTCCCAGCCGCAGCGCACCCGCACGCTCGCCCGGTTCAAGACGGGGCATGTCACGGTGCTCGTGGCGACGAACGTCGCGGCGCGCGGCATTCACATCGACAATCTCGACCTCGTCGTGAACGTCGACCCGCCGAGCGACCACAAGGACTATCTGCACCGTGGCGGGCGTACCGCCCGCGCCGGGGAGTCCGGCAGCGTCGTCACGCTCGTCCTGCCCAACCAGCGTCGCGAGATGACGCGTCTGATGGCCGACGCGGGGATCGTGCCGCAGGTCGCGCAGGTCCGTTCCGGCGAGGCTGAGCTGAGCCGGATCACCGGGGCGCAGGCGCCCTCGGGGATTCCCGTGGTCATCTCCACGCCCGTCGCGGAGCGCGCCAAGGGCGGCGGTTCGGGCAGCCGTGGCCGCGGCCGTCCGGCTCAGGGCCGCAGGTCGTCGGGGACCGGTGGCGGGCAGGGCCGCTCGGGCGGCGCGCGTCAGTCGTCGTCGCGCAGCTGGTCCGCGTAGCCGGACAGGGCCGCCACGGCGGTCCGCATACGGAGAGGACCCCGTCACCGACTGGTGACGGGGTCCTCTGCGTGTGCGCTGTCCGCGCCGTTCGCTCAGTTCTGCGCGGGGGTGCCGAGCATCGCCGACGCCGTCTCCAGCGGGCTGGGCTCCACCACCGGGGCGGGGGCGGGGACGCTGCGGCACGTGAAGCCGAGACGGGTCAGCGCGCGGGTGACCTCGGAGGAGGAGAAGTCACGGCGGTCCTGGCGCGTGATGATTTCGCCCACCTGCTTCACCGGGTACGTACGGCGGCTGATGACCACGGACTCGCCCGTGATTGGTTCGGGCTTGATGCCCTTCATCGCCAGCTGCACCTCGCTCTTGACCAGTTCGAAGGGGAAGCGGGCGATGACGCAGCGCATAGTGCCTCGGCAGGGAGAAGGGGGAAGATTCGGAGTCTCCAGCATCCCACATGAAACCCCGGCCCGGAAGCGAAACCTCCTCCGCCAGCCCGGGCAAATGTTCGCGGAGCATAAGGACGGGCCGGAATCCGATTTCCGGAAATGGGCATGGAAAATGCCGGTCGGCGGTGAATCCGCCGGGGGAATCCGGCCGGGGATCCGGATCCGGTAGGTGATCAGGGCGGAAAACCGGGCAGGTCACATGGGTGGGGCACGAAGCCCACCCCGTACCGCGGGGGCCGTCGACGCCAGGAGTTCGCATGACCGCGTACGTCATCACCGTCCCGGGCACTTTCCTGCGCACGCTCGACGCGGACTCCCGCGCGGCGCTGCTGCGCGGGCTGCGGCCCGCGGACCCGCAGCACACGGCTCTGGGTGAGGCCGAGGACCTGGACATGCTGACGGTCAACGAGGGTGGCACCTTCAGTATCCGGCTGGAGATCGAGGCCGACAACAAGCGGAGCGCCGTGGCGGAGGCGAAGCGGGTGGCGGGTGCCGCGCTCGGCGAGGCGGGGTTCTCGGCGGACGAGGCGCCGCTGGGGTCGGCGTTCGTCACCGGCATCGACAGCTCGTACTGACGCCGGGGCCGCGAGGGGTCGCGGGGGTGGGTGCGGTCACTCAGGACGCGGACGAGCCGACTTCTTCGACCACGGCGCCGTCCAGGGCGGCTCGTACGAGGGCCGCGGCCAGGGTCGCGGGGCCCGCGTCGCCGGCCAGGCGGGCGAGCGTCGCCGTGTCGGGGCCGAGGCCCAGGCGTTCGGCGCCGCGCAGCGCCTTGGTGTCGAAGTAGGGCGCCACTTCCGGCCAGACGGCCTGTGCCTCGCGCAGGAAGATGTCCGCCCCGACGGGGCCGATCCCCGGCACGTCCTGGAGCAGATGGCGCAGCACCATCACGTCGCCGTCGGCCTCGGCGCGCATCCGTCGCAGGTCGCCGTGCCACCGCCGGATCAACAGCTCGGCGCCGTCGCCGAGCCGGGTCGCGGTGCTCTCGTCGTAGCGCCGGTAGCCGCCCCGGCCGAGTATGTCGACGCGCCGCTGCCAGGTCGCCCCGGCCATGCGGCGCGGGTCGCGCAGGCCCGCCTCGCCGAGGGCGCGCGCCGTGGCGACGGCGACGGCGGCGCGGATGGGGGCGCTCAACAGGAGGGTGAGGACGAGGAGTTGGTAGAGGGGCTGCGGCGTGTCACGCAGCCTGATGCCGGCGTCTGCGGCATAGGTGCGGCCGTGGGAGCGCAGCAGCGCGTCCACGACGGCTTGCCGGTTCATCGAAATCGCAGGGGGGTCGTGCGCCCGCCGCGCGGCGGGCCGGTGTTGGTACGGCCCACGGGGCGCGGGGTCCCGTAGGCGCGGCGCCGGGCGGAGCGGCGTACGGCTTCGGTACGGGCCCTGGCGATGTCGGCGCGGGTCTGGGCGGCGCGGATCGCCTCGGCGCGGACTTCCTCGGGGCTGAGGCCGTCGTCCGGGCCGAGGTCGCTCTCCGCTCCGGAGGCAGGCTGCCGGGTGTCCTCAATCGGGGCGTCCTGCGGCGGGGCGTCCGGCTCGCCCTCCGTCGGCCGGGGGGGCTGGAGATGTGGCAGCAGGAGTTCTTCCATGCGTCCGAGCGCCACCATGACGAACAGCATCAGCGCCGGAAACACGAGGGATATCAGTACGGTCGGCAGCAGCCCCATAAACCCAGTCCCTTTCTCTTCCCGGCCTGAGCAGCGCCGGATTGAGCGGTGCCGGCCAGAAGGGCGCCGGCCTGAGATGCGCATGGAACACGCAGGGCAGTCGTTCACGGGGCCGTGCTTGGCTCACGTATGCCGGGCGGGTACCACGTCTGTTGGAGTTCACACTGACGTGCCTGATTCGCACTCTCGACGAGCCTATGGCGTCCGCGCGGACCCCGCTCGTCGGCTCCCGTACGGCCGAACACAAGTTGACAGACGGTACGCAGACCTTGCCGCGCAAGGGCGGCGGGTCAGGCGGTGCCGAGCGGTTGTTCCGTCCAGATGACCTTGCCCTGGGCGCTGTAGCGGGTTCCCCAGCGCTCCGCGAACTGTGCGACGAGGAAGAGCCCGCGGCCCCCCTCGTCGGTGCCCGCCGCCTGCCGCAGGTGGGGCGAGGTGCTGCTGTGGTCGGAGACCTCGCAGATCAGGCTGCGGTCACGGATCAGCCGTACCCGGATGGGTCCGGAGGCGTAGCGGATCGCGTTGGTGACCAGTTCGCTGAGGATCAGCTCGGTGGTGAACGCCTCTTCGACCAGGCCCCACTGCGTCAGCTTGCGCGTGACGTCGGCCCGCAGTCTGCCCACCGCCGCGGGGTCGGCGGGGATCTCCCAGTCGGCGACGTGCGCGCCGTCCAGCACGCGGGTGCTCGCGACCAGCAGGGCGGTGTCGTCGCGCGGGTGTTCGGGCAGCAGTGTCCGCAGGACCGCGTCGCACGCCTGCTCCGGGGTCCGGTCGGCCTGGGCTGCGAGCGTACGGCGCAGCAGGTCCAGGCCCTCGTCGATGTCGCGGTGCCGGTCCTCGACGAGTCCGTCGGTGTACAGCGCCAGCCGGCTGTTCTCGGGCAGATGGACCTCAAGGGTCTCGAAGGGCAGTCCGCCGAGGCCCAGCGGTGGGCCGCCGGGCACGTCGGCGAAGACCGCCGTGCCGTCGTCGTGGATGAGGACGGGCTGGAGGTGACCAGCCCGCGCCATGGTGCAGTTCCCGGACACCGGGTCGTAGATCGCGTACAGGCAGGTGGCGCCGGTGACCGCGCCGTCGGCCCCGTCGGCGGCCTCGTCCTGGTCGATCCGGGCCACCAGTTCGTCCAGATGGAACAGCAGCTCGTCGGGCGGCAGGTCCAGGGTGGAGAAGTTGTGGACCGCGGTGCGCAGCCGGCCCATGGTGGCGGCGGCGTGCAGGCCGTGGCCGACGACGTCACCGACGACCAGTGCCACGCGGGCGCCGGGCAGCGGGATGATGTCGAACCAGTCGCCGCCGACGCCGCCGAGCCCGCCGAGTCCGGCCTGGGCGGGCAGATACCGGTAGGCGACGTCGATGGCGTTCTGGTCGGGGAGGCCGCGTGGGAGCAGGCTGCGCTGCAGGGTGACGGCCATGGTGTGCTCGCGGGTGTAGCGGCGGGCGTTGTCGACGCTGACCGCCGCCCTGGCGACCATCTCCTCGGCGACGGACAGATCCTCGCCCTCGAACGCGTCGGGCTGCGCGGAGCGCCAGAAGGTGGCGACGCCGAGGATGACGCCCCGCGCCCGCATCGGAACGGTGATCATCGAGTGCATGCCGTCTTCGCCGACCAGCTTCCTGGCGCGTTCGGGGGTCTGTCTGTGCCAGCCGGAGAACGCGCCGAGATCCTCGATGCGGATCGCCTCGCCGTTCACGATGGCGTCGCTCACGGGGGTGGACGGCCTGAAGTGGATCAGTTCGCCGAGCGGGTAGAGCGAGGTCTCCTCGTCCCGGCCGCTGAAGGCGGTACGGCGCATGTCCATCACCACGGTGGTCGGCTCCTCGCCCCGCAGGACGGCCTCGGCCACGTCGACGGTCGCGAAGTCGGCGAAGTGGGCGGCGGCGAACTCGGTCAGCTCCTCACAGGTGCGGACCACGTCCAGGGTCGTACCGATCTCCGTACCGGCGTCGTACAGCAGGCGCAGGCGTCCGCGGGCCACGTCGGCCTTTCCGGTGAGCGTCTGGAGCTCGGTGGTGTCACGCAGGGTGGTCACGCTGCCGGGCGGGCCGCCGTCCTGGTCGGTGGGCCGCTGGCTGATGGCGAGCAGCCGCTCGCCGACGGGGTGGACCTCGTCGGTCGCCGTGCGGCCGGACGCCAGCAGCTTCCCGGTGGCCGGGTTCAGGCCCAGGTCGGTGACCGGGCGGCCTTCGACGTCCGCCGGCAGGTCGAGGAGTCTGCGGGCCTCGTCGTTGGCGAGCAGCAGTCTGCCGTCGCCGCCGACGATGATCACCCCTTCGCGTACGGCGTGCAGAACCGCGTCGTGGTGCTCGTACATCCGGGTCATCTCGGCGGGTCCCAGCCCGTGCGTCTGGCGGCGCAGCCGGCTGCTCACCAGGGCCGTACCGCCCATGGTCAGGAGCAGCACGCCGCCCGCGGCGCCGAACAGGAGCGGGAACTGGTCCTCCACGACCGAGCTGACGCGTTTGATGGTGATGCCCGCGGACACCATCCCGACCACTTTGCCGCTCGCGTCGAAGATGGGTACGACCGCCTGCACGAGGGGGCCGATGGTGCCGGTGATCTTCTCGGTGATGACACGCCCTTCCAGGGCGGGCTTCAGATTGCCGATGAACTTCTTGCCGATCCGGTCGGGAATCGGGTGGGTGTAGCGGATTCCGTCGGTGTTGAGGACGACGATGAAGTCCACGCCGGAGCGCTCCCTGGCCAGCTCGGCCGGTCTGCGCAGGACTTCGGCGGGGTTGGGGTTCTTCAGCGCCGCCTGGATGCCCGGTGAGTTCGCGAAGGTCTCGGCCACGGCGACGGAGCGGTTGCGGGCCTCGCGTTCGCTGCCCGCGCGGCCCTGGAGTACGAGCGCGGCGGAGGCGGCGGCGACGAGCAGTACGACGATCGCCACCTGAAGGAGAAAGACCTGGCCTGCGACTGTTCTCATCTTCAGAACCGAGCGCGGGCGGCCGTCGCGTCCGGCCATGCCCTCTTTGTACACCCCTCTCAGGGGGTGGGCGAGCCGCGCGTACGTACGCGGTCTTGACCCCCGCACGTCGCCGCATGAACCATTCTGCGGGTCCGGGAGTGAAGGGGAGTGACGCGAGTGTCCACGGAGGTGTCCACTGATGTGTCCACGGAGATGTCCGCGCGCCCCCACGCGTCCGCGTCCGCACAGGTGTCCATGGATCCGGTCCGGCCGGTCCACAGATCATGGAGGTTCATCGGTGTCCCGTCGGTCCGTCCTCGCCACCGCGCTCGCCGCGGGTGCGCTGCTGCTGACCTGCCTCCCAAGTGCCGCCACAGAGCGGCCCGGCGACGACGGGCGGCCCGGTGACCACGAGCGGCTGACCATCGGCGCCCTGTCGACCCGGCCCGATGTGGTCACCGGCGGTGACGTCCTGGTGCGCGTCGGGGTCCCGCCGAGCGTCGACCCCGCCGACGTACGGATCACCCGCGACGGCACGGACGTCACGGCGGCGTTCACGGCGGCCGGCTCCGCGCCCGGGACCCTGACCGGCCTGGTGACGTCCCTGCGCGAGGGCCGCAACCGGCTCGTCGCGACCGTCCCCGGCCGGCCCGGCACGCGGGCGGCGCTCCAGGTACGCGACCATCCATCGACCGGTCCGGTCATCAGCGGGCCGCACGAGCGGCCCTTCGCGTGCGGTACGCGGTCGTTCAAGCTCGTCGACGGCTCCACCCCGGGGCCGCCGCTGGACGAGGACTGCTCGATCGCGACCCGGGTCGACCACGCGTACCGCTCCACGGACGGAGCCGTGAAGCCCCTGGCCGATCCGGCGAGCCGCCCCGCGGACCTCGCGACGACCACGACCAGCACCGGCGCGCGGGTGCCGTTCCTCATCCGTATCGAGACGGGCACGCTCAACCGGGGCGTGTACCAGATCTCCATGCTGGCCGACCCCGCCGCGCCGGAGCCGACCCGTGCGCGGCCCTCCGAGGGGTGGAACGGCCGGCTCATGTACACGTTCGGCGGCGGCTGCCGGGGCGGCTGGTACACCCAGGGCTCGGACACCGGGGGCGTACTGGACACCGAGATGCTGGGGCGCGGATACGCCGTCGCCTCGTCGTCCCTCAACGTCTTCGGCAACAACTGCAACGACCTGCTGGCGTCCGAGACCACGATGATGGTCAAGGAGCACTTCGTGGAGCGGTACGGCGTCCCGCGCTTCACCATCGGCTGGGGATGCTCCGGCGGGTCGTACCAGAGCTATCAGACCGCCGACAACTACCCCGGTCTGCTCGACGGCATCATCGTCGGGTGCAGCTTCCCCGACGTGACGTCGGCGACCAACACCACGCTGCTGGACTCCCGGCTGCTCGACCACTACTTCACCGCGACCGCGCCGGACGGGTTCAGCGCCGGGCAGCAGCGGGCGGTCGCCGGGTTCCGTGAGCGGGCGAGCATCCCGAATCTGAGCGACGGCGCGAAGCGCCTCGACCCGGACGCGGAGTTCCCGGCGGCCCTGCCCGAGGACCAGCGGTACGACGCGAGCGCCAACCCCGACGGGGCGCGCGGCACGGTCTTCGATCACACGGTGAACGTGTACGGCACCGACCGGCGCACCGGCGCCGCGCTGCGCCCGCTGGACAACGCCGGTGTGCAGTACGGCCTCGACGCGCTGAACGAGGGTGCGATCGACAAGAAGCAGTTCATCGACCTCAACTCCCGTGTCGGGGGCATCGACCGCGACGCCGAGTACACCGCGGGGCGGACGAAGGCCGACGTCAAGGCGACCGATGCGGCGTACGGTACGGGCCGCGTCCTGTGGGGCGGCGCCGGTCTGGCCACCACACCCGTCATCGACCACCGCTCGTACACCGACGATCTGCCCGGGGGCGACATCCACATGTCGGTGCACGGGTTCTCCACCCGCGCCCGGCTGATCGCGGCGAACGGCCACGCGGACAACCAGGTGATGCTCGCGGAGGACAACCGGCACGGTTTCAGTCTCAAGAGCCCCGCGCTGCGGTACGCCCTTACGGAGATGGACGCGTGGCTGACGTCGCTGACGTCGACTGCCGCGCGGACGCGGTGGACGGCGCGGGACGTCGTCGCGCAGAAACCGGCGGAGCTGACCGACGCGTGCTGGACCAAGGACGCGGAGCCCCGGAAGGTCGAGCAGCGACTGGGCTACGACAACCCCGGCGAATGCGGCGCGCTCTACCCGGCCTTCCCGACACCGAGGCTGGTCGCCGGAGCCCCGCTCGCGGACGATGTGATCGCGTGCCGGCGCAAGGCGGTGGATCCGGCCGACTACGCGGTGACGTTCAGCGGCGGTGAACTGCGGCAGTTGCGGGCGGCGTTCCCGGACGGAGTGTGCGACTGGAGCAGGGGCGGGCAGGGGCAGCGTCCGCTCACGGACACCTGGCAGTCGGTCGGGGACGGCGGGGGGCGGGCGCGGTGATCGAGGTCGCCGTACGGGCACAGGCGACGTCGGGTGAGGGACCCACGTGGGATCCGGCGACCGGCCGGCTGCTGTGGGTGGACATCCTCTCCGCGCGGATCCACACCTTCGACCCGGCCGACGGCCGCCGTACGGTCATGGCCACCGAGCAGCACGTCGGCGCCGCGCTCCCACGGGCCGGGGGCGGGCTGGTGGTCAACCTCCGGGACGGTATCGGTCTGTACGGCCCCGGCGGCGACTTCTCCTGGCTGGTGCGCGATCCTGTTCCCGGCCGCCGGGGCAACGACGCGGCCGTGGCGCCCGACGGCGCGCTGTGGGCGGGCAGCACGCGCTACGACGAGGGGCCGGGCGGCGGGGCGTTGATCCGGGTGACGGGTGCCGGTGGCGCCTCGGGGGCGTGCGCCGTCACCGGCACGCGGCCCGTCACCGTCGGCAACGGCACGGGCTGGAGCCCGGACGGGCGGACGATGTACCACGTCGACTCCCCCACCGGGCGCGTCGACCGGTTCCGTGCCGACTGCCACTCCCCCGGCGAACCGCTCGTCGACCAGGGCCCGTTGGCGACGATCGAGCCCGGTGCCGGGCAACCGGACGGGCTGACCGTCGACGCGGACGGCTGTGTGTGGGTGGTGCACGCGGCGACGGCGATCACCACCGCGGCGAGCGACCAGATCCCGTACACCAGCCACGAGCCGGCGATCGTCGTCGGGTAGGCATCGGGGACCGGGGAATCACGCACCGCCACCAACTCGGCCCACGCTCCCTGGGCAGGGCGTGCAGAAGCGAGGCTGTCCCGTGCTCGCGCTCGTTGAGAAGGGACGGCAGGACCAGCAGGAGCAGGGTGAGGCTGACGATCGTCGCCGCGGTGTGCCGGACCAGGGCGCCGAGGCCCATGCCGATGAGCGCGCAGACCGGCGCGAGCAGCGCCGACGCCACCATGACGCGCGTGGCGCCCGGATAGTCGAAGGGCAGTCCGACATGCCGGCGGGACAGGATCGCCTGGGTCACGGCGAACGAGGTCACGGCGGCGACGGCGCCGAAGACAGTGGTGACCGCCGTGACCACGACGGTCTTGGCGGCGAGCACCGAGCGGCGGGCCGGGACGGCGGCGAACGTCGTACGGATCTGGCCGGTGCCGTACTCCCCCACGACCGTCAGCGCGCCGATGCTCGCGGCGGCGATCAACTCACCCCGGCCGATGACGACGAGGTGGTCCGCGGTGTGCTCCATCTCGGTCATGAGATGACTGGAGACGAACACCGTGCGGCCCTCGGCGGCGAGCCGCCTGAACAGCCCGCGCGCCCACAACACCCCTTCCGGGTCAAGGCCGTTGATGGGCTCGTCGAACAGCAGCACCGGCGGATCGCCGAGCAGCGCGGCGGCGATGCCGAGCCGCTGCTTCATCGCGAGCGAGAACCCGCCGATACGGCGCCGGGCGGCGGCGGCCAGTCCCACCTCGTGCAGGACGTCGTCCACGCGTCGCTTCGGCAGTGCGTTGCCGCGGGCGAGTGCGCGCGGATGGGCGCGGGCGGTGCGCCCGCCGTGCACGTCGTGGGCGTCGAGCAGCGCGCCGACGTGCCGCAGCCCGCGCGGGCGGTCCCGGAACGGACGGCCGTCGATGGTGGCGGTGCCGGCGGTGGGCCGGTTCAGGCCGATGAGCATCCGCAGTGTGGTGCTCCGGCACCCTGCGCTGCCCGGATCCCGAGGCGTGGCCCACGTCCTCGGGCTGGATCCTGGCTCGGCGCGAGTGCGGGAAATCACCCAACTCCCCTTGTGTCCGCGTGCCGTTCGTTGTCCATCGGCCGACCTCTTCAAGCGTGGTGTACGGGGTGGGCGCTCGACGAGATCCTGCCGGTGACCGCCGCACCCCCGCAGGGCCGGGTGAGGACGCTGCGGTTCCCACCGGAGTGGGGCGCCACACGACGAGCCGGCGGCCGGGACGTCAGTTTCGCCGAACTGGCGCGCGTCGCGAAGCCGGCCGTGGGGCGGGAGGAGTAGAGGGGTGAGGAGTGGAGGGGTGAGGAGAATCCGCTCGGCGAGAAGTTGCGGTTCGGGTTGTGGAGCTCGTGCGTCACCGGCCGGATCGCACTCCCGCGGAGGACGGCGCCCCGGCACCCTGACTCCCTTGGTCAGCGGCCGAGCGCCGGGGGATCGTGCTCGGCCGCGCGGGCCGCCCGGTGGGCGGCCACGCGTTCGCGGGTGGCGCAGCGGCGGGAGCAGTAGCGGCGCGGCGGCCCGCTTCCCTGGGTGAGGTGGACGTTGCGGCAGCTCGATGACGCGCAGACGCCGCCGGGCGGGCGTTGGCGGTCCCAGACCAGGACGGTCAGCGCCAGGCAGGAGGACGCGAGGAACCACTCGCCCCACGGGGCGTCGTCGGCGCTGTCGAGGTGCGGGTGCCACGGGGTGGCGCCGCCGTGCGAGGTGAGCCGGAGGGGGCCGGAGCCGCGTGCGAGGAGGCCGTTGAGCGTGGCCGCGGCGAGGTCGACGTCGGCGGCGGCGAAGACCTCGCGGAGCGACGTGGCGGCGGCGCGCAGCTCGGCGAGATCGCTCGCGGTCAGTTCGATGCGGCCTTTCTCACCGTGTGCGCGCAGCAGGTCGGCGACGGCTTCCGGTGGAGCGGCCTCGTCGTCAAGGAGGTTGACGAGCGCGGCGGTTCGCCGGGCGATGGCCTGGACGGAGTGGCGGGTGGACCAGTCGTCGGTCGTTGCTGGGGACACCGGCTCAATGTAACGCATCTAGCGAATATTTGAGTTACCCGCGTAACGTGACGCGGATGAATCAACGTGCCGCGTTGAGGTGGTACGGCGCGGGAGCCGCGGCGGCCCGTACCGGCGACGAGATGTCGGGGACCGCCCTGCTGCTGGCGGGCCTCGCGGCCACCGGATCAGCCGCCACCGCGTCCTCGCTGCTGGCGGCCGTCACCGTGTCGGCGGCGATCGGCGGCCCCTTCCTGGGAGCGCTCCTCGACCGGGCGGCCCACCCTGGGCGGCTGCTGGCGGTCGCGCTGGCCGGCTACGCGTCGGGGCTTGCGATCATCCTGGTGACGCTCGGCCGGGTGCCGGTCCATGTCACGGTCCTGGTCGCGATGTCCGCAGGGCTCCTCGGACCCGCCCTGTCGGGTGGGTGGACCTCCCAACTGCCGCGCCTCGTCCCGTACGAGAGGCTGCCGCGCGCCAACGCGCTCGACGCGCTGACCTTCAACGGAGCGAGCCTCGCGGGGCCGGCGCTGGCCGGGGCGGTCGCGGGGCTGTGGGGTGCTCCGGCCGGTGTGATCGTGGCGATGGCGCTGATCTGCCTGGCGCTTCCCTCGGCGCTGGCGCTGCCGACACCGGTCGCTTCGGTCACTCCGGTCGCCTCAGACACTTCGGACGCGGGCGAACGCGCGAGCGGCTTCCCCACCGGCCTGACCAGCGGCCCGACCACCAGCCTCACCGATGACCTCGTCGCCGGGTTCCGCGCGATCGTACGGATCCGGCCGCTGACCCGTGCGACGACGACCTCGGTGGTCTCCTGCGTGGGCCAGGGCGTGCTGGTCGCGTGCGCCCCGCTGCTCGGAGCGCGTGTCTTCGGCTCGCCCGCCCACGGCGCGGCCCTGCTCTCCGGCGTCGCGGTCGCGGCGCTCGCCGCCAACGCCGTACTGTCCGGCCGCCCCCGGCTGCTGCGTCCCGACACGGTCGTCGTGTGCGCTCCACTCGCCATCGCCGTCGCGCTCGTCCTCGCGGCGACCGGCCGCCCGGTGCCGGTCGTGACAGCCGCGCTGCTCGTGGGCGTCGGCGAAGGGCCGCAGCTCAGGGCGCTGTTCGCGGTACGGCACCGGGAGGCCCCGGAGCGGCTGCGCGGCCAGATCTTCACCACGGGGGCGAGCCTCAAGATCACCGGGTTCGCCCTGGGGGCGGGGATCGCGGGTCCGCTCGCCACCTGGTCGCTGCCCGGCGCGCTGCTGGCAGCCGCCGGCATCCAGGGTCTCGCCGCGCTGTGCTCCGTCCTCAGTCGATGCGGGCGCAGATGTCGTCGCTCGCTCCGTAACGCATGGTCACGTCCTTGTAGCCGGTCGGGCTGATGTCCATGGTGTACGCGCCGTCGATCAGATACACACCGCGCGCCAGACTGCCGCCGTGCTCGGCGACACCGACCAGCACCGGGCCCAGCACGGACCAGAACTGTGAGCCGTCGGCGCGGTGGTCCACGGCGGCCGTACCGCTCGCGTCCGCGTCGTAGAAGGCGCCGGTGTCGGTGTTCGTGACACGCACCACCAGGTCCCCTCGGTAGAGGACGCGATTCGGGGAGCCGTCCTGATGGGTCGTCAGCACCCGCCGTACCACCTCGTCGACGACGGGCTCGGCATGGATGGGGACGTCGCAGCGCACACCGGCGGCGGCGTCCCACGGTGCGGAGGGTGCCGGTTCCCAGGCGCCCCACCCGGTGTCCGGTGCTGGGTGAGCGGGGTCGGACGCGGCCTGCGCGGGCTGCGTCCCGAGCCCGAACAGCGGTGTGGTGAGCGCCAGTAGCGCAACGGCGGTTCCTCGCACAGATTTCTCCCCGGTGAAGTGGTGGTCCACGGCCTGATGGTCCATGACCTGATGGTCAACGGCCTGATGGTCAACGGCCTGGGCATCAGCGTCCCGCCGGGCTCTGACCACATTCTCACCACCGGCGGGCAGGGTCTGGGCCGCCGTCCCGCGGCCCACTACCCTGGGCCCGGCCATGAGGTTCACACTGCTCGGGCCGTTCGAGGCCCACCACGAGGGCCGACGGCTCCTGACGCACAGCCGCCGCCAGGAGCGCTGTCTGCTGGCGATCCTGCTGCTCGACGCGGGGCACGTCGTGACGACCGGCCGGCTCATCGATCTGCTGTGGGACGGCGAGGGGCACGCGTCGGCGCGCGGCACCGTCCACACGTACATCGGCAGGCTGCGCGCCGCCCTGCGGACGCACCACGGTCCGCGTATCGAGACCCGGCACGACGGCTACGTCCTGGAGGCGGGCGGGTACAAGGTCGACGCCCAGGAGTTCGTCCCGCTCGCCCGGGCGGCGGCCGACGCCACGGACCCCGCCGAGCGGATCCGCCTCTGCGACCGGGCCCTCGCGCTGTGGCGGGGTCCGTTGCTCGCCGATGTGGCCGGCGAGCCGCTGCGCGAGCGGCTCGGCGGCCATCTGGACGCACTGCGGCTGTCCACCGTCGAACTGCGGGCCGAGAGCCACCTCGCGATGGGGCTGCACGAACGGGTCGTGGCGGACCTGACGGCCCTCGCCGACGAGCACCCCGAACGGGAGCGCATCGTCGCCGCCCAGATGACGGCCCTCTACCGGAGCGACCGCGCGGCCGAGGCCGTCCGGCTCTACCGCGTCACACGCCGCGCGCTGTCGACCCGGCTCGGCGTCGAGCCGGGACCGGACCTGAACGCCCTTCACCAGCGCGTCCTGCGCCGCGATCCGGCGCTCGACCGGCCGCCGGCTCCGCTGTACGCGGTACGGGTCGGTGAACACTGGCTGCCGTGGAACACCAGCGGCCATCCGGCGCTGGAGTTCTGCAACACGTACGCGGGCTGGGGCGGACCGGAACTCGCCGGTTCGGAATGGCTGCGTGACTACGCCACCCTCGCGGTGTGGGCCGGCCATCTCGACCTGGCGGAGGACCATGTCGTCACGCGGCTGCTCGCGCGGGCGCGGCGCGACCCCGGCGAGGCGGCGGCCGTACTGGCGCAGGCCCGTGACTTCCGTGCCCTGCTGTACGCCTGTCTGACGGATCCGGCCGACACCGGCGCCTTCAAGGCGGTGGCGGAGGTCGCGGAAGCGGCGGCGAAGTCGTCGGTGTTCACGCTGGGCGCGGACGGCCTGGGCCGCTGGCGCATCCCCCCTTCGGTCGGCCTGCGGCTCCCCCTCCACGCGGCGGCCCGCAGCGCCGCCGACCTGCTGGCGGATCCGCGCCGTCTCGTGGTGCGCGCCTGCCCCAACGAAGAGTGCGGCTGGCTGTTCCTGGACGCCGCCGGCCGGCGCAGATGGTGCAGCCTGGCGACGTGCGGCGCCTCGCGGCGACTGCGGGACGTCTGCACGGCGGGCTGACCCGTACCGCCGCCCCCGCCAGCTGCGCCGGGGCAGCCCCTAACGGGTGATCAGCCCTGGTCACACGCTCACTCGTCACTCCGTCGCGGGGAACCTTCTCCGAAAGCCGACGACCCGATCCGGGTCCCGACGCAGAGAGTTGAGGCGCGATGAGTGGTCTCCTGGACACGCTGCCCGCCGACGAGCGGCGCAGACTGGGCCACACCCGGTCGGGCGCCGTCCTGGCGTCGGCGCCCATGCTCGCCACCCTCACCGACCGACGGGTGTTCGGCGACGGCTGGATGTTCGAGCGCAAACTGGACGGCGTCCGGGTGCTCGCCGTGCGGGACGCCTCGGGCGTACGGCTGCTGTCGCGCACCGGACGGCGGCTCGACGCCACCTATCCGGAGATCGTTGACGCGCTGGCCGCGCAGGAACGCGCCGACTTCACGGTGGACGGCGAGGTCGTCGCGTACGCCCACGGCCGCACCGACTTCGCCCTGCTCCAGCGGCGCATGGGAATCAGCGACGCCCGCCGGGCCCGCGCCAGCGGGGTGGCCGTCACGTACTACCTGTTCGATCTGCTGCGGCTCGACGGTGCCGATCTCACCGCGATCTCGCTGCGCTCGCGCAAGTCGCTGCTGCGCAGGGCGCTGACCTACCGGGCGCCGCTGCGCTTCACGCCGCACCGCAACGCGGGCGGTCAGGAGCTGCTGGACCGGGCGTGCGCCGACGGGTGGGAGGGGCTGATCGCGAAGCGGGCCGCCGGCCGGTACGAGCCCCGGCGATCGACGGGCTGGCTGAAGCTCAAGTGCGAGCGGGGGCAGGAGTTCGTCATCGGCGGCTACACGGAGCCGTCCGGTTCCCGCGTCGGCTTCGGCGCGCTGCTCCTCGGTCACTACGAGGGCGGACGGCTCCGGTACGCGGGCAAGGTGGGGACGGGGTACGACCACGCGACGCTGGTGGACCTCCGCCGGCGCCTGGACGAGGCCGCGACATCCCGGTCACCGTTCGCCGACGTCGTCAGGGAGCGGGCCGCGCACTGGTCGGAGCCCCGGCTCGTCGCCCAGATCGCGTTCACCGAGTGGACTCGGGACGGGATGCTGCGGCACCCCCGTTTCCTGGGGCTGCGGGAGGACAAGGAGGCGACGGACGTGGTGCGGGAGGGACCCGCCTGAGGGGGCGGTCCGCCCGGACAGGCCGTACGCGCCATCCGTACAGTGCCCGTGAACGGGAGCGTGAACGGGAGCGTGAACGGGACCCTGAACAAGTCCGCGCACGAGACCGTGAGTACGACCGTGAGCACGACCACGACCACGACGAAGGGCGGCGACACCTCCATGACCATCCCCGAGCCCCGCATACCGCGCTTCCACCTCGCGATGCCCGTCGACGACCTCGCCGCCGCGCGCCGCTTCTACGGCGACGTACTCGGCCTGGCGGAGGGCCGCAGCGCGGACACCTGGGTGGACTGGAATCTGCACGGCCACCAGTTCGTGACGCATCTGGCGCCGCGCCGGAACGAGGGCGTACGCAACGCCGTCGACGGGCACGACGTGCCGGTGCCGCACTTCGGACTGCTGCTGACCACGCCGGAGTTCCACGAACTGGCCGACCGGCTCCGGGCGGCCGGCACGGAGTTCGTCATCGAGCCCTATGTCCGTTTCGAGGGGCGGCCGGGCGAGCAGTGGACGATGTTCCTGCTCGATCCGGCGGGCAACGCGCTGGAGTTCAAGGCGTTCGCGGACGACGCCCAGGTCTTCGCCGTCTGACGCGACGAGGTCCGCCCGGCCGGCGGGCGGACCTCGTCGATCGATCCCGTCCGGTCCCGTCACCGCGACAGGCGACGGGCGAGGTGACAGACGAGGTGCAGGCGCCGGGTGACGGGGGACCATGTACCGGGTGACAGGTGCCCTACCGCTCGTCGCGTGCGGGAAGCTTCCAGCCCGGCCGCGGGAAGTGGCAGGTGTATCCGTCGGGGTAGCGGATCAGATAGTCCTGGTGCTCGGGCTCCGCCTCCCAGAAGGCACCCGCCTCGGCCACCTCGGTGACGACCTTTCCCGGCCACAGGCCGGAGGCGTCGACGTCGGCGATGGTGTCTTCGGCGACCCGCTTCTGCTCGTCACCGAGGTAGTAGATGGCCGACCGGTAGCTGAGGCCCCTGTCGTTGCCCTGGCGGTTGAGCGTCGTGGGGTCGTGGATCTGGAAGAAGTACTCAAGGATCTGGCGGTAGCTGGTCTTCTCGGGGTCGAAGGCGATCTCGATGCCCTCGGCGTGCGTTCCGTGATCGCGGTACGTCGCCTTCGCGACATCTCCTCCGGTGTAGCCGACCCTGGTGGAGATCACCCCCGGCAGACCGCGAATCAGGTCCTGCATACCCCAGAAGCAGCCGCCCGCGAGGATCGCCTTCTCCGTGGCCGTATCTGTGCTCATGTATGACTCCCTCCTCTGTTACACACGGTACTGCGCCGGGAGACCGCTCGGCCGGTCAGCCGGTCGCCGAGCGGGCTGCGGCGGTGGAGCACCTGGCGGCCGTCGCGCGACCTGGTCACCAGTCCGGTCGCGTGCGGCACCCGCAGATGCTGGGAGACGGCGCTCGGGGTCACCCGGAACCGGCGGGCGATCTCGATCGTGGGCAGCGGCTCCCCGAGGAGGTCGAGCAGCCGGGCGCGGGTCGCGCCGAGGAGCGAGACGAGGGCCGGTGCGTCGGGGGTGGGCGCCGGGGTCCAGAGCGTGGCCACGCCCCGGCTGGGATGGACCAGCAGCGGCGGTTCCTCGGCGCTGACGGGCGGCGCGGGTTTGTGGGCGAAGGCGGACGGCACGAGCAGCAGTCCCCGGCCGGACGCCGCCGCGCCGTACCGGTCGGCCGGGTGGGTGTGCCGCAGGACATCGCGCACGCGGCGTCGTTCCTGGTGAGCCCCGGCGCGGGGTTCGTCCCGGGGCAGGTGCCGTACGTCGCGGGCGGGCCGGTCGACTGAGGTTGGGGTCGAACTGGACCGTCGTACGCTCCTGATCCTCGCCGTGACCTGCGGCGGGGCGCCCGCCCTGATCGGCGCGGCGACGATGGTCCGCACCCCGCACCCCGCTCGCCGGCCGTCCGGTGGACCGCCGGGGGGGGGCCGGACCTGGTGAATCTCATCTACCTGCTGAGGGGCCGGCTCGCGGCGGCGGTCCTCGTCCCCGACGCCCGCAGCAGGCTCAACACGGCGTACATGACATGTGCGTACCTCGGCCCGGCCGCGCGAGCCGTCGAAGGCGGCGTCTCAGCCCCTGTGCAGCCGCGCGTCCAGCTCGTGGGCGGACAGCTCCGCGCCGTAGACGTCGGTACCGGGCTGGTGCTTGCGTCCGCCCCCGCCGAGGTGGCCGGCGTTCACCGGGTCGAAGCCGATGTCCCGGATCAGACCGGCCACGACGGCCACCGCCTCCTCGTCGTCACCGGAGATGGGGATGGCCAGGCGGGCCGGATCGCCCTTGGGGCGACCCCGGTCACGCAGGGTCTCCCAGTAGATGGCGTTGAACGCCTTGACCAGGTTCGAGTCCGTCGCGGCCCGCACCTTCTCGCTGGAGGTGGTGGAGTCGTCGTCCAGGTCGGGCTGGTGGCCGTCACGTTCCGGGTAGTAGTTGCAGGTGTCGATCACGACCTTGTCGCGCAGTTCGGCGGTCGGCAGGTCGCCGAGGCGCCCGTAGGGGATCGACACGACGACCACCTGGCCGAACCAGCCGGCTTCCGCGGCGGTGACCGCCCGGATGGGGCCGTCGATCCCCGCGACCAGCTCCGCCAGTGTCCCGGGGTCGCGCGAGTTCGCGAGGGCGACCTCGTGGCCGATGCCGGCGAAGTGCCGGGCGAGCGTCGAGCCGATGTGGCCCGCTCCGATGATGCCGATACGCATGGTGCCTCTCCTGCCTGCGTGGTCGTGGGCCCGTTGCCCCCGCTCGTACGGGGCGTTCCCACGGGCCGCTCGTACGGGCCGCTCGTACGGGCCGCTCGTACGGGCCGCCTCCGTGGGTCCAGGTCCATGGGTAGCCGAATGACGGCGCCCCAAACTTGCCGGAACGCGGGCCCGGACCCACCCTGAGGCTGCGGGCCGCGCACGATGCCGGTGGCGGGCGCCCGTGTGCGGCCGCCGCGCGGGGCCTCGTCGACGCCTCCGTTCGGGGCGCCCGACCGGCGGACCGGAGGTCGGGCACCGGGACCGGTGACGTCCGGAGAGGATCACTCATGCACCACGACGAGATGATCGGCAAGATTCAGGCGCTCGCCCAACTGCCGGACCGCGGCTCCACCGAGCGGGCGACCTTGGCGGTGCTGCGGACGCTGGGCGAACGGCTGCCGGCCGGGCTCGCAGACCACGTGGCCGCGCAACTTCCGCCGGATCTGGCCGCCTGTCTGCGGCGGACGACGGAATCGGCCGCCGCCGCGGGGCGGGACGCGGGCTCCGGCGAACGGTTCGACCTGATCGCCTTCACGGGCCGGATCGCCGACCGGGCGGGCACCACCGACGACGCGGCGCTCCGCGAGGCGGCAGCCGTGCTGGAAGTGCTAGACGCCGCTCTCGCCCCCGAGCTGATGGACAAGATCGCCGCCGCGCTGCCCGTGGACATCGGCGCGCTGCTGCCGGTCGGCCGCGCCACCGGCGACCTGGACCGGCGCGCGTCCCGTGAGGGGAAGAGCTGAGAGGAAGGCTGTCGTGGCCAGTCATGAACGTGAACCCGTGCTGGTGGCCGACGCCGGCTCTTCGAGCCTGCACCTGACCGTCTTCGCCGACGACGGTACGGCGATCGCCTCGTACGACGACGCGTCGGCGCCCGGCGACAACATGTCCGGGCAGCTCCGGGACCTGCTCAGATACGCCCCCGCGCCCACGGCGGTCGGCCACCGGATCGTGCACGGCGGCCCGGAGCTGCGACGGCACACGCTGGTCGACGACCAGGTCCGCGACACCCTCCGGCTCACCGCCGACCTGGCGCCCGCACATGTCCCGCCGGCCCTCCACGTACTCGACGCGGCCCGTGAGCTGCTGCCCAACGTGCCGCACGTCGCCTGCTTCGACACCGTCTTCCACGCCGGTCTGCCCGCCGCGGCCCGGGAGTTCGCCGTACCCGAGACATGGCGCGGCGAGTACGGCGTGCGGCGCTACGGCTTCCACGGTCTGTCCTACGCGTGGGCACTGGGCCGCACCGCCGAACTGCTGAGGCGGCGGCCCACGAGTCTGCGGATCGTCATCGCCCATCTCGGCGGCGGCTGTTCGGCGTGCGCCGTGCGTGACGGCACGAGCGTCGACACCACCATGGGGTTCACACCGCTGGACGGCCTGGTGATGAGCCGGCGCAGCGGCGCCGTCGACCCGGGCGCCCTGATCTGGCTCCAGACCCGGCACGGCCTGACCGCGCCGGACATCGAAGACGCCCTCAACCACCATTCGGGCCTGCTGGCCCTGTCCGGCTCCTCCGGCGACACCCGTGACCTGGTGCGCGACCGCGCCACCGGTGACAAACAAGCCGCGCTGGCGCTGGACGTCTTCACCCATCACTGCCGCCGGGGCATCGCCGCGATGGCCGCGTCGCTGGACCGCCTCGACGCGCTCGTCTTCACCGGCGAGATCGGCGAGGACCAGCCGGAGGTACGCGAGGAGATCTGCGCCGGACTCGGCGTCCTCGGCGTCACCGGCGGGCTGCGGGTGCCTCCGCCGGACGACGGCGTGTCCGCCCGGCTGGTCAGTCCCCCGGAAGCGGCGGTGCCGGTCGTCGTCGTACCCACGGGCGAAACACGCCAGATCGACAGAGAGACCCGGATGCTCCTGCGCGGCGACTCGTACGCGAGCCCGTGAACACGTCGGCGCACGGCGGGAATTCACCGCGCTCACGTGCCATGAGCGTCAGCCGGGCCGTTCCTCACCCGTCCCGGTCCGGCGGATACGCACCACGCCCGCGTCCAGGTCCACATGGACGGGAGGTTCCTCGGCCGGCCTGACGTTCTTACAGACGCGTTCCTGCTCCAAGCCCCGCTTGGCGGCCTGCGCCCCGGGCGAGACCTCCTGGAGGAAGTCGGCCCCGATGGACGACAGGCCCTTGCGTCTGCGGTAGTAGACCCAGCCGCGCCGCTCCATCCACAGCAGGGCGCGGTCCACGAGGAACACGCCCGCACCCAACGCGGCGGCCGCGCAACCGACTTGCCACACCGTGCTCGCCATGCCGGGTGAACTCACCGGGCGGGCCCAGGGTTCCCGCTCGGCTCGACGGTGGCCTGGCTGGGGGACTCCGCCGGGATGCGGCTGGGGGTGGGGAGGGCGGTGGGGGTGGTGAGGTCGTCAGGTACGGGGCTGCCTTCGGGCACCGTGCTCCCGGAGGGATCGGGGCTGACGGAATCGGGCGTCGTGGGTGGGGTGGGCGCGAGGGACGGGCCGCTCGCCGGCGGCGGGGCGAGCGGGACCGTCGGGGCCAAGGGGGCCTCGGACGATGTCGCGAGATGGAACGGCAACGCGACGAGAGCGGCGGCGGCGCACGACAGTCCCACCCCGGCCGCGGCGCGGAGCAGCCTGCGGCGGGCGGCACTGCGGCGGATCGCCTCGTACCGGCGAGGGGGCGGGCCGAGGCAGTCGGAGGTGGGCCGAAGGATGACGGTGAGGGGGTCGTCGGGGTCGAACTCCGGCCTGCCGTCAGGGTCGTCAGGGCGTGTGGTCAAGACTTCTCCTCAGGTGGGCGCGGAGCAGTTCACGGGCCGCGTGGAGGTCGGACTTGATGGTTCCTTCCTTCCGCCCGGTCAGTACGGACACCTCCCGGATCGGCATGTCGGCGTAGTAGTGCAGCAAAATCGGGACGCGCAGCCGTTCCGGCAGCGACTGCACGAGCAGCCGCACCGAGGGGTCCGCCTGCTCGCTGTGCGGGCTGACGGCGGCCTCGGAGGTGACACGGCGCATCGCCTTGCGTTCACGCTCCAGTTTGCGCCAGTGGTCCCGCACGAGATTCGCCGCGGTGACGTAGAGGAAGCCGCGGGGCTCCTGCACGGATGTCCACCGGGCCCAGAGCCGGGTGAACGCCTCCGAGGCGATCTCATGGGCCGTCTCGTCGTCGTCGACGAGACGGCGGCACCAGCCGGCGAGGCGTGGGTAGAGGGCGGCGAACAGGTCGGACGCTGCCTTGTCGCGGGACCGTTTCAACGCTCTCCATGGTCGTGGCCGCACTTGTGGGGGGGGCTCGTAGGGAAGGAGTCCGGGCCGAGGGTGTGGGTTCCCCCGGCCCGGACTCCGCGGTGGCGGGTCAGGGACTCGCGTTGACCGACCTGGCGAAGACGATCACGTTGTCGAGGTAGCCGTCGGCGTCGCGGGGGCCGCCGCATGTGATGAGCCGCAACTCCGGGCGGTCCACGTCGCCGTATACGTCGTCCGCCGGGAAGTCCGCCTTGGCGACCTTCCGTACGGCGCTGACGGCGAACACCGCCGCCGTGCCGTTCTCCAGGCGCGCCGTGATCCTGTCGCCCCGGCGCAGCCGCGCGAGACGCCGGAAGACCCCGTCGCCGTAAGCACCGACCGTGACATGGCCGATGATCACCGACGGGCCGATCCGGCCCGGCGTCGGCGAGTGCCTGTACCAGCCCGCGCGGTCGTGTGCCGTGATCGGGGGCACCTCCATGGTGCCGTCCGGGGCCAGCCCCAACCGCATGACGGGGGTGTCGACGCCGATGGCGGGGATCCGCAGCCTGACGGGCGCCGAACTCCCGTCGCCCGTAGCCCCGTTGGCCGCCGTCGTGGCCGGTGGCGTGTCGGGCTTCGGGGCGGGCTTCGTGTCAGGCTTCGGGGCGGGCGGCGTACCGCCGGAGCGGTCCGCGGCCGGGGTCCGGTCGGGCGGCCCCTGACCGCCGCCGCAGCCCGCGACCAGCGCCGCCAGCGCCGCGGTGGCGAAGGCGCGCCTGGAGAGCGGGGTCACGCCTCGGTCGCCCGCCGGCGGCGTACGACGAAGAACGCCGCGCCGCCCACCGCGAGGGCCGCCGCGGCGCCCGTGCCGATCAGCGCGCCGTCCGTCCCGGACCGCGCGGACACCGGGGCCACTCCGGTGTCGGGCGCCCCCTCCGGTACGACGGCGACCTGGCCCGGGGTCGGCGCCTGGCTGGGCTCGGCGCTCGCGGACGGGGGGGTGGTGGCCGGCGCCGGGGCGACGCTGGGGGTGGCCGTGACGGTCGGGCTGGCACTGGGGGTGGCGCTCGGGGGCGCCGAGTCGGCGAACGCGGGCACCGTGCTCGCCAGCACGGCGGTGCTCGCGAGTGCCATGGCACTGAGGACAGTTCGGCGCATGAATCGCTCTCTTTCGTCGTCCGCCCGCCGGGGGACCTGGCGGGCGGGGTGTACGGATCGGGTGGAGAGACGAGGCAGCCACGGAACCGGTTGTAAAGGAATGGCAAAGCCACGGCGAAGGTCTTCGCCACGCCTGTCGGCGATCGCCCGCCGATCCGCGGGCGACGGGATCCGCGGGCGACGGGATCCGCGGCGGGGCCGGTCCTCGGCCGCCCGGCCCGCCGCCGGGGCGGGCCGGCCCGGCACGCGGCGACGCAGTCGCATCCCTGTTTCGCGGCCCGCCACGGAAAGACCCTCCAAGGTGGCCGAAATAGCCATTGGTGCCCATAAGAGGCCCGGATGATCTCAATTCTCCCGACGTGATCACGACGGCCTGTCGATGCTGACCGCGCAGGTCAACTCCCGTAAGATGGGCGCGCTTTGGCCTGAGCCAGGTCCGAATACCTCACGGCCGACGAGGCGGACGGTGTCGCCGCCATGACCTCCGCCCCCTGCACGCCGCCTCGCGCGCCACCGCCATCACGGCGCTGCGGGCAGCGTCGGACATCCCCGTGGAGACTGCCACGGTGACGATCACCGGGGGCACCCACACGGTCACGCACCGCGCTCGGACGCTCGGCGAAACACCCTTGTTACCTATGCGTAATGCACGGCGTGTCGGTGACATCGGCGACTATGGGCCGCCCTCAACAGCGTGGCAACGTGGGCGTTGTCGCCGACGAGGGAGGGTGCGTGAACAAGGGTTACGCCGTGTTCTGCGACGCGGACCGGCATTTCTACGACTCGCCGCACCACCAACTCTCCACGAGCACCGCCGCCCGCGGGACGGGCGAGTGGTACGAAGCCGCCCGGCGCCCGGTGCCCGACGGATGGCAGCGTCATCACAGCGGCGATTGGCTGGCTCTGAGTCCGGTCGAGCACGAACTTCCCGCCCAGGGCTGGAAGATTCACGTCTCAGCCTGTCTGGACAACGCCGAGTCGATTCTCGACCGGACGACGGACTACTGCCTTGAGCGCCGTATCGCTTTCAAATTCGTGCCGAGCAGATATCTGCTGCACACACGGAACGCCAAATACGCAGACCGCGCCGCCAGCGGGAAATTCATCACCATCTACCCGGTGAACGAAGAACAGTTCGGCCGTATCGCCGGTGAACTCGACACGCTGCTGGCCGGCGAGCCCGGCCCCTACATCCTGAGCGACCTGAGGTGGAACGCCGGCCCCGTCCACGTCCGCTACGGCAGCTTCACGCGCCGCGACTGCTACGCCGACGGCGTGCTGCGCCCGGCGATCGAGAACGCCGAGGGCAGGCTCGTACCCGATCCGCGCGGACCGGTCTTCCGTACGCCCGACTGGGTCACCCCGCCCGATGTCCTGCGCCCCCATCTCGAAGCGCGCGCCGCGACGACCGTCGAGGCGTCGCCGTACGTCGTGGAACAGGCACTGCACTTCTCCAACGGCGGTGGTGTGTACGTCGGCCGCGACAGCAGGACCGGCGAGAAGGTGGTGCTCAAGGAGGCCAGACCGCACGCCGGACTGGCGGCGGACGGCGCCGACGCGGTGACCAGGCTCGCCCGGGAGCGCGCCGCCCTGGAGCGGTTGTCGGGTCTCGCCTGCACCCCGGAGGTCCGCGACACGTTCGAACTCGGCGGCCACCACTTCCTGGTGCTGGAGTTCGTGGAGGGCAGACCCCTCAACACCTTCTTCGCCCGCAGACATCCGCTGATCCACGCGGCCCCCGGTGCCGAACGGCTCGCCGAGTACACGGAGTGGGCGCTGCGCGTGTACGGGCTGGTGGAACGGGCCGTCGAGGCGGTGCACGAGCGCGGGATCGTCTTCAACGATCTGCACCTGTTCAACATCATGGTCCCCGAGGACGAGTCCTCCGTCGTGCTGCTGGACTTCGAGGCCGCGGCGCCCGCCGCCGACAACGGGCGCCAGATCGTGGCCAATCCGGCCTTCGTCGCCCCGCCGGGCCGACGCGGCCTCGATGTGGACCGCTACGCCCTCGCCTGTCTGCGGCTGGCCCTCTTCATACCGCTGACCAGCCTTTTCGCCATCGACCGGGGCAAGGCGGCACACCTGGCGGACGTGGTGGCGCGGGAGTTCCCCGTCGACCGCGCCTTCCTGGACGAGGCGGTGGCGGAGATCATGCGCGAGCCGGGCCGGGACGCGAGCACGACCATCGGTACGTCCGTGGCGTCCGTCGTGACGGTACCCCGGATTCCAGCCGCTGCCCCGCCCCGCCCCTACCTGCCCGCCGAGCCCGCCGACTGGCCGGGCAGCCGCGACTCCATGGTGCGGGCGATCCTCGCCTCCGCCACCCCCGAACGCGACGACCGCTACTTCCCCGGCGACATCGCCCAGTTCGCCACCACCGGTGGCGGCCTCTCCTTCGGGTACGGCACGGCAGGCGTCCTCTACGCCCTCGCCGAGAGCGGCGCCGCGCCGTGCCCGCGCGCCGAGGAATGGCTCCTGGAGCGGACCAAGACGCCCGGGTCCGGCACCCCGCTGGGCTTCTACGACGGTCTGGCGGGCCTGAGTTGGACCATGCAGCGTCTTGGCCATCCCCACCGCGCCCTTGAGCTGGCCGAATTGACACTCCATCAGTCCTGGGACGACCTGCCGGGCGATCTGCACGGCGGCGCCGCCGGCCTGGGCCTGGCACTCGACGCACTCGGCGAGGCGACGGGTGAGACCGGACTGGCCGACGCGGCCATGCGCTGCGCACGGCTCGCCGCCCGGGCCATGGAGACCACCGCCGGCACGGCGGCCGCCGAGGGCCCGCGCCGGGCCGGGCTGCTGTACGGCGGCGCCGGCATGGCCCTGCTCTTCATCCGCCTGTACGAACGCACCGGCGACACCGGGTTGCTCGACCTCGCGGCCAAGGCGCTCAACAGTGACCTGGACCGCTGCGTACGCAGCGTGGGCGGCACGCTCCAGGTGGACGAGGGCTGGCGCACCATGCCCTACCTGGGCGCGGGCAGCGTCGGCATCGGGATGGTCCTGGACGACTACCTCACGCACCGCGCCGACGAGCGCTTCGAGCGGGCGCGCGGCGAGATCGTGCAGGCGGCCCAGGCCACGTTCTACGCGCAGCCCGGACTCTTCCGCGGCGCGGCCGGCATGGTGCTCCACCTCAGTCGTACCTCGGTGACGGGCGGACCCGGCACCGAACCGGCGGACATCGCACGGCAGATGGGCACCCTCGCCTGGCACGCGCTGCCCTACCGCGGCCATCTCGCCTTCCCCGGTGAGCAGATGATGCGGCTCTCCATGGATCTCTCGACCGGCACCGCCGGTTGTCTGCTGGCGGTCGCCGCCGCCCACGCGGGCGAACCCGCGCGACTGCCGTTCCTCCCGCCGCTGCGTAAGCGGCCCATGAACCGGCTCCGCCAGGAGCCGTGACCAGCACACCGTCCCCATAAAAGAGAGGCACCGTCATGAACCTTCTTGACCTGCAGTCGATGGAGACCCCCACGGAAGAGGCCACGGGCGACGTCGCCACCGGCAGCCGGGCGAGCCTGCTGCTCTGCGGCAACAGCAGCCTGAGCATCACCACCTGTCTCTGACACCGCCAGATCGTGTCTGACGAATAGCGCCGTCCGCCCGTACGCCAGGCGGGGTTTGTCGGACACGGCCTGGTCACCGGCCGGCCGGTGACCTGGTGTCATGAGCGCCGGACGGGCTTCCCAGCCTGTCCGGCGCTCGCGGACGTCCGTCACGTACCCGCACGCCCGGCCCACCCGGCACGTACACCGGCAGCGGCACCGGCCGCCGCCAAGAACTCCGAGGGGACCCGTTCGTGAAGACGCCGCCCGTCCCGGAGGATCGTCACGCGACAGCCCGCGGCCTCCTGTTGGGCGCCGCGCGCCACAGCGCGGGCCGTACCACGGCCGTCTTCCTGTGCTCCGCCGCCTCCGCCGCCGCGTCCCTCGCACTGCCGGCCGTCCTCGGCCGCACGCTCGACCTGCTGCTCAGAAAGAGCCCGGCGGCCGATCCCTGGCTGCTCGCCTGCGCCGCCGTGATCGTCGCCGAGGTGCTGCTGGACGCGCTGGTGGCGCTGCTCGGCGGTACGACGAGCGCCCGCTCCGCCGCCTGGCTCCGGCACCGGGGCCTGGAGCGGCTGCTCTCCGCGTGGCCGGGCCACGCCTCCCGTTTCCCGCCCGGTGACGTGGCCGTGCGGCTGACCGCGAACGCCACCGAGGCGAGCACCGCGCCCGTGTCCGCCGCGACGCTCGGCGCCTCGCTGCTCGCGCCCGTGGGGGCGGTCGGCGCGCTGTTCCTGATCGACCCGTGGACCGCTCTGACCTTCCTCGCGGGGCTTCCGCTGCTGATGCTGGTCCTGCGCGCCTTCGCCCGCGGCTCCTCGGACAGCGTCGCGAGCTACCAGCGCGTCCAGGCCGAGATCGCGACACGCCTGGTGGAGGCGCTGGCCGGGGCGCGTACGATCGCCGCCGCCGGCACGGAGGCACGCGACCGCGACCGTGTGCTCGCCCCGCTGCCCGAACTGGCCGCGCAGGGCAGCAGGATGTGGCGGATCCACGGCGCGGCCGTCGCCCGCAGCGGTGTCCTCCTGCCACTGCTCACGACCGCGGTCCTGGCGGTCGGCGGCGTGCGTCTCGCGTCCGGGGACATGAGTGTCGGCGAACTGCTGGCCGCCGCCCGATACGCGGCGCTCGCCGCCGGTGTCGGTACGGCCGCGGGCCTGCTCGGCTCCCTGATCCGCAGCCGCTCGGCGGCCCGCCGGACGGCCGAACTGATGGCCCTGCCCGCCATGACGTACGGAGCCAGGACCCTGCCGCCCGAGGGGCACGGCACGCTGGAGCTGCGCGGCGTGGCCGTGAGCCGCGACGGCCGCACCGTCCTCGCCGGGGTGGATCTGACGATCCCCGGCGGCACGTCCGTGGCGGTGGTCGGCCGCTCGGGCGCGGGCAAGTCCACGCTGGCAGCGGTGGCCGGGCGGCTGGCGGAGCCGGACGAGGGGGCCGTCCTGCTGGACGGCGTCCCGCTCGGCGCGGTCCGGCGGGACGAGCTGCGCCGCGAGGTCGGCCACGCCTTCGAGCGCCCCGTCCTCTTCGGCGCCACGCTGGGCGAGGCGCTGGCGGGCGGCGCGCCGTTGCCGGCGGAACGGATCCGGGCGGCGGCCCGCGCGGCGAGCGCGGACGCGTTCGTACGGCTGCTGCCGCAGGGCTACGCGACCCCGCCGCACGCCGCGCCGCTCTCCGGAGGGGAGTTCCAACGTCTGGGCCTGGCAAGGGCGTTCGCGCGGGCCGGACGGCTGCTGGTGCTCGACGACGCGACCTCCAGTCTCGACACCGTGACGGAGCGTCAGGTGGAGCGCGCCCTGGCGCGCGACGTCCGCCGGGGCACCCGGCTGATCGTCGCCCACCGGCTCTCCTCGGCGGCCCGCTGCGACCTGGTGATCTGGCTGGAGGAGGGCCGGGTGCGGGCGACCGGCCCGCACGGGGAGCTGTGGCGCTCCCCCGCGTACCGCGCCCTGTTCGCGTCCGCGGAATCCGCGTCGCCGGCGGCGGCGGACTCGTACGCGCACCGTGCGCCCGCCCCGGCGCGCCCCGTACCGCGCTCCCATGGGCCCGCGCCCGCCCCTGGCCCCACCCCCGCCGAGCGGGCCGACCGGTGAGCGCCGCCGCGAAGACTCCGGGTGCCGGGACGTCCCCCGGCCGGGGGATGCTGCGCCGGAACCTGCCGCCCGCGCGGCGGTTTCTGCGGGGCCGCAGGCGGGTCCTCGTACGGCTCGGCGGGTGGTCGCTGCTGGAGTCCGCGCAGACGTTCCTCGGCGGGTACTGCCTCGCCCAGGCCCTCGACCGCGGATTTCTCGCCGGGCGGACCGGGACCGGTCTGCTCTGGCTCGCCGTCGCCGCCGTGTCGATCCTCGGCGCCGGACCTCCCGTACGCGGCGTCTTCGCCCAACTCGCCGAGCTGACGGAGCCGTTGCGGGACGCGCTCGTACGGCGCGCGGTCCGGCAGGCGCTGCGCCGGGCGGTCACCGACCCGGCCCGCACCGACGACCGCTCGGACACCGGCGCCGTCTCGCGGCTCACCCATCAGACCGAGATCGTCCGTGACAGCTTCGCCGGACTCGTCCTGACCGTAAGGGCGTTCGTCTTCAACGCGGTCGGCGCGCTGATCGGCCTGCTGGCCCTGGCCCCCGAACTGCTCCTCGTCGTGCTGCCCCCGCTCGTCCTGGGCATCGGGCTCTTCCTCGCCACACTGCTTCCAATGGCCTCGGCCCAGCGCGCGTTCCTGGACGCGGACGAGGCCGTGGCCGAAGGTGTGGGCTCGGTGTCCGCCGGCCATCGTGACCTCGTGGCGTGCGGCGCGCAGGCGGACGCGGTGCGGCGCACGGGCCGGCTCTTCGACACCGCGGAGCGGACGTCCCGCGTGCTCGCGCGCTGGGCCGCGCTACGTACGGTGGCGCTCGGCGTCGCCGGCCAACTCCCGGTGCTGCTGCTGCTCGTCACCACCCCGTGGCTGCTGCGGCAGGGGGTGACGACCGGCGCGCTGGCGGGGGCGCTCACGTACCTGCTCCAGGCGCTGCTTCCCGCGCTGCACAGCATGATGACCGCGCTGGGCGCGGCGGGGACCCGGCTGCTGGTGGTGGTGGACCGCTTCCAGGACGCGACGGCCGTTCCCGAGCCGCCGACGCCCCCGGACGCGACGGCCGCCACCGCGGGCCCCGTGCGCCCCGCGCGTTCCCCGCGCCGCCGCCCCGTGCCCGCGGTCGAGGTCCACGCGGTCACTCACGCCTACGGCCCCGACTCACCCCCCGTGCTGGACCGCCTCGACCTCACCGTCCGGCGCGGCGAGCACATCGCCGTCGTGGGCCCGAGCGGCATCGGCAAGTCGACGCTCGCGGGCGTCGTCTCGGGCCTCGTCGCACCCGATCGCGGAGTGGTGCTGCTCGGCGGGGAGCCGGTGGCCGGCAGGTCAGCCCGTGATCTCGCGGACCGCCGTGTGCTGATCCCGCAGCAGGCGTACGTGTTCACCGGGAGTGTCCGTGACAACCTCCGGCACTTGCGGCCGGACGCCACGAGCGCCGAACTGGCCCGTGCGGTAGGAACGTTGGGCGCCGGCCCCCTCGTCCGCCGGCTCGGCGGCCCGGACGCCGTGCTCGATCCCCGGGTCCTGTCCCACGGCGAGCGCCAACTCCTGGCGCTGTGCCGCGCCTACCTCTCCCCCGCGCCGCTCGTCCTCCTCGACGAGGCCACCTGCCATCTGGACCCGGTCGCGGAGGCGCGCGCCGAACACGCCTTCGCCAAGCGGGCGTTCACCGACGGGACGCGCGACCGCGACGGCGCCCTGATCGTCGTGGCCCACCGGCTGTCGTCGGCCCGCCGGGCGGACCGGGTGCTCGTCCTGGACGGCACCGCACCGCGGTTCGGCACCCACGAGGAGCTGCTGGCAGGCTCGGCGCTCTACCGCGACCTGATCGGCCACTGGCAGCAGACGCCGCCGCCCGCGGACCGCTGAACTGCCGCCGTACGAACCTGGTGCCGTGACCGGCAATGTTTGCCGCGCGACGGGGCAGAGCTTGCCGGGAGGGGCACTCTAGGGCGTGTTGCGAAAGTGGCGCCGTCCGCCCGAAGGGCGGGGCCGACGGCGTCCGGTGCGTGCGATCGCAAGGCGGAGGATCGTGGTCGTACTGGACGTACTCGGATGCCTTCGAAAACGCTGTCAACGAAGCGAGGTGCCGTGCCAGGCGTCGTCGGCCAGGCGGGACTTTCGCAACACGCCCTAGAGCCACCCGGCGTCCTGGGAGATGCGTATGGCGTCCATGCGGTTGCGCGCGCCGACCTTGCGTATCGCGGAGGCCAGGTAGTTGCGTATCGTCCCGCTCGACAGATGCAGCGAGGTCGCGATGTCGCTGATCGGCGACCCCTGCGCCGCGAGCGCCAGAACACTCAACTCCCTTGGCGTCAGGGGCAGTTTCGTCGCCTGGAGAAAGTCACAGGCCAGGGAGTCGTCGACATACCGCTCACCGCGCGCCACCCGGTGAATTCCCTCGATCAACCGGCTGGATTCACCGTCCTTGTTGACATATCCCAGCGCCCCCGCCTCGAATGCCTTCATCAGCACTCCCGGCTTTCTGGCCGAGGTCAGCACCAATAACGCCCCCATACCGCCCTGCCCGTTACCGGGTCCGGGTCTTCCCGTGCGCGCCGGGTCATCGAGACAGTCGATATCGGCCACCCATACATGCGGCGATGGACCGTGTGCCTCGTGTTGCGCCGGTCGTCTGGAGGACGCCGACACATCGAGCGTCTCCTCGCAGCGCAATAGCGCCACGAGAGCCGAACGGAACAATCCGACCCTGTGTACCACATGAACATGAATCATTTGTGTCCCCTTCTAGCTGATCGGTCACCGGCCGGTATCACATCCACTGCCCGCCATACAGCCACAGGAACTCGGCGCCGACCGGAGACCGAGGCACTTTCCAGACCGTCGTGAGCCCCAGGCGCGCGCTCGTGCTCCCCAGTACGCCCCCCATATTTCATCCGGGGCACATCTCCCCCCGGAAAAGCTGTCACACCAACTCCACAGAAGGAAAGGAAAAGAGACATCCGGTCAATCGGCGATTGAATCAAGTCGAAATTTCGAGGATGACCAATCCCCACCGGCGAGCCGCATATGCCTGCGGCCTCTGTCCGCTCCACGGGGACGTTTACTCCGACGCGTCCGCCTCGTCGCGTACCCGTAAACCCGCGCGCCAGGCTTCACGATCACGCCCGCCTCTTCGATACTGAGTGCGCCGGCAACCACCCGAGGAGGACCCGTTGAGAATGCTCATCAATGTTCCGGAGACCGTCGTCGCCGACGCGCTGCGCGGGATGGCCGCCGCGCATCCCGAGCTGTCCGTCGATGTGGACAACCGTGTCGTCGTACGCCGGGACGCGCCCGTCGAGGGAAAGGTGGGGCTCGTCTCGGGCGGAGGTTCGGGGCATGAGCCGCTGCACGGGGGGTTCGTGGGACCCGGGATGCTCTCCGCCGCCTGTCCGGGTGAGGTCTTCACCAGCCCCGTGCCCGACCAGATGGTACGGGCGGCCACCGCGGTCGACAGCGGCGCGGGGGTGCTGTTCATCGTGAAGAACTACACCGGGGACGTCCTCAACTTCGACATGGCGGCCGAGCTGGCCGAGGACGAGGGCATCCGGGTCGGCAAGGTGCTGGTCAACGACGACGTCGCCGTGACCGACAGCCTGTTCACGGCGGGCCGGCGCGGTACGGGTGCCACGCTCTTCGTCGAGAAGATCGCCGGCGCCGCCGCCGAGGAGGGCGCGCCGCTGGAGCGGGTCGAGGCGATCGGGCGGCAGGTGAACGAGAGCGCGCGCAGCTTCGGTGTGGCCCTCAGCGCCGTGACGACCCCGGCCAAGGGCAGCCCGACCTTCGACCTGCCGGACGGCGAGCTGGAGCTGGGCATCGGTATCCACGGGGAGCCGGGGCGCGAGCGGCGCGCCATGATGACGTCGCGCGAGATCGCGGACTTCACCGTGGACGCGGTGTTGGCGGACCTGCGCCCGTCGGGCCCGGTGATCGCGCTCGTCAACGGCATGGGGGCGACCCCGCTGCTGGAGCTGTACGGCTTCAACGCCGAGGTGCAGCGGGTGCTTGCCGAGCGGGGCGTCGCGGTGGCCCGTACGCTCGTCGGGAACTATGTGACCTCGCTCGACATGGCCGGGTGTTCGGTGACGCTCTGCCAGGTCGACGAGGATCTGCTGCGGCTGTGGGACGCGCCGGTGCGGACGCCCGCACTGCGCTGGGGCCGCTGACCCTTGGCAGGTACGGCCGACACGTACACCCGACGCTCTTCGAGGAGACCTTGTGTCCGACCAGGATTCCGAGCCGGTGCTCGACGTCGATTTCTTCCGCCGCTGGCTCACGGCGATGGCCGCCTCCGTGGAACGGGAGGCGGACCGTCTCACCGAACTCGACTCGGCGATCGGTGACGCCGACCACGGCAGCAATCTCCAGCGCGGCTTCCGGGCCGTGACCGCGGTGCTGGAGTCGGAGCCGCCGGCCACGCCCGGCGGCGCGCTGATCCTCGCGGGGCGGCAGTTGATCTCCACCGTGGGCGGCGCTTCGGGGCCGCTGTACGGGACGCTGCTGCGGCGTACGGGCAAGGCGCTCGGCGACTCCGCCGAGGTCACGGCCGCGCAGCTGGCCGAGGCCCTGGGCGCCGGGGTCGCCGCCGTGGCGCAGTTGGGCGGCGCGAAGGCCGGGGACAAGACGATGATCGACGCCCTGGAGCCGGCGGTGGCGGCGCTCGGCACGTCGTTCGCGGCGGCGGCGACCGCCGCGAACGAGGGAGCGGTGGCGACCGTGCCGCTCCAGGCCCGCAAGGGGCGGGCCAGCTATCTCGGTGAGCGCAGCATCGGGCATCAGGATCCGGGCGCCACATCGTCCGCGCTGCTGATCGCGGCCCTGGCCGAGACGGCGGGCGCATGAGTACCGACAAGCCGGTCGGCGTCGTGCTCGTGTCGCACAGCCGGGCGGTCGCGGAGGCGGTCGCCGAACTGGCCGTCGGGCTCGCGGGTGGTGGTACGACCGCTCCGGTGGCCGCCGCCGGCGGCACGCCGGACGGCGGGCTCGGCACCAGCTCCGAGCTGATCGCGGCGGCTGCCGGCGAGGTGGACCGGGGCGCGGGCGTCGCGCTCCTGGTCGATCTGGGCAGTGCCGTGCTGACGGTCAAGTCGCTGCTGGCGGAGGGCGACGAACTGCCGCAGGGCGCACGGCTGGTGGACGCGCCCTTCGTGGAAGGCGCGGTCGCGGCCGTGGTCACGGCGTCGGCGGGCGCGGACCTGGACGCGGTGGAGGCGGCGGCCTCGGAGGCCTACGCCTACCGCAAGGTCTGACGCCGGCGGGCGTCGCGGGCCACGCTCTGTGCAACTGGACGGTGTGCCGGCCGGGCCGCCACTGACGTGCTCCCGTCGCGAGACGGGAGCCTCCCATGGCTTCGCCCGCATGGCTGCCTTCCACGCCGCCCGCGCCCGTGCCCGGTCGTCGGCCTGATGGTGGACGGCGGCATCGCGCCCGACGACCGGGGGGCAGCCGTACGGCCACAGCCGCCGAGAACGGTCCACCAGATCCAGCGCGAGGCGGGGAAGGCCGGCGCCGGGGAGTCACCACGATCGGGACTGCGTCTGACGGTCGACGGCTCGTCGACCGCCACCGCCCTGCCGGTGGACCGTCGTCCCGTGCGCCGGTCCACCGGAGCCACGGCGCGAGCTGCACGACGCGCCTACGACGCGCTGCCGCGCGGCCGTCGCCGCCGAGCTCGACGCCGAGTGCGCCGTCGGCCAGGGGACCCGGCTGGGCCGTGTTGGGGAAGTCCCGCCTGCCCCGCGACGCCCGGCACGCGCACTCGCCGCCACGATCCGGCCGGCGGCCGTACTTTTAGGATGCGCTCATGTCCCTCCCCCACGCCATTCTCACCGCCCTCCTCGAAAGACCCTCCTCGGGCCTGGAACTCACCCGCCGCTTCGACCGGTCGATCGGCTACTTCTGGTCGGCGACGCATCAGCAGATCTACCGGGAGCTGGGCCGGCTGGAGGAGTCGGGATACATCCGCGCCCTCGTGTCGGCGCAGCCGGCCCGTGGCCGTAAGAAGGAGTACGAGGTGCTGCCGCCCGGCCGCGCCGCACTGACCGGGTGGGTGGCCGGCCGGGAGGATCCCAGACCCGTCCGGGACCCCCTGTTGCTCAGGATGCGCGCGGCGGCGGTGGTCGGAGCGGACGGGCTCCCCGCCGAGCTGCGCCGTCATCTCGTGCTGCACGAGCGGCAGTTGGCCCACTACTCGGACATCGAGACGCGGGACTTCGCACCGGCGCGGGAGCCGAAGGCGACGGAGGCGGAGGCGGAGGAATCGGCGGAGGCCTGGGAGACGACGGAGGCGGACCGGCTGCGGCATCTGGTGCTGCGTGCCGGAATCGACCTGGAGCGCATGTGGGTCGACTGGCTCACCGAGGCGCTCCGCGAGTCGGACACCGCACCGGCCGGCCCCGACGGCGGGTAGGCCGCGTCCGGCGGTGCGGCCCACGCGCGTGGGCCGGCCGCGCGGGGCGCGTCCGCCGCGGCCGAACGCCGTCCGCGACGTGAGCCGACTCCGACATACTGGACGCTCACGAGCAACTGCCGCACGGAACCGGAGACATGGGCATGGACGACGACCTGAACGGCCGGGCGGCCGGCACCGGGCAGCTGACCCCTCCCTACCGGCACACGGGCCGGCGGGAGCGGCACGCGGTGGTGATCGGCGGCGGCATCGCGGGCCTGCTCGCGGCGCAGGTGCTCGCCGCCCACGCCGACCGGGTGACGATCGTCGAGCGTGACCGGCTCCCGGACGGGGCGAAGCCGCGGTCCGGTGTCCCGCAGGGCAGCCATATCCATGTGCTGCTCGCCGGGGGCCAGTTGGCGCTGGAGACCCTGCTCCCCGGCATTGTCGGCGAGTTGCGGGAGCACGGCGCGCCCGAGGTCGGGATGCCGAGCGACATGGTGCAGTGGCAGTCGGGCACCTGGTACCGCCGCACGCCCGCCACCGCTCATCTGCTCACCGGCTCCCGTCCGCTCCTCGAATGGCTCGTACGCCGGAGGGTGTTGGCGGATCCGCGGATCCGGACCGTGGAGGGTACGGAGGTGGTGGGCCTGCTCGGTGACGCGGTCCGTACGACCGGCGTACTGCTCCGGGATCGCGGAACCGGGGAGAAGGCCGCGGCCCGGGCCACGGCCCGCGCCGGCGTCGTCACCCGCGCGCTGACCGCCGATCTGGTCGTGGACGCCTCCGGCCGCGGGTCCCGCGCGCCCCACTGGCTCGCGGCCGTCGGCGCCGAGCCGCCGCGCGAGGAGACGCTCGACAGCGGACTCTCCTACGCCACCCGCGTCTACCGTCCCGGCGAGGACGACGACACCACCGACACCATCGGCTACTTCGTCGTCCCCGATCCCGCCCAGGTGTGCGGCGCCTTCGCTCTGCCGATGGAGGACGGGCGCTATCTCGTCACCCTCTCGGGGGCGCGCGGGAACGAACCTCCCTCGGACGAGGAGGAGTTCGCCGAGTTCGCCGCGCGACTCCCGCACCCGTTCCTGCACGAGTGGCTGAGGCGGGCCGAACCGGACTCCCCCGTACGGTCGTTCCGCAACATGGGCAACGTCCGCCGCCGGTACGACCGTCCGGGCCGCCGCCCGGCCGGCTTCCTCGCGACCGGGGACGCGCTGTGCACCGTCAACCCGGTCTACGGGCAGGGCATGAGCGTCGCCGCGCTCAACGCCGTCGCGCTGCGCGAGGCGCTGACGGACCGGCGCCGTACGCCCACGACCCGGCGGGTGCAGCGGGCGCTCCTCACCTCCGCACGGCAGGCGTGGGACATCTCGGCCGGTGCGGACAGGAAGATGCCGGGCGCCGTCGGTGACGCGGCGCGGTACAGCCCGGCCGACCGGCCGGCGACCTGGTATCTGGCGCGGGTACATCGGCGGGCGGGCGGAAACGCTGTCGTCGGTACGCCGTTCCGTGCCGCGCTGCACCTCGCCTCGCCGCTGAACGTGCTGTTCGCGCCGCGTGTCGTACGCGCCGTGCTGTTCGATCCCGTACCGCGCACCCCCGCCGAGCCGCCGATGTGGCGAGAGGCCGCCGGTCCCACCCCGGAGACCTGATAACTTCTACATGACTGTAGAAACAAGCTGTCCGCGCCTCTTCCCTCCCGGTACGGGCAGCCCGAGACATACGGAGCACTCATGGCCCTGTGGGATCGCATCAAGGAATCCGCCCAGACGATGCAGACCCAGCTGGACGCGAAGAAGAACGACCTGAAGAGCGGCTCCTTCCGGGACGCGAGCATGGCGATGTGCGCCCTGGTCTCGGCGGCCGACGGTTCCATCGACCCGGCGGAGCGTCAGCGCGTCACACAGCTGATCACGAGTAACGACGTGCTGCGGAACTTCCCGCCCGCCGATCTGCAGAAGCGCTTCGACGACTACCTGAACCAGCTCCTCGCCGACATGGCGCTCGGCAAGGTCAACGTGCTCCAGGAAGTCGCCAAGGCGAAGAAGAAGCCGGACGAGGCGCGTGCCGTCATCCAGATCGGCATCGTCATCGGCGGCGCCGACGGCAACTTCGACGCGCAGGAGCGGGCCGTCGTACGCGAGGCGTGCTTCGCGCTCGACCTCCAGCCGCAGGAGTTCGACGTCTGAGAAGACGTGTCAGGACCGCCGCGGACCGCGTTCACCGGGTCCGCCCGGCGGGCGGGTTCGACCTCGATCGCCGGACGGGCCGCACAGGCGCCCCGTCCGGCGTTCTCGTTCACAGCGGGCCGGCCGCCTTCAGTACGAGGAACAGCGTGACCGTCGCGTTCGCCGAGGAGAGCGCCGATCCGAGCGTCCCGGCCGCCGCCGCCCAGGCCGCCAGGCCCACCGCGGTGAAGACCGGCGGCCAGCTGACCGCCGACGGCGCGGGCTCCAGCAGCGCGGCCACCCGGCGCGGCACCGGTCCCGGCGCGGCGAAGCCGGCCAGCGTCGGGGTGGGCGTACCACGCGAGACGAGAGCCGCCTTGCCGATGGCCCGCGCCACCACCCGCCGCTCGCCCGTCACCCGGGCCGCCTCCTCGTCCGCCCACCGCTCGGCCGAGTAGGCCACGGCCGAACGCAACGGCATCAGCAGCGGGTTGGCCCGCGCGGCGAAGCGGACGGCGAGCAGATAGCGGTGGTGGTGCCCGGCGAGATGCGCCCGTTCATGGGCGACGAGTGCCGCACGTTCGCCGGCGTCCAGACACGCGAGCATGGCCGTGGAGACGACGATCCGGCCCCCGGCGATCCCGGCGCCGCCCGCGCCGTGCCGCTGGCCCGGCAGGGCGTACGCGTACGCGGCCTCGTCGGTCAGTACGGCCAGTTCGCCGCCCGGCACCCCGGCCAGCGCGTGTTCGGCCCGGCGTCGCACACGGCGGTGCCGGCGGGCCGAGGTCGACCAGGACACGGCCACGGCGAGCAGCGCGACGACGGCGCCCTTGCCCGCGGCCTCCTCGTACGGCGCGGTGGTACGGGCCTCCTGGTCGGCCCAGGCGTCGGGCAGTGGATGGCCGGGCAGCTGCACCGTACCGACGACCACCAGCAGCCCGAGGCACACCGTGCTGCACACGGCCAGGACGGCGGCCAGCGCCGACAACAGCCTTGTGGCGACCCGGGGATGGAGATGCCGCTCGGCCAGGCGCGCGATCGGCAGCGCGGTCAGCGGCAGCAGTAAGGGCAGCAGGACGAACACTCCCATCCGGTCAGTCCTCCGTCCCGTCCTCGGGAAGGCCGAGGAGGTCGCGCAGCAGCCGCTCGTCGTCCGGCGAGAGCGTGGTGACGAACCGGGCCAGTACGGCCTCGCGGTCCGACTCCGCGTCCAGTACGCGGCGCATCCGCAGGGCGGCGAGCCCCGCCTCGTCCGAGGTCGCGCACCACTCGAAGAACCGGCCCACCCGCTCGCGGGTGACCGCCCGTTTGGCCTGGAGCCTGGTCAGGATGGTCATGACCGTCGTGTACGCCAGATCCCCGCCGAGCCGGTCGAGCACCCAGCCCGCGTTGACCGGCCCGGGCGCCTG
Source organism: Streptomyces sp. NBC_01508 (assembly GCF_045040315.1). Taxonomy (NCBI): domain Bacteria; kingdom Bacillati; phylum Actinomycetota; class Actinomycetes; order Kitasatosporales; family Streptomycetaceae; genus Streptomyces; species Streptomyces sp. NBC_01508. The sequence continues at coordinate 7,817,695 of NZ_CP109419.1, read as the reverse complement.
CCGCAGCACGGCGAGCACCTGGGCCTCCAGCTCGCCCTGGCCGCGCCGCCGCGGTCGCTCGTCCACGCCGTCCACGCCGTCCGCGCCCGCCTGTTCCCTCACACCCGTCTCCCTCCGCGCACCGTGCGGCCGGGGGCCATCCGGCGCAGCCCCGGCGTGGCTGCTCCACCGCTCCGCACGCACTTCTACAGTGTTGTAGATTTTGATTACGGTCACCAGCTCAACTCAGGAGGAGCAGCGTGGGAGTTTCCCTGTCCAAAGGCGGCAATGTCTCGCTCACCAAGGAGGCGCCGGGGCTGACAGCCGTCCTGGTCGGTCTCGGGTGGGACGTCCGCACGACGACCGGTACCGACTACGACCTGGACGCCAGCGCCCTGCTGGTCAACGAGGCCGGGAAGGTCGGCACCGACCAGAACTTCGTGTTCTACAACAACCTCAAGAGCCCCGACGGTTCGGTCGAGCACACCGGCGACAACCTCACCGGTGAGGGCGAGGGGGACGACGAGGTCGTCAAGGTGAACCTGGCGGCCGTTCCCGCCGAGATCACCAAGATCGTCTTCCCGGTGTCGATCCACGACGCCGAGAGCCGTGGCCACAGCTTCGGCCAGGTCCGCAACGCCTTCATCCGGGTGGTGAACCAGGACGGCGGCGCCGAGCTGGCGCGCTACGACCTCAGTGAGGACGCGGCGACCGAGACGGCCATGGTCTTCGGCGAGCTGTACCGCAACGGCGCCGAGTGGAAGTTCCGCGCCGTCGGCCAGGGTTACGCGAGTGGCCTGTCGGGCATCGCCGCCGACTTCGGTGTCGGCGTCTGAGCCGTGACGGCCCGCCCCTGACGGCGGACGAAGGGGCGCGGGGCGCGTGATGCGCGCTCCGCGCCCCTTCGGCGCGTCCGGGCTTCGGCCGGCCCCGGCCGCCGGCCGCTCAGCCGTGCGAGTGGGCCGTGTCGGTCGGGCCCGGAGCGGCGGTCGCCTCCGTGGCCGGCGCCTCGGTGCCGGACCCCTCGGTGCCCGGCCCCTCCGCGAGGGACTTCTCGGCGGCCGGCGGCGTCTTCGGCGGAGACTTCCGTGTGAGGCGCCGGGCCAGCGGTTCGGTCCAACGGGCGGCCAGCGGCCCGAGGATGACCAGGATCAGCACGTACGCGGTGGCCAGTGGCCCGATACGGGGCTCCACACCGACGGCCAGCCCCGCGATGACGATGGAGAACTCCCCGCGTGCGACGAGGGTGCCGCCCGTCCGCCAGCGGCCCGCCGTTTTGACGCCCGCTCTGCGTGCCGCGTACCAGCCCGTGGCGATCTTCGTCAGCATGGTGACGACGGCCAGGATCAGGGCGGGCACGAGCACCGGTGGAATGGCGGCGGGATCGGTGTTCAGACCGAAGAAGACGAAGAACACGGCGGCGAAGAGGTCGCGCAGCGGCGCGAGCAGGTTGTGGGCGCCCTCGGCCACTTCCCCGGACAGCGCGATGCCGACGAGGAACGCGCCGACGGCGGCCGAGACCTGGAGTTCCTGGGCGACGCCCGCGACCAGCACGGTGAGCCCGAGGACGACCAGCAGCAGCATCTCCGGGTTGTCGGAGGAGACCGCGCGGCTGATCAGCCGGCCGTGGCGCAGCGCGACGTACAGCACAAGGCCCACACTACCGAGCGAGATGAGCAGGGTGAGGCTGCCGCCCGCGAGGCTCAGTCCGGCCAACAGCGCGGTGAGCAGCGGCAGATAGACGGCCATGGCGAGGTCTTCGATGACCAGGACGCCGAGGATGACGGGGGTTTCGCGGTTGCCGAGCCTGCCGAGGTCGCCAAGTACCTTGGCGATGACGCCGGACGACGAGATCCAGGTGACGCCGGCGAGCGCGACGGCGGCGACGGGACCCCAGCCGAGCAGGAGCGCGGCGACGGCGCCGGGAGTGGCGTTCAGTACGAAGTCGACGATGCCGGAGGGGTACTGCGTCTTGAGGTTGGTGACGAGTTCGGAGGCGCTGTACTCGAGCCCGAGCAGCAGCAGGAGCAGGATGACACCGATCTCGGCGCCCGTGGCGATGAACTCCTCACTGGCGGCCATGGGGATGAGGCCGCCGTGGCCGAAGGCGAGTCCCGCCAGCAGATAGAGCGGGATGGGCGAGAAGCCCACCCGCCCCGCGAGCCGGCCGAGCAGGCCCAGGCCGAGGATGACGGCCCCGAGTTCGATGAGCAGCGCGGTCGTGTCGTGCACGGGCGATTATCCTCCGGTGATCAATTCGGCGACGGCGTCCACGCCTTCCCTGGTGCCGACGACGACGAGCGTGTCCCCCAGTGCGAAGCGGAAGTCCGGGGTGGGAGAGGGGACGGCGTCGGTGCGGCGCAGGACGGCGACGATGGACGCGCCGGTGCGGGCACGGGCCTGGGTGGAGCCGAGCGTGCGTCCTGCGAAGGGGGAGCGTTTGGTGATCGGGATGTGCTCGGTGACGAGGTCGATCTCCAGGTGCTGGTGCAGGTGTCCGACCGGGTCCGGCATCAGGAGTTTGGACAGGGCCGTCGCCTCGTACGGCGCCAGCGGGGTGGAGTCCTTGCAGTTGTCGTCGTCCTCGGGGTCGTGGAAGCCGACGATGCGGCGCCCGTCCTGGTGCACGACGACCGAGATATGACGGCCCGAGTCGGTGTTCAGGTCGTAGCGGGTACCGACCCCGGGCAGGGCGGTTTTGCTGACGTGAGCGGTGTGCTCCATAGGAAGGCGCTCCATGCGGGCATGCGGGCATGCGTTGGCGTGTGCGGGCGCGAGGCCCCTGGCGGGGGAATTCTCCACCATGCGGCGCGGCGGGGCCCGTCAGTCGCCGACGGCCGGCCGCGGCCCTAGGGCGTGTTGCGAAAGTCCCGCCTGGCCGACGACGCCTGGCACGCGCACTCGCCGCGTTGTCGGAATCATCCAAGTACGTCCAGTACGAGAACGATCCTCCGCCTTGCGATCGCACGCACCAGACGCCGTCGGCCCCGCCCTTCGGGCGGACGGCGCTACTTTCGCGACACGCCCTAAGGCGGTACGGGTGCGCTCGTCCATGAGCCGCCCCTCCACCTCGACCACCGATCGGCAATGAGCAGCCCAACGCTCAACCGAGCGGGGCCAACTCGCGATCCATTTTAACGTAAAATAAAATGGGCCTTTTACGGTTGTTGGTGGTGGTACAGACACGTCTACGCCCTCCGTACGGAGGGCGTACAGAGGGCGTTACGGAGGCCGGGCGGCCCCGTCAGGACGGCGGCGCGGTGCCGCGCCGAATGTGCTCCCGGTTCGGGTCGAAGAGATACCCGGCCGCCCCGGCGACCACGAGCCCGCCCGCGAGTAGGAGCCCGTGTCCCAGCACGATGCCCACCCCGAGCAGACCGAGCCCGACGGCGAGCGTCAGCCACGCGGCGCGGCGCCGGTACTCCCGGGGGCGGCAGGGCAGGCCCTGTTCGAACGCGGCGGCGAAACGGGGATCGTCGTGCCGCAGCCGGTCGGCGAGATCGTCGAGAAGGCGGTCTTCGTCGGGGGCGTGCATGGGACCTCCTCCCCAGGTCGACGCGGAGTCTCGTACGGCACCGCGTGGCGTCCTGGCCATCGGGGTCGAGGGCTCCACGTGGAGCGTGGTGTGCGGGACGAAGCCGGCCCGGCACGTCCGTGTCCACGATCACCCGCCGCACAGGACCGGAGCCATCGGTGCGGGCACCCATATCCGGGGGTGTGGGACATGTATCCGGGGGTGGTGGGACACCCGGATCGCCCGGGAGTGGCGGGGGCGGGACGTCGCAATGGCTCGTCCGGCGGCGCGTACGGGCGATAGTGGGGAGGTCCACCCCGAGGAGGCCGTACTCCGTGTCCCTGTTCTGGCGCATCTTCCTGCTCAACGCCGCCGTGCTGTTCGCGGCGACCGCGCTGCTGCTGCTCGGCCCCGTCACGGTGTCCACGCCGGTCCTGCTCACCGAGGCTGCGGTCATGGCCGCCGGTCTGGTCGCGATGCTGATCGCCAACGCCGCGCTGCTACGGATCGGGCTCGGGCCCCTGCAACGACTCACCCGCGCGATGACCACCACCGATCTGCTGCGGCCGGGCCCCCGGCCGATCGTGTCGGGGCACGGCGAGATCGCCGAACTGATCCGGACGTTCAACACGATGCTCGACCGGCTGGAGACCGAACGCGCGGCCAGCAGCGCGCTCGCGCTCTCCGCGCAGGAGGCCGAACGCCGCAGGATCGCCCAGGAGTTGCACGACGAGATCGGCCAGACCCTGACCGCCGTGCTGCTCGAACTGCGGCGCGTCGCCGACCGGGCGCCCGAGCCGCTGCGGGACGAACTGCTCCAGGTGCAGGAGACCACCAGGGACAGCCTGGACGAGATCCGCCGGATCGCCCGCAGGCTGCGCCCGGGCGTGCTGGAGGAACTGGGGCTGATCAGCGCGCTCAAGGCGCTGGCGAACGAGACCACCACCCACACCGGACTGACCGTCAGGCGCAGCTTCGACAGCGACCTCCCCGCGCTGGACCAGGAGGTCGAACTGGTCCTCTACCGGGTCGCCCAGGAAGGGCTCACCAACATCATCCGGCACGCCCGCGCCCAGCGGGTCGACCTGGCACTGCACCACGGCGCGCTCGGACTCGAACTGCTGGTCAGGGACGACGGGCACGGCATCGGTACGGCCGCGGAGGGCGCGGGCATCCGGGGCATGCGCGAGCGCGCGCTGCTGATCGGCGCCGAGGTGTCGGTGGGCGACGCGACGGGCGGCGGTACGGAGGTACGGCTGCACGTCCCCGCCGGGCACATCGGAGCGGCCACGCGCGCCGGACCGGCCGCGCATCTGACGAACGGGAGCCACGGACAGCCATGACCCATCTCACTTCCGGACCCGGACCCCGCTCCGGTCCCGACTCCGGACGCGCCGTTGAGCCCGCGCGGACGCGCATCCTGCTCGCCGACGACCACGCCCTCGTACGGCGCGGAGTGCGGCTGATCCTCGACGGCGAGCCGGACCTGACCGTTGTCGCGGAGGCGGGGGACGGCGCCGAGGCCATCGAGCTGGCCCGCGAGCACCGCCCCGACCTGGCCATCCTCGATATCGCGATGCCCAGGATGACCGGCCTCCAGGCGGCCCGCGAACTGTCCAGGCTGCTGCCGGACACCCGCATCCTGATCCTGACGATGTACGACAACGAGCAATATTTCTTCGAGGCGTTGAAGTCCGGCGCGAGCGGCTACGTACTCAAGTCGGTCGCGGACCGCGACCTGTTGGAGGCGTGCCGGGCGGCGATGCGCGACGAACCGTTTCTCTATCCCGGTGCCGTCACCGCCCTCATCCGCAACTACCTGGACCAGGTGCGCCGGGGCGAGAGCGTCCCGGACAAGGCGGTGACCGCGCGGGAGGAGGAGATCCTGAAACTCGTCGCCGAGGGCCACTCGTCGAAGAAGATCGCCGACCTGCTCGTCATCAGCGCCAAGACGGTCGAGCGCCACCGAGCCAATCTGCTCCAGAAGTTGGGGCTCAAGGACCGGGTGGAACTGACCCGGTACGCGATCAGGGCCGGCCTCATCGAGCCCTGACCGGCGTACGGTTGGACTTCCGGCGCCGTCCGCCGGGCAGGGTCACACTCACCCACCGCACGACGAGAGCGGAATGAGGCGACGCCATGTCCCCGCACACCGTCTGGGAGTTCACGGACGATCGCGAACAACTGGCCGTCGCACCCCGCGCCCCGGTCCGGGTGGTCGCCTACATACAGGCGGGCGCGACCCTGTGGGACCACGGCCTGCGGCCCATGGGCGTCTTCGGGTCCCACCACGACGGTGACTCCCCCGACCCCGCGAAGGCCGGCGGGCTGCCGCTCGCCGACACCCGGTACTTCGGCGCGGGTGGGTCGCTCGACCCGGACGCCGTCCTCGCCGCCGAACCGGACCTGCTGGTCGCCGTCAGCTACGGCGGCGGCCAGATCTACGGCATCGATCCGGAGGCGGCCAAGCATCTGGCGCAGCGGCTGCCCGTGGTCGTCGTCGAGGTGGGCAAGGACCGTCCGCTGGACGGGATCAGGGACCGGTTCGGCGCGCTCGCCCGCTCGCTCGGCGGGCCGCGCGAACCCGACACGCAGGACCTGGAGTGGGCGGAGGCCCGGCTCCGTACGCTCACCGCGCGGCCCGGCGCGGCCCGGGTGCTGGCCCTGTCGGCGGCCGGGCCCGGCACCGTACATCTCGCGCGGCCCGGCACCTGGCCCGACCTGCGGGCGCTGACGGCGCTCGGCGTCGATCTGCTCGACCCCGGCCGGGGGGCGGGCGGCAACTGGCTGACCACCGACTGGGCACAGGCACTCGCGCTCGATCCGGACGTCGTGCTCGGCGACGCACGGGCGAACGCGGCCACGCCCGCCGCGCTGGGCGGCGACGGCCACTGGCGCGCGCTCCAGGGGCGGGTGCGTACCGTCGCGTGGAATCCGGAGGCGCCGTGCAGCCACCGGGGCCACGCGCGCTTCGTGCACGCGGTGGCCGGGGCGCTGTAGGCGGGCGCCTCACGGCCGTACAGGCGGCGTGTACGGGCGTGTCGCGGCGCCTCGCGGCCGTGTAGGCGGCGTGTCGGTGGCGTGTCGGTGGCGTGTCGGTGGCGGCTGCGACCGTTCCGGCATGACACGTCACTCAGACACAACCGCCGGGCACCCCGCCGCTCCGGGCCTGCCGGTACGGACCGTCGAGGTCTCGGCGGTACAGCGGCTCTCGCCGCACATGGTCCGCGTCACCTTCGGCGGTCCGGCACTGGCCGATTTCTCGTACGACGCCCCCGACCAGCAGGTGAAGCTCTACTTCCCCAAGCCGGGCCAGACCGCTCCCCGGCTCCCCGCGCCCGGCGCCGACGGGGACGTGATGCGCTGGTACGGCGCGTTCCAGGCCATCCCGGAGGACGAGCGGCCCTGGATGCGCGGCTACACGATCCGCGCGTACGACCCGGCGCGGGGCACCATCGACATCGACTTCGTCCTGCACGACGGTGCGCGCGGGAACGGGAACGGGAACGGAAGCGAGGGCGGGGCTGCGGACGAGGGTCCCGCGACCCGGTGGGCGCGGTCGGCCGGGCCCGGGGATGTGCTCGGCATGTTCGGCCCGTCCGCGTACTTCGCGGAGCCCGTACCGCTCGGGACCACCGACTGGATGCTGCTGGCCGGTGACGAGTCGGCGCTGCCGGCGATCGGCACGATCATCGAGGCGCTGCCCGCCGGGACGCGTGCGGTGGCGTACGTGGAGGTGTGGGACGCCGCCGAGGAGCAGCGGTTCGCGTCGGCGGGGGACGTGACGGTGCACTGGCTGCACCGCCGTGCCGCGGCGGCGGGTGACGGCCCGCCGCTGGTGGCGGCGGTGCGCGCGGCGGAGTTCCCCACGGGGTCGGTGTTCGCCTGGCTGGGCGGCGAGGCGGGCGCGGTACGGGCGCTGCGCCGTCATCTGGTCGGCGAACGCGGGCTCGACAAGCGTGCGGTCCAGTTCTCGGGCTACTGGCGCGGCGGTCTCACGCAGGACGACGCGCCGACGCGGGCGGATCTCGCGGAGGCGCGGGAGCGGTCGGCCGACCGCTCCTGAGCAGGGCCAGGGGCGTCAGATGAGGGCGGCGGCCTCCTTCACGGAGAGGCCGCCGCCCTCTCCGTACGCGCGTGCCCAGGTCGCGTCGTCGAGCGCGGCCCGCACCTCGGCCTCGGCCCGGCGGCCGATCTCCCGCTCGTAACCGGCCGGGTAGGGGTGGAAGAGAAACTTCTCGGCGAGCCCGGCGTGCCGTCCGTACGCCCCCAACAGCCGTGCTCCGTCGGCCGCTTCGCCGGTACCGGTCTTCGCCCAGGCGGCACAGAGGAACTGACTGACGATCAGCTGGGGCGCCACGAGGTGGGCCAGGCTGTTCAACAGACGTACAGCAGCGCGCAGATGGCCCAGCGCCGGCCCGTACGCGGTGTCGAGGCAGTCGAGCCAGCCGTGCAGCCCCTCGGCCAGGCCCAGTTGGAGGACATGCTCGCGAAAGCCCGGTTCCTCTTCCAGGGTGGTGAGCTGGTCCCGCGCGAGGGTGGTGCGGCCGGTCCTGCCGTAGCGGCCGGCGAGCAGCAGTCGGGCCGTGCCGCCGGTGCGTCCCGCGTGTCCTCGGGACTCCTCGACCGCTTCTCGCAGCAGCCGTTCGGCGTCCTCCTGGGCCGCCGGACCGGTGGCGGCCTCCAGCCGTACGGAGGCCAACCGCGCCTTGAACAGCGAGGCTTGGGTGGCCATGGCGATCCGCGCGCAGCTCTCCATGGCCCGCTCGAAGTCCGCCGCGGCCTCCTCGTACCGGCCCCGCCGCTCGTACGACTCGCCCCGGGCGGACAGGGATTCGGCGAGGATCACCAGATCGCCGGCCTGTTCGAACAGTGACACCGCCTCGTCGGCGTCGCGCGCCGCCCGGCCCTCGTTGTCGGGGCCGGTACCGAGCAGTTTCCCGCGCAGTGTCAGCGCGAGACCGAGGTCCCAGCCCCGGCCGGGCCGTTCGCGGCAGGCGTCCACCAGGGCGTCCAGTGTCTCGCCCATGCTCCGCCACTCGCCGACCAGCAGCCCGGCGAAGAACCACATGACGCCGGGCTGGCGGCAGACCTGGGGCAGGTCCCGGCGGTAGGCGGCGACAATCCGGGTGAGGTGGTCGCGGGTGGCGGCGCTTCCCCCGACGTTCCCGTCCCCGACGTTCCCGCCCGCGCCGTTCCCGCCCGTGACACTCCCGCCCACGACGCTCCCGTCCGCTTCCGCGCCGGCGGCGAAACTCACCAGCCGCACACCGCGCCTGGCCTCCCACACCTGGTCGTCGGACCAGGGCGGCGGGAGGTCGACGCACGGGTCGGCGAGCGGTACGGCGGGACGGACGGGCGGCGCGAACGGGTCGGGACCCAGGGCCGCGACGGCGGTGGACCAGTCGCGGGCGTCGCGCTGATGGCCGCGCAACTGCCAGAACCAGCTCATGGAGAGCACGAGACACAGCGCGTCCTGTTCGCGCGGCTGCCCGTCCGCGCCGTGGAGCGCGGTGCGCAGCGCGGCCCGTACGTTGTCGTGCTCGCGCTCGAACTGCCCCAGCCGGTAGGCCTGTCGGGGGCCGCGCAGCTCGGGTTCGCCGACACGTACCAGTTCGCGGTAGGCGCGCAGATGCCGCAGCTCGACGGCTGCCCGCTCACCCGACTCGTCCAGTCGCCCGGCCGCGTACTCGGCGACGGTCTCCAGCAGCCGGTAGCGCATACCGTCCGGGCCGCCTGGCACGGCCACGACGAGCGACTTGTCGACAAGAGAGGCGAGTGCGTCGAAGACCGGCAGGTCACCACCGGCGCAGACCTCCTCGGCCTCGCCCGGCGCGCAGCCGCCCGCGAAGACGGAGAGCCTGCGCAGCACGGCCCGTTCGGTCTCCGTCAGCAACTCCCACGACCAGTCCACGACGGCGCGCAGGGTCTGCTGCCTCGGCAGCACGGTCCGGCTGCCGCTGCCCGCGCCGAGCAGCCGGAAGCGGTCGTCCAGCCGGTCGGCGAGCTGGCGCGGGGCGAGCAACCGCAGTCTGGCGGCGGCCAGTTCGACGGCGAGCGGCAGACCGTCGAGCCGGCGGCAGATCTCCTCGCAGGCCGGGGTGTCGTCGTCCGTACGGAAGCCGGGCCGGGCCGCCGCGCCGCGTTCACCGAGCAGCCGCAGCGCCGCGGTCCGCGCCAGCGGTCCGACTCCGTACAGGAACTCGCCGCGCACGCCCAGCGGTTCGCGGCTGGTGGCCAGGACGGTCACGTGGGGGCAGCGGGTGAGAAGGGTCTCGGCGAGTTCGGCCGCGGCGCCGATCACCTGCTCGCAGTTGTCGAGAACGATCAGCAGGCGGCGGGGGCGGCAGTGTTCGACGAGCCCCGCGAGCGGTCCGGTCGCGGCGCCGGGCCGCCCGTGCACCGCCGTTTCACGTGCCCCGAGCGCGGTCAGTACGGCCTCGGGCACGGCGCCCGGCTCTCGTACGGAGGCGAGTTCCGCGACCCACACCCCGTCCGGCCAGCCACCACTGGCACCGGCCGCGCGCTCGGCCGCCTCGAAGGCCAGCCGGGTCTTCCCGGCGCCTCCGGGCCCGGTGAGCGTCGTCAGCCGATGCGCACCCAACTCCCCTACGAGCAAGGCCAGTTCTTCCTCTCGCCCGACGAAGGAGGTGAGCCGGGCGGGCAGATTGCCGGGGAGCACGGACCGCCCGGCACCGGCCTCGACGCCCTGCGCGACGCCGCCCCGGCCGGCCGCCGCCTCGGGAGAGCGCCGTACCCCGGTCCCGCCCCCGAAGCGCCCCGCGCCACCCGCGCCACCCGCGTCGGCCTCGTCCGTCTCGTCGTCCGCCAGCAGTCGCGCGTGCAGGGCCCGCAGCTCCTTGTCCGGGCCGGTGCCTAGGCGGTCCGCCAGCAAGGCGCGTACCTCGTCGTACGCCCGGAGGGCTTCGGCGCGCCGTCCCGCCGAGCGCAGGGCCCCGATCCGGGCCGCCTGCAACGGCTCGTCCAGTGGTGACTCGGCCACCAGCGCGGCGAGTCCGGGCAGGGCGCGCTCGGGGTGGCCGAGGCCGATGTCGGCCATCAGGCGGGCGCGGCGGGCCTCGGTGCGGCGCTGCCACGCGCGTACGGCCGGCGGTTCGGTGTCCCCGCCCGGCAGATCCGCGAGGGCGGGACCGCGCCACAGCGACAGGGCCTCGTCCAGCAGGGCCGCCGCACGGGCGGCGTCCCCGCCGTCGAGCGCCGACGCCCCTTCCGCCGCGAGCCGTTCGAAGCGGAACAGGTCGATGTCGTCACGCGCCACCACCAGCCGGTAGCCGCCGGGTGCCGACGCGATCGCGGCGCCACCCAGTGCCCTGCGCAGCCGCCCGATCAGGGCCTGGAGCGCGGCCGGCTCGTCGGCGGGCGGCTGCCGCGCGTCGTCCCACACCCGCGCAGTCAGTTGGCCGGCCGGGACCGTACGGCCGCCCGCGGCGGCGAGCGCGGTCAGCAGCGCGCGCACCTTCGACCCGCTGATCGGCACCTCCGCGCCGTCCGGCCCAAAGGCCTGGGTGGCGCCGAGCACGTGGTAGCGGTAGCGGTGGGTCACCGTCCCATTGTCCCCGCTGCTCAGGCGGCCCGGGCCCCTGTCGTCGAAGTCCCGCCCGGCCCGCGGGCGGACGGCGCTACTTCGAAGGCAGGGCCTGGGTTCGCGGTGGCGTGAACTCGCACCACACGGCCTTGCCGTCGCCGCGCGGCTCCACCCCCCAGCGCGTCGCCACCGCGTCGACCAGCAGCAGTCCGCGCCCCGACGTCGCGGACTCGCCCGGCGGGCGCCGGCGCGGCCAGGCGCTGGAGCGGTCCTTCACCCAGAGCCGTACCCGCCGCACCGGTTCGGGCACGACCTCCAGCGTGAGGACGGCGCCCGACTCGGTGTGCAGCAGCACGTTCACCAGCAGCTCTCCGGCGGCCAGTTGCACATCGTCCACGAGGGCCGCCATGTTCCAGTCCTCCAGCGCCTGGCGCAGCACGGCGCGGGTCTCGGTCAGGCCCTCCGCGTCGGCCTGGTGGATGTACTGGTGGACGCGGGGCGCCTGGCGGGTGCCGGGGTCGGGTGCCCGGTGCAGGACGAGGAGCGCGACGTCGTCGCGCGTCCCCCAGCGCTGCCACAGCCGGTCGGCGAGATGGTCGGCGAGCGCGCCCGCCCGGCCGGGCCCGGTGCGTACGACGTGGGCGAGCTCCGCCATGCCGTCCGCGATGTCGAGTCCGGACTCCTCCACGAGACCGTCCGTGCACAGCCGGGCGGGCCGCGGTTCTTCAGGGTCGAGCGCGAGTGGCGCGACGGCGACCGGGTGACACTGCGGCTGCCGCAGCACACCACCGTGAGGACGTGGGACGACAACCACGGCTCCGTCAGCGTGGACCACGGACCGCTCGCGTACTCCCTGAAGATCGGCGAGCGGTACGAACGGTTCGCGGGCACCGAGGACTTCCCCGAACTCTCGGTGCACCCCACCACCCCGTGGAACGTCGGCCTCGCGCCGGACCCGCTCAGAGGGCTGCGGTTCACGGCCGACCGCGGACCGCTGGCCGCGAACCCCTTCACCCACGAGGGCTCGCCGGTCCGGATCACCACATCGGCCCGCCGCATCGCGGAATGGGTGGCCGACGAGCAGCGTGTCGTCGCTCCCCTCCAGGACAGTCCGGCCCGCAGCACGGCGCCGCCCGAACCGGTGACGCTCATCCCGATGGGCGCGGCCCGGTTGCGGATCACCGCCTTCCCGACCGCGTCGCCCGGCGGGCGGGCCTGGACGGCGGAGCCGCCGTACCGCCGGGTACGGAACAAGCACAGCGGCAAGGTGCTCGGCGTGGACGGGATGTCCCTGGCCGCGGGCGGGTCGTGCAGTTCGACAACACGGGGACGGCCGACCACGCCTGGCAACTGGCCCCGGCGGGCGGCGGCTGGTTCCTGATCCGCAACGGCAACAGCGGGAAGACCATCGGGGCCGAGGGCAGGTCGACGGCGAACAGCGCGCGCATCGTGCAGTTCGAGGACGACGGAAGCGGCGACCATCTCTGGCAGCTGGTCGACCGGGGCGAGGGCTGGTCGCTGATACTCAACCGGCACAGCGGGAAGGTGCTGGGCGTGGACGGGATGTCGACGGCCAACAGCGCGCAGGTGGTGCAGTTCGAGGACAACGGTACGGACGACCATCTCTGGCAGCTGGTCTGACCCACCCGCCGTGCCCTGGTGACCGCCGACGCCCCAACTCGTCGGCGGTCACTTGTTGTTCACGGCGGAACCCGTGACGGTCCATCTGTTCACAACTCTTGACGTGTACGAAACACCGGAGCAGCATCAGCCGTGCACTCGGAGAGCGCTCTCTGAAGGATTCCCGGAGGGCTCTTCGCAGGTTCCCCCCACCGTTCACGACCCAGGAGAGATGCCCGTGCACGCTCCCCCCCATCGACTCTCCGGCGCTCCGCGGCGCCTCGCCGCCGTCCCGCCGCGGACTGGCCGCGACGCTCGCCGCCACCCTGGCCGCGACCCTGCTGGCCTTCGTCCCGAGCAGCCCCGCGCACGCCGACCCGATCGAGGGCGGCGGCGATCTCGGCCCCAACGTGATCGTGTTCGACCCTTCGACGCCCAATATCCAGGGCAAGCTCGACGAGGTCTTCAAGCAGCAGGAGTCGCCCCAATTCGGTTCCGGCCGCTACCAGTTCCTCTTCAAGCCGGGGACGCACAACGGCTTGAACGCCCAACTCGGCTTCTACACCTCGGTGTCGGATCTCGGGCTGTCGCCCGACGACGTGAACATCAACGGTGACGTGACCGTGGACGCCGGCTGGTTCAACGGCAACGCCACCCAGAACTTCTGGCGTTCGGCCGAGAACCTGTCGCTCAACCCGGTGAACGGGACGAACCGCTGGGCCGTCTCACGGGCCGCCCCGTTCCGCCGTATGCACGTCAAGAGCGGGCTGAACCCGGCTCCCGACGGATACGGCTGGGCCAGCGGCGGCTACATCGCCGACAGCAAGATCGACGGCACCGTGGGACCGTACTCCCAGCAGCAGTGGTACACCCGCGACAGCTCGGTCGGCGGCTGGCAGAACGCCGTGTGGAACATGACGTTCTCGGGTGTGGAGGGCGCGCCCGCGCAGAGCTTCCCCGACCCGCCGTACACCACGCTGGAGACCACCCCGGCCTCCCGCGAGAAGCCGTTCCTCCACCTGGACGGCGACACCTACAAGGTGTTCGTGCCCGAGAAGCGCACGAACGCGCGTGGGGTGACCTGGGACAGCGGCGCGCCCGCAGGCCCGTCGATCGACCTGGACCAGTTCTACGTGGTCAAGCCGGGCGCGACGGCGCAGACCATCAACGCCGCGCTCGACCAGGGCCTCAACCTGCTGTTCACGCCCGGCGTTCACCACGTGGACGAGACAATCGAAGTCGACCGGGCGAACACGGTCGTCCTGGGGCTCGGTCTCGCCACGGTCGTCCCCGACAACGGGGTGACGGCGATGAAGGTCGCCGACGTGGACGGGGTGAAGCTGGCCGGCTTCCTGATCGACGCCGGTCCCGTCAACTCCGAGACGCTGCTGGAGGTCGGCCCCGAGGGATCGTCCGCCGACCACGCGGCCAATCCGACCACGGTCATCGTCCGCCGACCACGCGGCCAATCCGACTACGGTCCAGGACGTCTTCATCCGGATCGGCGGTGCCGGCCCCGGCAAGGCGACCACCAGCATGGTCGTCAACAGCGACGACACGATCATCGACCACACCTGGGTGTGGCGGGCGGACCACGGTGAGGGGGTCGGCTGGGAGACCAACAGGGCCGACTTCGGTGTACGGGTGAACGGCGACGACGTCCTGGCCACCGGCCTGTTCGTCGAACACTTCAACAAATACGACGTCGAGTGGTACGGCGAACGCGGCCGGACGATCTTCTTCCAGAACGAGAAGGCGTACGACGCGCCCAACCGGGCGGCGATCCAGAACGGCGACACCAAGGGCTACGCCGCCTACCGGGTCGACGATTCGGTCGAACAGCACGAGGGCTGGGGGATGGGCAGTTACTGCTACTACAACGTCGATCCCACGATCCAGCGGCACAACGGTTTCCAGGCACCGGTCAGACCGGGCGTCAAGTTCCACCATCTGCTGGTCGTCTCGCTCGGCGGGGCGGGTCAGTACGAGCGGGTGATCAACGACACCGGCGAACCCACGTCCGGGACGTCGACCATCCCCTCGGTGGTGGTTCAGTTCCCCTGACGCGGCAGTCGTTCCGAGGCGCCGTACCCGGAACAGACGCCGCAGGCAGGGCCCGGCCTCGTCATGCGTCATGAGGCCGGGCCCTGCCCTGGGCGGGTGCCCTCCGCGGTCGCTACCGGGTCAGCGCCTGCCGCCACGCAGCTTGCCGAACAGGCGGCGGGCCTGCTCGCGCTTCCGCGGGTCCGACGAGGCCGCGCGTACCTGACCGATCACGCGCCGCCCCTGCGGACTACGGGTGAATGCCTTGATGCGGTCGATGATTCCGGGCATGCCGTCTCCTGCGCTTCGATGACACCGACGGCCCCGCTGAAGGGCCTCGGACTACGTCTACCCTCCTAACGCTTCGAGACTCCCATGACGTTCCCATTACTTCCCCTTTACCTTCAGGGTGCCCTCGAAGCGGCCCGGACGGGGCCTGGCTGCCCCGCATGCGCTCCCCCGATGGCGACCCCGCGCGACCCCCCACAGACTGACGTGATGTCAGGGAAGCGAAGTGCGGGACTCCTCCTGTACCGGGTCACGGACGCGGGCGCCGAAGTGCTCATCGGGCACATGGGCGGCCCGTTCTGGGCGGGGCGCACCAGGGCCGCGTGGTCGATCCCCAAGGGTGAGTACGGCCCCGACGAGACGCCCGAGGACGCGGCCGACCGGGAGTTCGAGGAGGAGGTGGGGCACCCTCCGCCGGCCGGGCGCCGGGAGCCGCTGGGCGAGACGCGCCAGTCGGGCGGCAAGACCGTCACCGTGTGGGCCGTCGAGGCGGACTTCGATCCCGCCCTCGCCGTACCAGGCACGTTCACCATGGAGTGGCCGCGCGGGTCGGGGGTGGAGCGGGAGTTCCCGGAGCTCGACCGGCTCGGCTGGTTTCCCCTGGAGGACGCCGTGGAGCTGCTGGTGACGGGGCAGCGGATCTTCCTCGGCCGGCTGGCTCTGGCCATGGAGAGCCGTGCGGGCGACGAGGGCGTCTTCGGGACGTAGCGCCACCGTGCCCGGGGCGGGGCAGGGGTCGGGCGGGGCAGGGGTCGGGCGGGGCGGGAACAGGGGCGGGAAGTCCAGAAGTCCAGCAGCTGTGAAGTCCGTCCGGAAAGGGAATCGCCTCCGTGCACCACCGATCGCACCTCTACGCCGCCGTCGGCGCGGTACTGCTAGCCGCTTCGGCGCTGCCCGCCACCGCGCTCGACACGACGCATCTGCCGCCACCGCCGGCGCCCCGCGCCGGGGCGCCCGGCCCGCCGGCCGCCGCTGGTTCGTTCCGGCTGGAGGGCCCGGTCACCGCGGCCGCCCTTCGGGCGAAGGTGCGGGGCTGCGCACGCGTCTCGAAGGGCCTGTACCGGACCGACCAGGGCAAGTCCGCCGACATCCCGGTGTGCGGCAAGAAGGGCGCGGTGTTCTGGAAGGCCGACCTGGACATCGACTGCGACGGCCAGGTCACCGCGCGCTGCAACAAGAAGACCGACCGCTGGTTCCAGGGGGACACGGCCTTCCACCAGTCCGACGGCAAGCCGCTGAACGCGGAGAGGCTGCCGTTCGTCGTGGTGCCCGGGCCGAGCCGGATCTGGGACTACACCACGTCCGGCATCCGGGGCGGCGGTGTCGCGGCGGTGATCTACCAGGACCGGGTGGAGTACGCGGTGGTGGGCGACACCGGACCGGTCGGGCTCGTCGGGGAGGCGTCGTACGCCGCCGCGCGCTCGCTCGGGATCGATCCCCATCCCGCGCGGGGCGGCGTCCCTTCGGGGGTGACGTACATCCTGTTCAAGAACTCCAAGGTCAAGCCGATCGAGAGCCGGACCTCTGCGGTGCGGCTGGGCAGCGAGCTGGCCAGGAAGTTCCTCCGGGAGAACTGAGCCGAACCGGGAGGCGGAAAAGGCGCGTCCTCGGTACGGAGGCGGAGTCGGCGTCGCCTCCGTACCGAGGACGCGGTGACGCGCGTCGTCCTACACGATCCCCTCGGAGATCTCCGACTGCTCGCGGGCACTTCCGTACGACTGCGGAGTGCTGTACGAGCCCCGCGCCGCGTACCACCAGGCCGTGGCCAGGGCCAGTACGACGGCCAGCGCGATCACGGCGTAGTTCATGGTGTCCGCGGTGACCGGGCTCTTCTGCGGCAGGCAGAAGAGCACGGTGACGACCGCGACCCATACGACGGCGATCCAGCCGATCGGCTTGCTCCAGCGGCCCAGCGTCCAGGGACCGGGCTGGAAGCGGTCGCCGGCCCGCAGCTTCAGATAGATCGGGATCGCGTAGGCGGGCGTGATGCCGATGACGTTGATCGCCGTCACGGCGCCGTACGCGGTCGGCGAGTACAGCGACGGCACGGCGAGCAGGCACGCGAAGCCGACCGACAGCCACACGGCGGGCACCGGGGTCTGCGTACGGCTGCTGACGCGCCGCCACAGGGCCGACCCGGGCAGGGCGTTGTCCCGGCTGAAGGCGAACACCATGCGGCTGGCGGCGGCCACCTCCGCGTTGCCGCAGAAGAGTTGCGCCATGATCACGACAAGCAGAAGTGCGCTGGCGCCGTTGGTTCCCAGGACGTCGATGAAGATCTGCGCGGGTGGCACGGCGGCGCCGCTGGTGGCCGCGTAGTCCTGGATGGCGAAGGTCAGACCGGCGAGGAGGGCGAAGCCTGCGATCCAGGAGACCCAGATGGCGCGCACGATGCCGCGTGCGGCGGAGACGGACGCGTTGGAGGTCTCCTCGGAGAGATGGGCCGACGCGTCGTAGCCGGAGAAGGTGTACTGGGCGAGCAGCAGACCGATCGCGGCCACATAGATCGGGTTCTCCCAGCCGGTCCCGTTGACGAATTCCGTGAAGACGAATTCGGGCGACTGGTGGTTCTTGGGGACGACCGCGAGAATGCCGACGATCAGCGCGACACCGCCGAGGTGCCACCAGACGCTGATCGAGTTGAGAACGCTGACGAGGCGGACGCCGAACAGGTTCAGCGTCGCGTGCAGCAGCAGGATGCACATGAAGATGACCATGGTCCAGCCCGGCGTGGGGTCGAATCCCCACTGGAGGTTGAGGAACGCGCCGGTGAACAGGGCCGCGCCGTAGTCGATTCCGGCGATCGCGCCCAGCAGTCCGAGCAGGTTCAGCCAGCCGGTGTACCAGCCCCACTTGCGTCCGCCGAGCCGGTCGGCCATGTAGTAGAGGGCGCCCGATGTGGGATACGCGCTGGTCACCTCCGCCAGCGCCATGCCTATACAGAGCACGAAGACACCGACACCCACCCAGCCCCAGAGCATCACGGCGGGACCGCCGGTGATGAGCCCGAAGCCGTACAGGGTCATACATCCCGAGAGGATCGAGATCACCGAGAAGCTGATGGCGAAATTGCCGAAACCGCCCATCCTGCGGGCGAGTACCGGCTGATAGCCGAGTTCCCTCAGCCGTTCTTCTTCATCCTGCTGCGGAACAGAGTCCGGCTTCGACCAGACCGGTGGGGAAACGGACATGGAAGTACCTCCGGGTACGGAGAAATAGAGGAGAGACGGGGGAACGTACGGTGGGCCCATGGCCTTTCAAGGCGGAACGGGCCGGGAAGGCGCCGATTGTGGGAGCCGGACAGAATCTAGGTGTCCGACTTCCGCTCACGACCGGCGGAGAGGCAACGGGCGCGGGCGCGGGCGAACACCTCCTCGACCTGTGCGGTGTCGTCGGGACTGCGGGCCCGATGGGCCCACGGCAAAGGGGTGTAGTACGGCCCCAGAGCCTCGAACACCCTTGCGGCATCGGCCAGTTGGAGCGAACCCCACAGGGCGTGCGCCAGATAGTTGAGGTCCAGCAGCGAGGTCTCGGCGGGCACGGACCGGTCGAACCAGATACGCAGGGCCCGCAGCGCGTCCCTGGTGGCGTCCTCGGTGACCCAGTGCAGGTCCAGCGCCTTCTCGTTGCCGCCCTCCCTGCGGTACCGCTCGACCCGCACGAAGAGCGGAAGCGCCTGGAGCGCCGACCCCTCGGACGCGGACGAGGCCGCCCACTGCACGAAGTTGACCGCCTCCGACAGCGAGCCGTCGGACCTGCGGGCGTACACGAACTGGAGCATCCGGTGGTACGCCTCACGGTTGCCCGGATCGCGCTTGTCGGCCTCGGCGAGCAGGGCCCACGGGCCGGGGAAGAGCATCGGCCCCGGCGGCGCCAGCCGGTTCTCCTCCATCCGCTGCCTGCCGTCGAGTTGGGCGAGTGCGAGCAGACAGACCCAGGGGACGGGGTCGGCCGGCACCAGCCGCGCGGTGGCGCCGCACGCCTCCCACGCCCGCCGCCACAGATCAGTCGTCCGCGAATGGCCCTCGCGGTGCGCGCGCAGGGCGCGCTCCACCGTCACCCGCGTCTGCATAACGGCGGCGTCGGCGCTGCCGGGCTCCTCGGTCAGCCAGGTGTGCACGGTGTCCGAGCCCGCGGCGACGGCGGCGAGCACCTGCGTGCGCCGGGTCCACAGCGCCCAGCCCCGCGTGCCGGCGAGTACATCACGCATCGACAGCCAGCGGCCGGTCCGCAACTCCTGTACGGCCGCGCGGAGTTCACTGTCATGGCCTGCTGGGTGATAGAGCGGACGAAAGCGATCACTCACCGACTGTCCGCCCGATTCTCGCGCAACTCCGCCTCATTCCGGTGTAGTTCACATCCCGGCACCCGAGAATCACACTACTCAGTGACACCCCGCTGTCACTCGGCGATCAGTGTAGAGGGAGGTGCGACGACCTTGGAACACTTTGCTGACCTTAGGCAACCCTGAGTGCGTGTCGTGACCTTGACGTCGCACGCGAGCTGCACCACCCTTGCGCCCAGTGATCAAAGGATCACCGGCCTCCGAACCGAAGAACGTGACATGCCGCCTGCTCAGCACTCCCCCGGCACCGCCGTGGACCCGGCCTCGCGGCCGGTGCTCGCCGTCGATCAGGGCACCTCCGCCACCAAGGCCCTGGTGATCTGCCCGGAACGCGGGGTGATCGGCAGCGGTTCGGCACCGGCGCCGCCCCGCTACGGCGCCGGCGGACTGGTTGAGGCCGACCCCGCCCTGCTGCTCTCCTCGGTCGTCGACGCGGGACGCCGGGCGCTCGCCGACGCCGGCGAACCCGTCGCGGCGGTCGGGCTGGCCAACCAGGGTGAGACCGTCCTCGCCTGGGACCCGGACACCGGCGCGCCGCTGACCGACGCGGTCGTGTGGCAGGACCGGCGGGCCGCGTCGGTGTGCGCCGAACTCGCCCCGCACGCACAGATGTTGAGGGAGCTGACCGGGCTTCCGCTGGAACCGTACTTCGCCGCGCCCAAGATGGCG
Source organism: Streptomyces sp. NBC_01508 (assembly GCF_045040315.1). NCBI lineage: Bacteria > Bacillati > Actinomycetota > Actinomycetes > Kitasatosporales > Streptomycetaceae > Streptomyces > Streptomyces sp. NBC_01508. The sequence goes on along the minus strand of NZ_CP109419.1, from coordinate 7,797,691 downwards.
TGGATCCGGCGGAACCTCACCCGCGAAGGCGTCGTCACGACCTCCGACTCCTGGCTCGTCCACCAGCTGACCGGCGCGTTCGTCACCGACGCGGCGACCGCCGGGCGCACCCAACTGCTGGACCTCGACACCGCCGAGTGGTCCCCCGCCGCCCTGGACGTCTTCGGGATGGGCGACGAGCGGCTGCCCCAAGTCGTGGACGCGGCAGGGCGGTTCGGTGTCACGACGGCCTTCGGCGACCCGATTCCGCTGACGGGGCTGCTGGTCGACCAGCAGGCCGCGCTGCTCGCCCAGAACGTGACCGAGCCGGGGACGGCCAAGTGCACCTACGGCACCGGGGCGTTCCTCCTCGCGCAGACCGGCGCGCGTCCGCTGCGCAGCGGGACCGGCCTGGTCGGCTGTGTCGCCTGGCGGCTCGACGGCCGCGCCAGCTACTGCCTCGACGGGCAGGTGTACACGGCGGCGTCCGCCGTGCGGTGGCTGAGCGATCTCGGCGTGATCTCCGGTGCCGGGGACCTCGACCGGGTGGGCTCGTCCGTCACCGACAGCGGGGGCGTCACCTTCGTACCGTCGCTCGCCGGACTCGCCGCGCCGTGGTGGCGCGGCGACGCGAAGGGGTCGCTGACCGGGCTCAGCCTGGAGACCGGCCCCGGACATCTGGTGCGGGCGCTGTGCGAGGGCATCGCGGCGCAGGTCGTCGCTCTGGCGGACGCCGTGGCCGAGGACATCGGCACGCCCCTGTCGGCGCTGCGCGTCGACGGCGGACTGACCGGATCGCGCCTGCTGATGCAGACCCAGGCGGATCTGCTCCAACTGCCCGTGGAAGTCTCCCCGTTGCCCGACGCCACCGCGCTGGGGGTGGGCGCCGTCGCGCGGCTCGGTCTCGACCCCGGTATGACGGTGGAGCGGGCCGCGCCCCGGTGGCGGCCCAAGAAGGTCTTCGAGCCGATGATCGGGGCGGCCGAGGCGGCCGACCGGCTGGGCGTCTTCCGTACGGAGGTGGCGTCGCTCGTCGGCCGTACGCCACTGCCCGGACAGACCGGCGCGGGCGCAGGGGCGGCATGAGCGTCACCGTCTCGGGGCCGCTGCCCGACGAGATGTACGACGTGGTGGTCGTCGGCGCCGGCGTGGTCGGCGCGGCGATCGCCCGCGAACTGGCCCGGTACCCGCTGCGCACCGCCCTGGTCGAGGCGTCCGGCGATGTCGGCGACGGCACGTCGAAGGCCAACACGGCCATCCTGCACACCGGTTTCGACGCGGTGCCCGGCTCGCTCGAAGCCCGGCTCGTGCGCGAGGGCCGGGACAGGCTCGCCGTGTACGCGGAGGAGTGCGGCATCCCGGTCGAGCCGATCGGCGCCCTGCTCGTCGCCTGGGACGACGAACAGCTCGCCACCCTGCCGGCGCTCGCCCGCAAGGCGGCGCGCAACGGATACCGGCGTACCCGGACGGTCTGCGCCGACGAGCTGCGCCGACGCGAACCGCATCTGGGACCGGGCGCGGTGGCCGCGCTCGAAGTCCCCGACGAGAGCGTCATCTGCCCGTGGACGACGACGCTCGCCTACGCGACCCAGGCGGTACGCAACGGGGTCGACCTGCATCTCAACTGCCCCGTACGCGACGTGACCGGTTGCTCCCCGGACGCGCCCCATCTGCTCACCACCGGACGCGGGCCGCTGCGCACCCGGTGGCTGGTCAACGCGGCGGGCCTGTACGCCGACGCGTTCGACCGGCTGCTCGGCCACACCGACTTCTCGGTGACGCCACGGCGCGGTCAGCTCATCGTCTTCGACAAGTTCGCGCGTGGGCTGGTCCGGCACATCCTGCTGCCGGTGCCCACGGCGCTCGGCAAGGGAGTGCTGGTGTCGCCGACCGTGTACGGCAACGTGATGCTCGGTCCGACCGCCGAGGATCTGGACGACAAGCGCGCCACCGGTTCCACGGCCGAGGGAATCGCGTTTCTCAGGGAGAAGGGGCGCCGGATCATGCCGGACCTCCTCGAAGAGGAGGTGACCGCCGTGTACGCCGGGCTGCGCGCGGCCACCGAACACGACGACTACCTGATCCGCTCGTACCCGGAACAGCGGTACGTCACGGTGGGCGGGATCCGGTCGACCGGGCTGAGCGCGTCGATGGCGATCGCCGCGTATGTCGTGGAGCTGCTGGCGGAGGCCGGTGCCGAACCGGGCACGGCGGCGGAGCTCGTACCGGTGACGATGCCGAACCTCGGTGAGACGTACCCCCGTCCGTACGAACGTGCCGAACTGATCGCGGCCGATCCCGCGTACGGGGCGCTCGTGTGCCACTGCGAGCGGGTCTCGCGCGGCGAGATCCGTGACGCGCTCGCGGGTGACATCCCGCCGTCCTCGCCCGAGGGGCTGCGCCGGCGCACCCGCGCGCTGGGCGGCCGGTGTCAGGGGTTCTACTGCGGGGCGACGGTGCGCGCCCTGTTCGACACGCCGACGCCCGGCGCACCGACGGCCGGTGCGTCACCGCCCGGCGGCCCGACGCCCGGCACGGAGGCCGCACGGTGAACAGCGAACCGCCCTCACCCGCGCCCGGCCGGCGCGAGCGCGCCGTCGACGTCCTCGTGGTCGGCGCGGGCCCGGCCGGTCTGGCGCTGGCCTCGCGACTGGCCGGAACCGGCACCGCGAACGGCACCGTGGACGTCGAGGTCGTCGACCGGGAGGACGAGCCCGGCGGTGTCCCCCGCCACTGCCTCCACCCCGGATTCGGTCTGCGGGATCTGCGGCGGCCGATGACCGGCCCGGCGTACGCGCTCCACTGGACGGACGCGGCACTCCGGGCGGGAGCGACCGTGCGTACGGGCGTCACGGTCACCGGGTGGAGCGACGTGGTGGGGCCGGCGACCGGCGCCGGACCGCTCACCGTCGATGTCACGAGCCCGGCGGGCCTGGAGCGGATCACTGCGCGCGCCGTCGTGCTGGCCACCGGCGCGCGGGAAAGCCCCCGCAGCGCGCGGCTGGTGCCGGGCACCCGGCCCGCCGGGGTGTTCACGACCGGTGAGCTTCAGCGGACGGTGGCGCCGCGGCGGCGTCCGGTCGGCAGGCGCGCCGTCGTGGTGGGCGCCGAGTCCGTCAGCTACTCCGCCGTACGGACGCTGCGGCAGGCCGGTGTCGATGTGGTGGCCATGGTCACGGAACTGCCCTACCACCAGGTCTCCCCCGCCACGGCCGGCGACGCCCGGCTCCGGCACGGTGTCCCGCTGCTCGTCGGTGCCCGCGTCGGTGAACTGCTCGGCCGGGAACGGCTCTCGGGGGTGGTGGTGCGGCACCGGGACGGCCGGAGCGCGACCGTCGCCTGCGACACGGTGGTCTTCACCGGCGACTGGATCCCGGATCACGAACTGGTCCGCAGGGGCGGAATCACCCTCGACCGCGCCACCCGGGGCCCGGCCGTCGACGGCTCGTTCCGCACGGACCGGGCCGGGGTCTTCGGTATCGGGAATCTGCTGCACGCGGTCGAACCCGCGAGTACGGCCGCACGAGAGGGGCTGCTGGCCGCCGGGCCCGTACTGCGCCATCTGCGGGACGGTGCCCGGCCGGCCGCGTGGGTGCCGGTCCAGGTCGACGCGCCGCTGCTGTGGATCGCGCCCAACCGGATCGACCCGGCGGATCCGCGCGTCGCAACGGGTGGCTTCACCCTCCGTACGGAGGACCGGCTCGGCCCGCTGTCGTCGCTGGTCGTCAGCCGGGGCGGGCGGGTGCTGCACCGGCAGCGGCTCGTACGGGGCGCGGTGCCGAACCGGACGCTGCGGCTGTCCGCCGCCTGGACGGCGAAGGTGCGGGCCGAAACGCGAACGGTGGAGGTGCGGGCGGCGGCGCGGGGCGCGGAGGCGACCCCGGACGACACACCCGTGCGGATCTCCGTGGAGCGGTGACCGGCCCCCGGAGAAGGGGGCGGCCCCACCGGCAGGGGGTGGACCGGTGGGGCCGTGGGAACTCTGCGGCTGGGGGGAGCCGCAGGCTCGGGTCGAAGAGGCATGTGCCCCTTGTCCCGGGAAATACTCCCTCAGACATCACTTCTTCTCTCCCTTGGGCACGAACATCTTGATGTCGGTCAGGCTCGCGCTGCCTTCGTACACCTTCGCGGACGGGTGAACTCCAGGGCCGTGTCGTGCAGTCCCTCGGAAGAGCCGCCGGTGTCCTTCGGTCCGCCGAAGGACAGATTCTCGGCGCGCAGCGCGGTCGATCCGTTGGTGACGACGCCGCCGACGTCGAGTCGTCCGGCGAGGGTGAAGGCGCGCTGGATGCCGCGGGTGAAGACGGCCGCCTGGAAGCCGTACGAGGAGAAGTTGGCCATCCGTACGGCGTCGAGCGGGTCGGTGAAGCGGGCCACGGGTGCGACGGGGCCGAAGATCTCGTCGGCGAACGCGGGGCTGTCCTCGGCGACCGAGACGAGGACGGTGGGGTCGTAGAAGGCGCCCCGGCGCGCACCGCCGGCCACCTTGCGCGCCGTCGGCGACGAGCGCGGCGACCACCGACTCGACGCGTTCGGCGGCCTGTTCACTGATCAGCGGCCCGACATCGTTGACATCGACCAATCGGCACCCGACGCGCAGCTTGGCAGCTCCGGCCAGGAGCGCGTCCACGAAGCTGTCGTGCACGCCGTCCTGGACGTAGACGCGTTTGACGGCGCAGCAGATCTGGCCGTTGCCGCGCGGCGAGCCGGCCGAGGCCGACGGCGTCGGCGGAGCTGATCCTGCGCCACTGGCGATCACATAATCATAGGTTCATGGACTTCATCACCTTCCAATCAAACCGTCAATCACCACACACGGCTCCGAATCAACTACTTTCAGCCCATCTCGCCACACACCCCGCACACGCCCGGACCAGGCCGTTGTAAACACACAGCGCGATCAACACGACACGCGGAGCCACCAAAACCGGTCACGGAGTGGGCCAAGCACCCCCGGCGTGAGCAAGACTCACGTCCGTTGTCCGAGACATCAACCCAGGGAGTGTTCGAAATGCGGAGCATCGCAAGGGCTGCGGCCTGTGGAGCCGTACTGGCGCTCAGCAGTCTGTCCTTCGCCGGAACGGCCGGGGGCGCACCGATCACAGGCGCACCGGCCACAGGCGCAGCCATCGGAGGCGTGCCGGCGCCGGCCGACACCGGAGCCACCAGATCCACCGGAGAGAAGAGCCTGTACGCGCCGTCCGCGCTGGTCCTGACCGTCACGGACGGTGCCGACCACAAGACCGGTACGGTACAGCGCGCGGTCACGCTCAGTTGCGCGCCCAGCCCGTCGGGCAGCCACCCCGACGCGGTCGCCGCCTGCTCCGAACTCAAGCGGAACGGCGCCAAGTTCGACGCCATCACCACCTCCGCGACGAACCGCGTCTGCACGAAGGAGTGGGAGCCGGTCACGGTGACGGCCGACGGCGTATGGGAGGGGCAGCGCGTCAACTACGCGCACACCTTCTCCAATTCGTGCGCCATGGACGGGGGAAGAGGCGCGGTCTTCACCTTCTGAGGCGGGTTCGGCGACCGGAGGCCGGTGACCTGAGGCGGCCGGGGCGGAGGGATTCTCCTTCCGCCCCGGCCGTCCGGCGTCCGGGCGCTCCGCGACACCGCCCGCGCCTTCACACCCCCGGCCTCCGGAAGTGAGGACGACTGGCGGAATTCGGACAGGATGCCCCAATACTGGCCACGTTCGGCATCGAACTCGGCTTCTTCGCAACGGACTTGAGCGGTTCTCACGATCCCGCCGCCGCCTCGCGGACGCTTTCCCCCCAGGTCCGGAGGACGGCAGGACACCTTCCGCCTGACGGGCCGTCATATGTGACTTTCCGTGCTGAGACCATTACATCTTCGCCACGTATTGTTACCCCTGTGACAGAAAAACACTCGTGGGGCAGTGGAGGAGAATCATGCGACCGTTCGCGCTGAACTACGCTTTTCCGGCTCCGAACTCACCGGTCGTCGGACCTTTCATCTACGACTCCACACTCCAGCTGAACGTCCTGCCGGACGGACGTCCCGCCATAGCCGACCGTGCGCTGTTGCTCGCCGCCGGGTCCACGACCTCGACGGCCGGCTCCAAGACGCACTTCGACGACTGACACCCCTGGTTACCCGATGACTGTGCTGATCCTGACCGCCGAGCAGGACGTCACCGCCGACCTGGTCGTGGCCGAGCTGCACGGGCGCGGCACGCCGCTGGTGCGCTTCGACCCCGCCGATCTGCCGGGCGAGGCGTCGATGTCCGCCGAGTACGTCAGCGGCGACTTCCGCGGCCATCTGTCCGCGGGCGGACGCCTGTTGAGCATGGACGGGCTGCGCTCGATATGGGTACGCCGTCCGGGCGCGAGCGCGGCGCACGCGCCCAGCCCCTCGCCCTGGCTCACCGCCGAGTCCGCGCACGCCTTCTTCGGCATGCTGTACTCCACGACGGCACGCTGGATGAACCACCCGCAGGCGGCGGCGCAGGCGCGCCTCAAGCCCTGGCAGTTGCGGGTCGCGCACCAGAGCGGATTCGCCGTACCACCCACCCTCGTCACCACGTTCCCGCGCATCGCCCGGCTGTTCGCCGCCGAGCACCGGGACATCGTGGTGAAGTCGATCACCGGCCCGCCACCCGGCGACCCCCCGGTCTCGCTGCCGACCACCCGGGTGGATCCGGGCACCGACTTCGAGTCGGTGACCGCCGGACCCACACTGCTCCAGCGCTACATACCCAAGCGGGCCGACATCCGGCTGACCTGCGTCGGGCACCAGCTGTTCGCCGCGCGGAAGGTCGCGACACCCGGCCAGGTGGACGGCCGTTACGGCGAGACCGGCCACGGCTGGGAGCCGGTCGAGGTGCCCGACCGCATCACCCGCGCCGTGTACGGATACCTGCGCGTCGCCCATCTCGCCTACGGGGCCTTCGACTTCGCCGAGGACGCCGACGGCACGTGGTGGTTTCTCGAATGCAACCAGGGTGGCCAGTTCGGCTTCGTGGAGCTGGAGACCCGCCAGCCGATCGCCGAGGCGGTGGCCGGCTGGCTCACTTCACCGCCACCGCTTTAGGCCGCGTTTCAGAAGTAGCGGGGGCGGTCCAGGGCGCCGGGTCGGCGGAGGCTCCCCCGTCGACCCGCCGACCCGCCGTCGGCCGTAGAGTTGCCGATGCGATGCGACTGCGAAGATCCAGGCGTGGCGCGGCCCTCGCGGGCCTCCTCGGCGAGACCGTTCGACCGGTTACCCGTGATATTCGTCGCGCCCGGAATTGGACCGCGACAGTGCGAATCCTTGCCCTTCTTGTTCTTCAACGACCCATCGAATAGCCGTGGTTGGCGATCTCTTGTTTCCCGCACACGGGCTGTGCAATGGTGAACGCGCTCGGCCGACGGCAATGCCAGGAGTCACCGCTCCCTCCGCCGCTCCCCCGCCGTGCTCCGCTCATGGACCGCTTTCCTGGAGGCACCCCCCACCCAGAAGGTACGCACCAACCGGACCACCCCCTTTCAGTCGGCCGGACATCACTGCCGCCACACACGCGTCAAAGGGACTGGACACCCCCCACTCAGTGCCCTGGAAGGCAGGACCTCTGTGCAGGATCCCCATACGTCCAGAACCACCCCGCCCCCTCCGGCCGGCCGGCCGGGGTCCCGCTCCGAAGGCTCGGACGCGGAGCTTGTCGCCGCGCTGAGGACCGGCGACAGCGACGAGGAGGACCACGCCACCGCGCTGTTGCTCGCCCGGCACTGGCAGGCTCTCCTCGACTACGCCGAGATCCGCTCCCCCTCGGCGAACGCCGCCGCGACGCTCGCCACGGCGGCCTTCGGCAAGGTCCTCGACACCCTGCGCCGCTCCGGTCCCGGCACGGCTCTGCGGCCGCAATTCCTTGTGACCGCGCGTTACACGGCCAACGTGTGGGCGGCCGAGGGACAACGGACCGGCACGGTCCGGGAGCACCACGCGCAGCCCCCGGGCGGCCCCGAGGAGACGGAACCCCCGGAGAATCGACGGCTGGCCTTCCACGCCTTCCAGGCAATGCCCGCCGCCGCGCGTTGCCTGCTCTGGCACACGGAGGTCGAGGCGGAGCCCATAACCGTACCGGCCGGTCTGCTCGGCATTGATCCGGAAAGCGCGCTCGCCGAGCTGGAACACGCGCATGAGCTCTTCCGGTCCGGCTGTGTACGCGCGCATATCCAGCTCGCGGCGGACAAGGAATGCCGCCACTACAACCGCCTGCTGGACGTGTCGCTGCGGCGCGGCGGTGCTCTGCTCCCGGACATCCAGGAGCACCTGGCGCTCTGCGCGCACTGCGGGTACGCCGCCGAGCAGTTCGTCCACGTCCAGGGCCGTCCGGCCGTGCTGCTCGCCGAGGCGCTTCTCGGCCCGCACGCCAGGGGCTACCTCGACTCCCGGCCGGGCCGGCGCGGCGGCACGCGCGGCGCGGGAGGCCCCGGCGGCGGCCGCGGCGGCCGGCACTCGCTGGGCGGACGCCCACGTGTGCTGCCGCGCGTCACGGTGGTGGGCAAACGCGTGCTGACCACGCGTGGCAGACCGAGAACGGTCCTGCTCGGCGGGCTCGGGCTGGTGACCGTCGGCCTGCTCGCCGTGACCGTCTCCAGCCTCACCACGGGTGACAGCGGCGGCGAGGCGATGGGGCCGACCGTGCCGATCGGCACGGGGACCGCCACGGCCTCCCCCGACCCGGGCTCGCAGGGCGTCTCCGGCCCCGGCCACCGGCCGCCGGACTCGGCCGACGGCACCCTGCGCACGGCGCTGCGCAGCGCCGACGCCGATCTCTGCCTGGACCTGCGGAACACCCGCCCCACGGCCGGCTCCGAGGCGACGCTGGCGATCTGCTCGTCGTCCGCGCCGACCCAGCGGTGGCTGTACGAGGAGGACGGGCTGCTGCGGAACGGCGCCGACCAGGAACTGTGCCTCAACTCCCGTACGGTCGACGGCTCCCTCGTCCTGGCGCCGTGCACCGAGCCGTCCGCCGAGAACGCCGCCGACGTGCGCTACGACCTGACGGTCCAGGGGCATGTGATCCCCCGGTGGAACGATTCGCTGGCCGTCGTCGCGACAACTCCCACGGCGGGTACGTCCGTCGTGTCGAAGATCCGCGACGAGTCCACACTGCAGAACTGGTCGACCGACACCGCGCCGGACAGCCCGAAGTCCCTGCCGGTCGTGGGCGGCCGGACGACGGCCCCGCCGGCCGAACCGACGTCCGCGCGCCGGAGCACGATCGGGTCGGCGGAGCGGGACGGCGAGCGCCGCGCCGATGGACATGACGAGCGCGGGACGTCCGAGCCCGACGACAACGATGTCCCTTACCGCGACGAGGACTTCGACGACGGCGACGGCGACGGCGACGGCGACGGCGACTCAGACTCCGACGACGACCGGTTCGAAGGCTGACGGGGCCGGGGCGAGCGGCGTCGCGACCCGGGGATTGTCGGTCATGTGGTCACGTGACGCCGGTGCCGTGTGCCACCAGCAGTCCCACGTCCAGCGCCGCCACGGCCACCGCCCCGGCGAAAGGCGCCTTCACCCAGCGGCGGCCGAGCAGCAGGCCCGCGACCGCGATCGACCCGGCGGCCAGCGGTACGAGCACGGCCCCCGCACCGGTTCGGCCCGGCGGCCCCAGCGTCAGCGCCACCGATGCCGCGACCAGCGGGACGGGCAGCAGCAACCGGGTTCCGGTGGCGCCGAGTCGGTGCGGCAGCCCTCGTACACCGGTGGCCAGGTCGCCCCGGATGTCGGGCAGGACATCCGCGAGGTGCGCCCCGACGCCGAGCAGCGCGCCGGCGGTGACGGCCCACCAGGCCGGCCGTGGGCCGCCCGGCAGACTCAGCGAGACGAGCGCCGGCAGGCTCGCGAATCCGATCGCGTACGGCAGCCAGGACAGCGCCGTGGCCTTGAGCCGCAGGTTGTACGCCCAGGCGGCGGCCACCGCGATCAGATGCGCCGTGCCGGCGAGCGCGCCGCAGGCCAGCGAGAGCGGCACGCAGAGCGCGAGCGCGCCGAACGCCGCGCTCCACACCGTCCCTTCGCCGACCGTCCCGGCGGCGACGGGCTTGTCGCGGCGGCCGGTGGCGGTGTCGCGCCGGGCGTCGTATGCGTCGTTGCACCACCCCACGGAGAGCTGACCGGTCAGCACGGCGGCGGTGAGCAGCAGGCAACGGCCCGCGCCGTGGCCCGCCGTGACGGCGAGCGCGAGGGTGAGGGCGGTGACGGCGACCACCGGACCCGGATGGCAGGAGAGGGCCAGGGCATGTCCGAGCACCCGCGCTCTCCGTGCGCGGCTTGGGGTGCGGGTGGTGCGGGTCGGAGCTGTCCCGGTGCCGGTCCTGGCCTCGCGCGCATTCGTTCCCGGGTCCACGTGGGCGTTCACGCGCCGATGGTAGGCGCGCCGGGCGCCGTCGACGCGGCAGCCGGACGGGCGACTTACGGTGTCTCATCCCTCGCTGTGGCTGTTGGGAGGGTTATGACATCACCAGGCTGGAATCGATGAGCCGAATCGCGGCCGTGCACGGCGTCCTGGCCCCGTACCGCCACACCCAGTCCGAGATCACCGACATGGTGGCGCGCACCTGTCTGCCGGCCGGGTCCGACCGGGGCGTGCTGGACCGGCTGCACGCGAGCGCGCGGGTCCGCTCGCGCCACATGGCCCTGCCACTGGACGACTACGTCAAGATCGACGGGTTCGGGGCCGCCAACGACGTCTTCATCGAGGTCGCGGGGGATCTGGGCGCCGACGCGGTCCGCGGGGCGCTGCGTACGGCGGGGCTCCGGCCCCAGGACGTGGATCTGCTGCTGTTCACCTCCGTCACCGGCGTGGCCGCCCCCTCCGTGGACGCGCGTCTCGTCGGGCGGCTGGGGCTGCGTCCCGATGTGAAGCGGCTGCCGGTCTTCGGTCTCGGCTGTGTCGCGGGCGCGGCGGGCGTCGCGCGGCTCCACGACTATCTGCGCGGCTGGCCCGAGCAGGTGGCCGTACTGCTGTCGGTCGAACTGTGCTCGCTCACCTTCCAGCGCGACGACGCGTCGATGGCGAATCTGGTGGCGACGGGGCTGTTCGGCGACGGGGCGGCGGCGGTCGTGGCGGTGGGCGAGCGTTTTCCGGCGGCCGGTCCCGCGGCCGTCGCCAGGGCCGGTCCCTCGGTCGTCGCCACACGCAGCCGGATGTACCCGGACACCGGCCATGTGATGGGCTGGTCCGTCACGGGGTCCGGTTTCCGGGTCGTCCTCGATCCGTCGGTGCCCGACGTCGTCCGCCGCTTTCTGGCCGACGACGTACGCGACTTCCTCGCCGGGCACGGCCTGACACCCGACGACATCACGGCGTGGGTCTGCCATCCGGGCGGGCCCAAGGTCCTGGAGGCCGTGGGCGAGTCGCTGGACCTGCCCGAGGGTGCCCTCGACGTCACCTGGCGCTCGCTGTCCGAGGTGGGGAACCTGTCGTCGTCATCGGTCCTGCACGTGCTGCGCGACACTCTCGCCCGGCGCGCCCCGGAGCCGGGCAGTCCAGGCCTGATGATCGCGATGGGCCCCGGTTTCTGCTGCGAACTCGTCCTGCTTCGCTGGTGAGTTGGAGAACTCATGTGGTGGTACACGGCATTGGTGCTGGCGGTCGCCGGCGAGCGGATCGCCGAACTCGTCGTCGCCCGGCGCAACGCCCGCTGGAGTCTGGCGCGCGGCGGTACGGAGGCCGGGCGCGGGCACTACCCGGCGATGGTCGTCCTGCACACCGGTCTGCTGGCCGGCGCGCTCGCCGAAACGGCCCTGGCCGGAAGGCCGTTCGTGCCCGCGTTCGGCTGGCCGATGGTGGGGGTCGTCGTCGCGGCGCAGGTGCTGCGCTGGTGGTGTGTCCGGACGCTGGGGCCCCGCTGGAACACACGGGTGATCGTCGTGCCCGGCCTGCCTCTGGTGTCCGGCGGCCCCTACCGTCTGCTGCGCCATCCGAACTACGCCGCCGTCGTCGCGGAGGGTCTGGCGCTGCCGCTGGTGCACGGGGCGTGGGTGACGGCCGTCGCCTTCACGGGGCTCAACGCCGTCTTGATGGCGGTCCGGATACGGTGCGAGAACGCGGCGCTCACCCTCGCGCCGGCCGGCACGCCCGCGTCGGCGCCCGCGTCGGCGCCTACATCTACGTCTGCGCCCGCGTGATCGACGTACTGATCGCCGGGGGTGGCCCCGCCGGTCTGGCCGCCGGGATCCACGCCGCGCTGGCGGGGCTGCGGGCCGTGGTGGTGGAGCCGCGTACCGCCCCCGTGGACAAGGCGTGCGGGGAAGGTGTCATGCCGGGCGGCGTGGCCGCGCTGCGCGCGATGGGCGTCGAGGTGTCGGGACGCGAACTGCGCGGCATCCGCTACCGGGACGGTGTGCGCGACGCCGAGGCGCGCTTCCGGGACGGTGCGGGTCTCGGCGTGCGCCGTACGGAACTGCACGCCGCGCTGCGGCGACGGGCGGACGCCCTCGGCGTGGAGACGGTCCGGGGCAAGGTCGGCGAGGTGCGACAGAGCGCCGACCGGGTCGTCGCCGGGGGCTGGACCGCGCGGTGGCTGATCGCCGCCGACGGGCTGCACTCGCCGATCCGCCGGGGCCTCGGTCTGGAGCTGCCGGACCGCGCGCCATCGCGCTACGGGCTGCGGCGGCACTTCCACGTCGCGCCGTGGTCGGACTTCGTGGAGGTCCACTGGTCGCGGCACGGCGAGGCGTATGTGACGCCGGTCGGGGACGGTCTCGTGGGCGTGGCCGTGCTGAGCCGCGAGCGGCGCGGTTACGGCGAACACCTCGCCCGGTTCCCGGAGTTGGCGCCGCTGCTGCGCGAACGCCCGGCGAGCGGTGTACGCGGCGCGGGGCCGCTGCGCCAGCGGGTGAGCGGGCCGCTGGCCGGCCGGGTGCTGCTCGTCGGCGACGCGGCCGGTTATGTGGACGCGCTGACCGGGGAGGGGGTCGCCCTGGCCCTGTCGACGGCCGGGGCGGCGGTGCGCGCGCTGGCCGAGGAACGTCCGCAGACGTATCCGGCGGCCTGGTCGAAGCTGACGAGACGTCATCGGCTGCTCACCGAGGGCCTGTTGCGCGTCACCCGCAGCCCGCGCGCAGCCCGTCTGATCGTGCCCGCCGCCGCCCGGCTGCCGGCCGTCTTCGCGGCGGCGGTCCACGCGCTCCAGTGACACGGGGCGGGTTCGGCCCGCTGGGCGGTCGTCCTCCTCAGGCGCCCGCACCCCGGTCGAACCAGGTGGGCTCGTCCGCGAGCGACTGCTTGATACGGAACTGGGCGAACTCCCGCAGCTCGGGCAGCGCGTCCACGGAGAACCAGCCGACCTCCAGGGACTCGTCGTCGTTGACCCTGGCCTCCCCGCCCGTCGCACGGCAGCGCACCGTGATGTCCAGGTACTGGCACTGGTCCCCGTTGGGGTACGTGACGGGCTTCGGCAGCGCCTGGACGAGCACGATCCGCTCCGCCGTACAGCGCACGGCCGTCTCCTCGTACACCTCGCGCTCCGCCGTCACCGCGGGCTGCTCCCCCGGCTCCGCGATCCCGCCGATGACCGACCAGTTGCCGGTGTCGGCCCGCCTGCCGAGCAACACACGCCCGTCGTCGTCGAAGACGACAGCGCTGACCCCCGGCAGCAGCAGCAACTGGTGCCCTGCGGTGGCACGGATCTCTCGGATGAAGTCTGGCGTTCCCATGTCACGACCCTATGGCAGGCGAACGTACCCCCGGTCCGGTGGTTCCGGTGGTCCGTTCGCCCGTGGTCGGCGCCCGTGCTCGGCGTCCGCGCGCCCGGTCTCAGCTCGCGTCGTCGGAGGCGGGGCGCCGGCGGGCGCGTACGGCCCGTGCACCCACCCAGCCGAGACCGCCGAGGGCGACCGCGACCAGCACCGCCTCGGGCAGCGTGCCCATCGTGGTGGCGGGCGTCTTCGACGAGCGCAGCGGCATCTCACGGACGAGCGCGTCCGGGGTGAACATCTTCGTCTCGTCGACGACCTTGCCGTCGGGCATGATCATCGCGCTGACGCCGCTGGTGACGGGGACGACGACGGCCCGGCTGTGCTCGACGGCCCGCACCCGGGACATCGCCAGTTGCTGGTAGGTCATCTCGCTGCGCCCGAAGGTGGCGTTGTTGCTCGGCACGGTGATCAGCTGCGCCCCGTGGGTGACGGTGTCGCGCACCGCCCAGTCGAACGCCGCCTCGTAGCAGGTGGCGAGACCGACCTTGGTACCCGCGAGATCGAACACGCCGACCTTGTTTCCCGGGCCGAAGTCGCGTCTCACCCGGTCGACGTCGGAGCTGAAGATCCGTACGAAGGAACGCATCGGGATGTACTCGCCGAACGGCTGCACATGGCGCTTGTCGTACGTCGCGACGGGGCCACGCTCGGGATCCCACTGGATCAGGGAATTGCGCAGCTTGCCGGTGTCGGGCGAGAGCACCGAGCCGATCACCGTCGGCACGCCGATCGCCTTGACCGCGTCGTCGATGACGAGACGCGCGTCACCGTTGCGGTACGGGTCGATGTCCGAGGAGTTCTCCGGCCACAGGACGAAGTCCGGCTTCGGCTCCTTGCCCGCCTTGACGTCGGCGGCGAGCTGTTCGGTGCGTTCGGCGTGGTTGTCGAGTACCTGGCGGCGCTGGGCGTTGAAGTCGAGACCCAGGCGCGGCACGTTGCCCTGGATGGCGGCGACGGTCGCGGTGCCGTCCTCGGCGGAGTCGTCCACGAGGGGCAGCGCGGCGAGGGCGCCCGCGACGGGGACGAGCACGGACAGCGCGGCGACGGCCACGGCGGCACGCGGCACCGGCCGCGTCACGTGGTCGGGACGGAGGACGGGGTCAGCACGGCGGGCGAGGACCAGGCGGACCACCTCGTAGAGGCCGAAGCCGCACAGCACGACGGCGAAGCCCAGCACCGGCGTGCCGCCCACCGCGGCGAGCGGCAGGAACATGCCGTCCGCCTGGCCGAAGGCGATCTTGCCCCACGGGAAGCCGCCGAACGGCACACGGGCGCGGGCGGCCTCGCCCAGGATCCATACGGCGGCGGCGAACACCGGCCACGCGGGCAGCCGGGACACGGCGGCGATCCCCACCCCGACGGCGCCGATGAACAGCGCGGACACGGCGGCCAGCGCGACCCAGGGCAGCGGGCCGACCTCTTCGCCCGTCCACTTCAGGAGCGGCAGCAGGAATCCGAGCCCGGCGAGGAAGCCGAGTCCGAACCCGGCACGCGGGCGCCGCCCACGCAGGGTCCAGCCGAGCAGCGCGAATCCGGGCAGCGCCAGCCACCACAGCGGGCGGGGCGGGAAGCTCGCGAAGAGCAGCAGTCCGGACAGCGCGGCGGCGCCGGGCCGTACGAACCGGCGCGGCCATCGCCTGCCGCGGGGCGCGGGGGCGGGCTCGGCTGGTTCGACGGGGGTGATGGTGGTGCTCACCTGGCGGAGTCTACGGTGACGCAGGCCGAAGGCGGCAGTCCGGCCGGGGTACGCAGGCTCTGGCGGAGCTCCGGCGGACAACGCCGCCACACTTCCTGCCGCACCGTTGCCCGTACACACCTTGCCCGGAGGACGCGGTGGAACGCGTACGGGCGTAGGGGCGTAGGGGCGTAGGGGCGTACGGGAGAATCCGCCGCTGACCGCCGGGGCCGGGCGGTCAGACCTCGGCCGCCCCGAAGCCCGGTTCGGCGAGGCCCACCTTCCCGGTGGCCGCCGCGCGGAGCCGGTCGCGGATGACCCGGACCGCCGCCTCCGCGTCGTCGACCGTCACCGTGAACGTCCTGCCGTCGCCCAGGCTCAGCACGACGCCCTCGCCGCGCCGTACGACCACGGCCGTGCCCTGCTCGGGTCGCCAGCGGTAGCCCCAGCCGCCCCACTGGCGGGGTGTGACACTCGGTTCGAAGTCCGCGCCGGTCACCTGGGCGAGCGGGATGCGGCGGCGCGGCAGCCCGATGTGCCCGCAGCGCACGTCCAGGTGCTCGTGATCGACCTTGACGGCCACGTGCACGAAGGCCAGCGTGCCGAAGAGGATCAGCAGGCCGGCGGCCACGCAGCCGACCACCGACGCGGTCAGCGCGATGACGCCGGTGGCCCAGGAGGATTCGATCGCCAGCTCGATGCCGAGGGCGAGACAGGCCGCGCCCACCACCGCGAACAGCCACTGAATGCGGTTGGTCGCTCGACCGGTCCAGATTTCGGGGAGGGGCACTGTGCCAGGCCCCCCGCGCCGGGGGTGCTCCGTCATGGTTGCAGCGTACTCAGGATCCGCCCGGTGGGCACCGCCGTGACCGGATCCGCGGTCGTGTACCCGGCGGATTGTCCTCGCCCCGCACCGCCCCTGGACCGCCCCCGGACCGCCCCACACCGCCGCGCGCCGCCCCGCCCCCCGCACCGGAGATTCGGCGCGGCCTAATGCGCGTGGGTGACGGCGGCGAGCAGCCGGCCCTCCGCGTAGGTCAGGGCCGCGTCGGTCAGCGGGGCGGGGTGCCCGTTCAGGAGCACGGTGAGGTCGCCGGGCCCGGCGGTGGCCGAGGGCGCCGGTATGTCCCCGAGGCGGCGCAGCGCCTGGACGGCGACGGCCTCGGCCGAGCCGTGGAGCGTCACCTCCGGCAGACCGGGCCGGCTCAGGGCCGCCCGGATGCGTTCGCCGAGCAGTTCGTAATGGGTGCAGCCCAGGACGACGGTCCTTACTTCGCGCGGTGTGCGGCTCGCCGCCGCCGCGACGGCCCGGCCGATGCCCTCCTCGTCTGCGTGCTCCACCGCGTCGGCAAGACCGGGGCACGGCACCTCGGTGACGTCGACGGAGGCGGCGAAGGTACGGATGAGGTCGCGCTGGTAGGGGCTGCCCGTGGTCGCCGGGGTGGCCCAGATCGCGATGGGCCCGCCCCCGGCCGCCGCCGGCTTGATCGCGGGGACGGTGCCGATGACGGGAAGACCGGGCTCCAGGTCGGCGCGCAGCGCGGACAAGGCGTGCACGGAGGCGGTGTTGCAGGCGACGATCAGCGCGTCGGGCCGGTGCGCCGCGGCGGCGCGGGCCACCGTGAGGGCGCGCCCGACGATGTCCTCCGGGGTACGCGGTCCCCACGGCATGCTGCCGGGGTCGGAGGAGAGTACGAGATCGGCGTCCGGCCGGAGGCGACGCATTGCGGCGGCTGCGGCAAGCAGCCCGAGCCCGGAGTCCATCAGCGCGATCTTCACCCGGTCACCATAGACGACGGGCCTTGCGGTCCCGCCGATCTGGGGCAGACTGCGGCGAATGAGCGCCATTGCCTGGATCGCCGCGGTCTCGCTGGCCGCCTGGGGCTTTCTGTTGCTGGGTCAGGGATTCTTCTGGCGTACCGATCAGCGGCTGCCGCCGCGTACGGCTCCGCCGGTGTGGCCGTCGGTCGCGGTGGTCGTGCCCGCGCGTGACGAGGCGGAGATGCTGCCGGTGAGCCTGCCGTCGCTGCTGGCGCAGGACTATCCGGGGCGGGCGGAGATCTTCCTCGTGGACGATTCCAGTGCCGACGGTACGGGTGCCCTGGCCAGGGAGTTGGCCGACCGGCTCGGTGGGCTGCCGCTGACGGTCGTTTCACCGCCCGAGCCGGCGCCCGGCTGGACGGGGAAGCTGTGGGCGCTGCGTCACGGCATCGAACTGGCGCGGGTGGGGCGGCCCGACTATCTCCTCCTTACGGATGCCGACATCGCGCATGAGCCGGACAGTCTTCGCGAGTTGGTCGCCGCCGCGCGGTCGAACGGTCTCGACCTGGTCTCCCAGATGGCCCGGCTGCGGGTGGCGAGCGCGTGGGAGCGGCTGATCGTGCCCGCCTTCGTCTACTTCTTCGCCCAGTTGTATCCGTTCCGCCGGGTCAACAAGCCGGGGGCGGGTACGGCTGCGGCGGCCGGCGGCTGCGTACTGCTGCGGACGGAGGTCGCCGAGCGGGCGCGGATCCCGGACTCGATCCGGCAGGCCGTGATCGACGACGTGTCGCTGGCCCGTGCGGTACAGCGCGCCGGGGGCCGGATCTGGCTCGGGCTGGCGGAACGGGTGGACAGTGTGCGCCCGTATCCGAGGCTGACCGATCTGTGGCGGATGGTGGCGCGGAGCGCGTACGCCCAGCTCCTGCACAGTCCGTTGCTGCTCGTCGGCACGGTGGCCGGTCTCGCTGTCATCTATCTGGCGCCGCCCGCGGCGGTGTACGCGGGTCTGGCGGGCGGTGACACGCCGGCCGGTCTGCTGGGCGGCGCCGCGTGGGCGGTGATGGCCGGGACGTACGTACCGGTGCTGCGGTACTACCGGCAGTCGCTGTGGCTCGCTCCCCTGCTGCCCTTCACCGCCCTGCTCTATCTGCTGATGACCGTCGACTCTGCTGTGCGGCACTACCGGGGCCGCGGTGCGGCCTGGAAGGGGCGTACGTACGCCCGTCCGGAGGCCGCACCGGAGCGTTGAGGCCGTTGAGGCGGAGCGCCGGCACGGCGGGGGGTCACTTCCGGCCGGGGGTCCAGTTCATGCCCCAGCCGTAGGTGTAGTCGATGGTGCGCTGCGGGCTGACTCCGCGTTCCGGTACGAGAAAACGCGCTTCGCGCTGGACCACCAGATCGGAGCCGGTATTGGTGATCAATGCGAGCGCGCAGACGGTCGAGGGAACCGTGCACTCGCCGAGCGAGAAGTCGATCGCCGCGCCGTTCTTCGGCTGGAGTGTGACGGTCGCGTCGAGATCGGCGAAGCTGCGCGCGCCTTCGTAGATCGTCACGAAGATAACGACGCGGCGCAGTTGGTTCTTGTGGTCGAGGTTGATGCTGAGATTCTCGCCGTTGGCCGAACCGCCGGTGCGGTCGTCGCCGTCGAGATGGATGAACGGCGGCTGGTGAAGCGCCCCGAAGGCATTGCCGAGTGCCTGGACGACGCCTTTGCGGCCGTCGGTCAGTTCGTAGAGCGCGCAGAGGTCGAGGTCGAGATCGCCGTGCATGGCGACGGCCCGGCCCAGCTTGGCGCCCCAGCCCTTGAACTGCTTGCGCACCTGCCAGCTGAGATTGACGCGCATCTCACCGGAGTTGCCGCCCTGCTTGGACAGCGAGACGGACGGCGCGTCCTTGGTCAGCGTGACCTTGCTGAGCCGTACGGGAGCGGCGGCGGCCGGCGCGGGAGGTGCGGGCGGGGTGGGGGCCGCGACGGGGGCCGGCGGCGCGGGGGTCGTGGGTGCCGCCGCCTGCTGCGGCTCGTCGACGCTGATGCCGAAGTCCGTTGCCAGGCCTTCGAGTCCGCTGCTGTACCCCTGGCCGACCGAGCGGAACTTCCAGGCGCCCTGGCGCCGGTAGAGCTCGCCGAGCACGAACGCCGTCTCGACGGTCGCGTCCTGGCTGTCGTAGCGCGCGATCTCGGCGCCTGACGCCGCGTCAAGAACGCGGACGTACAGGCCGGGCACCTGGCCGAAGTTGCCGCCGTCCGCCGAGGCGGCGACGACGATCCGCTCGATGTCGGCCTCCACGCGGGCCAGATCGACGGTCAGGGTGTCCGTCACCGTGCCGGGACCTGTGCCTTTTCCGTCGTAGCGGACCGCTCCCGACGCGTGCGCCGGCTGGTTGTAGAAAACGAAGTCCGCGTCCGAGCGGACCTTTCCCTCCTTCAGCAGAAGGGCCGAGGCGTCGGTGTCCGGCGTCCCGGGCGCCGAACGCCATCCCAATTCGACACGCACACTCGGTGCCGACACCGGAACATTGGCTCCTTTAAGCATGGACATGCTCGCCCCCATCGAGAGTCGGGTGACCGAAAGTTTTCGTCGCGCCAAACCTAATCGCTGAAACAGTCATCGCACCCCCGAGGACCCGTCGGTAACCCCTCCGGAGCTTGCCCTTTACACGATCAGTACGCTGCCGGACGACCGATTTTCCCAAGTTCGCTCGCATTGGGGATCCGAAGTCGCCCACAGCTCCGGAAACAACCCCCTGATCGGACTCCCCAACCGGCACATCTTGGGCTTAACTTATGTTCCATGACCTCCCCCCGCGCCACCTACGGCGGCGGTTACTACACCGCGCCGTCGTTCCCGGACACCCCGATCTACGACTCCCTGGTCGCGGAGCGGGGCACGCCTCAGATCGCCCCGATCCGAGTGCCTTCCGCCTACGACACCGGCAGCAGCTACCAGAGCAACAGCTATCTGCCGGCGCTGCCTTCGGCGCTTCCCGCTCTTCCGGCGGCTCCTTCGCAGCCCACGCCGTCCTACGGCGGCTACCAGCCACAGCCGGCGCAGCATCCCGTGCCGTTGCAGCACGCCCCGGCGCCCTACATTCCGCAGCAGGCGGCGACGCCCCGCGGCTATCAGGGCGCTCAGCCCTACCCGCCCCAGCAGCAGCAACAGCAGCCGCGTCCTCAGCAGCCCCGCCCGCCGCAGCAGCAGCGCCCGGGTTCGGCGACGGGGTACGAGGCGATGCGCCCCGCGGCGCCGCGCCCGGCGCCCGCGCCCGCGCAGTACGACGACCCGTACAACCGCCCCTATCAGAGCCGGGGTTACTGACACCGGACCGACCGGGACCGAGCAGCGGCGGGAGCGACGGGGAGAGTCACGACGGGCGGAGGCAGCCGACGGGGGGAGCCGGGGCTGCCGCCGGGGTCGTGGGTTGACGCGTCGCTCGCCGACACGCGGGCGCGCGGGCGGGCCGGATCCAGGTCGCATCCGTCGCACTGTCGCATCCTTCTCCTCCTTCGACACGCTCAACTCCCTGGTGGCGCCGGGGCGATCACGTCTGCGGGCGGCATCAGGTGCCCGCGAACACCACCACGGTGCGGGTGGGATCCGTGGTGCGCGTGTTCGCCGAGGCACGGACCCGGATCCGACCCGTCGAACGGTGGGGTGATTTCGCTCTCCCTTCCGCCCCTTTGTGCGTGAGTCGGCCCCTACGGGGCTATGACGGACAGGGGAACGGACGGCGGACGGAAGGGGCGCGGCACGGTGCGAGCGGTCGTGGGGCTCCGGCGCTGGCGGCACAACCCGCTGCGGCGAACGACTGATCTCGTCGAGGCGTGGGTCGCGCTCGGTGCCCTGCTCCTGATGCTCCTCGCCGTACCGGCGGTCGGCTGGCTCTCGGGCACGCGGACCGACGACGCGTTCCGGCGGACGATCCACGCCCAGCACGAGGAGCGGCACCGCACACAGGCCACGGTGGTCCGTTTCGCCACGGCGCCCGCCCGTGTCATGTACGACCCCGAGGCGTCGACCGAGCGTGAGACCGGTCGGCCGGTGATCGCCAAGTGGACGGCGCCGGACGGGAGTCGGCACACCGAGCGGGTCCGCGCGGCGCCGGCGGCCGTCCGGGCCGGCGACACCTTCCCGGTCTGGACCGACGGCGGCGGACAGCTCGCCAGGCGTCCGGCGGACCTCACGACCGCCCGTACGCACGCGGTGCTGGCGGGCCTCGGGGTGGCCGCGGTCGCCGCCGGTCTGGTCGAGGCGGCCAGACGGCTGGCGGTGTGGAACCTCCGCCAACGCCGGTACGCGCGGCTCGACCTGGCCTGGGCCGAGGCCGGTCCCGACTGGGGCCGTACGGGCGCGGGCAGCTGAGCCGGAGATCCGGGCGGACGCTTCCGCGGACCACCGGAACCGCTCTTGGGTCAACTCACCGGGGTCACGCGCGCTACGGTGGTGCGACCCGGTCCTCTGTCGCGGCCGGGGCTTCCTTGAGCCGACCCCGCAGCGGGTCCGGTCGGCACAGCACACGCAGGCGCACGAGGTGGGGACAGAACAACACCATGGCACAGGGCACCGTCCAGGTGACGCACACCGGCACCTCGCGTTGGCGCCGCCGTACCGGCGAGTACGCCTCTCTCGCCGCGGCTCTGGAGGCCGCGAGCGACGGCGACATACTCACCGTCGCGCCGGGCACCTACCGGGAGAATCTCCTCGTCACGCGCGCCGTCACGCTGCGCGGGCCCGAGGGCTCGTCGGGTTCGGTGCGGATCGCGCCGCCGGACGGCGTGCCGCTGACGGTGCGCGCGTCGGCGACCGTCCACGACCTGCATGTGGAGGGCCAGGACACGACCGCGCCCGCGCTGCTCGTGGAGGACGGCACCCCTGAGCTGACGGATCTGCGGATCGTCACCCGCTCGGCCGCCGGCATAGAGGTGCGCGGTGCCGCGCGTCCCACCGTCCGCCGCTGCACCGTCGACAACCCGGCCGGGGTCGGGGTAGCCGTACTCGACGGCGGCGGCGGTGTCTTCGAGGACTGCGAGGTGGTCGCGGCCGGGCAGTCGGGCGTCTCCGTGCGCGGCGGGGCGCACCCCCGGCTCGAACGCTGCCGGATCCACCACGCGTCGGGCGGCGGCCTGACCGTCACCGGCGAGGGCAGCGGTCTGGAGGCCGTCGGCTGCGAGGTGTACGAGATCAAGGGCACCGGAGTGCAGATCGCCTCCCGCGCGGCCGCCCATCTCACCGACTCCAGCGTCCACCGCACATCGGCCGACGGCATCACGCTCGACACGGACGCCGTACTGACGCTCTCCGACTGCGACATCCACGACATCCCGGAGAACGCGGTCGATCTGCGCTCCCGCTCCGTACTGACGCTGACCCGCTCCACGGTGCGGCGGTTCGGCCGCAACGGGCTGTCGGTCTGGGACCCGGGCACCCGGGTGGACGCCAACCAGTGCGAGATCCACGACAGTACGGGCGACTACCCGGCGGTCTGGGTGAGCGACGGGGCGACCGTCGTCCTCGACTCCTGCCGGGTGCACGACGTACCGGACGCGCTGTTCGTCCTCGACCGCGGCTCCCGCGCCGACGTCGTGGACAGCGACCTCTCCCAGGTGCGCAACACGGCCGTGTCGGTGAGCGACGGCGCGACGGCGCAGCTCGACGACTGCCGGATCAGGGAGGCGTCCACCGGCGCCTGGTTCCGGGACCACGGCAGCGGCGGCACGCTCAACTCCTGCACCATCGACGGCGTGCAGACCGGTGTCATCGTCACCAAGGGCGCCGACCCCACCATCGAACGCTGCACGATCACCTCACCCGCCGAGGCCGGTTTCTACGTCTCCGCCGAGGGCCGCGGCACCTTCCACGACTGCCGGGTGACGGGCAGCGGCGGTTACGGCTTCCATGTGATGGACGGCTGCCGTACGACGCTGACGCGCTGCCGCACCGAGCGCTGCGCACGCGGCGGATACGAGTTCCCGGACGGCGGCCCGGCGGGCGCCGAGGGCAACGGGGCGGGTCCGACCGTGGAGGACTGCACGAGCGACGAGAGCGGTGTGCTGGCCGCGGCGCCGCAGCCGCCGGCCGTACTGACGGCGACGCAGACGACGGGGCTGCTGGGCGCGGTCCCGGCGCAGGGCGCGGCGCCGGCGCCGGCGCCGGTGCCGGCCGAGCCGGTACGCGAATCGGGCACGGTGCTGGGTGAACTCGACACCCTGGTGGGCCTGGAGAGCGTCAAGCGCGAGGTCCGCGCCCTGACCAACATGATCGAGGTCGGCAGGCGCAGGCAGCGGGCCGGTCTCAAGGCCGCCTCCGCCCGCCGCCATCTGGTCTTCACCGGCTCCCCCGGCACCGGCAAGACGACGGTGGCCCGGCTGTACGGCGAGATCCTGGCCTCGCTCGGGGTGCTGGAGCGCGGCCATCTCGTGGAGGTCTCGCGGGTGGACCTGGTGGGTGAGCACATCGGCTCCACCGCGATCCGCACGCAGGAGGCCTTCGACCGGGCCCGTGGCGGCGTGCTGTTCATCGACGAGGCGTACGCGCTGTCGCCCGAGGACTCGGGGCGCGACTTCGGGCGTGAGGCGATCGACACGCTGGTGAAGCTGATGGAGGACCACCGCGAGGCGGTGGTGGTGATCGTCGCCGGGTACACGGTGGAGATGGAGCGCTTCCTGGCCGTCAACCCCGGTGTGGCGTCCCGTTTCTCACGCACCATCACCTTCAGCGACTACGACGCGGACGAACTGCTGCGGATCGTGGAGCAGCAGGCCGAGGAGCACGAGTACCGGCTGGGCGCGGGCACCCCCGAGGCGCTGCTGAAGTACTTCGCGGTGCTGCCCAAGGGTCCCGCCTTCGGCAACGGCCGTACCGCGCGCCAGACGTTCGAGTCGATGGTGGAGCAACACGCCAGCAGGGTCGCCCAGTTGCCGGAGACCAGCACGGACGACCTGACGCTCCTCTACGCGGACGATCTGCCCGAACTGCCGTGAGCGCGCTGCTCCGTGGTGGTGCCGTCGCGCTGTCCCGGCAGCGCGGGCGGCAGCCGGTCGAGCAGTGCCGCGCGTTCCACGGCGAAGGCGGGATCGGCCTGGTACTCGGAGTGGCCGAGGATCGGTTCGGGCAGCGGGTGGCGCTCGGTGCGGCCGTACGCGAGGGGGTCCTTGAGCGGCCCGTGGTCCACGGCCGGCTCGCCGCCGTCGGCGCCGAGGCGGACCGGGCCGCCGATCGGGTCGGTGGCCCGCCACAGGTTGCGCCAGCAGTGCACCTCTCTGCCCAGGTCGCGCAGTGGCGGCGCGCCGAAGTAGGCGGGGAACCAGCGGCCGTACAGCCGCTCCAGCGGTGAGCCGTACGTCAGCAGCGCCACCCGGTGCCGGGTGCCCTCCCGCAGCTGCCAGACGGCCGCCGCGGCCAGCACACTGCCCTGCGAATGGCCGGAGATGACGAGGCGTCCGCCGGTGCGCGCGGTCCAGGAGGCCATCCGCCAGGTGAGATCGGGTACGGCGCGTTCCGCGTAGCACGGCGGCGCGAAGGGGTGCGAGGCGCGCGGCCAGAACGTGCCGACGTCCCAGAGGATGCCGATGGTGCGCCGGGCGGACGGGTCGCGGTAGGCGCGCCGGCCCCAGGTCACGAACAGTATGAAGCCGAGGCCGATCAGCCAGGAGCCGAGCGCCTGCGTGGTGTCGGCGACCGACTGGACCGGCGCGGGGGCGCCCTCGGCGGCCCGGCCCGGTACGTCCCCGCTCAGCCAGGCCCCGAGGACGGCGCCGGTGCCGAGCAGGAGGGTGGCACCGGAGACGAGTCCGACCAACCAGGGTGCCGCGTCGGTGAGTTCGGCGCGGGCGCGGGCGCCGGCGATCCGGCGGGTACGGACGGAGTCCGGGGTCACCCGCTCCTCGCGCGAGCCGTACTCCGCCTCCACGACGGGCGCGAGGCGGCGGCCGGTACGCACGGTGCGTACGGCGAGGACGACGACCGGGACCAGCAGCAGCACGAGCAGGACGGGGATGACGGCCGCCTGCCAGCTCAGCAGCACGGGCGGCCCGATGATCGAGCCCTCGCCCATGCCCGGTGTGCCCGACCCGTCGAGCCAGTCGCCGACGCGCTGGGCCACGCCGCCGGTCATCACCCCGGCCAGGGCACAGGCCAGCATGGCGACGGCCGGACCGCCGAGGCCGTGCAGGGCGATCCTGGCGTGCGGGGCGCGGCGGTGCAGCACGAGGGCCGTGGCGGCGAGCGCGACGACGAGGACGCCCTGGGCGAGGACGAGCACCGGGAAGGTGACGGCGCCGGGGAGGGTGCCGGAGGAGTTCCAGCCGGGGCGGGACCAGGCGGCGTACACCACCGCGGTACCGAGCAGGGCGAGGGAGGCGGCGGGCAGCCGGGTGATGACCGCCTGGTCGAGCGTGCCGTCGCGCCGGCGCTCGCTGCGGCCCCTGCTGCACACCACCCAGAGCACAACGAGCCCGCCGGCGACGAGAGTTGACTGGAGCAGCCAGCCGGCGCCGTCGCGTACGGCGCTCGCCGCGCCGCGGTCGTAGCGGGCGGTGGCGCCGGTGACCGCGCCCGCGACGGTGAGGAATCCGGCGGCGGTGTGCGCGGCGCGCAGCCGGGCGACGAGCCGGCGGCCGTACCAGAAGCCGGGCCTGGCGAGTGCGGGCCGGACGGTGGGCGGGCCGTGGGCGGGGCTCACGGGGGCTGTTCCGGCGGTGGCCGCGGCCGGGGTCTCGGCCGGTCCCTCGTAGGCGTCGGTGTCGTCGTGGACGTCGGTGTCCTCGTGGATGTCGGTGTTGTCGGTGGCCTTCGCGGGCACCGGGTCCGACTCCTCCGGCAGGCTGCCGCCCGCGGCGGCGTCGGTCGGCGGGCGCTGGGCCTCGTACGCGCTCCAGGTCCGGTTGGACAGATACCACAGCAGGCCCACCAGCGCCGCCGGTACGAGGGCGGCCAGCGCGAGGCGGCGGCCGGGCTGCGCCCACCAGCCGTCCCGCGTGGCGGACAGGAAGCCGAGCCAGTCCCGGTCGTCCGCGCATCCGGCGGCGCCCGCGCACTGCCAGGCCACCAGGTCGAGCGCCACCTCGCAGGCGGCGGCGGTCAGCAGCACGGTGAGCGTGAGGGCCAGCAGCCGTACCAGCACCCCGTAGAGCCGCTGGGTCCTGGCGAGCCCGTTGGTCGCCGGGCGCATCCAGTGCGCGAGGTTGACGACCATGAAGGGAAGCAGCAGCAGCCACAGGGCGCGGGCGCCGTTGCCGGAAGTGAGGTTGGACCAGCAGTACGCCTCGGGCACCGGTCCGTCCGCGTACCGCTCGGGGTGGGACTCGGCCTCCTCGTCGTCGGGACGCCGGTAGATGGCCGCCGTCTCGTCGCCCGTGATCCGGACCGTGTACGGATCGGCGAGCATCTCCTGAGGGGTGGCGCCGCCGACACCGTGGACCAGCAGTTCGAGCGCGGCGCCGCCGCCGCTGCGGACGGGGGGCTCAGGGGACACGTCGATGACTCGCTCTCCGGGTGGGATCTCGCAGGCGGTGACCGCCCTCAGCGACTCTCCCCGGACAGGGGCGGGCCGACACCTGCGTAAGGGACCCAACGCCGTGGGAGGATGAGGAACCTTTTGATCAGCTGTGTACGGCGGCCCGCGCACGATGCCGACGTGGAAGGACAGGCCCCGGTGGTGAGCGACAACCAGAACCTCCTCGCGGAACAGCGCCGCGCCCTGATCCTCGACGAGGTGCGCAGGCGCGGCGGTATCCGGGTCAACGAGCTGACGCGCAAGCTCAACGTCTCGGACATGACGGTCCGCAGGGACCTCGACGCGCTCGCCCGCCTCGGCGTCATCGAGAAGGTGCACGGCGGCGCCGTACCGGTGGTCGATGCGAGTACGCACGAGCCGGGCTTCGAGGCCAAGTCGGAGCTGGAGTTGAGCGCCAAGGAGGACATCGCGCGGGCCGCGGCGGCCATGGCGGTGCCCGGCCGGGCGATCGCGCTGTCGGGCGGCACCACCACGTACGCGCTGGCGCACCATCTGGTGGACGTACCCGATCTGACGGTGGTGACGAACTCGGTGCGGGTCGCCGACGTGTTCCACGCCGCGCAGCCCGCCGGGACGTCGGGCGGTCAGCGCGCGGGCGCGGCCACCGTCGTACTGACGGGAGGGGTCCGTACGCCGTCGGACTCGCTGGTGGGGCCGGTCGCCGACCAGGCGATCCGCTCGCTCCACTTCGACGTGCTCTTCCTGGGTGTGCACGGGATCTCCGCCGAGGCCGGTCTGTCCACGCCGAATCTGGCGGAGGCGGAGACGAACCGCCGTTTCGTGCGTTCGGCGCGCCGGGTGGTGGTCGTGGCCGACCACACCAAGTGGGGCACGGTGGGCCTGAGTTCGTTCGCGACGCTGGATCAGGTCGACACCCTGGTGACCGACGCGGGGCTGTCCGCCGAGGTGCGCGAGGAGATCATGGAGCATCTGCCCGGCCTGGTGGTGGCCGGGGAATCGGCGGACCGGTGACCGTCTTCCGTATCGCACGGCGTACGGCGCTGCCCGCCGACGAGGCCTGGCGGCGGATCACCGACTGGCCGGCGCACGGGCGCCGGGTGCCATTGACGCGGATCCGGGTCGAGACGCCGGGACCGACCGGCACCGGGACGGTGTTCGTGGCGCGTACGGGGCTCGGGCGCGTGCGGTTCGACGACCCGATGGAGATCGTCCGCTGGGAGCCGCCCGCACCGGGGAGCCCGGGGCGCTGCCGGCTGGAGAAGCGTGGCCGGGTGATCACGGGCTGGGCCGAGATCGAGGTGACACCGGCGTCGGCGCGGGAGACCGGGGAGACCTGGCAGATTGGTCAGACGGACTCCGGAGCCGACGGCCGCACCGTGGTGTGCTGGGCCGAGGAGTTGCGCGTCAGCTTCCTGCCGCGCTTCCTCGACCGGGTGACGGCGCGCACGGGACGCGTCGTCTTCGGCCGCGTCGTCGACGGCCTTCTGCGTGGTCAGGAGCGCTGAGCACCCTCAACACCGGCCACAAGCAGGACGGTTGCCCGACGACTGCCCGACTGCCCGGGTGTCCGGGTGCCCGGGTGCCCGGGTGCCCGGGTGCCCGATGTGACGTTCGCACGATTCACTCGTTTACCCGTCGAGTGACCGCGCATCCGCACATCGGAAGGCTGAGCCTCGATGCCGACACACCGGCGAGCGACCGACGACACCCTGCCGGGGAAGCGCCCCGGCGTCGACGAGGCGGAGGCCGCCCTTGTCGAGCACTATCCACGGCTCGTACGGCTGGCCTATCTCACCCTCCCGCCAAGTCTCGGCCGCCACCGGCGAGTTCTGACCGCGCACGCCGTGGTCCAGCGGGTCCTGCCCCGCTCGCGCAAGGGTGACGCCTCCTCCCCCGTGCCCGCGCAGCGCGGTACGACGGGCGCCGCCTTCGCCTGGATGCGTGAACGGGTGGTCCGGGACGCCCTCGACAGGGACGGTCGCCCCCGCAGCCGGCGCGCGTTGGTAGCCCGGTGGCTGCCGCAGCTGCCCGCCGTCGTGGGGCTGCGGCTCTTCCCGCGCGCCGGTGGCGGCGACGAACTGGCCCTGGACCAGGCGCTGTTCGCGGTCGGCTCACCGGCCCGCGCCGCGCTGGCCCTGCTGGTGCTGGAGGGCATGGCGGCCGCCGAGGTCCGTGCGCTGCTGACGGCGGCCGGGGTACGGGACCCGGCGGGCGCGCTGCGGACCGCCGAGCGGCTGGCGTCCGAGCGCGGCGGCAGGACCGAAGCGCTGCTGGGCGCACCGGAGTTCGACCCGTGCACGGTGCAGACCCGGCCGACGGATCTGCTCCGGCGGCGGCATCGTCGGCGCGTGGCCGGCGCGGCGACCGTGGTGGTGGCGCTGGCGTGTTCGGTCCTGATCGCCATGCCCGGCCACGACGCGCGGGAGCCGACCGCCGTCGCGGGCAGGGCCGACGGCGCGGCCCTCGCACGGGCGTTGGACCCGGCGCTGCTGGAGCGCGCGAGCGGCGACGCGTGGTCCGACACCTCGCGGGTGGACTTCTCCGTCTGGCCGGCGCGCGGTGACCGTACCGGCGATCCGGCGCTGCTGGAGCGGGCACTGCGGGTCTGGGGCAAACCGGGCCCGGCCGTCCGGATCTCGGCCACCACGGGCACCGGCACCGTGCCGCCCGCCGCGCCGCCCCGGCTGCTGTACGCGGGCGAGGTCGGCGGCGCCGCGGTCGTCCTGCTGCACGACGGGCAGCGGGTGGCGCGGTACGCCGAGCCGGTGTCGGGTGACGGCGCGCCGGCGCTGGACTTCGCCCGTACGGACGACGCCGATGTGACGACGGCCGCCGCCGTGGTCGTGAGTCGCGGTCCGGACGGCGTGCGCTATCTCCTCGCCCCGTGGATCGCCGAGTCCACGACACGGGATCTACTGGCGCCCGAAACGCCCGATACGCCCGCCGATGACCTCGACGTGTCGCAGGACGGTGTCACCGGTCCGGTGCCGTCGCCGTCGCCGGGCGGCGACTGCTCGTCCTGGCCGGTGCTGCGACTGCGCTCGTCGGAGAAGATCGTGGAGCGGCACGCGTTCCTCGTCACCGATCTCGGTGATCTCTCGCCGGCGCATCTGACATACACACCGCTGCCCGGCACCGGCGCGCCCGCGCGTCAGCCGCGCGAGGCGACCGGCGGTGCGGCGCTGGCGAGTTGGGCGCGTACGGCGTGCTCGCTCAGGAGCCTGCGGGGATCGGGTGTCCGCGCGGTCAACAACTGGGCCTTCGCCGAACAGAAGCTGCCCGAGACCGGCGCGCGGTCCACCTGGGTGTGCACGCGGGCCGACTCCTGGCGGGGACCCGGCCGGATCATGGTGCAGTTCCAGCAGCCCGCCTCGTCGCCCGTCGAACCGAGCACGGTGGTGGCGCAGGACCGTGACACGGCGTCGTGCAGCAGGTTCGGCCAGCATGTGCTGGCCGGGACGCGCTGGAAGGCGCCGTCCGGTACGTGGTTCCTGCTGGCGGCGGGCAGCCGGGACGTCACGCGCATCACGGCCACGGGCGGTGTCCGGGCGGACGAGCCGGTCAGGACGCTGGCGGTCCGGGCGCCTCGGGAGAGTTCCGTGGACCTGACGGGGCGGCTGGCCGACGGCCAGGAACTCCGGTCGGTGCGCTGACCGGGCCGGCCACGGGCACGGAGCCGGGGGTGTGCGGGGGGGCTGCGGTGACGTGCGGCGCCTCCGCGCCATATATCGGCGGGGCCGCCACGTACGCCCGTCGATCTCCTGGGACGGTGATGCTCATGACGAATCGTCAGATGCGGTCCGTGGAGCTGGAGTTCGCCGAATCGGCGCCGGTCCGGCTGGTGTTCACCGCCGAGGTGGCCGCGCCGCCCGCCGGCAGTGAACCGGGCGCCGGCCGTGAACCACCGAGGCGTGGCCCCGGTGGTTCACGGCGATGAGCGCGGCGCGGGCGACACCCGGCGGCCGTGGGGTCCGCCCCAGGATGGGCGGTTCGTTCACGGAGACGGACCTGGTGGCCGAGCCGGGGATCCGCTGCGCGTACCGCGTCGACCGGACGGCCGCGCCCGGACCGCACGCCCTGCTGGAGGACTGGCGGCTGACACCCGCAGGCACCGGCACGCCGGTGCGCTGGACGTTCGCGGCGGACGGCAGCCGGCCCTTCCGCGTCTTCCTGCCGATGTTCCGCCCGGGAAGGGCGCGCACGTTCAGTGTGTGTCGATGCGGCGGCTGGACCGCAGGCTCGCCACCTAGGGTCTGTCGGTCAGTCGGACCAGACGCCGGTGCGCAGGAAGTCCTCGATCGTGCCGGTGTACGGCGCGATGTCGATGCCCTGCGCGACGAGCCAGTCGTCGGAGTAGTACTTGTCGAGGTAGCGGTCGCCCGGGTCGCAGATCAGTGTCACCACACTGCCCTTGCGGCCGTCGGCCACCATCTCGGAGACGATCTTCAGCGCGCTCCAGAGGCCGGTGCCCGTCGAACCGCCCGCCTTGCGGCCGATGTTCCGCTCCAGCACGCGTACGGCGGCGATGCTCGCCGCGTCCGGCACCTTCATCATCCGGTCGACGGCTCCGGTCACGAAGCTCGGCTCCATACGCGGTCTGCCGATGCCCTCGATGCGCGAACCGCGGTCACTGGACGCCTGAGGGTCGCAGTGGGTCCACCCGTCGAAGAAACAGGAGTTCTCCGGGTCCGGGACACAGACCATGGTGTCGTACTGCGTGTAGCGCACATAGCGGGCGATGGTCGCCGACGTGCCGCCGGTACCGGCCGTCGCGACGATCCACGCGGGCTCCGGGTAGCGCTCCAACCTCAGTTGCTGGTAGATCGATTCGGCGATGTTGTTGTTGCCGCGCCAGTCGGTGGCCCGCTCCGCGTAGGTGAACTGGTCCATGTAGTGGCCGCCGGTTTCGGCGGCGAGATTCGCCGCCTCCGCGTACATCCCGCGCGAGTCGTCCACGAAGTGGCAGCGCCCGCCGTGGAATTCGATCAGCCGGCACTTCGCGGGGCTGGTGGTGCGCGGCATCACCGCGATGAACGGCACACCGATCAGCTTCGCGAAGTACGCCTCCGAGACCGCGGTCGAGCCGCTGGACGCCTCGATGACGGGCTTCTCGGGGCGGATCCAGCCGTTGCAGAGCCCGTACAGGAACAGCGAGCGGGCAAGCCGGTGTTTGAGGCTGCCGGTCGGATGGGTGGACTCGTCCTTCATGTACAGGTCGATGCCCCACGAATCGGGCAGCGGGAAGAGCAGGAGGTGGGTGTCGGCCGAGCGGTTGGCGTCGGCCTGGACCTTGCGTACGGCCTCTTTGAGCCAGGCCCGGTACGCGGGGTCACCGCGGTTCACGTCGATGGTCTGCTGCCGCTGCGTCATGCGCGTCGTCCCCTGTCCCGCCGGTGCCGTGTCCGCCGGTGCCCGCCCGCTCCGGTCACCGGTGGGGCACGGGCGCAACAGTAAGCCCTCGACCTGCGCAAACCGTGCCTTTGGGGATCCATAGCCGCGCCTTGGACACCGGGGCCGCCGGGCTCCGGGCACGGGCGTGACGGGCTCCGGGCACGGGTCGTGAGGGGTCGCGCGGGGCGGCTGGGGAGGTCGCTCTGGCGCCCACGCGCCGAGTTGTGCAGACTTCCCTACAGGGAACAGCACGGAGGGGGCGGATCAGCCATGGCGGAACCGGAGTTCAGCGCGAGTGGCGTCGAGATAGAGCGCTGGCCCCGCTCGCTCACGAAGGCGGGCCGGGTACTCATCCAGGACGGCAGGCTGGCGCTGCTGACCAGCTACGGACGGGTCATCGACAGCGCGCCGCTGCGGGCCGTGCAGGCGGCGAAGCCATGGTTCCGGGGGGACGACAGCACGGTGGCGACCGTGAACGGCACGCGCTACCGGCTGACCATGGGCCGGGGCGGCCGGCGGCCGGAGGGCAGAGTGCTGGCCGGCCGTTTCCTGGAGACCGTACGCAGGGCGGGGGCGGCGAAAACCTGACCTCGGGCGCCGCGAGTTGCGGTCCCGTAGCGGGTGGTTCACTCTGGTGTACATCACTCAGGGTGAACCGGTGGTGACGCTGCGATCCAGCCCCGCCGGGCAAGACAGCGGCGAGCCTCGCGAGTGAGCTGCTGGATTTTGATCCATGCCTTCTTCCGGACTCAATCGGGGAGTCGCAGCCGTGATCAGCCAGCCAAGCAGGCAGTGCACGGTGGAGCTCCAGGCCCTGCCGTCGCGGATCCGTCAGGTCCGCAGAATCGTTTCCGCGCAATTGCGCTACTGGCAGCTCGACCCACTCATCGACCAAGCGGCGCTCGGCGTGACCGAGCTGCTCACCAACGTCCACCGGCACGCGCAGCCGGACAAGATGTGCACCGTCGACATCGAGTTGCTGCTCGACCGCCTCACGGTCTCGGTCCACGACCACGACCCGCGCCTGCCGACCATCAAGGAGGCCGATCCGCTCGACGTGTGCGGGCGCGGTCTCGCCCTGATCGACGCGGTCAGCGAGAGCTGGGGCGTGCGCGCGGAGGGCGACGCGGGGAAGGTCATCTGGTTCACGCTCCCCGCCCCGTCGGCCGCCGTTCCGCCCCGGAATCCGGTGTACGGCGCGACGACCGACGGCCCCTTCTCGTACGGCTCCTTCGCGGGGATCCGGGCCGTGGCCGGGGAGCGCGAGCAGACCGCCGCCCGGTCGGCCGTCGTCGGCTGACCGGACCAAGGGCTCAATAAGCCCGGTCTCCCACACGCGGGTCGACCGGTGTGAGAACGCCGAGCCGGTCCTCGATCGCCTGGGCCGCGCCCAGGCACAGGTCCTCCCGGAACGCGCGCCCGACAATCTGCACTCCACAGGGGAGCCCGTCGACCATCCCCGTCGGTACGGCCACACCGGGCACGCCCACGAAGCTGGTCACGCTGCACAGCCGCATCCCCGACCCGACCCGGTCCCTACCTGACCTGTCACGCGACTCCAGGCCCGGCTCGACCGGTGGCTCGGTGAAGACCGGGCCGAGCAACAGCGGGTATTCGTCGAGGAATTCGGCCCATGAGCGGCGGATGTTCATCCAGGTGCCCATCAACTTCACGAACTCGTCCACGCTCGCGGGCGGGGTCTGCTCCATCATCATCTCGATATAGCGGTCCCCGCCCCCGCCGAGCAGCTCGCGTACCACCGGCCAGGTCGGGGCGAACTCAGTCACAGTGATCCGGCCGTACGCCTCAAGGGCCTCGTCCAGCCGCGGCACGTCCCCCACCTCGCGCACGTCGTACCCGGCGTCGCGAAGCGCGTCGGCCGCGGTCGCGACGGCTCCGCGAACCGTGGGATGGACGCCGTGCCCGCCAGGGTCCGCCACGACCGCGATCTTCACGCGCCCGGGGAGCGGTTCGCCGTATGCGGGCACCGGCACGGCGCGTGGGTCTCGCGGATCGGTCCCGGCCAGCACCTCGTAGACAAGCCGAAGATCGCCCACACTCCGGGCCAGCGGGCCGTCGGTGACCAGTATCTGGGACGCCGGTCCGGGGTCGTCCGGGCCGAAAGCGCGGTGGTCGGCAGGGAACCGGCCCGTGGACGGCTTCAGCCCGGCCACACCACAGAACTGGGCCGGGATGCGCACCGATCCACCGGAGTCGTTGCCGAGCCCGAGCGCCGCCATGCCCGTGGCCACGGCCACCGCGTCGCCCCCGCTGGAGCCGCCCGGGGTCCGGCTGCGGTCCCACGGGTTGACCGTGTCGCCGAACAGCTCGCTGCGTGTGTGCATCCCCGCAAGGATCATGGTGGGGATGTTGCTGTGCCCGATGGGGATGGCCCCGGCCGCGCGCAGCCGCGCCACCGGGGGTGCGTCGGCCGACGCCACCAGATCACGGAAGCGCACCACACCGAACGTGGTCGGCACGCCTTCGATCGCGGTGCTCTCCTTCACCGTGAAGGGCACGCCGGCGAGCGGTCCCAGCGTTTCACCGGCCGCCCGCCGGCGGTCCGTCTGTGCCGCGGCCTCACGTGCGCGCTCCGCCAGGAGCTGGGTGACCGCGTTCACCTGCGGGTTGACCTCGGCGATGCGATCCAGGTGGCTGTCGACCAGTTCGACAGCTGAGACTTCTGCGCTGCGCACAGCCTCCGCCTGCGCGGCGGCTGTCATCTTCCACAGGGCGTCCGGCATGACTCTTCCCTTCTCATCCACGTACCGATGCGGTTGCATCGGAACTTGAACCGTACCCCTTGAATCGATACGAGCGCATCGCATAAAGTGCCGAGAAGACAGAGCGCCGCGAAACAGGGAGCAGACCGGGGCATGCCAAGGCAGGTGGATCACGCAGGCCGACGTCGCCTTATCGCCGAGGCCGTCTGCCACCTCGCCGACGAACGCGGGCTGGAGGGTGTGACCCTTCGCGACGTCGCGGCCCGCGCGCAGGTGTCGATGGGCGCCGTTCAGCGGTGCTTCCGTACCAAGGAAGAGATGCTCGTGTTCGCTCTCGGGCACATCAGTGAGCGGATCATGGAGCGCGTACAAGCCCGCCTGGTCAGGAGCCCGGCCCAGTCGGCCGGTACCGCCCTGGGGCACGCGGCCGCCGAGATCTCACTGCTTCGGGAGGAGCACCGCGCCGAGGCCAGGGTCTGGCTCGCCTTCGTCGCGCAGGCGGCTGTCAGCAAGGTGCTCGCAAGGACGCTGAAGGCGAACTACGCAACCCTGCAGGAGGCGTTCACCCACCTCATCTCGGAAGCCGGCGAGGGCGCCGACCGTGCCGTGCCACTCGATCCGCAACGCGAGGCCCGCACTCTCCTGGCCCTCGCGGACGGCCTCACCACGCACGTCCTCATCGGACACCTCACCCCGCAAGAGGCACACGACGTCCTCCACGCACACCTGGCCGGACTCTGGGAGCAACCAGTTCGGCCTCCTCGCACCGCCTCGAACCTCCCGAACCGCTCGACCGCACACTGACCCACCTGCACCATCAGGGTTGCCGACCGCACAGCCTCTCCCTTCCCCGGGCTCACCACTTCCGTGTGGACCGGCCGAGCCGCGTGAGGCGAGGAAGCGACAGGCGTATCGGGCTGCCCGCGTACAGCGTCGGCCGTCGCCGGGGGCGAGCAGGCCGGCGACCTCGGCGATCGCCTCCGGGGCCGGGCTTGCGATGGGTGATGGACACCGGCCGCGTACGGCCCTTGAGCGGGCGGGACAGGCCCCCTTGGGGCGTACCGCTCAGGTCTCGTCCAGATCTTTCAGACGCCGGAACACACGGCCTTCGTGGGCGAGACGGCCCACCAGCGCCCCTCCGTAGACGACGAAGCCGACGCCGACGAGCCAGGACTGGAGGACCAGGACCGTCCCGAAGGGGCCGTAGGTGACGGCGCTGGAGGCGATCAGCGGCGAGAAGACGAGCTGCGAGAAGCCCCGCAGGCCGAGCAGGCCGAGAGTGGTGGCCACGGCGCCCGGCAGCAGCGCCTTCCAGCGGACGCGCCCGCCGAGCAGGACCCACTGGGCGAACCAGAAGAAGAGGAACGTGCCGATGACGTCCAGCACGACGACCGTCAGCGGGCCGGTGACATCGCCGGAGGGGGACGGCGTGTTGACGAAGCCGAGCAGCGCGGCGACCAGCACGGCGAGGAAGACGACATGGCGCCACATGGTGTGCCAGCGCGCAGTGGGCAGCTCCCACACCTTCTCGTAGCCGGTCTGCACGGCGGAGCCGAAGGTCAGTCCGAAAACCGCGAGCGCGGCGAGACCGAAGGCGGTGGTCCGTTGAAGTGCCGTGTCGGGCACCCCGAACAGCCGCTCGACCTGGAGCTGGGACTCCTGGGTGACGCCGATGGCCTGGCCGAGCCAGCGCGCGAAGCCGTGACCGCTGTCGGGCTGGGCCGCCGCGACCAGCACCAGCACCGGGACGAGAGTGAGGAACCCGAGCGCCGCGAAGCCCATGGCCCGGTGCAGCAGTTCCATCTCGCGCCCGCGGGTCCAGGCGAGCCCGACCGGCGAGACGCGCAGCCGCCGGTCCAGGCGCTGGAACCAGCGTGGCGGAGACGGTGGGGGCGGCGGCTCGGTGCCGGACGACTTCTCGGTCATACGGGGTGACCTACCCGCGATGGTCTGGCGGGCCGTCAACGGTGCGGCCGGACGGGTGGTCGGACGGTGTTTGGACGGCGTTTGGACGGGTGGCCGGGTCCGGATGGCCGACTCAGGCGGCGGGTCAAGGCCGGCACCGGCGGTCGGCGTCGGGGTCGGCGGTCAAGGTCCGGCCCGCTCAGGTCAGGTCAGCGCGGCCAGGGGGTCGTCCAGGACCGGCTGCCAGGCCAATTCGGCGGCGCCGACCAGGCTGTTGTGGTCCAGGGTGCACGCGAGGATCGGCACGCTGCCGCTGCGCCCCCACAGGCTGCGGTCGGCGACGACGGCGCGCAGCCGGGCGGGGTCGGCGTCGAGCAGTTCGCGGTGCAGGCCGCCGAGGATGACGCGGTCCGGGTTGAGGATGTTGACCAGTCCGGCGAGCCCTTGGCCCAGCCGGTCGATGAGTTCTTCGGCCGCCGCCCGTACGGACCGGTCGCCGTACTCCCCACGGAGCAGGTCGCGCGACTGCTGGAGCAGGGACACCTCGGGGCCGGGGTCCCGGCCGGCCGCGTCGAGGAAGGCGAGCGGGTCGGTCTCGACGTCGAGACAGCCCCGGCTGCCGCAATGGCAGGGCCTGCCCTCGGGGTTGACGGTCAGATGGCCGACTTCGAGGGCGAGTCCCGAACTGCCCGTGTGCAGACGGCCGTCGACGACGAGCGCGCCGCCGACGCCGCGATGTCCCGTGGCGACACAGAGGAGTTGGCCGGCGCCCCGGCCCGCGCCGTGCCGGTGTTCGGCGAGGGCCGCCAGGTTGACGTCGTTGCCGGTGAAGGCGGGGCCATCGATGCCGGCGGCGCGCACCTGTTCGACGAAGAGGCCGCGTACGGGGGCGCCGGCCGGCCAGGCGAGGTGCAGCGGGTTGAGCGCGGTGCCGTCCGGTTCGGCGACCGCCGAGGGGACGGCGAGTCCGGCGCCGACGCAGCGCCGTCCGCTGTCGCGCAGGAGGGCGGCGCCTTCGGCGACGACCGCGCCGAGCACCTGGGCGGGGTCGGAGGAGACGGTGACGCAGCCGGGCGCGGTGGCGACGGTACGGCCGCCGAGGGCGACCAGCGCGGCGCGGAAGCCGTCGGCGTGGACCTGGGCGGCGAGGACCACGGGGCCGGTGTCGTCGACGGAGAGGCGGTGCGAGGGGCGGCCCTGGGAGCCGGCCGCGGCGCCGGGGCGGGAGTCGACCCGGATCAGGCCGAGCGCTTCCAGTTCGGCGGCGACGGCACCGGCCGTCGCGCGGGTGACACCCAGTTCGGAGGTGAGCACGGCGCGGGTGGGCGCGCGGCCCGTGTGAACAAGTTCCAGTGCGGGGCCCAGCGCGCTGCGGCCTCTCTCCAGTCGTGTTCTGGTCGTCGTTGCCTTGTCGGCCCTGCCGTTCATGGAGGTGAGTCTCCCATGATCCCGGCGCTGAACCGCCGTCTTGTACGGATCGGTCCCGAGCCCCTATCCTTCTTTTGTGCCGAACCTAAACAAACTCCGGGCGGCCATATCGGGGGGCCGTGGCGGAGATCCAGCCACCGGCTCCCCGCTGTCCCGCCTCACCCGTCTCCGTATCACCCTGACCCTGTTCTTCGCCCTGGACGGCTTCCTGTTCGCCGGCTGGGTCGTCCGGATCCCCGCCATCAAGCAGCAGACCGGCGCGTCCGCGAGCGACCTCGGGCTGGCCCTGCTCGGGGTGTCCGCCGGCGCCGTGGTGACGATGATGTTCACGGGGCGGATGTGCCGGCGGTTCGGCAGCCATCCGGTGACTGTGGTGAGTTCGGTACTGCTGGCACTGAGCATCGCCCTGCCCGCGCAGACGCATTCGGCGCTGACGCTCGGCCTGGTCCTGGTCGTCTTCGGCGCCGCGTACGGCAGCCTCAACGTCTCGATGAACAGCGCGGCGGTCGATCTCGTCGCCGCGCTGCGCCGCCCCGTGATGTCCAGTTTCCACGCGGCCTTCAGCCTGGGAGGCATGGCGGGCGCGGGACTTGGCGGTCTGGTGGCCGGCACCCTCTCCGCGTCGGCGCACCTTTTCGCCCTCACGGGCGTCGGTCTGCTCGTCACCGCGCTGGCCGGCCCTTCGCTGCTGCGCCACACGGTGCCGACGGCCGCCGGTCCCGCCGTCACCCCGATGGGGGAGTCGACCCCCCGGCGGCTCGACCGGCGTACGCGTCGGCTCGTCGTCCTGTTCGGCGTGATCGCGCTGTGCACGGCGTACGGGGAAGGGGCTCTCGCCGACTGGGGTGCCCTGCATCTCGCCCAGGATCTGGACGCCGGTGCCGGGTTGGCCGCCGCCGGATACTCACTGTTCGCCCTCGCCATGACGGTGGGACGGCTGTCCGGTACGGCCCTGCTCGAACGGCTCGGCCAGACCCGCACACTGGTCGCCGGCGGCGCGCTCGCCGCGCTCGGCATGCTGCTCGGCGCGCTCGCGCCGACGATCTGGCTCGCGCTGCTCGGCTTCGCGATCACCGGACTGGGCCTCGCCAACATCTTCCCGGTGGCCGTGGCCAGGGCCGGCGCGCTCGCCGGACCGAGTGGCGTCGCCGCCGCGTCCACGCTGGGGTACGGCGGCATGCTGCTGGGGCCGCCCGCGATCGGCTTCCTCGCCGACTGGTTCTCGCTGCCCGTCGCGCTGACCACCGTCGCCCTGCTGGCCGCCGCCGCGGCACTCATCGCGTACTCGGCGCGCAACGTCTCGGCGCCCGAACCGGCGACTTCCACGGAGGTCCCGGCCGACGATCAGGCGCGGCCGGGCGCACCGACGGAGGCGCCGGTCGTTCCGCGCCACTGAGGATGCAAGGCCAGCCACCCGCCAGCCGCGTCCCCAACCTCACGGGTCAATACACCTGGAACGGCCGAAGGGTCCCGGACGTCCGCCGGGCGTGGCGATCACGCGTACTCCCGGCGGAGTACGGCGTGGCGCGCCCGGGAGGCGTCGAAGGCCAGCACCCTGCCGGGCGGCAGTCCGGGATGAACAGCCTCGTGGGGATCCTCGCCCGGCGCGGCATGAGCTTCTTCGGCTCGGCCGAACTCTCCGTGCCCGGCCGCAGGAGCGGGCGGACGCAGCGCGTCCCCGTCAACCCGTTCATCCACGAGGGCCGGCGGTATCTGGTCCCGGCGCGCGGCCACACTCCCAGTGGTCGCTCAACATGCGGGCGGCCGGGGGCGGCGAACTGCGGGTCGGCCGCAGGGCGCGGGCCTTCACCGCCGTGGAGATCCCCGACGCCGAGAACCTTCCCGTGCTGCGGGGCTAGCTGAAGCGCTGGGGCTGGGAGGTCGCCGGGTACTTCGACGGGGTCACCGCCAAGTCCTCCGACGCGGAGATCCTGGCGGCGGCCCCCGACCACCCCGTCTTCCTGATCACGACGGAGTCCTGAGCGGAATCCTGAGAAGGACTCGCGAAGAGGACTCGCGAAAAACTCGTGACGAGAAAACCGTGACGACAAGCTCGTGACTACGTGGCGACCGCGCCGTCCTTCTGGTCCTTGTCCCGGTCGTCGTCGTCCCGCGCCGGCCCCCGCTCCTGCTCCCGCCGCCCCTTCTCCGCGCCACGTGCCGCGCCCGCCTGCTGCCGGTCGAGCACGTCGAGCGCGCGCCGGGCCAGTGGATGGGTCCGTACGAGACCGCCCAGGGACGTCACCCCGCGCGTGATGTCGGCGAACGCCTTCCAGGCGGGCCGGAATCCGGTGATCACCGCGTGCAGCAGACCCGGCCTGCGCTCGAAGACGGAGAGCATGCGCCGGCCGACGCTCATCTCCACACCGAGACCCGCCTTGATCGCGAAGGCGTAGTTCAGCGCCTGGCGGCGGGCGTCCACCGCGTCGTGCGCCTCCGAGATCCGTACCGCCCACTCCCCCGCGAGCCGGCCCGACCGCAGCGCGAACGAGATCCCTTCCCTGGTCCACGGCTCCAGCAGGCCCGCCGCGTCGCCGCACACCAGCACCCGGCCGCGCGACAGCGGCGAGTCGTCACTGCGGCAGCGCGTGAGATGCCCCGAGGAGACCACGGGCTCGAACCCGGCCAGCCCCTGCTTGGCGACGAAGTCCTCCAGATACCGCTTCGTCGCGGCGCCGTCGCCGCGCGCCGAGATGACACCGACGGTGAGCGTGTCGCCCTTGGGGAAGACCCAGCCGTAACTCCCCGGCAACGGGCCCCAGTCGATGAGGACCCGTCCGGCCCAGTCCTCGGCGACCGTCGGAGGCACCGGGATCTCCAGCTCAAGACCGAGGTCCACCTGGTCGAGCTTCACCCCGACATGAGCGCCTATCCGGCCGGCACTGCCGTCGGCGCCGACGACCGCCCGCGCCAGGATCGTCTCGCCGTCGGCGAGGACCACGGCGACCGTACGGCGGTCGGGCACGGCAGGGCCGTGCTGCTGGACCCGTGCGACCGAGGCGCCCGTACGCAGCACGGCACCCGCCTTCTGGGCGTGCTCCACCAGACTCGCGTCGAACTCGGGCCTGTTGATGAGCCCGAAGAGCATGCGCCGGGAGCGGCGGGTGCGGGACAGCCGGCCGTTCAGGGAGAACGTGACCGCGTGCACCCGGTCGCGCAGGGGCAGTTCGAAGCCGGGGGGCAGCGAATCGCGCGAAGGGCCGATGATGCCCCCGCCGCAGGTCTTGTAGCGGGGCAACTCCGCCTTCTCCAACAGCAGTACCTGACGGCCCGCCACCGCCGCCGCGTAGGCCGCGGACGCTCCCGCCGGGCCCGCGCCGACCACGACGACATCCCACACCGACCGGTCGTGCTCACCCGCCGGACCGGCCTCGGGACCGGGCTCAGGACCGGTCCCGGGCTCGCTTCCAGGTTCACTTCCGGCGTCTGCGTTCTCGCTGCTCACGATGGGCTTCTGCTCCTGATCCGACCAGTGGTCCTTGCTGTCGCACGGCATCCTACGGCGCCTGCGGGCCCGGTCCGTTGTGGGAGGATCGGGCCTGTCTTCGACACACTCACAAACACACAACGTCGCACCCGCCAGGAGCGTGCCCATGTCCGTCACTCCGATCGCCGAAACCGTTGCCGCGCTGATGCCGCGCGCCCGGACGGAACTCGCGGAGCTGGTGGCCTTCCGGTCCGTGGCGGATCCCGCGCAGTTCCCGCGCGGCGAGTGCGAGGCCGCCGCCGCGTGGGTCGCGGACGCGCTGCGCGCCGAGGGCTTCAGGGACGTCGCGGCACTCGACACCCCGGACGGCACCCAGTCCGTCTACGGTTTCCTGCCCGGCCCCGAAGGGGCCCCGACCGTGCTGCTGTACGCGCACTACGACGTGCAGCCGCCGCTCGACGAGAGCGCGTGGGCCACTCCGCCGTTCGAGCTGACGGAGCGCGACGGCCGCTGGTACGGACGCGGGGCGGCCGACTGCAAGGGCGGCTTCGTGATGCATCTGCTCGCGCTGCGCGCCCTCAAGGCCGCCGGCGGCGTGCCCGTCGGCGTCAAGGTGATCGTGGAGGGCTCGGAGGAGCAGGGCACCGGCGGGCTTGAGCGGTACGCAGAGGAGCACCCGCAGTTGCTGGCCGCCGACACGATCGTCATCGGTGACACCGGGAATTTCCGGGTCGGCCTGCCGACGGTCACGGCGA
Organism: Streptomyces sp. NBC_01508; assembly: GCF_045040315.1. NCBI lineage: Bacteria > Bacillati > Actinomycetota > Actinomycetes > Kitasatosporales > Streptomycetaceae > Streptomyces > Streptomyces sp. NBC_01508. Next base: position 7,755,451 of record NZ_CP109419.1, on the reverse strand, counting down.
CGCTGCGCGGGATGACCATGCTGCGCGTCCAGGTCGACACCCTCGAAGGCAACCTGCACTCGGGCCAGTTCGGCGGTGCTGCGCCGGACGCCCTCGCCGCGCTCATCCAGTTGCTGGCGTCGCTGCGCGCGGCGGACGGTTCGACGACCGTGGACGGGCTGGCCGCCGACGCCGACTGGGACGGAATCGACTACCCCGAGGCCGACTTCGCCAAGGACGCCAAGGTGCTGGACGGGGTCGGGCTGATCGGGCGGGGCACCGTCGCCGACCGGGTGTGGGCCAGGCCCGCGGTCACCGTCGTGGGCATCGACTGTCCGCCCGTGGTCGGCGCGACGCCGTCGCTGCAAGCGAGCGCCCGCGCGCAGATCAGCCTGCGGGTGCCGCCGGGGCAGGACGCCGTCGAGGCGACGAAGCTGCTCACCGCGCACATCGAGGCGCACACCCCGTGGGGCGCGCGGGTCGCGGTCGAACAGGTCGGGCAGGGGCAGCCGTTCCGCGCCGACACCACCAGCCCCGCGTACGCCTCGATGGCCGAGGCGATGCGCGTCGCCTATCCGGGCGAGGAGATGCAGACCGCCGGTATGGGCGGATCCATCCCGCTGTGCAACACACTGGCCGCGCTGTACCCGGACGCGGAGATCCTGCTGATCGGGCTGAGCGAGCCGGAGGCGCAGATCCACGCGGTCAACGAGAGCGTGTCGCCGCAGGAGTTGGAGCGGCTGTCCGTGGCCGAGGCGCACTTCCTGGTCAACTACGCCCGGTCGAAGCGGGGTTGAGCCGGGGTTCAGCCTGGGGTGGGCCTGAGGTGGGCCTGGGTTGCGCCTGGACATCTGCGTCACGGGCGGGTGGCGCGGGCCGCCCCTGACGCAGATGATGGCGCGACGGTTCACCCGGCGGTCCAAGCGGTCGTTCTGCGGACAGCGGAAAACGCCGTCGGCGAAGTGGCGCACACGGCCCTTCCCCACTGCATACATTCGACACATGGATCTCGTTGCGATCAGTCCACGGCTGCATATGCTCCGTTTCCCCATCGGTCAGGCGTACTTGTGGCAGGACGAGAACGAGCTGACACTCGTCGACTCCGGTCACGCCTACGCGGGACCGGACATCGAGCACGCCATCCGCGACCTCGGTCTCACCCCCGGGAACCTGCGCCGTATCGTCCTCACCCACTGCCACCGCGACCATGTGGGCGCGGCGCAGGAGCTCGCGGGACGGTACGGCGCCGAGGTGATGGCGCACCGGCTGGACGCGCCCATCATCCGCGGCGAGTGGCCCGTGCCCGACCCGCTGCTCCTCGACTGGGAGATCCCGCTGTACGAGCACGGGCTGACCGTGCCGCCCGCGCCGCCCACCCGGGTGGACCGCGAGCTGGAGGACGGCGACGAGTTGCCGTTCGGCGACGGCGCCCGGGTGGTGCACGTACCGGGGCACACGTACGGCTCGATCGCCGTCCATCTGCCCTACCACGGCGTGCTGTTCACGGGTGACGCCGTGGCCGCCGCCGAACGCCGGGTGACGCTCGGTGTGTTCAACGTCAACCGGGAGAGCGCCAAGCGGTCCATGATCCGGCTGGCCGCTCTCGGCCCGTCGACCGTCTGTTTCGGCCACGGCGATCCGCTGGTCACCGACGCCACCACGGACGCCGCGGCCGTGCTGCGCGTGTCAGCCGACCGGGACACCGGCCTCCAGATTGAGTACGGTCCGCCGCTCCCGGGCTCGTAGCGCCCAGCGCAGCCGCTCGCAGCGGGCGGGCGGCAGCAGCGACGCCGCCTCGTCCTCGGTGACGAAACGCCAGCCACGCAGCTCCGAGCCGGGCAGCAGCAGCCGCTCGGCGTCGTGGACGGGCAGCCGGCCGCCGTCGAAGAGCAGCCGCAACCCGCCGAAGCCGGGCGGCCTCGGCGGCTCCCAGTCGACCACCAACAGCCTCGGTACATCGGTGAGTTCGATCCCGATCTCCTCGGTGACCTCGCGCATCCCGGCCCGCGCCGGTGCCTCACCGCGCTCGACCACACCGCCGGGGAACTCCCAGCCCGGCTTGTAGGTGGGATCGACCAGCAGCACCCGGTCCCGCTCGTCGAAGAGGAGCACCCCCGCCGCGACGGTCTCCGCCGTCGGCTCGGGCGTCTGCACGATCTCGCAGAGCCCCGCCGAGCCGGCGAAAACGGCGTCGGCGACGACCGCCGCGCTCTGCGCCGGCGTGAGCCCGCCGGAGTCCACGACCAGGGCGTCGGCCCTGAGCCAGCCGAGCGCGGCACTGTACGGCTCGATGTGCTCGTACGCCCACTGCCGGGCGCGCTCGGTCCTTGCCGGGTCCTCGTCGTCCGGCGCGGTGCTCGCCCGCCCCGCTATTCGCCCGCGCAAAATCGTTTCGTCCGGCGCCAACAGCACATGCCGCACGGAAATGCGGCGGGATGCCAGACCGCCGAAGATCTCGTCCCGGTACTCCTGCCTGAGCAGCGTCATCGGGACGACGAGCACCCCGCCCACGTCGGCGAGCAGCGCGGCGGCCGTGTCCACGACCAGCCGGCGCCAGATGGGCAGGTCCTGGTAGTCGCTCACCTCGGCGAGTCTCTTCGGCGGCAGCAGCTCCCGCAGCCCGGAACCGATCAGTCCGGGATCGTACAGGGTGCTGTTCGGGATCATGTCGATCAGCTCGCGCGCCGTACTGGTCTTGCCCGCTCCGAACGCACCGTTGATCCATATGATCACGGTTCCCCCTCTTCCGTAGCCCCCTGTGGATTGCCCGCAACACCCGGCAGTGAAAACACGTGGCCGATTACGGCTCCCCCGTCGACACCCCGCTGTTGCCGGTCCGTGGCCTGTTCGCCATCTCCTACGAAGGCGGCGGAGCGCCCTGGTCCACGAAGCGTTGTCAGCCGGAGCCGTAACACATCCGGGCAGAAGGTCGTTGGAGACGGATGTGACGAGGGGGTACGCGATGCACCGCGACGTACTGGAGAGGTTCCCCGCCGGGGACCCGCGAGGAAGCCGGCCCGCCGAGGAGTTCGCGCGGGCGCGGCGGGACGAGGGCACTCCCGCCGAGGTCGTGATGGATCTGGAGTCGGACGTCTTCCTCGTGGTGGTGCCACGCCAGTCCAGCGAACCCGCCTCCTGAGGAAGTCACATCCTTGGCGCGCCCGCCGGCTCAGCCCTTGCTGGATCCGAGGGTGAGGCCGGCGATGAAGTGCCGCTGGAGCAGCAGGAAGACGATGATCGTCGGCAGGGCCACGATGAGCGAGCCCGCCGCCAGCAGGTTGTAGTCGGTGAAGAACTGCCCGCGCAGGTTGTTGAGCGCCGAGGTCACCGGCAGTTTGTCGCCGTCGGAGATGAAGACCAGCGCCCACAGGAAGTCGTTGTACATCCAGGTGAACTGGAGCGTGCCGAGGGCCGCGAGGGCCGGCCGGCACAGCGGCAGGGTGATCCGCCAGTACTGCGCCCAGACGCCCGCGCCGTCGACGATCGCGGCCTCCAGGATCTCGATCGGCAGCGTCCGCATGAAGTTGGCCAGGACGAAGACGCAGAAGCCCATCTGGAAGCCGATCTGGACGGCGACGACGGCCCAGTACGAGTCGTACAACGTCATCGAGTCGGACATCCAGTACGGCAGCGGGATGCGGTTGAACAGGACGTACAGCGGCGTGATGATCACCTGCTGCGGCAGCAGATTGCCCGCCGTGAACAGCATCAGCAGCACGATCGACCCGCGCATGCGCAGCCGCGCCACGGCGAAGGCCACGAACGAGGCGAGGAAGAGCGCGAGCAGCACTCCGGGGACGGCGATGATCAGGGTGTTGACGAAGTACTTCGTCATCCCGGAGTCGGTGAACGCCTGTCGGTAGTAGTCGAAGGACAGCGTGTCGGGCAGCGAGAAGTAGCCGCGCTCGGACGTCTCGTCGTACGGCCTGAGCGAGGCGTACACCGCCAGCAGCAGCGGCGCGAGGAACGCGAGCGAGACGGCCATCAGGAAGGCGTGCACGCCGAATCGGCCGGGGGTGAGGCGGCGCCGGCGGGCGGGCGGCCCCGACGAGGCGGGTCCTGCGGGAGCGGGAGCGGGCGTGGACGTGGACGCGGAAGTGGACGCGGACGCGCCGGTGTCGGCGGTGTCGGCGTGGCTGCTCATCGGGACTTCTCCCCTCGGATCTCCTGGACCAGATACGTCACGACGAAGCCCATGGAGACGACGAGCAGGACGACGGCGATCGCCGATCCGAAGCCGATCCGGCTCGCCTCTCCGATGATGTTGTCCGTGACGAGCACCGAGAGCAGTTCGAGTCCGTTTCTGCCCTTGTTGACGGCGTAGACGATGTCGAAGGCGCGCAGTCCCTCGATCACCGTGATCACGCCGACGATGACGTTGACCGGTCGCAGGGTGGGGAAGACGACCCGGAAGAATGTCTGAGTCTCGTTCGCCCCGTCGATGGCCGCCGCCTCCTTGAGAGAGGCGTCGACGGCCTTGAGGCCCGCCAGATAGAGGATCATCACATAGCCGGTGTGCCGCCAGGCGGCGGCCAGCAGCACCATCCAGATGTTGATGTCCGGATCGCCGAGCCAGTCGGTGGGATTCTCGGTGTCGCCGAGGATCGCGTTGAGCGCGCCCTGGTCGCGGGAGAAGACGAGTTGGGCGATGAAGCCGACGACGGCGAGTGAGAGTACGACCGGCAGATAGATCGTCGACTGGTAGAAGCGGCTGAAGCGCACACCGCGGTCGATGAGGACGGCGAGCAGCAGCCCGAACGGGGTGGCGACCAGTCCGAGGAAGGCCAGCCACAGGAGATTGTGCTGGACGGCGGGCCAGAACTGGGGGTAGTTGGTGAACAGGTTCTCGTAGTTCTCCGTGCCGACCCACTCGATGTCGCCGATGCCGTCCCAGCCGGTGAAGGACAGCACGATCGAGGCGACGGTCGGGCCCCACACGATGACGAGGTCGAGCAGGAGCGGTACTCCCAGCAGTACGCACAGGACGGCACGGTCCCGGGCGGAGAACCGCCGCGCGCCGCGCCGGCGCCGGGTGCGCCGCGTCGTGGGGAGCGTCACGGATCAGCTGTCCGCGTCGGAGGCGAAGAGGGTCTTCTTCTGCCGCTCGATCCCGTTGACCAGCCCGTCCACGTCGTCGGGGTCGTTGATGAAGCTCTGGATGGCCTGGATCATCACCGTGGACGCGAAGTCGGGCCGGGTGTCGCGGTCCATGAACTGCGATATCTGCTTCGATCCGGCGATCAGCTCCACCGCCTTCCTCTGCAGCGGCGTGTACGCGGAGACGTCGGCGTCGGCGCTGACGGCGACGTTGTTGGGGTCACCGGCGAGATAGTGGTCCTCGGCCTCGCCGGTGGCCAGCCAGGACAGCAGGTCCCTGGCGCTCTCCATGGTCCGGTCGTTCTTCAGACTCTTGGAGTTCTTCGCCAGCAGGAATCCGTCGATGGGCGCCTCGACCGCGTCCTGGCCGTGCTCCGGGTTGATCTCGGGGAAGGCGAAGAAGTCGATGTCGTCCTGCTCGTCCTCGGCGAACTGCTGGCCGGGGTGCGGGAGTCCGAAGACGCCCATCCCCGTCTGCTTCTTCTGGAGACTGTTCGCTGCCTCCTGCCAGGTACGCCCGTTGGCGCCCGGCTGGCAGTGGGCGAGGATGGAGCGCCAGGTGTCGAAGACGTCCTTGACGCGTCTGTCGGTCCACGCCTCCTCGCCCGCCATCAGCGACTTGTGGAACTCGTAGCCGTTGGTGCGCATGTTGATGTAGTCGAAGGTGCCCATCGCGGGCCAGCCGTCCTTGTCGCTGAACGCGATGGGGGTCAGCTTGTCCTTCTTCATCCGCTTGGCGAGCGCCAGGTACTCGTCGAGGGTGCGCGGCGCCTCGTAGCCGTACTGCTCGAAGACGCTCTTCCGGTGGAAGACCGCCCACGGGTAGTAGTAGTACGGCGTGAGGTACTGCTTGTCGTCGGAGCCGGTCGACTGGGCCTTGAGCGCGGCGGAGAAGCCGGTGTATTCGCCCCAGAGGTCGCTGATGTCGTGCAGCAGCCCCTTCTCGGCGAAGAACTGCATCCGGTAGCCGGCGAACCACATGAAGGCGTCGTCCGGCTTGCTCTGGAGATAGCGGCTGATGTTCTCCTGGAAGCTGTTGTGGTCGACGGTGTTGACGTCGATCTTCCGCTTGTCCTCGGACTGCTTCTCGTACGCCGCGAAGGCCTCGGCGAACGCCTTCTTGGGGACCGGGTCGGAGGCGTTGGACCCCATCGTGACGGTCTTTCCGTCACCGCCGGGACCGCCGCCGCAGGCGGCGAGCAGCGACGGCAGTGCGATCGCGCCCGCCCCTGCCGCCGCACCGCGCAGAAGATTTCGCCGGGAGATCCGATGACCGGCCAGACTCGCCGGGACCGCCGAACCGTTGAACGGAGACTGAGACATGTCCCCCTCCTCAGGGGTGCAACCCAACACAACCGAACGCGAGGATTGGATCCCACTCCCCTGAGGGGGAGTCGTCAAGGGTTCTGACGGGATACGACCAACCGTTACCCGGCCTCACTCAACAGAGTCGAACAGGCTCTACCGCAAACGCGCGCAATGACACATTCGTGAAGAGGCGTGCGGTGCACCCGACTTGACGGGCCGTCATATCCCTTTCGCTCAGGCCTCGTTACATTTGTCACCAGGTCGTCGGAGCGGTCATCGCCTTGTTGTCGTTCGTCGCGCCGGCGGGACCACGCCCCAGCGAGGCAGCCGCCGCCGCACCCACCAGACCGGCGTTCGTACCGGTCAACGCCGGTGCCACGGTGAGGTTCTGGACGAACGACAGCGTCGCGTACTCGCGCAGCGCCCGGCGCAGCGGCAGGAAGAGCACGTCGCCCGCGTTGGCCACTCCCCCGCCCACGACCGCGATCTTGATCTCCACGAGCGTCGCCGTCGCGGCGATCCCGGCGGCCAGCGCCTGCCCGGCGCGCTCGAACGAGGCGATCGCGACCGCGTCGCCGGTACGCGCCGCCGCCGCGACGGCCGCAGCGGAGGTGTCACCGTCCGGTCCCGGCCGCCAGCCGCCCTCCAGGGCGCGGCGCGCGATGTTGGGGCCGCTGGCGATGCGCTCGACACAGCCGCGTCCGCCGCACGGGCAGGGGTCGCCGTCGAGGTCCACGCTGATATGGCCGATGTGGCCGGCGTTTCCCGAGGGGCCGGGGTGGAGCTTGCCGCCGAGCACCAGACCGCCGCCGACGCCGGTGGAGACCACCATGCACAGGGCGTTGTCGTAGCCGCGGGCCGCGCCCTGCCAGTGTTCGGCGGCCGTCATGGCGACGCCGTCGCCGACGAGCGTCACGGGCAGTCCGCCGGTGGCCCGCCGGACCCGCTCCACCAGCGGGAACCCGCGCCAGCCGGGCACGTTCACCGGGCTGACGGTGCCGGCCGCCGCGTCCACGGGACCCGCGCTGCCGATCCCGACGGCCGTCGCACGCGCCCACAGCGGCGACGCCCCGATCTCCGCCAGCACCTCCGCGACCGCGCGCATCACCGACTCACCGTCCTCGGTCGCCGGGGTCGGCCGGCGGGCCCGTACGAGGATCCTCCCGCCGCCGTCCACCAACGCGCCGGCGATCTTGGTACCGCCGATGTCGAGAGCGGCTACGAGGTCCGTATGCATCAGTGTCGGATCTCCAGTGGACGAGTGTTCCCCGCGGGTGATCCCGTGGGTGGTCGCCGCGGGCGGGGGCGGCGCGGACGCGCGTGGGACCTGCGCGTTCGTGGAACAGTCTCCATTCACCTGACAACGTTGTCCAGGGCCTATGCTCAACGGCACAAGCCCCGCACGACAACCGAACGACGACAGGACAGCGCACTGTGGCCGACACCGCCCGTCACCCTGAGCCCCGCTACGGTAATCGGCCCACGATGAAAGATGTGGCAGCCCGTGCCGGTGTCGGACTCAAGACGGTGTCCCGGGTGGTCAACGCGGAGCCGGGCGTGACACCCGACACCGAACGGCGCGTCCAGGAGGCCATCGACGCGCTGGGCTTCCGCCGCAACGACTCGGCGCGGGTGCTGCGCAAGGGCCGTACGGCCAGCATCGGGCTGGTGCTCGAAGACCTCGCCGACCCGTTCTACGGTCCGCTGAACCGCGCGATCGAAGAGGTCGCCCGCGCCCACGGCGCGCTGCTGATCAACGGGTCGAGCGCCGAGGACCCGGACCGCGAGCAGGAGCTGGTACTCGCCCTGTGCGCGCGCCGTGTGGACGGCCTGATCATCATTCCGGCGGGCGACGACCACCGCTATCTGGAGCCGGAGATCAAGGCCGGAGTCGCCACGGTCTTCGTGGACCGCCCCGCCGGACAGATCGACGCGGACGCCGTCCTCTCCGACAGCTTCGGCGGCGCGCGCTCGGGCACCGCCCACCTGGTCGCCCACGGCCACCGGCGGATCGGCTTCATCGGGGACCAGCCCCGGATCCACACGGCGGCGGAGCGGCTGCGCGGCTACCGCGCCGCGATGGCCGAGGCCGGTCTGCCGGTGGACGACTCCTGGGTGTCGCTGGGCACGACCGTTCCCGAGCGGGTCCACGAGGCCGTCGTCGCGATGCTCAAGGCCCCGGAGCCGGTCACGGCGATCCTCACCGGCAACAACCGGGTGACCGTGACGGTCGTACGGGCGCTGGCCGCGCACGAACGGCCCGTCGCCCTGGTCGGCTTCGACGACATCGAACTGGCCGACCTGCTGGACCCCGGGGTCACGGTCATCGCGCAGGACGCCGCCACCCTGGGGCGTACGGCGGCGGAGCGGCTGTTCCGCAGGCTGGACGGGGCGGCCGAGGCGCCCGGCCAAGTGGTGCTGCCCACCCGGCTCATCGCCCGCGGCTCGGGTGAACTCCCGCCGCCGGCCGACCAGTAGGGCCTGTCCGGCGGCCGGTCGACCGGCCGCCGGTCGCTGTCGCCGCGGTCCTGGCCACCGGACGTTCGTCCGGCGGCCGGTCGTCGCGCGGGGGTTGCCGCACGCGCGAGGGGCGACCTCCCGAACTCCGCCCCTCGCACGGCGTTCATGCCGTCATTCGCCGAGCGACCCCATCAACGGACCCCAGTCGATTCCGTCCCCGGGCTCCGGCTCCTCCGGGTAGTGCGGGCTGATGATGCGGGGCAGTTCCCGCAGGGCGCGGTCGCGGACCTCGTCCTCGATACCGAGGATGCGGCACGCCATGTCGATGAGCAGGTCGAACATGCCCTCCTCGTCGAACGAGTCGCCGGCCATCAGGACGTGCACGGCGGCCCCGTCGGCGAGTGACATCAGGATCAGGCTGAGCCGGTCGGCGGGCACGTCGGGGCGGAAGTCCCCGGTCGCCACGCCCGCGTCGATGGCGTTGTGGAACGGCCCCTCCCAGCGCTGGTAGACGTCCTGCGCGTAGGTGTGCAGCGTCGCGTCACGGTTGGCGGCCGACCAGAACTCGATCCAGAACGACCAGCGCTTACTGAAGGGCGCCCACCCGGCCACCTGGAAACGCAGCAGTGCGAAGAGCCTGCGGACCGGGTCGGGTTCCCGCTCGGACACCGACCGCCAGGTCGCGAGGGTCAGTTCGAGCATCGAGCTGATCGTTTCGGTGATCAGTTCTTCGCGCCGCCGGAAGTAGTGCTGGACCATTCCCAGGGAGACCCCCGCCTCCTGCGCGATGTCTTTCAGCCGGGCCCCGTCCACGCCGTTACGGCAGATCACTTCGCTTGCCGCGCCGATGAGTTGGAGTCTTCGCCACGCCGTCAGGTCGACTTCGGCGGCGGCCGGACCGGCTCGCAGGAAGCCGTCCTGCCCCCCGGCCTGCGCACTCTGTGGAGCCATCTTCTGTGTCCTCCTGGGTCTCACGAGTTGGCAGGAGGCTATTGCCAAGCGGAACTCCATGGCAATAATAAGCGCTTATTGCCACTTCGAGGGAGGATCAGCCGTGCACTTCCCATCGCGCCGCCTGGGCGTGACAGCTGTCGCCGTCGCGCTCACCATGATCACCGCAGGATGTTCCATAGGCTCCGACAGCGCCGGTGGCGGGGGCAAGAAGCTCACCTTCACCTCGTACGGAAGCGGGTACCAGGAAGCCCAGGCCAAGGCATGGCTGACACCCTGGGCCAAGGCTGAGGGCGTCACGGCGGTCCAGGACCAGCCGACCGACTACGCCAAGATCAAGACCATGGTCGAGTCCAAGCGCGTGAGCTGGGACGTCGTGGACACCGAGCCGTTCTTCCCGGTCGGCGCCTGCGGCAAGTACGCCGAGAAGCTCGACTTCGACAAGATCGACAAGTCGAAGTTCCCCGAAGGCACGGTGAGCGACTGCGCCGTGCCGGACGCGATGTACTCGCTGGCCCTGGTGTACGACCCGAAGAAGTACCCGGACGCGAAGCCGACCTCGGTCGCCGACTTCTTCGACACCAAGAAGTTCCCCGGCAAGCGCCTGGCCCCGGGCTTCGCCACCGGCGGCGCCATCGAGGCCGCCCTCGTCGGCGACGGCGTCACCCCCGACAAGCTCTACCCCCTCGACTACGACCGCGCGTTCAAGAAGCTCGACACCCTCGGTGACAACCTCAGCTTCTGGGACACCTCGGCGCAGAGCCAGCAGGCCCTGGAGTCCAAGCAGGCCGACATGGCCCTGGTGTGGTCGGGCCGTGCGTACATGGCCGCGAAGAACGGCTCCGTCTACGAGCCGGTGTGGCAGGACAACATGCTGGCCTACGCGGTTCTCATGGTCCCCAAGGGCGCCCCGAACAAGGACCGCGCCATGGACTTCATCGCGTACGCCACCAGTGCCGAGCCCCAGGCCGCCTTCGCCGAGGACCAGCCCTACGCGGCCGTGAACTCCGACGCCGAGCCGAAGCTCGACAGCCTCGCCGAGTCGTGGAACACCGCCCGCCCCGACATCCAGGACAAGGGCTTCTACCAGAACGTCGACTGGTGGGCCAAGAACCAGGACCAGGCCACCGAGCGCTGGACCGACTGGGCCACGGGCTGAGCCGCCGGACCCCGATCCAGAGGACGAGGTAAACCACCATGACCGACCTCATGACCGGTACGGGGACGCCCCGCGCCCCCGGCCCGGCCCCGGGTCCCGACGGCCGGCGCGCCCCGGCCCGTGCGCCGCGCCGCCCGGCGCTGGGCGGCCGGAGCCGGCAGTTGCTCCTGCTGGCGCCCGCCGCCCTGATGCTGCTGGTGTTCTTCGCCTATCCACTGGCGGGCATCGTCTGGCAGGCGTTCACGGACCCGGAGCCGGGGCTCGGCAACTTCGGCGATCTGCTGTCCGACCCGACCACCACCCGGGTCGTGGGGCGCACCCTGCTCACCTCGCTCGTCGTCGCCGTCGCCACGCTGGTGCTCGCGTACCCGTACGCGTATCTGATGACGGTGTCCGGGCCGCGCACCCGGGCGGTGCTCATGGCGCTCGTGCTGCTGCCCTTCTGGACCAGTCTGATGGCGCGCAACTTCGCGTGGATCGTGCTGCTCCAGGACGGCGGACCGCTGGGCATGCTGGGGTCGCTGTTCGGCCGGGACGGGGGGCTGCTCGGCACCGCGCCCGGCGTGGCGATCGGCATGATCCAGGTCCTGCTGCCGTACATGGTCCTGCCGCTGTACAGCGTGATGAGCGGGATCGACCGGCGGCTGCTGAGCGCGGCATCCGGTCTCGGCGCGGGGCGGTTCACCAGCTTCCGGCGGGTCTATCTGCCGCTGTCCATGCCGGGGGTGATCTCGGGGGCGACGCTGGTCTTCGTCCTCGCCCTCGGTTTCTACGTCACTCCGAAGCTGCTCGGCTCGCCCAAGGAGTCGATGGTCGCGCAGGTCATCGGCACCAAGGTCGAGAAGCTGCTCGACTTCGGCGGGGCCGGCGCGTTCTCCGTGATCCTGCTCGCGATCACCGCGCTGCTGCTGCTCGTGGTGGCCCGGGTGAGCCGGGCCGGCGCGGCACTCGGTCTGTCCGGTAAGGAGCGCTGATCCGTGGCGAACACGAAGAACACCCTCTTCCGGGGCGGGATCGGGCTCAGGCTCTGGGCCGCCCTGGTGGGCGCCATCCTGGTGGCGCCGACCCTCGTCGTCATCCCGCTCTCCTTCACCGGCAAGCGCAGCTTCGCCTTCCCGCCGGAGAACTGGTCGCTCCAGTGGTACCGGAACTTCTTCACCAACCCGGTCTGGCGCGACTCGCTCGTCACCTCGCTCCAGATCGCGGTGGCCGTCGCGGTCCTCGCCACGGTGCTCGGCACCCTGGCGGCGCTCGCCCTGGACCGGGGCCGGCTGCCCGGCAAGGCCCTGATCAACGGTCTGCTGATGGCGCCGATGGTGGTGCCGCAGATCGTCGCCGCCATCGCCGTGTACGCGGCGTTCCTCAGCTGGGGCCTGTCCGGTACCGCGATCGGGTTCATCATGGCGCACACCGCGCTCGCCGTGCCGTTCGTGGTGGTCGCCGTCTCCACCAGCCTGCGGGGCTACGACCGCCGGCTCGACCGGGCCGCCGCGATGCTCGGCGCGAACCCGTTCACCACCTTCCGGCGGGTCACGGCCCCGCTCATCGCGCCGGGCGTGCTCTCCGGAGCGGTGTTCGCGTTCGTCACCTCGCTCGACGAGGTCGTGATCGCGTTCTACCTCCAGAGCCCGACCCTGCACACCCTTCCGGTGACCATGTTCAGCAGCGTCACCGTGGAGACCGATCCGACGATCGCCGCCGCGTCGAGCATCGTGCTCGTCGCCACGACCGCGCTGATCCTGCTGCCGCAACTGCTGCGGCGCACCGGGCGCGAGGGGAAACGCTGACATGGCCGACACCGCCGCCGAGATGGCCGACACGACCGCCACTTCGCACGACACTCCGACCGCCGGGCCCCCGCCCGGCGCGTCCGGCGCCGTCCCGTCCCGGTCCGCCCCGTCCCGGTCCGGGCAGGCCGCCGGGGCCGCGTCGGCCAGCGGCGCCGCGGTGCGGCTGCGGCAGCTCACGAAGCGCTACGGGGGCCGGGCCGCCGTGGACCGGGTCTCGCTGGACATCGAGGTCGGGGAGTTCATGACCTTCCTCGGCCCGTCCGGCTCCGGCAAGACGACGACCCTGGACATGATCGCCGGGTTCAGCTCGACCACCGAGGGCAGCATCACCGTCGACGATGTGGATGTCGCCGCACTGCCGCCGCACCGACGCGATCTGGGCATGGTCTTCCAGCACTACGCCCTGTTCCCGCACATGACGGTCGCGAAGAACATCGCCTTCCCGCTCCAGCAGCGCAAGGTACCGAAGGCCGAGATCGCGGAGCGGGTCACCGAGGCCCTGCGGATGGTACGGCTGAAGGGGCTGGCCGACCGGCTGCCCAGCCAGCTGTCCGGCGGGCAGCAGCAGCGCGTGGCGCTGGCGCGGGCCGTCGTGTTCAACCCGCGCGTCCTGCTGATGGACGAACCGCTGGGCGCCCTCGACAAGAAGCTGCGCGAACAGCTCCAGGGCGAGATCTCCCGGATGCACCGCGAACTGGGCATCACCTTCGTGTTCGTCACCCACGACCAGGAGGAGGCACTGGCCCTCTCCGACCGTATCGCCGTCTTCAACGAGGGCCGTATCGAACAGGTCGGCACTCCCGAGGAGTTGTACGAGCGGCCCGCGACCCTCTTCGTCGCCCGCTTCCTCGGCGAGTCCAACGTGTTCACCGGGCGGTGCACGGCACCGGGCGTCCTGACCGGCGACGGCTACGAGTTGGCGGTGCCGCCCCGTACCGCGTCCGGGGCGGACGAGGTGGCGCTGGTGGTGCGGCCCGAGCGGATGCGGCTGCTCGTCCCGGACGAGAAGGCGCCGCAGGGGCACAACGTCCTCGACGGCACGGTCACCGAGATCGTCTACTTCGGTGCGCACCGGCGGGTCGCCGTCGATCTGGCCTGCGGCGAACGCGTCCAGTTGCGGGAGGCGGCGGGACAGGAGCAGCCACTGCGGCCCGGCTCCCCCGCGCGGGTCGCGTGGCCCGTGGAGCGGGCGGCACTGGTGCCGGTCGCGCCACCGGCGTAGGGGACCCGGACCGGCTCCTCCCGTACGCGTCGGCGTGCGGGGGCGGTCCGGTATGTCCCGCGGTCCCTCCGTAATGCCCCACCCACACCACCTGAGGAGAGAGTCATGTCCCACGACACCAGCGCCGTCCCCGGCCGGGTCCCGCCCAGTGTCGTCGCCCTCGCCGACGTACCGGTCACCCCGGCCGCCGAAGCGGTGACCAAGGTGCGGATCGCCCGTGTCATCACCAAGCGGCGCAGCGGCTCCAATCTGATGCTCGGCGCCGCCTGGATGGACCCGGGCGAGCGCACCAACGTCTGGTCCTCACGCGGGAACGACGACGGCGTCGCCGAAGGCGACCACTGGTACGGCCCCGTGGAGGAGACGTACTTCATCATCCGCGGCCGGCTCCGGCTCACCTGGGACGAGGGCCACTTCGACCTGGTCCCCGACGACTGCGTGTATCTCGCGCCGGGCTGGACCTACCACCTGGAGAACACCGGCGACGAGCCCGCGTTCTTCACGTACTCGATGACCCCCTCGCAGGAGTAGCGGGAGCGGCAGGAGGAGAAGTGAGCGAGAACATCCATGTGTTCTGGGACGAGCGTGTCCTGGACCACGACACCGGGTCCGGCTTCTGGGAGGCCGCGCCCTCCGATCTGCTCGCCGAACAGGAGCCGCACCCCGAGAGCGCCCCCCGGGTACGCAACATGAAGGCGGTCCTGGAGCGCGGACCGGTCGCCGGCCATGTCGTCTGGCACCCGGGACGCCTCGCGACCGAGGCCGAACTGACCACCGTCCACACGCGGTCGTACGTCGAGGAGGTGCGCGCCCTGTGCGAGAAGGGCGGCAGTGCCCGGCACTGGCTGACCTCCACGACCACGATCACCCCCGGCTCGTGGGAGCCGCTGCTCGCCGCCGCCGGAACGTCCCTCGCCGCCGTGGACGCCGTGCTCGACGGCTCCTGCGACGTGGCGTACGCGCTGGTGCGGCCGCCGGGGCACCACGCGCAGCCCGAACAGGCCGACGGTTACTGCGTGTTCGGGCACGCCGCGCTGGCCGCCCAGCGGGCCCGGGACCGGGGTGTGGAGCGGGTCGCCGTCGTCGACTGGGACGTCCATCACGGCAACGGCACCCAGGAGATCTTCTACGACCGCCCCGACGTCCTCACCGTCTCGCTGCACATGGCGCACGGCGCTTGGGGCAGCACCCACCCGCAGACCGGCTCACCCGGCGAACTCGGACGCGGCGCGGGCGCCGGGCACAACATCAACGTCGAGCTGCCGGTCGGCTCGGGCGACCGCGCTTACGCCGACGCGATCGAGCGGATCGTGTGGCCCGTCCTGCGGCAGTACCGGCCGGGGCTGATCGTCGCCGCGTCGGGCCAGGACGCGGCCACCTTCGACGCCAACGGTCAGCACAACGTGACCATGGCCGGCTTCCACCGGATCGGCACCCTGCTCGGCGAGATGAGCCGGGAGCTGACGGACGGCCGGCTCGTCCTGACCCAGGAGGGCGGTTACGCGCGCAGTTACGCCGCCTACTGCCTGCACGCCACCGTCGAGGGACTGCTCGGCCAAGAGCCCTCGCTCGCCGACCCGATCGCGTACGTACCCGACGACATCACCCGGGGCGACGCGGCGCTCGACCGCGTACGGGAAGCACTCGCACCCCACTGGGCCCTCTGACACCGACACCGACACCGCACCACCGACACCCGCACACCCCACACTCCGGAGATCACCATGGAACTCCCCTTCACCCTGCCCACCTACGACAAACGGCTGCGCCGGGTCCGGGCCCGGATGACCGCCCAGGGCCTCGACGGACTCGTCGTCACCATGCCCGACGTCGTGAACTGGCTGACCGGTGTCAGTTCCGTGGGCTATCTGTGGCCGCAGGCGCTGGTCATCGACTCCGGTGACGGCGAGCCCGAGTACGTCACCCGCACCACCGAGGAGCCGGGGGTGCACATGCTGTCGTGGCTGCGCTCCCCGCGCGTCTACGACATCGCGACGCAGGACCCGATCGAGGTCATCGCCGAGACCGTCCGCAAGCACGGCCTCGACCAGGCCACGGTCGGTGTCGAGTTGGAGGCGTTCACGCTGCTGCCCGGCAACTGGGACCGGCTGCGCGCGCTCCTCCCCGGTGTCCGCTGGGTCGACGCGAGCCACCTCGTGCCGGAGGAGCGGTTGGTCAAGTCCGCAGCCGAGATCGCGTATCAGCGGCAGGCCGCCGAGATGGCCGACCACGCCATGGAGAAGGTCTTCGCGGCGATACGGCCCGGTGTCTCGGAGACCGCGCTCGCGGGCATAGCGAGCCAGGCGCTGGGTGAGGCGGGCAGCGAGTTCGCCGCGATCCCGCCGATGGTCGTCTCGGGTGAACGCAGCGCCCTGGTGCACGCGATGGCGTCCCGGCGCACGCTCTCGCGCGGTGACGTGGTCTGTATCGAGTTCGCCGGTGTCGTGCACCGCTACCACGCGGTCCTGATGCGGACCGCCGTGGTGGGCCGGCCGTCGCCGCGGGTCCAGGAGGTCGCGGACTGCGTCGAGCGGGCCACCGAGGCGGCCATCGCCGCCTGTGGACCCGGCGCCCCCGCGCCCGCCCCGGACGACGCCTGCAACGCGGTCCTGGGCGAGCTGGATCTCGTACGCCGCCGCTGCCACCGCATCGGCTACAGCCTCGGCGTCGCCTACCCGCCCGGGTGGCTGGAGCCGATGACGCTGGTGGCGGGCGACGAGCATGTGCTCGCGCCGGGGATGTCGTTCACCGTCGAGCCGAATCTGCATCTGCCCGACGAGGGCTTCGGGATCAAGATGGGCGACACCGTGCTGTGCACGCCGGACGGTGCCCGCAGCTTCTCGCGGCTGCCCCACAACCTGCACATCGCCGACTGACCGGCGCCCCGTGAGCCGGGGGCGGGGCGGCGGCGCACCCGAAGCCCGCCGCCCCGCCCCCTCCCATCCGGCCTCTCCCCCGCAACTCCCCCGCGACCTACGAATCCCCTTCCTTCACCGCCCTTTCCGCTCCAGACCGGAGGCCCCACCATGAGCGTCCCGTACGCCGACGCCCTCGCCGAGGCCAAGCCCCTGAGCCACTGGCTCGACAGCCGGGACGCGCCGGCGCCGCGTCCGGCACTCACCCGCGACACCACCTGCGATCTCGCCGTCGTGGGCGGCGGATTCAGCGGCCTGTGGACCGCGCTGCTCGCCAAGGAGCGTGACCCGTCGCTGGACGTCGTCCTGGTCGAGGGGCGCACCGCGGGCTGGGCCGCGTCCGGCCGCAACGGCGGCTTCGTCTCGGCCAGCCTCACCCACGGCCTCGGCAACGGCGCCGACCGCTGGCCCGACGAACTGGCCGACCTGGAGCACATGGGTCTGGAGAATCTCGCCGAGATCGACGAGACCCTGCGCCGGTACGGCATCGACTGCGGTTTCCGGCGTGACGGCAAGCTGTGGGCGGCCACCGCCCCGCACCAGGTCGACGAGGTCCGCGCGATGTGCGACCTCGCGGCGGCGCACGGCCGCTCGATCGACTTCCTCACCCGCGACGAGATCCGCGCGCAGGTCGACTCACCGACGTACCTCGCGGGCGCGTTCGACGCCGAGGGCTACGCGCTCACCGACCCGGCCCGGATGGTCTGGGGTCTGCGCGAGGTGTGTCTGCGCCTGGGGGTGCGGATGTACGAGAACACTCCGGTACGGCGGATGCGCGACGCCCACCGGGGTGTCGTCCTCGACACCGCGTACGGCAAGATCGGCGCCCGGCAGGTGGCCCTCGCGACCAATGTCTTCCCCGCGCTGCTGCGCCGGCTGCGGCTGTACACGGTGCCGGTGTACGACTACGTCCTGACGACCGAGCCGCTGACCGACGACCAACTCGCCTCGGTGGGCTGGAAGGGCCGCCAGGGGATGTCCGACATGGGCAACCAGTTCCACTACTACCGGCTCACCGACGACAACCGGATCCTGTGGGGCGGCTACGACGCGATCTACCACTACGGGAACGGGCTGCGGGACGAACTCGACCAGCGGCCCGAGACGTTCGCGAAGCTGGCCGAGCACTTCTTCACCACCTTCCCGCAGTTGCGGGGGGTGAAGTTCAGCCACACGTGGGGCGGCGCCATCGACACCTGCACCCGCTTCACCGCCTTCTACGGCCGGGCGATGGGCGGGCGGGTGGCGTACGCGCTCGGGTACACGGGGCTCGGGGTGGCGGCCAGCCGCTTCGGCGCGAACGTCATGCTCGACCTGCTGTCCGGGCGGGAGACCTCACGTACGCGCCTGGAGATGGTGCGCACCAAGCCGCTGCCGTTCCCGCCGGAGCCGGCGCGGTACGTGGGCGTCGAGCTGACCCGGCGCTCCCTGGACCGCGCCGACCACAACGGCGGGCACCGCGATGTGTGGCTGCGCACGCTGGACCGGTTCGGGCTGGGCTTCGACTCCTAGGACATCGTCGGGGCCGTGCGGCGCGGGGCGGTGAAGCTCTCCAGGTCGGCGCGGGTGAGTCCGGTGAGCCGGGTGACCTCGGCGCTGTCCAGGGCGCCGCAGTCCAGTCCGCGCAGCAGATGACCGCTGAGCGCCTTGGCGGTGGCGGGCTCGTCCATCACGTCGCCGCCGGTCTTCGCGACGTACGCGGCGAGTCGCGCGGCGGCGGGCTCAAGTCCCTCGCGGTAGAAGGCGTAGACGGCCGCGTAGCGCGTGGGCAGGTGACCGGGGTGCATGTCCCAGCCCTGGTAGTAGGCGCGGGCCAGGGCGCGGCGGGTGAGCCCGTAGTGCAGCCGCCATGCCTCGTGGACCTGGCTGGTGGGGCCGACGGGCAGCACGTTGGTCGAGCCGTCGGAGACCCGTACGCCGGTGCCCGCGGCGGCGACCTGCATGACGGCCTTGGCGTGGTCGGCGGCCGGGTGGTCGCTCGACTGGTAGGCGGCGCTGACGCCGACGCAGGCGCTGTAGTCGAAGGTGCCGTAGTGCAGTGAGGTGGCGCGGCCGTCCGCCGCGCCGATCATCCGGGCCACGGCGGCGGTGCCGTCGGCGGCGAGGATGGACTGGCTGGTCTCGATCTGGATCTCGAAGCCGATCCGGCCGTGCTCCAGGCCGCGCGCCTTCTCGAACTCCTCGGCCAGCCGCACCATCGCGGTGACCTGTTCGGGATAGGTGACCTTGGGCAGGGTGAGGACGAGCCCTTCGGGGAGTCCGCCGGCGTCCATCAGTGAGCTGAGGAAGATGTCGAGGGTACGGATGGCCCGGTCCCGTACGGGGGCTTCGAGGCACTTCATCCGGATGCCCGTGTACGGGGCGGCGGTGCCGTCGCGGTACGCCGCGTGGACGAGGCGCCCGGCGCGGGCGGCGGCGATGTCCTCCTGCGCGTCGGGGTGCGGCCCGTAGCCGTCCTCGAAGTCGATCCGCAGGTCTTCGACGGGCTCGCGCTCCAGCTTGGCCCGGACCCGCTCGTACACCGGTGCGGCCAGTTCGTCGGAGAGGCCGAGGGCGCGGGCCAGGGAGGCGGCGTCGGGGGCGTGTTCGTCGAGGGCGGCGAGTGCCTTCTCGCCCCAGGAGCGGACGGTGCCCGCGTCGAAGGCGTCGGCGGGGACGTAGACGGTGTGGACGGGCTGGCGGGTGCCGGGGTCGCCCGGGTACCGGCGGGCGAGTTCCGCGTCGACCGGTGCGAGCGAGGCGCTGATGTCCTCGCCGACCGCGCCCGGGAGGCTCGTCGCGACCTTCTCCTGCTGACCCTGACCCATTCCCGCGCCTCCACATTTCGCCATACGGAATACGTCATCCGCATGGTGAAGTTAATCGCCCGGTCTGGGCTGCGTCAATGGTCGCCCGGAGCGGTCCGGGAAGCGAGCGCACACGCACGGGGGCCGCGCGGTGACGATCCACCGCGCGGCCCCTGTGCGTGTGCGGCCCGACAGGCTCTCAGCCCTTGCGCGCCTTGATGGCCTCGGTGAGCTGGGGGACGACCTGGAAGAGGTCGCCGACCACGCCGTAGTCGACGAGGTCGAAGATGGGCGCCTCGGCGTCCTTGTTGACCGCGACGATCGTCTTCGAGGTCTGCATGCCCGCCCGGTGCTGGATCGCGCCCGAGATGCCGGAGGCGATGTACAGCTGCGGCGAGACCGACTTGCCGGTCTGGCCGACCTGGTTGGCGTGCGGGTACCAGCCGGCGTCGACGGCGGCGCGCGACGCGCCGACGGCCGCGCCGAGGGAGTCGGCGAGCGCCTCGATGATCGCGAAGTTCTCGGCGCCGTTGACGCCGCGTCCGCCCGAGACGACGATCGCGGCCTCCGTCAGCTCCGGGCGGCCCGTCGACTCGCGCGGGGCGCGGGAGACGACCTTGGTGCCGGTGGCCGTCGCGCCGAAGGTGACGGCCAGCTCCTCGACGGTGCCCGCGGCCGGGGCCGGCTCGACGGGGGCCGCGTTGGGCTTCACGGTGATGACCGGAGTGCCCCTGGTGATACGGGAGTTGGTGGTGTACGCGGCGGCGAACACCGACTGCGTCGCCACCGGACCCTGGTCGCCGGCCGTCAGGTCGATCGCGTCGGTGATCAGACCCGAGCCGATGCGCACCGCGAGGCGGGCGGCGATCTCCTTGCCCTCGGCGGACGAGGGGACGAGTACGGCGGCCGGGGACACGCTGTCGTACGCGGCCTGGAGCGCGTCGACCTTCGGGACGACGAGGTAGTCGGCGAACTCGGGGGCGTCGGCGGTCAGCACCTTCACCGCGCCGTGCTCCGCGAGCGTGGCGGCGGTGTCGGCGGCGCCCGCGCCGAGCGCGACGGCGACCGGGTCGCCGAGACGACGGGCCAGCGTCAGCAGCTCCAGGGTGGGCTTGCGGACGGCACCGTCCACATGATCGACAAAGACGAGGACTTCAGCCATGGGATGTGTTCTCCTGCGAATGCGTGTGCGTGAAGGATCCGGGACCGGCTACAGCGTCGGGGCGGTGGGCCGCACCCGTCAGATGAACTTCTGGCTGACGAGATACTCGGCCAGCTGGTCGCCGCCCTCGCCCTCGTCGTTGACGATCGTGCCCGCCGTACGGGCCGGGCGCTTGGTGGCCGCGTCGACCGCCGTCCACGCGCCTTCGAGGCCCACGTCCCCGGCCTCGATGTCCAGGTCCTCCAGGTCGAGCGCCTGCACCGGCTTCTTCTTCGCCGTCGTGATGCCCTTGAACGAGGGGTAGCGGACCTCGCCCGACTGGTCGGTCACCGACACGACGGCGGGCAGGGAGGCTTCGAGCTGTTCGGTCGCCGCGTCGCCGTCGCGGCGGCCCTTGACGGTGGCGCCGTCGAGGGAGACCTCGGAGAGCAGCGTGACCTGCGGGACGCCGAGCCGCTCGGAGAGCATCGCGGGCAGCACGCCCATCATGCCGTCGGTGGAGGCCATGCCGCAGATCACCAGGTCGTAGCCGGTCTTCTCGATCGCCTTGGCCAGAACCAGCGAGGTGCCGAGGGCGTCGGTGCCGTGCAGGTCGTCGTCCTCGACGTGGACCGCCTTGTCGGCGCCCATCGACAGGGCCCGGCGCAGGGCGTCCTTCGCGTCCTCGGGGCCGACGGTCAGCACGGTGACCTCGGCGTCGCCGTCGCCGTCACTGTCGTGGGCCGCCGCGATCCGCAACGCCTGCTCGACCGCGTACTCGTCCAGCTCGGACAGCAGACCGTCCACATCGTCACGGTCCAGCGTCAGGTCATCGGCGAAATGCCGGTCACCCGTGGCGTCGGGCACGTACTTCACACAGACAACGATCCTCAGGCTCACGCCGGCTCTCCTACTGCGTCGTCATTTCTGGGCTGCCTTGTGCTCGCAGCATAGGCGCCCGAAGCGAGGTTTTCCGGTCAGGTCGACCGGCGTACCGACCATAATATTACTCGTCAGTACATCGACCTGATGCCCGCTGAGCAAGCGCTTTGAACTGTGACCTTCCCAACGCCCCACGGCCCGCCGACCGGGAACTCTCAGCCGCCGGGAGTCCCGCCGGACACGGCCGCACCCAGCGCGGCGATCACATCGGCCTTGCGGGGTACTCCCGCCGCCCTGCGGACGATCCGGCCGGCCGCGTCGAGGACGAGCACCGTGGGCGTCTTGAGGATGCCCAACTCGCGTACCAGCTCCAGATGGTCCTCGGCGTCCAGCTCCACATGGGCGACGCCGCCGACCATGCCGGTCACCTCGGCGAGGGTGCGCCTGGTCGCGCGGCAGGGCTGGCAGAACGCGCTGGAGAACTGGACGAGCGTGGCCCGCTCCCCCAACTCCGCGCCCAACTCGGCTGCGTGGAGCCGCTTTTCGCCGTCACACCCGCGCACCGTGAGTCTCCCGTTCGTACGAGGTGCGGCACGCCGAAGAGGCTCGCCGCCGCCGAGCACCGCCGCACACCATCGGCCCTGTCGCCGTTGTCCCCCGTGGAGCGTTCACACCACGGCGGAATATTCCGCGGCCCCCTGGCCGGGCGGCCGTCGCCACCAGCAACCTGGCCGCTGATCGAGGACGGGCGCGGCGCACCGGCCGCGCGACCCGGCCAACGCTCCCGAGCCGCGCGACCCGGCCTCCCAACTGCGGCAAACGCCCTGATTACCTGGGAATGACGTGATGAGAATCTCGCTCCGCGCCGTCGGCAGGACTGGCCACAAGGCGTCGTTTGGGGCACGATCTGCCCAATGCCGAAAACCTACGGCTGCGTAACTTCCGTCGGGAGAACCCTCCCCGGGAACAAGAAGGGTCTCCTCCAGATGGCAGAGCTCGTCTACCGGCCGGTCGTCGGCGCCGCCCGCACGATGTTCAAGGCGCTGGACCTCAAGATCGAGACCCAGGGGGCCGAGAACATCCCGCGTACCGGCGGTGCCGTGCTCGTCAGCAACCACATCAGTTACCTGGACTTCATCTTCACCGGGCTCGCCGCGCTCCCCCAGAAGCGGCTCGTCCGCTTCATGGCGAAGGACTCCGTCTTCCGGCACAAGGTCTCGGGGCCGCTCATGCGCGGCATGAAGCACATCCCGGTGGACCGTAAACAGGGCGAGGCCGCCTACTCGCACGCGCTCGACTCACTGCGCTCCGGCGAGATCATCGGTGTGTTCCCCGAGGCGACCATCTCGCAGTCCTTCACGCTCAAGTCCTTCAAGTCCGGCGCGGCGCGCCTGGCGCAGGAGGCCGGCGTGCCGCTGATCCCGATGGCGCTGTGGGGCACCCAGCGGCTCTGGACCAAGGGACGCCCGCGCAACTTCCGGCGCAGCCACATCCCCGTGACGATCCGGGTCGGCGAGCCGGTGGCGGCCCCCGGCGACCAGTACGCGGGGGCGATCACCCGGCGGCTGCGCGAGCGGGTGCAGGAACTGCTCGAAGCCGCCCAGCGCGCCTATCCGGTACGGCCCAAGGACGCGAGCGACACCTGGTGGGTACCGGCGCACCTGGGTGGTACGGCTCCGACGCCGGCCGAGGCCCACGAGAGCAGCAGCTGAGCGTCGCGCCCCCTGCGGGCGACCGGACCGAAACGTCACTGCGGGCGGTCGCCCGGCTCTGTGTCAGCGCGCGGGGTGGACGGTGACGCGGGCTCCGGGGCTCAGCTTCTCCAGGGATTCGGCGAGTTCGGTACCCGCGGCGTCGAGTTCCACGCGGCTCATCGGGTCCAGGCCCTCCAGCAGGAAGACGGCGTTCACCGACTCCTCGGTGAGCCGGGTGCGCACGCCCTGGCGCCAGTTCCAGCGCCGGCAGGTGACGCCCTCGTCGTCCCGCCACACGACTTCCCCCGCGTCCGGGTGCTCGACGACCGGCTCGCCGCCCGCCGCGGTGTGGAACGGCTCGTCGCCGCCGGCCCGTACGAGCCGCATGGCGCCCGTGATGTGGTCGATGTCCTCACCGCCGACGGGGATCAGATGGGCCACGCTGATCGCGTTGTAGAGGTCCACGAGCAGATTGATCCGGGGCAGACCGCCGTCGGCGAGCGCCCTTCTGGCCAGCGCCTCGGCGGAGTTGCGGGTACGGGACGGCTTGCTGCCGAAGGCCGTGTACGCCGCGCGCCAGGCGGCCATGTGCGGGTCCTCGTGCGGGGCGCGCCCGTCGAGGCGCGCGGCGAGCCGCCGGGCCGCGTCGTCCAGCAGCGCCGAACTCGCCTCGTCGCTGGGGCCGTTCACCAGGCCGTGGGCCTCGACGGCGAGCAGGGTGAAGCCGGGGACGAGGGTGTGCACCTCGTCCGACACGGTGAGCGTCAGGGTCATCGTCAGCCTTGCCTCGGGACGTACGGAAGCGGTGCATCACAGCACACCGGAAGGTCTACTGTAATGCACCGCCGGGCGCCGGGTCAGTACACCTGGCGTGCCATCTCCTCCTTGAGCGCCTGAACGAACGCGTCGACGTCGTCCTCGGTGGTGTCGAAGGCGCACATCCAGCGAACGTCGCCGGCCGCCTCGTCCCAGAAGTAGAAGCGGAAGCGCTGCTGGAGTCGCACGCTCACGTCGTGCGGCAGCCGGGCGAAGACGGCGTTGGCCTGGACGGGGTGCAGGATCTCGACGCCGTCGACCGCGCGTACGCCGTCGGCGAGCCGCCGCGCCATCGTGTTGCTGTGCCGGGCGTTGCGCAGCCACAGATCACCGGCCAGCAGCGCCTCCAACTGCACGGAGACGAACCGCATCTTGGAGCTGAGCTGCATCGACAGCTTGCGCAGCCGTTTCATCGCGCGCACCGCGTCCGGGTCGATCACGACGACGGCCTCACCGAAGAGCGCACCGTTCTTCGTGCCGCCGTAACTCAGCACGTCCACACCGACGGTGTTGGTGAAGGTGCGCATCGGTACGTCGAGGAAGGCCGCGGCGTTGGATATCCGGGCCCCGTCGAGATGGACCTTCATGCCCCGCTCGTGGGCGTGTTCGCACAGCGCGCGGATCTCGGCCGGGGTGTAGACCGTGCCCAGTTCGGTGTTCTGTGCGATCGACACGACCTGTGGCATGGCCCGGTGCTCGTCGTCGAAGCCCCATGCCTGCCGGTCGACCAGCTCCGGGGTGAGTTTGCCGTCCGGGGTCGGCACGGTCAGCAGTTTGAGCCCGCCGACCCGCTCGGGCGCCCCGCCCTCGTCCACGTTGATGTGCGCGGACTCGGCGCAGATCACCGCACCCCAGCGGTCGGTCATGGCCTGGAGCGCGACGACGTTCGCCCCGGTCCCGTTGAAGACCGGGAACGCCTTCGCGGTGGGGCCGAAGTGGCCGTGCATGACGCGCTGGAGATGGTCGGTGTACTCGTCCTCGCCGTACGCGATCTGGTGGCCGCCGTTGGCGACGGCGAGCGCGGCCAGCACCTCGGGGTGCGCGCCCGCGTAGTTGTCGCTGGCGAAGCCGCGCGTCGCGGGGTCGTGGTGCGCACGCGCGGCCGTCGTACGGGACCTCATGACTCGGGGGTCAGCCACAGGCGGATTCCGTTCACTTCACCGGCGGGCCGGTCCCAGACTCCGGCGATGGCGTCGGCCAGCTCTCCGGCGTCCGTGAAGCCCGCGAACTTCGCATTCGGGCGCTCGGCGCGCATGGCGTCGTGCACCAGTGCCTTGATGACCAGGATGGCAGCCGCCGCGTGCGGCCCTTCGTCGCCCCCGGCCTTGCGGAAGTCGTCGCCCAGCGCCAGCGTCCAGGCCTCGGCCGCCGCCTTGGCCGCGGCGTAGGCCGCGTTGCCGGCCGTGGGCTTGCTCGCGCCCGCCGCGCTGACCAGCACGTAGCGGCCGCGGTCGCTGCGCAGCAGGCCGTCGTGGAAGGCGAGGGAGGTGTGCTGGACGGTGCGGATCAACAGCTTCTCCAGCAGGTCCCAGTCGGCGAGGTCGGTGTCGGCGAAGGTCTTGCCGCCGCGCCAGCCGCCCACGAGGTGGACGAGACCGTCCACCCGGCCGTTGTCCTTCTCGGCCCTGGCCGCCCACGCGCGGGTGGCCGCCGGGTCGAGGAGGTCGACGGTGTCACCGGTGACGTTGGCGCGGCCGTGCGCGCGGCGGGTGGCGTCGACGGCCTCGGCGAGGCTCGCGGCGTCCGCGTCGGCGGCGACGACGGTCGCGCCGGCCCCGGCCAGCCGCAGCAGCGTGGCGCGTCCGGCGGGGCCGCCCGCTCCGGCGACGGCCACGACGGCACCGTCCAGTCCGCCGCCCGCTCCTGTGCTGCCGCTTCCGCTCATGGTCGTCGTCTCCGTCATCCCGGTGTCCCCCGTGTCCGCGTTCGTGTCCGCGTTGTCGTTGGTGTCGTCGGCCCGGCCGGTGTGGTCGGTTTCGTCGGCGTGGTCGCTCACGCCGCCGCCGTGATACCGCGGGTCGACGCGATCACGGTCTTGAGCTTCTTGGCCAGTGCCTCGTAGAACATGCTGAGTGGAAACTCGTCGGGAAGCACGTCGTCCACCAGCTTGCGCGGGGGCAGATCCAGGTCGAGGGCGTCCGGGCCCTTGGCCCAGCGGGATCCGGGGTGCGGGGCCAGATAGGTGGACACGAGGTCGTAGGCGGCGAACCAGTGGACCAGCTTCGGGCGGTCGATGCCGGCCCGGTAGAGGCTCTCGATCTCGCCGAGCAGTCGCTGCGTGACCTCCGGGGCCCGGTCCCAGTCGATGCGCAGGGTGTTGTCGGTCCAGCGCACCACGTCGTGCTTGTGGAGGTACGAGAACAGGAGCTGGCCGCCGAGGCCGTCGTAGTTGCGCTCACGGGCGCCGGTGACCGGGAAGCGGAACATCCGGTCGAAGAGCACCGCGTACTGCACGTCGCGGCCCTGTGTGACGCCGTCCGCCTCCAGCTTCACGGCCTCCCGGAAGGCGGTGAGGTCGCAGCGCAGCTCCTCCAGGCCGTACATCCAGAACGGCTGGCGCTGCTTGATCATGAAGGGGTCGAAGGGCAGGTCGCCGTGGCTGTGGGTGCGGTCGTGGACCATGTCCCACAGGACGAAGGCCTGCTGGCAGCGGTCCTGGTCGCCGACCATCTCGCGGATGTCGTCGGGGAGTTCGACACCGAGGATGTCGACGGCGGCCTCGGTGACGCGGCGGAAGCGGGCGGCCTCGCGGTCGCAGAAGATACCGCCCCAGCTGAACCGCTCGGGGGCCTTGCGGACGGCGATCGTCTCGGGGAAGAGGACGGCCGAGTTCGTGTCGTACCCGGCGGTGAAGTCCTCGAAGGTGATGCCGCAGAAGAGGGGGTTGTCGTAGCGGGTGCGCTCCAGCTCGGCGAGCCACTGCGGCCAGACCATGCGCAGGACGACCGCTTCGAGGTTGCGGTCCGGGTTGCCGTTCTGTGTGTACATCGGGAAGACGACCAGGTGCTGGAGCCGGTCCACGCGGTCGGCCGCCGGCTGGAAGGCGAGCAGCGAGTCCAGGAAGTCGGGTACGCCGAAGGCGCT
The DNA here is from genome assembly GCF_045040315.1 of Streptomyces sp. NBC_01508. Taxonomy (NCBI): domain Bacteria; kingdom Bacillati; phylum Actinomycetota; class Actinomycetes; order Kitasatosporales; family Streptomycetaceae; genus Streptomyces; species Streptomyces sp. NBC_01508. The sequence goes on along the minus strand of NZ_CP109419.1, from coordinate 7,728,167 downwards.
GTCGGCCCATTTACGCAGGTCCGAGACGAGCGCTCCGTGGTAGGCGGCGTCGTGCGGCAGCAGGGGCGACAGCTGATCGACGGCGGCGATCACCCGGTCCAGGGTGACCTCGACGAGGGCGCGTGCGGGCGCTTCCTCGGCGTCGAAATCTATGGAGCCGTCCTTGGACTGCCAGGGCCGGATCTCCTCGACGGCGCTCTTGAGCTCGGTCCAGGCGGGGTGCTCGACCACTCGCTCGTCGTCGTCCGTATGCCGTGCGGGCCGGTCCTGCACAAGAATTTCCGTCATGTCACGTCCTCCACGGGAGAAGCAGGCGTCAAAACACCGTATCGGTCTCCGATTCTCCCGTACAAGGGAGTACGAAACAAATTATCCTGCCGCATCCCAGGTTTACGGGGGTTTTTACGGCCGCGAGCAGCGTGGGCGACAGGCTTCGGCGCGCACGGTTCCGACCCGGGTCCGACCGGCGCGGTGGCCGTTAGGCTGCGGCCGTGCCGCGTGGGCACCAGCACCGCGCGGGAGCCGCCGACGACGGAAGCGAGTCAGTCTTGACTTTCCTCACCATCGGTCATCGTGGAGTGATGGGTGTCGAACCGGAGAACACCCTGCGCTCCTTCCTGCACGCCGAACGAGCCGGCATGGACGCCATCGAGCTCGACCTTCATCTGAGCAAGGACGGCGCACTCGTCGTCATGCACGACGCGGAGCTGGACCGCACGACGGACGGAACGGGCCCGATCGCCGACCGGACCCTCGCCGAGCTGCGGGAACTCGACGCGGGGCGGGGCGAGCGCGTGCCGGTCTTCGAGGAGGTCCTGGACGCGGTGCGCTCCCCGCTCCAGGCGGAGATCAAGGATGTGGCGGCGGCCCGCGCGCTGGCCGAGGTGATGCACCGGCGGAAGCTGGTCGGGCGGGTGGAGGTGTCCTCGTTCCACGACGAGGCCGTCGCGGAGATCTCCGCGCTGGTGCCCGGCGTACGGACGGTGCTGATCGCCAGTCGCTGGGGCGCGGACGTGGTGGACCGGGCGGTCGCGGTGGGCGCGGACTCGCTCGCGCTGAACATCCGGCGCCTGACGCTGGAGGTCGTCGAGCGCGCGCACGCGGCGGAGCTGGGGATCATCGGGTGGGTGGTGAACACCCCGGACCAGTTGCGGCTGGTCCGGGCGTTCGGCCTGGACGGGGCGACCACCGACTTCCCGGAGATCCGGCGCACCGGCCGTTTCACGGCGTAAGGGTCGGCGCCTGACGCGGTCGGGGCCTTGGCCGCGTCAGGCGTTCTGGTCCAGCGCCTTGACCAGCAGCTCGAACGCCAGGTCGTCGCGCTGCGGGATACCGAAGCGCTCGTCGCCGTACGGGAACGGGGTCAGCTGTCCCGTACGGCGGTAGCCCCGGCGCTCGTACCAGGCGATCAGGTCCTCGCGCTGGATGATCACGGTCATATGCATCTCGCCGACGCCCCAGTCCGCGCGGGCGCGGCGCTCCGCCTCGGCGATGACGCGCTTGCCCAGCCCGCCGCCCTGCGCTGCCGGGTCGACGGCGAACATGCCGAAGTACGCGGCGGGGCCCCGGTGTTCGAGCTGGCAGCAGGCGACGAGCGCGCCGTCGGCCTCGACCATCATCAGCCGGCTGCCGGCGGCCTCGATCACGTCGAGCACCCCCTGCTCGTCGGTGCGCCGGCCCTCCAGCAGATCGGCCTCGGAGGTCCAGGAGGCACGGGCGCTCTCGCCCCGGTAGGCGGACTCGATGAGCGCGACGAGCGCCTTGACGTCTTCTGCGGTGGCGTCCCGGTAGCTGAGCTGACCGGGGGCGGGGCGTGGTGCGGTGTCCATGGTGCGCGTTCTCCGATTCTCCGCTGCGGGCGGGCGGCGCGCCCGAGCCTAACCCGACCTCCCGGTGGCGTGTCAGTGGGGTGCGGGCAGCCGGATCGTACGGTGTCGACCAGGGTGTGGAGGGTCGGGTTCTTCGGGATCAGATGACCGCCGCTGACCACTTCGAGCTGGTCCTTGAAGACGGCCGACACCATCCACAACAGGAACGGGTAGACGCTCACCGGTCCATAGCCGGCGAGCAGCGCGCCGACGACGACGCGGGCAAGGGTCCGGCGGGTTACGTGCCCTCTTCTCGGCGGGCCGCTCGGTCAGTGCGTCGGCACGCCGCCGATGACGTAACAGCCTTGCGCCTTGAACCAGTTGATGACGTCCAGGTACTCCGGGGGCGCGAACGGACGCCTGTCGTCGGCGAAGCCGAAGCCCCGGATACGGACGACGGGCTTGGCGTTCCGCTTGGCGTTCCGCTTGGCGTACACGTCCCGCATCGGGCCTTCGCCGCCCACGGGGTTGAACCGCTGGAGCGCGGCGGTGTCGCAGTTGTTCTCGCGCATCCACCGGAAATGGGTGTCGGCGGTCCGCTGGTCGTGCGAGGAGAACAGCACGGCCGGCTGGGCATTTCTCAGATTCGGATACGCCGTGGGGAACGAACGGGTGTACTCCCGCATATCCGGCCAGGTCTTGATGGTGTTGTTGCCGATCGACGGCGGCCGGCCGCTGTCGTGGCGACGGTTCCCCCATCTGTCGATGGGGGAACCGTCGCCCTTGCAGGCGAACCAGCCCTGATATCCGACGCTGGTTCTGCCGACCACGTCGCCCGGGGGACTCGCGGCGGGTGCCGCTTGCGCCCTGCCGCGCGGCGCGGGCGCGGCGCCCGCCTGCGAACTGCCGAGGACACCACCGGCCGCTGCGGTGCCGGCCGGCGCCGATGCGATGACGGCGCGTCCTGAAATACTCACGGAGTTCCTCCCACTGGAAATCTGCCTGAAATACGCGGATCCACGCGGGTGGGGGAATTACGGGCGGCGGCAGCCTGCCCGCCTCCGTGGCGCACCCTCGCAGAGAAAACGCTTTCCGAGTGCCACCACAAGGTTCGCGCGAAGGCTTCTGTCCAGACTGATTCGGAGGACTTGTCAGCCTGGTTTCCTTACGTTTTCCATTTCCAGTGGAATACGAAAAGCAAGCGGTTTCCGCACCTCCCGGCCGCGGCCCGTGTCACCCCCGGTGCGCTCCCCCCGTGTCTCTCTGCGCTCGCGTGCGCCTCGAACGACAGGGGCATTTCACCGTTGACACCGTTTGTGTGGACATCGTTGGAGCATGGCGAGAGGGAGGTGCACGGTGCACGGACCGGCGACGGCCGGCTGGCTGGTCGTGGCGCTCTGCGCGGCGGCCGGAACCTACTGTCTGCTCCGGCTGCGCGGCCCCACGGGCGCGGGGCGCGGCACGGCGGGCGGCGAGGCTCTGATGGGGTTCGGGATGGCGGCGATGGCCGTACCGGCCGCGGCGATCACGCCGCCGCGCTGGGTGTGGCTGGTGTACGCGGCGGTGTTCGGGGTCGCGGCGCTGCGCGCGGTGGGTCCGGCCCGCCGGACGTCGCACCATCTGCACCATCTCGTGGGCATACTCGCCATGGTCTACATGTCGGTGGCGATGGCCCTGCTGCCGGGCGGCACGCACGGCGCGCACAGCGCGGGCGGTACGCCGCTGGCCACGGGTCTGCTGCTGATCTATTACGCGGGATACGTGCTGTGGACGGGCGCGCGGCTGCTCCCGTTGCAGGCCGTGACGGCGCCGGAGGGCGGGGGCACGGCGGGGGCGGGACCGACCCCGGTCGGCGGCGGCACGGTGACCGACGTCTGCGAGGGCCGGCCGGAGCTGGCGCTGGCCTGCCGGCTGTCCATGGGCATCGCGATGCTGGCGATGCTGCTCACGCTGTGACGCCCGACTTCCTGCCGTGCGGCAGGTACGGCAGGTGCGGTCTGTGCGTCAGATGGGGCAGATGGGGCAGGCGCGCGACCTCCGCGACAACCCCGGCACCCACGACGACCGTGTCCTGCGTCACTTGACGCCCGCGGCCGACCCCGTGAGTGGCACCACACTCATAAACTGGTGACCATGATGGTCTCCCTCGCGCTGCTGACGCTCGCCGCGCTGGCCGCCGTGGTCGCCCCGCGGCTGCTGGCCCGCGCCGAATGGCCCGAGCGCGAGCCCGTGGTGGCGCTCTGGGTCTGGCAGTGCGTGGTGGCCGCCGTGCTGCTGTGCTTCGCGCTCGCCATGACCCTCAGCGCGGCGGCGGCCTGGCTGGCCGTACGAGGCCAGGTCTTCGCCCCGGCGCCGAGCGGGGTCGTCGAGGCGTACGCGCTCGGCGCGCACCGCCCCTGGTCGGCGGCGCTGGCCCTGCTCCTGGCGGCCGGCGGGGTGTGGACGGGCGCGATGCTCACGCGGGAGATCCACCGGGCGCACCGGCGCCGCAAGCAGCGCCGTACCGAACTGCTCGTCCGCTCACCGCTGTTGCCCGGCGAGGAGCCCGGCGGCGGCCCGCTGGTCGTCCTGGAGGGCGAGCGTCCCGGGGCCTGGTGGCTGCCGGGCGCCGCGCCCCAACTCGTCGTCACCACGGCCGCCCTGCGGCGGCTGAAGGGCCGCCAGCTCGATGCCGTACTGGCCCATGAGCAGGGTCACGCCCGCGCACGCCACGACTGGTTGCTGCACTGCTCGTCGGCGCTGGCCAACGGCTTTCCGCAGGTGCCGGTATTCGCCGCGTTCCAGGGCGAGATGCACCGTCTGGTCGAGCTGGCCGCCGACGATGTCGCCTCACGCCGGTTCGGCCGGCTGACGATCGCGCTCGCCCTGGTCGAACTGAACGAGGACCGTGGGGTGTTCGGGCCGTGCCCGACGCCCGGCGCCGAGTTGCCGCGCCGGGTGGACCGGCTGCTGACGCCGCTCCCGCGACTGACGGCGGGCCGTCGGCTACGGCTGACGGCCGCGGCGGCGCTGGTGCCCGCCGTTCCGCTCGTGGTGGCCTTCATTCCGGCACTACGCGCGCTGGGATAGCTTGGCGGGGGCCGCCCGTCGTCAGTGAGGATCCCCCCATGCGCTCCCCCGCGGTGCCCCCGTCGTCACGGCCGGCCTCGCCGCCACCGTCCCCGTCCTCGTCTCGGGGAATCGCGACGCCGGCCCGCGTCGGCGCGGTCCTGGGCGTCGCCTCCCTGATCCTGCTCGCGCTCGTCGCCGCCAGGTGGAGCCCGCTGCTCTCCCTGGACCGGACCGTCTCCGTGGATCTGCACCGGTGGGCGGTGGCCGACCCGGGACTGACCCACGCGAACCGGATTTTCACGGACTGGATGTGGGACCCGTGGACGATGCGTCTGCTGACCGCCGTCGTCTTCGTCGTCCTGTGGTTGCGCGGCGCGCGTCTGCTCGCCTGCTGGCTCGCCCTGACGAGTCTGGTGGGTGCCCTCGCGTCGCAGGGCCTGAAGGCCGCCGTCGGGCGCGAGCGCCCCACCTGGCCGGACCCGGTCGACTCGGCGCACTACGCGTCGTTCCCCTCGGGCCACGCGATGACCGCCACCGTCACCGTCGGGATGCTGCTGTGGCTGCTGCGGCGGTACGGCGTGCGCGGCCCGCTGTGGCGCGTCGCGCTGGTGGTGGGGGTCGTGTCGGTGCTCGGCGTCGGGTTCACCCGGGTCTGGCTGGGGGTGCACTGGAGTTCGGACGTGGTGGCCGGCTGGCTGTTCGGCGCGTGTCTGGTGGCCCTGTCCGTCGCCACGTACGACGGACGGGCCTTGTCCCGGTGGCGGTGACCCGGCGAGGATCGGGTCCATGAAGATCAAGGGTGTGCTTTTCGACTTCTCAGGGACGCTGTTCCGCATCGAATCGGCCGGTTCCTGGCTCCGGGCCGTACTCGACGAGTTGAACGTTCCCGTGCCGCCCGCCGAGGTCCGGCGGTACGCGGTCGAGCTGGCCGTCGCGGGGGCGCTGCCCGGCGGTCCCTCACCGCAGCAGTTGCCGCCGGAACTGGCCGGACTGTGGGCCACGCGCGACGAGAGCGCCGAGCGGCACCGGGCCGCGTACACCGGCCTCGCCCGGCGGGTCGCGCTCCCCGACCCCCGGCTGTACGACGCGCTCTACGAGCGCCACCGGACGCCGGACGCCTGGCGGCCGTACGCCGACACGGCGGAGGTGCTCGGCACCCTGAAGCGCGAGGGCATCGGTGTCGGCGTGATCAGCAACATCGGCTGGGACCTGCGTCCGGTCTTCCGCGCGTACGGCCTGGACGACCTGGTGGACGCCTATGTGCTGTCGTACGAGCACGGCGTCCAGAAGCCGGACGTACGGCTCTTCGGCGCGGCCTGCGAGGCCATCGGACAGGATCCGCGCGATGTGCTGATGGTCGGCGACGACCGGGAGGCGGACGGCGGCGCGGCCGAACTGGGCTGCGCCGTGCACTTCGTGGACCATCTGCCGGTGGAGGAACGCCCGGCGGGGCTGCGCCCCGTCCTCGGCCTCACGCGCTGAGGAAGCCTCCACCGCGGCCCGCGGCGGCGGGTGTTGACCTCAAGCGTGGTTGATGTTGTTGCCTCATGAGCGACAACGTCAAGCATGGGAGGGGACGACAGAGATGACCGACATCGGCATCTACCTCGGAACCGAGGAGATCACGGAGAGCGCACGCGACGCCGAGCGCCTGGGCTTCGAATCGGTCTGGGTCTGGGACCACCTCGCGGGGCGGTATCCGATGCTCGCCCCGGAGGTGGTCCTGGCGACGGCGGCGGCCGTCACGGAGCGGGTGCGCCTCGGGTACGGCGTGCTGCTCGCCGCCGTACGACCGCTCCCGCTGCTGGCCAAGGAGCTGGCCTCGCTCCAGTACGTCTCGCGGGAACGGCTGCTGGTGGGGATCGGGGACGGGCGGGGCGCGTGGGAGCGCTGGCACGGCGGGCTGCGTGACGCGCCCGCGTGGGACGCGCTGGGCGTTCGCCGTGCGGACGCCGAGGCCCGAACGGAGGACGCGCTGCGGCTGCTGCCCCGCCTGGTCGGGGGCGAGCCGACCCGGATCGCCCCCGAGGGTGGGGCGGGTGACGCGGCGGGGGCCGAGATCACGCTGGCGCCCGCCGTGTCCGCGCCGCCCCTGTTCGTCGCCGGTGGCCCGGAGGAAGCCGTACTGCGGCGGGCGGTCACCTTCGGCGCGGGTTGGTTCCCGGCGGTGCTCTCGCCGGCCCAACTCGCCGACGGCGTAAGGAGACTGCGGCAGTACGCCGACGAGGCGGGCCGTCCCGCGCCGCCCGTGACCGTGGCCGTGCCGATCCAACTGGACATCCCCGCGGCCTCCCTGGCCGCGGCCAGGGAGGCCATGGCCCGGATGGTCGTCGACGGGTACGAGGTCGACCCCGGCCACGCCGCGGACGCCGGGATCGTGGGCACACCCGAGCAGGCGGCGGAGCGGCTTGCCGCGTTCGTCGCGGCGGGCGCCGACCGGATCGTGCTGAGCGGCGGCTCGGCGACGGACTGGCGTGCCGGTCACGAACTGCTGGCGCGGACGGCCACGCTCCTGAACACCTGAGTCGGCGGGGGCGACGAGGGCGACGAAGACCGAGACGCGCGGCCGGGACCACCCCGGCCGCGCGTCCGTGCGAACCGCTTCGGCGAGTGGCCGAAGTTCACCACTTGACCGGAGCATGCCAGCCCTCCACGATGTGCGCGAACAACCGGCCGCCACCGCGGCCGAACCCCCCACACGACTCCCCACTCAGGAGACACCATGCGACTTCGCGTACGCGAGACCAGATGGAAGGCCGCCACCCTCGCGGCCGTGCTGGCACTCGCCGTGGCCGTCCCCTTCACCGCCGAGGCCGCGCCCCCGGACCCGAAGGCCACGCCCGAACGCACCACGACAGCCACCACCACCGCCGCCGCCGCCACCGAGGAGCAGATCCGGCAGTACGAGATTCCCGGCGCCGCCGACGTCGCGGCCCGTACCGCCCTCGCCGCCACCGGCGTATCGGTGGACGAGGCGGGCCCGCGCTCGACGGTCGTCAGCGCCACCGCCGCCCAGGCGGAGCGGCTACGCGCGCTGGGCCACCGGCTCGACGTGCTGCCCGCGCCGCCCGCCAGGACGAACGGCAGAGCAGTCGAGCCGTTCGACTTCCCCACGGCCGACGCGCGCTACCACAACTACGCCGAGATGAGCGCGGAGATCGACCAGCGGATCGCCGCCCACCCCACGCTCATCAGCAAACGCGTCATCGGCAGGAGCTACGAGGGCCGGGACATCGTCGCGGTCAAGATCAGCGACAACGTGACGGCGGACGAGAACGAGCCCGAGGTGCTCTTCACGCACCACCAGCACGCCCGCGAGCACCTCACGGTCGAGATGGCGCTGTATCTGATACGCGAACTGGGCGACACCTACGGCACGGACTCACGGGTCACCAGCGCCGTGAACAACCGCGAGATCTGGATCGTCCCGGACGTCAACCCGGACGGCGGCGAGTACGACATCGCCACCGGCTCCTACCGCAGCTGGCGCCTGAACCGGCAGCCCAACTCCGGCTCGTCGAGGGTCGGTACGGACCTCAACCGCAACTGGAACTTCCAGTGGGGCTGCTGCGGCGGCTCCTCCGGCACCCCCGGCTCCGAGACGTACCGCGGCGCGCGTGCCGAGTCCGCGCCGGAGGTCAAGGTGGTCGCGGACTTCGCGCGCAGCCGGGTCGTCGGCGGCAAGCAGCAGCTCAAGGCGGCGATCGACTTCCACACATACAGCGAGCTGGTGCTGTGGCCGTACGGCTACACCAGTGCCGACACCGCTCCCGGTATGACGCTGGACGACCGGAACGCCTTCGCCGCCGTCGGCGGGAAGATGGCCGCGAGCAACGGCTACACGGCGGAGCAGGCGAGCGACCTCTACATCACGGACGGGTCGATCGACGACTGGCTGTGGGGGAACCAGAAGGTATTCGCGTACACCTTCGAGATGTACCCGGGCAGTTCCGGCGGCGGCGGTTTCTACCCGCCCGACGAGGTGATCGAGCGCGAGACGAGCCGTAACCGGGACGCGGTGCTGCAACTGCTGGAGAACGCCGACTGCATGTACCGGTCCATCGGCAAGGAGTCGCAGTACTGCGCGGCCTGACCCGAGCCGCCGGCCCCGGCCCCGACCCCGATCGCCGGATTCGCCGCTCGGGAAGAGTCAGGAAGGGGAGATGAGGTGGGCGTCGGCTGTCCTGGGCGATCCCCCGCGTCGCCCAGGACAGCCGGTACCCGCCCTCGCCGACCAGGCCCGACGGGCGGTCCGCGAGAACACGCTGAGTATACTGGCTAAGAGCCAGTCAACGCAGGAGTTCAGCATGTCCCCGCGAAGCGCATCGGTCAATGAAGAACTCCGTCGGCGTTCCCGCGAACGGCTTCTGGAGGCCACCGTGGAGCTGGTCGACGAACGCGGATTCGACGGGACGACCCTGGCCGACATCGCCGACCGGGCGGGAACGGCGCGCGGACTGGTCTCGTACTACTTCCCCGGGAAGCGCCCGATGTTCCAGTCGGCCGTGCACCGGCTGATGCACCGCACCGTGGCGGCCGCCCTGGAACGTGAGCCGCGTACCGACGACGGCCGGGTGGTACTGGCCCGCGCCATCGACGCCGTCCTCGGCCTCACGGTCGACCATCCGGTGGCGATGCGCGCCCATATGGCGGGCATTCTCCAGGCCGAGGGCTTCGTCCAGTGCCCCGAGCAACAGCGGCTCGCGGAGCTGCTGCGCGAGGCGATGGTGCGGTACGGGTCGGCGGACGTGGACAGCGACTATCCGCTGCTGCGCGCGCTGATGATGGGCGCGGTGTTCGCGATCCTGCTGCCGGGGGCGGGGATGCCGCTGGCCAGCCTGCGGGGCGAGTTGTTCCACCGCTTCGGTCTGGACCCGGCGTACGACCTTCCGCCGGGCGGGGAGCCCGCCCGGCGGAACGCCGGTCAGTCGCGGAAGTCCTCGAAGTAGTCAGGCTGCGTCTGGACGTTGAGCTCGTCCATCTTCACCTTCTTCGCCTCGTCCGTCCGGCGGTCGTCGAGCTTGATGACGTCCAGACCCTTGGCGATGTCGTTCGAGTAGATGTAGCCGTTGTAGTAGTACGCCGACCACGGGCCGGCCGTGGTGACCTGGTCGAGGGTGACCGGGCCGCGCTCGAAGTAGCCGATCTCCTTCGGCTTCGACGAGTTGGTGAAGTCCCAGACCGAGATACCGCCCTGGTACCAGGCCTGGACCATGATGTCCTTGCCCTTGACCGGGATCAGCGATCCGTTGTGCGCCACGCAGACCTCGGCGTCCGCCTGCGGACGGTCGATCTTGAAGTAGCTCTTGAACTCCAGCGTCCGCTTGTCGCCCTTGCCGAGGATGTCGTAGATGCCGTTGGCGCCGCGCTTCGGGCCGATCTCCTCGTTGCAGGTGGCCGCGCCGCCGCCGCCCAGCTCGTCGGTGAAGACGATCTTGTTGGCCTTCTGGTTGAAGGTCGCGGAGTGCCAGAAGGCGAAGTTGACGTTGTCCTGGACCCGGTCGATGACCCTCGGCCGCTCCGGGTCCTTGATGTCGAACAGGATGCCGTCACCCATGCAGGCGCCGGCGGCGACGTCCTTGGAGGGGAGCACCGTGATGTCGTGGCAGCCGGTGGTCGCCGAGACGCCCGGGTTGGTGGGCGCGCCGGGGTTGCCGCCGTCCGGGAAGAGGACCGGGAAGTCGACGATCTTCGACTTCTCGGGCGCCTTGCGCGGCACCTTGATGATGCTGATGCCGTCGTGCGGCGGCTGGCAGTCCGGGAAGGCGGCGCTGGGCGAGTACGAGGACACGTAGACGTACACGTCCTTGCGCTCAGGCACCAGCGTGTGGGTGTGGGAACCGCACGCGGTCTCGACAGCGGCGACGTATTCGGGGTTGCGCTTGTCGCTGATGTCGAAGATCTTCATGCCCTCCCAGGAGGACTTCTCCGTAGCGGGCTGCGAGACGCTGGAGCAGGAGTTGTCACTGCGCGAGGCGTCCGTCGACAGGAAGAGCAGGTCGCCCGAGACGGAGATGTCGTTCTGCCCGCCGGGGCACAGGACCTGCGCGACGGTCTTCGGCTTCGACGGCTTGCTGATGTCGAAGATCCGGAAGCCGTCGTAGTTGCCGGAGAAGGCGTACTTCCCCTGGAAGGCGATGTCCGAGTTGGTCCCCTTCAGGTGCTCCTTGGGGACGTTGGCGACATGGCTCATGTTGTCGCTGTGGATGATCTCGTCCACACCGGGTATGTCGTTGTTCTCGATGGCCTTCTTGGCCTCGGCCTGCTGGCTCTTGGAGGTCTTCTCCCTGGCGGGCGTGTCACCGGGGTCGGGTGTGGCGACCGCCGGTCCGGCGGCCAGCAGCGTGGCGAAGAGCCCGGCGGCGGCGGCTGCCGCCACGCCCAGGCGTCTGCGCCGCACGCGGGTGGTGTGCAACGAAGTCACTGCGTCCTCCCTTGTATCCGTTCCCAGTTGAACGGCCTTACGGACCTGGGCAGTATCGTCCTTCGCATGTACATCTCAACAGATGGCAACCGAGATGTAATGAAAGTTTCTGATCACTCGTGTCCGCAAGCGTGTTAGGAAAGTGCCTAACAACGTGCCCGATACACGTCAAGTACCACAGGAGGTCACCGTGTTGATCCGGACCAGGCGTCCACGTGCCCTCCGGGCCGTCGTGGCCGCCGCAGCCATGACCGCCCTACTCGCCCTGGGCGCCTGCGAGTCGGGCGACGCGAAGAGTGAGACCAAGAGCGCGGCCACGGGGCAGGTGGTCGCCCCGGGCAAACCCGGCGAGAAGTCCAGGACCCTCTCCCCGGAAGAGGCGGCCAAGGAAGTCCCGGACAACACGCCCAACTCCTCGGACTACGGCTACGCGACGATGATGATCACGCATCACAGCCAGGCGCTGGTGATGACCGCACTCGCCCCGGACCGCGCCGGATCCGGCCAGGTGAAGCGGCTCGCGGAACGCGTCAACGCGTCGCAGAAGCCGGAGATCGGCGCCATGGAGGGCTGGTTGAAGCTCAACGGCGGCGAGGAGAAGGCGGAGAAGGAGGGCGGCCACGGCGACCACGGCGCGATGGAGATGCCGGGCATGGCCACCGACGCCCAGTTGGCGAAGCTGCGCGCGGCGAAGGGCAAGGCGTTCGACGACCTCTTCATCAGCCTCATGGTCACGCACCACCAGGGCGCGGTCACGATGGCGACCGAAGCTCTCTCGGGGGGCAACAACGTCCAACTCGAAGAGATGGCGAGCGATGTGATCGCGCAGCAGACGTCAGAGATCAACCGGATGCGCTCGCTGTGACGCGGGGCCTCCGCGGCATCAGCGACGGCGGTGACGCGGTGTCAGATAGCCGTCGTCGCGGGCGCTCGCGATGAGGCCGAGCGACTTGCGGCGCCCGTAACCCGTCGCGCACATCACCGCGAGGACCGGGTCCTGGCCCAACTGCTGCGCCCTGCGGTACGTCTGCGCCACAGCGCGCCGGTCCGCGCTGTCGAAGGACACGGGGTCGTCGGCGCGGTGCCGGCCGGTGGGCGCGGGCTCCTCGTCCTCATTCTGGCCTTCGCCCTCGCCCTCCGCCGTCACGGCCGCCACAGCCGTGGCCTCCGTGCGCGAGGTGGCCCCGACCGCCGCGTCATCGTCCGTGAGCGGGTCGGCCGCCACGTGGTGCTGGCCCGCCACCACCCGGCAGGCGTACGCGAGCGGTGCCTCGATCCAGCCACCGAGCTCGGTCAGGTCGTCGAGGGGCAGCGGCGGGTCGGCCTGCGCGTCCTCGACGGCGATCACGCCGTCCCGCAGGACCGCGAGTACGTCGACGCGGGCCCCGTCGGCGAACGTGAGCCGGATGTCGACCCAGGGCGGCACCAGTTCGTGGCGCTCCAGCTCGCACCGGCCGCCCGGCGGCGTGCCGCAGCTGACGGTGCCGTATCCCTGCACCTCCCACCGGGGCCAGACAGGTGTCGAGGGCTCGGCAGCGGAAGTAATCTCAAGTTCTGACACATTCACCACTTAATCAGCCAATTCTTCCTTATCGTCCCGGCACACCCGCCCCGGCGCGCATCGCACTCGTCCAGCGCACTGCCGTACCGCCGTCGCCCACCGCCACCACCCACCGACACCGCCACCCGAGACGCGGCGGTCCCGCTTACTCCCCAGCCCCGCGCGCCGGTGCGATGCTGGAAGCCTCTCGCCGGAAGGAGTGCGCCGTGCCGCGCATCGCCGTCGTCGGGTCGGGCCCCAGCGGGGTCTACACCGCCCAGGCTCTCGTCCAGCAGCCCCTGGTCCCCGGCATCCTGGTGGATGTCCTGGACCGGCTCCCTGCCCCGTACGGACTGGTGCGCTACGGCGTGGCGCCGGACCACGAGAAGATCAAGTCGCTCCAGAACACGCTGCGTTCGGTGCTGGAGCACGAACGCGTCCGGTTCCTGGGCAACGTCGAGACCGGTACTCACGGCCTCACACCCGAACGGCTGCTGGGGCTCTACCACGCGGTCGTCTACTGCGTCGGCGCCGCCCGGGACCGCCGGCTCGGCATCCCCGGCGAGGAGCTGGCGGGCAGCCACTCGGCGACCGACTTCGTCTCCTGGTACAGCGCGCACCCCGACGCCGCGCCGGCCGGCTTCGGGCTCGGCGCGCGGTCGGCCGTGGTGATCGGCGTGGGCAACGTCGCCGTCGACGTGGCACGTGTCCTGGCCCGTGGCGCGGAGGACTTCCGGCCGACGGATGTACCGCACCCGGCGCTCGGGGCGCTGGCCGGAAGCGCGGTCCGGGACGTGCACATGGTGGGCAGACGAGGGCCGTCGCAGGCCAAGTTCACCACCAAGGAGCTTCGTGAGCTGGGCGCGCTGCCCTCGGCCGAGGTGCGGGTGGAGCCCGCGGATCTGGCGCTCGATCCGGCGTACGCCCCGGTCCCGGCCACCGGCACGCCCCGGCCGGGTCGGACGGCCGTACCGTCCGCGTCGTCCGCACCGGCCGCGTATCCGCTCGCCGCGGTGAACCGGCGCAACGTCGAGGTCGTACGCGGCTGGGCTTCCATGCCCGACCAGGGCCGGGAGCGCCGTATCCACCTGCGGTTCTTCCTGCGCCCCGTGGAACTGCTCGGCGCGGACGGGCGGGTGACGGCCGTACGCTTCGAGCGCACCGCCCCGGACGGGGCCGGCGGGGTGCGCGGCACCGGGACGTACGAGGAGATCGAGGCGGGGCTCGTCCTGCGGGCGGTCGGCTACCGCGGGGTGCCGCTCGCGGGACTGCCCTTCGACGAGACGACGGGCACGGTGCCGCATCTGGCGGGCCGGGTACTGCGGCACGGCGTGGCGTCGCCCGGCGAGTACGTGGCGGGCTGGATCAAGCGCGGGCCGACGGGGGTGATCGGCACCAATCGCGCCTGCGCGAAGGAGACGGTCGTCTCGCTCCTCGCGGACGCGCCGGCACTGTCCGCGCGCCGGATCACCGAGAACCCGGTCGACGCGCTGCGGGCGGCCGGGCACCGCCCGGTCGAATGGCCGGGCTGGCTGGCGATCGAGGACGCGGAGGCGGCGCTCGGAGTCTCGCTGGGGCGGCGGTCGGTGAAGATCCCGGACTGGGAGGGCCTGCTGGCCGCGGCACGCGGGGAGGACGGGCCGCGACGCGGGTAGCCGGGCGGCCCTTGCGCGGCCGGGTCAACCTTTGCGAAGCCGCCCGGCCGTGGACGCGGGACTGCTAAGATGGATCATCGTTCAGGCCTCCTCCGCCACGGATTCGATCCGCCGGGGAGGCCTTCTTCATGCCCGAAGCCGGCTCGCGTCCGGCCGGACGCGAGCCGCCCGAACCTCCCGTTCCCACCCGCAGAGGAGACTTATGTCCGACAAACGTACGCGCCCCGCGACGGCCGCCGGCACCTGGCAGCTCGGTGACCTGACCGTCAACCGCGTCGGGTTCGGCGCGATGCGCCTGACCGGCGGCACCATCATCGGCCCCGGCGGCGGGCTGCCCACCAGCGACCGCGAGAGGTCCATCGCCGTACTCCGGCGCGCCGTCGAACTCGGGGTGAACCACATCGACACCGCCGCGTTCTACTTCTCCTCGACGCGCTCCGCCAACGAGCTGATCAACCAGGCGCTCGCGCCGTACCCCGACGATCTGGTCATCACCACCAAGGTGTGGCCCGCCCGGGACCCCTCGGGCGAGTGGTGGTGGGCCGAGCCGGGGCAGTTGCGCGGCCAGGTGGAGGAGAACCTGCGCCAGCTCGGCCGTGATCACCTGGACGTGGTGAACCTGCGTCTCCCGCCGAGCCGGGCGACCGGCTCGCTCGCCGAGCACTTCGGCGCGCTGGCCGAGCTGCGGGACGCGGGGCTCGTCCGCCATCTCGGCATCTCCAACGTGACCTCCGCGCACCTGGCCGAGGCCCGGTCCATCGCGCCCGTCGTGTGCGTGCAGAACGCCTACAGCGTCGACGCGCCGGGCTCGGAGCAGGAGTTCCTGCGGGAGTGCGGTGAACTCGGCATCGCCTTCGTACCGTTCTTCGCGATCGCGGGCGGCCGGCGCGAGGCCGCCGCGAACGACGCAGCCCCGGCCGACGACGAAGCGGTGCTCGCCGTCGCCCGCGCGCACGGCGCGTCACCCGCGCAGATCCGGCTGGCCTGGACGCTGGCGCAGGGTCCGCACGTGCTGGCCATCCCCGGTACCGGCGATCCGGACCACCTCGCCGAGAACGTGGGGGCCGGGGCGATCCGGCTCTCGGACGAGGAGATCGCGCGCCTCGGATCCGTCCGGAGCGCCGGCTAGAAGCCACCGGGTCCGTCCGGCGGCTTGTTCGTCCTCGATCGCCGAACGGGCTCACGGAGCCGTCCGGCGATCGAGGACAGGGGCGGCCCGGGAGCCGGGCGACCCCGCCGGCGCCCCGTCCGGAGGCCACTGTCAGTGGGTGGGTGCAGACTGGCCGAAGTCTGGGACAAAGGCGTCTTCGGAAGGTTTCACCATGACCGATGTACTGCTCACCGTGGGCACACGCAAGGGACTCTTCATCGGCCGCAGGCGCGGCGGGCGGTGGGAGCTGGACGGACCGCACTTCAACGCCCAGGCGGTCTACTCCATCGCGATCGACACCCGCCGCCCCGTGCCGCGCCTGCTGGTCGGCGGCGACAGCGCGCACTGGGGTCCGTCCGTGTTCCATTCCGACGATCTCGGCGCGACCTGGACGGAGCCGAGCGTTCCGGCCGTGAAGTTCCCCAAGGACACCGGGGCCTCGCTGGAGCGGGTCTGGCAGCTGCACCCGGCGGGCCCCGCCGCGCCGGACGTCGTGTATGCGGGCTCCGAGCCGGCCGGGCTGTTCCGGTCCGAGGACCGGGGCGAGACCTTCGAGCTGGTCAGACCGCTGTGGGAGCACCCGACGCGGTCCCGGTGGGTGCCCGGCGGCGGCGGTGAGGCGGTGCACACGGTGGTGACCGACCCCAGGGACGCGAACGCGGTGACGGTCGCGGTGTCGACCGCCGGGGTGTTCCGCTCCCGCGACGGCGGTGCGAGCTGGGCACCGTCCAACAAGGGCGTGTCGGCGGTCTTCCTGCCCGATCCCGACCCGGAGTTCGGCCAGTGCGTCCACAAGATCGCCCGGGACGCGGTCGATCCGGACCGGCTCTACCTCCAGAACCACTGGGGCGTGTTCCGCAGCGACGACGCGGGGGCCAACTGGACGGACATCGGCTCCGGCCTGCCGTCCGACTTCGGCTTCGCCGTCGCGGCCCATCCGCACCGGGGCGACGTCGCGTACGTGTTCCCGATCCAGGCCGATTCCGACCGGGTCCCCGCCGACCGGCGCTGCCGGATCTACCGGACGACCGACGCGGGCGCGAGCTGGCAGGCCCTGGCCTCGGGGCTCCCCGAAGGCGACCACTTCGGGACGGTGCTGCGCGACGCGCTGTGCACGGACGACGCGGACCCGGCGGGGGTGTACTTCGGCAACCGCAACGGCGAGGTGTACGCGAGCGCGGACGACGGCGACAGCTGGCGGCAACTCGCCTCGCACCTTCCCGACGTGCTGTGTGTGCGGGCGGCCGTTCTTGGCTGATTCGTTGATCACGACGCCCCGCGGCACGATCCTTGCGCGCAACGCCAGATAGCGCGCGGTCTTTGCCCGCCTCGCCCACCGGGTGAGCTGATCCCGCTCAGCCGTACTCAGGACCGGATCAGCCCTCGGCCGACCGATACGAGCGGCATCATCAGGCCCGCTGCGGCGCCCGGCGCTCCATCAGCCGGCCCGGCCGGGTACCCGCGTCAGCTCAGGGGTACCGTGCCCCGCGTGGTGAAGCGGCCGACCTTGTCGATCACATCGGCGCTGTGCAGTCGCAGCGCCTGTTCCAGCGCGAACTCCGCCATGTAGCGCCGGAACGCGCCGAGGTCCTCTTCCGCGACGTTGAGCATCTTCCGGTTGACGGCGACCGCCGGGCCCCGCAACCTGTCGAGGCTGCGTTCGACGGCGGCGTCCAACTCGTCCGGGCTGTGCACCTCATCGACGAGAAGCCGGGCCTCCGAGTCCGTCGCCCGGATCCTGTGGCCCTCCAGGATGATCTGACGAGCCAGGCGCGGCCCCGTGTACCGGGACAGCCGGAAGTTGGCGGCTCCGGGGATGATGCCCTCCTGGGCCGCGGGCAGGCTGAGGTACACGTCGGAGGCGGCCAGGACGTGGTCGACGACCAGCAGCAGCTGCATCCCGCCGCCGATGGCGAAGGTGTCGACGGCCGCCACCCAGGGCTTGGACCGGGTCGGCGAGCGCCAGGACGCGCCGTCGTCGACGCGGACGCCGCGCCAGATCTTGTGCAGGTAGCCGAGCTCACGGCGCAGCAGGAAGCCGACGAGCGAGATGCCCCCGGAGTGCAGGCTCTTGAGGTTGATGCCGGCGCTGAACACCCGCTTGCCCACGTAGCGTGGATGGGTCATCTCACCCCCGCGGATCAGGCAGAGTTCGACCGCGTCATCGAGCAGGGCCAGGTCGACCGCGGTCTCCATGTCGTCGACCTGCCGGTCGTCCTCGGCGTTGAGGCAGTCGTCGCGGCACAACGTGAGCCGGGCGACTCCGTCGCGGCGCTCCATCCGTACGGAGCCGAGGTCGGCCCGCCCGGTGGCGGTGAACCCGGGCAGCAGGTCCAGGGCCCGTGCGGTGGGACGAAGCAGGGTGTCCACCAGGTGACCGCCGGAGCGCGGCGAGCGCAGGATCCGGCAGAAGAAGATACCCAGGTCGATCTCGTGTCCCGCCTTCCGCGCCTGTGCCAGCGCGCGGTCCGCGGCCAGCTCGGCCGCGGTGGGGACGAGACCCGGGAACGCGCCTTCGGCCGCGGCGGCCAGCTCGGCCAGTCGCAGGCCGCGGGTGTGGCCTGCGGTGAGTTCGGCGTAGACAGCATCGGTGTGCGCGTCCAGGAAGGCGCTGCGCAGCGCCCTCAGCCGGCCGGGGGGCGACGCCGCCTGCCGCTGCGCCGCCCGCGCGAGCGCCGCCCGCGCACGGGGAAAGCTCGCCTGCGTCTCCCCCCGGTCCGCCGTCGGCTGTACGAGGGCCGGTACGTGGCCGGTCACGTCGCCACCTCGGCCGAGGTCCGCCGCAACACACGGTCGCAAGCCGCCAGATGGGCCCCCAGCGCCTCCTCGAAGAGGACGGCAGGGGCATCGAGCAGCAGCTGCCGCCTGATGGCCAGCTCGGATCCGACGTACACCGCGGTGAGCTCGGCCGCCGCCGCTGCCGAGCCCACCGCGTCGTCCGTCACCTCGTCGACCAGGTGCAGCGCCAGTGCCCGCGCAGCGTCGAGCGGGGTGCCGAACAGCACCGCGCGACGGATCGCCGCCGTGCCGGCTGTCTGCTGGGCAAGCCGGTGCAGCGCCATCCCGGGCCAGGTGGCCCCGTCGGCCACGGGCAGCACCAGCCGCAGCGAGGGGGTGGCGATGCGGATGTCGGTGACCAGCAGGGCGTCCAGGGCGGGGCCGCCGCAGTCACCGTCGGCGACCGCGATGGTGGTCGTGGGCAGCCGTTCCAGTCGGCGCAGGACGCGCTCCCACTTGCTGACCAGCCCCACTGTGAGTTCGCTGGTCCAATCACCTTCCGGGACCCCGGACAGCTCGACGACCACCGGGCCGTGCCCGCCGGAGTCCTCGGCGCCGTCGCACACCATCCCGATCGCCGCGATGGCCTCCGGTGACGGCGGTTGCGCACCGTCGATCCGAAGTCTCCACTCCGCGGCCCTCACCATTGGACCAGCGCTGTCTCGATCGTGGAGCCCGGCCCCATAGTCATGAGCACGCCGAAGTCCCCTTCTCTGGCGAGGCGTTCCTGGAGCAGCCGCTCGTAGGAGAACAGGAACGATCCGCTCGACAGGTTGCCGTAGTCGCGCAGTACCCCACTGGTGTGGCGCAGGTCGTGACGGCTGAGGCCGAGGTTGACCCGGACCGCGTCGATGACCTTCTTGCCGCCGGAGTGCACGAGCCAGTGTGCGATGTCGCTGCGGCGCAGCCCCGCGCCGGCCAGCAACCGGTCCACGACCCGCTCCGCGTGGGCTCCGACCACGTACGGGATGTCCGGGTCCAGATAGAAGCTGAACTTGTGCTGATCGTCGTCCCAGTCGTAGCGCATGGCGTCGATCGCGTCGGGGATGAGGAGGCTGGAGAAGCCCAGCAGGCGCGGGCCGGCGGAAGAGCCGATGTGGCCTTCCGGCAGTTCCCCGAGTGCGAGCCCGGCGGTGTCGGGCGGATCGGCGAGCAGGGCGATGGCGGCGGCTCCGTCGCCGAAGAGGCTGTTGACGACCGCGGTTCGCATGGTCGAGTCCATGACGTAGGCGGCGGAGCACGCCTCGGCGCAGAGCAGGACGGCGACCTGCCCGGGGTGGGCAACGGACCAGGCCGCGGTCGCGTTGAGCGCGTTCAGGCCCGCGTTGCAGCCCATGCCGACCACGTCCACCCGACTGCATCCGGCGCCGATGCCCATGTCCCGGATGAGCAGCGCGCTGAGGCCGGGGGTGAGGAAGCCGGTGGTGGTCACGCAGCACAGGTAGTCGATGTCCGCGAGCTCGATGCCCGCTGCCGCCAGGCACTTGCGCACGGCGCGCGCACCCATGTCGAGGGCGAGCCGCTTGTGCTTGGCAAGCAGGTCTTTCTGGGACTCCTGGAGGAAGGCGCCCTCGGTGTCGCGGGGTGGGGGTGTGAGGTAGCGCCGCTCGATGGCGCTGTTGAGGAAGACGGAACGGACCTTGGGGTCGGTGATCCGGAAGAGGTCGAGCAGCGCGCGCTGCGAGTAGGAGTCCTCGGTCACGGCGGTGCCGACACCGATGATGCGGCTGGGGTTGACACGGTGCTTCGGCTCGGGCTCCAGGCGTGCGGGCGAAATGCCTCCGCCCGGACGCGCGACGGTGGTGGTCATCGGTAGGTCCACCCCCACATACGGGACCTGCTGCGCAAGTGGTGTACGACGGTCAACACTTCGTCGTCCTTTCAGAACGGGCCGCCGCCCTGATGAACTTCGCAAGGCGGGCGGTTCCCTCATGGATGCCGGCGGGAGTGAGGTAGCTGACGGACAGCCGGAGCACGCGCTCCCCTCCGCCCTGCGGATAGAAGTAGGACATGGGCGTCCAGATGACGCCGAACTCCTCGGCCGAGCGCGCGAGCGCGTCGTTATCGGCGAGGAACGGGACGGTGACGGTGAGGAAGAAGCCGCCGCTGGGCCGGTTCCAGCGGACACCCAGCTCGGCCCGCTCGACTTCGGGGAGCGAGGCGTCGAGCTGCCGGATGGTGGTCCTCATGGCTTCCCCGTAGTACTGCGTGGTGTCGGCGTTGTGCTCGGCGGCGCCGCCCGCGCCCGCGAGCAGCATCCCGCCGACGACGGCCTGGCTGAGCGTCGAGGTGTTGACCGTCACCATGCTCTTGATCCGGGTGAATTCATCGGCGAGCAGGCAGGTGTTGCCCGAGCGGTCCGTGACGAGCTGGTCCGCGACCGCGTAGCCCACCCGGGCGCCGGGGAAGAGGGATTTGGCGAAGGAACCCAGCTGGACGACGCGCCGTTCCCGGTCGAGCGATTTCAGGGTCGGCAGTTGCCGCCCCGGGCTCACCAGCCGGTAAGGGCTGTCCTCAAGGATGAGGAAGTCCTCGCGGGCGGCGAGTTTCAGTAGCTCGTGCCGCTCGTCCAGCGCCATCGTGGCGCCTGACGGGTTGGAGTGGTCGGGGATGACGTAGAAGGCGCGGGGGCGACGGCCGCGACTGCGCTCGGCCCGGATCGCCGCCTCAAGGTCGGTGCAGCGGATCCCGTCGGGGCCTTCCGCCACCGCGGTGGGCTCGATGTCGAGCAGGCGCGCGGCACCGGTGATTCCCACGTAGCACGGGCTGGAGACGAGCAGTGCGTCGTCGGGGCCCGCGATGAGGGCCCGCAGGGCCAGGAGCATCGCCTCCTGACAGCCCACGGTGACAACGACGGACTCCGCCGACACGTCGATGTTCTCGTCCAGGCGCAGCGACTCGGCGACGAGCTCGCGGATCTGCCCGCTGGTCGGCCCGTACTGGAACAAGGCATCGCGGACCCGGGCAGGCGAGTAACCAGACGTGGTCAGGTGCTCCATGTAGCGGCGCATGTGTGTGAAGAGCTGCTCGGGGTCGAAGAAGCCGTCGTACGGGCGCCCCGGAGCGAAGGAGATCGCGTCCGGGTAGCGGTGCGTGACCTCGTTCAGGAAGTTCATGGTGTCCAGCACCGGGTCGGAGACGCTGCCGTGCAGCTCCTCCTTCAGCAGCCCCGAGACCGCTGCGCGCGGCCGGCCGGCCGCCGAGCGCTGGTCACTGCCCGGGACGGGCACGGCGCTCCGAGAGACCAGTGCGGGGCCGGCGTCGGCGACCGAGGGGCAGCCCGACAACGTCATCGCGTCCGCCAGCTCCTCGGTCACGATGCCGAGCACGTCCGCGACACCGTCCTGCCCCGCCGCCGCCAGGCCGTGGAGCACGGGACGGCCCAGGAGAACGGCGTCCGCCCCGAGTGCCAGAGCGGCCAGGACATCGGCGCCGCGCCGGACGCCGCCGTCCAGCAGCACGGTGCAGCGGCCGGAGACCGCCGCCGCGGTCTCCGACAGCACTTCGAGCGTGGCCGGGGCTCCGTCCAGCTGCCGACCGCCGTGGTTGGACACGACGACTCCGTCCGCGCCCGCCTCCGTCGCGCGGCGGGCGTCGGACGGCGTGAGGATGCCCTTGAGCAGGACGGGCAGCGGGCTGATGGAGCGCAGCCACTCGACGACCGTCCAGTCGAGGGCCGGGTCGAACGCCTCGCGGGCGTGCTCGCTGGGTGAGACGGAGCCGGAGCCGGCCAGATTGGCCGGCTCGACCCCGGGCGGCAGTCGGAAGCCGTTGCGCACGTCCCGCAGCCGGCGGCCGAGGCGGGGGGTGTCGACGGTGAGAACCAGCGCCTCGAAGCCGGCCTGTGCCGCGCGCTCGATGAGCCCACGGGTCACGCCGCGGTCGCGGAAGCAGTAGACCTGCAGCCACAGGGGGGCCGTGGCGGCGGCGGCGATGTCTTCGAAGGTGCGTCCGGCGAAGGTGCTGACGACGAACGGCACCCCGGCCGCGCCGGCGGCCGCGGCCGTGGCCACTTCACCGTCGAAGTGGACCAGCGTGTGGTAGGCCACGGGCGCCACGGCCAGCGGCGCAGCCCATGTACGGCCGAGGATCCGGGTGGTGAGCGCCGGCCGCACGACGCCGGAGAGTACCTGCGGGCGGAACCGGACGCAGTCGAAGGCCGCGGTGTTGGCGGCGAGCGTCCGCTCGTCCCCCGCGCCACCGGTGACGAAGTCCCAGACGTCGGGCTCCAGGCGCCGGTGGGCCAGCTCGGCGTAGTCGGTCAGGGTCAGGGGGCCGCCCGGACCGCTGCCGCCGTGGTTCATTCGGACGCCAGCCGGTCACGCTCCACCGCTTCGTACAGGGCGCGGATGTTCCCGCTGCCGAAGCCACGGGAGCCGCGGCGCTGTATCAGCTCGTAGAACAGCGTGTTGCGCTCGTACGGTGAACGGCTGAACAGCTGAAGGAGATCGCCCCACTCGTCGCGATCCGCCAGCACCTGCGCCGAGCGCAGCATAGCGATCTCCGCCTGCATGCCCGGGAGGCGTTCGTCCAGGCTGTCGTAGTAGGCGTCCGGAACGGTCAGGAACTCCACGCCCCGGTCCCGGAACTCGTGGACCGCCGGAATGATGCTTTCGACGAGGAACGCCAGATGCTGCACGCCCGGGCCGCCGTTGCGCTCGAGGAAGGCGTTGAGCTGGCCCGATCCCTTCCGTGGATCAGGCGCGACGAGGGTGAAGGTGACCCGGCCCGAGGAACTGCGCACCACGACGGAGTCCATCGCGTGCTCGCCCACGTCCACGTACTCGGAGGAGTAGCGGGACAGCCCGAAGGCTTCGCGGTAGAAGTCGCCGTACATGTCGAGGGTGGCGCCCTCGACGCATACCGCGATGTGGTCGAGCAGCCGGATCCGGCCGGCGGGCGCTGCGCTCGAACCGTCCGGCGTGACGGCCCAGTTGCGCCCGGGCGGCGGGCCGGCGGCCTCGCCGGTCGGGCGGGGGAGGAGGGTGTGCGCGACGCTGCCGAATCCGGAGACTGTCGGGTTGTCCGGCGCGGAGCCGCTCACCGTGGCTCCCGCGGCCACCGCCGACCGCATGCTCCGGCCGACGTCGTCACAGGTCAGGGCGATGTCGGCGATGCCGTCCCCGTGCGAGCTGAGGAACTTCCACGTCGCCGGGCCGGTGGTGACGATGAGCTGCACGGTGCCCTGCCGCAGCAGGGCGGAACTCCGGTCGACGCCCACCGACTCCGCCGTCTGTGTAAACCCCATCGAGGAGACGAAATAGTCGACGACGGACTTCCTGTTGCTCGTGTACAGCTCGATGTACGCGACGTCGTGCACAGCCATGAGTTGCCTCCGGGGCGGGCGTGTTACGAGGTTGGTGGGGCGTTACCAGCGCCATTCCTGCCGGCGAACAAGACGTTCGGCCTTGATTCCGTGATCCGCGCACCACTTCATGAGCTCGTCGATCTGCTTGGCCTGGTACGTGCCCTCGTTGCCCGCGGCGGCCATGACGTTCCACGGCCAAGGCTCCTCGCCCACGGGATGGACATACGTCTCGCCAACTCCGAGATCGGTCATGATCGCGACGGCCTGCTCGGCGCTCAAGCCCGGCGCTTTCCGCGAGTTGCTCGTCTTCTCCGCCCCCAGCTGGGGCAGCAGAGCCTGATAGAGCCAAGTCAGTGGGGCGCCCTCGCGCTCCATTCCGAGGAAGGCGTAGTCGGCCGTGCCCAGGTTCTGCCGGATGCGGCGGTAGGGCGCGGGATCCATGCCCGACGAGTCCGTGCCGACGAACGCCGACCGCCCGGCCAGCCTCACCCAGTACGTCGACTCTCCGCGGACGTCCTGGGCGCCGTGCTCACCCAGGAACGGTGTGGCCACCACACTGCCGCCGGGGAAGGTGAACTCGTCGTAGTCGTCGGCCTCGACCACGGGGAAGCCGAGGCGTCTGAGGAACAACCCGGTGGAGGTGCCCTCCG
This sequence comes from Streptomyces sp. NBC_01508, assembly GCF_045040315.1. Taxonomy (NCBI): domain Bacteria; kingdom Bacillati; phylum Actinomycetota; class Actinomycetes; order Kitasatosporales; family Streptomycetaceae; genus Streptomyces; species Streptomyces sp. NBC_01508. The sequence continues at coordinate 7,703,803 of NZ_CP109419.1, read as the reverse complement.
GGTCGCTCTGGGAGGAGCGGGGCGCGACGATCGTCCCGATCCGGCCGCGCAGTTGCAGAAGTGTCTCCAGCACGATGCGGTCCTGATGCCCGTGGGTGACGAGCACCAGGTCGATGAAGTCCGGTAGGTCGTCCAGCGTGTAGCGGTCCCTCGCGCCGCTGCCTGTGCCGATGAACGGATCCGTCACCACTGCGCCCTCGGGGGTCTGCAGCACCAGGCAAGCGCGCCCGAAGTAGCGGATGCGTCCGCCGGCTTCGACGTGCCGGTGGGGCGGCGGACCGGCTGTCTCGCTCACCAGCTCGGCTGGCTGCTCCGCCCGGGCGTCATCCGGTTCGAGCACGTCGCGCGGGCTGCCGAGCAGCACCGGCACCCGGGTCCCGCACAGCCTCTCGAGGCCTGTGGAGCTCATGGAGAACGGTGGCTCGGGCACATCCGGCGGGGGCTGCCAGGGCGAGCTCCGCTCCTCAGCGACATCGAGGAAGAACCCGCCGTGCGGTTCTGGATTTCGGTTCGCCTCGACGTGCACTTCCGGGGACTTCAAATACGACTCAAGGTTGGGAAATCGCAGGGATATCAGATTCATCGTGTCCGGTTCCGATGCCACCGTGTGAGACCAGGCAGAGAATGTTTCCACCAGCGGCTCGACTGGCGCCTTCAGCTGGGAAAACAACAACTCATCCGCCATGTGCGCCATTCACCTCCCAGAACAGAACCGGCGCTCGACGATTCAGTACCCCCAGCGCCGAGCAGGCGCCGCCCAGGACTCGCGGCGCTCGTCCATCGAACTATGGCGTGCGACGGTTCGGGAGAACAAGGTTGCACTGACGTGTTCAACTGGCGCGGCACGCCACTTGAACGGTCGCCGGTGGGCGTTTCCGCGGTTATTCGCGCACAGCATTCCCTGCGGCGAAAGCACGGTCGGACCGACAGCAGCGAACCGGACGCCGCTGCGGCGTCCGGTTCGCTGCTTCACCCGCGGGGCGAGACCTGCTTCGCTCAGTCCTCGATCCAGCCGTGGCTCTCGCTGAACTTCACCAGCTCATGGCGGAGCCGCAGGATCTGGTCCGCCGTCAGGGAAGGCGCCGCCGTCAGCAGGAGCTCGGTGATGTCCCGTGCGTACTCCTCGCCAGTGAGCACGTCACACATCGGATAGTCACCGTCCGCGGCCCTGGCCGCTGCCGCCTTTCCCTTCCCGTTGGGCGACGAGGGACCCGTGGTCGCCGGAGCGGCCGACGTAGCCCTGGCCGGCGCGGCGCCTCTCCCCGCAGTGGACGCGGCAGGCGCTTCGGCCCCCTGAGCGAGCTTGATGTTCGACGCCTTCAGCCCACGGTCGCCCTCCTGGACCTCGAATTCGACCGCCAGTCCCGAGTGCAGCTGCTCCTCGGGGATCAGCAGGTCGTTCACATGCAGGAAGATGTCCTCTCCACTGCTGTCGGGAGCAATGAACCCGTAGCCCCGCATGCCGTCGAACCGCACCACACGTCCGGTAGCCATACAAACCCCCAAAACACCCCGGGCCCCTTGCCCGGCCACGCAGGGATCGTAGCTCCGCATCCGGCGCGACGGCGATCTGCGCACCGTGCGCTTCACCAACCCCGGCCCGGCGCCCCTTGGACGGTGTTCGTCCTCGATCGCCGGACGGGCTGCGATCGCAGCCCGTCCGGCGATCGAGGACAGGCGCGGCCTGTGGGCCGCGCAACCCGGTCAACGTTCCCGGCCACGGCCTAGTACTGCAACCGTGTTTGCTGTGACGATGGTTTAGTCACGGGCTGTGGCCTCGTCGTTTGTAGTGGCTGACGCGTGCTCGGTGCTGTGCTCGTCGCCGCCAGTGGGACCAGTGCAGGACCTGGGCGAGTGAGGGCAGGAGGCGTGCGGTGAGGTGGGCGGTCAGGCGGCGGATTTCGGGCAGGCTCAGTGGGACAAGGTACTGGTCAGCGGATCGTGAGCCCCTTTTTCAGCTCCTGCGCACGGACCGTTGCCAGGTAGGCGTGGGCCGCCATGGCCAGCGTGATGTGCCGATACCAGGCGTGGTACTTGCGGACCTGGTAGTGGTCCAGGCCGCACTCGTTCTTCGCGGTCTGGAAGCATTCCTCGATCGTCCACCGGCGGCCGGCCACCACCAGCAGTGTGTTCAAGGTGGTGCCCTCGGGTGCGAAGCACACGTAGTAGGCGATCCCGGTGGGATCGGTGACGCTGCGACGGGCCAGAACCCAGTGCTCGACGCCCTCCTCACGCCAGGGCCGGATCGGTGCCCGGGCCCAGTCGTAGACCCGCTCGCCGTGGGCGCCCGACCCGCACGAGCGGCGTTTCCATGCCTGTCGGGGCAGGCCCGCCACCAGTTCCTCCACGACATGGTCCATGCGGGAGGCGGTTACGACAGTGTCGGTCCGACGGGTGGCCAGCACGTGGAACACCCCACGCTGTTCCAGCCAGTAGCGCAACCCCTTGACCTGCCCATATGCCTCGTCGGCCGTCAGCCACGCGAACGGCACCCGGGCTGCGAGGGTCCGTTCGATCATGGCCTTGGCGTGCTCGATCTTCGTGGCGAAGGTGACCTCGTCGGGGATCGCCGCGGTGCGGCAGCGGTCCCGGTCCTCGGTCCAGGACGCGGGCAGGTACAGCTCCCGGTCGATCAGCGTGTGGCCGACCTCGGTGGCGTAGGCCAGGAACGTGCCGACCTGGCTGTTCTCGATCCGGCCCGCCGTGCCCGTGTACTGGCGCTGGACACCGGCCGAGCGGACCCCCTTCTTCAAGAACCCGGTGTCGTCCACGACCAGGATCGCCTGCCGGTCACCGAGATGTTCCATCACGAACTCCCGCACATCGTCGCGGACTTCGTCGGCATCCCAGTCACACGTATTGAGCAGCCTCTGCAAACGGTCCGGCCGGTCATGCCCCGCGCGCTCAGCGACCGTCCACGCGTTCTTCCGCTCCAGCGACGACACCAACCCGCGCATGTAAGCCAGCGCCGACTCGCGGGGCTCCGAACGCTGAAAACGGTGCACAAACCGCTCGTGCACCTCTTCCAGCCCCACCGCCCACCGCCGCACGTCACCGATTTCGAGGTCCCCACCCATGACAAGCACAACGACCACGACGTCACGTCGTCACTGCAAACGCGGTTGCAGTACTAGGGCGTGTTGCGAAAGTAGCGCCGTCCGCCCGAAGGGCGGGGTCGACGGCGTCTGGTGCGTGCGATCGCAAGGCGGAGGATCGTTCTCGTACTGGACGTACTTGGATGATTCCGACAACGCGGCGAGTGCGCGTGCCAGGCGTCGTCGGCCAGGCGGGACTTTCGAAACACGCCCTAGCCTCGCCGTTTCAGTTGGGGTTGCTGGGCGGCTGAGCGAGGTTGTTTGAGGCTGGGTCGGCCGGTGGGCATGGTGAGGGCCCGACGCGGGGTCGGGTTCTCCGAGGTCCTTGGGTTGAGGTGGGCGGGGGTGGTGGGTCAGCCGGCGGGGCGGGGTAGTGCGGCCAGTCGGTGGAATGCGGCCGTGAGCTCGTGTCGCCAGGGCCAGGTCGCCGATATCCGGAGGCGGAGGCGGCGGCTGCCCCGGGTGATTCTGGCGGCGACGTGCAGGAGCCGGTATCGGAGTTTCTTGGGTTCGGCCGTGGCGAGTTCGCCGTCCAGGAGGAGGGTGCGGGTCCAGGCAAGGAGGTCGATCGCCGCGAGGCTGAGTTCGAGCCAGGCGGCGTTGACGCCGAAGCGGCGGGAGGGGAAGCGGCCGAAGCCGGTGGTCTTGCCGCACCGGATGTGGTCTTCGACGGTGGCGTGCTGGCGGTGGCGGACCTCCAGGAACTGGGCGGAGCCGGAGGTGAACGGGGTGTCGGTGAGAAAGACCTGGTGCCGCATGCCTTCGTCCTGGTCGAAGAGTGAGAGCTGGGCTCCGGGGTGGGGATGTTCGCGGCGGACGATGATGCGGGTGCCGTCCGGGTAGCCGGCAAGGTCGGTCATGCCGGTCAGTTCGGCGACCTCGGCGGACTCGCGGAGGGTGCCGTCCTGGTCCAGGGCGGGGTGCCAGACCTGCTCGGGCAGGGCCCGGATCGCGCGGCGGACTGGTTCGGTGACCGCGTATCCGACTGAGAAGAAGGTGCGGATTCCGCGTGTTCGCAGGTCTCGGATGTGGCTGAGGAACGCTTTCGCGGATCCGGCGCTGTCGGTGCGGATCAGGATGTCGGTGCCGTGCCGGTGGGCGTCGGGGATCTGCGCGAGAGCGTCGTCCAGAACCGCGATGTGATCCGCGGCCGTGTTGGCTCCGGAGTTTCCGGGCCGGAGGCGCCCGGACATGGCCTCGCCGGTGTTGGCCAGGAAACACAGCAGGGGGTGGAAGCCGAAGCCGCCTTTGTAGGTGGGTGCGGCCTGGACCTTCTCCGAGTGGCAGGTGATCAGCGTGGCGTCGATGTCCAGGACCAGTCCGGGCACTTCCCGCCCGCCGGCTTTCGCCGCCGGTATGCCGCAGCGGGTCTCGGATGCCTGGAGCCAGGCCACTTCCCGAGCCTGAGCCCGGGCTGAGCGCAGGCGGCCCAGTACGCGTTCATCGACGGCGGCCAGCACCCGCCAGGCAGTCGGTGTCGAGGCGATGGGGCCGAACACCTCGCGCTGGTCGCGCAGGACGGCCAGATCCGTGATGGTCTCGCCGCCGGCAGCCACCATCACCGCGAGGTCGGTCGCGATCCGGCCCGGGTCATGACCAGTACCGCGTGGCCGGAGCGGTCCGAGCGCGGTGGAGTACGCGCTGGTCAGTCCGGTGACATCGGCGAGATCAGCCAGCAGCCGTGCCCCGGCATGACCGATCACCCCCGCCCCGTCAGCAGAGACATGAAGCCTGGGACGCGAACCGATACCCTGCACGCAGAAAGTGCCTTCCACCTGGACCGACAGAACCCCTCGACAAGGTTCATCGTCCCAGCTCGGAAGGCACTTTCGCGTTCACGGCCAGCAACTGGTCGCACGCCAACTGAAACGGCGAGGCTAGCGGTGGTGCCGCCACCCGTCGTTCCGGAGGGCCTCCGCAAGCACCTCGACCAGGTCCCGGGTCACACTGAGATGGGCCAGGCCGGTCGGCTGGCCGGCCGAGTGTTCCAGCTGCACGTCCTCGACGTTGACGCCGGCGCGGGAGGCGTTGGTGAAGAGCCGGGCCAGCTCGCCCGGTTGGTCGCCGATCGCAACCGTCACCGTCTCGTACTGCTCGGGTTGCGTGCCGCGCTTGCCGGAGATCCGGGCACGCCCGGACTGGCCGCGGCGCAGCAAGCTCTCGACTGTCCGCACTCCGCTGCTGCGCTTGTCGTCGTCCGTGGCCGCCATGGCCCGCAGGCCCGCGACGGCGTCGCCCAGGCCTGCCGACAGCTCATCGAGAAGGTCGGCCACCACCAGCGCATTGGCGCTGAGGATGTCCACCCACAGGCTCGGATCCGCGGCGGCGACACGGGTCAGGTCGCGCACGCCCGGGCCCGCGAGGCTCACGGCGCGCTCCTCGGCCTGGTCCAGGAGGGTGGCGACCAGGCTCGCCATCACGTGCGGAGCGTGCGAGACGAGGCCGACCGCGCGGTCGTGGGCCGCCGCCTCCATCACCACGGGCACGGCCCCGCACATCGCGACGAGTTCGAACGTGGTGTTGAGTGTCTCGGTTTCCGTGTCGGGCGTCGGAGTGAGTACCCAGTTGCACCCCTCGAAGAGGTCCGGCCGGGCGGCGAGCGGCCCGCTGCGCTCACCACCAGCCATCGGGTGGCCGCCGACGTAGCGCGCGGTGTCGCAGGCGAGATCGACAATGTCCTGCTGCGGCCCGGCCTTCACACTGGCGACATCGGTGTAGTGCCGTGCCACGCCTTCGGCCTGCAGGCCGGCGAGGACGTGGGGCATCAGTGCCGGCGGCACGGCCACGACAGCCAGGTCCACTGTCTCCGGCGCGGCTTCCACCGTGCCGGCGCCGAGGGCGGCCGCGATTCTGGCCGTGACGGGATCCGTGTCCCGCAGGTGCACTCTCACGCCACGGGCTTGCAGAGCGAGCGCAGCCGATGTCCCTATCAATCCGGTGCCGACCACTAAGGCGTCTTCCATGGTGACCCTATCCATTCCCTTGGCCGACGACGGAGATGCTACGGGTGGACCCGGACATGCTCAATATTCCGATGGCTGCACGCACAGCCCAAGCGGCTGTACATGTGCGGCGCACTTTCCCGTCCCGTTTCATCATCCTGTCGGTAATGTCGGAATCTCTTCGCCGACGCCTTTCGAAATCCACGCCCCTCCTCCCGAGGTTCCGGCAACGGCGGCTTTATGCCTTGGTAGTTGAGACGCCCGCACAGGTCGTGATCGTTCGTGGCGCTCAGCCTCGCCGTTTCGCTCGGGTACGGCGGCGTTTGCGGCGGAAACGCGAAAGCGCCTTCCTGATCTTGGGCGATGAACCTTGCTGAGGGATTCTGTCGGTCCAGGCGGAGGGCCCTTTCTCCGTGCGGGCTATCGGGTTGCGTCCCAAGGTCCATGTCAGTGCCGATGGTGCGGGGGGGGCGGGCATGCCGGGGTACGGCTGCCGGCAGATCTCGCTGATGCCACCGGGCCGACCGCCGCGTACTCCGCCGCGCCCGGACCGCTTCGGCGGCGCGGGACCGGACATGATCCGGGCCGGATCGCCACCGACCCGGCAGTGACGCTCGCCGACGGCGGCGAGACCATCGCGGACCCGGCCGTGCTGCGGGACCAGGCAGGGGTGTTCGGCCCGATCGCCTCGACACCGACGGCCTGTCGGCTGCTCGCCGACATCGACGAGAGTGTGCCCTCCTCGCCGGCTTCCGCCCGCGCTCAGGCCCGGGAAGCCGCCTGGCCGCAGGCCGCCGAAGACGGTCGGTGGTGGTTCCGCCCAGTTCCTGGAGTTCCGTCACCGCGGCCACGCATGCGGCGAGGACCACATCCGGTGCGCGAAGACCACCGGCTTCGGCCGCTTCCCCTCCCGCGACTTCAACGTCAATGCCGCCTGGCTCGAACTCGGTCTCGCGGCGATCGACCTGCTGTCGTGGATGCGCGTCCTGCCGCTGGACGGCGAACTTGCCTCTGCCGAGCCGAAGAAGATCCGCTACCGGCTGCCGCACGTGACCGCACGCCTCACCCGCGGCGGCTGGCTTCCGCGCTTGCGGATATCAGCGGCCTGGCCCTGGAGACACTAACTCGCCACGGCTTTCCCCCGCCTGACCGCACTGCCCCGTCCCGCCGGCTGACCGGTGACTCCCTGCCCGCCCACGACACGAAAGATCTTGGAGAACCCGGCCACCGCGCCGGGCCTCCACCATGCCCAAGCAGCGAGAACACCTCACCCACCCGCCACCTGACGATCAGTGACGCCCCATCACCCCAACCGAAACGGCGAGGTTGACGCGTGGCCCCGGCGCCGCAGAGGTCACGCGCGGGGCCGGCAGAAGACAGCCGGGCGCGGCGACCCTCGGCAGCCGGCCTGTCGACCGGTCGACAGCCCGACAGGAAAGAACCTGCCATCTACACCGGGCACCCGTTCAACATGATCACCACCGCGACAAAGGGATTCACGAATTCCGCTACGCCGTCGAACACACCAGCTACCTGCTTCACAGTTCAAGCGATCGCCATCGCCGGGAATACACCCCTCACCTCAGTCAGGCTCATCTGCCGACGACTCCTGAAAGATCGCCCCCCATGATCGCATTACGTGTTCTTGCAGCTTTTGCGCTACCCGCCCGGTTGACATCGCAACACTCCAGGCTAGGCTCAGAGCGAGGGGCGTCGACGCATGATCGACGATACGCTGACGGGGGCTTGCGAGTGTTTACGGGTGTTTGAGAAACGGTCGGCTGAGTAATCAGATAGCTGATGCGCATTCACTGGCAAATGCGATCTCTTTATTTACGCACAGCCTATCCATTCCCTCATCCGGCGCGTTCAAGTACCCATCCGCGACAGTCGCGGATGGGTACGTTTTTTGCGCCGATTCGCAAAGCGTCTGCATGCCTGCACCCACTACACCACAGGGGGATGGCGTGAATAGGTTGGATTCCGGATCAAATAAGTTGCACATCGACCCAGCGAACTCATCGACAGAAACCGGGGGCTGGACGGACGACCCGTCCGGGAAATTAGTGGAGCTCCCAATATCCCTGCTGCAATTCGGTGACTCGCCCCGCCTGGCCGGGCAGGACAAAAAGTACACCGAGCTACTCGCGGAGAGTGACACGCCCCTTCCACCGATCCTGGTGAACCGGCGGAGCATGCAGGTCGTCGATGGTGTGCATCGTGTTCTGGCCGCCATCCTCAAAGGGCGGGAGACGATCGAGGTAATCCTCGTGGACGTATCACGGGATGACGCCTTCCTGCTCGCCGTCGCGTCCAATACGCAACACGGCCTACCGCTGTCGCAGGCGGACCGGCGAGCCGCGACGGCGCGACTCATCGCCTCTCACCCCCACATGTCCGATCGGGCGATCGCGCGGGCGTCCGGCCTTGGGGCGAAAAGCGTGGCGGCCATCCGGCGTTCAAGTGCCTCCGAGACACGGTTGAACAGCCGTCTCGGCAGGGACGGAAGGCTCCGGCCGGTAGACCGAGTGGCGGGCAGGCAGCGGGCGGCAGAGGTCATCGCCCGGAATCCGAAGGCGTCCTTACGGGAAGTGGCCAGGCTGGCCGGGGTCTCGCCGGCCACAGCGAGCGATGTCCGAAAGCGGCTCCTCGCGGGCGAAAACGCCGTCGGCGAGTCGACGCATTCGGCGGCTACCGCTCCACAGCCGCCCGAGTCACTCCCAGAGCCCCGGCGGAGCCAGGCGTGGAAGCCACGGGAGAAGCCCGCTTCCCTGTTGAAGCCGCTGCTGCACGACCCCTCCGTCCGCGAGGCGGAACCGGGACGGCGACTGCTGCGTTTAATGCAGTTGAACGGCATCGACGTACACAAGTGGTTCGAACTGGCCGAGGCCGTTCCGCCCCACTGCGACGCCCTCGTCATCGCTCTGGCGCGGCGGAACGCGGACACCTGGATGGAATTCGCGCAGGCGCTGGACGAGCGGGTGCCCCCATCACCTCAACTCGCCGGAGGCCAAAAGCCGGGCGGCTCCGGCGAGTTGAGGCGATAACCGCACCGTCGGCCGGTGTGGACACCCTCTCAGTGGGGGCATGGGATGTCTCGTGAAGTCAATCCCCTGGCAGCGTGAAGACCTTGCCGTGTGGCCGGCCTCCCATTGAGAGGCCCCAGTGCTCGTGGTCGACGGCCCGGCCGTCGACCACGAGCAAGACCTGCGAACCGCCGCACCCGCGGCGGGCTCCTCTCCTGCGCGTCCTCGCCGGACAGCCCTTCGCCGACCCCGACGAGATCCCCCGCACCACGAAAGGCACCACCGCCCAGCTCAACGTCCACGCAAGGCACGGAATCCGGAGCCGCTTCCCCATCCGCCGACCCGCCGCCTGCGACGCCGTTTCAAGCACCGTATGCACAGGAAGCGGTACTGGACACCGCTTATCCGACGTGTGACATTGGGGCTACCCCCCGCGAAATGGCCGCTGCCCGCACGCGAGGTGATCTGATTGCATCAGTCCGACGCCACCGCCTCTGCCCCTGTCCTGAAACAGTCGCACATGCACTGTCTCGAACCCGAGGAGGAGGCTGTCACCGTCGCGATATCGGCCCTTTTCCTAGGAGAATCGCCGCGTCTCGAGGGGCACGACCAGGAACATATCATTCGCTTGGCGGAAACCGGAAGCCCGCTTCCGCCCATTGTCGTCAACAGACGCACCATGCAGGTGATAGACGGAGCACATCGCGTATTCGCCGCCATCTTACGCGGCGAAGAAAAGATCAGAGCGGTCTTCTTCGACGGCAGCACGGAAGATGCCTTTCTTTGTGCCGTCAAAGCCAATATGGCCCACGGCCTTCCGCTGTCACTCGCGGACCGCCGCGCCGCGGCTGAGCGAATTGTCGTCTCGCACACGCAAATATCGGATCGCGCGATTGCGCGTGCCACCGGTCTGGGTGCCAAGACGGTCGCCGCCCTCCGGCGTCGTCTGGTCTTCTCCGCACCGCACCTGCACGCCCGTGTCGGCATCGACGGCAAGGCCCGCCCGTTGAACAGCGCCGAGGGGCGGCGGCGGGCCGCCCAAGTACTGGCCGCGCGCCCGCAAGCCTCGCTGCGCGAGGTCGCCAGGCTCGCAGGGATATCGCCCGCGACGGTGAGTGATGTCAAAAGACGGCTGGCGGTCGGCGAGCCACCGGTGGGGACACTTCCTTCCGCACCCGAGGCGGACACCCACGCTCGGGGGGCGGTCACGGAAGAGCCCGCTCGGCCTCGGAGCCAGCGCCGCGCAGTCCCGGTGAACCCCGACCCTGGCCACACCTTGGAGAAATTGCTGCGCGATCCCTCGCTGCGCCAGAAGCAGCTCGGTCGCGAGCTGCTGCGGCTCCTTCAGCACAACACAATTGTCATGAAGGAGTGGCCTGAGTTAATGGCCGCAGTGCCGCCGCACTGCGCAAGGACGACGGCCGACCTGGCGCGGCAGTACGCGGAGAGCTGGGTGAAGTTCGAGGAGCAGTTGCGGGGCGCCAATTGAGCCTGAACGCAGAGTGCGGTGCTGGTGGAGCAGACGTCTGTTTGCGTTCAACGGCGGACAGGTGAAAACGGCTCACCGAGCCACGCGGACACAGAGCCAAACCCACTGTCCAGGGTCGCCCTGACCCTGCGACGGTCTGTTGACCATCCAGCACAGCGCTTCCTATTCTTGATCGGATTCTTCGACCGTTGGTGCAAGAGGGGAAGCTATGACAGTGATGTCGGCCGCAGAGACGTACAGCTTTCAGGCCGAGGCGGCCCAGATTCTGGACCTCATGGCCCGTTCGCTCTACAGCAACAAAGAGATCTTTCTGCGCGAGCTGGTCTCGAATGCCTCCGACGCGATCGACCGGCTGCGGTTCGAGCGGTACGCGCAGCCCGAGTTGGCCGGCGATGAACAGGACGACGCGCCGCAGATCCGGGTCACATTCGACAAGGACGCGGGCACGATCACGATCGCCGACAACGGCATCGGCATGAGCCGTCAGGAAGTGATCGACAACATCGGCACCATCGCCCGGTCGGGCACCGCCGAGTTCCTCCGGGCGCTCACCGGGGACCAGCGCCGTGACGTCGAACTGATCGGCCAGTTCGGCGTCGGCTTCTACTCCGGGTTCATCGTCGCCGAGCGGGTGGTGCTGACCACGCGGCGGGCCGGACTGCCCGCGTCCGACGGTGTGCGCTGGTCGTCGGACGGCAAGGGCGAGTACGCGCTGGAGGCCGTCGAGCGCGCCGAGCGCGGCACCACGATCGTGCTCGAGCTGCGTGAGGGCGAGGACGAGCTGCTGAACGAGCACCGGCTGCGCTCGATCATCCAGAAGTACTCGGACCACATCAGCCAGCCGATCGTCATGGCGCAGGACGAGGCCGCGGTCAACCAGGCGTCGGCGCTGTGGGCGCGCCCGAAGAGCGAGCTGAGCGAGCAGGACTACCACTCCTACTACCGGCACCTCACCAACGACTTCGCCGATCCGCTCGCCTACGTGCACACGAAGGTCGAGGGGCGGTACGAGTACACGCTGCTGTTGTACGTGCCGTCCCGCGCACCGCACAACCTGTGGGTCCCACAGGCGCGCCAGGGCGTACGGCTGCACGTCCGGCGGGTCTTCATCCTTGAGGACACCGGGCAGTTGCTCCCCAACTACCTGCGGTTCGTGCGCGGAGTCGTCGACTCCGCCGACCTTCCGCTGAACGTCTCCCGGGAGATCCTCCAGGGCAGCCATGCCGTCGACCACATCCGGTCCAGCGCGGTCAAGAGGGTACTGAAGCTGTTCAAGGAGTTGGCGGACGAGGAGCCCGAGAAGTACGCCGCCTTCTGGAAGCAGTTCGGCGGCGTACTGAAGCAGGGCATCTCCGACGACCCTCCCCACCGGGAGGACATCACCGAGCTCCTGCGCTTCACCTCCACCCTCTCGGGCACGCAGGACGCCGACGTCTCGCTCAGCGACTACGTGGCCAGGATGAAGGAGGGCCAGGACAAGATCTACTACCTCCTGGCACCCAGCCCGGCCGCCGCCGCGGCCAGCCCTCACCTGGAGGCGTTCCGCGCCAAGGGCATCGAAGTGCTCCTGTTGGGCGAGGCGGTGGACAGCTTCGTCGTATCCGGCCCGCTGCGCGAGTACCAGGGCAAGCAGCTGCAGTCCGTCGCCCAGGGGCCGCCCGACTTCGGCGACTTGACGGACGACGCCGAGAAACAGGCCGCCGACCAGGCGGGCTCCGACTACGCCGCGCTTCTCGGCCAGCTCAAGGCGCACTTGGCGGGCAAGGCGTGGGACGTACGCGTGACCAGCCGGCTGACGACCTCCCCCGCCTGCATCGTCACCGACGGGGCGGAGACCGACTTCACCGCCGTACAGCGGCTGCGGGGCTCGGGGCTGCCCAACCAGCCGATCCTGGAGATCAACCCCGGCCACGTCCTGGTCGAGCGGCTCAACCGCGGACAGGACGACCCGCGCCTGCCCGCCTGGGCACACGTCCTGTTCGACCAGGCGGTCCTTGCCACGGGTGCCCAGATCGAAGAGCCGGCCACGTTCGTCACCCGGCTCAACGAGCTGCTGACATCTCTGACCGCGGACGCCTCCACCTGATCTCCGTCTGCTCGAACTGTGTTTGTTCACCGCCGCGTTGTCGCGGATGTGTGCCACTGTTGAGTATGCGAATTCTGGTGGCCGAGGACGAGCATTTTCTGGCGGACCTGGTGGTCGAGGGGCTGCGTGATGAGGCGATGGCGGTCGATGTCGTCTATGACGGTGCCACCGCGTTGGAGCGTCTCGCCGTCAACGACTACGACGTACTGGTCCTGGACCGTGACCTGCCCCGGGTGCACGGCGACGAGGTCTGCCGCGCCCTGGCGCAGCAGCTCGGGGGGCACGTACGCATTCTGATGCTGACCGCCTCCAGCGCGGTACACGAACGGGTCACGGGACTGAACCTGGGGGCCGACGACTACCTGGCCAAGCCCTTCGCCTTCGACGAACTGGTGGCGCGGGTCCGTGCGCTCGGCCGCCGCGCCGGGCCGCTGCTGCCCCCGGTGCTGGAGCGCGGCGACATCACACTGGACACGGCGCGTCGGCAAGCGTCCCGCGACGGGCGCTATCTGCCGCTGTCCCGCAAGGAGTACGCGGTGCTTGAAGTGCTGATGCAGGCTCAAGGCGCTGTCGTCAGCACCGAGCAACTGCTGGAACGGGCCTGGGACGAGCACACGGACCCGTTCACCACCGTCGTCAAGGTGACGATGAGCAAGCTCCGGTCCAAGCTCGGCGATCCGCCCGTCATCGTCACCGTACCGGGAAGCGGGTACAGGCTCTGAGCCCGGTACGGATGGCGCCGGAACGCCCGTCGGCGGGCCGGCGCCGCTTCCCGGCCGGCCCGCCGACGACATTGCTCAATACTTGTTGAAGAACTCCACAATCGCCTCGTTGACCGGCTCCGGGCGCTCCAGATGTCCCAGGTGCCCGCAGCCCGGAATCTCCACCAGGTCGCAGTTCGAGATGGCGTCCGCCACTTCGGCGCCGAGGCGCGGCGGGGTGACGGTGTCATCGGCGAAGGTGATGACGCGACAGGGTGCGGTGATCTTGCTGAGGTCCGATCGGCGGTCCTGGTCGGTGTCGATCCACTGCTGGCCCGCGGCGACGGTTTCCCCGTCACCGCCGGCCAGCTCGAATATCTCCAGCCAGGAAGCCACTGCCTCTTCGTCGTTGAGGGTGTCCGGGGACAGCATGTGGAGCACCGAGTTGACCGCCCGGTACTTCGGCGGCAGCTTGATCCCGCTCTCCAGTAGGGCCCGGTCCGCCGCGGACTGCGCCCGGCGCAGCACGTCTGACCGGGCACGGGTGGCCAGGAGCACCGCCGAGTGGACCAGGTGGGGGTCGCTTATGGCAATTTCCTGGGCGATCAGCGATCCCATTGAGGTGCCGACAATCCGGCACGGTGCCAGATCCAGCGCCTCGATCAGGCCCTTGGTGTCGGCGACCACGTCCGCCAGCGTGTACTTGCCCGGTGGGGCGTCCGACGGCGCGATCCCGCGGTTGTCGAAGGTGACGGTCGCGTAGCCGGCCCGGTGCAGCGCCGGCGTCTGGTGCATGTCCCATGCGTAGCCGGCCGCGGCCGACCCCATGATGAGCAGGATCGTCCTGCCGCCCCGCCCCGAGTGCTGGTAGGCGAGCCGGATCCCGTTGGATTGCAGATATGGCATCGTCGAAGACCTCTTACCAGCGCCACTCGCGCTTGTTGAACAGGTGTTCCGCGGAGACGTTCTGCGCCTTGCACCAGGTGAGGAACTCCTCGATCTGCTGGATCTGGTAGGTGTCGGGCGTGTACGTCGTCGCCATGACGTGGCCTTGCCAGCTCTCCTCACCCATGGCGTACACGTACGCCTCTCCCGCACCGAGTTCGGTCATGATCGCGGCTGCCTGCTCCGCGTTCGAACCCGACAACTTGCGCGAGTCGCTCATCTTCTTGGTCACCGGCCGGGTCAGCAGTCCCTGGTAGAGCCAGGTCAGTGGGGCACCGTCGCACTCCATGCCGAGGAACGCCTTGTCGACGCCGCCCAGGTGCGAGCGGATGTACCGGTACAGCACCGGGTCGATGCCCGAGGAGTCCGCGCCGATGAACGCCGACAGCCCGGCCAGCTGCACGAAGTAGGTCGACTTGGAGCGAATGTCGAGGTCGGAGTGCTCGCCGAGGAATGGCGTGGCCACCACCCGGGCGCCGCCCGGCAGCGGCACCTCGTCGAAGTCGTCGACCTCGATCACCGTGAAGCCCATGGACTTGAGGTAGAGGCCGATCGACGGGTCGCACAGGTTGCCCCGCGACGAGCGGGGGACCACGACCGCGTCGGTGCGTGCGCGCAGCTGCAGCAGGGTCTCCAGGACGATGTGGTCCTGGTGCCCGTGCGTGATCAGCGCCAGGTCGATGTGGTCCGGCAGGTCGTCGAGGGTGTACCGGTCGCCGTGACGGTTGTCCGTGCTGATGAAGGGATCCACCACGACAGCGGCCTCCGGGCTCTGCAGCACCAGGCACGCGTGCCCGAAGTAGCGGATCCGGCCGCCGCTGTCGATGTGCCGGTCCGGCGCGAGGCTTGGCTCCGGGACGAGCAGCCGGTCCAGCTGGGCGGCCTGGGCGCCGTCGAGCCCGAGCGCCTCGTGCAGATGGGCGGCGGTCGTACCTTCGACCCGCGCCCTCATCAGCTCGTCGAGACCGGGGTGGTCGAAGGGGATCTCCAGCTCCAGCACGTCGGGTGAGGGCAGCCGGGGGGTGCTGAGGATGAACGGTCGCTCCACACCGTCGTCGAGGGAGAGCTGGACGGATTGGCGGCGCCGGTCAAAGGCATTGCTGTGGTACAGCAGCGGCTCGATAAGGTGCGCGGACGCCTGGTTGCTGGTGTCGTAGGCCAGCTCCACCAACCCGTTCAGCGCCGCCGGCAGCTTCGGGTACAGCGGCGTGAGATCGAAGCCGGTGGCGTTCTGCCGCAGCAGCTCGTCCACCTCGGCCACGGCAGCGGCGAACGCGAGCATGTCCGCGCGCTCGCGCTTGATCGTGTCCAACAGCTCGCCGACCTCCGCCGCACGCGACTCCTCGACGTTGACGAAGTATCCGCCGCGCAGAGCCGGGTTGCCGCTGGCCGAGATGTGCACCTGCGGAGACTGGAGGTACGACTCGAGCAGCGGCACCTGCACATTCGCCAGGTTCATGGATGCCTGAGCGGGCGCAACGATATGCATCCACGCATAGAACCTGTCGACCAGTGGTTCGATGATCGTATTCGAGCGGAGAAATACTCGGTCTCGGCTGTCAGGCATCTGTGCCCTCCTGTACGGAATTTGCGCTGCCGCTTTGCCGGCGCCCGGCTCGCTGTGAACTGATTCCGCGCATACACCTACGCCGCGCGTGGTTACTAACGCACCACAGCACCCCAGTTGCGTCAACGCCGGCCTGTCTTTGTTCAACCGGCGAGAAGCCGCAGTTGAACAGCTCCGAGGTCAGCGGCACGGGCCGGTAACGCTGTATGTTCCGTCGCCTCTTGATGGGCCACGAGTGCCTATGCGAGAGTGGATCCGCTCGTCGCTGCGGTCCCTTGTCGCCGAGAAATAAGGACGGTGTGGTGCCAAATCCTTTTGAGGATCCCGACGCAAGCTATCTGGTCCTGGTCAACGATGAAGGCCAGCATTCGCTGTGGCCTGTCTTCGTGGATGTACCCGACGGTTGGAAGACCATGTTCGGCGAGGCGCCGCGGGAAGATTGCCTCGATTACATCGAGAAATCGTGGACCGATATGCGGCCCAAAAGCCTAATTGAAGCCATGAAGAGTGCTGACTGAGCTTCAGTCTTCCGTGATCGGCCGTCAGGTTCGCCTGGCGGCCGATTCACGTTCCGGTCGGTCGTGGGGAGAGAGGCAGGTATCCGGATGCACCAGGCGGTCGAGGGTCCTGGCCTGGCGCGCGACGCGACACTCGGCCTCGGCGATGGAGGGCGGCCGTCACGGCTGGACTGCGGCGTCGGCACTCCAGGCTTCGGGGTATGGCGGGAGGCCGCCACTCACACCATGACCACGAACCGGGTGCCGGCGGGGCAGTACCAGGGATTCCGCTGACGTAGCACTCGCGCATCCTGCCGGACACGGTGCTCAACGGGCTCACCACCTCTTTACCAGGGACCTGCGTCAATTGAAACCTCGGATACTGGACACCGAGTCAGCGTCCCAGGAAGCAGGTACAGGGTATGAGGCCGGTACGGATCGTGCGGCGCGTCACCTCGGTGGTCAACGGCTCGGTGCAGGCCAAGATGACGCTGCTCTACGGCGGTGTGTTCACGATCATTACCCTCGCGGTACTCGGCACCGCGCAAATGCTCCAACAGCGGGTCGTCGACAGCAAGTTCGCTGATTTCGTATCCACCGGCCCGGCATCCACGATCCAGTGCCAGACGCGGCCCCCGGCCGCTCCCTGCCCGACCGTGCCGCACGATCCGTCCCAGACCAGCCCCGCCGACGTGGCGCCCGGCCCGGGCCGCATCTCCGGCGGGACCAAGGAGCTCCAGCAGGACCTGGTATCCGCCCAGCAGATCTTCGCCCTGATCGCCATCTCGGTGATCGTGATGCTGGCCTTCACGGTGTGCTGGTGGCTCACCAAACGGATCCTGCGCCCGCTGCACCGCGTCACCGCCACCGCCCACCGCCTGTCACTGTCCACCCTGCACGAACGCATCGCGCTGACCGGACCGCAGGACGAGATCAAAGACCTCGCCGACACCTTCGACGCGATGCTCGATCGACTGGATCGCGCCGTGACGAGCCAGCGCCGTTTCGTCGCCAACGCCTCCCACGAGCTGCGCACTCCCCTGGCCATCCAGCGAACCGCGATCGAGGTCGGACTGGCCAAGCCCTCTCCCGAGCGGGTATCCCGGATCCGCGGCGAACTGCTGCGCACCATCGAGCGGTCCGAGCGGCTCATCGAGGGCTTGCTCGTCCTCGCACAGGGAGAACAGGAGCTCATCGACCGGGACCCGGTAGATCTCGCCGCCGTGGTCACTCAGGTCGTCGGAGAGCACCTCCCCTTCGCCGAGCAGCGCGGCATCACCCTCACCACCACCACCCAGCCAGTCATCGTCGCGGGCGACGAGACGCTGCTCACCCGTCTCGTCGCCAACCTGGTACAGAACGCGATCCGGCACAACAGTGCTGGTGGTTACGTCATTGTCGACCTGTCTCCCGACGGTGGGCTGGTGGTCTGCAACTCCGGCCCGCACGTCCCCGCGGAGCAGGTCGACGAGCTGTTCGAGCCGTTCCGACGGCTGGCCGCAGACCGGACCGCATCGTCCGAAGGCTCGGGCCTCGGGCTGTCCATCGTCGCCGCCATCACCCAGGCCCACGACGGCACCGTGCACGCGACGGCCAACTCCGAGGGCGGGCTCTGGGTCACCGTGGCCCTCCCGGCCCACGCCCCGGTGCTGGCCTCCTGAGCCACGGACGACTCACGCTCCGGGTTCCGCGCTCCGTGTCTCCATCCATTCCGCTATCGCCTGCCATGCCCGGCTCAGCATCTCGGGGATCATAAGGTCGGTGTGCCGGCAAGGCAGGCCGACCGCTGTCATCGCGCCGCGGACGTACGGCTCCCAGAGCCGCAGCCGTTCGTCCGGCGGGTCGCTCTCGGCGCCGGCCTCGGCGACGATGAGCAGCAGGTCGCCCCCGAAGACACCGGGCTGGTGCCGTCTGCGCATCGCTGTGTTGTTGCGGAAGATCTTCGCGATGAGGCGCAGTTCATCGTCGGAGATGCCGTCGATGACCTCGCCGATCTCCTCCCGGAACCGAGCCGCCATCTCCCTCAGCTGCGTCTCCGGGTCGCGCTCTTCGGGAGCCGGTCGCGTGGCGATCTCATCCTCCGCGACGCCGACGGGTTCTTCGGGCCCGGCGGCCTCGGAGGGCCGGGCCGACTCATCACTCCGAGCCTGGGTCGGGTAGGCGTCCATGACGACCAGGGCCGCAACAGTCTCACCCGCCGCCTCCAGCCGCACGGCCATCTCGTGTACGGGGATGCCACCGAACGAGAAGCCCACGAGGTGGTAGGGGCCGTTCGGCTGGACGGCACGGATCTGCTCGATGTATTCCGCCGCCAGTTCCTCGATGCTGCCCGGTAGCGTGCCGTTGCCGTCCATCCCGGCGGCCTGCAGCCCGTACAGCGGGATGCCGTCCGGGACGAACCGTGTCAGCGGCCGGTAGCACCAGCTCAGGCCGGACGCGGGGTGGACGAAGAAGAACGGCGGCTGATCGCCTTCGGCCCGGATCGGCAGGACCCTGCCGAGCGAATCGCCCATGGACGCCAGGTCCAACTGACGGACGACTCCGGCGACGGTCGGCGCAGCGAACACGTTGCGCACCGTGGTGGAAATCCCCTTCTCCCTCAGCCGCGCTACAAGCGTGACCGCCAGCAAGGAATGTCCGCCGAGCTGGAAGAAGTCGTCCTCGAAGCCGACGTCGTCGACCCCGAGGACTTCAGCGAACGCCTCGCTGACGAGGTACTCCAGGCTCGTGGCGAGATTTCTCGTGGTGGCCGTAGCGGTGCTCCCGGCGGTGTAGTCAGGGGCGGGCAGGGCCTTGCGGTTGAGCTTGCCGTTGGCGGTCAGTGGCAGGTCGTCCAGCGTGACGAACGCGGCCGGGACCATGTGCTCGGGCAGCCGCCGCGCCACGAAACCACGCAGCTCACCGGTATCAACATCGGCATCGGCGGCCGCGGCCACTACATAGGCGACCAGTCGCTTGTCGCCCTCGGTGTCCTCACGCGCGATCACCACGGCCCGGGCCACCTCCGGATGCGCCGACAGCACCGCCTCGACCTCACCCGGCTCGATCCGGAACCCACGGATCTTCACCTGGTCGTCCGCACGCCCGCCGAAGACCAACTGCCCGTCCACCGTCCACCGCACCACATCACCGGTGCGATACATCCGCTCCCCGCCCGACCCGAAGGGGCAGGCCACGAACCGCTCACCCGTCAACCCCGCACGACCCACATACCCGCGCGCCAGCCCAGCACCCGCCACATACAACTCCCCTGCCACACCCACCGGAACCGGCCGCAACACCTCATCCAGCACAAACAGACGCGTATTGGCGATCGGCGTGCCGACCGGCACCACACCCCCCGCCACCCCATCCGCAGTCAGCTCACCAGTGACCACCCCGACCGTGGTCTCCGTCGGCCCATAATGATTGAACACCCGCCGACCACCACCAGCCGCGGCCACCACCAACTCCCGCACCCAGCCCACCTGCGCGGCCTCACCACCCAGCACCACCGACCGCGCCGGCAACAACTCCTCCACACCCACCACAGCCGTCAACGCCGCCAGATGCGACGGCACCACCTTCACATGATCAATCCGCTGCTCAGCCACATACCGCGCCACCGCGACCGGATCCGTCACCGCCTCCGCACCCAGCACATGCAACTCCCCACCCGTGACCAGACTGCAGAACACCACCGTGTTACCCAAATCCGTCACCTGCGCCTGCAACAGCCCATACCGCGCCCCCGGCTCATCCCAGCCCAACCGCACCGACACCGAAACCACATAATTGGCCAGCGACCCATGCGTCACCGCCACACCCTTCGCCACCCCCGACGACCCCGACGTATACATCACATACGCCAAACCAGCCGCATCCACCACCACGGGCGGCACCACGCCCTCGGCGTCCGGGGCATTCCACAGTTCATCAATCCACGCCACCGGCACTCCCGCCGCCTGGACTGGCAACTCCGCACCGAATTCACGATCAGCCAAGACGACCTGCGCACCACTATCGGTGAGCATGAACGCCACCCGCTCCGCCGGCAGATCCCCATCGACCGGCAGATACGCCGCCCCCGCCCTCCACACCGCCAAAATCGCCGCCACCATCTCCACACCACGCGGCAGACACAACCCCACCACCGACTCCGCACCCACACCCAAATCCCGCAAATAGCACGCCAGACGATCCGCCTGCGCATCCAACTCCCGATACGACAACTCCGCACCATCAGCCACCAACGCCACCGCATCCGGAACCGCCCGCACCCGCTCCTCGAACAACCCCACCACCGACACACCCACCGGCTCCACCGCAGTGTCATTCCACCGCACCAACAACCGATCCCGCTCCCGCGCATCGAGAACACTCACCTCGGCCAGCCGCACCTCCGGAGCCGCAGCCACCGCCTCAAGCACCCGCACGAACCACCGCGCGAACCGACCCGCCGCGGCCTCATCGAACAGATCCGCCGACACCGTGACCACCCCGCGCAGGCCCGCCGGACGATTCTTGTCGTCGAACATCTCGGCGATCCCGACGTTCAGGTCGTACTTCGCCGATGCCGATACTGCCGCTCCGTCGGGCGAATCGGCGCCCGTACCGGTGCCGGTGCCCGCGCCCGGCAACTCCAGCGACGCCTCGCTGGTGTTCTGGAGGGTGAGAAACACCTGGAACAGCGGATGGCGGGACATCGACCGGGTTGGTGCCAGCTCCTCCACCAGACGTTCGAAAGGCACATCCTGATGCGCGAACGCCCCCAGGCTCGCCTCCCGCACCCGCCCCAGCACCTGCCGGAACTCCGGATCACCCGACAGATCCGTCCGGATCACCAGGCTGTTGACGAAGAACCCGACCAGGTCGTCCAGCGCCTCATCGTTGCGCCCCGCTATCGGAGACCCGATGGGAATGTCGGTACCGGCCCCGACGCGCGACAGCGTCACCGCCAGCGCGGCCTGCAGCGCCATGAATGCCGTCACGCCCTCGGCCCGCGCGAGCTCCGCCAACCGCTGGTGCACCTCCGTCGACACCCGCAGCGGCACCCGATGTCCTCGGTGGCCGGCCACAGCCGGTCGCGGGCGATCCACCGGCAGCGCCAGTTCCTCCGGCGCTCCGGCCAACGTGCTCCGCCAGTACGCCGTCTGTATCGACAGCAGGCTGTCGGGATCGGACTCCTCGCCCAGCAACTCCCGCTGCCAGAGGGTGTAGTCGGCGTACTGCACCGGCAGCGGCTCCCAGTCCGGGGCCTGGCCCCGCAGCCGCGCCGCGTAGGCCGTAGAGAGATCGCGGCCCAGCGGTGCCATCGACCAGCCGTCGCCGGCGATGTGATGCATCACGACCACCAGGAGCTGCTCGTCCCCCGACGCGAACAGCCACGCCCGGATCGGCACGTCCACCGCCAGATCGAACGCATACCTCGTCGCCCGCGCGACGGCTTCCGACTGTTCGGCGCGGTTCACGTGGGTGACCCGCAGTTCCCATTCCAGGTCCCGCAGGTCGAGGATCTGCTGGTACGGCTTGCCGTCCACCGCGGGAAAGACGGTCCGCAGCGACTCGTGCCGGGCGATCACATCCCGCAGTGCCGCTCCCAGCGCGGCGACATCCACGTCGCCGCTCAGCCGGATCGTCGTGGGCAGGTTGTACGTCGGACTCGGGCCTTCGAGCTGTGCGAGGAACCACAGCCGCCGCTGCGCGAACGACAACGGCACCCGCTCCGGACGCACCCCGGCCCGCAACGGCATACGAGCCCGCCCCGAGTTCTCGGTCATCCAAGCCGCCAGACCGGCCACCGTCGGGGCCTCGAACAAGGTCCGGACCTCGACCTCCACTCCCAACACGGCACGGATCCGCGACACCAGGCGCACCGCCAGCAGCGAATGGCCACCCAGATCGAAGAAGCCGTCGTGCACCCCCACCGACTCCAGCCCCAGCACGTCGGCGAACGCCGCACAGAGAATCTCTTCCTGCACCGTCGAGGGCCTACTGCCCGCTCCTGAGACGTACTCGGGGGCCGGCAACGCCATACGGTCGAGCTTGCCGTTCACCGTCAACGGCAGCACCGGCAGCGGGACGACTGCAGCCGGAACCATGTAGTCCGGCAACCGCCCCGCCATGAACTCCCGCAGACCAGCGAGGTCCACATCGTCGTTGCCGTCGTCGGCGGGAACGACGTAGGCGACCAGCCGCTGGTCCCCAGGCATGTCCTCGCGCACCACCACCACCGCCTGCCGAACCTCCGGGTGAGTCGAAAGCACGGCCTGGACCTCGCCGGGCTCGATCCGGAAGCCGCGCACCTTCACCTGCTCGTCGGCCCGCCCGACGAACACCAACCGGCCGTCCGGGGTCCACTTGACGACGTCCCCGGTGCGATACATCCGCTCACCGACAGAATCGAATGGACACGCCACGAACCTCTCGCCCGTCAACCCGGGACGTCCCACATATCCGCGTGCCACACCGGCACCGGCGACATACAGTTCGCCGGCGACCCCTACCGGGACAGGGCTGAGCGTGTCGTCGAGCACGAACAGGCGCGCGTTGGCGATCGGCGTACCGATCGACGGCTCATCACCGGGTGCAAGCGGCATCGACATCGACGCACACACGGTGATCTCTGTCGGACCATAGGCGTTGATCAGACGGCGGGCCGGCGCCCACCGTTCGACCAAACTCGCGTCCAGGGCCTCGCCGGCGGATACGAGCGTGGTCACCGAGTCCAGGTCGGCGGCGCCGAGAGCCCTCAAGACCGCCGGCGGCAGCGTCGCATGCGTGATGCCGTGACCGGCTATCAGATCGACCAGCCCACCACCAGGCAGCAACTCGTCCGCCGACGCCATCACCAGTGCCGCACCCGAGCACAGCGTCACCAGCACTTCCGACACCGCCGCGTCGAACCCGGCCGAGGCGAATTGCAGCACCCGCGAGCCCTGTTCCACCGCGAACCGCCCGCCCTGGGCGGCCACCAGGCTCACGACCCCGGCGTGGGCAACCGCCACACCCTTCGGCGCCCCCGACGACCCGGACGTGTAGATCACATACGCCAGGCCGGCCGGGTCGATCGACACCTCTGGCGCGGTCTCCGGATGAACGTCCACAAGCGCGGACGTCGTCCGGTCGTCGAGGGCGACCAACGGCACCCGGCCGACCGGCAGGTCATCCAGCAGATCCTGGGTGCCCAGGACGAGCTGCGCCCGGCTGTCGGCCAGCATGTAGGCCACCCGGTCCACCGGAAGCCGCCCATCGATCGGCAGGTATGCCGCACCCGCCTTCAGCACGGCCAGGATCGCGGTCACGAGGCCGGCGCCGCGCGGCAGGCACAGGCCCACCACCGACTCCGGCCCCACGCCCATGGCGCGCAGATGATGGGCCACCCGGTTCGCCGCCACGTCCAGCTCCCGATACGACAACTCCGCCTCATCAGCCACCACCGCGACCGCACCCGGCGCAGCCGCCACCTGCCGCTCGAACACCTCCACCACCGACACACCCACCGGCTCCACCGCAGTGTCATTCCACCCGCCGATCAGCAGCTCGCGCTCCTGCCCATCGAGAATGTCCACCGCTCCGAGCCGCACATCAGACGTCGTGGTCACCACATCGAGCACCCGCGTGATCCAGCCGGCGAACCTGGCGGCTGCCGGTTCGTCGAACAGGTCCGCCGCCACCGTCACCATGCCGTGCCATCCCGCCGGCCGGCGCTGACCATCGAGCTGCTCCACCATCGTCACGTCGAGATCGAACTTCGCGGGCACCGGCACCGAGCCGTCCACCGTGGAAGCTCCACGGCCGGTCCGCCGCCCCGGCATTTCGAGCGACGCGCGCTCCATGGTCTGCACGGTCAGCGTGACCTGGAACAGCGGATGGCGGGACATCGACCGGGTTGGTGCCAGTTCTTCCACCAGACGTTCGAAAGGCACGTCCTGGTGCGCGAACGCCCCCAGGCTCGCCTCCCGCACCCGGCTCAGCACCTGCCGGAACTCCGGGTCCCCGGACAGGTCCGTACGGATCACCAGGCTGTTCAGGAAGAACCCGACCAGGTCGTCCAACGCCTCGTCATTGCGCCCCGCTATCGGAGACCCGATGGGAATGTCGGTACCGGCCCCGACGCGCGACAGCGTCACCGCCAGCGCGGCCTGCACCACCATGAACGGCGTCACGCCCTCGGCCCGCGCCAGCTCTGTCACCCGCTGGTGCACCTCGGCCGACACCCGGAATCCCACGGCGTGACCGCGGTGGCTGGCCACCACGGGCCGTGGCCGATCCACCGGCAACGCCAGCTCTTCCGGAACTCCGGCCAACA
This sequence comes from Streptomyces sp. NBC_01508, assembly GCF_045040315.1. Classification (NCBI taxonomy): domain Bacteria; kingdom Bacillati; phylum Actinomycetota; class Actinomycetes; order Kitasatosporales; family Streptomycetaceae; genus Streptomyces; species Streptomyces sp. NBC_01508. Next base: position 7,679,165 of record NZ_CP109419.1, on the reverse strand, counting down.
CCCCGCGCCAGTACCGCACCTGCTCCGACAGCCGACTGTCCGGATCGGACTCCTCGCCCAACAACTCCCGCTGCCACAGGGCGTAGTCGGCGTACTGAACCGGCAGCGGCTCCCACTGCGGGGCCTGGCCCCGCAGCCGCGCCGCATACGCCATCGACACATCCCGGCTCAGCGGACCCATCGACCAGCCGTCGCTGGCGATGTGATGCATGACCACGACCAGCACCTGCTCGTCAGGACCGGCCTCGAACAGCCACGCCCGAACCGGAAGCTCCGCTGACAGATCGAACGCATACCCCGAGGCCTGCCCCACGACCGCAGGCAGTTCACCGGGCGCCACCTGGGTGACCTGGAGAGCCCAGTCCAGTTCCCTCGGGGCAAGGATGCGCTGGTAGGGCTCACCGTCCACGGCCGGGAATACCGTCCGCATCGACTCATGACGTTCGACCACATCCCGCAGCGCCGCACCCAGCACCGCGGCGTCCACCCCGCCCAGCGATACCACCATGGGAATGTTGTAGGTCGGGCTCGGCCCCTCCAACTGCCCCAGGAACCACAGCCGCCGCTGCGCGAACGACAACGGCACCCGCTCCGGACGCACCCCGGCCCGCAACGGCATACGAGCCTGCCCCGAGTTCTCGGTCATCCAAGCCGCCAGACCGGCCACCGTCGGGGCCTCGAACAGCGTCCGGACCTCGACCTCCACCCCCAGCACCACACGAATCCGCGACACCAGGCGCACCGCCAGCAGCGAATGGCCACCCAGATCGAAGAAGCCGTCGTCCACACCCACCGACTCCACCCCGAGGATGTCGGCGAACGCCGCACACAGGATCTCCTCCTGGACGGTGGCCGGACCCCGGCCCACCCCGGTGGCGTACTCAGGCGCGGGCAGGGCCTTGCGGTCGAGCTTGCCGTTGGCGGTCAGCGGCAGCTCGTCCAGCGTGACGAACGCGGCCGGGACCATGTGCTCGGGCAGCCGCCGCACCAGGAACTCCCGTACGCCGCCACTGTCCACATCCTCGGCATCGGCGGCGGGGACCAGGTAGGCGACCAGCCGCTTGTCACCCTCGGTGTCCTCACGCGCGATCACCACAGCCCGGGCCACCTCCGGATGCGCCGACAGCACGGCCTCGACCTCACCCGGCTCGATCCGGAAGCCGCGGATCTTCACCTGATCGTCCGCACGCCCGCCGAAGACCAACTGCCCGTCCACCGTCCACCGCACCACATCACCGGTGCGATACATCCGCTCCCCGGAACCGGTCCCGAACGGACAGGCCACGAACCGCTCACCGGTCAGAGACGGGCGACTCACATACCCGCGCGCCAGCCCAGCACCCGCCACATACAACTCCCCGCCCACACCCACCGGCACCGGCCGCAACACCTCATCCAGCACGTACAGCCGGGTGTTGCCGATCGGCGTCCCGACCGGCACCACACCCCCCGCCACCCCATCCGCAGTCAGCTCACCAGTGACCACCCCGACCGTGGTCTCCGTCGGCCCATAATGATTGAACACCCGCCGACCACCACCAGCCGCGGCCACCACCAACTCCCGCACCCAGCCCACCTGCGCGGCCTCACCACCCAGCACCACCGACCGCGCCGGCAACAACTCCTCCACACCCACCACAGCCGTCAACGCCGCCAGATGCGACGGCACCACCTTCACATGATCAATCCACTGCTCACGCAGATACCCGGACACCGCCTCCGGATCCGTCACCGCCTCCGCACCCAGCACATGCAACTCCCCACCCGTGACCAGACTGCAGAACACCACCGTGTTACCCAGATCCGTCACCTGCGCCTGCAACAGCCCATACCGCGCCCCCGGCTCATCCCAGCCCAACCGCACCGACACCGAAACCACATAATTGGCCAGCGACCCATGCGTCACCGCCACACCCTTCGCCACCCCCGACGACCCCGACGTATACATCACATACGCCAAACCAGCCGCATCCACCACCACACCCGGCGACGCATCCGGCGACGCACCCACGTAACCATCCAGCAGTGCAGCGGTCATCGGATCATCGACCGCGACCATCCGCACCCTGCCGACCGGGAGGTCGTCCAGCGCTTCCCGAGTGCCAAGGAGCAGCTGCGCCCGGCTGTCGGCCAGCATGAACGCCACCCGCTCCGCCGGCAGATCCCCATCGATCGGCAGATACGCCGCCCCCGCCTTCCACACCGCCAAAATCGCCGCCACCATCTCCACACCACGCGGCAGACACAACCCCACCACCGACTCCGCACCCACACCCAAATCCCGCAAATGACACGCCAGACGATCCGCGGACGCATCGAGTTCACGGAACGTCAGACCCGCACCATCAGCCACCAGCGCCACCGCATCCGGAACCGCCCGCACCCGCTCCTCGAACAACCCCACCACCGACACACCCACCGGCTCCACCGCAGTGTCATTCCACCGCACCAGCAGCAGGTCCCGCTCCTGCGCATCCAGCACCTCGATCGCATGCACCGCGACATCCGGGCCAGCCGTCACCGCCTCAAGCACCCGCACGAACCACCGCGCGAACCGACCCGCCGCGGCCTCATCGAACAGATCCGCCGCCACTGTCATCGCCCCACGCAGCCCCGCCGCCCCTCCCTCGGCGTCATACGCCTCGCCAAGAGAGACCCACACGTCGAACTTCACCGAGGCCGTGCCGTCGGCGCCCAGCTGCGCATTGCCACCGCCGGCCCGGGCCCCGGGCAGATCAAGGGCCGCGCCTCCGGTGGTCTGCATGGTCAGCACCACCTGCGCCAGCGGGTGCCGGGCCATCGACCGCTCCGGCGCCAGCTCCTCCACCAGCCGCTCGAACGGCACATCCTGATGCGCGAACGCCCCCAGACTCGCCTCCCGCACCCGCCCCAACACCTGCCGGAACTCCGGATCACCCGACAGATCCGTCCGGATCACCAACGTGTTCAAGAAGAGCCCGACCAGGTCGTCCAACGCCTCATCGGTGCGCCCGGCAACCGGCGCCCCGATCGGAATGTCCGTACCCGCTCCGATCCGCGAGACCATCACCGCCAGCGCGGCCTGCAGCACCATGAACACCGTCACGCCCTCGGCCCGTGCCAGCTCCACCACCCGCTGATGCATCTCACGGGGTATCAGCAGCGGCACCGCGTAGCCACGGTGACTGGCCGCCGCCGGACGCGCCCGGTCCACCGGCAGCGCCAGCTCCTCCGGCGCACCCGCCAGCGCCCGTCGCCAGTAACCCACCTGCTGCGACAGGACGCTGTTGGGATCCGAGTCTTCCCCCAGCACATCCCGCTGCCACAACGCGTAATCCGCGTACTGCACCGCCAGCGGCTCCCAGCCCGGAGCCTCGCCGCGCAGCCGCGCCGTATACGCCGCAGACAGATCCCGGCTCAGCGGGCCCATCGACCACCCGTCACCGGCGATGTGATGCACCACCACCATGAGCAGCCGCTCACCCGGCCCGGACTCGAACAGCCAGGCCCGGATCGGCACTTCCGCCGACAGATCGAACGCATACTCCGCCGCCTGCCGCACCGCCCCGCCCAGCTCACTGGCCGCCAACCGGACCACGTCCAGCTCCCAGCCCAGCTCCTCCGGACGCAGGATCTGCTGGTACGGCTCACCGTCCACGGCCGGGAACACCGTCCGCAGCGACTCGTGCCGACCGATCACATCCCGGAACGCCTCTTCCAGCACACCGGCATCGACACCGCTGAGCCTGATCGGCACCGGGATGTTGTAGGTCGGGCTCGGTCCCTCCAGCTGGGCCAGGAACCACAGCCGCCGCTGCGCGAACGACAACGGCACCCACTCCGGACGCGCCCCCGCTCGCAGCGGCATGCGAGCCGCCCCCGCGCCCTCGGCCACCCGGGCCGCGAGCCCGGCCACCGTCGGGGCCTCGAACAGCGCCCGAAGCCCGACTTCCACCCCGAGCACCGTACGAATCCGCGCAGTCAACCGCACCGCCAGCAGCGAATGGCCGCCCAGCCGGAAGAAGTCGTCATCGACCCCCACCGACTCCAGACCCAGCACATCGGCGAACACCCCGCACAGGATCTCCTCCTGCACCGTCGCCGGGGCACGGCCGCCGCCCGCGACGTACTCCGGCGCCGGCAGCGCCTTGCGGTCCAGCTTGCCGTTGACCGTCAGCGGCAGTTCCGCCAGCACCACCACCGCGGCGGGCACCATGTAGTCCGGCAACCGCGCCGCGACAAACTCACGCACACCGTCCGCGTCGAGCGCGGTGCCGTCCTCCTCGTCGGCAGGCACCACGTAGGCCACCAGACGCTTGTCACCCGGCACATTTTCACGCGCCACGACCGCGACCTGCCGCACGTCCGCATGCGTGTCCAGCACCGCCTCGATCTCACCAAGCTCGATCCGGAAGCCACGCACCTTCACCTGTTCATCGGTACGCCCGACGAACATCATTCGCCCATCGGCCATCCACTTCACCAGGTCACCGGTCCGGTACATCCGCTCACCGGCCGACCCGAACGGACAGGCCACAAACCGCTCACCCGTCAGCCCCGCCCAGCCGACATACCCCCGTGCGACACCCGGTCCTGCCACGTACAGCTCCCCGGCCATCCCCGCCGGCACCGGCCACAGCGCGTCGTCCAGCACGTACAGGCGCGCGTTGGCAACGGGCGTGCCGATCGTCGGCTCATCACCGGCGGCCAGCGGCGCCGACATGGAGGAGCACACCGTGATCTCAGTCGGACCGTATGCGTTGATCAGCCGCCGGTCCGGCGCCCACCGCTCCACCAGCCCCGCGTCCAACGCCTCACCGGCAGACACCAGCGTGGTCACCGACGCCAGATCCGGCACGGCCAGGGCGCCCAGCACGACCGGGGGCAGCGTCGCATGGGTCACCCCATGCCGGGCCACCACGTCTGCGAGCCCACCGCCCGGAACCAGTTCGTCCGCCGACGCCACCACCAAGGCGGCCCCCGCGCCCAACGCCATCAGCACTTCCCACGTCGCGGCGTCGAAACCGATCGACGCGAACTGCAGCACCCGCGCGTCACGTTCCACCTCGAACCGCTCGATCTGGGCGGTCGCGAGATTCACCGTTCCGCCGTGGGTGAGCGCAACGCCCTTCGGCGTGCCCGTCGACCCCGACGTATAGATGACGTACGCCAGCCCGGCAGCGCCCACGGTGAAGTCGGGCGCGGTCTGCGGACAGGCGTCGATCCGGTCGCGCACACGTCGGTCGTCCAACTGCGCCACGGGCACCCCGTCCAGCGCGTCGGCCGGCACCGCCTCCGAACCGCTGGTCAGCACGACCGAAGCGCCGCTGTCAGCGATCATGAAGCGGATACGCTCCGCCGGCTGCCGGGCGTCGATCGGCAGATATGCCGCTCCCGCCTTCCACACCCCCAGGATCGCGGTCACCAACTCCGCACCACGAGGCAGGCACAACCCCACCACGGACTCCATGCCCATGCCCATGCCCATGCCGCGCAGATAGTGCGCCAGTCGATTGGCCGCCGCATCCAGCTGCGCATACGACAGTTGAACCCCGTCGCCGACCACCGCCACCGCACCCGGAGTTCGCGCCACCTGCGCCTCGAACAGCTCCACCATCGACGAACCGGCCACCTCGACCGCCGAGTCGTTCCATCCGCGCAGCAGCTGCTCTCGTTCGTCGACCCCCAGTACGTTCACGGCACCCAGCCGGGTGTCGGGCGCCGCGGTCACCTGCTCCAGCGCCCGGCTCCACCGCTGAGCGAGGGCCTCCACCGAGCCGAAGTCGAACAGATCCACCGCCCCGATGACCGACCCACGCAACCCCGCCGGAGAACCGTCTTCGTCGTAGACCTCCCCGACCATCACATCCACATCGCACTTCGCCGACGCCGTCATCGCGCCCTCGACTCCGGCGACCCCGCCCGTCCGCACACCAGGCATCTCCAGCCCGGCCCGCTCGACGTTCTGCAAGGTCAACGACACCTGGAACAGGGGATGCCGGGCCATCGACCGCTCCGGCGCCAGCTCCTCCACCAGCCGCTCGAACGGCACATCCTGATGCGCGAACGCACCCAGACTCGCCTCCCGCACCCGCCCCAGCACCTGCCGGAACTCCGGATCACCCGACAGATCCGTCCGGATCACCAACGTGTTGATGAAGAACCCGACCAGGTCGTCCAACGCCTCGTCGGCGCGACCGGCCACACCGGACCCGATCGCGACATCGGTGCCCGCGCCGAGCCGCGACAGCGTCACCGCGAGGGCGGCCTGTACGACCATGAACACCGTCACGCCCTCGGCCCGCGCCAGGTCGACCAGACGCTGGTGCACCTCCGCGGAGACCCGCAACGGCACCTGGTGCCCCACATGCGTCGCCACGGCAGGACGCGGCCGGTCCACCGGCAGCGCGATCTCCTCCGGCGCACCGGCCAGCGCCTGCCGCCAGTAGCCGACCTGTGCCGCTATCAGGCTGTCGGGGTCGGACTCCTCGCCCAGCAGCTCTCGCTGCCAGAGGCTGTAGTCGGCGTACTGCACCGGCAGCGGCTCCCAGTCCGGGGCCTCACCACGCAGCCGCGCCGCATACGCCGCCGACAGATCCCGGCCCAGCGGGCCGCGGGACCAGCCGTCGCTGGCGATGTGGTGCATGAGTACCACCAGCACCTGCTCCTCCGGCCCGGCCTCGAACAGCCACGCCCGGATCGGCAACTCCCCCGACAAATCAAACGCATAACGCGACGCCTCCGCCACCGCATCGGCCAGGTTCTCGGGAGCGACCTCGGAAACCTCAAGCCCCCAGTCCAGGTCCAACGGGTCGAGGATCCGCTGGTAGGGCTCACCGTCCACGGCCGGGAACACCGTCCGCAACGACTCATGCCGCCCGATCACATCCCGCAACGCGGCATCCAGCACAGCAGTGTCCACACCGCTCAGCCGGAGCGGCACCGGGATGTTGTACGTCGGGCTCGGCCCCTCCAACTGGTCGATGAACCACAGCCGCTGCTGCGCGAAGGACAGCGGCACCCGCTCCGGCCGCGACTCCGCCACCGCCAACGCCCTTCGGGCCTCCCCTGCACCCTCGGCCAGCCGCGCCGCGAGGCCGGCCACCGTCGGGACCTCGAACAGCGTCCGGACCTCGACCTCCACCCCCAGCACCACCCGAATCCGCGAGGTCAGCCGTACCGCCAGCAGCGAATGCCCGCCCAGATCGAAGAAGTTGTCGTCGACGCCGACCGACTCCACACTCAGCACGTCGGCGAACACCGCGCACAGGATCTCCTCCCGCACCGTCGCCGGGGCACGGCCGACACCCGTGGCGTACTCCGGCGCCGGCAGGGCCTTACGGTCGAGCTTCCCGTTAACCGTCAGCGGCAGCTCGCCCAGCGTCACGAACGCGGCCGGCACCATGTACTCCGGCAACCGGGACGTGGCCGACTCTCGCAGCCCATCTCCGTCAAGAGCATCGACATCCCGGTCCACCGGCACCACGTAGGCGATCAGACGCTTGTCGCCCGGGGTGTCCTCCCGCACGATGACCGCGGCCTGCGCCACCTCGGCATGCATCGACAACACGGCCTCGATCTCGCCGGGCTCGATGCGGAAGCCGCGGATCTTCACCTGCTCATCCGCACGGCCGCCGAACAGCAGCTGACCGCCCGGCGTCCACTTCACCAGGTCCCCGGTGCGGTACATGCGCTCCCCGGAGCCGGTCCCGAACGGGCACGCCACGAACCGCTCCCCGGTCAGCGACGCACGCCCCACATACCCACGTGCCACACCGGCACCGGCCACATACAGCTCGCCCAGGACCCCGACCGGCACCGGCTGCAGCGCCTCGTCCAACACGAACGCACGGACGTTGGCGATCGGCCCACCGATCGACGGCACATCACCCGGCACCAGCGGCTGCGACATCGACGCACACACCGTCACCTCCGTCGGACCATACGCATTGACCAGCCGACGCCCCGACGACCACCGCTCCACCAACCCCGCGTCCAACGCCTCACCCGCGCGACCTCACCAACCAGTCGTCACCGACCACGCCAGCATCACCCTCCACACCCACACGCCCCCAACGCCGCCGGGCGGCAACGTCACCACGCGTCACCGACAATGCCGCGCTCAGCCACCTCCACCAACGCCACCACCTCCGGCAACAACTCCTCCACCGGCACCCACCACCAACGCAGCCCCCGAACACAACGTCACCAACATCTCGGAAACCGCCGCATCGAACCCGACCGACGCAAACTGCAACACCCGCGCACCCGACCCCACCACAAACCGCTCAACCTGCGCCGCCACCAAATTCACCACCCCTGCATGCACCACCCCCACACCCTTCGGCACCCCCGTCGAACCCGACGTATAAACCACATACGCCAACCCAGCAGACTCCGGTACCACCCCGGGCGACGTGTCCGAACAACCGTCGACCAGCATGGTGGTCATCGGGTCATCGACCGCAACCATCCGTACCCGCCCCACCGGCAGATCATCCAACGCCTCCTGCGTCCCCAGCACCAACTGCGCACGGCTGTCAGCCAGCATGAACGCCACCCGCTCCACCGGCAGCCGCCCATCAACCGGCAGATACGCCGCCCCCGCCTTCAACACCCCCAGGATGGCGGTCACCAACTCCCCACCACGCGGCAGACACACCCCCACCACCGACTCCGCACCCACACCCATCCCACGCAGATAGTGCGCCAGCCGATTCGCGCGCACATCCAACTGCGCATACGACAACTCGACACCGTCACCGACCACCGCCACCGCACCCGGAGCCCGCGCCACCTGCGCCTCGAACAACTCCACCACCGACGCACCCGCAACCGGGGCCGCAGTGTCATTCCACTCGACGAGAACCTGATCCCGCTCACTCGCGTCGAGGACAACGACCGCGCCCAGCCGGGTGTCGGGCGCCGTCGTGACCAGCTCAAGCACCCGGTTCCACCGCTCGGCCATGGCCTCCACCGAACCGGCGTCGAACAGATCCACCGCCCCGGTCACCGACCCACGCAACCCCGCCGGAGAACCGTCCTGGTCGTAGGCCTCCCCCACCATCACGTCCACATCACACTTCACCGACGCCGCCACGGCCGCCTCCATGCCGGCCACCGACCCCGCCCGCACACCAGGCATCTCCAACCCCGCGCGCTCCACGTTCTGCAACGTCAGGACCACCTGCGCCAGCGGATGCCGGGCCAGCGACCGCTCCGGCGCCAGCTCCTCCACCAACCGCTCGAACGGCACATCCTGATGCGCCAACGCACCCAGACTCGCCTCCCGCACCCGCCCCAACACCTCCCGGAACTCCGGATCACCCGACAGATCCGTACGAATCACCAACGTGTCGACGAAGAAGCCCACCAACTCGTCCAACGCCTCATCCGTGCGACCCGCCACACCGGACCCGATCGCGACATCGGTGCCCGCGCCGAGCCGCGACAGCGTCACCGCCAACGACGCCTGCAGCACCATGAACACCGTCACGCCCTCGGCCCGCGCCAGCTCCACCACCCGCCGATGCACCTCGGCCGGCACCCGCAACGGCACCTGGTGCCCCACATGCGTCGCCACCGCAGGACGCACCCGGTCCACCGGCAACGCCAGCTCCTCCGGCACCCCGGCCAGCGCCCGCCGCCAGTAACCCACCTGCTGCGACAGCACACTGTCCGGATCCGACTCCTCCCCCAACAACTCCCGCTGCCACAGCGTGTAATCGGCATACTGCACCGGCAACGGCACCCAGCCCGGAGCCTCGCCACGCAACCGAGCCGCATACGCAGTGGACAGATCCCGCGCCAGCGGCGCGGTCGACCAGCCGTCGCCGGCAATGTGGTGCACCACCACCAGCAGCACATGTTCATCCCCCGACGCGAACAGCCACGCCCGGATCGGCACTTCCACCGACAGATCGAACGCATATCGCGTCGCCTGCTCCACGGCATCGGCCAGCCGGCCGGACTCCACCTGGCGCACGTCCAGTTCCCAGTCCAGGTCCCTGCAGGTCGAGGATCTGCTGATACGGCTCACCGTCCACGGCCGGGAACATCGTCCGCAGCGACTCATGCCGCCCGATCACATCCCGGAACGCCTGCGCCCAAGGCCGCGGGCTCCACGTTCCCCGTCAGCCGAACGACCGCAGGAAGATTGTACGTCGGGCTCGGCCCCTCCAACTGGTCGATGAACCACAGCCGCCGCTGCGCGAACGACAACGGCACCCGCTCCGGACGCATCACCGCCGCCCGCAACGGCGTCCGCGACTGCCCCGCGCTCTCCGCCAACCGGGCCGCGAGCCCGGCCACCGTCGGCGCCTCGAACAACACCCGCAGTGGCAACTCCGCACCGAGCACGGTCCGGATCCGCGAGACCAGCCGTACCGCCAGCAGCGAGTGACCGCCCAGCTCGAAGAAGCCGTCGTCGACGCCGACCGACTCCAGGCCCAGCACCTCGGCGAACACCCCGCACAGAATCTCTTCCTGCGCCGTCGAGGGTCCCCGCCCCGTACCGGCTGCGGCAGCATATGCGGGGGCCGGCAGGGCTTTGCGGTCGAGTTTGCCGTTGGCGGTCAGCGGCAGCTCCGCCAGCGTGACGAACGCAGCCGGGAGCATGTAGTCCGGCAACCGCGATGCGGCAAAGTCCCGCACGTCATCGCTGACCGCTTCCGCGTCGCCGTCGGCGGGGACGACATAGGCGACCAGACGCTTGTCACCTGGAGTGTCCTCGCGGGCGATGACCGCGGCCTGCGCCACCTCGGCATGCATCGACAACACGGCCTCGATCTCGCCGGGCTCGATGCGGAAGCCGCGGATCTTCACCTGATCATCCGCACGGCCGCCGAACAGCAACTGACCGCCCGGCGTCCACTTCACCAGGTCCCCGGTGCGGTACATGCGCTCCCCGGAACCGGTCCCGAACGGGCACGCCACGAACCGCTCCCCGGTCAGCGACGCACGCCCCACATAGCCCCGCGCCACCCCCGCACCGGCCACATACAGCTCGCCCAGGACCCCGACCGGCACCGGCGGACAGCAGTCTCGTCCAACGACGAACAGCACGGACGTTGGCGATCGGCCCACCGATCGACGGCACATCGGACCCGGCCGCCAGCGGCTGCGACATCGCCCACGCCACCATCACGGTCACCTCCGTCGGACCATACGCATGTGCACCAGCCGACGCCCCGACGACCACCGCTGCGCACCAACCCGCGCGTCCAACGCCTCACCCGCCGACCACCAACGTCGTCGACCGAACCCAGATCACCCACACTCCAACAGGCCCCAACACCGCGGACGGCAGCGTCACATGCGTCACCGAATGACCGCGCCAGCCACCTCCACCAGCCCACCGCCCGGCAACAACTCCTCGGCACCGACCACCACCAGCGAAACCGCACCCGCAACACAACGTCGGTACTCACCTCAAGCACGGATGCGTCGAAGCTGAACGACGCGAACTGCAGCATCCGCACCCCCGGCCCGGCGCCCATCACCGGACCGAACTCCGCTGCCAGATTCGCCAACGACCCGTGCGAGACCCCCACGCCCTTGGGGACACCCGTGGACCCGGATGTATAGATCACATACGCCAGCTCCATCGGCAGACTCCGGTACCAGCCGCGGCGCGAAGTCTCCGACATGGCCGCTATCTGCGCCTGCACCTGTCGGTCGTCCAATCCCACCGGCATTACGCCGCGTAGTGGCAACTCATCCAGCACATCCTCGATGCCGAGTAACACGGGTATGCGGCTGTCGGCCACCATGAACCCGATCCGTTCCGCCGGATGCCCTGTATCAATCGGCAGATATGCCGCTCCGGCCTTCAAGATTCCCAGAACCGCAGTGACCATCTGCGCACCGCGCGGCAAGCAGAGCCCGACTACCACCTCCGGCCCCACCCCCAGACCCCGCAGGAAATGCGCCAAGCGATTCGACGCGACATCAAGCTCGCGATACGTCAGCACGTCCTGACCAGCGACCACAGCAGGAGCGTCAGGATCAGCCGCCACCTGCCGCGCGAACACCTCCACGACAGTCCCGCCTAGATCACCGACAGCAGTGTCGTTCCACTCCACGAGCACCTGCTCGCGCCCCTGCTGATCGAGCACATTCACCGCAGTGAGCGGCACATCGGGCCCGCCGTGCAGCGTGCCGGCCAAGGCATTGACCGCGTTCTCAATCGCGGTGCACCACAGACGGCAGACCTCCCGCGGATCGATGGGATCAACCGCCAGCGCACTCACGCGCAGTCCAGCGGCACCGTTGTCATTGACGGCCACGGCCAACGGGTAGTTGGTCTGGTCCCGTTCAAAGACATACCGAACGCCTTCAATCGAACGCTGCTCCACAGCATCCGATTCCTGCTCGGCAGGGCGGTAGTTGAAGAGAGAGGTGAACAGCGGGGTGTCGCCCGCGATCCCGCTGGCCTGTTGAGCCAGCGCCAGCGGGGCGTGCTCGTGTTCGAGCAGCGCCGCCAACTGGTCCCGCATCCCATCGACCGCAGCCCGCACACCGACCCCACCGGTCCGCACCCGCACCGGGAGGCTATTGATGAACGGACCTACTACCCGATCGGCTCCTGCACCGGCGGTCATCCGTCCGAGTAGCACCGTGCCGAACACCACGTCATCCCGACCCGACAGCACCGCCAGCACGCGCGCCCACACCACATGCAGCACAGTGGCCGGGCTGACCCCCATCTGCCGCGTCACCTGCCGCAGCGTCTCCACCACCTCATCGGAGAGCGGCATGCTTTCAGCCACCACATCGCTGCCGTCACCGCGTACGTCGAGCGCCCCGTACGGGGCGGTCGGCTCGGTCACATCAGACAGCAGCTCGGCGAAGTACCGCTCATGCTCCGCCCGAGGCACCGCCCGCATCTGCGCCACAAAGTTCCGGAACGGCAGTGCGGGCCTCAGCTCCTCGGGCTGCCCAGCCAGGATCGCCCGCAGCTCCTGCAACATCATGTCCATGCCCAGGTGGTCCTGCAGCATGTGGTGCATCCGCACCACACCCAGCCACCGGCCCTCCGCCACCTCGGCCACATGCAGGTCCGTCAACGGCGCCCGGTCGAGATCCATCACCGACCCTGCCAGGGCGGTCAAGTCCTCCACCCGCTGCGCAGACTCGCCGGAATCAACCTCGAGGACGTGCTCGACGACCGGCAGTACGGCCCGACGCCATACGACCTGGACCGGCTCCGCCAGCCCCTGCCACACCACACTGGTGCGGTAGATGTCGTGCCGGTCCATCACCTGCTGCAGGGCCTGTACGAACGTCTCCAGCCGGGCCCGCGAGTCGAACTCCACCACACGCGCGGTCAGATAGACGTCCCCACCCTCACCCGCCATGAGGTGGTGGAAGAACATCCCCTCCTGCAGCGGAGCCAGCGGATAGATGTCCGCCACATTCGCCGCTCCGCCGTCGACCGCCGCGACCACCCGGTCGACCTCGGCCTGCGACAGCTCCACCAGCGGCAGCATCTCGGGCGTGATCCGCTCCGCACCAACCGGAATCAGATTCTCCGGCACCTCCACCGCTTCGCTACCGGTAGCCATGGCCAACCCGGCCGGCGTCGGCGCTTCGAACAGCGCCCGCACCGACACCGACACACCCCGAACCCGCAACCGCTCCACCAGGGTCACCGCCAGCAGCGAATGCCCACCCAGCCGGAAGAAGTTGTCGTCGACGCCGACCGACTCCAGTCCCAGCACGTCGGCGAACACCGCGCACAGGACCTCCTCCCGCACCGTCGCCGGGGCACGGCCGACGCCCGTGGCGTACTCCGGCGCGGGCAGGGCCTTGCGGTCGAGCTTGCCGTTGACCGTCAGCGGCAGCTCGCCCAGCGTCACGAACGCGGCCGGCACCATGTACTCCGGCAACCGCGACGCCACGAGGTCTCGTAGCCCATCTCGCGTCCATGCCGCATCGACCGATGCCCGCGTCCACCGGCACCACGTAGGCGATCAGACGCTTGTCGCCCGGGGTGTCCTCCCGCACGATCACCGCGGCCTGCGCCACCTCGGCATGCATCGACAACACGGCCTCGATCTCGCCGAGTTCGATGCGGAAGCCGCGGATCTTCACCTGCGCATCCGCACGCCCGCCGAACAGCAACTGACCGCCCGGCGTCCACTTCACCACATCCCCGGTGCGATACATGCGCTCCCCGGAACCGGCCCCGAACGGGCACGCCACGAACCGCTCCCCGGTCAGCGACGCACGCCCCACATACCCCCGCGCCACCCCCGCACCCGCCACATACAGCTCGCCCAGGACCCCGACCGGCACCGGCTGCAGCGCCTCGTCCAACACGAACGCACGGACGTTGGCGATCGGCCCACCGATCGACGGCACATCACCCGGCACCAGCGGCTGCGACATCGACGCACACACCGTCACCTCCGTCGGACCATACGCATTGACCAGCCGACGCCCCGACGACCACCGCTCCACCAACCCCGCGTCCAACGCCTCACCCGCCGACACCAACGTCGTCACCGAACCCAGATCACCCACACCCAACGCCCCCAACACCGCGGGCGGCAACGTCACATGCGTCACCGAATGCCGCGCCACCACCTCCACCAACCCACCACCCGGCAACAACTCCTCCACCGACCCCACCACCAACGCAGCCCCCGAACACAACGTCACCAACATCTCGGAAACCGCCGCATCGAACCCGACCGACGCAAACTGCAACACCCGCGAACCCGACCCCACCACAAACCGCTCAACCTGCGCCGCCACCAAATTCACCACCCCTGCATGCACCACCCCCACACCCTTCGGCACCCCCGTCGAACCCGACGTATAAACCACATACGCCAACCCAGCAGACTCCGGTACCACCCCGGGCGAAGTCTCCGACATGGCCGCTATCTGCGCCTGCACCTGCGGCTCATCGAGCCACACCACCGACACACCAACTAGAGCTTCAACCACACCCTCGGCCGCCGAGCGCTCCGCCACCACGAGCTCTGCACCACCGTTGCCAAGCATGTACGCCACCCGCTCAGCAGGCAGCTGACCATCGATCGGCAGATACGCCGCCCCCGCCTTCAACACCCCCAGGATCGCGGTCACCAACCCCCCACCACGAGGCAGGCACACCCCCACCACCGACTCCGCACCCACACCCATCCCACGCAGATAGTGCGCCAGCCGATTCGCCCGCGCATCCAACTCCCCATACGACAACTCAACCCCGTCGCCGACCACCGCCACCGCACCCGGAGTTCGCGCCACCTGCGCCTCGAACAGCTCCACCATCGACGAACCGGCCACCTCGACCGCCGAGTCGTTCCATCCGCGCAGCAGCTGCTCTCGTTCGTCGACCCCCAGTACGTTCACGGCACCCAGCCGGGTGTCGGGCGCCGCGGTCACCTGCTCCAGCGCCCGGCTCCACCGCTGAGCGAGGGCCTCCACCGAGCCGAAGTCGAACAGATCCACCGCCCCGATGACCGACCCACGCAACCCCGCCGGACGGCCGTCCTCGTCGTAGACCTCCCCGACCATCACATCCACGTCGCACTTCGCCGACGCCGTCATCGCGCCCTCGACTCCGCCGACCCCGCCCGTCCGCACACCAGACATCTCCAGCCCGGCCCGCTCGACGTTCTGCAAGGTCAACGACACCTGGAACAGCGGATGCCGGGCCATCGACCGCTCCGGCGCCAACTCCTCCACCAACCGCTCGAACGGCACATCCTGATGCGCCAACGCACCCAGACTCGCCTCCCGCACCCGCCCCAACACCTCCCGGAACACCGGATCACCCGACAGATCCGTCCGGACCACCAACGTGTTCACGAAGAACCCGACCAGGTCGTCCAACGCCTCATCCGTACGACCCGCCACACCGGACCCGATCGCGACATCGGTGCCCGCGCCGAGCCGCGACAGCGTCACCGCCAACGACGCCTGCAGCACCATGAACACCGTCACGCCCTCGGCCCGCGCCAGCTCCACCATCCGCCGATGCACCTCGGCCGACACCCGCAACGGCACCTGGTGCCCCACATGCGTCGCCACGGCAGGACGCACCCGGTCCGCCGGCAGCGCGATCTCCTCCGGCGCACCGGCCAGCACCTCCCGCCAGTAACCCACCTGCTCCGACAGCAGACTCCCCGGATCCGACTCCTCCCCCAACAACTCCCGCTGCCACAAAGCGTAATCCGCATACTGCACCGGCAACGGCTCGAACACCGGAACCTCACCACGCAACCGAGCCGCATACGCAGTGGACAGATCCCGACCCAGCGGCGCGGTCGACCAGCCGTCGCTGGCAATGTGGTGCATCACCACCACCAACACCTGCTCCTCCGGCCCGACCTCGAACAACCACGCCCGAACCGGCAACTCCCCCGACAAATCGAACGCATAACGCGACGCCTCCGCCACCGCATCGGCCAGGTTCTCGGGAGCGACCTGGGAAACCTCAAGCCCCCAGTCCAGGTCCGACGGGTCGAGGATCCGCTGGTACGGCTCTCCGTCCACGGCCGGGAACACCGTGCGCAACGACTCATGCCGCCCGATCACATCCCGCAACGCCTGCTCCAGCACAGCGGCGTCGACGCCATTGAGCCGGATCGGCACCGGGAGGTTGTACGTCGGGCTCGGCCCCTCCAACTGGTCGATGAACCACAGGCGCCGCTGCGCGAACGACAACGGCACCCGCTCCGGCCGCGACTCCGCCACCGCCAACGCCCTGCGGGCCTGCCCTGCACCCTCGGCCAGCCGCGCCGCGAGCCCCGCCACCGTCGGGACCTCGAACAACGCCCGGACCTCGACCTCCACCCCCAGCACCACACGAATCCGGGAGATCACCCGTACCGCCAGCAGCGAATGCCCGCCCAGCTGGAAGAAGTTGTCGTCGACGCCGACCGACTCCAGTCCCAGCACGTCGGCGAACACCGCGCACAGGATCTCCTCCCGCACGGTCGCCGGGGCACGGCCGACACCCGTGGCGTACTCCGGCGCCGGCAGGGCCTTGCGGTCGAGCTTGCCGTTGACCGTCAGCGGCAGCTCCGCCAGCGTCACGAAGGCGGCCGGCACCATGTACTCCGGCAACCGCGACGCCACGAGGTCACGCAGTCCAGCCGTGTCCATGCCGCCGCCACCAGTGCCAGCGTCCGCAGCCACCACGTAGGCGACCAGCCGCCTGTCACCCGGCGTGTCCTCACGTGCGATCACCGCCGCCTGCGCCACGTCCGGCTGCGACAGCAACACAGCCTCGATCTCGCCGAGTTCGATACGGAACCCGCGGATCTTCACCTGCTCATCCGCACGCCCGGCGAACAGCAACTGCCCGTCCGCCGTCCACCTGGCCAGGTCCCCGGTCCGGTACATCCGCTCCCCGGAACCGCGTCCCGAACGGGCACGCCACGAACCGCTCACCCGTCAAACCCGGCCGGCCCACATAGCCCCGCGCAAGCTGCGCCCCGGCGACATACAACTCGCCCGCCACACCCACCGGAACCGGCCGCAACACCTCATCCAGCACATACAGACGGGAGTTGGCGATCGGCCGCCCGAACGGCACCTGACCCGGCCGCTCCGCGTCCACCACCCCGATCGCCACGATCACCGTCGCCTCGGTCGGCCCATAGGCATGCACCAACCGACGCCCCACCGACCACACCCGCGCCACCGCCTCACTGACCGCCTCAGCACCCACCACGATCGCCTCAACCCGCACCAGATCGCCGGGCTCCAGCACCTCCAGCAACGACGGCACCACACTCGCCGCCCGCACCCCCTCCAACTCCCCAAGCCGCCGCGGCTGCTCCCGCTGCCCCTCAGACGCCACCCACAACACCGCCCCCGACGACAACGCCACCGCCACATCCAACACCGACGCATCAAAACCGAACGACGCAAACTGCAACACCCCCACACCCGGCCCCACACCCATCACAGGACCAAACACCGACACCAAATTCACCAACGACCCATGCGACACCCCCACACCCTTCGGCCACCCCGTCGACCCCGACGTATAGATCACATACGCCAGACCAGCAGCATCAACCACCACCCCCGGCGACACATCCGAACACCCCGCCAGCCCATCAAGGACACCCCCATCCACCACCACACTCACGCCGGCATCCGCCAGCATGAACTCCACCCGCTCCACCGGCAGCCCACCATCCACCGGCACATACGCAGCCCCCGCCTTCCACACACCCACAATCCCAACCACCATCTCCACACCACGCGGCAGACGAAGCCCCACCACCGACTCACGGCCCACACCCCGGCCCATCAGATAGCGCGCCAACCGATTCGCCGACGCGTCCAACTCCCCATACGACAACTCCACACCCTCAAACACCACCGCCACCGCACCCGGAGCAGCCGCCACCCACTCCTCGAACAACCCCAGCACCGACGAGCCAACTACCTCCGACCCCGTGTCATTCCACTCCGACAAGAGCCGATCCCGCTCTCGTGGGTCCAGGATGTCCACCGCAGCCAGCTGCGTGTCCGGGCCACCGTCCAGCACAGCCGCCAGCGCGTCGACCACATTCCGCAGCGCAATGACCACAGAACGGCCGACACTCTCAGGATCGATGCCCTCGGCCGTCTCCAGGCTCACACTGAACCCGGCGACGCCCAGATCGTTGACCGAAACCGTCACGGGATAGTTGGTCCGCTCCTGGGCGAAGACCGTTTGGATGCCCTCAACGGGCCGCCGCTCGTCCGGCTCCCCGCCGGTCGGACTCCCGCCGGCACCGGTAATGTGCCGGTAGTTGAACAACGACGTGAACAGCGGCGTACTGGCCTCAACGCCACTGGCCTGCTGCGCCACCGCCAGCGGCGCATGCTCATGCTCCAGCAACCCCGCCAGCTGGTCCCGCATCCCCTCGACCGCAGCACGTACCCCCACCCGGCCGGTCCGCACCCGCACCGGAAGCGTGTTGATGAACGGGCCCAGCACCCGGTCAGCACCCTCACCGGCATTCATCCGGCCGAACAGCACCGTCCCGAACACCACATCGTCGCGCCCCGACACTGCCGCCAGCACGCGCGCCCACACCACGTGCAGAACAGTGGCCGTGCTGACCCCCAACTCCCGCGCCACCCTCCGCAACCCTTCAGCGACCTCATCGGCGATCGCAACCGATGCCTCGCCAACCCCGCTGCCGTCGCCGCGTACGTCGAGCACCCCGTACGGAGCGGTCGGCTCGGTCACATCACCCAACAGCCCGGCGAAGTACCGCTCATGCTCAGCCCGCGGCACTACCCGCGTCTGCGCCACAAAGTTCCGGAACGGCAGTGCCGGGGCTATCTGTTCGGCCTCACCGGACAGCACCGCCCGCAGCTCCTGCAGCAGCACGTCCATGCCCAGGTGGTCCTGCAACATGTGATGCATCCGCACCACAGCCAGCCAACGCCCCTCCGGCACCTCGGCCGCATGCACATCCATCAACGGCGCCCGACCCAGATCCATCACCAACCCCGCCAGGGCGGTCAAGGCATCCACCGCGTTCATGGTCCGGCTGTCGATCTCGTGCTCGATGACCGGCAGTTCCGCCTGCCGCCACACCACCTGGACCGGCTCCGCGCAACCCCTCCCACACCACACCCGTGCGGTAGATGTCATGCCGGTCCATCACCTGCTGCAACGCCCCGGTGAACGTCTCCAGCCGGGCCCGCGAATCGAACTCCACCACACGCGCGGTCAGATAGACATCCCCACCCTCACCCGCCATGAGGTGATGAAAGAACAAACCCTCCTGCAGCGGAGCCAGCGGATAGACGTCCGCCACATTCACCGCTCCGCCGTCAACCACCGCGACCACCCGGTCAACCTCCGCCTGCGACAACTCCACCAGCGGCAACATCCCCGGCGTGATCCGCTCCGCACCAACCGGAATCAGATTCTCCGGCACCTCCACAGAACCGACACCCGCCGCCGCCCTCGCCAACCCGGCCGGCGTCGACGCCTCGAACAACGCCCGCACCGACACCGACACACCCCGAACCCGCAACCGCTCCACCAGGGTCACCGCCAGCAGCGAATGCCCACCCAGCCGGAAGAAGTTGTCATCGACACCCACCAACTCCACACCCAGCACCTCGGCGAACACCGCACACAGGACCTCCTCCCGCACCGAAGCCGGACCCCGACCGCCGCCTGCGGCAAACTCCGGCACCGGCAGCGCCTTACGGTCCAACTTCCCGTTGACCGTCAGCGGCAACTCGCCCAGCGTCACGAACGCGACCGGCACCATGTACTCCGGCAACCGGGACACAGTTGCTTCTCGCAGCCCATCTCCGTCAAGAGCATCGACATCCTGGTCCACCGGTACCACGTAGGCCACCAGACGCTTGACCCCCGGCGTGTCCTCGCGCACGATCACCGCCGCCTGTGCCACGTCCGGCTGCGACAGCAACACAGCCTCGATCTCACCGGGCTCGATACGGAACCCGCGGATCTTCACCTGCTCATCCGCACGCCCGGCGAACAGCAACTGCCCATCGTCCGTCCACCTGGCCAGGTCCCCGGTGCGATACATCCGCTCCCCCGAACCGGTCCCGAACGGGCACGCCACAAACCGCTCCCCGGTCAGCGACGCACGCCCCACATAGCCACGCGCAAGCTGCGCCCCGGCGACATACAACTCCCCCGCCACACCCACCGGAACCGGCTGCAACACCTCATCCAGCACATACAGACGGGAGTTGGCGATCGGCCGCCCGAACGGCACCTGACCCGGCCGCTCCGCGTCCACCACCCCGATCGCCACGATCACCGTCGCCTCGGTCGGCCCATAGGCATGCACCAACCGACGCCCCACCGACCAGGTCCGCGCCACCGCCTCACTGACCGCCTCAGCACCCACCACGATCGCCTCAACCCGCGCCAGATCGCCAGGCTCCAGCACCCCCAGCAACGACGGCACCACACTCGCCGCCCGCACCCCCTCCAACTCCCCAAGCCGCCGCGGCTGCTCCCGCTGCCCCTCAGACGCAACCCACAACACCGCCCCCGACGACAACGCCACCGCCACATCCAACACCGACGCATCAAAACCAAACGACGCAAACTGCAACACCCCCACACCCGGCCCCACACCCATCACAGGACCAAACACCGACACCAAATTCACCAACGACCCATGCGACACCCCCACACCCTTCGGCCACCCCGTCGACCCCGACGTATAAATCACATACGCCAGACCAGCAGCATCAACCACCACACCCGGCGCAATGTCCGAATACCCCGCCAGCCCATCAAGGACACCCCCATCCACAACCACACTCACGCCGGCATCCGCCAGCATGAACTCCACCCGCTCCACCGGCAGCCCACCATCGACCGGCAGATACGCAGCCCCCGCCTTCCACACACCCACAATCCCTACGAGCATCTCCGCACCACGCGGCAGACGAAGCCCCACCACCGACTCACGGCCCACACCCCGGCCACGCAAGAAATGCGCCAGCCGATTCGCACGCGCATCCAACTCCCCATACGACAACTCCACACCCTCAAACACCACCGCCACCGCACCCGGAGCAGCCACCACCCACTCCTCGAACAACCCCAGCACCGACGAGCCAACTACCTCCAACCCCGTGTCATTCCACTGCTGCAGCAGGTCACGCCCATCAGCACCCAGCACATCCACCCCATGCAGCCGGACATCAGGCACAGCCGTCACCTGCTCCAACACCCGCACCAACCAGCCCATCAACCGCTCAGCAGTCCCCACATCGAACAGGTCAGCCGAAACAGTCAGGCCACCCCACAACCCGGCCGGACGCCCCTGATCGTCCAGCACCTCCGACAACGACACATCGAGGTCGAACTTCGCCGAGCCGGTGGCCGATCGATCCGCGACCTGCGAATCCCCTCCCACAGGCTCCACGTTCTGCAGGGTCAGCATCACCTGGAACAGCGGATGCCGCGCCAGCGACCGCTCCGGCGCCAGCTCCTCCACCAGCCGCTCGAACGGCACATCCTGATGCGCCAACGCACCCAGACTCGCCTCCCGCACCCGCCCCAACACCTCCCGGAACACCGGATCACCCGACAGATCCGTCCGGACCACCAACGTATTCACGAAGAACCCGACCAGATCGTCCAACGCCTCATCAGTACGACCCGCAACCGCCACACCCACCGGAACATCCGACCCGGCCCCCAGCCGCGACAACGTCACCACCAGCGCCGCCTGCACCACCATGAACACCGTCACACCCTCGGCCCGCGCCAGCCCCACCATCCGCCGATGCACCTCGGCCGGCACCCGCAACGGCACCCGATGACCCACATGACTCGCCACCGCCGGACGCGCCCGGTCCACCGGCAACGCCAGCTCCTCCGGAACCCCGGCCAGCACCTCCCGCCAGTAACCCACCTGTGCCGCCATCAAACTGCCGGGGTCGGACTCCTCCCCCAGCAACTCCCGCTGCCACAGCGTGTAGTCCGCATACTGCACCGGCAACGGCACCCAATCCGGGGCCTCACCACGCGACCGAGCCGCATACGCCACCGAGAACTCACGCCGCAGCACACCCAACGACCACCCATCGCCGGCAATGTGATGCACCACCACGACCAGCACCCGCTCATCCGGCCCGGCCTCGAACAACCACGCCCGAACCGGCAGCTCCACCGACAGATCAAACGCATACCGCGTCGCCTGTCCCACAGCCGCGCCCAGCTCGCCAGCCTCCACACGGCATACCTCAAGTCGCGACTCGAGCTCGCGCGCATCCATGATCTGCTGATACGGCTCACCGTCCACCGCCGGGAACACCGTCCGCAGCGACTCATGCCGGACGATCACATCACGCAACGCGTCATTCAACGCGACTGTGTCCAGCTCACCGGCCAACCGCACCTGCAGCGGAATGTTGTAGGTCGGGCTCGGCCCCTCCAACTGCCCCAGAAACCACAGCCGCCGCTGCGCGAACGACAACGGAACCCGCCCCGGACGCACCTCCACCACCCGCAAGGGCTGCCGTGTCGGTTCGACCCCGAAGCTCCCAATACGCGCGGCCAACCCGGCCACCGTCGGCGCCTCGAACAACGCCCGCAACGACAGCTCCACGCCGAGCACGACACGGATCCTCGACACGAGCCGGACCGCGAGCAGCGAATGCCCACCCAGCTGGAAGAAGTCACCGTTCACCCCCACCGACTCCAGCCCGAGGACATCGGCGAACAGTCCGCACAGGATCTCCTCCCGCACCGACGCCGGACCCCGGCCCCCACCCGTGGCGTACTCCGGCGCGGGCAGCGCCTTACGGTCGAGCTTCCCGTTGACCGTCAGCGGCAACTCATCCAGCGTCACGAACGCGGCCGGCACCATATAGTCCGGCAACCGCGCCCCCGCGAAGCTCCGCAGACCAGCCGTGTCAAGATGCCAGAGCCACCATCACCACCGGCCGCGACCACATACGCGGCCAGCCGCACATCTCCCGGCGTGTCCTCGCGCACGACCACCGCGACCTGCAGCAACGCCCGGATGCATCCGCCAACACCGCCTCGATCTCGCCCGAGCTCGATCCGGAAACCCCGAACCTTCACCTGATCATCCGCACGCCCGACAAACACCAACTGACCATCCGCCGTCCACCGCGCCAGGTCCCCCGTCCGGTACATCCGCTCACCACCCGACCCGAACGGGCACGCCACGAACCGCTCACCCGTCAAACCCGCACGACCCACATACCCCCGCGCCACCCCCACACCCGCCGACATACAACTCCCCCACCACACCCACCGGCACCGGCCGCAACACCTCATCCACCACAAACACCGACACCCCCGCCAACCCCCGACCCACCACACTGCCCAACACCCCATCACCCACACCCACCCGCCGATGCGACACATGCACCGTCGCCTCCGTAATCCCATACATATTCACCAACGCCACCCCACCAGCACCCTCCCGACCCCACCAACCCGACAACCGCACCACATCCAACGCCTCCCCACCAAACACCACCAGCCGCAACACCCCCACCACAAACCCCTCCACCGCCAACAGCTGATACATCGCCGACGGCGTCTGACTCAACACCGTCACCCCCTCCCGCACCAACAACTCCGCAAACCGCCCCGGCGAACGCGAATCCTCAAACGACACCACCACCACCCGCGCCCCGAACACCAACGCACCCCACAACTCCCACACCGACGCATCAAAATCGAACGCCACGCGAACTGAAAACAACTCCACACATCCCCGGCCCCAGACCCATCACAGGACCCACCCGCCGACCCCAACAGCCCCACCACATTCCGATGACTGACCACAACCCCCTTCGGCCGCCCCGTCGAACCCGACGTATAAATCACATACGCCGCCTCATCCACCGACACCACACACCCCACCACCGAACCATCCAACCCCGCCAACACCCCCTCCACCACCGGATCATCCACCACCACCAACACCACACCCCCAGACACACACCCCTCAACCCACCCAACACACGCCACCGACGTCACCACACCCACCACCCCAGCATCCGCCAGCACAAACCCCACCCGCTCCACCGGATACCGCGGATCCACCGGCACATACCCCGCCCCCGCCTTCAACACCCCCAACAACGCCACCACCATATCCACACCACGCTCCAACACCACCCCCACCAACGACCCCACGACCCACACCCCGACCCATCAAATACCGCGCCAACCGATTCGCCCGCACATCCAACTCCCCATACGACAACTCCACACCCTCACACACCACCGCCACCACACCCGGACCAGCCACCACCCGCTCCTCAAACAACCCCACCAACGACCCACCCAACACACCCAACCCCGGCTCATTCCACCCCAACAACCGAACCCGCTCACCCACACCCAACACATCCACCACATGCAGCCGGACATCAGGCACAGCCGTCACCTGCTCCAACACCCGCACCAACCAGCCCATCAACCGCTCAGCAGTCCCCACATCGAACAGATCGGCAGACGCGATCAACGACCCCCGCAACCCGGCCGGACGCGCCTGATCGTCCAGCACCTCCGACAACGACACATCGAGGTCGAACTTCGCCGAGCCGGTGGCCGATCGATCCGCGACCTGCGAATCCCCTCCCACAGGCTCCACGTTCTGCAGGGTCAGCATCACCTGGAACAGCGGATGCCGCGCCAGCGACCGCTCCGGCGCCAACTCCTCCACCAGCCGCTCGAACGGCACATCCTGATGCGCCAACGCCCCCAGACTCGCCTCCCGCACCCGCCCCAACACCTCCCGGAACACCGGATCACCCGACAGATCCGTCCGGACCACCAACGTATTCACAAAGAACCCGACCAGATCGTCCAACGCCTCATCAGTACGACCCGCAACCGCCACACCCACCGGAACATCCGACCCGGCCCCCAGCCGCGACAACGTCACCACCAGCGCCGCCTGCACCACCATGAACACCGTCACACCCTCGACCCGCGCCAGCTCCACCATCCGCCGATGCACCTCAGCCGACACCCGCAACGGCACCCGATGACCAAGGTGCCCAGACGTCGCCGGCCGTGTCCGGTCCACCGGCAACGCCAGCTCCTCCGGAACCCCGGCCAGCACCCCGCGCCAGTAACCCACCTGTGCCGCCATCAAACTGTCCGGATCCGACTCCTCCCCCAGCAACTCCCGCTGCCACAGGGTGTAGTCCGCATACTGCACCGGCAACGGCACCCAACCCGGGGCCTCACCACGCGACCGAGCCGCATACGCCACCGAGAACTCACGCCGCAGCACACCCAACGACCACCCATCGCCGGCAATGTGATGCACCACCACGACCAGCACCCGCTCATCCGGCCCGGCCTCGAACAACCACGCCCGAACCGGCAACTCCACCGACAGATCAAACGCATACCGCGTCGCCTGTCCCACAGCCGCGCCCAGCTCGCTCAGCCTCGCGACCTGCGACACCTGCAGGTCCCAGTCGAGCTCGCGCGCATCCATGATCTGCTGATACGGCTCACCGTCCACCGCCGGGAACACCGTCCGCAGCGACTCATGCCGGACGATCACATCACGCAACGCCGCACCCAACGCGGAGACATCCACCTCGCCGCCCAGCGACACCACCATGGGAATGTTGTACGTCGGACTCGGCCCCTCCAACTGCCCCAGGAACCACAACCGCCGCTGCGCGAACGACAACGGCACCCGCCCCGGACGCACCTCCACCGCCCGCAACGGCATCCGAGCCCGCCCCACACCCTCATCCAGACGGGCCGCCAACCCGGCCACCGTCGGCGCCTCGAACAACGCCCGCAACGACAGCTCCACGCCGAGCACGACACGGATCCTCGACACGAGCCGGACCGCGAGCAGCGAATGCCCACCCAGCTGGAAGAAGTCACCGTTCACCCCCACCGACTCCAGCCCGAGGACATCGGCGAACAGTCCGCACAGGATCTCCTCCCGCACCGTCGCCGGACCCCGACCCCCACCCGTGGCGTACTCCGGCGCGGGCAGCGCCTTACGGTCGAGCTTCCCGTTGACCGTCAGCGGCAACTCATCCAGCGTCACGAACGCGGCCGGCACCATATAGTCCGGCAACCGCGCCCCCGCGAAGCTCCGCAGAGCCTCAAGATCCAGACCACCATCACCACCGGCCGCGACCACATACGCGGCCAGCCGCACATCTCCCGGCGTGTCCTCACGCGCCACCACCGCGACCCGCGCAACGCCCGGATGATCCGCCAACACCGCCTCGACCTCACCCGGCTCGATCCGGAAACCCCGAACCTTCACCTGATCATCCGCACGCCCGACAAACACCAACTGACCATCCGCCGTCCACCGCGCCAGGTCCCCCGTCCGGTACATCCGCTCACCACCCGACCCGAACGGGCACGCCACGAACCGCTCACCCGTCAAACCCGCACGACCCACATACCCCCGCGCCACCCCCACACCCGCCACATACAACTCCCCCACCACACCCACCGGCACCGGCCGCAACACCTCATCCACCACAAACACCGACACCCCCGCCAACCCCCGACCCACCACACTGCCCAACACCCCATCACCCACACCCACCCGCCGATGCGACACATGCACCGTCGCCTCCGTAATCCCATACATATTCACCAACGCCACCCCACCAGCACCCTCCCGACCCCACCAACCCGACAACCGCACCACATCCAACGCCTCCCCACCAAACACCACCAGCCGCAACACCCCCACCACAAACCCCTCCACCGCCAACAGCTGATACATCGCCGACGGCGTCTGACTCAACACCGTCACCCCCTCCCGCACCAACAACTCCGCAAACCGCCCCGGCGAACGCGAATCCTCAAACGACACCACCACCACCCGCGCCCCGAACACCAACGCACCCCACAACTCCCACACCGAAAAATCGAACGCCACCGAATGAAAACAACTCCACACATCCCCCGGACCCAGACCAAACAACCCACCCGCCGACCCCAACAGCCCCACCACATTCCGATGACTGACCACAACCCCCTTCGGCCGCCCCGTCGAACCCGACGTATAAATCACATACGCCGCCTCATCCACCGACACCACACACCCCACCACCGAACCATCCAACCCCGCCAACACCCCCTCCACCACCGGATCATCCACCACCACCAACACCACACCCCCAGACACACACCCCTCAACCCACCCAACACACGCCACCGACGTCACCACACCCACCACCCCAGCATCCGCCAGCACAAACCCCACCCGCTCCACCGGATACCGCGGATCCACCGGCACATACCCCGCCCCCGCCTTCAACACCCCCAACAACGCCACCACCATATCCACACCACGCTCCAACACCACCCCCACCAACGACCCCACACCCACACCCCGACCCATCAAATACCGCGCCAACCGATTCGCCCGCACATCCAACTCCCCATACGACAACTCCACACCCTCACACACCACCGCCACCACACCCGGACCAGCCACCACCCGCTCCTCAAACAACCCCACCAACGACCCACCCAACACACCCAACCCCGGCTCATTCCACCCCAACAACCGAACCCGCTCACCCACACCCAACACATCCACCACACCCAACGCCACATCCACCCCACCGCCCAGCACGCCGGCGAACGCGTCGACCACGTTCTCCATCGCGGTGCACAGCAACTGGATGATCGCCTGCGGATCGAGCGTGTCGACCGTCTGCACGCTCAGGCTCAGACCGCCCAACCCACGATCGTTGACCGACACCACCACCGGATAGTTGGTCCGGTCCTGGACGGTGATTCTCTGGATGCCCTCGATCCGCCGCTGAGCGTCCTCTTCCTCACTTATCAGGCTCTCGGCGGCGCCGGTGATGTGCCGGTAGTTGAACAGCGAGGTGAACAGCGGCGCATTGTCGGTGATCCCGCTGGCCTGCTGCGCCACCGCCAGCGGCGCATGCTCATGCTCCAGCAACCCCGCCAGCTGATCCCGCATCCCCTCGACCGCAGCACGTATCCCCACCTGGCCGATCCGCACCCGCACCGGAAGCGTGTTGATGAACGGGCCCAGCACCCGGACAGCACCCTCACCGGCATTCATCCGGCCGAACAGCACCGTCCCGAACACCACATCATCCCGACCCGACACTGCCGCCAGCACGCGCGCCCACACCACATGAAGCACCGTCGCCGCGCTGACCCCCAACTCCCGCGCCACCCGCCGCAAACCCTCTGCAACCTCATCGGCGACAGGCAATGCCGCCGATTTCACGGCACCGCCGTCGCCGCGTACATCGAGCACCCCGTACGGGGCGGTCGGCTCGGTCACATCAGACAGCAGCTCGGCGAAGTACCGCTCATGCTCCGCCCGAGGCACCGCCCGCGTCTGTGCCACGAAATTTCGGAACGGCAACGCCGGCGCCAACCGATCCGCCTGGCCTGTGAGCACCGCTCTGAGCTCGTCCAGCAGCACGTCCATGCCCATGTGGTCATGCAACATGTGATGCATCCGCACCACAGCCAGCCAACGCCCCTCCGGCACCTCGGCCGCATGCACATCCACCAACGGCGCACGCCCCAGATCCATCACCGACCCCGCCAGGGCGGTCAAGCCCTCCACCCGCTGCGCAGACTCGCCGGAATCAACCTCAAGCACGTGCTCGACGACCGGCAGTACGGCCCGACGCCACACCACCTGCACCGGCTCGCGCAACCCCTCCCACACCACACCCGTGCGGTAGATGTCATGCCGGTCCATCACCTGCTGCAACGCCCCGGTGAACGTCTCCAGCCGGGCCCGCGAGTCGAACTCCACCACACGCGCGGTCAGATAGACATCCCCACCCTCACCCGCCATGAGGTGATGAAAGAACAAACCCTCCTGCAGCGGAGCCAGCGGATAGACGTCCGCCACATTCACCGCTCCGCCGTCGACCGCCGCAACCACCCGGTCGACCTCCGCCTGCGACAACTCCACCAGCGGCAGCATCCCCGGCGTGATCCGCTCCGCACCAACCGGAATCAGATTCTCCGGCACCTCCACAGAACCGACACCCGCCGCCGCCCTCGCCAACCCGGCCGGCGTCGACGCCTCGAACAGTGTTCTGATCTTGACTTCTGTACCCAGCCTGGCCCGGATCCGGGAGAGCAGCCGGATCGCGAGCAGGGAGTGCCCGCCCAGCTCGAAGAAGTTGTCGTCGACCCCGACCGTGTCCAGGCCGAGGACCTGGGCGAAGATCTCGCAGAGCGCGGCCTCGGTCTCGTCCGCCGGCTCTCGGCCGGGGTCGGTGCCCGTGGCATCGCTGGGCGCGGGCAGGGCCTTGCGGTCGAGCTTGCCGTTGGCGGTCAGCGGCAGCTCGTCCAGCGTGACGAACGCGGCCGGGACCATGTGCTCGGGCAGCCGCCGCATGCGGCGAACGTCCCGTAGCGCCGCCACGTGTCCGCATCCTCGGCAGTCGGCAGCCGCCGGGACCAGGTAGGCGACCAGCCGCTTGTCGCCCTCGGCGTGTCCTCACGCGCGATCACCACAGCCCGGGCCACCTCCGACGATGCGCCGACAAGCACCGCCTCGACCTCGCCCGAGCTCGACACGGAACCCGCGGATCTTCACCTGCTCATCCGCACGGCCGGCGAACAGCAACTGCCCGTCCGCCGTCCACTTGGCCACATCCCCGGTCCGGTACATCCGCTCCCCCGAACCGGTCCCGAACGGGCACGCCACGAACCGCTCACCGGTCAGCGACGCACGCCCCACATAGCCACGCGCAAGCTGCGCACCCGCCACATACAACTCCCCCGCCACACCCACCGGAACCGGCCGCAACACCTCATCCAGCACATACAGACGGGAGTTGGCGATCGGCCGCCCGAACGGCACCTGACCCCCGCCGCCGCATCCGCAGTCCAGCTCACCCCGATCGCCACGATCGACCGTCGCCTCGGTCGGCCCATAATGCATTGAACACCAACCGACCGCCACCAGCCGACCACCACCAACGCGCGCACCCAGCCTCACCGATCGGCCTCAGCACCCACCACGATCGCCTCAACCCGCGCCAGATCCCCCGGCTCCAGCACCCCCAGCAACGACGGCACCACACTCGCCGCCCGCACCCCCTCCAACTCCCCAAGCCGCCGCGGCTGCTCCCGCTGCCCCTCAGACGCCACCCACAACACCGCCCCCGACGACAACGCCACCGCCACATCCAACACCGACGCATCAAAACCAAACGACGCAAACTGCAACACCCCAACACCCGGACCCACACCCATCACAGGACCAAACACCGACACCAAATTCACCAACGACCCATGCGACACCCCCACACCCTTCGGCCACCCCGTCGACCCCGACGTATAAATCACATACGCCAACCCCACCGGATCAACCACCACCCCCGGCGACACATCCGAACACCCCGCAGACAGCACCAACTCCTCAGACCCCACCACCACACCCACACCAGCATCCGCCAGCATGAACTCCACCCGCTCCACCGGCAGCCCACCATCCACCGGCACATACGCAGCCCCCGCCTTCCACACACCCACAATCCCAACCACCATCTCCACACCACGCGGCAGACGAAGCCCCACCACCGACTCACGGCCCACACCCCGACCCATCAAATAGCGCGCCAACCGATTCGCCGACGCGTCCAACTCCCCATACGACAACTCCACACCCTCAAACACCACCGCCACCCCACCCGGATCAGCCACCACCCACTCCTCGAACAACCCCAGCACCGACGAGCCAACTACCTCCAACCCCGTGTCATTCCACTCCGACAGAACCCGATCCCGCTCTCGTGGATCGAGGATGTCCACCTCGCGCAAAGCGACCCCCGGGGCGGCACCGTCGAGTGTCTCGGCGAGCGTGGTGACGGTGTTCTCCACGGCGGTCCGCATCAGACGGGCTACCGCACCGGGGTCGATGGAGCCGTACGACTGGACGCTGATGATCATCTCCTCGCGGGTGATGTCGTCCACCGACACGGCCAGGGGATAGTTGGTCCGTTCCTGGACGAGCACACTGCGGACGCCCTCAAGCGCCTGCCGTCCGGCGTTGTCTGCTCCTCGCCATAAATGCCGATAGTTGAACAGCGAGGTGAACAGGGGTGCGTCGCCCGCGATACCGCTGGCGCGCTGGGCGATCGCCAGCGGAGCGTGCTCGTGCTCCAGCAGCGCCGCCAGTTGCCGGCGCATGTGCTCGACCGCCGTCCGAACGCCCAGCCGACCGGTCTGGACGCGTACGGGCAGGGTGTTGATGAACGGGCCCAGCACCCGGTCGGCGCCCTCACCGGCGTTCAGCCGTCCGAGCAGCACGGTCCCGAAGACCACGTCGTCGCGGCCGGACAGCACTCCGAGGACCCGCGCCCAGGCCACGTGCAGCACCGTGGCCGGGCTGACTCCGAGACGTTGTGCGACGTCCCGCAGCCGAAGGACGACCTCGCCATCCACAGGGGCCAGCTCAGTGATCGCGTCGGTGCCGCTGCTCCGCACGTCGAGCTGCCCGTACGGTGCGGTCGGCTCGGTGACGTCGCTGAGCAGTTCAGCGAAGAAGCGCTCGTGATCGGACCTGGGGATGCCCCGGGTCTTGGCGACGACATCGCGGAAGGGCATCGGCGGGTCGAGCCGGTCCGCCCGCCCGGACAGCATCGTCCGCAGCTCCTGGAGCAGCATGTCCAGGCTCAGGCGGTCTTGAACGAGGTGATGCATCCGCACCAGGCCCAGCCACCGGCCCTGCGGCAGCGCGGCCACATGCAGGTCCATCAACGGAGCACGGCCCAGGCTCAGCACCGAGCCGGCCGCGGCGAGCAGAGCGGCGGCCGGGTCGCCGTCGGCCGGGTCCAGGGCATGCTCGACAACGGGCAGGACGGCGCGGCGCGACACCACCTGTACGGGCTCGCGCAAGCCTTCCCACACCACCGCTGTGCGATAGATGTCATGGCGGTCCACGACCTGCTGCAACGCGCGCGCGACCGAGTCCAGCCGGTCGCGTGTGTCGAACTCCACCACCTGTGCGGTGACGTACACGTCGATGCCGTCATCAGCCAGCAGATGGTGGAAGAGCATGCCTTCCTGCAACGGCGTCAGCGGGTACACATCGGCGACGTTGACCGCGCCGCCCTCCACCGCCGTGACCACTCGATCGATTTCCACCTGGGAGAGCTCGACCAGCGACAGCATGTCCGGCGTGATCTGCTCGGCGTCAGCCGGGATGAGGTTCGCCGGCGTCACGAATGCCTCGACATCGGCCGCGCCGGCCAGGCCCGCCGGGGTCGGCGTCTCGAACAGCGCCCGCACCGGTATGGTCACGCCCCGCGCTCGCAGCCGCTCGACCAGCCGTATCGCCAGGAGTGAGTGTCCACCCAGCCGGAAGAAGTCGTCGTCCATACCGACCGCGTCCAGCCCCAGCACCTGCGCGAAGGCCCCGCACAGGATCTCCTCCCGCACCGACGCCGGACCCCGGCCCCCACCCGTGGCGTACTCCGGAGCCGGCAGCGCCTTACGGTCCAACTTCCCGTTCACCGTCAAAGGCAGTTCCGCCAGCGTCACGAACGCGGCCGGCACCATGTACTCCGGCAACCGCGACGCGGCGAACTCCCTCAGTCCCCCGGCCTCCTGGCCAGTGGGAACCACATACGCGGCCAGCCGCACATCTCCCGGCACGTCCTCACGCGCCACCACCGCGACCCGAGCAACGCCCGGATGATCCGCCAGCACCGCCTCGACCTCACCCGGCTCGATCCGGAAACCCCGAACCTTCACCTGATCATCCACCCGCCCGACAAACACCAACTGACCACCCGCCGTCCACCGCGCCAGGTCCCCGGTCCGGTACATCCGCTCCCCGGAACCGCTCCCGAACGGGCACGCCACGAACCGCTCACCCGTCAAACCCGCACGACCCACATACCCACGCGCCAACTGCACCCCGGCCAGATACAACTCCCCCACCACACCCACCGCCACCGGCGCCAGACACCCGTCCAGAACAAACACCCGGGTATTGGCCACCGGCACCCCGATCGGCACCGGCCCCTCCACCTGCCCCCGATCACACACCCACGCCGTAACATCCACCGCCGCCTCCGTCGGCCCATACAAATTATGCAACTCCACCCCCCCGAACACCTCGAAGAACCGGACCTGCGTCTGCAGCGACAACACCTCACCACTGCACACCACATGCCGCACACACCCCACACCACCCGGATCCGACAACAAGAACGCATCCAGCATCGACGGCACAAAATGCAGCACACTCACACCCTGCTCACGCACCACCCCCGCCAGATAACCCGGATCCCGATGCCCCCCCGGCCGCGCCACCACCAACGCCGCCCCCCACACCAACGTCCCGAGCAACTCCCACACCGACACATCAAAAACAACCGGCGTCTTGTGCAACACCCGATCCCCCGCACCCACCCCCAAACGATCCCCCATCCACACCAGCCGATTCACAACACTCCGATGCGAAACCACCACACCCTTCGGAACCCCCGTCGACCCCGACGTATAAATCACATACGCCGCCTGCCCCGGATCCACCACCGGCAACGACACCTCACCCCCAACACCAACACCAACACCGTCACCATCAACAGCCGACAACCGCGCCACCAACCCGGCATCGTCCAGCACCACCACCGACCCCGCATCCTCCAACAACCATGCGATCCGCTCCGCCGGATACCCCGGATCCACCGGCAGATACGCCGCCCCCGCCTTCAACACCCCCCACAACGCCACCACCAACTCAACACCACGATCCAGCACCACCCCCACCACCGAACCCACACCCACACCCCGACCCACCAAATACCGCGCCAACCGATTCGCCCGCGCGTCCAACTCCCCATACGACAACTCCACCCCCTCAAACACCACCGCCACCCCACCCGGATCAGCCACCACCCGCTCCTCGAACAACCTCACCAACGACGCACCAGCCATACCCGAGGCCGTGTCATTCCACTCCACCAAAACCCGATCCCGCTCACCCGCACCCAGCACATCCACCCCATGCAGCCG
This sequence comes from Streptomyces sp. NBC_01508, assembly GCF_045040315.1. Taxonomy (NCBI): domain Bacteria; kingdom Bacillati; phylum Actinomycetota; class Actinomycetes; order Kitasatosporales; family Streptomycetaceae; genus Streptomyces; species Streptomyces sp. NBC_01508. The sequence goes on along the minus strand of NZ_CP109419.1, from coordinate 7,644,682 downwards.
GACATCAGGCACAGCCGTCACCTGCTCCAACACCCGCACCAACCGCCACACGATCGCCTCGACCGAACCCACATCGAACAGATCCACCGACGCGACCAACGAACCCCGCAACCCAGCAGCAAGCCCCCGATCGTCGAAGACCTCGCGCAGGTGAACTTCCAAGTCGAACCGTGCCGCGTTCCCTGACCCGTCGAGCGCCTCGGCGTGGACGCCGGGCAGGTCGAGGGTGGCGCTCTGAACGTTCTGCAGGGTCAGCATCACCTGGAACAGGGGATGCCGGGCCAGCGACCGCTCCGGAGCCAGCTCCTCCACCAGCCGCTCGAACGGCACATCCTGATGCGCCAACGCACCCAGACTCGCCTCCCGCACCCGCCCCAACACCTCCCGGAACACCGGATCACCCGACAGATCCGTCCGGACCACCAACGTGTTCACGAAGAACCCGACCAGATCGTCCAACGCCTCATCAGTACGACCCGCGGCGGCCGAACCGATCGGAACGTCGGTTCCCGCACCCAGACGGGAGAGCAGCACCGCCAGGGCAGCCTGCACCACCATGAACACCGTCACACCCTCGGCCCGCGCGAGATCGACGACCCGCTGATGCACCTCAGCCGGCACCCGCAACGGCACCCGATGACCGGCCTGCCCAGCCACCGCCGGACGCACCCGGTCCACCGGCAACGCCAGTTCCTCCGGCGCACCGGCCAACACCCCGCGCCAGTACCCCACCTGCTCCGACAGCAGACTCCCCGGATCCGACTCCTCCCCCAACAACTCCCGCTGCCACAGGGCGTAGTCCGCATACTGCACCGGCAACGGCGCGAACACCGGAACCTCACCACGCAACCGCGCCGCATACGCCACCGACAGATCCCGGCCCAGCGGGGCATGGGACCAGCCGTCGGTAGCAATGTGATGTACGACCAGTACCAGGGCCCGCTCGTCGGCTCCCAGATCGAACAGCCATGCCCGGATCGGCAGCTCCGCCGACAGATCGAACGCATAGCTCGCTGCCTGCGCGGTGGCGTCGGCCAAGGCATCGGGCTGCACGTCGGTCACCGTGAGGTGCCAGTCGAGTCCGTCCGGATCGAGGATCTCCTGGTACGGCTCGCCGTCGGCGGAGCGGTAGACGGTGTGCAGCGGCTCGTGGCGGGCGATGACGTCCCGCAGCGCCGCCGTCAGCACGGGGACGTCCAGCGCGCCCGTCAATCGGATGGCGAGGGGAATGTTGTACGTCGGGCCAGGTCCCGCTATCTGGCCCAGGAACCACAGGCGTTGTTGCGCGAACGACAGCGGAACGCGCTCGGGGCGCGGCCCCGCCCGGAGCGGGAGGCGGGCCCGGTCGTGCCGGGGTCCGGCGATCCGTGCCGCCAGGTCCGCCACCGCCGGCGCCTCGAACAGCGTCCTGATCTTTACTTCCGCGCCCAGCCTGGAGCGGATCCGGGAGAGCAGCCGGATCGCGAGCAGGGAGTGCCCGCCCAGGTCGAAGAAGCTGTCGTGCACTGCGACCTGGTCCAGATCGAGGACCTCGGCGTAGATCTCGCAGAGGGCGGCCTCGGTGGCGCTCGCCGGTTCCCGGCCGGGGTTGGTGGCCGTGATGTCGTCGGGGTCGGGCAGCGCCGCACGGTCCAGCTTGCCGTTCGCGGTCAGCGGCAGCTCGGGGAGCACCACCTCGGCCGCGGGCACCATGTACTGCGGCAGCCGCGCCGCCACGAACTCCCGCAAGTCTCCGTCGACGGACTGGCCTTCGGCGAGCACGACATAGGCGACGAGCCGGTCACCGCCCGCGCCTTCCTCACGGGCGACCACTGCGGCGCGGGAGACGGCCGGGTGCTCCACCAGGACGGCCTCGATCTCGCCGGGTTCGACACGGTAGCCGCGGATCTTCACCTGGGCATCGGCACGGCCGACGAACACCAGATTGCCGTCGGCGATCCTCTTGACCAGGTCGCCGGTGCGGTACATCCGCTCCCCGGGTGCGTCGCCGAAGGGGCACGCCACGAAGCGTTCTCCGGTCAGCCCGGGCCGTCCCAGGAAGCCGCGCGCCAGCGGGGCACCGGCGACGTACAGCTCGCCGACGACGCCCGTCGGGGCTGCGGCCAGCACGTCGTCGAGCACGAACAGGCGGGTGTTGGCGATGGGCGTCCCGATCGGGACCACGCCCTCGGCGACGGCCGCGGGCGAAAGCTCGGCGGTGGCCACTCCGATGGTGGTCTCTGTCGGTCCGTAGTGGTTGAACACGCGTCGGTCCCCGGCCGCCCCGACCAGGTCACGTATCCAGGCGGCCGGTGCGGCCTCCCCGCCGAGCACCAGGGAGCGGGTGGGCAGCACGGCGTTCAGCCCGGCGTCCGCGGACAACGCGGCGAGGTGTGACGGCACCGCCTTCACGTAGTCGATCCGCTGCTCACGCAGATACTCGGACACGGCGACCGGATCGGTCACCGCCTCGCTGTCCAGGACGTGCAGTTGCCCGCCGGTGGCCAAGCTGATGAAGACCACGGTGTTGCCCAGGTCGGTCACCTGCGGCTGCAGCAGGCCGAACCGCGAGCCCTCGCCGGCCCAGTCCAGCCGCCCGGAGACTGAGGCCACGTAGTTGGCCAGCGACCCGTGGGTGACCGCGACGCCCTTCGGCGTGCCCGTCGAACCCGAGGTGTACATCACGTAGGCCAGGCCCGCGGGATCCGCCACAACCGAGACGGCGGGCTCAAGCTCGGCGAGCTCCCCGGCGTGCCGTGCCTCGTCGATCCACACCACCGGCACACCCGCCGATCCGCCGGCGGTCCCGGAATCCGATTCGTGGTCCGCCAGCACCGCCTGCGCACCGCTGTCGGCGAGCATGAACGCCACCCGGTCGGGAGGCAGATGACCGTCGATGGGCAGATAGGCCGCGCCGGCCTTCCACACACCCAGAATCGCCGTGATCATCTGGATGCCGCGCGGCAGGCACAACCCCACCACGGACTCGAGCCCCACGCCCAGGTCGCGCAGGTATCGGGACAGCCGGCGGGCAGCCGCGTCCAGCTCCCGATAGGTCACCTCGGCGCCGTCGGCCACGAGGGCCGTCGCGTCCGGGGTCGCGGCCACCTGGTCCTCGAACAGGCGGATGACGGCCGGGCGCGCGTCGGGCACCGTGGTGTCGTTCCACTGGTGGAGCGCCCGGTCCCGCTCGTCGGCGTCGAGTACCTGAATCGCGTGCAGCCGTACGTCCGCGGTCTCGGTCACCGTCTCCAGCACTCGGACGAACCAGGCAGCCATCCGTTCCGCCGTCTCGGCGTGGAACAGGTCGTCGGACAGGGTCACCAGCGCGCGGAGTCCTGCGGGGCGACCCTGGTCGTCGAAGGTCTCTCCGACGGTGAAGTGCAGGTCGTAGCGCGCCGCAGGCGCTGCCGCCGCGTCCACGTCGCTCGTGCCGGCACTCACGTGCACGCCGGGCAGGTCCAGTTCGGCGCGCTCGACGTTCTGCACGGTGAGCATCACTTGGAACAGCGGGTGTCGACCGAGTGATCGGGTCACGGTCAGTTCCTCGACCAGCCGCTCGAACGGCACGTCCTGATGCGCGAGGGCCCCGAGGCTCGCCTCCCGGACCTGCGCCAGGAGCTCCCGGAACTCCGGATCCCCGGACAGATCGGTGCGGATCACGAGGGTGTTGACGAAACTTCCGACCAGATCCTCCAACGCCGCGTCGGCGCGGCCGGCGACCGGAATGCCGATCGGGATGTCATGGCCGGCGCCGAGCCGGGAGAGCAGTACCGCCAGGGCGGTCTGCAAGGCCATGAACGAGGTGACGCCCTCGGCACGGGCGAGATCCACCAGCCGTTGGTGGACGTCGGTCGGCACCCGGAAGGGCACCCGGTGCCCGCGGCGGCTCGGCACCGCCGGGCGCGGCCGGTCCGTCGGCAGCGTCAGCTCTTCCGGAGCGCCGGCGAGGGTTCGCCGCCAGTACTCGATCTGCGTCGCCAGCAGGCTGTCCGGGTCGGACTCGTCCCCCAGCAGGTCGCGTTGCCACAGCGCGTAGTCGACGTACTGCACCGGCAGCGGCTCCCACAACGGCGTCTCGCCCCGCACCCGCGCCGCGTAGGCCGCCGACACGTCACGCCCGAGCGGCGCCAGCGACCATCCGTCGCTGGCGATGTGGTGAACGACGAGTACCAGCACGTGGTCGTCGTCCGAGGTCTGGAACAGCCAGGCCCGGAAGGGCATCTCTTCGGCCAGGTCGAACGCGTGCCGGGTCGCCCGCGCCACGGCCGCGGCAACGTCGTCCGGGTCGACCTGACGCACCGCCAGGTCCCAGGACTCCACCTCCCGCGTGTCGAGGATCTGCTGGTACGGCTCGCCGTCGGCGGTCGGATACACGGTGTGCAGCGGCTCGTGGCGCACGATGACGTCCCGCAGCGCCGCCGTCAGCGCGGGGACGTCCAGCGCGCCCGCGAGGCGGATCGCGGCGGTGGTGTTGTAGGTCGGGCTGGGGCCTTCGAGCTGGCCGAGGAACCACAACCGGCGCTGCGCGAACGACAGCGGCGGCCGTTGTGGACGGGCACCCGCCGACAACTCCAGCCGCACCCGGTCCGTGTGCGTCCCGGCGAGCCACTCGGCGAGCCCGGCCACCGTGGCCTGTTCGAACAACACCGACAGCGGCAGCTCCGCACCCAGCAGGACACGGATGCGCGACAACAGCCGAACGCCGAGCAGGGAGTGCCCGCCGAGCTCGAAGAAGCTGTCGTCCAACCCCACCGTCTCAATACCCAGCACCTCGGCGAACGCCCCGCACAGGAGCTCCTCCTGGACAGTCGTCGCCGTACGCCCGGCACCGGCGCCACTCGCGTAGTCGGGGGCCATAAGCGCCTTGCGGTCGAGCTTGCCGTTGTCGGTCAGCGGCAGGTCGTGCAGGACCACCACGGCCGTCGGCACCATGTAGTCCGGCAGCTGCCGCGCGACCGTCTCCCGCAGGGCATCGCCGTCGAGTGCGTCGCCACCGACGCCGTCGTCGGGGACGCCGTCGTCGGGGACGACATAGGCCACCAGTCGCACGTCTCCGGGGGTGTCCTCCCGCGCGATGACCGCGACCCGCCCCACTCCGGGGTGGGTGTGCAGGACCGCTTCCACCTCGCCGGGCTCGATCCGGAACCCGCGGATCTTCATCTGGTCGTCGGCGCGGCCCAGGAACACCAACTCGCCGTCCGCGGTCCACTTGGCCATGTCCCCGGTCCGGTACATCCGCTCACCGGCACCGGGCCCGAAGGGGCAGGCCACGAACCGCTCACCCGTCAGCCCCGCCCGGCCCACGTAGCCACGCGCCAGGCCCGATCCTGCGACATAGAGTTCTCCTGGCACCCCGACCGGCGCCGGGGCGAGCCCGTCGTCCAGCACGTACAGACGAGTGTTGGCGATCGGCCGCCCGATCGGCACCGCGCCTTCGACTCGCTGACCGGACCGCACCTCGTGGATCGAGCAGCCCACCACCGTTTCGGTCGGACCGTACTCGTTCACCACCACCGCGTCCGGCGCCGCCTCCAGCCAGGACGAGACCTGCTGCCCCGACAGCGCCTCCCCGCCGACCACCCAGCGCCGCGCCGCTCCCGCCAGCCGCTCGGCGGGCAGCAACTGCGCCAGCATCGGAAGGTGCGCCGGGACGACCTTCACCAGGTCGAACCCGCCGCCCGAGCGCAGTACCTCGGCCAGCCCTTCGACACCGCCGTCGTTGCTGACCGTGACCGCCGCGCCTGCCACGAGCGGCACCAGCAGGCTGGTCACCGTCAGGTCGAACGCCGGCGACGAGTACAGCACGGCACCGCCGCGCCCCACCTCATAGGCCCCGGCCGCCCAGTTCACGTAGTTGGCGAGCCCGCCGTGCGTGACCGCGACGCCCTTCGGCCGACCCGTCGACCCTGACGTGTACATCACATACGCCAGTTCCGTGATGCCTGGCGAGACAGGCCCGACGTCGCCCACGACCGACGTGTCGAGGCCGTCGACGGCGATCACGGGCACGCGCACCACCGGCAGGGCGTCGAGAATGTCCTCGGTGCCGACCAATGCCACCGCCCGGCTGTCGGCCAGCATGAACCCGACCCGCTCGGCCGGATTGGCCGGATCGATCGGGAGGTAGGCGGCTCCTACCTTCCACACCGCCAGGACGCCCGCCACCGCATCAACGCTCCGCGGCAGACACAGCCCCACCACGGCGCCGGAGCCGACGCCGAGCCCGGCCAGCACTCCCGCCAACTGCCTGGCACGCGCGTCCAGTTCCGCGTAGGTGACCGTGCGGTCGTCGTCGACGACGGCGTCGGCGTCGGGTGCGTCCACGACCTGCCGCTCGAACGACGCGAGGACCGAGCCGCCCGGCAGGTCCGTCGCGGTGTCGTTCCACTCGACGAGAAGGCGGTCGCGCTCCTCGGCGTCGAGCACGTCCACCGCGTGCAGGGGGACGGCCGGGTCGGCGGCAACCGTCCGCAGCACCCGCTGGAGCCGATCCGCGATCCTGGCCACCGTCGACGCTTCGAACAGGGTGTCCGCTCCGATGACGACGCCGGCCAGCCCGTCGGGGCGGCCACGCTCGTCGAATACCTCCTCGATCATCACATCGAGGTCGAACCTGGCCACCGACATGCTCGACGGCAGCAGCTCGACGGCGACTCCGGGCAGATCCAGCACGGCGTCGGCCGTGTTCTGCACGGTCAGCATGACCTGGAACAGCGGGTGCCGGGTCAGCGACCGCTCCGGCGCCAGCTCCTCCACCAGCCGCTCGAACGGCACGTCCTGATGCGCGAACGCGTCCAGGCTCGTTCGGCGGACCCGGGCCAGCACCTGCCGGAAGTCCGGGTCGTCCGACAGATCCGTGCGTATGACGAGGCTGTTGACGAAGAACCCGACCAGATCGTTCAGCGCCTCGTCGGTGCGCCCGGCCACCGCCGCACCAATGGGAATGTCGTATCCGGCGCCCAGCCGGGACAGTGTCACCGCCAGCGCGGCCTGCACCACCATGAACGCCGTCACGCCCTCGCCGAGCGCCAGGTCCGCCAGGCGCGCGTGCGTCCGCGCCGGAACCCGCAGCGGGATCCGGTGGCCCAACTGGCCCGGCGCCACCGGACGCGGCCGATCCGCGGGCAACGCCAGTTCCTCCGGCGCCCCCGCCAACGTCCGCCGCCAGTAGTCCAGCTGGACCGAGAGACGGCTGCTCGGGTCGGCGCTCTCGCCGAGCAACTCCCGTTGCCACACGGCGTAGTCGGCGTACTGCACCGGCAGTGGTTCCCACAGCGGCGCCTCGCCACGCGCCCGCGCCGCGTACGCCGTCGACAGGTCGCGCCCCAGCGGACGATGGGACGAGGCATCGGTGGCGATGTGATGCACGACCATGATCAGCACATGCTCGTCCGGCGCCACGGCGAGCAGCGACGCGCGGATGGGCACTTCCGACGACAGGTCAAAGGCGGATCGGGCCGCCTCCGCCCGGGCCTCGGCCACATCCTCGGGCGCTGCCCGGCGTACGTCCAGCTTCCATTCAAGCTTCCTCGGATCGAGGATGCGCTGATACGGTTCGCCCCCCACGGAGGGAAACACGGTGCGCAGCGACTCGTGGCGCCCCAGTAGATCCCGTAAAGCCGCGCTCAGCGCCGCGACATCCAACGGGCCACGTATCGCCAAGGCGATGACGTTGTTATAGGTGAGGCCCGAATTCTCCAGCTTGGCCAAGAACCAGAGCCGACGCTGCGCGAACGACAACGGGATCATCGATGCCTCTCCCCAGGTGTTCGAATTCCACGCCGTACCTCCACCCAGGCGCATGCCCCGCCCCAGCCGGCTCGGCCATTCCAACTCATCCGCGGAATATGGGCAAGGTATGTCCGAATGGGCCCTGCGGCCTTTGTTCAACCGAGCGGAATCCGCAGTTGAACAGACCCGCGCCGGGCGCGGCGCCGAGTGGGGATGTGGCGGCTCGATGCCGGACATGGCGACGCTCCGCCCGGTCGGTTCGGGCGGAGCAGTGGCCGTCGAGGGTCAGCCCTGGGCGGCCCCGACCTTCTTGTTGCAAGTGGCGAAGGCCTTGACGAGCTTGTCGTTGTCCACGGCGCCTTCGACGGAGACGTCAAGTGTCCCGGGCTTGGGATCCTTGGCATTGATGCCTTGCTCGCGCAGGCACTCAGCCTTCTTCAGCGCCAGGTCCTTGTCGGCTTCCGTGATGTCCTCGTTGAGGTCGTCGCTGGGGGCGTACTTCGCGCAGGCCGCCCGTGCCGCTTCGGCCGCCGCCTGGGAGCCGCCTTCGGGCTTCTCGACGCTGCTGTCCCCGCCCCCGTCCGCGGGAGGCTCCGGAACGTCGAGTCCCTGCTTCTTCATGCACTCGATGAACTGCTGCATCCGGTCGTAATCGGCGTCACCGTTCGAGGGCGCAGCCTTATTCGGTGACTCCTCGTCAGAGCACGCGGTCATTCCGAACATGGCGGCGGCCGTCAGAGTCACCACGGCGGCGAAAGTGAGTTTCTTCATGCTCACCAGCATGGCCGCCGAGAGGTTTCCACCCGGTGACCGTCGCCGTTAACCGAACTCTTACAGAGGTTGGTGGGACCCGGGGAAACACACGGAAATGAGGTGCCTCCGCGCCCATGAGCGGACGCGGAGGCACCCCTGACGACCAGCCGGGGGTAGCGGGTCGCCGGTCAGGTGGTGGCGAGGGCCTCGGTGGGGGTGAGGCGGGCGGCGCGGCGGGCGGGGTAGATGCCTGCGACGGCGCCGATCGCGACGGCGGCCAGCGCGCCTCCGGCGATGGCCTGGCCGGGCAGGGTCAGGGGCCAGTCCCGGTAGAGGGCGTAGCCGAGGCAGGTGCCCAGCCCGATGAGTACGCCGGCGGCCCCGCCGAGTGTCGACAGGCTCACCGACTCGGTGAGGAACTGGAGCCGGATCTGTCCGCGGGTCGCGCCCAGCGACCGTCGCAGCCCGATCTCCTGCCGGCGCTCCAGCACCGAGATCACCATGATGTTGGCGATACCGACGCCGCCGGCCAGCAGCGCGATGGCACCGAGGCCGAAGAACAGCGCGTTGAATGTCTCCTCCGCGGCGGCCTGCGCGGTGAGCGCGTCAGAGGGGCGGCTGACCTGTACCTCCTCCGGGTTCTTGGGGTTGATGGTGCGCCCCAGCACTTCGCGCACCGACGACACCGCCGCATCCGTGGACCGCTCGTAGAGAGCGGTGGTGTGCCCGTCGAACCCGAGACGCTCGGCGTAGGACCAGCCGATCAGGGCCGAGCGGTCGATCTCGGGGGCGAGCGGCAGCTGATCGAGGACGCCGACGACCAGGAACCACTGACCGCCGATGAAGACACTCACGTCGGCGCGGTCGACGCCGAGCCGGGCAGCGGCGTCGGAGCCGAGCACCACCGCCGGGTACTGGCTGGTGGCGGCATTGAGGAAGGCGCCGGATCGCACCGTGCCGCTGAGCGTGTGCAGCAGGTCGGTTCGGGTGGCCTGCACGGCGACGCCGCTGGTCTTCGACGAGGGGATCCTGTCCGTGCGGCGGACGGTCGCGTCCGCCACCAGGCCGGTCCCTGACACGCCGGTCACGCCGGGGATGCGGGAGACCATGCCCTCCGCGTCCGTGGGTAGCTTCGCGGTGTCACCGGACAGCGTCGTACCGGGCTTGGCGGTGAGCAGATTGGTGCCCATCTGCTCGATCTCGGCCATCAGCCCGGCCCTGCTGGCGCTGCTGAGGCCCACCAGCGCGACCATGGCGGCCACCCCGATGGCGATGCCCAGCGCGGACAGCACGGCCCGCAGCGGCCGGCCACGCAGTCCGTCCAGGCCGACCGCGGCCAGGTCGGTCCCGCGAAGCCGGGACGGGTCCGGTAGCGCTCTCATGTCAACACCCCTGTATCGGCGTGAACCTTGCCGTCGCGGATCTCCAAACGCCGCGGCAGCGCGGCCGCGACATCCAGATCATGGGTGATCACCACGACCGCTGTGCCATCGCGGTTCAGTTCGCCCAGCAGCTCAAGTACCCCCGCGCCGGATTTCGAGTCGAGGTTGCCGGTCGGCTCGTCGGCGAGCAGCAGCGGCGGATTCCCCACCACCGCCCGGGCGATCGCGGCTCGCTGCTTCTCTCCGCCCGACATCTGCTGCGGACGATGGTCCAGGCGGTGGCCGAGGCCCACACGCTCCAGCGCCACCTTCGCCCGCCGGCGGCGCTCCCGGGGCGGCAGGCCGTGATAGAGCAGGCCGGTCGCGACGTTGTCCAGGGCGGACAGGTGCGCGGTCAGGAAGAACTGCTGGAAGACAAACCCGATCCAGTGCGCCCGTACCGCGGACAGCCGCCGATCAGGCAACTTGGCCACGTCGTGCCCGTGGATCAGGACCCGTCCGGAGCTCGGCTTGTCCAGCGTCCCCATCAGGTTCAACAGCGTCGACTTGCCCGATCCCGAGGGACCCACGATCGCGACCAGCTCACCGGCCTGGATGGAGAGCGAGGCCCGGCGCAGTGCCCACACACTGCCGGCGTAGACCTTGCTCGCCTCCTCCACCGCGATCACCGCGACCGGCTCATCCGCGGCCTCGCTCCCAGCGGTCATGAGCGCGGCACCTGTACTTTCATGCCCTCGCGGAGGTCGCCCTTCACCTCGACGTCGTCTCCGTCGAAAATGCCGAGCTCGACCCGCACCGAGCGCGTCTCCCCCTGGGCACTCACCACTATCACCCGGTAGCCGCTGCCGGCGGCCAGCAGCGCGTTGATCGGCACCGTCAGCACGTTCTTGTGCTCGGTGCTGGTGAACCCGACCGTCGCCGGAGCGCGGTCCAGGTCCCCCGCACTGCTCTGTTTGTCCAGCTCGATGTAGACCGGAATGGTGGCGTCCTGTGTGCCCTGCCCGGTCTGCGACTGGGAGTTGCTGGTGCCCGCGGTCGCCACCTTGCCGACCGCGACGATGTGCCCTTCGGTGGTCTTCTTGCCCGGCAGCGTCACCCGCACCTTCGCGCCCTTCTTGGCGATGTCTTGATCGCTGACCGGCACGTCCACCGTGATCCGCCGCTCGGTGCTACTCGCGGTCAGCACGTTGCCCGAGGCCGGGGCACCCAGGAGCGCCTTGACCTCGGTCACCCGGATCGCCTTCCGCTGCACCACCACGTCACCCGGCTTGACCACGCCGTTCTCGGTGACGTTCAGGGCGTCCTGCCACGCCTTCACAGCCGTCCTGGTCGCCGTGCTGAACGTCTGATCCACCGTCAGGTAGCTGCCGTAGCCCAGTGCTTGCAGATTGCGCTCCAACTGCAGCACGTCGCGTCCGTCGGACATCCCGAGCTTCAGCTCCCGCCACAGCGGCACCGACCCGTAGAAGAGCGGAACAGCACGGCCGTTCACCTCGAACACCCGCTTGCCCTGCCTGATCACATCGCCACTTCCGGGCAGCCACGTGAGCCGTCCGGAACTCTCGGCGAGCACCGTGTAACTGCCTCGATAGCTCAATGCCCCATCGATCTCAGTGGTGTTGACCACATCCGTACGGACCACCGACTTCGTCGGCAACGACGACTGCTGTTCTGCCTGCGGCGTGGTGCCGTCATCGTGCTGCACCGCATACACCGCGCCCGCGGAGCCCACTGCCAGCACCACAGCCCCGCTCAGCAGCTTCCAGGGCCGACGTCGGCGCGCGGCCGGCGCTACCGGCGTCTCCTCGTCCCCCTGATCCGGCTCCTGGTCCGGCTCCTGTTCCGGAACCCGCGCCTGGGCCGTGCTCTCAGTCTCAGACTCGAACATGACTCAGCCTCCACGTGTGCCCCTCGACGCCGCACGTCGGGCCGGGGCACGGGACGACGGGCGTCGTGGCCACGGGAATTGAAAGTATCTGCATGCCATACAGAGTGGATTACGGCAGGTTTCCCGACGGTTAGCGGGAACCTTAACCGCCGCCTTATCCGGCGGCGCTCAGCCTCGGTTCCTGGTGTTCAACTGTGGCCGCGCCGAAGTTGAACAGCGCCGGCGACCGAGGCACTGACCGGTACCCGGCCTCCGCACAGGCTTTCACACGCTTCGGCTTCACGGGTACGGTCACTGACGCATTGGCCCCTGCCCCTCAGCGCGTATTCCACCAGCGCTGGATTTCCCCAGACGCCCGAGCGGCTCGGGACGGCGGCAACTCGGGACGGCGACAAGAGGAGGAATTCGTGGCCATGATGGGCGGCCCGCGCATGGGTCCGATGTCGCTCGGCGCAGACAGGTCGATCACCAAACAGAAGATCAAACCGGGCACGGTACGGCGCATCATTCCCTATGCCCTGCGATATCGCTGGTCACTGACGGTGGTCATGCTGACGACGGTCGCGGGTTCGGCCATCACGGCGGCGAGCCCGCTGGTGCTCAAGATGATCATCGACGACGGGATCGTACCGCGCGAGGAAGGGACCGTGGTGGGCCTCGCCCTGCTCGTGGCCGCCCTGGCGCTGGTGGAAGTAGTGGCCGCGTTCACCCAGACCTGGTTCTCCGGGCGGGTCGGCCAGGGCATCGTCTACGACCTGCGCTGCCAGGTGTTCGAACATGTTCAGCGGCAGCCACTGGCATTCTTCACCCGTACGCAGACCGGAGCCCTGGTCAGCAGGCTCAACACCGACGTGGTCGGCGCACAACGAGCGATCACGACGCTGCTGTCGCAGACGGTGTCGACCCTGCTGACCCTGGTGCTCGTGCTCGCCACGATGATCTTCCTGTCATGGCAGATCACCCTCGCGGCGCTGGTGATGATCCCGTTCTTCCTGGCTCCCGCCATATTCGTCGGCCGCAGGCTGCAGCGGCTCACCCGCGAGGGCATGGTCCTCAACGCCGACATGGGCTCGATGATGAACGAGCGGTTCAACGTGTCCGGCGCGATGCTGGCCAAGCTCTACGGCCGGCCGGACGAGGAGTCCGAGGGGTTCGCGCACAAGGCGGCCGAGGTCCGGGACGTGGCGATCAGGACAGGGGTCTGGGGGCGCGTGCTCGTCCTCATCGCCACGCTGATCGCCGGGATGACCACCGCGCTGGTCTACGGCCTCGGCGGCGTGCTGACCATCAACGGCACGCTCCAGATCGGCACCCTCGTCGCCATGGTCGCGCTGCTGCTGCGGCTGTACGGGCCGATCAACCAGCTGTCGACCATGCAGGTCAATATCATGATCGCGCTCGTCAGCTTCGACCGCGTCTTCGAGGTGCTCGATCTCAAGCCGCTCATCGCCGAACGACCCGCCGCCCGACCGCTCCCCGCCGTCGACGGCACCTCCCCGGACATCGAGTTCGACCGGGTCTCCTTCCGGTATCCGGCCGCCGAAGAGGTGTCCCTGGCCTCCCTCGAATCGATCGCGCGGCGCGCGCCGGCCAAGGGTGACAACGCCATGGTCCTGGACGAGGTGAGTTTCCAAGCTCCGGCCGGAAAGCTCACCGCGCTGGTGGGCCCTTCGGGCGCCGGCAAGACCACGATCACCAACCTGGTCCCCCGGCTCTACGACACCACCTCCGGGACAGTGCGCGTCGGCGACCACGACATACGCGATCTGACCATACGTTCCGTGCACGACACGATCGGCGTCGTCACCCAGGACGCGCACCTGTTCCACGACACGATTCGGACCAACCTGCTGTACGCCCGGCCGGGCGCCAGTGAGAAGGAACTGGTCGAGGCATGCGACGCGGCCCGGATCTGGGAGTTGATCTCGTCGCTCCCCGACGGCCTCGACACCGTGGTCGGCGACCGCGGCCACCGCCTCTCCGGTGGCGAGAAGCAACGCATCAGCCTCGCCCGGCTCCTGCTCAAGTCACCGCCGGTCGTCATCCTCGACGAGGCCACCGCGCACCTGGACTCGGAGTCCGAGGCGGCGATCCAGCGCGCGCTGAAGATCACGCTGGCGGGCCGTACATCCCTGGTCATCGCCCACCGTCTTTCGACCATCCTGGAAGCCGACCAGATCCTCGTTCTCGACGGCGGCCGGATCCGTGAACGCGGCACCCACCTGGACCTGCTCGAAGCCGGCGGCCTCTACAGCGAGCTCTACCGCACTCAATTCGCCACCCAGAACACCAACGGCACGCGCGTGAATGTCACCAAAGAGGCGAGCGGCTGACCCTGCCCGCAGCCCGGATCGGAGGACGTGTTGGACACCGTTGAGTCAGGCAGTGGCACCTGGCGGCCACACGAGACAGCCGGCGACGGGGCCGGTACGCCCGGCCTCGTCGACTGGCTCGACGAACTGGGCCCGCAAGGGCTGGCCGACCTGCTCACCGAGCGCAAAGCGCTCGTCTTCAGGGGCTTCGGCGTCTCGCCCGAGGCCATCGAGCCGGTACTCGCCCGGCTGGTGCCGGACCGCCTGCCGTACGTGCACGGCAACTCGCCGCGCACCAAGGTGGGCGGGAACCTCTACACCTCGACCGAGTACCCGCAGAAGTACACCATTTCCATGCACAACGAGCTCAGCTACGCCTATCGCTGGCCGACCCGGCTCACCTTCTACTGCGAGAAGGCGGCCGAGACGGGCGGCGCCACTCCGGTGCTCGACGGCCAACTCTGGCTCGACGCACTCGACGCCGAGGTCCGCGAAGCGTTCGCCGGCGGCATCCGCTACGTCCAGAACCTGCACGACGGGTACGGCTTCGGAAAGAGCTGGCAGGACACGTTCGAAACCGACGACCGTACGGCGGTCGAGGAGTTTCTCCGGGAGTCGCGGGCCGAGTGGGAGTGGGGCACGGACGGCCTGCGCGTCATCCAAGTCCGGCCCGCGACCACCAAGCACCCGGTCACCGGTGCCGAGGTCTGGTTCAACCAGGCCGACCAGTGGCACCCGGCCGGGCTGGGGGACGAAGCCTCGGCCGAGCTGTACGACATCCTCACGCCCGACGAGTTCCCGCAGTACGTGACGCTTGCCGACGGCACCCCGATCCCTGACGCCTACGTCGAGCAGATCATCAGCCGTGGGCTGGAGAGCGCCGTCGATGTCGACTGGCGCGGCGGCGACGTGCTGCTCATCGACAACGTCCTGCTCGCCCACGGCCGGCGCCCCTTCGAAGGGACCCGGCGCGTCCTGGTGGCGATGTCCGACACCTGACCAAAATCCCCGGACCCGACCGGGCCGCGGCCCGACCGACTGCCCGCGCTATCGCGCCCGCATCGGTCGCAGCCGCGGCCTGGTCTGCTTCTCGTCGTCGGCCCGGGTCGCCAGCCAGGCGGCGAGGGCGGCGGGGGTGGGCTTGTCGAACAGCTCGTGGATCGGAAGTTCCTCGCCCAGCACCACCCGCACCCGGCTGACCAGTTGGGTCGCCAGCAGCGAGTGCCCGCCGAGGACGAAGAAGTCGTCCCGCACGCCGACCGCGGGCAGGTCGAGGATCTCCGCGAACGCCCTGCACAGCGCCGCCTCCCGCTCGTTGGCCGGTTGCGGTCCCGCCCCCGCGGCTGCCGCCCGGTCCGGCTCCGGCAACGCACCGCGATCGAGCTTCCCGTTGCCGGTCAGCGGCAGCCCGGCCAGTGGTACCACCACGTCGGGCACCATGTGCCGCGGCAGGTTCTCCTGGGCGAAGCGCCGCACCGCCTCGGTCAGCGCACCGGCGGCGCCGGCACTCTGATCCGCCGGCACGACGTACGCGGCCAGGCGCTTGTCACCCGGCGTATCCTCTCGGACGATCACCGCGGCCTGCGTCACGGCCGGGTGTCTGGCAAGCACCGACCGGACCTCGCCGGGTTCCACCCGGAACCCGCGAATCTTGACCTGCTCGTCCGCCCGCCCCAGGTACTCCAGGAATCCGCCGTCGGACCAGCGGGCGCGGTCCCCCGTCCGGTACATCCGCGTCCCGTCCCCGAACGGGCTGGCCACAAAGCGCTCCGAGGTCTGGCCGGGGTGGCCCATGTAGCCGCGCGCCACCTGCGCCCCGGCCACGTACAGCTCCCCTGCCACCCCCGCGGGCACCGGCCGCAGCGCGTCGTCGAGCACATGCACCGCCGTGTTGGCCACCGGCGTCCCGATCGGTACCGTGCCGGCGATCACGGGCGCGCGGTCGAGCCGTGCGGTCACGACACCGATCGTGGTCTCCGTGGGGCCGTAGTGATTGAACACCGGCAGGTCCCCGGCCGCCTTGAGCAGCTGCGCGACCCAGTCGGTGGTGGCCGCCTCGCCACCCAGCACCAGCGCGCTCCGCGGCAGCAGCCAGCTCAGGTCGCCGCTGGCGCCGAGCGCGGCCAGATGTGAGGGCACCATCTTCACGAAGTCGATCCCGTGCCTGGCCAGATACCCGGCGACCGCGACCGGGTCCGTCGCCGCCCCGGCGTCCAGGATGTGCAGCTCACCGCCGGTGGTCAGGCTGGCGAACATCACCGTGTTCCCCAGGTCCGTCACGGCCGGCTGCATCAGCGCGTACCGCCCGCCGGCGGCTCCGAACCCCACCCGCCGCGGCACGTGGATCACATAGTTGGCCAGGTTCCCGTGAGTGACAGCGACGCCCTTCGGCCGCCCGGTGGATCCGGAGGTGTAGATCACGTACGCCAGTTGGTCGGGCCGCACGCCGGTCTCGGGGGCCGTCGCGGGCTGCGCCGCCAGTGCCGACACCACCGCCGGGTCGTCCAGGTCGAGGGTGCGGACCCTCCCCGTCGCTGGCATGTCGTCAAGGACCTCGGTGGTGCCGACCACCACCGATGCCCGGCTGTCGGCGAGCATGTAGGCGATTCTGGCCGCAGGATGGGCCGGGTCCAGCGGCAGGTAGGCCGCCCCGGCCTGCCACACGGCGAGGATCGCGGTCACCATCTCGATGCCGCGCGGCAGGCACAGGGCCACCACCGACTCGGCTCCGACACCGATGTCGCGCAGCTGGCGGGCCAGCCGGGCGGATCGCGCCCGCAGCTCCAGGTATCCGACCTCGACGCCTGAGCAGACCAGGGCGACGTTCTCCGGGGTACGCGCCACCTGTGCGGCAAACAGCCCCGGCACCGTCCGGCCCGACGCCGTCCGGCCCGGTACCGGCGCCGCGGTCCGGTTCAACTCGTCGAGGAGTTGCCGTCGCTCGGCCGGGTCGAGGGTGTCCACCGCGGCGAACGGGGTACCCGGGGCATTGGTCAGTGCCGTGACCAGGTTGTCCAGGCAGGTGTGCAGCAGTGCGCTGATCCGGGTCGCGTCGGCAGGCGCCAGCGCGTCGACGGTGACGTCGAACGCGGACCCGGTGTCGCGGACGATCAGCGTCACCGGGTAGTTGGTGCGTTCCCTGGCGGAGCGCAGTGTGACTCCTTCAAGACCGATGTCGGACTCGTCGGCGGACAGGTCGCGCCGGTAGTTGACGATGGAGGTGAACAGCGGTCTGCCGGCGGGCACGGCGCTCGCCTTCTGTGCGAGTGCCAGCGGCGCCTGTTCATGCTCCAGCAGCTCGGCCAGCTGGCGCCGCAGCCCGGCCAGCGCGTCGGCCGCACCACGCCCGTCGACACCCACCCGCACGGGCAGGGTGTTGAGGAACAGGCCGGGCACCCGGTCGGCACCGGCCCCCGCGTTCATCCGGCCGGCCAGCACCGTGCCGAACACGACGTCATCGCTCCCCGACATCGCCGCGAGCAGGCGGGCCCAGGCCAGGTGGAAGATCGTCGCCGGGCTCACCGCGGACGTCGACGCCACGTCGCGTATCCGCCCGCCGAGCCGGTCTTCGACCGGTCCGCCCGCGCGTACCACCGCGGCGCCGTCACCGTGCACGTCGAGGAGTCCGAAAGGAGCGGTCGTCTCCGTGACGTCACCGAGCAGAGCGGCGAAGTGGCGCGCGTGTTGCGCCGCGGGCGTGCCCAGTCGCGCCTGGACCACGAAGTTCCGGTACGGCAGCGGCGCCGGCAGCCGGTCGCCCCGCCCCGCCAGGAACTCGCGGATCTCCTGGATGAGCACCCGCAGCGTCGTGAGGTCCTGCACCATGTGATGGATGCGCAGTACGGCCAGCCAGCACCCGTCGCTCGGCTCGGTGAGGACGTGCGCCCTCAGCAGCGGTGCCCGGTCAAGATCCATCCACGATCCGGCCGCGGCCAGCAACTGCTCCACCGGGTCCTGGCCGGGATCTCCCACGACCTTCTCGACCGGCAGCCCGACCCGGCGCGAGACCACCTGCACCGGCTCGCGCAGACCGTCCGACACGAACGCGGTGCGGTAGATGTCGTGTCGGTCCATCACCTGCCGCAACGCGTCGAAGAACCCGTCGCGTCGCTCCTGTGAGTCGAACTCCAGCACCGCCGACCGCAGGTAGACGTCGGGGTCGCCCTCGGCCCGCGCCAGATGGTGGAAGAGGATCCCTTCCTGCAACGGGGCCAGGGGGTACACATCCGCGACGTTGGCCGCTCCGCCCTCGACATGGGCAAGCACACGCGCGAGCTCCGTCTCGTCAAGGTCGACGAGCGGCAGCATGCCGGGAGTGATCCCGGTCGCCCCCTCGGGTATCCGGTTCGCCGGCACCGCCACCTGCTCCGGGCCGGAGACCTCGGCCAGCCTCGCCGGAGTCGGGGTGAGGAACAGGGCGCGTACCGAGAGGGAAATCCCGCGCGTGCGCAGGTCCTCCACCAGGGCCACGGCCACGAGCGAGTTGCCGCCGAGGGCGAAGAAGTCCTCGTCCGGTCCGACCGTGGCCCGGCCGAGCACGCGGGCGAACGCCTCGCAGAGGAACTCCTCCTCCGCACTCGCCGGTGCGCGGCCCGCGCCCGGCACGCGGTCCGTCGCCGGCAGCGCCTTGCGGTCCAGCTTCCCGTTCCCGGTCAGCGGCAGTTCGCCGAGCACGACGACCGCGGCGGGGACCATGTGGTCGGGCAGCCGGCCCGCCAGGTGTTCCCGTACCCGGTCCGCGAGTCCGTCCTCGGCCATCGGGTCGTGGGGGACGACGTACGCGACCAGATCCGCCGCTCCGGGCACACCCTGCCCGCCGCCGGGCGCGTGCTGCCGGACGACGACGGCGGCCCCGGCCACCTCGCGATGGGCGGCGAGGGCGCTCTCGATCTCGCCGGGTTCGACCCGAAAGCCCCGGATCTTGACCTGGTCGTCCGCGCGGCCCGCGAACACCAGCCGCCCGTCGCGGCGCCAGCGGGCCCGGTCTCCCGTCCGGTACATCCGCGTCCCGTTCTCGAACGGGCAGGCCACGAACCGCTCGCCGGTGAGCCCGGGCCGGTTCACGTAGCCTCGTGCCAGTGCGTCGCCCGCCACGTACAGCTCACCGGTCACTCCCACCGGTACCGGACGCAGCGAACCGTCGAGGACGTAGACCCGTGCGCCGTCGATGGGCGCGCCGATCGGGACGTCGCCGTCCGCGACGTCGTCGAAGGACAGCCGAGTGGTGGTGACCCCGATGGTGGTCTCGGTGGGGCCGTAGTGATTGAACACCCCCTGCTCCCCTGCCGCGTCCAGCACGGCGCGGACCCAGTCCGGCGCCGCCGCCTCGCCGCCGAGGACCAGCGAGCGGGCCGGCAGTACGCCTTCGGGACCCACCTGTGCCGTGAGCGCCGCCAGATGCGACGGGACGGCCTTGAGGTGGTCGATCCGGTGGTCGGCGAGGTAGCCGGAGACCGCGGCCGGGTCGAGCACGGTGTCGGGGTCGAGGACGTGCAGTTCCCCGCCGGTGGCCAGCGAGCAGAAGACCATCGTGTATCCCAGGTCGGTCACCTGTGGCTGGAGCACCGCGTACCGGGCGCCCTCGCCGCCGAGATCGAGCCGCTCGCGCACCGATGCCACGTAGTTCGCCAGGGAGCGGTGGGTCACGGCGACGCCCTTGGGCGTGCCGGTCGAGCCCGAGGTGTAGATGACATACGCAAGACCGTCCGGTTCCGGCACGGTCGCGGCAAAGGGGGCGCCGGACGTGGTCAGGTCGTCCACCGAGACGGTGCGTACGCGTCCGGCCGGCAGGTCCTCCAGCAGCTCGTCGTTGGCCACGAGCAGGGCGGCTCGGGCGTCGGCGAGCTGGAACGCGGTCCGCTCGACCGGCTGCCGCGGATCGATGGGCAGGTAGGCGGCGCCGGTCCGCCAGACGCCCAGGATCGCCGCGATCATCTCCGGGCCCGACGGCAGGCAGAGCCCGATCACCGACTCCGGGCCCACCCCCGACGCGGCCAGGTGCCGTGCGAGCCGTTCGGCACGGGCGTCCAGTTCCGCGTACGCCATCGCGCCGTCGGCCGAGACGACCGCGGTGCCATCCGGGGTACGCGCCGCCTGCGCGTCGATCAGCCGCGGTACGGTCACCCGCGGCAGGTCGGTCGCGGTGTCGTTCCAGCCGCGCACGACCTGCGACCACTCGTCCTCATCGAGGATTTCCGCGTCGCCGACCGGGGTCCGCGGCGCCGCCGTCACCATCCAGTCCAGGATCCGGCGGAAGCGGAGCAACAGATCGCCGGCGGCGGTCGGCCCGTTCCGGCCGCGGTCGGCGTCCACGTCGATCTGGACCGGCGACCGGTCCGAGCGGTCGTAGACCGCCAACCGCCGGTCCGTGGTCGGCCCTTGGGTGAGATTGCGGACCGTCGCCTCCGCGTCGCCGAACCGCGTGGGGTAGCCGAAGCTCATGACGTCGACGATCAGTGCGCACAGCGGGGTTCCGTCGCTGATCTGCAGGTCCCGGATCATGTCCGCGTAGCGGTACCGGTGGTGCCGCAGTCCTCGGCCGATCGACCGTCCGGTGCGGCGGATGATCTCCGCGACGGACGTCTCGGGCGTGACATCCAGCCGCACCGGCATGACGTTCGCGGTCATGCCCGGGGCCTGCCGTTCGCGCCGCCCGACGCGGCCGGGTACGGACACCCCGAGGACGATGTCCCGGGCCCCGGTGGTCCGATGCTCGTGGACGGCCGCCGCCGCGATGACAAGGACGGCGAGGCTCGTCTTCAACCGGCGGGCGGCGTCCCTGAGTTCGGCGCCGCGATCCAGGTCGAGTTCGGCACTGGCGCGCGACGGCGTCCCCGATCCCCCCTGGCCGTCCGATCCCCCCCGGCCGTCCGGTCCGGCCGGGTCGGCCCGATCCGGCAGACCGTCCAGGGCGGCGAGCCAGTACGCCTGGTCCGAGCCGAGGTCCGGAGACATCCGGTACTCCCGATCCGCCTCAACCAACGCCGAGAACGGCTCGACCGCGTCGCCCCCGCCGGGGTCCGCACCCGCCGACAGCGAGGAGTACGCGGCAGCCACCCGGGTGGCGATCAGCGCCCCACTGTGCGCGTCCATGATCAGGTGGTGGGCACGGTGATACCAGAGCAGGTGACCCTCTCCCAGGGAGAGTACGGCGCAGGCGAACAGGGGTTCCTGGCCCGCCAGTTCGACCGGCCGGCGCAGCTCCGCCCGCATCCATCGTTCCGCGGTGGCCCTCGGGTCGGACTCGGCACTGACGTCGATGACGCGAACGGGGACATCGGCGGTGATGTCGACGTAGTGCCGCGGCTGCCCGTCCACCACGCGGAAACGCAGACGGTACGCGTCGACGTCGGCAAGCACCTGCCGCACGGCCCGCACGAATACGTCCAGATCCACGCCGCCGTCGATCTCAAGACATTCGGCAATGTTGTACGGAGTGTCATCCGGCGCAATCTGCTGGGAATACCAGATGCCGAGCTGAGCCGATGTCAACTCTCCCAGCACGGCATCTCCATCGGATTCTCCGTCGGAACCGACCAGCGAAATGGACACAGTCCGTTCCCCTTCGGAGGATGAATGAGCCTCGGCCGCAGCGGTGTTCCGGATCATTTCGGTACGCCATCCTCACCAGTCGCCGAACGGGCGTCAAATGACAGTCCACACCGTTCAGGTGCGGGGCCGACTGTTCAACTGCGGCATTTCAGCGGTTAAACGCCGCACGACATTCCCGGGTTTCCGGCGCACGGGTACTGTCGGCGATCGTCGGTCTCTATGAGAATGGATTCGGTGATGGTCTCAACCGCCGGTGAGAATGAGGAATCGACACGGTCGGGCCGTCCCGCGCTGCCGGCGGAGATCGCCGACCTGACCGATCCGGGCAACCGGGAGAACCCGTACCCCTCTCTGGAGAAACTGCGCCGGCGCTCGCCCTACGCGCCTTTCGACGGTCTCCTCGTGGTGGGGCGGCACGACCAGTGCTCGGCCCTGCTCCGTGACCAGACGATGAGCGCGGCGCGGGACCGGGCCCCGCTCTCCCCGACTCCGCGAGGGCCGCGGACGCGGAACTTCCTCCATCTCGACCCGCCGGACCACACCCGCTACCGCCGGTTGGTGACCGGCGCGTTCACGCGGCGGAAGGTCGACGGCATGGCGCCGTGGATCCGAGAGATCGCGACGGACCTGTTCCGGGCCGCCGCCGAGACCGGCACTCTCGAAGTCGTCGACGACCTCGCCTATCCGCTGCCGCTGCGGGTCATCTGCGAACTGCTGGGCGTCCCGTACGAGGATCGCCGGCTCCTGCAGGACTGGTCGTCCGAGCTCGCGACGGTGCTGGATCCGCCGCTGGGCACCATCGGACAGATGACGAGGGAGGCCGCGCGGGCCCGCGCCGGATTCGTCCACTACTTCAGGCGTCTGATCGAGGAGCGCCAGAGCACTCCCGGGCAGGACCTCATCTCGCACCTCCTGCGGGTCGAGGAGGACGGGCACCGTCTCGACGAGGACGACGTCCTGGCAACCTGCGTGCTCCTGCTCAACGCCGGTCACGAGACGACCGTGAACCTGATCGGCAACGCGGTTCTCGCCCTGTTGCGTCATCCCGGGCAGTTCGACCGGCTGCGGGCCGACACCACACTGGCACCGGCGGTCGTCGAAGAGGTTCTGCGCTACGACGCACCCGTGCAGATGACCACCCGGGTGGCCCGTGAGCACGGCGCGATCGGCGACGCCGAGGTCCGGCCGGGCGACACGGTGCTGTTCCTGCTGGGGGCCGCCAACCGGGATCCCTCCGTGTATCGCGACCCGGACCGGTTCGACATCGACCGTTCCCCTGCCGCCGCCCATCTGGCGTTCTCGGCCGGCGCGCACTTCTGCCTCGGCGCCGGTCTGGCGCGCCTGGAGGTGGCCATCGCCCTTGAGCTCTTCAGTACTTTCCTGGTGCGACCGCGGCTTCGGCCTGGCGGCGTCACCTACAAACGCAACCTGAACCTGCGCGGGCCGTCGCACCTCCTGGTCGACTTCGACGGCGTCCGCACCGGTTGAGGAGTCCGTCACCGTCCCGATCCCAAGCCAGTCGCGGAGGACGCTCTCATGTCGCAATCCCTGGCCGACGCACCCGACCTGGTGGCGCTGTTCCGTGAGCGGGTGGCGGCCCAGCCGGCCGCCGAGGCGGTCGCGTTCCTCGCCGACCCCGACGACCTCACCGGCGGCATGGTGCGCTGGTCGTACGCCCAGCTCGACGAGGAGGCGCGCAGCCGCGCCGCGTGGCTGCAGGGGAACGTCCCCCCGGGCTCCCGTGTGCTCCTGCTCCACCCCAACGGCCTTGAGTTCGCCGCAGCACTCTTCGGCTGCCTGTACGCCGGGATGATCGCTGTCCCGGCCCCACTCCCGGGCCGCCATCCGCACCATCGCAAGCGGCTCGCCGCGGTCGCCACCGACTCCGGCGCCGCCGCCGCGCTGACCACGTCCCGCAATCTGGACGAGGTTCACACGTGGATGAAGGACATGGACGTCACCACGATCCGCACCGCCGCCGGCGACGAGCCCGGATTCGGCGATCCACAGGGCTGGGCGCCCCCGCGGCTGGACCGGTCGACGACAGCCCTGCTGCAGTACACATCGGGATCGACCGGCACCCCCAAAGGCGCGGTGATCCAGCACGACCATCTCCTGTTCAACGCCGACGAGGGAATGCGAGCGCTCCGGTGGCACGGGCCTTCGGGCGGATGGCTGCCGCTGTACCACGACATGGGGCTCAATCTGTTCCTGTGGCCGCTGCTGGGCGGCGACAGAAGCGTGCTGATGGAACCGCTGGCGTTCATCCGCCGGCCCCTGCGCTGGCTGCAGCTGATCGAGAGCGAGGGTCTGACCATGTCGTTCGCTCCCAACTTCGCCTTCGAGCTGTGCACGCGAAAGGTCAGCGAGGAGCAGGCGGCCGCGCTGGACCTGTCTGGCTGGAGCCTGGCCGGCTGCGCCTCGGAGCCCATCGCTCCGGATATCCTCACCAGCTTCACCGCCAAGTTCGCGGCCTCGGGATTCCGCCCGGAGGCCCTGGTCCCCAGCTACGGACTCGCGGAGGCGACCGTGTTCGTCTGCGGGCAGCCGGGCCGGCCACCTGTGACCCGCGAAGTGGACCTCGACGCGCTCGCACGGGGCACCTTCACTCCTGCCGCCGGAGCGGCCCGGACACGCGCGATCGTCAGTTGCGGTATCCCCACCACCGCGGCGGAGCTCCGCGTGGTCGACCCGACGTCCCGGGAGGTGCTCCCGGAGGGCTCCCTGGGAGAGATCTGGCTGCGTGGCCGCAGCATCTCCCCCGGCTACTGGCAGCGGGACGACAACGCGGGGACCTTCGACGCCGTCACCGCGAACGGCGACGGCGGCTACCTCCGCACCGGCGATATCGGCGTGCTGCACGAGGGTGAGCTCTACGTGCACGGACGGCTCAAGGACGTGATCATCGTGCACGGGCGCAACGTCTACCCCCAGGACGTGGAGCAAGAACTGCGCGCCCAGCACCCGGAGTTGGGCAGCGTCGGCGTCGTGTTCGGCGGTCCTGGCTACGCCCAGGGTGACGAATCCATGGTCGTCGTCACGCACGAGGTGCGCCGCGTGCAGCACGACGGGTTGCCCGCTCTCGCGGCCGGCATCCGGCACACGGTGGGGCGCGAGTTCGGCATCAGCGTCGACAGAGTGGCTCTGCTCAAGCCCGGCAGTGTCCCGCGCACCACGAGCGGCAAGGTTCGCCGCGCGGCGATGCGGGATCTCTTCCACCAGGGTCTACTGACTCCCCTTTACCAGGACCCTCGTTAGGGCCACGAGGTACTGGTCCACACACCCGAAGGACTCACATGCGGAACACCGGAGCCGACGAGCACTACACCGAACTCCAGGACTGGCTCTGCGCCCGGCTGGCCGAGGAGCTGAGGCTGCCGCGGGGGGCAGTCGATCCGACTGAGCCGATGTCCGCCTACGGCCTGGATTCGATCAGGGCCATCACCCTTCTCACCACGATCGAAGACCACGTGGGCTTCGCGATCGACCCCAACGCCCTCTGGGAGTTCCCCACCGTGGCCTCCCTGGCCGAGTCGCTGGTCGGCCAGCTGGCCACCCGGTCCACGCAGAGTTGAAGTCAGCGGTCGAGTGTCTTGCGGGGCCGGTCACCGCCACCGCGGGCAACTCGAAACAGAAGTCACGCACCGCGGTAGCCGTGGCTACGGCAGTCGCCAGTCCACCAGTTCGGCCCCCTGCCGCGCCAGCAGGTCGTTGGCCCGGCTGAACGGGCGCGAGCCGAAGAAACCACGGTCCGCCGACATCGGCGAGGGATGCGAGGACTCGATCGACGGGAGATCCCCGAGGAGGGGCCGCAGGTTACGCGCGTCACGCCCCCACAGAATGGATACCAGTGGCTTTCCCCGCGCGGCCAGCGCCCGGATCGCCTGCTCGGTGACCTCCTCCCAACCCTTGCCGCGGTGCGCGCCCGGATTGCGCGGGGCCGTGGTCAATGCTCTGTTGAGCAGCAGCACACCCTGCTGAGTCCACGGCGTCAGATCCCCGTTGGACGGCCGGGGCAGCCCCAAGTCGGCGTGCATCTCCCGGAAGATGTTCTCCAAGCTCCCCGGCAACGACCGCACCTCCGGCGCCACCGCGAAACTCAACCCGATGGCCATCCCCGGCGTCGGGTAGGGATCCTGACCGACAATCAGGACACGGACGTCATCGAACGGCTGCTGGAAGGCCCGCAGGACATTCGCCCCGGCCGGAAGGTAGGTCCGGCCGGCTGCTATCTCGGCTCGGAGGAAGTCCCCCATGGCCGCGATGCGTTCGGCCGCAGGTTCGAGAGCCTTCGCCCAGCCTGCTTCAACGAGTTCATTCAAGGGTCGTGGTGCCACGGCGTCACCCTACCGGCACATAGCGGCACCCCGCACAAGCAGGGACGCCCCCGCACACGGGCCGCCCTCCGGCGCTACTCTTCTTCCTCGTCAAGGTCCTGTAGTCGGTCGAGCAGATCGCACAGCCGGTCACCTGGAAGGAGGGGAGCTTGTTGCGTTCAGTGGTCAAGCCACTCGGCCGTGGTCATCGTGCCTGGTCAGCCTTCCGCTCCCGATACCTGGAGCACGGAACTCCCGCGCATCCCCGTAATCTGCGCCCGCTCCTTCGCCCGTTGCCCGCGATCGAGTCGTCGCGCCCCTCCCCCATGTCGGCGGACCGGGGCTTCTTCGGCTCGCGCCCGTTCAGCCGTGCCGACGAACTCCTCGTCCAGCAGGGCGCGCGGCCGGTCGAACGGCGGCTGCCGTGAGCTGGGTGCTCGGCGTGGACTCGGGCGGGTCCGGCCTGCGGATCGCCCTCGGGTCGACGGACGTGGCCGGTTCGTCAGGCGGCGCCGCGTCGGTGCGGACGGCCGGCACCGCCGTGTCCACCGAGCCGGTCCGCACCGGCGGTTCGGGTATCGACCCCGAGCATCTGCTGAAGCAGTTGCTGCCCGCCGTCGAGACGCTGCTCGCACGCGCGGACACGCGGGCGCCGGAGGCGGTCGCGATCGGTGCCGCCGGCATGGCGACACTGGGCGACGGGCTCCGCGCCGAACTGCCGGCCGCGCTGGAAAGGGCTCTGGGGGTAAGGCGGTTGGCGCTCGCCGCTGACGGGGTCACCGCGTACGCGGGGGCGCTCGGCCAGCGTCCGGGCGCCGTCGTCGCCGCCGGTACGGGCATGATCGCGCTCGGCACCGACCTGGCGGGCTGGCAGCGTGCGGACGGCTGGGGGCACCTGCTGGGTGACTGCGGCGGCGGGGCCTGGATCGGCCGGGCGGGGCTGGAGGCGGCGATGCGCGCGTACGACGGCCGGCGTGGCGGTTCGGCCGCACTGCTGTCCCGGATGGAAGTCGTGTTCGGCCCCGGACCGGAGATGCCCGGCCTGGTCTATCCGCGTACCGACCGGCCCGCGGTGCTGGCCTCCTTCGCCCCCGAGGTGGCCCGCTGCGCGGCCCACGACCCGGTCGCAGCGGAGATCGTCAACGAGGCCGCGCGGCATGTCGCGGACGCGGCCGTCGCGGTGTGTCCGCAGGTCGATAGGTGTGAAGTCGCCCTGACCGGTGGGCTGTTCAAGATGGGCGATCCGCTGCTCGTACCGCTGCGGGCCGAGTTGGCCGACCGGCTGCCGCACGCCGTAACGGTGTCGGCTGAGGGTGATCCGCTGGCCGGGGCGCTGCGCATCGCGGCGGCCCTGGCGACCGGTTCGCTGCGACTGCCGCGCGACGGGCGGCTGTTGTCCGTTCCGACAGAGCGGGATGAATAAGCAGTAAGCAACATATCGAAAAAATATGGACAGATGACGCAGGAACGGACCCTCCCCGAACAGCCGACCCCACAAAACCAGTAACATTCGGCGCCATGAGCTCCCCCACTGGGCCGGCACCCGGCCTGCCTGTACGAATGCCCCGACCTCGACAGTCGGGGCGGCACCGCCGACCCGAGCCCGTGGCGGCGCCCGAGGGCGCGCCCACGCTTGTGCTGGCCATGCCCGGCAACCCGAGCGCGGAGGTGCGGAGCCTCGGCGAGGAAGTCGTCAGCATCGCCCGCTCCGAACTACCGGGCCTCGACGCCCGGATCGGCTATCTGGACGGCGACGACGAGTACCCCGCGCTGGACACCGTCCTGGCCCAGACCGCCGACCACCGGGTCGAGCGCTACGAGCTGGCGAAGGCCGCCGGCCGTGAGGTCAACGAGCCCGAGGGCATCTCGGCGATTGTCGTGCCGCTGCTCGCGGGTCCCGACAACTCCCTGATCAGGCGCATACGTCAGGCCGTTGTGGACAGCAAGGCCGTGGCGGAGATGACCGAGGTCCTGGGTCCGCACCCGTTGCTCGCCGAAGCGCTGCACGTGCGTCTGTCGGAGGCCGGTCTGGCCCGCGCCGACCGCGCGAGGCTCTTCACGGTGGCCACGGCCGCCGACGGCATCGTCCTCGCCACGGTGGGCGGCGAGGAGGCCGTCCAGGCCGCGGGGATCACCGGGATGCTGCTGGCCGCGCGCCTCGCCGTGCCGGTGATGGCGGCGGCGCTCGACGACGAGGGCGCGGTGGCGGCCATCGCCGAGCAGCTGCGGGACTCCGGTTCGACGCAGCTGGCGCTCGCTCCGTATCTGATCGGACCCGAGCTGCCCGAGGGCCTGCTCGACGTCGCGCTCAAGGAGGCCGACTGCGCCGCGTCCGAGGCGCTGGGCGCGTATCCGGCCGTCGGCAAGCTGGTGCTCTCGCAGTACACGAGCGCGCTGGGCATCTCGGCGCAGACGCAGGGGTCGCCGGCGCGCTGAGCGCCGTCCGCAGGCCGGTTCGCCCCGCCGCCGGACGGGCTGTCGGCCCGTCCGGCACAGCCCGGTGACCAGGTCAGCCGAAGATCACGCAGGAGGCGGCGGGCGCCTCGAACGAGCCCGCGCGGGACGGGACGCCGGTCGCCGGATCGATGTCGAACCAGGTCACGTCCCCGGAGTGCTCGTTGGCCGCGTAGAGCCTGCGTCCCGCCGGGTCCAGCGCGAGGTCGCGCGGCCAGCGTCCGCCGCAGTCCACCGTGGTGACCAGGACGGCCTTCTCGCGCGTCTCGTCGAGCGTCAGGACGGCGATGCTGTCGTCCCCGCGCACGGCGGCCCAGAGATACCTGCCGTCGTGCGAGACGACGATCTCGGAGGCGTAGCTCTTCTCCTCGGCGCCGTCCGGGAGGACGGGCGCCTCGCCGACCGGCTCCAGCGCGCCCTTGTCGGCGTCCCAGCGGCAGACCGTGAGGGTCGCCTCCAGTTCGTTGAGCACGTACGCGTGGGTGCCCGCCGGGTGGAAGGCGAGATGGCGCGGTCCCGTGCCGGGGCGCAGCACGGCCTCGGCATGCGGTGTGATGTCGCCGCTCCCGGCGTCGACGGTGCTCGTCCGTACGGAGTCGGTACCCAGGTCGACGGCGAGCAGCCATCGGCCGCTGGGGTCGGGCAGCACCTGATGGGCGTGCGGGCCCTCCTGCCGGTCGGCGTGCGGCCCGGTGCCCTCGTGCTGGAGGATTCCGGCGGCGGCGCCGAGGGTGCCGTCCGCGCGGACGGGCAGGACGGTGACGCTGCCGGAGCCGTAATTGGCGGTCACCAAGTGCCCGGCGGCGAGGGTGAGATGGGTGGGGCCGGATCCGCAGACCGGGACGGGCTCGCCGATCAGGCGCGGCGCCGAGGTGCCGCCCGACGCGCGGGGGGTGACCGCGAAGGCGGCGGCCGTGCCTTCCTCGCCCTCGGAGACGGCGTAGAGCACCGAGCCGTCGGGTGCGAGGGCCAGGTAGGAGGGGTCCGCCAGGGCGTCGGTGGCGCCGAGTTCCGTCAGCGCGCCGGTGTCCGCGTCGACGGTGGCGGCGATGATGCCGCGTCCGCCCGCCGAGGTGAACGATCCGATGAAGACCCGCCCGTCGCTCCTGCCGTGGCTTCTGCCGTCCACTGCTGTCCCCTTGTCGCTCGTTCGATCGCGCTGTACGTCCGGGAGTGGTGCGCGTGCCCCGCTCGCGGCTCTGTCGGGCCGACGGTAGCAGGCGGTCTAGACCAGCCGGCCGCGTCGGGTGCTGCCGCCTGAACTACCCAATCCGACGGCCGGTTCACCCTTTCGGACGAGGTGGAAGCACTTCGCCGCTCGGACAGCGTGCGCGGGGAGCGCGACGCCGGTGAGGTGGCGGGTCCCGTACGGCACTTGGCGGCGACGCGGGCCGCCCCGGCGGCAACGGGCGGGGCTTGGCATGCTGGAACCCATGAGCACCACGCGCACCGACTCCGACTCCGCCCTCTCCTCCACCACCGCCCCCTCCGTCATCTTCGATCTCGACGGCACCCTCGTGGACAGCGAGCCGAACTACTACGAGGCCGGCCGGCGGCTGCTCGCCCAGCACGGTGTGCCCGACTTCAGCTGGGACCATCACACCCGGTACATCGGTATCAGCACCCGGGAGACGCTGGAGGCGCTGCGCGCGGAGTACGGGATCGGGGCGCCGGTCGATGAGCTGCTGGTCACGAAGGACCGTCTCTATCTGGAGCTGGCGCGCGCCTCGACGGAGGTCTTTTGGGAGATGCGGACGTTCGTGGAGACGCTGTACGCGCGGGAGGTGCCCATGGCGGTGGCCTCCGGCTCGTCCCGCGCCGCCATCGAGGCGGTGCTCGGCGGCACGGGGCTGGCCCCGTACTTCACCGTCGTCGTCTCGGCCGAGGAGGTCCCGCACGGCAAGCCCGAGCCCGATGTCTTCCTGGAGGCGGCGCGGCGCCTCGGCGCCGACCCGGCCGACTGCGTGGTACTGGAGGACGCGGCGCCGGGTGTGGCGGCGGCACGCGCGGCCGGTATGCGGTGCGTCGCCGTGCCGTATGTGCCGGGCACCGCCGACGATCCGGCGTTTCGCGGGGCGGAGCTGCTGTTCCCGCGCGGCCAGGGCGAGTTCACTGCGCGGGCGGCCTACGCCTGGCTGACCGGGACGGAGCCGGGGGCGCGGTAGCCGCCGCTCGGGGTGCGCGGGCTCCGGACCGGCCCCGCGCGGGGAACGCCACCGCGATGTCCAGCCCGCCCTCCGGTCCCGGTACGGCCGTCACTTGCGCGCCGTGCGCGGTGGCGACCGCCGCGACGATGGACAGACCGAGGCCGAGACCGTCCGGGCCGCCCAGCCGGGACTCGTAGCGCTGGAAGGGCTGGAAGAGCGTGTCGATCCGGTCGGGCGGGATGGCCGGCCCGCTGTTGACGACTCGGAGCACCGGTCGCCCGCCCTCCGTGCCCGTGAACACCCGTATCCACGCCCCGGTGTCGGCACGGGCGCCGGCGCTCGCGTCGACGTTGTGGCGCAGCGCGTTGTCGACGAGGTTGGTGACCAGGCGTTCCACCAGGCGTGGATCGCCCGATGTCCAGGCCGGTGCGAGGGATCGCTCGATCCGTACCACCGCGGCCCGCTCGGGGCTCGCGACGCGCAGCGCGTCGGCGACGACGGGCGCGAGATCGGTCGGCCGGCGCCGCTCCAGGCCACGTTGGCTGCGGGCCAGCGTGAGCAGCGCCTCGATGAGACGTTCCTGCTGCTCCCCCGCCGCCAGCACCCGCTCGCACACGGTGCGCAGCGACCGCGCGTCCGCCGCCGGGTTGGACAACGCGACCTCGATCAGGGCGCGTTGGAGGGTGAGTGGGGTCCGCAGCTCGTGCGAGGCGTTGGCGACGAAGCGCTTCTGCGCGTCGAAGGCGCTGTCGAGGCGGGCGAGCAGACTGTCGAACGTGTCGCCGAGATCCTTGAGTTCGTCGGCGGGGCCGGTGACGGCGAGCCGTTCGTGCAGATTGCGTTCGGAGATACGGCGGGCCTTGTCGGTCATGGTCCGCACCGGGCGCAGTACGCGGCCGGCGGTGATCCAGCCGAGTACGACGGAGACTGCGGACATCAGGGCGAGGGCGACGCCGGACTGGACGAGCAACTGGTGCAGTGTCGCGTCCCGTTGGCCGTTGGCGTGGGCCTTGGCGGCGTTGCGCGTCGCCTCACTGTCTTTGGGGAGGAGCTCGCCTTCCGGGCCGGTGCCGACGAGGAAGAGGCGGGGCCTGCTGCCGTTGGCGACGAGGAAGTACGTGATGGCGAGGAGCGCGGCCCCCGAGACGAGGAAGAGCGCGCCGTAGAGGAGGGTGAGGCGGAGCCGGGCCGTCCACCGGATGCGGCGGAACGGCCGACGCGGGCACGGGACTCGGAGCCGACGAGGGGTGCGCGGGACTGGGCGCGGGCGCCGTGCTCGGCGCTCCCGTTCAGATGCGGTAGCCGGCATGCGGCACCGTTTCGATCACCGGCGGTTCGCCCAGCTTGCGGCGGAGTCTGCTGACCGTGACCTTGACCGTGTTGGTGAAGGGGTCCGCCGCCTGGTCCCACGCGCGTTCCAGGAGCTGTTCGGCGGAGACGGCGCCGCCCTGGGCCGCCAACAGCAGTTCGAGTACGGCGAGTTCCTTGGGCGACAGTTCGAGCCGGCGTCCGCCGCGCCGCGCGATGCGCCGGGCCGAGTCCAGCGAGAGATCGCCGTGGGTGAGGACGGGTGGTACGGCCGGCTGGGCGCGGCGTGCCAACGCCCGTACCCGCGCGATGAGTTCGGCGAAGGCGAACGGCTTCGGCAGATAGTCGTCGGCACCGATACCGAGGCCGTCGACCCGGTCCTCGATGGTGGCCGACGCGGTCAGCATCAGTACGCGGGAGCGGCCACCGCCCGCCACCAGGGCACGGCACACGTCGTCGCCGTGCAGGCCGGGCAGGTCGCGGTCGAGCACGACGACGTCGTACTCGTACACCGCCGTCATGTCGAGCGCCTGCGGGCCGTCGTAAGCGAGATCGACGGCCATGCCGTCCTGCCGCAGGCCGGCGCCCACGGTCTCGGCCAGTTCCCGGTGGTCCTCCACTATCAGTACGCGCATGTCACACAGCATGCAGGAGCAGGGGTTACGGCGACATAACAGCGTGCGTTCCCGCCCTGTAACCACCGGGTCGGTAGATGTTGTCGCCATGACCCAGTCGTACAGGCGCACCAGCGCGCGCATCCTTTCCCTCGTCCCGCTCCTGCTCGCCGGAGTGCTCCTCACGGGCTGCTCCGACGACGGTTCGTCCTCGGCCGACAGCGGCTCCGGGCCGGACGCCTCCCCCACCAGCACCGAGGAGCGGTCTCTGGCGTACGCCGAGTGCATGCGGGAGAACGGGGTGACGAAGTTCCCCGATCCCAGCGAGGGCGGCGGTATCAAGCTCGATCCCAGCAGCGGCGTGGACCCGGAGTCCGCGGAGTTCAAGAAGGCGCAGGAAGCCTGCGTGGATCTGTCCCCGCAGGGCCTGGGCGGCAAAGGCGGCACGCTCGACTCCGCCAAGGTCGCCGCGTGGGCGACGTGCATACGGGACAACGGCGTACCCGATTTCGCCGACCCGAAGATCAACGGCGGTTCCATGGAGATCACCATGGGCTCGGGGATGGACCCGGACGACGCCGCTTTCAAGAAGGCGCAGGACGCGTGCCGCGACAAGTTCCCCGGCGGCGGCGTCATGATGAAGAAGGGCTCCGGCTCGTGACCTCCCAGCAACCGGCCGACGGCACGCCGCCCGAAGCCTCCACCGACGGCACGCCGCCCGAAGCCTCCGCCGATGGCCCGCCCCAGGCCCCGGCGGACCCCGACCCCGCCACCGGCATCTCCTCGGGCGCCTCCACGCGGGAGCGCGGTGGCCCCCGGCGCCGCCCGTTGCGTGCCTCGCTCATCACCTTGGCCGCCCTGACGGTGGTCGCCGCCGGTGGCATCGGCGCGACGGGCGTACTGGGCGGCGACGGCGGCGAGTCCGCCGAGGCCGCCCCCTCCACGCCCGCGAAGTCGGCGACGGTGGACAGGACCACGCTCACCCGCAGCGAGACCGTGGACGGTGTGCTCGGATTCGGGGAGGCGGCGACCGTACAGGCGCCGGCCTCCGGTGGAGACTCCGGAAGTCAGGGGTCGACGGCCGCCGGCGCCGACAGCGGCACGGGCTCCGACAGCGGTTCCGGCACGGACTCCGACACGGGCTCCGGCACCCTGACCTGGCTGCCGGACGTGGGCGACGAGATCAAGCGCGGCGAGACCGTCTACAGCTCCGACGAACAGAAGTCGGTGCTGCTGTACGGCTCCACCCCGCTCTACCGCACGCTCGACGTCGGCGCGGAGGGCCGGGACGTCCTGATGCTGGAGCGCAACCTCGCCGCGCTCGGCCACACCGGCTTCACGGTGGACGAGGAGTACACCGAAACGACCGCCGACGCCGTACGGGCCTGGCAGGACGACGTGGGCCGGGAGGAGACCGGCGAGGTGACAGCCGACGACGCGGTGGTGGCACCCGGCGCCCGGCGCGTCGCCGAGGTCAAGGCCGCCCGGGGCGGCGCCCTCACCGGGGACATCCTCACCTGGACCGTCACCGGACGGGTGGTCACCGTCGATCTGGAGGTGCGGCTGGAAGGTCTGGTCAAGGACGGTACGAAGGCCAACGTCACGCTCCCCGACGGAACCATCGTCGCGGCGAAGGTGACGGACATCGGGACCGCGGCCACCGCGGCGGCGTCCGACAGCGGCGAGGACCCGAGCGCCGAGGACGCCACCCTGCCGGTCGAGCTGGGCGTCAAGGAGCAGAAGAAGCTGGGGCGTTACCAGGCGGCGCCGGTCGATGTGACGCTGACCGCGGAGAGCCGCACGGACGTGCTCGCCGTGCCCGTCAACGCGCTGACGGCTCGTCAGGGCGGCGGGTACGCCGTGCAGGTGATCACCGGCGACGCCGTCGAGAACCGCCCCGTGGAACTGGGCCTGTTCGCCGACGGCATGGTCGAGATCTCCGGCGCGGGCATCACCGAGGGGCTGCGCGTGGGGGTGCCCGGGTGAGGCGGACTCCGACCCGGCCCGTCGTCGAGCTGACCGGTGTCTCCAAGACGTACGGAGAGGTCGCCGCGCTCGCCGACGCCGATCTGACCATCATGAGCGGGGAGTTGCTGGGCATCGTCGGCCCGTCCGGCTCAGGCAAGTCCACCCTGCTGAACATCGTGGGCACACTGGCCCGCCCGACGGCGGGCACGGTGCGTATCGACGGGCACGCCGTGCAGGAGCTGTCCGACCGCGAACTGTCGGCGCTGCGCGCCCAGTCCATCGGATTCGTCTTCCAGTCCTTCCATCTCGCCCCCGGCGTACCGGCGTTGGACTCCGTCGCCGACGGCCTTCTCTACAGCGGCCGTTCGCGCGGGGAGCGGCGCGCGCTGGCCGAACGCGCCCTGCGCCGGGTCGGTCTCGGGCACCGGCTGTACAACGAGCCGCACCAGCTGTCCGGTGGGGAGAAGCAGCGGGTGGCGATCGCCCGCGCGGTGCTGGGGGATCCGCCGCTACTGCTCGCGGACGAGCCGACGGGCGCGCTGGACTCGACGTCCGGGGCGGTGGTGATGGAGCTGCTGCACGAGTTGCACCAGGCCGGTACGACGGTCGTGGTCATCACCCACGACCGGGACATCGCCGCCGCGCTGCCGCGTGCGGTACGGCTCAAGGACGGCCTGATCACGCCCGATCCGGCCGGGTACGGAGCGGCGGCGGACGTGACCGCTCCGGCACAGCGGGAGGTCGGCGTATGAGTACGGCCACGGCGTCACCGCCACGCCCCGCGCCACCGGCCCGCCCGCGTCCCGCCCGGCTCGGCCCCGCCGATGTCGTACGGGTCGGCGGCTCGGGCCTGCGCACGCGCCCGATGCGGGTGTTCCTCTCCGCGCTCGGCATCGCCATCGGTATCGCGGCGATGATCGGCGTCGTGGGGATCTCCACCTCCAGCCAGGAGGAGCTGAACCGGCGGATGGCGCTGCTCGGCACGAATCTGCTCACCGTCACACCGGGCCAGTCGTTCGGCGGTGATCAGGCGTCGCTGCCCGACGAGGCGGTGGAGATGATCGCGGCGACGGACGGGGTGGAATCGGTTTCGGCCGTCGGCCGGACCGAGGCCGGTGTCTACCGGACCGATCACATCCCGGAGGAACAGACCGGCGGGCTCGGCGTGTTCGCCGCCCGTATCGATCTGACGAGGACGGTACGGCTGGACGTCGTCGACGGCCGCTGGCTCAACGCGGCCAACGACCGGTATCCGTCGACGGTGCTCGGCGCGAAGGCGGCCCGGCAGCTCGGCGTCCTGGAGGCGGGCCCGGGGTCGAAGGTCTGGCTGGGCGACCAGTGGTTCACCGTCGTGGGACTGCTGGCTCCGAACGAGCTGGCACCGGAGCTGGACGCCGCCGCGCTCGTCGGCTGGCCGGCGGCCGAGGACGTCCTCGGATTCGACGGCCATCCGACGACCGTCTACACACGGGCGGAGGAGGCGGCGGTCGGCGACGTACAGGGCGTGCTGGGCGCCACGGCCAATCCGCGCAGTCCCAACGAGGTGGAGGTCTCCCGGCCGTCCGACGCGCTGGCGGCGAAGCTGGCGACGGACGACGCGCTCTCGGGTCTCCTGCTGGGTCTGGGCGCGGTGGCGCTGCTGGTCGGCGGCGTCGGGGTGGCCAACACCATGGTGATCTCCGTGCTGGAGCGCAGGGCGGAGATCGGGCTGCGGCGGTCGCTGGGGGCGACGCGGGGACAGATCCGTACGCAGTTCCTGTGCGAATCGCTGCTGCTGTCCGCGCTGGGCGGGGTCGGCGGTGTGTTGCTCGGCATCGGTGTCACGACCGGATACGCGGGGTACCAGGGCTGGCCCACGGTGGTACCGCTGTGGGCGATGGCCGGCGGGGTCGCGGCGACGCTGCTGATCGGGGGCCTGGCGGGCTTCTATCCCGCCGTACGCGCCGCCCGCCTGCCCCCGACGGAGGCGCTGGCGGCGGCCTGAACCACGGCGAACGGGGGGATCGATCGCCGGACGGACCGCGGGCGCGGTCCGTCCGGCGATCGGTGACAAGGCCGGGTCGCCGGATCACGGGGGCATCGAGTCACGGGGTCACCGCGTCGGCGCGCCCGTACGGGTCAGATACTCGCCCAGCGCGCCGAGCCAGGCGCCGGTGCCCTGCTCGCGCCACTCCGGCTTCTCCTGGCCGTCGAGGAAGCTGCCCTGCTCGGTGAGGACCAGCCGGGTGCCCTCCCCGTCCGGCTCGAACTCCACGGTGGTCAGCGAGGCGGTCATCAGGGTCTCCCCCGCGTGCAGGGTGGAGCCGTACACGACCCGCACGTCCGCGACGATGTCGTGGTAGACGGACTCGAACGTCATGAGCGTGCCGTCCGGCTGCCTGCCCCGGTTGATCTCCCGGCCGCCGACCCGGAAGTCCAGCTCGTGCGCGGGCTCCGGGCCCGCGAACCAACTGGCCTTCGCGGCGGGGTCGGACCAGGCGGCGAACACGCGGGCCGGCGATGCGGCATAGGCGCGCTCGATGGTGAACGTGGCGTGGGTGACGGTGTGGTCGGTCGAGGTGTGGTCGGTCATGACGTGCTCCCTTGCTCCGCTGCGGGTCCTCGCTCTGCCGGCTCCTGCTCCGACAGGCGGTCGCCGAGCCGGTCCAGGCGGTGCTCCCATTCGGTGCGCTGCCGCCCGGTCCACTCCTCGGCCATCCGTAGCCCGTCCGGCTCGATATGGCAGGTGCGGACCCGGCCGGTCTTCTCGGACCGGACCAGCCCGCACGCTTCGAGCACCTGGAGGTGCTGCATCACGGCGGGCAGCGACATCTCCAGGGGCCGGGCGAGTTGACTGACGGAGAGTGGGCCGCGGATCAGCCGCTCGACCAGCTCCCGCCGGGTCCGGTCCGCCAGCGCGTGGAACACCGCGTCCAACGAGCCTTCATAGTTAGGCATGTCTTTAACCATGCCAGCCGGACCCTCAACAGTCAAGGAGCTACTTAAGCATTAGGCGGTCCCGTCGGCCGCGGCGGTCAGCGCGGCGACATCGATCTTCTTCATGCCGAGCATGGCCTTCATCGCCCGCTGGCCGCCCTCCTGGTCCGGGCCGTTCAGCAGCTCGGCCATCCCGCCGGGCGCGACCTGCCAGGACAGTCCGTACTTGTCCTTCAGCCAGCCGCACGGACCCTCTTCGCCGCCCTCGGTGAGCTTGTCCCAGTAGTAGTCGATCTCTTCCTGGTCGGCGCACTCGATCAGGAACGAGATGGCCTCGTCGAAGGTGAACTGCGGGCCGCCGTTGATCCCGATGTAGGTCTGGCCGTCCAGCTCGTACTCCACGGTCAGCACCGTGCCGGCCGGCCCGGGACCGGCCTCGCCGTAGTGGGTGATGGCCGTGATCCGGGAGTTCGGGAAGATCCCGACGTAGAACTCGGCGGCCTGCTCGGCCTGGGTGTCGAACCAGAGATTGGGGGTGGTCTTCGGCATCGCTGTCTCCTGGTGTCGTTGCCGTCTTCTGTCCCTCCCTTCCGACTGTCGCACCGCCCGGAACTCATCGCAGAAGCAGAGCGGAGAGGAAGCGGACGGGGACGGGGACGGGGACGGGAATCAGCCCTTCATCGCTCCCTGGAGCAGCCCGGTCACGAAGCTGCGCTGGAAGAGCAGATAGACGACCATGATCGGCAGCATCACGATGACCGTGCCGGCCGCCAGCGTCGGTACGTCGGTGTTGTTCTGGCCCACGAAGAAGCCCAGACCCGCCGGGGCCGTACGCATGGTGGCGTCCTGGATCAGCACCAGGACCAGCAGGAACTGGTTCCAGGACCACATGAAGACCAGGACCCCGAGGGTCATCAGCGACGGGCGGGCCAGGGGCAGCAGCACCCGGAGCAGGATCGTGGCGGACGAGGCCCCGTCGATACGCGCCGCCTCCACGAGGGACGGTGGCGTGGCGCGGAAATGGGTCCGCATCCAGAACACCCCGAACGGCATGAACAGCGCGATCTCCACCAGGATGACGCCGAGGTAGGTGTTGGTCAGCCCCACCGCCCGCAGGTCGAAGTAGAGCGGCACCACGATCAGTTCGACCGGGATGGTGAGGCCGGCGACGAAGAACGCCGCGACCGCGTTTCCGCCCGGCAGCTTCATCGTGCCCAGCGCGTACCCCGCCAGGCTCGCGAGGATCAGCGACGCGGGTACGACTCCGACCGCGATGACCAGGCTGGAGCGGATCAGATCCGAGAAGCCGGCCACCGTCCAGGCCTGCCGGTAGTTGGCGAAGCTCCACCGCTCGGGCCACGCCAGTCCGGTGACCGCCTCGCCGGCGGGCCGCAGCGAGGCGAGGAAGACGCTCAGGAAGGGGACGACGACGGCGATCGCCATGACGGTCAGGAGCGCGTAGCCGGACCAGCGCTCCGCGCGTGAGGCCGTGGTGGCGCCCGTGGCGGGGGTTTTCATGGCTCGGACCTCGACAGACGGTTGACGACATAGACGAGCCCGAGAATCAGACAGCTCAGCACCACACCCAGCGCCGACGCGAGCCCCACGTCGCCGTCCGAGAAGGCCAGCCGGTAGACGAGCAGTCCGGGTACGGTCGTCTGCTCGCCGGGGCCTCCGTTGGTCGTGACGTACACGATGTCGAAGCTGGCGAGCGCGGCCACCATCGTCACGGTCAGCGCGATGGCCAGCTCACCGCGCAGCTGCGGCAGCGTGACGGACACGAACTCCCGTACCGGGCCCGCGCCGTCGAGCCGCGCCGCCTCGTGGAGGCTGGGGTCGACCTTCTGCACTCCGCTGAGGAAGAGCATCATGCACAGCCCGCTCAGCACCCAGGTACCGACGAGCCCCACGGCGATCAGCGCGGTGTCGAAGTCGCCGAGCCACGCGCGGGTGACACCGTCGAGCCCGATCGCGCGCAGGGTCTCGTTCACCAGGCCGTCGTCCCCGTAC
The DNA here is from genome assembly GCF_045040315.1 of Streptomyces sp. NBC_01508. Classification (NCBI taxonomy): domain Bacteria; kingdom Bacillati; phylum Actinomycetota; class Actinomycetes; order Kitasatosporales; family Streptomycetaceae; genus Streptomyces; species Streptomyces sp. NBC_01508. The sequence continues at coordinate 7,605,350 of NZ_CP109419.1, read as the reverse complement.
AGCCAGCGCCAGGTCACGCCGACGGCGACGAGCGGCACGACCAGCGGAAGCATGAACAGGAAGCGGTAGACCCCCATCCCCGGCCGCCGGTGCCGGGACAGCAGGGCGGTCATCAGCAGGCCGATCAGGAGGGGGAGGAAGGAGAAGAAGACCACCAGCGTTAGGGCGTTGACCACGGACCTCAGCAGCACCGGGTTCCGGAAGACCTCGCGGTAGTTGTCGAGCCCCACCCAGCTGCCGAGGGTGATGCCGTCCCAGTCGAACAGCGACAGATAGGCGGTGTGGAGCGCGGGAAGCACCGCGAAGACCACATAGACGGCGAGGGCGGGCAGTACGTAGAGGTAGCCGCGCGCCGCGCCGCGCCGGCGGCTACCTCGCACGGTGCTCCGCCCAGACGTCCTGGATCTCGCGCAGAAACCGGTCCGGTCCCGTGCGGCCGGCGATGAGCCTCTGTACGCCGGAGCGGAGCCGGTCGAGCATGGACGGCGCGGTGAAGTCGGGGAACTGGTTGGTGCCGTCGTCGGCGACCACTTTCCGGTGTGCGGCGGCTACTTCGCCCAGTACGCCCGTCTGTTCGGGCACGGCGTCGGGGTCCGGTGGGAGGAATCCGTTGGCCGCGACGATCGCGGCGGCCTCGGGCGAGGCCATGAAGTCGAGGAAGGCACCGGCCGCTTCCGGGTGCCGGGTGCGTGAGGAGATGGAGTAGGCGACGCTGAAGCCCGACGCCACGGACCGGGCGGACTCCTGGAGACCGGGCATGGGGAAGAAGCCGACGTTCTCGCCCATGGCGTCGACCAGTTGGCCGGCGGCCCAGTTCCCGTTGACCAGGAAGACGCTGTCGTCGCGGGTGAAGCGGGCGGTGGAGTCGACCTGCGCGGTGCCGTTGGCGGATGGGTCGAAGTAGCCCTTGCCGGCCCACTCGGCCACCAACTCCGCCGCTTTCAGGGCTCCTTCGGTCTCGATCGTGGCTCCCTCGCGGCCGTCCACCCAGGCCCGGTACTCCTCGGGCGGCATCATCACATTGACGAGGGCGGCCCACAGATGCAGACCGCCGGAGTCGAGCGCGCCGATGCTCAGTGGCGTCGCACCGGCCCGCTTCGCCGCCGCCAGTTGGCCCTCGAACTCCTTGAGCGTGCGCGGCGGACCGCTGATACCCGCCGCCGCGGCCAGCTTCCTGTTGTAGTAGAGCCCGGTCATGGACAGCCCGACGGGCACGCCGTACAGCGGCCGGTCATCTGACGCGTCGCCACCTCCGCCCGCGGTGAGCTGATTCAGGTTCGCCGCGGGGAATTCCTTCCGCCAGCCGTACGCCTCGCGGTAGGGCGCCAGGTCGAGGATGTCGCCGCGGCGCGCGAGGGCGTCCGTCCCGACGGCGTACTGCGCGAGGTCGGGCGCCGTGTCGGAGGTCATCGCGAGCTTGAGGCTCTTCACGTAGTCCGCGAACTGGGTGTACTCCGGGCGTACGTCGATGCGCGGGTGCTTCTTCTCGAAGGCGGCGGCGAGCGCGTCGACCATCACCGGCGCGTCCGCGAACGTGAGGCGGAGCGTGATGTCCTCGTCGGGTACGGCCGTGGCGGAGGGCACGGCCCTCGGCCGGCCGGTGTTCGCGTCGTAACCACTGCCCGGGGTGAGGGCACCACAGGCGGCGAGCAGAACGGACAAGGCCAGGACGGAGAGAGTGGCGCCGACGCGTCGATGCGCCGTGCCCCGTTCGGTGACCGCCATGGATACCTCTCCGGTGGGGGGCGAGGAGGTAGGACTGCCCGGCCACGCCTGCCCTCAATCGCGGACGGGCTCCCTGTGCGGCCCGTCCGGCGACCGAGGACGGACCGGCGGCCACCGGACGGAACCGGTGGACCTCGGACAGTGGCTCATACCGTGGCAAGCGCGATCTCCGTCGACTTGATCAGCGCGGTGACGCCGGTTCCGGGGGTGAGCCCCAGCTCCTCCACGGCTTCCCGGGTGATCACGGCGGTCAGCTCGGCGCCGTCCACGGCCACCTTGACGTTCGCCAGGGCGGCGCCGAGCACGATCTCGACGAGTGTGCCGGTGAGGCGGTTGCGGATGCTCAGCCCCTCGACCGGACCGGTGGCCAGGGAGACCTCGGTCGCCTTGGCCAGCACGTGTACCGCCGAGCCCACCTCGATGCCCAGTTCCTGAACGCCTTCCAGGGTGACGGCGGCGGTGACGTCCTGCCCGCCCGAGAGGTGGACCCCGACCGTCGCCATGACCTCGTCGGGAGTAATGGCCGTGACGGTGCCGGGGATCTGGTTGCGGATGCTCAGCTTCATGTGCGGTTCGGCCTCTCGCTGGTGGGGGCGTCGAGCGGACAGGGGTCAGGCCATTCAAAAGGATCGACAAAGGCAACTGACCCATTGACTCGGGTATCTTGCGATTTGCTCTGATTTCTGGCGAGTAAGGCTCGGCTAAGTTAGGCTCGCGCAGCACGGCTTCGGCAAGACCTCGTCGACCAAGCCCGAGGCGCGGACCCCGCGCAATCTCTTCGGCTTCAAGGGCGGCACCCGCAACGTCGCGGGCACCGACACAGCCGCGCTCGACCGGCATGTGCGGGTGTCCGCCAAGGCGGGACCCGCCTGGCTGGCCGGCGGCTCCTGTCTCGTGATCCGCCGGATCGCCATGCGGATCGAGTCCTGGGACCGTACCTCCCTGAGGGAGCGGGAGGACGTCTCCGGCCGGGACAAGGGCGAGGGCGCGGCGGTCGGCAAGGCCGAGGAGCACGACGAACCGTTCTTCAAGTCGATGCTGCCGACGTCACACGTCCGCCTCGCGCACCCCGGCTCAAACGGCGGGGCGCGGATGCTGCGGCGCGGCTACTCCTACACGGACGGTACGGACGGACTCGGCCGGCTCGACGCGGGACTGTTCTTCCTCGCGTACCAGCACGACGTGCGGGAGGCGTTCATCCCCGTACAGCGGAGTCTGTCGCGGGCCGACGCGCTCAACGAGTACATCCAGCACGTGGGTTCGGCGGTCTTCGCCGTGCCGCCGGGCGTCCGGGCGTCCGGACGCCCGGGACAGGGACGACTGGTGGGGGCGGGAGGGGCTGGAGACGGCGCGGTTCGTCTGGGCGTCGGTGCGGGCCGGCGGCGAGAGCAGGTCGGGGCCGCTGATCGGCGCACTGCTGGGGATCGTGGCGGCGGGCGTCCTCGCGTACGGCGTCCGCGACCTTCAGGAGGCGCGCTTCGTCGGCGGCCTGCGGAGCAAGGCGTTCGATGTCACCGGCGCGGTCCCGCCGGACAGTTGGTACGGCACGCTGCTGAAGGGCGTCTTCAACTTCCAGCCCGATCCGACCGTCGTCCAGGTGACGGTGTGGGCGCTGTGTCTCATCCCGACGATGATCTTCTTCCTCGCGCCGCGGCGCGAGGAAGGCAGGGCACGGGAAGGCGGCCCGCCCCGGCGACGCCGTCGAAGGCGTAGCCGGGTGGTGGGCGGTTCCCCGCCCACCACCTCCGCTCAGGATTCGAGCCAGCCGTGCGAGCGCGCCAGCTCGATCACCGACGTACGCACCCGCTTGATCTGATCACCGCTCAGGGTCCCGTCGGCCTGGAGCAGCGCCTCGGTCAGCTCGTTCCGCAGCTCCACCGGGGACAGCACGTCCGAGTAGTCGCCGTGCGGATCCACCTCCCCTTGTCCCTGTCCCGCGCCCGGCGCACCCCGGTGCGACGCCGGCGCGTGCACCAGCCTGATCTGTGACGCCTTGGGACCCTTGTCCCCCATCTCCAGGAAGTACTCGACCTCGCTGCCCGCCTTGTACTGGTACTTCTCATCCACCAGATCGTTGGCGTGCATGAACACGTCCTCGTCCCCCTCACTGGGGACGATGAACCCGTATCCGCGAACCTCGTCGAACCTCAGCACTCGACCTACGTGCAACACAGCCCCTACCTCCACTGCCTACCGCTACCTCGGCCACCTCTGCGGGGATCCACACCGGCCCCCCCGAGCAACCTCTCATATCCGCCCGCCCGCGAGAATCCGTTACCGGCAGATCAGCGCGATTCGGGGGCGCGGCGGGCACCGTCAGTGCGACTCACGCGACACTTCGTGGCCGCTCGACCCGACGAGGAAGTCGAGATCGGCGCCGGTGTCCGCCTGCGTGACATGGTCGACATAGCGACGTTCCCACCCGCGTGCCGGTGCGGCGAACGCCCCGGTCATCTCCTTCGCGGGGCGCCGCAGTTCGAGTTCCGCCGCCGTTGTGTCGACGTCGAGGCGGCGCCCCGCGCCGTCCAGCGCGATCCAGTCCCCCGTGCGTACGAGCCCCAGCGGGGCCGCCCGCCGCGGCCTCGGGTGCGACATGCGGCACGACCGTGCCGTACGCCGTGCCGTACGCCGTGCCGCTCATCCGGCCGTCGCAGATCCGCACCATGTCGCGCACCCCCCCGCTCCAGCAGCTTGGTCGGCAGCGGCAGGTTCGCCACCTCGGGCATGCCGGGGTAGCCCTTGGGGCCGCGGCCCCGGAGCACGAGCACCGATGTCGCGTCGACGTCGAGATCCGGGTCGTCGATACGGGCGTGCATGTCCGCGACGCTGTCGAAGACGACCGCCCGGCCCCGGTGGTTGGCGGGCGTACGGCCCGAGGGAGCGGGACCGGGACCCAAGATCCAGGTCGATCCCCAGCTGTGAGCGGGGCGGACCGCTGTGCGGGCCGGTGTCAGGCCAGTTCGATACGGACCGGTGGCGGCCCCGCGGACCGGCGGGCACGGTGTCGGCCCGGCGCCCCGTCCACGGTCACGGTCACGGCGGCGACGCGGGCGCAGCCCACCGGGTTCGAACCGACCGCCGACCGCCGCCGCGTGCCCCCACACGCCGACCTTCATCGGCCACACGATCACGTTGTGGCGGCCCGGCCGCGCGTCGTCGAAGCCGGGTGCGGTGGTGGTCACCAGGCGCGCTCGCACGGAGTGGAGGTCCGCGGCGTCTTGGCGGGGTGTCAACGAGGAGGGAGATCAGGGGTGTTCAAGCCGGGCGGCGGCGGATCTGTGGTCGGCCGCCGCCGTCCCGCTCGTGCTTGTTCCTACTTCTCCACACGCTTCTTCACTTGCTTCTTCACCTGCTTCTTCACTTGTCCTGGCGCTCGTTCTCAGATGTTGACGCCGAAGTCGGCGGCGATCCCGGCCAGTCCGGAGGCGTACCCCTGGCCGACGGCACGGAACTTCCACTCCGCGCCGTGCCGGTACAGCTCGCCGAAGACCATCGCGGTCTCCGTCGAGGCGTCCTCCGTGAGGTCGTAGCGCGCGAGTTCGGCGCCACCGGCCTGGTTCACCACGCGGATGAAGGCGTTACGGACCTGGCCGAAGCTCTGTCCACGCGATCCGGCCTCGTGGATGGAGACCGGGAACACGATCTTGTCGACGTCTGCGGGCACACCGGCGAGGTTGACCTTCAGCGACTCGTCGTCGCCGTCCCCCTCGCCGGTGAGGTTGTCACCGGTGTGCTCGACCGAACCGTCCGGGCTCTTCAGGTTGTTGTAGAAGATGAAGTGCTGGTCGGAGAGCACCCGGCCGGCGCTGTTCACCAGCAGCGCGCTCGCGTCGAGGTCGAAGTCCGCACCGGTGGTGCTGCGCGCGTCCCAGCCGAGGCCGACGAGCACGGCGGTCAGGCCGGGAGCCTCCTTGCTCAGCGAAACATTGCCACCCTTGCCCAGGGAAACTCCCACGATCTCCTCCTGCTGTTCGTGACTGAAAAGTGGATCAGAATCTATAACACCGGGGAACCAACGGTCCGGGTATCGACCAGGCTCGTACGGTTCGGCGCGACCCGGGATTCGGGGCGGGGTTCGGGGCGGGGCGCGAGGGACGGATGGGACGTCTCCGAGCGGCGCTCGTGGAATTCCGGCCACCGATGGGACTGGAGTGGCTGAAGCGGGGAAGGCGGTGACGTGGACGCAAGGACCCGCGCCGACGGGCCGCCACGGGGAACGGATCGCACTCATGGACCAGCGGGTGGAAGAGACCGAGGACCGCTGCCCGGGCACGGGCCGGGTGCTGAGGCGTGGCGCAGTGTTCGACGGGGAGTCGGGGATGATCGGCGAGGCGCGCCGCTTCGCGGCCGACTTCCTCGGGGGCGTACGGACCGACCGGGACCGGACGGTGCCGCCCCGCGTGATCGGCACGGCGCAGCTGGTCGTCAGCGAGCTGGTGACCAACGCGTGCAAGTACGCGCCCGGCCCGTGCCTCCTTGATCTGGTCTTCGACGGGGACACGGTGGAGATCACCGTGTGGGACACCGATTCCACCCTGCCGGTGCCGTGCGCCGCCGAGCCCGGCCGCATCGGGCAGCACGGGTTGGAGATCGTCATGGCACTGTGCGAGGGATACGACGTCCGCCGGGAGCCCGTGGGCAAGCGCATCAAGGTCCGTATCCCGGCCGGGGACGACGACGGGGCGTAGCCCCCGCGTTCGACGTCGCGGGCGGCGTTCGTTGTTCTCGACGGGCCTGGTCTGCGTTCACTCCGCGTTCGGTTCGCCCTCCGAGACTCTGCGGTTGGCACCCCCCGCGCCGGAAGTTGAACGAAAGGCTCCAACCGTGAAGGACAAGAACACCGAAGACCCCGAGCGCTCGGCACTCTCCCGGCGTCGGCTCGTCAAGTTCGCGGTCGTCATCGTCCTCGTCGCCGAAGGCGGCGCCGGCGCCGCCTTCGGCGACGAGGACGATGACGACCGCCGAAAGTCCGGTGGCTCCGGCGACTCCGGCAGACGCGCCTGGCGCGCCGGCGACCACCACGTGCACTCGGAGTACAGCGGCTCGTTCGACACCTCGAAGAACCCGCCCGTGTTCAAGAAGGGCGGCGACGCCGTCTACCCGATCGTGATTAACGCGATCATGGCGAAGAACTTCGGCCTGAGCTGGGCGATGTGCACCGACCACGGCGGTCCGACGCACTCGAAGGTGAATCTGGAGCAGGCCTACCCCGACCTGCTGCGCTCGCGTGTGCTCGTCCCCGAGGTGCTTCAGTTCTGGGGCATGGAGTTCGACGCCCCGGCGCTCGACCACCACACGCTGATGATCCCGCACCACACCGACGAGGTGCGGCAACTGTTCGAGCTGGAGCAGCGCTTCGCCAAGCTCGACCCCTTCCCCGCCGACCCCGGCCGTGACACCGAGGCCAAGATGGTGGAGTTCCTGAAGGCGGCGAAGAACATGCGCCGCAAACCGCTGGTGATCGCCCACCACGCCTCGCGCTCCGCGACCGGCCTCGGCGTCTACGGTCAGGACACGCCGCGCGAGTTCCGCGACGGCAACGACGCCGCGCCCGACATCTATGTCGGCTTCGAGGGCGCTCCTGGCCACCAGGCGGGGCCGTTGAACGGCGGTGCCCGCGGCGGGTACGGCAACTACCCGACACACGGCGGCTTCGACCAGATGACCGCGCGGGTCGGCGGCCTGTGGGACGCGCTGCTCGGCGAGGGCCGGCGCTGGTGGATCACCGCGACGTCCGACTCGCACGTGCACTGGACGCGCGGCGGCTCCGACTTCTGGCCGGGCGAGTACAGCAAGACGCATGTGCTGGCGCGGCAGGACTACGGCGACATCATGGACGGTCTGCGCAACGGCCGGATCTGGGTCGGCACCGGCGACCTCATCAAGACCCTGGACGTCACAGCGGAGAACAACGGCAGGACGGCGGCCGTCGGCGAGACGGTCACGGTCACCAACCGGGGCCGTACGGATGTCGAGATCGAGATCAGGTTCCGCCCGCTGGACGGCGAGAACGCCAACGGCGACCGTCCCGAGGTGCGTCGCGTCGACCTGATCGTCGGCAGGATCACCGGCAGGAGCGGCGACCGCGACTCCGACACCAACCCCACCACGAAGGTGGTGGCGCGGTTCGGCAGGCGCGACTGGCGCAAGCAGGGCAACGAGTACGTCGTCAAGCACACCCTGCGCGATGTGGACGGCGACCTGTACGCCCGCGTCCGCGGCACCGGCACGGACGAGGCCGAGCCGCTCGCGGACGGTCTCGAAAGCCCGTGGGACGACCTGTGGTTCTACTCCAACCCGGTCTTCGTCAAGGTCCGTTAGGGCGGCGACCGGAAGCCTCGACCGCCGGACGGGCGGATGCCGGCCCGTCCGCCGGTCGGTGCCGGCTACGACAGACCCGGGCTCCGCGTCAACCCGTGCAGCCGCAGGGCCAGTTGGATCTCCAGCGTGCGGGCCGGGGAGTTCCAGTCCTGGCCGAGGAGCCGACCGACCCGTTCGAGGCGCTGCACGACCGTGTTCACATGGACGTGCAGCGCCGTCTTGGTCCGGGTGAGGCTCGCACCCTCGGCGAAGTACGCGTCGAGCGTCCCCACGAGGTCGGTGCCGCGCTCGGCGTCGTAGTCCAGTACGGCCCCGAGCGTGGCGCGTACGTAACCGCCGAGGTCCGCCCGGTCGCCGAGGAGTACGCCCACGAAGCCGAGGTCGTCGGTGGCGCCGCCGTGTCCGGTGTGGCCCAGGACGCGCAGGGCCGACAGGCAGCGGCACGCCTCGGTGTGGGCGGTGGGCAGTTCGGCGGGACCGGCGGCCGGTCCCGCGGCGCCGACGGTGACCGGGGAGCCGACGGCCTGGCCGAGTTCGGCGGCGAGCTTGCGCGCGCTCGGGCCTGGGGTGTCGGTGGGCGCGACGAGCACCACGTGTCCCTGGTGGAGGCCGGCCAGGCCGTTGCCGGCCTGGGCGTGTCTGGCGGCCACGGCCAGCAGTCGGTGGCGGTCCGCCGTCTCGCAGTCCGCGACGAACACGCAGTGTCTGCGGGCCAGGTCGACGCCCAGCCGCCGGGCTCGCGCGAACAGGGCGTCCGGATCGCCGGAGCGGGAGAGCAGGTCGCCCAGCAGTTCGCCGCGTACCCGGTCCTCCGCCTCGGCGACCGAACGGCGCAGCAGCAGGAGCAACGCCGTGACGACTCCGGCGCGTTCGAACAGCAGCCGGTCGACGTCCGCGAGGTCGGGACGCCCGGTGAGGGCGATACTGCCGAGGAGTTCCGGGCCGGCGAGGACGGCGCAGACCCAGGTGCCGTCCAGGGGGACCGCCCGGCCGCTCGCCCTGGACGCGGCGACCGCCGGGGTGAGCGGAGGCAGTGATTCGGTACGGGCGCGGGCGAGTTCGGCGCCGTCCGCGTCGTGGATGAGGATCCCGCCGTCGAGGATGTCGGCGATGGCCGCGGCCACGTCGTCGGCCCCGCCGCCCCGCAGCACGAGGTCGGTGAGCTGGTCGTGCGCCTCCTCGGCGCGGCGCATCTGACCGCTGTGCGTTCTGATCGTCTCCGAGGCCGAGTTGAGGTCGACCAGCGCGGCCCGCGTCTCCTCCAGCAGCCGCGCGCCGTCGATGGCGATGGCGGCGTGGTCGGCCAGCGAGGAGAGCAGGGCGACCTCTTCGGCGGCGAACTCGCGGGGCGCGCGGTCGGCCGCGTACAGCACTCCGATGATCCGGGCGCCGACGCGCAGCGGCACGCCGAGGATCGCGCGCAGGCCCTCGTCGAGTACGGCGCTGTCGATGGTGGTGGTGTGGTGGAAGCGGGTGTCACGCTGGTAGTCGCCGGTGGCGTACGGGCGGGCGGTCTGCGCGACGAGTCCGCCCAGGCCCTCGCCCATCCCGAGCCGTACCTGCTGGAACGTGGCGGCCACGCAGCCGTCGGTGACCCGCATGTAGGTGTCGCCGGCGAGTTCGTCGTTGAGGGACAGATAGGTGACGTCCGTGCCGAGCAGCAACTTGGCCCGGTGGACGATGGCGCGCAGCACGGCGTCCAGATCCCGCAGTGCGGCCAGGTCGCTCGCGGTGTCGAAGAGCGCGGTGAGCTGTGCCTCGCGGCGCCGGTGCTGGCTGAGGGTGCGCCTGATGCGCAGGGCGACGTCGGTGGCGTCGTTGATCGCGGCCAGTTCGCCGCCCCGCACGCCGGCCTCGCGGGCGTCGGCGGCGGGGCGGGAGAACTCCTCCGTGGGCGCGCCCCGCGCCAGCAGGTCGAGGAGCCGGCACAGGGCGGCCACGGAGTGCCGGGTGCCTGGAGCTGTCACGTCGGCGAGCATACGGTGATCACCTCCAGGTGGGCATGGGTGCGACGGTACGGCCCCGGGGCTGGGCGCCGCCGCTCAGCCGCCGAGGCGGGCCGAGTCCTTGGCGCGGCTCGCCGCTCGCGGCTCCGCCGCACGCTCCACACCGGGCGCGGGCACGGACCCGACCAGCCCGTCCTTGGTCAGGTCACGGCCCCGCGTCTCCTTGGCCACCCACACGGTCAGGACGGTGACGAGCGCGGCGGCGCTGAGGTAGATGGACACCGGCACGGACGAGTCGTGGTCCTTGAGCAGTTCGACCGCGATGAGCGGCGCGAGCGCGCCGCCGATGATCGAGGCGAGCTGGGAGCCCATCGAGGCGCCGGAGTAACGGACCTTGGTGTCGAACATCTCCGAGATGAAGGCCGCCTGCGGCCCGTACATCGCCCCGTGGAACAGCAGACCCACCGTGACCGCGAGGGCGATGACCGGGAACGACCGGGTGTCCAGCAGGGCGAAGAACGCGAACGACCAGCCCACCATGCCGATCGCGCCGATCTGGGTGACCGGGCGCCGGCCGAGCCGGTCGGAGAGCGCGCCCCACATCGGGATGGTGACGAAGTGCACCGCCGAGCCGATCAGGACCGCGTTGAGGGCGTCGCTCTTGGGCAGTTCGAGGTGCACGGTGACGTACACGAGCACGAAGGCGGTGAGGATGTAGTACGAGACGTTCTCGCCGAACCGGGTGCCGATCGCGACCAGCACCTCGCGCCAGCTCTTGCGGAACACCTGGACGACGGGGGCGTCCTGCTTGACCGCCGGTACGCCGCTCGTGGCAGCGGTCCCGGCCGCCTCGGCCGCCTCCTCGGCCGCCTTCCGCCGGGCCTCCAGGAAGACCGGCGACTCCTCGACCGAGATCCGTATCCACAGGCCGATCACGACCAGCACACCGGAGAGCAGGAACGGGATGCGCCAGCCCCACGCGAGGAACGCCTCGTCGGACTGGATCGCGGCGAGCAGCGCCAGCACACCGGTGGCCAGCAGGTTGCCGCCGGGTGCGCCCGCCTGCGGCCAGGAGGCCCAGAAACCACGGCTCTTGTCGCCGCCGTGCTCGGAGACGAGCAGGATCGCGCCGCCCCATTCGCCGCCGAGCGCGAAGCCCTGGACGAGCCGCAGCACGGTCAGCAGGATCGGCGCGCCGACGCCGATGGTCGCGTGGGTGGGCAGCAGGCCCATGGCGAAGGTGGCGCCGCCCATCAGCAGGAGGCTGAACACCAGGAGTTTCTTGCGGCCGATCTTGTCCCCGTAGTGACCGAAGACGATGCCGCCGAGCGGGCGGGCGGCGAAGCCGACGGCGTAGGTGAGGAAGGCGAGCAGCGTGCCGACGAGCGGGTCGCTGCTGGGGAAGAACAGGGTGTTGAAGACCAGCGCGGCGGCGGAGCCGTAGAGGAAGAAGTCGTACCACTCGATGGTGGTGCCGACGAGGCTGGCCGCGACGATGCGGCCGATGCTGGCTCGGCGGGGTGGTGCGGAGCTGGGGACGCTCATGGTGAAGTCACCGCGATTCGTTGGGCGGGCAGGGACGGGAGGTGGATCGGAGCGGGAGCGTTGCTTCGAGGTGGTCGGGAGCGGACGGGTGGGTCAGGCGGCGCTCCACCCGCCGTCGACGGGGAGCGAGGAGCCGGTGATGTAGCCGGTGTTGGGGCCGCAGAGCCAGACGCAGACCGCGGCCACCTCGGCCGGCTCGATCAGCCGCTTGATCGCGGAGCGGTCCAGCAGTACGTCGCTGACGACGTCGTCCGGGGGGATCCCGTGGGCGGCGGCCTGGGCGGCGATCTGCCCTTCCACCAGCGGAGTCCGTACGTAACCGGGGTTGACGCAGTTGCTGGTCACCCCGTGTGGCGCGCCTTCGAGAGCGGCCACCTTGCTCAGCCCCTCCAGGCCGTGCTTGGCGGCGACGTACGCGGACTTGAAGGCGCTGGCGCGCAGTCCGTGCATGCTGGAGATGTTGACCACGCGCCCCCAGCCGCCCGCGTACATGTGCGGCAGGCAGTGCCGTATCAGCAGGAACGGTGCCGTGACCATCACCTTCTGGATCAGTTCGAACCTGTCGGGCGGGAAGTCCTCGATGGCCGCGACGTGTTGCAGCCCGGCGTTGTTGACCAGGATGTCCACATCGGCGGGGAGCCGGCCGATCGCGCAGGAGTCGGCGAGGTCCACGGTGTGGCTCACGCCTCCGATGCCGGCGGCGACGGTCTTGGCCGCGTCGGCGTCGCGGTCGACGATGTGGACCAGTGCGCCGGCTTCGGCCAGTGCCTCGGCGCAGGCGCGTCCGATGCCGCCGCCACCGCCGGTCACCAGGGCGGTGCGACCCTTGAGTTCCCTGCTCTTCATGGCCGGAACGGTAGAGACACCTGACCTGACATCCCATGTGACGGTTCACCACACTGGATGCCGGTCGGATGTCGCCGTACACCACATGCCTGACCGAGAGCGGTATGCCATGACGTTACGTGACCACCTCACCCGCCGAGCGGGCACCGGGTGAGTGATGTGGCCGGATCCGCCCCCGCGCCGGGCATCGGCAGCGTACGGCTCGAAGGCGGGCGGCGGCCGTCGTTCAGCCAGCGCTCCAGCCCGGTGACGGCCGAGCGGTGGCACGGCACCAGCGGCCGGAGCCGGTCGGGGAAGGTGTCGAAGAGCGAGTCGACGTGGGTGCCGCCCTCGACCCGGTAGTAGCGGTGCAGCGAGCCTCGGCCCTCCTGGCGCACCATCCGCGCGTATGTGTCCGAGGTCTTGGAGATGGGCAGCAGCAGGTCCAGCGTGCCGTGGAAGCTGATCAGTGGTTTGCCGATCCGGCCGGTCAGCGCGATCCTCCCGACGGCGTCGCGGACCGCGTCCGGCCTCGCGTCGTAGTCGTAGTCGGCGTCACAGGCGGGCGTGCCCGGCGCGCAGAAGGGCGTCCCGGCCTCGATCGCGCCGTCGTACTGCGGGTCCAGTTCCTCGCGGTAGATGCGCTGGGTGAGATCCCAGTAGTACTCGTGGTGGTACGGCCAGAGGAATTCCGAGCCCGCCGGGAATCCCGCGTCCACCATCTGCCGGTGTGCCGCGCCGGCTCCCGCGCCACCGGCGGCGTAGGTGGGGTAGGCGCGCAGGGCGGGCGGCAGGAAGGTGAGCGGGTTCGGGTCCTCGGTACGCCAGAGAGTGCCCTCCCAGTCGACGCCCCCGTCGTACAGCTCGGGGTGGTTCTCCAGCTGCCACCGCACGAGATAGCCGCCGTTGGACATGCCCATCGCGAGGGTGCGGGACACCGGCCGCTGGTAGCGCTGGGCGGTCACCTTCCGTGCCGCGACGGTGAGTTGGGTGACGCGGGTGTTCCATTCGGCGAGGGCGTCACCGGGCGCGGAGCCGTCGCGGTAGAAGGTGGCGCCGGAGTTGCCCTTGTCGGTGGCGGCGAAGGCGTAACCACGGGCGAGCAACCAGTCGCCGAAGGCCCGGTCGTTGGCGTACTGCTTGCGGACCCCGGGCGATCCGGCGATCACCAGGCCGCCGTTCCAGCGGTCGGGCAGCCGGATGACGAACTGCGCGTCGTGGTTCCAGCCGTGGGTGGTGTTGGTGGTGGAGGAGTCGGGGAAGTAGCCGTCGAGCTGGATGCCCGGTACGCCGCTCGGGGTGGCGAGGTCCTTCGGCGTCAGCCCCGCCCAGTCGGCCTCGTCGGTGTGGCCCGAGGCGACGGTCCCGGCGGTGGTCAGCTCGTCCAGGCAGTCGGCCTGTTGGTGGTCGGCGCCGGGAACGACGAGCGCGTTCATCCCGGCGCAGTGGCCGGGCCGGCCGGAGTCCGCGGCGGAGACCGAGGCGGCCGGGGCCGCGCCCACCACCATCAGGGCCATCGCGGCGAGGCAGGTGGCGCGGATCCACCGGGCGCGGTTCCGCTCGACGGTGCCGCCGGGCGGAACAGGTGGGACGTCCTGCGGGACGTTAGGTGGGTCGTTCGGTGGGACAAGCGGCATGGGCCATCACTCCGTTGCAAGGACACGACACGCGACACGTACGGGGCTGCGGGACGCTACCCACCCGTCAGGGGCAGCGAGCGTCGGCGAGACGTAATAACCCGTCGGGGACTCCTTGAGCGTGTGGGTAACGAACATGTTGTTGAGGCCCATGTTCTGGTTCGAACCCTTCGCGGACACGTAACCACCGCTGGTGGCCGCGCGCCCGGCACGTACGTGCTCGTAGTTGTTCGCCGTCCAGCAGGTCGCCGCCGCCCGTCGGTGCCGGCCGCGCCACTCGCGTACCGCCCCGGTAGGGCGACACGGCGCAGACGCCCGCGCCGGGCGGCGCGCCGTGGTCTGGGTCGTGGAGTAGGTCGTGCCGGACGGGACGGCGACAGGTGCGACATCGTGACCTCCGGTGGGGTGCGGTCACCGTAGGAAGCGGCCCGTCCGCGACGGAATGTGTCGGCGCTCCACAACCGGGCCGCCGCAGGGGGGCCACCACCTGTTGCGGCGAGCGCGGGGCAGTGCTAACGCTCGGCGATCGAGGACAACCAGACCACGGCGGCGGACCACACAACTGTGCGGGCTTTTATGGCGTTTCGTCGGCCACCCCGGCAGGTACGTATCCCAAGGTCACCGTCCCGGATCCGGGTCCGAATCCGGACCGTGGATGCCTGGTGCGCTGCGGTGCGGTGCGAGATCGAGGTGGTCGACGGCATGTTCGGATCCAGCGGTACGGCGGACGGGTCCGCCAACTCCCCCTCCCCCCACGGCCGCCCGGTGTTCAGCGCCGACTTCGCATCGCCGGACCAGTGGGTCGCCGGCCGTTCCTGGGCCTATCCCGACAGCGGCCCGACCAACCCGGACGACGACAAACTGGACCACCTCACCGCGGACCCCGCGTACAGCAGGAGCGGTGTCTTCCGCGCCACTCGTATGCCCCAAGGCACCTGGTACACAGGGCTGTTGACCACGGAAGGCAGCGCCGACGACTTCATGGCCCGCACGGGCGACATCCTTGAGGCCCGGGTCCGCCTCCCCCGCGAGCAGGGTGCGTGGCCGGCGATCTGGACGTGGCTGGACGGCGGCAACGAGATCGACGTGTTCGAGTACCACCCGGACAACCCGGACCTGCTGGAGCTGTCCAACCACGTGAACGGCGGCCGCCGTTACTACCGCGACCGGGCGATCCGCCCCGGCGCCTGGGTGGAATTCGAGATCCACTTCGGCGCCCGCTCGGTCGTCTGGTACGTCAACGGCACCCGCGCCTTCGCCGACCGCACCGGCGTGGGCAAGGAGTGGCGGGCCCACCTCATCGTGAACCTGTCGGTCTGCGCGGGCCGTTACCACCCGGCGCCGGACCCGGCCACCTCGAAAATGTCCTACGAGGTGGCCAGACTGCGCGTGTACCGCCCCTGACGCCCGTACGGGGCCATGGGCGACAGCCCCGCGGCCGATCAGCCGCCGAAGAGGCCCCCGAGAAGTCCGCCGAGCGGATCGGGGTCGTCCGACGGAGGGTCGGTCGGCTCGTCGGGAGCTGTGGGCGTACCGGATCCCGCACCGCCGTCGCCGGCCCCGCCGGTGGGTGACTGCGGGGGCGTGGTCTCCGGCGCGGTCGGGCTCCCCGACGTCGCGGACGGCGATACGGCGCCGGTCTCCGTCGGGGCGGGTTGGGGTGAACCGCCGCCACCGGACCGCGCGCCGACCGAGGGTTCCGGGGTTCCCCCGGTCCGCGCGGCGTCTCCCGACCTCGGTACACCGCGCTCGCCAGGTGCGGTCTCCGCCCCACCTGGGTCCGAATCCGCCGGAGCAGGCGTGGGGTTCGCCGGATCCTCGTCCCGGCTCTCCGTGATCCCCGGTATGGACAGCCAGGGCGGCGCGGAATCCCCGCCGATCAGCATGCCGCCGAGCACGACGACACCACAGGCACAGGAGCCCGCCAGGACCCAGCCGAGCCGTCGTAGCCGCTTCCCGTTTCCGCGAAGAACGGTCGTGTCCTCGTCGTACGGCACCGACTCGTCGTACGTAGCGGGGGCGGGGGCGGGGGAAACGGTCTCCTCCGCTGTCTCTTTCTCGACTTTCTCGACCTCGACCAACTCGACCGTCTCTGCGGGCTCTGCGGGCTCTGCGGGCTCGGCGTCCACCGCTTCCGTCTCTACCGCCGCCCCGGAGCCCCCTCCACGCACCGCCACCTCGGCGGCCATCCCGGCGACCACCCGCTCCAGCCGGCCGAGCCGGTCGCTCAGGTCCGACGCGTCGTCGCGGGGTGCCTCCCCCCGCCCGGCATCACCGTCTGCCCCGTGCTCTTCCACAACCGCCCCGCTCAGTGCGTCCCAGCCGTACGACGGATATCCACGTCGCCAATGAGACTAGTACTACCGCGCGGAGGGTCCGCCCCGTCCGCTCCGTCCGCCCTGTCCGGCTCTCGAACCGCGCAGCGCGTCGACCGCGATGCGCGCCGCGGTGCCGATGACGGCGTCCGCCGCGGGCAGCGTGGCGGCGGGACTGGCCGCACGGGTGAAGACCGCGACGGCGTAGCGGCCGTGGTCGGGGTATTCGACGACGCCGACCTCGTTACGGAGGGTGGGCGCGCTGCCCGTCTTGCCCGCGACATGGACGTCGTCGAAGGGGAATCCCGACGCCAGACGGTGGGGCCAGACCTGGAGACCGAGCAGGCGGCGTACCGCGGCGCCGTGTTCGGGGGTGCACGCCTCGTCGCGCCAGATCGCGCCGAGCAGGCGCGTCATGTCGCGCGGGGTGCTGCGGTTGGTGCGGGCGGGGTCCAGGGCACGCAGCCGGGCGAGGACCTGCGGGTCGGCCAGGGCCTGCGGGCCGCCGTGTCCGGCGTCCTCCCTGATCATGACGAGGAATTCGCGGAAGGTCTGGACGGCGTGGGTGCGGGTCAGGCCCAGCCGTTCGGTGGTGTCGTTGACGGCGTCGAGGCCGACGCGCGCCAGGAGCAGGTCGGCGGCGGTGTTGTCGCTGACGGCCATCATCAGGTAGGCCGCGTCACGCAGGGAGACACGGGCCGGGTCAAGCATGGCGGAGAGTCCGGTGGGCCCGGCCGTACGGCCTTCCGGCGGGCACTCGGTCTGGTCGGTCAGCTCCAACCGCCCTGTCTCGGCGTGCTGATGGAGCGCGACGAGCAGGCAGAGTTTGTGGACGCTCGCGGTGACGACGGACCGGTCCGCGTCCAGGTCGATCTGGGCGCCGGAGTCGATGTCCACGGCGTGCAGCCAGCCGGTGACCCCGGCTTCGGCGAAGGCGGCGCGAATCCGGTCGCGGGGGTGGGTGCGGGGGTGGGTGCGGGGGTGGGTGCGGGTGCCGGCCGGGAGGCGGGCGGGGGGCTCGGTCATATCCAGTACTCCGCCGCCGGGCGCAGCCGCAGCGGACCGGCGGACAGGTCGGGGCCGGCGGTGGCGGTACGGCCCAGGGCATCGGTGACGGTATCGGCGAAGGCCCGTACGGCGGCGTCGCCCCGCCCCCGGAGCCAGGCCGCCGAGTGACGCCGGGCCAGCGGCGCGCCGGTCAGCGGGCGCCAGGTGAGGTCCCGGTCCGTGGCGTGGTGGGCGTCGCGCGGGCCGAAGGCGATGGCGCGACTGGACAGGAGCAGGCCGCGGATGAAGCTCGGTCCCTGGCCGTGCCGGACCGCGGCGGGGGTGTAGCCGTGGCGGGCGCAGGTGGTGAGGAGGTCGTCGTGCAGGGCCGGGGCGTGGGCGCGGGGGAAGAGGATCAGGTCGTATCCGCTGAGCGCGGCGAGCGGGACCGTTTCGAGCCGCGCCTGCTCGGCGTCGTGCGGCAGCAGGACGCCCAGTTCGTGGCGCAGGACAGTGCCCAGCTCCAGCCCGGACACGTCGCAGGGGTGGTGGATGAGCCCGACGTCCAGGTCGTGCGAGGCGAGTTGGGCGAGTTGCTCGGCCGTCGGCAGCTCGTGCAGTTCCAGCTCGACCCCGCTTTCGCGCTCCTGGAAGCCGGCCAGGATCGCGGCCACGGTCTCGCCGGTGATGTCGGGCGGCAGGGCGGCGCGCAGCAGCCCGCTGTGGCCGTCCTGGATGCGGCGCGCCGTGGCCATCAGCGCGTCGGAGTGGGCCAGCAACTGGCGGGCCTCGTCCAGCAGGAGTGTGCCGCCCTTGGTGATGGTCACCCGTCGGCTGGAGCGCTCGAAGAGCCGTACACCCAACTCCCGCTCCAGGCGCTGGATGCGCTGCGACAGGGGTGGTTGGGCCACGCCCAGGCGCTGGGCGGCGCGGCCGAAATGTAACTCTTCCGCAACAGCCACAAAGCATTGCAGATGTCGTATCAGGTCCACGACCAGCGACCATATCGTAAATGAATCAATCCATGAGCCATATCGGTCTTGGACGTGAACGGGTGGGCGTTGTTCTCCTCTGGTCGAAGGAGGTACGGAACGTTGACGCACGAATCCCCCGCCGAACAGGCCCTGGGGCCCGCCCCGGACCAGCCCGTGGAGCTGCCCCGGGTACTGCCCTCGGACCAGCCCGTGGAACAACCCCCGGACCAGCCCAAGCCACGGACACTCAGGATCCGGCCGGCGGTATGCGCCCTGCTCGCGCTCGGCCTGGTCCTGGTCATCGCGGTGGTCCAGGCGGTACGGCCCCTGCCCTCTCCCGCCCTGAGGATCGACACGGCCCACGCCTCGTTCACCCTCCCCGGGCACTTCACCGTGCCGTGGCCGCAGCAGGGCCAGGCCGCCGTCACGGTGCCCGGTTCAGGCAGCGTCGGCACCCACGGCGCGCAGCGGCCGGTGCCGATCGCGAGCGTCGCCAAGGTGATGACCGCCTACGTCCTCCTTACGGAGCGTCCGCCGAAGAAGGACGAGACGGGCGGCCCCATGATCGAGGTCGACGCCAAGGCCGTGGCGGACGGCAACGCCAAGCACGAGTCGCGCGTCGAGGGGCTGACCGTCGGCCAGAGGTTCAGCCAGCGGGACATGCTGAAGATGCTGATGATCCCCTCGGGCAACAACATCGCCCGGCTGCTGGCCCGTTGGGCGACGGACAGCGACTCCGAGGCCGCCTTCGTACGGAAGATGAACGACGCCGCCAAGAGGCTGGGCATGAAGGACACGACGTACACCGACCCCAGCGGCCTGGACGCGAAGACCGTGAGCACCGCTGTCGACCAGCTGAAGCTGGCGGAGGCGGTCATGACGTACGACGCGTTCCGCGCGGTCGTCGCCCTGCCCAGCGCCACCGTGAGCGGCCTGGACTCGCCCTTGATCAACAACATGGGCGCTACTGCTGGCCGGCCTCAGCGTCATAGGCATCAAGACCGGATCCAACACACCGGCGGGCGGCACCCTGATGTGGGCCGCCTACAGGACCGTCGGCGACCGGACGCCACTGATCCTCGGCACGATGCTGGACCAGCACGCCGACGGACCCGACCCCAACGGGGCCACCAGCCTCACCCTGGTCAAGAAGAACAGCGGGCAGGTCGTCGAGGCCGTCCGCGACGCGCTCACCTCGGTCACCGCCGTAC
Source organism: Streptomyces sp. NBC_01508 (assembly GCF_045040315.1). Taxonomy (NCBI): domain Bacteria; kingdom Bacillati; phylum Actinomycetota; class Actinomycetes; order Kitasatosporales; family Streptomycetaceae; genus Streptomyces; species Streptomyces sp. NBC_01508. The sequence continues at coordinate 7,585,864 of NZ_CP109419.1, read as the reverse complement.
GTAAGGGTCAGATCGTCGGGTACGTGGACGACGGTCTCGGCGGGCGCACACCTCTCGTCACCACCACCGATCTCACCGTCATAGGCGTGCCGGGCCAGCGGGTCGACCTGCGGATCACCCCGGACGGCAAGGAGCTTCCGCGCTCCGCGAAAGCGGGAACGAAGGTCGGCGGCGTGAGCGTCGGCAGCGGCCCGGACGCGGCACGCGCCCCGCTCACCCCGCGGCACGATCTCAAGGCCCCGCCCCTCGTCTCGAAGCTGACCCGGCTGGGTTAGAACCCGGGCCGCGCCCCACCCGCAACATCGGAACCATCCGAACCACCCGAACAGAGCGCTCCCGAAAGGACATCCGCCACCCCATGTCCCCCCGTACCCGTGTCCCCCGCCGTGCCGCACTCGCCACCCTGACCGGCCTCACGGCCGTCCCCCTCATCGGATGCGGCTCCAGCACCCCGGACGACACATCATCGTCCCGCCCCGGCTCCACATCGCCGTCGCCGTCGACATCGACGCCGCCCACCAAGAACACCCCTCAGACAGAGCGCGCGTTCGCCGGGCTGGAGCGGAAGTTCGACGCCCGGCTCGGCGTCTACGCGATCGACACCGGCAACGGCCGGTCCATCACCCACCGGCCCGACGAACGCTTCGCCTACGCCTCCACCTGCAAGGCGCTGCTCGCCGCCGTCATGCTGGACAAGAACTCCCTGCGGCAGCTCGACCGGCTCGTGCGGTACGACCGCGACGACCTCGACGGCGCCGGCTACTCGCCGATCACCGAGAAGCACCTCGACACGGGCCTCACCCTGCGCGAACTGTGCGACGCCACCGTCCGCTACAGCGACAACGGCGCGGCCAATCTCCTCTTCCGCGAGATCGGCGGCCCCCAGAAACTCGAAGACGCCCTCGTCTCGATCGGCGACCGCGTCACCCGGTGCGACCGCTACGAGGACGCGCTCAGCGAAGCCCTCCCCGGTGACCTCCGTGACACCAGCACACCCCGCGCGCTCGCCACCGACCTGCGCGCCTACGTCGTCGACGACGCCCTCGCCCCCGCGAAACGAGCCGTGCTGACGGACTGGCTCAAGCGCAACACCACCGGCGACAAGGTCATCCGGGCCGGCGCCCCGGACGGCTGGCGGGTCGGCGACAAGACCGGCACCGGCGGCTACGGCACCCGCAACGACATCGCCGTCGTCTGGCCGCCCAAGGCCGCCCCGATCGCCATCGCCGTCCTGTCCCGTCGCGATTTCAAGGACGCCGAGCCGGACGACGCCCTGATCGCCGAGGCCGCCAGGGTCACCCTCAACGCCCTGGCATAGCCGCGCCGGCGCACGCGGTCCGCACGGCGAGCCGGCGGGCTTCCGTCGATTCGACGCGTGCCGCCTGCGACTGCGTCAGGACGTCGCACACCCAGTCCCAGTGCAGCGCCACGAGGTCGCCGGGAGCGAGCCCCGCGATCAGCGACCGGCCTCCCGTCGACCAGCGGACGGACTCCCGGCGGGGCGGTCCGGGAGTCAGGGCCGTACCCGTCCAGGTCAGCGGGCGGGACTCGACCGTGGCGGACTCGCCCGTGACCGCGTGGACCACGCCCGTCCGGATACGGCACCGGTCGAGTACCGACAGCGCCGTCGGATGGCCCGACGCGCGCAGCAGTTCGGCCCAGGGGTAGACGTCGAAGACCTGGAAGCTGTGGTGGGCGAGCGCACCGTCTGCCGCGTCGCGCCACGTGCCGCCCGACTGGCCCCGGAAACGGTCACGCATGCGGTCCAGCAGGGCCGCCGGGTCGGCCCGGTCCAGGAGGTCGTTGCCGATCCAGTACGCCTCGACGACCCGCTCGTCGAGCGGGTCGTCGAGGCCGGCCGACTCGGCGAGGAATTCGAGATAGCACCAGGCGCCCTCGAACTGGCGGGCACCGCGCTCGATGCCCTCGGGGTCGGCAGGGCGCAGCAGCGCCCCGGAGTCGGCCGGGCCGCAGTAGCCGAGTTCGTTGGGCGGGTAGGCGTATCGCGCGAAGAGGATCGCGCCGCGCTCGCTCATTCAGCAGATCCTCGGGAGCTGTTCGCCGACTGGCAGGCCGACGACCCGGGAGCCGCCGAGTCCGGTCGTGGCGACCACCATGCCGGGGTGCTCGGGCACGCAGGTGCCGATCCGGCGGGCCGCGCGGCCCAGCGGGTGCCCCGTCAGGGCCGCGAGGACCCGGTCGGCGGATTCGGCGGGCACGATCGCGATCAGCTTGCCCTCGTTCGCGACCTGGAGCGGGTCGAGGCCGAGCAGGCTGCACGCGTCGCGCACGGTGTCCGGTACGGGCAGGTCCCGCTCGACCAGTTCGACGCCGACCGCCGACGCGGTGGCGATCTCGTTCAGTGAGGCGGCGACGCCACCGCGCGTGGGGTCGCGCAGGACGTGCAGGTCGGCGCCGGTGGCGAGCATCGCGGCGACCAGGGAGTGCAGGGCGGCGGTGTCGCTCTCGACCGTCGTACCGAAGTCGAGGCCGTCGCGGCAGCTCATGACCGCCACGCCGTGCACCCCAATGTCGCCGCTGATCAGCACGGCGTCCCCGGGCGCGGCACGGCGCGGGCCGATGTCGACCCCGGCGGGGATCACGCCGATGCCGGAGGTGTTGATGTAGACGCCGTCCCCGCTGCCGCTGTCCACGACCTTGGTGTCACCGGTGACCAGCCGCACCCCGGCGGCCCGCGCCGCCGCGCCCATGTCCTGGGCGATCCGGCCGAGTTCGGTGAGCGCGGTGCCTTCCTGGAGGATGAACGCGGACGACATGAACAGGGGCGTCGCGCCCGACATCGCCAGGTCGTTGACGGTTCCGTTGACGGCGAGGTCCCCGATGGAGCCGCCGGGGAAGAACATCGGCTTGACCACGAACGAGTCGGTGGAGAAGGCGAGTCGGGTGCCTTCGCCGACGGTGAGGACGGCGGAGTCGCCCAGTTCGGCCGCGGCGGCGGAGCCGTACGCGGGCAGGAACAGGTGCTCGACCAGCTCGGCCGACATCGCCCCGCCGCCGCCGTGGCCCATGACGATCGCCGGGGTCGCGCGCAGGGGTACGGGGCAGGCCCAGCTCTCGAAGTCGAGGCCGTTGCCGGGGAGGCGCGCGGGGGCGGGTACGTGGTTGGCCGTCCCGGTCCCAGTCCCGGTCCCGGTCTTGGGCTCGGTCCCGGTCTTGGGCTCGGTCCCGGTCTTGGGCTCGGTCCCGGTCTCAGTGTTGGTCTCGGTCACTTCGCATCGACCAGTTCCAGTCGGCGGTAGGTGAAGTACGCGGCGCACGCGCCCTCGGAGGACACCATCGTGGCGCCCAGCGGATTCCGCGGGGTGCACTCCTTGCCGAACGCGGCGCACTCGTGCGGCTTGATCAGCCCCTGGAGTACGTCGCCCGACCGGCACAGCGACGACTCGGCGGTACGGATGCCTGCCACGTCGAACCGGCGCTCGGCGTCGAACTCCGCGTACTTCTCGGACAGTCGCCACCCGCTGCCCGGGATCATGCCGATGCCACGCCAGGTCCGGTCGGTGACCTCGAAGACGTCCCGCAGCATCTCCATGGCGGGGAGGTTGCCCTCGTCGCGTACGGCGCGAGGGTAGGCGTTCTCCATCTCGTGGCGGCCCTGTTCGAGCTGAAGGACCGTACGGCGGACACCTTCGAGGATGTCCAGCGGTTCGAACCCGGTGACGACGATGGGGACTTGGTACTTCTCCGCCAGCGGCGGGTACTCGGCGGTCCCCATCACGCTGCACACGTGCCCGGCGGCGAGGAACGCCTGGACCCGGCAGGTCGGGGACTCCATGATGGCGGCGATGGCGGGCGGAACGAGCACGTGCGAGACGAGCAGGGAGAAGTTCCGTACGCCGAGCCGACGGGCCTGATGGACCGTCATGGCGTTGGCTGGAGCGGTCGTCTCGAAGCCGATGCCGAAGAAGACGACTTCCTTGTCGGGGTTGTCGCGGGCGATCTTCAGCGCGTCGAGCGGGGAGTACACGACGCGTACGTCGCCGCCCGCGCTCTTCACCGAGAACAGATCCTGCCCGCTGCCCGGCACGCGCAGCATGTCGCCGAAGGAACAGAAGATGACGCCGGGGCGGGCGGCGATCGCCAGTGCCCGGTCGATGATCTCCAGCGGGGTCACACAGACGGGGCAGCCCGGCCCGTGGATCATCTCGACCCCGTCGGGGAGCAGTTGGTCGATGCCGTGCCGGATGATCGAGTGGGTCTGCCCGCCGCAGACCTCCATCATCGCCCAGGGGCGGGTGGTGGCCGCGTGGATCTCGTCGACCAGCCGCTTGGCGAGGTCGGGGTCGCTGAACTCGTCCAGATACTTCACTGTCCGGTGCCTTCCACTGATTCCCGCTGCCTGGCGGCGAGTTCGAAGCCGTCACCGAACTCCTCCGCGAGGAGTCCGAGCTTCTCGAAGTTCGCCAGCGTCTGCTGTGCCGACGTCTCGTCCAGCCGCTGGATGGCGAAGCCGACATGGACGACGACGTATTCGCCGATCTCCGCGTCGGGGATGTACTGGAGGCAGACCTCCTTACGTACGCCGCCGAAGTCGACCTGGGCCATCAGCGCGCCGTCGACCTCGGCGGTGCTGAGCACCCGCCCGGGGACTGCCAGACACATGGTGCCTCTTCCTTCTCTCTGGATGGTGTGACGCTGAAGCCGGGTCAGCCGGTCAACCGGGTGCGCCGATCAACCGGACGCCGCGACCAGCAGTTGCCCGAAGGCGATGCCCCCGTCGTTGGGCGGCAGCAGTACGGGGCGCAGAACGGTGAAGTCCTTTGCCCGCAAGGCCCGTTGAGTCGATTCGAGCAGAACGGCGTTCTGGAAGACCCCGCCGCCGAGAGCCACCACACCGAGCCCGGTCCGGTGCCGGCACAGCTCCGCGAGGTCGACGGTGAGGGCCGTGACGGCCGCGTGGAAGCGCGCGGCGATCAGCTCCGGCGGGACACCCGTACGTACGTCGGCCACCACCGCCCGGATCACCGGGCCGGGGTCGGCGACGACCGGCCCACCGGTGTCGGGCTCCCCCGGGACACCGAAGGCGTAGGCGCTCCCGGCGGGCTCCCCCGCCGCCGCTCTGGCCAGCCCCTCCAGCGCGATCGCCGCCTCCGCCTCGTACGCCACCTCGTGCCGTACACCGGCCAGCGAGGCCACCGCGTCGAAGAGCCGGCCCATGCTCGATGTCGGCACACAGCCGAAGTCCGTCGCCAACTGGTGGGCCAGCACGTCGCGTTCCCTGGCCGGGCAGGCGGCCACGGCGGGCAGCTTCTCGTCCCAGGCGATCCCGGCCGCGCGCAGATGCGCGAGCGCCATGCGGTAGGGCCGCAGCACGCTCGCGTCACCCCCCGCGAGCGGCACGTACGCCAGATGCGCCGCCCTGCGGTACGACTTGTAGTCGGCGATCAGCGTCTCGCCGCCCCACACCGCGCCGTCGGCGCCGTGGCCGGTGCCGTCGTAGGCGAAGCCGATGACGCTCTCACCGGGGCCGATGCCGTGTTCGCCCATCACGGACGCGATGTGCGCGTGGTGGTGCCGCACGGTGCGTACGGCCCGGCCCTTGGCGTGTGCGCGGGCCCAGGCGCCGGATCGGTAGCCGGGGTGCGCGTCGGCCACGAGCTGTTCGGGTTCGACACCGGTCAGCAGCCCGAGGTGGGCCGCCGTACGGGTCAGCGCGTCGGCCGTGGCGAGGTCGTCCATGTCGCCGATGTGCTGGCTGACCCAGGCGTAGCCGCCCTCGCCCAGCGCACAGGTGGTCTTCAGGTCGGCGCCGGTCGCGAGCAGCGGCGGGATGTCGAAGGGCAGCGCGAGGGGCAGCGGCGCGTAGCCGCGTGACCTGCGTACGGGCAGTTCGGCGCCCGCGACGAACCGGCTGACCGAGTCGTCGCACGGCACCTGGATCGGGCGGTCGTGGCGCAGCCAGGCGTCGGCCAGCGGGGCGAGTTCGGTCAGCGCCCGCGCGTCGTCGGTGACGATCGGCTCACCGGCCCGGTTGCCGGAGGTCATCACCAGCGCGTCGGGGCCGGGGGTGTCGTCGCCGATGCCGAAGAGGAGGGTGTGCAGGGGGGTGTACGGGAGCAGCACACCGAGGTCGGGGTTGCCGGGCGCCACGGCGGCGGCGAGTCCGCCGGCGACGGGCGGCGTGCGGCGGGGCAGCAGCACGATCGGCTTTCTGGTGCCGGTCAGCAGCGCCCGCTCGCCGTCCGTCACCGTCACCAGCCCTTCGGCGACGTCGAGGTCGGCGACCATGACGGCGAAGGGTTTGCCGCCGCGCCGCTTGCGGCGCCGCAGTTCGGTGACGGCCGCCTCGTCGCGGGCGTCGCACGCGAGGTGGTAGCCGCCCAGCCCCTTGATCGCGACGATCTTTCCCTCCGCGAGCAACCGCCGTGCGGTGCGCAGCGCTTCCTCCCCGTCGCAGATCATCCGGCCGTTCTCACCGACGAGTTCGAGACGCGGCCCGCAGGCGGGACAGGCGATCGGCTGGGCGTGGAAGCGGCGGTCGCGCGGGTCGTCGTACTCCGCGCGGCAGTCGACGCACATCTCGAACGCCGCCATGGTCGTCGCCGCGCGGTCGTAGGGGATGCCGGTGACGATCGTGAAGCGCGGACCGCAGTGGGTACAGGTGATGAAGGGGTGACGGTGGCGCCGGTCGGCGGGGTCGCGCAGCTCGGCCAGACAGTCCCGGCAGGTCGCGATGTCGGGCGAGACCAGGGTGCGGACCCGGTCGGTCGTGCTGGAGTCCGCGATGACGAACTCCGCTCCCCCGGTGGGTGGTTGGTCGGTCTCGGTCACGGACTCCACGACCGCGAGCGGGGGTGGGTCGGCCCGCAGCCGGCGGCCGAACTCCGCGACGGCGTCCGGGTCGCCCTCCACTTCCGCGACGACACCGGAGCCGGTGTTGGTCACCGAGCCGGTGAGTGCGAGTGCGGCGGCGGTGACGTAGACGAACGGGCGGAATCCCACGCCCTGGACCACGCCACGCACCTCGAACCGGCGCCGCACGCGCGGCTGTTGGGCCGCGTCCGTCGCACGCCCGTCCGCTTCGTCCGCCGGACGCCCGTCCGCCTCGCTCGTGGCACGTCCGTCCGCCTCGCCGCCCTGCGTCTCGCGGGCGCCGCTGCCCATCATCTCCAGTCCCGACAGCGCCTGCGCCGCCTTCGCCTCGTCGATGATCTCCAGCGCGAAACCCATGTGCAGCAGGACCCAGTCGCCGGCGGCCGGCGGCGCGTCGAGCATGCCGACGTTGATACGGCGCCGGGCGCCCTCCACATCGACGAGGGCGAGTTGGTCCGCGTACCCCTCGACGATTTCCACGACTCGCCCGGGGATGCCGAGACACATGATCAGGACCTCCGGGTCCGGGCGGGTGCTGGTGCGGGTTCCGTCGTGGGTGACCACGGCGCGGGTCCGGCGGCCGACAGCCGTCGGACCAACGCGTGCACCTCCGCCACCGCTTCGGGTACGGCGGCGGCGACGGCCTCACTGAGGCCGATGCCCTCCTCGACGTCGGCGGGGGTGCACCCCACAACGTGGGTGAGCGGAAGCGTACCGCCCAGTTGGCCCAGATTTGCCAGTACAGATACCGGATTCATCACGTGTGCGTCGAATTCCCCTGTCCCGAGATCGTCCGGGCCGACCTCCAGAACCGTCAGCTCGCCGGGCGCGCCACCGCCCGGGTACGCGTCGACCAGCACGAGCGCGTCGTACCCGTCGAGCAGGTCGTACGCGAGGTGCATGCCCCGGATGCCGTAGTCGACGGCCCGGACGCCGGCGGGGAGCGGCGACCGGGGGTCGGCGGTGAGCCGGCGTACGACCTCCGGGCCGAAACCGTCGTCGCCGAGGAAGAGATTGCCGATGCCGGCGACGAGCACGCCTGTGGTCACGTCGTGTCAGTTTCCGCCGGACCGGAGGTTCGGCGAGTCCGGGTCGATGGGCTTCCGCGGCTTGACGGAGGTGTCCGACTTCTCGTCGGAGCGACCGGCCGGCCGGTCGACGGGACCGCCGGAGGGCCGGTCGGATCCGGTGTCACGGGACCCCTTCGGGCCACGCTCCTCCTGCGGCTCTTCCTTGTGATGTCCGCGTCCGTCTCCGCGTCCGCGTCCGTGTCCGTGTCCGCGTGTCTTGTCAGTCATCGGTTGCTCTCCTCACTCGTGCGACGCGCTCACATCGAGCGCATACGGACGTACCTGCGAATGTCGGGGATCGAGCGCACGCCCACGGCGACGGCGACGACCGCCACGGCCGCGGCCACACCCGTGGTGATCATTCCGAGGATTCTCACGAGAGGTTCTCCTTCCGGTGTTCCGGTGAATCGGGGGTGCCGGGGATATCGGGCAGGGGTTCGAGCTCGTCCGGGGCGAAGTAGAAATAGCGGCCGTACCAGTCGTGCATGTCGGCCGCCGGGTCGTCGACCAGGACGAGGGCGACATGCACGCCGCCGTCGACGTCCGAGAGCACGGCGGTCACCCGTGCCACCTGGCCGGCGAAGAAGAGATCCTGCGCGTCGGCGCGGCGGGACGGGTGTACGCGGACGAGGCTGCCCTTGGCGACGGCGACCCCGTCGATCACGACGGCGTCCGAGCCGGGCGACACGGCGGCGTCGGCCGCCGGGTCCCACCAGGGCGCGCCGCCGGTGTCGAACGCGGCCGGCTCGGCGTCCCGCAGGTCACCGGGAGGGGCCGCGGCGGCGGCCGGAGCCGTGCCGGCGGCGCCCGGTACCGGGGCGGGGCCGTGCGGGTCGCGGAGCAGCCCGTGGAGTTGCTGGAGATCGCCCGCCGACATCGCGTCGCAGCGGTCGATGATCTCGCGGGCCCGGGGGTCGGTGGCCCGCGCCTCCGTCTTCTCCTGCTCCGTCATGGTCATCACCCGGAGCGTCAGGATCTCGTCGATCTCGGTGGAGTCGAACAGGGCGCCGGGGCTCTGTTCGGCGATCTCCGGGTGGTCGTAGAGGATGATCGGCGCGCCCAGCACGGTGTCCCTGGAGCCCTTCGCCCCGGCCAGGACCGGCCAGCACCTGCGCTGTTCGCACCGGGCGGCGGCGCGGGCCGCCGCCTCGGGTGGCTCGCGCAGGGAGACGAAGTCGGCACCGTGGGCCTGGAGGAGCAGGTGCGTGCCGATGAGGGACGCGCGGATCGCGGCGTCCTTGTCGGTGGCGGTCCCGGTGTGCTCGTTGTCCACCGACACCGAGAGCCGCAGGTAGCCGTCGTCCCGTTCCGTACGGGTACGGATGCGGGCCGCCAGCGGTTCGCGGCGCCGTACGACGCGGCCGACCGTCCTGCCGTGCTCGTCCGTCAGTGGCTCGGTCTCCTCGCCGCCGGGAACCGTGCGCAGCTCGTCGGTCGAACCGGCCTGGCCGACCAACGGGACCGCGCCCAGGTCGACTTCGCACTCGACGGCCTCGTCCCAGCTCAGAACGGACACACCGGCGACGGTGAGTTCACCGACGGCGGTGTGGCTTCCGTCCTCCTCCCGCCGCTGCACCTCGCGCACCTGGAGCTGGAGGAAGCGGAGCCTGACGGTCACCTCGGCGGTCGCCGCCGACGCCTCGTCCGGGTCCGCCAGCAGGGCCTGCATCGCCATGCCGGGCTCCTCGGCGAAGCTGCCCGGCGCGGCGCCGGGCGGGCCGAGCACGCCGAACTGCCAGCGCGACTGGTTCTTGTGGGAGCTGGCGCGGTAGGGGTACAGCAAGTAGCCCTCGTACAGGACCGCGTCGGCGATCGTGCGGACGTGGTCGAGCCCCACGGGCGTGGCGGGCGTCACCGGGGTCATGTGACCACCTCACCGATCTCGTCCGCGGCGGTCCGCGCCCGCGCGTCCGCCAGCAACGTGGTCACCGTCTCGTCCCAGCTGATCAGTCCGCGTCGCTCTCGGTAGTCGGCGAAACGGGCGAGCACGTCGTGATCCAGCCTGATCCAGCCGGAGTTGGGGAAGTGGGACGCGATCATCCGCCGCCACACGGCGACCGGCAGCTGATACCGCGCCTCGCAGTCCCAGGGCACCTGTCGCACCCCGAAGCCCGAACCGCCGCCGCTGCCGCCGCCCTTGGTGAAGACGGTGCCCGAGAAGAGCAGGCTGACGGGCACCGTGCCGTCCCCGAGCGCGTGCAGATAGCGGGAGCCGATGACGTCGAAGTCGTAGGTGCAGGGCAGCGCGAGGTCGACCTCGGTGGAGCCGGTGAAGCCCTGCACGGTCGTGTGGCACTGCATCCACTGGAACGGCCGCAGCGTGTCCGACCAGCGCTCGCGCTCCCCGAACAGGCCCCGCAGGGCTTCCTGTTCGGCCTGGCCGTAGTGGCGGCGCTGCGGTTCGATACGGACCTGGCAGCGCAGCACGATCGCGTGGATCCGCTCGTCCGAGCCGTCCTCGATCCGCAGTCGCGCGGTCAGTTGGGGCGCGGCGGTGTACGGCTCGGCGACGATGTCCCGTACGGAGAACTCCAGGCCGGGGGAGGCCGGGCCGCTCATGAGGAGCCGCCGGCGCCGGAGGAACTGTCCACGGCCGAGGGGGCGTTCCCGGTCGACGGGCCGTGCGTGCCCGCCGGTGCGGGATCCGCGGGCCTGCTGCGGGTCCGGACGTGCTCGAAGAAGTCGTCCATCGCGGTGTGCGCCTCCCGGCCGCCGTCGAAGCCGCGCCACAACGTGCGCAGTCGGCCGACGAGTTCGTAGCACGCGTCGATCGGGACCAGATGGCAGGAGGCGACCGACTCACGCCCGCCAGGGCCGCCCGCCTCGGTGCGGCGTACGAGCAGTGCCTCGACGTCCGGCCGCAGCACGGCCAGCCCGGGGTTGGCCTCGACGATGGTCGCCCAGGCGTCGAGGGGCAGTTCGGACTCGGTGGCCCCGGCCGGACCGGGGTAGAACGCGATGGTGCGGTCCTGCACGGAGTTGCGGAACAGGAAGGCCAGACCCACCGGGATCTGGAGCTCGTCCCAGGTGCGCGCGTCCAGCGGGAGCCCGTCGAAGCGCAGATACCGGTCGGGCACGGCGCGGTAGCGCAGTTGGGCGCCCTCGTCCGTGAACAGCAGATAGCAGGCCCGGCAGCCGCACATCAGACTGCGGCTCTCCAGATTCACCACATGCTGGTGCTCCTCGCCGATCGGCGCGGCGCACATCTCGCAGCGCTCGCCGGCGACCGGCCCTGGACGGCTGCGGCTGACCCGCAGCAGCGCGGCGACCGGGGACGCGGCACGGCCCGTGGGCACCGTACGCCCCTGGGGCGCGCTCATGTCGCGACCACGGGCGAGGCCGGTACGGCAACCGGGACCGGTACGGCGACCGAGACCGACGCGCCGTCCGCCAGCAGCGGCAGCGGGTCCAGATGCGCTCCGTCGGCCTCCGGATCGAGGCAGGCCCCGGCGCGCCGCACGTCGTAGTGCGCGCGGCAGGCGGAACAGCGCAGCACCCCGTCACCCGAGCCACCGCCCAGCCGCCGGGCCAAGGTGGCACCCTCCAGGGGGCGTTCGCACCGGGCGCAGCGGTCGCGGAAGGCGAACAGGTCGGGGCCGATCCGGCAGGCCACCACCGGCAGCCCGCCGGCCTTCAGGCGCGCGACGGCGCCGGACTCCAGGGCGAGCAGCGCCGGGACCGGCTCCCAGGTCGCGCCCGTGCCGCCGTCGCCCTCGCCGCTGAGGGGGTCCGCGTCGTGCAGCCGGGAGAACAGGGCGTCCACCGGCACCAGCGGGCCCGCGGCCTCGGCCGCCGTCTCCTCGGCGGCCTCGACCTCGATCGAGGTGATCTCCGGTGCCGCCGCCTCCACCGCGCCCTGTACGGCGAGCGTGAGGGTGGCTGAGGACGACGGGCAGCCGTCACAACTGCCCAACAGCCGCAGCCGTACGGCCCCTTCGTCCGTGACGCCCAGCAACTCCACGTCGCCGCCGTGCGAGCCGAGATACGGCCGCACACTCTCCAGCGCGTTCTCGACCCGGGTGGCCACGCTGTACGGGTGCAGTCCGTGCACCAGCAGCACACTGGCCACCAGGTCGTCCTCGGCGAGGGCGGCCAGCAACTCGTCGTCCAGCCGCCCTTGTTCGTGGACGAGGTCGAGGAGGCGCTCCAGGCCGGCGCCGTAGAAGTCGGTGACGAGCCGCACCAGTTCCTCGCTGCGCTCGCGTGCCACCACACCGCCGGCCGCGCTGGCGGTGATCAGGGTGTCGATACGCTCCCCGGTCGCCCGCCACTGCTCGGACCCCGGGGGCTCATCGGCGGGCCGCTCCGCCGTGTCGCGGACCTCGGCCATGTCACTCACTGCCCGCGGACTGCGTGGGCGAGTGCAGCAGCTCCAGCTTCTTGCCCTCACCGAGATACATGTGCACGCCGCAGGGCAGACAGGGGTCGAAGCTGCGGACCGTACGCATGATGTCGATGCCCTTGAAGTTCTCCCGGTCGTTCTCCTCGAAGATCGGCTGACCCTGCACCGCGTCCTCGTAGGGTCCCGGCGTCCCGTAGGTGTCGCGCGGGCTCGCGTTCCACGGGGTCGGCGGGTACGGGTGGTAGTTGGCGATCTTGCCGTCCTTGATCACCATGTGATGCGAGAGCACGCCGCGTACGGCCTCGGTGAAGCCGCAGCCGACGGCCTCCTCCGGGACCTCGAACTTCTCCCAGGTCTTGGTGCGCCCGGCCCGGATCTCCACGAGCGCCTTCTCGGCGAAGTGCAGCGCGCAGGCCGCCGCGTACGCCTGGAAGTAGGTGCGCGCCCGGTTGCGCTCGATGGTGTTGCTCCAGCGCGGGACGTGCCACTCCAGCTCGACCGGGCCCTTGAGCGCGGTCTTGGGGAGGTTGATCTTCACGCTGTTGCCGGTGGCCTGGATGTAGCCGATGTCGACGAGACCGGCCAGCGCGGTCACCCACAGCCGGGCGAGCGGTCCGCCGCCGGTGTCGAGCGCGAGGTAGTCCTTGCCGTCGAACCAGCGCGGCGACATGACCCAGCTGTACTTGTCGCCCAGGTCGCGCTTCTGCGGCTGCGGGTTGGTGTGCTGGTTCCACGGGTGCCGCTTGTCGACCGGGTTGCCGAGCGGGTCGTGGGTCACGAACATCTCCTGCTCGTCCCAGTCGTTGTAGTACGACGAGCCGAGCAGGATGCGGATGCCGAGGTTGATCTTCACCAGGTCGGTGGTGACGAGCTTGCCGTCCACGACGACGCCGGGGGTCACGTACATCTTCCGACCCCAGTCGGTCATGTCCTTGTACTCGAAGTTGCAGTGCTCCGGGTCCTGGAAGGAGCCCCAGCAGCCGAGCAGGATACGGCGGTTGCCGACCTGTTCGTAGCCGGGCAGCGCCTCGTAGAAGAAGTCGAAGAGGTCGTCGTGCATGGGCACGACCTTCTTCATGAACTCCACGTAGCGCTGGAGGCGGGTGATGTAGTCCGTCATGAGCTGGATGGTCGCCACCGTGCCCACCCCGCCGGGGTAGAGCGTGGAGGGGTGCACGTGCCGGCCCTCCATGAGGCAGAACATCTCCCGTGTCATGCGGCTGACCTGGAGGGCCTCGCGGTAGAACTCGCCGGTGAAGGGGTTCAGCGAGCGCATGATGTCGCCGATGGTCTTGTACCCGTGGTCCTCGGCGTGCGGCGACGGCGTGCGGTTGGCCTGTTCGAGTACGCCGGGATTGGTCTCGGCGACCATTTTCTCGCAGTAGTCGACCCCGACCAGATTCTCCTGGAAGATATTGTGGTCGAACATGTACTCGGCGGCCTCGCCGAGATTCACGATCCACTCACCCAGATGCGGCGGCTTCACGCCGTACGCCATGTTCTGCGCGTAACAGGAACAGGTGGCGTGGTTGTCACCGCAGATTCCGCAGATCCGGCTGGTGATGAAGTGGGCGTCGCGCGGGTCCTTGCCCTTCATGAAGACCGAATAGCCGCGGAAGATCGAGCTGGTGCTGTGGCACTCGGCGACGACCTTCTGCTTGAAATCGATCTTCGTGTAGATACCCAGACTCCCGACGATTCGGGTGATGGGATCCCACGCCATCTCCACCAGTTCGTCTTTACCCTGGCTCGTCGCCGTCATGGGTCCGCCTCTTCTTTCCGTTGCGCATTGTCTGGAGCGATGAGTTGCTGGAACGGTGAGTTGCCAGATGAGTGCCCCATCGGCCGGTGGATCTCGGGCCGATGGGGCATTCGCCGGATTACCAGGTGCGGGTGGCTCCGGTGGTGAGTTCCTTGCCGCGTCTACGCCATTTCGGCTCGCGGTCGAGCGTATGTGTGGTGATGTGGCGCAGGCGCCGCATCGTCGACCCGTACACTCCGACGGCGTTCGTGGAGAGCTTCCCGCCCGGCGGCTCGTCCATGAACGGCATGAATTTGTCCGGGAATCCGGGCATGGTGCAGCCGATACAGATGCCGCCGACGTTGGGGCAGCCGCCGATGCCGTTCATCCAGCCGCGCTTGGGCACGTTGCACTTCACCGTGGGACCCCAGCAGCCGAGCTTCACGATGCACTTGGGCGAGCCGTACTCGGTCGCGAAGTCACCCTGCTCGTAGTAGCCGGCCCGGTCGCAGCCCTCGTGCACGGTCTGGCCGAACAGCCAGGTCGGACGCAGCGCGTCGTCGAGGGGGATCATCGGGGCCTGGTCGGTGGCCATGTAGAGCAGGTAGGTGAGCGTCTCCGAGAGGTTGTCCGGCTGGATGGGGCAGCCGGGGACGCACACGATGGGGATCCCGGCCTTGGACTTCCAGTCCCAGCCCAGGTAGTCGGGCACACCCATGGCGCCGGTGGGGTTGCCCGCCATGGCGTGGATGCCGCCGTACGTGGCGCAGGTGCCGACCGCGACGACCGCCGTGGCCTTGGGCGTCAGCCGGTCGAGCCATTCGCTGGTGGTCATCGGCTGTCCGGTCGCGGGGTCGTTGCCGAAGCCCGACCAGTAACCCTCGTTGTGCAGCTTCTCGTTGGGGATCGAGCCTTCGACGACCAGGACGAAAGGCTCCAGTTCCCCGCGGTCCGCCTTGAAGAACCACTCCAGGAAGTCGTCGGCGCCGCCGTTGGGTCCGCACTCGAAATCAATCAGCGGCCAGTGCACGGCGATCTGCGGAAGGCCGGGCAGCGCACCGAGTGCGATCTCCTCGATGCTGGGCTGGGTCGCGGCGGTCAGGGCGACCGAATCCCCGTCACAGCTCAGTCCGGCATTGATCCAGAGAACGTGAATCAGCGTGTCCTCGGCTTTTTTCGCCGCTTCTGTCGGCATAGCACCGCTGCCTTCCGGGATTGCCCCACCCGATACCCATGGATGTCATGGGTGTGGCGTCGATCACATTGCTACCATCTAGGATCCGGCAGAGTGTTCTGTCAACACGAGTTTCGCCCGGGCGGCTCCCCTTTTCCGCCCGGGCGAGTCTGCGCCAATTGGGTGACGCGCGGGGAAGGCTGGACCGTCGATGCATGAATTGTCGATCACTCAGAGCATTGTCGACGCGGTATGCGAGCGCGCCGCGGGAAGGCCGGTACACGCCGTCAGTGTCCGGGTGGGAACGCTGACCGCGGTGGTCCCCGATTCCATGCGGTTCTGCTTCGATCTGACCACCGCGGGCACGGTCGCGGAGGGCGCGTCGCTGGAGATCGAACAACCTCCGGGGACGGCGCACTGTCGGGCGTGTTCGCGGGACTTCACCCTGGCCGATCTTGTATTGCTGTGTCCGTGCGGGAGCGCCGACGTGCGGATCACGTCGGGACAGGAACTACAGATCATCTCCATGAGAGTGGGCTGACCTTATGTGCGGTACGTGCGGTTGCTCCGGCGGAAGCGAAGGGGGCGGCGGGACGCGCGTCGCCGTACCCCCCGCGCCTCCGCACGCCGACGATCACGATCACGGCCATCGCCACGATCACGACCACGACCACGACCACCGCGTGAGCCTCGGTGGCGAGACCATCACCCTCGAACAGCGGGTCCTCGCCAAGAACGAGGACCTGGCCGCCCGCAACCGCGCCTGGCTCGCCGAACAGGGCATCGTGGCGGTCAACATGATGAGCTCGCCCGGCGCCGGCAAGACCACCCTCCTCGAACGCACCATCCGCGACTTCGTCGGCCACCGCCCGGTCGCGGTCATCGAGGGCGACCAGGAGACGATGCTCGACGCCGACCGGATCAGGCGGGCGGGCAGCGCCGTCGTCCAGGTCAACACCGGCGCGGGATGCCACCTCGACGCGGAGATGATGCGGGACGCGCTCACGACCCTGACACCGGGGACCGGATCCCTCGTACTGGTCGAGAACGTGGGCAATCTGGTCTGCCCCGCCCTCTTCGACCTCGGGGAGCGCAGCCGGGTCGTGATCATCTCGGTCACCGAGGGCACGGACAAGCCGCTCAAGTACCCCTACATGTTCGCCGCCGCTGACCTGGTGATCATCAACAAGATCGACCTGCTGCCGTACGTCGACTTCGACGTGGCCCGCTGCGAGGAGTACGCCCGCTCGGTCAACCCGGGTGTGCGGGTGCTGACCCTGTCGGCGACCACCGGCGAGGGAATGCGGAGCTGGTACGACTGGGTGGCCGAGCAGTACTGAGCCGTACGGTACGGGGCCGGGGTCGCCGCGAGCCTGCGGCGACCCCGGCCCCGGCGGTCACCGGGCCCTGACGGCGACCTCGGTCAGGGACAGCGGATCCGTCGAGGAGGCCAGCTGGACGCGTACGTAACGGCCCTTCGCCCCGTCGAGTGCGACGGCGGTCGGGCGTTGCGCCTGGTCCTTGCGGTGGACGGCGGTCACCCCCGGTGCGGAGCGCGCCTCCTCCAGCGAGTCGGCCGTGAACGGGGTGTCGGAGACGAGCACCCAGTAGTCGGCGAGGCGTTCAGCGCAGCAGTCGGTGCGGTTGAAGATCTCGACGGTGTCGATGCCGCGGGACCGCTCAAGATCGACCTGCCACCACGCCTGGTTCGAGGGTTCCGCGGTGTGGGTCGTGGTGTTGTCGCGCAGATAGTCCCCCGCTGTGTCGCCGTCGACGGCGCGGCTCGCGACCCCGTCCCAGGCCGTGCTCGACTGGGTCGCCGTCCTGCCGCGCGCCACGTTGGGCAGCACGGCCTCGGTCTCGTCGGTGATGTCCAGGACGCGTCGTCCGGCACCGGTCACGACGGCCGTGAGCGCGGCCGGGCCGGTCGCGGCCTGTGCCGGCACCGACAGCGGGAGGGTGGCGGTGTGGGTGCGGCCCGTGGCCAGGGGGCCGAACCTCTCTCCCCCGCCCGTGGTCCACCCGCGCGGGGCCCGCAGCGCGAGCGTGCCGCGCGCCGTGCCGTGGCCGAGGTTGGTGACATGGACCGGGATGTCCGTGACAGTGCCGGTCGTGACCTGGTCCGGCGCCTGGGACCAGGAAACGATGCTGCCGGTGGGTGCGACGAGCACCCCGTCGAGGCGCAGCCCGAGGTCTTCTCCGGCGTGTTCCGGCCGTGCGAGGGTGAGCGTGACGGGGGTGACCCTGCCGGGCCGTACGGGGAAGGGGCCGACGGCCTCGCGGGTCAGCTTCTCGCCCGTCACCAGGCGGGACCGCTCCCCGACCTGGAGGCGGTAGAGCGCGTCGGGGCGGGCCTGTCCCCGTACGGCCAGGGACAGTTGCCCGGCGCGGCCGGCGGTGATGTACCCGGTGTGGCGCACGGTCGTCCGCCGGGTGCTGGGGTAACTGCCCTCGTCGGCGTAGCTGTAGCCGTTCTCGAAGTCCCCCGCGCCCAGGACGGCGGCGCCGTTGCCGCCGGTGTCGTCGAGGCCGAGGGAGACGGTGTTCGCCGGGATGATCCGGAGTTCGCCGCCGATTTCGACCCTGACCACGGGCAGTACCGGGTCGGCCGTCGTGTCGGGCAGCGTGACGACGAGGTCGTCCCCGTCCCAGCGCCAGTCGAGCTGTTCCGCCGCTCCGTCCTCGCGCACCTGCCGTACGGAGGTGGCCAGGCCGGGCAGGCGCAGTTCACCGGACTCCGGCCGGTCGGTGACGTGCAGGAACAGGTCGCGGCCGTTGACCGTCACCTCGCCCCACGGCTGCCCGCCGAAGCGGGTGGCGGACGCGTCGAGCACGGCGTCGGGGTGGCGTCGGAGCCAGTCGCCCATCCCGCGCAGGACGTCGGCCTCGAACTCGACCACCGAACCGTCGCCGCGCGGGCCGATGTTGAGCAGATAGTTGCCGCCACGGGCCCGTACGCCGGTGAGTCCGACGACGAGGTCCCGGATCTTGCCGGGCAGGTCGTCACGTACCTGCCAGCTGCGGTAGCCCCAGGTGGCGTGGTAGATCGACGCGGGTGTCTGCCAGGCGCCGTCGAGCGCGACGGAGGGGATCTCGTTGTCGCCGAGCGTACGGAAGTCGCCCTCGTTGTTCCACACCCGGCTGTTGACCGCCGCCTTCGGCTGGAGTTCGCGGACGATGCCGGCGAACTCCTCGCTCTGTGTGCCGGTGGGCGACGACATGTCGAACCACACCTCGGCGATGTCACCGTAGTTGGTCATCAGTTCGCGGATCTGCGCCTTGATCACGGGTTCCATCGAGGCGGGGATCGGGTTGTTGTTGCCGCCGTCGAAGTCATGGCCCTGGTGCCAGTCCACGAGGGAGAAGTAGAAGCCGAACTTCAGTCCCTGGCTTCGGCATTCGTCGGCGAGCGCCTTCATGGGGTCCTTGCCGTAGGGCGTCGCGTCCGTCACGTCGTAGTCGGTGGTGGCGGTGTCGAACATGGAAAAGCCGTCGTGGTGCTTGCTGGTGATGACGACGTAGCGCATGCCCGCCCGCTTGGCGAGCGAGCAGATCTCGGCGGGGTCGAAGCGGTCCGGCCGGAAGCGGGCGGCGACGTCCAGATACTCCTCCTCGGAGATGTCGGCCCACATCTGGATCTGTTCGCTGTACCCGGAGGTGACCGGCTCGCCCTTCCACACGCCGCCCAGCTCGGAGAAGAGGCCCCAGTGGATGAACATCCCGAACTGGAGCCGCTGCCAGGCCGCGAGGTCCTTGTCCGCACTGAGATCGATCGCGCCCGGTATGCCGCGGACCGGTGGTCCGCCGGGCCGGTCGGCCGTGGTGGCGACCGCCGCGGGAGGGCTCGTCGCCACTGCCCCGACGGCGAGCAGCAACGCGAGCATGAGGCCGATCACCTTGCGCATTCCGACACTCCTTCGCGAGCGGTCCGGTGGAGACATCCGACCCTGAAGCCTCAATTGGGCACTTTGTGGCCCGACTTGGCCGACGACTGGGTCAACACATCGGATGTTAGAGGCGAGTTGGCCTGACGTCACCCCCTCCGACACCACCCCTCCGGCACCGTCCCTCCGACACCGCTCCTTCGACACCGTCCGCCCGGATCGCCGCCGACACCCCGCACGAAAGAAGCGTGCGGAATTCGAATTGAGTTGCGAATTCGAGAGCGAAAAATACCCGCCGGCACGCCTTTGAAAATCTGACTTTGCACGAGAGGTCATTCACCGTAGCCGTGGAGTGACACACGGTACGGTCGTTACAGCTCCAAGTAAGGGGCCCGCCCCGGGGAATGGATACCAGCCAGACTCCGGGGTGCGAAGCGATCAAAAGCGGAGAGCCGATGCTTGACCTATTTCGCCGAGAGTGGACAAATCCGCCCTCCGGGCAATTGCACGATATCAGCGCGGTCAGTATTTCCGCAGCGATTACCGATACGGAGACCGTCGACCTGCCCACGGATCAGCACAGCCTCCTCGGCCTCGCCGCCTTCGTACAACTGCACCGCCTTCACTACCTGGAATACGCGCGGGCCCGGCTGGTCGACGAGTCCGCGAGCCGGGCCGCCGTCGAGGCGACCATCGCCGCCGTCACCGGCCGGTGGAGCGACTTCCTGCAGAACGCGCGCCCCGCGGCGGACGCGTGGCAGCAGTTGCGCGCGCAGATCCGGACCGCGAGCGGCGGCGCCGACGCCGGCGCGCCGGATCCGGCCGTCGAGCTGCTGTACGGCGCCCTGCCCCCGGACACGGCGGACACCGCTGTGCTGCGATGGCGGCTGGCCATGACCCCCGAGGCCATCGCCGATCTGATGGGCACCGACCCTCCGGCGGTCGCCGCTTGTCTGCTGACCGTCCGGCGGCACTTTTCCGCCGCGACACTCCAACAACTGGAGCAACAACCTTCCCGTCCGTGACACAGCTGCCACCCCCGCGCGTGAACGGCCGTCCGCCGAGCGCCGTGTTCGCGCCATCGTTCGCCGTCATCACCCTCCCAAGTGGTGGTGCGCCCAGGGCCACCCTCCTAGGATGGGCTCGCATTCCCTGGCGAGATCGGGGCTCGAACCGGGAGGGGTCTGTCCGTTGGCGGACAACAGGCGTGTCGATTTATCCGTTCCCAGTGCGGCGCGAATGTACGACTGGCTGCTGGGCGGCCACTACAACTACGAAGTCGACCAGAGAGCGTCCGAGCAACTTCTGAAGGTCGCACCGACCACGAAGGAGCTGGCGCGGAACAATCGCTGGTTCCTGGAACGCGTGGTGCGCGTCATGGCCGCGGAGCACGGAATTCGGCAATTCGTCGATTTCGGATCCGGTCTGCCGACGCAGAACAACGTTCACCAGATCGCGCAGGCGGTCGATGCCCGCTCACGTGTCGTCTATGTCGACGACGACCCCGTGGTGCTCGCGCACGGTCAGGCGATCTTCGACGAGAACGACCAGAGCGTGGTCATCGCGTCGGACATGCTGGAGACCGAATACATCGTGGAGCACGCCGACTTCAAACGTCTCATCGACCTTGATCAGCCGGTCGGCGTCCTGTTCAACTCCGTGCTGCACTGCATTCCCGACGCCGCCGGGCCGGGCGACCTCGTCACCCGCGTCGTGGATCTTCTGGGCCCCGGCAGCTTCGTGGTGATCTGCCAACTGGTCAGTGATGACGCCGAGTTGCGCCGGCAGGTGACGGAGATGATGCTGGAACAGACCCACGGCCGGTGGGGCCGGGTGCGCGAACCGGCAGAGGTGGACCGGTACTTCGACGGTCTCCTGATCCAGGAACCCGGGCTGGTCGACGTCACGGACTGGCGTCCGGACTCGGAGCTCCAGCGACGGCAGCGCAGTATCGAGTGGACGGAGTACGGCGGTCTGGCCGAGGTGCCACCGAGTCGCCGGGGCGCGGTTCCCAGGGGCAAGACGCCCCCCTAGGGCCTCTCGTTTGGATCTTGCCGGGCTCGCGGTCCCTGGCACCGCGCCTCGCCGCGTTGACGGCGGAAGGGCAGGCACGGCTCCCGCCATGCCTCCCTCCTCCGCCTCGCGATCCACGGCACCAGACCCCGCTCCCTCATCCGGCCCGATCCAAACGAAAGACCCTAGGGCATGTTGCGAAAGTCCCGCCTGGCCGACGACGCCTGGCACGCGCACTCGCCGCGTTGTCGGAATCATCCAAGTACGCCCAGTACGAGAACGATCCTCCGCCTTGCGATCGCACGCACCAGACGCCGTCGACCCCGCCCTTCGGGCGGACGGCGCTACTTTCGCAACACGCCCTAGTACTGCAACCGCGTTTGCAGTGACGACGTGACGTCGTGGTCGTTGTGCTTGTCATGGGTGGGGACCTCGAAATCGGTGACGTGCGGCGGTGGGCGGTGGGGCTGGAAGAGGTGCACGAGCGGTTTGTGCACCGTTTTCAGCGTTCGGAGCCCCGCGAGTCGGCGCTGGCTTACATGCGCGGGTTGGTGTCGTCGCTGGAGCGGAAGAACGCGTGGACGGTCGCTGAGCGCGCGGGGCATGACCGGCCGGACCGTTTGCAGAGGCTGCTCAATACGTGTGACTGGGATGCCGACGAAGTCCGCGACGATGTGCGGGAGTTCGTGATGGAACATCTCGGTGACCGGCAGGCGATCCTGGTCGTGGACGACACCGGGTTCTTGAAGAAGGGGGTCCGCTCGGCCGGTGTCCAGCGCCAGTACACGGGCACGGCGGGCCGGATCGAGAACAGCCAGGTCGGCACGTTCCTGGCCTACGCCACCGAGGTCGGCCACACGCTGATCGACCGGGAGCTGTACCTGCCCGCGTCCTGGACCGAGGACCGGGACCGCTGCCGCACCGCGGCGATCCCCGACGAGGTCACCTTCGCCACGAAGATCGAGCACGCCAAGGCCATGATCGAACGGACCCTCGCAGCCCGGGTGCCGTTCGCGTGGCTGACGGCCGACGAGGCATATGGGCAGGTCAAGGGGTTGCGCTACTGGCTGGAACAGCGTGGGGTGTTCCACGTGCTGGCCACCCGTCGGACCGACACTGTCGTAACCGCCTCCCGCATGGACCATGTCGTGGAGGAACTGGTGGCGGGCCTGCCCCGACAGGCATGGAAACGCCGCTCGTGCGGGTCGGGCGCCCACGGCGAGCGGGTCTACGACTGGGCCCGGGCACCGATCCGGCCCTGGCGTGAGGAGGGCGTCGAGCACTGGGTTCTGGCCCGTCGCAGCGTCACCGATCCCACCGGGATCGCCTACTACGTGTGCTTCGCACCCGAGGGCACCACCTTGAACACACTGCTGGTGGTGGCCGGCCGCCGGTGGACGATCGAGGAATGCTTCCAGACCGCGAAGAACGAGTGCGGCCTGGACCACTACCAGGTCCGCAAGTACCACGCCTGGTATCGGCACATCACGCTGGCCATGGCGGCCCACGCCTACCTGGCAACGGTCCGTGCGCAGGAGCTGAAAAAGGGGGCTCACGATCCGCTGACCAGTACCTTGTCCCACTGAGCCTGCCCGAAATCCGCCGCCTGACCGCCCACCTCACCGCACGCCTCCTGCCCTCACTCGCCCAGGTCCTGCACTGGTCCCACTGGCGGCGACGAGCACAGCACCGAGCACGCGTCAGCCACTACAAACGACGAGGCCACAGCCCGTGACTAAACCATCGTCACAGCAAACACGGTTGCAGTACTAGCCTCGCCGTTTCAGTTGGCGTGCGACCAGTTGCTGGCCGTGAACGCGAAAGTGCCTTCCGAGCTGGGACGATGAACCTTGTCGAGGGGTTCTGTCGGTCCAGGTGGAAGGCACTTTCTGCGTGCAGGGTATCGGTTCGCGTCCCAGGCTTCATGTCTCTGCTGACGGGGCGGGGGTGATCGGTCATGCCGGGGCACGGCTGCTGGCTGATCTCGCCGATGTCACCGGACTGACCAGCGCGTACTCCACCGCGCTCGGACCGCTCCGGCCACGCGGTACTGGTCATGACCCGGGCCGGATCGCGACCGACCTCGCGGTGATGGTGGCTGCCGGCGGCGAGACCATCACGGATCTGGCCGTCCTGCGCGACCAGCGCGAGGTGTTCGGCCCCATCGCCTCGACACCGACTGCCTGGCGGGTGCTGGCCGCCGTCGATGAACGCGTACTGGGCCGCCTGCGCTCAGCCCGGGCTCAGGCTCGGGAAGTGGCCTGGCTCCAGGCATCCGAGACCCGCTGCGGCATACCGGCGGCGAAAGCCGGCGGGCGGGAAGTGCCCGGACTGGTCCTGGACATCGACGCCACGCTGATCACCTGCCACTCGGAGAAGGTCCAGGCCGCACCCACCTACAAAGGCGGCTTCGGCTTCCACCCCCTGCTGTGTTTCCTGGCCAACACCGGCGAGGCCATGTCCGGGCGCCTCCGGCCCGGAAACTCCGGAGCCAACACGGCCGCGGATCACATCGCGGTTCTGGACGACGCTCTCGCGCAGATCCCCGACGCCCACCGGCACGGCACCGACATCCTGATCCGCACCGACAGCGCCGGATCCGCGAAAGCGTTCCTCAGCCACATCCGAGACCTGCGAACACGCGGAATCCGCACCTTCTTCTCAGTCGGATACGCGGTCACCGAACCAGTCCGCCGCGCGATCCGGGCCCTGCCCGAGCAGGTCTGGCACCCCGCCCTGGACCAGGACGGCACCCTCCGCGAGTCCGCCGAGGTCGCCGAACTGACCGGCATGACCGACCTTGCCGGCTACCCGGACGGCACCCGCATCATCGTCCGCCGCGAACATCCCCACCCCGGAGCCCAGCTCTCACTCTTCGACCAGGACGAAGGCATGCGGCACCAGGTCTTTCTCACCGACACCCCGTTCACCTCCGGCTCCGCCCAGTTCCTGGAGGTCCGCCACCGCCAGCACGCCACCGTCGAAGACCACATCCGGTGCGGCAAGACCACCGGCTTCGGCCGCTTCCCCTCCCGCCGCTTCGGCGTCAACGCCGCCTGGCTCGAACTCAGCCTCGCGGCGATCGACCTCCTTGCCTGGACCCGCACCCTCCTCCTGGACGGCGAACTCGCCACGGCCGAACCCAAGAAACTCCGATACCGGCTCCTGCACGTCGCCGCCAGAATCACCCGGGGCAGCCGCCGCCTCCGCCTCCGGATATCGGCGACCTGGCCCTGGCGACACGAGCTCACGGCCGCATTCCACCGACTGGCCGCACTACCCCGCCCCGCCGGCTGACCCACCACCCCCGCCCACCTCAACCCAAGGACCTCGGAGAACCCGACCCCGCGTCGGGCCCTCACCATGCCCACCGGCCGACCCAGCCTCAAACAACCTCGCTCAGCCGCCCAGCAACCCCAACTGAAACGGCGAGGCTAGGCCTCGTACCGCTTGATGGCGTCCAGCAGTATGGCCCGGCTGTGCCGCCAGGTGGCGGCCGCTTCGTGGCTGAGGCGCAGCATCAGCTCCACGCGCCGCTCCACATCGTCCGGCTTGACGTAGTACGTCGCGTCGTCGTCCCCCTCGACGTACACCATGGCGGGTGGCCCGAGGGGGCCGAAGCGCAGGTGTGCCATGGAGCCGTGGTTGGAGACGACGCTGCTGGTCAGCGGTACGAACTGGATGGTGACGCCGGGCCGGTCGCTGTAGTCCAGGAGTTTGCGCAACTGCTCGGCCATGATCCGCCGGCTGCCGACCTGGCGGAGCAGGACGGACTGGTCGAGCAGGAAGACCCCTTTGGGCGGGTCCGGCTGGTCGAAGAACCGGCGCTGCCGCTCCCCCCGCAGTTCGACGCGCTGCTCCACCTGGTCGCCCTCACCGACGCGGAGGCCGTCGCTGATGATCTGCCGCGCGTACGCGGCGGTCTGGAGGAGGCCGGGCGCGATCCGTGCCTCGTAGGCGCAGAAGTACACGGCCTCCGACTCCAGCGCGATCAGCCGCTGCATCCAGGAGGCCGCGTAGTCCGAGTAGCGGTCGAACCACTCCGGTTCCACCGCGCGGCGGGCGAGGCTCTTCAGATCGGCGCGCCCGGCGGGCGTCGCCCCGTACTTGCCGGCGAGCATGTCGACGTCGCGCGCATCCGGCGGGCTCTCCGCCCGCTCCAGCCGACTCACCTTGGAAACGGACGCGTTGATCAATCGCGCGGCGGCGGTCACGGTGATTCCGTGCGCCTCGCGCATTGCGCGCAGTTCCGCGCCGAGCACGATTCCGGCCGCGGTCGGATTCAGGCTCGATGGACGAACGGGGCCGGAGAGCGGGACCGGGCTATCTGGTGGATGGGACACGCGTGCTCCGTTCATGAATAAGCGTGGCTCATCATGGCACGGCGAAAGCTCGCATGTCCCACGGAACTGGTATTCAAACCAGACCAGTTGAACTACAGCGCGTCGAACTCGCCTTTCCGCGCGCCGTCCAGGAAGGCGTCCATCTCAAGCGCCTCGAAGATCAGCGCCGGCCCGTCGGGATCGGTCGAGTTGCGCATCGCCACCTTGCCGCCGGGCAGGGCCGCCAGTTCCACGCACTGACCGTTGGCCGTACTTTTCGCGCTCTTGATCCAGTCCGCCGTGATGGACCCCGCGGAGACACCGTTGCGATAGCCGTCCATACGCTTCTCCCTAGCTGTGTGTTCGACAATCCGACTTCCCGCCGACCCCCCGCCCACCGGGAGGCGTCACCGCGGACAGGGAGGCCGCGCAATCCCGTCATGCAATTGCACGGGCGGGAACACGGCGATACTAGACCGGGACACTCGAACGGAGCTGTCCCCCTGAAGAGTGATCGCGCGGGAGTGTCGGGCTCGACATCAGCCCACAGAAACACATTCGATTACAGCGGCCGGTACACCCTCACCCTCAGGAGCGGACATGACCACCGAGCAGGAAGCCCACGACGCCATCCATCACGCCTTCGGCGACAGCGCGCACGCCGAGGTGACCACCTTCCCGGCGGGCAACGTGTCGATCACACTCACCAAGGGTGAGCACGCGGCGACCATCGACGGGCATCCGGAGAGCGGCTGGGGCTGGACCGTCGACCCCGGCGACGACGACGGATTCAGCGGGCACGAGAACACCGCCGACACCCTCGACGAAGCGCTCGCCGACGTGCGCGCCGCCCTCATCTGACCCAGGTGCCGGCCCGGTCCGGATTCCGGGCCGGCACCCGACCGGCGCGGGCGACGGGTACCTTGAGACAGTGACTGTCCAGGCACGGAAGCCGCGCGATGACCGCGCGAGGCCGGCGCCGGCGAACTCACGGGTGCGACGGACCGCTTGGGGTGTCCGGCAGCGTGCCGCGGGGGTGCTGTCGGCGCTGCTCCTCGGCGTCCTCACCCTCGTCTCACCCGCTCCGGCGTCGGCGCTCGGCGCCACGGGCACGGGCGCCGCGGCGGCCGTACCCGCCCAGCGGGCACTCTCCCCGCACGCCGACCGGCCGACGCACTCCGAGCGGTCCCGCGACTTCCGGCGGGACTCCCCCCGCGCCGCCCACACCTCCGCGGGAGCGCCGACCCGGCCGGCGGCCACCGGTGTCTGGACACCCGAGCGCACACAGCACCACCCGGCGCAGCCCGACACGGGCGCCCTGCCGCTCCTCGCGGGACTTCCCGTCCCGCACGCCGTCGTGGAGTGCGGCCCCCGTCCCGGCGTCGGCGCACCGACGGCCGGACCCTCGGGCCTGCCCGACGTCCGCGGTCCTCCCTCCGGGAGCAGTCATCCGCACTGTCCCGTTTCCGCGCCGGTGCACCGCCCTCGGTAGAGGTGGGCGGGCCTGAGGTCAGGCCCGATTCCCCCGTGGGGCGGCGCGTTCCGGTGCCCTCCCGGAGGATTTCCATGACTCGCGCCACCACGGTGCGGGCAGTTCTGGCCGCGGCCGTCCTGCTCGTATCGCTCTTCGTCACGCTCACCATGAGCCCCAGACTCGGGCTCGATCTGCAAGGCGGCACCCGGCTGGTGCTCCAGGCCCGCGACTCCGCGACCGCGACCGCGGACCGGGAGAGCACCGACCGTACGGTGGAGGTTCTGCGTCAGCGGATCGACTCCCTGGGCGTTTCGGAGCCGACCGTCACACGCTCCGGCGAGAACCGTGTCCTCGTCGAACTTCCCGATGTCACCGATCCGCGCGAGGCCGCGGAGGTGCTGGGCCGGACCGCCCAACTGTCCTTCCACCCCGTCAACGGTCTCGCCGACGACAGCGCCGCCGACGCTCCCGGCCCGGACCGGCCGGAGTCCGAAAAGTCCGGGGAACTGGTGCTCCCCGACGAGAGCGGGCGCGAACTGAGGCTCGGCACCTCCGAGCTGTCGGGCGCCGGGGTGAAGGAAGCCCGCGCGGAATTCGACGGGCAGCAGGGAGCCGGCTGGTTCGTCTCCCTCGACTTCCGTGACGACGCGTCCCGCGCGTGGACACGGCTGACCGCGGACGCCGCCTGCCATCCGCCCCAGGACGAGCGGCGCCGGGTCGCGATCGTGCTGGACGACCAGGTGATCTCGGCGCCGCAGGTGAGCCCTTCGGTGGCCTGCGGGGCCGGACTGCCGTCCGGTACGACCCAGATCAGCGGGTCCTTCTCGGCCGATGAGGCCAAGAATCTGGCGCTGCTGATCAATGGCGGGGCGCTGCCCGTACCGGTCGACGTCGTCGAGCAGCGCACCGTGGGTCCGACGCTGGGTGCCGAGGCGATCAGCGCCAGCACGCGGGCCGCGGTGATCGGCGCCGGCCTGACCGCCCTGTTCATCACCTTCGTGTACCGCCTCTTCGGTGGCCTCGCCTCGCTGGCCCTGGCCGGGTACGCGCTGATCTCGTACGCCGCCCTGGTCGCCCTCGGTGTCACGCTGACGCTTCCCGGGCTGGCCGGCTTCGTGCTCGCCATCGGTATGGCCGTCGACGCCAATGTGCTGGCCTTCGAGCGGGCGCGGGAGGAGTACGCGGGCCGTTGCGGCCGCACCCTGCGCTCCGCTCTGGGCGCCGGGTTCCGAAACGCCCGCAGCGCGGTCATCGACTCCAACGTGACGACGCTGCTCGCCGCCGGCCTCCTGTTCACCCTTGGATCGGGGCCGGTGAAGGGGTTCGGCGTCACGCTCGCCATCGGCGTACTCGTATCGATGTTCTCCGCCCTGGTCATCGCGCGGACACTGACCGAAATAGCCACAGGATCCCGCTTTGTCAGTGATTTCCCGAAGGTCAACGGAATCGGTCTGCCGGGCCGCGTCCGTACGTATCTGGCCCGCCGCGCCCCTCAGCTGTTCCGCAGGTCGCGGCGGTGGCTGGTGGTCTCCGCGGCGGTGCTGGCCGTCGCCGTGCTGGGGGTCGTGCTGCGCGGGGTGAATCTCGGCGTGGAGTTCACCGGCGGGCGGCTCATGGAGTACGCGACGAGCCGGCCGGTCGACGTCGACACGGCTCGCACGGCGCTGGCCGACGCGGGCTTCGCGGACACCGAGGTCACCACGGCGGGCGAGCGGGAGCTGTCGGTGCGCACCGGCGACACGGGCGAGCCGGCCGAAGCCGCCATCCGGAGCGCGCTGAGCGAGGAGGGCGGACCGACGACGAAGGTGCGGGACGACCTGATCGGGCCCAGTCTCGGGGACGAGCTGAGGCGCCATGCGCTGATCGCGCTCGCGATCGCCGTCGCGGCCCAACTCCTGTATCTGGCGGTGCGGTTCCGGTGGTCGTTCGCGGTGGCGTCGGTGACCGCGATGGTGCACGACGTGGTGATCCTCGTCGGGGTGTTCGCCTGGCTGGGCCGCCCCGTCGACGGGATCTTCCTGGCCGCGCTGCTCACCGTCATCGGCTACTCGGTCAACGACTCGGTGGTGGTCTTCGACCGGGTGCGTGAGCTGTGGGCGAAGAGGCCCGGCAGTCCCCTGTTGCCGGCCGCGCGAACCGCCGTACTGCAGACGGTGCCCAGAACGGTGAACACGGGTACGGGCGCGCTGTTCATCCTCACCGCCCTGGCGGTGCTCGGCGGGGACTCGCTCCGGGACTTCGCGCTGGCCCTGCTCATCGGTATCTGTGTGGGCACGTACTCCTCCGTGTTCACGGCCGTGCCGGTCGCGCTCGCGATGGAGGCGCGCGGCAAGGGAAGTCCGCCGGCGCGGAAGCGCCGTGGTGGCGGAGGCCGTACGGAGCCGCTGCCGAGGCGCGGTCGGGCGGCCGACAACGGGGCACGGGTGTGACGCGGGTCGGGGACCCGGGCGTGGGAGGCGTTCCCACGCCCGGATCCCCGGCCGTCGCGCGTCGTGCGTCGTGCGTCGTGCGGTGGTCCCTTACGGGACGATCTTGAGCAGCTTGTTCGGGGAGCCGGCTCCGGCGCCCGTGATGACGTTGGGCGTCGCGCCGTTCACCAGCGCGGTGGCGACGGCCGCCGGACTGGCGCCCGGGTGGTTCGTCAGATAGATCGCAGCCGCGCCCGAGACGTGCGGCGCCGCGAAGGAGGTTCCGTTGCCGGTGTAGGTGGCGCTGTCGGAGGTGTTCCAGCCGGCCGTGATGTCGGAGCCCGGCGCGAAGATGTCCACGGTGGGGCCGTAGTTGGAGTACGTGGCCTTCGCGTCGGTGCGGGTGGTGGCGCCGACGGTGACGGCGGTGGCCACCCGTGCGGGTGAGTAGTTGGACGCGAGCGCGCCCGAGTTGCCGGCCGCGATGGAGTACGTGACGCCGGACGCGATCGATCTGCGCACCGCGTCGTCCAGGGTGGTGCTGGCCCCGCCGCCGAGCGACACGTTCGCCACGGAGGAGGCGACATGGTTGGCGGTGATCCAGTCGACACCCGCGATGACCCCGGCAGTCGTACCGGAACCGTTGTTGCCGAGGACGCGCACGGCGACGATCTTCGCCTTCTTCGCCGCGCCGTAGGTGGTGCCGGCGACGGTCGTGGCGACGTGCGTGCCGTGACCGTAGCCGTCCTGGGCGATGGCGTCGTTGTCGACGAAGTCCCAGCCGTACGAGGCCCGGCCGCTGATCTCCTGGTGGGTGATGCGCACGCCGGTGTCGAGGACGTAGACGGTGGTGTCACCGCCCGCCGAGTCCGGGTAGGTGTACGTGCCGCTCAGCGGGAGGTTGGCCTGGTCGACGCGGTCCAGACCCCAGGGGGCGTTGGTCTGGGTGGCGGTCGAGTGGACCTTCTGGTCCTGCTCGACCGTCGCGACCGCCGGGTCCGCGGCGAGCCGCTTGGCCTCGGCGACGCCCAGTGTGGCGGCGTAGCCGTTGAGCGCCGAGGTGTAGGTGCGCGTGATCCGGCCGCCGTAACCGGATATCAGCTCCCTTCCCTGGGCTGTCGACGCCTTGAGTCCGGCGGTCGGCTTCAGGGTGACGAGGTAGCTTCCGGGCACCGCCCCGGCTGCCCCGGCGTGCAGGATCCTGCCTTCCGCCGGGGCGGCCTGGGCGGGTGCGGCGAGGCCCGCGCCGAGTACCGCCGCCAGGGTCGCCGCGGTGGTGATCGCCACGGTGATCCGCCGCTTGGTGTTACGCACTGCTTCCATCGAGAGGGTCCTCCTCGAACGGTGGCGCGCCGGATTGGCACGCGCCCAGTGGGGTGCGGCGTACGGGGTCGTACGCCGCACCACGACGATGACCTGGGGCGTTCGGGCGGAACAAGCGATTCCCGGTTGATGTCATGGTCGCGACATGGAATTGACACTCCGTCAACTCCCCGCCACACAGAGGCAACACGCCCGTCGCGGGATCTTGGGCGGATACGGCTCCGCCACTCATGGTTTGCGTTAAGTCAGTCGATTGACCCGTCAATTGATCTCGGATTGACTGCGCGGACCGCAGCGACCGGCAGAGGGACCACAGGTATCCCCCCGCACCTTCCCCGTCCGACGACCCGACCGCAGGATCCGGCCCGAGGGCAACACCCAGTTACGACGCCGAGGCCACGGAGCGGCACTGGGCGGCCCTGCTCGACCTGTTCGGCCGAACACTCTGACGGCACGTCAAGAGTGTGGCGAGGGGCGGTCAGAGGTCGGAGCAGGTCTGGCGGATGTGGCCGTCGCCGCCGGCGGGCCGGACGTCGATGTCGCGGCGGACGATGCTGAGCCGGTCCCGCCGGCCCGCGCACGCGGTCGCGAGCCCCTTGGACGTGTACTCGATGACGATCACGTTGTCACCGAAGTACTCGGTGAAGGCGTCGCACTCCTCGTACTGCCCGCACTCCTCGACGACGGCGAAGTCGAGCCCGGTGTCGTCACGGAACTCGGCGAGATCGGCGGTGTTCTTCTGGCCGATCGCCAGGCCCTTGTCGTGCGCGTGCCGCGAGAGCAGGGTGATGAAGGCCCTGGCGGCGGAGGTGCCGAACCGGCCCCGACTCCGCTCGTAACTGTCGTAGTTGTCGGGCTCGACCGCCTGGAAGCCGCCGCTCGCGCAACCGTCGATCCAGCCGTTCACCTTGTCCGCGATCCGGTCCCGCTTGGCGGGAGTGCCGATGTCGAGGATGGCCTCGTCCCACTCCTCGTCGATGATGACGTCGCCGTTGGCGTCCCGGAGCAGCAGATCGGGCGCCCACTCGTCCAGTTCGTCGGGCTGGACCTGGAAGGCGTTGACGTAGCAGATGTTGTACAGCCCGGCCGCCGGGGAGTCCTCACGGTCGCGGCTGACCACACTCACCCCGGCGGGCGGCGGGTACCCGCCGCCGATCTGGTAGTCGAACCCTGCGTGGGCCGGGGGAAGGGGTGCGGCGGCGGCCGAGGCACCCACGGGGGACGAGGCGAGGAAGGGGGTGGTCAACGCTGCGGCGAGGGCCGCGACCGCGGTGAGGAACCGGCGGGAACGGGCACGTTCGATGCTCACTGTCGAGCTCCGGAGAGATGGAGGGTACGTCCCCGCCTCGGACCCTGGAGCGGTCCTGGCGACTCAGTCCGGGCTTGCGGGCCGCGGGCGGCCCGTCCACCGGCTAGGCGTACCTCTGGCGCCGGGTGCTCAGCTCTGGTGGCCCAGCCACGGCGTTGCGAGGAGTAAAGCGAGCGGGGCCTTCGCGTGTCAACCGACCGCGATGCCGCAGGCGGAGGCACCCGCTCGGGCCGGTCACGGGCGCGCCGGTCAAGCCCGGGCCGTTACCAGGTGGGCATGATCGCCTCCGGGTAGCGGGATCCCGCCGCTCCGCGCGGAAGGATCTCCTGGACACGCGCGAGGTCCGCCGGCGAGAGAGTGACGTACGCCGCCGCGGTGTTCTCGGCGACGCGCGACGGGTTACGGGTCCCCGGGATCGGCACGATGTCGTCGCCCCTCGCCAGCAGCCAGGCCAGCGCGAGTTGGGTGACCGTGATGTCCAACGATCCTGCGAGCGCGCTCAGTTCACCGATCGCGGCCAGGTTCTTCTCGTAGTTGCCGGGCTGCCACCGGTCGTCCCAGCTGCGCATGTCGTCGGCGGGGTACTCCGCGGCCGGTTTCACCGTACTGGTGAGGAAGCCCCGGCCGAGCGGGGAGTACGGCACGAACCCGATGCCCAACTCCCGTACCACCGGCAGTACATCGGCCTCCACGGCTCGCTCGAACACGGAGTACTCCGTCTGGAGCACGGACACCGGGTGGACGGCGTGCGCTCGCCGGATGATGTCGGGTCCCGCCTCGCTCAGTCCGAGGTAGCGCACCTTGCCTTCGGCGATCAGTTCGCCGACCGCTCCCGCCACGTCCTCGATGGGGACATCCGGGTCGACGCGGTGCTGGTACAGCACATCGATGTGGTCGGTGCCGAGGTGGCGGAGGCTGTTCTCGGTGACCTCGCGGATATGTTCCGGCCGGCTGTCCAGGACGGTTCCGATCCGCTGCGGATCACTCAGGTCGAAGCCGAACTTGGTGGCGATCACGATGTCGTCGCGGAAGCCCTTCACCGCGCGGCCCAGCAACTGCTCGTTGCTGCCAGTGCCCATTCCGTACAGCTCGGCGGTGTCGAAGAGCGTCACCCCGAGTTCGTACGCCCTGTGGATGGCGGCCGTGCCGCCGGGCGCGTCGCCGGCACCGTACGCCATGGTCATGCCCATCGTGCCGAGGCCGATCGCCCCGACCTGGAGGCCCTGCGTGCCGAGGGCGCGTCGCGGAAGGTTCTCACCGTGCTGTGTCATACCCCCGACGTTAGTGACAGCGCCCCGGAAGATCATGGGGCACGGGTCGCGTAGAATTGCCTGATCCTCTCATCAAGGAGTGCGTGCGCCATGTTGGACCAACTGGGTCAGCTCGCCGCGGCCGTGGCCCGGCACAGCGACGGGCTGTGGGGCGACAGTGCCGTGCCACGCCAGATCCTGGTCGCGATCGACGAGCCCATCGCGCCCACCGACCTGCTGTACGAGCCGATGGTCTGCTTCATCGCCGAGGGGGCCAAGAGCGCCACGGCGGGCGAGCGGAGTTGGGTGACCGGGCGCGGTGAGATGTTCTTCAACCCCCTCGTACTGCCGGTCACCGCCGCGTTCCGCCAAGTGCCTTACCGTTCGACGGTGTTGCGGCTCGACGGGCGGGTACTCACCGATCTCCTGCTGGAACTCGACGGCGCGGAGCCCCGTACGTCGCCCGGTCCGGACGGCCGGATCACCGCCCCCATGACGCCGGAGATCGTCGACGCCGTCACCCGGTGGGTGCGACTGCTGGACACCCCGGACGACATCGGCCCGCTGGCGGCCCGGTTCGAGGCCGAGATCCTGTACCGCCTGCTGGGCAGCCCGCTCGGCCCGATGCTGCGTCAGTTCGCGCCGGCCGATTCCGGTACGGCCCGGGTGCGCGCCGCCGCCGCGTGGATCGCCGCGCACTACACCGAGCCGTTGAGCGTCGACGCGATCGCGGCGGTGGCGCAGATGAGCACGGCCACCCTCCACCGCCACTTCAAGGCCGCCACCGGAATGAGCCCGCTGCGCTTCCAGAAGAAGCTCCGACTGCAAGAGGCACGACGGCAGTTGGTCGCCGGTAACACCACGGCGGTGCTCGTCGCCGAAGCGGTCGGGTACGTGAGCGCGACACAGTTCAACCGGGAGTACCGGCGCGTCTACGGCCTGCCGCCCGCCACGGACGCGGCTCGGCTGCGCGGCCGGCTGGCGGGCGCCCGTCAGCCGTGAGGGTGACGTGGCGTGCGGCTCTGTCCGGTGGGGTCCGGTGGGGTCCGGTGGGGTCCGGTGGGGTCCGGTGGGGTCCGGAAAGAATGGATCTGGCAGATCGGGGTCAGGAGCGCTATGGTCACCGCGATGACTACCTACTCTGCTCGATTGGGGGACCCGTCCACGCAAGGTGAGTGCTGATGCTCACTGAGACCGCGAACGGGATTTCCCGCTTTCCCCGATTCACCTTCTGGCCGCGCGTGCGTGAGTTCGCCGTGCCGCCGTCCATGATCGAGACTGCGACCGCCCGCCGCCACGTCGGCGACTGGGCGGGGGCGTGCGCCGCCGCGGGCATCGATGTCGATTTCAATCCGCGCTCCGTGGCACGCGTCCACGGTCGCGAAGTCGCGGCCCAGCTCCGGGCCGATCTCCGCCAGTTGGCACCTGACCTGCTGCGCTGGCACATGCCGAGGATCGCTCCCGACGGCCTGCTGCGGCCGGGGCTGACCGTCGCCCTGGCCCGGTACGGGGGTGGCGAGGGGCATGACGTCGCACGGCGTGACGGCGCCGGTCCTGTGCACCTCGTGGTCCGGACTCCGCCCGCCTGGGCGGATGCCGGTCAGCGGATCAGCCTCGCCCTGTGGGACGGATCCCTCGACGATCCCGGCGCACGCCGTCATCCGCATCCCCATCCCGACCGGCGGTTCCGGCTCGACCTGCACCGCCATCTGTGGGACGCGCGCAGGACCGCGGAACTCGCGGTCCGGGCCGGGGCCTGCGGGACCAACTCGCCTTTCCACGAAGGCCGTTCGCCGCTGGATCCGGCCGTCCTGAAGCGGCTGCCGCCGGAGCGGCGCTGTGCCGTCGACCGGTGGGCGGCCGAGGCCGGGATTCTGCTCCGGGCCGAGGGGCTGTCCACGGGCGCCGTCACCGTACGGCTCGGGGCCCGGCGGCGGCTGGACCTGGAGCTGGCCGCGGACGAGGGCGGCGCCGGGCCGCCGGTCCTGCGGATCGCGGCGCCGAAAGGGACCGGCGGGGCTCCCGCGCCACCGCTCCTGCCGGACGCGGCGACCTGGGTACTGCCCGACCTGGAGCTGATCCGTGCCGGTGCGATCGAAGCCGATCGACTGCACCCGCTGGTCGCCTCGGCACTCGTCCCGAACCACACGCCGCCGCCCGGCCCGTCCCGGATTCCGGAACCGGCGGGAGCGCCACGCGTCGTGGAGTGCCGGGGAGCGCGGCACCGGATAGCCCTGGTCGACGGGGTGTTGGCGCCGCTGGACCACGACCCGGCCGAGATCCGGCGGGAGGAGTTGCTGGCCGCCCTGTCCGGTGCTCCGCTCGCCTGTCTGCGGGCGATCGACGAGGCGCACCGGGATCCGGCCTGCCTCCCCGGTGTCCGTGAGCGCCTCGACCACGGCGACGCCGCCGGTGCGCTGGCCGTCGTCGAGGGCCTGTTGGGACCCGAAGCGATGCTGCGCGACGGCACGCTGCGGGACGAACTGGAGGACGCCGCGCGACGGCGGATCGCCCACGGCCTGTTCCGGGCGGGCATGGTCGGGTTCGGACCGCCGTCCGACCGCGACCTCCCGCGCGGCCGGCGTCCTCGTGGTCACCGCTCGCGCCCGCGAGACATGTCCACCCGCTGACGCGGGACCGATCGACCCGGGGTCCGCGTCCCCGCGTTCACTCCGCTCGCCGGCTTCTCCGACTCCTGCGATTCCTGCGACTCCTGCGACTTCATCAGCTTTTTCGGCTCCTGCGACTTCATCGGCCTTCTCTGCTTCTTCGACTCTTCAACGAACCCAAAGGTGATGCCACTTGTCCACACGCACCCCGCTCGCGCGCCCCGACGTCACCTCAGACGCGGATTGCGCCCCCTTCCCCGACTCCTCCCCCGGCTCCGCCACCACGACCCAACTCGACGTGGCCGGAGACCTGTTGGGGCTGCTGCGCGACACAACCACCGAGCCGCGCCCCGACGACCAGTTGGAGGCCCTGACCCTGGCCGTCGCCGCCGACCTGCCCGTACTCCTGTGGGGTGAGCCGGGAATCGGCAAGACCGCCGCCCTGACACAGCTCGCCGAGTCGCTTGACCTTCCGCTGACCACGGTGATCGCCAGCGTGCACGAGCCGTCCGACTTCTCGGGCCTGCCCATCGTCGGGGACGATCCCGCCGAGCAGGGTGTCCCGATGGCGCCGCCGGACTGGGCGGTTCGACTCGTACGGGCGGGGCGCGGGCTGCTGTTCCTGGACGAGTTGTCCACCGCGCCGCCCGCTGTGCAGGCCGCCCTGCTCCGTCTCGTACTCGAACGGCGCATCGGCGCCCTCCAACTGCCGCCCGGCGTAAGGATCGTGGCCGCCGCCAATCCGCGCTCCTCGGCGGCCGACGGGTGGGAGCTGAGCCCGCCGCTGGCCAACCGGTTCGTTCATCTTCAGTGGATCCACGACCACGAGGTCGTCGTACGCGGCCTCGGCGGGACATGGCCGCGGGCGACCCTGCCGCGGCTCGCCCCCGAACGGCTGCCGGGCGCCGTGGACTTCGCCCGCCGCGCCGTGTGCGGGCTGCTGTCCGCCCGCGCCGCCCTCGTACACCGGCTGCCCAGCAACGAGACGCGGCAGGGCGGCCCTTGGCCGTCACCCCGAAGCTGGGAGATGACACTGCGCCTGATCGCGTTCGCGACCGCGGCCGGCTCGTCCCGCGACGTACTCTCCCTGCTGGTGAGGGGCACCGTGGGCGACGGGCCGGGGCTGGAGCTGCTGGCGAGCCTGGACCGGATGGACCTGCCGGACCCCGAGGATCTTCTCGCCGACCCGGCGGGTGCCGTACTGCCCGAACGGGGGGACCTGCGCCAGGCCGTGCTCGACGGGGTGGTACGGGCGGTACGCGAGCGCCCGGAAAGGTCCCGTTGGGACGCGGCGTGGGCGCTCCTGGTGCGGGCGATGGAGACCGGGGCCGCGGACCTGGTGGTCGTGCCCGCGACCACGCTCGCCTCGCTGCGGCAGGAGGAGTGGGACGTCCCGGCGTCGATCGACCGGCTCGCCGGGGCGGTGTCACTCTCCCGGCGGGCGGATCGCGCGGCGGCCCGCGCGGCGTCTGTCGCGGGTGCCGGCCGATGAGCCACGAGACCGGGACCCACACACGCAGCGAGACACGCACCGACACAGGCGCGGGGGTGGCCGCAGACGCGGGCGCGGATGCGGATCAGCCGGGGAAACTCGACCTCGACAAGCTCTTCGCCGCCCGACTGCACGCCGTTCGGGTCCGTCCCTTCATGGCGACGGCGCTGTTCGCCCTGCACGTGGTGGAGTCGCGGCAGGTGCCGACGATGGCCGTCGACCGGCACTGGCGGTGCTACGTCTCGCCGGCGTTCGTGGCCCGGACCCCGGTGGAGGAGCTGGCCGGGGTCTGGGTCCACGAGGTGTCGCACCTGCTGCGCGACCACCACGGTCGCGGTGACCGGGTCGCGCGGGCGCGCGGGCTCACCGGACCGGGGGAACGGCTGCGGATGAACATCGCGGCGGACTGCGAGATCAACGACGATGTGTTCGGTGACGGGCTGGTCCCACCCGAAGACATCGTCCGGCCAGGGTCGTTGGGGCTCCACGAGGGGGAGCTCATGGAGGACTACCTGGGGCAGTTCCGGCTCGGACCGTACACACAGGGCATGGTCTGGCTGGACTGCGGCAGCGGCGCCGACGGCCTGGAACGGGAGTGGGACCTCGGGCCGGACGGCTCGCACGGTCTCAGCGCGCAGGAACGGGACGCCGTCCGGTTCCGGGTGGCACAGGGCATCAAGGGCCACCCGGGACATTCCCCGAAGGGGTGGCAGCGGTGGGCGGAGGAGGCGTTCCATCCGCCGCAGCCCTGGCGGGAGTTGCTGGGTGCGGCGGTCCGCTCGGCGACCACCGGCTCCGGCGCGGGCGAAGACTACACGTACGGCCGGCCGTCACGCCGCTCGGCCGGGGTGCCCGGCGCCGTACTGCCCAGCCTGCGGCGCCGACCACCCCGCGTCGCGGTCATCATCGACACGTCCGGGTCGGTCAGCGACGCCGAACTCGGCAGCGCGCTCCACGAGGTCGCCGCCATCTCCCGTGCCCTGGGCGGACGTCGGGACCTGATCACCGTGCTGCCGTGCGACGCGGCGTCCGAGATCGTGCACCCGCTGTGCCGGGCCGCCGGGATTCCACTGGTGGGTGGTGGGGGTACGGATCTGCGTACGGGCTTCGCCAGGGTGCTCCGGAAGGGGCCGCGACCGGATGTCATCGTGGTCCTGACCGACGGGCAGACCCCCTGGCCCGACGCCCGGCCACCGTGCCGGACGGTGGTGGGCCTGTTCGATCGGTCCGCCGGACCGTACGACGAGGACAATCCCGATTACGTGCCGGACTCACCGCCCGCGTGGGCGCGCGTGGTCTCCATCGGATAGGCGCTCACCGCGCGGTGGGCGCCTTCGGGACGCCACGACGGCGCTCGGCTCAGCTGTCGTGGCGTCACGGAGGAGAGACGCCGGCGCGCTGCCCCGCCACCGCGTCCTCGATCGCCCGCTCGATGAGGTGGGTCCGGTGCGCCGCCGGGGAACCGCTCTTGAGCAGGGCTCCCATCCGCTGGGCCTCCTCGGTGGTGGGCAGGAACCCCACCAGGAGGGCGGGCAACAGCAGTCGCCGTCCGAGGAGTTCGTTCGCGGAGGTGACCTGCGGCCGGCGTACGACGGAGACGTTGACCCGGACGGCGTGTTCGTTGCCCCTCGGGACACCCGGCCGGTCCGTCTCGATCGCGGCGTAGCGAAAGCCGTGCGCCTGGTCGCAGCCGAGGCAGCCCATGGGACCGCGGCTGAGTCCGGCACCGCAGTGGGCGCAGACGAGCCGGTCGAGCGCGGCGTCCACCACCCGCCAGTCGTGCCGGTCGGGTTCGGCCACCACCATCTCGGCGAGGGTTGTCTCCTCGTCACGGCCGGCGTCCCACAGGCGCAGGAAACGGGACCATTCGTCTTCCACGATGCCGTCCACCAGTTCGCGGCAGACCGAACAGGCGGGCGCGCCGCCGTACTCGTATCCGCCGCACTCCGCACAGCGGCGCGGGGCCGCTCCAACCGCGGGTCTCGCCATGCGCGTCCCCTCCCCCGAACACCGTCACACTCCGTTGTACGCCGTCGCACCAGCCCCCGGCAACCCGACTTCCTCCCGGTCGGTCCGCGTGGAGGACGGCGATGCCGGCCTCGCCCGCGTCGACGCGGGCGATCAACTCCGCGAGCGTGGCCGAGCCGTCGTGGCCGACGAGGAGCAACGGCTGTTTCTCGCCGTCCCGTTCGGCGGAGAGCGGGTCTGGAATGACCAGCCCGACGCTGATGGTGCCGTGTCTGACCAGACCCCGGCGAACCGGCTCGGGCGGTATCCCAGCGCGAGGCCGCGTCGAGCACCCGCTGTTTGGTGGAGCCGTGGATCTCGCCCTTGTCGTTCAGGGCCGTGACACGGTCAGCCGGGACACCCCGGCGGACCGGGCCACATCGTGGATCATCACCCTGCGGGATTCGGTCCCCGACGGCGCCATCGCCCACCTCCCCGCGGCTGACGGCACAGGCGCGTCGGCGGGGGTCCGCACCATGCCCCGGCCGGGCGCGGCGGCACGATGCCGTACGACGTACTCACGCACGCTTCGAGCGCCGTCGACGGGGTCGGTCAGTGGGCGGCGAGGAGTTCCAGCGTGTCGATCAACCGGTTCGAGAAACCCCACTCGTTGTCGTACCAGGCGACGACCTTGACGTGCCGGCCGTCGACCCGGGTGAGGGCCGAGTCGAAGATCGCCGAGGCCGGGTTGCCGGTGATGTCCGACGACACGAGAGCGTCGTCCGAGTACTCAAGGATGCCGGCGAGCGGCCCTTCGGCCGCGGCGCGGTAGGCCGCCAGTACGTCGTCGCGCGACACGTCGCGGGCGACGGTCGTGTTGAGTTCGACGATCGAGCCCACCGGCACCGGTACGCGGATCGAGTCGCCCGACAACTTGCCGTCGAGGTTCGGCAGGACGAGGCCGATCGCCTTGGCGGCGCCCGTCGTGGTCGGCACGATGTTGACGGCGGCTGCGCGGGCGCGGCGGGCGTCGCGGTGGGGTGCGTCCTGGAGGTTCTGCTCCTGGGTGTAGGCGTGCACCGTCGTCATGAAGCCGTGCTCGATGCCGGCGAGGTCGTCGAGCACCTTGGCCAGCGGCGCGAGGGCGTTGGTCGTGCACGAGGCGTTCGAGATGATCGTGTGCGTGGCCGGGTGATACGCCTCGGTGTTGACCCCGTACGCGACCGTGGCGTCGGCACCGGCCGACGGGGCGCTGACGAGCACCTTCTTGGCGCCCGCGGTGAGGTGGGCGCGGGCCGCCTCGGCCGAGGTGAAGCGGCCGGTCGCCTCCAGCACGATGTCGACGCCGAGTCCGGCCCACGGCAGGCTGGCCGGTTCGCGCTCGGCGAGCACGGTGATACGGCGCCCGTCCACGACGAGGGCGTCCGCGTCGGCGGTGACCGGGCGGCCGAGCCGGCCGGCCGTCGTGTCGAAGGCGAGCAGCCGCGCGAGGGCGGCGGGCTCCGTGAGGTCGTTGACGGCGACGACTTCAAGATCGCTGTCGCGCTCCAGCAGTACGCGCAGCGCGTTGCGTCCGATGCGGCCGAATCCGTTGATGGCGATGCGAGTCATGAGTGATGTCCTTTCGGGTCCCCACCAGGCTCGCAGGGCGGTGTCCGTCCGTGACGACGGCGTGAACGCCATGGTTCGAAAGGATCACGCCAAGTGGCGGTGCCGCCGGGCAGGCCGAGGGCGTGTTGCGAAAGTGGGCTGTCCGCCCGGAGGGGGGGGCGGGGCCGACGGCGCTTGGTGCGTGCGATCGCGAGGCGGAGGACCGCTCTCGTACCGGGCGTACTCGGATGCCTTCGAAAACGCTGTCAACGCGGCGAGGGGGCACCTCCCATGCCCCCTCGGGGCTACGGGGGAGAGCGTGCCGGGCGTCGTCGGCCAGGCGGGACTTTCGCAACCCGCCTCTACTCGCCCTGCTCGCCCTGGGCGCCCTGGGCGAAGGTTCGCCGGTAGGCGGTCGGTGTGGTGCCGAGGGTGGACTGGAAGTGCAGCCGCAGGTTCGTACCGGTGCCGAGTCCGACGTCGGTGGCGATCTGCTCGATGCTCCGCTCGGACCGTTCGAGCAGTTCCCGGGCCGCGTCGACGCGGGCGCGCATGACCCACTGCATCGGCGTGTACCCGGTGTCCTCGACGAAGCGCCGCGAGAACGTGCGCGGCGACACGGCCGCGTGCCGGGCGAGTGCCTTGAGCGTCAGGGGCTCGCCGAGCCGGCGCAGTGCCCATTCGCGGGTGGCGGCGAACCGCTCGCCGAGCGGTTCGGGCACCCGGCGCGGTACGTACTGCGCCTGGCCGCCGCTGCGGTACGGGGCCGCGACCAGCCGCCGCGCCGCGTGGTTCGAGGCTGCCACGCCGAGATCGGCGCGCAGGATGTGCAGGCACAGGTCGATGCCGGAGGCGGCCCCGGCCGATGTCAGCACGCTGCCCTCGTCCACGAAAAGCACGTTCTCATCGACACGGACGAGCGGATGCTTCGCCGCGAGCGCCCGCGCGTAGTGCCAGTGCGTCGTGGCGCGCCTGCCGTCGAGCAGGCCCGTGGCGGCGAGCGCGAAGGCGCCGGTGGAGATGGCGGCGAGCCGGGCGCCCCGCTCATGAGCGGCGATCAGCGCGTCGATGATCTCCTGCCGCGGGTCGTCACGGTCCGGGAACCGGTAGCCGGGGATGAAGACGATGTCGGCCCACGCGAGCGTGTCGAGCCCGTGGGCGACGTGGTACGACAGCCCGTCCCCACCGGCCACGAGACCGGGCGCGGCACCGCACACCCGCACCTCGTACGGCATGCTCGCGCGGGTCGTGAACACCTGCGCGGGAATCCCGACGTCGAGTGGCTTCGCCCCCTCCAGCACAAGGACGGCGACGTGATGTAGGTGGGATGCCGGCACGCGGAACAGCCTACGCGTGGGAGGGTTTCGGTTCATGGCGGCGGTGGACGCGATGCTGGAGGAACTCCGGGGCCTCGTCCCGTTGACGCCCGAGGGCGCGGCGGCGAGGTTCGCGGTCCGGGAGTGGGCGCCCGGGGGCAGGCTCCGCGACGGGGTGGAGACGTCCTGGCGCAGGGACGGCGTCCAGGGCTGGATCCAGGCGTTCGGCGGCGGGGAGGTCGACGTCTCGTTCGCCGTCTGGATCCGCGATGTCGACGAGTCGGGTTACTTCGACGACGTGGAAGCCGTCTACGCCGAGGGCGAGCGGGTGCTGGCCGGGTTCCTGTCGGAGATCGAGGAATCTCCGCTCGCCCGGCACCTCGCCGAGGCCGGGCGGACGGCGGCAGCGGCAGCGGCAGCGGATGCGGCAGCGGATGCGGATGCGGATGCAGACGAGGACGGGGACGGGCACGGAGACGAGTTCATCGCGGTGCGGAGGTGGCTCCTGGCCGGCCGGGTCCTGACCGTCGGCGTGCTCCAGCACGACACCGATCTCCCGGTCATGGTCGTGGCCGCGCTGCGGGAGCCGGCTCCCGTCTCCGTCACCCGAGGAAGCTGAGCCGCACCGTCCGGTCCGGGTTGTCGGTGTTCGTGTCGACCAGGCAGACCGACTGCCAGGTGCCCAGTTCCAGCCGGCCCGCGATCACCGGGAGGGTCGCGTGGGGTGGGACCAGGGCCGGGAGGACGTGGTCGCGGCCGTGGCCCGGGGAGCCGTGGCGGTGCTGCCAGCGGTTGTCCGGCGGGAGAAGGGTGCGCAGCGCGGCGAGCAGGTCGTCGTCGCTGCCCGCGCCCGTCTCGATGACGGCCACCCCGGCCGTCGCGTGCGGCACGAAGACGTTGAGGAGGCCGTCCCGGCCCGCCGCCGTCTCGCGGAGGAACTGTTCGCACACGTGCGTCAGGTCCGTCACGGTCTCGTCGGTGCCGGTGGCGATGTGCACGGTCCTGGTGGTGAAGGCGTCGGACATGGGTCCATCCTGCCGTCCCCCGGACGCGTTCGCGTCCGGGACGGTCCGGGATGATCCGGGTGTCCCCGGCTGTTGGTAGAAACGTGAACGACTTCGGGGTGGCGCAGGCGCGGAAAGTACGGGACGTGGACGTCGTGGTCATCGGCGCGGGGCAGGCCGGGCTGTCGAGCGCCTACCATCTGCGGCGCTCCGGGCTGGTGCCCGACCGGGACTTCGTCACCCTCGACCATTCCCCGCGCCCCGGCGGCGCCTGGCAGTTCCGGTGGCCCTCACTCACGTACGAGAAGATCCACGGGATGCACGCGCTGCCCGGCATGGAACTGACCGGCGCCGACGGGTCACGGCCGTCGTCCGAGGTGATCGGGGGCTACTTCGCCGCGTACGAGGAGCGGTTCGGCCTGCGCGTGCACCGGCCCGTGGACGTGGCGGCCGTCCGTGCGGGCGACGGCGGGCGGCTGCGGGTCGAGACGTCGGACGGCGTCTGGTCGACGCGGGCGCTGATCAATGCCACGGGCACCTGGGACCGGCCCTTCTGGCCGCGCTATCCGGGCCAGGAGGCCTTCCGGGGCCGCCAGTTGCACACGGCGGGCTATCCCGGTCCCGGCGAGTTCGCCGGG
The DNA here is from genome assembly GCF_045040315.1 of Streptomyces sp. NBC_01508. Lineage (NCBI taxonomy): Bacteria > Bacillati > Actinomycetota > Actinomycetes > Kitasatosporales > Streptomycetaceae > Streptomyces > Streptomyces sp. NBC_01508. The sequence continues at coordinate 7,542,124 of NZ_CP109419.1, read as the reverse complement.
CTGCGGGTGGTCGTGGTCGGTGGCGGGGCCTCGGGGACACAGCATCTGATGGAGATCGCGGACGTGGCCGCGGAGACGACCTGGGTCACGCGCAGGCCGCCGGTCTTCCGGGAGGGGCCGTTCGGCGAGGAGCAGGGGCGGGCGGCCGTCGCGCTGGTGGACGAGCGGGTACGGGCCGGGCTGCCGCCGCGCAGCGTGGTGTCGGTGACCGGGCTGCCGGTGACGGAGGCGATCACGCGGGCGCGCGAACGGGGGGTGCTGAGCCGGCTGCCGATGTTCGACCGGATCACCGCGTCCGGTGTGTCCTGGGACGACGGGCGGCGCGTCGACGCCGATGTGATCCTCTGGGCCACCGGCTTCCGCCCGGTGATCGACCATCTGGCGCCGCTTCGGCTGCGCGAGCCGGGCGGCGGGATCCGGGTCGACGGCACGCGTGCCGTACGGGACGAGCGCGTCCATCTGGTCGGGTACGGGCCTTCGGCCTCCACGATCGGTGCCAACCGGGCGGGCCGGGCGGCCGTACGCGAGATCCGGGCGCTGCTGGAGCACGAACCCGTTCCGGTCTGAGACCCACAGGCTTCAGGGCGTGGCGTCTCGGGGCATGGTGTCTCAAGGCGTGGCGCCTCAAGGGGTGCCGCCTCAAGGGGTGGCGCCTCAAGGGGTGGCGCTTCTGTTCGCGTTGAACTCCTCGACGTTCGCCCGGTGTTCCTCGTAGTCGGCGGTGAAGCGGGTGTCGCCCGGCGCCACCGTCACGAAGTACAGCCAGTCGCCCCGCGTCGGGTTGATCGCCGCGTTCATCGCCTCCTCCCCCGGATTGCCGATCGGCGTGGGCGGCAGGCCCCTGAACTCGTAGGTGTTGTACGGGCTCGCGGTCTTCGTGTCGGAGTGCGTGGTGTCCAGCGTGCTGCGGTTCAGCGCGTAGTTGAGGGTCGAGTCCATCTGGAGCGGCATGTCCCGGGCCAGTCGGTTGTGCACGACGCGCGCCACCCGGCCCATGTCGGCGGCCGTGTCGGCCTCGGCCTGCACGATGCTGGCGATCGTCACGGTCTGGTAGACCGTGACGCCGTTACGCCGCGCGCCCGCGCTGATGCGGTCGGCGCCGAAGCGCTGACGCGCGGTGTCGACCATGTAGCCGAGCAGGCCGGCCGGGGTCGCGCCGGCCTCGACCGGATAGGTGGCCGGGAACAGGTATCCCTCGGGGTTGCGCCGGGCGGCGTCGGGGAGTTCCAGCCGGGTTCCCGTCGCGGCCTTCGCGGTGGTGCCGGACGGGACGTCGAGGACTTTGTCGACGGAGGCGTACACCTGGGTGGCCCGCCGCCCCTCCGGGACGAGCAGCGACACCGTCTTCTTCTCGGCGTCGGGTGGTCCCCCGGTCAGCAGCAGCGGCACGAGCACGGCCGTCGCGACGGCGACCACGGCGCTCGTGATCAGGGCCAGTCGGCCGCGGCGGGTGAGTCGGGGCCTGCGCCCGGATGTCGCACGCGGGGGCTCGTTCGTCATGCGGGCACGCTAACCCGGACAAAGCGCGGATTCCGGCACCTCGCAGACGGTGACGCCGAGCCCCGCCGGGCGACAGGAACACACGAACGTGGGAGCGGGTGTTCGCTGGAACGTGTGATCGCAGCGGGAATCCCGCCCCCAACTGCCCTGTGACAACAGATGCTTACGGTGCGCAAGCGACGGGCTGCAGACCGCGACTGCGCTGTCCCAGCTACATGCATGCATCTCTGTGCATCATCACGAGGAGAACGCACCACTATGAACGTCATCACCGACCTGCTCGCCGGCCTCGTCCACTTCGTCGGCTGGCTCGTCTGACGCACCCCCACAACCGGCGCCGTCGCTTCCCGTCCCAGGGAGCGGCGGCGCTGCCGTGTGCCGGGCGGCGCGGTCAGACGGCGCTCACGCGCTCATCCTGCGCGGGCACGGGCGCCGCCGCGCCGTCCCTGCGGACGAGCGCCGCGTACCGCCCGTCGCGGTCGATCAGCTCCTCGTGCGTGCCGCGCTCGGCTATCCGCCCCGCGTCGAGGACGACGATCTGGTCCGCGTCCCGCACCGTCGAGAGCCGGTGCGCGATGGTGATGGTCGTACGACCCTCGGAGAGCGCGTCGATGGCCTGCTGGACCGCGTGTTCGGTACGGGTGTCGAGCGCGCTGGTCGCCTCGTCGAGCACGAGGACCGGCGGGTCGCGCAGGATGGTGCGGGCTATCGCGAGGCGCTGCTTCTCACCGCCGGAGAACCGGTATCCGCGCTCGCCGACCAGCGTGTCGTACCCGTCGGGCAGGGCGGCGATGTGGTCGTGGATCTGTGCGGCCCTGGTCGCCGTCTCGATCTCGTCGTCCGTCGCCTCCGGCTTCGCGAAGCGGAGGTTGTCGGCGACCGAGGCGTGGAAGAGATACGTCTCCTGCGACACGACGCCCACCGCGCGGGCGAGGGTGTCGAAGGTCAGGTCGCGTACGTCGATCCCGTCGAGCAGGACCCGGCCGCCCGTCACGTCGTACAGCCGCGGCACGAGATAGCTGAGGGTCGACTTGCCCGATCCGGTGGGACCGACGACGGCGAGACTGCCGCCCGGGGGGACGGTCAGGTCGAGGCCGTGGAGGGTGTTCCCGTCCTTCTCGTCGTAGCTGAAGTCGACGCCGTCGAAGCGCACTTCACCCCGGACGGGGTGAAGCGCGACCGGCCGCTCGGGTTCGGTGATGTCGACGGGCAGGTCGAGATATTCGAAGATGCGCTGGAAGAGCGCGAGCGACGTCTGCATCTGTACGCCGGTGGCGAGCAGGCTCACGGCGGGGCGGAAGAGTCCCTGCTGGAGCGAGACGAACGCGACGAGTGTGCCGATGGAGACGGCGGTGCCGCCGGACTGGAGGACGAAACCCGCCGCCCAGTAGATGACGGCGGGCATGGCGGCCATGACGATGCCGATGACGGACATCCGCCACCGCCCCGCCATGTTCGACCGCACTTCCAGGTCGACGAGTTGCTCGGACTCCTCGGCGAAGGACTTGGTGAGCGAGTCGGCGCGCCCCATCGTGCGGCCGAGGAGGATGCCGCTCACCGACAGCGACTCGGTGACCGTGGCGGCCATCGTCGCCATCTGCTTCTGCCGTTGGAGGGTGATCCGTTTGCGCTCACGGCCGACGCGGCGGCTGATCCATACGAACACCGGCAGCAGGAGCAGCGAGACGACGGTCAGCCGCCAGTCCAGCGCGAGCATCGCGACGACGGTGGCGATGACGGCGGTGAGGTTGGAGACCAGCGACGTGGCGGTGGAGGTGACCGTCGCCTGCATGCCGCCGATGTCGTTGGCGATCCGGGACTGGACCTCGCCGGTGCGGGTGCGGGTGAAGAACGCGAGGGGCATGCGCTGCAACCGCGCGTAGACGGCCGTCCGCAGGTCGTGCATGACACGCTGGCCGACCGTCGTGGAGATGAGGGTCTGGATGACGCCGAAGACGCCGCTGAGGACGGCGGTGAGGATCATGCCGAGGGCGAGCAGGCTGAGCAGCCCGGTGCGGCCCTGCGGGATCGCGGTGTCAAGGATCTCGCGCAGCATGAAGGGCGAGGCGACGGCCACGAGGGACGAGGCACCGACGAGCAGGCCGACGACGGCGAGCCGGCCGCGGTAGGGGCGGAAGAGCCGGAAGATACGGCGCAGCTGCGCCGGCGGCTCGGGCAGCGACGGATCCGCGGGTCGGGCCGAGGGCTTCCAGGTCGGCTGTTCTGACTTCATGGGCTCCTTCGAGCGGTGCGCAGGGGTACGGGAAGATCTTCGAGGAGCATAGCTCACTGTTACCTAGGTTCACAATGTACGTAGTCCTGTTATTATTCCGCCATGAGCACCCCCGACGCCGACGGCCTGCTGGCCGAACAGCTCCTGAGGCTGACCCGCCGACTCCACCGCGTCCAGAAGCGCCACCTGGAGCCGATCGGGATCACCCCGGCGCAGTCCCGTCTGCTGCGCACGGTCGCCTTCTACGACAGTCCGCCGCGGATGGCGGATCTCGCCGAGCGCCTGGAAGTGGTGCCCCGCGCCGTGACGAGCCTGGTCGACGGCCTGGAGACGAGCGGCTGCGTCCGCCGCGCCCCGGACCCGACCAATCGCCGGGTGATCCGGATCGAGCTGACCGAGACCGGCCGCGGCGTGCTGCGGGCGCTGCGCGACGCGCGCAGGTCGGCCGCCGAGGACATCCTGGCCCCGCTGACGGCGGACCAGCGCGACGTGCTCGGCGTACTGCTGTCGGCGCTGGTGGGCGGGCCGGTCGACGGTGTGCCGGAGCGGCGCCGCTGACGGACGTCGGCGAGGGGTGCCGCTGAGCGAGTTCCGGCCACCGCTCCGCCGGGTCACCCGAGGCGTGTCCCGAAGAGTCCAAGGGTCCGATCGAAGAGTCCAATCAAGGCCCCTTGCGCACCACCAGCCCCAACTACCAAGGTCCCTACCGAGGTTCAATTCCGCCGCGCACGTCAGCTCCTATGGAGGCTTCATGAACGACGCAGCACCGCAGAACCCCGGCAGGGATCAGGACGACGACAACGGCGGCTCGGTGAGCCGCCGTTCCGCTCTCCGGACGACGGCGGGTGTCGCCGGCGCCGGGCTCGGGCTCACCGCCCTGGGCAGCGGCACCGCCTCCGCCGCGCAGCCCGCCGAAGCGGCCACGGCCGCCGCCGCACAGGCCGCCCCCGACAGCGCCGAATCCGCCGTCCCCGAGCGCCAGGGCCGCACCATGGCCGGTGTGCCCTTCGAAAGACGCGCCACGGTCCGGGTCGGCATCATCGGTCTCGGCAACCGCGGCGGCAGCATGATCGATCTGTTCCTCGCGGTGCCCGGCGTCCAGGTCGTCGCCCTGTGCGACACGGTGCGGGACAAGGCCCGGAGCGCCGCGGCCAAGGTCGTCAAGGCCGGGCAGCCGGCGCCCGCCGTCTACACGAAGGACGAGCACGACTACGAACAGCTCTGCGCACGCGGCGACATCGACTTCGTCTACGTGGCCACTCCGTGGGACTTCCACTTCGAGATGGCCAAGACGGCGATGCTGAGCGGCAAGCACGTCGGCGTGGAGTGTCCGGTGGCGATGCGCCTCGACGAGCTGTGGAAGCTGGTCGACCTCTCCGAGCACACCCGGCGCCACTGCGTGCAGCTGGAGAACTGCGCGTACGGCAAGAACGAGATGCGCGTCCTACGGATGGCGCACGCGGGCCTGTTCGGCGATCTGCTGCACGGCGCCGGCGCGTACAACCACGATCTGCGCGGCCTGATGTTCGACCCGGACTACTACGAAGGCCCCTGGCGCCGGCTGTGGCACACCCGGCTGCGGGGCGACCTGTACCCGAACCACGGCTTCGGTCCCGTCGCCAACTACCTGGACATCAACCGCGGCGACCGTGCCGTCAGCATCACCAGCATCGGGACGCCCGCGCTCGCCCTCGCCCAGTACCGCGAGGAGAACATGCCGCCGGGCGACGCCAGTTGGAAGGAGACGTACGTCAACAGCGACCGGACGATCAGTCTGGTCCAGACGGCCAAGGGCCGGGCCGTCCGGCTGGAGCACGACGTCTCGACACCGCATCCCTACAGCCGTATCAACAGCCTCGGCGGCACCAGGGGCGTCTTCGAGGACTATCCCGAGCGCATCTACATCGAACCGGACCACACGAACGACGAGTGGGGCGACTTCGGCGCGTACGCCGAGTGGGACCACTGGCTGTGGAAGGAGCACGCGAATCCGCCGGGCGGACACGGCGGGATGGACTACATCATGGTCTTCCGTCTGATGCAGTGCGTCCGGCTGGGGCTCGTCCCCGACTTCGACGTGTACGACGCGGCCACCTGGACCGCCCCCGTACCGCTGAGCCACGCGTCCATCAAGGCGAACGGCAAGCCCCAGCAGATTCCGGACTTCACCCGCGGCGAGTGGAAGAAGTCCCGGCCCGGCATGGATTCCGAGAAGCCGTCGGAGAAGCGGTAGACACGGCGGACCACCGCGGAAGCACGGCAGTCCCGGTCGGCGCGAACGCGCCGGCCGGGCCTCGTCGCGTTCACTCCCACGTGGCCGAGAGGCGAATAATCGATTGCCCCGGACCGTGCCCAAAGGGCAACCTTGCACGGTTTGCGCCACTCCACCACTCACTGGGACGTCATGCAGATTCGCGATCTTCCGTATCCCGATCCGGGGAAGCCCGATGCCCGGTCAGGCCCGCGCTTCCTGTACTGGCTCGGGCGCAATCAGCTGCGTGGCCAGCTCAAATCGCTCTCCTGGGGACTGCTGCACCAACTGGGCGTCGCCGGGATGCCGGTGGGCGCGGGGCTCGCCGTACAGGCCGCCGTGGACCGCTCGGGCGGGCGGCTCGCGCTGGCCGGCGTCGTCATCGCCCTCTTCGGCGCCGCGATATCCGTCGGCGACACGATGCTGCACCGTGCGGCGGTCACCAACTGGATCACCGCGGCGTCCCGCGTCCAGCAACTGCTCTCCCGCAAGACCGCCGAGCTGGGTTCGGCGCTGACCCGCCGGGTCGCGGCCGGCGAGGTGGTCGCCGTCTCGACGGGCGACGTCGAGAAGATCGGCTGGTTCGTGGAGGCGCTGTCGCGCTTCCTGGCGGCGGCCGTCACGGTCGTCGTGGTGTGCGTCGGTCTCGTCCTGTATCTGCCGTCGATCGGCGCGATGGTGGCCATCGGAGTGCCCGTACTGGCCCTGGCCGTACTGCCGCTGCTCCCCCGCGCCACCCGGCGCGCCGACGTCCAGCGCACCAAGGCGGGCCGGGCCACCGAGCTGGCCGCCGACACCGTGGCCGGGTTGCGGGTGCTGCGCGGCATCGGCGGCGAGGAGCTGTTCCTCACGCGCTACCGCGGAGCCTCGCAGGAGGTACGCGAGGCTGCCGTCCGCAGCGCCCGCATGTGGGCACTGATCTCGGCCATTCAGGTCTTCCTGCCGGGCGTCCTGCTGATCACGGTGGTCTGGTACGGCGCGCTGCTCGCGGGCGACGGCCGGATCTCGGTCGGTGAACTGGTCACCGTCTACAGCACGGTGACCCTGCTGCTCCTGCCGCTCAGGCGCTTCGAGGAAATCGCGATGGCGTACTCCTTCTCACGCCCCTCGGCCACGCGTGCGGCCCGCGTGCTGCGGCTGGAGCGCACCTCCTACGAAGAGGAGCGCGGCGGTCTCGCCGACGCCCGGCCCACCGGCGACCTCTACGACCCGGCAACCGGTCTGCTCGCCACCGCCGGACAGCTCACCGCCGTCGTGTGCGGCGACCCGGACGCGGCCGGGCGGCTCGCCGAACGACTGGGCGGGCACGCGGCCGAGGAGGAGAAGAGCCCGTCCGTACTGCTCGGTCCGGTGGCGCTCGACGACCTCCCGATGGACGCGGCGCGCGCCTGTGTCCTGGTTCAGGACAAGGATCCGGTGCTGCTGTCCGGCACGCTCACCGAGCTGCTGGACGTGCCCGCGTCCGGCGGCGTACGGCCCCGGGACGCGCTGGACGCCGCGCAGTGCGGGGACGTACTCGCCGCACTCGTCCAGGCGTCGGTGGACGGCAGCGGCGACCCGCTGCGCTCGCGCATCACCGAGCGCGGCCGGTCACTGTCCGGCGGGCAGCGTCAGCGGCTCGCGCTGGCCCGCTCGCTGGTCGCCGACCCGCAGGTGCTGGTCCTGGACGAGCCGACGTCGGCCGTGGACTCGCACACGGAGGCACGGATCGCGGATGGCGTGCGGCGTCTGCGGAGCGGCCGTACGACGGTCGTGTTCGCGTCCTCGCCGCTGCTGCTCGACCGCGCCGACAGCGTGGTGTTCGTCCACGACGGGAAGGTCGCCGCCGTGGGGGCGCACCGGGAGCTGCTGCGGGACGATCCGCGCTACCTGAGCGTCGTCACGCGCCGGACGGACGAAGAGACGCACGACGAGACGGAGAACGGCACGGACGCCAACACGGACGCCAACACCGGCGACGGCACGGACGGCGCCGCACACGTGCCGACACCGCTGAAGACACACGAAGAGCTGGCAGAGATCGAGGAATCCGCATGATCGGCGTGGCACCACCGGCGTACGACCCGGCGGCACCGGAGGCCGCCACCACCCTGCCCGTCGCCCGCCCGGCGACCGTACGGGCCTATGTCCTTGAGCTGATACGGCGGCACCGCAAGGCGTTCGTCCTGCTCGTCGTCGTCAACGCGGTCGCGGTGATCGCCTCCATGACAGGCCCGTATCTGCTCGGCGGCGTCATCGAGGATCTGTCCGAAGGCGCCGAGGGGGCCAAGGAACTCCATCTGGAGCGCACCGCGGCCATCTTCGCGGGCGCGCTGATCCTCCAGACGCTCTTCACCCGGATGATGCGGCTGCGCGCCGCGATGCTCGGTGAGGAGATGCTGGCCGACCTGCGCGAGGACTTCCTCGTACGGGCGGTACGGCTGCCGCCCGGTGTCCTGGAGCGGGCCGGCACGGGCGATCTGCTGTCCCGGATCACCACCGACATCGACCGGCTGGCCAACGCGATGCGTGAGGCCGTGCCGCAGTTGGCGATCGGCATCGTGTGGGTGCTGCTGCTGATCGGCGCGCTGGGCGTCACGGCACCCCCGCTGGCGCTCGCGGTGATGGTGGCGCTGCCGCTGCTGGTCGTGGGCTGCCGCTGGTACTTCAAGCGGGCCCCGGCGGCATACCGGTCGGAGGCGGCCGGCTACGCGGCGGTCGCCGCGGTGCTCGCCGAGACGATCGACGCCGGCCGGACCGTCGACGCGCACCGCCTGGGCCGTCGCCGCGTGGCGCTGTCGGACCAGCGCGTCAAGGAGTGGACGGCGTGGGAGCGTTACACGCTCTGGCTGCGGTCGGTGCTCTTCCCGGTCATCAACCTCACCCACGTCACGATCTTCGCGGCGACTCTGGTGGGCGGCGGTGTCTTCGTGCTCCAGGGCTGGATCACGGTCGGGCAGCTGACCACCGGCGCGCTGCTCGCGCAGATGCTGATCGACCCGATCGGTCTCATCCTGCGCTGGTACGACGAACTCCAGGTGGCGCAGGTGTCCATCGCCCGCCTCGTCGGCGTCCGCGAGATCGAACCGGACGACGGTGACGAGAACGTCGTGCCGAACGGCAGGGACGTCAGCGCCGACCGGGTCGACTTCGGCTACCGCGAGGGCGTCGACGTACTCCACGAGGTGACGCTGGACGTCGCCCCGGGCACCCGCGTCGCACTGGTCGGCCCGTCCGGCGCGGGCAAGTCCACGCTGGGGCGGCTGCTCGCCGGGATCTACGCGCCCCGGAGGGGCCGGATCACGCTGGGCGAGGCCGAGCTGTCCCGGATGCCCGCGGAGCGGGTGCGCGGCCATGTCGCCCTGGTCAACCAGGAGCACCACGTCTTCGTGGGCTCGATGCGCGACAATCTGCGGCTCGCCCGCCCGGACGCGGCGGACGCCGAGCTGTGGGCGGCGCTCGGCGCGGTCGACGCGGACGGCTGGGCCCGCGCGCTCGACGGCGGGCTGGACACCGAGGTCGGCTCCGGCGGCACGACGCTGACGCCGGCTCAGGCGCAGCAGATCGCCCTGGCGCGGCTGGTGCTGGCCGACCCGCACACGCTGGTCCTGGACGAGGCGACGTCGCTGCTCGACCCCCGCGCGGCCCGGCATCTGGAGCGGTCGCTGGCGAAGGTGCTGCACGGCCGTACGGTCGTGGCCATCGCGCACCGGCTGCACACCGCGCACGACGCGGATGTGATCGCCGTGGTCGAGGAGGGCCGGATCAGCGAACTGGGCAGCCACGACGAGCTGGTGGCGGCGGACGGCGCGTACGCGGCGCTGTGGCGCTCCTGGCACGGCTGAGTGGTCCGGGCCGGGCGCAAGCCCGGGCTCGGTGAGCGGCGTCCGGGCGGGCGCGGGGGGCTCGCCCGGACCCGTGGGCAGGTCGTACGGTCCACTCGGTCACGGTCTGCCCGGTCGCCGTACGGGCTCCATGCTCCACGTACCGGTACGGCGACCGGTCGCCGTGGACCGGCGTTCAGATCACGTTCAGCGCCGCCGCGCCGCCCACCCCGCCGAGCAGCATGAACACCGGCATCAGCACCTTCAGCTCCACCCAGCTCCCGGCCCTGAACCGGATCGCCTTCGGCGGCCCGATCGGATACCAGCGCTTGCGCCCCACCGGGATCGGCCACAGGATCGGGCAGCCCGACACGGTCAGCGAGTCACCGATGTCGTGCACCAGCGCGCCCAGGACGATCGGCAGCCCCAGCCACAGGTACTCCTGGCCGGGCGCCGTGAAGAGCCAGTCCGAGCCGTTGCCCGGTTTGTCCAGGACGCCGGCCAGGATCCACGCGCTCGTCGCGCCGAGCAGCCACACGAGCACGTCGCTCGACACCCGCGCGGCCCGCCACAGCAGCCCCTCGACGGCGAGCACCATATGGATGAAGAGCAGCGCCAGCACCGCCCAGCGACCGCCGAGGACCGCGAGCGCGGAGGCGCCGCCGCCGATCATGACGGCCCAGAGCCAGGTGTGGGTGAGGGTGCGGTGGCCGCCGGTCCTGCGGGCGTCGGCCGGTTTCTTCGTCGCTTTGTAGACGGCGTAGGAGAGCTTGTCGACAATCTCGCACAGGGCCTTGGACACCGGACCGAACGCCCGCGAGATCGTGGCCGACTTGTGGTCCAGGTCGGGGGCGAGCGCCGCCCCCGCGCAGATCAGCGCGCCGACGACCAGCACCGGCCAGGGCATCGCGCGGTCGATCGCCGCCGCCGCGGCCCCCACCCCCAGCCAGGCCGCCGCGCCCGACAGCGAGTGCGCCGGTCCCATCATGGTCGTCCCCGCATGGTCGATCCCCGCCCCGTCGTGGCTGTGGTGGTGCTTGCTGACGAGCCCACCGGCATTGCGGCGAGGCTCAGTTGACAGGGCAGCGTACCGGTAGTGATCTTCGGCCCGTCGTCCGGTTCCGTCATCCGGGCGGAAGGCAGGCAAGATGGGGGTGTGACCCTTATTGATCAGCTGCCGCCGGATGCCGACCCCGATGCCCTCTTCGAGGCCTTCTCGTCATGGGCCGAGGGTGAGGGGATCACGCTCTATCCGGCTCAGGAGGAGGCGCTGATCGAGGTGGTCTCCGGGGCCAACGTGATCGTCTCCACCCCCACCGGCTCCGGGAAGAGCCTGATCGCGGCGGGTGCGCACTTCACGGCGCTGGCCCAGGACAAGGTCACCTTCTACAGCGCCCCGATCAAGGCGCTGGTGTCGGAGAAGTTCTTCGACCTGTGCAAGCTCTTCGGTACGGAGAACGTCGGCATGCTGACGGGCGACGCGTCCGTGAACGCCGACGCGCCGGTGATCTGCTGCACGGCGGAGGTGCTGGCCTCGATCGCGCTGCGCGACGGCAAGCACGCCGACATCGGCCAGGTCGTGATGGACGAGTTCCACTTCTACGCGGAGCCGGACCGCGGCTGGGCGTGGCAGATTCCCATCCTGGAGCTGCCGCAGGCGCAGTTCATCCTGATGTCGGCGACGCTCGGCGACATGTCGCGGTTCGAGGACGACCTGACCCGCCGCACCGGCCGGCCCACCTCCGTCGTACGGTCGGCGACCCGCCCGGTGCCGCTGAGTTACGAGTACCGCCTCACGCCGATCACCGAGACGCTGACCGAACTGCTGGAGACCCGTCAGGCGCCGGTCTACATCGTGCACTTCACCCAGGCGGCGGCCGTCGAGCGCGCGCAGTCGCTCATGAGCATCAACATGTGTACGCGCGAGGAGAAGGACCGGATCGCCGATCTGATCGGCAACTTCCGCTTCACCACCAAGTTCGGCCGCAATCTCTCCCGTTATGTGCGCCACGGCATCGGGGTGCACCACGCGGGGATGCTGCCGAAGTACCGCCGGTTGGTCGAAAAGCTCGCGCAGGCCGGTCTGTTGAAGGTGATCTGCGGTACGGACACGCTCGGCGTGGGCGTCAACGTCCCCATCCGTACGGTGCTGTTCACGGCTCTCACCAAGTACGACGGCACGCGGGTACGCACGCTGCGCGCCCGTGAGTTCCACCAGATCGCGGGCCGGGCCGGCCGGGCCGGTTTCGATACGGCGGGCTTCGTCGTCGCGCAGGCGCCCGAGCACGTGGTGGAGAACGAGAAGGCGCTCGCCAAGGCGGGCGACGACCCGAAGAAGCGTCGCAAGGTGGTCCGCAAGAAGGCCCCCGAGGGCTTCGTCGCCTGGTCGGAGACAACGTTCGACAAACTGATCGGCTCCGATCCGGAGCCGCTGACCTCCCGTTTCCGGGTCACCCACACGATGCTGCTGTCGGTCATCGCGCGGCCCGGCAACGCCTTCGAGGCGATGCGCCATCTCCTGGAGGACAACCACGAGCCGCGCAAGCAGCAGTTGCGGCACATCAGGCGCGCGATCGCCATCTACCGGTCGCTGCTGGACGGCGGTGTGGTGGAGCGTCTTGAAACGCCGGACGCCGAGGGCCGCGTCATCCGGCTCACCGTCGACCTCCAGCAGAACTTCGCGCTCAACCAGCCGCTGTCGACGTTCGCGCTGGCCGCGTTCGAACTGCTGGAGCCGGGTTCGCCCTCGTACGCGCTCGACATGGTCTCCGTCGTGGAGTCGACGCTGGACGATCCCCGGCAGATCCTCGCCGCGCAGCAGAACAAGGCGCGTGGCGAGGCGATCGGCCAGATGAAGGCCGACGGTGTCGAGTACGAGGAACGGATGGAGCGGCTCCAGGAGTTCACGTATCCCAAGCCGCTCGAAGAGCTGCTGTGGCACGCGTACGAGGTCTACCGCACCAGCCACCCGTGGGTCGGCGACCACCCGGTGTCGCCGAAGTCCGTCATCCGTGACATGTACGAACGGGCCATGACCTTCACGGAGTTCACGTCCCACTACGAGCTGGCCCGCACCGAGGGCATCGTGCTGCGCTATCTCGCCGGCGCGTACAAGGCGTTCGAGCACACCATCCCCGACGATCTGAAGTCGGAGGACCTGGAGGATCTGATCGCCTGGCTCGGCGAGATGGTGCGGCAGGTCGACTCCAGTCTCCTGGACGAGTGGGAGCAGCTGGCCAACCCCGAGGTGGAGACCGCCGAACAGGCGCAGGAGAAGGCCGACCAGGTCAAGCCGGTCACCGCCAACGGCCGCGCCTTCCGGGTGCTGGTGCGCAACGCGATGTTCCGCAGGGTGGAGCTGGCGGCGCTCGACAAGGTGAACGTACTGGGCGAGCTGGACGCCGATTCGGGCTGGGACGCGGATGCCTGGGGCGAGGCGATGGACGGCTACTGGGACGAGTACGAGGAGCTGGGCACCGGTCCGGACGCGCGTGGCCCGAAGCTGCTGGCCATCGAGGAGGACCCGGACCACGGCCTGTGGCGGGTACGGCAGTCGTTCGCCGATCCGAACGGCGACCACGACTGGGGCATCAGCGCGGAGGTCGACCTCGCCGCGTCCGACGAGGAGGGCCGGGCCGTGGTCCGTGTCACCTCCGTGGGCCAGCTGTCCGGCGCCTGAGCCCCCGGCCTGAGGACGGCCCGGCGTACCGATCGTCTACCAGGTCGAACGGGTGCGGGACGGCCGGTCGTTCACCAGCCGCCGGGTCACGGCGGTGCGGGAGGGCCGGACGATCTTCAACCTGACGGCGTCCTTCCACCAGGCGGAGGAGGGCGGCTTCGAGCACCAACTGCCGCCGCGTCAGGACTTATCGGACCCCGAGTCGCTGCCGACGGTGGCCGACGAGGTCCGCGAGCATCTGGGCGGCCTGCCCGAGACGTTCGAGCGGATGGCGCGCCGTCAGCCGTTCGACATCCGCTACGCGGACCGGCCGCGCTGGACGGCGGAGGAGATCCAGGGCGCCGATCCGCGCAGCGCGGTGTGGATGCGCGCGGTGGGCCCGCTGGGCGACGACCCGCTGGTGCACACCTGCGCGCTGACGTACGCGAGCGACATGACGTTGCTGGACGCGGTCCGCATCCCGATCGAGCCGCTGTGGGGGCCGCGCGGGTACGACATGGCGTCGCTGGACCACACGATGTGGTTCCACCGGCCGTTCCGGGCCGACGAGTGGTTCCTTTACGACCAGGAGTCGCCGATCGCGACCGGCGGGCGGGACCTGGCCCGGGGCTGTATCTACGACCGCTCGGGCCGGCTGCTGGTCTCGGTCGTCCAGGAGGGGCTGTTCCGTAAGCTCGGCGGCTGAAGCGCGACAATGGACGCGATAGCGGTACCGATCGCTCCGAGGAGACCTTGATGACTCTGTACGACATCCCGCTGCGCACCCTCACCGGTGAGCCCACGTCCCTGGCCGCGTACAAGGGCCGGGCGGTGCTGGTGGTGAACGTCGCGTCGAAGTGCGGCCTCACTCCGCAGTACGAGGGCCTGGAAAGGCTTCAGCAGACGTACGGCGACCGTGGTCTGACGGTCGTCGGCGTGCCCTGCAACCAGTTCGCGGGCCAGGAGCCGGGCAGCGCCGAGGAGATCGAGACGTTCTGCTCCACGACGTACGGCGTCAGCTTCCCGCTGCTGGAGAAGTCCGAGGTCAACGGCGAGAACCGGCATCCGCTGTACACGGCGCTGACCGCGCGGGCCGACGCGGCGGGCGAGGCGGGCGACGTGCAGTGGAACTTCGAGAAGTTCCTGATCTCCCCCGACGGCGAGGTCGTGGACCGCATCCGTCCGCGCACGGAGCCGGAGGCGCCGGAGGTCATCACCGCGATCGAGGCCCAACTCCCCGCGTAGCGCGAGCTCTTCACACACGTGCCCGGCCCCTCGGCGTTTGCCGCCGAGGGGCCGGGCACCTGTGTGCCACGACCCGTCACACGTTCACACACCATGCATTCACGCCTTCATCACGGTTACGCCACAACCGGAACGAGGATCGTACGAGGGGGCAAGTCACGTCGCTACGTTCATCCCTCACGAAGCAGCCCTTGGGGGACACATGAGCTTTTCACCGCCTGCCGCGCCCGGTCCGAACCCTTACGTCGGGCCTCCGACGCCGCCGAGCCGTCCGAAGTGGACCCGGAAGCGGGTGCTCCTGCCGTCCGTGGCGGTGCTGTTCCTCCTGGGCGTCGCCATCGGCGGGGCGGACGGCGAGAAGAGCGACAAGACGAAGAACACGGCCGACGCGAAGCCCGGCCCAGCGGCGACGGTGACCGCGACGTCCACCCCCGAACCGGCGGTGACCGAGACGGTGACGGCCGCCCCGAAGCCGGCGCCCACCGTGACCAGGACGAAGACCGTGCGGGTCACGGTCGCGCCCGCCGCGGACGACAACGACGGCTCGGGCACGGGCGACTCGGGCGGCGGCTCGACGTACTACGCCAACTGCACGGCCGTCCGCGCTGCGGGCGCCGCCCCGATCCGCTCGGGCGACCCGGGGTACGGCTCACACCTGGACCGCGACGGGGACGGCGTCGCCTGCGAGTGACGCGGGCGTGTCGGTGTCCGCCAGGCCGTGTGTGAGAAGTCCCGCCTGCCTCGCGGCACCCGGACGCCCGCTCTCCCTCGTAGCCCTTCGGGGTACGGGGGTGCCCCCCTGCGTTGTATTCAGTCGCCCGAGTACGGCCGGGCCATCCACAACTCGAATCCTCCGCCCTGCGATCGCGCGCACCAGACGCCGTCGGCCCCGCACTTCGGGCGGACGGCGCTCCTTTCGCAACACGCCCTAGCGGATCGGCATCCCCGACAGCGTGCGGGCGATCACCAGGCGCTGGATCTCGCTCGTGCCTTCGAAGATCGTGTAGATCGCGCTGTCGCGGTGCATCCGCTCCACCGGGTACTCCCGCGTGAAGCCGTTGCCGCCCAGGATCTGCACCGCCCGCGCGGTGACCTCCTTGGCCGTCTCGCTCGCGTACAGCTTCGACATGGAGCCCTCCGCCGCCGTGAAGGGCTTGCCCGTGGCGGCCATCCAGGAGGCGCGCCAGACGAGCAGGCGGGCCGCGTCGATGCGGGTGCGCATGTCGACGAGCTGGAAGGCGATGCCCTGGTTGTCGATGATGGGGCGGCCGAACTGGCTGCGGGTCTTGGCGTAGTCGAGTGCCACCTCGTACGCGGCGCGGGCCGTGCCCACGGCCATGGCGCCGACCGCCGGGCGTGACGCCTCGAAGGTCGCCATGGCCGCGTTCTTCACGCGTTCACCGCCGGCCCCCTTGGCCGTCTTCGCCTCGCGGGCGCGGGCCAGCCGCTCGTCCAGCTTCTCCTTGCCGCCGAGCAGGCAGTGACCGGGGACGCGGACATCCTCCAGGACCACCTCGGCGGTGTGCGAGGCACGGATGCCGTGCTTCTTGAACTTCTGTCCCTGGGACAGACCGGGTGTGGCGGGCGGGACGATGAACGAGGCGTGTCCCTTGGAGCCCGCCTCGGGGTCCACGACGGCGACCACGACGTGCACGTTGGCGATACCGCCGTTGGTCGCCCAGGTCTTGGTGCCGTTCAGCACCCACTCGTCCGTGGCCTCGTCGTGGACCGCACGGGTGCGCATCGCGGCGACGTCCGATCCGGCGTCGGGCTCGGACGAGCAGAACGCGGCGACCTTCACATCGTCCACGTCGCCGTACATCTGCGGGATCCAGGTGCCGATCTGCTCGTCGGTGCCGTTGGCGAGGACGCCGACGGCGGCGAGTCCGGTGCCGACGATCGACAGGCCGATGCCGGCGTCGCCCCAGAACAGTTCCTCCATCACCATGGGGATGGAGAGGCCCGTGGGGTCGAAGTACTGCTGTGCGTAGAAGTCGAGGGAGTAGACGCCGACCTTGGCGGCTTCCTGGATGACGGGCCACGGAGTCTCCTCCCGCTCGTCCCACTCGGCTGCCGCCGGGCGGATGACGTCGGCCGCGAACCCGTGGAGCCAGTCGCGCACCTGCTTCTGGTCGTCGTTGAGTTCGAACGTGAACTCGGCCATCGTCAATCCTCCAGCACTGCTGTTACTTACGGTAACAACAGTCTGTTACCGGCAAGTAGAGGATGTCAACCTGCGGAGGGCTGATCCGCGTCGGCGGCGGGCGGGGTGTTACGTTGCCGGGGCGTCACGGAATCGCTCGGGCGGGGAGACACCCATGGGGACCACACAGCAGGCCGACCAACACCGCTCGGCCCATCAGCGGCGCCGCCAACTCCTGGAGGCCGCCGACCGGGTCGTCCTGCGTGACGGACCGAAAGCCTCCATGAACGCCATCGCGGCCGAGGCCGGTATCACCAAGCCCATCCTCTACCGCCACTTCGGCGACAAGGGCGGGCTCTACCGCGCCCTGGCGAAGCGTCATACGGACGCGCTGCTCAGCGCGTTGAAGGTGGCGCTCGACGCGCCCGCCGACCGGCGTGCGCGCGTGGAGGCCACGCTCGACACGTACCTCGCGGCGATCGAGGCGCGCCCCCAGGTGTACCGCTTCCTCATGCACCCCGCGGACGGTGCGGCCACCGCCGACACCCAACTCCCCGAGCAGGGCTTCGACGTGGGCCGCCACTCGGCCCCGCTGCTGCGCCGCCTCGGCGAGGAGCTGGCCACCGTCATCGAGGAGCGGGTCGACCTCGGTCCGGACAGCGCGCAACTGGCCCGCGTCTGGGGCCACGGGATCGTCGGCATGATGCACGCGGCCGGTGACTGGTGGCTAGGCGAACGCCCTTGCTCGCGGGCCCAGTTGGTGAGCAGCCTGGCCGACCTGCTGTGGGGCAGGCTGTCGCTGGTGGCCGACCGGGCGGGCAGCCCGGGGTTCTGACGCGCCGCACGCCCTACCGGCTCCAGGACGCGCGGCGCGCCGCGCGCAGTACCTTGGCCTTGCGCCGGCCTGTCAGCCGGTCCGGATAGACCAGCCCCTCCAGGTGGTCGCACTCGTGCTGGAGACAGCGGGCGAAGAATCCGGTGCCGTCGATCCGGACGGGTGCGCCGTCCACCGTCACGCCCTCCACCACCGCGTGGTCGAGCCGCTCCGTGCCCGCTTCGAGGCCCGGCAGCGAGAGACAGCCCTCGGCGCCCCGTACGGTGACGCCGTCCGCCTCCACCAGGCGGGGATTGACGACGTGTCCGAGATGGCGGACGTCCTCGTCGTCGGGGCAGTCGTACACGAACACCCTTAGCGGCACGCCGATCTGATTGGCCGCCAGACCGACCCCGCTCGCCCGGTACATCGTCGCGAACAGATCCTCGACCAGCCGGGCCAGCGGCGGCCCGAAGTCCGTGACGGGCGCACAGGCGGCGTGCAGGGTGGAGTCGTCGAGCAGCCGCAGGGGGCGAACCCGCCCGGTGCTGCCGGGGATCAGCCGGTTCCGCATGGTCGCGCCGTCTGCCGCCTTCGCCGGCCCCGCGATACCGCCACCGCCACCACCGCCCGCGCTCGTCACCATCGCGCCAGCGTACGCCGGGCCGGCTCCTTTATCCGAACGTGATGCACATGTCTGGTTTTCGCCGGTCGTCTGTGATTAAAGTAGCGCCACCGAATTAGTCTCAGAGTGAGAGGAATTGTGGCAACTACCTCGCTCCCCCGCACCTCCAACCGCAGCGCCGTGATCGCGGCCCTGCTTTCCGGCGCGGACGTGGACCGTCAGCGGCTCATCGCGGACACCGGCCTGAGCCGGGCCACGGTGTTCCGCATCGTGGACGACCTGATGGCCGAATCACTCGCGCTGGAGGGTTCCCGGGTGCTCCGGGAAGGCCCCGGCAGACAGTCGACGTCCGTGAGTTTCAACCACCGCTCCGCTCTCGTCTGCGGAGTCGACCTCGGCGGCACCAACTGCCGGGTCGTGGTGGCGGACGCGCTCGGCCGCGCCGTCATCCGGAGCCGGGACACCACACCGCGCGACGCGACGGCGGACGAACTCGCCGCCTGGGTCGCGGGCAAGGTCGCCGACCTGGTCTCCCGGCACGGCGACGGCGTACCCCTGCACACCGTCACGATCGGCCTGCCGGGTGTCGTCACCGGCGACGGACGGTCCGTCGTGGCATCGCACAATCTCGGCCAGATCAAGGGCACCGGATTCATCGAGAAGGTCTCCGAACTACTGGGTGTGGAGACCGCGGTCGGCAACGACTCCAACCTCGCCCTGCGCGGCGAACTCCAGTACGGATCACTGCCGGACCGGGAGACCGCCGTCCTGCTCGCCATGGGCACCGGCCTCGGTTCCGCCGTCTCCATAGACGGACAGGTCCTGCTCAGCAGGACGGGCCTGCTCGGCGAGTTCGGCCGGCTTCCGCTGCCCGGCCGCGAGGAGCGGCTGCGCGATCTGCTGTCCGGTGCCGACCTGGTGGCGTACGCACGCGGCCGGGGGGTGCACGTGCCGACGGCGCGGGCGCTGTTCGCGGACCCGGAGGCGTACGCGACGGTGCTGGCCGAGGTGCACGGCGCCCTGGCCCATCTCGTCACCGTGGTCGCGCTCGCCTACGAGCCCGGCACGGTGGTCCTGACCGGCGGCTTCTCGGAGTCGTTCGACACCGCGCGGCTGACCGCCATCAGCGACCAGGTCGCCGACACGGTCGGGGTCCACAGCGTGGTGCGCCGCTCCGATCTCGGCGACTCGGCGGGCCTGCTCGGCTCGATGGCGACCTCGCTCGGCCGTCTCTACGACTCGCTCGGCGTGCGCGCGGAAGACGCCGCCTCCGTGGCCGTCGACCGCGATCTGATCGTCCGCCGCCTCGCGGAATGCCCCACCGCACCCACCGCACCCGCCACACCCACCGAACCCACGGCCCCCACGGCCGCCTCCGGCACCACTGATGAGCACGACACAGCCCCCCACACCAGGCACGACGAGCAGATGGCAGAAGGGTGACAACGATGAACAGATCACGGACCCGGTCCGCACTCGCGGCGCTTCCGGTTCTCGCGCTCACGCTGACGGCGTGCGGCGGTGGCGGGGTGGCGAAGTCCGACTCCGACAACAAGCTGACGATCTGGATGATGACCGGCGGGCCGGGCGACAACCCGCTGATCAAGGAGGTGACCACCCAGTTCGAGAAGGACCACCCGGACATGGAGGTCGACATCCAGATCCAGCAGTGGGACGGCGTGGCGACCAAGCTCACCACCGCGCTGGCCAGCGGCAACCCGCCGGACATCGTCGAGATGGGCAACACCCAGACCCCGCTCCAGACCTACTCGGGCGGCCTGGCCGACCTCACGGCGAGCAAGAAGTCCTTCGAAGGGTCCGACGGCTGGCTCACCGGCCTCTCCGGTCCCTCCGAGTACGACGACAAGCTCTTCGCCGTCCCGCTCTACGGCGGCACCAAGGTCGTCATGTACAACAAGAAGATGTTCGCTGACGCGGGCATCACGACACCGCCGAAGACCCTCGCCGAACTCCAGAAGCACTGCGGCACGCTCGCCGAGTCCAACGCCGGCACGGCCAACTTCTCCGGCTTCTACGTGCCCGGCCAGTACTGGTTCAACGGCATGCCCTTCCTCTTCGCCAAGGGCGGCAAGATCGCCACGCAGAAGGACGGCAAGTGGCAGGCCGAGATGTCCTCCCCGGCCAACCAGGCCGGTCTCAAGGCGTGGAAGTCCTTCCAGAACACCTGCTCCACCCCCTCGTCCGTCGGTGTCAACACCGACAGCCCCGACCAGGCCCAGCTGTTCGCCGACGGCAAGGCCGCCATGGCGTACGTCAAGGCGTGGGAGCCGGCCGCCGTCATCGAGAAGAACCCGAAGATGAAGGACAACATCGGCTTCTTCGCGCTGCCCGGCTACACCGCCGACAGCACGATGCCCGTGATCGTCTCGGGGTCGACCATCGGCATCGCCGCGGGCAGCCCCGACCGGGATGCGGCCGAGGACTGGCTGCGTGTCGTCACCGGTGAGAAGTTCCAGCAGCGGATGGCGACGGAGCTGAACCTGCTGCCGATATCGCCGTCCTTCACCCCGGCCGGCGTGCCCGAGCAGCTGACGGTCGCCTCGCAGGCGAGCAAGGTGAGCCAGCCGCTGCCCAACAGTCCCGGCGAAGCGACTCTGGAGACCGAGCGCTACAACGAACAGTTCTTTTCGAAGATCGCGAGCGGTGCCGACATCGCCTCGTCGTCGGCCGCGTACGACAAGCACGCGACGGACGCCTTCAACTCGCTGACCGACTGACACCCCTGGACGCCTGATGGCACTCACTGAGAAGCACCGTCCGGTGCGCGCACCGGACCGGGACCGCCGCACCCGGCCGCCGGGCCGGCGTCCCCGGACACAGCGGTCCCGGATGCTGCCCTGGGCGATGCTCGCCCCGGCCCTGGCCGCGCTCCTGCTGATCCAGGGTTATCCCCTGCTTCGGCTGCTCACCCTGTCCACGCAGGAGTTCGGCCCCCGGTCGCTGTTCACGGGGCAGTCGGACTTCATCGGGCTGGACAACTTCACCCGGATCTTCACGGACGCCGACTTCCTGGCCGTCCTGTTGCGGACCGTGGTGTTCACGCTGGTGTGCGTGACTCTGCTGATGGTGCTGGGATTCCTCATCTCGCACCTGCTGATGGGTGTCTCGCCGTGGGCCCGTGTCGTCCTCACCATGTGCCTGGTGCTGGTGTGGGCGATGCCCATGGTGGCGGCGACCCTGGTCTGGCAGTGGATGTTCCAGCCGCAGTACGGCGTCGCCAACTGGCTGCTCACCCAGTTCCGGGTCTTCGGCGACATGTCGGCCTACGACTGGTTCTCCCATCCCACCCAGGCGCTGGGTCTGATCATCCTGCTGACGGTCTGGAAGGGACTGCCGTTCGTCGCGCTGACCCTGTTCGCGGCGCGCGGTCAGATATCCGAGTCCCTGTACGAGGCGGCCCGCCTCGACGGTGCGGGAACGCTCCAGATGTTCCGCCACATCACCATCCCGATCATGCGGCCCGTCCTCGCGATCCTCACCATTCTCGAAGTGATCTGGTCGGTCAACTCCTTCACCCCGATCTGGGTGCTGACGCAGGGCGGCCCCGACGGGGCGACCACCACGCTCGGCGTGTACGCGTACATCACCGCGTTCAGCCGTAACGAGTACGGGAGCGGCGCGTCGGTCGCGGTGGTGACCGTGATGATCCTCGCCCTGTTCTCCGTCGCCTACATCCGCAGGCTGTCCCGGCAGGGAGATGTCGTATGAGCGCCCCGACGCCGGCCCCGACCCCGGCGCTGAAGACAGCACCGGAGTCACCGGCCCCGAAGAAGCCGCGCACACACGCGCAACGACGGCGCACCACCAACAACGTCATCGCGATGGCGGTGTCCGCCGTGATGGTGTTCCCCGTCTACTGGATGGTGGCCACCGCGCTCAAACAGCGGTCCGACATCCTCAGCTCCGTACCGAAGTTCATCCCCTGGCCGATGAGCCTGGAGAACTTCACCCGGGCGCTGGACAAGGCGGGCTTCTGGACGTTCGTCCGCAACTCCCTGACGGTCACGGTCTCCTCGGTCGTCCTGTCGCTGATCATCTCGCTGTTCGCGGCGATCGCGATCGCGCGGTTCCGGTTCGCCGGCCGCAAGGCGATCCTGACCATCCTGGTGCTGGTGCAGATGGTCCCGGCGGCGGCCATGGTCATCCCGGTGTATCTGATGCTCCGGTCGGTGGGCGGACTGGACTTCCTGCCGGGCCTCGTCTTCACCTATATGACCTTCGTGCTGCCGTTCACGATCTGGACGCTGCGCGGGTTCGTGGACGGTGTCCCCGTCGAGCTGGAGGAGGCCGCGCTCGTCGACGGGTGCGGGCGGTTCCAGATGTATGTACGGGTGCTGCTGCCCCTGTTGATGCCCGGCATCGTGGCGACCTCGATCTTCGCCTTCGTCAACGCGTGGGACGACTACATCTTCGCCTACGTGATCATGAAATCGCAGGACAACTACACGCTGCCGGTCTGGCTCGTGTCGTTCAAGACATCGGAGAGCGTCGACTACGGCGCGATGATCGCCGCGTCGACCATCTTCTCCATCCCCGTGCTCGTCTTCTTCCTGCTGGTGCAGCGCCGTCTCGTGGGCGGCATGACCAGCGGCGCGGTGAAGGGCTGATCCGGGCGCCGCGCGCAGTCGACCACTCGGCCCCGCGCGGCGCCCCCGGCACACCCACCCCGTGCCCACGACCGCACGACCACCGCACGACGACCCATCGCAACAGGTATCGCAACAGCTATCGCAACAGGTGAGGAATCGAATCATGACCGAGCTGTCCCGGCTCGCCCACGGCGTGCTGTTCCCCGCGCTCGGACGCGGAACCGTCCCCAAGTGGGTGCGCGCCCGGGTCGCCGAAGGACTCGGCGGCTTCGTCCTGTTCGGCAAGGACATCGCCTCCGCCGAGCAGGTACGGGAGCTGACCACGGCCCTGCACGGCCTCCGTGACCACGTGCTGCTCTCCATCGACGAGGAGGGTGGCGACGTCAACCGCCTGGAGGACCACGGCGGTACGTCCGTACCGGGCAATCACGCCCTGGGCCGCCTCGACGACCCCGAGCGGACCCGCGAGGCCGCCTACCAGATCGGCCTCTCGCTGGTGGAGGCCGGCGTCGACTGGGATCTGGCGCCCGCCGTCGACGCGGCCGTCAACCCCCTGTCCCCCAACGGCATCCGCACCTTCGGCGCCGATCGCGCGCTGGTCGCCAAACACGCGGCGGCCTGGGTGGAGGGGCTGCAGGCCGCCGGGGTGAGCGCCTGCGCCAAGCACTTCCCCGGCCACGGGCTCAGCTCCACCGACGCGCACCTCGGCACGCCCACCGTGGACCTGTCCCGGCGGGAGCTGGTGGACCACTACCTCGACCCGTTCCGCGCGGCCATCGCCGCCGGCGTCGACAGCATCATGGTGTCGCACGTCCACCTCAGCCAGTTGGACGACGTGCCCGCCACCATCAGCCCCGCCGTACTCACCGGGCTGCTCCGCGACGAGCTGGGCTTCGACGGCGTCGTCATCACCGACGCGCTGGAGATGCGCGGCATCGCCGACGTGGCCGCCCTGCCCGAGGCGGCGGTGCGGGCGATCGCGGCCGGCGCGGACGCGCTGTGCCTGGGCGCGTGGGCGTTCGGGGACGACGTGGACGCGGCGGCCGCCGCGCTGGTGGCCGCCGTGGAGAACGGCACCCTGCCCCTGGAGCGGCTGCGCGAGGCGAACGCCCGACTCGCGAAGCTCGGCACCCGGCCGCGTGCCACCGGCATCGCGCACGACGACGCCGTCGGCGAGCGCCAGGCCCGCGACGTCCTGGAGGTGCGCGGCGACGCGGCGCTCAAGGGAAGCCGCGCCCTGGTCGTACGGCTCGACCCGACGCACTCCCCCGCGCAGGGTGGCGCCGCCTGGGGCGTGGAGGCGCCGCTGCGCGCGGCGGGCATCGACGTCGAGGCGCTCGCGGTGGCGGGCGACACGTACAACGCCGAGGGCATGATCAAGGCCGAAGTCGGCCTGTATCTGGACGAGTTCGGGCCGGACGCCGATGTGATCCTGCTGGTACGCAGCTCGCACCGGTTCCCCTGGCAGCGGCCGGTCCTGGACGAGCTGCTGGAGCGGTATCCCGGCTGTGTGGTGGTCGACATGGGCGTGCCCGGCGACGACTTCGACGGCTTCCGGGGCTGGGTGCGTACCTTCGGCGCGTCGCGCGTGTGCGCGCGGGCGGCGGTGGGCGCGCTGCTGGGCACCCGGTGAGCGCGGGCCGTCCGGCACGGGGGCCGGCCGGTGGCGGGCGGCTCTTCACCGGCGGCAGGTTCGCGACGGCGGACGCCGGTGTCATGGACGGGTGGCTGCTCGTACGGGACGGGCTCATCCACTCGCTGGGGACGGGCGCCCCGCCCGGCGGGGCGGACGCCGTCGTGCGGCTGGGCGGCCGGCTCGTCGTGCCGGGATTCGTGGATCCGCACTGCCACGGCGGCGCCGGCCACTCGGTCTACACCGGCGACCCCGCCGCCGTACGGGGGGCGGCGGCGGGGCATCTCGCGCGGGGTACGACCACGATGCTGGCGTCCGTCGCGACGGTCGAGCCGCGCGCCATGGAGGCGGCCGTACGCGCGATCGCTTCGGTCATCGACGACGGGTCCGCACCCAACCTGGTGGGGATCCACTTCGAGGGGCCGTTCCTGTCGCCCGCGCGGCGCGGCGCGCAGACCCGCACCGCGCTGCGCGACCCCGACCCGGACCTGATGGCGCGGCTGCTCGACGCGGCGGGCGGGCACGCGATGTCGATGACCGTGGCGCCCGAACTGCCGGGCGCGCCGGAGCTGATCCGACGGTACGCGGACGAACTGCTGTGCTGCCTGGGCCATACCGACGCGGACGCGGCCCAGTTCGCGCGGGCCGCCGGTCTCGGAGCCCGCGCGGTGACGCACCTGTTCAACGCGATGCCGCCGCTGCACCACCGGGAACCGGGCCCGGTCGCCGCCGCGCTGCTGGATCCGCGGCTGGTGTGCGAACTGGTCCTGGACGGGCACCACTTGGCCGACGACACCGTACGGCTGGCGCACCGGATCGCGGGCCCCGACCGGCTGATGCTGGTCAGTGACGCGATGCCGGCGGCGGGCATGGCGGACGGGGACTACGCCTTCGCGGACCGCGAGGTGACCGTCGCGGGCGGGGTGGCCCGGCTGCGCGGCACCGACACGCTCGCCGGGTCGACGCTGTTCGTGGCGGAGGCGTTCCGCCGGGCGGTGTCCGTGTCCGTGTCCGAGGGCGGGTCCGTGGCCGAGCCGTCGGTGGGGATCCCGTTGCCGGACGCGGTGCGGATGACGTCCGGCACGGCCGCCCGGCTGCTGGGACTGCGCGACCGGGGGGAGCTGCGGCCCGGACTGCGGGCCGATCTGGTCGAGTTGGACGCGGCCCTGCGGCCCGCCCGGGTGTGGCTCGGCGGTGTGGCGGTGGGGTGAGCCCCGTGTGTCCTTCGGATCGGGCCGCCGCGCATCCAAGCCCGTCCGGCGATTGAGGACGGACCGGCCCACCGGACGGACCCGGTGAACGCGAACCCTTGCGGTCACCGCGCCCGGCGACGCCCCGGCCCCGGCGGGGATGTGAAGGACCGTCGGGGGCCGCGTGGCGGTGGTGTGCGGGCCACGTGGCGCGGGTGGGCGTGGGGAACGCCACTCGTCCCGGCCGCGACATCCGCCACCCGGCGGCCGGAGCGGTGGGACCGGGGTCGTACAACCGGCGCGAAAGCCCCGTCGTCGCGGATACAGCCCGTCCCTCCGGCGCGCGATCCGTCCCCGGCGCCCCGGCAGCCGCCCTGGAAACGCCCGTCCGGTGCGGTCGTTCAGGCGTACGTGTGACAACGATCAGCCCCTTCTCCGGTGCCGTGGTTCGGGCCTGTGCGCGTATCTCGATAGGCTGAGCACGGACCGACGCGAGGAGGATCAAGGACGATGGCAGGCAACACGGACCCGCTGTCGCCACGGGCCAAGCTGGCCGTGACGGCAGGCAAGGCCGCAGCGGCGGTGTCACGCGCTGCGGGGCGCGGCAGCGGATCGGTGATCGGCGGCAAGGTGGCGTTGCGGCTCGACCCGGATCTGCTGGCGGCTCTCGCGCAGCATCTGGACGTCGTGCTGGTGTCGGCGACGAACGGCAAGACGACCACGACACGGCTGATCGCCGAGGCCCTGCGGGCCAGCGGCCCCGTGGTGTCGAACGCGCTGGGCGCGAACATGCCGGCCGGCATCACGTCCGCCCTCGCGGGCGGTTCGGACGCCAAGTACGGCGTGATCGAGGTGGACGAGAAGTACCTCGCCGGTGTCGCCCGCGACACCACGCCCAAGGCGATCGCCCTGCTCAATCTCTCCCGCGACCAGCTGGACCGCGCCGCGGAGACCCGCATGCTCGCCGAGCACTGGCGCGAGGGGCTGGCCGGCACGAAGGCCGTGGTCATCGCCAACGCCGACGACCCGCTGATCGTGTGGGCCGCGTCGTCGTCCCCGAACGTGGTGTGGGTCGCGGCCGGCCAGGAGTGGAAGGACGACGCCTGGTCGTGCCCCTCCTGCGGCGGTGTGATGCAGCGTCCGGGCGACGACTGGTTCTGCGGCCAGTGCGGTTTCCGCAGGCCCGCCCCGAGCTGGGCGCTGCACGGCGACCATGTGCTGGACCCGCACGGCTCCGCCTGGCCGATCCACCTCCAGCTGCCCGGCCGCGCGAACCGTGCGAACGCCGCCACCTCCGCCGCCGTCGCCGCCACCTTCGGGGTGCCCCCGCAGGTCGCCCTGGAGCGCATGTACCAGGTGCAGGCCGTCGCCGGCCGGTACGACGTGGTGTCCTTCCTCGGCCGTGACCTGCGGCTGCTGCTGGCGAAGAACCCGGCGGGCTGGCTGGAGACGTTCTCGCTCATCGACCCGCCGCCCACCCCCGTCATCCTCGCGGTCAACGCCCGTGGCGCCGACGGCACGGACACCTCGTGGCTGTGGGACGTGGACTACACCCGGCTGGCCGGTCACCCGATCTTCGTCATCGGTGACCGCAAGCTGGACCTGGCCGTGCGGCTGGAGGTCGCGGGCCTGGACTTCCGGGTGTGCGAGAACGCCGACGAAGCCGTGCGGATGGCGCCGCCCGGACGTATCGAGGCGATCGCCAACTACACGTCGTTCCAGGACCTGCGCCGCCGCGTGGGCAATTGAGACGGACCAAGAGGGAGAGGGACGAGCGAGCGATGAGTGACAACAGTCTGCGGCTGGTGTGGATCTACCCGGATCTGCTGAGCACGTACGGAGACCAGGGCAACGCCCTGGTGGTGGAGCGCCGGGCCCGGCAGCGCGGTCTCGACGTCACCCGCGTGGACGTGCGCAGCGACCAGCCCGTGCCGACCTCCGGCGACATCTATCTCATCGGCGGCGGCGAGGACCGGCCGCAGCGGCTGGCGGCCGAGCGGCTGCGCCGTGACGGCGGCCTCAACCGGGCGGTGTCCAACGGCGCCATCGTGTTCTCGGTCTGTGCCGGCTACCAGATCCTGGGCCACGAGTTCGTCAACGACCTGGGCGAGCGCGAGGGCGGTCTCGGGCTGCTCGACGTGATCTCCAACCGTGGTGAGGGCGAGCGGTGTGTCGGAGACGTGCTGGGCGACATCGATCCGCATCTGGGGCTGCCGCCGCTGACCGGTTTCGAGAACCACCAGGGCATCACCCATCTCGGCCCGACCGCCCGGCCGTTCGCGCGGGTGTCGCTCGGCCGGGGCAACGGCACGGGTGACGGCACCGAGGGCGCGTACAACGACACGGTGTTCGGTACGTACATGCACGGCCCGGTCCTGGCCAGGAACCCGCTGATCGCCGACCTGCTGCTGAAGCTGGCACTCGACGTGAACGCGCTGCCGCCGGCGGACGACCGGTGGTACGAGGCGCTGCGCGCCGAGCGCATCGCCGCCGCGACCCAGCCGGCCTGACCCACCGGCCCGGCCCGGCGCACCCCGTTCGACCGGGGGCGTCCAGCAGGCGGACGCCTGGTTCGGTCCCGCCACCCCGCGCCGGTAGGGTGGCGGGGATTCAGCCGGACGACGTGGTCCGGCCGTCGGCACACGTTGCAAAGGTTCTCCGGGCAATGCGAATTGGTGTACTCACCTCCGGCGGCGACTGCCCCGGTCTCAATGCGGTGATCCGGTCCGTGGTGCACCGCGCCGTCGTCGACCACGGTGACGAGGTCATCGGCTTCCACGACGGCTGGAAGGGCCTGCTGGAGTGCGATTACCGCAAGCTCGACCTCGACGCGGTCGGCGGCATCCTGGCCCGTGGCGGCACGATCCTCGGCTCCTCCCGCGTCCAGCCCGCGCATCTGCGTGACGGTGTGGAGCGCGCGAAGGGGCATGTGGCCGACCTCGGTCTCGACGCGGTCATCCCGATCGGCGGCGAGGGCACCCTCAAGGCGGCCAACCTCCTCTCCGAGGCGGGGCTGCCGATCGTCGGCGTGCCGAAGACCATCGACAACGACATCTCCTCCACGGATGTGACCTTCGGCTTCGACACCGCCGTCGGTGTCGCCACGGAGGCACTGGACCGGCTGAAGACCACCGCCGAGTCCCACCAGCGCGTGCTCATCGTCGAGGTCATGGGCCGTGAGACGGGCTGGATCGCGCTGCACTCGGGCATGGCCGCCGGTGCGCACGCCATCGTCGTCCCGGAGCGCCCCTTCGACATCGGGGAGCTGACCGAGCTGGTCGGCAAGCGGTTCTCGGCGGGCAAGCGCTTCGCGATCGTCGTGGTCGCCGAGGGCGCCAAGCCCCGTGAGGGCTCCATGGAGTTCGATGTCGGCGGCAAGGACATCTACGGGCACCAGCGCTTCGCGGGCGTGGCCAGGCAGCTCTCCGTCGAGCTGGAGGAGCGCCTGGGCAAGGAGGCGCGGCCGGTGATACTGGGCCATGTCCAGCGCGGCGGGACCCCCACCGCGTACGACCGGGTGCTGGCGACCCGCTTCGGCTGGCACGCGGTGGAGGCCACGCACCGCGGCGAGTTCGGCATGATGACGGCGCTGCGCGGCACGGACATCGTGATGGTGCCGCTCGCGGAGGCCGTCGAGACGCTGAAGACGGTGCCCGCGGAGCGGTACGCCGAGGCGGAGTGCGTGCTCTGAACCCCACTCGCCCGCGTTGGTACGACGAACCGCCCCCGGCCGCGAACGGCGCCGGGGGCGGTTCTACTCTGGTTCCGGGTGCGGACACATCGCACCGATCAGGATCGTCCTGGATCGTCCCGGCGGGAGAGCACGTATGGATCACGGCGGGCACGGCACGACGATGGATCTGCCGCCGTTCACGCTGAGCCGCGCGCTGGAGTTCTCACCCGACGCGTTCTTCCTCGTGGGCTGTCTGCTGGCGCTCGCGCTGTACGGCTGGGGTGTGCTGCGGCTGCGGGCGCGGGGCGACAGCTGGTCGCCGGGCCGCACCATCGCCTTCGTGCTCGGCGTGCTGAGCGTGGCACTGATGATGTGCACCGCGCTGAACGACTACGGCATGGTCATGTTCAGCGTGCACATGGTCCAGCACATGGCGATCAGCATGGTGTCGCCGATCCTGCTGCTGCTCGGCGCCCCGGTGACGCTGGCGCTGCGGGCGCTGCCGGTCGCGGGCCGGGGGCGCAAGGGGCCACGTGAGCTGCTGCTGGCGGTGCTGCACAGCCGGTTCCTGCGGTTCGTGTCGCATCCCGTCTTCACGATCCCGCTGTTCATCGCGAGCCTCTACGGCCTCTACTTCACCCCCCTCTTCGACTTCCTCATGGAGTCGAAGCCGGGGCACATCGCGATGATGGTGCACTTCCTCTCCGTCGGGCTGATCTTCTTCTGGCCGATCATGGGCGTGGACCCGGGGCCGCACCGGCCCGGCTATCTGATGCGGATGCTGGAGCTGTTCGCCGGGATGCCGTTCCACGCGTTCTTCGGGATCGCGCTGATGATGGCGAGCGAGCCGATGGTGCGGGCGTACGGGAATCCGCCGGCGTCCCTGGGTATCGACCCGCTCGAAGACCAGAACGCCGCCGGCGGCATCGCCTGGGCGTTCAGCGAGATCCCGTCCGTCCTGGTGCTGGTCGCGCTGGTGTACCAGTGGTACCGGTCGGACCAGCGCCAGGCCAAGCGCTCGGACCGGGCCGCCGACCGGGACGGCGACAAGGAGCTGGCCGCGTACAACGCCTACCTCGCGTCGTTGCGGGCACGCGGACAGTAGCGCGGACAGTAGCGCGGAACGCCCCTTTCGGGTGACGATGGTCTTCACGGTCACGGCCGGGGCCACGGTCACGGCCAGGAGGAGGACTACATGTCCGGATCCGGATCCACGAAGACGATGGGAATACTCACCGTCGGTGCGCTGGTGGTCGTGACGGCCTACACGGCGGCGCTGGGGAGCAACGGCTGGCTCTGGTTCGGGTGGGTGGTGCTGGGTCTGGTGACGGTCGCGATGGTCGCCTCGCGCGGCAACTGACGTCGTCGGTCGCGGCGCCGGGGAGTACCTTTTCGGGGGCGAAGATCCACCGCACTCTTTCAGGAGCCTTGACCGACATGAGCAGTGAGCCGACCATGCGTGCCATCACCCAGGACTCCCTCGGCGGCCCCGAGGTACTGCGCCTCCGCGACCTGCCGCGGCCCCGGCCGGTGCCGACCGAGGTGCTGGTACGGGTACACGCGGCGGGCGTGAACCCGGTGGACTGGAAGTCCCGCGAGAGCGGTGGCATAGCCGGTCTCCTGGGCGAACCGCCGTTCGTCCTGGGCTGGGACGTGTCCGGCGTCGTGGCGGAGGTCGGCTTCGGGGTGCACACGCTGAAGGTGGGTGACGAGGTGTACGGGATGCCGTGGTTCCCGCGGCCGGCCTCCGCGTACGCCGAGTATGTGACCGCGCCCTCACGGCAGTTCGCTCCCAAGCCCCGCACCATCGGCCACGACGCCGCCGCGGCCGTGCCGCTGGCCGGGCTGACCGCCTGGCAGTCGCTCGTGGACGCGGCGCGCGTCGAGGCGGGGCAGCGGGTGCTGATCCACGCGGCGGCGGGCGGTGTGGGGCACCTGGCGGTGCAGTTCGCCAAGCATCTCGGGGCCCATGTCATCGGCACGGCGAGCGCCGCCAAGCACGACTGGCTGCGGGAGCTGGGCGCGGACGAGCTCGTGGACTACACGAAGGTGCGCTTCGAGGACGTGGTGAGCGACGTCGACGTCGTCATCGACCTGGTGGGCGAGGCGCAGGACGCGACGACCAGCCGCTCGCTGAAGACCCTGCGGCCCGGTGGCACGATCGTCGCCGTCCCGTCCGGTGTCGCGCCGGAACTGCTGGAGGGCGCCCGCGCGCAGGGGCTGCGCGCGACCGCCTTCCTGGTGGAGCCGGACGGCACGGCCCTCACCCGGATCGCCGGACTGATCGACCAGGGCGCGGTGCGCGTCGAGGTGGCGGACGTCCTGCCGCTGGCGGACGCGGCCGAGGCGCACCGCCGGGTCCGGGAGGGCCGCACGCGGGGGAAGATCGTACTGCGCGTGAGTGACTGACCGGGCGTCAACTGCCTTCGCATGGGGGTGTGTTGACCCGTCGGCGAAGCAGGGGCGGCTTGCCGACGAGATCCCCCCGGCGGCCGGCGGCAGCGAAGGCGTAGGGCGCGCCCCGGAACGTCGGAGCGCGCCCTCGGCGCGTGGCAGGTGCGTGGCCGAGCGTGGTCAAGCGGCCTTGTCCACCCGCGCCGGTGCCTTTCCGTTCATCTTCGACGCCGGGTCCTGGTTCGTGTCCCTGTCCTCGCCGTCGTCGGCCGGCGACCGGGTCGAACCGGAGCCCCGTTGCAGCGAGTTGAGAATGGTCATGCCCTGGCCGACCAGCCCCGCCGCCATCTCGTTGACACCGTCGGTGCCATTGAGGACGGTGAGGTTGGAGGCCGCCAGCCCCTTGGCCGCCGAGTCGGCCAGCTCCGGCAGCACCTCCACGACGCGGTTGGCCGCGAGGAGTTCCTGGTTGCCTTCCCGCAGGGACAGGGCACGCGCGGTGTTCGCGTCGGCCTCGCCCTGTGCGAGAGTCCGCCTGCGGTACGCCTCCGCGTCCGCCGGGCGCCTGACCTCCGCCTCCAGCCGCTGGGCCGCCAGCATGGCCTGCCGCTCGGCCAGCGCCGTCTGTTCCTCGATGACCTCCTGCGAGGCCTTCGCCTGGGCGAGCGGTCCCGCCTGGGAGGCGCGCGCCCGTACCTGCTCGGTCTCCGCCTCGAAGCCGGCGCGCTTGATCGAGGTGTCCCTCTCGTACTCGGCCTTCAGCGCCGCCGCCTGCTGCTCCCGCTCGGCGGCTTCCTGGTCCGCCCTGGCCGCGGCGATACGGGCCTGGCTCGCGACTGCCGCGGCGTGCGGCGCCGCCAGGTTGTTGATGTAGCCGGTGGCGTCCTCGATCTCCTGGATCTGGAGGGCGTCCACGACGATGCCGAGCTTCTCCATCTCGCTGTGGCTGCCCGCCTTCACTTCCTGGGCGACCCTGTCCCGCTCGCGGATGATCTGTTCGACGGTGAGTCCGCCGATGATGGACCGCAGGTGACCGGCGAAGATCCGGCCCACCAGCTCTTCCATCTTGTCCTGCTCGGCGAGGAAGCGCCGGGCGGCGTTGGCGATCGACACGGCGTCGTCGCCGACCTTGAACACGGTCACCGCGCGTACGGTCAGCCGGATGCCCTGCTGGGTGACGCAGTCCTCGGCTATCTCCGCCTCCCGCAGCGCCAGGGACAGCATGCGGGCCTTCTGTTTGATGGGAAGAACGAAACTGCCGTGACCGGTGACGATCCGGAACTGGGTGTCCTGGACCTGCCGTTTGGAACCGGAGATGAGCATCGCCTCGTTCGGTGCTGGAACACGCCAGAACAACATGAGGGAACTCCCGTCCTCATACACACTCACACGACGTGCACCGCGATGTGGTTTCGCGATACACGCGTATTCGGATGCGAGTGGGCCTCACTCGGGAAGAGGCTCCACCATCACCGAGCGGGCCGAGACCCGGTCGGTCACCAGCACCTGGACGTTGGTGCCGATCGGCCGGTCTGACCAGGCCGCGTACGCCTCGGAGCCGCCACGCACGGCCACCAGCACTTCCCCGGGGCCGTCCGGCGGGATCGGGACGGTGATCCGTCCGACAGCTCCCACCGGGCTCTGTCCGGAGTCATCTGTGACGGACATGAATCGTCGCCCTCACCTCCAGCGCTCAGCACGCCCCCGCTCACTTCAGATTACTCCGGGGACGGAAAAGCAGCAGATAGACCGTGGCGACGACGGCGACCGCCTGGGCCACCACGGTGGTCCGCTTGTCGCCGTACCAGATCGGCTCGTACATGTTCGGCAGCGGTCCGAGCGTGCCGACGTTCACATAGCGGTAGATGAGCAGGAGCGCGAGCCCGCCGGCCGCCACCGACCAGGCGAAGAGATCGCTCGGCCAGCGGCGCCACACGAGGACGAGCAGCGCGGCCAGCGCCGCCAGTCCGGCCTCGATCCGGAAGAGGGTGCCCTGGCTGATGCTCGCCGATACGGCGTCGTACTGGTCGGCGAGATGCGCGTGCATGTACGCGTCGACGGCGAGGCCGGCCGCGGCGAGCAACCGGGCCACGCCCCGCAGGAAGTGGCCGGCCCCGCGCCGGTGCGTGGGCGCGGCGGACGAGGCGGTGGGCTCTGCTGACATTGGGGGGTCTCCATTCGCGCCGCGGACGGAGCCGCCGGCCGGGACTCACTTGACGGTGAGTGTGCCCGTCATGAACGGGTGGATCGTGCAGTCGTACGGGAAGGCGCCGGGCTTCGACGGGGCGGTGATGGTGGCGCTCTTGCCCGGCGCGATGTCACCGGTGTCGAAGGACGCGCCCTTGGTCGCCGTCAGGGTGTGGGTCGTCGTGTCCTTGTTGACCACGGTGATCTTCGCCCCGGGTGCGACGGTCAGGGAGGCCGGCTGGAACTTGAAGTTGTCGATGGTGACCTGGGTCTGTCCACCGGTCGTGGGGCTGGCGGCCGACGTCGTCGCGCTGCCGCCGCCACCGCCTCCGCCGCCGTCCGAACAACCGACGAGGGTCGTCAGAGCGACGGCGCAGGCAGCGGCGGCCACGGCGAGCCGCGTCCGGCCGGTACGGATCGAGAGCGGCATCGCGTCTCCGAGCGTTCGTGGGCCGGACCGGCCGATGATCAGTAACCGCCGCCGTTGTTCGTCTGGGGCTGGGTGGTGATCTTCTTGCCGGCGGGGTCCATGATGAACCACTTGGCGCCGAAGGCGTTGACGTCCTGGCCGTGGATGTCACCGGGCTTCTTGTCCGCCTCGAACCGGTACAGCGGGCGCCCGTTGTACGTCACCTGCTCGCTGCCGTCGGAGCGCTTCGTGGTCTTGAGCAGATCGGCCTTGATCCCGCTGCCCGCGGCCGGCTTCGTCTTGACGGTGAAGGGCGGCCATGCCTGGGCGCAGTTGCCCGTGCACATCGACTTGTCCTTGGTGTCCTTGTCGAACTCGTAGAGCGTCCGGCCCTGCTCGTCGACCAGCATCTTGCCGAAGGAACCGTTCTTCACGTCGACGGCGGGTGCTGCCGACGACGAGGGCGACGGGGACGCTGACGCCGAGGCCGAAGCCGCCGGGACCACATCGACGTCGACCTTGCCGCTGTCGGCGCGGCTGCCGCTGTCCGTACCACTGGCGCTGCCCTGGTCGCCGCCGTTCGAACACCCGGCTGCCGCGGTGGCGACCAGCAGGGCTGAGGCCAGTGCGGTGACTGTCCTGGTGTGCCGTCTCATCAAGGACTCCTCGGTCGTCGGCCGCCCATGCGGGCAGCACGCGGCCCGCCCGTTCGGGGCCGCCAGCCCCAAGTGCACAGGAGGGCCGACGGACCGGCCACCTGGGCGGGGCCGTCCGGAGTGCGGCCCGGACGGGACCGAGGAATCAGGAGATACGCGGCGCGGTCAGGCTTCTTCGAAGTAGGCGTCCAGCACCACGTCGAGTTCGGCCGTCCACTCCTTGAGGCTGCTCCGGGAAGGCGCGTCGACCTCCGACCGGTAGTGGCGGCGGCCGGTCGTGTGCACGGTGACGGTGAACCGGCGACCGAATCGGGGGGTCTCGACCTCCACGGCGCCGATCTCGCCCCAGCCGAAGTCCGCCTCCTCCTCGTCCAGCGTGAGCCGGATGCCGGTGCGGTCGGCGGTCATCGAGGCGCGGCGGTCGCTGACCTCGAAGACGGGGCCGTCGGTGTCGCCGTCGCCGGTGCCGGTCTCGGCGTCGTCGGGCTTCGCGTCGGCCTTCGCGTCGGGTGATTCGGCCTCGTCGACGGCCGGCGCGTCCGGCGCCTGCGCGGTCACCTCTTCGGCCGCCTCGTCGGTCACCTCGTCGTCGGCGGTCTCCTGAGGAACGTCCTTGGTGGCGTCGTCAGGCTCCTTCACGAGGCGGGGTGCCATGAGCCCAGGGATGTATCCGGGATCGGTCCCCGCGGCGGGTACGGGCTGGATTATCGGATCGATGCGCTCCACGGCTGGCAGTATGGCCGATAAACCTGTGCGAGGAACACTCGGTCCACCCGGGAACACAGAAACCTCCGTTACGGGGGCGGATGTTGCGGGCCGCCGGCCGTGGTCCGGCCGGGTGGCGGTCTCCGTCATCCGCACGCGCGTCGAGATGTCTCCGCGTCATGCCCACACCGCACACAGGAAGCGCACAGAACCGCCGGAAAGGGAGCCAGGAACGGCGGTCTCAAGGATCGCCGCGCACTTCACACGGCGCGTCGCCGAGAACAACGAAAGCCGATGCATTCCGGGGCTCTCCGCGGGAGCGGGCCCAGGCTACGATCGATCACCGAACACGGATACGGAAGACAAGCCCGGTCACCATTCAGCGAAGTGACGAATCGTCAGTAACGCGCGCAAGGAGTCCGTATGAGTCCGACCAGCACTGACCAGGCGCGACCGAGCTCGCCGATCAGCTGATCCCTCCGCCCGCGTGCCGTGACCAGGCTGAACACCGGCACACCGACACAGCGACACGCGGCCGACCCGGCAGAGTTGGAGAAACGCCGTGTTCTATTACGTACTGAAGTACGTGCTCCTGGGGCCCCTGCTGCGACTGCTCTTCCGGCCCCGGATCGAGGGACTCGAACACATCCCGGCGGACGGCGCCGCCATCGTCGCGGGAAATCATCTCTCGTTCTCCGATCATTTCCTGATGCCCGCCATCATCCGGCGGCGGATCACCTTCCTCGCGAAGGCCGAGTACTTCACCGGGCCCGGCGTCAAGGGACGCCTCACCGCCACGTTCTTCCGCAGCGCCGGTCAGATCCCCGTCGACCGGTCCGGCAAGGAGGCCGGGCAGGCGGCGATCCGCGAAGGGCTCGGGGTGCTCGGCAAGGGTGAGTTGCTGGGGATCTACCCGGAGGGCACGCGCTCGCACGACGGGCGGCTGTACAAGGGCAAGGTCGGGGTCGCGGTGATGGCCATCAAGGCGCAGGTCCCGGTGGTGCCGTGCGCGATGGTCGGCACGTTCGAGATCCAGCCTCCCGGCCAGAAGATCCCGAACATCCGGCGGGTCGCGATCCGTTTCGGTGAGCCACTGGACTTCTCGCGCTACGCGGGTCTGGAGAACGAGAAGGCGGCGGTCCGCGCGGTGACCGACGAGATCATGTACGCGATCCTCGGGCTGTCCGGTCAGGAGTACGTGGACCGGTACGCCGCCGAGGTGAAGGCCGAGGAGGCCGCGCGGGCACCGGCGAAGAGGTTCCCACGGCTGCGACGCTGACATGAGGCAGGGGCGGCGGCCCTTGTCGGCCGTCGCCCCCTGTCACCGCTGCTTCCCGCGCCCGACGACCCGGCGGGTCGTCACGGCTTGGGTGTGGCGTGCGGTGCGCACGTCACGTCGCGGCGGTCCAGCTCGCCGCTGAGCAGATACGACTCGACCCGGTCGTTGATGCACGGGTTCGCCACATTGGTGATGCCGTGCGAACCGGCGTCCCGCTCGGTGATCAGGCGTGAGCCCTTGAAGCGCTTGTGCAGCTCGACGGCGCCCCCGTACGGGGTGGCGGCGTCGCGCGTGGACTGCGCGATCAGTACGGGCGGCAGGCCCCGGCCCGTCCTGACCTCGACCGGTGTCTGCTGCTCCACGCCCCAGGTGGCGCAGGGCAGGTTCATCCAGGCGTTGGACCAGGTGAGGAACGGGTGGTCGCGGTGGAGCCGGGTGTTGTCCCGGTCCCAGGTGCGCCAGTTGGTGGGCCACTTGGCGTCGGCGCACTCGACGGCGGTGTAGACCGCGTTGCTGTTCTCCGCGCGGGCGTTGCCCACCGTGTCGAGAAGGTCGGGCGCGGCGGCGTCGACGAGCGCCTGGGTGTCTCCGGCCAGGTACTTGCTCCAGGTGTCGGCGACCGGCACCCAGCTGGAGTCGTAGTACGGGGCGCTCTGGAACAGGCCGAGGAGTTCGGCCGGTCCCACGACGCCCCCGATCGGGTCCTTCTTGGCGGTGGCGCGCAGCGTGTC
Source organism: Streptomyces sp. NBC_01508 (assembly GCF_045040315.1). Classification (NCBI taxonomy): domain Bacteria; kingdom Bacillati; phylum Actinomycetota; class Actinomycetes; order Kitasatosporales; family Streptomycetaceae; genus Streptomyces; species Streptomyces sp. NBC_01508. Next base: position 7,504,385 of record NZ_CP109419.1, on the reverse strand, counting down.
CCACTGCTTCTCGACCTTCGCGACGGTGTCGCCGATGTGGAACGCCGCGTCGTTCTCGGCGACCCACTTCTTCCAGTCGTCGAAGCGTGTCTCGAAGGCGACGTCCTGGTCCAGGTTGGCCTGGTACCAGATCTTCTCCTTCGACGGGTTGACCACGCTGTCCAGCACCATGCGTCGCACATGGGACGGGAAGAGCGTGCCGTAGACGGCGCCGAGGTAGGTGCCGTAGGAGACACCCACGTAGTTGAGCTTCTTGTCGCCGAGCGCGGCCCGCAGGACGTCCAGGTCACGCGCGGTGTTGGGCGTCGTCATGTGCGGCAGCATCCAGCCGCCGCGCTCCTTGCAGCCGTCCGCGTACTCGGCCGCGAGCTTGCGCTGGGCGCGCTTGTCGGCCTCGCTGTCGGGGACGGGGTCGGCCTTGGGGGCCTTGACGAACTCCTGCGGGTCGACGCATGAGATGGGCGTCGAGCGGCCGACTCCGCGCGGGTCGAATCCGACGAAGTCGTACGCCTTGGCCGCGTCCGCCCAGATGGCGTTCTTGGTCACGACGCGGCGCGGGAACGCCATGCCGGAACCGCCGGGGCCACCGGGGTTGTAGACGAGGGAGCCCTGACGCTCGCTCGCGCCGCCCGTGTTGCCTATCCGGTCGACGGCGATCTTGATCTGCTTGCCGTCCGGACGGGCGTAGTCGAGCGGGACGTTCACGTAGCCGCACTGGATCGGCTTCTCCAGGGCCCAGTCGGCCGGGCAGTCCGCCCAGTCGATGCCCTTCTTCGCGGCCCGCTCGGCGGCGGCCTTGACTCCGTTGGCCTGAGCGCTGAGGGTCTTCTGTTCCTTGCTCCGCGCCGTCGAGCCGCTGTCCGCGTGGCCGTCGGCGCTCGCCGACGAGGCGGCGAGCGTGGTCGCTATGAGCGTGCCCGCGAGCAGAGTGCCGGCCGAGCCGAGTACTGCTGTGCGTCTCAAGTGGTACCTCCCCCTGTGTGCGCGCCGCACGCTGCGGCGCTGTTCGTAGGGTTACCGGGGGGATCCTTTCGTCTGTGAGTGGGTGGCGAACAGGCCGCAGCCCTGTTTCTTTGCCGAACCGATAGCCGGTGAGTCCGGTTCCGCTCAGCGGTACACGTCCGCCAGGGCGTCGTCCAGGACCCGCCGCAGCGCTCGCGCGTCGGGGGCGAGGGCGGTCACCAGCGCGCCGGGACCGGCGAGCGGGGTGCGTACGGCGGTTTCGCCGAGCAGCCGCACGGTGACCGGTGTCTCCTCGAACTCCGGTGCCACCACGAGGAGTTGGCCGACTGCCCGATGTCCGCCGAGGACCGCTCCGCCGTCCCATCCGCCGGGTGCGCCGGGACCGAGGGCGAGTTGCTGGTCCAGCAGCGGGCGGCCCGCGCGGTGCACGGTGAGCCGGGTGGTGACGGTGCCGGGCGGTTCGCCGTGCCGGCCGAGGATCTGTTCCTCGCGCAGCACCAGCCGGGCGGTGGGGGCGAGTTCGACGCGGGTGCGCGACCGCAGGTCGCTGCCGGCGACGGAGATGAGCTGTTCGGGCAGCCAGTGCAGCACGGCGCCGTCGCCGACCGTCAGGCGTACGTCGTAGCCCGCGTGGTCGGCGGGCTCCTCGCCGCTGCGGTGGCCGGGCAGCGCGATCATGGCCGCCGCCGCGTCCACGGTGAGCGCGGCCCCGTCCCGTACGACCGCCTCCAGGGCGAGCCGGTCCCCGCCGAGGGGCGCGCTCATCGCGCCGACGACGGTGACGCGGGCGGGCGCGACGGTACGGGCGCCCGGGGCGTCCGTACCGACCGCCCGCGTACGGCGCAGCGCCAGCGGGCCGGCGCTTTCCAGTACGGGCAGGGCGGTGCCGCCGCGCCCGTCCGGCGCGGCGGTGATCCGGGCGGTGGCGTGGACGCTCATGCGGTCCAGGCGGTGAACCGTGCGCGTACCCAGTCGGCCACCGGGGCCACCCCGGCCGGGCCGGTGAGCGAGGTGAACAGGACGGGCAGGTCGCCGCGTTGCTCCTTGGCGTCGGACGCCATGCGCCCGAGGTCCGCGCCGACGTACGGCGCGAGGTCGGTCTTGTTGATCACCAGCAGGTCCGATGTGGTGACGCCGGGGCCGCCCTTGCGGGGGATGTCGTCGCCGCCGGCGACGTCGATGACGAAGATCTGCGCGTCCACGAGTCCTTTGGAGAAGGTGGCGGTGAGGTTGTCCCCGCCGGACTCGACCAGGATCAGGTCGAGCTGCCCCACGGCGTCCTGAAGATCCTCGACGGCTTCGAGGTTGGCGGAGATGTCGTCGCGGATCGCGGTGTGCGGGCAGGCGCCGGTCTCGACTGCCCTGATCCGCTCGGCCGGCAGCACGGCGTTGCGCAGCAGGAACGCCGCGTCCTCGCGGGTGTAGATGTCGTTGGTGACGACGGCGATGGACAACTGGTCGCGCAGTGCCCGGCACAGGGCCGCGACGGTCGCGGTCTTGCCGGAGCCGACGGGCCCGCCGAGTCCGACGCGCAGGGCGCGCCGGGAGCCGTCGGGGCGCACGGCCCCGGCGCCGTGACCGTGCGGGTCCAGGTACGGGTCGGTGTACGGGTCGGCGTGGTCGAGGTGCACGGTGCGGCTCCTTCGGGGGCGTGCGGCGGGGCGGGGGTGGTCACGGTGCGGTGGTCACGAGGCAGTGGTCACTAGGCAGTGGTCACGAGGCGGTGGTCACGAGGCGGTGGTTACGAGGCGGTGGTCACGAGGCGGTGGTCACGAGGCGAAGAGGCGCACCGCCCAGGCCGCGTGCGCCTCGGCGGTGATGTCGAGCAGCGGCGCCGACGCGGCGGGCAGCGCGCCGCCCGAGTGGGCGTGGCCACCGGCCGGAAACCGGCCGTCGGCGAGGACGAGCAGCGCGGCGCGGCTCATCAGAAGAGGAAGTAGCGCTGGGCCAGGGGCAGTTCGGCGGCGGGCGCGGGTTCGACCACATCGCCGTCGATCGTCACCGTGAAGGTGTCGGGATCGACCTGGACGCGCGGCAGGGCGTCGTTCTCCCGCATGTCGGCCTTGCCGACGGAGCGGGTGTTCTCGATCGCCACGAACCGTTTGCCGAGGCCGAGGCGTTCGGGCAGCGCGTCCTCGATGGCCTCCTGGGAGACGAAGTTGAACGAGTTGGCCGTGGGGGCGGTGCCGGTCGCGCCGAACATGGGCCGGGGCATGACGGGTTGCGGCGTGGGGATGGACGCGTTGGCGTCGCCCATCTGCGCGTACGCGATCTGGCCGCCCTTGATGACCAGTTGGGGCTTGACGCCGAAGAACGCCGGGTCCCACAGGACGAGATCGGCGAGCTTGCCGGTCTCGACGGAGCCGATCTCGTGGCCGAGTCCCTGCGCCACGGCCGGGTTGACGGTGTACTTGGCGACGTAGCGCCGGACCCGGTGATTGTCGGCCCGGCCGTCGCCGGGCAGGGCGCCCCGGCGCTTCTTCATGACGTGCGCGGTCTGCCAGGTCCGCAGGACGACTTCGCCGATACGGCCCATGGCCTGCGAGTCGGAGGAGATGATCGAGATCGCGCCGAGGTCGTGCAGGATGTCCTCGGCCGCGATGGTCGACGGCCTGATCCGTGATTCGGCGAACGCCAGATCCTCGGGGACGGCCGGGTTGAGGTGGTGGCACACCATCAGCATGTCGAGGTGTTCGTCGATGGTGTTGACGGTGTGCGGCCGGGTCGGGTTGGTCGAGCTGGGCAGGATGTACGGCTCCGACACGACCGTGATGATGTCGGGCGCGTGGCCGCCTCCCGCGCCCTCCGAGTGGTACGCGTGCAGGGTCCGCCCGGCGACGGCGGCGAGTGTGTCGGCGACGAATCCGGCCTCGTTGAGGGTGTCGGTGTGGATGGCGAGCTGGACGCCCGTCTCCTCGCAGACGCCGAGGCAGGCGTCGATGACGGCCGGGGTCGCCCCCCAGTCCTCGTGGATCTTGAACCCGAGTGCGCCGCCGCGCAGCTGGGAGTACATGGCGTCGCGCGACATCGTGTTGCCCTTGCCGAGCAGTCCGATGTTGACGGGCGACGACTCCAGGGCGGCGAACATCCGGGCCAGGTGCCAGGGGCCGGGCGTGACGGTGGTGGCCTTCGTCCCCTCGGCGGGTCCCGTACCGCCGCCGACGAGGGTGGTGATGCCGGAGGAGAGCGCCTGGTCGATCAGGGTCGGTGAGATGAAGTGGACGTGGGCGTCGACGGCTCCGGCGGTGAGGATCTTCCCGTTGCCCGCGATGATCTCGGTCTCGGGTCCGATGACGAGGTCGGGGTGGACGCCGTCCATGGTGTCCGGGTTGCCGGCCTTGCCGATGCCGGTGATCCGGCCGTCCCGGATGCCGATGTCGGCCTTGACGACGCCCCAGTGGTCGATGACCACGGCGCCGGTGATCACGGTGTCGGGCGCGCCTTCGGCCCGTGTCGTACGGGACTGGCCCATCGACTCGCGGATCACCTTGCCGCCGCCGAACACCGCCTCGTCCCCGGCGAGTCCGGGGCCGCCGGATCGGTCCTCCTCGATCTCGACCAGGAGGCCGGTGTCGGCGAGCCGGACGCGGTCGCCGGTGGTGGGGCCGAAGAGGTCGGCGTGGACGGCTCGGTTCAGCTCAGGCATCGAGGGCTCCTCCGACCTCGCCGCGCAGCCCCGGTACGGTGCGGCGCCCGGCGAGCGGGACGAGTTCGACGTCGACGGGGACGCCGGGTTCGAACCGTACGGAGGTGCCTGCGGCGACGTTCAGCCGCAGGCCGCGCGCCGCCGCGCGGTCGAACCGCAGGCCGGGGTTGGTCTCGGCGAAGTGGTAGTGGGAGCCGATCTGGACGGGCCGGTCGGCGGCGTTGAGCACGGTGAGGCGGGTGACGGGGCGGCCCTCGTTGAGGGGCACGGGGTCCTCCGCGTACAGGATCTCTCCGGGAATCATCGGCGGCGCTCCCCCGTCAGACGATCGGGTCGTGGACGGTGACGAGCTTGGTGCCGTCCGGGAAGGTGGCCTCCACCTGGACGTCGTGGATCATCTCGGGGATGCCCTCCATGACGTCGTCGCGGGTGAGCACCGTGCGTCCGGACGCCATGAGTTCGGCGACGGTACGGCCGTCCCTGGCGCCTTCGAGGAGGTGCGAGGTGATCAGGGCGACCGCTTCGGGGTGGTTGAGTCGCACCCCGCGCTCCAGCCGTCTTGCCGCCACGTCGGCGGCCACATGGACGAGCAGCCGTTCCTGCTCGTGCGGGGTCAACTGCACGCTTCCACCTCACTGTTAAGCCGGTCCGGCCTGGACCCTGTCCTCGCCCGCATCGAGTTCAACACGCTGTTGAACGCGAGCAGGGGCTTCACGGCCGGCCGTCGCACGTTACGGCGGAAGTTTTTCCGGCAGGTTAACCGGGCCTTTGCTCGCCCATGGACATCAGTCCGCGCAGGCCGTTCTGCACGACCTCGACGGGAACCGCGCCGAACAGCACCTGCTGGGCGGCGAAGCCCTGGGCGGTGGCGATCATCGTGCGGGCGACATGCTCGGCCGGGATGTCGGCGCGCATCAGCCCCGCCGCCCGGTACGCCTCGACGACCCGCACCCAGGCGGCGACCACGGCCTCGAACCCGGTACGGATCAGCGCGGAGAGCTCCTCGTTGCGCAGGATCTCCGTCCACACCTGCACCATCATCCGGGGGAGCTGGGTACTGCCGTCGACACCCTGGGCGAACCCCCTGCCCAGCACGCGCTCCATCACCTGACCGATCAGCACGTCGGGCGGCTCGGGAGGGCTCTGGCGCGCGGCGTCCTCGAACGCCTCCCTGACGGTGTCGAGAACCTCGTTGACGATGGCCGCGATCAGCTCCTCCTTGCCGCTGAAGTAGCGGTAGACGGCGCCGGCCGAGAGATCGGCCTCGCGCAGCACGTCCTGCATGGAGGTGGCGTGGAAGCCGTTGCGCGCGAAACAGCGCGTGGCGCCGTCGAGGATCTGTCGCCTGCGGGCGTCCAGGTGCTGCTGCGATACACGGGCCATGCGATCAATCTAAAACGAACGTTCCTTCTTGACAACCTTCCGGCTCCCCGGCGACAGTGGCCGCATCCCCAAAACGAACGATCCTTCTTTTTAGAGTCCGGCTTCTGAATCTCCCGTATCCAACTCCCGAATCCGACTCCACCGACCGTGGACCGAAACGAGGACGCGATGTCCGCCACTCCCACCCGTCGCATGATCGGCGTCATGCTCCTGATCCCCCTGATCGCCGCAGTGGCGCTGGCGGCTTTCGCCTGGCCCGCCGCCCGCACCGCACCGCGCGATCTGCCGGTCGGCGTCGCCGGACCAGCCTCGGCGACCGCGCCGCTCCAGCGGGGATTCGAGCGGCAACCGGACGCCTTCGAGGTGCACCGGTACGACGACGAGGCAGCCGCCCGCGCGGCGATCGAGGACCGGGACGTCTACGGGGTCGTGGTCGCCACCCCTCAGGGGCCGCACCTGCTGACGGCGTCGGCGGCCGGACCGGCCGTCGCCCAGCTGCTCAGGGAGGCCGTGACCGCGCAGGCGCCGGCCGGCACCGAAGTGCCCGTGACCGACGTGGTCGCCACGCCCCCGGGCGACCCGCGCGGCGGCGCGTTCGGCGCGAGCATGCTTCCGCTGACCCTGGGGGGTGTCGCCACCGGCGCGCTGGTGAGCCTGCTGGCGCTGCGCGGAGTCCGCGCGCTGGGCGCGCTGCTCGGGGCGGCGGCGCTGGCGGGCCTCACCGCCACCACCCTCGCCCACAGCTGGCTGGACGTGCTCGCCGGCAACTGGTGGGCGGAGGCAGGGGTGTTCGGGCTCGCCGTACTGGCGATCGGGGCCACCGTGACGGGGCTCGCCTCGCTCGTCGGCCGGGCCGGAATCGGCCTCGGCGCGCTGCTGATGGTGCTGCTCGGCAATCCGTTCTCCGGAGTGTCGAGCGCGCCCGAACTCCTGCCGGAACCGTTCGGCGCGATCGGTCAGTTGCTGCCGCCGGGCGCGAGCGGTTCGCTGCTCCGCTCGGTCGCCTACTTCGACGGCAACGGGGCGGGGACGCCCGCGCTGACGCTGACGGTCTGGGCCGCCCTGGGCGTGACCGCGGTGCTGGTGGGGGCGCGCCGTACGGGTGCGACACCCGAGCCAACCGAGACCCCGGCCCGTACGCGGGAGCCGGCCCGCGCCGCCTGATCGGCCGCGCGGCCCGTGGGCCGCGCTCCTCCGTGAATCGCCGGACGGACCGCACACGCGGTCCGTCCGGCGATTTCGCGCGACATGCCTCAGCGCCTCTCCGGCGGCTCGTGCTTCGCCACGATGCCGAAGTTCGCGCGTTCGCCCGGAGCGGACGACACCGACCCGAGCGCGCTCACCGACGCGATCACGCGCTCCTCGACCGCGGCGGCCTCCGAGGCCTCCTCGGCCTTCAGGCTCTCCAGTCGTTCCAGGTCAGCGGCCGACACCAGCGCGACGAGCGGCTTGCCGTGGCGTGTGACGACCACGCGTTCCTCGCCGTAGACGACCCGGTTGATCAGGTCGGCGAACTCCGCCCGCGCTTGCGTCACCGGAATCTCGTAGGCCATGCTCACCATCTTACGGCCTGTACATCCTGTACATTTTGTACCGACGGACGAGAGCCCGTCCGGCACCCGAGGAGAGGCACGCCATGAACCGTCCTTCCGCGCGCCCGCGCCGCCCGCCCACGCACGTCCTGCCGGAGTTCACCGAGCGGACCACCACCGGGACCCGGTCCCTCGACCCGTACTCCAAGCTCTTCGAAGGACGGATCATCTTCCTCGGCACCGCCCTGGACGACACCTCGGCGAACGACGTGATCGCCCAGCTGCTCCATCTCGAATACGCGGCGCCCGACCAGGACATCGCCCTCTACATCAACTCCCCCGGCGGCTCCCTCAGCGCCATGTCCGCCGTGTACGACACGATGCGGGTCATCGGCTGCGACGTGGCGACCACCTGCCTGGGTCAGGCGGTGTCGACCGCCGCCGTCCTGCTGGCCGCCGGGGCGCCCGGCAAGCGGATGGCACTCCCAGGGGCACGCGTCGTCCTCCAGCAGCCGGGGATCGAGGAGCCCGTACGCGGCCAGCCGTCCGATCTCGCCATCCAGGCCGAGGAGTTGCTGCGGTCGCGGGCCCTGATGGCGCGGACACTGGTGCGGCACACCGGACAGAGCGCCGAGCGGATCGACACCGACATCGACCGGGACACGATCTTCGACGCGACGGCCGCCAAGGAGTACGGCCTGGTGGACCAGGTCACACAGGACCGCCGGGCGTCCCTCGGCTTCAACGACCCCCGGTGAAGCGCCGATGCTGCCACCGGAGCTGCCGCCGCTGCCCGCGCTGACCCGCGCCGAGGGCGACTTCGTGGACTGCTATCTCCAGGTCGTCGACCTGGTGGGCCGGATCAACCCGGCGCGCGCCGACGACACGTACGGCGCGCTGCGCGCCGCACAGGCCCTGGTGGCCAGGGCGGCCGAACTTCGCGACGCGCTCGCGCTGATGCACGCCAGAGGCGAGACCGAGCTGCACACACCGACCCTGGACCGCACCCTGCGGGTGCTGGACGGGGAGCGCAGGGCCGGGCGGGTCACCATGCCGCCCGGACCCGCGACTTGATGCGGACCCGGCTCGCCAACCCCGGCCCTCGGACCCGACCCATGAACCCGGCGCGCGGACCCGGCGCGCGGACCCGGCGCGCGACGAACCGGCGGCCGGCCGTCCCGTACGGACGCGTCCGTACGGGATTTGCCCGCTCGTTCGGCGTATCGACGCGCCCGCCGCGACCGGGGCGGCGACTTGCGACGGACGATCGGCCGTCCGGCCGTAACGCTTCGCTACGTCGCAGGTACAGCGCGTGAGCGATCATATGAGCCGTTCGCCGAATCGGCCTTACCAACCCAAATGGGCCATAAGTGACGAGAGTCACATCTAGCCGTTTCGGCTCGGAATTGCGCTGAGGCCGCGTCAAGATCCGTGTGACGACAAGCCCCCGCCACCTCGGCGGGGCGGTCCGGGTGGACGCCGAGTCCTGCCGCCGCTCCGGATGCCTGGTCGACACGAGTGGATCGGCAGGAGTGGAGGACCCGAGCAGTTCGGGGCGGCCCGACCATGGACCGCTCCTCGGGGTGAAGCCGCACACGCGGCCGGGCATCTTCGCCAGCCCGAACCCGACAGGTCATCCTTCACAGGCGGCTGACGAAGGGTGTCGCATGTTCGCGCTGACGCATGTCCCGTCGCTGTTCTCCCGGGCCGGTACCGCATCGGTCCTCCTCGCCGCCGTCGGCGGCACGATGCTGGCGCCCGGCGCCGTGTCGGAGGCCCACGCCGCACCGGCCGCCTCCAAAGCCCTCAATGTGGCCGCTTCCAAGAAGGGCGCGCCCTACAGGTACGGGGCGACAGGTCCGCACCGGTTCGACTGCTCGGGGCTGACGCTGTTCTCCTACAAGAAGGCCGGCAAGTCCCTGCCGCGCACGGCGCAGCAGCAGTACAACAAGTCGCGCCACATCTCGGCCTCCAGCCGCAAACAGGGCGACCTGGTCTTCTTCCACTCCGGAAACAGCGTCTACCACGTCGGCATCTACGCCGGCGGCGGCAAGATCTGGCATTCGCCGAAGACGGGTCAGGTGGTACGGCTCCAGCGCATCTGGTCCAAGAGCGTCTGGTACGGCCGGGTCCGCTGAGGCCCGGCGGGTGGCGGGCAGCGGGTGGCGGGCCGGGCGCGGCCCGGCGGGTCAGCCCTGGGGCCGCGGCGTCCAGGGCAGGGTGATCCACACCGTCTTGCCGCCGTCCTCGGTGGGTGTGACGGTCAGTCGGCCGCCGTACTCGGCGGTCAGCGAGCGGATGATGACCATGCCGCGGCCGTTGTCCTGCTGGACCGCGGCCGGGAGCCGCTTCGGCCACCGCGGGTGGCTGTCGGTGACTCCGACACGTAGCTGTTCGTCGCGCTCCAGGGTGACGTCGACCGTGAAGGTCGGCGATCTGCCGAAGGTGTGCTGCACGGCGTTGGTCGCGAGCTCCGAGATGATCAGGCGAACCGTTTCGGCGGTGTCGGCGTCGCCCGGCAGGCCCCATTCGGCGAGGACACGCGCGACGTATCTGCGCGCCTCCGGTACCGAGGCCGGATCGCTCGGCAGGGTGACGGATGCTTCTTGACGGTCTGCCATGACGACGCTGTCCCTTTCCCACCGGGACGCAGACCGACCTACGGCAGATGCCCGCGAGTACGTCCCCGGATTGCGCTTCGCGCCACACTGCCATCAACAGCGCCCGGCGCACGGGCGATCCGCAGGGATATGGCCCCGTCTGTCGCTCTAAGCGGTGAACCCTGCTACGCGAGACCGTATTTGAGGGGACTCAAGTTTCCCGTCCCGGCGACCGAGAGGGGACGCGGGGGGCCTACGTATGTGCTCAGCCAACCGGCGCCGCGGCCCCGGCGGGCGCGGTCGCGACGATCGTCGCCAGCGCCGTCCCGACCTGCCGGTCCGTCAGGTCGGCGCGGGCCGTAAGCCTGATCCGGGAGATCCCGTCCGGCACCGACGGCGGCCGGAAACAGCCCACCACCAGCCCCGCCGCCCGGCAGTCGGCGGCCCAGCGCACGGCCGCGTCCGGAGACGGCGCCCGGACGGAGACGACGGCCGCGTCCGGGCGTACGGCGGTGAGCCCCGCCCCGGTCAGCCCCCGGTGCAGCGCGTGCGCCACCGCCCGCGCCCGGACGGCCAGCGACGGGTCCGCGCGCAGCAGCCGCAGGCTCGCGAGCGCGGCGCCGACGGCGGCCGGCGCGAGGCCGGTGTCGAAGATGAACGACCGTGCGGTGTTGACGAGTTGGTCGATGACCCGGGCCGGGCCGAGGATCGCGCCGCCCTGGCTGCCCAGCGACTTGGAGAGGGTGACGGTGGCGACGGTTCCCGCCTCGCCCGCCAGGCCCGCCGCGTGGACGGCGCCGCGGCCGCCGTCGCCGAGCACGCCGAGCCCGTGGGCGTCGTCCACCAGCAGCGCGGCACCGCGCGTACGGCACACCTCGGCCAGTCGCGCGAGCGGCGCCGCGTCGCCGTCCACCGAGAACACGGAGTCACTGACCGCGAGAGCCCTCGAACTCCCGTGCGCTTCCAGCGTCTTGTCCACAGCCGCCGGGTCGGCGTGCGGGACGACCACGGTCTCGGCGCGGGAGAGACGGCAACCGTCCACGATGGAGGCGTGGTTGGCGGCGTCCGACACGACGAGCGAGCCGCGTGCGGTCAGCGCGGTGAGGGCGGCGAGGTTCGCGGCGTACCCGGACGACAGCACGAGCGCGGCCTCGAAACCGCAGAACTCCGCCAGTTCACGCTCCAGTTCGGCGTGCAGGGCGGTGCTTCCGGTGACCAGCCGGGAGCCGGTGGCCCCCGCGCCCCAGCGGCGCGCCGCGTCGGCCGCCGCGCCCGTCGTCACCGGGTGGTGCGTGAGCCCCAGGTAGTCGTTGCTCGCGAGATCCAGCAGCGTCGATTCGGCGTCGCGGGGCCGCAGCGTACGGACGAGACCGGACCGCTCGCGCCGGCGCGCCTCGTCGTCGATCCAGCGGAAGGGATCCGGCGTCGGCGGGGACATGGAGGGGGGCGGGGACGTGGAGGGCGTGCTCGGCACGGGCGGCTCGGTTGGCACGGCTCAGGTCCTTTTGTAGGCAGCCCACAGACCCTAACCGGGGCCGGACCCGCTTCGGGTGTGGTCATACACACACCTGAATGCACCTGTCTTGTAGGGTTCATCCTTGGCCCGGAGGCCCGCCGTAGGCCAGGATCGGCCCCATGGACCTGCTGAACACACTGGTGGAGAAGGGCCTTCGGCGCGAGCTGCCGTCGCGCGAGGAAGCGCTCGCCGTGCTGGCGACATCCGACGACGATCTGCTCGACGTGGTGGCCGCGGCCGGGAAGGTGCGCCGCCAGTGGTTCGGGCGGCGGGTCAAGCTCAATTACCTGGTCAACCTCAAGTCCGGGCTCTGCCCCGAGGACTGCTCGTACTGCTCGCAGCGGCTCGGGTCCAAGGCCGAGATCCTCAAGTACACCTGGCTGAAGCCCGATGAGGCGTCAAAGGCCGCCGCGGCCGGAGTGGCCGGCGGCGCGAAGCGGGTCTGTCTGGTCGCGAGCGGCCGGGGCCCGACGGACCGGGACGTCGACCGGGTCTCGGAGACCATCGGCGCGATCAAGGAACAGAACAGGGACGTCGAGGTCTGCGCCTGTCTCGGGCTGCTCTCGGACGGTCAGGCGGAGCGGCTGAAGGCGGCCGGCGCCGACGCGTACAACCACAACCTCAACACGTCCGAGGCGACGTACGGCGACATCACCACCACCCACACCTACGCGGACCGGGTGGAGACGGTGCGGCACGCGCAGGGCGCGGGTCTTTCGGCCTGTTCCGGGCTGATCGCGGGCATGGGCGAGAGCGATGCCGACCTGGTGGACGTGGTTTTCGGACTGCGCGAGCTGGACCCGGACTCGGTGCCGGTCAACTTCCTGATCCCCTTCGAGGGCACACCGCTGGCCGACGAGTGGAATCTGACGCCGCAGCGGGCGCTGCGCATTCTGGCGATGGTGCGCTTCGTCTGCCCCGATGTGGAGGTCAGGCTCGCGGGCGGGCGTGAGGTCCATCTGCGGACGATGCAGCCGCTGGCGCTGCACCTGGTCAACTCGATCTTCCTCGGCGACTACCTCACCAGCGAGGGCCAGGAGGGCAAGGCGGATCTGGACATGATCGCGGACGCCGGGTTCGAGGTGGAGGGCGCGGGCACGACGACGCTGCCCGGACACCGGGGCGGTGGCTGCGACAGCCCGTGCGGTGGCGGGGCGGTGGACGGTGCCAAGGTGGACGAGGCGTCCGCGCGTACGGACCTGGTGACCGTACGGCGGCGCGGTGCCGGCACCGACCTGGCGCCCAATGCCTGACACACCGGGCGCGTTCGACGTGGGGGCGCTGGATCCGGGCGCGCTGCTGGCGCTGGACCGGGCCCATGTCTGGCATCCGTACGGTCCCATGCCCGGCCGCACCGACCCGCTGGTCGTGGAGTCCGCCTCCGGTGTACGGCTGCGCCTCGCCCAACCGGCCCACGGGCAGAGCGAGTTGGTCGACGGCATGTCGTCCTGGTGGTCGGCGATCCACGGCTACAACCACCCGGTCCTCAACGAGGCGGCACACGGCCAGCTCGCGCGGATGAGCCATGTGATGTTCGGCGGGCTCACCCATGAACCGGCCGTCCGGCTGGCGGCCCGGCTCGTGGAGATCACCCCCGAACCGCTGCGGCACGTCTTCCTCGCCGACTCGGGTTCGGTGTCGGTGGAGGTCGCCGTCAAGATGTGCCTCCAGTACTGGCGTTCGCTGGGCCGCCCGGCCAAACAGCGGCTGCTGACCTGGCGCGGCGGCTACCACGGCGACACCTGGCAGCCCATGTCGGTGTGCGACCCCGAGGGCGGTATGCACGGGCTCTGGTCGGGTGTGCTGCCGCGCCAGATCTTCGCCGAAGCGCCGCCGGCCGACTTCGAGCCGTACGACGAGACGTACGCGGACGCTCTGCGCGCCCTCGTCGCCCGCCACGCCGACGAACTGGCCGCCGTGATCGTGGAACCGGTGGTCCAGGGCGCGGGCGGCATGCGCTTCCACTCCCCCGCGTACGTGCGGGTGCTGCGCGAGGCCTGCGACGAGTACGGCGTGCTGCTGATCCTCGACGAGATCGCGACGGGCTTCGGCCGCACGGGCGCGCTGTTCGCCGCCGGGCACGCGGGGATCTCGCCGGATGTGATGTGCGTGGGCAAGGCGCTGACCGGCGGTTATCTCACGATGGCCGCGACGCTCTGCACGTCGGCGGTGGCCGAGGGCATCTCGCGCGGTGAGGTGCCCGTACTGGCCCACGGGCCGACCTTCATGGGCAATCCGCTGGCGGCGGCCGTGGCGTGCGCCTCGATCGACCTGCTGCTCGGCCAGGACTGGCAGGGCGAGATCAGACGGATCGAGGCGGGGCTGCGCGACGGCCTCGCCGAGACGACGGCACTGCCCGGCGTGAAGGACGTGCGTGTGCTCGGCGCGATCGGCGTCGTGCAGCTGGACCGCGAGGTGGACATGGCGGCGGCGACCCGGGCGGCGGTGCGCGAGGGCGTGTGGCTGCGGCCGTTCCGCGATCTCGTGTACACGATGCCGCCGTACGTCACGGGCGACGACGACATCGCCCGGATCTGCCGCGCGGTGGCGGCGGCGGCGCGGGAGGCCTGAGATGCCGGTACTGATCGTCTCCGGGACCGGGACGGAGATCGGCAAGACCGTCGTCACGGCGGCCCTCGCCGCGACCGCGCTGGCCCGGGGCCTCGACGTCGCGGTGCTGAAGCCCGCGCAGACCGGGGTCGCCGCCGGGGAGCCGGGGGACGTGGACGAGGTGATACGGCTGGCGGGCGGCGTCACCACGGTCGAACTGGCCCGTTTCCCCGAGCCGTTGGCGCCCGCCACGGCGGCAGGGCGGGCAGGTGCGCCGCCCGTACGGCCCGAGGAGATCGCCGAGGCGGCCGGGAAGCTGGCGACCGAGCACGACCTGGTGCTGGTCGAGGGCGCGGGCGGACTGCTCGTACGGTTCGACCACGAGGGCGGCACGCTCGCGGACGCCGCCCGGCTGCTCGCCGCCCCGGTGCTGGTGGTGGCGCCCGCCGGGCTCGGCACGCTCAACACGACCGCGCTGACGGCCGAGGCGCTGCGGGCGCGCGGCCTCACGGCGCTGGGGGTGGTGATCGGCAGCTGGCCCGTCGTGCCGGATCTGGCGGCACGCTGCAATCTGGCCGATCTGCCGGACGTCGCGGGCGCCCCGCTGCTCGGGGCCGTACCGCACGGCGCGGGGGCGCTCGCCCCGGCACGGTTCCGTGCGCGGGCGGCCCACTGGCTGGCTCCGGCGCTCGGCGGGGGCTGGGACGCGTCGCGGTTCGCGGCGGGCGCCGTGTCGCGAGCCGTAACAGGCGCCGTGTCGGGCGAACGGTAACGAGTTCCGCTCCGTGAGCTGCTGAGCGGAGCCGTACGGGGAAGAATCACGGTGCCGCCCCGTACGCCGGAGGAGATCCGCGAAATGCATCTGCGCAACCGCAAGGTCACCCAAGCCACCCAGGACTCAGTGCACCACCCCCTCTTCGCGCGCTTCTACGCGCGGATGAGCGTCGCCGCCGACCGGGGCGGTATCGCGGCCCACCGCGCGGAGTTGCTGGCCGGTCTGTCGGGACGGGTCGTCGAGATCGGCGCGGGCAACGGGCTGAACTTCGCGCACTACCCGCCCGCCGTCTCCGAGGTCGTGGCCGTCGAGCCGGAGCGCAGCCTGCGGCAACTGGCGGTAGGGGCGGCGATGCGGGCCGAGGTCTCGGTGGATGTGCGGCCCGGCACGGCGGAGGCGCTGCCCGTCGAGGACGAGGGTTACGACGCGGCCGTCGCCTCCCTGGTGCTGTGCACCGTACGGGACGTGCCACGGGCGCTCGCCGAGCTCCGCCGGGTCCTGCGCCCCGGCGGTGAGCTGCGCTTCTTCGAGCACGGGCTGGCGCGGGAGCGTGGTCTGGCGACGGTGCAGAAGGCGCTGGACCGTACGGTGTGGCCGATGCTCTTCGGCGGCTGCCACGCGGCGCGGGACCCCCTCGCGGCGATCGGCGAGGCGGGCTTCGAGTTCGGCACCTACCGCTCACTGCGGGTGCCGGACTCCGGGCCGCGGACACCGACCTCACCGTGCGTGCTCGGCGTGGCGTACCGGCCGAGGGCGGACCTGGTCTGACGGGTTCGAAAGCCCGCCCGGGGCTGAGGACACAACACAGCAGCCCGCCCGGCGGCCGGTTGTGTCGACACTCCCTACAGGCTCCAGCCCCGCAGTTCTGCCGCGATGGCGCGTACGTCGGCCCTGCCGTCCTTGACCAGCTTGGCCAGGTCTCTGACCTGTTCGGGCGAGGTGACGACCTTCAGGCCGCTCGCGACGAGATAGCCGTACGCGACGGCCGAGGCGTACATGGCGTTGGACCGCTCCAGCGCCGGTACGTGCAGGAGGCTCTGGAGCAGGGCCGCCGCGCGGCTGTGCGGGTCGCTGTAGACGGGGGTGCCGAATATCTCCGCCTCGTGCCGGCTGACGGCGGCCACCAGGGCGCCCCAGTCGGTGACTTGGGGATCGCCGGGCATCTTGTGCTCGGCGACCAGGAGCAGCCACGACAGGTCGATCCGCAATGTGGGGTCGGCGCGTGACGGTGGTTCAGGGGTATCGGCGTTTTCCATGGTGGCAGCTGTCTCGGTAGGGGGTGGGCGTGAGGGGTTCCCGATGATCAGTATCCCCGACGTGGATGAGCAGTGCGGTGATGTTGTCCTGCCCGCCCGCGTCCATGGCGTACCCGATCAGCGCCCGCGCATCCTCAAGAAGGCCGTGGTAGGCAGATGTTGGGGGCGCGCGGCGGGCGAGCAGGGACCGCAGGGCATCGGCGTCGGACTGATGGCTCGTCAATCCGTCCGTGCACAGCAGCAGTCGGCCCGGTCCCGGCGGCCGGTAGCCGCGGACCCGCGCGGCCGGTTCGGTCGGTTCGTCGGCGGAGGCGCCCAACCACGCGGTCAGGGCGCCGTGTTGGCCCGAGTCGTCCTCGGTCAGCACCATGCACGTTCCGTCGTCGGGCAACCAGTACGCGCGACTGTCGCCGATCCAGGCGCACCAGATGCCCTCGGGGCCGGCGATGCCCGCGACGTACGTACAGGCCGGGGCCTCGGCCGCGGAGGCGGCCAGGGCGCTGACGGCGCGACCCGCGCGGACGGCGGCGTCGGCGAGGGCGGTCTCCGGCAGCGTGCCCGCGCGCAGCCCCGCCCTCAGGTGGGCCGCGCCGACGTCGGCCGCGACCCGGGCGGCCCGCTCCGCGCGAGGCGACATGGACACTCCGTCGCACACGACGCCGATCGTCCAGTCACCGCTCGTGGTCAGCGCCATGGCGTCGGCGTTGAGGCCGCGCCGCTTGCCGCGGTCGCTCACGCCGGCGGCGCCGGTACCGAGGGTGGTCTCAAGGTGCGAGCGGAAGGCGGGCTGCGGCCGGCCGCAGTCCCAGCAGTGGCCGTCGGGGGCGACGGTCCCGCCGCACGCGACGCAGTCCGGTGGTTCGGGTGTGCCGGTCAGCGCGTGCCCTCGCGCTCGGTGTCCTGGTCCGCGCCCCGCTCCGTGCCCCGGTCCGTGGCGGCGGTCTCCGCGCCGAACTCCTCCGTGAACACGGACTCGTACTGCTTCATGAAGTCGGCGGCCGACTCGACGAAGGTCTTCCCGACCTCGCCCGTGTCCTGCTTGACCAGCTCTTCGATGTAGCGGTTCACGCTCATGCCGCGCCGCCCCGCCTGCCGCCGGGCGGCCTCCGCGGTGGTCTCGTCCACGCGTACGTTCAGCTGGGTCTTCGCCACCCCAACAAGCTAGCGCGCCGACGCTAGCGTCGGCAAGTGTACTGAGTTCCCGGAGGAACGGCCGGTTCCCCCGTTAGCGTCAGGACCGCACCCCCCGTCAACCGTTCGCCGTCACACACCGACGAGGAGACCTCATGACAAGGCCGTTCCGTTTCGGAGTGAACATGGTGACGCCCGCGTCGGGCGCCGACTGGCGCAAACGCTGTGCGAGAGCCGAAGAGCTGGGATACGACGTCATCCTGGTGCCCGACCATCTCGGTATGGTCGCCCCCTTCCCCGCCCTGGTGGCGGCGGCCGAGGCCACTCAGCGGCCCCGGCTTGGCACCTTCGTACTCAACTGCGCCTTCTGGAACCCGGCGCTGCTCGCCCGCGAGATCGCCACGACGGACGCGCTGACGCGGGGGCGGCTGGAGATCGGACTCGGAACCGGTTACGTGCGCGAGGAGCACGAGCGGGCCGGGCTCGCGTTCCCGCCACCCGGCCGACGCGTCGACCATCTCGTCGGCACGGTCGACGCGCTGGACGAACTGCTGGGCGACGAGGACCATCTCCCCCCGGTCCGAGCAGCGGCCCCGGCCGCCGCTGCTGATCGGCGGCAACGGTGACCGGATGCTGCGGCTGGCCGCCGAACGCGCGGACATCGTCGCCTTCACCGGCGCGAAGGCGAACGCGGAGGCGATGACCGCCCTCTCGGCAGGGGAACTGGACGAACGCGTCGCCGCCTACCGGGGATTCGCCGCCGGGCGCGAGACACCCGCCGAGATGAGTCCGCATCTCCAGCTCGTGGCCGTGACCACGGACCGCGCGGCGGCGGTGCGGCCTCTGCTGCCGTACCTGCCGAACACGACGGAGGACGAGTTGCTGACGCTGCCGATGATGGTCGTCGGCACGCTGCGGGAGGTCGTGGAGCAGTTGCGCGAGCAGCGCGAGCGGTACGGCTTCACCTACCTCACGGTCAACGACCCGTACATGGAGGCTTTCGGCACGGTGATCGAGGAGCCGCACGGGGCCTGACGGGGCGTCAGAGGTGCCCGCTACCCGCCGGACCGGAAGCCCCGCCTGTTCTTGCGGCCGAGCGCGCCGTCCGCCACGAGCTGTTCGAGCAGCGCGGGCGGCGCGGGCGGCGCGAAGGCGGTCCCGCCGAACTCGTCGTGGAGCCGGCGTTCGATGAACAGGGAGACGTCGAGACCGATGGTGTCCAGGAGGGCGAACGGCCCCATGGGGTAGCCGTAACCGGCTTCCACCGCGGCGTCCGTCTCGGCGATGTCCGTGCCGGGCCGGTCCAACAGCCTTATGGCGTCGTTGAGATAGGGAAACAACAGGTAGTTGACGATGAAGCCGGCGCGGTCGTGGCACCACCGGCGCCGGCACGGCCGCGCCCTCCCCCACTGCCCTTAGCGCGCCTTTAGTCAAATTCATTGGCGTCACGCGTAAACGATTCACAAAGTGAACTACTCACCGGTGGATGGAAATGACAGCGGCCGAATATATATCAATTGACGAACGCGCGCTCGAAGTGGGAACCGAGTCTCTCCGCGAGGCCCCGGACCCGGGTCCGTTGAATATCCGGGCGTTGGCGGTGGCCGCGGCCACCGAGGCCGGTCAGCACACCCCGGGAGTCGACTCCGAGGACGACGCGGTCGCCAAGTGTCTCGTCCGCTCTCTGACCGAGATGGCGGAGAAGCTGACGGTCAGCCACCCTCCGGAGGAGGCGGGGCCGGGCACCACCGTGGAATATGTCGAGGCCTTTGTCGACGAAGACGGAGAGCGGGTCGGCACGATGACGGGAAATTCCGTCGTGCTGACGATGACCCCGCACATGTGGCAGTTCCACCGGGGCACGACCGAATTCGAGGACGGCCCTCTCGAACACAGCGCGATGCCGGACTGCACCGCGCTGATGCGCAGCATGACGCAGATCCACCGTGTGAAGGGTACGAGCGGTGTGTACCTCGGGAAGTCGGGTTACATGGCCTTCGAGATCAGCGACCCCACGCAGACGCCGCCGCACTTCAGCTCGACGTTCGTCGTCTGCTGACGTCGCCCCCGGTCGGCCGGGTGGGCGCAAACACGTTCGCCGAACCGGCGCGCGCTCTGCTTGGCTCTCCCCATGAGCGATCTCCACCTCCGCGGCGCCACCCTCGCGGACGTCGGCACAGTACTGCGGTTCTGGAGCGAAGCCGCCGAGGGAACGAGCATCAGCGACGACCACGACGGAGTGGCCCGGCTCGTCACCCGGGACCCCGAGGCCCTGATCCTCGCCGAGCGCGACGGCCGCCTCGCCGGGACGGTCATCGCCGGCTTCGACGGGTGGCGCTGCTGCGCCTATCGACTGGCCGTGCACCCGTCCTGCCGCCGGCAAGGCGTGGCCACCGCCCTGCTGGCGGCGGCGGAGCGGCGGTTCCGCGCGCTGGGCGGGCGCCGGGTCGACGCCATGGTGCTGGAGGACAACGATCGGGCCCAGCGCGCCTGGGCGGCGGCGGGCTACGATCGCGAGGACCACTGGCGCCGCTGGGTGAAGCCGCTCGCCGCCCCGCCGGGCGGCGTCGGCCACCGGCCAGGCGGGTCGACCGCCCCTTTACCATGGGCCGTTCACCCGGAGCCCGCCCCCGGCGACAGCCGGAACGGGTCCTGGTCCGCCGACGACCGAGAGGTGTGAGCCTCCGCCCATGTGCGAGCCTCGCCGCACGAGCACCGACAGCCGCGGATATCGCGCCGCCCGCCACCCCCTGACCGATCATGGGACGGAGGTGACCCGATGACCGAAGTTCTCCTGCTGCTGGTGGCCGTGCTGCTCGCGCTGGCCTGTGGGGCCTTCGTCGCCGCCGAGTTCTCCCTCACGACGGTCGAGCGTGGCGACCTCGAACGGGCGGTCGAAAGCGGCGAGCGTGGTGCGGCGAGCGCCATGAAGGCCGTACGCAGCCTCACCTTCCAGCTCTCCGGCGCCCAGTTGGGCATCACGGTGACCAATCTGGTCGTCGGCATGCTCGCCGAGCCGTCCGTGGCGAAGCTGATCCGCGGCCCCGTCGAGGCGGTCGGCTTCTCGCCGTCCGTGGCGTCGTCGCTGGCGCTGGTCATCGGTACGGCCCTGTCGACCGTCGTCCTGATGGTGGTCGGCGAGCTGGTCCCGAAGAACTGGGCCATCTCCTCGCCGCTGGCGGTCGCCAAGGTGGTCGCCACGCCGCAGCGCGTGTTCACGGCGGCCTTCCGGCCGTTCATCAGCCATCTCAACAACACGGCGAACCGTCTCGTACGGCGGCTGGGCCTGGAGCCCGCCGAGGAGCTGGCCTCCGCCCGCGGCCCGCAGGAGCTGGTCGCGCTCGCCCGGCACTCCGCCAAGGAGGGCGCGCTGGAGGCGGACACCGCCGAGCTGTTCGTGCGGACGCTCAATCTCGCGGAGCTGACCGCGGAGAACGTGATGACGCCGCGCGTACAGGTCACCGCGCTCGACGTGCGGGCCACGGCCGAGGACGTCGCCAACGCGACGCGTGCCACCGGCCTCTCCCGTTTCCCCGTCTACCGCGACAGTCTCGACACCGTCGTCGGCGTCGCCCACATCAAGGACGTGCTGGCGGTCCCCGACGAGCGCCGGGGCCGTACGGCGGTGTCCGAGCTGCTGCGTGAGCCCCTGCTCGTACCGGAGTCGCTGACCGTGGACCGGCTGCTGGACCGGCTCTCCGGCAACCGCACCATGGCGGTCGTGATCGACGAGTACGGCGGTACGGCGGGTGTGGTGACGCTGGAGGACATCGTCGAGGAGGTCGTCGGCGAGGTACGCGACGAGCACGACCCGCACGAGACGTCCGATCTGGCCCGCGCCGGGGAGGACGCGGACGGCCGCGACCTGTGGTCGGCGGACGGCGCCGCGCGCTTCGACCAGCTGTGGGACATCGGGCTGCGGGTGCCCGAAGGGCCGTACGAGACGCTGGCCGGTCTCGTCGCCACCGAGCTGGGGCGGATCCCGGTCGAGGGCGACCGCGTCGAACTGGGCGGCTGGCGCGTCGACGTGGTCGACGCCGCCGGGCGGCGCGCCGCCCGCGTACTGCTGCACGCGCCCCTCCCGGCACCCGACACGGGGTTGGACGACGACCACGGCAAGGACAGCGGCGAGGACCACGGCAAGGGTCGTGGCAAGGACCATGGCAAGGGGGCGGGACGATGACCGTGATCCAACTGCTCGTCGGGCTGCTGACCCTGGTCGTGAACGCCTTCTTCGTCGGGGCCGAGTTCGCCCTGATCTCGGTGCGCCGCAGCCAGATCGAACCGGCGGCCGAGGAGGGCGACCGGCGCGCCCGCAGTGTCCTGTGGGGCCTGCGCCATGTGTCGGCGATGCTCGCCGCCGCCCAGCTCGGCATCACGCTGTGCACGCTGGTGCTCGGCATCGTCGCGGAGCCGGCCATCGCCCATCTGCTGGAGCCCGTCTTCGACGCGGTGGGCGTGCCCCACGGGGTGGTGCACCCGATCTCGTTCGTCATCGCGCTCGCCGTGGCGACCTATCTGCACATGCTGCTCGGCGAGATGGTGCCCAAGAACATCGCCCTCGCCGAACCGGTGCGTACGGCGCTGATCCTCGGCCCGGCGCTGGTGGGGCTGGCCCGCGCGCTGCGTCCGGTGATCTTCACGATCAACGCGTTCGCCAACGTGCTGCTGAAGCTCCTGCGGGTGGAGACCAAGGACGAGGTGTCGGCGACGTTCTCCGACGCCGAACTGGCCCGGATGGTCACGGACGCCGGTGACGCGGGGCTCCTCGACAACCGCGCCGCGGAGCGGCTGCACGACGCGCTGGAGCTGGGGCACCGGCCGGTGCGGGACGTGGTCATGCCACTGGAGCGGGTGGTGACGGCGCGGGTGGGGATCACGCCCGTGGAGCTGGAGGCGCTGGCGGCCGAGTCGGGCTTCTCCCGTTTCCCGGTGGTGGACGGGTCCCGGCGGATCCTCGGCTACCTGCATGTGAAGGACGCCCTGGACGCGATGCCGCGCGACGAGGCGTTCGCGGTGTCCGGGATGCGGGCGATCGCCCAGGTGCGGGCGGAGACCCCGATGGACGACGTACTGACGGCGATGCGCCGCAGCCGTACGCATCTGGCCGCCGTGCTGGACGAGGACGGCAAGCTGGAAGGTCTGGTGACAATGGAGGACGTGCTGCGTGAGCTGGTCGGGAGGCATACGCAGGGGACCTGAGGCGCGGTCGCGGCGGGGTCCGGGCGCGGCCGCGGCCGGGGCCGGGGCACGCGATACGATCACCCGGCCATGGAGAACAACGCCACATACACCAGCCTCGTCGCCCTCGGGGACTCGTTCACCGAGGGCATGTCGGACCTCCAGCCGGACGGGTCGTACCGGGGCTGGGCCGATCTGCTCGCCGCCCGTCTCGCCGTCCGTACGCCCGGTTTCCGCTACGCGAATCTCGCCGTACGCGGCAAGCTCATCGGCCAGATCCTCCACGAGCAGGTGGACACGGCAGCCGCGATGCGCGCGGACGTGGTGACGCTGGTCGGCGGCCTGAACGACACGCTGCGGCCCAAGTACGACGCGGGGCGGGTCCTGGGGCAGCTGGAGGAGTCGGTGGAGCGGCTGGCACCGACCTGCGGACGGCTGGTGCTGATGCGCAGCCCGGCCCGCCGGGGTCCGGTGATGGAACGTTTCCGGCCGCGCTGGGAGCAGCTGTTCTCCTTCATCGACGAGCTGGCCGCGCGGCACGACGCGGTGGTGGTCGATCTGTACGGGGCGCGGGTCCTGGGCGAGCAGCGCATGTGGGACGTGGACCGGCTCCATCTGACGGCCGACGGCCACCGCCGGGTCGCCGAGGCCGTGTGGCAGGCCCTCGGCCTGGAGCCGGCGGACGACTGGCACGCACAACTGGCGCCCGAGCTGCCGGTGGGGTGGCTGATGCGGCGTACGGGGGACGCGCGGTTCGCGCGGCGGTATCTGGGGCCGTGGATCGGCCGCCGGCTGACGGGCCGGTCGTCGGGTGACGGCCGGGCGCCGAAGCGGCCGGAGCTGTTGCCGTACGAGCCGCTGCCGGGCGACGCGGGCACGCGGCAGGAGCGGGCGTAGCCGCTTCCCGTACCAGGAAGGGTGCGACAAGGCCGCGGCGCGGACCGGCGGGAACCGCCACGTAGAATCAGCTCACGTGACTGCTGCGTCTGTGAAGCCCCGTATCCCCAATGTCCTCGCCGGCCGCTATGCCTCGGCGGAGCTGGCCGTGCTCTGGTCCCCCGAGCAGAAGGTGAGGCTGGAGCGGCAGCTGTGGCTCGCCGTGCTGCGGGCCCAGCGGGATCTCGGTATCGAGGTGCCCGGGTCCGCGCTCGCCGACTACGAGCGGGTGCTCGACCAGGTCGATCTGGCGTCGATCGCCGAGCGCGAGAAGGTCACCCGCCACGACGTGAAGGCGCGGATCGAGGAGTTCAACGCGCTCGCCGGTCATGAGCAGGTCCACAAGGGCATGACATCGCGGGATCTGACGGAGAACGTCGAGCAGTTGCAGGTCCGGCTGTCGCTGGAGCTGATGCGCGACCGTACGGTGGCGGTGCTCGCGCGCCTGGGGACGCTCTCCGGTCAGTACGCGGAGCTGGTCATGGCGGGCCGCTCGCACAATGTCGCCGCTCAGGCGACCACGCTCGGCAAGCGCTTCGCGACGGCGGCCGACGAACTGCTCGTCGCATACGGCCGTCTTGAGGATCTGCTCGCCCGCTATCCGCTGCGCGGGATCAAGGGCCCGGTCGGTACGGCGCAGGACATGCTCGACCTGCTCGGTGGTGACGCGGCGAAGCTCGCGGACCTGGAGGGCCGGATCGCGGGGCATCTGGGCTTCGCCCACGCCTTCACCTCGGTCGGCCAGGTGTATCCGCGTTCGCTGGACTACGACGTGGTGACCGCGCTGGTGCAACTGGCGGCCGGTCCCTCGTCGGTGGCGAAGACGATCCGGCTGATGGCCGGGCACGAGCTGGTCACCGAGGGGTTCAAGCCGGGTCAGGTCGGCTCGTCGGCGATGCCGCACAAGATGAACACCCGCTCCTGCGAGCGCGTCAACGGACTGATGGTGATCCTTCGCGGCTACGCGTCGATGACGGGCGAGCTGGCCGGTGACCAGTGGAACGAGGGCGACGTGTCGTGCTCGGTCGTGCGCCGGGTGGCGCTGCCGGACGCGTTCTTCGCCTTCGACGGACTGCTGGAGACGTTCCTGACTGTGCTCGACGAGTTCGGGGCTTTCCCGGCGGTCGTGGCCCGCGAGCTTGACCGTTACCTGCCGTTCCTGGCGACGACGAAGGTGCTGATGGCCGCCGTACGCGCGGGGGTCGGCCGGGAGGCCGCGCACGAGGTCATCAAGGAGCACGCGGTCGCCTCCGCGCTCGCGATGCGCGAGCGGGGCGCGGAGCGCAACGAGCTGCTGGACAAGCTCGCGGCGGACGAGCGGATGCCGCTGGACCGGGGGCAGTTGGACGCGCTGATGGCCGACAAGCTGTCGTTCACGGGCGCGGCCGGCGACCAGGTGGCCGCCGTGGTCGCCCGGATCGAGGAGATCGTGAAGCGGCACCCCGAGGCCGCCGGATACACGCCAGGCTCAATCCTCTGAGGGCGGCGAAGTGAGGCCCGAGGAACTGGCCGCCGCCCGCGACCGCGTCATCCCGGACGTGGCGGCGGCCGGTCTGGGGGTGCTGTTCTGCGGGATCAACCCCGGTCTGATGTCGGCGGCGACGGGGCACCACTTCGCCCGGCCGGGAAACCGCTTCTGGCCGGTGCTGCGGCTCTCGGGCTTCACCCCGAGGCAGCTCGCGCCGTCCGAGCAGGACGAGTTGCTCACCTACGGCCTGGGCATCACCAACGTCGTGGCACGGGCGACGGCGCGGGCCGACGAAGTGAGCGACGAGGAGTTCCGCGAGGGCGGCCGGAACCTGGTGGCGCGGGTGGAGCGGCTACGGCCCCGCTGGCTCGCGGTCGTCGGCATCACCGCGTACCGCACGGCGTTCGGCGAGCGGGGTGCGGCGATCGGCCCGCAGACGCGGACGATCGGCACCACCCGGATCTGGGCGCTGCCCAACCCGAGCGGTCTGAACGCGCACTGGACGGCGGAGACGATGGCCGAGGAGTTCGGCGCACTGCGCGTGGCGGCGGACATGCCGGACCTGGCGGGCCGATAGCCGGCCCGGCGGCCGTACGGACCCCAGGAGATGTCTTGTCGATCAGGCCGGGGCGTCTGGTGCGGTGCGTCGTAAGGCGGAGATCAGCGTTGTGGATGGCCCGGCCGTACTCGCATGACTGAAGACAACGCGGCGAGGTGCCGTGCCAGGCGTCCCGGACCCCCGAAGATCCGCCGGACAGACCCTAGGGCGGGTCGATCTCCGTGACGGCGGCCAGTAGTTGGAACGGCTGCTGCTCGCCCTGCCAGGACACGCCGACCGCGACCCAGCGGCCGCCGGTGCGCCAGAGGTGCGCGTGAGCGACGCCGGCGGACAGCTCGCGCCACGGGGCCGGTATCTCCTCGCCCTCGCCGCCGCGCACGCGCGTGCTCCAGAGGCTGACGAGCTGCGGCTCGCCCCACCGGGCGGCCAGCACCGCCGCGAGCGCGGCGCACTCGGCCTCGTACTGCTCCGCCTCCGCCGCGCGGCGTGACCCGTCGTCCTCCCAGAAGCTCTCGCCGCTCGCCAATTCCGCCAGGTGGTAGCCCGGTCCGCTGGTCCCCACATCGGATCCGGCGTGCTCGGCGGGGAAGGACCGGGCACACAGCAGATCGATGGTGGCGACGTGCCGTGCGGTGCTCATGACTCCAGTAAAGCGCCCGGCACTGACAATTGGCACGCCGTCAGGCGTCCCCCGCCGCCCGGTCGCTTCCCGCCGTCGACGGGACCAATGCGCCACAGTGTGGTTCCCGTGTCGCCGACTGTCAGCGGCCCCGGCGTCCACCGAGTACCATCCGGCAGACACGCGCACGAGCTGGGAGGACATACCGTGGGGCGGCTGACCGGCGGGGACCCTTCCTTGTTGCGGCGGATCAACTCCGCAGTGGTGCTGCACGCCCTGCGGGGCGCCGACGCCCACACCTTCACGGATCTGACCCGGATCACCGGTCTGTCCCGGCCGACCGTGGAAGGCGTCGTGGAAGGGCTGATGGAGATCGGCCTGGTCGTGGAAGCGGCGCCGGGCGAGGGCGAGGCCCGCAGACAGGGCCGTCCGGCGCGGAGGTTCCGGTTCCGGGCCGAGGCCGGGCATCTGCTGGGCATCGAGATCGGACCGCACCGGGTCGCCGCGCTGCTGTCGCGGCTCGACGGCCGGATCATCGGCTCCAGTTCGCGCGAGACCACCGAGACCGCGTCGGCGGACGAGCGGCTGGACCGGGTGCGGGTCGTCGTCGCCGATGTGCTGCGTCGCGCGGGGGTGGCGCGCAGTTCGCTGCGGGCCGTCGGGGTCGGCAGCCCCGGCATCGTGGAGGCGGACGGGACCGTACGGCTCGGTACGGCGCTGCCCGGATGGACGGGCCTGGCGCTCGGTGAGCGGCTGCGGCGTTCGTTCCGATGTCCGGTGCTGGTGGAGAACGACGCCAACGCGGCCGCCGTCGCCGAGCACTGGAAGGGCGCGGCCACCGATTCGGACGACATCGTCTTCGTCCTCGCGGGACTCAGCCCGGGGGCCGGCTCGCTGATCGGCGGGCGGCTCCACCGCGGCTTCCACGGCGCCGCCGGTGAGATCGGGGCGCTGCATCTGCTGGGCCGCGAGGTGACGCCGGAGAAGCTGCTGTCGACGACCGACGAGCCGCTGCATCCGCTCGACGAGCGGGCCGTGGCCCGTGTGTTCGCGCTGGCGAAGCAGGGCGACTTCGGGGCGGAGCAGGCGATGGAGCGGTTCACCCAGCGGCTGGTCCACGACGTGGCCGCCCTGGTGCTGGCGCTCGACCCCGAGTTGGTGATCATCGGCGGCTGGGCGGCCGGTCTCGACGGCGTACTGGATCCGCTGCGCGACGAGCTGTCCCGTTACTGTCTGCGTCCGCCGCGAGTGACGCTGTCGCTGCTGGGCGAGGCGGCGGTGGCCACGGGTGCGCTGCGCCTGGCGCTGGACCATGTCGAGGAGCAGCTGTTCGCCGTCGAGGGAACGGTGACGGCCCGCCGTTGAGACGGAGGCGGCGGGCCGGTGGTGGGGTACGAGGACGCGGAGGTCAGGAAGCCCTGCGCTCGCCGGTGTGGTG
Source organism: Streptomyces sp. NBC_01508 (assembly GCF_045040315.1). Taxonomy (NCBI): domain Bacteria; kingdom Bacillati; phylum Actinomycetota; class Actinomycetes; order Kitasatosporales; family Streptomycetaceae; genus Streptomyces; species Streptomyces sp. NBC_01508. Next base: position 7,476,832 of record NZ_CP109419.1, on the reverse strand, counting down.
GCCACTCAACTGCGTGCGCAAAGCCCACCGGAGCACCGAACAGCTGACGTTCGGACCATCACCGCGACACGTTCGAAGACCGGTCCAAGCCACCGGCGGCAAGCAGTGCCTCGTGCGGGAGCTGCCCGCGATCGAGGGCCTGGCCCGGGTCGATGTCGTTTGCATCGACAAGACGGGCACGCTCACCGACGCCACCCGACTCCTCCGGATACGCGTCGATGATCGCCTGGAGGCTGACGTTGAGCCGGGCCGGACGCGCCGAGGGCGCCGAGGGCGCCGAGCACCTTGCGCACGTAGCCCTCGTCCGTGCCGATCAGCAGCCGCAGCTCCGTGACGTCCATGCCGCCCTTTCCGCTGCGGGCTGACCCGGCCGAAGACTGACGCCGAGTCGAGCGCCTGCGCCATCTCGTCGCGGTAGGCGGGCAGTTGGCGCGCGTCGACCGTACGGTCCGCGCCGGACATCCCGAGCTTCGCGGCCACGGCACCGACCGGGACCGCATTTGGGCATCGCCGCGCCGCAGATCGGCATCGGTCGTGCCGTCGCCGCCGTCGTCCCACCCGGCGAAGCCCCGGCCCGATCGAGCTGCTCAATCCCAGCGTTGCCGAGTCACCGGCGGAGGCCGACCAGCAGTACGAAGGGTGCCTGTCATTCTTCGACGTGCGCGGCCTCGTCCCCGTTCCCGGACCGCTCCACATCGTCATCGCTCACACGGACATCGACGGGGCACCGCGGCTCACCCGCTTCGAACACGGCCTGGCCCGCCTGGTCCTGTACGAGATCGACGACCTCGACGGCAAGCTGTACCGCACCCGTATGAGAGCCGGTGTCAGTGGGGTGCCGACGTTCGGCGCAGACCCGACGGTGCTGGGCACGCTCGTTGCAGGATGCGCACGGTGCGCGGGGCGGGGCTTCGGCCCACACCATGACCGGCTGGGGTCCGCCGCCTGCGGCACGGTGCGTGCACGGTCCCTGAGCGAAGCCTGGTGTCGCACACGCCTTCAGCAGGCCTTCAGCACGCACGCTGTGCGCAGTATCGGGCCGGTGCGATCGCCCCGTACGGGCGGCTGTGCGCGACACCGGAGGCGGCCGAGCGCGGTCTGGTCGGCTGGGTGTTCAGCGCGGGGATGCCCGCTGTGTGGGACCACCGCGCGCTGGCCCACCTCGCCCTGCGACCGGTTTCGCAGGCGGTCTCCGAGAGCTACGAATTGGGAGTTGTCGCCCACGGTCCAAGCCGTGAGCGGCTTTGCCCTCCAACTGGCTGATGCCGTCCGTCGCTTCGACCGGCAGGCCAGGCACTCTGAGCCCGTTGTGCGTGCCTACTGGCGCGACGACCCCGAGATTCCCGGCGGGGTGCGTGCCGACAAGCCAAGCACGTGCTTGACGATCGGCTGAGAAGTGGGGCCCGCCCCAAGTGGCCGAGCCCGACAATCCGCGCCGTCCGGTCCGGCGGGAGGCTGAGCACGTCCACTGCGGGCAGCCCCCGCCGTTTCGTGCGGAGGCTGGTGCGGCCCGCCGGCAATTGTTGTTGCCGCACCGGTTGTGGCCTGGTCCTCAGCGCGTTCGTGTCAGATCATCGTCTGGTCGGCTGTGCCGTGGCCGGTGTCCGGGATCACGGCGGCGCCCGTGAGGGTGGCGAGCATGGCGCGGACGTTGGTCAGCTGCGCGTTGATGCTGTCGCGGCGGTTGGCGAGCGCGGCGAGTTCGCGTTCGGATTCGCCGCGGACCCGGTCGGCCATGGTGTTCGCTTCAGAGATGATGTCGTCGCGTCGGTGCTGCGCGTCTTGTGTGCTCTGACGGGCTTGGTGCTCGGCGTCTCTGCGCCGCTTCTCGGCTTCCAGGCGCAGTTGCTCGGCGCGTTGCTGGAGCTGGTGGAGCCGTTCCTCACCTTCGGCCTGGCGGGAGGCGAGGTCGCTCTGCGCCTGTTGGCGGTGTTTGGCGAGCTTGGCCTCGAAGTCGGCCGCGGCGTGTGCCGCCCTGGCACGGGTGTCCTCGAAGAAGCCGTCGGCATCATTACGTGCGGCCTGCGCGCTCGCGTGTGCTTCGGTGTGCAGCCGGGCGGCCTCCGCCTGGGCCGTGTCTGCGATCCGCGTGCCTTCTCGATTGCTGGTGGCCTTGAGCCCGGCCGCGTACGCGGCCGCTTCGGCTTGTATCCGTTCGGCCGCATCGCCGACGACCTTGTGGTGGTCTCGGGCAGCCTCGCGAGCTTCATCACCCAGCTCCGCGGCCTCTTCCTCGGCCAACCGAAGGATCTCCTCCACGCGGGCACCGAGGCCTGCGAAGGACGGGGCGTTTTCGACGAAGTGTGTCTGGGCGTTCCCCGTCTCGGCGGTCAGCTCTTTGACGCGTTGCTCCAGGGCGGTGATGCGGGCCAGAGCCTTGTCCCGGTCGCCGACGACCTGGGTGACGAGGTTGTCCACCTGTTCGCGGTGGTAGCCGCGGCGCACAAGCTCAAAGCGGACAGAGGTGTCGTTCATGGAGTTCCTGTTCGAGACAGAGAGGGATGGGCGTCGCTGACACTCCAACTCCCGTTGGTGCGCGGCACCGGGGGCTGTGTCGATCCGTTCGGCCGGCAGAGGCCGATTTCCCCATGTCAGGTATTCGCGTAATACGCGGGCAGCGTGGTGCTTTCGCCACCCGACGTCGCCGGGTGAGCTGTCAGGACTGTTCTGGTCTGTCACGGTGTGGCCCTGTCGGCGATCGGATATCTGCGCATGGGGGGTCGCTCCAGCGCGCAACGCCGGCTGGGGCGGCAGTCGGAGACGATTACATGATCGTAGCGTCCTGCAATCAGAGAACTGCAACGGGTAGCGCTCCGGGTGAAGCCTCACGCACACGCGTGCGCCAAGTTTGACCCACGGCGCGCCGGACCACATCGATACTTCGTCCGACCGCCAAGCGCGGTACGCAGAGCCGCGTCAGTGGGTCGGTATGCGTCTCCAGGTTCAGAGAGAAGCGGTTTTCGGCCTCTGATACCCAAGGAGGCTACGGCGGGAGCACCCGGTGTTTCACCCCAGGAAAGCGCCTCAAACCGGCCCCGGACACTTCGTCCGGGGCCGCGTCTCCCCCACCCCAGGTCGCACTCGACGGGGTGGTGGTGGGCGTAACTGCCCTCGTTTCTGAGGTGAGGGGGATGGTGATCCAGGCTCAGCACCTGCAATTCGCAGAGTGGTGCAACAGTTCCTCAGTCTGAAATCTTGACGGGCTCCAGCTCGATACTGAAATGACGAAGGATCGGTGACTGGCCTGTGATGCGATATCCCCGCACCGATTCGGGATCCTTGGCAATATCCGCCAGGATGTCGGCGACGTGGTCGTAATGACTGCGGGTGTAAACCCGCCGCGGGAGTGCCAGTCGTACGAGTTCGAACGGCGCGGTCTCTACGCTGTTGCCCTGGGCGTCTTCCTTGCCGAGATACAGCGAGCCCAGTTCCGCCGAGCGGATGCCTCCGCGCAGATAAAGTTCGCAGGCCAGCGCCGTGCCCGGGTACTGGTGCGGCGGGATGTGGGGCAGAAGCCGCCCGGCGTTGAGGTAGAGGGCATGCAATCCGGCTGGTTCAACGATGTCGACGCCGGCATCGCGGATGCGCCCTGCCAAGTAGCGGGCAATGTCCGCGCGTTCTGCGAGATAGGTCGGTTCGGTGACTTCGGTGAGTCCTCGGGCCATCATGTCGAGGTCCCGTCCCGCGAGGCCCCCGTAGGTGGTGAAGCCTTCGGTCGCGATGAGCAGGCCCTGGCACCTCTCGGCGAGTTCAGCGTCCTTCAGCCCGATGAAGCCGCCGATGTGAACGATGCCGTCCTTCTTGGCGCTCATGACGCATCCGTCGGAGAGGCGGAAGGCTTCCTCGGCGACTTGACGGGGCGTGTGGTCCTGATAGCCGGGTTCGCGGCGGGTCACCAGCCAGGCGTTCTCGGCGAAACGCGCGGCGTCCAGAATCAGGGGCACGTCGTGGCGGCGGCACAACTCGGCGGTTTGCCGCAGGTTTTCCATGCTGACCGGCTGTCCGCCGCCGCCGTTGTTGGTGACGGTCATCAGGACGGCGGCCACGGGTGACTGGTGCGCGTTGCGCAGTGAATGCTCAAGAGCGATCAGGTCGATATTGCCCTTGAAGGGGTAGTCGCTGTCGAGGTCTTTGGCTTCGGCGCAGGGCAGGTCGTGTGCTTGGCAGCCGGTCAGTTCGACGTTGGCACGGGTGGTGTCGAAATGGGTGTTGGACAGCACGCTGGTGCCTGGTGTGAGGAGTGAACCGAACAGGATGCGCTCGGCGGCCCGCCCCTGGTGGACCGGCAGGATGTGGGGATAGCCGGTAAGTTCGGTGACGACCTCATGCCAGCGGTAGTACGAGCGGCTCCCCGCGTAGGACTCGTCGCCGTTCATGCCGGCGGCCAGCTGTTCCGCCGAGATCGCGCCGGTTCCGGAGTCGCTGAGCAGGTCGATGGTGACCTCGTCGGCGCGCAGGCCGAAGGGGTTGTAGGCAACCCGCTTCAGTGCTTCCTCGCGCTGGGGCCGGGTGGTGAGGGGGATGGGTTCCACAACTTTGATGCGGTAGGGCTCCACGTGACTTCCTTCTGGCTATCGTGATGGCCGGAGTGCCTGGTGGCGCTGCGGCGAGGGTTCGGGGCGCGTCACGCCGGGCCCGGTCAGCGGGGGCCGGACGGCGTAGGCCTCCGAGGAGAGGTAAGCGGTGATGCGGGGTTGCCGATTTCGCTCATACGCGAGAGCCAGGTAGGCGATCAGCCCCGCACCGTCAGCGAGTTGTCGCTGGGTGAGGGCACACAGAGCCCGGTCCAGTACCGAGGTGTCCATGCCGAATTGGGCCAGCAGGGCCTTCGCCCGCGCGGATGCCTCCTCGTCGTCGCGGACGTAGTCCCTCACAGGGATGTGCAGCGTAAAGCCACTCGGACCGACTCCCCTGTCGCTGAAGGCATGGCAGGTGAGTGCCGGCCGTCTCAGAAGCCGCAGTACGTTCCAGGCGTCCGGCCCGGCGGGCGGGACCGATCCCGCGGCCGCGTGGAAGAAGTCCTTGACGTCGGCGTCCGAAAGACCCGAGGCAGTACGGCTCAGCGCACAGGCGTCGTCTGCCGACATACGCGGGTGGCTCACGTACACCTTGACGCGCGGCTTCTTCCAGCTTCCCAGGTCCAGTGCGACGAACGGGTACCCCGCACCGTCGGGGAGTTCTCCGAAGCCCTGGCCGTAGCCGAGTCGGCGCAGTGCTTCCCGCACTGTTCGAGCCGCTTGTCCGGAGCCCGCGGCCGAGGGGTTCAGATAGACCTTGATTCCGGGTACGCCGCCCGGGCGGAGCTCAAGTGCGTACCACAGCGCCAGCGGTCCCTCGGCGTCAGTGGGGAAGAACAGGTCTTCCAGTGCGTCGAGTTGGTCGGTGGAGAAGTCCCAGCGGCCGGCCATGGCGCGGATGACCCCGAGGCCGGCGCGAGCGCTGTCTGCCATGTCCGCGTGGGCGCAACCGGGCTCTACGAGTACCCGCAGTACCGGATCGGCGTTCGCTGTGCAGGCGAGGGAGAACTCGACCGGGGTGTGGTCGTCGGAGAGGAAACTGGGCGAGGCCGGCGGTAGGGACAGTGGCCGTCGCGCGGTGTCGGAGAGTGAGTCGAGCAGGATCTGCCCGTACAGCGCCGTGTCCGCCTCCCGCAGCCCTACCACGGCGCCCAGGCGCAGCAGTTGGCCGTGAACGTGGTCGCCGAGCGTTGTCCCACTGAGGCCCGCAGCCGGCATGTCCTGCTCCGGCAGAGTGCTCATCGTGCCTCTCTCGTCGCGAGAGGCGGGGAGCACTGGTGTATTCCGGTCGTGCCGGGAGGTGCTGCGCCGTCCGACGAGGGGGCAAAAAGATACCCGCCGGGAGCAGCGGGTATCCGGCCACGCGGTTCGCCAGGGTCAGCGCCTATATATGGGTTCCTTCTCCTCAAAAAAGTGCGCCGCAGCGCGGGTCGCCTGGCGGCAGAACGTTGGGCGGCGGTTGTTGTGGCCCCCACTACCTCTCCTTCACCGTGTGACACTCCAGTCACTCCGCGCAGTCCTACCCCATTGTTTGAACTGTCATGCAGGCGGCAAGAACTCCGTGCCGCCTGCATCACAGCGCGATCCGCCGCTACTCCCCCTTCCACCAGCTCAGGAAGCCGCTCCAGCCACCGCGTCCCGTCTTGCCCTTATGGGCCTGAGACATCGGAGACGTGGGCGTCACGGTCGGCCGCGTTTGATCGTGCTGTGGCTCCGAACGCTTGGGCTGTGCGGCGGGACGCGGTTTGACCGCACCGAAGCGAATGGGCAGGGACACCAGTGCCCGGTTGAAGGGGCCAGGCCGCCAGGCGAGGCTGTCCGCGGGGACCGCGAGTTCGACATCGGGCAACTCGCTGAACAGCGTTTCAAGGGCCGTCAAGGCGATGAGCCGGGCCGGGCCCTTGGAGGGGCATGAGTGGGGGCCCGCGCTCCAGGCCAGGTGCCCGCGGGTGTTGGCGCCCCGGTCCGCCAGGGCCGTGTTGGCGGCACCGAAACTCACCAGTACCAGTTCACCGGCGTGCACCTTGTCGCCGGCCACATCCGTATCGGCGGCCGGATAGTGCGGGGCGTAGTTCGACATGGGCGGATTGCGCCACAGCGTGTCGTCGAGCGCCTTGTCGAACTGGCCGTTGCGCACGTACTGCTCATCGGTCAGCATCGTGTAGAAGGCGTTACCGATGAGGTTGCGTTCCGGCTCGCCGCCCGCGCCGAGAAGGAGCACCAGCGTGTGGACCAACTCCTCGTCGGTCAGTTCCGCCGAATGCCCCATCAGGTGGGACGTGATGTCATCACCCGGCTGTGCCCGCTTCAACGCCACCAGTTCACCGACGGCCTGGACCAAGACCTGGTTGGCCTGCTCGGCGTTGACTCCGTCGAACATGCCGGAGATACCGAACAGCACCCGGTCGCCGATCTCCGCCGGACAGCCGAAGAGTTCGTTGAACACGAACAGGGGCAACTGCTTGGCGTAGTCGTTGAGGAGGTCGGCCGAGCCGCGGGCGCTGAACTGGTTGATGAGGAAGAGGGCGGCCCGCTGGGTGATCTGGCTCAGCCGGCTGCTACTGACCTGGGCAAAGCTGCCGGTGATGGCCTCGCGAAGCCGAAGATGCTCCGCGCCGTCCGTGAACATGCAGTTGGGCCGGTAGGCCAGCAGCGGCAGAATGGGGCTGCCGGGGCTGATACGGCCCTCGTTCAGGGCACGCCAGCGGCGCGAGTCCTTGCGGAAGGTGCTCGGATCCTGCAGCAGTTCGAGTGCCGCGCTGTAGTCCGTCACGAGGGTCGCCTCCACACCGGGAGCGATGGTGACGGGCGCGGTGGGGCCCAGCTGGTGCATATAGCGATAGAAAGCCTGTGGGTCGGCGGCGAACTCCGCCGTATCGAGGGGTATTCGTTGCCCGCTGCCGTGTGCGGGGCAGCCGGGCGGAGGTACGGGGGGCGTTGTCATGCGTGCTCCAGAGCGGCGCGTTCCTGCAACCAGCGCACCAAGGTGATCAGTGCGTTTACTGACGATGTCTTGTCGCGTGCGTCGACGGCGACGACCGGGGTGTCGGGAAGCAGGTCGAGCGCTTCCCGTATCGCTGCTTCCGTGCGCTCCGGGGAGCCGTCGAACCGATTGATGGCAACAGCGAAGTCGAGGCCGTAGGCCTCGATCAGATCCATGACGTCGAAGGAGTCGGCCAGCCGCTCGGGATCCACCAGGATCAGAGCCCCCAACGCTCCACGGGCCATGTCCTCCCAAAGGTTGACGAATCGCTGCTGTCCCGGTGAGCCGAACAGGTAAAGCACGATGCGGTCACCGAGTGTCAGCCGGCCGAAGTCCAGGGCGACGGTGGTGGTGGTCTTCCCCTGGACGCCCTTGAGATCGTCCACCGTCTCGGAGGCGCTCGTCATGTCCTCCTCGGTGGACAACGGCGCGATCTCGGAGAGAGAACCGATCAAGGTGGTCTTACCGACCGCGAAGTGCCCGACGACCAGGATCTTCACCGCGGTCTGCTCCGCGCCGCCACGCACGTACGCGTCCTCAGCCAGAGTGGGTCCGGAGCCCATCGAGCACCTCCTGAAGAAGATTGACATCGGCGAGACGAGCCCGGGGCACCGGCACACGGGCGAGCAGGTACCCCCCCTCTTTGAGGGAACTGAGCAGGACCTTGAGGACCCCGAGAGGAAGCTGGGCGTGCCCGGCGATCTCGGCAACGGAGAGGTAGCCTCCCGAGCACATCTCCAGGAGGTGCTGCTCCTCGGGGGAGAGCCGCCTTGGGCGCTGTCGCTCGTCGGTCGCCGTCGTGACGAGCGTGATGAGCGAGAACTCGTCCTGGGCGGGGAGGGCACGTCCACGGGTGATGACGTAGGGCCGGACTAACTCGGCGGCTTCGGGCTCGGACTGAGGGCGGCCGTCGTCAGTCATGAGCGGTGACCGACTTCTTCGCGGAGGTCGGCCGACAGTTCCTTGCCCAGTTGGCCGACAAGCTGCTGCATACGGAAGGTGATGGCTCCCATGTCGACGTCGGAGGACGCCGCTACCGCGAGGTAGGCGCCGTCGCCCGCGGCTATCAGGAAGACCCAGCCGCCGTTGAACTCGATGAGTGTCTGACGCCACTGCACGCTGGAGTCACCGCAGAAGAACGCGACGGTCCGGCTCAGGGACTGCAGTCCGCTCGTCGCGGCGGCGACCTTGTCCGCGTCGTCGCGGCCGAGGTCCGCTGTGCGGGACATCGACAGACCGTCGCCGGAGACCAGGACCGCGTGCAGGGCTCCGGGAATCTCCAGCGCGCTGGCGAGCATCCAGGACAGGTCTTTGTTACTCACGGGGCATCAGGTCCTTTGTATGCGTCGGCGGAGCTGGGCTTGTGCTCGGTGGCCGGCACCACCGCACCTCGGCCGGTGACAGTGCCGCGCTGAAAGGCGCCCATGACCGCTGCCCTCTCCTCGTTCGACCGGGCGGCCGGCGGGGGGGAGAGGTGATTCCCGTCGCGCACGACTGCCATGGACCGCCTGCGCCTGCGTTTGGGCAACCCATCGGATGTGGTTCCCGCAGGACCCTGTTCGCTGCCGTGCAGGTCAGGATCGGTCGATACGGCCGCAGTGGGCATCTTGGGTGCCGGCGTGGTGGTGAGCAGGTCCTCCGGCACCAGCACCACCGCGCGAACTCCCCCGTAAGGAGAGGTGGTGTCGATCGCCACCGTGAAGCCGTAGCGAGCGCACAAGGCGCCGATCACCGCGAACCCGAACTTGGGAGGGTTGCCCAGCTCGGCAACACTGACCCCGGCTGAACCGGACAGGAGAGCCGAGGCGTTGGTCTTCTCTTCCTCGCTCATGCCGACGCCCGCGTCGTCGATCACGATGCAGATGCCCTTGGGCACCGTTCGCACGTTGATCTCGACCATGGCTTCCGGCGCCGAGTAGCTGGTGGCGTTGTCGAGCAGTTCGGCCAACGTCAACGCGACCGGCTCGACGGCACGGCTGGCCACCGCGAAGTCCACCTGCGAGAGAACGTCAACGCGCTGGAAGTGCCGGATCTTCCCCTGGGCGCCACGGATCACGTCGTAGACCGATGCCGCCTCCCGCTGCCTGCCGAGCCAGCCGTCGCACAGCACGGTGATGGACTGCGCGCGTCTGTTGAACTGGGCGTTCATGTGGTCGACGTCCAGCAGATCCTTCAGGATGGCCGAGTCGCCGTACTTGGTCTGCAGATTGGAGATGACCCGCTGCTGCTCGGCCGCAAGGCCCTGAATCGTCTGCATGGCAGACTTCAGCACGGTCTTCGTGGCGTTCTCCGCCTCCTCCTTGGCCTGCCGGACAACCTCGTCGTAGCTGCCCCGCAGCTCATCGAGGGTGGATTCGACGTGGGCGTGGCGGCTCTGCAGTTCGACCAGCGAACCTTCGAGACCTTGCTTCTGTTGGCGTAACGCTCTGATCGTCCCTCGCTGCCGGAAGACGACCGTGGTCGCGACAGGGGCGCCGACAGCGAGCGCCCAGACTGTCGGGTCCTGCCAAAAATTCGTCATGTGACTCTCTTTGAGCGGCTGAGGTCCAGCTCCCGGAAACCTATCCATGCGGGCCCTCGACTGACGGCGGTATTCGCCACCTGGAGGACCTCTGACTGTAGGCATCGTCTAAGAGAAAAACCCACCTGGCATGTGCCGGAAATCATATCACCGGCCAGCACTGACGCTCCGTCAAGTCATCGTCTCCGTATCCGACTTGACAGAGACCGGCGAGGGTCTCGGTGAAGGAATTGTGGCCATGCTGTGGAGGCTCGAATCGCCTGGTGCTTCCCGAATGACCCCCTCTATACCGAGAGGCGGAACGCCGGCATCGCCGCTCTCTGCGGTGCGACCGGCCAGAAGCGGACTGACCGCAACATCCGTGCGGAATGCCGCCTCCGCAACGTCCCGTTCGCTTGCGCCCAACCTCTTGGGCAGGCCCGCAAGCTCCGCCACGCCCGCCCAGCCCTCGTTCCCAGACCGCTCCACATCGCCATCACCCACCCGGACACCGACGGGACACCCGGTTCGCGTACGGCCTGGCCCGCCTGGTCCTGCACGAGATCGACGACCTCGACGGCAAGCTGTACCGCTCCCGCGGCCGGCTGTCGATGCGGCCGGCGTACATTCCCAGGCTGGTCGTGAAAGCGGCGACGAGATCGTCCCTTTTCGTTCCGTTGCCGATCTCCTCAAAATCCTCGGCTGTCACGTCGAAGGTGCCGGTGAGTCGTTCGGCGAGTCAGCGCACACCGGATGCCACAGAAGGAAATCCGGCCCGCCATACGAATCCTCTGGAGCGTGGCCGGCTGAACTGGACAAATTTGGATCCTTCGAATTGGGCAGGGGCTTGGGCGTTCATGCCGTCTCGCCCAGCGCTCGGCGGGTGGCCGCAAGGGCTGGTGGCACGAGTGTGAGGGGTGTCGGGCCTCAATGACGCGGCCGGTTCCCCCGCACGCGCCCCTCCTGCGGGCAATTCCCCTCCGACCGGCGCGACCAAGCGTCAGGGCTCAACGCCCCACGGCGGAGGGGGGCGAGAACTGTCTCACGGTTGTACCCCGTCAACGGCGCTCGGCCGCCGCCCGAGGAGAAGGCGGGCCTGGCTGGTCTCGGTGATCCTCCCGGAGGGTTCCCACGAGGGTTTGAGGTGTCCGGGCCACCGGTGCGACAGCAGGGCGACGGCCCCTTCGGGCGCCACACGCCGGTCCACGCCTACCGCGCCCGGCGCGACACCCGACACCGCCGGGGGCGAGCCGCACCACCCCCTGCACCCGCCCACCCCATTCGTGCGCGCCCTGCCTCCAGGCTGTGCAAGCCGGAGCCGGCCGCGTACCCGCATCGAACGGATCATCATGGCAGCACGTATCGAGGACTACGGGCTCATCGGCGACACGCACGCTGCGGCCCTCGTGAGCCGGGACGGCAGCGTCGACTGGCTGTGCCTGCCCCGTTTCGACTCCCCGGCCGTATTCGCGGATCTGCTGGGGACCGACGACCACGGCCTCTGGCGCATCGCCCCCCTTAGGGCGTGTTGCGAAAGTCCCGCCTGGCCGACGACGCCTGGCACGCGCACTCGCCGCGTTGTCGGAATCATCCAAGTACGTCCAGTACGAGAACGATCCTCCGCCTTGCGATCGCACGCACCAGACGCCGTCGGCCCCGCCCTTCGGGCGGACGGCGCTACTCTCGCAACACGCCCTAAGGGCCACGAGCGATGAGACCGCCGGCCGCCGCCGCCAGTACCAGGACGGCACACGGATCCTTGAGTCCTACTGGACCATGGCCGAAGGCACCGTCCCAGTCACCGACTTCATGCCAACCCGTGGTCAAGACGTCGGTCGACGGGCGGACTTGCGCCGTGCCCGGCTCTCATGCCCGGTGGCTGGACACCGACGGCCCAGCTGAGACCACCATCGGTCGTTCCGAGTTCACCGTCTCCGAAGGCGACCAGCACTGATCACGCTCAAGGCCCTCACCTACGCGCCGACCGGCGCCATGGTTATCCGCACGTCGCCGGTGTCCCCGAAGGTGAGCCGGCAGGTGTCGGCCCGGTAGGTCGCCACCGAGACGGCCGCCGTGCGGCCCCCGGCCAGGTAGCGGGTGGTGACGACGAGCACGGGCGCGCCGGGCAGCCGGTCGAGCTCCTTGGCGTCGTCCGCGCGGGCCGAGCCCAGTTCCACGGCGCGGTCCTGGCCCTCCATGCCGAGCCGCTGAAGCTCCCGCAGCACGCTGCGTGCGCGGGCGGGGCCCGAGGGGATGTCCATGGCGGGCAGCTCGGGCACCGAGCCCACGGGGACGTACAGCAGTTCGGCCGCCACGGTCTGGCCGTGGGTCACGCGGGTCCTGCGGACCGTGTGGACCTGGTCGGCCGTGTCCGTACCGAGCATCTTGGCCACGGCCGCGGGCGTCGCGGCGAGCACCGAGTCGACGGGCTGCCAGGCGTCCGGGTCCGCACCCGGCCACTCCTGCTGGGTCGTCGACACGTCGACACCCATGCGCGGCGGCGCGACGGTCGTACCGACGCCGCGGCGGCGCTGCAACCGGCCTTCGAGTTCGAGCTGTTCGAGTGCCTGGCGGAGCGTGGCGCGTGCGACTCCGAAGCGGGCGGCGAGGTCGCGCTCGTTGGGCAGCACCTCCCCGACCGCGAAATCGGAGTCGAGTGCCTCGCCCAGAACGGTCTTGAGGTGCCAGTACTTGGGCTCCGGCACCGTTTCGAGCTGCGTGGTCCCCACCGTGATCCTCCGCAATCGCCGTGTCCCCGGCGGCTTTTCCATGCACTTGTTTATTAAAGGTTCCTGCACTAACTCTTCGAGAGTAGGACGGCCGACCGTGTTGGTCAAGACCAATCCTGCGGGCACGGCTCCGAGGAATCGCACTCTGCCACAGTTCGTTCACGCAGAGTTCGCGGAGTTGGCGTGAAACGGCGGCGTCGGCAGGTGACAGACCCGGGGGTGGGCGGCCGTGTATGTCGGGACAGACACATACGGGCACGTCAGGGGGTGGTCACGGGTTCCTTCCCGGCGACCCGGCGGGCGGCGGCGCGCGCTTGGAACGCTCCGGAGCCGAGTGCCACGCCGATGCCCACGAGCAGGCTTCCGGCTGCCTGGGCGGGGCCGTACGCCCCGGTGCCCACCAGGGGCGCGGTGAGCGCCGCCGCCACCGGGATGAGGCCGGAAAACAGCGTGGCCCGTTCCGCGCCGATGCGCTGCATGGCCATGTACCAGCAGATGAAGCCGATCACCGTCACCACCGCCGCCTGCCAGCCGAGCGCGAACGCCTCCTCGCCGGTGGGCATACGGACGAACCCGGCGCCGTCCAGGACGAGTCCGGCGATCGTGGACTCGATCGCGGCGACGCCGGCCACCGTCGCGGAGAGCAGCTTGGGCCCGAGCGGACGCAGCACCGGTACGGCCAGTACGGCGAAGCCGACCTCGCCGGCGAGCGCGGCGACCGACCAGGCGAGGCCGGCCCCGTCCGTGCGGCCCCAGCCCTGGACGGTGAACGCGCCGACGGCGACCAGCAGCGCGCCGTACACGACGGCGCGGGCGGGGCGGCGGCGGCTCAGCAGCGGGAACAGGACGGCGACGACGACCGGCGCGCAGCCGACGAGGACGCCCGGGACGGCGGGTTCGGCGGTGCGCTCGGCGGCGATGACGGACAGGTTGAAGCCGACCATGCCGACGGCGGCGACGGCGGCGAGCCGGCCCCACTGCCGCCGGGTGAGGGCGCGCAGCGGCGCGGCGGCGCCCCGGGCGACGAGCGGGAGGAGCAGCAGGCAGGCGATGCCGTAGCGGACGGCCTGGCCGCCGGCGTACGGGTAGTCGCCGAGGACGCTGTTGGCGGTGAAGGAGGCGCCGACGAGTGTGCAGGCGAGAGCGGCGAGGAGCATCCCGGCCAGGGGGCCGCCGGAGGAAGTGGCTTTCATGAGGACGACGCTAGGGATCGAGGTGGTCCCGTTTAAGGTCCACTTTCATGACGGTATCGGGAACCACTTCGGGTGATCGGGTGCCCCGTGCGGGGGACGCCGGGGCGCGGACCGCGTGGACGGAGACGTGGGACGTGCTGCTCGCGTCCGCGCCGGCCCGGCGGCGTGGGCGTGTGCTCCAGTCGGCGCTGCGTGAGGCGGTGCGGTCGGGGCGGCTGGCGGCGGGCACCCGGCTGCCGTCCAGCCGTGAACTCGCCGCCGATCTCGGCGTGTCGCGTGGCCTGGTCACCGACGCGTACGAACAGCTCACCGCCGAGGGCTATCTGCGCAGCGGGCACGGTTCGGGGACCTGGGTGGGCGATTCCGTACGGGCGGCGGCACCGGCGGCGCGTGACCGGGCGCCCCACACACCGGGCGCGCGGGCCGACTTCGTGCCGGGCACGCCGGATCTGTCGCTCTTCCCGCGAGCCGCGTGGGGCGCCGCGCACCGGGCCGTGCTGGCGCGGTTGCCGCACCGGGCGCTGGGCTATCCGGATCCGCGGGGGCTGCCGGAGCTGCGTACGGCGCTGGCGGCGCTCCTCGTGCGGCGGCGCGGGGTGGTGGCCGATCCGGAGCGGCTGCTGGTCTGCTCGGGGGTGGCGCAGGCGATGACGCTACTGGGGTTCGCGCTGCACCGGCGCGGGGCGCGCACCGTGGGTCTGGAGGATCCCGGCAGCCCCGAGAACATCGCGGTGCTCGGCTCGGCCGGGCTGCGGTCGGTGCTGCTGCCGCTGGACTCCGACGGTCTGGTGCCGGGCGCGGCGGCGCGGGCGGGAGTACGCGCGGTGGTGGCGACCCCGGCGCATCAGTACCCGACGGGTATCGCCTATTCGGCGGCGCGCAGGACCGAACTCCTCGGCTGGGCGCGGTCGGTGGACGGTTTCGTGCTGGAGGACGACTACGACGGGGACTTCCGTTACGACCGGGCCCCGGTCGGCGCGTTGCAGGGTCTGGACCCGGAGCGCGTCGCGTACATGGGGTCGGTCAGCAAGTCGATGGCGCCGGGGCTGCGGATCGGCTGGCTGCTGGCGCCGGAGGAGCTGACCGAGGAACTGGTCGAGCGCAAGCGCACGATGGATCTCGGCAATCCGGTGCTGGAGCAGGCGCTGCTCGCGGACTTCGTCGAACAGGGCGGCTACGACCGCCACTTGCGCCGCTGCCGACTGGCGTACCAGCGGCGCAGGGACACGCTGATCGCGGCGCTGGACGAGCACTTCCCCGGCACGGAGGTCAGCGGGATCGCGGCGGGCCTGCACATCATCGCTCTGCTCCCGGCCCGTTACGGTCCCGAGGCGCGGTTCCTTCAGCGGGCGGCGGGTGCCGGTGTCGCGCTGCGCGCGCTGGCGTACCACGGCACGGCGCGGCCGGACGACGGCCGGGTGCGGCTGGTCATGGGGTACGCGCACCAGTCGCCGTCCGACATCACGCGCGGGGTGCGGCTGCTGGCGCGGGCGGTCGGCCGGGGCTGATTCGCGTGTGGTGGTGGGCAGGTTGTTCATCCGGGGTTCGTGTGCCGGCCGTCGCCGGGCGCTACGTATGGCACGGCACACCGTCCCCCGGGTCACGGTCCCGCCGATCACTCGCCCAGTCCGACGCAGGAGGCACATCGATGACGTACAGCTCCCGGAATCCCGCCACCGACCGCCGTACCGTACTGCGCGGCTCCCTCGCCGCCTCCGCCGCACTGGCCCTGCCCACGACGGCCGCGGCCGTCGCCGGGACGGTCGCCGGCGCCGCGCCCGCCCAGGCGCTCTCCGGCCGGCCGAGCGCCGGCTGGGGTGTCCAGACGGGCGACGTGACCTCGTCGTCCGGCCTGGTGTGGGTCCGCTCCGACCGGCCCGCGCGGATGGTGGTGGAGACCTCGGCGACCAACTCCTTCCGCCGTGCGCGTACCTGGCACGGCCCGCTCCTCGGTCCCGGCACCGACTTCACGGGGACGACGCCGCTGCGCGGACTGCCCGCCGGCGAGCAGGTGCACTACCGGGTGACGCTCGCCGATCCCGACGACCCGCGGCGTACGGGCGAGCCGGTGTACGGCACGTTCCGTACGGCTCCGGCGCGACGACGGCAGGGGGTGCGGTTCCTGTGGTCGGGCGACATCGCGGGCCAGGGCTGGGGCATCAACCCGGACATCGGCGGCTATCGCGCGTACGACGACATGCGCGGGCTCGACCCTGACTTCTTCCTGTGCAGCGGCGACACCGTGTACGCGGACGGGCCGCTGCTGCCGTCGGTGACGCTGGCGGACGGGCGCGTGTGGCGCAACCTCGTCACCGAGGAGAAGTCGAAGGTCGCCGAGACGCTGGACGAGTACCGGGGCCAGTTCCGATACAACCTGCTCGACGACAACGTCCGCCGGTTCAACGCGCAGGTGCCGACGATCGTGCAGTGGGACGACCACGAGGTGCGAAACAACTGGTATCCGGGGCAGATCCTGGACGACGTCCGCTACCAGGAGAAGGACGTCGACGTGCTGGCGGCCCGCTCGCTCCAGGCGTTCGGCGAGTACTTCCCGGTGCCGACGCTCCGGGCGCGTGGCGAGGACCGGCGGGTGCACCGGGTGGTGCCGTACGGGCCGCTGCTCGACGTGTTCGTACTGGACATGCGCTCGTTCCGGAACGCCAACTCCCCCGGCCGGCAGGCCGACGACACGACGGGCATTCTCGGCGTCGATCAACTCGATTGGCTCAAGCGCGAGTTGTCGCGCTCGCGGGCGGTGTGGAAGGTGATCGCGGCCGATATGCCGATCGGTCTGGTCGTGCCGGACGGTACGGCGAACATCGAGGCGATCGCGCAGGGCGACCCGGGCGCGCCGCTGGGGCGGGAGCTCCAGATCGCCGACCTGCTGCGGTACATCAAGCACCGGCGGATCACCGGCACGGTGTGGCTGACGGCGGATGTGCACTACACGTCGGCGCAGCACTACGCGCCGGAGCGGGCGGCCTTCAAGGACTTCGCGCCGTTCTGGGAGTTCGTGTCGGGTCCGCTGGCGGCGGGCGGCTTCCAGGCGAACGCGCTGGACGCGACGTTCGGGCCGGACCGTGTCTTCGTCCAGGCCCCGGACCGGGCGAACGTCTCGCCGATGGAGTCGCCGCAGTACTTCGGCGAGGTCGACATCGACGGCGGGAGCGGGGAGTTGACGGTGCGGCTGCGGGCCGAGGGGAACAGGGTGCTGTTCAGCAAGGTGCTGAAGCCGGGCCGGGTGGGCCAGTAGGGCCGCCTCCTCACGCGCTCCCCTTCCCCCGGCTGCCTGCCGCGCCTCGCTCACCCACTCACTTACTTGCAACTTTGGAAAGTAGATGCAAGAGTGGCACTTGCTGGCATTTCCAGCAACGGTGTGAGATCCGGGGGAAGTCATGACCGAACACATTGACGCCGTGGGCGCGTTGAGCCGGGCGAGCAGCGTGGAGGGGGCCGCACGCCGCGGGACGCGCTGGTACGCCCGGTATCTGGGCGTCTTCGCGGTCGGCCAGTTGGCACTGGTCCCGATGGCCGTGCTCTGGCACGGAGTCACGGCGGCGATCACCTTCGGGATCACCAACGTGCTGTTGGTGGGCGGGCTGAGTCTCTACGCCGCGAGCCGACGTGTCGTCAGCCGCCACTTCGGCGTCCTGCACGGCTCCCTGGTGGGCACCTGGGCGGTGCTGTTCGCGGTCACCGTCGCCCTGTCCACCGGCCCCTTCCGGGACAGCGTGCCGTTCGCCGCGGTCGCCGCCCTGATCTGCGCGTCCCCGATGGCCGTGGGCGCGTGGTGGGAAGTCCGGCGATCGTCATGACCGACGCCGGCAGGCATCCCCGCCACGCGCTCGCGCCGCTGCTCAGCTCTCCCGTACGGCTGTCGGTGGTCGCCGCCCTGGCGCCCACGGACAAGGCCGAGTTCGCTTTCGTACGGGATCTGGTGGAGGTGACGGACTCGGCGCTCTCCAAGCAGGTAGCCTCGCTGGAGGAAGCGGGCCTCGTCTCGGTCACCAAGGGCAGGATGGGGCGCAGGCCCCGGACTTGGCTGGCACTGACCAGCGAGGGGCGGGCTGTTTACCGACGCCATCTGGACGCGCTGCGTGCCATTTCGGGCGGCTGAGCCAGGCCTGGGGGATCACCACCGGTCGCGCTCCTCCAAGTTCGTGGACAACTCGCGCCATAAATCAACCAAAAGTAGTTGATAGGCGAACAGAAACATCTTTTACCCATCAGTCACAGTACGTTCGTGATCGCGCAACACCATTGGGCCACAGTGAGGTCATGACCGATGTGACTTCATCGAAGAGTGCCCGCCGCCCCCACCACTGGCGCCGGGATCTCGTCGAACTGGCCGCCCTGTTCACCGCGGTGGCGGTCGCCGACGCTGTCGCGAACATGATCGCGCACGGGCCGGACGGACCGTTCCTGCTCGTCGCCTCCGCGATCGCCCTGATCATCACGGCCGGATTCCACACCTGGTGGTCACGGCACCACGGCCACGCGCCCCCGGCCGGCGCCCCGTCGGGCACGGCCGGGGACGCCTCGGCCGAGACCGGCGGGACGACCGACACGAACACTCCCACCGCCACCGGCACGCAGACCAGCACCAACATCAGCACCGCCACCGCGCTCTGGCGCATGCGCGCCACCGTGCGGGACGCCCCCGGTTCGCTGGCCGCCGTGTGCACGGTCCTCGCCCGCCGCCGGGTGGACATCCTCACCCTTCAGACGCACCCGCTGGCCGCCGGCACCGTCGACGAGTTCCTGCTGCGCGCGCCCGCCGCGCTGCCCGCGCGGCAGCTCACCCGTGAGATCTCCCTCGCGGGCGGCAGTGACATCTGGATCGAGCGCGCCGACACGCACGACCTCGTGGACGCGCCGACCCGGGTCCTGGGCCTGGCCACCCGTACCGCCCTGGACGCCGCCGAACTCCCTCTCGCCCTGAGGCAGTTGCTCGGCCGCTGCACGATCCATTCGCTGCCCGCCGTCTCTCCCACCGGCCGGCCGACCGGTGAGAGCGCCCCCGTCGAGGGCATCCTGGAGGGCACAACGATGCGCATGCGCGACCCGAACGGCGGCGTGATCACCGTCGAGCGGCACCATCTGCCGTTCACGCCCACCGAGTTCGCCAGGGCCCGCGCCCTGGTCGAACTCGACGCGCGCCTCGGCCCGCGCGTCCCGCGCGGCCGCGACGTCCTGACGCTGCCCGAAGGCAAGATCACCGTGCGCCGCGCCGACCGGAGCGACGTCGACGCGGCGTCGGCGATGCACGAGCGCTGCTCGGAACAGACCCTGGGCCTGCGCTACCACGGTCCGGTGGGGGACGCGGACCGCTATCTCGACCATCTGCTGAGCCCGCGTCACGGGCGGACCCTCAAGGTCCAGACGGCGTCCGGGCGCCTCGTCGCGCTCGGCCATCTCCTGTGGGACGGCGACGAGACGGAGGTCGCGCTGATCGTCGAGGACGCCTGGCAGCGGCGCGGCATCGGCTCCGAACTTCTCGGCCGGCTGGTCGCGCTCGCCGTCGAGGCGGGCTGCGCGAGCGTGTACGCCGTCACCCAGGCGTCCAACACCGGCATGGTCGCCGCCATGCGCGGACTCGGCCTGCCGCTCGACTACCAGATAGAGGGTGGCACGCTGGTCGTGACCGCCCGCCTCAAGGGGACGCACGACCGGCAGGACGACCGGCAGGACGACCGGCGGCAGGCGCCCGCCACGGACGAGACGCCGTACGGAACGCCGTACGGCAGCCCGCGCGGAACGCGGCGGGGAGCTACCTACGGGACCCCGCACGAGGCGCCGTACGGGACTCCGGAGATCGCGGTGCGCGACCAGGCCGGGCGCTGAGCGCCTCGGTCAGATCCCGCCACAGATCCTCGACGTCCTCCAGACCGACCGACATCCGCAGCAGCCTCTCGCTCACCCCGGCCGAACGCCGGTCGCCCTCGGCCACGATCCGGTGGCTGATGGACGCCGGGTGCTGAATGAGCGTGTCCACGCTGCCGAGGCTGACCGCCGGGGTGATCAGCCGTACGCCGGCGATCACCTCGTGCGGGTCGCCGTACACCTCGAAGGAGACCATCGCCCCGCCGATGCTCGGGTAGTGGACGCGGGCGATACGCGGGTCGGTGGCCAGCCTGCGGGCGAGGTCGGCCGCGGTGGCGGAGGCCGCCCGGACCCGCACCGGCAGCGTGGACAGACCGCGCAGCAGCAGATATCCGGCCATCGGGTGCAGCACACCGCCGGTCGCGAACCGCACCTGGCGCAGCTTGCGCGCGAACTCCTCGTCGCACGCCACGACACCGCCGAGTACGTCGCCGTGCCCGCCGAGATACTTCGTCGCGCTGTGCAGGACGAGCCGCGCGCCGTGCTCGACGGGCCGTTGCAGGACGGGCGTGGCGAAGGTGTTGTCGACCAGCAGCGGTATCGAGCCGCAGGCGTGGGCGACGGCGGCGATGTCGACCTCGGCGAGGGTCGGGTTGGCGGGGGTCTCGACCATCACGAGGCCGGTGTCGGGGCGGATCGCGTCGGCGATGCCCGCGGGGTCGGTCCAGGTGACCTCCGTACCGAGGAGCCCGGCGGTCAGCAGGTGGTCGCTGCATCCGTACAGAGGCCGTACGGCGACGACATGGCGCAGTCCCGCGCCCGAGCGGACGAGCAGGACGGCCGTCAGCGCCGCCATGCCGCTGGCGAAGGCCACCGCGCTCTCGGTGCCCTCCAGCCGGGCGAGCGCCGTCTCGAACCGGGCCGTCGTCGGGTTGTCCAGGCGCGCGTAGACCGGCGGCCCGTCGGGGCGTGCGCCGGTGGCGGCGAACTCGTCGATCCGCGCGGCCTCGCCACGGGTGTCGTACGAGGGGTACGTCGTCGACAGGTCGATCGGCGCGGCGTGCACACCGAGCCGGGCGAGATCCTCGCGCCCCGCGTGCACGGCCTCGGTCGCGAGCGCGCGGGGAAGGGCCTGGGGACGGTCCTGAAGGAAGTCCCGGGGGAAGTCCTGGGGACCGGGTACGAGTCCGGGTGCGGTCATGCCATCGGCATCCATGGGGTCCATGCACGCACTGTGAACATTCGGCGGGATTCGCCGGGAAACCTCCGTGCTACGTTCGCCGGATGAGCGAGTCCGTCGTACTTGACGCGGTCGATCTGCACATACTGCGCCTGTTGCAGAACGACGCACGGACCACCTACCGGGAGATCGCCGCCGAGGTCGGGGTGGCCGCGTCGACGTGTCTGGACCGGGTGGGCAGGCTGCGGCGTTCCGGGGTGATTCTGGGACACCAGTTGCGCCTCGATCCGGCCAAACTCGGCCGTGGACTCCAGGCGTTGCTGTCCGTGCAGGTCCGGCCGCACCGCCGCGAGCTGATCAAGCCATTCGTGGAACGGATCCGGAGCCTGCCGGAGTCCCGCGCGCTGTTCCATCTGACCGGACCGGACGACTATCTGGTCCATGTGGCCGTCGCGGACACTGCGGATCTTCAGCGGCTCGTGGTGGACGAGTTCACCTCACGGCCCGAAGTGGCCCGTGTCGAGACGCGGCTGGTCTTCCAGCAGTGGGACTGCGGACCGCTGATGCCCCCTTCATCAGCCATTCCGCCGACGACGCGGCCCTGAGGTGGGGTGACTCGCGGTCCGCGCTCGGAGAGGATGTCGCCATGCCAGACACTTCCAGCAGCGCGCTGCCCCGCCAGGTCGCCGACGCCTATGTCGACGCACTCATCGAACTCGATCCGATCACCGGTACCTTCCTGGGCATCGCGGCCAGCTCCGGCCGTCTCCCCGATTTCTCGCCGGACGGAGCACGGGCGGTCGCCGACCTCGCCCGCGCGACCCTCGCCAAGCTCGACATCGCGACGAAGCTGCCGGGGGCCGACAGCGACCAGGAGCGACGCTGCGCCAGGCTGCTCCACGAACGGCTGACCGCCGAACTCGCCATCCACGACACCGATGAGCACCTGCGCGCGGTCAGCAACATCCACTCCCCCGCCCATCACGTCCGCGACATCTTCACCGTGACACCGACGGCGACGGACGAGGACTGGGCGGCTGTGGCCCAGCGCCTGCGTGCCGTACCGGCCGCGCTGGGCGGGTTCCGCGAGTCGCTGGCCCTCGGTCTGGAGCGGAAGCTGCCGGGCGGGCCGCGGCCGACCGCGACGTTCATCGGCCAGCTCACGGAGTGGGCGGGCGACGGCCGGGGCTGGTTCGAGGAGTTCGCGGCGGCCGGGCCCGACTCCCTCCGTGCGGAGCTGGACGCGGCGGCGGGTGCCGCCACCGGCGCCGTCGTCGCCCTGCGCGACTGGATGCGGGACGTGTACGCGCCGGCCGTCGAGGACGCGCCCGACACGGTGGGCCGCGAGCGTTACGCCCGCTGGTCGCGCTACTTCAACGGCGCGGACCTCGATCTCGACGAGGCGTACGCATACGGCTGGTCCGAGTACCACCGGCTGCACGCCGAGATGACCACCGAGGCCGACAAGATCCTCCCCGGCGCGACCCCCTGGGAGGCGCTGGCCCATCTCGACAAGCACGGCGAGCACATCGAGGGGGTGGAGGAGGTACGCAAGTGGCTCCAGGCCCTGATGGACGAGGCCATCGAGGCGCTGGACGGCACGCACTTCGAACTCGCCGAGCGGGTACGGAGGGTGGAGTCCCACATCGCTCCGGCGGGCGGCCCGGCGGCGCCGTACTACACCGGCCCCTCGGAGGACTTCTCCCGCCCCGGCACCACCTGGCTGCCGACGATGGGCGAGACCCGATTCCCGGTGTACGACCTGGTGTCGACCTGGTACCACGAGGGCGTTCCCGGCCATCACCTCCAGATCGCGCAGTGGACCCATGTCGCCGACCAGCTCTCGCGCTACCAGGCGTCCGTGGGCGGTGTCAGCGCGAACGCGGAGGGCTGGGCGCTGTACGCGGAGCGGCTGATGGACGAGCTGGGCTTCCTGCCGGACGCGGAGCGCAGGCTCGGCTATCTGGACGCGCAGATGATGCGGGCCTGCCGGGTCATCGTGGACATCGGTATGCATCTGGAGCTGGAGATCCCGGCGGACTCCGCGTTCCACCCGGGTGAGCGCTGGACGCCCGATCTGGCTCAGGAGTTCTTCGGGATGCACAGCGGCAGGCCGGCGGACTTCGTGGAGAGCGAACTGACCCGCTATCTGTCGATGCCGGGCCAGGCGATCGGCTACAAGCTGGGCGAGCGGGCGTGGCTGCTGGGCCGCGCGAACGCCCGCGAACGGCACGGCGACACGTTCGACGCCAAGGCGTGGCACATGGCGGCGTTGTCCCAGGGCTCGCTGGGGCTGGACGATCTGGTGGACGAGCTGTCCAAGCTCTGAGCGGGGGCGTGGCGCCCGGCGTGCCGATGCCGGGCGCCTGCCCGTTCGCGGCCTCTCGGTCACGGCACGGACGGATCGGAAGAGCGTGTCCGAGACTGCTCAGGCGAATGATCCGCCGTGGGTCAGGCGCCGTCGGCGGCGGCCCGGTCGCGGGCGGCGCGGCGCATGCCGATGA
Source organism: Streptomyces sp. NBC_01508 (assembly GCF_045040315.1). Lineage (NCBI taxonomy): Bacteria > Bacillati > Actinomycetota > Actinomycetes > Kitasatosporales > Streptomycetaceae > Streptomyces > Streptomyces sp. NBC_01508. The sequence continues at coordinate 7,453,403 of NZ_CP109419.1, read as the reverse complement.
TCTCGGCGACCGAGTCCAGCCAGCGGGCGGCGCCCGCCTCACCCTCCGGCGTGGCGGCGGCCTGTGCGGCGTTTTCCAGCCAGTCGCGCAGGAGCGCCGCCGCGTCGGGCCGGGGCAGGGGCTCGGGCAGCTCCGCGGCGTACACGAGGCCACCGGCCCGCACGACCTCGGCGACGAACGCCACCGAGCGAGGGACGACGCCGAGCCGGTCGAGAGTGATGGCGGCGGCGATGGCGCCGTCACCGGACAGGGCGGTACGGAAGGTGTCCTGGGTGAGGCCGTAGCGCAGGAGGATGGGGATGTCGGTGGCGGCGACGAGTTCGTCGTCGGTGCGCGGGCGGGTGCTGGGGACGGGTGGCATGGGGCCCTCGGCTTCCGAATTCCGGTCCGGATCGGGTCAGGTCGAGTCGAGTCAGGTCAGGTCAGGTCAGGTCAGCGGACGGTGATCTCGTACAGGAAGTACTCCACCCGCTCATTCGGTGCGCCGGTCGCCGTGGGAATGGGGCCGCGAAGGGGGTCGGCGGTGGAGTCGGACGAGGGCCCGGCCGCGGCCTCGGCAGCGCTGTGGCAACGACCGCCCGGGCAGTGCACCAGCTTGACCGTGGCCTTGCCGGACTTCACCGCCGTGAAGTCGAAGTACTCCTCGCCGTCGTCGCCGGCGTCGTTGTCCTCTCGCTTGCCCCCGTAGTCGAGGATGTCCTCGGCCGGCTTCGGGTCGGCGATGTACCAGTTGTCGCCCATGGCCGAACTGGCGGGGACGTTCAGCGTGAACTCGTCACCGGCGTCGACCGTGAGGGTCCGCTCCCGCGTGCCGTACTCGGTCGGCCCGAAGAATCCACAGCCGGTCAGCACGACCGTGGCGAGGAGGGGGAGCACGGCAACTGCCGTGCGGCGGGAAGCTGTTGTTGTCCGTATGGTGCGCATGGTCAGTCCTGGTCGATGTAGACGCGGTTGACGTTGTCGAAACGGTCGTCGCTGGCCGCGCTGAGGTCTCCGTTGATGAAGTCCTCCTCGCTGACCCAGGTGGTGGTGCCCCAGGGGTTGTAGATCTGGAGCATGCCGCCCTCCTGTCCGACGATCATCACGCCGTGGCCGACCCATTCGCCGTCGGTCTCGCCCTCGATGTTGATGGGGACGGGCTTGCCCTCGGCGACGGACTTGTTGATGTCGGTCAGCACATCACGGCGGTCGTTGGCATTGTCCATGTCACGCGACTCGTAGCTGTCGCCGGTGTGGGGGCTCAGCTCCTTGTTGGAGATGTCGACCTGGCCCTCGTCGTCCATGCCGGTCGGCTTGCCCTCCTCCCAGAACCAGCCGTCGTTGGATCCGTCGCCCTCTTCGTGCAACCGCAACTGCTCGTCGGTGAGCCGCTCGCGGAAGGCCGCCGGGTCGTTCTCCTGGCCGCTGGGGCCGCCGGTGAGCCCCAGAGCGTAGACGGGGTCGACCATGGCGCGTGCGGTGACGGTGGAGGAGGGAACACAGGTGAGGCCGTCCTGGCTCCAGGACCGGTCGCCGAACTTCTGGTCTTCCTGCCCGGTCTCGGAATTGGTGGTGACCGGCGAAAGGTACTCGCTCAGCCACGCCGGGTCCTTGCCGTGGATCTTCCCGCCGAACTCCGAGACCTCGTCCACGGAGTAACCCGCGGCGAGGGCCTTCATGAGATACGCCTTCTCCTGTGGCGTCGACGCGTTCGCCAGGAGCGTTTCCATCCGGGCGCTCTCGGCCGGCGACAGTTTCTCCATGGCCCGGCCGGCCCGTTCGAGGTCGTTGGCGCTGAGGATCTCGTTCAGATCGGGATCGCCGCCCACGTTGCTGGTGTCGGCGAGCATGAGACGGTCGACGGCGGTCAGGTTGTCGGTGTCCATCTTCCCGGTGCGGGCCTCGGCCGCCCACTTGTTGAGATCGCGGGCCGCGGCACGCGCGGCGTCGTCGGCGGAGACAGCGGCCGTACGCCTCAACTCGACCCCGTCGGCGGCGACGGTGCGCGCCCTCAGCCGGGCGGACTCCTCACCGTCGTCCTCGTGCCAGTTGTCGAAGGTCCCGTCTCTGCCGCCGAGCGACGTCCTCGCGTCCCGCAACTTGGCTCGGCCGTCGCCGTCCTGCTGCTGGGCGACCCTGACCGCGTCGGCCAGCGCGGTCAGCGCCCGGGCACCGCCCTGGAACGCCTCCGCCAACTGCGACGCCGCCCGCGACGCGGCACTGACCGCGTCCGAGGCCAGCACACTCGTATCACCGGCCCAGACCTCCGGCAGCCCCTTGCGGGCCACCCTGCCCACCCGGTCGTACAGGTCACCCGCCTCGTCGACCTGCGTGCGATACCGCTTGCCCAGCGACTTAAGCGTCGCCGGATCGCCCTCCGGCGCGGCCACCCCGAGCGCCTGGTCGATCAGTTCCAGCAGGCCGTTCTTGCTCCCGGCCTTCGGGATGCTCTCGCACAACCCCTCCAACCGCGCACGACGCTCGGTCGTGGACTCCGCCATCGGGCACCCCCTCAGTACTCGGACAGAGCCGACGGACGGTCGGCATAGGTCGGCATGTTGGTGAGGTGGCTGTCCCCGCTGGGCGCCGGCATCGTGGTCAGGGAGTCGCCTCCCACCTGAACACTGTTCGTCTCCATCTTGACGAGCTCATCACTTCCCGCGTACGCCCCCTTGGCGAGGCGGACCTTGTCCGCCAGCTCGTGCAGGGCGTCCCGCAGTGTGGCGGTCTCGGCCACCCAGGCTTCCGCGAAATCGTTGAACGCCGTCGCGGCGTCGGAACCGCCGAGCACGGACTGCGCGTAACACATCACGGGGTCGACGGCTTTGCGGATCTTCTCCGCGTCGTCACCGGATCCGTCCAGCTCATTGGCTGGTCGGGACATCTTCGCGGTCGCTACTTGATAGCCCTGTCCAACAGACATCCTCGCCCCCCGTACCCCGGATGCCGGCGGCGTCAACGCGCCCTCTGCGCACCCGGCATCGCGACTACCCTCGCAACCGACCAAGTCGCGGGGAGACTAACACCCGACCGCTGTCCACGGCCCACGGATCACGGGCCCCACGCACGCCTCCCACATGGTGTCCACGCCGCGCGGCCTAGGGTCTTTCGTTTGGATCGGGCCGGATGAGGGGGCGGGGTCTGGTGCCGTGGATCGCGAGGCGGAGGAGGGAGGCATGGCGGGAGCCGTGCCTGCCCTTCCGCCATCAACGCGGCGAGGCGCGGCACCAGACCCCGCGAGCCCGGCAAGATCCAAACGAAAGACCCTAGGTCCTGCCGGCGGATCTTCGGGGGTCCGCCGGCCGCTCGTGGGGCCGGGGATCATGCGGGACAGGCGTGAAGTGCCCCCGCCCAGGGTGAATCCGCCCTCGGAGTTGATGACCTGGCCGGTGATCCACTCGGCCTCGTCCGTGGCGAGCCAGGCGATCAGCCTCGCCGGGTCGTCCGGCATCCCCCAGCGTCCGGCCGGGAACATCCCGGCGATCTCGTCGTAGGCCGCGCCGGTGAGGTAATCGGTGTCCACGGGGCCGGGGTTGACAGTGTTGACCGTGATCCCGAGGCTCGCGAGGGAGGCGGCCAGGGTGTGGGTCGCCGAGGCGAGCGCGCCCTTGGACAGGCTGTAGGCGATCTCCTCGGGCATGCCGGACCGGAGGTTCTGGCCGGAGGTCATCATCACGACGCGACCGCCGCGCCGCATCCGGACCGGGTCGGCGGCCCGCGCCCTGGCGTACTCCTGGATCAGCAGGACCACGGAGCGGGTGTTGGTCGCCCAGTGCGCGTCGAGCATCGCCGCGTCGATGTCCTGCAGGGCACCGTCCGAGCCACTGAGGGCGTGATTGGCCACCAGGATGTCGACCTCGCCGCCGAGTGCTTCACGGGCCGCCCCGAAGAGTCGGGCGGGACCCTCGGGGTCGGACAGGTCACCTGGTCCGTGCGCGACGTGCGCGCCCGGATGTCCGAGGGCTTCGCGCACCGCGGCGGCGACCCCCTCGGGGCCGTCGGGATCCGCTCCCCAGGGCTTGGCCCGGTCGTGCGGCACATGGTGGTGGAGGTAGACGCTCGCGCCGTACGCGGCGAGCCGGCGGGCGACCGCGTACCCGATGCCGCCCCGTCTGCTCGCACCGGTGACGAGGGCGGTACGACCCCGCAGGGGCAGGTGCTCGCGGCGCAGGGATTCGCCACTGGGGTCGGGGAGTTGAGGCATGGCCCCGATGGTGACCGACCGTCCGACCGCTGTCACTCGGTTTTCCGCGCGGCGCGGTGGACCGTCCCCGCTCAGCCGTCGGCGCCCCCTGTGCGGAGGCTGACCGTCGAACCCCGGCGGGACTTGGTCACCTCCAGCTGGGTCGGGATCCGCCGGCGAAGGTCCGCGACATGGCTGACTATGCCGACGCTGCGGTCGCGTTCGCGCAGCGAGTCCAGCACGTCCAGCACCTCGTCCAGTGTCTGGTCGTCCAGGCTGCCGAATCCCTCGTCGATGAAGAGGGTGTCCAGGCGCGCGCCACCCGCCTCGTCGGTCACGACGTCCGCGAGGCCCAGCGCGAGCGCGAGGGACACGAAGAACGTCTCCCCGCCGGACAGGGTCGCCGTGTCCCGCGCGTTGCCCGTCCAGGAGTCGAGCACGTGCAGCCCGAGTCCGGACCGCTTCACTCCGCCGCTCCGCGCGTCCGAGTGGACCAGGGTGTAGCGGCCCGAGGACATCCGCAGCAGCCGCGCGGTGGCCGCCGCGGCGACCTGTTCGAGCCGGGCGGCCAGGACATACGACTCCAGGCGCATCTTGCGGTCGTTGTCGGTGGAGGTGCCTGCGGTGAGCGTGGCGAGTCGGGCCACCCGTGAGTACTCCGTACGGAGGGGGCCGAGGCGCCGCACCTCTTCCTCGGCCTGGCGGGAAAGCCTGGCCAGCTCGCCGTTTCGCTCGCGGGCGCCCGCGAGCGCGGCGGACGCGGCGCGCAGGGCGGTCTCGGCCGCCTCGTGGGACAGCAGCGCCGTGTCGAGCCGGGCGGGCGGCTGTTCGGCTGCCTCGCGTGCGTCGGGCTCGGCGAGCCGGTCGGCGACGGTGGCGGCCTCGGCCTGCCAGTCGTCCATCCGGTGGGTCAGATCGCGTTGTTCCGGGCCGGACAGCAGGGCCGCGGCCGCCTCGCGCGGGGTGTCGAACCCCGCCCGGAACGCGGCGCTCGCGAGCCGGTCGTCGCCGTCCTTGAGCCGCTGGGCCGTGGTGTCGAAGTCCCGCACCGCGTCGGCCGCCTCTGCGAGCAGCCGTGCCCGGCCCGCCAGCCGTTCGGCGTGCGCGGCGACGCTGTCGGCGCCGCCGCGGGCGCGGGCCAGTTCCGCTTCGAGGCCGGTCTGTTCGCGGTCGAGCGCCTCGCGCCGTGAGGTACGGGCCGCTACGCGGTTCTCGGCCGACCGCTGTGCGGTGAGCCGGTCCTCCCGCTCCCGTTCGGCGCGGGCCAGCGCCTCGCGGGCGGCGTGCGTACCGGCGGCGAGGCGGTGCGCCGCCCCGTGCTCGCGGCCCAGCCGCTCGGTGAGCGCGGCCAGTTCGGCGAGGGTGGATCCGCCGGCGGCCGACCGGGCCGCCGCGTACTCCTCCCGTACCGAGGCGTGCTCGCGCTCGGCGTCCGCGACGGCCGCCTCGGCCCGGCGGGAGGCGGCGGACGCGGCGTCCTCCGACGCCTGGTCGACCTGGCCCGCCGCGGCCCGCGCGGGCGCGGGGTGGTCGGCGGAGCCGCAGACCGCGCAGGGCTCACCCGTGACGAGGCGGGCGGCGAGTTCGGCGGCGATGCCGCGCAGCCGTCGCTCGCGCACGTCGAGCCAGGTCTGCTTGGCGTCGTTGGCGCGCTCGCGGGCGCTGTTCAGGAGGCGTTGCGACGCGGCGGCGCGGGCGTCGAGCGCGTCGCGTGTGCGGGCGGCGTCGAGCTGCGCGCGGGCCGGTTCGAGCTGTCCCGCGAGCTGTTCGGCGCGGGTCGCCGCCTCCTGGGCCGTCTCGACGCGTTCCTGGTGTGCCCGGCGGGCGCTCTCCCAGCCGGCGAGCCAGCCCGCGGCGTCGGCCAGCAGCTCTTCGTCGGCGCGCGCCTGGCGGTCCAGGTCGGTGCGTTCGCGGCTGATCTCGGCGCTGCGCCGCTCGGCGCCGCGGGCGGCGTCGACCCGGCCAAGCTCCTCCAGCATCTTCCGCTCCAGCGCGGAGAGATGGTCGGCGCCGGAGTCGGTGAGGTCGGCGGGGAGCCGGGCGCGGGCCCGGTCGCGGTCGGTGGCGGCCGTGCGGTGGGCGCGCTCGGCGTCCGCGCGCAGGGCGAGCGCGGGGGCGACCTGGTCCGCCTTGCGTGCCCGCTCCAGTCGGGCCCGCGCCGCCTCGTACGCCGGGCGGCGGGCTTCGAGCGCGTCGGCGCGTCGCCGTCCGTCGGCGAACCGCTGTTGCAGCCGGGCCAGTTCACGTTCGGTGTCGAGCAGCCGGCGCGCCGCCGCCTGCCTGCTCCCGGCGCCCGCGAGGGCCGCTTCGGCGATGTCCCGGCGTTCGTGCGCCGTGGAGCGGGCGACGGCGGCCCACGCCAGGACGGCGGGGGCGAGGCCCGGATCGCCCGGCTGCCGTGCGGGCAGCGGCTGTTCGACGCCGGCGCCGGCCGCCTGGGCGATGCGCTGCGCGACGCCGAGCAGCCGCTCGTCCCCGGCCCGCACCTGTTGTTCGGCGCCCCGGCGCAGCTCGGCGAGGCGGTCCTCCACCGCGGCGAACCGGCGGGTGTCGAAGAGGCGGCCGAGGAGCTTGCCGCGTGCCTCGGCGTCGGCGCGCAGGAAGCGTGCGAAGTCGCCCTGCGGCAGGAGGACGACTTGGCAGAACTGCTCGCGGCTCATCCCGAGGAGCTGGCCGATCTCCTCGCCGATCTCCTGGTGGGACTTGCTCAAGGCGCGCCGGTCGCCGCTGGCGGGGTCGTACTCGCGCAGCCGGCTCTGGGCCTTCTCGGTGGTGACGCCGGTGCCGCGCTTCTTGGGACGTGTCTGCGCGGGGCGCCGGGTGATCTCCAGCCGCCGTCCGCCGACGGTCAGTTCGAGGCAGACTTCCGTGTACGTGCCCGCCGGGGCGTGGTCACTGCGCAGGGAGGCGTCCTTGGTGGCGCCGCCCTTGATCTGACGCGCTCCCGGCACGGCGTCGTACAGCGCGTAGCAGACGGCGTCGAGCACGGAGGTCTTCCCGGCGCCGGTCGCGCCGTGCAGCAGGAAGATCCCCGCGGCGCACAGGGTGTCGAAGTCGATCTCCTGGGTGTCGGCGAAGGGGCCGAAGGCGGTGATGCTCAGCCGGTGCAGTCTCATCCGGTCACCTCGCGCACGGCGGTGTCGACCCGTACGTGGTCGAAGGCGCCGCGCAGCACGGTCCGTTCCCGGTCGTCGGGCCCGGCGCCGCCGCGCACGTGCGCCACGAAGTCCTCGGCGATCTCCTGGTCGCTGCGGCCTTCGAGGCGCTGCGCGTAGGACGCGATCTGGTCCTCGTCGCCCCGGTCGGGGTCGAAGACGAGGCTGAGGGTGTGCGGGAACCGTTCGGCGAGGCGTGCCATGGGGTCGGCGGGTCGTACGGGGTCGGTGAGTGTGGCCTCGGTCCACGCCTGTTCGTGGCGGGTGAGCGCCGGGTCGTCGAGGAGGTCGGCGAGGGTGCCGCGGAGGCGGGCGAGGGGGCGCGGCACGGGGCAGTCGACGCGCTCGGCGTCGATCTCGCCGCCGGGGCCGAGGTCCACCAGCCACATCGTCTTGCGGTGGCCGGTCTCGGAGAAGGAGTACGCGAGGGGCGAACCGGAGTAGCGGACGCGCTCGGTGAGGGCCTGTGCGCCGTGCAGATGGCCGAGGGCCGCGTAGTCGACGCCGTCGAACGTCCCGGTGGGCACGGCGGACACGCCGCCGACGGTGATGTCGCGTTCGCTGTCGCTGGCTGCGCCGCCGACCACGAAGGCGTGCGCGAGGACGACGGACCGGGTGCCGTCGGGCCGTTGTGCGAGGTCGGCCCGTACGCGGTCGAGCGCGGCGGAGAGGACGGCTTCGTGGCTCGTCCTCGCCGCCTTGAACTCGTCGCGGACCAGGGCCGGTTCGAGGTAGGGCAGCCCGTAGAGGGCGACGTCGCCGTGGGCGTCGCGGAGCACGACGGGGGTGGCGCAGCGGGCCGGGTCGGTGCGCAGGTGGATCCCGGCGTGGTCGATGAGGCCCGCGCCGACGCCGAGCCGGCGGGCCGAGTCGTGGTTTCCGGAGATCATCACGGTCGGTACGCGGGCCTCGGCGAGCCGGTGCAGCGCCCGGTCGAACAGCTCGACGGCGGACAGCGGCGGCACCGCCCGGTCGTACACGTCACCCGCGACGAGGACAGCGTCCACCTCGTGCGCCAGGGCGGTCGCCACGAGGTGGTCGAGGAAGGCGGCCTGTGCGTCGAGAAGGCTGACCCGGTGGAAGGACCGTCCCAGGTGCCAGTCCGACGTGTGCAGGAATCTCATGATCCTTGAGAGTAACGGTGGGGTCGGACATCGCGGGTGGCCACCGGTACGGCGCCGGTGGGGCACGGGGCCGCCGGGCGGTTCCGGTGCGGACGGGGGGCGTCAGATGTCGCCGTACGCCTCACCGCCCAGTGCCAGTACGGCTGTTCCGGCCGTGGTGTCGGCGAGCCAGGCGCGGAAGGCGTCGACGTCGGCGTCCGGCAGTCCGATCCCGATGGTCACTATCTCCGCGTACGTGACGTCGCGTACGGTGCGGCCGGTGGCCCGCAGTTCGTTCTCCAGCTTTCCGGCCCGCTGGTGGTCCACGATGATCGTGGCCAGCCGGTGGCGCTGGCGGGTGACGGTGCCGAGCGCGTCGAGGGCTTCGCCGACGGCGCCCCCGTACGCGCGGATCAGCCCGCCCGCGCCGAGCTTGATGCCTCCGTAGTAGCGCGTGACGACGGCGACGACGTAGCGCACGTCGCGGCGGATCAGCATGGGCGGGCCGGCGGTGCCGCCGGGCTCTCCGTCGTCGCTCGCCTTCTGTACGGAGGCGTCGGCGCCGATGACGTAGGCGAAGCAGTTGTGCGTGGCGGTGGGGTGTTCCCGGCGGACGTCCGCGACGAAGTCCCGCGCCTCCTCCTCGGTGGCGGCGGGCGCGAGTGCGCAGAGGAAACGCGACCGGTTGACCTCGGTCTCGTGGATTCCCTGGCGGGCGACGGTGCGGTACTGCTCATGCATCGCGCCACCCTAGGCTCTGCCGCCACCGCGCCCGCATGGCGGGTCGTCGCCACGAGGGCCGGCGGGGGAATTGCCGGGCCGTGCCGTCCGTTGTCCGGGCATGTACGCAGACGATGAGACGATCCGCGGGATTCTGACCTCCACGGGCGACACCTGGGCGGTCGTGGGACTGTCCGGCAACCGGTCGCGGGCGGCGTACGGCGTGGCGGCCGTGCTCCAGCGCTTCGGCAAGCGCGTGGTGCCGGTGCATCCCAAGGCGGAGACGGTTCACGGCGAGCGGGGGTACGCGTCGCTGGCGGAGATCCCGTTCCCCGTCGATGTGGTGGACGTGTTCGTCAACAGCGAGCTGGCGGGGCCGGTGGCCGACGAGGCCGCCGCGATCGGCGCGAAGGCGGTCTGGTTCCAGCTCGGGGTGATCGACGAGAAGGCGTACGAGCGCACGCGGGCCGCCGGTCTCGACATGGTGATGGACCGCTGCCCCGCCATCGAGATACCGCTGCTGGGCTGAGCGGTCCGGGAGCCGTACCCACCGCCGTCGACACCGCCGTCCCCACCGCCCTCCGCACCGCCGCAGGCGTCGACGCTTTCAGCCAGTGGCGATGCCCAGGCCGTCGATGACCACGGCGCCGGGCAGGGCGGCGAAGGTCTTGCCGGGCACGATGAGCTTGCCCCGGCGCCGTCCGCTGCCGATCAGCACCCACTCGGTGTCCACGACGGCGGCATCCACGAGCAGGGTCCAGTCGGCGGGCAGGCCGATCGGGGTGATGCCGCCGTACTCCATGCCGGTCTCGCCGGTCGCGGAGTCCATCGGGGCGAACGAGGCCTTGCGCGCGCCGAGTTGTCTGCGTACGGCTCCGTTGACGTCGACGCGGGTGCGGGAGAGCACGAGGCAGGCGGCGAGCGTGGACTCGCCGCCGCGCTTGCCCGCCACGACGACGCAGTTCGCGGACCTGTCGAGCAGTTCGGCCCCGTGGTGCTCCACGAAGGCGGCGGTGTCGGCGATGTCCGGGTCTGTGTCCACGTAGAGGAGTTGGTCGGCGGGCACGTCGCCCTGCCAGGCCCGTACGGCGGCGGCGACCGGCTCCGTGAGCAGGTCGAGGCAGTCGGGGGCGGGCCGGGCGTTGTCGAAGTCTCCGATGGGCGCGCGCATGGGCGTCAAGCTAACAGGCGGGCGGACGGCCGGGAACGGCCGTCTCGACGGATGAACGCGACCACGGCGGACGGCCGCTCAGCGCGCGGGCGGGATGGAGACGGCCATGGTCATCTCGACGGTCGTCGCGCCGTCGTTGCGGTAACTGTGCGGCAGGTTCGCCTCGTAGACCGCCGACGAGCCTTCGGCCACCTGGTGCGAGGCGCCGTCCACGACGAGGGTCAGTTCGCCGGCGGTGACGTGCAGCAGTTCGGTGGTGCCGTCGGGGTGGGCGTCGGAGTCGCTGTGTTCGCCGGGCATCAGTTTCCAGGACCACAGTTCGAGCGGGCCGCGTGATTCGGTCCCGACCAGCAGCACGGTGGCACTGCCCGCCTCGGTGGACCACATGCGGACGGCCTGGTCGGCCGGTACGACCCTGACCTGCGGGCCCTGTTCGTAGTCGAGGAGCGTGGTGATGCTGATGCCGAGCGCGTCGGCGAGCTTGACCGTGGTGCCGACGCTGGGATTCGTGCGGGCCTGCTCGATCTGGATGATCATGCCCCGGCTGACCCCGGACCGGGCCGCCAGAGCGTCGAGGGTGAAGGCTCTCTCGCCGCGCCACCGTTTGAGATTGCGGGCGAGCGACTGGGTCAGCTGATCGAGGTCCGACACATTCCGTCCAATATATTCAATGACACAGTTCAATGGACTGCACTACGGTGTGGTGCACCAACCGTCCATCACACTGTACTGGCGAGGTTCGCGTCCATGACCGCACTGTTCGCGCTGGCCACCAGCCTGCTCTGGGGTCTGGCCGACTTCGGGGGCGGGCTGCTCACCCGGCGCATGCCCGCCCTGACCGTGGTCGTGGTGTCCCAGTCGATCGCCGTCGCCGTCCTCGGTGTGGTCGTCGTCGTGACCGGCGCCTGGACCGAGGCCGGACCGCGGCTCTGGTACGCGGTCGCCGCCGGAGTCGTCGGCACCGTCGCCATGCTCGCCTTCTACAAAGCGCTCGCGCTCGGCCCGATGGGCGTCGTCTCCCCACTCGGCTCGATCGGCGTGGCGGTCCCCGCGGGAGTGGGCATCGTCGTCGGCGAACGGCCCGGACTCATCCAGGTAGCCGGGATCGCCGTGGCCGTCGCGGGCATCGTGCTGGCCGGCGGCCCCGAGCTGCGCGGGGCGCCGGTCCGGCGCCGGGCGATCGCGCTGACGCTGCTCGCCGCGTTCGGGTTCGGCGCGGTCATGGCCCTGATCGCCGAGGCGTCGACCTCGCTCACCGGCCTGTTCCTGGCGCTGTTCGCGCAGCGCGTCGCCAACGTCGGCGTCGGCGGGACGGCGCTGTACGTGTCGGTGAAACGAGGCGCGCGTGCCCTGCCCGAGGAGGGCGGGTTCCAGGTGATCCGGGCGGCCCTGCCGGCGCTGGCGTTCGTCGGCCTCGCGGACGTGGCCGCCAACGGTACGTACGCGATCGCCGCCCAGTACGGTCCCGTCACGGTCGCCGCAGTCCTGGCCTCGCTGTATCCGGTGATCACGACGGTCGCCGCGCGGGGCGTGCTGAAGGAGCGACTGCGCGCCGTCCAGGCGGCGGGCGCCGGGCTCGCGCTGATCGGCACGGTCCTGCTGGCCGCCGGCTGACCGCGCGTACGCCCTGTGAGGCCTACGTCCGGTCCGGATCCAGCTCCGCGAGCGCCAGCAGTTGCTCCGGTGTGACGCCCTCCGGGATCGGCACGGGCGCGGGCGTACGCAACGGCGGCTGCCAGCCCCGCTCCGGGTCCCAGCTCCGTACGACCCGCGCGGGCGCCCCCGCCACCACCGCGTGGTCGGGCACCTCCCCGCGTACGACGGCTCCCGCCGCCACCACCACGTTGCGCCCCAGCCGCGCCCCCGGAAGGATCACCGCGCCGGTGCCCAGCCAGCACCCGGGCCCCACCGACACCCGCTCCGTGCGGGGCCACTGCTTGCCGACGGGCACCTGCGGATCGTCGTAACTGTGGTTCGTCGACGTGATGTAGACGTACGGCCCGCAGTACGTGTTCGAGCCGATGGTCACCTCCGTGTCGGCGACGACATGGCTGCCGCGGCCGAGGACGACGCCGTCGCCGAGCCGCAGGATCGGCTCCGCGCCCAGGTCGAGGCCGGGCATCATCCCGGCGGTCAGGGTGACGTGTTCACCGATGACGCAGTGGTCGCCCAGCTCGATCCACGGCTCACCGAAGACCGTGCCCTGCGGGAAGGCGAGCCGGGTACCCGCACCGATCCGGCCGAAGCGGAGCCTGCCGGGCTGCTCGGCGCTCACCGCGCCCGCCTCCTGGATCCACCGCCAGCCGCCCTGGACGGCGCGCGAGACGAGGCGGCGGCGCCAGGCGGTCAGTGAGGGATACGTGTCTCTGCTCTTCGGCACCCGCCCACGGTATCGGCGGGGGCGGGCCGGGCCGGCGCCGCGTGCTGTGACGTTCACCCCACGGCGCCACTCCCTCCCGCCAATCCCTTTCTCGCGCATTTACCACGACTTCGCCCACCACGGGGGCGAGTTCGCCGCCAACTCCCTCGTTGGTGGGCACTGCCCCGTGGTGGCCCCGTTCCCCCACCCCTCGTGAGTAGCGTGAGCCCCACACGGCCCGGAAGACCACCGTTCCCGTCGGCGACCGGCGCCGCCCAGCACGGCCGACGCGCGCCGGTCGGCCGGTCTGTTTCCCCCGCACTCGAATACCCGAGGGACCGCGGAATGTCAGTGCCTGTCGCACCGAGCCCCCACCGCGTACTCAAGACGCGCCCCCTGTCGCTCGCCGGGCCGCCCGCCCTGCTGCTGGTGGCGGGAGCCGCGGCCGGCGCGGCGGTCGCGACCGCCCCCACCGCCGCACGCGCCTGGGCGTTGACGACGCTCGCCGTCGCCTGGGCGATCCTCGCCTGCGCCGTCGTCGGCGCCGGGCTGCTGCTGCGGCGCCACCGCCGTGGCTCCGTGGCCGCCGGCGGCGAGATCCAGGCCCTGCACGCGCGACTGGCCAGGAACGGCGCGGAGTCGGCCCACCTGGCGAACGTCACGCTCCCCACCGTGGTCAAGCGGCTCCGCGACGGGGCGGGCACCGAGGAGACGCTCGCCGCCGCTCCCCAGCCGTCCGACCCTCAACTCCAGCGGGTGCTGCGGACGTTCGCCGAAGAAGTCGCGCTCGGCGAGCACCGCGCGGCCACCGCGATCGCCGGCCACGAGACGGCGGTCGCCGGGCTCGGCCGGATCGCCGACGATCTGGACCTCCTGTCGACGGTGACGCTGCCCACCGCACTCGGCGCTCTCCGCGAGGGCCGGGGCGCCGACACCGTACTGGCCGATCTGAAGCGTCCGTCCGATCCCCGGCTGCGCGTCCTGACCGACGCGGTCGTACGGGACTTCGCCATCAGCGAGCGGCGCGGCTCGGCCGCCCAGGCGGCCAGCGCCAAGGCCCTGAGCCGCGTACAGGCGAAGGCCGTGAGCATGCTCGCCGATCTCCGCGAGATGCAGGAACGTCACGGCGAGGAGGTTTTCGGCGATCTCCTGAGGCTCGATCACAACACCTCGCAGCTCGGGCTGATGACCGACCGGCTGGCGCTGCTGATGGGCGGCCGGGCGAGCCGCGCCTGGAACAAGCCCATCGGCATGGAGAGCATCCTGCGCGGCGCCGTCGGCCGGATCGCGGCCTATCAGCGGGTACGGCTGCACTGCTCCAGCACCGCGTCCGTCGCCGGATTCGCCGCCGAGGGCGTGATGCACCTGCTGGCCGAACTGATGGACAACGCCGCCAACTTCTCGCCGCCGATCGACGAGGTGCACGTCTACGTGGAAGAGCGGTCCGCCGGCATCGTGGTGACCATCGAGGACAGCGGCCTGAAGATGGCCGACGCGGCGATGCGGCGCGCCGAGGAGTCGGTGTCGGGACGCTCCAACGACCTGGCGTCCCTCCAGGGCACCCGCCTGGGCCTGGCCGTCGTCGGACGGCTCGCGGCCAAGTACCACCTGAGTGTCAACTTCCGTCCCTCCTCACGCGGCGGCACCGGCGTCGTCGTGCTCTTCCCGCCACAGCTCCTCGCCCAGCGGCGGAGCGCCGCGTCCGGCCTGCCGGGGCGGCACGCCGCGCCCGTACCGGCGGGCACGGTGAGCGAGCCGGCCGTCACACCCCCGTCGGTGCCACTGCCGGCGGTCCTGCCGTCGCCCGCCGCACCGGGCGACGGCCCCCGGGTGGCGACTCCGGGCGGGCTGCCCGTACGGCCGCCGGGGCGCACCATGGCGGCGGCGGACCGCGACAGGCCACCCACGGACGGCGCGGGCGGCACCGGCGGCACGGGCGGCACGGGCGGCACACGGAACGGCACCGGAGGCACCGGCGACGCGTCCCGTACGCGCAACGGCGCGGCACGCGCGGCCATGCCCCCCGGCCGCGACGCCGGATCGCAGTTCGGCGCCTTCCACCGGGCCCGGCTCTCCGTGGACGGCCCCCCGGCGAGCAGGAGCCGGAGCCGGAGCCGGAGCCGAAGTCCGGCGACACCTCCTGAGGTGCCCCTCGTTCCCCGTACGGCGCCGGGAGCACAGGCACCGCCGCCGCCCAGCCCACCCCCGTCAGCGAACGTGCGCAACGCGAGAACCGTGATTGGAGGCACGGGCCGGTGATCCGCTTCCCCCGGCGGACTCCGCCCCACGCAACCCATGCATTCCACGCACCCCATGCCAACGACCGACAACAGCCTGACCTGGCTCCTGGAGAGCCTGCTGGAGCGCACCCCCGGCACCCGGCACGCCCTGGTGCTGTCCCGCGACGGGCTCAAGCTCTGCTGGAGCCGTCATCTCACGCTCGACCAGGCCGACCAACTGGCCGCGATCTGCTCCGGAATCCAGGCGCTCGCGCAGGGCGCCTCCGTCGAGTTCGGCAACGGCACCGGCGGCGTACGCCACTCGATGACGGAGTTCCACGGCGGCCTGCTGTTCATCGTGGAGGCGGGCGACGGCGCGCATCTCGCGGTGGTGGCCGAGGACGGCGCCGACCCGGGTGTGGTGGGCCATCAGATGACCGAGCTGGTCGACCAGATCGGCGAGCATCTGCGGGCCGAGCCCCGGGCCGCGGCGTCCCCCGAAGTCGCCCCGTCATGACCCGCGAGCCGGTCGACACCGGCCGTCCCGACCGGCTGTACATGGTCACCGGCGGCCGCAGCCGTGCCGACCACGACACGTTCGACCTGGTGACGCTGATCGTCAGCGAGTGCGCGCCGACCCCGGGGACGCAGTCGGAGCACCGCGCGATCCTCGAACTGTGCCGCCACCCCACGGCGGTCGTGGAAATCTCGGCGGAGCTGCGGCTTCCCGTGACGGTCGTACGGATCCTGCTCGGCGACCTCCGGGCGACGGGCCGGATCACCGCCCGCCATCCGCGCGTGGCGCGGTCCGTCTCCGCACTGCCCGACCCGGCCCTCTTGAAGGAGGTGCTCCATGGACTCCGCAACCTCTGAACTGCCCGCCCGTACCCCGCTGAGCGACGCCGCCGAGACCGGACTGAAGATCGTGATCGTGGGCGGCTTCGGGGTCGGCAAGACGACCCTGGTGCGGTCGGTGAGCGAGATCCGCCCGCTCAACACGGAGGAGGTGATGACACAGGCCGGTGTCGGTGTGGACGAGACCGCCGGACTCACCACGAAGACCACGACGACGGTCGCCTTCGACTTCGGCCGGATCAGCCTCACCGAGCGGGTGGTGCTCTATCTGTTCGGCGCGCCCGGCCAGGAACGGTTCTGGTTCCTGTGGGACCGCCTCTTCTCGGGCACGCTGGGCGCGGTCGTCCTGGTCGACACCCGGCGGATGAGCGAGTCCTGGTACGCCATCGACCGGCTGGAGCATCACAGGACGCCGTTCGTGGTCGCGGTCAACCGGTTCGACAACGACATCTCCGCGTTCTCGCTGGACGAGATCCGGCAGGCGCTGTCGCTGCCCGCGCACGTCCCGCTGATCAACTGCGACGCGCGGGTCCGCTCGTCCGGCAAGAACGTCATGATCGCCCTCGTGGACCACCTGTACGAACTGGCGATGGCACGGGAGTTGACGCCATGACCGATCCCCGCACACCCTGCCCCGAAGCCCTCGGCGCGCCGGGCGCGCCCCTCGACGCCCAGCCGCCACCCGGCTGCCCCGCCGCCCCTCACGACTCGGTGCCCCTGAGCGGACTCGAATTCCAGCAGACTCCGTCCCAGCTGTACCGCAGCCTGCGCCGGGCGCACGGCCCGATCGCCCCCGTCCTGCTGGACGGTGGTGTCCCCGCGTGGCTGGTCCTCGGCTACTCCGAGGTCAGCTATGTCACCAGCCACGACGAGCTGTTCGCCCGGGACTCGCGCCGCTGGAACCAGTGGGCGGCGATCCCCGCCGACTGGCCGCTGCTGCCGTACGTCGGCTACCAGCCGTCCGTGCTGTTCACCGAGGGCGCCGAGCACCAGCGACGCGCCGGTGTGATCACCCAGGCCCTCGAAGCGGTCGACCAGTTCGAACTGGCCCACGACTGCCGGCAGATCGCCGAACAGCTCATCGACGCGTTCGCGGGCACCGGGGGCGCCGAACTGATGGCCTCGTACGCCCACGCGCTGCCCATGCGGGCCGCCGTCCAGATGTGCGGCATGCCGGCCGGCGGCGCCGACACCGAGGCGCTGGTGAGCGACCTGCGGATGTCGCTGGACGCGGCGGAGGGCGACGACCCGGTGTCGGCGTACCTGCGGGTGCAGGAGCGCATCCAGCGGTTGGTACGGGACAAGCGCGTCCGGCCCGGCTCCGACGTCACCTCGCGGATGCTGGGGCATCCGGCGGGTCTGGCGGACGACGAGATCGTCCAGGACCTGATCTCCGTCATCGCGGCGGCGCAGCAGCCCACGGCCAACTGGATCTGCAACACGCTGCGTCTGCTGCTGACCGACGACCGCTTCGCGCTCAACGTGTCGGGGGGCCGGCTCAGTGTCGGGCAGGCGCTCAACGAGGTGCTGTGGCTGGACACCCCGACGCAGAATTTCATCGGCCGATGGGCGGTCCGCGACACGCAGTTGGGCGGTCGGCACATCAGGGCGGGCGACTGCCTGGTCCTGGGGCTCGCGGCGGCCAACACCGATCCGCAGATCTGGCCGGAGGGTCATATCGGCGCGGAGAACGCGGCGCACCTGTCCTTCGGCAACGGCGAGCACCGGTGCCCGTATCCGGCTCCGCTGCTGGCCGACGTCATCGCCCGTACGGCGGTCGAGACGCTGCTGGAGCGGCTGCCGGATGTCGTACTGGCCGTGGAGCCGGGCGAGTTGAGGTGGCGGCCGTCGATCTGGATGCGCGGTCTGACGGCACTGCCGGTGGAGTTCACCCCGGTGGTGCGGTGAGCCACCGCCGTTGTCATCGGTCGTCGGGCGCGCTGTGGCGCGCCCGCCCGACGACCGATGAGCCGCCCGGCGCTGTCAGTCCGCGACGGGGGTGAACTGAACCGGCAGCGACCGCGGGCCGCGCGTGAACACCCCCTGCTCGACCGGGTCGAACCCGTCCGCCGGCCGCAGGCCGGGCATCGCGTCGAGCAGTTGCCCGACCCCCACCCGTACCTCCGCCTTGGCCAGCAGCGCGCCCACGCAGAAGTGGCGCCCGAGCGCGAAGGCCAGATGGTCCGCGGCGGCGGAGAACGCGGTCGTCGTCGTCAGGTCGTCCCGGAAGAGGTTGAAGGTGTCCGGCTCGGCGAAGCGGTCACCGTCCCGGTTGGCGGCGCCGATGAGGCAGGTGACGGTGGCGCCGGAGGGTATCGTGCCGCCGCTGAGCGTGACCTCTTCGGAGGTCTGCCGCATGATCATGTGCACCGGCGGTGTGTACCGCAGGGTCTCCGCGAACGCCCGGTCCACCAGGCTCCGGTCCTCCTGTACGGCGGCGAGCTGGTCCGGGTGGAGCAGCAGGTTCGCGAAGATCGAGGCGATGGCCTTGTCGGTGGTCTCGCCGCCCGCCGCGAGCAGCAGGCTGCAGAACGCCTTGATGTCCTCGTCGCTCATCCGCACCCCGTCGACCTCGGCGGCGCACAGCGTGGAGAGCAGGTCGTCGCCCAGGTTCTCCCGGCGGGCCCGGATGATCGGGATCATGTACTCGGCGAACTCGATCCGGGTCCGTTCGCCCGCCGCGGTCACCTCGGGGTCGCCGGACAGATTGCCGAGGAAGGCGATCACGGTGGTGTACCAGCCGTGGAAGCGGGCGTGGTCCGCCCGGTCGAGCCCCAGCATCTCGGCGATGACGTTGACGGGGAAGCGGGTGGCGAAGGCGTCCACCAGGTCGACGCTTCCGGTGTGCCGGAAGTCGTCTATGAGGCGGCGGGCGTTGCTCTCGATGACCGGCAGGAACTTCTCCTCCAGGTCGCTGCCCCGGAACGCGGGAGCGACGAGCGCGCGGCGTACGGCGTGCTCCCGGCCGCTCAGTTGGAGGATCGTCCTGCCGTGCACGGGCTCGATCTGCCAGTGGTAGTTCTCGGTGGTGAACGCCGACGCCTTGTCCTTGAAGGCCCGTTCCACGTCCTCGTACCGCGAGATGATGTAGCTCTTGGTGGCTTCGTGCCAGATCAGCGGCGCGCTGTCGCGCATCTGGCGGTAGGCGGGATACGGATTCTCGGCGAACTCCGCCGACAGGATGTCGGGGACCTGCTGTGCGGTGGTCATGGCGCTCCCTCGGTCGAAGCGACGGCAACATTCGACTCGCACCAGGTTATTGACCGGCCGTCGGTTCAGACAGGGTGTGTCCTGGCCGACCTGGTGCCGGAGCGTGGCCGCCCGTCGCCTACGGTTCCGGTACGCGCACGGCACACGGCACACGAGGAGACGGCATGACACAGCGGGCGTTGATCGCGGGTGTGGGCGGACAGGAGCCCGCGATCGATCCGACGGCGTTCGTGGCGCCGACGTCGGTGGTGCTGGGCGAGGTCAGCCTGGCCGCCGGTTCGAGTGTCTGGTACCACACGGTGCTGCGGGCCGACGGGGGCCCGATCGCCATCGGGGCCGACAGCAACATCCAGGACAACTGCACCGTGCACGTCGACCTGGGCTCACCCGTCACGATCGGCGAGCGGGTCTCGGTGGGTCACAACGCGGTGCTGCACGGCTGCACCGTCGAGGACGACGTGCTGGTCGGCATGGGTGCCGCCGTCCTCAACGGGGCGCACATCGGGGCGGGTTCGCTCGTCGCGGCCCAGGCGCTGGTGCCGCAGGGCATGCGCGTACCGCCGGGTTCGCTGGTCGCGGGGGTGCCCGCCAAGGTGAAGCGGGAGCTGACGGAGGAAGAGCGCGAGGGAATCAAGGTCAACGCGGCGGTCTATCTGGAGCTGGCCAACCGCCATCGGGCCGCGCACGAGGACTGACGGCAGGGAGCCTGTCGGGCGTCAGTCGGTGACGGGTACCGGCTCCGGCGTCTGCCCGTGCGCCTGCGTCTGCGTCTGCGCCGAGGCTTTCTTCGCCCGATTCTTGATGACGAGCATCGAGGTGAGGCCGATCAGCACGGCGAGGACGAGACCCAGCCAGGAGAAGCGCTTCAACCATGCCTCCGCGACGACACCCACCGAGTAGATGACGGCGGTGGTGCCCCCGGCCCAGACGATTCCGCCCAGGACATTGGCGACGAGGAACTTCCAGTAGGGCATCCGCAGCACGCCCGCGAGCGGCCCGGCGAAGATCCGCAGCAGCGCGACGAAACGGCCGAAGAAGACCGCCCACATGCCCCACTTCTGGAACGACCGCTCGGCCAGGGCGATCTGCGCCTCGCCGAAGTGGTGCGGGAACTTCCGGCCGAGCCGGGTGAGCAGCGGTCTGCCGCCCTTGCGGCCGATGGCGTACCCGATCGAGTCACCGATGATCGCGCCGGCGGTGGCGCACGCGCCGAGGACGTACGGATTGATGTCGCCGTGCTGCGAGGCCAGCAGCGCCGAGCTGACGAGGACGATCTCACCCGGCAGCGGGATACCGAGGCTTTCGAGCCCGATCACCACTCCGACCAGGACGTACACGCTGATCGCCGGTACGGTCTCCAGCCACTCCTGGACGTGCAAGACCGGTACCTCCTGTGTCGGATGTGCGGCTGCCCGGCGTGCGCCTTCCAGGCGCACGCCGGGCAGCCTACCTGGGCGCGATGCCCTCGCATGACAGCCCCGGTACCGGCCCCGCCCGCCGGTACCGGTCCCGTCCCGTCAGGCGTTGAGCCGCAGCGTCCAGACGTTGGTCATCTCACCGGTGACGGCGCCGTCCTCGCGGGTGAAGACGACGGTGACGGGGATCTCCGGGCGCCCGCCCTCGTCGAGTTCGGCGATGACCTCCGCCACCGGGCGGTCCACGCTGGCGGTCGCCGTGATGACGCCCATGGCGAGCTTCTTGTAGCCGATTTCCGCCTTGACGACGAGCGGTACGGC
Source organism: Streptomyces sp. NBC_01508 (assembly GCF_045040315.1). Classification (NCBI taxonomy): domain Bacteria; kingdom Bacillati; phylum Actinomycetota; class Actinomycetes; order Kitasatosporales; family Streptomycetaceae; genus Streptomyces; species Streptomyces sp. NBC_01508. The sequence continues at coordinate 7,432,713 of NZ_CP109419.1, read as the reverse complement.
GCGGGAGAGCTGGTCGCCGAAGGCGGCGAGCACGATCGCCCCGCTCGCGCTCTCGCCGAGTGTGAACATCGCGCCGGCGTGCGGGCCTCCCACGTGGTTGTGGAAGGCGGCCTGGTCCGGAAGCCGTACGACGGCGCGCTCGGCGGTGGTTTCCAGGAACTCCAGGTCGAGGGTCCGCGCCATGGGAACGGTGGCGGCGAGCAGCTCGCCGACGGTCATCTGATCAGAACTCATACGGCGCGATATTACCCGCGAGTAGAGTCAGTTGCCATCCTGCGACAGGGCGGCGTAGCAGTGCGGGGACGACCCATCTATCGTTACTCGCCATGTGGCCAGGACAGCAGCCGCCCGGGGGCGAGCAAAACCCGCAGGATCCGAATTCGAACCCGTACCAGCAGCCGGGGTACCAGCAACAGCCGAATCCCTACCAGCAGCCGGGTTACCAGCAGCAGCCCGGCCACCCGCAGCAGCCGGGACACCAGCAGCCCAACCCGTACCAGCAGCCGACCAGGCCGCAGTACGCGGTCCCGGACCAGGTCGGTGGGTACGGCGGCCCCAGCGGCCCCGATCCGGATCAGGACAAGAAGCGCACGAGACTGGTCGCGATCATCGCCGCCTCGGCGGTCGTCGTCGCGGCGGCGGCCACCGGCTTCTTCGTGATGGGTGACGACGACGGGAGCAAGAACGTCGCCGACGACCCCAAGGCATCCGCGTCGAAGAAGCCGAAGCCGAAGGAGACGCCGCAGGACAACCCGCGCGACGGCTCGGGCACCGGCAAGCCCACCATCGCGGGCTGGAAGGTCGTGACCAACCCCAATCACGGCACGCAGTTCGATGTCCCCGCCGACTGGGCGGTCGCGTCGCCCGACACGTTCTCGGGCTTCGCGGACGCCGAGAAGGGTGACGGCTCGCCCGCCATCACCTTCTCCGCGCCGGCCTTCCTGAAGTCCAACTGGTGCGAGCAGGACAGCGACAAGGACGGCACGATGGAGGATGTCAGCCTCGGCGGCACGGGTACCAAGGGCGGCCAGGGCGCCAAGGACACGGCGACCGGCGCCAGCAACGAGGCCGGCAGCTGGGTCTGGGCCGGGTACGCCCAGGAAGCGACGGACGCACAGGCCAAGAAGGCGATCGAGGTCCAGAAGTCCAAGCCCTACACGACCGAGGCCGGTCTCAAGGGGCACTACTCGACGGCCGCGAGCACGGGCCTGCCCAAGAAGGACAAGTGCGACACCGACGGCAAGTCGATCGCCTTCACCTTCACCAACGCCAAGGGCGACTACACGTCGTGGATCGTGTACGGCGCCAAGGGCGTCGACGACGAGATCCCGGACGAGACTCTGATGAAGATCATGAGCACCGTCCGGCTGGCCAAGTAGTCCGGACCGGCGGACGGTTGAGCCCCACGTGCGCGCGGGACTCAACCGATGCCGAACGCTCCCTCGGGCGGCTCGGGCGACGCCACCGCGCCGGCGTCCCGTACGACCGGCGCGGCTGCGGTGAACCGCCGCAGCGACGCCCCGTGTTCGACGCGCGCCGCGAAGGCGTCCGACGCGGTCCGGCGGGCCAGGGCCACCGTGTCGATGGGCATGTGCGAGGCGAGGAGTACGGCGTTGCCGAAGCGCCGTCCGCGCAGCACCGACGGCTCGGCGATGAGCGCCAGCTCCTCGAACACCGAGGCGAAGGTGGCCAGTTGGGAGGCCAGGAAGGTGAAGGGCGCGCCGTCGGCGAGATTGGCCGCGTAGAGGCCGCCGGCCCGCAGCACCCGTTCGGCGAGGCGTGCGTACTCCACGGACGTCAGATGGGCGGGCACCCGCGAGCCGCCGAAGACATCGGCGATGAGCAGATCCACCGAGCGGGCCGGTGCCGAGGCGAGCCAGGCGCGGGCGTCCGCGTCGTGCACGGCGATCCCGGCCCCGCCGTCCGGGAGCGGCAACTCCTCGGCGACCAGTGCGAGCAGCGCCCCGTCGGCGTCGACCACGTCCTGCGCCGATCCCGGCCGGGTCGCGCTCACGTAGCGGGGCAGGGTGAGGGCCCCGCCGCCGAGGTGCAGCACGGCGAGCGGATCGCCCTCGTCGGCGGCGAGGTCGACGACGTGCCCGAGGCGGCGGGTGTACTCGAATTCGAGATGGGTCGGGTCGTCCAGGTCGACGTACGACTGGGGCGCGCCGTCGACCGTCAGCAGCCACGCCCGTTCGCGGTCCACGTCGGGCAGCAGTCGGGCGGTGCCGTGGTCGACGGTACGGATGACGGGGATGGCTTCGCTCACGGTCCCATTGTGCGTGCCGTGCCGCACCGGGCCGACCGCGCCCGTCTCCCCCCGGAGACGGGCGCGGCGGCCCGAAGGTGGTCAGATCAGCCCGGTCACCGTGCCCGCGCCGACCGTGCGTCCGCCCTCGCGGATCGCGAAGCCGAGCCCGGACTCCAGCGGCACGTCCCGGCCCAGCTCCACGGTCAGGGAGACCGTGTCACCGGGGCGCGCGACGGCCGACTCGCCGAGGTCGATGTCCCCGACCACGTCCGCCGTACGGATGTAGAACTGCGGCCGGTAGCCGGTCGTGACCGGCGTCGTACGTCCGCCCTCCTTGGCCGACAGGACGTACACCTGCGCGGTGAACCGCCTGCTCGGTACGACACTGTCCGGCGCGGCCACCACATGGCCCCGGCGGATCGCGTCGCGCGGCATGCCACGCAGCAGCAGGGCGACGTTGTCGCCCGCCTCGGCGGACTCCATCGGCTTCCCGAAGGTCTCCAGCGAGGTGACCGTACTGAGCTGCGGCCCGGACTCGGCACCGAGCACCTCGATCCGGTCGCCCACGCGTACCGTGCCGCGCTCGACGGCGCCGGTGACGACCGTGCCGCGCCCGGTGATGGTCAGGACGTTCTCCACCGGGAGCAGGAAGGGCGCGTCGGTGTACCTGACGGGGATCGGCACATACGTGTCGACCGCGTCGAGCAGCGCCCGTACGGCCTCCGTCCAGCGCGGGTCGCCCTCCAGCGCCCGGAGCCCCGAGACCCGGACGACGGGGACGCTCTCCCCGCCGTACCCGTGCGCGCTCAGCAGTTCGCGCACTTCCAGCTCGACCAGGTCGGTCAGCTCGTCGTCGCCCGCGTCGGCCTTGTTGAGGGCGACGACGATGTGGTTGACGCCGACCTGGCGGGCGAGCAGCACGTGCTCGGCGGTCTGCGGCATGATCCCGTCGAGCGCGGACACGACGAGGATGGCGCCGTCGAGCTGCGCCGCGCCGGTGACCATGTTCTTGATGTAGTCGGCGTGGCCGGGCATGTCGACGTGCGCGTAGTGCCGGGTGTCCGTCTCGTACTCGACGTGCGCGATGTTGATGGTGATGCCGCGCGCCGCCTCCTCGGGCGCCCGGTCGATCCGGTCGAACGGCACGAACGTGCCGGTCCCGCGCTCGCTGAGGACCTTGGTGATGGCCGCGGTCAGAGTGGTCTTGCCGTGGTCGACATGGCCCATGGTGCCGATGTTGAGGTGCGGCTTGGTGCGCACGTATGCCGTCTTGGGCATGGCTGACGTGTTCCTTCCAGGAACTCGAAGCGTGAAGGGGACCCCGGGGCCTTGCCGACCCTCCCCCTGTGGGGTCCGCCGGACGATCCGGGAAGGGTCAGCTTCGGGCGCCGTCGAGGGGCGCTGCCGCTGCTGCGGCGGCCGCCGCGTGCGCAGCGAGGAATGCGGCAGCCTTCGGCGCGTCCGCGACTGCGGACGGCGCTGCGTGGAAGGCGTACCGGAACATGTCGTCGATGATGTCCGACCGGCGCGGGGGCGTCGACAGGTTTTCCGCCGGGTGCCGCTCAGAGGTTCTTCAGGGCCTCGCGTACGGAGAGCGGGGAGAGCCGGTCGTGGGCGCCCGCGACGAAGTCCCGGACGGCGGCGGGGTCCATCTTGGCGTACTCGCGCAGGGACCAGCCGATCGCCTTGCGGACGAAGAAGTCGCGGTGTCCGGACTGCCGGAGGCAGTAGTCGACCAGCCGCTCGCTGTCGGTCGCCTGCTTGTAGGTGAGCTGGTGCAGCAGCGCGGTGCGCGCGATCCAGAGGTTCTCGTCCTCGATCCAGGCGTCCATCTCGGTCACGAGCGCGCGGTCGGCGGCAACGAGGCCGCCGGCGAGATGGGCGGCGAGTGCGTCGACGGTGTCCCACCAGGAGACGGTGGACACGAGGTGCCGGACGACGAGGAGGAAGCCGGACGACAGGCGCCGGACGTGACGGCGGAGGTAGTCGACCGCGAAGTACTGATACTCCCGCTCGGGCAGCTCCCAGCAGCGCAGCGCGATCGCGGCGCAGTCCGTCTCGTCGGGGGGTGGCAGCGGGTCGAGCACCTGCCGTGACAGCGCGCGGCGTTGGGGCGCGGGGATGCCGAGGAAGGGGGCGACGCCCTTGAGATACGCGGCGGACCGCTCGGCCCGTGCCGGATCGGTGGCTGTGGCGTACCCGACGGTGAGCCGGTCCAGCACGGTGTCGGCGAGCGCGCTGGGCGGCGGTGCGAGGGTCATGACGTGCAGGTTACGCACCGCCACCGACAGTCCCCCGGCGGGCCGCGTACGTCCCGGACAGGCCGGGCGAGCGCCCGAGTGGCGGTTGTCTCGCGGCTCTTGACGACGCTCACAACTCGTCGTCGGTTAGTCTCCCCGAATGCTCGACCCTGTCGACAGGCCGTCCGCCGGCCTCACGGTCCGCTGTACGAGGGTGCTGCTCTCACCTTGGTCCAGGCTCTCTCTCCTCGTGCTCCTTCTGGCGTGCGCGGGGACCGCCGTGCTGGTCTACGAGCCACAGAGATTCCTCTCGGCCGGCTGGCCGCAGCTCAGTGGCGGCGCCGCGGTGGTGCTCTTCGCCGCGGCCTACGGGGTGTGCACGGCGGCCTTCGTGCCGCGTCCGCTGCTGAACCTCGCGGCGGGCGCGCTGTTCGGTACGCAGCTCGGGCTCCCGGCGGCGGTCGCGGGGACGGTGCTGGGCGCGGGCATCGCCTTCGGACTGGGCCGCTTCCTCGGTCAGGAGGCGCTGCGCCCGCTGCTGCGGGGCCGCTGGCTGACGGCGGCGGACGGGCAGTTGAGCCAGCACGGCTTCCGTTCGATGATGGCGGTGCGGCTGTTCCCCGGGGTGCCGTTCGTGGCCGCGAACTACTGCGCGGCGGTGTCGAAGATGGGCTGGCTGCCGTTCCTGCTGGCGACGGCCATCGGGACGATCCCCAACACGGCGGCGTACGTGGTCGCGGGGAGCCAGGCGGGGTCGCCGACATCGCCGGCGTTCCTGATCGCGATGGGGTTCATCGTGCTGACGGGCACGGGGGCGGCGGCGCTGGCCTGGCACAAACGCCACCGGCTGCGCGCCGCGAGCCCGACGCCGACGGAGACCCGGGTCCCTGAACCGGTGGCGTAGCCGGGGCCTGGCCCTGTCCTCAACCGCCGGGCTTCTTAAGCCCGTCCGGCGCTTGAGGACGCCTTTCAGCCCACCCGGCGTTTGAGGGCACCTTTCAAGCCCGTCCGGCGATTGAGGGCAAAGAACAGCCCGCCCGGCGCTTGAGGGCACCCGTCACCGCCCGAGCCCCAGGTCCCCACCCACCGGCACCGCCGAGAAGCCGGCCACGTCGGCCGCAGTGACCGCCGACAGCTCCCCCGGCACCCACCCCGGCATCCGGTCCTTGTCGATCACCTGCGCCCTGATCCCCTCCACCAGGTCCGCCGTCCGCAGTGCCGCGCACGACGCCCGGTACTCCTCGTCCAGCACCTCCTCCAGCGTCCCCAGGCGCCGCGCGCCGCGCACCGCCGCCAGCGTCGCCTTCAGCGCGGTCGGTGACTTCGTGAGGATCGTCTCCGCGGTCTGCTTGGCCGCGTGGTGCCCGCTGCCGAAGAGCCGGTCCACGATCTCCTCCACCGAGTCCGCCGCGTAACACGCGTCGATCCACTCACGGTCGTCGGCCAACTCCCCGACGGGCGGGGCCGATGCGTGGCGCCGGACGGCCAACGGCACTTCCGTGTCGGCGAGTTCGGCCGCCAGTCCGGGCAGCCGCGCGGAGTGGACGAAGTGGTCGGCGAGTCCGCACAGGATCGCGTCGGCCGCGCCGACGGCCGTGCCGGTGAGGGCGAGGTGCGTGCCGAGTTCGCCGGGCGCCCGGGAGAGCAGGTACGTGCCGCCGACGTCCGGCACGAGGCCGATGCCGGTCTCGGGCATCGCGACCCGCGAGCGTTCGGTGACGATCCGGACGTCGCCGTGCGCCGAGACGCCCACGCCGCCGCCCATCACGATGCCGTCCATGAGGGCGACGTACGGCTTCGGGAAGCGCGCGATCCGGGCGTTGAGCCGGTACTCGTCGCGCCAGAACGCGGGCGACGCCGAGCCGCCCGTGCGCGCGTCCTCGTAGATCGCCCGGATGTCGCCGCCCGCGCACAGGCCGCGTTCGCCGGCGCCGTCGATGACCACCGCGTGTACGGACGGGTCCTTCTCCCACCCGGCGAGCGCGGCGTCGACACGCCGCACCATGGCGTGGGTGAGGGCGTTGAGCGCGCGTGGCCGGTTGAGCGTGAGCCGCCCCATGTACCCGTCGCGCCGTACGACAACGTGCGCGTCCTCCGTAGGAGGGTTGTCCGTCATCGTCCCTCTCCCTCGACGTCGGCGGGCAGGTCCAGTGCCTCGACGATCCGTTCGGCGGCCAGCGTGGCCGTCAACGAGCCCTCCCGTACCGCCTGTTCGAGCGTGGGAGCCAGACCGCGGACGCCCGGATGGCTCCGCAGCCGGTCCAGCAGCTGGTCCCGGACCATCGACCAGGTCCAGTCGACCTGCTGGTCGCTGCGCTTGCGCTGGAGGCGGCCACTGGTGTCGAGGACCTTCCGGTGCTGCTCCAGGCGCTCCCAGACGGTGTCGAGCCCCGTGCCGTCGCGGGCGCTGCACGTCAACACCGGCGGTGTCCACGCCGCGTCGGCGGGGTGCATCAGGCGCAGCGCCCCGGCGAGTTCACGCGCGGCGGACTTCGCGTCCCGCTCGTGCGGCCCGTCGGCCTTGTTGACGGCGATGAGATCGGCCAGCTCCAGCACGCCCTTCTTGATGCCCTGGAGCTGGTCTCCGGTGCGGGCGAGGCTCAGCAGGAGGAAGGAGTCGACCATGTTCGCGACGGCGGTCTCCGACTGGCCGACGCCGACGGTCTCGACGAGGACGACGTCGTAACCGGCCGCCTCCATCACGATGATGGTCTCGCGGGTCGCCTTGGCGACGCCGCCCAGGGTGCCCGCGGTGGGTGAGGGCCGGACGAAGGCCGCCGGGTCGACGGCCAGGCGCTCCATGCGGGTCTTGTCACCGAGGATGGAGCCACCGGTCCTGCTGGACGACGGGTCGACGGCCAGGACGGCGACCCGGTGCCCGAGGCCGGTGAGCATGGTGCCGAGGGCGTCGATGAAGGTGGACTTGCCGACGCCGGGTACGCCGCTGACGCCGATCCTGCGCGCCGCGCCCGAGTACGGCAGCAGGGCGGTCAGGAGCCGTTGTGCGAGCTCCCGGTGGTCGGCCCTGGTGGACTCCACGAGGGTGATGGCGCGTGCGACGGCCGACCGGGAGCCGTCGAGTACACCTTTGGTGTAGGTGTCGATGTCGATGCCGATTCGACGGTTCACCGGCTCACCGCTCGTGGCCGAGTGCGGCGGTCAGGGTGGTGAGCAGGTCGTGCGCGGCGTCGGGGATGACCGTGCCGGGCGGGAAGACGGCCGCGGCGCCCGCGCGGTGCAGTTCGTCGATGTCGCCGGGCGGGATGACGCCGCCGACGACGATCATGATGTCCTCGCGGCCCTCCCGGGCCAGTTCCTCACGCAGGGCGGGGACGAGCGTGAGGTGCCCGGCGGCCAGCGACGACACCCCGACGATGTGCACGTCGGCCTCGACGGCCTGCCGCGCCACCTCACCGGGGGTCTGGAACAGCGGGCCGACGTCGACGTCGAAGCCCAGGTCGGCGAAGGCGGTGGCGATGACCTTCTGGCCGCGGTCGTGGCCGTCCTGGCCCATCTTGGCGACCAGGATGCGTGGGCGCCGTCCCTCGGCCTGTTCGAACTCCTCGACGGCGGCCCGGGTCCGTTCGACGGCCGGTGACGTGCCGGCCTCGTTCCTGTACACACCGGAGATCGTACGGATCTGGCCGGAGTGCCGCCCGTACACCTTCTCCAGGGCGTCGGAGATCTCGCCGACGGTGGCCTTGGCGCGTGCCGCGTTCACGGCGAGGGCCAGCAGGTTGCCGTCGAGTCCCTGGGCCGAGCCTGCCTCGGCCGCGCCGGTGAGGGCACGCAGCGCGTCCTGGCACACGGCCTCGTCGCGCTCCTCGCGGAGCCGGCGCAGCTTGGCGATCTGCCGCGTCCGTACGGAGGAGTTGTCGACCGATCGGACCTCGATCCGCTCGTCGGTCTCCACCAGGTACTTGTTGACGCCGATGACCGGCTGGCGCCCCGAGTCGATCCTGGCCTGGGTGCGGGCCGCCGCCTCCTCGATGCGCAGCTTGGGGATGCCCTCCGCGATGGCCTGCGCCATGCCCCCGGCCGCCTCGACCTCCTCGATGTGCTGCCAGGCGCGGCGCGCGAGGTCGTACGTCAGCTTCTCCACGTACGCGCTGCCGCCCCACGGGTCGATGACGCGGCAGGTGCCCGACTCCTGCTGGAGCAGGAGTTGGGTGTTGCGGGCGATGCGCGCGGAGAAGTCGGTGGGCAGTGCCAGTGCCTCGTCCAGGGCGTTGGTGTGCAGTGACTGGGTGTGGCCCTGGGTGGCGGCCATCGCCTCCACGCAGGTGCGCGGGACGTTGTTGAAGACGTCCTGGGCGGTGAGCGACCAGCCGGAGGTCTGCGAATGGGTGCGCAGGGAAAGGGACTTGGCGTTCCGCGGGTCGAACTTCTTGACGAGCCTGGCCCACAGCAGCCGCGCCGCGCGCAATTTGGCGATCTCCATGAAGAAGTTCATGCCGATGGCCCAGAAGAAGGAGAGCCGGGGGGCGAACGCGTCGACGTCGAGGCCCACGTCGAGTCCGGCGCGCAGATACTCGACGCCGTCGGCGAGGGTGTAGGCCAGCTCCAGATCGGCCGTCGCGCCGGCTTCCTGGATGTGGTAGCCGGAGATGGAGATGGAGTTGTAGCGCGGCATCCTCTTCGAGGTGTACGCGAAGATGTCGGAGATGATCCGCATCGAGGGGGCGGGTGGATAGATGTAGGTGTTGCGGACCATGAACTCTTTGAGGATGTCGTTCTGGATGGTCCCGGCCAGCTTCTCGGGCGGTACGCCCTGCTCCTCGGCCGCGACGATGTAGAGGGCGAGTACGGGCAGGACGGCGCCGTTCATCGTCATCGACACGGTCATCCTGTCGAGCGGGATGCCGTCGAAGAGCTGGCGCATGTCGTAGATCGAGTCGATGGCCACGCCGGCCATGCCGACGTCGCCGGTCACGCGCGGGTGGTCGCTGTCGTAACCGCGGTGTGTGGGCAGGTCGAAGGCGACGGACAGGCCCTTCTGCCCGGCGGCGAGGTTGCGCCGGTAGAAGGCGTTGGACTCCTCGGCGGTGGAGAATCCGGCGTACTGACGGATCGTCCAGGGCTGGTTGACGTACATCGTCGGGTAGGGGCCGCGCAGATACGGCGCGATGCCGGGGTACGTCCCGAGGAAGTCGAGCTCCGCCAAGTCCCGCTCGGTGTACAGGGGTTTGACGTCGATGCCCTCGGGGGTGTGCCAGACGAGGTCGTCGTCGCCGCGGCCGGTGCTCTCCTTGACGGCGGTGCGCCACTGGTCCTCGTTCGCGTTCGCCCCGGTGGCCGTGGCGGGCCCCAGGTCGATGCCGGTGAAGTCGGGGACGGTCATCGCGCCACTCCCATGTGGTCGAGGGCGGAGGTGAGTTGGGCGACGGCGTCGTCGCCTGCGGCGACGAACTCGTCGACTCCGGCCCGGCTGAAGGTCTCGCGCAGCTCGCCGGGGCGTCCCGCGAGGTACACGCGGGTGGCGCCCGCCGCGGTCAGTGCCGCGGCGGCCCGTTCGGCCTGCTCGGCGTAGAGCGGATCGCTGGAGCAGAGGCAGGCGATGGCCGCGCCGCTGCGGGTGAAGGCGTCGGCGGCGGTGGCGGGGTCGACGGTGACCGGGTCGTGGACCGGTTCGATGCCGCCGGACTGGAAGAGGTTGGACGCGAAGGTCACCCGCGCCGTGTGCGCGGCTGCCGGGCCGAGGGCGGCCAGGAAGACGCGGGGCCGGGCGCCGGTCGACGCGAGATGCGCGTCGGAGCGCGAGCGCAGACTCTCGAAGGCGTCGTCGCGGTGGACGGTGGGCAGTCCGCCGGTCGCGGCGGGCGGTGGCGCGTCGCGTACGACGGGTGTCTCGGCCAGTTGGGGGAACTCGCTGACCCCGGTGACCGGTTCGCGCCTGCGGGCCAGCTTCTCGGAGCGGGCGGCCCAGGTCCCGGCGAGGCGTTCGGCGACCAGGCCGGAGCGCAGCGCGGCGCGCTGGCCGCCGTCCCGTTCGATCTCCTGGAACCAGGCCCAGGCGGCGTGCGCGAGGTCGTCGGTCAGCCGCTCGACGTACCAGGAGCCGCCGGCCGGATCGATGACACGCCCGAGGTGGGACTCCTCGATGAGGATGGTCGAGGTGTTACGGGCGATCCGCCGGGCGAAGGCGTCCGGCAGCCCGAGGGTGTGGTCGAAGGGCAGCACGGTCACGGCGTCGGCGCCGCCGACCCCGGCGGCCAGCGAGGCGACCGTGGTGCGCAGCATGTTCACCCACGGGTCGCGCCGGGTCATCATCACCGACGAGGTGACGGCGTGCTGGCGCTGTGCGGCACCGGCCGGTCCCGCTCCGCTGACCTCGGCGACGCGCGCCCACAGCCGGCGCGCGGCGCGGAGCTTGGCGATGGTCAGGAACTGGTCGGCGGTGGCGGCGTATCTGAACTCCAGCTGCCCGCAGGCCGCTTCGGCACTCAGCCCGGCGGCGTCGAGGTCGCGCAGCGCGGCGACCCCGGCCGCGAGGGAGCAGCCGAGTTCCTGCGCGACCGAGCCGCCGGCCTCGTGGTAGGGCAGGGCGTCGACGACGAGGGCGCGCAGTCCGGGGTACTCGCGGTGGCACAGCTCCGCGAGTTCGGCGGCGGCGTCCTGGAGTCCGGGGGTCTCGTCGCCGGTACGGGCGAGGCGGCCGAGCGGGTCGGCGCCGAGGGTGCCGCGCGCCTCCCCGTGCGGGACGTCTCGTTCGTCGTACAGGCGCAGCAACTCGGCTGCGGCGGCGGGGAATTCGTCGCCCGCGTCGAGCGCGACGGGGGCGAGGTCGAGATAGACGCCGGCGAGGGCGTCGGCGAGGCCGGCGACGGGTACGCCCGTCTCGCCCACGGCCAGCCACAGCGAGGTGGTCCCGTTGGCCAGGTCGTCGAGTACGGCTTCGTTGGTGCGCGCCGGGTCGGTCCGCGCGTGGCGCTGGCGTACGTCCCAGCCGCCCGGCGCGGGGCCGCCGGGGGTGCCGCCCCGGGTGAAGGGGGCGAAGCCCGGGAGGCCGCCGTCGCCCGGGGAGTCGTCGGAGGTGTAGAGGGGACGGGTGGTCAGTCCGTCTTCGATCGTGGCGGAGAGTGCGTCCTCGGCGGCGGTCCCCGAGACGTTCCGACCGGATTTCCGCAGTACCCCTTCCACCAGACCCTGCCACTGCTCATGGGTCGGTTCGGGGAACTCGGCAGCCAGCGAAAGCCCGCTATCGGGCAGGAGCGTCATGCCGAGATGTTAGGGCAGGGCCTTCGGCGGCCATCAGGTCGAACCGATGTGACCTTGACCTCGCCGCCACACACCCTCTGCGCACCCCCTGCGCGCCCCCTGCGCGCCCTCCGACACGCGCCTCGGCCCGGGTGTTCCTGGCCTCTCCCGAACCTCCCCCGGACCTCCCCCGGACCGAGCCAGGCCCGAGCCAGGCCCGAGCCGGGACCTGACCCCGTCTCGTAACCCGCAGCGGCTACGCTGCCCCCGACCGGCGCGCGACCACCCCTTCCAGGTCCGGGAGGGGCTGTCTGTCGCGCCGTCGGCACCGCACCGCCATCCCTTTCGAGCACCTCTTCCGAGCAGTGATGAGTCCGCGTGAGCACATCCCCGACCCACTCCATATGAACGACTCCGCGCCCCACCCGTCGGCCCACAATCCGCCACCGGCCCGCGTCCGCACCGGCCGGTGCACGAACTTCTCCTGGATGGCGTAGCACCCAATGTCTTGGTTCGAATCACTCATCCTCGGACTCGTCCAGGGGCTGACCGAGTTCCTGCCCATCTCCTCCAGCGCGCATCTGCGGCTGACCGCCGCCTTCGCCGGCTGGCACGACCCGGGAGCGGCGTTCACCGCGATCACCCAGATCGGTACGGAGGCGGCGGTCCTCATCTACTTCCGCAAGGACATCGCCCGGATCGTCTCGGCCTGGTTCCGCTCGCTGACGGACAAGGCGATGCGCTCCGACCACGACGCGAAGATGGGCTGGCTGGTGATCGTCGGTTCGATCCCCATCGGTGTGCTCGGGCTCGTGTTCAAGGACCAGATCGAGGGGCCGTTCCGTGATCTGCGGCTGATCGCGACGACGCTGATCGTGATGGGCGTCGTCCTCGGCATCGCGGACCGGCTGGCGGCGCGTGACGAGACCGGCGGCAAGCACCGGTCCGTCAAGGAGCGCAAGTCGCTGAAGGAACTGGGCGTCAGGGACGGTCTGATCTTCGGGTTCTGCCAGGCCCTGGCGCTGATTCCGGGTGTCTCGCGGTCGGGTGCCACGATCAGCGGTGGTCTGCTGATGGGCTACACCCGCGAGGCGGCGGCGCGTTACTCGTTCCTGCTGGCCGTCCCGGCCGTACTGGCCTCCGGGGTCTTCGAGTTGAAGGACGCGGGCAGCCAGGGCCATATCTCGTGGGGACCCACGATCTTCGCGACGATCATCGCCTTCGCGGTCGGCTACGCCGTCATCGCGTGGTTCATGAAGTTCATCACCACCAAGAGCTTCATGCCGTTCGTGATCTACCGGATTCTGCTCGGTGTGGTGATCTTCTTCCTCGTCGGTACGGACGCCCTGAGCCCGCACGCGGGCGAATCCGGCGGCTGACCGGACCGCGAAGGCCGCGCGGGGGCACACACTGAGGGCATGAGCAACTACCAGGGACCGGCGACCCTCATCGTCGGCGACACCGAGATCTCGGTCGTGGCCACACTGAGCGGTGACCGGTCCGGCGCCCTCGGCGCATGGGGCGGCAGCGTCCAGACCGAAGGGGCCGCGGACGGTCTCTACGAGCCCACCGCCGACGACGGTATGAGGATCCGGCTGCCCGACGGACGGGAAGGCAGCGTCCTGGCGACGCGTACGGCCATCGGCAGCGGGAGGATGCGGATCTCGGGAAGCGGCGACATCCCCTTCTGACGGGTTGTGTACGCATCCGACCGGCGTTGTGTACGGACGGTGTGCTCAAGGACACGTTTGCCGCTCGCCCCGTGTCCGATTGCCGGGCGGCGGCCGAAACCCTTGGGGGAACTGGGCTCATAGCTGACGCACCGTTGGGTTGCCCTCTCGGCGTGTGAGCTATGCCGCTCCCGGAACGGCGCGGGAGGCCTACGGCGGCCCGTACCGTTGCCGTATGTCCACAACTTCCTCCCCCGCTCCCGCGGCGTCCGGCGCCGTCGCGGCCAACGAGCGCATCCGCGCCCTGGTCGACGCGGCAGACGGCACGTGGCCGGCCGAGGAGTACGAAGGCCTGCTGCTCGAATGGGCTGCCGCTCTGCACGACACGGTCGACGAGGCCGCTTAAGGGGCACGTCAAGACCGTCAAACATCAGGCCCGGCCACGCGGTGACACCGCGCGGCCGGGCCTTTCCCGTGAATCCGACGAATCCACTGGGCCGTACGGTCGCCGGGCCAACGCTGACCGCCCGCTGACCGATCGACCGGATGATCGACCCGGATGATCGACAAATCCGCACGGGCCTTGGCCTGGGGCCGCCACTGCCCGAGACTGACCGGATGACGCAGCGTGTGGATCTCGCGACCGTGATGGACCGACTGGCCATCGATGAGGTGATCAGCGGTTACGCGATGGCCGTGGACGATTCCGACTGGCCCGGCTTTCTGGCCCTGTTCACCCCGGACGGGCGGGCCGACCACCGCGCCGCAGGGGGTATCGAGGGATCGGCCGCCGAGATCGCCGACTGGCTCGCCGGTGTCCTGGGCCGCTTTCCCGTGCGCCAGCACCTGATCGGCAACCGCCGGCTGGCCTTCCAGGATCTCGGCGGCTATCCGGGCGACCGCGCCGAGGTGCGGGCCGACTGCCTGAGCACACTGGTCCCGGAGTCCGGCGAACGGACCACCGCCGTCAGCCGCTACACCTTCGGCCTCTCCCGTACGGGCGACGGCTGGCTGCTGCACAGCGTCGTGGCGCGGGAGGCCGTGGCGCGGGAGCAGGCGCCGGACGGGGCGGGTGGCACGGTCGAGGGCTGACGCGGCGCCGGCTGACGTACCGACGACTGACGCGCCGGGTGCGCTCTGTCGTCCGGCACCCTGTCTCGCGCACACTGATCGGGAAGGCACCGCTCACCGGCAGCACCCCGCTCGGGGGCACCGCTGACCGGTGCCGATCCGATCTGCACCGCTCACGAGCGGGACGAGGGGGCGCGGCATGCGGGTTCCGGCCGGCGGGCGGGCGATCTGGGTCCGCCGCTCCACGTCGCCGGTGTGGCGCGGCGTCGTGGCTGTCGCCGCCGGGGCGCTGCCCGCGCTCACCTTTCCCGCGCCGGGCCTGTGGTGGCTCGCGTACGGGGCGCTCGTGCCGTGGATGCTGCTGGTACGTGCGGCTCCGACGGGCCGGCGCGCGGCGCTGGACGGCTGGCTCGGCGGGCTGGGCTTCGTACTCGCCGTCCATCACTGGCTGATGCCGAGCCTGCATGTGTTCACCGTGGTGCTGGCCGCGCTGCTGGGGCTGCTGTGGGCGCCGTGGGGGTGGCTGGTCCGCGCGATGCTCGGCGGGCGCCCGTCTCCCCGGCGTACGGCCGCCGCGCTGGCGGTGGTGCCCTCGGGCTGGCTGATGATCGAGACGGTGCGGTCCTTCGAGGGGCTGGGCGGTCCGTGGGGGCTGCTGGGCGCCGGTCAGTGGGAGGTCGCCCCCGCGCTGCGGCTGGCCTCGGTGGGCGGCGTGTGGCTGGTGAGCCTGCTGGTGGTCGCCGTGAACACCGCGCTGACCGTGCTGCTGACGCTGTCCTCGGCGCGTACGGTCGCCGCCGCGGGGTTGGTGGCGTGCGCCGTCGCCGTGAGCTGCGCGTGGGTGTGGGCGCCGCGGCCGGAGCACTCGGGGCAGGCGCGTGTCGCGGTCGTCCAGCCCGGTGTCTTCGCCGGTCCGGACGGCGTCGAGCGGCGTTTCGAGCGCAGCGAGGAGCTGACCCGCTCGCTGGCCGGGCGGGATCTCGATCTCGTGGTGTGGGGCGAGAGCAGTGTCGGCCACGATCTCGCCACCCGGCCGGATCTGGCGGCGCGTATCGCCGTACTGTCCCGGCTGGTCGGCGCCGACGTCCTGGTCAATGTGGACGCTTCCGGCACGGACGCGGCGGGGCGCACGGGGATCTTCAAGAGCGCCGTGCTCGTGGGTCCGAACGGCCCGACCGGCGACCGGTACGACAAGATGCGGCTGGTGCCGTTCGGCGAGTACGTCCCGGCGCGTGCGGCGCTCGGCTGGGCGACGTCGGTGGGCAAGGCGGCGGGCGAGGACCGCAGGCGCGGCACCCGCCAGGTCGTCATGGTGCTGCCCGGCGAGGGGCGCGGCGGGCTGCGGCTGGGCCCGCTGATCTGCTTCGAGACGGCGTTCCCCGACATGAGCCGCCGGCTGGCCAGGGACGGCGCGCAGCTTCTCGTCGCACAGTCGTCGACGTCGTCGTTCCAGCACAGCTGGGCCCCTGAGCAGCACGCCTCACTGGCCGCGCTGCGGGCGGCCGAGACGGGCCGCCCCACGGTGCACGCCACGCTCACGGGCGTCAGCGCGGTGTACGGCCCGGACGGCGGGCGGGTCGGTGCGCCGCTCGGCACGGCGAGCAGCGCCGGTGCCGTGTACGAGCTGCCGCTGGCGCGCGGCACCACCGCGTACGTCCGGTACGGCGACTGGCCGCTGTACGGCGCGTCGGCCGTGCTCGCGGCCCTCTGCGCCGCCGAGGGCGCGCGGTCGCTCAGACGGCCTGCGCCCGCGCCTCCAGGACCACCCGTTCACACAGCTCGTGCGTCAGCAGAGCGTCCCGAGCGCTGAGCGTCCTCCCGGCGCGTACGGCGTCCAGGAACGCCAGCACGCACTGCTCGATCCCGCGCTGGCGGGCCACCGGCACCCAGTCGCCGCGCCGGCGGACGCTGGGCTGGCCCTTGTGGTCGACGATCTCGGCGATCTGGTGGACGGCCCGCTTGGTGTCCTGTCCGGAGACTTCGAGGATCTCCTCGGTCGAGCCGTTCATCCGGTTCATCATGCCGATGGCGGTGAAGCCGTCGCCGGAGAGCTGGAGCACCACGTGGTGTGCCAGGCCGTCGCGCGTACGGGCGCGGACGTCGATGTGCTCGACGGCGCCGGGGACCAGGAAGCGCAGGGTGTCCACGACATGGATGAAGTCGTCCAGGACCAGGGTGCGCGGGTCCTCGGGCAGGCCGACGCGGTTCTTCTGCATGAGGATCAGGTCGCGCGGATGTTCCAGGCACTGGGCGTACGCGGGCGCGAAACGCCGGTTGAAACCGACGGCCAGGCTCGTCCCGCGCTCCACGGCGAGGGCCACCAGGCGTTCGGAGTCGGCGAGTTCGTACGCGAGGGGCTTGTCGACGAAGGTCGGCACCCCGGCCTCCAGCAGCCGGGTGACGATCTCGGCGTGGGCGGCGGTCGGCGCGTGGACGAACGCGGCGTCCAGGCCCTGGGCGAGCAGCGAGTCGAGGTCGGCGTGGCGCCGCTCGGCGGGGATGTGGTGCCGCTCGGCGACCCGCGCGAGGGTGGCTGGGGTGCGGGTCTGGAGGTGCAGCTCCGTCCCGGGCAGGGTGGTGAGCACCGGCAGATATGCCTTCTGTGCGATGTCGCCGAGCCCTACGCAGCCGACCTTCACGTACGTCTCCCTGTCGCCTCGCCGCAGTCCCGCTCTTAAGCGCCGGAGCGCTTCTGGGCAGCATACGGGCGCTGCGGGGGCCGCCATTCGGCGACGTCGGCGAAACCGCGCAGCGGGACGCCGGGACCCAGCAGGGAGACGGCGGCGATGAGGGTGTTCCGCGCGGCGACGGCCACGGGGTTGCGCAGGGAGGTCATCCGGCCCGTCCGGGCGGACCGCTGGACGAGCGCCGAGGTGCGCGGGAGCCGTGCCTCGGTGTACGCGGCGAGTCCGGCCGCGAGATCGGTGCCGTCGCCGGCGTGGCCCACGTGGTGCGCGAGGACGACGGCGTCCTCGACGGCCTGGTTGCCGCCCTGGCCGAGCGTCGGCAGCATCGCGTGCGCGGCGTCGCCGAGCAGGGCGACGCGGCCGGCGTGGTGGGCGGGCAGGGGGACGACCATGTGGTGGACGTCGTAGCGCAGGACACCGTCGTCGTAGGCCGCCGCGATGATGCCGGGCACGGGGTGGTGCCAGTCGCCGAACCGCCTGAGCAGCTCCGCCTTCTCCCCATCGGGTGCCCGGTCGCCTTCGGGCGCGGGGGCCATGGCGTACGCGTAGACGCGGCCGTCCTTGAGCGGCTGGCTGCCCCAGAGCGCGCCCCGGCCCCAGGTCTCATGGGGTGCGAAGGGCCGGTCGGGCGACGGGACCACGACGCGCCAGGTGGTGAGTCCGGAGTGGCGCGGGCCCGGGTGGCCCGGGAAGAGCACGCCGCGTACGCCGGAGCGGACGCCGTCGGCGCCGATGACGAGGTCGGCCTCGATGTCGCCGTCGGGGGTGCCGACGACGGCCGCGCGGTCGGGGCCGCCGGGGTCCCTGAGCGCGCCGTCCACCCCGGTCCGTACGGCGTCCGGGGGCAGCGCCGAGGTGAGGATGTCCACGAGTGTGGCGCGGTGCAGCAGGACAACCGGCCCGCCGAACCGCTCGGTGGCGGCTCGGGAGTTCGTACGGGAGAGCCAGCGCCCGCCCGGCGTACGCAGGCCGCCGTCGCCCTGCCACGCGGACAGGTCACGGACCTGGTCACCGAGGCCGACGACGTCCAGTGCGCGCTGCGCGTTGGGGGTCACGCTGAGGGCGGCTCCCACGGGGGTGAGGGCGTCGGCGCGCTCCAGGACGGTGACGGCCCAGCCCCGCCGGCGCAGGGCCACCGCGGCGGTCAGTCCGCCGATTCCACCGCCGACGACAACGGCTCGGGTCCGGTCCATGGCTTCTCCCGACAACGTGAACTACACCTGTAGTGACACGGGCAAGCCTACCTCATTCCTCACTACACTTGTAGTGAGGACGTAGATTGGCCCCATGCCCACACGCTCTACCGGCTCCTCCCGCGCCGATCTCATCGCCGACGCCGCCCTGACGCTGCTCGTGGAACGCGGTATGCGCGGGCTGACCCACCGGGCGGTGGACGAGGTCGCCGGACTGCCCCAGGGCTCGACGTCCAACCACGCCCGCACCCGGCAGGCTCTGCTGGAGACGGCGCTGCGCCGGCAGACCGAGCGCGAGATCCAGGTGCTGGAGCCGGACGAGATGCCCGCCGCGGGCAGCGGGGGCACGGGGGTCGTCGACGCACTCGCCCTCGCCCTGGACCGCAATCTCAGTGAGCACCCCGAACTGCTGGTCTCACGCTACGAACTGGCGCTGGAGGCGACCCGGCGCCCCGAGCTGCGGGCGTACTACGACACGGCGGGTGCGCGCTTCCGCGAGCCGCTGGTGGCGATGATGAGGGCGGCCGGCTCCACCGACCCGGAGCGGCACGCGCTGTCGCTGGTGGCCTGGTGCGAGGGGTTGATGTTCTCCTGCGCGGTCGGCGCCTACCACCAGGCGGTCCCCACCCTGGAGGAGCTGCGCACAGGCTTCGCCGAACTGCTGCGCGGCATGCTCGGACCCGACGCCGACGACCCACATCGCCGGAGCGGCGGCAAGAACAGCCCGTCCGTCGATTGAGGACGAACCGGCCACCGCCCGGACCCGGCCACCCCGCCCGGACACCCTCTAGCCGTCCAGCAACTCCCGCTCCAGCCTTCCGATCGCGGTCCGTACGCCGTCGTTCCCGTACCCGTCGTCCCCGAGCGCGTTCACGGCGGAGCGGGCCCAGGAGAGATGGAGCCGCGCCGCGTCGGGGCGCTGGAGTCTTGCGTAGTCGGCGGCCAGGTTGAGGTGGAGCGAGGGGTAGAACGCCCGTACCGCCGATGACGAGCGTGTCGTGGCCGGCTCCTGCGCGGCGGCCAGGGCGCGCAGGTCCCAGGCCAGTTCGTCGCCGGGGTCGTCCTGCGTGTCCGCCATGTAGTGCGCGAGCGTGCAGCGGTGGAGCGCGTCGCCGGACTCGCCGATCTCGGCCCACAGCTCGCCGAACCGATTGCGCGCCTCCTCGCGGTCGCCGCCGTGCAGCAGCATGACCGCCTGCCCGATCCTGGTCAGGACGGCGTCCTCCGACACCTCGCGCTGCTCCATCGCTGCCGCCTCCCGCGCCCGTCCGGTCGATCCCGTCCGCTCGACGCTAACCGCAGCGACCGGCGATCCCGCACAGGCTCACCCGCCCGGCGCGGACCGCCGGGCGGGTGCCCGCGCGGGCCGCACCGGGCGTGGACCGGGCGGCGTGGACCCGGCGGGAGCCGGTCAGCCCAGGTCGGGGATGCGCCAGTCGATCGCCTTGTGCCCCTGCGCGGCGATCGCCTCGTCGATCTGTGTGAACGGACGCGAGCCGAAGAACTTCTTCGCCGACAGCGGCGACGGATGCGCGCCCTTCACCACCACATGTCGCGTCTCGTCGATCAGCGGCAGCTTCTTCTGCGCGTAGGCACCCCAGAGCACGAAGACCGCGGGATCCGGCCGGGCGTCGACCGCGCGGATCACCGCGTCCGTCACCTGCTCCCAGCCCTTGCCCTTGTGCGAGTTCGCCTCGCCGGCCCGCACCGTCAGAACGGCGTTGAGCAGCAGCACGCCCTGCTTGGCCCACGGCATCAGATATCCGTTGTCCGGCACCGGGTGGCCCAGCTCCTCCTTCATCTCCTTGTAGATGTTCCGCAAGGAGGGAGGCGTGCGCACGCCGGGCCGCACCGAGAAGCACAGACCGTGGCCCTGCCCCTCGCCGTGATACGGATCCTGGCCGAGGACCAGGACCTTCACCTCGTCGTACGGCGTGGCGTCAAGCGCGGCGAACACCTCGTCGCGCGGGGGGTAGACCGGTCCCTTCGACCGCTCTTCCTCGACGAACTCGGTGAGCTCCTTGAAGTAGGGCTTCTGCAGTTCGTCGCCGAGGACGCCGCGCCAGGACTCAGGCAGCATGTCGGTGTCGGTCACGTCAACAACCTCCGGTAAGCGATCAGTTGTGCCACCGCTGAACCTACCGGTGACCACTGACAATCGCGGCCGCCGACGGCCGCCGACTGCTTCCGGCGGCTACCAGCTGGCCTTGCGGCTGAGCTCCCAGAGCTGCATGACCGTCTGCGGGTCGAGCGCCCGCTCGCCGCCGCTGATCTCCTCCGACGCCGCGACGTAGAGCTTGCCCTGCCACAGCGGCAGCAGCCGCACATCGTTGACGAAGATCTCCTGGGCGCGCTCGAACTGCTGGATCACCGCGCCCCGGTCACTCTCCCGCCGCGACTGCGGAAGCAGCTCCGTGGTGATCTCGGGGCTCTCGTAAGGGGTGCTGAGCGCGTTGTTCTTGCCGACGAAGGGAGCCACGAAGTTGTCCGGGTCCGGGAAGTCGGGGAACCAGCCACGGCCGAAGACCGGGTACTCGCCCTTCTGGAAGCCCGCCTGGAAGTCTTTCCACGGCTTGCTCTTCAGCGTGATCTTGAAGAGGCCGGACGCTTCGAGCTGGCGCTTGAGTTCCGCGAACTCGGCCACCGTGCCGGAGCCGTAACGGTCGGTCGTGAACCAGAACGTCAGCGGCACCGGGGTGTCGATACCGGCGTCCTCAAGAATCGTGCGCGCCTTGCCGACATCCGGGTCGCCGTACTTGTCGAAGAAGCTCGTGGCGTGCCCGGAGATGCCCTTGGGGACCATCGAGTACAGCGGCTCGGCCGTGCCCTGGTAGACCTTGGCCACCAGCGCGTCACGGTCGATCACCTGGGCCACCGCCTGCCGTACGGGCAGCTTCGCCGCCGCCTCGTCCTTGGGGTTGAACACCAGGTAACGGATGTCGGCGCCGACCGTCTCGATCAGTTGAAGGTGCTCGTTCTCTTCCTTCTTCTGTTCGAGTTCGACGACTTCCTCCGAGGTCAGGCCCCGGTATATGACGTCGATCTCCTTCTTCTTCAGGGCGCCGAACATTTTGTCGGAGTCCTGGAAGTAATGGATCTTGACGGCCTTGTTCTTGCGGTCGGCGAAGCCCTTGTAGCTGGTGTTCTCGGACAGTTCGGCAGCGCTGCCGGCCGTGTACGACTCCAGCGTGTAGGGGCCGGATCCGGTGAGCTTGCCGTCTTCCCTGAGCTTGTCGGCCGGGTACTCCTCCGGGTCGACGATGGACATCGCGGGGGCGGCGAGAACGAACGGGAACGTGGCGTCCGGCTTGTTGAGGTTGAACGTGACGGTCAGTTCGCCGTCCGTGGTGACGCCGTCGAGGGACGCGAGGAGTCCGTTGGGACCGCCGTTCGCGTTGATCTTCACGATCCGGTCGAAGGAGTGCTTGACGGCGTCGGCGTCGAGCTTGTGCCCGTTCGAGAAGGTCAGCCCGTCGCGGAGCGTGCAGCGGTAGACCTTGTTCGTCGAGTCCGTGAATTTGCAGTTGTCGGCGGCGTCGGGCTGTGGAGTCGTGCTTCCGGTGGGGAACGCCACCAGGGTCTGGAAGACGTTGCGGTACAGCTCCCACGAGTTGTCCCACGCGGCGGCCGGGTCGAGCGTGCTCGGCTCACTGGTGGTGCCGACCGTGATCTTCTGATCCCCCTCGGCGCCGTCCGCCGAGAACAGGCCACATCCGGCCACCAGGGATATGGACGCGAGGGCTGCAGCCGCCTGCAGACTGGTCCGGTTGAACACGTGCACGCTCCTTGTTCAGCCACGAGTCGGCCGACCATACCGCAGCGCCCCATCGGTGCAATATGCAAGTCCGATGGGGCACTTGAAGCATTTACTGACAAAACATGTCAGTGCACACCAGCGTTGAGGAAAATTCCGCCGTCGACCACCAGGGTCTGGCCCGTGATCCAGTCGGACTGGTCGGACGTGAGGAACGCGGCGGCGCCTCCGACGTCCTCCGGCATCCCGAGGCGTCCCAGTGGGTAGGAGGCCGCGGCTTCCGCCTCCCGCCCCTCGTAGATCGCCTGCGCGAACCTGGTCTTGACGACGGCCGGCGCGATGGCGTTGACGCGCACGGCGGGCGCGAACTCGTGAGCCAGCTGGAGGGTCAGATTGACCATCGCCGCCTTGCTCATCCCGTACGCCCCGATGAACGGTGAAGCCGACACCCCGGCGACCGAGGCGATGTTCACGATCGCACCGCCGTGCTCCTTCTGCCAGGCACGCCAGGTCAGCTGCGCGAAGCCGAGGGCCGAGATGACGTTGGTCTCGTACACCTTGCGCGCCACGTTGAGATCCAGATCGGCCATCGGGCCGAACACCGGATTCGTCCCGGCGTTGTTCACCAGATAGTCGACGCGGCCGAACTCCTCCATGGTCCGCCCGACCGCGGCGGCCTGGTGTGCCGCGTCGTGGGCCTTGCCGGGAAAGCCGATCACCCGGTCCGCGCCGAGGCGCTCGACGGCCTCCTTGAGCGCGTCCTCGCCCCGTCCGGTGATGCACACCCGGTCGCCGCGGGCGACGAACGCCTCGGCGATGCCGTATCCGATACCGCGGCTGGCGCCCGTGATCAGTGCGACCTTGCCGCTGTCGGGCAGGGGGTCGCCCTTCGGCTGCTTCGTCATGTCCGCCACTCTCCGGTTCAGTTGAGGGGTCCGCCGGCGACGTACAGCACCTGGCCGGAGACGAATCCGGCGTCCTCGCCCGTGAAGAAGGCGATCGCGTTCGCGATGTCGTCGGGGACGCCGACCCGCTGCACCGGGATCTGGGTGGCCGCGGCCGCCTGGAAGTCCTCGAAGCCCATGCCGACGCGGGCGGCGGTCTGCGCGGTCATCTCGGTGACGACGAAACCGGGGGCCACCGCGTTGGCCGTGACACCGAACTTGCCCAGCTCCTTGGCCAGGGTCTTGGTGAAGCCCTGGAGACCGGCCTTGACCGCGGCGTAGTTGGCCTGGCCGCGGTTGCCGAGCGCCGAGCTGGACGACAGGTTGACGATACGGCCGAACGCGGCGTCCACCATGTGCCGCTGGCAGGCGCGGGCCATCAGGAACGCGCCCTTGAGGTGCACGTTCATCACGGTGTCCCAGTCGGACTCGCTCATCTTGAACAGGAGGTTGTCGCGGAGAACGCCCGCGTTGTTGACGAGGATCGTGGGCGCGCCCAGCTCGGCGGCGACCCGTGCGACGGCGGCCTCCACCTGGGCGGCGTCGGAGACGTCGCAGCCGACGGCGAGCGCCTTGCCGCCCGCGGCCGTGATCGCGCCGACGGTCTGCGCGCAAGCCGCCTCGTCCAGGTCGAGTACGGCGACGGCCCGGCCCTCGGCCGCGAGACGTACCGCGGTCGCGGCGCCAATGCCCCGCGCCGCCCCGGTCACGACGGCGACACGCTGCTCGGTGGTGGACATGCTGCTTCTCCTCGCCCTTGGATCGCGGCGCCGGCACAACTGCTGAGCGACCGCTTAGTAGTCAGCTGCCGTGACGCTAGAAGCCCTGCCACCCGGTGTCAACGGCCCACGGGGCGCCCGACCGTATGTCACACCCCGAACACCCGCCGGGCCGCCGCCCGGCCCTACCGCACCAGCAGATCGAGCAGTCGCTCGATCTCGGCCGCCGGGTCGCGCGTCAGCCCCGTGTGTACGGGACCGGGCTGGACGACCGTCGAGCGCGGCGCGATCAGCCAGCGGAACCGCCTCCCGGCGTCGTCGGGCGCGGCCTGCCCGGCGGGGTCCCCGCCGGCGCAGACACCCTCGACGGCGCGCAGCGCGGCCCGTACCCCCGCCACATCGGCGTCCGGCGCCAGCGCCTTGAGCCGGGACTCGTCCAGATGCGTACGGGCGGCCACGAACGACCTGGCGCGGCAGTAGACCAGCACGCCCGCGTTGATGAACTCCCCGCGCTCGACCCTCGGTACGACGCGCAGCGGCGCGTACTCGAACACCTCGCGTCCGCTCACCGGCCCTCGCCTCCGCCGTTCTTCGTGGGATGCGGCCAGGGCGTGGCGTGTTCGGTCAGCCAGCCGGGGGCCTGGGAGGGGCGCACCTTGGTGGGCGCGTCGATGGTGAGGCGTTCGTGGATGGTCGCCGCACGCGGCAGCAGCGCCGCCACGTAGGCGCGGCGCAGCGCGTCGGTCGAGTCGAACCCGGGCTCGTCCACGAGCCATTCGTCCGGCACATCGGCGGCGACCTCGGTCAGCAGTTCCTCGGTGACCAGCGGGGCGAGCTCCGCGGCGGCCGAGGCGATGTCCGGGCGGAACGGCGCGAGGACATGGTCGGACGCGTCGTACGGCTTCGCGGCCGAGGCCTGGGCGCCGAGCCAGTGGTGGTGCCAGATCATGGTGGCGCCGTGGTCGATGAGCCACGGATCGCCGTGCCAGACAAGCATGTTGGGGTTGCGCCAGGACCGGTCGACGTTGTTGATGAGCGCGTCGAACCACACGACCCTGCCGGCCTCGGCCGGACCCACCTCGTAGGCGAGCGGATCGAAGCCCAGCGATCCGGGCAGGAAGTCCATCCCGAGGTTCAGCCCGCCGCTCGCCTTGAGCAGCTCCTGCACCTCCTGGTCGGGTTCTCCGAGCCCGATGACGGGGTCGAGCCGCATGGCCACCAACTCCGGCACCCGCAGCCCGAGCCGCCGCCCCAACTGCCCGCAGATGACCTCCGCGACGAGCGTCTTGCGGCCCTGTCCCGCGCCGGTGAATTTCATGACGTACGTGCCCAGGTCGTCGGCCTCGACGATCCCTGGGAGTGATCCACCCTCCCGCAGGGGCGTGACATAGCGGGTCGCTACGACTTCTTGCAACACTTTCCGAGGCCACCCATCTCTTCAGCCTTACAATCAACGGAGGGCTACTGCCGGGCGCGGAGGCGAAAATCGCCGGTCGACGGCGCTGGGGAGAATCTGGGGAGTTTCGGCTAGCGAGCCGATGCCCCGCCCTTCCCAAGCAGACCGTCGATGGTGCCGCGCCCCTTGCCGCCAGCCTCCGGCATGAAGTGGGCATAGTAACCGAGAGTGATCACTGGCGAGGAATGTCCGAGCCACCGCGCCAAGGTCACGACGGACTCTCCGGCTTCCAGCATGATCGAGGCGTAGGTGTGCCGAAGCACGTGGAAACCGTCCTTCGGGGCCGCCGCCCACTGCCAGGCTTTCGCCCCCTCGGCGCGTGGCGGGATGACACCGGCCTTGGCCAAGGCCGGCTTCCAGGTGTAGGTGTTTCCATGTGTTCACCGCGATGGCGTTGCCGAAGCGCGTGGTGAGCAGCAGGGAGGACTTCTTCCTCTCCCCCTCCGGCTTCCCCCACGGCAACTCCACCTCAACTGGCGGAAACGCTTCAATGTGACGTTTGAGTGAACCGTTCCGGGTTCGCTAGAGACTTCAGCTGTCGAATGCGGTGCGCACGTCGGTCTGCGTGGGTATTCTCACGTTCCGCCTCTCGTGGTCGCCGGTCCCGTGTTCTCGGTCGGATGCCCGCTTCTGGCGTTACGTATCGCGGTTGTTCTCCCCCTGCTGGTGCTGGACGTGGCCGCGGAGATACTCGGCGGTGACGGAGTCCTCGGCGTCCAGGAGGGCGGCGGGCGGGCCTTCGAAGACCACCCGGCCGCCGTCCTGGCCGGGCCCCGGGCCGAGGTCGATGACCCAGTCGGCGTGCCGTACGACGTCCAGGTCGTGTTCGACGACGACCACGGTGTTGCCGCCGTCGACCAGCCGGTCGATCAGGGTGAGGAGGCCGATCACGTCCGCCATGTGCAGCCCGGTCGTCGGCTCGTCGAAGAGGTAGAGACCGCCCTGCTCCCGCAGCCGGCCGGCCAGCTTCAGCCGCTGGCGTTCGCCGCCCGACAGGGTGGACAGCGGCTGTCCGAGGGTGAGATAGCCCAGCCCGGCTTCCTGGAGCGCGTACAGGCGGTCCGCGATGTTCCGCTCGGCGGAGGCGTGTTCGGCGAAGAACTCCCGCGCGTCCTCGACGGTGAGCGCCAGGACCTCCACGACGTTCAGCGGGCCGAGCCGGTGGGTCAGCGCCTCCGGGCGGTAACGCAGTCCTTCGCACACCTCGCAGGTCACGGTGACCGGGTCGAGGAAGGCCAGGTCCGTGCGGATGACCCCGCGGCCGCGGCAGGCGGGGCAGCCGCCTTCGGAGTTGAAGCTGAACAGGCTCGCGTCCACGCCGCCCGCGCGGGCGAACAGCTTGCGCACGGTGTCCATGATGCCGAGATACGTGGCGGGGGTGGCGCGGGACGAGATGCCCGTCGCGGACTGGTCGACAAGGACGGCGTCGGGGCACTGGGCGGCCAGGACGCCGGAGATCAGGGTGCTCTTGCCCGAGCCCGCGACGCCCGTGACGACGGTGAGTACTTCGGTGGGCACGTCGACGCTCACATCCCGCAGGTTGTGCAGGCCCGCGCCGCGGATGCTGATCGCCCCGTGTGCCGTACGCGGATCCTTGTTGACGTGCGGGGTCTGGCGCCGGCACCGGCCGGTGACGGTGTCGGCGTCCCGCAGTTCCCGGGGCGTGCCTTCGAAGACGATGTGGCCGCCGCGTGCTCCGGGTCCTGGGCCCAGCTCGACCACGTGGTCGGCGGCGTCGAGCACCGCGCGGTCGTGCTCGACGACCAGGACGGTGTTCCCCTTGTCACGCAGGCCGTGCAACAGTCCGGTCAGCCGGCTGATGTCGCGCGGGTGCAGGCCGGCGCTGGGCTCGTCGAAGACGTACACGATGTCGGTGAGGCCGCTGCCCAGGTGACGCACCGTCTTCAGCCGCTGTCCCTCGCCGCCGGAGACCGTGGAGGTCCCCCGGTCCAGGCTGAGGTAGCCGAGGCCGATCGACTCGATGTGCCGCAGGATCTCCAGGGCCGCATGCGCGACGGGCTTGGCGACCGGGTCGTCGATGCCTTCCAGAACGCCGATGAGGTCGCCGACCTCCGTGGCGCAGTAGTCGGCGAGGTTGTGAGGACCGATACGTGAGTCGAGCGCGGCGGGGTTGAGGCGGGTGCCGCCGCAGTCCGTGCAGGGGCCCTGGGAGACGACGCGCTCCACGTTCTCGCGCTCGCGGGCCCGCAGGGGCGTGTCGCGTTTGATGAAGCGGCGGGTGAAGCGGGTGACCACGCCCTCGTACTCGTTGCGGAACACGCTGTGCTTCGTACGGCGCTGCACGGACAACCCGCTGCCGTGGAGCAGCAGTTCGCGCTCCTCGGCGGTGAAGTCGGCGATCGGCTTGTCCGGGTCGAAGAGGCCGGACTCGGCGTACTGCTGCCACTGGGCGGTGCCGACGGCGAACGCGGGGAAGGTCAGCGCGCCCTCGTTGAGCGTCTTCGTATCGTCGACGAGAGCCTCGGGTTCCACGGTCGTGATCCGGCCCAGGCCCTCGCAGCGCGGGCACATACCGTGCGGGTCGTTGAAGGAGTAGGCGTTCGACGGTCCGGCGCAGGGCTCGCCATGGCGCGAGAAGAGCACCCGGAGAACAGGATTGACCTCCGTCATCGTGCCGACCGTGGAGCGCGAGTTCTCGCCCGGGGGCCTCTGGTCGACGACGACGGCTGTCGACAGGTTCTTCAACGCCTCGGCCTTCGGCCGCTCCAGGCGGGCGAGCCGGCTGCGGACGAACGAGGGGAACGTCTCGTTGAGCTGGCGCTGCGATTCCACGGCGATAGTGTCGAGAACGAGCGAGGACTTTCCGGAGCCGGATACACCGACGAAGGCGGTGAGTGCCTTCTTGGGGATGGTGAGCGAGACGTCCTTGAGGTTGTTCGTACGGGCACCGATCACCACGATGCCGCCGTCCGCATGCTCCATGGGATCCATACGGCTACCACCCTTCACGCATCGCAGTTCGAGCAGCTACAGGACCTACCGTACCCAGATAATTTCCAGAGAGCAATCATTCGGCTACGCTTGCCGTGTCGAATTCCCAATAGAGGTGGTCATCATGTGGACCTATGAGTACAGCGTCACCGCGAACTGCACCCCACAGGACGTCTGGGCCTGCTACGCGGACCCTTCGGTGTGGCCCGAATGGGACGCGGAGATCAAGGAGTTGACCCTGGTAGGACCCTTCGCGGCGGGTGTCGCCGGCACCATGTCGCTGCACCACCTGCCGCCGATGGCCCTCACGGTGACCGTGGTGCTCCCGCACGCGGAATTCCGTACGGAAACACGCATGCCGGACGGCACTCTCATCCGTTTCGTTTATCTGCTGGCGGCGCCCGACGGCGGCGGCACCCGCATCACGCACCGTGTCGAGATCGAGGGCCCGGCGGCCGGGACCGAATTCGGCGATTCGGTGGCGGCCCCGGTCCCGGACACCCTGCGAAAGCTGGCCCGGGTCGCCGACGCCCGCGCCCGCCGGGCGTGAGGCGGGCTCCGTCACGGAGGTGACGGGCGCGTGACGGCGGCGGCGCGGGGTCAGACGCCCTTCTCCGCCGTCACCTTCGCGGGGCTCGTCGGGCACCCCTGCCGGGAGGCGAGCACGGCCGGCAGGACGGCCGCGAGCGCCGCGAGCGCCATCCCGCAGCCGATCCACAGGGGCGAGACGGTGCCGAGCCCCGCGTCGATGGCCTGGCCGCCCGCCCACGGGCCGAGCACCACGCCGACGTTGATCGCGGAGGCGTTCACCGTGTTCACCAACGGCCCCGGATTGGCGATCTTGATGACCCGGGTGCTCAGCACCGGACTGAGCGGCAGCCCGATGAGCCCGAGCAGCGCCACCGCGACCAGCGTCGGGCCCTGGTGCTCGGCGACCAGCGCGAACGCCGCGAGGACCGCCGCCGTGGCGGCGAAACCCCAGCCGAGCATCGGCATCGTGTAGCGGTCGGAGAACCGGCCCATGACGAGGTTGCCGATGATCGTGCCGACGCCGAACAGGCCGAACAGCCAGGGAACGGTGCCGGGCGAGAACCCGGTGACGTCCACGAAAATCGGTGAGAAGTAACTGTTCGCCGCCATGATCGCCCCGATGACCAGGGCGTTCGTGCCGTAGGCGACCCACAGCCGCCGGTTGCGGAAGACGCCGATCTCCGTCCGTACGTCGATGCCCTCCTCGGCCGGAGTCCGGGGCACCAGCCGGGCCACCGCCAGGGCGCTCAACGCCGCGAGGGCGGCCACCGCCCAGAAGCTCGCCCGCCAGCCGAAGTGCTGGTCGATCAAGGTGGCGGCGGGCAGTCCGACGACGTGCGCGGTCATGAGACCGGCGAAGAGCGTGGACAGCGCCCGTCCCCGCCGCTCCGGCTCGACGAGCTGCGCGCTGACCGCCATGGCGATGCCGAAGAACGCGGAGGCCGCCAGGGCCGTGATGACGCGCGCGACGACGAGCACCCAGAACTCCTGCGCCGTCGCGCCCAGGACCTGCCCCGCCACGAACACCGCGAGCAGGCCCAGCAGGGAAATCTTGCGCGGCAGGCGCAGCAGCGCGACGGTGAGGACCGGGCCGCCCACCACCATGCCCAGCGCATAGACGGAGATGAGCAGGCCGACCGTACCGACGGAGACGCCGAACTCGGAGGACAGGCTGGGCAGCAGGCCCGCGACCATGATCTCCGTGGTGTTGAGGCTGAAGATGGCGATCCCGAGGACAGGGATGGCGAGAGGCATGTTGTTCGCTTTCCTGGGATGCGGCCGGGCGGGCCGCGCGGCTGTCAGTGGACGGAGGAGCGTACGTCCTCTATGTGGCGCGCCAGCTTCTCCGCGCTGTTGTGCACGAAGATCTCCTCCACCCCCATCCCCACCCCGAAGACCACCTTGAGCTGGGAGGCGAGCTGTATGAAGTGCGGTGAGGTGCCGCCCTGTTCGAGGAATCCGTCGGAGACGGCGCAGCTTCCGGAGCGGTCGCCGTCGGAGCCGAGGACACCCGTCCACAGGTGGACCACGGCGGTCTCCAGGGGGCTGCGCGCACCGTCTTCCGCGGCCGTGCCGGGCTCGCGCGCCGGTACGGTCAGCCGGCTCCGGTCGATCTTCCCGTTCACGTTCACGGGCAGCTCGTCGAGACGGTGGAAGGCGGACGGGACCATGTAGTCCTGGACGAGCTCCCGCAGGTGCCGGTGGAGTTCGCCGGAGTCGGGCCGGGCGTCGCCGCGTGCGGCGTAAAAGGCGACCAGCCTCTTCTGCCTCTCGGCCCCGCCGGTGGCGATGACGGCTTCCTGGCCGATGTCGTGGTGGGCCCGCAGCGCCAGTTCTACGGCGCTCGTCTCGACCCTGAATCCCCGGATCTTGACCATCCCGTCCGCGCGGCCCAGCAGGACGATGTCACCGTCGGGAGTGGTGCGGGCCCGGTCACCGGTGCGGTAGATCCGCTCGCCGTGCGGGCCGGGCACGAACTTCTCCTCGGTCAGCGCCGGTTCGTCGACGTAGCCCAGGGCGATCCCGGCACCGCCGACGCACAGTTCCCCGGCGGTGCCGGGCGGGCAGGGCTCCAGTTTCTCGTCGAGGACCTCGGCGATCATGCCCGGCATTGGGCGGCCCACCGGCAGCGGCTCCGTCGCACTGAGGGTCGCGCTCAAGGGGGCCCGCACCCGGTGGACGGCGACCAACGACGAACCCTCGGTGCAGCCGTAGCAGTTGTAGATGCGGGCCGAGGTCGCCGCGACGGCCGCCTCGATGTGGCGGGGCGAGGGGAAGTCTCCGCTGAGGGTGACGACCCGCAGGCCCAGGAGGCTGCTCGGCTCCTGGTCGACCAGGAGGTTGAACAGGCCGCCGGGAAGGCTGAGGAAGGTGACGCCGTGCCGTTGGACGGCCTCCGTCAGCTCCTGGAGCGTGGGCAACTTGGGCGGCAGGATGGCCAGCTTCGCCCCGTGCAGCAGGCTCTGCCAGATCTCGATGGTGGAGGCGGCGAAGGAGAACGCCGCCTGTTGCAGGAAGCAGTCGTCCTGGGTGATCCGCAGTTCGTCGCTGTGCTCCGCGAGCCGGGAGAGGCCCCGGTGCGCGATCCGGACGCCCTTGGGGTTTCCGGTGGAGCCCGAGGTGAACATGATGAACGCGGCGTTCTCCGCGTCCTCGCACAGGTCCACGGCGTCCGCCGGGCACTGTGCCGCGTCGGCGATCAGCTCGTCGGCCACGACGGTGCGCGCCCGGTCGCCGAACCGGTCGGCCGCGTCCGCTTCCCGACGTACCACCAGGTGCGCCCCGGACTCCTCGACGACGCGGCGCACGACGGCCGACGGGTGCGCGGGATTGAGCGGGACCACGCAGCCGCCCGCCTTCAGCACGCCCAGCATCAGCACGAACAGGTCGGCCGAGCGGCCGAGATGGAGGCCCACGGCCGCGCCGGGCGTCACGCCGCGGCGGCCGAGGGCGTGCGCCGCTCGGTTGGAGCGGCGGTCCAGCTCCGCGTAGGTGACGCGTTCCGCTGCCGTCTCCAGTGCTGTCCGGTCGGCGTGCAGGTCCACCACATCGGCGAAGGCTCGCGTGAGGGTGCGGGCGCTGCGAACGTGCGTCGGTGTCGTGGGAAGCATTCCTGGTTCCTTTCCGTTTGCCGTCGGCAGGCTGGAATCCTGACGTCCGGAGTCAAAATCATCTAGTTTCCTAAGAGAAACTACCTTCGCCCCATGCGTGATTGCTGTCAACCCCGTATGAAGCAGCGGACCTCTTGAATCGCATAGCACGTGGAACAAGATGAGCGTGACCATGATCGCGGTCACACATGTTAGCATTCGATTTCCCCACAGAAATTACATTCGGAGGTGCGTCGGCCTGGGTACCGCCGCGTCGCAGGTCTGCGTGAGATGTCGCACCTGGCCTACACGGAGTTCGAGATCCGGGGGCGCGGAGTCAAGGAGGTGGGCGAGGTCCTCAGCCGCACCATGTTCGCCGCGACCGTCACCGGCAGTCCACTCAAGAGCGCGTCCCGCGTGATCCGTGCGCACGAGCCGTCCGGCCGCGGTTACTACGCGGGCGCCCTGGCCCTGTTCGGCCAGGACGCCTCGGGGCAGCGCTGGCCCGACTCGCCGATCACGATCCGTACCGCCGACATCACGCCCGACGGCGCCCTGCGCATCCCCGTCGGCGCGACCCTCGTACGTGACTCGGACCCGCGCTCGGAAGTCGCGGAGACGCACGCGAAACTCGCGGGCGTGCTCAGCGCGTTCGGCGTCACCCCGGCACGGGACGCGGCCGCCAGACCGGCCCCCGGGGCCTCGCTGTGCACTCCCGAGGTCCTCGCGGCCCTCGGCGGCCGTCGGCGGAACCTGGCGCCCTGCTGGCTCGACCCCGACCTGCACGGGTCGCTCAACGACCGGACCGACCACGGTTGCAAGCGCCTCAAGGAGGTGCTGGGCGTGGGCGCCGAGGACGACTTCACCGCGATGCCGGCGCACCTGCTGCAGGCGGCGGGCCTGGGCACCTCCGTGGTCCCGTACGACCACCCCGGCCTGCGCGAGGCACTGCGGCACCACCGGGGCCCGGTCCTGCTCGGGCCGGGGCCCGGCAACCCGAACGACGCCGCCGACCCGCGCATCGGCGCACTGCGGGAACTGACCGCCGAACTGCTCGGCGAGGCGCGCGGCGGCGGCAACCCCCTCGTCGGCGTGTGCCTCGGCTTCCAGTTGCCGTCCGGGGCGCTCGGACTGCCCGTGCTGCGCGGCGAACGCCCCTACCAGGGAACACAGCGCGTCGTGGAGTTCTTCGGCCGCCCGGTGACCGCCGGTTTCTACAGCTCCTTCCGCGTACACGCGGATCCCGGACAGACATCCGCACTCCTGGCGAAAGGAGTGGAGATTTCCCGCGCCCCGGCCACCCACGAGGTGACGGCCCTTCGGGGGCGGGGCATTTCCGGCGTCCAGTTCCATCCCGAGTCGGTGCTCAGTCTCTCCGGCCCGGAAATCCTGCTCGAGCTGCTCAGAAAAGCCGTCGGCCGAGCCCCCGTTGCCGCCTCGCGGAAGGTGTCCGGTCTCCGGCATTGAACCCCGCAGGGGGTGTGCGCACGCGCACACCCCCTGCCAGCCGTAACAAACGGACCGGTCCGGGAACCGGCCTGCTGCGGTAACCTGGTTTCTGTTCGGAAACGACATTCGACTTGCCGCGAACACACCTTGCGCCCCGCACCGCACCGGGGAGAGAGTTCCGACCGCACCAAGGACTTGGGATGGGAGAAGCCCAGATGACCCGATCGCCATCGGCTCCGGCGAAAACACTGGGCCCGCCCCCCAGCCTGGAGGACGCCCTGTCCTTCCTCCAGTGCACCCTGATCGCACGGCGCACGAGCACCACCCCCGAAGCGATCAGCTGGACGCAGTACGACGTGCTGGAGATGCTCCGCATCAACGGCAACATGAGGCCGTCGACGCTCAGCGACTCCCTCGGGATCTCGCGGGCGAGCGTGTCCAAAGCCCTGCGCGTGCTCAAGGACCTCGAACTGATCGCGCAGGCGGCACTCGGCGAGGACAGGCGCGAACAGACCACGACGCTCACGCACCAGGGCCACCTCTTCCTCGCCCGTGCCGCCAAGGGCCGCCGCGAGAACGCCCGGGCGGCCCTCTCCGTACTGAGCGAGGAAGAACAGGACGCCTTCGCGGAAATGTGCCAGCGGGTCGCCACCGCCGTTACGGGTTTGCTGCACGAACGGCCGGACGCGCGGGGCTGAGGCCCTGCTGCCAGTGCGCCGCGACCGCGACGGCCTGGCGCATGTTCAGCCGCGGGTCGCACAGCGTCCGGTAGCCGGGTCCGCGGACGGGGACCGTGCCCGCGCACTCGGCGATGTTCTGGGGCGAGGCCTCCTGGTGTACGCCGGCGCACACTCCGCCGCCCCGCCGGACCGCCGACAGGAAGCCGCGTACCTCCGTCATGATGTCCTCGAGCCGCCGTATCTTGAGGCCGCAGGCATCCTTGACGGTGTTGCCGTGCATGGGGTCGCACATCCACAGCACCGGGTGACCGGCCCGGCCCACTTCCTCCACCAGGGGCTGCAGCCGGCCGATCCTCGCGGTGCCGAAGCGGCGAATGAGCGTCAGGCGTCCCGGCACCCGGTGCGGATCCAGCAGGGCGCACAGCTCCCTGACTTGGGAGGCCGTCGTGTCGGGACCCACCTTGCAGGCCACGGGGTTTTCCAGCCGGGCCAGTAACCGCACGTGCGCACCGGCCGGTTGACGGGTGCGCTCGCCTATCCACGGCCAGTGCGTCGAGGTCAGGTAGTGGCCTCCCGTACCGGTCGGGCGGACCAGGGGGACCTCGTAGTCGAGGAGCAGTGCCTCGTGGCTGGTCCACACCCGCTTCAGCGGATCGGCGCCGGGCCCCCGGCCGAGTTCTTCCAGTGCGCTGCGGGTGCGTCCCGCAGCCGTGTGGCAGGCGAGCATCCGGTCGGGGTCCGCCCGCCGCGCGCTCCGCGTCGCCTCGGGCCCGTTGACGATCGGCCCGCGGAACACCGGGAGCCGGACACCGTCCACGGCTTCGTACGGCTGCGAGCGGGGCTTGGCGAACTGGCCGGCCAGCCGCCCCACCCGTAGGACGGGCCGGTCGGCGCCGACCCGCATGATGCCGCCCAGGACGTCGAGCATCTCGGCTGGCTAGGTAAGCGTCTTCGGGAGGCGTTTGTTGCCCGCTACGGACGGCGTTGTGCGCAGGAGGCCGACACCCGGTGCACCGCCTTGCCCGAGTACGACAGACGCAGCGAGAACAGGTAGCAGCGGGTCGGCACGCCTGCCAGCACGACGTGGACGTCACCGAAGTCGACCTCCGCCTCGTCGCCGGGCATGTGGGTCTGCGGGACGAACATCTCCTCCGGTCCGCGGCCGGCTTCCCAGCGGACATCCATGCGGCGCACCGCCACGTCACCCCGTACTTGCGCTCCAGAGCGCGCATCGAGAGGCCCGCACGGTGGTCACGGCGCATCGCCGCGTACAACTCGACCTTGCTTGTCGATCTGCGCATCCAGCCCCCAACGGGAGAAGCACACCGATCGTCCCACCGCAAGGTCCCAAGTGCCTTCAAAACCAGGGAACATCACCCCACCCGGTACGAAGCCGCCTCCCGCACCGAGCAACAAACGCCTCCCCTACTCACTGATGTAGCCACACGCCCGCCCTCACGGCCCCTCCGGGGAGAATCTGGGGAGTGTCGACGGTCCTGGGGAGCGCGTGGGGAGAATCGACCACGTAACGCAGCAAGATCCCGAAAGAGCTGAAAGACATGTCCGCGCAGGCCAGGGGCGGGTACAGCCGCATCGGTGCAGGTCAGTGCCACCCGGTAGACAACTTCATGACATACGTCCCGAGATCGTCGGCCTCGACGATGCCCGGGAGCGAACCGCCCTCGCGCAGGGGCGTGACATAGCGGGTCGCGATGACCTCACTCAACATTTTCCCAGGCCACCCATCTCATCAACCTTGGAAACAACGGACACCATCAGGGGATGGGGAGCGGCGGAATCCTCCGTCGACGACCCTGGGGAGAAGCTGGGGAGTTCCGTCTGGCATGCCGTTTCCCCCACCTCCCCATCAGCCCGTCGATCGCGGTGCGCCCCTTACCACCGGCCTCCGGCATGAAGTGAGCATTGCAACCGAGGGTGATCGCCGACGAGGAATGCCCGAGCCACCGCGCCAAGGTCACGACGGACTCCCCCGCCTCTGGGGCGTGTAGCGTCGCGGACTCGCGGCGCCGTCTCCAACGGCCAGGCGTCACGGCGCTACGCGGACTTGATCGGGTGATGTCGGATCGTGCCAGGAGCGGGGGTTCTCGCCGATGAGGCGGCGGGCCATGAGGTCGGTCATCGCGAGGTGAATCATGGCTTCGGAGCGGGCGGGGAGGGTTTCGTAGTAGCGGGCCAGCCGACGGTGGATCATGAGTCAGCCGTGGAACTGGGGTTCCAGGCCACGGGGAGCATGGCCGGTTTGGTGAAGAACAGGTCCAGTTCCCAGGGAATGTCGTACTCGGGGACGGCAAGCAGCAGGGTGGGGAAGCGGGCGAAGAGGGCCTGATAGGCGGTGTGGAGGAACATCCGGGACAGCGAGGCGCCCAGGCAGAAGTGCGGGCCGGCGCCGAAGGTCGCGGTGCCGCCCGTGCGGCGGTGGATGTTGAACTTGGCGGGGTTGCGGTAGTGCGCCGGATCCCAGGTCGCGCCCAGCATCGGGGTGCACACGCCGTCGCCCTTGGCGATGCTCACGTCATGGAGGCGTACGTCCTCGGTGGCGATCCTCGGCATGCCCAGCACCCCGTTGTGGTGGTAGCGCAGGAGTTCCTCGACGGCCTTGGGCCACAGGGAGGGGGCGTTGAGGCAGTCCCTGAGTTCGAGGGGGTTGACGAGCAGGGTGACGACTCCGGTGCCCAATGGTGAGACGAGAGGTTCGGAGCCGGTGACGAACAGGTAGGCCACCGTGCCTTGCAGTTCCGTCTCGCTGATCTCCTCGTCCGCCGTCGCCTGGATGAGCGCCTCGATCGGTCCTTCCGCCCGGTTCTCCGTCTTCGTTCGCCGCTTGGCCTCGATGACCTCGCCGGTGAATTCGATGACGGCCTTGGTGGCCGCGGCGACTTCCTGAGGGCTGACCGCGAGGTTGGTCTGGGTCCGGAAGAAGGAGTGGTACGTCTCCCTCTGCTCCACCGGCACGCACAGGATCTCCGAACTCACCTCCAGCGGTAACGGCGCCGCGTAGGCGGGGACCAGATCGGCGGGGTTGGGGCCCTCGGCCATGGCGTCGAGGAGCCGGTTCGCGTGCCGCCGAACCATGGGCCGGTACGCCTCCACGCCGGCCCGGGTGTAGAAGCGACTGATCACGTGCCGCACGCGGGTGTGGTCGGGCGGATCCAGGTTGAAGATCCCGCCGGCCATGGAGGTGAAGTCCTCACCGACGAACCGTGGTGCCCCTTCATGGACAAGGTCACGGGAGAACCGCGCGTCGGTGAGGATCCGCGTGATGTCGTCCTTTCGGGTCACCATCCACACCTGAGTACCTGACGGCAGTCGTACCGGGCAGACGGGCCGGTGCTTGCGCGCCCAGTCCAGAACCGGCGGCGGGGTCCCCAACTCCCCCGGCGTAAAGGGGTATTGCAGAGGCAGGGCCGGGTCGGACACCGTGCTCATGAGTGCGCTCCTCGCTGATCGCTCCCGGCGGGGGTCACCACCGCGTAACCCTGCCCGGGGGCCGGACGCAGGTGGGTGGCCTCGCCAGTGAGAAGAGGTTCGATGAGGTCCATCCGGCGGTGGTAGACGAACACCGAGCTCTCGGTCCGGAGCACCGCGGGTCCGTCGACGACCAGCGGCAGTTCGGCGATCGGGTAACTGACCGCCTGGTCGACCTGCGCCTCGGTGGGATCCTGCCCCGAGGCGTGCCGCACCGCGCCGCGGGCGGTGTCACGGCACGACCGACGTATCGCCGGATCGGTCCGGTACGCCTCCTCGACGCGGGCCCGGGAGGCCGTGTACTGCGGACGATCGGCCAACCGGGTCCAGGTATGGAGATGCCCGTCCGGATCGGCGACACCGGCCAGCGCCAGTGCCTGGCGGGCGGGAGCGCGCAGTTGGCCCACGGCCCGGCGGGCACGGTGTACGGCCTTGGGCGCGGGGAGGCCTGCCGCAGTGAGGGTACGGGCGGCCTCGTAGCCCGGAACGAGGACGTCCACCTGTTTGAAGGACGAGCAGGCCCAGCCGATCAGCGCTTTGATGTTGCGGGGCTTGTAGTAGCCGTTCCACGGGGACAGGCCCAGCAGCACGTGCTCGGCCCGCTCCACCAGCAACTCGCTCTGCGGCGAGCAGGGTTGGACAACGAAGTCTGACTTCATGACGGTGAATCCCTTACTGAGTGTCGGGGGCGGACGGGTCGACCTGCGGGCCGGCCTCCGCCTGGATGATCAACGCGTGCGGGCAGGACAGGTAGTCGGCCCAGTAGCCCTCGCCGTACTCCTCGCGGCCCTTCTCGGAAACCTCGGGCCGGATCCAGGAGATTCGGTCGAAGCCCGCTGCCCGCAAGGCTTGTTCGTGTGCCGCGGCCGACCAGCAGAAGAAGTCCACGTCCAGGACCTCTTGTCCCACCCACGCCGTCATGTGCCCCGAGGAGCCCTCGCGCCGGGGCCGCCGCGCACTGAGCCGCATGCCGTGGGGCAGGTAGTACTGGGGATCTGGTGAGAAGCCGGGGTTGAGAACCGCGGCCACGAACCGCCCGCCCCGCTCGCGCAGGGCGCGTCGGGCCGTCGCGCAGAAGGCCGCCAGCGCCGCGAGGGTGGGGGCGTAGGGAAGTACGTACACGGCCGTGACCACGTCGAACTGCCCGTCGAGTTCCGTCGAAGCGAGGGAAGTCGGCTCCGAGGCGTCAACGGCGAGATATTCCACGCCCAGCCTCTCGCGCTCCTCACGACGGCGCGCGTACTCCACCATCGCCGTCGACTCGTCCATCCCCACCGCCCGTGCCGCGCCCTCGCGGCGCAGCCGACGGGCATAGGCTCCGCTGCCACACCCCAGGTCGAGCACATCGCGTCCGGTGACACCGCCGACCGCCCGTAAGAAGCTGTACGCCTCGATATGTTCGCGGAACGGCATCGCCTCGACGCTTTGCTCGTACGCCGCCACCGCTGTGTCGAACTGGGACTTCACATCTGCCTCCTCGATTTCCGCGCATCCGATTCGCGGGCGGCACGGCCGGGCGCCAGTGGGAAGGGGACAATCCCGTCGGAGCCCTTCCGGCCCGGATACCACTGCCACGTACCGTTGGGGTACGTGCGGTGAGGTTGCAGGGAAGGCCCTTCGTGCTTCTGGGCAAGGCGTGAGGGCCTGGGCGACGGTGCCGTCGCACTCGCGTCGTCGAACTCGACCCCGGTGCGGTCGTCCGAGCCTTGGCAGAGCCTTCGAGCCGGACCGTTGTGCGTCCGGTCGTCCCACCCGCGGATTTCTCTCACCTGTCTCCACCATCGGGGTTACGAGGCGGGTCCGGAAGGGGGTGCGCGGACGGAGCCGTTGCGTGCGTTGCGAGCTTGCGCGCTTGTGAGTCGGCGTCGTCCGTGACGTCATCCCCGGGGGATGGTGATGTCGCGGACACAAGTCCCGGTCCGTACCGCTCCATCCACGGCGTCAGGCCTGCTGTCGCTCCGATCAAACGGGGGCTTCGGAAAACGATTCTTCGGGTGAACACCTACCGCTTGCGTCATCCGTGCGCCGGATCGCGGCCCGGCCCGGACTAGACACCAGTCATGGATGATCCGTTCGCTCTGAGTCCCGTGAACCCACCCAAGAAATCCGGGGCTTCTCGCGGAGAACAGCAGGCAGGACAGAAGCCCCGGAGAAGGACCGTCCGGCTGTGGTGGCCGGCCGTGTGGGCTCCCTGGTGGCCGGGACATACCAAGCGTTCCGGGGGCGCCCGTCGCTGAGTCCCATCTGCCGTCGTGTGTACGACCCTGTGCGGCAGCGAGCGTGAACGGCGCCTGGTCTCAGAGAGTCGCGGCCTCCTCCGTCAGCAGGGCGACACCAGGGTGGGTGCTGTACGGGCGCAGTGACTGACGCATGGTGGTGAGAGAGGCGGTGGCACGGGCTGAGCGCAGACCTGGGTAGTCGATGATGAACCGTTTCCAGGTGGTGATGGACTGTTCGAGGTTTCCCTGGAGAAGCTGTGATTCGGCCAGGAGGGCTGTCGTCAGCGCCCTGGCTCGGCGTGCCTGCGGGGAGCGGGCGCTCAAGGAGGCGTTGAAGGCCCGGTCGGCCGCCCGGTGGTCCCGGAGCGCCGTCAGCGTCCGGGCCCGCTGGTAGTACAGGGCCGCGGTCGGGTAGTTGCCGAAGGGATCGGACGGATCCTGGTCCGCGCGGTTATGGAGTTCCTCCGCGGTGTGCAGGGCCCGGAGCGCCCGAGGTCGGTCGTCGGCCCGTGCGTGGGCCAGGGCCAGGTGGGACTGGGTGAAGGACTGGGTCAGGGGTGAGGAGTGGCGGGTGGCGGTGGTGGCTGCCTGCTCGGTCAGGGTGAGCGCGGGCTGCCCGTGCCCCAGTTCCAGCGCGTGGGAGGCGAGCGCTCTGAGGG
The DNA here is from genome assembly GCF_045040315.1 of Streptomyces sp. NBC_01508. Classification (NCBI taxonomy): domain Bacteria; kingdom Bacillati; phylum Actinomycetota; class Actinomycetes; order Kitasatosporales; family Streptomycetaceae; genus Streptomyces; species Streptomyces sp. NBC_01508. The sequence goes on along the minus strand of NZ_CP109419.1, from coordinate 7,392,466 downwards.
CGATGGTGTACGTGTGGGGATCGTCGGCTTCGGCTGCCAGGTGGGCGGCCGTTCGGTGGTAATGCTGGGCCAGGGCGTCGGCGCCGTCGTCGGCGCACATGTTGCCCAGGAGGACGGTGAGTTGTGCCGTTTGCGTGAGGAGTTGTCGGTGCACCTCCTCGCCGGCTTCGGCGAGGAGCCAGGGCGTGACGTCGTCGGCGAGATAGGTGGTGAGTGCGGTACGGGCGTGGCCGCCGCCGAATGCCCCGGTCAAGGACGCGAAGAAGACGGTCATGCCCTGAAGTGCCTCCACCTCCGCGCGTCCCACATGCCGTCCGACCACGGCTCCGGCGCGGCGCGCCGTGGCCCGCGCGAGATGGTCCTCCCAGTCCGGCACCGTGAGGGCGGCGAGACTGTAGACGTCCACGCCCAAGAGCTTTCCCCGGTCGGGGTCCAGTTGGCTGCTGGTGAGCTTGGCCAGTCGGCGCACGGGATGTGCCTCCCAGGTCCAGTCCGGTACGGGGGCGGGGGCTTGGGTGAGCCCGGTGTCGACGGCGGCCAGCGGCCTGCCCAGGCGCCGGACGAGCGCCTCGACCAGGTAGGCCGGCGCGGGGGGACGAGGACGGGTGCCCGCGAGCCAGCGGGTTACCGTCGAGCGGTTCACTGTGAGGTCGTGACCGTGTTCGGACGCGACCGACGAGACGGCATAGGCCAGTTGGGCCGCGTTCCATCCCGCCTCCTCAAGAAGCCGCGCGAGCCGTACGTTGGGTTGCCGAGAGGACACCGCTTCCCCCGTTCTCAGCCCTAGTACTGCAACCGCGTTTGCAGTGACGACGTGACGTCGTGGTCGTTGTGCTTGTCATGGGTGGGGACCTCGAAATCGGTGACGTGCGGCGGTGGGCGGTGGGGCTGGAAGAGGTGCACGAGCGGTTTGTGCACCGTTTTCAGCGTTCGGAGCCCCGCGAGTCGGCGCTGGCTTACATGCGCGGGTTGGTGTCGTCGCTGGAGCGGAAGAACGCGTGGACGGTCGCTGAGCGCGCGGGGCATGACCGGCCGGACCGTTTGCAGAGGCTGCTCAATACGTGTGACTGGGATGCCGACGAAGTCCGCGACGATGTGCGGGAGTTCGTGATGGAACATCTCGGTGACCGGCAGGCGATCCTGGTCGTGGACGACACCGGGTTCTTGAAGAAGGGGGTCCGCTCGGCCGGTGTCCAGCGCCAGTACACGGGCACGGCGGGGGCCTGTGTCTGAATAACTGTCAGAGTTGATCTGCGCAGGTGTCGCCGTGTGACGGTAGGCGGGCTCGGAGTTGGGACAGGGTGCGGGCCGGGGTTCCGGGTAGCGGTGTGACCGCGATGCGGTGCAGGTCCAGAAGGCGGTGACCGTCTTGGAATTGGTTGGACAGGTTGGTGCGGGTGACGTTCAGGAGCTCGGCCAGAAGGGTGCTGGTGACGGCTCGGCGGCGCCGTAACAGGGCAGTCAGTAGGCGGTGGTAGTGGTCGAGGCTGCTGATCTGTGGGTGGAGGTAGCTGCGTGGGCGGTGGAAGCGTCGTTGGAATGCTGCCTCGGCCAAGGCGTCCCAGTACGGTTCCGAGACTGTGACCAGGAGGTCGAACGCGGATCGTGACATCCCGGTCAGGGCCGGGTCGCTGAGCATTGCCGTCAGGGCGGGATCGATCCGCTGTCGGCTCGGTGCCGGCTCGGGAAGCCGGGGTGCGACCGGTGCCAGAGTGTAGTTCCAGCCGCCGTGGAAGGCGTGGGGTGTGATCGGCAGCGCATGGAACTCGGCGGGTGGCACTTCGGTGCCCAGGTCATATCGGCCCGTGTCGAGTTCGGCGCCGATTCTGAGCCCGGCGCGGGTGGTCGTGGCGGCGATCGTCTCGATGACGGTCTTGTAGCTGGTCAGGGGCCTGCCACGCCAGTTCGCGGTGATGTGGCAGAACATCCGGTGTTCGATCTTGTTCCACTTCGATGTGCCGGGTGGGAAGTGGCAGACCGTGATCTCGAGCCCGCTTTCCAAGGCGAAGGCGGCGAGGTGCTTCTTCCATGTCCAGCGGCGGGGGTCGTTGGAACCACCGCAGTCGGCGGTGATCAGCAGCCGGGCGGCGTCCGGGTGGTCGTCCCGTCCACGTTGCCGCCACCAGCGGCGGATGGATTCCACCGCGAACTCGCCCGTGTCGTGGTCGGTCCCGACGTTGACCCAGCCAGTGTTGCGAGCGATGTCGTAGATTCCGTAGGGGATGACCACGGGCTGGTCACTGGTGATGAACGTGTGGCAGTCGACACGGATGGGGTTCTTGCCTGGCCGCCAGGTCCGTCCGGGTCGATCACGGCTACCGAGCCATTCCTTGGCCTTGGTGTCCACGCTGATCACTGGCTGGTCGCCCTCGAGGAACGCCGCGGCGGTGGCGTTGATGTGCGTGAACTGGGCATCACGGTCCGGATGACTGGCGCCTTCCGTGGTCTTGGCGGTGCCCTGCAGGCTGTATCCCAGAGAGTGCAGCAGGCGTCCGACGGTCGCCGCGCCGACCGGGTGGTCCTGCATGGTCAGCGCAGAGGCCAGCGAACGGAGTGAGAGCGTGGTCCAGCGCAACGGCGAGACCGGATCACCCCGGGTGTGCGGCTCGATCAGAGCTTCGAGCGCGGGCAGTAGACCGGGGTCGGTGACCGTCAGCGGTTTGCGGCCGGCTCCTGGAGCCCGGATCCGCCCGGATGGCAAAGGGTGCCCGGACAACTCGGCGATCCCGCGTGCGACGGTGGCCGCACTGGCACCAGAAGCGGCCGCCACCAACGCGATCCCGCCGTGGCCAAGCGCGGCAGCTTCGCTGGCCAGGTAGATCCGCCGGCGTCGCTCATCGAGATGAGGAAGGAACTGGTCGAACTTCGCCCTCAGAGCCACAACCGAAGCCTGAGCAGCCGCACACGCAGTCACGCCTCAGTGTCCCGCCAACACCCGTTCACCGAGCAGTAATTGAAATACAGGCCCCCGGCAGGATCGAGAACAGCCAGGTCGGCACGTTCCTGGCCTACGCCACCGAGGTCGGCCACACGCTGATCGACCGGGAGCTGTACCTGCCCGCGTCCTGGACCGAGGACCGGGACCGCTGCCGCACCGCGGCGATCCCCGACGAGGTCACCTTCGCCACGAAGATCGAGCACGCCAAGGCCATGATCGAACGGACCCTCGCAGCCCGGGTGCCGTTCGCGTGGCTGACGGCCGACGAGGCATATGGGCAGGTCAAGGGGTTGCGCTACTGGCTGGAACAGCGTGGGGTGTTCCACGTGCTGGCCACCCGTCGGACCGACACTGTCGTAACCGCCTCCCGCATGGACCATGTCGTGGAGGAACTGGTGGCGGGCCTGCCCCGACAGGCATGGAAACGCCGCTCGTGCGGGTCGGGCGCCCACGGCGAGCGGGTCTACGACTGGGCCCGGGCACCGATCCGGCCCTGGCGTGAGGAGGGCGTCGAGCACTGGGTTCTGGCCCGTCGCAGCGTCACCGATCCCACCGGGATCGCCTACTACGTGTGCTTCGCACCCGAGGGCACCACCTTGAACACACTGCTGGTGGTGGCCGGCCGCCGGTGGACGATCGAGGAATGCTTCCAGACCGCGAAGAACGAGTGCGGCCTGGACCACTACCAGGTCCGCAAGTACCACGCCTGGTATCGGCACATCACGCTGGCCATGGCGGCCCACGCCTACCTGGCAACGGTCCGTGCGCAGGAGCTGAAAAAGGGGCTCACGATCCGCTGACCAGTACCTTGTCCCACTGAGCCTGCCCGAAATCCGCCGCCTGACCGCCCACCTCACCGCACGCCTCCTGCCCTCACTCGCCCAGGTCCTGCACTGGTCCCACTGGCGGCGACGAGCACAGCACCGAGCACGCGTCAGCCACTACAAACGACGAGGCCACAGCCCGTGACTAAACCATCGTCACAGCAAACACGGTTGCAGTACTAGGACGTGCCTTCGAAGTCCCGTTTGGCCCGGAGGCCCGACGACTCCACTTCCACGACTCGCTCCAGCCAACGTGACGCCGGTACGCCGCCCTTGACGAGAACACACGGATGTACGGCGTCCAGCGCATCCGCTCTCCACCACCCCTAAGAGAGCGCGGAGCCGCAGATCCGCTGATTGGGAGTTACCCGCCCTGATCGGTCACTCAATCCCGGCACGCGCCACGAGGGGTCTCGAAGCCGAATACCGGCTCGCCCGAGCTCGACGCGACTCCGGCGGTGCTGCTCGCGGCTCTCCAGGGCCGGGGGCGGTGGCGATGGCCGCGGCGAGTTCGGCTGACCCCAACTGGGTCCAACCACGGTTGGGCCGGCCGTCCCCGGTGGATGTCGGGGACGGCCGATCAGGCCGGCGCGGCACGTGTCTTGTGGCTGTTCTCCAGGCAAGGGCTTCGTGGCCGTTGTGCGCGGGCGGGGGGTAGCGCGACGAAGCCGGCGACGCGCTGACGTCTTCGATGCCAGGTGGCCAACAGGCCAGTGGCCAGAACAGCCAGCCCAAATGGTGTGCGCCCTGCGCGCTTGGGTGAACCGCCGGATTGGCTTGTACCTTCACGCCGTTCGCGCAGCGCCCGTACGAACGGCCACCTCATGGGCGTCCCGCGTCTTGCTGTCACCGCCCCCCTCGCGTCCGGCGCATGCCGGGTTCAGCGGCTATCGCGCCGGTCGTGAGGCGGGAACGTGACGCCGTGGAGCGGATTGCGCTCCAGGCGGTGGTGGAGGCAGCGCGGGAGCCGCACACCCACGTCGCGCAGGTGCTGGTTGGCGGCTCGGCACGGGGATTCCGGGGCCTCGGTGCCATATGCCCAGGTGACGGGTCTGCGCCTCGTCGGTGACGCCGCGCCGACGCCGGCCGGTCAGGAGCGCGTCCGTGAACTCACTCCTCCAGATCGCCCGCCTTCTCCTTCCCCTCGCGGGTGTACAGCAGCAGGAAGGCGAAGACACCGGCCAGGCCGGCCAGGACACAGGCGACATCGGCGACATCGGAGCCGAAGGTCGTCATCAGTGCGGCGGAGCCGACCGCGATCGCCGCCGTCTGGCCCACGACCACCACGAATCCGCCGATCAGGAAGAGAACGACGAGAACGCGGGTGGCGTTCAGGCAGAACGTATACATCCTCGTACTCCTTATCCGGGAATCCATATCGCTCCCACCACGATCAGGACGCCCATCAGATATGACGGCACGAGGTAATAGAGCGTCACAGGGACAAAGATCCGCACCGGATTGATGGAGGCGATTCCGGCGGCCACGTACAACGGTGCGGCGCCCGGTGGTGAGCAGCCTTCGGAGGAGGCCCACACGATGACGGCGGCGAAGGCGATGTACGGCGGGACGTCGGCCGCCGTCAGGGCAGCGAAGGCGACCGGACCGACAGCCGCGAGGGTGGAAGTGGTGTTGAGCGGGCCCGCGACGATCACGACGATCAGTCCCACCACGAGGGCGGCGACGATCTGCGGCACCCCGTCCAGGCGGTTCAGGTAGGGGGCGAGTTGTTCGCCGATCCCCAGCGTCTCCAGCACGTTGGAGGCCGCGAAGGCCGCGACCATCGTGACGCCGATCAGGCCGAGCTTGGGGCTGATCTCCGACAGCAGCTTCCACCACTCTCCGCCGCCGCGCGGGAGCGCGCCGCGCTCGACGACCAGTCCGGCGATCAGCATCACCACCGGCAGCCAGAGCAGCAGCGGTACGGCGTCGGCGACGTCCAGCCCGCCCAGCCGGTCCCCGATGATGTCGCTCGTCGGGGACGCCGTCAGGACGATCGGTACCGCGATGGCGGCGAGAACGATCAGCGAGGTCCAGCCGGCCGCGAACGTCCGGCGCAGCGGATGGATGTCTTCGGGTGCCATCGCGCCCACGCCGCGCCGTTTGACGATGACGTAGGCGATGACCAGCCGCATCGCGACCATCCAGATGCCCGTGACGAAGATCGTGCCGACCACGTCCCGCGCGCTGAGGACGGGCAGTACGGTCGGCGCCGCGAGCAGGATGAAGAAGGCGCCGCTGAAGGGGAAGGTGGCGCCGACGCCCGCGTTTCCGGCCAGGACCAGTGCCGCGGTCTCGCCGCTCGCCTTGGAGCGCTTCATCCAGGGAATGGTGATGGATCCGATGGTCGCGACGATCGCCGCGCCGTTGTGCGCGACGGCACCGAAGAGACCGGCGGAGACCGTCGCCGCGTAGGCGGAGCCGCCCTTGCGGCGGCCCAGCAGCGAGCTGAGGATGTCGATCATCCGCTGCACCAGGCCCGTTCTCGTCAGCAGTTCGCTGACGACGACGAAGGCCAGTGCGGCGAAAGTGATGTCCGACTTCAGCCCCTCCACGAGGCTGTCCCAGGCGACACGCGGCGCGTCCGTGCCGGCGAACGCGGCGCAGGCGAGGAAGCCGACGACCATCGCCTCGCCGATGTTCCGCTTGACCCATACGTTCCACACGAGGATGGCCCCGATGAAGGCGACCAGGGCGAATATCGCGTTCATGGGCGACACCGGGGGGCGCGGCAGGGCAGCCGGAGCGGGCCGTCGGCCGCGTACGGCTCAGTCCAGCGGTGGGACGTCGAGTCCCGCTTTGCGGTACGCATCTCTGGCCTCCTCTCCGGTGAGGAACGTGTGCAGTTCGCGGGCCCAGCTCCGTCCGGCGCCGGCCGTGCCCAGCGCGACGGAGAACTCGGTGATGTGCTGGGCCCCCTGCGGCAGCGGTCCCACGACCTCGGCCTCGGGAACGAACAGCAGCTCGCTCATCTGCTGTACGGCCAGATCGGCCCGGCCGTCGACCACGGCGAGCGCGGTGAAGCCCTTCTCCACGATTGTGGCCCGCGCGTTCACCTCTTCGGCGATACCGAGCCGCTCCAGCAGTCCGGCGAAGTAGACCCCACTGGCGCCCGTGCGTGAGTAGGCGACGGAGCGGGCCGAGCACAGCGCGGTGACCAGTGCGTCGACCGTATCGATCGCGGGCGGTTCGGCGCCGGGCGGCATGGCCAGTCCGATGCCGGACCGGGCCACGTGCCGCGGCGAGGACCCGTCGATCACGCCTGCCTCGACCAGGGCCGGGAACGAACCGGTCACCCCGACCATGACGTCGGGCCGGGCGCCCGCCTCGACTCTCTTCAACAGCACGTTCGTCGGGTCGTACACGCCTTCCACGGCGATCCGGGTCTGCTGGGTGAACGCCGCGAGGAGCACGTCGTCGAGGGCTTTCTTCACCGCGAGCGCGCTGAAGAGGGACACCGTGTGCGGTGTATCCGGGGACATCTTTGTCCTTTCAGATGGATGGTGGACAGGCCCGGGGAGCTGATCCGGGCAGGTGGCATCGGACCGGGGAGATTCCCGGTCGGCGAAGGGGTTTTCGGGGGTCAGGAGAACGCCGGGCGCAGTGCCCGGCGCTGGGGCGGCGTCAGCGGTCGGGTGGCGGAGCCTCGCAGCAGGAGGAAGATCTTCGCTGTCTCCTCGATCTCCTCGGCCACCTCCAGCGCGCGCTCCGGATCCGCCGCGGCGGCGACCGGCCCGTGGTTGCTCAGAAGCAGCGCGGCGTGCTCGCCGGCCAGCGCTTCGGTGGCGGCGGCCATCCGGCTGTCGCCGGGCGGGAAGTACGGCACCATGGGCAGGCGCCCGACGCGCATCGCGTAGTACGCGGTCAGCGGCGGCAGGACGTCGTCGCGGTCGACGTCGGACAGGCACGAGACGGCCGCCGCGTACGTGGAGTGGGTATGCACCACGGCCGCGTCGCGCGGTCGGGCGCGCAACATCGCCGCGTGCAGGAACGCCTCCTTGGACGGCTTCGCGCCGGACACGGGGTTCCCGTCGGCGTCGATGACCGACAACTCCTCGGCGCGTACGGTGGCCAGGCTCGATCCGGTGGGTGTCACCAGGATGCGCTCACCGGCGCGTATCGAGACATTGCCGGTGCTGCCGTGGGTCAGCGAACGGGCGGCGATGGCCCGCGCGGTGGCGATGAGGCGGTCCCGCTCGCGGTCGTCACTCCGGCCACTCACGCTGTCCGTCCCGGATCTTGAGGGGAGGCGGAGACGTCGGTGAGCAGGTCGGGGCCGCCGAAGTTGCCGGACTTGAGCAGCAGCGCGAGTGGCCGACCGTCCAGAGGGTGGATCCACGGCACCCCACGCGCGGCCTCCGCGCCGACACGTGCTCCGGTGAGCCCGAGTGCGGCGACCACCGCGCCGGAGGTCTCTCCCCCGGCCGCGATCAGCCGGCGCACGCCGCGTTGGGCCAGCCCCAACGCGATGAGCCCGGTCGCCTCCTCCAGCACGGCCGCCGACCGCTCCCCGCCCAGCGCGCGCTGTACCTCACGCAGCCGTTCGGGAGCGACGGAGGAGTACAGCACAGGCGCGCCGGCGCCTGCGGGCAGCGCGTCGTACCAGTCGAGCGCGGCGTCGGCCAGCGCCCCCGGCTCCGGTGCGGCGACCGCGTCCAGGTAGTACATGGGCCTGCCCGCGCCCGCGAGCACCGCGAGTTGCTCCAGGGTGCGGCGCGAGCAGCTTCCGCTCAGTACGGCGGCCGGCCCGCGTGGCGCGTCCCCGGTCTCCTCGGCCGCCTCTCCGCCGGCGGCCCGGTACCACTCGGTGCTCGGCGCGCGGTACGTGCCTGGTGCGAGGCTGCCGTCCGACGTGCGCCAGGCGCTCGATGGGTGCCCGGCGCGATCCTCGGCGTAGGCGTGCGCCAGTCCCGCGGCCAGCCCCGCGGCGCCCGCGACCAGCGGTGCGCCCACGACGGCCCGGCCCAGCGTGCGCAGGTCGCTCTCGTCGATCCCGTCGGCCAGTACGTAGCGCGCTCCCCGCTCTCCGGCGTCCGTGAGCGCGGCGCGTACCACCGCGGGTCCCTGCCGTACCGTGCCGAGCCCGATCAGGGCCACCTGCCCGGACGTCTGCGCGCGCAGCAGCCGGGGCAGATACGAGTCCGTCATCGGGGTCACCGGGTGGTCGCGCATATGAGACTCACCGAGCAGGACGTCGTCCACGAACAGGCAGCCCTGGTACTGCGTCCGCAGGTGTTCCGGCGAACTCGGCGTCAGTGTGACGGGGCCGGCGCCCGTCGCCTCGGCCAGCGCGTCCAGGACCGGGCCGATGTTGCCGCGCGGCGTCGAGTCGAATGTCGAGCAGAACTTGAAGTAGATCTGCCCCGTGCCCTGTCCGCGCAGCCACCGCAGGGCGGCCGTCGAGGACGCGACGGCGTCTGTGGCGGGCATCATCCGGCTCTTCAGCGCGACGACCAAGGCGTCGTGCTCGGGCAGTTGGGACGGGTGGGGCGCGTGAGCCCCCTCGCTTGTACCATCCGGCACGCCGAAGAACAGCAGCGTCCTCAGCCCGGCGCGGCGCAGCGCCACCGCGACGTCGGTCGCGCCGGTGAAGTCGTCGGCGATGACTCCGAGCGGTGCGGTCCCTCCGACCGGTGCGGTCCCTCCGACCGGTGCGGTCCCTCCGACCGGTGCGGTCCCTCCGGCCGGTGCGCCGGCGCCGGCCAAGTCCCTTGACTGGTAGCTGCCCTGACGCTCACTCATGCTCGCCTCCCGGTGAGAGCGGATCGCAGGGCCGCGGCCGCGGCCTGCGGACCGGACACGACGGGCAGACCCAGCGCGGTGGCCAGTGGCGCGGCGGCGGGCGCCAGCGAGTACTGGGCGAGCAGCACCGCGTCGGCCTCGGCCGCGTACGGCAGACACACCTTCCGCAGCGCCTCGACCAGTGCGGGGGTGTCGTTCCGGCGGGCCGCGCCGAAGGCGTCGGGTGCCACCACACCGACCGCCCGCGTCGGCGAGCCGGCCGTGTCGGCGGCTGCCGAGAAACGGGTCACCGAATCGCGCATCGCGGCCTCGAAGGAGGCGACCACCAGTACGCGGCCGAAGCCCGATGACAGCGCCCGCTCGAACGCCGCCGTATCGGGTGCCAGCAACGGGACCGGCGTCTCGAACGTGTCGGTGACCGGTCCGTACAGCGAACAGGTCAGCAGCACCCCGTGGGCCCCGCCGGTCAGCGCGTACCCGATCAGCCGGCGCATCCGGTCCACGAGGACGGGCGGCAGGGGCCCTTCGGCCGGCGCGTCGGCCAACAGGCGGTCGTCCAGCAGGTTCCACGGCTCGGCCGCCGGGAACTCCTCGGCCAGTCCCGCGACCGCGGGCGCGACGGCGGTGGGCGTGGCACTGATCAGCGCGATCCTCGGCGCCGGGCCCGGGGTCGCCTTCCCGTCGTTCATCGGGGCACCTCCGCAGAAGTGCCCGCTGCCGCGGTCAGCCCGGCGAGCCAGGACAGCCCGTTCACCGTGCCGTCGGCCGGGCGGTACTCACAGCCGATCCAGCCCGGGTACGAGGCGTCCAGCAGCGTGCCGAAGACTCGCGGCCAGGAGATCTCGCCGCTGCCCGGCTCCGTCCGGTCCGGCGGGTCGGCGATCTGGATGTGCCGCACCCGGGGCAACTGCTCGCGCAGCGTCGAGATGAGGTCACCTTCCTGGACCTGTAGGTGGTAGACGTCGAGGAGCAGCCCGAGTCCGTCCCCGCCGAGCGCCTCCACGACGGCGGCGGCCCGCGCCTGTGTGTCCAGCAGGAAGCCGGGCGCGTCGCGGCCGTTCTGCGCCTCGATGACCAGGCACACCCCCGTGTCCCGCGCCCGCTCGATCGCCCAGGCGAGGTTGGTGACCAGGGTGGCGAGGGCGCGGTCGTGGCTGACACCGGGCGGCCGTACACCACCCAGTACGTGCAGGAAGTCGCTGCCCAGCTCGACCGCGTATTCGAGGCCGCGCTCCAGGTCGGCGCGGAAGCTGTCCGCGCGGCCAGGCAGACACGCCACGCCCGCCCGCTCCGCTGAACCAGGCTCGCCCACCGGTGTGTTGATCAGCACCTGGTGCAGCCCCGCATCGACGAGGCGCCCGCGCAGCCGGGCGGCCGGGTACGGGTAGGGGTCTGCGTACTCGACGCCGGTGAAGCCGGCGGCGGCCGCGGCGTCGAACCGCTCCTCGAAGGGGACTTCGGTGAACAGCCACTTCAGATTCGCGTCGAAGCGCAGCCCGTTCGGCGCCCGCATCAGCGTGCTCCGGCGCCGACCGCGGCGCTCACGTAGCCGGGGTTGACCAGATTCGCCGGATCACGCCCGGCGAGCAGATCGATCACCTGTGCGGCGGCCATGGCTCCGGACCTGGCGCGGGCCTCCACGGTGGCGGCGCCGATGTGCGCGGTCACGAGGACATCGCCGAGCGCCCGCAGCCGGCTGCCGGTCGGCAGTGGCTCGCTCTCGACCACGTCCAGCGCGGCGCCCGCCAGCCGGCCGGCCTCGATCGCGTCGGCGAGCGCGTCCTCGTCCACGACCCCGCCCCGCGCGGTGTTGATCAGGTACGCGTCGGGCTTCATCCGGCGCAGCGCGGCGGCGTTGATCAGATGCCGGGTGGTCACGTCCAGGGAGATGTGCAGGGTGAGGAAGTCCGCCTCCGCGAGCACCCCTTCCAGGGGCCGCGCCTCGACACCGGTCTCCGCCAGGAAGTCCTCGTCCAGCCGGGGGTCGTGGGCGACGACCCGCATGCCGAGCGCGAGTGCGGCGCGGGCGACGGTCTTGCCGATGGAGCCAAGACCGACGACGCCGAGCGTCGTGCCGTACAACTCCCGCCCGCTGTCCTGCGTCCAGCCGCCTTCGCGCACGGAGGCGAGGTTCTGGGGTATGCGCCGGGCGCAGTTCAGCATCAGCGCCAGGACGTGTTCGGCGACCGATATCCGGTTGGCGCCCGGTGTGAACGTGACCGCGACGCCCTGCCGGGTCGCGGCGGCCACGTCGATGTTGTCGTAACCGACGCCGCAGCGGCCGAAGACCCTCAGTCCCGGCGCCGCCTCGATGACCTCGGCAGGGAAGGCGTCGGTGCCGGCGACGACGCCCGCCACGTCCGCGACGCAGTCCGCCAGGGTGCGCCCGGTGGCCTCCCGATCGGCGCGCCGGGCGAAGACCGTCTCCAGGCCGGCGTCCTGGAGCATCCTGTCGACCGCTCCGCCGGGTTCGAGATACGGCGTGGTCACGAGCACGCGGGGCGCACGTTTCTTCGGGGGCTGCTGTGCCATGAGGAGTCCTTTGTGGTCTGCGTTCTCGCGTCGGCGGTCCATCTCCAACCCTCGGAACTATAATATAGGATTCATTCAAATACTATAGCTCTGCACATCTGTGTGTGATTACGAAGAGAGGGTCGCGCTACCATCGGGCGACGAAGGAGGCTCGCATGGCTAGGCGCCCGTCCGACCGGCAGCCGTTGGCCGACCAGATGTACGACGTGCTGCTCGGGCAGTTCATGGACGGACTGTGGTCACCAGGGCAGTCGCTCAACATCGGCGCTCTGACACGCGAGTTGAACGTCAGTCAGACCCCCCTGCGCGAAGCTCTCGCCCGGCTCGAACACACCGGTCTGGTACGCCGCGAGGCGCTCAAGGGCTACCGGGTCGCCCCCCTCTTCAGCGAGACCGAGCTGATCAAACTGATGGACGCGCGGCTGGTGCTGGAACCGACCCTCACGTACGAGGCGGGCCGCCGTACCACCCCCGAATTCCTCCAGGACGTCGCCGCGAGCATCGAGGAGTTGCGCCACTGCGCGGAGGGGGACGGCTCAAAGTCGGTGCGCGCCTACCTGTCGGCCGACGAACGCTTCCACTTCCTGATCGCCCGGCAGTCGGCCAACCCCTTCCTTGAGTCGGCCTACCGCTCGCTGGGCGGCCATGTGCAGCGCTTCCGCCTGTTCACCGAACTCGGCTCCTCCGACGCGGAGTCACCCGCGCACGACCACACCGCCGTGTATGACGCCCTGGCCGCCGGAGACGCGGAGGGCGCCGCGGATCGCATGCGGCAGCACATCGAGAACGCGAAGGCGCGCGCTCTGAAGGACCGCCAGGCCGTCACGGTCGACTGACGGCCGAGCGACGCCGGCGCAGCGGTCTTCACCATGAGCATGCGCTCCGCACCGGGCCACGGTCCCCGCCGCCCGGTGCGTGGCCGGCACTCATCGGCCGGGAGGACGTTGACCGTCCGCGCGGCGGACGCCTCGCTGGACTCGCCTGTTCGCAGGCACCCGCACGCATGGACCGCGGCGATGCGCACACTGTCACTGTCGGTGTCCCGCAGGGTCGAGGTCGTCGTGTTGACCGCCCACACGCCCGCGTAGGACTTGAACGGCGCTCCGGCCTGCCGGTCCGTGCCGTCGGAGGGGCGGTAGTGGTAAGTGACGGACAGCTTGGGCTGATTGGCCGTGTTGTTCGCGGAGTTGACCCGCTTCCACGCCCTGGTGACGGCGGTGGCCGCGGGTGGCCTTCCCGGACGCCCAGGACTGGACGAGGGTGTCGATGTCCGCGTTGATCCAGCCGTCCGGCTGGGTGGCGGTGCAGTCGGGGTTGCCCATGTCGAGTTCGACGTCGCTCGACCAGTCGACCGTCTCGCCCTGCTGCACATAGGTGTCGAAGGCGTTCGCCAACAAGAAGGCCGAGGGGGGCGACAGTGACCGGGGTGGCGACCAGGTCGACCTGAACGTTCCCCTTGTCGATCACCTTCATGTCGGCGCGGACACGGTTGGTGTGCTCGCCCGAGCGCTTGTCGACCGCAAGGACTGGATGGAAAGCGCCCGCTTCGGCGAGGTGACGGGCTCCCATGGTCTCGGTATCGCAGAACGTGGCGATCGACTGCGCGGATGCCTACGAGTCGGCCCGGTTCCGGAGCGGTGTGATCTGCGCAGCGCGTCCGACCGAGCGGCCGTGGATTCCTGACGCGTTGGTCACCGCGGGTCGACGGGCGCCTGCCCCCGCACGGCCCTCGCTCACCGGCGTCATGGACGCCTACGCCCACGCCCTGCTGAGTTCCTTCGCCGGCAGCGGCCTCTTCCCCGAGTTGCCGCGCGCCCGGGGAACCAAGCCCCTGGACCGCGGGGCCCGCACCATCACCGAGATCCACCGCCTCCTGCTCGAAGCGGCAGCCCCCTACACCGATCAGATCCGGTGCTCCGACCCGAGGACGGCGCTGGACACCGTGGCCCGCGCCGTTCTCGGCGCCTGCTTCCACAACTCCGTACGCCCGGACCCCGCCGCCGGTGAGACGGCCAGGCGCCGGTACGCGGCCGAACTCAGCGACATGGCCATTGCCTATCTCCTCACCCCCGACCGCCACCGCACACACCTGAGCCGCCCACGCCCACGGTGCCGGGTGATGGCGGCTAATACGTCGCGGACGGCGGGTCAACGGTGTCAACGGCCTTGTGCGGGGCGCTCGGCGCGACGGCGACCGCGTGCCCGGCGCCACGGCCGTCCGCGCGTGCCACGATCAGCCCGTCACGTACCCGGATCGCGACCTCCGTGGCGTCGTCCACGCGGTCGCGGCCCATGGCCGTGGCGACCGTGCCCCCGTCGTCGAACACGACGCGCGGCGCGGGTAGTTCACCGGCCGCGAACACCCGTCGCAGACAGGCGACGAGATCGACGATCCGCAGTCGGGCCAGTCGACCGGTCTCGGAGGGGTCGCTCGTCACGACGACGAGCGTCACCTCGTCGCGCAGGCGCGCCGAGCGCACCGCCTCGCCGGCCGCCGACAGACGTCCGACGCCCAGCACGACGACCACGCCGTCGTCACCGAGGTTGACCGGGCGGCCGTTGATCTCGTCGTACAGTCCGCGGGGCGCCGCCCACCGGTCGTCCGCGGTCCGTGCCGGCGCGACGAAGGGCAGGTGCGGCGGCCCCGCGTCGTCGATGAGCGTGATGGCGGCCAAGTGCTCGGCGGCGCGGGCCAGGTCGAACGGGTCGCCGACGCCGGGGGCGTTCTCCGCGAGAGCGGCGGCGCCGTGGAGCAGGGTCAGTGCCAGCCCTGCCAGGCGCACCGTCCGGGTGCGCACAGCGCGGTCCGGTTCGAGGGCGAGAGCGAGCAACAGGGCTTCGAAGCAGACGAGTTCGGCCAGCGCGGCTCGGGCCGGCTCGGTGTCGAGTACTCCGGACAGCGAGCGCAGCTGGAGATGCCCGCTCCCCGGTGTGTCGCCGGCGAGGGGAAGTCGTTCGAGCCAGACCCGGGCGAAGGCGCCGAGTGCTCGCGCGACGGAGTCGGGGGATTCCGGCGGGGGTTCGGCGGAGGCCCGGGCCCGCTCGACGGCGTCGGCGAGCACCGCGAGGTAGAGCGCGCGCTTGCCGGCGAAGTTGGAGTAGACCGCTCCCCTGGTCAGTTCCGCCCGCTCGGCGATCCGGTCGATCTTGGCCTCGCCGTAGCCGTACTCGGCGAACTCCCGCCGGGCCGCGACCAGCACCGCCGCGCGGGTCCGTTCCTGCTGCTGCGCCCGGGTGAGCCGCACCATCGTGTCTCCTTCCGCTCCCGCCGTGCCATGATACAGCTACCATCCAGATGTTGACGTCATCGGAAAACTTTGAGCATTGGAGATTTGGCGTGCGTGACACCGGGTTCGAGATCGACGGGCTTCCCACGAAGCGGGACCGCACAGAGGGAAGCAACACATGAACCGGCCCGACACCCACCCGACGTACACCAATCTGCTGGTGCTGCACGCTCTGCGCTGTGTCGGCGCCTCCGGCCCCACCCGCCTCCACCTGGTCACGGGGCTCGACGAGTCCGATGTCGAGTCCGAGCTGATCGATCTCGGGGCCGCGGGTCTTCTCACGTACACGCCCGGAGCCATGGGTGGTTGGTGGCTCACGGACGCCGGCCGTGCGGCGGACGCCGAGCGGATCACCGCCGAACTGGAGTCGGCCGATGCCCGGGGGGTCGTGGGGGCGGCGTACGACCGGTTTCTCGTGCTCAACCCGGAGCTGCTCGACCTCTGCTCGGCATGGCAACTGCGTACCGTCGACGGCATCGTGATCGCCAACGATCACGGTGAACCCGCCTACAACTCCCGGGTCCTCGGCCGATTCGCCGATCTCGACCGGCGCGCCGCCGCCGTCTGCGCCGAGCTGTCCGCGGCACTGCCCCGGTTCGGCCGCTACCGCGACCGCCTCGCCACAGCCCTCGACCGCGCCGTGTCGGGCGAGTTGGAGTACGTGACCGACAGCACCGCGTCGTACCACACCGTGTGGGCGGAGCTGCACGAAGACCTGCTCGCCACGCTCGGGATGCCGCGATGAGATGGATTCGTACGCTCTCCGGCCGAGTCGAGGAGACGGCGGACATCCTGGGCGGCAAGGCGGTCGGCCTCGTCCTGCTGCACCGTCTCGGGTTGCGGGTGCCGGCCGGATTCGTCGTCACCACCGAGGCATGCCGCGCTCTCCTGCGAACAGGACGCCTTCCCGACGGACTCGACGCCGAGCTGGCGACCGCCGTCGCCTACCTCGAACTCTCCACCGGGCGCGCCTTCGGCGGACCGCACAGACCGCTGGCGGTGTCCGTCCGCTCCGGAGCCGGCGTGTCGATGCCCGGCATGATGAGCACGATCCTCAACCTCGGTCTCACGACCGAAGCCACCGCGGGCCTGGCCGACGAGACGGGCGACCGGCCCTTCGCGCTGGACTCGCGCCGGCGCTTCCTGTCGAGCTTCGGCTCCGCGGTCACGAACGACGTCGCGGACATGGACATGGACGATGGTGCGGGAGGCGGTCAGCCGATTCCGGACGACGCGACACGCCAGTTGGAGCGGGCGGTCCGGGCCGTGTTCTCGTCCTGGGACACCCCACGCGCCCAGACCTACCGTGTGTTGAACGACATCCCGCACGACCTCGGCACCGCCGCGATCGTCCAGACGATGGTGTTCGGGAACCGCGACGAGCACAGCGGCAGCGGAGTCGCGTTCAGCCGCGATCCCAACACCGGTGAGAACGTCCCGTTCGGCGAGGTCCTGTTCGAGCGCCAAGGGGAAGACGTCGTCTCCGGCCGGTCGACGACCCTGCCGCTGCGCGAACTCGCCGAACGGGAACCGTCCGTCTGGACAGAGCTGCTCGACGCTCTGATCCGGATCGAGGGGCACTACCGTGACGCCTGCTACGTCGAGTTCACGTACCAGAGCGGCGAACTCTGGATCCTCCAGGTCCGGCCCGGCCGGTTCGTCGGGGCTGCCGCCGTCCGGGTGGCCACCGAACTCGTCGACGCGCGGGTCATCGACCGCCGCGCCGCGCTGCTCAGGGTCTCGCCGCGGCAGCTGCGGCACGTCCGCACACCACGCATCGCCTCACCCCAGGAGGCCGACGTCTTCGCCCGGGGGCTCGGCGCCTGTCCCGGCGTGGCGGTCGGCCGCGTGGCGACCACCTCGGACACGGCGGTACGCATGGCCCGGCACTCCCCCGTCGTCCTGGTACGCCCGGAGACCTCCCCGAACGACATGCGCGGCCTCGCCGCCGCCGCCGGAATCGTCACCGCCCGCGGCGGGCCGGCCAGCCATGCCGCGGTCATCGCGCGGGCCATGGGGAAACCCGCGGTCGTGGGCGTCGCCGGCCTCACCGTCGGCATCGGCGACGGCGACGGCTCGGTGACGGCAGGATGTCGCACCGTCGGCGACGGCACCCTCGTCACCATCGACGGGACCAGTGGCGAGGTCGTTCTCGGCACTCCGCGCGTCGTCACGGACGCGGCCGGTGACCAACTCCACCGGTTGCTCGCCTGGGCGGACGACATCTCGGGGGACCACTCCGAACGCGAGGAATCCCAGCGCCTCGACGCCGCCCACACCGCGCTGCGCCTTCCCGGGCGGCCCGGCTGACGCCGATCCGCCTCATGACAACGAACCGGTCCTGGAAAGGAATTGACGATGGCAACTCGGCACGTATACCTGCTACGGCACGGAGCGGCGGACCCGTTCGGCGAGCTGACCGACGCCGGGCAGCGGCAGTCGGAACTGGTCGGGCGGCGGCTGGCCGGCCTTCCGGTCGACGTGGTGTGGCATTCGCCCCTTCCCAGGGCGGTGCGGTGCGCGCGGATCGTGGGCGGGTATCTGCCCGGCGTCCCCGTACGGGAAGCGGCCGAACTGGTCGATCACGTACCGCACATACCGGACGAGGCGCCGTCCGCGTGGGCGGCGTTCTTCGACGGGTACAGCGCGGCGGAGGCCGCGGAGTCGGACCGCATCGCCGCTGCCCTGACGGACAGGTTCGCGCGTCCCGCCGAGACCGAGACCCATGAGGTCCTGGTCACCCACGCCTATCCGGTGGCCTGGCTGGTGCGGCACGCCCTCGACGCGCCACCGGCGCGGTGGCTCGGTCTGAACTGCGGGAACACGGCGCTGACGGCGATCGAGTACCGCGACGGTACGGAGCCGACGGTGCTGATCTACAACGACATGGGGCATCTGCCGGCCGATCTGCGCTGGACGGGGTTCGGGGCCGGGACGCTGCCGTGAGGTCGGTGCGGTCATAAGGGCGACGCGGCGGTACGGCGGCGGTCGGCGGTCGGCGGTCGGCGGTCGGCGGTCGTTCAGGGCGTACCACCAGCGATCATTCCCCTTCCGCCTCGGCCACCACTTCCTGCGCGATCGCGAAGGCCGCGTTCGCCGCCGGTACACGGCGGTAGACCGCCGTCTGACGCGCCACATGAGCCCCAGCGAGGAGGGCGCCCGCCTCACCCGGCAACTGATCGACCTGTACGAGGAGGTGGTGCCCGGCACCCTCCTCGACCCGGTGGTCTCCGCGCTCATCAGGCATCTGATCGGTGACACCTCCGCCGACTGGCTGGAGGTGCCCCGCACCCGGTGGGACACGCTCGTCAAGGCGGTCCCCGTGCTTCTGAACGTACTGGAGACCGTCGAGGACCACTCCCCCATCGGAGCCTGGGCCCTGGACCGCCTCGGCCACCTCACGACCATGCTCGAACTCTCCTCCCTGACCCGTGGCCGGGTCATGCACTACGCGATCCCGGAGCAGCTCAAGAAGGAGTACGGCCTCTCCTCCGCCGTCCCGCGCACCCGGCGCTGGACTCCCCCGGGCCCGACTGCCACTTGATCCACCTGGCGGTTCGTCCTGACGGGTACGGTCGAGCGGACGGGGCACCAGGGTGGAGACGCGGACGGCGAAGGGCGCATCGGGTCCGCCCGAACACGGGGCGGGACAATCGGGCCACCGGCCTGCCCACACACCCCAGGGAGATCCGCCCCATGGCACATCCGTATCCGCTGTTCGAGCACCTGGACGCCAAGCCGGTGGAGATCAGCACCCCGGCGGCGAGGGGCTACACCTTGCTCCGCTACCGCGATGACGAGAACCATCGAGGACCGGTGTTCCTCGGGCGGAACAATGCCGTCTTCGCGTTCCGGTCAACCGCCAACCTGGTCGCCTTCCTGCACAGCGGAGAGCCGCACGACCTGGTCGACACCCCGGACTGGGAACCACCCGACCGGGAGGAGGTCCCGCTGGTGGCGGACATCGGGCTCACCCACATCAGGCACGAGCAGTTGGAGGTCTGCCGGCTCGACAACGTCGCCCAGATGTTCGGCGCACGGGCCTCGACAGTTGATCTCGACGGAGCGGAACACGTCTGGGAAACACCGCCGATTCTGATTCATCCGTCGACGGATGTCGTCCTGGACCTGCTGCAGACCCAACGCGTCGCCCGCGAACTCGCCGAATACGCGCTGCTCGCCGAGGTGGTGGACGCGCTTGCTCCCGAGTCGTCACTGGGAACGTTCGAACGGGAGCTGGCGGCAGCCCATTTCACGAAGTCCGGCGACCGCCGGCGGCTGTCTCGTCATGACACGGACCTGCTCGCGGCTCTCTGGTCCGAGTTGGTCGCCAAGATCGTGCCGGTCGTCCACTTCCGCGACTGACATCATCTCGGCACGGGAACCCATACCGACGGCTCGAACACGGCCTGCGCCGCGGCGAGTAATCGGCTTGTTTCGGAGGTCGTTTTCCCCAGGAAGTCCTTGAAACTTTGAGAAAGTTTTTCCGGGGCTTGAACACCGCGTCCCAGCGGTGCGTACCCCCCGCAAGAACCGGCCGCCGGAGCCGGGCACGGACAGGGAGCAGACATGACGGGAACGCAGGGCACCGCGCGGCCGGCCACGGGCCGGACAGTGGCACGCCGTACGGTCGTCGCGGCGGCGGGCGCCGTCGGCCTCGGCGCGGCACTCGTCGCCTGCGGCTCGGACGACTCGCCGGAAGCCGCCGCGGGGAAACCCGCGGACAACAGCGGGGCTGACAACGGCGGCGCGGACGACGGCGCCAACGGCGACAGCGGGGCCGACGGGCAGGGAGAAGTGCTCGCCAGGACCGCCGACATCCCGGAGGGCGGCGGCAAGGTCTTCGAGGCCCAGGGCGTCGTGGTCACCCAGCCGGCGGCCGGGCAGTTCAAGGCCTTCTCCTCCGAGTGCACGCACTCGGGATGCACGGTCGGGAACATCTCCAACGGCACCATCACGTGCCCCTGCCACGGCAGTCAGTTCGACGCGTCGGACGGCAGTGTGAAGAAGGGCCCCGCCACCCGGCCGCTGGGAGCCGCGTCGATCTCCGTGGAAGGGGACGAGATCAAACTCGCCTGACCACGCGGCCCCGGGACACGTACTACGCCATGGCCGCCGCCTTCACCACCCGCGCCCCTTCCTCCAGCGCCTCGACCGCCGCCCTGATCGACGGGCGGCGGTCGGCGTCGGCGCGCCACACCGCGTAGACGTGCCGGAACATCTTCTGCCGTACGGGCACCGCCACGACGCCGTCGGGCAGCCGCCCGCGCCCCATCCGAGGCGCGACGCAGACCCCCAGTCCCCCGCGGACCAGCTCCAGTTGGGTGTGCTGCTCACCGGCCATGTGCTCGATCCGCGGCTCGATCCCCTTCGAACGCAGCGTGAACATCAGCCACTCGTGGCAGAACTCGCCCGTCGGCCAGGACACCCACGAGTCGTGGGCGAAATCCTCCAGATCGATCACCCGCCGGTCCGCCAGCGGGTGATCGGCCGGCATCGCCACATCGGCGGCGTCCTCCAGCAGAGAGGCGGTCGCCAGCCCGCCGGGCACCGGCAGCCGTTTGTTGTTCCAGTCCAGGACGACGGCGAGATCGAGATCGCCCCGCAGGACCTGGCGGATCGCGCTGTCCGGCTCCAACTCCAGTGAGCGCACCCGCAGATCGGGATGCGCCTTGCGCAACGAGGGGAGCGCGACGGGGAACAGGCCGCGGGCGGCCGTGGGGAACGCCGACAGCCGCACCTCGCCCACGGCGTGGCCGCGCTGCGCCTCGATGTCCGACTGGGCCAGCTCCACCTGGGAGATGATCCGCGCGGCGTGGTCGGCGAGCAGCCGCCCCGCGTCGGTGAGCCGCACGCCGCGCCCGTGCTTGGCGAGCAGTTGCTGGCCGACCTCCCGCTCCAGTTTGGTCATCTGCTGCGAGACCGCCGACGTGGTGACATGGAGGCCGTCGGCGGCGCCGCTCACAGAGCCGTGCCGGGCGAGCGCGTCGAGGATCCGCAGTCTCTCCAAGTTCAACATGTAAGCAATGCTACGCGAACGGGTCGAGAAATTCTCGCTTGTCCTAAGAGATTCCAGCCCTCATCGTTGCCGTATGACCACAGCGACCCCGCCCCGCACCGGACGTACCGGACCCACCACCGGATCCTCCTCGGCCACCCCGCCCAAGGCGCCGGCCGGCGCCCCGGCGCCGACGACGGCCGGCGGGCCCGCCCCCGCCGCGGGCCACCGCTCCGCGATCGACTGGCGCATCCGGTTCGGCGTGCTCTCGCTGATCTGGGGCTTCAGCTTCCTGCTCATCAAGGTCGGCACCCACGGCTACGCGCCGTTCCAAGTGACCTTCGGCAGGCTGTTCTTCGGTACGGCGGTGCTGGCCGTCGCGATGCTGGTACGGCGCGAGCGACTGCCCCGGTCCATCCGCACCTGGGGCCATCTCACGGTGGCCGCGTTCATCCTCAACGCCGTGCCGTTCTCGCTCTTCTCCTACGCCGAGCTGACCATCCCGTCGTCCCTCGCGGGCATCTGCAACGCCACGACACCGCTGTGGGGCATGGCGCTGTCGCTCGTCGC
The DNA here is from genome assembly GCF_045040315.1 of Streptomyces sp. NBC_01508. Lineage (NCBI taxonomy): Bacteria > Bacillati > Actinomycetota > Actinomycetes > Kitasatosporales > Streptomycetaceae > Streptomyces > Streptomyces sp. NBC_01508. The sequence continues at coordinate 7,370,575 of NZ_CP109419.1, read as the reverse complement.
GCTCTCCGAGGACCGCCCCACCCGCCGCCGCGTCGCCGGTCTGGGGCTCGGCTTCATCGGTGTCCTGACCGTGCTCGGCGCCTGGCAGGGTTTCTCCGGGCTGGACTTCTCCGGTACGGCCATGGCTCTCCTGGCCTCGCTCAGCTACGCCGTCGGCTGGATCTACGTACGCCGCACCTTGGCGGGCAGCGACAGCTCGCATCTCTCGCTCACCGGAGCCCAGTTGTTCATGGCGACGATTCAACTGGCCGTGGTCACCCCGCTGTTCACCGACCTGCCGACGTCCTTCCCGGTGGTTCCGCTGCTCGCTGTGGTCGCGCTCGGCAGCCTGGGAACGGGCCTGGCCATGCTGATCCAGTACGGTCTCGTCGCCGAAGTGGGCCCGACGACCGGTCAGATGGTCACGTACTTCGTCCCCGTCATCGCGACGGCCGCCGGGGTGGCCGTCCTCAGCGAGCCGCTGCACTGGAACACCCCGGTCGGCGCGGTCATCGTGCTCGCCGGCGCCGCGCTCACCCAGCGCGGGAGCAGCGGCGCCACGCGGAAGTCCGCACCATCAACAGAGCCGGAGCCGAAGCCGGTGCGGGCACCCGCGGCCACCCCAACTCCCGCCCCCACCCCGGCCGATCAGCCGTAACTACGCGCCGGCGCGGCCCCCGCCGCGTCGGCCACCGCGTCCGCGACCGCCTCGATGTCGTCCGCCGTCATGGCCGAGACCGTCAGCCGCACAGCGGGACCCGCCGCCAACCGGAAGCGCGCCCCCGGCGCGACCGCCCAGCCCGCGTGCAGCAGCCGCGCCACCGCGCCCGTCTCCTCGGCCACCGGCACCCACACGTTCATCCCGCTCCGCCCGTGCGCCTCGACCCCCCGCTCGGCCAGTGCCCGCACCAGCGCGTCACGCCGCTCGCCGTACGCGCGTGCCACCGCCCGCGTGTCGACCGCGCCCGCCGTCCACAGCTCCACGACCGCCCGTTGCAGCAGCCTGCTGACCCAGCCGGGCCCGAGCCGCTGACGCCCCGTCACCCGGTCGACGGTCACGGCGTCCCCGGTCAGCACGGCCAGTCGCAGATCGGGGCCGTACGCCTTCGCCGTGGACCGGACGAGCGCCCAGTGGTCCGTGACCCCGGCCAGCGGATTCAGCGGCTCGTCGACAATGCGGTGACCGTGGTCGTCCTCGATGAGGAGCACGTGGGGATGGGCCGCCAGCACCGTACGCAGCTCCCGCGCACGGGCCGCGCCCACCACCGCCCCCGTCGGATTCTGCGCCCGGTCGGTGACGACGACCGCCCGCGCCCCGGCCCGTAGCACCCGCTCCAGCTCACCGGGCAGCGGCCCGTCGTCGTCCAGGGCCATCGGCACGGGCCGCAGCCCGAGCGCGGGCACCAGATCGAGCAGGGCGCCCCACCCCGGATCCTCGACGGCCACGGCGTCCCCCGGCCGCAGATGCGCCGCCAGCACCCGCTCGATCGCGTCCAGCGAACCCGAGGTGACGGCCACCGGCCCGGCGGGCACGCCGTCCTCGTCCAGCCCGGCACGGGCGAGCCGGGCGAACTCGGGCAGGACGGCGGCGTCCCCGTACCGCCCCGGCCGCCGCGCGTGCTCCCGCGCGGCGACCGCGAACGCGTCGTGCAGCGCCGGCAGCAGGGCCGGATCCGGATTGCCGTCCGACACCTCCCGCACACCGGCGGGCGCCTCGACCCCGATCGAGCCGCGCGGCGTACTCGACGGCCGCGCACGTACCCGGCTGCCCCTGCGGCCCGCCGTCTCGATCACGCCGCGGTCGCGCAGCGTGCGGTACGCGGCGGCCACCGTGTTCGGGTTGACCCCCAGCTCCGGCGCCAACTCGCGAAGAGGTGGCAGCAGTTGGCCCGGAGCCAACAGACCCGCGCCGATCCCCCGCTCCACGCTCGCGGCGATCTCGGCGGCACGCCGCCCTTCGATCCGATACTCTCCTAGCACAAAGAACACTATGCACTAGTACATAGGAGAGCGCAATGCCGGAGCCCACGTCCTCCGCCGCCTACCGCCCCACCGACCGCACCGTCCCCACCCGCTCCGCCGACCGCGCCTCGTACGACCGCGAGTCGGTGCACGGAATACTCGACGAGACCTACCTCTGCCATCTCGGATTCGTCCGCGACGGCGCGCCCGTGGTCCTCCCCACCCTCTACGCCAGGGTCGGCGAGACGCTGTACGTCCACGGGTCGACCGGCTCCCGGCCGCTGCGGATGGCCGGCGACAAGGCGGACCCGGGGCTGGCGGTCTGTCTGACGGTCACCCATGTCGACGGCCTGGTGCTGGCGCGCTCGGCCTTCCACCACTCGATCAACTACCGCTCCGTCGTGGTGCACGGCACCGCCTACCAGGTGACCGACCTCGAAGAACGGCGCGCCGCGCTCGACGCCGTGGTCGACCACGTGGTGCCCGGCCGCTCCCACGACTCGCGGCCCGCCAACGCCAAGGAACTGGCGGCGACCGCCGTGCTGCGCCTCGATCTCGCCGAGGTGTCCGCCAAGATCCGCACCGGCGGCCCGAACGACGAGCCCGAGGACCTGTCGCTCCCCCACTGGACCGGTGTGGTGCCCGTCGTACGCGGACACGGCACACCGGTCCCGGCCGACGACCTGGACCCGGCCGTCGAGCTGCCCGACTACCTCTCGGTGCTCTGACCCCGGGGCCGCCCGTCGCGCGGTGGGGTCACCCGCGGCTCACGCGTGGCCTACGCGGGGACGGCCGCCTTGCGCCGGTCCGACGCGAGGCGTGCCTCCGCCGTGGCGAGCCCCACCACGGCGGCGAGCAGCAGCAGCGTCCCCACCACGGTCGCGGCCGTGAGCTGTTCACCCAGCAGACCGACCGCGATGACCGCCGCGCTCACCGGCTCCAGCAGCATGATCACCGAGACCGTCGCGGACCGTACGACGGCCGCGCCCGCGAAGTACAGGGCGTACGCGAGGGCCGTCGGCACCGCGGCGACGTACAGCAACAGCCAGAGCACCTGGGCCGGTTCGGCCATGTGCGGCAGCAGTCCCTCGCCGGCCGCGAGCGGCAGCACGCACAGCGCCGCGACGGCGAAGGCCCAGGCGGTGGTGGTGAGCGAGTCGGCCTGGCCGCCGTCGCGGCCGAGCCGGCGGGTGAGCAGGGTGATGGCCGCGTAGCCGGCAGCCGCCAGCACCGCGTACGCGATGCCCACGGGGCGCACCGTCGCCCCGTCGCCGCCGAGTACCAGGACGGCGAGGCCGGCGAGGGCGCCGACGACGGCGATCAGGCCACTGCCGCCGAGCCGTTCGCCCATGGTCACTCGCGCGCCGAGCGCGATGACTACGGGTCCGGCGCCGAGGGTGACCACGGTGCCGACGGCGAGCCCGGTCTCCTCGACCGCCGCGAAGTACGCGCTCTGGAAGACGGCGAGACCGACGCCCGTACCGAGGACGCGGATCAGCCAACGGCGGCGCGGCTCGGCGCCGGCCGTCAGCGCGCCGGGCGTCGCCGCGGCAGCCGCCGCCACGCGCCCGCGGCGCAGTGCCAGCGCGCCGAGCAGCAGCACGAGCCCGCCGACACAGCGCCAGAAGGAGAGGGAGAGCGGACCGATGTCGCTGACGCGGTAGACCAGCGCGGCGGCGGCGCCGGCGGTCCCCCAGGCGACACCGGCGACGACGAGATAGAACAGGCTGCGGCCGACCGACAGGCCGGGAACAGCGGAGGATGCGGAAATCGACACGTGACTTCTCCGTGTGAAGAACGGGTTGGTGGTCGCTCACTGCGTCTCGCGGGCAGCGACGAGCCGCTCGGGGACTGCCCGAGCCCGGTCTTCGTCAGCGGATGGCCGCCCGCGCTCAGGCGGCGGGAGGCGGAAGCACAGTCAGATGCATGATCGGCAGCCTATGTCGTCGTCCGCCCGGCGGACAACCCGCCCTCCTCGCCGATCACTTCGGGCACCTCGGTCTCGTCAACCCCTTCAGCCGTGCCGGCCCCTTCAGCCACCTCGATCGCGTCGCCGGCCCGCACCGCCGCCGCCGGCGTGGACGTCTGGGCGATGAACGCGCCGACGAGCACCACGAGACCGCCCAGGATCTGCGGTGCAGACAGGTGCTCGCGCAGCAGGACCCACGCCAGCACCGTCGCGATGACCGCCTCCAGACAGGCGACGACCCCCGCCACCTGCGGCGAGAGCCTGCGGACGCTGACGACGCCGGTGCCGTACGCGAGCACGGTCGCCACGAGCACGATCCACCCGAGCAGCAGCGGCGCGGCGACCGGTGACCCGCCCATGTCGACGTCCCCGGCCAGCAGCGACCAGTCCATGCCCCAGGGCCGGGCCACGGCGGTGAGGACGAGCGTGCCGATGAGCAGCCCGTACGCGATGACCCCCAGCGGATCGACGGCGTCGGCCGGGTCCACCGGGTCACCACCCTGGTCGGACAGCAGGAAGTAGCCAACCTGGCAGCAGGCCGCGGCAAGTGCCAGCAGCAGGCCGATCACATCGAAGGAGAGCCCCGCCCAAACCTCCACCACACAGGCGAGTCCGCCCACCGCCAGGACGACGCCGACGGCGGCGGCGCGGGTGACGGGTTTGCGCCGGACGAAGCGCACCCAGAGCAGGACCAGCGCCGGTGCCAGGTACTCGACGAGGAGCGCCACTCCGACGGGGATCCGGGAGAGCGAGGCGAAGTAGAAGGCCTGCACGCCCGCCACGGCGAACAACCCGAAGCCCGCCAGCAACGCGGGCCTGCGGCGGACGAGGTCACGGTGGCGCCACGCGAGAGGCAGCAGGACCAGCGCGGCTCCGGTGATCCGGAGCCAGACCACATGCAGCGGATCGAGCCCCGCTTCGATCAGCGGCTTGGCCGCGACACCTGATCCACCGAACGCGAAGGCCGACACAAGCGCGAGTCCCAGGCCGACGCTTCTCCCCTGAGACGCGTGCATGGACGCATCATGCCAGTCGCCGTCAGGAGCATCAGCACTTTCACGCCTGTCGAGACAGGCTGTGGCTGTCGATGGGCCGCTCCGTCACACTCCGTGAGCCGCGTCCTCGATACGGCTGGTGAGCGCCCCCGCGTCCACGCCGGCCCGCTCCAGCACATCGACCGCTCGGCAGGCCCGGTCGGATGCGAGCGCGGTGAGCAGATCGAGACCGCGGGCCCGCCGCTCGCCGCGCCGCCGGGCCCGCTCGATCGCGCCTTCCATGACGGTGACGCCCGAGGGCGACCAGCCCGCGACCCCGGGAGCCGATACGACGGGGACCGCGCCCGAGTCCTCCACCGTCCCCTGCCAGCGCAGCCCGTAGCCAATGCTCCGCTGGACGAGATAGCCGAGGACACGGGCGACCTGCGGCCCGCCGTCGAACGCGGCGCGCACCTCGGGATCCGACTCCAGCAGCGAATGGAGCAGATGGGCGGTGTCGATCTGCCGGTCGCCGTCGCGGTGCGCCCTCCTGCGGGCCCCTGAGACGACGACGGCCAGCTCGGCGGAGAGTCCGGCGTCGATGTCCGCGCGGATCGATACGGCGGAGACAACGGTCGAATCGGACTGTTCGGGCAACCACGGGATAGGGCTCTGCACACTCCCACCTCATCAGCCGGCCGGTGGCGAAAGCATCCCCGGCGGGGAGCATTCGAGCATCCCACCGAAGGTGGGCACAGCGGTGCGGCGTCTCCTCCTTACGAATGAGATCCGGCCACACCGCGCCCGAGGGGCGCGCGCCGCCTTGCCTCACGCCCACGACGCAACCGCCACGCGGGGCCGCTCGTCCCTCTGGTACAACGATGCCGCGACGACCGCCGGGGGGAGATCCGATGTACTGGATGGTCGCCCTGCTCGCGGTCGACGGGCAGCAGTACGTCTACCGGGTGTACGCGCCGGCCGACGCCCTGCGCGGTGACATCTTCTGGGCCGCGTTCCACTGCCACGACGAGGGGCCGCACCCACGGGCGAGCGACCGTTTCGACTCGGCGGAGTTCTGGCGGCTCCTGCCGGCGGCCCGGACCTGACACCTGGCATGACACCCGGACATGACGAAGGGCCTCATGACGATCAAGGTGATCGTCACGAGGCCCCACAGGGCTTACACGGCCCAGGCCCTGTCCGGACCCAGTGCTGTGGCCGGGAGCGTTGACCGCGTTGCGCGGCCCGCAGGCCGCGCTTGTCCTCAATCGCCGCACGGGCTGCAATTGCAGCCCGTGCGGCGATTGAGGACGAACCGGCCCACCGGACGGACTCGGTGAACCCTTCCGGTCACAGCACCAGGCGCCCGTCACTCAGCCCTCGTCGTCGGCGAGGATCAGGTAGAGCTTCTTCCGGGCGTCGTTGATGACGGCGACAGCCTTCTGTCGCTGGTCGGCGGAGCCGGTCTTCCAGACCTGTCCGAACGCCTCCATCAGACCGAAGCCGGCCTGCCGGATCTCGTTCATCGTCTCCCAGTCGACACCGCGCCCGGCCTCTTCCCACGGGGCGTCGGGCCCCGATTCGGCCTCGGTGCGGCCGGCCTCGGTGAGGGTGAAGAGATTCTTGCCGCCCTCGCTCCGGCTGGCGATGAGACCTTCGTCCTCCAGAAGCTGGAGGGTCGGGTAGACCGAACCGGGGCTGGGGCGCCAGGCGCCTCCGCTGCGCTCGCCGATCTCCTGGATCATCTCGTAGCCGTGCATCGGCCGGTCCTTCAGCAGCGCCAGGATCGACGCGCGCACATCGCCGCGCCGTGCTCTGCCCCTGCCTCCACCGCGGCCTCGGCCGCCACCCCCGAAGGGGGGTCCGAAGTTCGGCCCGAACGGCCCGAAGGCCGCACGGCGCCCCTGGAAGTCGCCCCAACCTCGATGGCCGGGTCCGCACTGCCCATGTCCGTGATCTTGCTCGTGTCCATGTGAACGCATCGCTACGCTCCTTCCATCGTTGATCAGTCGCGAATCTATCGCGATGGGTCAACGATATATCGGAACAGTTCGTTTGGCAACCACCTTCGAGTCCAGTGCTCCCGGATTGGCCTTGGCCTGCGGCTTCCGCCCTCTTCTACGGTCAGGGGCATGCGCATCCGAATCGTCGACGCCTTCACCGACCGCCCCTTCGCCGGCAATCCCGCGGGGGTGCTTGTCCTGGAGTCCGGGCCGTTCCCCGACGACACCTGGCTCCAACGGGTCGCCAGGGAGGTGAACCTCTCGGAGACGGCGTTCGCCCATCCCCTGCCGCCCGGCGGCGACGCCGACTGGGCGCTGCGCTGGTTCACACCGGCGGCCGAGGTCGACATGTGCGGGCACGCCACACTCGCCACCGCCCACGTGCTGCACCACGCGCGACTCGCGACCGGCCCGATCCGCTTCGCCACGCGCAGCGGCGTACTCGGCGCCACGGCGCACGACGCAGGCCGTCTGACGCTCGACTTCCCGACGTCGTCGCTGACCCCGGTCACCATCCCGGACGGCGTCCCCACGGCCCTGGGCGCCGTCCCGGTCTCGGTGCACGACACCGCCGCCCACATCGGGGACCTGCTGGTGGAACTGGCCGACGAGCGGACCGTACGGGAACTGACCCCGGACATCCGGTCGATCGCCGCCCTCTCCCGGCGCGGCATCATCGTCACCGCGGCGGCCGAGGATCCGGAGCGCGGCTACGACTTCGTCTCGCGCGGCTTTTTCCCGAACGTCGGCATCGACGAGGACCCGGTCACGGGCAGCGCGCACACGGCGCTCGCCCCGTTCTGGTCGGCGCGGCTGGGCCGTACCGAACTGACGGGCCTCCAGGGCTCCGTCCGCACCGGCCTCGTCGCCACGTCACTGCGTGGCGCGCGGACCCTGCTCACCGGCCACGCGGTCACCGTCATCGACGGCGAACTCCTCGCGGCCCCCTGAAGCTCGCCGCCCCAGGTCTGCCGCTACGGCGTCGGCAGCCACCCCACATGTCCGGCGAGCAGCGCGTATCCGACGAACGCCACGATGTCGAGCAGCGCGTGCGCCACCACCAGCGGCCCGACCCGCCCCCAGCGCCGGTAGGCAAGTACGAACACCACGCCCATCACCATGTTCCCGATGAAGCCGCCGATGCCCTGGTACAGGTGGTACGACCCGCGCAGCACCGAACTGGCCACCAGGGCGGCCATCGGTGTCCACCCCAACTGCCCGAGTCTGCGCAGCAGATACCCGACGACGATGACCTCTTCGAGTACGGAGTTCTGCACGGCGGACAGGATCAGCACCGGGAACTTCCACCACACCTCGGGCAGCGATTCCGGCACCACGGTCAGATTGAACCCGGCCGCACGCGAGGCGATGTAGAAGGCGAGTCCGGCGCTGCCGATGCCGGCGGCGAGCAGCGCCCCGCGGCTGAGATCGGGCCACGGCCGGCGCCGGTCGAACCCCAGGTCGCGGAGTCCACTGCCCTCCCGGAGCAACAGATGCGCCACCAGTACCACAGGCACCAATGAGCTGGCGATGCCGAACAGTTGCCAGGCGAGATCCAGCCAGGGGCGTCCCGGCGCGTGCGAGCCGTTGAGCGTGGCCGCCTGATCGCTCAGCCCGCCGGGCCTGGTGACCGACCCGACAAAGCTGATCAGCGCCGACACTCCACTCGCCCCCAGCGAGAGCGCCAGGACGATCAGCACCTCGGACCGCAGCATCCTGCGCGACAGGCCCTTTTGGGGAAAAGAATCGGCCACGCCGCCCGCCTCCGACTGCACAGCTGCCTCCAGTTGACTAATAGCGCCTCAAGCCCCTTCCCGTCCCGCTAGGGTCTCGAATGCGGGTACGAAGATCGCGCGACAGGCCGGGGGACGGGCGTCATTCAGCAGGCCGAGGTCCCCCATTTTCCTTGTTCAGGCCAAGGAGGGGCACCACCGCCATGGAACGTCACAGCTTGCCCGACGACGGAGCGACGGACAGCACCAGGGGCCGCCGTCCGCGCCGACGCAACGTACTGATCGCCACGGCACTCGTGCTGAGCCTGGCCGCCGGAACGGGCATCGCGGCGGCGAGCGGTCTGCTGTCCTTCGCCGCCGGCTGTACGGGCTCCGCCGTACGGATCGACCTGGCGGCCTCGCCGGACATCGCCCCCGCCGTGCGGGCCGTCGCCGACGACGCCCGCAGGAACGACGTCACCTCGGACGGCCGCTGCGTCGACGTGCGGGTCGACGCCCGCGAGAACTACGAGATCGCCGACGACCTCGCCACCGGCACGAGCGCACCGGACTACGAGCTCTGGCTGCCCGACTCCGACGTATGGGTCGAGCGCGCGCAGGACGTGGGCGACGACATCGCGCTGACCCCCGCGGGCAACGCGGCGACCACACCGGTGACCCTGGCCGTGACCCCCTCCGCCGGCACGGCACTCGGCTGGCCCGAGAAGACGTACACCTGGGCGGAGTTGACCGCGTCCGCCGCCGGCCAGGACGCGGTACGGCTCGGCGCGGCCGATCCCGCCCGCAGCGCCACCGGGCTGCTCGCCTTCAGCAGCGTCGTCGCGTCCACGCGGAAGGCGGAGCCGGACAGCGACACCCAAATCGCCGCCACCGCCGAGGCGCTGGCCGGGCGCGTGTCCGCATCCGATGCCCAGGTGGTCCGGTCCCTGGCGCGCGGCACGGCGGACAGCGCGCGGGGCAACGAAGCGGTCTTCCTCACCGAACAGGCCGCGTTCACCCACAACTCCGCCGCCGGCCCCGCCGACCTCCAGCTGTTCTATCCGACGGACGCGGCCCCGGTTCTGAACTACCCGCTGAACCTCGTCAACGAGCCCGAGCTGACCACGCGGGAGAGCCGCGCCGCGATGCGGTTCATCTCTCTCCTCAACGAGCAGGGGGCCCAGCGCACGCTGGCGGAGCACGGATTCCGTACGGCCCACTCCATCGTGCCGGGCGGCCTGGTCCGTGCGGCGGGCGGTCGCGCTCCGCAGCCGTACGCCCTGACGAAGGCGGCGCCCCCGACCACGGAGATGGTCGGGGAAGCGCTCGGCATGTGGACGGTCACCGTGCAGGACGCCCGGCTGACCGTCGTCGTCGACACCTCGGACGCGATGGCGGGGCCCGTACCGGGCCGCGGCGGCGAGTCCCGGATGGACGTCACGAAAGCCTCGATGCTCCAGACGCTGGCCCGGTTCACACCGCAGGACGAGGTCGGCCTGTGGGACTTCGCGGCCGATCTCGACGGCTCCAGGGACTACCGCAAGCTGGCGGACACCGCGCCACTGGGCGAGCGGGCCAAGGACGGTGCCACGCACCGCGAAAGCCTCTCCGACGCCGTCTCCGCGCTGGCGACCGTCCCGGCGGGTTCGGCGGCGGCGACCGGTCTGTACGACACGACGCTGGCCGCCTTCAAGGAAGCCCAGTCGTCGTACGTGAGCGGCAAGTGCAACGCCGTCGTCATCCTCACCGGCGGTCCGGACACGGACGGCGCGGCGCGTACGGCCCTGATGGCCGAGCTGCGGAAGCTCGCCGACCCCAGGCGCCCGGTCCCGCTGATCGCGATCGCCGTCGGACCGGAGGCGGACCGTGCGCAGATGGACGAGGTCGCCAGGATCACCGGCGGCGCGGGCTACGAGGTGAGCGACCCGGCCGACATCCAGTCGGTGATGATCGAGGCGATCATGTCGGTGGGCACCGAGCGGTAGCCCGCCGGGCGCCCCCTCGTGTGCCGTCAGGCGCCAGGCGTCCGGCCTCGGGCGGAAAGGTCCGGCATCCGCACCGGAGCCGGGAAGCCCACCGGCCAGGTGTGCACCGGCTCGCCCTGGTGCATCAGCTCGGCGTAGCGCCGGGTCGTGGCGGCGAGCGCCGCCTCCCGGCGGAGCCCCGCCTCCCGGGCCCGGTGGTAGGTGTCCACCTGCCACGAGGCACCGTTCACGCGGCGCTCGCAGCGCCCCTCGATGACCCCGAGGTAGAAGTCGCGGTCGGCCGGTTCCACGTTCCACGCGTCGAGCCCGGCCGCCGCGAGGGGCAGCAGTTCGTCGCGGACGAGCTGGACCGCCGACACCTCGGCGACTCCGTTGCCCACGCGGCCGTTGCGCGGCCACCGGAGCCGGGCCTCGATACCGTCGCGGCACGCGGTCTCGAAGTTCCGCTCGGCGGTGGCGAACGGCAGCCGGGTCCAGACGGGCCTGGGCTCCTCGGCGAGCGCGCGCACCAGACCGTAGTAGAAGGCGGCGTTGGCGACGACGTCGGTGACGGTGGGGCCGGCGGGCAGTACCCGGTTCTCGACCCGCAGATGGGGCAGACCGTCGGCGACGTCGTACACGGGCCTGTTCCACCGGTAGACGGTGCCGTTGTGGAGGATCAGCTCCGCGAGGCGCGGCGTACCGCCGTTGTCCAGGACCTGGAGCGGATCCTCGTCGTCGCTCATCGCCAGCAGCGGCGGGAAGTAGCGCAGATTCTCCTCGAAGAGGTCGTACGCGGAGTCGATCCAGCGCTCCCCGAACCAGGTCCGGGGCCGGACACCCTGCGCCTGGAGCTCCGGCGGCCGGGTGTCGGTCGCCTGGAGGAAGAGCGGCGGCCGGGACTCGCGCCACAGCTCCTTCCCGAACAGGAAGGGCGCGTTGGCGCCGACGGCGATCTGTACGGCGGCGACGCACTGCGCGGCGTTCCACACGTCGGCGAAGCGGTCGGGGGTGACCTGGAGATGCAATTGCACGGACGTACAGGCGGCTTCGGGCGCGATCGAGGGTGAGCTGCACGTGAGCCGTTCCACCCCGTCGATGTCGAGCGCGAAGTCCTCGCCCCGCGCGGCCACCATCTGATCGTTGAGGAGTGTGTAGCGGTCCGCGTCCGAGAGGTTCGTCGAGACCACGTCATCGAGGGAGAGCGTCGGCAGAATGCCGATCATCACGATCCCGGCGTCGACCTCATTCGCTTTGCGATGGGCATATCCGAGACCCGTACGCAGTTCCTCGGCGAGCTGGTCGAGAACGCGTCCGTCGAGTCGGTGCGGGGCGATATTTACTTCCAGGTTGAACATTCCGAGTTCCGTCTGGAAATCACGACTGGCGATCCGCTCAAGTACTTCCGCATTCATCATGCGCGGCATCCCGTCGGGACCGGCGAGATTCAACTCGATCTCCAGACCCATCAGATTCCGGGGGCGATCGAACCGCTTCTCCCCCAGGAGCCGCCCCAGCACCGCGAGGCACTGCTGGAGCTTCCTGCGGTAATTCTGCCGATCGGACAGGCCGGTACCGCCCGATTCGACCTTCTCCCCCATCGGAGGATCCTTCCTTCACGTCGGCGCCCCGGCGGCCCCAGGGCATCGCTTCACGATCGATAGTGCCCAGACTGAGTGATCCATAACGCCCCGTTTGCGCGCCGCGCCCGGTAGAGTCGGCAGAACGGCCTCGCGGCACATTCCTTCGACATGGGGCCAGTGAGCAATTTCACTGTCCGCACGGTCGCGAAAAACGCCGACGAGTTTCGGCCTACCGCGCGAGCTGAATCATCCCAGGCCAGAAGCCTGCGTTCACCGTTCATCTCAGGGTTCATCGATGGCGATTACGTACGAGATGGACCGGATACGACCTTGCAGGCAATGCGTGTGACAGCTAGCAGAAACATTCTGTGAACACGCATCGTATAAACTGTGTGCGAACCAGGCAGAGAGTCGGAGCCCGGCCACGGCCTTGGGCCCTCCTCTGACCACGTCCGACCCACGCGCGCCGACAGCGACGTCTGCACCCGCACCCGCACCACCGACGCTTCACTGTGCCTACTGAGCGAGAGGCAACCCACCATGCCGCTGCATGTCCCCCTGGCTCCAGCGCCCGCCCTGCGCAGCGTCCTCGCGGCACTCGGTTCTCCCACCGCCGTGCGCGAGGCCCGTACACCCGCTCTCCGGTCCGTCCAGGGACCGCTGAGCCCCGAACTGCCCCTTCCGGTACACGTACTGGAACAGATCGCCCCGAGCAGCGACGCGCCACAGACCCGGCTGGCCGGCTGGCGCTTCCTGATCCACAGCGGCGATCGCGCCGTCGCGGCGGCCGACACGATGCTCACCCCGGACGGCTGGGCGTTCTCGCGCTTCTTCGAGGGCCCCTACATCTCCGCCACACAACGGGCGCTGCGCCAGGCCGAGACGCTGAAGTCCCCGTACCAGCCACGGCTGCTCTCCGTGCCGGGGCTCTACATGCTCACGCTCTGGCTGCATCAGGACATCGGCGCGGACGCCTCGGCCGGCGCACCCGCCCCGGCGGACCTGCTGATCCCGCTCGCTCCCGCGCCGCCGGGCATCGTGGCCCACCGGCCGCACCGTGTCGCCGACCTGCTTCCGATGATGGGTCTGCGCCTGACCTCGGGTCTCTCGGCCACCTCGGCTTCGTCCGTAGCGACCGCCCCGCTGCTGCGCACCCCCGCCTGAGCGGTGCCCGCGGTCCGTCGTCGGCCCCGTCCCGGGAGCCGCCGGCGGATCCGCCGGCGTCCGGACCGTCTCCCGGCCGCCCCACGCGCCTTACACTGCCCCGTGACCTCTCAGCGGTCACGGGGCTCTGTGTTGGCCCGCGCGGACTAGTCCGTACGGGCCACCCCGAACCACCCGAAGGGACAGCCAAGTTGGGCTGAACCGTTCGGGCGGGTGACACGTCCTTAAGCAGAGAGCAAGCGCTGCCGCGAAATCCCTGCGGATCGACGCCCGTGGGGCAACACTGGGGTACGGATCAATAGAAATCGGGGGGCGGCCATGAATCCATCGAGCCGCAGGACACTCACCACGACGCAGCGAAAGAACCCAGCCATGTGCCAGCACCAGCCAGCCTGCCCGACAGCCGACTCAGCCGACCGGGAAGCCGCCCGGCTCGCGGCTCACCACCCGGAACAGGGCTGGAGCCTGCTGTGCAACGGCGTCCTGCTCTTCGAGGACACCGGTGAGCTGCTGCCCGACGGCCAGATCATCGCTCCGCACCGGCCGTCCGGGAGCGGGCAGGTGAAGACGGCGGCCTGACGCCGTCCGTACGAAGGGGGCCGGCCCGGAGAGTTCACTCCGCACCGGCCCCGACGCATAGGTGCCGTACGTGCCGCTGTTGCCGTACGCGCCGTACGTGTCCCGCCCCGAACCGAGCCGGCCCGGGTACGCCGTCCGTCCGCGCACCGTCCGGCCCGGCGGCCGTACGCAGTCCGTCAGTTGTCGTACTCGTCCAGCGGCGGGCACGAGCACACGAGATTGCGGTCGCCGAACGCCCCGTCGATCCGGCGGACCGGCGGCCAGTACTTGTCGGCCGCCGAGACCCCGGCCGGGAAGACGGCCTCCTGACGGCTGTACGCGTGCTCCCACTCCCCGCCCAGCGCGGCGGCCGTGTGCGGGGCGTTGCGCAGCGGATTGTCGTCGGCCGGCCAATGACCGGACGCGACCTTCTCGATCTCGGCACGGATCGCGATCATCGTCTCGCAGAACCGGTCCAGTTCGGCCAGATCCTCGCTCTCGGTGGGCTCGATCATCAGCGTGCCGGCCACCGGGAACGACATCGTCGGCGCGTGGAACCCGTAGTCGATGAGCCGCTTGGCGATGTCGTCCACGCTGACGCCGGTCGCCTTCGACAGCGGACGCAGGTCCACGATGCACTCGTGGGCCACGAGCCCGTGCGGACCCGCGTACAGGACCGGGAAGTGCGGCTCCAGACGCTTGGCGATGTAGTTGGCGGCCAGGACGGCGACCTGTGTGGCGCGCTTCAGGCCCTCGCCGCCCATCAGCCGGACGTAGGCCCAGGAGATCGGCAGGATCCCCGCCGAGCCCCACGGAGCCGCGGAGATCGGCCCGACGCCCGTCGCGGGTCCCGCGGCGGGCTGGAGCGGGTGGTTGGGCAGGTACGGGGCGAGGTGGGCGCGTACGCCGACCGGGCCGACACCGGGACCGCCGCCGCCGTGCGGGATGCAGAAGGTCTTGTGCAGGTTCAGGTGCGACACGTCCGAGCCGAACCGGCCCGGCTTCGCCAGCCCCACCAGCGCGTTGAGGTTCGCGCCGTCGACGTACACCTGACCGCCGGCGTCGTGCACGGCCGCGCAGATGTCGGTGATGTGCTCCTCGAACACGCCGTGCGTGGACGGGTAGGTGACCATCAGGACGGCCAGTTCGTCGCCGTACCGCTCGATCTTGGCGTGCAGGTCCTCGACGTCGACGTCGCCGTCCTCGCGGGTCTTCACGACCACGACCTTCATGCCCGCCATGACCGCGCTCGCGGCGTTCGTACCGTGCGCGGACGACGGGATGAGGCAGACGGTGCGGCCGGTGTCGCCGTTGGCGCGGTGGTACGCCCGTACGGCCAGCAGCCCCGCCAGTTCGCCCTGGGAGCCCGCGTTGGGCTGGAGGGACACCGCGTCGTAGCCGGTGACCTCCGCCAGACGCTCCTCCAGCTCACGGATCAGCGTGAGATAGCCCCCGGCCTGATCGGCCGGCGCGAAGGGGTGCAGCGCGGCGAACTCCGGCCAGGTCACCGGCTCCATCTCGGTGGTCGCGTTGAGCTTCATGGTGCAGGAGCCGAGGGGGATCATGCCGCGGTCCAGCGCGTAGTCCCGGTCGGCGAGCCTGCGCAGATAGCGCAGCATCGCGGTCTCCGAGCGGTGCTGGTGGAAGACCGGGTGCGTGAGGTAGTCGTCGGTGCGCAGCAGGGTGTCCGGGAGCGCGTCACGGGACGCGGCGTCCAGAGTCTCGATGTCGCCCTTGACGCCGAAGGCGGTCCATACGGCGGCGAGTTGGGCCCGCCCGGTGGTCTCGTCGCAGGCGAGCGAGACGAGGTCGGCGTCGACGAGGCGGAGGTTGACCCCGCCCTCGCGGGCGGCGGCCACCACGTCGGCGGCCCGGCCCGGGACCCGTACCGTCAGCGTGTCGAAGTAGGCGTCGTGCACGACCTCGACGCCGCCGGCGCGCAGGCCGTCGGCGAGGACGGTCGCGTAGCGGTGGGTGCGCTCGGCGATCGCGCGCAGCCCGTCGGGGCCGTGGTAGACGGCGTACATTCCGGCCATCACGGCGAGCAGCACCTGGGCGGTGCAGATGTTGCTGGTGGCCTTCTCGCGCCGGATGTGCTGCTCGCGGGTCTGCAATGCCAGCCGGTACGCCTTGTTGCCGTCGGCGTCCACGGAGACCCCGACGAGCCGGCCGGGCAGGCTGCGGGCGAACTTCTCACGTACGGCCATGAATCCGGCGTGCGGTCCGCCGAAGCCCATGGGGACGCCGAACCGCTGGGTGGTGCCGACGGCGATGTCCGCGCCCAGCTCGCCGGGTGAGGTGAGCAGCGTGAGGGCCAGCAGGTCGGCGGCGACGGTGACGACGGCGCCGAGTTCGTGCGCCTGGTCGATGACGGGCTTGATGTCCCGTACGGCACCGGAGGCGCCGGGGTACTGGACGAGCACGCCGAAGACACCGCGCTCGGCGGCCTCGGCCGGAATCCCGTCGGCCAGGTCGGCGACGACGACGTCGACGCCGGCCGGCTCGGCCCGGGTGCGGATCACGGCGACGGTCTGCGGCAGCGCGTCGGCGTCGACCAGGAAGACGCCGCCCTTCACCTTGCCGACCCGGCGGGCGAGCGCCATGGCCTCGGCGGCGGCCGTGCCCTCGTCCAGCAGGGAGGCGCCGGACGTCGGCAGACCGGTCAGATCGGCCACGACGGTCTGGAAGTTGAGCAGCGCCTCCAGACGGCCCTGGGAGATCTCGGGCTGGTACGGCGTGTACGCGGTGTACCAGGCCGGGTTCTCCATCACGTTCCGCAGGATCACCGGCGGCGTGAACGTGCCGTAGTAGCCCAGACCGATCATCGGGGCGAGCACCTGGTTGCGGTCGGCGAGCGACCGCAGCTCGGCCAGCACCTCGGCCTCCGTGCGCGCGGCGGGCAGCCGCAGGGCCTCGGTGCTCTTGATCACGTCGGGCACCGCGGCGGCGGTCAGCTCGTCGAGCGAGCCGTAGCCGACCTGCGCGAGCATCTTCGCCTGCGCGGCGGCGTCGGGGCCGACATGGCGCCGCTCGAAGGGGGTGCCTCGCTCCAGCTGGGAGAGCGGCGTGCGGTGGGCTGTCATAACGGGAGGCCTCCTGGTCTGGCGCGACCTGCGAGGGGCACCGATACACGGGTGCCCGGACGGCCTCCCCCTCTGTCACATCAACCTGAGAGTTTCACCGGTCCACCGCGAGGCGGGCCGACTTTCACCGTCGGTGAGAGCCGATGCCGTCCGACACCTGCTCTGCTTTCCAGAGTGACCTCGTCCATGCGGTACGGGGGCCTGAGAGTTTCCGGGGAGGATTTGCTCCTTCGGCGCCTCCGGCAGACTCACCGGACGGCTCTCCCGCACGGGGTCGACAGCCACTGGCCAGCCTACCAGCGAGGTCTCGCCATGGAGTTCGAGTGGCCGATACCCCGGATGTGCCCTTTCGTAGGGTGAGGGAGCATGTGCGACCAGTTGGAGGGACCGTGCAGACCGACATCGATCCGCGCAGCCTGATCGGCCGCAAGGCGTACGACCGCGACGGGCACAAGATCGGCACCGTCGACGAGGTGTATCTGGACGATGCCACGGGCGTGCCGGAGTGGGCGGCGGTACGGACCGGGCTGTTCAGCCGGGACGCGTTCGTGCCTCTGGCCCCCAGCACCTACCGCAACGAGTCCCTGCACGTCCCGTACGAGCGGGGCCTGATCAAGGACGCCCCCGACTTCGGTGTCGGCCGCCATCTCTCCCCCGACCAGGAGATCCAGCTCTACCACCACTACCAACTGGCCCTCCCGGCGCCGGCGGCCCCGGAGCGCCCGCCCCACCCGGCCGACCGCGACTTCGGCCACGTGGCTGGCCACGACAATTCAGGCCCGTCCAGCGACTGAGGACGAACCGGCCGCCGGACGGACCCGGCGCTCCCGACCCGGCCCCTCACGAGGACGACGGCCCCACCAGAGGCACCAAAGGCAGCGGCTCCGAAAGCTCCAGGTCGGGATCGTCCGTACGGAACGTCCGCACCCGCCCCGGGACCACCGACGTGGGCTCCTCGAACCGTACGGTGACCCGCCCCACCCCGCTGCCCTGCACCCACCCCGCGCCGAACTCGGCATGGCGCACGTCGTGCCCGGCGGGCCAGTGCCGCTCGACAACGGCGGCGTCGTCGGACTCCGGCAGCGGCTCCTCCGACGCCTCGGCGGCCTCGGGCTCGGGAACGACGCCCCCGCCGTCCGCGTCCGCTTGCGCTTCCGCCGCCGCCTGCGCGAACAGATCCTCCTGCGTGTAGTCGGTCAGCCCCGTCACCCCCACCCCCAGCAGCCGCACCCCTCCGGTGGTGTCCAGGGACTCCAGCAGCCTCCCCGCGGCCTCTCGCACCACGCCGGGGTCGTCCGTGGGCCCGCGCAGCGTCTCGGAGCGGGTGAGTGTCGAGAAGTCGTACCGCCGCACCTTGAGGACGATGGTCCGGCCCGAGTGCCCGGACTGCCGGAGCCGCTGGACACACCGCTCGGCCAGCCGGTCCACCTCCGTCCTGACCCGCACGCGGTCGTGCAGGTCGACGTCGAAGGTGTCCTCGACGGAGACGGACTTGGTCTCGCGCTCGGCCACCACCGGCCGGTCGTCGTGCCCCGACGCCATCCGGTAGAGCGACGTGCCGTGCGCCTTACCGACGAGCCGCACCAGCTCGTCCTCGCCGGCCTCCGTCAGATCGGCGATGGTGGTCATCCCTGCCCGGCGCAGATGCTCGCCGGTGGCCGGCCCCACGCCGGGCAGCGTCCGTACGGTCATCGGCCCCAGCAGCTCGCGCTCCGTGCCCGGCTCCATGAGCACCAGGCCGTCGGGTTTGGCCTGCTCGGAGGCGATCTTGGCAAGCATCTTGGACCCGGCGAGACCCACCGAGCCGGTCAGGCCGGTCACCGCTCTGATGTCGCGGCGCAGCCGCTCACCCGTCGCCCGCGCGGAGACCGAGTCACGAGCCGAGCCGCCCGCCTCCAGATCGACGAACGCCTCGTCGAGACTCAGCGGCTCCACCAGCGGCGACAGCCGGCCGAGCAAGTCCATCACCTGCTCGCTGACCGTGCGGTAGAGGGTGAAGCGCGGCACCAGATACGCCGCGTTCGGCGCGAGCCGCCGCGCCTGCGCCATCGGCATGGCGGAGTGGATGCCGAACCGCCTCGCCTCGTACGACGCCGTCGAGACGACCCCGCGCGGACCCAGACCCCCGACGACGACCGGCTTTCCGCGCAGGCTCGGCTTCGCGGCCTGCTCGGCGGCGGCGAAGAAGGCATCCATGTCCAGATGCAGGATGGTCGGTGCGGGTCTCACCCCACCGATGCTCCCCTACGGCACTGACAATCGCCCCGGACCAGGGGTTCAGACGGCCCGGTCACGGCGCCGGCGGGCCAGTTCGTCGGCGGGGTTGTGGCCGATCAGGGTCTCGCCGGTGTCGACGCGCTCCCCGTGCAGCTGCGAGAGCGCCGCTTCGACGTCCCGCCACACCACCCCGACGGCGATCCCGAAGATGCCCTGGCCGCCCTGGAGGAGATCCACCACCTCGTCCGGCGACGAGCACTCGTACACGGTCGCGCCGTCGCTCATGAGCGTCATGCGCTCCAGGTCCCGGACCTCCCGCCCGCCCAGATGCTGGACGGCCGCCCGGATGTTCTGAAGGGCGACACCGGTGTCCAGGAAGCGCTTCACGATCTTGAGGAAGACGACGTCCCGGAAGCTGTAGAGCCGCTGGGTGCCCGATCCCTTCGCGGGGCGCACACTCGGCTCGACCAGCCCGGTGCGCGCCCAGTAGTCCAACTGGCGGTACGTGATGCCCGCCGCCGCGCACGCGGTCGGCCCCCGGTAGCCGACCGTGTCGGTGGTGGGGTCGGACGTACTGCCGTGAAGCGGGTACGGGCCGTTCGCCGTACCGTCGCCGCTGCTTCTCACACCGACCTCCGTCCTTGACCTGCCCCGTCGACGGTAAGCAGTCCCTCCAGGTGCGTCAACGATCGCCACGCTAGGCACGCCGAGTGATAATCACCCTGAGAGTGGTTTCGCGTGTCCCGTTGCCGGGAAAGGCTGATCGAATGCGCGGACAGAGTCCGATATGGCCGGTATGACGGTCTTCGACCGTGCACCGCTCACTGGCTGTTGGTCCCGAAATCCTCCGGAGAGATCTGGTCGAGGAATTCGCGGAACTTCTCCACCTCGTCCTCCTGCTCGTCGGGGATGGCGATACCCGCATCGTCCAGCACCCCGTCGCTGCCGTAGATGGGCGTGCCGGTGCGCAGGGCCAGCGCTATGGCGTCGGACGGCCTGGCACTGACCTCCACACCGCTCGCGAAGACCAGCTCCGCGTAGAAGACTCCTTCGCGCAGGTCGGAGATGCGCACCTGCGTGAGTTCCTGGCCCACTGCCTCAAGGACGTCCTTGAAGAGGTCGTGGGTCAGTGGTCGGGCCGGTGCCATGCCCTGTTGGGCGAAGGCAATAGCGGTAGCTTCCCCAGGCCCGATCCAGATGGGAAGGTACCGGTCGCCTCCCACTTCACGCAGGAGCACGATCGGTTGGTTGGAGGGCATTTCCACCCGGACACCCACGACGTCGAGCTCGTTCACACAGCAACCCTAGGACGTGCCCGGTCGGTTTGGGTAGTCGGACTCCCCCAAGATCAGGTAAGCCGCACTCCGAGAGCCGTCTGCACCAGTGCCGCGTGCAGGCGCACCGAGAGCGCGGCGAGCTCCTTCGTCGCCGCCTCGGCATGTGCTCTGGTCTGCGGATTGCGGTGCCGGCGCAGGGGAGCGACGACCTGCTCGACCAGTCCGGCCTCGCGGTCGGCGGCGGCTTTCACGGCTCGCAGATGCCTTGGTTCGAGTCCGAATCTTCCGAGTTCCGCGACAAGTCTCGCCACGGTCACGGTCTCGGAGTCGTAGCCGCCCTCCGCCATCGGGGCGATGAGACCGTACGACTCCCACTCGTCCAGCTCGCTCTCGCCCGCCCCGGTGGCCGCCAGCAGCTCCGCGCGGCCGATCCTCGGGGCGGTGGGCAGCTCGGGCTCCGCGTCCCACGTGGAGCCGAGGTGCTTGCGCTGGGCGCCCTGGGACGCCTGTGCGGGCAGCGGGAGCCGTTCACCGCGTGCCACGGCGTCGAGATGCTCCCTGATGACCTTGAGGGGCAGATAGTGGTCCCGCTGCATGCGCAGGACCTGGGCGAGGCGCTCGACATCCTCGGGGCTGAACTTCCGGTACCCCGACGGGGTACGCCGGGGTTCCACGAGGCCCTCGGCCTCCAGGAACCGGATTTTGGAGATGGTGACCTCGGGGAACTCGTCCCTGAGCTGGTTCAGCACCATGCCGATGCTGGCCAGACGGTCACCCGTGGGGGCGGTGCCGTGACCGGCACCGCCCGTCGGTGGTCGCAGCATGGACCTTCCCTGAAGGGTCACACGCCCCGCTGGCTCGCGTAGAAGACCAGCCGGTACTTGCCGATCTGGACCTCGTCGCCGTTCGACACGGCGACGGCGTCGATCCGCTCCCGGTTGACATACGTGCCGTTGAGGCTGCCGACGTCGGAGACCGTGAAGTGACCTTCCGGGCTCCTGCGGAACTCGACATGCCGCCGGGACACGGTGACGTCGTCCAGGAAGATGTCGCTCTGCGGATGCCTTCCGGCCGTCGTCAGGTCGCCGTCCAACAGGAACCGGCTGCCCGAGTTGGGGCCGCGGCGCACGACAAGCAGCGCGGAACCGAGCGGCAGCGCGTCCACCGCGGCCTGCGCCTCCGGCGAGAGCGAGGGAACGGCCGTCTGACCGGTGGCTTCCGCCTCGTACGCCTCAAGGCCCGAGATGGAGATGGTCGAGGTCGTCTCCGAAGGACGCTCCGCGGGGGCTCCGGCCCTCAGCGGCGCACCACAGTTGGAGCAGAACCGACTGTCCTGGGTGTTGCGGTGCCCGCACCTCGTACAAACCGGCAAGGCCGACATGGACGGACCCTCCTGAGCGGGGGAAAACCCTCCACCCGTACTTGAGGTTGATGGTCCACCGAAACCTATTCCGCCTGAACTGGCGGGGTCAACAGACGACGCGCCGTGACCGCCCGGATTGTCCCCACCGGGGCTGCCGACCTCGTCGCGGAAGAGCGGACGCTCGCCGCCCTGCTCCGCCTCCTGGCCGTGGCGCGGTGCGCGATGCCGGGCGTTCCCGCCGTCCTCGCGTGCACTCCTGCCGAACAACTTTCCAAACAACTTCACGGGCGATTCCCCTTGACCTGAACAGACCCGCCCGTGGGGCAGGACGAACCCTGAATGAACACACCTGCCGACTCGGACATCTTCACAACGTCCGTATCCACCAGACAGTTTCCACCACGCACCACGCGGAATGTGCGCCGACCCCCCGGAACCTTCTGCCCTGGTCCCCCGGTCCGCATGCGCCCCCGCCCCACTACGACGACGACCGAGCGTAGTCAGGCCGAAGCGCCGGTCGCAAGGCGTCGACCACGATCTCGTCGGCAGCCGCCACCGTGGCCGTGGCCTGCTCTTTCTCCAGTGTCTGCACCACACCTCCAGGGATGTTGAGCGCCGGCTCCAGATCCTGCGGTTTGCCGATCACCTTGAAACGGTACGGCGCGCTGATGCGTTTCCCGTCCACCTCGATGTCGCCGTCACTGCCGGAGAAGTATGTCGCGGCGACCACCCGGACCCCGTTCACCTGGATCGCCTCGGCGCCGGCCGCCCGCAGCTCCTGGATCGCGTCGAGCAGCATGTCGGAGTCGATCGAGCCGCCGTCGTCCTGGACCGTCAGCGTGATGCCGGGGCCCTGAGCGGCGACCGTACCGGCCAGGATGCCGAGCTGCTGCTCCTTCTCCCGCGTCTGCTTACGCGCCTCCTCGGCCTGGTCGGAGCTGGTCTCCAGCTCCGTCTGCTGATCGTCCAACCGCTGCTTCTCGTCCTCCAGCCGCTCGGTGCGGCCGTCCAGCTCGTCCAGGATCCGTACGAGGTCCTCCTGGCGTGCGCCGCGCAGGGCGCTGTCGTCGTTGGTCGACCGGACCTGGATGGCGAGACCGAGTCCGAGCACGAACAGCAGGACGGCGACGATGAGTTGGGCCCGGGTGACTCGCGGCGGCCACAGCCCGGCGGCCAGGCGCTGACGGCCGGTCAACTGCGGCGGCTCGGGGGCCCGCTGGGACTGCTGAGGCTCTTCGCTGTTCATCGGCCTCACGCCCGGAAGACGTGTCGGCGGATCGCGGCGGCGTTGGAGAAGATCCGGATACCGAACACCACGACCACTCCGGTGGACAGCTGCGCGCCGACACCGAGCTTGTCACCGAGGAAGACGATGAGCGCGGCCACCACCACGTTCGACAGGAACGACACGACGAACACCTTGTCGACGAAGATCCCGTCGAGCATGGCCCGCAGTCCCCCGAAGACCGCGTCGAGAGCGGCCACGACGGCGATCGGCAGATAGGGCTCGACCACCGCCGGCACTTCGGGTCGAACCAACAGTCCGACCACGACTCCCACGACGAGGCCAAGTACCGCGATCACGATGTGCCCTTCCCTGTGTCTGCCGTGGCCGCTGCGTCGCCCTTCCCCGGGTCGGCGGCCTTCGGCTCTGCTGTACGTACGATCAGGCTCGGCGCGGCAGGAAGGCGCACCGTCTCCTGGTCGGAGATGCTGGTACGGACACCGAAGTTCTCCTGCAACGAGTGCAGGTACTGCCCGTCGGCACTGTCCTGGAACGCGGTGCTCAGGTTTTTCCCGTCCCCCACGGCCAGCACCGTGTACGGCGGCACCAGCGGCTTGTTGTCGACCAGTATGGCCTCACCGGCGGCCCTGATCGCCGAAAGGGCCGTCAGACGCTGGCCGTTGATGGACACCGCCTCGGCCCCGGACTCCCACAGACCGTTGACGATCTGCTGCATGTCCCGGTCCCTGACCCGGCCCGTGTCCGAGAAGTTGGTGCTTTCACGGGGGCCGCCGGCACTCTCGTCGGCGGACTTGGCGTCGTCGACGACCAGCTTCACGCCCGGCCCCTCGACCTCCGTGGCACCCGACAGGAGGGCCACCAGCTCACCCTGTTCGCCCCCGTGGTCACGCAGCGCCTCGCGCTGCTGGGCGCCCACCTCGTCACGGAGCTTGTCCACCGTGCGTTCGAGGGTGTCCGCCGAGGACGTCTCGGCGTCGATCCGGTCGATCAGCTCTTCGCGTTCCTTGGCGACGACCGGCGCCGCGATCCGCGCCTCGGCCGCACCCACGGTCACGACCAGCGCGGCCAGTACGAGCCCCGCAGCCAGGCCGAGCTTGGCGCGGAGTGTGCGGGGCAGCCCGCCGTCCTCGGCGTCCCTGCGGGCCGCCGCCTCGGCGTAACCGTCGTCCAGGCTGTGGTCCATCACGTTGTTCAGCAGCGACATGGACGCGTCGGGACGCCGGGGTGGTGAAGGTGTGCTCCGAACGGGTGGGGGCTGCGGCATGCCGCACATCGTCGCACGGCGCGGGCGCTACCGCCGAATGGCCCCACCGGTGTGCCGAAGGGCCTTGGCCAAGCGCCTTCGGCACACCGTCATCAGGTCACTGACCTGCGCTGTCCACAACCGCCGACCACTCGTCGAGCAGCGCCTGAGCGGAGGCGTCGTCCGGTCCTTCGGCCCACAGATGGGTGACAGCCTCGGCGGGCGCGGGAAGCACCATCACCCACCGCCCGTCGGCCTCCACGACCCGGACGCCGTCGGTCGTGTCGACATCCCGCTCACCGGCCGCCTCCACGACCCGCCGCATGACGAGCCCCTTCACGGCCCAGGGGGTCGCCAGATCCCTGCGCAGCACATGGGCGCGCGGAATACGGGCGTCGATCTGGCTGAGCGTGAGCTGCGTACGGGCGACCAGACCCAGCAGTCGTACGAAGGCGGCCGTGCCGTCCAGGAGACTGCTGAACTCGGGAACGATGAACGCGCCTCGGCCGTCGCCGCCGAAGATCGTGGAGTCCTCACGGCCGACCCGGGTCAGATCGTCGGGCGATGTCGTCGTCCACTCCACCTGGGTCCCGTGGTACGCGGCCACCTGCTCGGCGATCCTGGTCGTCGTCACGGGCAGTGCCACCCGCCCGCTGCGCCGCTCGGCGGCGACCAGGTCGAGCAGCACCAGCAGAGCGCGGTCGTCCTCGATGATCCGCCCGCGCTCGTCCACGAGCGACAGCCGCTCACCCACGGGGTCGAACCGCACCCCGAACGACGCCCGCGCCGACGCCACGATCTCGCCCAGCCTGACCAGGCCGGACCTGCGCGACTCGACGGTCTCGGTGGGCCGCGCCTCGTCGAGACCGGGGTTGATGGTCAGCGCGTCCACGCCGAGCCGCCCGAGCAGACTGGGCAGAACGAGCCCGGCACTGCCGTTGGACGCGTCGACCACGACCTTCAGCCCGGCCTCGGCGATCCCCGTCGTATCGACGTTCCTGAGCAGTGAGCCGGTGTACGAGTCGAAGACGCTCGCCGGGAAGTGCAGGTCCCCGATCTCGCCCGGGAAGGCCCTGCGGTACTCCTGCCGCGCGTACACCCGGTCCAACTTGCGCTGCCCGCCCTGCGACAGGTCGGCGCCCCGTTCGTCGAAGAACATGATGTCGACGGAGTCGGGCACACCGGGCGTCGTCCGGATCATGATGCCGCCGGCGCTGCCCCGCCCTGTCTGCTGCCGGGCGACGGGCAGCGGGACGTTCTCCAGGTCGCGTACGTCGATGGCACTGGCCTGGAGCGCGGAGATCACCGCTCGTTTGAGAGCCCGCGCACCACGCGAGTGGTCGCGCGCCGTGGTGACCGTGGAGCCCTTCTTGAGCGTCGTCGCATACGCGCCCGCCAGCCGCACGGCCAGTTCGGGCGTGATCTCGACGTTGAGGATCCCGGAGACCCCGCGCGCTCCGAAGAGGTGCGCCTGTCCTCTGGACTCCCAGATCACCGAGGTGTTGACGAACGCGCCGGCCTCGATGGTCTTGAACGGATACACCCGGACATTGCCCTGGATGATCGATTCCTCGCCGACAAGGCACTCGTCACCGATGACCGCGCCGTCCTCGATACGGGCGGCGCGCATGATGTCGGTGTTCTTGCCGATCACGCAGCCACGCAGATTGCTGTGCTGCCCGATGTACACGTTGTCGTGCACGACGGCCCGATGAAGAAACGCCCCCGTCTTGACGACCACGTTGGACCCGATGACGGTGTGCTCGCGAATCTCGGCGTCCGCCTCGACCTTGGCGTAGTCACCGATGTAGAGCGGGCCGCGGAGAACGGCGTCCGGATGGACCTCGGCGCCCTCGGCGACCCATACGCCGGGGGAGATCTCGAAGCCGTCGAGATCGACGTCGACCTTCCCCTCCAGGACATCCGCCTGGGCCTTCACATAGCTCTCGTGCGTCCCGACGTCTTCCCAGTAGCCCTCGGCGATATAGCCGTAGATGGGCTTGCCCTCCTTCATGAGCTGGGGGAAGACATCGCCCGACCAGTCGACCGAGGTGTCGGCCTCGACATAGTCGAAGACTTCGGGCTCCATCACGTAGATGCCCGTGTTCACCGTGTCCGAGAACACCTGACCCCAGGTGGGCTTCTCCAGGAAGCGTTCGACCTTCCCCTCTTCGTCCACGATCGTGATGCCGAATTCCAGTGGATTCGGCACCCGAGTCAGACACACCGTGACCAGCGCGCCCTTCTCCTTGTGGAAGGCGATGAGGTCCGTCAGGTCGAAGTCGGTGAGAGCGTCACCGGAAATGACGAGAAAAGCGTCGTCCTTCAGCGCCTCTTCGGCGTTCTTCACACTCCCCGCAGTGCCGAGCGGCTTCTCCTCATTGGCATAGGTGAGCTCCATTCCAAGCTCTTCGCCGTCACCGAAATAGTTCTTCACGAGGGAGGCGAGGAACTGTACGGTGACGACGGTCTCACTGAGCCCGTGCCGCTTGAGCAAACGCAGCACATGCTCCATGATTGGCCGATTTGCCACCGGCAACAACGGCTTGGGCATGCTTGAGGTCATGGGACGAAGACGAGTGCCTTCGCCGCCAGCCATCACGACGGCCTTCATGTCGGAAGCGTCCTCCTTGAAGAGACGGTCTCGCCGACGTCACCCATCTGGACAGGCCGTATGGCAGGCATCAGGTGCGGGCCGGCGACTCTGCACGGCACCACATCGACGAGCTCAATCGGCCACTCTGTCCGCTCTGACGAGCCGGCGGACCTGGACCACGTAGAGGATCCCTGCCCACCAATAGAGAGTTGTACCCCATCCGGCGAACGCCCATCCGAAAACTTCGGCGAGTGATGCAAGCCATCCGCTCCCGTCACTGAGTAGCAGCAACGGGAAGGCATACATCAAGTTGAAGGTAGCCGCCTTTCCCAGGAAGTTCACCTGGGGAGGCGGATAGCCATGCCGGCGGAGGATTCCCACCATCACCAGCAGCATCAGCTCACGAGCCAGAAGCGCCGCGGTCAGCCACAGGGGCAGGATCTCGCGCCAGGTCAGGCCGACCAGGGTGGAAAGGATGTACAGCCGGTCGGCCGCGGGGTCCAGGAGGCGTCCCAGGCGGCTGATCTGGTTCCAGCGGCGAGCAAGGTAGCCATCGAGGTAGTCGGTCACCCCGCTGAGCATCAGGACGAGCAACGCCCAGCCGTCGCTGTTCGGCCCCCCGAACTCCGGACGGAGGATGAGCCACAGGAAGAGCGGCACGCCCAGGAGGCGAGCCATGCTCAGGATGTTGGGGATGGTGAACACCCGATCCGTCTGGACGCGGGTCTCCTGAACCTCCACCCGGGGGCCTCCTGTGCGGGTATGTGCCGACGATGCCCCCTGACCCTACCTGGGCCGACCGCCGGCGAACGCCGTGGGGTTTGGGGTCGGTCCGCCCGTCGTGAAACGGCCCCTGAACGCAGAAATGCCTCAGCCCCCGGACATGGTCCGGGGACTGAGGCTAAAGATTGTTCGGCGGCGTCCTACTCTCCCACAGGGTCCCCCCTGCAGTACCATCGGCGCTGAAAGGCTTAGCTTCCGGGTTCGGAATGTAACCGGGCGTTTCCCTAACGCAATGACCACCGAAACACTATGAAACTGCTGAACAACCGGATGATGTCACGGACTGTTCGTTGTCTCAGAACTAACACAGTGGACGCGAGCAACTGAGGACAAGCCCTCGGCCTATTAGTACCGGTCAACTCCACACCTCACGATGCTTCCATATCCGGCCTATCAACCCAGTCGTCTACTGGGAGCCTTACCCCATCAAGTGGGTGGGAGTCCTCATCTCGAAGCAGGCTTCCCGCTTAGATGCTTTCAGCGGTTATCCCTCCCGAACGTAGCCAACCAGCCATGCCCTTGGCAGGACAACTGGCACACCAGAGGTTCGTCCGTCCCGGTCCTCTCGTACTAGGGACAGCCCTTCTCAAGACTCCTGCGCGCGCAGCGGATAGGGACCGAACTGTCTCACGACGTTCTAAACCCAGCTCGCGTACCGCTTTAATGGGCGAACAGCCCAACCCTTGGGACCGACTCCAGCCCCAGGATGCGACGAGCCGACATCGAGGTGCCAAACCATCCCGTCGATATGGACTCTTGGGGAAGATCAGCCTGTTATCCCCGGGGTACCTTTTATCCGTTGAGCGACGGCGCTTCCACAAGCCACCGCCGGATCACTAGTCCCGACTTTCGTCCCTGCTCGACCCGTCGGTCTCACAGTCAAGCTCCCTTGTGCACTTACACTCAACACCTGATTACCAACCAGGCTGAGGGAACCTTTGGGCGCCTCCGTTACTCTTTAGGAGGCAACCGCCCCAGTTAAACTACCCATCAGACACTGTCCCTGATCCGGATCACGGACCCAGGTTAGACATCCAGCACGACCAGAGTGGTATTTCAACGTTGACTCCACCTGAACTGGCGTCCAAGCTTCACAGTCTCCCACCTATCCTACACAAGCCGAACCGAACACCAATATCAAACTGTAGTAAAGGTCCCGGGGTCTTTCCGTCCTGCTGCGCGAAACGAGCATCTTTACTCGTAGTGCAATTTCACCGGGCCTATGGTTGAGACAGTCGAGAAGTCGTTACGCCATTCGTGCAGGTCGGAACTTACCCGACAAGGAATTTCGCTACCTTAGGATGGTTATAGTTACCACCGCCGTTTACTGGCGCTTAAGTTCTCAGCCTCGCCACACCGAAATGTGACTAACCGGTCCCCTTAACGTTCCAGCACCGGGCAGGCGTCAGTCCGTATACATCGCCTTACGGCTTCGCACGGACCTGTGTTTTTAGTAAACAGTCGCTTCTCGCTGGTCTCTGCGGCCACCCCCAGCTCACACCGTAAAGATGATCACCAGAAATGGCCCCCCTTCTCCCGAAGTTACGGGGGCATTTTGCCGAGTTCCTTAACCATAGTTCACCCGAACGCCTCGGTATTCTCTACCTGACCACCTGAGTCGGTTTAGGGTACGGGCCGCCATGAAACTCGCTAGAGGCTTTTCTCGACAGCATAGGATCATCCACTTCACCACAATCGGCTCGGCATCAGGTCTCACCCTCAACAAGAGACGGATTTGCCTATCTCTCGGGCTACACCCTTACCCCGGGACTACCACCGCCCGGGCTGGACTACCTTCCTGCGTCACCCCATCGCTTACCTACTACAAGTCTGGTCCGACGGCTCCACCACTCCCCTTTGCCCGAAGGCTCCAGGACGGCTTCACGGTCTTAGCATCGCCTGATTCGATACTGGGCGTTTCAAAGCGGGTACCGGAATATCAACCGGTTGTCCATCGACTACGCCTGTCGGCCTCGCCTTAGGTCCCGACTTACCCTGGGCAGATCAGCTTGACCCAGGAACCCTTAGTCAATCGGCGCACACGTTTCCCACGTGTGTATCGCTACTCATGCCTGCATTCTCACTCGTGAACCGTCCACCCCTCGCTTCCGCGGAGGCTTCACCCGGCACACGACGCTCCCCTACCCATCCGCACGCCCGTTGAGGCTACATGTACGAATGACACGACTTCGGCGGTACGCTTGAGCCCCGCTACATTGTCGGCGCGGAATCACTTGACCAGTGAGCTATTACGCACTCTTTCAAGGGTGGCTGCTTCTAAGCCAACCTCCTGGTTGTCTCTGCGACTCCACATCCTTTCCCACTTAGCGTACGCTTAGGGGCCTTAGTCGATGCTCTGGGCTGTTTCCCTCTCGACCATGGAGCTTATCCCCCACAGTCTCACTGCCGTGCTCTCACTTACCGGCATTCGGAGTTTGGCTAAGGTCAGTAACCCGGTAGGGCCCATCGCCTATCCAGTGCTCTACCTCCGGCAAGAAACACACGACGCTGCACCTAAATGCATTTCGGGGAGAACCAGCTATCACGGAGTTTGATTGGCCTTTCACCCCTAACCACAGGTCATCCCCCAGGTTTTCAACCCTGGTGGGTTCGGTCCTCCACGACCTCTTACAGCCGCTTCAACCTGCCCATGGCTAGATCACTCCGCTTCGGGTCTTGAGCGCGCTACTATGTCGCCCTGTTCGGACTCGCTTTCGCTACGGCTTCCCCACACGGGTTAACCTCGCAACACACCGCAAACTCGCAGGCTCATTCTTCAAAAGGCACGCAGTCACGACTGTATGCGCAAGCACATACAGCGACGCTCCCACGGCTTGTAGGCACACGGTTTCAGGTACTATTTCACTCCGCTCCCGCGGTACTTTTCACCATTCCCTCACGGTACTATCCGCTATCGGTCACCAGGGAATATTTAGGCTTAGCGGGTGGTCCCGCCAGATTCACACGGGATTTCTCGGGCCCCGTGCTACTTGGGAAATACGCAAGAGAGCCGCACAGATTTCAGCTACGGGGGTCTTACCCTCTACGCCGGACCTTTCGCATGTCCTTCGCCTACCTGTACGGTTTCTGACTCTCCGACCAGCCGGCAGACTGATCAAGTGCACTCCCACAACCCCGCATGCGCAACCCCTGCCGGGTATCACACACATACGGTTTGGCCTCATCCGGTTTCGCTCGCCACTACTCCCGGAATCACAGTTGTTTTCTCTTCCTGAGGGTACTGAGATGTTTCACTTCCCCTCGTTCCCTCCACACTGCCTATGTGTTCAGCAGCGGGTGACAGCCCATGACGACTGCCGGGTTTCCCCATTCGGACACCCCCGGATCAAAGCTCGGTTGACAGCTCCCCGGGGCCTATCGCGGCCTCCCACGTCCTTCATCGGTTCCTGGTGCCAAGGCATCCACCGTGCGCCCTTAAAAACTTGGCCACAGATGCTCGCGTCCACTGTGCAGTTCTCAAACAACGACCAACCACCCGCCACCCCACCGCATACACAGTGAGTTCACCGGGGCCGGCAACCGAAGACACAAGCGATAAAGCCCGTACCCTCAGACACCCAACAGCGCGCCCGGCCCAGCAAACCCACCGCATCCACTTTCCACGCCCCCGAAAGGGCAGTACTCGCAAACACCACAGACTCACTGTGCCGAATAGTCAACGTTCCACCCATGAGCGACCACCGTCGGACAGGTGCCGACGAAATGGTTCCTGGACCACCCGACCCAAGGGGTCCGATGGTCTAGATGCTCCTTAGAAAGGAGGTGATCCAGCCGCACCTTCCGGTACGGCTACCTTGTTACGACTTCGTCCCAATCGCCAGTCCCACCTTCGACAGCTCCCTCCCACAAGGGGTTGGGCCACCGGCTTCGGGTGTTACCGACTTTCGTGACGTGACGGGCGGTGTGTACAAGGCCCGGGAACGTATTCACCGCAGCAATGCTGATCTGCGATTACTAGCAACTCCGACTTCATGGGGTCGAGTTGCAGACCCCAATCCGAACTGAGACCGGCTTTTTGAGATTCGCTCCACCTTGCGGTATCGCAGCTCATTGTACCGGCCATTGTAGCACGTGTGCAGCCCAAGACATAAGGGGCATGATGACTTGACGTCGTCCCCACCTTCCTCCGAGTTGACCCCGGCGGTCTCCTGTGAGTCCCCATCACCCCGAAGGGCATGCTGGCAACACAGAACAAGGGTTGCGCTCGTTGCGGGACTTAACCCAACATCTCACGACACGAGCTGACGACAGCCATGCACCACCTGTACACCGACCACAAGGGGGGCACCATCTCTGATGCTTTCCGGTGTATGTCAAGCCTTGGTAAGGTTCTTCGCGTTGCGTCGAATTAAGCCACATGCTCCGCTGCTTGTGCGGGCCCCCGTCAATTCCTTTGAGTTTTAGCCTTGCGGCCGTACTCCCCAGGCGGGGAACTTAATGCGTTAGCTGCGGCACCGACGACGTGGAATGTCGCCAACACCTAGTTCCCAACGTTTACGGCGTGGACTACCAGGGTATCTAATCCTGTTCGCTCCCCACGCTTTCGCTCCTCAGCGTCAGTAATGGCCCAGAGATCCGCCTTCGCCACCGGTGTTCCTCCTGATATCTGCGCATTTCACCGCTACACCAGGAATTCCGATCTCCCCTACCACACTCTAGTCTGCCCGTATCGAATGCAGACCCGGGGTTAAGCCCCGGGCTTTCACACCCGACGTGACAGACCGCCTACGAGCTCTTTACGCCCAATAATTCCGGACAACGCTTGCGCCCTACGTATTACCGCGGCTGCTGGCACGTAGTTAGCCGGCGCTTCTTCTGCAGGTACCGTCACTTTCGCTTCTTCCCTGCTGAAAGAGGTTTACAACCCGAAGGCCGTCATCCCTCACGCGGCGTCGCTGCATCAGGCTTTCGCCCATTGTGCAATATTCCCCACTGCTGCCTCCCGTAGGAGTCTGGGCCGTGTCTCAGTCCCAGTGTGGCCGGTCGCCCTCTCAGGCCGGCTACCCGTCGTCGCCTTGGTAGGCCATTACCCCACCAACAAGCTGATAGGCCGCGGGCTCATCCTGCACCGCCGGAGCTTTCAACCGTCCCCCATGAGGGGCACAGTATTATCCGGTATTAGACCCCGTTTCCAGGGCTTGTCCCAGAGTGCAGGGCAGATTGCCCACGTGTTACTCACCCGTTCGCCACTAATCCACCCGAAGGCTTCATCGTTCGACTTGCATGTGTTAAGCACGCCGCCAGCGTTCGTCCTGAGCCAGGATCAAACTCTCCGTGAATGTTTACCCGTAATCGGGTGACACCACGAGAGCGGAACAGTCGACCGGAATAAGGCCAACCGTTCACAGCGTCCTCGCTGTGTTTCTATCAAAGGAACCTCAACCCAATCCACAACAGTGGACGAGGTCGGGGTATCAACATATCTGGCGTTGACTTTTGGCACGCTGTTGAGTTCTCAAGGAACGGACGCTTCCTTTGTACTCACCCTCTCGGGCTTTCCTCCGGGCTTCCCTTCGGTCTTGCGTTGCAAACACTATCAGGACTTTCCGCCTTCCCTGACCACACCTTCCGCAGGCATGCGGAAGTCATAATCCGGGAGAGTTTCTGACTTGATAGATGCTGCCGACCGGCGGCTGAAAGTCGCGTAAGGGCCAGGCAGGAGTACGACAGTACACGTCGCCCCGTCTGGCAGGCAAATCATTTTCGGCTCGGCGCAGGGCCGCCAACTGGCAGCTCTCGGGCGGAACCGTCACTTCATATGACTTACGCTTCTGAACGGTACGCCGTCCATGACAGGTAGTGACGGCGGCAGACGAATCTCCGCCCCCTGGGAGGCTCCCCATGACCAGCGTGACGTCCCCACTTGCTGGACGCGCCATCGGACTCGCGGCTGTGCCGGATCCGGTGTTCTCCGATGCGATGGTCGGGCCAGGTACCGCGATCGACCCGGTGCGTGAGCTGTCCGAGGCCGTATCGCCGATCGACGGGACCGTCGTCTCCCTGCATCCGCACGCTTTCGTCGTCCTCGACTCCGAGGGGCACGGGGTGCTGACACACCTGGGTATCGACACCGTCCAGCTGAACGGCGCCGGGTTCGAGCTTCTTGTCGGTAAGGGGGACACCGTGACGCGTGGTCAGGCAGTCGTGCGCTGGGACCCCGCCGCCGTCGAGGCCGCCGGGAAGTCGCCGGTCTGCCCGGTGGTGGCGCTGGACGCGAGTGTCGACGCGCTGTCCGATGTCGTCCAGGACGGCGAAGTGAAGTCCGGCGACGCGCTCTTCGGCTGGAAGTGACCTCCCCGACATAGTCGTTACGGCCGTCGGCCGTCTTGACCGACGGTCCAGTTCATCAACCGCGGCGATCCCGTCGGTCGCCGCACAACCGGAGACGGGTGCAATGCAGACAACGCTGCGAGGCGTCGGCGTCAGCCACGGGGTGGCTGTCGGCGAGGTTCGGCACATGGGTACAGCGGTTCTGGAACCGCCGGCCAAGCAGATCCCGACCGAGGAGGCCGGGCGCGAACAGGGGCGTGCCCGCCAGGCCGTCGAGGCCGTGGCCGCCGACCTGATCGCTCGGGGCAATCTGGCCGGCGGTGAGGCGCAGGGGGTGC
The DNA here is from genome assembly GCF_045040315.1 of Streptomyces sp. NBC_01508. NCBI lineage: Bacteria > Bacillati > Actinomycetota > Actinomycetes > Kitasatosporales > Streptomycetaceae > Streptomyces > Streptomyces sp. NBC_01508. Next base: position 7,336,270 of record NZ_CP109419.1, on the reverse strand, counting down.
TCGAAGCGCAGGCCATGATGGCCCAGGACCCGGAGCTCATGTCCGACGTGGACCGGCGTATCGCTGTCGGGAGCACGGCGGAGCGTGGCGTGTACGACGCGTTCGCGTCCTACCGGGCCCTGCTCGCGAACGCCGGTGAGTATCTGGCGGGGCGGGTCGCCGACCTGGACGACGTGCGGAACCGGATCGTGGCGCGGCTGCTCGGGGTGCCGATGCCCGGCGTACCCGACAGTGACGAGCCCTATGTACTGATCGCGCGTGATCTGGCCCCCGCCGACACGGCGCTGCTGGATCCGACGCTGGTGCTCGGGTTCGTGACCGAGGAGGGCGGGCCGACCAGCCACAGCGCGATTCTCGCGCGCCAGCTCGGAGTGCCCGCCGTGGTGGCGCTGCCCGGTGCCGGTGAGCTGGCCGAGGGCACGATGGTCGCTGTCGACGGCAGTACCGGTGAGGTCTTCGTCGAGCCGAGCGCCGAGAAGCGGGCGGAGCTGGAGGAGTCGGCGGCGGCGCGGCGGGCCGCGCTGTCCGCGTCCTCCGGGCCGGGCGCGACCTCCGACGGGCACAAGGTGCCGCTGCTCGCGAACGTGGGGGGTCCCGCCGATGTGCCGGCGGCCGTCGAGGCGGGCGCCGAGGGTGTGGGGCTGTTCCGTACCGAGTTCCTGTTCCTCGACGACAGCAAGCAGGCGCCGTCGGAGGAGAAGCAGATCGCGGTGTACCGGCAGGTACTGGAGGCGTTCCCCGAAGGCCGGGTGGTCGTACGGGTGTTGGACGCGGGTGCCGACAAGCCGCTGGACTTCCTGACCCCGGCCGACGAGCCGAATCCGGCGCTGGGCGTGCGGGGGCTGCGGAGCCTGCTCGATCACCCGGATGTGCTGCGGACGCAGCTCACCGCGCTTTCGAAGGCCGCCGCCGGCCTGCCGGTGTATCTGGAGGTCATGGCGCCGATGGTGGCCGACCGCACCGATGCCAAGGCGTTCGCCGACGCGTGCCGCGAAGCGGGGCTCAACGCCAAGTTCGGTGCGATGGTGGAGATTCCGTCGGCCGCTCTGCGGGCGCGCTCGATTCTTCAGGAGGTCGAGTTCCTTTCGCTGGGAACCAACGACCTCGCCCAGTACACCTTCGCCGCCGACCGGCAGGTGGGTGCGGTGTCACGGTTGCAGGACCCGTGGCAGCCGGCGCTGCTCGATCTGGTGGCGATGGCGGCGGACGCGGCCGGTGCCGAGGGCAAGAGCTGTGGTGTGTGTGGTGAGGCAGCCTCCGATCCGCTGCTGGCGTGTGTGCTCACCGGGCTCGGTGTGACGTCGTTGTCGATGGGCGCCGCGTCGATCCCGTACGTGCGGGCGACGCTGGCGAAGTACTCCCTGGCGCAGTGCGAGCGGGCAGCCGCCGCCGCGCGTGCGGCCGACACCGCCGACGGGGCGCGGTCGGCCGCCCGTGCGGTGCTGTCCGGCGAGTGACCGGTCCGTATGGGGAGGAGCTTCCCGCCGTACCCCGGCGGGAAGCTCCTCTCGTTCAGCGGTGGGTGTCCGCGTCCTCGATGCCGAGGTCGAAGCCCGCGCGATACTCCACCCCCGGCTCGGGGGAGAGTGGCTCGCCCGTGTCGGCGTCGGTGCAGTAGGCGCTGAAGACCTGGCCCTCGCTGAGCGGTACGAGGCCGCTGTCCCTGAGCCGCCAGCCGTGGAGCCGGTCCGGGGTGCCGGGTCCTGTCGTACGGAGCACGACGCCTCCGTGGCTGTCGAGCGCGATGCCGGCGGCGAGGACGGTGACGAACTCCGCGCTCTCGGACGCGTCGAGCCGGGCGGGCCCGGTGTCGGGCCGGTCCACATGGAGGGCCGCGAGGAGTTGTTCGTCCGGCGCCGGGATGCTGCACACGAGATGGTGCGTACCCGGTCCGACCCGCTCGATCAGATGGGTCAGGAGCCGTGAGGCGCGGTCGAACGAGGCGCGTCCGATGTCCACGCCGCAGTCGGCGCAGTCCCCGAGGTCGGCGAGGACCATCGTGGCGTACTCCCATGTGGCCCTGCGGACGGCGGTGTTGATGAGTTGCGGGACGAGTCGCTCCACGGACTGTCCGGTGTAGGGCACGGCGGCGCCGCCCGTCGCCGCGATCCGTGCCGTGAAGCGGCCCCGGCTGACGGCGTCGTCCGGGTCGATTCCGGTCTCCGCGCAGTACTCGGCGAACTCCTGCGGGTCGAAGAGCGCGACCGAGGTGTGCGCTCCCTCGGTGGCGAGGGAGCGGAGCAGTCCGTCGATGCGCCGTAGATATCGCTGGTGGTCGTCGAAGGTGAAGGTGCGGTAGCGCCGCATGGTGGTGAAGTCCTGCTCGTCGGCGAGCAGGCCGACGGTGCGGGGCACTTCGCGGCGTAGTGCGCGCAGTTCGCTCCGTGCGCGCCGCGACGTGCCTGCCGGGCCGGTCCGGCCGGGCCGTTCTGCCCGTCCCATGGTCCTGCGGTGTTTGCGGTTGGTGTGTGCCATGACTCCCCCTGAGCACTGTCGATCACTGCTCACTCAGAGTAGTCGGGGGGTCTGACAATGGCGTCTCGGGCCAGGAACCGCGAGCCCGGCAAGATCCAAACGAGAGGCCCCTAGTACTCCAGCCGTAGATCGTGATCTTGTGAGTGGGGGCGCCGCTGATATGGCGCGGCCACCATTGACCATCTCGACGAGACCGGCCGCGCCATCGGCGGCGTCCATCCCTCTGTGCCTACTTGAGTCCACCGAGACGAAGGGCATCCTCGATCTCGCTGAGCTTCGCGGACGGCAGGACGCCCGCCTGCCCGATCAGGTCTTCCCTGGCCAGGGTGACCAGCCAAGTGCAAGGGATGAAGTCGGGACGTGGAAGTGCGACTCTCAGGACGCCTTCGAGAGGCAGTCCTTCGGGGGCACCTACTGCCACCTCAACGGCCACGCCGCTGAGATCGGTGCCCGCGGGAGCGACGACCTGCATCGCCAAGAAACCGGACGTCTCTTCTCCCGACAGCAGTACGACTGCCCGCTGCTCGTTGAAATCTGCCCACCAGACTTCGCCACGTCGCATATGTCCTCCTGATACGGGACGGCGCGCCTGCGTCGCCCCTTCGACCGCCGCCTACTCCAGGCACAGATCGTAATGTTGGCTGGTCAGGGCCGACGATAAGACGGCTGCGGCCACCGTTGATCATCGTGAGTTGTGTGGACTGACGAAGAGACGGTGGCCGCAGGTCACAGCATAGAACCCGCCCGTTGGCGGGACGCGTTCGAGGGTCTGATGGGCCGGATCGCGGGGCGCTTCGCGCGGGTCGAACCCCGGCGCAGGGCGGCGCGGTTGGTGCTCGGTCTATTGGCCGACCTGCCACGCAAGAACTGCTGGACAATCGCGGAGTGGGCCGGCGAGACCACTCCGGACGGTATGCGGCACCTGTTGGGCCGGGCCAAGTGGGATGCCGATGCGGTACGCGATGACGTACGGGAGTACGTGGTGGAGCATCTGCACGACGACCGGGCGGTACTGGTGGTCGACGAGACCGGGGACGTGAAGAAGGGCACCAGCACGGTCGGGGTGCAGCGCCAGTACACCGGCACCGCCGGGGCCTGTATTTCAATTACTGCTCGGTGAACGGGTGTTGGCGGGACACTGAGGCGTGACTGCGTGTGCGGCTGCTCAGGCTTCGGTTGTGGCTCTGAGGGCGAAGTTCGACCAGTTCCTTCCTCATCTCGATGAGCGACGCCGGCGGATCTACCTGGCCAGCGAAGCTGCCGCGCTTGGCCACGGCGGGATCGCGTTGGTGGCGGCCGCTTCTGGTGCCAGTGCGGCCACCGTCGCACGCGGGATCGCCGAGTTGTCCGGGCACCCTTTGCCATCCGGGCGGATCCGGGCTCCAGGAGCCGGCCGCAAACCGCTGACGGTCACCGACCCCGGTCTACTGCCCGCGCTCGAAGCTCTGATCGAGCCGCACACCCGGGGTGATCCGGTCTCGCCGTTGCGCTGGACCACGCTCTCACTCCGTTCGCTGGCCTCTGCGCTGACCATGCAGGACCACCCGGTCGGCGCGGCGACCGTCGGACGCCTGCTGCACTCTCTGGGATACAGCCTGCAGGGCACCGCCAAGACCACGGAAGGCGCCAGTCATCCGGACCGTGATGCCCAGTTCACGCACATCAACGCCACCGCCGCGGCGTTCCTCGAGGGCGACCAGCCAGTGATCAGCGTGGACACCAAGGCCAAGGAATGGCTCGGTAGCCGTGATCGACCCGGACGGACCTGGCGGCCAGGCAAGAACCCCATCCGTGTCGACTGCCACACGTTCATCACCAGTGACCAGCCCGTGGTCATCCCCTACGGAATCTACGACATCGCTCGCAACACTGGCTGGGTCAACGTCGGGACCGACCACGACACGGGCGAGTTCGCGGTGGAATCCATCCGCCGCTGGTGGCGGCAACGTGGACGGGACGACCACCCGGACGCCGCCCGGCTGCTGATCACCGCCGACTGCGGTGGTTCCAACGACCCCCGCCGCTGGACATGGAAGAAGCACCTCGCCGCCTTCGCCTTGGAAAGCGGGCTCGAGATCACGGTCTGCCACTTCCCACCCGGCACATCGAAGTGGAACAAGATCGAACACCGGATGTTCTGCCACATCACCGCGAACTGGCGTGGCAGGCCCCTGACCAGCTACAAGACCGTCATCGAGACGATCGCCGCCACGACCACCCGCGCCGGGCTCAGAATCGGCGCCGAACTCGACACGGGCCGATATGACCTGGGCACCGAAGTGCCACCCGCCGAGTTCCATGCGCTGCCGATCACACCCCACGCCTTCCACGGCGGCTGGAACTACACTCTGGCACCGGTCGCACCCCGGCTTCCCGAGCCGGCACCGAGCCGACAGCGGATCGATCCCGCCCTGACGGCAATGCTCAGCGACCCGGCCCTGACCGGGATGTCACGATCCGCGTTCGACCTCCTGGTCACAGTCTCGGAACCGTACTGGGACGCCTTGGCCGAGGCAGCATTCCAACGACGCTTCCACCGCCCACGCAGCTACCTCCACCCACAGATCAGCAGCCTCGACCACTACCACCGCCTACTGACTGCCCTGTTACGGCGCCGCCGAGCCGTCACCAGCACCCTTCTGGCCGAGCTCCTGAACGTCACCCGCACCAACCTGTCCAACCAATTCCAAGACGGTCACCGCCTTCTGGACCTGCACCGCATCGCGGTCACACCGCTACCCGGAACCCCGGCCCGCACCCTGTCCCAACTCCGAGCCCGCCTACCGTCACACGGCGACACCTGCGCAGATCAACTCTGACAGTTATTCAGACACAGGCCCCCGGCAGGATTGAGAACTCCCAAGTCGCTGTCTATCTGGTCTACGCAGGTCAGCGCGGCCACGCCGCCGTGGACCGGGAACTCTACGTTCCGCGCTCCTGGACCTTGGACCCCGACCGCTGCCGGGCTGCGGGCCTGGACGAGGACACCGTCTTCGCGACCAAGCCGGAGCTGGCCACTCGTATGGTCGCCCGGTTCCTGGACGCCGGCCATCAGGCTGCCTGGGTGGCGGGGGACGAGGTCTACGGCGGCAACCCGAAGCTGCGAACCGCACTGGAGGAACGCGGCACCGGCTACGTCCTCGCGGTGGCCTGCTCGCACGAAGTCACCACCGGTGCGGGGAAGTTCCGTGCGGACATCTTGTCCAAGAAGGTGCCCAAGCGGGCCTGGCAGAAGCTATCGGCAGGGGCCGGGGCCAAGGGGCACCGCTTCTACAACTGGGCAGTCATCGACCTCGCCGACCCCCGCCCCGGGAGTCGTCAGCTGCTGATCCGCCGTAACCGCAGCACCGGTGAACTCGCCTACTACCGCTGCTACTCGCCCGCGTCCGTGCCGTTGGCCGTGCTGGTCAGAGTCGCTGGATCAAGATGGCGGGTGAAGGAGTTCTTCCAATCCGGAAAGGGCCTGGCCGCACTCGACGAGCACCAGGTTCGCCGCTATACCTCCTGGTCTCGCTGGGTCACCCTCGCCATGCTCGCTCACGCCTTCCTCGCCGTCGTCCGCGCCGACGAACACGCACGCCATCCCGCCCCGGACGAGCTGATCCCGCTCACCTGCAACGAGATCCAGCGACTGTTCACGACGCTGATCGTCCGGCCCGTGCACGATGCAGCCCACCGGCTCCGCTGTTCCGCCTGGCGCCGCCGCCACCAGGCCCGAGCCCAGGCCAGCCATTACCGCCGACAAGCCGCGAATCAGACATGAAGATCACGATCTACGGCTGGAGTACTAGCCGCGGGCCTCGCGGCGCTGCTGTGCCAGGGTCTCGTAGAAGTGGAGCAGTTCGAGATTGTCGACGGATCCGGGGTTGACCGCCTTGGCCAGCTCCGTGCCCTGGAGCAGGCGCTTCACCGGGACCTCGATCCGCTTGCCGGTGAGCGTGTGGGGGACCGCCGGGACCTCGATGATCGTGTCCGGGACATGGCGTGGCGAGAGTTCCCGGCGGATGGTCGTCTTGATCCGGGCGCGCAGGGTGTCGTCGAGTACGGCGCCTTCGGCGAGATGGACGAAGAGCGGCATCCAGTAGCCGCCGTCGGGTTCTTCGAGGCCGATGACCAGGGATTCGCGGATCTCGGGGAGGCGTTCCACGGCTTCGTAGATGTCGGCCGAGCCCATCCGTACGCCCTGGCGGTTGAGGGTCGAGTCCGAGCGGCCGTGGATGACGACCGAGCCTCGGTCGGTGAGGGTAATCCAGTCGCCGTGACGCCAGACGCCGGGGTACATGTCGAAGTAGCTGTCGTGGTAGCGGCTGCCGTCCGGGTCGTTCCAGAAACTGACGGGCATCGACGGCATGGGGTTGGTGACGACGAGTTCGCCGACCTCGTCGATGACGGGTTCACCCTGCGCGTCCCATGCCTGGAGGTCGGTGCCGAGGCAGGCGGCCTGGAGTTCGCCGATGTGGACCGGGAGGGTGGGGACGGCTCCGGCGAAGCAGGTGCACACGTCGGTGCCGCCGCTGACGGAGGCGATCCACAGGTCGTCGGCGACCTCGTCGTGGAGCCAGCGGAAGCCGTCGGGCGGGAGGGGCGATCCGGTGGTGGCGACGCAGGCGATCTTGGAGAGGTCGTGGTCGCGTGCGGGGTGTACGTCCGCCTTGCGGCAGGCCATCACGTACGCGGCCGAGGTGCCGAACAGGGTGGCTCCGGTCTGTTCGGCGATGGCCCACTGGGCTCCGGTGCCGGGGTAGCCGGGGCTGCCGTCGTACAGGACGATCGTCGTGCCCGTGAGCAGGCCGGAGACGAGGAAGTTCCACATCATCCAGCCGGTGGAGGTGTACCAGAAGAAGCGGTCGCCGGGGCCGAGGTCGCAGTGGAGGCCGAGCTGCTTGAAGTGTTCGAGGAGGATGCCGCCCTGCGACTGGACGATGGCTTTGGGGAGGCCGGTGGTGCCGGAGGAGTACAGGACCCAGAGCGGGTGCGCGAACGGCAACTGCTCGTAGACCGGTTCGGTGTCGGCGGAGGTGAGGGCGGACCAGTCGAGCGCGCCCTCGGGGGCCGGGGTGCCGAGCAGCGGGATGTGAACGACGGCGCGCAGGGTGGGCAGTTCGGCGCGGAGTTCGGCGACGGTCCCGGTGCGGTCGTGTTCCTTGCCGCCGTAGCGGTAGCCGTCGACGGCGAACAGGACGACGGGCTCGATCTGCTGGAAGCGGTCGAGGACGCTGCGGGCGCCGAAGTCGGGTGCGCAGGAGGTCCAGACGGCTCCGACCGCGGCGCAGGAGAGGAAGGCGACGACGGCCTGCGGGACGTTGGGGAGGTAGCCGCTGACGCGATCGCCGGGGCGTACGCCGATGGCGCGCAGTTCGGCGGCGAGTGAGCCCACCTGGCGGCGCAGTTCCGCCCAGCTGAGCGGCGTCGGTCCGTGCGTCTCGTCCACGTGCAGCAGCGCGGGTTCGTCGGCGCGCGCAGGGTCCTCGGCGGTGCGCAGTGCGTGCTCGGCGTAGTTGAGGGTGGCGCCGGGGAACCACTCGGCGCCGGGCATGGCGCGTGAGCCGAGTACGCGTTCGTACGGGGTGGAGAACCGTACGTCGAACCAGTCGGCGACAGCCGCCCAGAACGTCTCCAGCTCCGTGACCGACCAGCGGTGCAGCGCCGCGTAGCCGCCGTCGGCGGGGGCGCCGTGGCGTTCGGCCGCCCACGCCTGGAACCTGGTCACGTGCGCCGCCGCGATGCGGTCGGTGTCCGGCTGCCACAGTGGCGCTGGGCTGGCTGCTGAGGTCATGCGGTGGCTCCCGGGCTGGCTCGACGCGTGTGTGCGTGGGGCGCGCACGTGAGAGGTGCGCCCCGGCTCCCACGGACGATGCCATGTGATCGTCTTTCGCACCAGATGTCCCGCTGACGTGCCCGGAAGCGGCCTCGGCGACATGTGGCCCCACCCCGGGTGAACGGGAGTTGAACGCGGCCCGTTCGCTCGCCGCCGAATGGCAGGCTGAGCGGCATGGACGGTCGTGAGCTGCTGCGCTCGATGAAGAATGCCGGTTCGGTACGGGGATTGCGGACGGTGCGGTCGGCCTGGCGCCGGCGGCGTGCGGACGAGCGGGATCTGCCGGCGCGTGGCGCGGAGCGGGCCAGGGTGCCCGGACCGGTGAGCGGTGCGGAGCCGTTGGCGGGCGGGGGGATCGTCCGGTTCGCGCGGGCCGAGCTGCGGGTGTGGGTGGCGGTGGGCGGCGCCGTCTTCTGGGGCTGGGACGGTGACGGCCCCGCGCCGTCGTACGCGCTGGCGGGCGATCCGCCCGAGCCGGATCCGCGGGCCGTGCTGGAGCCCGACACGGACGGCGGCTGGCGGGTGGTGTCGGAGCGGGTGACGGTGGTGGTCTCCCGGCACGGTGGTGTGGAGGTGGCGACGCCGGGTGGTGTCGTGCTGCGCCGTGAGCTGCCGCCGCGCTGGTGGGAGCCGGTGGACGGGGGCGGGGCCGGCCCCGCGCGGTGGGCGCAGCGGACCGAGGTGGCCGCCGACGCGCGCTTCTTCGGGCTCGGCGGGCGGGCGTCGGGGCCGCGGCTGCGCGACGGCGTGTACCGGCTGTGGAACACCGATCCGCGGGGCGGCTTCGGTCCCGGCGACGATCCGCTGTACCTCACGATGCCGGTGCAGTTGGTGGTGGCGGACGCGGGCACGCACCTCGCGTTCTACGACAACTCGTGGGACGGGCGCGTCATCCTTAAGGAGGGTGAGGAGGGCGCGGGTTCCGGTCATGACCGGCCGGGCACGTCCGAGTTGCGGATGGACGGTGGTCCGCTGCGCTGCTGGGTGCTGGTCGGCGCGCCCGCGCGGGTGCTGCACGGCTGGACGTCGCTGACCGGTGTGCCGGCGCTGCCGCCTTCGTGGGCGCTGGGGCCGCAGCACGCGCGGTGGGGTTTCGGCAGCGCGGACGAGGTACGGCGGATCGTGGCGGGCTACCGCGAGCGGGGGCTGCCGCTGTCCGCGCTGCATCTCGACATCGATCACTACGACCGGCATCAGGTGTTCACCGTCGACCGGCGGAACTTCCCCGATCTGCCCGCTCTGGCCGAGGAGTTGCGGACCGAGGGGGTGCGGCTGGTCTCGATCGTCGATCCGGCGGTGAAGGCGGAGCCGGGGAACGAGACGTACGACAGTGGCTCGGCGGCCGGTGCGTTCGTGCGGGACGCGCGGGGTGACGACGTACGGGGCGAGGTCTGGCCCGGCGAGTGCGTCTATCCGGACTTCACCGATCCGGCGGTGCGTGAGTGGTGGGGCGGTCTGTACGAGGAGCGGCTGGCGCAGGGTTTCTCGGGGGTCTGGCACGACATGAACGAGCCGGTGTCGTTCGCGCCGTTCGGGGACATGACGCTGCCGCGGTCGGCCAGGCACGCGCTCGACGGGCGTGGTGGCGATCACCGGGAGGCGCACAACGTGTACGGGCTGACGATGGCGATGGCCGGGTACGAGGGGCTGCGGCGGCTGCGGCCCGGCGAGCGGCCGTTCCTGTTCTCGCGGTCCGGGTGGGCGGGGATGCAGCGGTACGGCGGCACCTGGTCGGGCGATGTGGAGACCGGCTGGCCGGGGCTGCGCGCGTCGCTCGCCCTCGTGCTGGGGCTGGGGCTGTGCGGGGTGCCGTACTCGGGTCCGGACGTGGGTGGCTTCACCGGGAGTCCGTCGCCGGAGCTGTATCTGCGCTGGTTCCAACTGGGCGCGTATCTGCCGCTGTTCCGTACGCACGCGTCGATCGACGCGGGCCGCAGGGAGCCGTGGGAGTTCGGTGTCGAGGTGCTGGGGCACGCGCGGGCGGCGCTCGTGGAGCGGGAGCGGCTGGGGCCGTACTTCATGACGCTGGCCCAGTTGGCGCGGCTGACGGGTGCGCCGTACGCCCGTCCGGTGTGGTGGGGCGCGCCTGAGGACCGGGCGCTGCGGGACTGCGGGGACGCGTTTCTGCTCGGGGACTCGCTGCTGGTGGCACCGGTGCTGGAGGCCGGTACGGACCGGCGCGCGGTGCGGCTGCCGCGCGGGCGGTGGTACGACACGGCGACCGGGGCCGCGTACGAGGGTCCCGGTCAGGTGCTGCTGGACGCGCCGCCCTCCCGGATTCCGGTGCTGGCGCGGGCGGGGGCGGTGATCCCGGTCCGGGGGCGGGCGGGCGGCGGGGCAGGTGGCGGGGCGGAGGCCGGCGGGGCGTTCGGGGGTGTCGAGCTGGAGGTGTGGCCTCCGGCGCGGGGTCGTACGGGTGGCGGGCTGGTGGTGCGGGACGCCGGGGACGGGTGGGCGCGTCCGGAGGTGGAGCGGTACACGTCGCGGCTGGTGGGCGACGAAGTGGTGGTCGAGCGGGTGACGGACGACGGGGTGGTGCCGCCGGAACTGCCGGTGCGGGTACGGGGTTAGGTCCTGTCCGGCGGGGCGGGGCTGCGGCCGGGCAGGGTCAGGCGCGGCGTGCCGGAGGTTCCGGGGCGGTGTCGTACCGGCCGGCGAACCAGGACCGTACCGCCTGTGTGTGCAGCGGGAACGCCAGCTCGGCCGGGGCCCGCAGCAGATGCCAGCCCGTCGTCTCGTCGGTGGGCACCGAATCGGGCAGTTCGGCGGCGGGGCGTTCGGGCAGCAGCGCGAAGAGCAGCAGATGGCCGTCCGGCGCGCTGATGGCGTCGGCCAGTCGGACGTCCCGCACGGCGGCCTCGATGCCGCTCTCCTCCCGCAACTCGCGTACGGCGGCGTGCCGCCAGTCCTCGGCGTGGTCGACGAAGCCGCCGGGGAGGGCGACGTGGCCGCGCCGGGGTTCGATGGTGCGGGTGATGACGACGAGCGCGGTGCCTTCGTCGTCGGTCACGGGCAGCAGGGTGACCGCGACCGGCCGGGGGTTGCGGTAGGCGGTGGCGCCGCAGACATGGCAGGTGCGGGGCCAGCCGACGCCGGCGGGGTAGCGCGAGCCGCAGCTGTCGCAGTGCGAGTTCTTCACGAAGTGGTTCTTGGGGTCGGCCACTCGCGGACTGTAGCCGATCACCCTTTCCCGCCGGCCGTGGAACTGATAGACGGTGTGCCCATGACACGACTCGCTTCCGCACTCCGCACGCTGGCCGCCACCGCGGCCACCCTGCTCGCCGTGACCGCCGCAGCCCCGGGGGCGTCCGGCGCGACCGGGACCTCCGGGGTGAGCAAGGGCTCCCGGACGGCCGGAACCACCGCACCCGAGGAGTTCGTGGCGCTGCCGACCGTGGCACCGACGATCATCCACGACATGCGCTACCTCACCCCGCACAACTTCATGGGCGAGCGGGTCGACGGTTACGACCAGCCGCTCTGCATCCTCACGCGCCCCGCCGCGCGGGCTCTCGCGCGGGCGCAGTGGAAGCTGCTGCTGAAGGGCTACTCGCTCAAGGTGTACGACTGCTACCGCCCGCAGCGGGCGGTCGACCACTTCGTCCGCTGGGCGAAGGATCTTCAGGACGAGAGGATGAAGCCGGAGTTCTACCCACAGGTCGACAAGTCGAGGTTGTTCGCCGACGGCTACATCGCCGAGAAGTCCGGGCACAGCCGCGGCAGCACGGTGGACCTGACGATCGTCGAACTCCCTGCCAGGCCGACCCGGCCGTACGTGCCGGGCGAGAGGCTGATGCCCTGCTACGCACCGCAGGGTGAGCGGTTCCGGGACAACTCCATCGACATGGGGACCGGTTACGACTGCTTCGACACGCTGTCGCACACCGACGACCCCCGTGTCCAGGGCGAGCAGCGGGCGAACAGGCAGCTGCTGAAGAGCACGCTGGCCGATGTCGGTTTCACCAACCTCCCGGAGGAGTGGTGGCACTTCACCCACAAGCCGGAGGTCTTCCCCGACACCTACTTCGACTTCCCGGTGTCCTGGCGCGCGGTCGCCGGTCACTGACGGCGCGAGACCATCAGCAGGTGATGGGCCGGTGATCGGCCGGCCGGGACCACCCCCGTGGGCTCCGGCCGACCGCTCACTACTCTCGGACGCGTGGCGCCCGTTTCTGGTTCTCCTCCTGCCCGTTTCGGGTTCCTGGCGGAGCCGTTACGGTGCCCGTATGGCAACGGAGACCACGCAGACATACGAGTCGTACGACGAATTCTGGCCCTACTACGTGGCGATGCACTCCCGCGCGGCGACCCGCTGGGGGCATCTGACGGGGACGCTGACCGGCCTCGCCGTCAGCGTCTACGGGCTGGCGCGCGGCCGGAAGCGGTACGCGGCGGCGCTGCCGTTGATCGGCTACGGAACGGCCTGGCCCGCGCACTTCTTCATCGAGAAGAACAACCCCGCGAGTTTCGGGCATCCCGCGTGGTCACTGCGCGGCGACGCGCGGATGATCCGGATGATGCTGGCGGGGCGGGACGCGGAATTGGCCGAGATCGCGGCGAAGTGGCTCGCCGAGAACCGGTGAGCCCCCACACCGATGACTCACCGACGGACACGTGGTGTCCGCGCCCCGCGGGAGGGCTGGGGCGGGCGGTAGTCGGAGCCGTACATCTGTGAACTCTCCGAGAACTCACGGTCCGTACCCCTGTCGGCGGGGGTACGGACCGTGTTCCGTGCGTGTCTTCGGCCGGCGGCCCGTCAGGTGGTGACCGCGGGCTCGCGCTGTCGCCGGGCGCGGACCATCGCGTGCTCCACGACCGCGACCAGGACGTCCTTGACGGACTCGCGGCGGCGCGCGTCGCACATCATCAGCGGCACCTCCGGGTCGAGATCGAGCGCCGTGCGGACCGTCTCGGCGGGGAAACGGGCCGCGTCCTCGAAGCAGTTGACGGCCACGGCGAAGGGGATGTCCCGGCGCTCGAAGTAGTCGACCGCCGCGAAGGAGTCCTCCAGCCGCCGGGTGTCGGCCACGACGACCGCGCCGAGCGCGCCCTGCGCCAACTCGTCCCAGAGGAACCAGAAGCGGTCCTGGCCCGGCGTACCGAACAGGTAGAGCACGAGGTCGTCGCGGAGTGTGATGCGCCCGAAGTCCATGGCGACGGTGGTGGTGGTCTTGCCCTCGATGCCGGCGATGTCGTCCACGGGCCGGCCCGCCTCGGTCAGCAACTCCTCGGTGCGCAGCGGTTTGATCTCGCTCACCGCGCCGACGAGGGTGGTCTTGCCCACCCCGAAGCCGCCTGCCACCAGGATCTTCAGCGTCACCGGCTCGATCGGCCGCTGTCCACGGCTAGAGCGCCCGAAGACCATTGATCACCTCGCGGAGAATGTTCACGTCCGGCAGTTCGGCCGGCGGAACGGGACGGGTTACGTGCACCAGTTCGCTCTCGACCAGGTCTCCCACGAAGACTCTGACCACCCCTACGGGGAGGTCGAGGCCCGCGGCGAGTTCCGCGATCGACTGGGGGCTGGCTCTGCAGAGTTCGACTATCTCCACATGCTCGGGAGACAGTGTCCGGTCACCGGCCGGGTCGTCGGCGGCGGGCGCCGGGATGACGATGGCGATCAGGTCGAGCCGGTGCCGGGTCGCGCTGCTGGTCCGGCCGCGTGTCATGGCGTACGGGCGCACCACCGGTCCGGCGTCGCCATCGAACCAGTGCTTGGGATCCTCGCCTGTTTGGCTCATGACATTCAACTCACCCTGCGGTGGGCTGTCCGGCGCGGGGTGCGGCACCGAGGTGGACGCCGACGCGCTTGACCATGAGCGTCATCTCGTAGGCCACCTGCCCGACGTCGGAGTCGGAGTCGGAGAGTACGGCGAGGCAACTGCCGTCGCCCGCCGCCGTCACGAAGAGGAAGGCGTCGTCGAGTTCGACGACGGTCTGGCGGACCTTGCCCGCCTCGAAGTGGCGTCCGACGCCCTTGGCGAGGCTGTGGAAGCCGGAGGCTACGGCGGCGAGATGCTCGCCGTCCTCGCGGGTGAGTTCCTTGGACGTGCCCGTGGCGAGGCCGTCCCCTGAGAGGACGATCGCCTTACGTATGCTGCCGACCCGTTCCACCAGCTCGTCCAGAAGCCAGTTGAGGTCGCCAGGAACGGATCCGCGGCGCGCGGAATCGGATGCTGCGGCTTTCGGTGCGGTCATCGACCGTCCCCCTCCGGTGTCGTTCCTGTGGTGTCGCCGGGGCCGTTGATGCCATCGGTGCCATCGGTGTCTTCGGCGCTGTTCTGTTGACGGCCACGCTGCCAGCCCCGTTGAAGGGAGGCCATACGGTTGCGGACTTCGTCCGCGTCCCGCTCGTAGTCCCGCTCCGTCGCGTCGGCCGGCGGCGCCTCGACGTCTTCGCGTACGGCGTCCTTGAGCTGCGGCGCGAGGCTGGCCTGCCGGACGCGCCGGGGAAGGCCGCCGAGCGGGGCGGCGGGATCGTGAGCGGGATCGGCGGGCGACGGTGGCGAAGACGGTGTGTCCGAGGGCTCGGTCGGCGACGGCGACGGCGCGGGCGGTGAGGTTTCGGACGCCGGGTGGGCGCCGCCCCGCTCGTCCAGGCGCTTACCGTGGTCGGCGACCAGCTTCGGGGTCTTGCGGCTGCGGCGGGGCAGTTGCGCCGGGAAGTCGAGCGAGTCGTCGTCACGACCGTCGCGCCCGTCACGACCGTCGCGCGCCTCGCGACCGTCACGGCCCGGTCCGTCCTCGTGGGCGGTCTGGCGGTGCTGCTCGTGAAGGTCTCCGGCACCGGCGCCGCGCGGAGCGCGCGGCAGGCCCGCCTCGCGCGCCTCGTGTCCGCGGGTGCCGCGGCCGGTGTCACGCAGATGTTCACGGGCGCGGAAGATTCCGCCGCGCTCGCTCTCCGTGTCCTCCAGGTCGGCGCTGCCGAGATTACCGAGGTCACCGAGCTCGGTGACGGCGTCGATGGAGTCGAGGGAGTCACCGAGGGTGGGCCGTTCCTCGAATTCCCGTCCGGTGAGCGGCGGTTCGAGCTCGATGGGGCCGTCGAGCACGGAGCGGTTTCCACTGAGCCCGGTGGGAACCTGCGACAGCGAGGCCAGCCTGCCGTCGGCGCGCCCACGGCCGTTCTCGGCCGGGAGGTTCTGCCGGTCCAGCCGGAACCCGGAGCCCTGTGTCTCGGGCGCCTCGGTGAGCAGGGCGGCCGGCAGGAACACGATCGCGGTCGTGCCTCCGTACGGAGACGGCTGGAGCGAGACCCGGACGTTCTGCCGCTGCGCGAGCCGGCTGACGACGAAGAGGCCGAGGCGGTCGGTGTCGGAGAGCTCGAACTCGGGCGTCTCCGCGAGCCGCAGATTCGCGTCGAGGAGGTCGTCGGAGTTCATGCCCAGGCCGCGGTCGTGGATCTCCAGGGTGAAGCCGTTGGCGACGCGTTCGCCGTGGACCTGCACCGCCGTGTGCGGGGGCGAGAACACCGTGGCGTTTTCGAGGAGTTCGGCGACGAGGTGGGTGAGGTCCGCGACGGCGGGACCGCCGACCCCGATCCGCGGCAGCCTGCGGACCTCGACGCGCTCGTAGTCCTCGACCTCGGCGACCGCGGCCCGTACGACGTCCATGAGCTGGACCGGCTTGCGCCACTGGCGGGACGGCGCGGCTCCGGAGAGGATCACCAGGCCCTCGGCGTGGCGCCGCATGCGGGTGGTCAGATGGTCGAGGCGGAACAGGTCGGCGAGTTCGTCGGTGTCCTCGGTACGGCGCTCCATGGTGTCCAGGAGCGTGAGCTGGCGGTGCAGCAGGACCTGGTTGCGGCGGGCGAGGTTGACGAACACCTCGGAGACTCCGTGCCGCAACTCGGCCTGTTTCACGGCCGCTTCGACGGCGGCGCGCTGGAGTGTGTTGAGCGCCTGGCCGACCTGGCCCAGTTCGTCGCGCTCGTAGTCCAGTCGCGGGGCTTCCGTCTCGACGTCGACCTGCTCGCCCGCCGCGAGGCGGCGCATGACGCTCGGCAGCCGGACACCGGACACCTCGTGGGCCTCCTTACGGAGGCCGGAGAGGTCGCGGATGAGGCTGCGGCCGACGCGTACGGAGACGATCAGGGAGACGAGCAGCGCGAGGAAGCCGAGTACGCCGGCGATTCCGGCCAGTACGAGGACGTTGAACCCGGCCGGTTCGACCCGGTCCTGGTAGCGCTCGTCGGCCGCCTCGCTCTCGCGGGCGAGGCCTTCGAGGACCGGATCGGCCATCTCCTGCCAGCGTGTGGCGTCCAGCGACGCCAGGTCCTTGCCCGGGCCGGCGGCGATGAGCTGTTCCTCCGCCTCGCGGAGCGGCTGGGTCCCGGGGCCGCCCCAGTACTGCTCGAAGATCTCACGCTCGGAGGCGGGCAGGACGTCGAGGTTGGTCTCGTAGAGCAGGGTGCGGTTGGCCACCAGGTCGGAGACCAGGCGGATCTCGTCCGATGTCGTACGGCGTGTGATCAGCGAGGAGACGACCAGCGCGTCCTCACGGGAGAGCATCTCCTGGGCGCGGTCGACGCCGACCAGCGCGCGGGCCTGCTTGTCCAGGTCCACGTCCTCCAAGGCGTGCAGCGTGGAGAGGAAGCTGTGGCAGGGGTCGACGAGTCTGTTGTAGAAGTCGAGCGCCTGGCCGCGGGTGACGGTGCTCTTCTCGACGGAGCGGCGCAGCGCGCCGAGGCCGTCGAGCGCGTCGGTGAGCGAGGTCAGCCGTGCGGAGGTGGTGTCGCTCATCTCGTCGCGGACCGAGGGGTTCTCGGCGTTCGCCTTGATCTTCGTGACGGCGCGGTCGGTGGCCGCGCGCTGTCGGCGCAGTTCGGCGAGGGAGTCGGAGTCACGGGGGTCGGCGAGGTAGATGAGGGTCTGGCGGCGTTCCCGCTGGACCACTCGGACCGTGTTCTCCACGGGGTCGCCGACCTTGTCGATGATGTAGGCGACGTCGAGGAGCTGGTTGGCCTCGCGGCCGGTGAGTGTGGTGGCGAATGCCCACAGAGCCGTGAGGGAGACGAGCGGCACAAGGAGCAACGCCACGATCTTCCGGCGGATGGACTTCCCGCGAAAGCGCATGGCCTCCCCCAGCTCGACCTTCCACCCGATGTGGAAGGCGTCTTCGTCAGAATCGACAACCTCGTCAACAAACGGCGCGAGCCTACTACTGCCACACCTGCAACTCGAAGACACGTCCGGGCGAATTTCGGCCCCAACCAGGCGAGTTGTTCACGAGTTGTCCCGGTATCGACTGATACCACTTTCGCCGCTGTGGCGCACAGTACCTGGCGGGAGGTCAGTTGTCGCAATCGATCAGATGGCCGGAACCGTATGCGTGCGGGAATCTTCCGGATCTGTCGCTCGTCTATGTGTATGGGTACTGACGTACGGAAGTACCGGCTCAGGGTGGGGAATTCGGGGCGAGGGACAGGGCGGGCGGAGAGCGTTGCGGCGCTGTTCGCCACACATTCGGTGCCATGGTTCGCGTGAAGCGGCCGGGGCCGGGCAGTCACCCTGATGTCGGACAGTGGTGGGGAGTTGCGGTCCATGAACACGAAGTCGGACACGTCGAACGCGTCGAACGCGGAAGCGGTTACGAAGGCGGGCAAGAAGGCACAGGCACGCGCGGCGGGGCGCGAGAACGACAAGGCAACGACGCGGGCGCCCGCGGAGGTCGAGGTCGAGCTGCCGGCCCCGCGCGGTACGGGCCTCTCGCGACGGCTCTGGGTGGAGGAGCCGGCGATACGGCGCCGGATGCCCGACCCGGTGCGGACGGCGGCGGTGCGCGCCGTGATCATCGCGTCGGTGACGCTGACGCAGGCGATGGTGGCGTTCTTCTGTACGCTCGCGGGCTCGTGGCTGGCCTTCCCCATGGTGCTGAGCAGCGTGGGCAGCACGGTGGTCGCGACATGGGGGGTGCTGGACGTGTGGGTGACGCGTCAGGTGTGGAACCAACGCCATGGCGTGGTGTCGGTGCCGAGCAGCACGGCACGGCAGTTGCGCCGGGAGCGCCGCAGGGCGAGGCGTACGGCGCGGACGGCGGAGCGTGACGGCGCGCGGATACGACGCCGGGGCGCCGGCAGGCTCTCCGAAGCCTGAACGCGTGTGCTGAGCCCGTCCGGCGATCGACGACCGGCCGGACCCGGGCGGGTCCGGCCGGTGCCTACTCCTCGTCCGGTGACGGGGCTGTCCTCGCCGTGGCGGTGCTCGCGGCCGTCGCCGTGGGCGTGGCCGTCGCCGTGGGCGTGGTCGCGGCCGTCGTCGCGGACTGGCTGCGTTTGAACATGCGCGTCGCCGTGATCTCGCCGTGCACCGTCTCGCCGTCCGGGTCCTGTTGGGGAAGCCCCGGCCGCAGATGCTCCTCGACGCTGATGTATTTGAGTCCCGCCCGCAGATCGGCGTCGTTGCGCAGCCGGATCACCAGGGGGAATTCGGCCAGTGCTGTCGTGTCGAAGAGGCCGGTCGTGTAGAGGAGTTGGACGCCCAGCGCGTCGGAGACGGCGCGCTGGAGCTCCAGCAGATAAGTGGCGTTGGCGCGGCCGATCGGATTGTCGAGGAAGAGCGTGCCGGCGTGCCGGTGCTTGTCGCGGCCCCGGTCGTTGCTGCGCAGCGCGGCCATCGTGCAGTAGAGGGCGATCGCGGCGGTGAGCAGCTGGCCGCCGGAGAAGACGTCGCCCATCTGCCCGACCGGGACCCGCTCGGCGCGCAGCACGGCGTCCGGCTTGAGGATCTCGACGGCGATGCCCTTGGGCTGGAGGGCCGCCTGGACGCCGCGCAGGAGCAGGGACATGCCGTCCCTGCGGAGGTCGGAGTTCTTCTTCAGGGCGGCGCGGGTCGCCTCGTCCACGACCTCGCCGAGCCGTTCGGTGAGGGTCGCCTGGTCGGGTTCCTCGAAGCGGATCCGGAGGAATTCCTGGCCGGACCACTCCCCCAGCCCTTCGGGCAGCCGGGACAGCCGCTGCGCCGAGCGCAGGGTCGTGAGCGCGGATTCCACCAGTCCCCGCAGCCGGTCGACGATGGAGTCGCGGTTGCGTTCCAGCTGCTCCAACTCGTCGGTGAGCACGCGCAGCCGGGGCGCGAAGGCGCCGGCCCACTTCGCGGCGTGGTCGGGCAGCGCCGCCGCCGGCAGTTCGCGGATCTGCTGGCGGGCGGGGGTGCGTACCTGCTCGTAGCGGGTGGCGTTGGCGTGCCGTACGAGAATGTCGCTCGCCTCTCGGACGGCTGCCTCGGCGGCGGACAGGTCCGTGGCGCAGCCGCGCAGCGAACGGCGGGCCTCGGCTGCGGCGTTCCGGGCCTCTTCGATCGTTCCCGGGTAGGGCTCCGGCTCTTGAGGCGCCTGGTCGGTGTCCTCGTCGGCCGAGCCCCTGAGCAGATCGCTCAGGAGGGCCGCCGTCTCGTCGAAGCCGCCTGTCGCGTCCTCGGCGGTGCGGTGGGCGTGCAGCAGTTCGCCGTGCGCGGCGCGGGCGGTGTCCAACGCGTCGGTGCGGGTGGCGAGTTCGCCGGTGGCGGTACGGAGCAGGGTCTGGGCCTGTTCCACATCGGTGGGGACCTGGCTGTCGGGCAGGTCGGTGTGCGTCCCGCCGTCGGCGGGGGCGAGCCGCTCGGCCTCGCCGCGCAGCCGCCCCAGGTGCTCGCTGGCGGCCGAGGCGCGTGACTCCAGCATCTGGACGAGCGATTCGGCGCGGGCCGCCGCGGCCTGCCGGGACGGCCCGTCCGCGCCGTCCGTGCTCTCCAGGAGCTGGGCGGCGCGGGTACGGACCTTGTTGCTGAGCCGGTCCAGTTCGGCGAGGGCGGCGCCTTCGTCGCTCTCGGCGTGGGCCTGTTCGGCGCGCAGGTCGGCGCCGACGCCGACCTTCTCGTACAGCTGCGAGGCGGCGCGGTAGGCCTCGCGCAGCGCGGGCAGAGCGGTACGCGGCGCGTCTCTGTCGGGCTCCGGCAGATTCTCGGGCGCGCCGGCGATCTCGGCGCGTTCGGCCCGCAGCGCGCGGGCCGTACGGCGGGCGTCGTCGGCGGCGCGCTGGGCGGCGCGGCGGTCCTCGTCGGCGGCGCGGGCCCGGTCCAGGCAGGCGGTGGCGCGGGCTTCGGACTCCGCCGTGTCGTCGGCCAGCGCGCGGAGCTTGACCTGCCAGCCGGCCCGTTCACGCAGCCGGAAGGCGAGGCCCGCGAGTGCGTCGGCGACCCGGCGGGCGCGCTGGGCGGCCTCTTGGCGTTCGTCGCGTGCCCGCGCGGTGTCGGCGGCGGCCTCGTCCGCCTCCGTCCGGACCGTACGGGCCTCGGCGAGCTCGGCCCCGGCTGTCCGCGCGACGTCGTCGGCCGTCCGCGCGGTCTCGGCGAGTTCGGTGAGTCTGCCGGGCGCGCAGGTGGCCCGCCAGGAGCCGAGGCGCGCGGCGATGGCCCGGTCGGCGGAGAGCCGGGCCGACAGGGTGCGGATCTCCTCGTCGCGTGCGGTCGACTTGGTGCGCAGGGACTGCCGTTCGGCGTCGGCCGCGTGCTCGTCGTGCATGGCCGGGTTGGGCGGGACGAGGAAGACGCCGGTGTCCTCGCCGCCGGCCTCGCCGCCGTACGGGCCGGGGCCCGGCACCGGCGCGAGCAGCGCCGCCGCCGTACCGACGGCGACGGTCGAGCGCGGCAGGAGGGCGGCGCCGGAGAGGACTTCGCGTGCGCGGGCGTGCGAGGCGGGTTCGGTAATGACGACGCCGTCGACCAGCTCGGGCCGGGCGGCGAGGACGGCGGCGTGGTCGGCTGGGTCGACGGCCTGGGCGAGATAGCGCCAGCCGGGGAGGGCCGGGATGCCGTGTTCGCCGAGATATTCGACGGTGGCCAGTACGTCGGGGCCCGGCGGCAGCAGTCCGCCGTCGCCGAGCGCGCCGAGGATGCGGGAGTCGTCGGCGGCGGCCGTACGCAGGTCGAACAGCTGGCGCTCGGCGGCGGCGACGCCCTGGTCGAGGAGTTCGCGCAGTTCGTCGGCGTACCTGTCCAATTCCTCGGCGGTGAGGGGTCCTTGACCCGTGTGGGCCGGCGCGCCGGCCGTCCGGGACAGTTGCCCGACCGCGGTGCCGGTCCCGTCCGTGGTACCGGTCCCGTCCGGTCGCTTCGTGCCGCCCGTACCGCCGCTGCCCTGTGGGGCCGCTTCCGAGGAGGCGCCGGCGCCCGGTCCCGCGGCGGGACCGGGCGGGCCTTCCGCGCCACCCTGGGCGGCGCTGCGCGGCCCTGGAACGCCCGCTCGTGGTGGTGCGCCGGGCAGGCCGAGGAGTTCGGTGAGGCGTTCCTCCTCGGCGATCGACTCGGCGGTACGGCGCTCCGCCTCGTACTCGTGCTCGGCGGCGCGGGCGGCGTCGACGGCGCGGGCCTCGGACAGTTCGGCGCGGGACTCGGCCGCCGCCGCTTCCCTGGCCCGGTCCGCCGCCGTACGCGCGGCCTCCCTGGCCGTGTCCCAGGCGGCGACCGTGGACTTCTCCGCGTCGCTCGCCGCGAGCGCGGCGCGTGCCGGGTCGGCGTCGGGGGCGGTGTCGTCGAGCCAGCCGGCCCGTACCGCCTCGGCGGTCTCCTGCTCGACCTCGGTCAGCCGCTGGCGCAGATGGCCGGTCTCACTGCGGGCGCGCTGCGCCTCGGTGGCCGCCGCCGTCGCGTCGCGGTGCGCGGCCTCGCCGACCTCCTGGAGGGCGGCGGAGCGCTCCTCCTCCTCGTTGGCCAGGCTCTCGCCGTCGGCGGCGGCGGAGTGCAGCGCGCGGACGAGGTCGGCGGCGGCGGTGGCGCGGGCGGCCAGGGCGGGCGCCGCGTCGCGCTCGGCCTCGCGGATCGCGACGGCGACGCGCGCCGAGCGGTCGGCGGCGGCACGGTGCCGCAGGACGTTCTCGGCGGCCTGCCAGGCGGAGTGGAGCGTCCGGGCGTCGCTCAGCTCACGCCGCTGGGCCGCGGCGGCCTTCTCGGCGACGGTGAGGGCCAGGGAGGCATGCCGGTAGGCCAGTTCGGCGGCGATGAGCGCGCTGCGACCGCGCGCCCGGTCGGCCTCGGTGACGGTGTGGGCCGCGGCGGTGACCTGTTGGGCGAGGTCGCCCACGCGGTCGCGTTCGACGGCGGCGCGGGCCGTGAGCCGACGGGCGAGCGTGCGGGTGCGGCGCTCGGCACCGGCATGGATGTCGCGGGCGCGGGAGCGGGAGTCGGCGGCGTCGACGATCCGGCCGAGCAGATCGACGGAGCCCGCCGTGAAGTCCCGCTCGGCGGTCAGCTCGGCGCGACGGCCCAGCTTGTTGCCGAAGCCGCCGACGAGGTCGGCGAGCCCGTCCGTGTCGCGGGTGTCGGTGACGGCGCGCAGCAGCAGATCGGTGAAGTCGGAGTCCTTCTTCACCGCGAAGAGCCCGGCGGCCTCGCCCTCGTCGGCGTTCATCTCCCGCTGGTAGCGGAACAGTTCGGGGTCGAGGCCCAGCTCTCCGAGGTGCTCGATCCAGCGGTCGTGGATCTCTTCCCAGTGCACGTCCAGGTGCGGATACGCCTTGCCCGCCTCGGTGATGGCGTCCCGGAACCCCTTCATGGTGCGGCGCCGGCCCTTCGCGCCGGAGACGCCCTCCACCGGCCTGCGGACGGCGGTCGACTCGGCGACCGGCAGCGAGTCGAGGCTCAGCCCGGGGCCCGGCCGGAAGGAGTACCAGGCCTCGGCGAACTTGCGCGGGTCGTTGGACACCTGACGGCCGCGCCACTCGCTGGCCTTGCCGACGACGACCAGCTCACCGGTGAGGGTGTGCTGCCATTCGAGGGCGACGTGGCCGCAGTCGTCGGCGAGCAGGAACTTGCGCAGGACGCCGGAGCTGGCGCCGCCGAGGGTGTTGCGGTGGCCGGGCAGCATGACCGAGAAGATCAGCTTGAGCAGGACGGACTTGCCGCCGCCGTTCTCCAGGAAGAGCACACCGGCCGGGGCCGGGCGGCGCGGCGGGCCGACCGGCTCGTCCTCGAAGAACTCCGCCTGGGTGGGGGCGGGGTGGGGCACCGGCTCGCCGACTCCGCGCAGGTCGAGCACGGTGTCGGCGTAGCGCGCACCGGCAGGCCCGATGGAGTAGAGGCGGACCCGGGACAGCTCGTACATGGCGGCGGACTCTCGTCGTGGTCAGGGCCGGATGATGACCGGCGGGGTGGGGGCGGGGGCTGCTGGGCCGCGGCGCTGCCGGGCCGCTCAGGAGTGGAACGGCAGTCCGGCGTCGGCGACCAGGTCGAGGTCGTCCGGGTCGGGTGGGGGGAGCAGCGTGGCCGAACCGTCGGTGACCGGGACGACGCCCAGGGCGAGCAGTTCGGCCATGGCGGCGCTGCCTGCCATGTCGCGGACCTGGAGCTGGTAGCGGGCCGTGGTGCGGTACGCGCCTCCGGCGTCGTCGCCGGTGCGGTGCAGGAAACCGGAGTCGGTGAGGAAGGCCATGGCCTTGCCGATGATGCCGGTGGTGGAGCCGGCGAGGCGGCGCGCGTCCTTGGTGGCGCCGGTCGCGCTGCGGCGCGCGTAGATGCGCCAGGCCGATTCGAGGCCGGGGGCGTCGGTCGCCGGGTCGGTGTTCTCGCCCTGTTCCTCGGCCTGTTCCTCCAGCCTGCGGCAGGCCTGCCGTACGAAGGCGTCGACGCCGTTGACGGTGATGCGGCCGATGTACCCGTCGTCGGCGAGATCTTCGGGACGGGGGAAGGCCATGGCGGCGACGGCGAGATGTGCCAGGCCGTGCAGGAATCGGTCGGCGGAGTCGGTCGAGGCGCGGCGGGCGTAGTCGCCCATACGGACGGCGAACACGGAGTCCTCGCCCGCCGTCACGGCCATTCCGGCGCGCGGCGAGACTTCGAGGACGACGAGACCGAGGCCGGTGGCGACCGCGTCGGCCAGCCGCGCGAAGGCCGGCTCCTCGCGGTAGCGGCGCAGCAGGTCGGCGTATTCGGCGTCACGCGCGGGCAGCAGTTTGGGCTGGAGTCCGAAGGAGACGAGGCGGGCGGCGTCGGCCGCGTCGGCGGGGGTGACGGCCCCGCCCGGCGCGGGGACGGCCGCTCGGGCGGCCTCCGTGCTGCCCGGCTCGCCCCACGCGGCGGCGTGCTCTGCCTGGTGGTCGCTCACGGGCGGTGCTCCTTGCTGAGGGTGGTCCTGTCGCGTTTGGTACCAGGGCCGGGCCGGGGGCCGGGGGCGGTACCGGCTTGCGTCGCACGGGGCACGACCGGGCCGGCCGGCCCGGTGCGCGTCATGCCGCCTCCGTACGGTCGGCCGTCATGCCCGCGGCGTCCAGCAGAGCCGTGCCCACTATCAGGTCGGCACCGCCGAACTCCTCGTCGTCGAGGGGAGTGCCGTCGTCCACGGCGAACAACAGCCGCTCCTCGCCCTGCCGGTAGGCCGTACCGACCGGCGGACTGGCCGCGTGGATCGCGAGCAGCGCGACCAGGTAGGGCAGGTCGGGATCGCGGCGGCGGGCCTCGGCGAGCAGGCCGGAGAGTCTGCGCGGCGCGTCGTGCTCCAGGTCGAGCAGCTCCATCGCGCCCGCCAACTGCTCCTCGCTGAAGCGGCTGTCGTCGGGTGTCGCGATCAGATCGGGCTCGGGCATCTCCGCGCCGAGGTGCTCCCGCTCCACGGGAGGGGTGAGCAGCAGGTCCACGAGGTCGCCGACCCGCACGGACGCGGGCGTGCGCAGCCCGGTGCCACGGGCGAAGAACGCGTCGGTGACCCGGCTCGCCCGGTCGACCGACAGCGGGAGGAGCGGGGCGACGAGTTGGCCGTACAGATCGAGCCCCGTGCGGGTCGTGGGCTCGGCGAACGCCTGGCGGTCCTGCTCGGCGCGGAACAGCGGGCCGGCCTCCAGCAGCCGGGACTGGAGCTGGGTGTGTCTGCGGATGCAGTCCTTGACGATGTCGACCAGCTCGGCGGCACGCCGCTTGTGCTCGGCCGTCTTCGGGTCGGCGCCGGTCTCCGCCTCGTCACGGGACTTGCGGATGTTGTTGAGGATCGCGTTCTCGTGGCGGTAGCGGTCGGCGACATGGTCGAGCGCTTCGGCGATCATGTCGGGCACGGCGTTGAGCCAGTCGACCGCGCGGACGTTGCGCCGGGTGGCCTCCAGGGTCCTGCGCAGCGTCTCCGCGTACTGCACGGTCCGGTACCGGGCCTGTTCGGCGGCGAGTTGGGCGTCGGCGAGCCGCCCTCTGTTGATCAGCACCTCCAGCTTGACCTCGGCGGCGATCTGCGCGCTGGTGACATCCGTGTCCAACGCGCCCACCAGCACGTTCACCGCCTCGTCGGTGGTGCGCAGATAGACGCTGCCGCCGTGGCCGGGGACTTCCTCGATGAGTTTGAAGTCGTAGTCGCGGCGGGTGTAGACGCCGTCGGCGCCGAACGTGCCGTACACGGCGCGGAATCCGCGGTCGACGCTGCCGACGTTGATCAGATTCTCCAGCACCCAGCGGGCCACCCGCTCGTGCTCGGTGGCCGGGCGGTGCGGCGCCTGGGCGGCGACGCGCGGCAGGAGTCTGGCCACTATCTGCTCGTGGTCCGCGCCGGTGTCGAAGTCCATGTTGAGCGTCACGAGGTCGATCGCCGAGAGCGCGACCTCCGCCATCGCGTAGACGGAGTACTCCCCCGCGAGATTGGCCTTGCGGGTGTCGAGGTCGTGCAGCGGGGCGGTGCACGCGAGCGCGCGCAGTCGCCGCGCCAGCCCTTCGTCGGCGGCCGGGCCCTGGGCGAGCCGCGGCCCCGCGCTGAGCTGGGGCGGAACGGGGTCCGTCGAGGCAGGCGAAGTCACGTTGCACAGATTAGGTCCTCGGACTGACAACGGTCGAAACGACGCAGAAGCCCCAGCGACTCGCGCGGTCGGCCCGCGGTGCGGGCGACCGGCCACCGGCCCGCCGTATCCCGCGAGTTCACTCCGGCGTGCCGTATCCCCCGCCGCCCGGGGTGCGCAGCACCAGTACGTCGTCCACGGCCACGGCCACCGAGTCGACCCCCCTCAGCGGCATCCGGGTCCCGTCGGCCCGCTCCACCTCGTTGCCGCCCACCTCCCCGGGTTCGCCGCCCGCCATGCCGTACGGCGGAACCGTGCGGTGCCCGGTCAGCAGCGTGACCGTCATGGGCTCCAGGAAGCGGATGCGCCGTACGACTCCGTTGCCGCCGGTCCAGCGGCCACGGCCGCCGCTGCCGTCCCGGACGGCGAACGCGTCGACGCGCACCGGATAGCGCCATTCGAGTACTTCGGGGTCGGTGAGACGGGAGTTGGTCATGTGGGTCTGGACCGCGTCGGCGCCGTCGAAGCCCTCCCCCGCGCCCGATCCGCTCGCCACCGTCTCGTAGTACTGGACCCGTTCGTTGCCGAAGGTGAGGTTGTTCATCGTGCCGGAGCCTTCGGCCTGCACGCCCAGCGCCGCGTACAGCGCTCCCGTCACGGCCTGCGAGGTCTCCACGTTGCCGGCCACCGTCGCCGCCGGGAACGCGGGCGACAGCATCGAACCCTCGGGCACCCGCACGTCCAGCGGCGCGAGACAGCCGCTGTTGAGCGGGATGTCGTCGGCGATCAGTGTCCGGAAGACGTACAGGACCGCCGCCATCACCACGGATTTGGGCGCGTTGAAGTTGCCTTCCTGCTGCGGTGAGGTGCCGGTGAAGTCCACGACCGCGCTGCGGGCGTCGCGGTCGACGCGCACGGCGACCGCGATGACGGCGCCGTTGTCGGTCTCGTAGCGGTAGGTCCCGTCGCTCAGCCCGGTGATGATGCGGCGTACGGACTCCTCCGCGTTGCGCCGTACGTGCCCCATGTAGGCGTTGACGACGTCGTAGCCGAACTGCTCGGTCATCCGGCGCAGTTCGGCGATGCCCTTCTCGTTGGCGGCGATCTGGGCGCGCAGGTCGGCGAGGTTGGTGTCCGGGTCGCGGGAGGGGTACGGCGCGGTGGCGAGCAGTTCGCGTGTCTCGGTCTCACGGAGCCTGCCGTCGCGGACGAGGAGCCAGTTGTCGAAGAGCACGCCCTCCTCGTGGATGGTCCGGCTGAAGGCGGGCATCGAACCCGGCGTGATGCCGCCGATCTCGGCGTGGTGGCCGCGCGAGGCGACGAGGAAGCGCAGGTGTTCGCCCTGTTCGTCGAAGACGGGTGTCACCACGGTCACATCGGGCAGATGGGTGCCTCCGTGGTAGGGGTCGTTGACGGCGTACACGTCGCCGGGACGGAGCGAGTCCTTGTCGCGCTTCAGCACCTCCTTGATGGATTCGCCCATGGAACCGAGGTGGACGGGGATGTGCGGCGCGTTGGCGATCAGGTTGCCGTCGGCGTCGAAGAGTGCGCAGGAGAAGTCGAGCCGCTCCTTGATGTTGACGGAGTGGGCGGTGTTCTCCAGCCGTACGCCCATCTGCTCGGCGATGGCCATGAAGAGGTTGTTGAAGACTTCGAGCAGTACCGGGTCCACGTCCGTGCCCGCCGCGACCCTGCTGGGGCGGGGGCGTACCCGGGTCAGGAGCAGGTGCCCGAGGTCGCCGACCGCCGCCTGCCAGCCGGCGTCCACCACGGTCGTGGCGTCGGCCTCGGCGATCATCGCGGGGCCTTCGACGGTGTCGGTGGGCCGCAGGTCGGCGCGCCGGTGGAGCGGGCAGTCGCGTTCGGTGCCGTCGACGAACATCCGTACCCGCGCGGGCGGCGCGGACCCGTCGCCGCCTTCTACCGAGGTCGCCTCTTCCGCTGACTCTTCCGCTGACGTCGCCCCGGCCGCGTACGTACCGTGCGACTCGGCCTTCCCGACGGCTTCGACCGACACGGCCTCGACCACCAGGGGCTTGTCCATGGTGAAGGCGTAGCGCGAGCGGTGTTCGCTCTCGAAGGCCGCCGTAATGTCGGCGACGGTGCCGAGGGGCACCGCCAGGCTCGCGTCCGTCCCGGCGTACCGGAGCAGCACACGCGCGTGGGTGGTGATCGCGGCATCCGGGACGGAGTCGGCGCGCAGTTCGGCGCGGGTGCGCTCCGCGAGGGCGGCGCACATGTCACGTACCCGGCCGGGCGTGTCACCGTCCACGCCGCCCTCCCCGGCGCCGAGTTCGGCCTCCACCGACTGCTCGCGCATGGCGGTGGCGTCGGCGAGCCCGATGCCGTACGCGGAGAGGACCCCGGCGAGCGGCGGCACGATCACCGTGTCGACGCCGAGCGCGTCCGCGACGGCGCACGCGTGCTGGCCGCCCGCGCCGCCGAAGCTGGTGAGGGCGTAGCGGGTGATGTCGTGGCCGCGCTGGACGGAGATCTTCTTGACGGCGTTGGCCATGTTCAGCACGCCGATCTCCAGGAAGCCGGCGGCGACCTGGGCCGGTTCGCGCCGTACGCCGGTGGCCTTCTCGACCTCGTCGGCGAGCGCGGCGAAGCGCTCACGCACCACGTCGGCGTCCAGCGGCCGGTCGCCGTCCGGGCCGAACACCGCGGGGAAGTGGTCGGGTTGCACCCGGCCGAGCATCACGTTGGCGTCGGTGACGGTGAGCGGGCCGCCCCTGCGGTAGCAGGCGGGGCCAGGCACGGCGCCGGCCGAGTCGGGGCCGACGCGGTAGCGCTGGCCGTCGAAGTGCAGCACGGAGCCGCCGCCGGCCGCGACGGTGTGGATGTTCATCATGGGCGCCCGCATCCGGACCCCGGCGACCTGGGTGCCCAGCTCGCGCTCGAACTCCCCGGCGTAGTGGGAGACATCGGTCGAGGTGCCGCCCATGTCGAAGCCGATGACACGGTCGAAGCCCGCCTGTCCGGAGGTACGGGCCATGCCGACGACGCCGCCGGCCGGTCCGGACAGCACGGCGTCCTTCCCACGGAAGTGGGCGGCCTCGCGCAGCCCTCCGTTGGACTGCATGAACATCAGCCGGATGTCGCGGAGTTCGGAGGCGATCTCGTCGACGTAGCGCCGCAGGATCGGGGAGAGGTACGCGTCCACGACGGTGGTGTCGCCGCGCGGCACCAGTTTGATCAGGGGGCTGACTTCGTGGGAGGAGCTGACCTGGGTGAAGCCCGCCGCGCGGGCCGCTTCGGCGACGGCGCTCTCGTGGCCGGGGTGACGGTAGCCGTGCATGAGGACGACGGCGGCACTGCGGAAGCCGTCGTCGTACGCCTCCCGCAGCCGCGCGGCGACGGCCGCCGTGTCCAACGGCCGCACGGTGGCGCCGTGCGCGTCGACACGTTCGGGAACCTCGATGACGCGCTCGTAGACCGCTTCCGGCAGCACGATGTGACGGTCGAAGAGACGGGGGCGGTTCTGGTAGGCGATCCGCAGCGCGTCGCCGAAGCCCTCCGTGACGAGGAGGACGGTCGGCTCGCCACGGCGCTCCAGCAAGGCGTTGGTGGCGACGGTGGTGCCCATCTTGACGACGTCGATCCGGTCGGCGGGCACCGGATCGTCCGGTGCCACGCCGAGCAGCAGCCGGATCCCGGCCACCGCCGCGTCGTCGTACCGCTCCGGGTCGTGCGAGAGCAGCTTCCGTGTGACGAGACGTCCGTCGGGCCGCCGCCCCACCACGTCGGTGAAGGTGCCGCCACGGTCGATCCAGAATTCCCAGCGCCCAGTCATCCGCCCATTCTCGCAAGCGGAGCGTCCGGCGGCAGCGCTGCCGGCGCGCGGGACCGGGTGTGCTCGGCGCGCGGGACAGGCTGTCTCCCCCGTGGTGTCGCCGCCCCCGCCCGGTGCGTCCGGGCGGGGGGCGCTGTCAGACGGCGGGCGCGTCCGGCCCGATCCGGCTCCGTACGGCGGTCTGCACCTCGGCCTCCTCGGCCGGATCCGCGGCGAGCCGCCGCAGCCGGTCGGCCACCCGCACGTCGCCGGTCTCGGCGTGGAGCGCGGCGACCTCTCTGGTGGTCTCCTCGCAGTCCCAGAGGCATTCGACGGCGAACC
Source organism: Streptomyces sp. NBC_01508 (assembly GCF_045040315.1). NCBI lineage: Bacteria > Bacillati > Actinomycetota > Actinomycetes > Kitasatosporales > Streptomycetaceae > Streptomyces > Streptomyces sp. NBC_01508. Next base: position 7,306,141 of record NZ_CP109419.1, on the reverse strand, counting down.
CCGTGGCGTACGAGGGGTCGGTGGCCGCCAGTGCCCTGGCCGTACGCCCGCGCAGTTGTGAGGAGGCCGTCTCCCGGTACACATGTCGCAGTACGGGTGCGGCGCAGCCGATGCCGAGCCGTCCGGTGCCGTCGACGAGGGTCCACAGCCGGGGCGCGTCGGGTCCGTCGGACCGTACGGCCTCGCGCAGTGCGCCGAGGACGAGTTGGGTGTCCTGCGCGCCGCCACGGGAGGCGAGGACACCCGCCGCAGAGGCGCCGAGGGCGTCGGGCCGGTGCACCCAGCCGCGGGCCCGGTCGACAGCCGCCTCGCCGCACATCCGCTCGAAGGCGGCGACGGCGGCTTCGGCGAGGGACTGCGACGGGTCGGTCGCCGCGGTCTCGATCAGGTCCAGCACGGCGGGGTCGCGGGCCTCGGCGAGATAGTGCAGCGCGGCCGAGCGTGCGCCGTCGGGGGCGCTGCGGCCGGCTTCGACGATCGCGGCGCGGTCATCGGGTCCGGCGACCGCGGTCAGGCAGCGGGCGGCGGGTACGTGCAGGGTCGTGCCCCGTTCGAGGCCGTCCTGCGCCCATTCGAAAACGGCCTGGACGCTCCAGCCGGGGCGCGGTCCGGTCGGCCGCATCTGCTGCTGCCACCGGTCGAAGGAGCCCTGTTCCTGGGCCGCCCTGACGCGGGTGGCGACCGCCTCGCGCGGGTCGTCGGCCCAGAGCCGCCAGGGCCGGGGCTCGAAGGCGCCCTGGACGGCGGTCGCCAGCTCCGCGTCGCCCTCGGCCGTCGCGGGGAATCTGGCGAGGATCGGCGGGGCGAGCGACCGCAGACCCGCGTCGTCGTCGCGCAGCGCCAACTCGTCGAGCGCCCAGGTCCAGTTGGATCCCGACCTGGCGTACCGGCGCAGCAGCTCCAGGGCGTCGTCTCTTCCGTAGGAGGCGAGGTGGCCGAGTACGGCGAGGGTGAGCCCGGTGCGGGATTCCTCCGTGTCGAAGTGGTCCTCGACACGGAAGAGGTGGTGTTCGAGCGGTTCGAGATCACCGTGGAGGTCCAGGTAGAGACGTGCGTAGTAGAGGGAGCGGTTCTCGACCTGCCAGTCGTGGCGCGGGTCGTTCATCACGCAGTGGTTGAGGGCGGTGAGCGCCTCGGCGCGGGGTGCGGCCAGCGCGTGCAATGTGCCGTCGCCGCGCCCCCTTTGCAGCAGGCCGAGCAGCGTGCCGCTCGGCGCTATGACTGGATCGAACATGGGGAGTGCCTCACATCAAGCTGTCGACGCAACCGGAGGGTGGGGATGCCTAGGCTGCCTAGGCCCTGTCGTCGAAGTCCCGCCTGGCCTGCGGGCGGACGGCGCTACTTCGAAGACAGTGCCTAGGCCGCGCGACAACATCGCTCGACCGTCGTCTCCTGCTTGGTGTAGACCATCTTCCTCTGCCTCTCGTCGGTGGCCCTTTCCGGACCCGACGTCATGATGACCCACCCATTTCGCCACCGCGACCACATTTACGACGCCTCCTTTCACCGTGCTCCGAACAGCTCCAGCAGGTCCGTCTTCCCGAACATCCGCGCTGTATCCACGGCGGAGGGTGTTCCGGCCGCCGGGTCGGCCCCGCCGGTGAGCAGCGCGCGGATCACGGCGTCCTCGCCCTTGAAGACCGCGCCGGCCAGTGGCGTCTGCCCGCGGTCGTTGGCCCGGTCGGCCTCGGCTCCGCGCGCCAGCAGCGCCGCCACGGCGGGTGCGTGGCCGTGGTAGGCGGCGAGCATGACCAGTGAGTCGCCCCGGTCGTTGGTGAGGTTCGCGGGGACGCCCGCGTCCACGTAGGCGGCGAGCGTCTCGGTCTCGCCGCGGCGCGCGAGGTCGAAGACCTTCGTGGCCAGTTCGATGACATCGCTGTCGGGAGCCTCACCGTGGGAAGCATCACCTTCCGGTGCCGCGTCGGCCGGGGCCGCGTCGTCCGGTGCCTCGCTCATCGGTGAACCGCCTCTCACGCCGTTGACCTGGGACGCACGGCTGTGGAGCCGTACGAGTGAATCGACAGATTACTGCCCTGTGGACCGCTCCGGGGCGACGGAGGCCGCACTAAGCGGTACGCGGGCTTCCGCTGTCCGCCGGTTCAGTGAAATTCGACGGATTTCACCCACTTGCACCTTTTATCACATAGATACTTACTGTGAGCATGGAAGAACTCATGGTGACTGTCCCCCTCGACCAGGAGAACCCCTCATGATCCTGTCCATGTCAGGCGTCGTGCTGCTCGGAATCATCGTCTTCCTCTTCTTCAGGAAGGACGGACTCAAGGCGTCCCACGCGCTCGTCTGCGCACTCTTCGGCTTCTATCTCGCGGGCACAGCCATCGCCCCGAGCATCACGGCCGGAGGCGCCAGCCTCGCCGGCCTGCTGGGCGGGATCAAGTTCTGACCGCTTTCCACCCCTCCAGCACCTCCAGCACCTTTCGCACCTTCAGGAGACAGACGTGGCCCGGCGACCACTCCCCCGCATTCTGAGCAGCGGCAGCGCTCACATCGCTCGCAGCCGAGAGATGGCCCGCTCGGCCGCCGACAGCGCCACCGACGTCCTCCATCCGCTGATCACGATCACACGTGGTCTGCGTCTGCTGGCCGGCACCGGACGGCAGAAATGGGCCGCTACGCCCAAGGACCGGCGTGGTCCCGCGCTGTTCCTGGTCGCGGCCTGCGTCCTGGTGGTCGCGCTCGTCCCGAACGGACCACTGCTCGCCCTCATCTCGGTGATGGCGGTGGCCGGCTGGAAGGGCCGCGACCGTACGCCGGTGCGCACCGGGCCCGACGACGCGGAGCTCCAGCGCCTGCGCTCTCTTTACGAGGCGCTGGTGCCGTACTTCTCCGTGCCCGAGGACCCGAGTCCCCTCTTCGCCCACGGCGGCGAGTGGGACAAGGCGTTCGACGAGTACGAATTCGACGCCGACGGGCGTCTCACCCGGCTGCGGGTGTCGTACCCGCCGTACTTCCCCGACGGTGAGGACTCCTCCCGTGTCCGGATCGAGCACCTGCTGTACGCGAAGTCCGGGCGCGGCCGGGAGTATCTCTTCGACTGGAACGAGGAGGGCAACGTGCTCGTCATGAGCGTGCTGCCGCCGCTTCCCACCGCCATCGCCGCCCAGCGCTTCGTCACCGCCCCCGGCGAGACCGTGCTCGGCTTCACCGACGCCGACGCGGTCCGGCGCACCGTGCCGGTCGTGGAGGGCGACGAGACCCGTGACGCCCCTCCGGTGGTCTGGCGTACGGGAGCCCGCTCGACCGAGCCCCATCTGCTCGCCGTCGGGCGCCCGGGGAGCGGCACCACGAGTCTGCTCCGCTCGATCGCCCTCCAGGCGCTCGCGCACGGCGACGTCGTGATCGTGGAGGGCAACGGGACCGGCGAGTACGCCAGCCTCAGTGGGCGTACGGGCGTCCTCGCCGTGGAGTGCGGGCTCTCGGGCGCGCTGTCCGGTCTCGAATGGGCCGCCAACGAGACCGAACGGCGGCTGATCGCCGCCAACCGCGCCCGGCAGTCCGGTCACGCCGTGCCCGAGGACACCAAACGCCCGCTGTGGCTCCTGCTGGACCGGCCGAGCGCCTTCGCCCATCTGGCGGCCGCCGACGGGCGGCCCGATCCGCAGGAGCTGCTCCAAGTGCCGTTGCGGCACGGCCGGGCCGCGAATGTGACGGTGGTCGTGGCGGAGCAGTTCGACACCCTGGACGCGCTCAGCGAGACCGTACGGACGCACACCCGCGCCCGGGTCGTGCTGGGCGCCGCCACGCGCGAGGAACTGGCGGCGGTCCTCGGAGCGCCGCCGCACACGACTCCCACGCCGGAGATCCCGACCGGCCGGGGTTACGCGCGGCTCGGCACCGGACCGGTGCTCAGGCTCCAGGTCCCGGCGACACCCGATCCGTACGACGACGCCACGAGCGACGCGCACCGCCGGGCGGTGCTGGATCTGCTGCCGGAGCGGCACACGCCGCTCGACGGAACGACGGCCACCGCCGCCGGAGCGCCGGAATCGGACCCGGAGTCAGACCCGGAATCCGGCCCACCGGCCGAGGACGAGACGCAGGCGCACGCTCACGTCCAGGTGCAGCCGCAGCCGCAGCCGCAGCAACCGCGGCAGAGCCCCGCGCCGATGCCCGCCGCCGTACCGGCCGAGGGCTGACCGCCCCAAGCCGCACACGCGCCGCGCCCCGGTCAGGCGACGAACGTGCGCGGCATGTCCGTGCCGGCCCGCGCCCCGCTCTCCACGAGGCGGGCCGCCGCCGCCAGCCGGACGGCCGCCTCGTCGGCGACGGGGCCGCCGACGGTGAACGGCAGCCGCACGTACCCCTCGAAGGCCCCGTCGACCCCGAAGCGCGGCCCGCCCGGCACCCGTACACCGACCCGCTCGCCCACCTCGGCGATCCGCGAGCCGGACAGTCCGCCGGTGCGCACCCACAGCGTCAGCCCGCCGCGCGGCACGTCGAACTCCCAGCTCGGCAGCTCCCTGCGGACGGCGGTCACCAGCGCGTCCCGGTTCTCCGCGGCCTGGGCGCGCCGGATGCCGACCGCCTGCTCCCAATCACCGCCGCCCATCAGCCAGTTGATCGCGAGCTGTTCCAGCACGGGGGTGCCGAGGTCGGCGTAGGCGCGGGCGGCGACCAGGGAACGGATGACCTCGGGCGCGGCCCGTACCCAGCCGATGCGCATGCCCGCCCAGAACGCCTTGCTGGCGGAACCGACCGTGAGGACCGTGCTGCCCGCGGGGTCGAACGCGCAGACCGGCGGCGGCAGTTCGTCGCCCGGCCGGTCGCCGTCCACCTCCCCGTCCAGATACAGCTCGGACATCGTCTCGTCGACGACGAGCACGGTCCCCGCCGAACGCGCCGCCTCCACCAGTTGTCTGCGCTGGTCCTCGGTGGCCAGGGCGCCCGTCGGGTTGTGGAAGTCGGCGACGACGTAGGCGAGTCGGGGCGCCGCGTCCCGCAGCACCTGGCGCCAGCGCGGCAGGTCCCAGCCGGCCAGTCCCTCGGCCATGGCGACGGGAACGAGCCGGGCGCCCGCCTCGCGCATCAGTTGGAGGATGTTCGCGTAACTGGGCGACTCGACGGCGACGCGTTCACCGCGCCCGGCGAAGAGATGACAGATGGCGTCGATCGCGCCCATCGCGCCGGTGGTGACCATGATCTGCTCGGGCATGGTCGGAATACCGTGCGCCGTGTACCGGTCGGCGAGCGTCTGGCGCAGCGCGGGCAGCCCCGCCGGGTAGTCGCCGTGGGTGTGCGCGTACGGCGGCAGCTCCTCCAGCGCGCCCCGCACGGCGCGGGTGAGCCAGGGCTCGGGCGCGGTCAGGGCGGCGCAGCCGAGGTCGATCATCGAGCCGAGGGAGTCCGGCGGCAGCGGTTCGAGGCCGCGGGCGGGCAGCGGGTTCCCGGCCGGTACGGAGGTCCAGCTGCCGGCGCCCCTGCGTGATTCGAGAAATCCCTCGGCGCGCAGGGCCTCGTAGGCGGCGGCGACGGTCGTACGGCTGACGGAGAGCGCGAGGGCCAGCTCGCGTTCGGCGGGGAGCCGCGCGGCGACCGGCACGCGGCCTTCGAGGACGAGCAGCCTGACGCCGTCGGCGAGGGCCCGGTAGGCGGGCGGTTTGCGGGTGCCGGGGCCGGCGGATCGCGGCTGCTGGGCGTTGAGCTGCCGCGCGAGCTGTGCCGCTCCGACCGCCGAAGTCCACTGCGTCATCGAAATCAGTCCACCTTCCCCAAATTGGCCATGGTCGGCCTTCGCCACCCCGCCACAGAGTGACACGGACCAGTCCACTCGTTCCACTCCTGGAGGACAGCGCCTTGTCCATCACGCCCGCTCTCCGTGGGAAGCGGCTCCCCCGCCGGCTCGTCCAGCTCTACATCGGTCTGACGCTGTACGGCGTGAGCGCGGCCCTGCTGGTCAGGGCCGGTCTCGGGCTGGAGCCGTGGGGTGTGCTGCACCAGGGCCTGTCCGAACTGACCGGTCTGACCATGGGCGTCGTGTCGATCGTGGTCGGCGCGGTCGTGCTGCTCCTGTGGATCCCGATCCGGCAGCGTCCCGGGCTGGGCACGGTGTCCAACGTGTTCGTGGTCGGCATCGCGATGGACGGCGCACTGGCCCTCGTCCCGGCCGGCCACGGCCTCGCCGTACAGATTCCGCTGCTGATCGCCGGCATCGTCCTCAACGGCGTGGCCACGGGTCTCTACATCGCCGCCCGGTTCGGCCCCGGCCCCCGCGACGGTCTGATGACGGGGCTGCACCGGCTCACCGGCCGGTCGGTGCGGCTGGTGCGGACCGGGATCGAGGTGGCCGTCGTCGCCACCGGTTTCGTTCTCGGCGGTTCCGTCGGGGTCGGCACGATCGTCTACGCGCTGGCGATCGGGCCGCTCGCCCAGTTGTTCCTGCGCGTCTTCGTCGTCCCGCCGGCGGACGACGGCGGCACGGCCGTCGCCGGGGACTCCGCGGAGCGGGCCATACTTCGGCCGTGACTCCCGTACACCATCCCTATCTGGACCATCCGTCGCCGATCCCCTTCGCCCACCGGGGCGGCGCCGCCGACGGGATCGAGAACACGGCGGCTGCGTTCCGGCGCGCCGCCGGACTCGGTTTCCGCTACTTCGAGACCGATGTGCACACCACGGCCGACGGCCGGCTCGTCGCGTTCCACGACGCGACCCTCGACCGGGTCACCGATCTGCGCGGCCGGATCCGCGAGTTGCCGTGGAGCGAGGTGAGCCGGGCCAGGGTCGGCGGACGTGAACCGCTCGCGCTCTTCGAGGATCTTGTGGAGGAGTTCCCCGACGCCCGCTGGAATGTCGACATGAAGGCGGAGCCCGCCCTGCGCCCGCTGATCGAGCTGATCCGGCGGACGGACAGCTGGGACCGGGTGTGCGTGGGCTCGTTCTCGGAGGCTCGGGTCGCGCGGGCGCGCCGGCTGGCGGGCCCCCGGCTCGCCACTTCGTACGGCGTGCGCGGGGTGCTCGGCCTGCGGCTGCGCTCCTACGGAGTACCGGCGCCCGTCCGCGAGGGCGCCGTCTGCGCGCAGGTCCCGCCGGACCGGAGCGGTGTACGGGTGGTCGACGAGCGCTTCCTGAGGACGGCGCACGCCCGCGGTCTGAAGGTGCACGTCTGGACGGTCAACGAGGCGGATCGGATGCGGGCCCTCCTGGACCTCGGCGTGGATGGCATCATGACCGATCAACTGGATACGCTGCGCGCGGTGTTCACCGAGCGCGGGATCTGGCACTGACGGGTACGGATGCCCCCTACGGGGACGAATGAGGGGGCGCGGGGTGACCGCCGACACCGCGGACCTGACCGACGACGAGACGGGCCGCATACGTGAGCAGCGCGGCTGGTACTTCTACGACTTCGCGTGCTCCGTCTACTCGACGAGCGTCGTCACCGTCTTCCTCGGCCCGTATCTGACGTCCGTGGCGAAGGCCGCCGCCGACGCCGACGGTTTCGTCCATCCGCTGGGCATCCCGGTGCGGGCCGGTTCGGTCTTCGCGTACTCGGTGTCCCTCTCGATCGTGCTGGCCGTACTGCTGATGCCGCTGGCCGGCGCGGCGGCGGACCGGACGGGGCGCAAGAAGCCGCTGCTCGCCGTCGCGGCGTACGTTGGTGCGGCGGCCACGGCGGGCATGTTCTTCCTGGGCGGTGACCGCTATCTGCTGGGCGTCGTCCTGCTGATCGTGGCGAACGCCTCGCTGTCGGTGTCCATGGCGCTGTACAACGCCTATCTGCCGCAGATATCCACGCCCGGGGAGCGCGACGCCGTGTCCTCACGGGGCTGGGCGTTCGGCTACACCTCGGGCGCCTTCGTCCTCGTACTCAACCTGATTCTCTACACCGGCCACGAGTCGTTCGGCGTCTCGGAGTCGACGGCCGTACGGATCTGCCTGGCCTCCGCCGGTGTCTGGTGGGGCGCCTTCACGCTGGTGCCGCTGAGCCGGCTGCGCGACCGGCGGGTGGCGAAGGACGGAGGCGGCGCGGGCGAAGGATCGATCGGCACGGGCTGGCGCCAGTTGACGGCCACGCTGCGCGACATGCGCCGCCACCCCCTCACGCTCTCCTTCCTGCTCGCCTATCTGATCTACAACGACGGCGTGCAGACGGTGATCTCCCAAGCGTCGATCTACGGCTCCGAGGAGCTGGGGCTCGACCAGACGACCCTGATCACGGCCGTCCTGCTGGTGCAGATCCTGGCGGTGGTGGGCGCGCTCGGCATGGGCCGGCTGGCGCGGATCCACGGGGCCAAACGGACGATTCTCGCCTCGCTGGCCGTCTGGACGGCGATCCTGGGGGCCGGGTACTTCCTGCCCGCCGGGTCTCCCGTGTGGTTCTTCGGTCTGGCCGCCGCGATCGGCATGGTGCTCGGCGGGAGCCAGGCGCTGTCGCGTTCGCTGTTCTCGCATCTGGTGCCGCGCGGCAAGGAGGCCGAGTACTTCGCCGCGTACGAGATGAGTGACCGCGGGCTGAGCTGGCTGGGCCCCTTGGTGTTCGGCCTCGCCTATCAGGTCACCGGCAGCTACCGGGACGCGATTCTCTCCTTGGTGATCTTCTTCGTGATCGGGTTCGTGCTGCTGGCGAGGGTGCCGGTCCGCCGGGCCGTCGCCGAGGCGGGAAACCCCGTGCCGGAGCGGATTTAGACGTTGAAGTGAAAGCGCGGTAGTGTACGCCGTTGGCCTGTCAGCCGGACCGTTACTGCGTGTCACAGAAACGACAACGTCGGCTGACATCCAGCACCAGATGTGACAAACCGGGCGCTGGTGGGTACAACAAGGGGCGGCACGACGGCGACGTATGACCCGCGACGGGAATCTTTACCGCCGACCGGACGTTGACCGGATGACGACGACAGCGACACCTGTCCTGTGGGCGACAAGCCCGGGAGGCACGATTCATGAGTGAGCGAGCTCTCCGCGGCACGCGACTTGTGGTTACCAGCTACGAGACGGACCGCGGCATCGATCTGGCCCCGCGCCAGGCGGTGGAGTACGCATGCCAGAACGGCCATCGATTTGAGATGCCGTTTTCGGTAGAGGCGGAAATTCCGCCGGAGTGGGAGTGCAAGGCGTGTGGCGCCCAGGCACTCCTGGTGGACGGGGATGGTCCCGAGGAGAAGAAGGGCAAGCCTGCGCGTACGCACTGGGACATGCTCATGGAGCGGCGCACACGCGAGGAGTTGGAGGAGGTGCTGGCCGAACGGCTGGCCGTCCTGCGCTCCGGCGCCATGAACATCGCGGTGCATCCGCGGGACAGCCGAAAGTCGGCCTGACCCGCTCGGTACCGCCACAACAGCACATGCGAGAAGCCATGGGCCGCGACACACACAGTGTCGCGGCCCATGGCTTTCCGTGACTCTCCCCTGCGCTCTCCCGTTCGTGGCTCTCAGGGCGTCAGGGGCGGGCGGGGTCCGTCCTGGTCCGGGCCGCGGGGTGGCCGCGGCTCGTCGTTCTTGATGACCTCGCCCTGTACGACCTTGCCGTCCGGGCGGTTCATCCTGGCCTGCTGAGCCTGCTGGAAGGCGTCGCCGAGCCCGCCGGGCCCGGCGGCGCGCATACGGCGCTCCAGCGACCGCTCGGCCTTCCGGCTCAGTATCGACCGCACCGGCGGCAGCAGCAGGACCAGACCGACCGCGTCGGAGATCAGCCCAGGCAGCATGATCAGCAGGCCGCCCAGCATCAGGAAGCCGTTGCCTGAGCTGGTGTTCGCGCTCTCGTCGGCGTTCTCGGCGGCGCCGGGGTTCTGCTGCTGCCGCTGCGCCTGCTGAAGGGTCTCGGTGAGATTCCGGAAGGCCCGGCGGCCCGCCCGCTTCACGACCACCGAGCCCAGGATGCCCGCGCCGACCAGCAGCAACAGCACGGTCAGCCCGTTGGTCGCGCCGGCCACGACGGTCAGCAGCCAGATTTCGAGCACCAGCCAGAGAGCGATGCCCAGAGGGACAATTTTTCGAGCGCGTGAGCGCTGCGGAGCCACGGGGGGCGTTGCGCCGGTCGTCATGATTCCAGTGTGCCTGGGAGCCGCCCGCGTTGTCGTACGAAGGGTGGCCGGAATCAGCGGATTCAGAGGGGCTTTCGGCCGAGCATGCGGTTCGCCCGCGTCCCGACGCCCCATGCGGTGACCCGCCAGAGCGCCTCCACGAGGATGTCCCGGCTCATCTTGGAGTCGCCCAGCTCGCGGTCGACGAAGGTGATCGGCACTTCCACGACATGGCAGCCGGCCTCGACGGCGCGGCGGGCGAGGTCGACCTGGAAGCAGTAGCCCTGGGAGGCGACCTCGTCCAGGCCGAGCCGGTCGAGCGTCTCCGTACGGAAGGCGCGGAACCCGCCGGTGATGTCGCGCAGTGGCAGGCCGAGCAGCGCCCGTGAGTACGTGCTGCCGCCGCGGGAGATCATCTCCCGGGTCCTCGGCCAGTTCACCACCCGGCCGCCGGGCACCCAGCGCGAGCCGAGCACGAGGTCGGCGGCCTTGAGCGCGGTCAGCAGCCGGGGCAGTTCCTCGGGCTGGTGGGAGCCGTCGGCGTCCATCTCGACCAGAACGCCGTAGCCATGCTCCATGCCCCAGTGGAAGCCCGCCAGATAGGCCGCCCCCAGCCCTTCCTTGCCCTTGCGGTGCAGGACGTTGACCTGGCTGTCGTCGGCGGCGAGTTCGTCGGCGACCTTTCCGGTGCCGTCGGGGCTGTTGTCGTCGGCCACGAGGATGTCGGCCTCCGGGACCGCCGCGCGCACGCGGCTGACGGTCCGTTTGATGTTCTCCGCCTCGTTGAAGGTCGGGATGATCACCAAGGCTGCGCCGAGCGGGCCGTACTGCCTCTGACCACCGTCGTTCACAACTGCCCCTTAATCGCCGTACGCAGAAGTACCACCTTAGCGAGCACGGGAGGGGTGACGGTCCACACAGCGGTGGGGTGTCGTACGGGGAAACGACGCGGACGGCCGGAATCCGACCGTGGGCCGGCCGGGCAGCAGATCCGGGGTCTGCGGATCGGGTCCCGGCGTCCTTCGGGCCGACCTGGGACCCGCCGGCTGCGAGTCGACCGAAAGCCGTTGTCTACTGAACGCCGGGGCCCTACCCGGGTCGCACCCGCCGGCCGGCAGAAACCTTCCCTCGCCCCCGAGGCGCGGGCGCTGAACCTGGCTCCCAGTGGTGGTGCGCCGGTGCGGCACACCACCCCATGACCCAGCGGCGTTCGACGACTGCGTGGGAGTTGCCGGTCGGACGTCCTTTGGTGGACCCGGCCGAACCTACCGGCCCGTGTGTGCTTGCTGTCAATACTCCCCCGACCTGCGGCAATTACCTGTTTCAGCAGGTCAGCGGGGAAGATCCGCTGGTCGCGACAGTGGCTGGGAAGCATCGGTCGGCGGTACGGAAACGCGGGTACATCACTCGTTCGGTCGCACGAACACCGTTCGTCCGCCCACCACGGTCCGCAGACAGACCGGCAGGGCGGCGCCCGGGGTGAGATCGGGCAGGCCGGGCGTGCCCGAACGCGGGTCCGTGGACCAGCGGGAGACCCGGTCGTCGGGGGCCTGGACGATCAGCTCCTCGGTGCGCCAGAGCGCGTAGTCGGCGGGCGCGCCGGGCACAAGCACCCCCGTGTCGTCCCGGCCGACGGCGCGCCCGCCGCCGCGCGTATGGGCGGTGAAGGCGGCGCGTACGGAGATCCGGTGAGCGGGGGTGCGGTGGAAGGCGGCGGCCCTGATCGTGCCCCACGGGTCGAGGGCGGTGACCGGGCTGTCCGAGCCGAAGGCGAGCGGGACGCCCGCGCGCAGCAGGGCGGCGTACGGGTTGAGCGTGCCGGCGCGCGCCTGGCCGAGCCGGTCGGCGTACATGCCCGCCGTACCGCCCCACGCCGCGTCGAAGGCGGGCTGGACGGAGGCGGTGAGGCCGAGTTCGGCGAAGGCGGCGACGGTCTCGGGGGTCAGCATCTCGGCATGCTCGACCCGGTGGCGGGCGGCCCGGATCCGGGCGAGGCCGAGCGTCTGGGCGGCGGTGCGCGTCCCGGCGACGACCGCGTCGATCGCGGCGTCCCCGATGGCGTGAAAGCCGGCCTGGAGCCCGGCCTCCGTGCAGGCCGTGACATGGGCGGCGATGTCGGCCGCGTCGAGATGCGCGGCGCCGGTGTGGGGCGCGTCCGCGTACGGCTCGCGCAGCCAGGCGGTGTGCGAACCGAGGGAACCGTCCACGAAGAGGTCGCCCGCCGCGCCGACGGCGCCGAGTTCGCGGATCCGTGCCGCGCCCTTGGCGTCGCTGATCCGCTCGGCCCAGTAGCCGTGAACGCGCGGGCCCGGCTCGTCCTCGGCGAGCCGGAGCAGCCCGGTGAAGTCGTCCTCGGCGGAGATGTCGGGGCCGGCGCACTCGTGGAGCGTGCCGACGCCGAGCGACGCGGCGCGGGCGCGGGCGACGCGCTGCGCCTCGGTGCGCTGGGCGGGGGTCACGGCGGCGTGTGCGGCGGCGCGTACGGCGTGGTGGGCGTCGCCGGTCAGCGGTGCGTCCAGATGGAAACCGGCCAATTCGGTGATGCCCGGCACCCGGTCGAGGAGCGCGGTGGTCACCACGGCCGAGTGGACGTCGACGCGCGTCAGGTAGAGCGGCCGGCCGCCGGCCGCCTCGTCCAGTTCGGCACGGGAGGGGGCACGGCGCTCGGGCCAGCGCGCGGCGTCCCAGCCGTGTCCGAGGAGCACCCGGTCGCCGGGGTGCGCGGTGTGGTGGGCGCGTACGAGGGCGAGCGCGTCGCGGAGCGTTCGGGCGCCGGACAGGTCGAGTCCGGTGAGGGCGAGGCCCGTGGCGGTGGTGTGGACGTGCGCGTCGGTGAACGCGGGGGTGACGAGGGCGCCTTCGAGGTCGACGGTCTCGTCCACGCCGGAGGCGAAGGAGTCGGCGGCGCCTTCGGAGCCGACCCAGGCGACGTGGCCGCGTTCGACGACCATCGCCGTGGCGAAGGGATCGGCGGGGCTGTGGACGTCTCCACCGCGCAGCAGCACGGTGCGGGGTTCGCTCTGGGGGGCGGCGCGATCGTTCATGCCGACCAGTCTCCCGCCTCGCGGGACGTGCGGGGCACGCAGGGGTACGACGTGACCGGGTCCGCCCGGTGGGCGGTTTCGCCCTCGAACGCGGGACGGGCCGGATCTGCCCGCCTGCGAGTCCCCCCGGCGAGTGAGCCGAGGGCCAGGCGCCCCGGCGAGTGAGCCGAGCCCCTAAAAGTGCGGCCCCCTCGCCTCGTACGGGGTGGACAGGACGACCGTCGTACGGGTGGAGACGCCGGCCAGCGTGCGGATGCGGGACAGCAGGTTTTCCAGGTCCAGCGGCGTGGCCACCCGCACCTTCAGGATGTAGTTCTCCTCACCGGCCACGCTGTGGCACGCCTCGATCTCGGGGATCGGGGCGAGCCGGTCCGCGATGTCGTCCGGCGCGCTGGGGTCGAACGGTTTGACCGAGATGAACGCGGTCAGCGGCAGGCCGACGGCTTCCGGGTCGACGACGGCGGCGTAGCCCCGTACGACTCCGCGCTGCTCCAGCCTGCGGACGCGCTGGTGCACCGCCGAGGTGGACAGGCCGGTGGCCTTGCCCAGGTCGGTGTAGCTCATCCGCCCGTCCTTGACGAGCAACTCCACGATCTGACGATCCAACTCCTCCATGCGGATCAACCTATTGCCCGAGGTCGCTTCCGGCACAGTCGACGGCGTACCGGATCGTCACCCGCGCCGGTCATGTGACGAACACCACAGGCATGTCACGGGGTCGGTCGAGACCTCACGGTTACCCGCGTCGCGCGACGGGAATTGCTTGCTGTGGTCGAGGCCGCACGTGGCTGGTCGGCCCACCCGAGGGGGAGTGTCTCCATGCAGAGCCTGAAGCGCGCCGGACGTACCGAACCGGAGCCCGTTGATCCCGTCGAGGCCGATGAACTCGACTTCTACGACACCTTCGAGATGTTCCGGGTCGTGTGCCCGGACTGCTCCCAGCCGATCGCCCTGCTGGCGGACGAGGACAGCCTGCCGGAGCACGCGCTGTGCCCCAGCCCGTGGAATCCGTTCGTGCTCACCGTGTGCGCGGGTACGGGCCGTTCGGCCGCGGACGCCCGGCCGGCCGACGAATCGCTCGATGCCCAGGAGCAGGACACCGCGCTGCTGCTGACGCTCCCTCAGGGCCTGGACTGGCGGACGCAGCCGTTCTCCCATGCGGGCGGCCCGAGTTCACGCCCGTTCAAGATGCCGCAGCCGCTCAGGCACGCCGCCTGACGCCCCATCACCTGCCGTTCGAGCTGACCACTCGTCAACCCACCTGATCCGTCCGCCGGTTGACCGCGACCGACGGACGGGGCCGGTATGGCTGACGGGAGTTCAGCGGGTCTCGGGCGGCCCCGTGAGGTGCCGGGCGATCACCATGCGCTGGATCTGGTTGGTGCCTTCGACGATCTGGAGCACCTTCGCCTCGCGCATGTAGCGCTCGACGGGGAAGTCGGCGGTGTAGCCGTAGCCGCCGAGCACCTGAATGGCGTCCGTGGTGACCTGCATCGCGGCGTCCGTGCAGAACAGCTTCGCCATCGCCGCCTGCCGGGAGAACGGCAGGCCCGCGTCGCGCAGTCGCGCCGCCGCGAGGTACAGGGCCCGCCCCGCCTCGATACGGGTGGCCATGTCGGCGAGCATGAAGCGCAGCCCCTGGAAGTCGGCGATGGGGCGGCCGAACTGCCGGCGTCCCGTCGCGTACTCCACGGCCTCGTCGAGGGCCGCCTGGGCGACGCCCACGGCGCAGGCGGCGATCCCGAGGCGGCCCGAGTCCAGCGCGGAGAGGGCGATCGCGAATCCCTGCCCCTCGTCGCCGATCCGGCGGTCGTCGCCGATCCGGACGCCGTCGAAGTGGAGTTGGGCGGTGGGTGAGCCCTTCATGCCCATCTTCTTCTCGGGCGCGGCGGCGACCAGCCCGTCCGCGTCGCCGGGCACCAGGAAGGCCGAGATACCGCCGGCGCCCTGGCCCCCGGTGCGCGCGAGCACGGTGTAGAAGTCGGCGACGCCGCCATGGGTGATCCAGGCTTTGGTGCCGGTGATCACCCAGTCGTCGCCGTCCCTGACGGCCTTCGTGGACAGGGAGGCCGCGTCGGAGCCGGAGGCGGGCTCGGAGAGGCAGTACGCGCCGAGCAGGCCGCCGCCCAGCATGGCGGGGAGGTGCTTGGCCCGCTGGCCGGGGGTGCCGTACGCGGCGAGCGCGTGGCAGGCCAGCGAGTGGACGCTGACGCCGAGGCCGATGGTGAGACGGGCCGCGGCGAGCTCTTCGAGGACCTGGAGGTAGACCTCGTACGGCTGGTCGCCGCCGCCGTGTGCACCGTCGTACGGAAGGCCGAGCAGACCCGATTCGGAGAGGAGGGAGAAGTTCTCCCGGGGGAAGTGCCCCGCCTCCTCCTCTTCGGCGGCCCGGGGGGCGATCTCCCGCTCAATGATGTCGCGTACGAGTGCGAGCAGGTCCCTGGACTCCTCGGTGGGCAACTGACGTTCCACCGGTCGCGGGGCGCGGTCGGGCATGGCGGCGCTCTCCTCCCTGTCGGGCACTACGGCGGTCGCGCACGCAGGGTGTGGCGGCGCCGCCGGTCGGGGCCCGGGGGTGTCCCCGGACCGGGAATACTGCCCAGCCGATGCTGCCTTCCCGGATCACGGGCGCGGCTGACCAGCGGCTGTGGCGCGTTGAGTATGCCCGATCGGCGGGGTGCAGTCACGGGAGGCCGGTCCTCGCCCCTGCCCTCGCCCCGGCTCCCGGGAAATTGGTCCGAACCATTGACCCACTGGTCTAGTCCTTCTACCGTCCCCGTGAACACATTTCGCGTTCATGCCAAGTCAATGGCATGGACCTCGTTCTCCCTCCCCACGAGGAGACCTCATGTTCGGACCCCACCGTCCCCGCGCCCGTTTCCGGGCGCTCATCGCCGCGGCGTGTACCGCCGTTCTCGGCGTGTCCCTGCTCGCCGGCGCCGGTACCGCGGCGGCGGACCAGGAGAAGGCCCCGGCGGCCCCCACTGCCGCCGGCGAGAAAGTCATCGGATACTTCGCCAACTGGGGTGTTTACAACCGCAATTACCACGTCAAGAACATTCAGACCTCCGGGTCGGCCGCCAAGCTGACGCACATCAACTACGCGTTCGGCAACGTCCAGGGCGGCAAGTGCACCATCGGTGACGCCTTCGCCGACTACGAGAAGTCCTACACCGCCGACCAGAGCGTCGACGGAGTCGCCGACACCTGGGACCAGCCGCTGCGCGGCAACTTCAACCAGCTGCGCAAGCTCAAGGCCGCGAACCCCGGCCTCAAGGTGATCTGGTCGTTCGGCGGCTGGACCTGGTCCGGCGGCTTCGGCGAGGCGGCGAAGAACCCCGCCGCGTTCGCCAAGTCCTGCCACGACCTGGTCGAGGACCCGCGCTGGGCCGATGTCTTCGACGGCATCGACATCGACTGGGAGTACCCGAACGCCTGCGGCCTGACCTGCGACACCAGCGGGCCCGACGCCTTCACGAACATGGTGTCGGCGCTCCGTACGCAATTCGGCGGCGCCAGCCTGGTCACAGCGGCCATCACCGCCGACGGGTCCGAGGGCGGCAAGATCGACGCCACCAACTACGGCGCGGCGGCCCAGTATCTCGACTGGTACCTGCCGATGACGTACGACTTCTTCGGCGCCTGGGCCGCGCAGGGTCCGACGGCTCCGCACTCGCCGCTCACCTCCTACCCGGGCATCCCGCAGGAGGGCTTCAACTCCGACGCGGCGATCACCAAGCTGAAGGCCAAGGGCGTTCCCGCCGAGAAGATGCTGCTCGGCATCGGCTTCTACGGGCGCGGCTGGACCGGGGTCACCCAGTCCGAGCCGGGGGGTACGGCGACGGGCGCGGCTCCCGGCAAGTACGAGGCGGGCATCGAGGACTACAAGATCCTCAAGAACAGCTGCCCGGCCAACGGCACCGTGGCCGGTACGGCGTACGCGCACTGCGGCAACAACTGGTGGAGCTACGACACCCCCGCCACCATCGGCACCAAGATGCGGTACAAGAACCAGCAGGGCCTGGGAGGCACCTTCTTCTGGGAGCTCAGCGGCGACACGGCCGACGGTGAGCTGATCAAGGCGATCAACTGACCTGACAGGTCAGCTGTCCCGTCCTCGGGCGCCGGACGGGCTCATCGCCCCGTCCGGCGCTCGGCCACGCACCGGTCACCGGCCCGTGTACGGGTGGAAGTCCGGGTCCGGCGGGGGTGCGGGGCACTCAGGCGCGAACTCCGCGATCGTGTCGAGCGTGTGCCGCAGCATCCGCACCAGCAGATCGCGCGGGATCTCCCGGGTCAGCTCCTCGCGGTGCTCCAGCCATTCGAGAGTCAGCCACTCGACGCTGCTGAGCCAGCCCAGCAGGGCGAGTTCGGCGATCGTCGGGATCTCCTCGCGGCCGTACGCGCCTTCGACGACGGTGGCGACCAGTCCCGTACGCACCGTGTCGCGGATCGCCTGCACCTCGGTGTCGAAACCGACGCCACCGGTGACGATCGTCCGGTAGGCGGCCTCGTTGAACTCGGCGAAACGCAGATACGCCTCGACGGTGCGCCGTACGCGCTGGGTGGTCGGCAGGTCGCCGCCACCCGACGCGAGCGAGACCAGCTCCAGCACCGAGTCCTCGATGATGGCGAGGTAGTAGCCGCGCTTGCTCTTGAAGTAGTAGTAGATCAGCCCTTTGGCGACGCCCGCGTGCTGGGCGATGTCGTCCATCGACAGCGCGTCGTACGACGTGTTCGCGAACAACTTCCGGCCGGTGGCGATGAGTTCGGAACGGCGCTGCTGCGCCCGCTCGCTCTCGCCACGCCGCTGCCTGTCGCTCACGTCCGCGTGTCCCAAGTCTCGTCCGGCACAGAGGATCCGAAGTATCGCAGACCGCTGTCGGCGGCCGGCCCGGCCGGCGCGGAGAAGCCGGACCGGCCGGGCTGGTGGGACGGCTCGCTCAGCGCACGCCGACGGCCTGAAGCGCCTTGCGCTGCGCGGCGGTGGGCTCCACGGGCCAGTAGAGGTAGCAGACGCCGCCGGTGCCGGACACCACCTTGCCCGAGGCGTTGTACCGCTTGGTCCGCAGCCAGATGTTCTCCCACTCGCGGCGTTTGTAGACCCTGCGTACGGCCGCGTTGCTCGGCGAGGCCGGGTCGTTGGCGATCACGTCGCCGGCGGCCGTGAAGCCGATCACGGTCATCAGGTGGCCGGAGGTGCCGTAGCCCGCGCCGGTCAGCTCGGCGGCCA
Organism: Streptomyces sp. NBC_01508; assembly: GCF_045040315.1. Lineage (NCBI taxonomy): Bacteria > Bacillati > Actinomycetota > Actinomycetes > Kitasatosporales > Streptomycetaceae > Streptomyces > Streptomyces sp. NBC_01508. The sequence continues at coordinate 7,287,885 of NZ_CP109419.1, read as the reverse complement.
GGAAGGACTGCGAGGTGATGACCGGGATGCCCGCGCGGATCAGCCGCTCGACGTCGGTGAGCGAGCCGAGCCGGGTCACGACGGCGTTCATGTCCTTGTAGCTCGTCGCGTACGCGGCGTTGAACGGCCAGTTGCCGCAGCCGTCGTACTGGTAGTCGAAGGTGTAGCGGGCCGCGTGGCAGACCTGCGGATCGGCGAAGTCCGGGTTCACCCACGCCAGATCGGCGGCGGTGGGCTTCCGGCCCCAGTACTCGATGATCATCTGCGAGGAGGTGGGGCTGCACCAGGCCTCGCCGCCGTTGTCGTACTCCGGATACTGGCCGATGTGCGTGTTCTGCGAGTAGCGCGGCACGGTCAGCTCGCGCGCCATCTGGTGCGCGGCGGCCGGGACGGTGAAGCGGTCGGGGATGTCCGAGGCCATCGCGCCGACCCGCCGGACCGTGGGCGTGAGCGTCGTGCCCGGCTTGCGGTGGAGCGTGAGGCGGAGCTGGTACGACGCGAGGCGAAGGCCGCTCGCGACGTCGTCGATGCCGAACGTGTCGGTCCAGATGGTGCTGCGGTCGTCCGTCTGGCCGTCGACGGACGTACGGCGGATGTCGCCGTCGCCGGACGCCCAGCGGCCCATGACGTACCAGGGGGTCGCCGTGCCGTCGGAGTAGGTGCCGCGCAGCTCGGTCTGGATCCAGGTGCCCGCGGGGGTCTCCGCGTTCCAGGAGGCGATCGCCTCGGTGGCCGGGACCTTGGAGCGGTGGACGGGCGAGGTCCAGGTCGCGTACTCCCAGGTGCTGGTCTTCCCGGTGTGCGGGTCCAGGTAGTCGGTGCTGCCCGCGGGGGTGGCGATGACCAGGCCGGACCGGCTGCCGGAGAGGACCTTCGTACCGTTGGCCTTGCCGCCGCGCCAGTCGGTGTACGAGCTCCAGAACCGGTTGTCCACGGGGGTGCCCGCTCGGTGGTGGGCGGCCGGAGGGCCGGAGCGGGCGGGCGGTGCGGAGGGCGCGGCGGCCAGGGCGGGCGCGGCGGCGGAGAGCGCTCCGGCGCCGGCCGCGACGAGGGCGGTGGCGAGCACCGTACGGCGCGACGCCGGGCCGTTCGGGGAGGAAGCTGGACTGTTCATGGGACCCCCGGGTCACTGGTCTGGTGCACGACAGTTCCGTCAACTATCGCGGGTCCCGGACGGCTTCGGCCAGCGATTCGTCTCGCGTCGCCGGACCAATATTGGTCTCCACCATTGACATGCACACACCTCATGAGCCCGCGCCGGACCGCGCCTGACGGCCACCGATCCCGGGCCGCCCGGGTCCCGGCCCGCCCGTGCGTAGGGTGGGCCGGGTGGACGACCTCACCGAAGCCGCCCTGACCCTGCGTGCGCTGCCGCCCTCCTGCGGCCCGGTACGGATGGTCGCGGTCGACGGCCACGCCGGCTCGGGGAAGAGCACCTTCGCCGCGCGGCTCGCCGCCGCGCTCGGCGGCGCACCCGTGCTGCACCTGGACGACCTGGCCACACACGACGCGTTCTTCGACTGGACGGAGCGGCTCGCCGACGACGTGCTCGGTCCGCTCGCGCGGGGCGCGACCGCGCGGTACGCGCCGTACGACTGGACGCTGCGGCGCTTCCGTACGCCCCGCCCGCTGCTTCCCGCGCCGGTCGTGCTGATCGAGGGGGTGGGCGCGGGCCGGGCGGCGGTGCGGCCGTGGCTCGCGAGGCTGCTGTGGATGGACCGGGGCGCCGAGGAGTCCTGGCGGCGGGGCCGCGAGCGCGACGGATCGGACCTGTCGGCCTTCTGGGACGGCTGGACGCGGGCGGAGACGCGCCATTTCGCGGCCGATCCCTCGCGTCCGTACGCGGATGCTCTGGTGCGTGAGTGGCAGCAGGGGTACAAGTGGCTCCCTGGAACTCCTGCGATAGCGCCACAGGTTGAACCTGTCACCTACGGTGACCGGTTGTCCCCACCGTACTGAGCAGTCGGAAATCAGCCTCGAAGGTGCCTCAACTCGGCTTGACCAAGGGGTGGGACAGGTCTTACGTTCTCAATGTGCGGCTTTTCGGAGCCGCCCCCAGACGCGAAGCCCCCGGTTGTTCCCCCGTGATCGGGGGCTTCGTTCTGCCCTCTTCGCCTCCTCCCGGCGCCGTCTCCCACTCAGCGATCACCCTGGGTCACCGGTGCGGGCGGGACGGCCGCTCCCTTAGTCGCGCACCCTCTGCGCAGGTACGATGCCGCTTGGTGGGTTGGTCAGGGTCAATTCCCGTCCACGACAAGGTGGTTCAGCACGCTCTGCCGACGGGCGCCCGCCCGGCGGGACATCACGGGGGCATGGTTTGTGGGGGGCCGGATGGACATCGGCACGCAGGGCGCTCAAGCCCCGGCCGATCTCGCGTGGGTGCGTGGTGTGGATGCCTACACGATGGGGGCGTATCCACAGGCGGAGGAGGAGTTCCGGGAGGCCGTACGGCTCGATCCCGGAATGGCCGACGGCTGGCTCGGGCTGCACGCGCTCCGGGTCGACACCACGACCGCGCTGCTGCACATGTACCGCCACCGTGACCGCTTCGGCGAGCAGCGCTCGCGCCACCGCCGCACGCTCAACTCCTGGTACTGGCTGGGCTGGTGGGTGCAGCCCGTGCTGGAGAGCCGGCGCGATCTGCTGCTCGCGCACGCCTCGCACTGGCTCGACGGCCGGCATGTGCCCGAGCTGGACCGGGCACTCGCCGGGCTGCCGCCCGTGGACGCCGACCCGCATGTGCGCTTCCTGCACGCCTGCCGCGCCTATCTGGTCAAGGACTGGGACCAGTTGGTGCGCCACACCGAATCCCTCGTCAACGACCCGCTGCTGGGCATCGAGGCGGGCCTCTTCGGCGGTATGGCGCGGGTCCGGCTTGAGATGTACGGGCAGGCCGAGCCGCTGCTCTCGACCTCGCTGATGCGCTGCCGCAGCGAGCAGCCGCAGCGCAAGGAGCTGCGCTACTGGCTGGCCCGCGCGCACGAGGGGACGGGGCGCAGCGCCGCCGCGCTGCCGCTGTACCGGGCCGTGCACCGTATCGACCCCACCTTCATGGACACCGCCGCCCGGCTCGCGGCTATCACCGACTCCGACGGGTACGACGGAGCGGACGAGTCGGCCGGTCTCGCGTCGGTCGCGCCCGCCCGCTTCGGTCAGGACACACTGGACGCGCAGGCCGACGGCGAGTTCCCGCAGAACCCCGACCCGAGGCCGGGCGTCGACAGCCAGTCCCCCTTCGGGGTGGGTGTCCCGGCGGATCCGGTGGACCCGGCGGACGGGATACGCGAGAAGGCGGTCGTACCGGCGCAGCCCGCTCCCCCGCAGTTCCCCGACCGCCCGACCGACCCGGCCCTGCTCGCCGAGGCGCTGGCCGAGCTGGAGCGGATGGTCGGGCTGGAACCGGTGAAGCGCCAGGTCAAGGCGTTGTCCGCACAGCTCAACATGGCGCGGTTACGGGCCGGCCAGGGGCTGCCCGTGCAGCCGCCGAAGCGGCACTTCGTCTTCTCCGGGCCCTCGGGCACCGGCAAGACGACCGTCGCGCGCATCCTCGGCCGGGTCTTCTACGCGCTCGGGCTGCTCGGCGGTGACCATCTGGTCGAGGCCCAACGGGCCGATCTGGTCGGGGAGTTCCTGGGCCAGACGGCGGTGAAGGCGAACGAGCTGATCGACTCGGCGATCGGCGGGGTGCTGTTCGTCGACGAGGCGTACAGCCTCGCCAACTCCGGTTACAGCAAGGGCGACGCGTACGGCGACGAGGCCCTTCAGGTGCTGCTGAAGCGCGCGGAGGACAACCGGAACCATCTCGTGGTGATACTGGCCGGCTACCCGGAGGGCATGGACCGGCTGCTCGCCACCAACCCCGGTCTCTCCTCCCGCTTCACGACGCGCGTCGACTTCCCGAGCTACCGGCCCCTCGAACTGACCGCGATCGGCCAGGTGCTGGCCGCCGAGAACGACGACGTGTGGGATGAGGAGGCGCTGGACGAGCTGCGCAGCATCAGCGGCCACGTGGTCGACCAGGGCTGGATCGACGAGCTGGGCAACGGCCGCTTCCTGCGCACGCTGTACGAGAAGAGCTGCGCGTACCGCGATCTGCGGCTCTCGGGCTACAGCAGCACACCGGGCCGCGACGATCTGGCCACGCTGCGGCTGCCGGATCTGATGCAGGCGTACGGCGAGGTGCTGTCGGGCCGGGGGCCGGCCGGCCGGGGGCGCGGGCCGGTGGATCCGCCGCCCCCCTGACCCGGGGGCCGAGAAGGGCGGCGGGCGCTCAGTGCGCCAGGACCTGGTCCGACGGGTCGGGCGGGCCGGCGGTACCGGCGGTGCGCAGCGGCACCGGCCGTGCCGCCGCCCGGTGGGACGGGTCCCGTACCTCCCCTACGAGCGTTTCCAGTACGTCCTCCAGCGCGACGAGCCCCAGCACCCGGCCCGACGCGTCGGCGACCTGGGCGAGGTGGGTGGCGGCCCGGCGCATGACGGTGAGGGCGTCGTCCAGCGGCAGCTCGGCCCGCAGGGTCGTCATCGGCCGCCAGACGTGCTGCGGTACGGCGCGCTCCCGCTCCTCCAGGTCGAGGACGTCCTTGACGTGGACGTACCCCATGAAGACCCCGGTGTTGTCGGCGCAGACCGGGAAGCGGGAGAAGCCGGTGCGTACCGTCAGCTCCTCGATCTCGCGGGGTGTGACGGCGGGCGTGACCGTCACCAGTCCGGCCCGGGTGAGCAGGACGTCGGTGACCGGCCGGGAGCCCAGCTCCAGGGCGTCCTCCAGCCGCTCCTGCTGCGCCGGTTCGAGGAGACCGGCCTGGCCGGAGTCCTCCACGAGGCGGTTGAGCTGTTCGCTGGTGAAGACGGCCTCCACCTCGTCCTTCGGCTCGACGCCGAAGGCCCGCAGGACCAGGCCGGCGCAGGCACCGAGGGCCGCGGTGACGGGGCGGCAGAGCCGGGCGAAGCCGACGAGACCGGGGCTGAGCCAGATCGCGGTCTTCTCCGGCGCGGCCATGGCGAGGTTCTTCGGGACCATCTCGCCGATGACGAGGTGCAGGAAGACGACCGCGGCGAGGGCGACGAAGAAGCCCAGCGGATGGATCAGGCCCTCGGGCACATGGGCCGCGTGGAAGAGCGGTTCGAGGAGACGGGCCACGGTGGGCTCGGCGACGGCGCCGAGCGTCAGGGAGCAGATGGTGATGCCGAACTGCGCGGCGGCCATCATCTGCGGAAGGTTCTCCAGACCGTGCAGCACCTGCCGGGCGCGCGCCGAACCCTGGGCGGCCAGGGGTTCGATCTGGCTGCGGCGTACGGAGACGAGCGCGAACTCGGCTCCGACGAAGAATCCGTTGGCGAGGACGAGCAGGACGGCGAAGAGAAGCTGGAGGACGCTCACCGGGCCGCCTCCGCCTTCGCCGGGGCGGGTGCGGAAGGGAGTGCGGAAGCGGGGGCGACCGTCGCGGCGGCGGCCGCTGTGACCGTCGCCGTGGCCGGGACTCCGGCCGGGGTCGGCGGGGGTTCGGCCGATACGGCGGCCGACGCGGCCGAGGCCGCGACCGGGACCGGGACCGGGATGTCGCCGGTGCGCACCATCCGCACCCGCTCCGCCCGGTAGCGCCCGACCTGCCGGACGGACAGCCGCCAGCCGGGCAGCTCCGCCCGGTCGCCCGGCGCGGGGATACGGCCCAGCAGGTCGGCGACCAGTCCGGCCACCGTCTCGTACGGCCCGTCGGGCACTTCGAGCCCTATCCGCTGGAGGGTGAGGACGCGGCAGCTGCCCTCGGCGTCCCACGTGGGGCGTCCGTCGTCGGTGGCGACGGAGGCGAGTTCGGGCCGTCCGTCGCCCTCGCTGTCGTGCTCGTCCAGAACCTCGCCGACCAGTTCCTCGATGATGTCCTCAAGGGTGACGACTCCCGCCGTACCGCCGTACTCGTCCACGACGACGGCGATGGGCTGTTCGCTGCGCAGCCGCTCCAGGAGCTGCTGCACGGGCAGCGTCTCGGGCACGAGCTGGGCCTGCGCACAGATCCGGCCGACCGGCACCCGCTGCCGCTCGTGCGCGGGAACGGCGAGCGCGTCCTTGAGGTGGGCCATGCCGACGATCTCGTCGATGCGCTCGTGGTAGACGGGGAAGCGCGACAGACCGGTGGCGCGGGTCAGGTTGAGTACGTCGGCCGCGGTCGCGTCCGACTGGAGCGCTATGACCTTCACGCGCGGGGTCATGACGTGCTGGGTGGTGAGGTGGCCGAGGGACAGGGTCCGTACGAACAGGTCCGCCGTGTCCTGTTCGAGGGCGCCGGCCAGCGCGGAGTGGCGAGCCAGCGAGACCAGTTCACCGGGGGTACGGGCCGAGGCCAGCTCGTCGGTCGGCTCGACGCCGAACAGCCGCACCAGCCGGTTGGCCACCGTGTTGAGCAGGGTGATCACGGGCCGGAAGACGGTGGCGAACAGGTGCTGCGGTCCCGCGACGAAGCGCGCGACCTGCAACGGCCGGGAGACCGCCCAGTTCTTCGGTACGAGTTCGCCGATGACCATCTGGACGGCGGAGGCGAGAAGCACGCCGATCACCACGGCGACACCGGGCACGGCCCCTTCGGGGAGACCCGTGGCCGTGAGCGGGCCGTCGAGCAGCCGGGCGAGCGCGGGCTCGGCGAGCATGCCGACGACGAGTGAGGTGATGGTGATGCCGAGCTGGGTGCCGGACAGCTGGAAGGACAGCTCCCGCAGGGCGCGGACGACGGCGCGGGCGCGGCGGTCGCCCGCCGCCGCCGCGCGCTCGGCGTCCGGCCGGTCCACGGTCACGAGACCGAACTCGGCCGCCACGAAGAATCCGTTGGCGAGGATGAGAAGGAATGCCGCGGCGAGCAGCAGAAGGGGGATGGTCATGCCGCCGCCTCTTCGAAGGCGGCGGCGCAGGTACTACCGGATGATCCGTCCATTGCTGGAGGGAGTCACTCCTCGGGTCGCAGGATGCCCCGCGGGCCGGTACTCACGGCCGTCGGATGCGGGGCGGGGCGCGCTCGGCGCCTCCGTCCCCAGGGTAGCCACTGGGACGGGCACCGCAATGTTCACGCGGGACCGGTGTCCGTGGCGGTGTCGGTGGCGCTGTCGGTGTCCGCCGCCTTACCCGCGCCGGTACCGCGCGACTCCGCGAGGGCGCGCAGGGTCCGCGCGTCGCGTACCGCCTTCTGCTTGGCGACACCTGGCTGGATGCCGAGCGCGGGCAGACTGGTGCCGTCACTCAGGTCCAGGAAGACCCACGCGTCGCCGACCCGCAGATTGACGCGGACGATCTCCGCCCACTCCAGCCGCCGGGTACGGGTGAGATTGACCACGGTGACGCCCGTGTCGTCGGCGACGACCTTGGGGCGGCTCAGCAGGACCAGCACGCCGAAGAAGAGCAGCCCGACGAAGACGAAGCTGACGCGCTCGCCCGCGTTCAGCTTCTCCAGCAGCAGGGACATCGCCGTGATGACGACGAGCATGACCGTGCCGACGGACAGCAGGACGGCCCGGGTGCCGTTCGGCCGGAACGTCACGGGCAGGGCGGGCAGGGCGGGGAGTTCGGGGCGGGGGGCCGGCACGGGCATCAGGTCGGTGTCCTTCACAGGCGGCAGGCGTGGATGGCCGTGGTGAGGATGGCGCGGGCGCCCAGCTCGTACAGGTCGTCCATGATCCGCTGCGCCTCCCTGGCCGGGACCATCGCGCGGACGGCGACCCAGCCCTCGTTGTGCAGCGGCGAGATGGTCGGCGACTCCAGGCCGGGTGTGAGGGCGACGGCGCGCTCCAGGTGCTCGGCGCGGCAGTCGTAGTCCATCATCACGTACGTACGGGCGACCAGGACGCCCTGGAGGCGGCGCAGGAACTGCTGGACCTTCGGATCGTCGGCGTCCGCGCCGTTGCGGCGGACGACGATCGCCTCGGACTTCATGATCGGCTCGTCGACGACTTCGAGTCCGGCGTTGCGCATCGAGGTGCCGGTCTCCACCACGTCGGCGATGATCTGCGCGACGCCCAGCTCGATCGCCGTCTCGACGGCGCCGTCGAGGTGGACGACGGAGGCGTCCACGCCCTTGTCGGCGAGGTACTTGACGACGATGCCTTCGTAGGAGGTGGCGATCGTCAGCCCGCCGAAGTCGGCGACGGAGCCGGCCGTGCCGGGCTTCGCCGCGAAGCGGAAGGTGGAGCGGGCGAACCCGAGCGGCAGGATCTCCTCGGCGCCGGCGCCCGAGTCGAGCAGCAGGTCACGTCCGGTGATGCCGATGTCGAGCCGGCCGGAACTCACGTAGATCGCGATGTCACGCGGGCGGAGGTAGAAGAACTCGACCTCGTTCTCGGGGTCGACCAGGACGAGTTCCTTGGACTCCTTGCGCTGCTGGTAGCCCGCCTCATGGAGCATCGCCGACGCTGCCCCGGAGAGTGATCCCTTGTTGGGGACGGCGATACGCAGCATGAGAGCGGCTTCCTTACGTATGCGTGGCAGCGGGGGAACGAGCGCACGGTGAACGGTGATCGGGGTGGGACCCGGGCGGCGCGGCTGTGCGCCCGCGCGCCCGGAGCCGTACGTCGATGAGGGTGGTGCTCAGAGATGGGAGTAGACGTCGTCGAGCGAGATCCCGCGGGCGACCATCATCACCTGGACGTGGTACAGCAGCTGCGAGATCTCCTCGGCGGTGGCTTCGGGGCCCTCGTACTCGGCCGCCATCCACACCTCGGCGGCCTCTTCGACGACCTTCTTACCGATGGCATGCACTCCCTTGTCCACCAGTTCGGCGGTGCGGGAGGTGCTGGGGTCGCCCGTGGCGGCCTTCTGCTGGAGCTCGGTGAAGAGCTCCTCGAACGTCTTCGACATGGTGACGCCTAGCCTACGCGGTCCGGCCGGGCCGTCAGCGCCAGGGTTCGGCGACGGTACGCAGGGTGGCCGCCGTGGCGACGGCGGCGGTGACGGCCTCGTGCCCCTTGTCCTCGCGGGAGCCCTCCAGTCCCGCCCGGTCCAGCGCCTGTTCCTCGGTGTCGCAGGTCAGTACGCCGAATCCGACCGGGACCCCGGTGTCGATCGAGACCTTGGTCAGGCCGTGGGTGACGCCCTGGCACACGTAGTCGAAGTGGGGGGTTCCGCCGCGGATGACGACGCCGAGGGCGACGACGGCGTCGTAGCCGCGGTCGGCGAGGACCTTGGCGACGACGGGCAGCTCGAAGCTGCCGGGGACCCTGAGCAGGGTCGGCTCGTCGATGCCCAGTTCCCGCAGCGCGCGCAGGGCGCCGGCGACGAGTCCGTCCATGACCTTCTCGTGCCACTGGGCCGCGATGACCGCAACCCGCAGGTCGCCGCAGTTGCGGACGGACAGTTCGGGTGCACCCTTGCCGCTCATGTCTCTCCTGTTGTTCCGGTACTTCGATGGGGGCTGGTGGTTACTGGTTGCCGCAGGCCGAGGTGGCCGCCGGGTCCAGCCAGGGCAGTTCGTGCCCCATCCGGTCCCGCTTGGTCCGCAGGTAACGCAGGTTGTGCTCGCCCGCCTGGACGGGCATGGGCTCGCGGGCTGTCACGTCAAGGCCGTGCCGGGTCAACGCGTCGATCTTGTCGGGGTTGTTGGTCATCAGCCGCAGGCTGCGCACGCCGAGGTCGTCGAGGATCCGCGCCCCGGCCGCGTAGTCCCGCGCGTCGGCGGGCAGACCGAGTTCCAGGTTGGCGTCGAGGGTGTCGCGCCCGCGCTCCTGGAGTTCGTACGCGCGCAGCTTGGACAGCAGGCCGATACCGCGTCCCTCGTGGCCGCGCAGATAGACCACGACGCCGCGGCCGGCCTCCGTGACGCGCCGCATCGACGCCTGGAGCTGCGGGCCGCAGTCGCAGCGCTGCGAGGAGAAGATGTCGCCCGTCAGGCACTCGGAGTGGACCCGGACGAGCACATCGGCGCCGTCGCCGATGTCGCCGTGGACGAGGGCGACGTGTTCGACGCCGTCGACGGTGGACCGGTAGCCGAACGCGGTGAACTCGCCGTACGCCGTGGGCAGACTGATCTCGGCCTCGCGGCGGACGGTGGGCTCCGCCGTACGCCGGTACGCGATCAGGTCCTCGATGGAGATGATCGTCAGACCGTGCTTGCGCGCGAACGGGATCAGCTCCGGCAGCCGGAGCATCACGCCGTCCTCGCCGGCGATCTCGACGACCACCCCGGCCGGGCGCAGCCCCGCCAGGCGCGCCAGGTCGACCGCCGCCTCGGTGTGGCCGTTGCGGGCGAGCACCCCGCCGGGCTTGGCGCGCAGCGGGAAGATATGGCCGGGGCGGACGAAGTCACCGGGTCCGGCGGCGTCGCCGGCGAGCAGGCGCAGTGTGGCGGCGCGGTCGGCGGCCGAGATGCCGGTGGTGACGCCGTGGGCCGGTGTCGCGTCCACGGTGACGGTGAACGCGGTGCGCATCGACTCGGTGTTGTGGTCGACCATCTGCGGCAGTTCGAGCCGGTCCAGGTCCGCGCCGTCCATGGGGGCGCAGATCATTCCGCGGCACTCGCGCATCATGAAGGCGACGATCTCGGGGGTCGCCTTCTCGGCGGCGATCACGAGGTCGCCCTCGTTCTCGCGGTCCTCGTCGTCCACGACCACGACGGGCCGGCCCGCCGCGATGTCGATGATCGCGCGTTCCACGGGGTCGAGGGCGAAGTCCTCGATGTTGTCGGTGGAGTACCAGGTGGGCTGTGCGGTCATGCTGCTGCTCCTTCCAGAGCCGGGGCGGAGACGCGGGTGCGCAGCCACCAGTCACGCAGTCCCCACAGGACGAGGCCGAGGTAGACGACGTACACGAAGCCGGAGAAGGCGAGTCCGCTGCTGAAGGCGAGCGGTACGCCGACGAGGTCGACCAGGAGCCAGGCGAACCAGAACTCCACCAGGCCGCGTGCCTGGGCGACCATCGCGGTGAGGGTGCCGACGAAGATGTACGCGTCGGGCCAGGGGTTCCAGGACAGGTCGGGTACGGCGGTGAACAGGGCGCCGACGGCGAGGGTGCCCAGTGCCGTAGCGCCGAGGAGCAGCCAGCGCTCGGGCCAGGTGGCGAACCGTACGGCGATGGTGCCGATCGAGCCGTCGGTGTCTCGCTGCCTGCCGCGCTGCCACATCCGCCAGCCCCACAACGCCACGCCGATGACGAGGAGTTGTTTGCCGACGCCGCCGCTGAGGTGTGCCGAGGCGTAGGCGGCGACCAGGATGAGGCCGGACAGGAGCTGCGCGGGCCAGGTCAGGATCGAGCGGCGCCAGCCGAGTGCGAGGGCGATCAGGCCGATGGAGTTGCCGATCATGTCGGACCAGATGATGTGCTGGCCGAAGGCCGTGAACGCCTCCGCGTTCAGCCATGGCAGGTCCGGCCAGGAGGGCAGGGCGCTCACCGGACCGGCCCCTGACCGTCCGGGGCGGGGAAGGTCAGCAGCCGCTCCACGTACTTGGCGATGACGTCGACTTCGAGGTTGACCGGGTCGCCGGGCTTCTTGATGCCGAGGGTGGTCAGCGCGAGGGTGGTGGGGATGAGGCTGACGGTGAAGTGGTCCGCTCGCGCGTCGACCACCGTGAGGCTGACGCCGTCGACGGTGATGGACCCCTTCTCGACCACGTAGCGGGTGAGGTCGGCGGGCAGCGAGATCGTGACGATCTCCCAGTGCTCGGACGCCGTGCGGTCCACGACCGTGCCGGTGCCGTCGACATGGCCCTGGACGATGTGTCCGCCGAGCCGGCCGCCGACGGCCATGGGCCGTTCCAGGTTGACCCGTGAGCCGGGGGCGAGCGCGCCGAGGCTGGAGCGGTCGAGCGTCTCGGCCATCACGTCGGCGGTGAACTCGCCCTCGGCGAGGTCGACCACGGTGAGGCAGACGCCGTTGACGGCGATCGAGTCGCCGTGTTTGGCGCCTTCGGTGACGGCGGGGCCGCGCAGCCGGAAGCGGGAGGAGTCGCCGAGGTTCTCGACGGCGGTGACCTCACCCAGTTCTTCGACGATTCCGGTGAACACTCAACGCTCCTTGGGAGTTGACACGGCCGTTGTTCCGGCGACGGCCGCCGGGACGGATTCGGGTGTGGCGGTGACGCGGAGATCGGGGCCGACGCGCACGGTCTCGGTCATCCGCAGACGCAACGCCCGCGTGAGGGTGGTGATTCCGGCGTCGCCGAGAGCGGCGGGTCCCGCGCCCAGCAGGACGGGCGCGAGATAGCCGACGACCTGGTCGACGGCCCCGGCCGCGACGAAGGCACCGGCCAACGTCGGTCCGCCTTCGAGGAGTACGGAGCGGACGCCGCGGGCGTGCAGCTCGGCGAGCAGCGCGGGGACGGACAGACCCCGCTCGGCGCGCGGCAGCCGTACGACGTCCACGGGTTCCCCGCCGGGCGGCCCGGCGGCCTTGAGGTGCGTCGTGTCCGCGTCGTCGGCGACGGCGATCAGGGTGGGCGCGGCACCGTCCAGGACGCGGGCTCCCGGCCGTACGGCGGTGGCCTCGGTGTCCACGACGACCCGCAGCGGCTGGACGGCGCCCTCGACGCCGCGCACCGCGAGGTGCGGGTCGTCCGCGCGTGCGGTGCCCGAGCCGACGACGACCGCGTCGGACCCGGCGCGCAGCCGGTGGACGTCGGCGCGGGACTCGGCGGAGGTGATCCAGCGGCTGGTGCTGTCGGCCGCCGCGATCCGGCCGTCGAGCGTGGCGGCGTACTTCCACCGGACGTGGGGGCGGCCGAGCCGTACGGAGGTGAGCCAGGCCGCGTTGCCCGCCTCGGCCTCGTCGGCGAGCAGCCCCCGCTCGACCCGTACGCCGGCCGCCCGCAGGGTGTCGGCGCCGCCGGTCGCCCGGAGGTCCGGGTCGCCGACCGCGTACACGACGCGGGCGATCCCGGCCGCGATGAGCGCCTGGGAGCAGGGCCCGGTGCGGCCGGTGTGGTCGCACGGTTCGAGGGTGACGTACGCGGTGCCGCCGGCGGCCCGGCCGCCGGCCGCGCGCAGGGCGTGGACCTCCGCGTGCGGGCCGCCGGCCCGCTGGTGGAATCCCTCGCCCGCGGGCTGTCCGGCGGCGTCGAGGATCACGCATCCGACGACCGGATTGGGGCTGGTGGCGCCGAGTGCGCGGGCGGCGAGCGCGATCGCTCGGCGCATGGCGTCCATGTCGGCCGTGGTGGTGGCCACCGGGTCCTCCCTGCCTCTGGGGCACGGACTCCGGGGCCTGTCGATGACGACAGAGAAACGGGCAGCGCACACGGCGACGCCAAGACCGGTGAACGGAACGCCCGAGGACGATCCGCCGACGGCGGCATACCGGTGACGGCCCGCCGCGCACTGCCTCCCATCCGGACTTTCACCGTCGGTCCAGGAGTTTCACCTGGTCAACCGGCCGCTGGAAGCGGTCGGGTCGCGGACTGTAACCGCCGGTTCGGAATTGCACCGACCCCGGAGTGCGCTGCTGCTGGTACGCGACCAGTGTGCCACGCCTGATCGCCGGCCATCGAGGGCCGGTCTGTGCCCTGACTCACAGACGCCGGGCGGCGGGGGCGGACGATCCGGACACGGAGCGGACGGGCGTGACCTGGCGCCGCGGCGCGGAGTCGCACCCTGTCGTCGCCCGGTGCGTCACACGCTGGCAGGCTTGGGCCATGGCAACAATCCTCGTGACCGGTGGTACGGGAACAGTCGGCAGACAGGTCGTGGACCGGCTGCGCACGGACGAGCACAACGTCCGGGTGCTGAGCCGCAGTTCACAGCCGTACGCCGTCGATCTGCGCGACGACGACAGCAGGAGGCTGGACGAGGCGCTGAGGGGCGTGGACGTGGTCGTCCACTGCGCCTCCTCGCAGCGCGGCGGTGACGACAGGGCGGCGGCACATCTGGTGGAGGCGGCCGTACGGGCGGCGATTCCGCATCTCGTCTGCATCTCGATCGTCGGGGTCGACCGGCTGCCGCTCGGCTACTTCCGGACCAAGCGGATCGTCGAGCGGATGATCGAGGATTCGGGGCTCGGCTGGACGATTCTGCGCACGACCCACTTCCACGACCTGGTGCTGCGGATGCTGGAGGGCGCGACGAAACTGCCGCTGGCCGCCCTGCTGCCCGCGCAGGTCAGTCTCCAGCCGATCGGCTCGGCGGAGGTCGCTTCGCGACTGGCGGACCTGGCCACGCGCCCGCCGTCGGGCCGGGTGCCCGACCTCGGGGGGCCCGAGGTCCGCACGCTCCAGGACCTGGCCGAGGCGTATCTGCGGGCGACGGGCCACCGGCGACGGCTGCTGGCGATGCCGCTCTTCGGCAAGGCGTACGCGGGCTACCGCCGGGGCGATCATCTGACGCCCGAACGGGCCGTGGGCAAGGAGACGTTCGAGGACTTCCTGGCGACGCGGAAGGTGTGAGCGCAAGGTGTGAGCGCAAGGTGTGAAGGGGGGATCCGGGTGGGCCGGTTCGGGGTGGCGGAAGGACGCCGCCGCCGTCAGACCGGTGGGGCGAACAGCTCGTTCTGGGCCGCGTCCCGCGCCGTGAGCAGCGCCCCGCGCAGCACGGCCGCGCCTCCCAGGGAACTCGCCACAACCTCCGTACGGAGGGGGGACATCTCCGCCAGGCGGGCCTCGACGCGCGATGCCAGCGCCGCACCGCCCGCCTGGCCGACCTCGCCCCCCAGGACCACCCTGCCCGGGTCGAGTACGGCGCTGATGGCCGCGACGCCGACCGCGAGCGACGCGGCGAGGGCATCGAGGAAGGCGTCGCCCGCGGCGCCCGCCGTGAGCGCGGCGCGCACGACGGCCGCGGCGGGCGGCTCCTGCGGGCCGGGGGCGGCGAACAGACCGTGGCGCGCGGCGAGTTCACAGATGGCCGCCGAGCCGGCGAGCGTGTAGAACCCGCCGTCGCAGCCGGTGGCCGAGGGCAGCGCCGAGGTCCCCGGCACGGGCAGGAAGCCGATCTCGCCGGCGCCGCCCGACGCGCCTCGCCGGACCTTGCCGTCCAGCACGAGCGCGGCGCCCACGCCGAAGCCCAGCCACAGCAGTACGAAGGTGCCCGCGCCCTGATCGCGGGCGGCGCCGACGCGCTGTTCGGCGACGGCGGCGAGATTGGTCTCGTTCTCCACGAGGACGGTGGCGGGCAGGCGTTCCTGGAGCGCGGCGACAAGTCTGCGGTGCCAGGCGGGCACTCCGGTGGATTCGCGGAGTTCGCCGGTCACCGGGTCGATCAGGCCGGGCGCGCCGATGCCGACGCTGTGCAGCCGTACGGCGCCCGCTTCGCGGGCCGTGCGCTCCAGCAGGGCCGCCGCGCCCTCGACGGCCGGTTCGATGCCGGTGTCGCTGCCGATGGGGAGCACCGCCTCGGCGAGGGTCGCCCCGAGGAGGTCGCTGACGACGACGGCGACGCTCTGCGTCCGTACGTCGAGCGCCGCGAGGTGGGCCCGGTCGGCGACCAGCCCGTACAGGCGCGCGTTGGGGCCGCGGCGGCTGCCGCCGGCCTCGCCGACCACCCTGACCAGGCCGGAGCCTTGCAGCCGCTCCACGAGGTCGGCGACGGTGGGCCGGGAGAGCCCGGTGAGTATCTTGAGCTGCCCCGCCGTCAACGGGCCTTCGTCCTGGAGGAGTTCCAGGGCGAGGCGGTCGTTGATGGCCCGTGCAGTGCTCGGGGATGCGGCCATGCGTGGATCCTTCCAGATCGCTGCGGATCTCATTGCCCATACTGCCGCCTATTTATCAGGCAGGGTTCCTGATAGTTTACTGCCGCACTGTTGGAACGGCGCCGGCGCGCCATACGGGGAGGACGATTCCGCATGCCGACTGGACCTCCGGTCTTCGACAAACAACGACTGCGTCAGGCGCGGATGGCCGTGGCCGCGGTCTTCTGTGTGCACGGCTCCGTCACCGGCAGCTTCGCGACCCGCATCCCCTGGATCCAGGACCACGCGAGCCTGAGCGCGGGGCAGTTGGGCCTCGCGCTCGCCTTCCCGGCGATCGGCGCCTCGATCACGATGCCGCTGGCCGGCGCGATCAGTCACCGCTTCGGCGCCCGTACGGCGCTGCGCGGACTGCTCGCCCTCTGGACGCTCGCCCTCACGCTGCCGTCCCTCGCCCCGAACCTGCTGACGCTCTGTCTGGCGCTCTTCGTCTACGGCGCCACGGCGGGCATGTCGGACGTCGCGATGAACGCGCTCGGTGTGGAGATCGAGAACCGGCTCGACAAGTCGATCATGTCCGGCCTGCACGGCATGTGGAGCATGGGCGCCCTGATCGGCTCCGCCGGCGGCACGCTCGCGGCCCACATGGACAGCGACGCACGCGTGCACCATCTGATCGCCGCCCTCGTCCTCACCGCCGCGGGCCTGATCGCCTGCAAGTGGGTGCTCGACCTGCGCAGCACGCCGGACGACGAGCCACCGCCGCGCTTCGCCCTGCCGCCCAAGTCCGCTCTGTTCATCGGCGCCGTGGGCTTCTGCGCGGTCTTCGCGGAGGGCGCGAGCCTCGACTGGTCGGCGGTGTATCTGGAGGACGTACTGGACACATCCCCCGGTCTCGCCGCCGCGTCCACCACGGCCTTCGCGCTCACCATGGCCATCGCGCGGCTGCTCGGCGACCGGGTGGTCGACCGGTTCGGCGCGGTGCGGTGCGTCAGGGTGGGCGGCGTCTCCGCCACCCTCGGCGGCGCGTTGGTGGTCCTCGCGCCCGGTCCGCTGGTCGCCATGGGCGGGTTCGCCCTGGTCGGGCTGGGGGTGGCGGTCGTCGTACCGCTGGCCTTCGCCGCCGCCGGGCGCAGCGGGCCCAATCCCAGCCAGGCCATCGCGGGCGTCGCGACCATCACGTACACGTCCGGGCTGATCGCCCCCTCGGCGATCGGCGCGGTGGCCGACGCGACGTCGCTGGTGGTCTCGTTCAGCCTGGTGACCCTGCTGGCCTTCGGGCTGGTGCTGGGTGCGAGCGTGCTGAGGACCGGGGACCGGCGGGTGGCTCCGGCGGCCGGTGCGGGCTCGGGGGAGCCCGCACCCGCCGTGCAGCAGGACTGAACGTCCCCGAGGTGGTGGTGCGGTGACCGGGTGCGGCGATTGGGTGCGCGGCCCGAAGGGGGCCGGACGGCGCCTCAGCGCTCGGGTGCGCGGCCGGGGTCGCGCTCGGGTTCGTGCTCGTGCTCGGGTTCGTGCTCGCGGAGGTACGCCTCCAGTTCCGCGGCCCCGGTCAGCATCGCCCGCCCCCGGGCGGAGAGCCGGCCGCGCCAGTCGCGCAGCGCGGCCTCCAGCGGCTCCAGACCCCCCGCCGCCCGCACCTGGGCGAGCAGCGGCGCGATCCGCTCCAACAGGTAGCCGCCCCGCCGGAGTTGGTGGGCCAGCCGGGCGTCCCGTACGTCGGCCTCGTCGTAGACCCGGTATCCGGTCAGCGGGTCGCGGCGCGGGCGCACCAGCCCTGCGCGCTCCCATTTGCGCAGCGTCGCGGGCCGGATTCCCAGCTCCGCCGCCAGCGGACCGATGAACGTGCCGCCGGGCCTGGACACCGCGGCGCCGGACACCGCGGCGCCGGGTTCCGGCGCGGTGGGTTCCGGCGCGGTGGGTTCCGGCGCGGTGGTCCTCGCCAGGTCGCGCAGGGCGCTCTCCACGGCCTGGAGTGTCCGCCGGTCGTCCAGCAGTTGGGCGTGGCTCTCGTCGATGAGGCGGAACGCCTCGTCGGCCGCGCCCTCGTTCACGGCCCGCATGATCGACGTCGCCGTCCGGTGGCCGTGGCCGGGCACCAGGGCCAGGAACGCGCCCAGGGCCCGCGCGTGCTGCGGGGTGTAGGTGCGGTAGCCGTGCGGGGTGCGAGCGGCGGCCGGCAGGATGCCGTCCTCCTCGTAGTTCCTGACGGCTTGCGTGGACAGACCGTGCCCGCGCGCCAGGTCGATCGGCCTCAGCTGCCCGCCGTTTTGAAGGTTTTGTGCCACAGGACCCACGATATCCTGGATCCTGCGCGGAAAAGTCTCAACCGGGTGTTCAACGATACCGTTTAAGGCATGGTTACAGACATCAAGAACGCCGTCCATGCCGTCGAGGCCGCCGCCGTCATGGGGCTGCTTCCGCTCCGGCCGCGGCTGCTCGCCCTGGGCGAGCCCACCCACGGCGTGGACGCTCCGCTCGACCTTCGCAACGAACTCTTCCGGCAGCTCGTGGAGGAGGAGGGTTACCGGACCATCACGATCGAGAGCGACTGTGTGCGGGGCCTGGTCGTGGACGACTACGTCACCCGGGGCACAGGCACCCTCGACCACGTCATGGAGCACGGATTCAGCCACGAGTTCGGCGCGTCCGCAGCCAACCGTGAACTCGTGCGCTGGATGCGGGACCACAACGTCCGCGCCGACAACGAAGGACGGCCCGCGTCCGAGCGGCTCCGCTTCGCCGGTTTCGACGGCCCGCTGGAGATCACCGGCGCGGAGAGTCCCCGGAAGGCCCTCACCGCACTCCACGGCTACCTCACGGCCCAGTTGGACCCGGAACTGCTCCCCTGCACCGCTCAATCGCTCGACCGCCTGCTCGGCGCGGACGGCCGGTGGACCGATCAGGCCGCGATGACGGACCCGTCCGCGTCCACGGGGGAGTCGGCCGAGGCGTACGAACTGCGGCTGCTCGCCGACGATCTGGTGGCGCTGCTCGACGCGCAGACGCCGCACCTGATCGCGGCGACCTCGCGGGACGACTGGGACCGGGCGCGCCTGTACGGGCGTACCGCCATCGGCCTGCTGCGCTACCACTTCTGGATGGCCGACTCCTCGCCCGGCCGCATGACGCGGCTGCTGGGCGTGCGGGACCAGATGATGGCCGACAACCTCCTCGCCCTCGCCGAACGGAGCCCGGTGCTGGTCCACGCCCACAACGCCCATCTCCAACGGGAGAAGAGTTCGATGCGGATGTGGCAGGGGCCGGTGGAGTGGTGGGGCGCCGGCTCGATCGTGAGCGCCCGGCTGGGCGAGGAGTACGGCTTCCTGGCCATGGGCATCGGCACGATGCGGCACCAGGAGGTGGACGTACCGGCGCCGGACACCGTCGAAGGACTCCTGTACGCGCTCCCGGAGGACCACTGCCTCGTCGACACCGCCCTGCTGGCCGACACCATCGGCGAGACACCGCCCGCCCCCCGCGTGTCCCCCTACTTCGGCTACTTCCCGCTCGACCCGGCCCACCTGACCTCGTACGACGGGATCGTGTTCCTCAAGGACGTCCCACAGAGTTAGGGCCTGTCGGTTGGCACCCACCCGAGACCGGACGGCAGCGGGCCGGCCCATACCATGACGCTGGTCTTTTCTGCGGCGGAATCGGAAGTGGAGCCACCCTCATGAAGCTCGGTGTGCGCTGGACCCTGCACGGCGACGGGCGGACGCCCGCGCCCGGCGCCGTCGTACGACCCGACGAACGGCTCTCCTGGCCCCGTACGGCCGGGCTCGGCGCCCAGCACGTGGTCGCGATGTTCGGCGCGTCGTTCGTCGCGCCCGTCCTGATGGGCCTCGACCCCAACCTCGCGATCATGATGTCCGGCGTCGCGACGATCATCTTCCTGCTGGCCACCCGTGGGCAGGTACCGAGCTATCTCGGCTGCTCACTGTCGTTCGTCGGGGTCGCCGCCACCGTCCGGGCGTCGGGCGGCGACAGCGCCACCGTCACCGGCGCGGTGTTCGTCGTCGCCGTCGTGCTGTTCCTCTCGGGGCTGGCCGTACGACGGTTCGGCGCCCGGATCATCCACGCCGCGATGCCGCCCGTCGTGACGGGCGCGGTGGTGATGCTCATCGGGTTCAATCTGGCGCCCGTCTCCGCCAAGACGTACTGGCCGCAGGATCAGTGGACCGCGCTGCTGGTGATGGTGTTCACCGCGCTGGCCGTCGTCTGTCTGCGCGGCTTCTGGTCACGTGTCGCGATCTTCCTCGGGCTGCTCTTCGGCTACGGCGTCTCGTGGGTCTTCGACACGGTCTTCGGCAAGATCCACTCCCCGGCGGGCGGCGCCGAGGCCGTGGACCACTGGCGGCTGGACCTGTCCCTGGTCGGGGACGCCGACTGGATAGGGCTCCCCGACTTCCACGCGCCGAGCTTCGAGTGGTCGGCGATCCTGGTCGCGCTGCCGGTCGTCATCGCGCTGATCGCGGAGAACGCCGGGCATGTGAAGGCCGTCGGTGAGATGACCGGCGACTCCCTCGACGGCAAGCTGGGTACGGCGATCGCCGCCGACGGCGCGGCGTCGATGCTCTCCACCGCCGTCGGCGGGCCGCCCAACACCACGTACTCCGAGAACATCGGCGTGATGGCCGCGACCCGCGTGTACTCGACCGCGGCGTACTGGGCCGCCGCCGGCTTCGCCCTGCTCTTCGGACTCTGCCCGAAGTTCGGCGCCGTCGTGGCCGCGATACCCGGCGGAGTGCTCGGCGGGATCACCGTCATCCTCTACGGCATGATCGGCCTGCTCGGCGCGCAGATCTGGATCAACGCCGGGGTGGATCTGCGCAATCCGCTCAATCTGGTGCCCGCGGCGGCCGGCATCATCATCGGCGTCGGCGGCGTCAGCATGAAGTTCACCGACAGCTTCGAACTCGGCGGCATCGCGCTCGGCTCGCTCGTGGTCATCGTCGGCTACCACGTGCTGCGCGCCTTCGCCCCGCCGCACCTGAAGGGCGACGGACCGCTGCTCGACTCGGGTACGTCCACGTACGACAGCGGGAACGAGGACGACCAACCGCCGGCCGCGAAGCCGTAATCGGCGGGACGCGCCTTTCCCCGTTCCCCTCGCCGCTTCTTTCCCCCGTTCTGACGAAGTCCCGGTCCTCCGGCACCTGCCGGGCTCCCGGGCTGGGACGCTCCCCCCATGGCGGAGATCCAGCTGTTCGCGGCCCGGCCCGACGACGACACACGCTCACCCGATTCCGCGTGGCGGCGGATGCGGGCGCTGCGTTCCGCGTGGCCGGAAGATGACGGGGTGGCCGTGTTCAACCGGCTCCGCGTGTCGGCCGTTGACGACATCGAGGCGCCGTACGGAGGCGGATACGCCGCCACCCGGGACGCGTTCGCGCTGCACGGCGCACTCGTCGAGCGGTATCTGGCGGCGGTCGACGCGGTGGCCGTGGGCGGGCGGGCACCGGCCGGCTGGCGGCCCCTCTTCCAGTACCGGCGCCATCCGGGCGTACGGCCCGCGCAGTTCGCGCTCGCGGGCGTCAACGCGCATGTCGGGCACGATCTGCCGCTCGCGGTGGTGGACCTCTGCCGGACGCGTCCCTGTGAACCGGCCGCGCTGGAAGCGGCGTTCGCACGGGTCGGCGACACGCTCGCGCTCCTCGCGGAGCGCGTCGGCGACGAAGGCCCGGCCGAGGCGGACACCCTGCGGATCGAGGACCCGCTCACGCATCTGCTCGGTTCGTGGAATCTGGAACGGGCGCTGGAGTCGGCCTGGTCGTCGGCGCTGGTGCTCTGGGGGCTGCGCGAAGTGCCGCCGCTGGCCGAGGAGTTCAGGGAGCGGATGGACGCGGGGGTGGGACTGGTGGGGCGGTGCCTGCTCACGCCGTACGGCTGAACCGCCCCACGTACACCCCCAGCGCCCCCACGCCCCCGCACCCCCCAGGCCCCCGACAAACGCTCAGTCCTCGGGCAGTTCGACCGGCGCGATCTCGTCGTACACATCGCCCGGCCCGGGATTCGTCGCGTCCGTGGCGCCGCCGAAGTGGGTCATCACACCCCACACGGCGTTGAGCGCGGTCTGTACGGCGCCCTCCGCCCACCCCGCCGTCCACGAGATGTCGTCGCCCGCCAGGAAGATCCCACGCTTGTCCGCAGGCAGCCGGTCCTGCATGAAGTGGGCGAACAGGCGGCGCTGGTAGCGGTAATGACCAGGCAGGTTGGCCTTGAACGCGCCCATGAAATACGGCTCGTTCTCCCACGACACCGTCACCGGGCTGCCGATGACATGGTCGCGGATGTCCACCTTCGGATAGATCTCGCCGAGCGACTTGAGCATGACCTCCATCCGCTCGTTCGCCGACAGCGGCAGCCACTTCAGGCTGTCGTCGCACCAGGTGTAGGAGAGGCAGATGACGGCCGGCTTGTCGGGGCCGTTGTCCAGGAGGTAGGTGCCGCGGGTCATCCGGTCGGTGAGGGTCATCGACATCGTGTCGCGGCCGGTCGGGTCACCCCTGTCGTCGACGGCCTCGTCCAGCCAGAACGGCCGGTCCACCGGCACGAACAGCTTGGACGACTCCATGTAGTGGGTGCGCTCCATCGCCGTCCAGTGGTCGATCGGGAAGAGCGAGTCGGCGCAGTCGATCTTCGACAGCAGCATCCAGGACTGTGCGGTGAAGACGGCGGCTCGGTAGGTGCGGATGTCCCCCGAGGCGTCGGTGACGGTGATCCGGTCCCCCGCCGTGCGGCGCAGCCGGGTCACGGCGCCGCGCGGCTCGCCGCCGTGCAGGGAGGAGAGCGAGGTGCCGAGGGGCCAGTGCGTGATCTTGGCGGGTTCGCGTTCCCAGAGCCGCAGCGGCAGTTGGCTGCTGCCGCCGACGATGCCGCGGTGGTGGTCGTCGGCCTCGGAGTAGACGACGCGCAGGATCTCCAGGATGGAGTTGGGGAAGTCGGTGTCCCAGCCGCCCGTCCCGAAGCCGACCTGGCCGAAGATCTCGCGGTGCCGGAAGGAGGTGAAGGCGTCGGAGTCGCAGAGGAAGCCGTAGAAGGTCTGGTTGTCGAGCTTCGCCACCAGCCGCGCCCAGATCTCCCGGATGCGCGGTACGTCGCGTTCGCGCATGGCGCGGTTCATGCCGGAGAAGTCGGCACCCTCCTCCAGGCAGGTGTTCCAGGCGTCCATGACGTCGCGGTAGACCTGCGGCAGGTCGTCGATCGTCCGCGCGTAGTGCGACTCGCCCTTGAGGTCCACGACGGTCGAAGGGGTGCCGGGGGCGAGGGGGTTGGGGAACGGCTCGGTGACCAGGCCCACCAGGTCGATGTAGTGCTGGAGCGCGGTGGACGACGGCGGGAAGCGCATCGCGCCCAGCTCGGCGGTCAGTTCGGGATCGCAGCCGTCGAAGCCGACGGTACGCAGCCGGCCGCCGATCCGGTCGGCCTCGTACACGACCGGCCGCAGGCCCATCTTCATCAGCTCGTACGCCGCGACGATGCCGGACAGCCCACCGCCGATGACCGCGACCTCGGCACCGTGCTCGGTCGCGGGCACCTGGCCGATGCCCGCGGGGTGGGCGAGGAAGTCGTCGTACGCGTAGGGGAAGTCCGGGCCGAACATGGTGATCGGCGGCAGGCCGGCTGGCGGCTGCGCCTCGGTGTGCGGGACGGAGGTGGGCACCGTGGACGTCATGGGGTACGGGCTCCTTGCGGGAAGAGCGGACGCGGGGTCGGGGTCGGTGGCCGCCGCCTCACGAGCCGGGCAGACCGGAGCTCCGGTGCGGGGCGGTACGCGACGACGGCATGGCAGACCTCGGGACGTCATGGTGTTCGGGGGGACATCCAGACGGTACGGCTCCGACTTCCGCCGCGACAAGGCGCCTGTGTTGCGTGTGGGCGGGGCAATCGTTGCGTCTTCGGGGCCGTGGGCGGCGATTCGTTGCGCCGCTGCTCGCATCGGGCTCCGCGCCGTGCGGCGCGGTGGGTGCAGCCGTGGGTGGAGCCGTGACAGGGCGGGACGGGGCACCCGGCGGTCTCAGCCGGGCGCGCCCGACGAGAAGCGCCTGAGCAGGGGCGAGAGCACCAGCACGGACTTCGTGCGTTCCACGTACGGCTCCCCCGCGATCAGTTCGAGCACCCGCTCGAAGTGGCGCATGTCGGAGGCGAAGACCTGGACCACGGCGTCGGCGTCACCCGTGACGGTCGACGCGGCCACCACCTCCGGGTAGCGCGAGAGGCCACGCCGGATGTCCTCGGGCGAGGTCTTGTGGCGACAGTAGATCTCGACGAAACCCTCGGTCTCCCAGCCGAGCGCCGCCGGGTCCACCCGTACGGTGAAGCCGGTGATGGCGCCCTCGGCGCGGAGCCGGTCGACCCGCCGCTTCACGGCGGGCGCCGAGAGGCCGACCTCGGAGCCGATGTCCGCGAAGGAGCGGCGGGCGTCCTGGGCGAGGGCGTGCACGATGCGTTCGTCGAGCTTGTTCAGTCGCACTGCGGGTGGATCACTTCTCTGCGGGTGGTGGTCCTGCCGTGGCCGGCCGGGCGCGACGCGCCCCGTATCCGAAGTAGACCACGGTGGAGGGGACGGCCCGGAAACCCGGGCCGTCCCCTCCACCGTGCGTCGTGCGTGGTCGCGCCCGGCGACCGGCCGGTCACTCGACGGCCAGCATGCCTTCCCGCAGCCGTCCGGTGATCCGCGACAACAGGCGCGACACATGCATCTGCGAGACGCCCAGTTCCTGCCCGATCTCCGACTGCGTCATCTCCGCGCCGAAGCGCATCTGGAGGATCCACTTCTCGCGCTCGTCCAGCTCCTCGATCAGCGGCTTGAGCGCCTGCACGTTCTCCGCCGCCTCCAACTGCGCGTCGGGCGCGCCGAGTCGGTCGGAGAGCGGCGAGGAGGACTCGGCGGTGTCGTCGGACGGCATGTCGATCGAGCCGGCCGTGTAGCCGTTGCTCGCGACGACGCCTTCGATGATCTCGTTCTCGTCGAGGTCGAGGAACGCGGCGAGTTCGGCCGTCGTCGGGGCGCGGTCCAGCCGCTGCGACAGTTCGTCCGTCGCCTTGGCCAGGTCGATCCGCAGCTCCTGAAGGCGGCGCGGCACGTGCACGGCCCAACTCGTGTCACGGAAGAACCGCTTGATCTCACCGACGATGTACGGGACGGCGAACGTCGCGAACTCCACCTCACGGCTCAGCTCGAAGCGGTCGATCGCCTTGATGAGGCCGATGGTGCCGACCTGGACGATGTCCTCCATCTGGTCCGAGCGGTTACGGAAGCGCGTCGCCGCGTACCGCACCAGGGCCAGGTTCAGCTCGATCAGGGTGTTGCGCACGTACTGGTGCTCGTGGGTGCCTTCCTCCAGCTCCGCCAGCCGGACGAAGAAGAGGCGCGAAATCTCCCGGGCGTCCTTGGGTGCCACATCTCCCGGGCACTCCACATACGGAAGTCCCAGTTCCGCCATGTCGGCCTGGTGGGTTCCGTACTGCGTGCTCTCGGTCGGGACCGTGATCGCCGTGGACACTGTGTCCTCCCCTTGCTCTGTTGACAGTGCACAGCCCGTGTACCCAGACGTAACCCGGTCATGTCTCCCGGATCCCGACCGGAATATGCCGCTCCCGGTCGCCGCGGCCGCGGCAACCGGGGACAGCGTCTCGCGTACGACGGAAGAATGCCTGGTCACAGGGGTGCGAGCGGCCCGCAGACGACCGTCACGGGCCGACGTCGCAACGGGGCGGATCCCGGAAAGATCCGCGAAGATAGGCCGGACAGGCCCTAACTCCAGCTCGCGTGCAGGGGCTTGCCCTCCGCGTAACCCGCCGCGCTCTGCACCCCGACGATGGACTTCTGGGCGAACTCCTCCAGCGAATTGGCCCCGGCGTACGTGCACGCGGAGCGGACCCCGGCGATGATCGAGTCGATCAGGTCCTCGACACCCGGCCGGGAGGGGTCCAGGAACATCCGCGAGGTGGAGATGCCCTCCTCGAAGAGCGCCTTGCGGGCCCGGTCGTACGCCGACTCCTCGCTGGTGCGGTTGCGCACGGCGCGTGCCGACGCCATACCGAAGGACTCCTTGTACAGACGTCCGTCGGCGGCCTGCTGGAGGTCACCGGGCGATTCGTACGTACCGGCGAACCAGGAACCGATCATCACGTTCGACGCGCCGGCGGCCAGGGCCATCGCGACGTCGCGCGGGTGGCGGACACCGCCGTCCGCCCACACGTGCTTGCCGTACTTCTTCGCCTCGGCGGCGCACTCCAGGACGGCGGAGAACTGCGGCCGGCCCACGCCGGTCATCATGCGCGTCGTACACATCGCGCCGGGGCCCACACCGACCTTGATGATGTCGGCGC
Organism: Streptomyces sp. NBC_01508; assembly: GCF_045040315.1. Lineage (NCBI taxonomy): Bacteria > Bacillati > Actinomycetota > Actinomycetes > Kitasatosporales > Streptomycetaceae > Streptomyces > Streptomyces sp. NBC_01508. The sequence goes on along the minus strand of NZ_CP109419.1, from coordinate 7,261,966 downwards.
CGGCCTCGATGAGATCGCGTACACCCTCGGCGGCCACGATGTTGCCCGCGACGATCGGCACCTTCGGGTCGAGCGCCCGGACGGCCCTGACGGCCGCGAGCATCGACTCCTGGTGGCCGTGCGCGGTGTCGACGACGAGCGTGTCGACGCCCGCCGCGAGGAGCTGCGCGGCCTTGCCCGCGACGTCGCCGTTGATGCCGACGGCGGCGGCGATACGCAGCCGGCCGGACGCGTCGGTGGCCGGGGTGTAGAGCGTGGCGCGCAGGGCGGCCTTCCGGGTCAGGATGCCGACCAGCTTGCCCTCGGCGTCGACGGCCGGGGCCAGCTTGCGGTTGGCGCCGTCGAGCCTGTCGAACGCCTCGCTCGGGTCGATGTCCGCGTCGATGAGCAGCAGATCCTTCGACATGACCTCGGACAGCTGGGTGAAACGGTCGACCCCGGTCAGATCGTGGTCGGTGACGATCCCGACCGGACGCAGGTCGCCGTCGACCACGACGCCGGCCCCGTGCGCCCGCTTGTGCAGCAGGGACAGGGCGTCACCGACGGTCTGCGTCGGCGCCAGGATGATCGGGGTGTCGAGCACGAGATGCCGCGTCTTGACCCAGGAGACGACCTCGGTGACGACCTCGATCGGGATGTCCTGGGGGATGACGACGAGGCCACCGCGCCGGGCGACGGTCTCCGCCATCCGGCGGCCCGCGATCGCCGTCATGTTGGCGACGACGAGGGGGATGGTGGTGCCGGTGCCATCGGGGGCGGCGAGATCCACGCCCTGCCGGGAGCCGACGGCCGAACGGCTCGGCACCATGAACACATCGTCGTACGTGAGGTCGTACGGCGGCTTCAGATCATTGAGGAAACGCATGCTAACTCTCTCACCAGCAGGTATACGTACAGGGCGGGTGGGAAGTCAGCACCGAACCAGCAATGGATCGGGCTGCGGCTCCTAGGCCATCATCGCCGATGCCACCCCGTCCCAGCGAACCGGCACCCCTTCTGTGTAGCATCCGCCAACCTTCGGCACCGGCGCCTGTACGTTCGACCGTCGTACGGGTGACAGTTGATCGCTAAGGTGTGCGCCATGCCAGGACCCGCCGAACTCCCGCGCGCTCCGGGGCTGTCCCTGCACCTCCTCGGCGGGTTCGGGGCGGTCCGTGACGACGGCGTGGAGATCCCCGCCGGTGGCGGCGCAGCACCGCGCGGACCTTGGTGAAGTTGCTGGCGGTGGCTCCGGGGCTGCGCCGTCATCGCGAAGAGGTGATGGACCTGCTGTGGCCGGACGCCCCCATGGACGCGGCGGTACGGAACCTTCGCGTCACCCTCCATGCCGCACGCCACGCGCTGGAGCCGGAGCTGGTGCCGCGGGTTCCTTCCTCCTGTCTGGTGGCGGAGGGCGATCTGCTCTTCTCTGGCCCCGGACCGGGTGCGGGTCGACGCCGACGAGGCGGAGGAGGCCGGGCGCGCCGCGCTGGCTTCGGGGGACGCCGACGCGATCGGCGGGGCGCTGGAGACCCTGAGCCGGGAGTTCCTGCCGGAAGACAGGTACGCGGACTGGGACGGGGAGCGCCGTCGCCGTATCGAGGTACTGCGCGAGCAGCTGGTCCCGGCCCTGGCCGGGCGGCTGTTGGCCGACGGTCGCGCCGATGAGGCGGTCGGTGTGCTGTGCGACGCGGTGGACCGCTCCCCCGCCGACGAGTCCCTGAATCTGCTGCTGGCCCGCACCTGGTGCGACATGGGCCGGCCGCGTCAGGCCATCCGTCAGTATCACGCCTGCCGTGAGGCGCTCACCGATGAGCTGGGGGTGCGTCCCGGTGCCGGGCTGGAGGAGCCGCACCGTACCGCCCTGTCCGCACTGGACGCTCTCGGCGCCGCGCCGATCGCCCGGAGCGTGCCGCAGCCCGCACCGTTGCCTCCCGCGATCCGCCGTCCCGAACGGCTCCCGCTGTTCGGCCGCGAACGCCCGCCGGCGCTGCTCGCCGAGCATGCCTCGGCGTCGGCCGGGGGCACCGCGCTCGTCGTCGTGCGAGGTGAGGCGGGCATCGGCAAGACCCGGCTCGTCGCGGAGGCGGCGCGACGAGCGGCGGCGCGGGGTGTGTGCGTGCTCTGGGGTACGAGCCACGAGGCGGAGGGGCAGACGCCGTACGGGATGTTCGCGGACGCGCTGGACGGGCACCTCGCGGGGTGCGGCGTCCAGGAGCGTTCCCGGGTCGGTGCCGAACACGTTGGCCTCGCCGCCCTGTTGCCCTCGCTGGGCGGCGGGCCGCCGGCCGCCGCGAGCCCGGAGGAGGAACGCGCCCGGCTGTTCCGGGCCGTCGCCGGTGTCCTCACCGATCTCGCGGCCACCCGGCCGGTCCTCGTCGTCCTCGACGATGTGCACACCGCCGACCCGGGTTCACCGAGCCTGCTCCTTCACCTGGTGCGGACCGCGCAGGCCAGGCGCTGGCGGTTCATCGCCACCTGCCGCGACGACACTCTTGAGTCCGACGACGTCCGGCGGCAGGTGCTGGACGTCATCCTGCGGCAGCGGATGGCGGTGGAGATCGATCTGCCGCGTCTGAGCCGCGCCGACCGCGCGGGGCTCGCCACGGCGGCAGCCGGCCTCGACCGGCGTGCGGAGGGCCGCCACACCGCCTCTCGTATCCTTCAACTCTCCCTCGGAAACCCCCTGTTCGCCCTGGAGCTGACCACCAGCCCGGAGGCGGACCTGGAGCACATGGAGCCGCGCCACCGCACCACCGCCGAGCCGGACGGCGACGCCGTTCCGGACAGCATCCGCCGGCTGATCGCCGGCCGGCTGGCCCGGCTGCCCGGGGACGCCCGGCGCACGCTCGCCGCGCTGTCCGTCGCGGGCGGCACCGCGGTCTCGCTCACCGAGCTGGAGGCCGTCGCCTCCGGCGGTCTGTATCCACGGCTGGCCGCGCCGGAGGTCACCGCGGCGCTCGACGCGGCGGGCCGGCGGCTCCACCAGTCGTACACCGACACGGTGCTGCGGCTGCGGCCCGACGCCCTCGTCTTCCCTATGACGGTGGCCGACCCTATGACGGTGGCCGACGACGAGCGGCCCCGGTCTTCCTGCGCGCCGCCGCCGACCGGGCCCGCCGCCCTGCTGGCCCAGGAGCACCCTGACTGGCCCCCGGAGCAGCTCAAGCACACGCTGACGGGCACCGCGTCGGCCCTGCGGGCCGGCCAGACGGTGCACGACGTCGGCAGTGGCGTGGTGAACCTTCCGGCCGCCCTGAAGCAGACCGTCGTCGCCGACACCGGCGCCGTCGACTTCGGGCGGCTGGACGCGTCCGGCGGCACCGCCACCCGTACCGTCGAGGTCACCAACAAGGGCGGCGCGGCCGTGACGCTGGACCTCAAGGGCACGCTCGCCACGAACGGTGGAGCCACACCGGACGGTCTGCTGAAGGTGCCCGCCTCCACCGTGGCGCTGGCCGCCGGTGAGACCACCGAGGTCACCCTGACCGTCGACGCCACGGGCACCGCGACCGGTACCTGCAGCGGCGCGCTGACGGCGCTCCCCACCGATGGTGGCCAGGCGCTGCGCATCCCGCTGCTCCTGGACCGGGCACAGACCGTCAAGGTCACCACGCTCGACCGCGCGGGCAAGCCCGCGCCCGCTCAGATATCCCTGCTCAACGCGGACAGCGGCGCCGCGATGAACGCGGAGATCAGGGAAGGCACCCGAGACCTCCGGGTTCCCGATGGCCCCTACCTGGGCCTGGCGATGATCCGGATGAACATCGACGGAGCCCGGTCGCGTTCAACGAGCGCTGGCGCCTCGCGGACGCCGACAGTGACATCACTGTGGGTGATACCGACACCCTCTACGACGTGGCCTACGCCCAGGACAAGGTGAGCGGCGACGCGGAGCGCAAGGTGACGCGCGGCGAGATCAGGAAGCTCGCCAAGGTCCGCATGACGTACAAGGGCATGAACGAGAAGCTCCGCTACCAGGAAGGCGCCACGGTCTACGCACGGGCCTCAGCGGTCTCAACACGACCTCGCCGTCCTACCTGACCGTTCCCAAGGAACGCACCGAGTACATCCAGGCCGAGGGCACCACCTGGATGCGGTTCACCTACCGTCATCTGTCAGGTGTGGAGATGGACTACGCCCCGCGCGTCATCACCTACAAGCCGGGCCGCTCCACCAAGGAGACCTGGTTCACCGGCCCGTTCTCGGTCGCCGCGAAGGGACAGCCCACCGGCGCCCGGCTTCAGTTGAGGATCGACGACAACGTCGACCCCAAGGGACTCGTCGGTGAGTACGCCGACGTCAACTTCCCGATGCGCCTGACGGGCACGACGCAGCTCCACCGCGACGGTGTGCTCGTCGCCGACCGCGGCACCACGATCGACAAGAACTTCGAGGACGCCGAGAAGGCCTCGTACGAGTTGAAGCGCACCTGCGCCTCCGCCGGGATCTTCCCGATGGGCGGCGAGGCCACCGCCAAGTGGCGCTTCACGGCGGGTGGTACGGGTGACACGCCGACATCGGTGAAGCTGCTCAACGTGGCGTTCGACGCACCGCTGAACGACCTGAACCAGGCCCGCGCGGGCCGTTCCCTGACCATGACGGCCGACGTCTCGGGCGCGGTCGGCGGGCTGCGCGACGTGCGCGCCTGGGTGACCTCGGACCTCGGTGCCACCTGGCAGCAGGTGTCGGTGCACCGTGACGACGACGGCGAACACCGTTTCACGGCGCCGCCTTCCGCGCTCAAGTCCGGTGGTTTCGTGGGCGTCCGCGTGACGGCCACGAACCGGCGGGGCAACACCGTGGACTCGACGCTCCCCCGGGCGGTCCCGGTCGGGTGATCAGGGCCGGCCACCTGACGGTGCCACCGCCTCTCCGGGGGCGGTGGCACCGCGGCGTCCGATCGACGGGAGACGTCGCACGGCCGGTGTGAACATTCATGCCGGCCGTCCCCACCGGTCCCGCTACGATCGGCCGTCCGTGATCTTCGCGGACCGGCCGATCCGCCGCGGGTACTGGAGGAACGCACCCATGAAGCACGCCCCGAAGCCCCGGGAAGACGATCAGGAGGGCAATCCCGCGCGGCTCGAAAGGGGACATCCGTTCCGTCAGTGGAAGACCTGGCGGATACCCGGCACCACGTTCACCCTCACCGGCTACTCGCGTGCGAACGACAAGACGTTCTTCCACATCCCCGAGCTGCGGTGCGGCTTGGACGCGGGGCTGTGCGAAGGGCGTCAGGTGGACACCGTGCTGCTCACCCACACCCATCACGACCATGCGAAGGATCTGGACTTCCTCGCCTCCCGGGCCGGTACCGACATCTATCTGCCCGCCGACACCGTGCCGTACGTGGAGGCGTTCCTGCGGGCGTCGGCGGAGCTGAACCACGGCGCGGGGTACGACCCGGCCCTCGGTGGCGGCCACCGCTTGCACGGGGTGCGGCAGGACGACGAATTCACCTTCGGCCGGCGGGCGCACCGTGTGCGGGTGGTGGAGTGCGAGCACAAGGTGCCCTGTGTGGGATACGCCGTGTCCGAGGTGGGCAAGGCGCTGCTGCCCCGGTACGAGGAACTGCGCCGCTCACTGGTCGAGGAGGGGCGGGGCGGCGAGTTCGGCCGGATCATGGCGCGAGAGCGCGAAGAGGGCGTCGAGGTCGAACAGGAGGTGCAGCGGCCCCTGTTCGTGTTTCTCGGTGACACCGACGTCACCGTGTTCGAGCGCAATCCATGGTTGTTCACGTATCCGGTGGTCATCACCGAATGCACGTTCCTGCACGACAGCGAGCTGGGACGGGCCGACCGGGACGGGCATACCGTCTGGAGCCGCCTCAGACCGGTGGTCGAGGCACATCCCGAAACCTTGTTCGTCCTGACCCATTTCAGTCTGCGCCACTCGGAGCAGGACATCCTCGACTTCTTCGAGAAGGAAGGCACGAGTTCCGGCGGCGGGCGTCCGGACAACGTCCTGCTGTGGGCGCACCCGGAGAGTCTGCTCCCCGAACAGCACCAGCACAGCGGCACAAGAGCCGGGTAACGGGCCGTCGCCGGAAATACCTCCGGGCCGAGAACCCCAGGCCGCGCCTACTCGCTGTCCGGGTCCGCACGCTCCAGGGCCGGGCGCGGACCTGGCGCGAAGTCGTGCAGCAGGAAGTCGGCGGCCGCGGTGTCGGTGACCAGGCTCGTGACGAGTCCGGATCTCAGTACGGCTCCGATGGCCGCGCCCTTGCGCTGTCCGCCCGCGATGGCGACGACCTCGGGGATACGGCGCAGCCGGTCGGCCTCGACGGTGATGCACCGCTCGCCCAGGTCGCGGCCGACCCGCCGGCCCTCCGCGTCGAAGAGGTGCGCGGACATCTCGGCCTCGACGCCGAGCGAGGCGTAGTGTGAGCGCTCCTCGTCGGTGAGCATGTCGTGGACCGTGGAGATCCCCGCCTCCCAGGAGCCGATGGACACCGCGGCGACGGTCACCTTGTCGAAGTACTCGAAGGCGCGGGCGATACCGGGCTGGCCGCGCAGCGCGGCGGCCGTCGCCGGGTCGGGCAGCAGCATCGGGGCGTAGATCGGGTGCGCCTCGCCGCCGGAGACCTGGGCGGCGCGCCGTACGGCCTCGACCGAACCGCGCTCGGCGGTGCCCGCGTCGTACACGCCGGTCAGCTGGACGACGGTGCACGGCGGCAGCCGGTCGAGGGCGGCGGCCATGTGGATGGTGGAGCGGCCCCAGGCAAGGCCGAGGACATCGCCCTCGACCACCAGTTCGCCGAGGAGGTCGGCGGCCACCTCGCCGAGGTTCTCGGGGTCGGGCGACTCGTCGGCGGCCTCGGCGGGCGACTCCACGACGACGGCGTGCCGCAGGCCGTAGCGGGCGCGCAGGGCGTCGGAACGCTCGGCGTCCAGCTCGGCGGGGACGCGGATCTCGATCCGCACGAGGTCACGTTCGAGCGCGGTCTCCAGGACCCGGGCCACCTTGAAGCGGCTGACGCCGAACTCCTCGGCGATCTGGATCTTGGACTTGCCCTCCAGATAGAAGCGGCGGGCCATGGCCGCGGCCTGCACCAATTCCGCGGGTCCCATGCGCAGGGCCGGCCGACCCGCCGACATACCAGACACCGCGATCTCCTCACTGCTGTTCACACTCTGGACGCGCTCTCATCCTGTCAGATTCGGGCGGTCCTTGATCAGCCCGGTTGGGCGGCGTTCATGTAGCTGTGGCCCGGTGGCCCGTGTGCGGTCGCGCGCTCAGTGGGCGCATGCCCAGCCGGCCGAGGCGGTCGCCTCGTCGGCCTGGTGGCGCAGCATCCGTACGGCGGCTGCCGGGTCGTCCGTCCCGTACACCGCCGAGCCCGCGACGAAGACGTCGGCGCCCGCGTCGGCGCACCGCTCGATGGTTTCGGCGGAGACACCGCCGTCGACCTGGAGCCACAGCTCCAGGCCGTGCTTGGAGATCAGCTCCCGGGTACGGCGGATCTTGGGCAGCATGATGTCCAGGAAGGCCTGACCGCCGAAGCCCGGCTCCACCGTCATGATCAGCAGCATGTCCAGCTCGGGAAGCAGATCCTCGTACGGCTCGACGGGGGTCGCCGGCTTCAGCGCCATCGAGGCGCGCGCACCCTTGGCGCGGATCTCGCGGGCCAGCCGTACGGGGGCCGCCGCCGCCTCCGCGTGGAAGGTGACCGAACCGGCTCCCGCCTCCACGTACCGCGGCGCCCAGCGGTCGGGCTCCTCGATCATCAGATGGCAGTCCAGCGGGATCTCCGTGGCGCGGGCGAGCGCTTCGACCACCGGCACGCCGAGGGTCAGATTGGGCACGAAGTGGTTGTCCATGACGTCGACGTGGAGCCAGTCGGCGCCTTCGGCCGCTGTCGCCTCCTCGGCCAGACGTGCGAAATCGGCGGACAGGATGCTGGGGTTGATCTGAGCCATGTGCCAAGCCTGCCATGCTCCGGGCGACTTCCCCGCCTCGATGCGCGTCATCGGGCCGGCGGGAGGGGCACAGTCCGCGCAATCCTCGCGTTTCCGCTCCGTCGGCGATGGCGGCGGGCGCTCCCACCGCCCTGCCGCCGTCGCCGTGCCACCGTCCCCCTGCCGCCCGATGCCTCTCAGGCGGTGCGCCGCAGCAGCGCCAGATACATCGCGTCCGTGCCGTGGACATGCGGCCACAGCTGGACGTCGGGGCCGTCCCCCAGCGCCGCGACACCGGGCATCAGCGGCCGGGCGTCGACCCACTCGGCCTCGGCGGCGGGGCCGCCCCTGCCCTTCAGCACGTCCTCCACGACGGTGCGCGTCTCGGCCAGGTGCGGGGAGCACGTGGCGTAGCCGACCACTCCGCCCACGCGCACGGCCTTCAGCGCCTCGCGCAGCAGTGCCCGCTGGAGCGGCGCGAAGCCCTCCAGATCCTCGGGGCGCCGCCGCCAGCGGGCCTCGGGGCGGCGGCGCAGGGCGCCCAGTCCGGTGCACGGGACGTCGACCAGGACGCGGTCGAAGACGCCGGGCCGCCACGGCGGGCGGGTGCCGTCGGCGGTGATCACCTGGTACGGGCCGGGGTTGCCGGTGAGCGCGCGCTCGACGAGGCGCGCCCGGTGCGGCTGCTTCTCGGAGGCGAGCAGCCACGCGCCGCGCTCGGCGGCCAGCGCGGCGAGGAGCGCCGCCTTGCCGCCGGGCCCCGCGCAGCCGTCGAGCCACCGGGTGTCGCTGCCGTCCAGCGGCGCGTTGGCGAGCGCCACGGCGACGAGCTGGCTGCCCTCGTCCTGGACTCCGGCCCGGCCCTCGCGTACGGCGTCGATGGCGCCCGGTTCGCCGCCCTCGGTGAGCCGGACCGCGTACGGGGACCAGCGTCCCGGCAGTGCGGACTCCTCGCCCAGTGTGTCGAGGAGTTCGCCGGCCGTGGCCCGGCCGGGGCGCGCGACGAGTGTCACCTCGGGGCGTTCGTTGTCCGCTTCGAGCAGATCCTCGATGCCGGCCCGGCCGCCGCCGAGCGCGTCCCAGAGCGCGGAGACGATCCAGCGGGGGTGCGAGTGGACGACGGCGAGGTGGTCCTCGGCGTCCTCGTCGTACGGCGGCGCGACCCGCTCCAGCCAGGCGTCGAGGTCGTCCTTCGAGATCTTCCGCAGGACGGCGTTGACGAATTTCGCCCGCCCGTCGCCGAGCACGACGCGGGCCAGCTCCACGCTGGCCGACACGGCGGCGTGGGTGGGGATACGGGTGCCGAGCAACTGGTGCGCCCCGAGGGCGAGTACGTCGAGCACGGGCGGGTCGACCTGCTTCAGCGGCCGGTCGATACAGGCCGAGATGATCGCGTCGTACGTGCCCTGGCGGCGGAGCGTGCCGTAGACGAGTTCGGTCGCGAGCGCCGCGTCACGGGTGTCGAAGTCCCCCGCCTCCCTGGCCTTCTTGAGGAGGGGCGGGAGGACGAGGTTGGCGTAGGCGGCGCGCTCGTCGACGGCCCGCAGTGCCTCGAAGGCGAGGATCCGCACGGGATCCTTCTTGGGACGGCGGTAGTTCTTGGAGGGACGGCGACGGGCCTGCTCGTTCAAAGGTGCTCCGCAAAGGTTCTACGCGTGAAGGGTGGCGCTTGCTGGAAGGTCGGACGGTTTCCGGACGGTGTCAGCGTACGTCCGCGGCCCCGTCGACCGCGCCGAGCCGCTCGCCACGGGCGATCCGCACTCCGCGTGCCCAGTCGGCCGCGCGCATGGGCTTCTTGCCCTGCGGCTGGACCCAGAGCAGTTCGACGGCGTACGAGCCGGTGCCGACATGTACGGAGTTCTTGCCGACGGCCGGTTCCCCGGGGGCCAGATCGGTGCGGTCGGCCGTCGGCGAGAGCTGGACCAGCTTGAGGCGTTCGCCGCGGAAGACGGTCCAGGCGCCGGGCGCGGGGGTGCAGCCGCGGACGACACGGTCGACGCGCAGCGCGGGCGCCGACCAGTCGACCCGGGCGTCCTCGACGGTGAGTTTGGGGGCGAGCGAGATGCCTTCGGCGGGCTGCGGTACGGCCTTGAGCGTGCCGTCCTCGATACCGTCCATGGTCGCGGCGAGCAGCCCGGCACCGGCGAAGGCGAGCCGGGTCAGCAGGTCGCCGCTGGTGTCGGTGGGCCGTACGTCCTCGGTGATCACGCCGTACACCGGTCCCGAGTCCAGCCCTTCCTCGATGAGGAAGGTGGCGGCGCCGGTCGTGCCGTCACCGGCCATGACCGCGTGCTGCACGGGGGCGGCGCCGCGCCACGCGGGCAGCAGCGAGAAGTGCAGATTCACCCAGCCGTGCGCCGGGATATCGAGCGCGACGCGGGGCAGCAGCGCCCCGTAGGCGACGACGGGGCAGCAGTCGGGCGCGATCTCCCGCAGCCGGGTCAGGAAGGCTTCGTCGCGGGGCCTGGCGGGCCGCAGGATCTCGATGCCGGCCTCTTCGGCACGCTGCGCGACGGGGCTGGCGACGAGCCTGCGGCCCCGGCCCGAGGGTGCGTCGGGGCGGGTGACGACGGCGGCGACCTCGTGCCGGTCGGAGGCGATCAGTGCGTCCAGGGCTGGTACGGCGACCTCGGGGGTGCCTGCGAAGACGAGCTTCACTGCGGGACTTCCTCGCTCTCTCGTGCGGCTTCCGATCCGTCGCGGCCGGGCGGGCGGCGGGCACCGGCGCGGCCGATGACGGACAGCGCACCAGTCTATGGGCCGGGACGGCAGGGGGCGTACGGGAGCCCGCGCGCCCCGCGCATATGCGCATACGCCCCCGCAGCGTGACCACAACGGCGGGTGGCGCGTTGTCAAGGGAGATTGACCCCAATCGGGCCGCCCGGTGCGGCCCGATCCGTTTCAACGCCGGTTCGAGAGGCTTGTTCATGGCCGACCACGCAACCCACGACGCACAAGCCCGGGCAAATCTGCACCTGTTGGTGCGGGACATCGAGCGCGTCCGCCGGCAGGTGGACGCACTGCGCACTCTCACAGCCCAGTTGGGCAACGTCTACCGCCCGCGCCGCTCAGGCCCCTCGACGGGCTTCGTCGTCTACGGCCGGGCGCCAGCCCCGACCGTCCGTCTCGCGCAGGAACTGCGGGACAGTGTCGAGAGCCTGGTGACGGCGGCCGTGGACTTCGATCGCTCGCTGGGCTTCTCGTGGGACGCGGTCGGCTCGGCGCTCGGTGTCACCAAGCAGGCGGTGCACCGCCGTTACGGCACGAGGCGCGCGGCCCAGCAGGCCGCCGCCGCGGAGGGCGACCGTCCGCAGGAAGCCGCGCAGCCACGCACGCTGGGCGGCCCCGTGCCGGGTGTCCCGGCCGTACCCGCCGTACCGGCGGCCCGGTCGATGCCACCGCAGCCGACGGTGGCCGCGCAGCCGCTCCGCGAGGAGGCGCGCCCGGGGGCGTTCCCGGGGCCGCGCAACGGCTGACGAGGCGAGTCGTGGCCCCCGCCGGACGGGGGCCACGGGTACGGGCCGTCCGACGCGCGGGGACGGGGCGGCCCGCGCTGCGCCCGGCAACGCGGCGGGCGGCCCGTCAGCCGATGTCGGGGGGATCGATCCGGATACGCACCGGGTCGCCGCCGCCCCGGGCCAGCCGGCCCGCCTGGGCCGCCTTCAGGGCCGCCGCCAGTGCGGCACCGCTGCCCGGCGGCACCCGCAGCAGCGCGCGCTCCCACACCTCGCCCGGCGGCGCGTCACCGGGCCTGCGGGGCCGGGCCGGGTCCGTGACCGGCAGCGGGACGGGGCCCAGCACCTCGGCGTCGGGCGGCAGTTCGGCGGCGGCCAGGAACGCGGTCACCGCGTCGGGCCCGCCGGTCACCGCCGCCATCCGGGACACCGGCGGAAAACCCAGCTCCGCCCGCTCCGCCAGCTCACGCTGGGCGTGGCCCACGGGGTCCCACCGCACGAGGGCCTGCACGGGCCGCAGCGTCGGCTCCGCCACGACCACGACCGTGCCGCCGTCGCCCTGCCCCCGGACCAGCGACGCGGCGTGCAGCCAGCGCCGTAGCGCCTCCTCCCCCGCCCGCAGGTCGGGCCGGCCGAGCATCGCCCAGCCGTCGAGGAGCAGCGCCGCCGCGTAGCCGCCTTCGGCGACGGGCTCGGCACCGGGCGTGCTCACCACCAGCGCGGGGCGGCCGGGCACCGTGTCGAGGATGTGGTCGCGGCCCGACGTGCGCACCGGGACCGCCGGGAACGCCCGGCCCAGCTCCTCCGCCGTACGCCGCGCCCCCACGACGCTGGCGCGCAGCCGCGTGCCGCCGCACTCCGCGCAGCGCCAGGCGGGCTCGCCGCGTCCGCACCACGCGCAGTGCAACTCCCGCTGCTCGGGCGCCTCCAGGGGACCCGCGCAGTGGCGGCAGCGGGCGGGCGTACGGCAGCGCTCGCACCCGAGCCGGGGCACATAGCCGCGCCGGGGCACCTGCACCAGGACCGGGCCGGTCTTCAGTCCGTCCCTGACGGCCTGCCAGGCCAGGCTCGGCAGCCGGGCCGCGCGGGCGGCCCCGTCGCGCGCCAGCTCACCGTCCCCGACCGTCCGCACCAGGGGCGCGGCCGTACGCAACCGCTCCCGGTCGGCCGTCATGGGCAACGCCCAGCCCGTCTCGACCAGTTGGGCCGCCTCGACGGTGCAGCCCGTACTGCCCAGCAGGAAGGCGCACTTGTCGTGCGCGGCGCGCAGCAGCAGAACCTCGCGGGCGTGCGGCAGCGGCGCGTGCTGCTCGCTGTGGCTGGAGTCGCCGTCGTCCCAGATGGCGACGAGCCCGAGATCCCGTACGGGGGCGAACATGGCCGCGCGGGTCCCCACGACGGCCCGCACCGCGCCGCGCCGGACGGCGAGCCACTGGCCGTACCGCTTCTGCGGACCCGCCTCGGCGGTGAGCAGCGCGTGGTGTCCCTCGCCGAGCAGGGCGGTGAGCGCGGTGTCGACGCGCGCCGCGGCCCGGCCGTCCGGGACGACGACGAGCGCCCCGCGCCCCGACGCGAGCGTCGCCCCGACGGCCCGCGCCAGCTCGTCCGCCCAGTGGGGGCCGGGCAGCGCGGTCCACACGGCGCGCGGGGCGCCGCCGTCGGCGAGCGCGTCCAGGAAGGCCGCGCCCCGCGCGTACCGCTCCCAGGTGGCCGTCCGGGGTCTGCCCGGCGCGGGCAGCGGGTCGGGCGACGGCTTGGCCTCCGCTCGCGCGTTCCTCGGCGGCACCGCCAGTTGCAGTACGTCGGCGAGACTGCCCGCGTAACGGTCGGCGACGGCCCGCGCGAGCCCCAGCAGCTCGGCGCTGAGCACCGGCTCCGGCGACACCACCCCGGCCAGCGCGGCGAGCGGCCCCGCGTAGTCCGACTCGGCCCGCCGCTCGACGACGAACCCGTCGATCAGCCGCCCGCCCTCGCGCCGCCCACCCCGCACCTGATGCGCCCCGGCCCCGAATCGCACCCGCACCCGCACCCCCGGCTGCGCGGCCTCGGCCAGCTCCTCGGGCACGGCGTAGTCGAAGAACTGGTCAAGATGCAGCACCCCCTTGTTCACCACGACCCGCGCGACGGGCAACTCCCCCGCCAGCGGCGCCCCCCGCCACGTCCGCGGCTTCGCCCGGGGCACCTTGGCGGCCCGCACGGTCTCCCGAATGAGCGCGAGCTGCTCCGGCCCACCGTCCCCGGCGGACTCCTCGGGCTGCTCGTCGTCGCTGCTCACAGCCAAATTCTTACCAGACACCACTGACACCCGGCTGCGGACCGAGCGCCCCGGGATCTTGGTGCCGACCGGCGCGGCGGGCGAGCCGGCCGGTGCCGATCCCTCCGGTCCGACAGCCTGATTGACTGTGCGGCGTGGCTGAGATGATCAACCTTCCCGACCCGGAGACCGATTGGGCGCCCGCGACGTCCCCGCAGACCGAGGGAGGCAATCCGGCATGGCAGTGCTCGATGTTCCGGGCGGCGACCGAGCCGCTGATCTCGCTGGCGTTGCTGGCGGTGGAGCTGGACGCGGTGGCCCGGCGGCTGAGGTTGACGGTCGAGGAGTCGTGGGACGGGCACGGAGCCGTGCGTGCCGCGTTCTTCACGCTCGGTGGGACGGACTTCGTCGTCACCGGTCACGAGGGTGACCCGCCGGGGACATACGTCTGGGTGAGGAGGTCCGGACCTGTCGATCCGGCGGCACGCATGGCGGTGCTCCTCAGGGCGCTCGGTGTGGGAACGGAGGCGGTGACGTACTCCACCTGGGGTGTCGGCACGGACCTGTCCCGGCTGCCGGCCGCCTGGACACGGCCCCGGAGCAGGCCGGTCGAGTCGCACCAGAGGTTCTGGGAGGGCTTCAGGACACGCACGGGCATGTATCTCGGTCGCGTCACCTACGAGGCGGTGGCGGCCTACCTCGACGGTTACGACCATGCCTGCGGCGGCGCGCTGTTGACCGGACTGCGGGAGTGGCTCGCGGACACGCATGGGGCCGGCCGCAATCTCGTCTGGTCCGCCCAGGTCGTCCAAATCACCTTCCCCGAGGGCCGTCCGGAGAGTCCGTGGTCACCGGACGAGCAACGGCAGGCCGTCGACGGGCTCTTCACCCTGGTGGAGGAGTTCTTCCAGCACCTCGCGGACGGCAACGTCCCCGCCCCGTCGGCCGGTTGACGTATATCGACGGGGCGGACCCCGGACACCGGTGGTGTCCGGGGTCCGCCCCGTCGATATACGCGCCGAACGCCTTACAGACCGGCCGCCGCGCGCAGTGCGTCCACGCGGTCCGTGCGTTCCCAGGTGAAGTCCGGCTCCTCGCGGCCGAAGTGGCCGTACGCCGCCGTCTGGGCGTAGATCGGGCGGAGCAGGTCCAGGTCGCGGATGATCGCGGCCGGGCGGAGGTCGAAGACCGTGGCGATGGCCTGCTCGATCTTCTCGACGTCGACCGAGGCCGTGCCGAAGGTCTCGACGAACAGGCCCACCGGCTCGGCCTTGCCGATCGCGTACGCGACCTGGACCTCGCAGCGCGAGGCGAGGCCGGAGGCCACCACGTTCTTCGCGACCCAGCGCATCGCGTAGGCCGCCGAGCGGTCCACCTTGGACGGGTCCTTGCCGGAGAAGGCGCCGCCGCCGTGCCGGGCCATGCCGCCGTACGTATCGATGATGATCTTGCGGCCGGTGAGGCCGGCGTCACCCATGGGGCCGCCGATCTCGAAGCGGCCGGTGGGATTGACCAGCAGGCGGTAGCCCTCGGTCTCCAGCTTGATGCCGTCTTCGAGGAGCTGCTTGATCACGTGCTCGACGACGAACTCGCGGATGTCGGGCGCCAGGAGCGAGTCCAGGTCGATGTCCGACGCGTGCTGCGAGGAGACGACGACCGTGTCGAGACGGACGGCCTTGTCGCCGTCGTACTCGATGGTGACCTGGGTCTTGCCGTCGGGGCGCAGGTACGGGATGGTCCCGTTCTTGCGGACCTCGGAGAGCCGGCTGGAGAGCCGGTGGGCGAGGTGGATCGGGAGCGGCATCAGCTCGGGCGTCTCGTCGCAGGCGTAGCCGAACATCAGGCCCTGGTCGCCGGCGCCCTGCTTGTCGAGCTCGTCGTCCTCGCCGCCGACCCGCTTCTCGTAAGCGGTGTCGACGCCCTGGGCGATGTCGGGGGACTGCGCGCCGATGGACACCGAGACGCCGCAGGAGGCGCCGTCGAAGCCCTTCTTCGACGAGTCGTAGCCGATTTCGAGGATCTTGTCCCGGACGAGCTTGGCGATGGGCGCGTAGGCCTTGGTGGTCACCTCACCGGCCACATGCACCAGGCCGGTTGTGATCAGGGTCTCGACGGCCACCCGGGAGGTGGGGTCCTCCCGCAGGAGTGCGTCGAGAATGGTGTCGCTGATCTGGTCAGCGATCTTGTCAGGGTGACCTTCGGTCACGGACTCCGAAGTGAACAGACGGCGCGACACATCGCTCCCTGGGGTTGCAGCGGCTGCTGGCTAGATCCTTGGCGGAACGACCGGGGAGCTGCGCCCCGCGACGTTCCTCTGCCAGTTTATCCGGCCGACGGCTCGGAAGGTCCAGACGTCTCGGACTGTGGGAGTGGAGTTAGGGGTGTCACTCCGTCCTGCGATACGACGATCACCCCCCGTCCGGACCAGGAACACCGGGTTTGCGCTGTTTTTGTCCACCCGGGAGGGCGAATGAAGAATTAACTTCCCGTTCGTCTAAGCGGAGCCGAGTGCGGGTACGACCAGGTCCCAGACGGTGTCGGCGAGCGCTTCTTTGGGGCCGTACGGCACCGGTGTCTCGCCGCCGTCCGCGGCGAGGATCACCGCTTCGCTCTCCTCGGCGCCGAAGGTCTTGCGCTCCCCCACCTCGTTGACGACCAGCAGGTCGCAGCCCTTGCGGCGCAGTTTCGCGCGGCCGTTGGCGAGCACGTCGTCCGTCTCGGCGGCGAATCCGACGATCACCTGTCCGGGCCTGGCGCGCGCCGCGCCGATCTCCGCGAGGATGTCCGGGTTGCGGACCAGCACGATCGGCGCCGGCTCCTCGCCGTCCTTCTTCTTGATCTTGCCTTCGGCGTAGGAGGCGGGGCGGAAATCGGCCACGGCAGCGGCCATGACCACGGCGTCGGCGTCGGCCGCCGCCTTCAGCACCGCCTCGCGCAGTTGTACGGCGGTGCCGACGCGCACCACGTCGACGCCGGCCGGGTCCGGCAGTCCGGTGTTGGCCTCGATGAGGGTGACGCGGGCGCCGCGAGCCGCCGCCGTACGGGCCAGGGCGTATCCCTGCTTGCCCGAGGAGCGGTTGCCGAGGAAGCGCACGGGGTCGAGCGGTTCGCGTGTCCCACCGGCGGAGACGACGACATGCCGCCCGGCGAGGTCGGGCGCGGTCACGCCGCGCGCCAGCACCCGGCGGCAGGCCTCGAAGATCGCGTCGGGGTCGGGCAGCCGCCCCTTGCCGGTGTCGACTCCGGTGAGGCGGCCGACCGCGGGCTCGATGACGACGGCTCCGCGCTCGCGCAGGGTCGCGACGTTCGCCCGGGTGGCGGGGTGCTCCCACATCTCGGTGTGCATGGCCGGGGCGAAGACCACCGGGCAGCGGGCGGTGAGGAGCGTGTTGGTCAGCAGGTCGTCGGCCATGCCCTGGGCGGCCTTGGCCAGCAGGTCGGCGGTGGCCGGGGCGACGACGACGAGGTCGGCGGACTGGCCGATGCGCACGTGCGGCACCTCGTGGACGTCCGACCAGACCTCCGTGGAGACGGGGTGGCCGGAGAGCGCGGACCAGGTCGCGGCGCCGACGAAGTGCAGGGCGGACGCGGTCGGCACGACCCGTACGTCATGGCCCGACTCGGTGAGGCGGCGCAGCAGCTCGCACGCCTTGTACGCGGCGATCCCGCCGCTCACCCCCAGGACGACCTTGGGCCTGCCGCCCGTCTTCCCCGGCTGCCCCGTCTGCCCCGTCTGCCCCGACCGCTCCGCCTGGTCCACCGTGTCTCCCGCGTTCGGATGGATACGTCTCCCCTATGACACACCACAGGCCCGGCAGTCACGCTGCCGGGCCTGTGGAAAAGAGAACTGTCGCCGTTACTGCGCCGGGCCGTCGATGGCCTCGGACGTCAGCAGACCCGCGTTGATCTCGCGCAGCGCGATCGAGAGCGGCTTCTCGTGCACGTGCGTGTCCACCAGCGGACCGACGTACTCAAGGAGGCCCTCGCCGAGCTGCGAGTAGTACGCGTTGATCTGACGCGCCCGCTTGGCCGCGTAGATCACGAGGCTGTACTTCGAGTCCGTGGCCTCGAGCAGCTCGTCGATCGGCGGGTTGATGATGCCCTCGGGCGTGGAAATGGAAGAGGACACTCTCTTGCCTTCCGAAGATAAATCAGGGAAATACAGGAAATACCGGGTGCTACCGACGGCTGCGCGAAAGCAGACAGAGGTCAGGCAACTGCCATCAAGGCTAGCAGCTCGCGCGCCACGTCCTCGACGGAGGTGTTCACCAGGCTGATGTCGAACTCCGACTCGGCGGCCAGCTCCACCTTCGCGGCCACCAGCCGGCGCTCGATCACCTCGGGTGACTCGGTGCCCCGGCCGGTCAGCCGGCGGACCAGCTCGTCCCAGCTCGGCGGGGCCAGGAAGACCAGCCGCGAGTCCGGCATCGAGTCCTTGACCTGCCGCGCGCCCTGGAGATCGATCTCCAGGAGCACGGGCTCACCCGCCTCCAGGCGTTCGAGCACCGCGCGACGCGGCGTGCCGTAGCGGTTGCCCGCGAACTCCGCCCATTCCAGCAGCTCGCCGTTGGCGACCAGCTTGTCGAACTCCTCGTCGGTGACGAAGAAGTACTGGACGCCGTGGCGTTCACCGGGACGCGGTTTTCTGGTGGTGGCCGACACCGAGAGCCATACCTCGGGGTGGACCTTGCGCATATGCGCGACGACCGTGCTCTTGCCGACCCCCGAGGGGCCGGAGAGCACGGTCAGCCGCGGACGTACCTCTGGTGCCATGCACCGATTATCCAGGTTCCCGGGAGTGCCCGGGAACGTCAGGCGGGACCGCCGCCGAACTCGCGTTCAAGCGACGCGATCTGGTTGGAGCCGAGACCCCGGACACGGCGGCTCTCGGAGATGCCGAGTCGCTCCATGAGCTGCTTGGCGCGCACCTTGCCCACGCCGGGCAGGGATTCAAGGAGGGCGGAGACCTTCATCTTTCCGATGACGTCGTTCTCCTGGCCCGACTTGATGACCTCGTGGAGGGAGGCGCCGGAGTGCTTGAGTCGATTCTTGACCTCGGCCCGCTCCCGGCGAGCCGCGGCGGCCTTTTCGAGCGCGGCTGCGCGCTGTTCAGGGGTAAGGGGCGGAAGAGCCACGCCTACGTCACCTCGGATGTCGAACTGTCGGATACGGACCGGTGAGGAACTGGTTCGCCCCACACCAGGTGAGCAACGAGCGAAGGTTCCACGCGTTGACTCTCGACGGAGACTAGCGGTGAAGACCGCTCTCGTCAGCGAGAACAGCCGAAAAGTCCTGGTCAGCATCGCTCGACCGGGACATATCCGGCAAAACAACCCGCTTTTCTTTCTGGATCCGCGCTCGATCCGCGTCAGCGCGCTCCGTGAGCGTCCCCGACCGCCGTCCGGACCTCGTCGCTGAACCGCTCCGCCGCCGCACGCAGGGCGTAAACATCCGGACCATGACGGAGTACTCCCCGGCTGACGCTCGGCACCACATTGCCGACGGCCGCGCCGAACACCCCGGGAAGATCCGCGGGGGTCGCGCCCTGCGCCCCGATGCCGGGGGCGAGGAGCGGGCCGTTGATCGCGAGATCCACCCCGGTCTCACCCAGGGTCGCCCCGACGACGGCCCCGACCGAACCGAGCGGCGTCGCACCGGCGTTCTCCTGTGCCGCGTGGTCGAGCATCACCTGCGCGACCGGGACACCACCTTCGGTGGTGGCCCGCTGGACCTCGGCGCCCTCCGGGTTGGAGGTGAGCGCGAGCACGAAGAGACCGGCCCCACTGACGCGCGCCGCGTCCAGGGCGGGGCGCAGCGAGCCGAAGCCGAGGTACGGCGAGACCGTGACGGCGTCCGAGAAGAGCGGGCTGTCCTGGTCGAGGTACGTCGCCGCGTACGCGGCCATGGTGGAGCCGATGTCGCCGCGCTTGGCGTCCATCAGGACGAGCGCTCCGGCGGCCCGCGCCTCGGCGACCGCCTGCTCCAGGACGGCGACACCGCGCGAACCGAACCGCTCGAAGAACGCCGACTGCGGCTTCAGCACGGCGACTTGGCCGGCCAGCGCATCGACGACCGTCCGGGTGAAGGCCGTCAGGCCCGCGACGTCGTCGCTCAGGCCCCAGGCGTGCAGCAGCGAGGCGTGGGGGTCGATGCCGACGCAGAGCGGCCCCCGGGTGTCCATGGCGCGGCGCAGGCGCGCCCCGAAGGGCTCGGGCTCCGTGTCCGCGCCGACGGCACCGACGACTGCGGCGTTCATGCGTGCACCTTCCTGGTGTCGGCGCCGACGGCCTCGGCGAGAGTCGCGTACTCGCTGGTGGCCAGCCGCGCGGCGAGCCCCTTGTGGATGGAGCGGCTCCAGAACGGGCCCTGATAGATGAAGGCGCTGTAGCCCTGGACGAGCGTCGCGCCCGCCAGGATCCGCTGCCAGGCGTCCTCGGCGTTCTCGATGCCTCCCACGCCGACCAGGGTGATCCGGTCGCCCACACGCCCGTACAGCCGCCTCAGGACCGCCAGCGAGCGCGCCTTCAGGGGTGCTCCGGACAGTCCGCCGGCCTCGGCGAGCAGCGAGGGGGCCGTCTTCAGGCCGAGACCGTGGCGCGCGACGGTGGTGTTGGTGGCGATGATGCCGTCCAGGCCCAGCTCCACGGCCAGGTCGGCGACGGCGTCGATGTCCTCGTCGGCGAGGTCGGGGGCGATCTTGACCAGCAGCGGGACCCGACGGCCCGTCACGACCCGGTCGGCGGCCTCGCGTACGGCGGTCAGCAGCGGGCGCAGCTGGTCGACGGCCTGGAGGTCGCGCAGGCCGGGGGTGTTCGGCGACGAGACGTTGACGACGAGGTAGTCCGCGTGGGCGGCCAGGCGCTCGGTCGACGTCACGTAGTCGCCGATCGCCCCGTCGTCCGTCACGGCCTTGGTCTTGCCGATGTTGACGCCGACCGTCGTACGGAAGATCGCGCGGCGGGTGGCCAGCCGCAGGGCGACGGTGGCCGATCCGTCGTTGTTGAAGCCCATGCGGTTGATCAGCGCCCGGTCGGCGGGCAGGCGGAACAGGCGCTGGGGCGGGTTGCCCGGCTGCGGCTGCCCGGTGACCGTGCCGATCTCGACGTGGTCGAAGCCGAGCATGGTCATGCCGTCGACGGCGACGGCGTTCTTGTCGAAGCCGGCGGCGAGACCGAAGGGGCCGTGCATCCGCAGCCCGAAGGCCTCGGTGCGCAGCTCCTCGTAACGAGGAGCGAGCGCCGCGGCGACGAAGGTGCGCAGCACCGGGACGCGGACGACGCACCGGATCCAGCGGAAGGCCAGGTGGTGCGCCTGCTCCGGGTCCATCCGTCGGAAGAGGAGCTGGAAGAGGAGTCGGTACATGGAGGTGGGCTCTCCTAGGGCGTGTGGCGAAAGTGGCGCCGTCCGCCCGAAGGGCGGGGCCGACGGCGTCCGGTGCGTGCGACCGCAAGGCGGATGATCGGCGTTGTGGATGGCCCGGCCGTACTCGGATGCCTTCGAGAACGCTGTCAACGCGGCGAGGGCGCGTGCCGGACCCCGCTCCCTGATCCGGCCTGATCCAAACGAAAGACCCTAGTCCTCGCGGGCGGCGATGAGGTGCTGGGCGTGCTCCTGGAGTGAACGGACGCCGACGTCGCCGCGGTTGAGGGCGTCGATGCCCTGGACGGCCGCCGCGAGCGCCTGCACCGTGGTCAGGCAGGGGACGCCGCGCGCCACGGCGGCGGTGCGGATCTCGTAGCCGTCGAGCCGGCCTCCGGTGCCGTACGGGGTGTTGACGATGAGGTCGACCTCGCCGTCGTGGATGAGCTGGACGATGGTCCTCTCGCCGTTCGGTCCGGTGCCCTCGAACTGTTTGCGTACGACCGTGGCTTTGATGCCGTTGCGGCGCAGGACCTCGGCGGTGCCGGAGGTGGCGAACAGTTCGAAGCCGTGCGCGACCAGTTCACGCGCCGGGAAGATCATCGAGCGCTTGTCGCGGTTGGCGACGGAGATGAAGGCGCGGCCCTTCGTGGGAAGCGGACCGTACGCCCCCGCCTGCGACTTGGCGTACGCCGTGCCGAAGACGGAGTCGATGCCCATGACCTCGCCGGTGGAGCGCATCTCCGGGCCGAGGACGGTGTCGACGCCGCGCCCGTGGATGTCGCGGAAGCGCGACCACGGCAGCACGGCCTCCTTGACGGAGATCGGCGCGTCCATGGGCAGGGTGCCGCCGTCGCCGTTCGCCGGCAGCAGGCCCTCCGTACGGAGGTCGGCGATCGTGGCGCCCAGGGAGATCCGGGCGGCGGCCTTGGCCAGCGGCACGGCGGTGGCCTTGGAGGTGAAGGGCACGGTGCGCGACGCGCGGGGGTTGGCCTCCAGGACGTAGAGGATGTCCCCGGCCAGCGCGAACTGGATGTTGATCAGGCCGCGGACGCCGACTCCACGCGCGATGGCCTCGGTGGAGGCGCGCAGCCGCTTGATGTCGAAACCGCCAAGGGTGATCGGGGGCAGCGCGCAAGCCGAGTCGCCGGAGTGGATGCCTGCTTCCTCGATGTGCTCCATGACGCCGCCGAGGTACAGCTCCGTGCCGTCGTAGAGCGCGTCGACGTCGATCTCGATGGCGTCGTCCAGGAAGCGGTCCACCAGGACGGGGCGGGTGGGGCTGATCTCGGTGGACTCGGCGATGTACGAGGAGAGCCTGGTCTCGTCGTACACGATCTCCATGCCGCGTCCGCCGAGGACGTACGAAGGCCGGACGAGGACCGGGTAGCCGATCTCGTCCGCGATCGCCTTGGCCTCGTCGAAGGTGGTGGCCGTGCCGTGCTTGGGCGCGGGCAGGCCCGCCTCGGCGAGGACGCGGCCGAAGGCACCGCGGTCCTCTGCGGCGTGGATCGCCTCCGGGGGCGTGCCGACGACGGGGACGCCGTTGTCCTTGAGCGCCTGGGCGAGGCCGAGCGGTGTCTGGCCGCCGAGCTGGACGATGACGCCCGCGACGGGACCGGCCAGGGTCTCCGCGTGGACGATCTCCAGGACGTCCTCCAGGGTCAGCGGCTCGAAGTAGAGCCGGTCGGAGGTGTCGTAGTCGGTGGAGACGGTCTCCGGGTTGCAGTTGACCATCACGGTCTCGTACCCGGCGTCGCTGAGCGCGAAGGACGCGTGCACGCAGGAGTAGTCGAACTCGATGCCCTGGCCGATGCGGTTGGGGCCGGAGCCGAGGATGATCACGGCGGGCTTCTCGCGCGGCGCGACCTCGTTCTCCTCGTCGTAGGAGGAGTAGAAGTACGGGGTCCTGGCGGCGAATTCGGCGGCGCAGGTGTCGACCGTCTTGTAGACGGGGCGCACGCCGAGCGCGTGCCGTACCTCGCGTACGACGTCCTCGCGCAGCCCCCGGATCTCGGCGATCTGGGCGTCGGAGAAGCCGTGGCGCTTGGCTTCGGCGAGGAGTTCGGGGTCGAGCCGGCCGGCGGCGGCCAGCTCGTCCGCGTACTCCTTGATCAGGAAGAGCTGGTCCACGAACCACGGGTCGATCTTCGTCGCGTCGAAGACCTCCTCCGGGGTGGCGCCGGCGCGGATCGCCCGCATGACGGTGTTGATCCGGCCGTCGGTGGGGACCTTCGCCAGTTCCAGCAACTCGGCCTTGGTACCGAGGTCACCGGGATCGCCGCTGAAGGAGAACTGGCTGCCCGTCTTCTCCAGCGAGCGCAGCGCCTTCTGCAGCGCCTCGGTGAAGTTACGGCCGATGGCCATGGCCTCGCCCACGGACTTCATGGTGGTGGTGAGGGTGGCGTCGGCGGCGGGGAACTTCTCGAAGGCGAAGCGCGGGACCTTCACCACGACGTAGTCGAGGGTCGGCTCGAAGGACGCCGGGGTCTTCTCGGTGATGTCGTTGGGGATCTCGTCCAGCGTGTAGCCGACGGCGAGGCGCGCGGCGATCTTGGCGATCGGGAAGCCGGTGGCCTTGGAGGCGAGCGCGGAGGAGCGCGAGACGCGGGGGTTCATCTCGATGACGATGATCCGGCCGTCGGCCGGGTCGACCGCGAACTGGATGTTGCAGCCGCCGGTGTCGACGCCGACCTCGCGGATGATCGCGATGCCGATGTCGCGCAGCCGCTGGTACTCGCGGTCGGTGAGGGTCATCGCGGGCGCGACGGTGATGGAGTCGCCGGTGTGGACGCCCATCGGGTCGAAGTTCTCGATGGAGCAGACGACCACGACGTTGTCGTTCCGGTCGCGCATCAGCTCCAGTTCGTACTCCTTCCAGCCGAGGATGGACTCCTCCAGGAGCACCTCGGTGGTCGGCGAGAGCATCAGGCCCTGTCCGGCGATCCGGCGCAGCTCGTCCTCGTCGTGGGCGAAGCCGGAGCCGGCGCCGCCCATGGTGAAGGAGGGGCGTACGACGACGGGGTAGCCGCCCAGCTCATCGACGCCCGCAAGGATGTCGTCCATGGTGTGGCAGATGACGGAGCGGGCGGACTCGCCGTATCCGATCTTCGCCTTGACGGCTTCGACGACGCCCTTGAAGAGGTCGCGGTCCTCGCCCTTGTTGATGGCCTCGACGTTGGCGCCGATCAGCTCGACGCCGTACCTCTCCAGGACGCCGTTGTCGTGCATGGAGATCGCGGTGTTGAGCGCGGTCTGGCCGCCGAGGGTGGGCAGCAGCGCGTCGGGGCGCTCCTTGGCGATGATCTTCTCGACGAACTCGGGGGTGATCGGCTCGACGTAGGTGGCGTCGGCGATCTCCGGGTCGGTCATGATCGTGGCCGGGTTGGAGTTGACGAGGATGACGCGCAGGCCCTCGGCCTTGAGGACGCGGCAGGCCTGGGTTCCCGAGTAGTCGAACTCGGCCGCCTGGCCGATCACGATCGGACCGGAGCCGATGACCAGGACGGACCGGATGTCGGAGCGCTTAGGCATGCTGGCCCTCCATGAGGACGGTGTTCATCAGAGACGTGAAGCGGTCGAAGAGGTATGCGGCATCGTGCGGGCCGGCCGCCGCCTCGGGGTGGTACTGGACGCTGAAGACCGGCCGGTCGAGCAGCCTGAGCCCTTCGACCACGTTGTCGTTGAGACAGACGTGGGAGACCTCGGCGCGGCCGTAGGGGGTGTCGGTGATCTGGTCGAGCGGGGCGTCGACGGCGAACCCGTGGTTGTGCGCGGTGACTTCGACCTTACCGGTGGAACGATCCTGCACCGGCTGGTTGATGCCGCGGTGCCCGTACTTGAGCTTGTACGTGCCGAAGCCCAGCGCACGGCCCAGGAGTTGGTTGCCGAAACAGATGCCGAAGAGCGGTGTGCCGCGCTCCAGTACGCCCTTGATCACGGTCAGGTCGGCGGTGGCGGGGTCGCCGGGCCCGTTGGACAGGAACACGCCGTCGGGCGCGACCGCGTACACGTCGTCCACCGTGGCGGTGGCGGGCAGGACGTGCACCTCGATCCCGCGCTCGGCCATCCGCCGGGGGGTCATGCCCTTGATACCGAGGTCGATGGCGGCGACGGTGAACCGCTTGGTGCCGACGGCCGGGATGACATACGGCTCGGTGGTGGCGACCTCGGCGGAGAGGTTCGCGCCCTTCATCGCGGGCGCCTCCCGCACACGTGCGGTCAGCGTCGCGTCGTCGTTGAGGGCGCCGTCGGCGAGCGCGTCGCCGGAGAAGATGCCGACGCGCATCGCGCCGCGCTCGCGCAGATGGCGGGTGAGCGCGCGGGTGTCGACCCCGCTGATGCCGACGATGCCCTGCCGGACCAGTTCCTCGTCCAGGGAGCGCCGGGAGCGCCAGTTGGACGGGAGGCGGGCGGGGTCGCGTACGACGTAGCCGGCGACCCAGATCCGGGCGGACTCGTCGTCCTCGTCGTTGACGCCGGTGTTGCCGATGTGCGGGGCGGTCATGACGACGACCTGGCGGTGGTACGAGGGGTCGGTGAGGGTTTCCTGGTAGCCGGTCATGCCGGTGGAGAACACCGCCTCGCCGAAGGTCTCCCCCACGGCCCCGTAGGCACGGCCGCGGAAGCTCCGGCCGTCCTCCAGGACGAGTACGGCGGGAGCTTTGGCGGCTCCCCGGGTGGAGAGGGTCATCGTGCGGTGCCTTCCGTCGTGAATGGTGCGTCGTTGGTCGCGGCGGCCGACGCGTCGGTGGTCGGCGCCTCGGTGGTCGGCGCGGCGTTCGTGGCCGTCGCCTGGTTCATGAGGTTGACCGCGTCGACCCAGGCGGTGTGCTCCGCCGCGCGGTCGGAGCGGAAGCCGGAGTCGAGCAGCCGGTCGCCGTGCTGCCAGGTGAGGATCAGCAGCCCGCCCTCGGCGAGGACCTTGCCGGCGATGCCCTTGTCGAGCCGGGCGGCGCGCAGTCGGCCCGCCGGGACGAGGAAGTCGGTGGCCCCGGGTCGTACGACGGCCACGCCCGCGTCGGTGAGCGTCAGCTCCACCCGGCTGCGGACGCCCAGGCCGTGCGCGACGATCCGGTCCAGCCACTGACCGGCGGTCGTGGAGCCGTGGTACCTGCCGCTGAGCCGCAGCGTCACGTCCCCTTCGGGGACGGCCGTCCCGGGGATCGCCGGCAGCTCCGGCAGATCGGCCTGGAGGCTTCCGCGCCACTTCCAGCCCTGGCGCATCAGCCAGTACACGAAGGCGATGAACACAAGCAGACCCACCACCCAGCCGATGCGGGCGGCCCAGTCGGTCACGTCGGCCGACTTCTGCTCGGCGGCGATATTGATCAGTACAGCGCTCACGCAAGAATCCCGTCGACGACCGTGGCACGGCCCCGCAGGAAGGTGTGGGTGACGCGTCCCGGCAGCTCACGGCCCTGGTAGGGGGTGTTACGGCTGCGGGAGGCGAAGCCCGCGGGGTCCACCACTCCACGGTAAGCGGGATCGACGAGCGTGAGGTTGGCGGGCTCACCTGCCGAGACGGGACGGCCGTGACCGGTGAGCCGGCCGATCTGCGCGGGCCGCACCGACATGCGGTCGGCGACGCCCGCCCAGTCGATGAGACCGGTGTCGACCATCGTCTGCTGGACGACGGACAGCGCGGTCTCCAGACCGACCATGCCCATGGCCGCCGCCGCCCACTCGCAGTCCTTGTCCTCGTGCGGGTGCGGCGCGTGGTCGGTGGCGACGCAGTCGATCGTGCCGTCCGCCAGGGCCTCGCGCAGCGCCAGGACGTCGGCCTCGGTGCGCAGCGGCGGGTTCACCTTGTAGACGGGGTTGTAGGACCGTACGAGCTCGTCCGTCAGCAGCAGGTGGTGCGGGGTGACCTCGGCGGTGACGTTCCAGCCCTTCGACTTGGCCCACCGCACGATCTCGACCGAGCCGGCCGTGGAGAGATGGCAGATGTGGACGCGGGAGCCGACGTGGGCGGCCAGCAGCACGTCGCGGGCGATGATCGACTCCTCGGCGACGGCGGGCCAGCCGCCGAGCCCCAGCTCCGACGAGACGATGCCCTCGTTCATCTGGGCGCCCTCGGTGAGCCGGGGCTCCTGGGCGTGCTGGGCGACGACACCGTCGAACGCCTTCACGTACTCCAGTGCCCGGCGCATGATCACCGCGTCGTCCACGCACTTGCCGTCGTCGGAGAAGACCCGCACACCGGCGGCCGATTCGTGCATGGCGCCGAGTTCGGCGAGCTGCTTGCCCTCCAGGCCGACGGTGACGGCGCCGACGGGCTGTACGTCGCAGTAGCCGGACTCCCGGCCGAGCCGCCAGACCTGCTCGACCACGCCGGCGGTGTCGGCGACGGGGAAGGTGTTGGCCATGGCGTGTACGGCGGTGAAGCCGCCGACCGCCGCCGCCCTGGTGCCGGTGAGGACGGTCTCGGAGTCCTCGCGGCCGGGCTCGCGCAGATGGGTGTGCAGGTCGACCAGGCCGGGCAGCAGGATCTGCCCCGCCGCCTCCACGACGGTGGCGTCGCCCGCGTCGATGCCCGTGGCCACCCGCTCGACGACCGCGCCGTCGATGAGGACGTCGCTCACTTCGCCGCCGAGCACCTTGGCGCCACGGATCAGGATCTTGCTCATGGTTACTTGCTCTCCTCGGTGGCGGACGCCGGGCGGGAATGGGTGACGGCGGGTTCGTTGCCGCCCAGAAGCAGATACAGGACGGCCATGCGGGTCGAGACGCCGTTGGCGACCTGTTCGACGGCCGTGCAGCGGTCGGAGTCGGCGACCTCGGCGGTGATCTCCATGCCGCGGTTCATCGGGCCGGGGTGCATCACGATCGAGTTCCCGGGCATCCGGGCCATCCGCTCGCCGTCGAGCCCGTAGCGCCGTGAGTACTCGCGCTCGGTGGGGAAGAACGCGGCGTTCATCCGCTCGCGCTGGACGCGCAGCATCATCACGGCGTCGGACTTGGGCAGCACCCGGTCCAGGTCGTACGACACCTCGCACGGCCACTCCTCGACGCCGATCGGCACCAGGGTCGGCGGGGCGACGAGTGTGACCCGCGCGCCGAGCGTGTGCAGCAGCAGGACGTTGGAACGGGCGACGCGGCTGTGCAGGATGTCGCCGACGATCGTGATGCGGCGGCCTTCGAGGTCCCGGCCGATGCCCGTGTCGGCGCCGACCAGCCTGCGGCGCATGGTGAAGGCGTCGAGCAGCGCCTGGGTGGGATGTTCGTGCGTGCCGTCACCCGCGTTGATGACGGCGCCGTCGATCCAGCCGGAGTTGGCGAGCCGGTAGGGGGCGCCCGACGCGCCGTGCCGGATGACGACGGCGTCGGCGCCCATGGCCTCCAGCGTCAGCGCGGTGTCCTTGAGCGACTCTCCTTTGGAGACCGACGAGCCCTTGGCCGAGAAGTTGATGACGTCGGCGGACAGGCGCTTGGCGGCGGCCTCGAAGGAGATCCGGGTGCGGGTCGAGTCCTCGAAGAAGAGGTTGACGACGGTGCGGCCGCGCAGCGTCGGCAGCTTCTTGATGGGCCGGTCGGCGACCCTGGCCATCTCCTCGGCGGTGTCGAGGATCAGCACGGCGTCGTCGCGGGTGAGGTCGGCGGCGGAGATGAGATGGCCGGGGGTGCGGGGGCTTGCCCCGGTGAGGCGCAGCATCGGGTGTGCTCCGTTGTGTGGAGGCGGTTCTGGGTTCCCGGGTCTCCCCGGGCTGGCGTGGCGGCTTCGGGGCGCGCCGACGCGCGGCCGTGTGCGGGCCTGTGGCGTACGGAGGGCCGGACGACGGCCCGCTACTGCTCGCCGGCCGGGGCGGGCTTCCTCAGGCCCAGCAGCACGGTGTCACGGCCGTCCTCCTCGGCGAGCTGGACCTTGACCGTCTCGCGCAGCGACGTGGGGAGGTTCTTGCCCACGTAGTCGGCGCGGATGGGCAGTTCGCGGTGGCCCCGGTCGACGAGGACGGCGAGCTGGACGGCGCGTGGCCGGCCGATGTCGCCGAGCGCGTCGAGGGCGGCGCGGATCGTGCGGCCGGAGAAGAGCACGTCGTCCACGAGGACGACGAGCCGCCCGTCGACCCCGTCGGGCGGGATCTCGGTACGGGCCAGCGCGCGGGCGGGCCGCATGCGCAGGTCGTCGCGGTACATGGTGATGTCGAGGGATCCGACCGGGATGCTGCCGCCGGTGATCTCTTCGAGCTTGTCCGCCAGCCGTCGGCCCAGGAAGACGCCACGGGTGGGGATGCCGAGCAGAACCACGTCGTCGGCGCCCTTGGCACGTTCGACGATCTCGTGGGCGATACGGGTCAGTGCCCGTGCGATGTCGGGTGCCTCCAGCACGGGGCGGGCGACATCAGAGCTGTGCGTGTCCATAAGAAACGGACCTCCTTCTCCGCCTCACGGGACGGACGTTAAAGGACGTCGGATTTGCGCCGTCGACATTACCAGGTCCGGCGGCCTTTTCCGGACTTGTGGAGGGGTGGGCGCGGACCATTCGGCTTGACGCATCCAAGTCACGCTGCGTAACCTCACAGTGAGTTACCAGCCACGCGGCGGAGCCGCAGATTGTCCCAGCGTCCGGGGAGCCTTATGTCCAGCGAATACGCAAAGCAGCTCGGGGCCAAGCTCCGCGCCATCCGCACCCAGCAGGGCCTCTCGCTCCATGGCGTGGAGGAGAAGTCACAGGGCCGTTGGAAGGCCGTGGTGGTGGGGTCGTACGAGCGCGGTGACCGCGCGGTGACCGTGCAGCGCCTCGCCGAGCTGGCCGATTTCTACGGGGTTCCGGTGCAGGAGTTGCTGCCGGGCACGACACCGGGCGGAGCGGCCGAGCCGCCGCCGAAGCTCGTCCTGGACCTGGAGCGGCTCGCCCATGTCCCGCAGGAGAAGGCCGGCCCGCTCCAGCGTTACGCGGCGACCATCCAGAGCCAGCGTGGCGACTACAACGGCAAGGTGCTGTCGATCCGCCAGGACGACCTGCGCACCCTCGCGGTCATCTACGACCAGTCGCCGTCGGTCCTCACCGAGCAGCTGATCAGCTGGGGCGTGCTGGACGCGGACGCGCGCCGCGCCGTGGCCCACGACGAGGGCTGACAGCCCGGTACAGAACAGCAGAAACGTCACATCCGGAAGGGGCGGACCGCAGCCGGCGGGCCGTCCCTTCCGGGGCGTCCGGGCATCCGGACACTGCCGCCGGCCGTCCGGCGGCAGCGGGGGCGTCAGGCCGCGCCCGCGTCGTACAGCCTGCCGATGACCTCCGGGAGCAGCCGCTCCGTCAGGCGGGGCGGCAGCGCCTGGAGCACGGCGAGCACCGGCGCCATCCGCTCCGGCAGCCGCCCGTCGGCGCCGATGCCCGCGAGCCCGAGGGCGAGAGCCACCTCGTCGGGCCCCAGGAGGTCCGGGTCGAGCAGCGCCGCCGCCCGGACCAGACCGGGGTCGACGCGGGCCGGTCCGTGCCGTACGGCGGCGCCCACGGCCCGCTCCAGGGCGGCGAGCAGCAGCCGTACGGTCTCCGGGTCGGCGACCGCCGCCGTCACCGTCAGATGGAGGTTGGCGGGCGAGCCCCCGTAGGCGGGCTGCGGCTGGAGATACCACCCCTGGCTCCGCATCTCGTCGCCCACCACGAACGGGTCGACGCGCGGGTCGTCGGCGGCCAGCGCCAGCAGCGACGCCTCGGGGCGGGCCAGCAGCCGTACGCCGTCGATGCGGTCGATGCCCTCGGCGAGGGCCGTGGTCGCCCCGTGCACGCGCGTGGCGAGCGCCGCGTAGCCGTCGGTGCCGATCCGCTCCAGGACCGCCCAGGCGGCGGCCAGCGGCCCTGCGGGCTTGGTGCCCTGGAGGGTCGCGTTGACGACCGGGTAGCCGGGCCAGGACGCGTGGGCGAACCAGCCGTGCCGGCGCAGCTCCGCGTCGCGCGTCAGCAGCACCGAGGCGCCCTTCGCCGTGTAGCCGTATTTGTGCAGATCGACCGAGAGAGATGTCACTCCCCGCACCGACAGGTCGAACGCGGGTACGGCCGGTCCGGCGGGCGGCCCGGGCCACGCGTCACCCGGACGGCCCAGTCGCAGATGACCGAGGTACCAGCCGCCGATGCACGCGTCCACATGGCACAGCACCCCGCGCCGGTCGGCCGCCGCCGCCACGTCGGCCACCGGGTCGACGACACCGTGCG
Source organism: Streptomyces sp. NBC_01508 (assembly GCF_045040315.1). Lineage (NCBI taxonomy): Bacteria > Bacillati > Actinomycetota > Actinomycetes > Kitasatosporales > Streptomycetaceae > Streptomyces > Streptomyces sp. NBC_01508. The sequence continues at coordinate 7,230,862 of NZ_CP109419.1, read as the reverse complement.
CGTACGAGGGCGCGGAGACGACCGCCAGCGCCGTGTCGTCGGTCAGGGCGGCGGCCATCTCGTCGGCGCGCACGCGGTACGTGGCCGGGTCGACCGGCACCACCACGGTCCGCAGCCCGAAGAGCTTCGCCGCCTTGTGGAAGGCGGGGTGCGCGGTGCTGGGCAGGAGCAGTTCCGGGGCGGTGACGCCACGGGTGTGCCGGGCGTGCTCGCGCGCCGTGAGTACGGCGAGCAGGCAGCTCTCGGTGCCGCCGCTGGTGAAGGTGCCCGCGGTACGGTCGTCGCCGCCGAGCAGCCGGGCGGCGCGCGCCACGATGTCGTTCTCCAGGGTCACGACGCTGGGGAAGGCGGTCATGTCGAGCCCGTTGACCCCGGCGAAGCGGGCGGCGGCCTCGGTGGCCAGCTCCTCGATGCCGTCGAGGCCGGAGTCGTAGACGTACGCCATGGTCCGGCCGCCCCGTACCGGCAGATCCCCGGCGCGCAGGGCGGTGAGGCGCGCCAACAGGGCTCGCGCGTCACGGCTTTCGGGGTCGGACTCGGGCTGGTGTGCGGCGCTCACGGCTGCTCCACGGTCGGTACGGACAGGTCGCCGCGGTTGTCGGGATCATCGCGGTCATCGCGGTCATCGCGGTTGTCGAGGTCGTCGGGATCGTCGTCGCGTGCCGCCGACTCCTCGCGCAGCCGCACCAGTTCGGCCTCGGGCAGCCGGTAGCGGCCCAGCAGCGGCAGGCTGACGAGCAGCAGGAGCGCCGGCAGGGCGCCGAATCCGACGACGATCGCCGTGAGCGCGGAGCCCGGCTGGTCGACGCGGTGGGTGGCGTCCGAGGAGACGAAGCCCCCGATCGACAGGACGAGCCCGAACAGCCCCGGCCCGACGGCGAGTCCAAGGGTCTCCCCCGCCGTCCACAGCCCGGTGAAGAGCCCGGCCCTGCGCCGACGGCCGGTGTACGCGTCGGCGGCGACGGCGTCCCCGAGCATCGCCATCGGCAGCATCTGCATGCCGGCGTAGCCCACCCCGGCCAGTGCCACGCCCCCGTACACCGCGACTTCGGGCAACTCCCTTGCCAGCGAGGCGAGTACCGCTCCGGCGAGGAAACAGCAGGACGCGGCGACGGCGGCGGCCCGCTTGCCGGTGCGCCGCCCGGCCGCCAGCCACAGCGGCATCGCGAGCAGCGACGGCACGATCAGGCAGGCGAACAGGAGTGTGGTGGCGGCGGGCCGGCCGAGGATGTACGTGGCGAAGTACTGGGCGCCCGCGAGCATCAGGCCGGTCGCCGCCGCCTGCACGACGAACGCGGCGAGCAGCCACAGGAACGGCCGGTTGGACCGGGCGGCGCGCAGTTGGGCGACCAGTCCGCCGGGAGCGCCGGTGGTGGTGCGCAGCACGTCGGGCGTACGGGCGGTGGCGGCGAACGCGGCGAGCATCCCGGCGCAGAGCAGCGCGCCGATGACGACGCCCATCAGCCGGTAGCCGCCCGGCGTGCCGGGGCTGTCGGCGGTGGAGCCCGCGATGAGCGGCGCGACGGCGCCGGACAGCAGGATCGCCGCGCCGAGGAAGGCGACGCGCCAGGACATGACGCGGGCGCGTTCGTCGGGGTCGGCGGTGAGTTCGGCGGGCAGCGCGACGTACGGGACCTGGAAGCAGGCGTAGCCGGTGGCGGTCAGCAGGAAGAGGACGGCCACGTAGCCGGCGGCCCAGCCGCGTTCCAGGTCGGGCGCCGCGAACATGGCGGCGAAGCAGACCGGCATGGTGAGCGCGCCGGCGAGCATCCAGGGGCGGCGGGGTCCCCAGCGGTGCCGCGTACGGTCGGAGAGGCTGCCGATCCAGGGGTTGAGCGCCACGTCCCACGCCTTGGGCAGGAAGACCAGCAGACCGGCGATCCCGGCGGCGACGCCGAGGATGTCGGTCAGGTAGTAGAGCAGCATCAGCCCGGGGACGGTGCCGAAGGTGCCGGTGGCGAACGACCCGAGCCCGTAGCCGATCCGGACCCGGGCCCTCAACGCGGCACTTCCCGGGCGCGGTTGGTCCATGCGCGGCAACTTAGGCCACAGCTCGGAACGGGCACCAGGCCCGAAGCAGAAGAATGTTCATCTTCGCCGGGTCCCCCTCAAGCGCGATACGGGCCGCCCAGACGGGCCGCGCGGCGCTTGGGGGCAGACCTGCGGCGCCTGTCCTCAATTGCCGGACGGGCCGCATGCGCGGCCCGTCCGGCGCTCGATGAGGAACCGGCCACCGCGCTAGTCGGCGCGCAGCAGGCTCGGCTTGAGGTCCTTGAAGCGGCCGAGGAGGCCGTTCACGAAGGACGGTGACTCGTCGGTGGAGAACTCCTTGGCGAGCTGTACCGCCTCGTCTATCACCACGGCGTCGGGCGTCCCGTCCACCCATACCAGCTCGTACGTGCCGAGCCGGACGATGTTCCGGTCGACGACCGGCATCCGGTCGAGCGTCCAGCCCACCGAGTAGGTGGAGATGAGCTCGTCGATCCGGTCCGCGTACCGCGCGTACCCCTCGACCAGCTCCATCGTGTATTCGCTGACCGGCGGCTGGCGGTCGTCGGTCCGGGCGTGCCGGAGCCAGTCCGCGAGGACCGTCTGCACGGGCGCCCCGCGCTGGTCGGCCTCGAAAAGGATCTGGAAGGCGCGCTTGCGGGCCTTGTTGCGGGCAGCCACGGTTAGCTGTTCACCCGGCCGAGGTACTCACCGGAGCGCGTGTCGACCTTGATCTTCTCGCCGGTCGTGATGAAGAGCGGGACACCGATCTCGTAACCGGTCTCCAGCTTGGCGGGCTTGGAGCCGCCGGTGGAGCGGTCGCCCTGCACACCGGGGTCGGTGTGCTCGATGACCAGTTCGACGGCGGCGGGCAGCTCGACGTAGAGCGCGTTGCCCTCGTACATCGCCACCGTGGCCTCGAAGCCCTCCAGGAGGAAGTTCGCGGCGTCGCCGACGACCTCCCGGCTGACGTGGATCTGGTCGTAGGTGCCCATGTCCATGAAGACGAAGTACTCGCCGTCCATGAATGAGAACTGCATGTCGCGGCGGTCGACGCTGGCCGTCTCGACCTTCACGCCGGCGTTGAAGGTCTTGTCGACGACCTTGCCGGAGAGCACGTTCTTCAGCTTGGTGCGGACAAAGGCGGGGCCCTTGCCGGGCTTGACATGCTGAAACTCGACGACGGACCAGAGCTGGCCGGAGTCGAGCTTGAGAACCATGCCGTTCTTGAGGTCGTTCGTGGAAGCCACGGTTGCGGAATCTCCTGGACTGAAGCGGGGTGGGACCACGGGTGCGCGCCACCACCGCGACCGGCGAAAAGCTTGCCGGAGCACTAGAGCGCGAGCAGTTCCTTGGTCGTGATGGTGAGTAGCTCGGGTCCGCCGTCCGCCTCGGGGCGGACGACGAGCGTGTCATCGATCCGGACACCGCCCCGGCCCGGGAGGTGAACCCCCGGTTCGACGGTGACCGGCACACAAGCGTCCAGTTTACCCATGGCGGTGGGTGCCAACTGCGGGTCCTCGTCGATTTCGAGTCCCACACCGTGTCCGGTACGGGCCGCGAGCCCCTCCCCGTACCCCGCCGACTCCAGCGGGCGGCGGGCCGCGCGGTCCACGTCGCGGTAGGCGGTACCGGGCGTCAGAGCCTCCCGACCTGCCCGTTGTGCGGCGAAGACCAGGTCGTACAGCTCGATCTGCCAGTCGGCGGGCGACGATCCGATGACGAAGGTGCGGCCGATCTCGCAGCGGTATCCGTGGTAGTTGGCACCGAGCCGTACGGAGAGGAAATCCCCCTCCTCGACCCTGCGGTCCGAGGGCCGGTGGCCGGGGCGGCCCGCGTTCGGCCCGGTGGCGACCGAGGTCCGGAAGGCCGGTCCGTCGGCGCCGTGGTCGACCAGGCGCCGCTCCAGTTCCAGCGCGAGATGCCGTTCGGTGCGGCCGACGAGGATCGATTCGAGCAGTTCGCCGAGTGCCTGGTCGGAGATCTCGGCGGCGATCCGCAGCTGGGAGATCTCCTCCTCGTCCTTGACCGTCCGCTGCTGTTCGACGGTGCGGCCGAGGTCGGCGAGGAGCAACCGGGGGGCCACGGAGCGCATCGCGCGGTGGCGGGCGACGGTCAGGTGGTGTTCCTCGACGGCGAGGGTCCGGGCCGTGGACGGGTCGATGAGGTCCGCGGCGGCGACCGCCGGATCGCCCGTCGCGGTGGGCAGCACACTCAGGCGCAGCCCGTCGTCGGGGCGGCCTTCGGCGGGGTCGCCGGTGGGGGTGCGGGGGCAGAGCAGTACGTCGCGCTGGTCGGCGACGCCGAGCAGCAGGACGGCGCCCGGCGGGGCGCCGCCGGCGAGATAGCGGACGTTGGCGGGGAGTGACACCAGGGCGGCATCGCTGCCGGCCGCCGAGCACCGGTCGCGCAGCCGCCCGCGACGGACCGCAAACACCTCAGACATGTATCGAGCCTATGAGCGCGGGCCCGGCTCGGCGCGGCCGACGCGGCCGACCGGGGCGGCGGGGCGGGCGCGGGCAGCCGCCCGGCGGCCTGCGGGCGCGGCCCCCGGCGGGCCGCCACTACCAGTTCGGCGGGCTCGCGATCGACCGGGCGAGGACGTCGTCCAGCACGCGGGCCGTCGTCTCGACGTCGTACTTCGAGTTGTCGATGATCGGCAGTCCGGAGCCGTACCAGCCGGCCATCCGGCCGTGGATGCCCGCCACCTCCTCGTCCGAGAGCCTGCGGTTCCCGCTGCGTTCCGCGTTCCGCTCCAGGACGATCTCCAGGCCGGGCAGCAGGACGACGGGCAGCAGACCGGGGCCGACGTGGCGCTTCCAGCCGCCGAGTCCGACGACGGGGCGGTCGGGGAAGACCGCGTCGTCGAGGATGCAGGAGATCCCGTTGGCGAGGAAGTTACGGGCGGCGAAGCCGCAGGTGCGGCGGGCGAGGCGGTACTGCGCCTCGGAGTGCTCGTTCCACCCCGACTGGGGGTCGGCGAAGCCGGAGCAGACCCATTCGCGTACGTCGTCCAGACTGATGTGCGCGGTGGGGACCTGCCGGCGGGCCGCCCAGTGCCGGGCGACGGTCGTCTTGCCCGCGCCGGCGGGACCGATCAGCAGGACGGCGAGCGTGGCGGCGCCCGTACCGCTGTCGGCGAGATGCGGCACGGGCAGCGGAACGGGCCCGCCCGGCGGCAGCTGGATGTGCCCGGTCGAGTCCGGCGGCGGCGCCGGGGGTCCCTGCTGGGGCACGGGGGTCTGCTGCCGCACCGGCGGTATCCGCTGCGGTCCGCTGGGGCGTCCGCCGCCCGGCGGCGGACCCGGATGCGGCGGGCCGTGCGGGGGCGGACCGTTGTGCGGTGGTGGGCCGTTGTGCGTGTGCGGCCCCGGCTGTCCGCCGGGCACCGGCGGTGCGCCGTACGGCGCACCGCCCGGGACGGGCGGGTGCCCGTGGGGCGCGGGAGGGCCTGGTGGCGGGCCGGAGTGCGGTGCGCCGTGCGGGGGCGGACCGTGGGGCGGGGAGCCGTGCGCCCACGCGCCCGCGCCCTGTCCGCCCGCCCCGTGCGCCGAACCATGGGGAGGCGGAAACGGAGCCCCCACTGCGTGCTGCATCCGGTGCCACTCCGTCTCGTACGTCTGACGCTGATCGCTCGGCCGCCCGGCCGACTTGCATTCGAACGGTACCGTCCCCGGCCGTCCCCGGAAGAACGTCAGAAGCCCGCCCCGAGTGCCCGCCGCCCGTTCGGGATTTCCCGTCAGCCGTCGTCGGCCCGCGTCAGCCGTCCAGTTCCTCGGCGACGGCGCGCAGCGCCAGTCGGTACGAGCCGATGCCGAACCCCGCGATCGTGCCACTGGCGACCGCCGCGACGACCGACGTGTGGCGGAATTCCTCGCGGGTGTACGGGTTCGAGATGTGCACCTCGATCAGCGGCGCGGTGCGCTGCGCCGCGGCGTCCCGCATTCCGTACGAATAGTGGGTGAAGGCCCCCGGGTTGAGCACGACGGGGATCGATCCGTCGGCCGCCTCGTGCAGCCAGCGGATCAGCTCGCCCTCGTCGTTCGTCTCGCGCACCTCGACGGCCAAGTCCAGCTCCTTGCCCGTCGATTGGCAGGTCTCCACAAGACCGGCGTACGAGACGGAGCCGTAGACGTCCGGTTCGCGTGAGCCGAGCCGGCCCAGGTTGGGGCCGTTGAGCACCAGCACCCGACGCGTCACTCGGACACCTCCCCGTACGCGGCGAGCAGCACCGCCGGGTCGGGTCCCTCCAGCACGGTCGGCTTGGCCAGACCGTCGAGGACGATGAAACGCAGCAGGTCACCGCGGGACTTCTTGTCGACCTTCATCGTTTCGAGCAACTTGGGCCACTGGTCGCCGCGGTAGGTCAGCGGCAGACCGACGGACTTCAGGACGGCGCTGTGCCGGTCGGCGGTGGTGTCGTCCAACCGGCCCGCGAGACGCCCCAGTTCGGCGGCGAAGACCATGCCGATGGAGACGGCCGCGCCGTGCCGCCATTTGTAGCGTTCGTTCTTCTCGATGGCGTGGGCGAGCGTGTGGCCGTAGTTCAGGATCTCGCGTACGCCGGACTCCTTGAGGTCGTTGGACACGACCTCGGCCTTGACGCGGATGGAGCGCTCGATCAGCTCGGCGGTGTGCGGTCCGGCGGGCGAGCGCGCGCCTTCGGGGTCGGCCTCCACCAGATCGAGAATGGCCGGATCGGCGATGAAGCCCGCCTTGATGATCTCGGCCATGCCGCTCACGTAGTCGTGCACGGGCAGCGAGTCCAGCGCCGCGAGGTCGCAGAGCACCCCGGCGGGCGGGTGGAAGGCACCGACGAGGTTCTTGCCCTCGGCGGTGTTGATGCCGGTCTTGCCGCCGATCGCCGCGTCGACCATGCCGAGGACGGTCGTCGGTACGGCGATCCACCGCACCCCGCGCAGCCAGGTCGCCGCGACGAAGCCCGCGACGTCGGTGGTGGCGCCGCCGCCGACGCCGACGATGACGTCGCTGCGGGTGAAGCCGGTCTGGCCGAGCGCCTTCCAGCAGTAGGCGGCGACCTCGACGGTCTTGGCCTCCTCGGCGTTCGGCAGCTGGATGGCGACCGCCTCGTACCCCTGGTCCGCCAGATCCTGGCGCAGTGTCTCGCCGGTCTCGGCGAGCGCTTCGGGGTGCAGCACGGCGACGCGCTTGACCCGGGGGCCGATGAGTACGGGCAGCTCGCCCAGCAGTTGGCGGCCGACCAGCACCTCGTACGGGTCGTGGCCCGCGGTGCCGCCGACCTGGATGCGGGTGACCGGCTGGGCCTGGTCCGTCGTCATGCCTGGTTCTCCTTGCCGGGGGTGATGGACGGATCCGCGCCGGGAATGGCCGCCGCGCCCAGCTCCAGCGCCTCGATGACGGCTTCGGCGACCTCTTCGGGCGCCCGCTCGTCGGTCGGGACGACCGCGCGTGCGACCTCCGTGTACAGGGCGCGGCGCTCCTCCATCAGCAGCTTCCACTGCTGGCGGGGGTTGATGGCGAGCAGCGGGCGGGCGAGGCCGAGGCCGGTACGCCGAACCGCCTCGTTCGCCTCCATCGAGAGGTAGACGACGGGGAGACCGGCGAGCAGTTCGCGGGTGTCCTTGTCGAGGACCGCGCCACCGCCGAGCGCGAGGACGCCGGCGTGTTCGGCGAGCGCGCCGCGTACGGCGGCCCGCTCCAGGTCGCGGAAGTGCTGCTCGCCGTCGTCGAAGAAGATGTCCGAGATCTCGCGGCCCTCGGCGGCGACGATGTCCGCGTCGGTGTCCCGGTAATCGGTGTCGAGGCGTTCGGCGAGCAGCGCGCCGACGGTGGTCTTGCCGACCCCCATGGGGCCGACCAGGACGATCAGCGGGCCGCTCATCGGATCACCAGGTTCTCAAGGTACGACTCGACGTTGCGCCGGGTCTCGGGGACGCTGTCGCCGCCGAACTTCTCGGCCACGGCGTCGGCGAGGGTCAGCGCGACCATGGCCTCCGCCACGATGCCCGCAGCGGGCACCGCGCAGACGTCGGAGCGCTGGTGGTGCGCCTTGGCGGGCTCGCCGGTGGCGACGTCGATGGTGGCGAGCGCGCGGGGCACGGTCGCGATGGGCTTCATCGCGGCCCGTACGCGCAGCGGTTCGCCGGTCGTCAGACCGCCTTCGGTGCCGCCGGAGCGGCCCGAGGCGCGCCTGATGCCCTCGTCGGTGATCATGATCTCGTCGTGCGCCTGGGAGCCGGGCACCCGGGCGAGACCGAAGCCGTCGCCGACCTCGACGCCCTTGATGGCCTGGATGCCCATGAGGGCGGCGGCGAGCCGGGCGTCGAGCCTGCGGTCCCAGTGGACGTGCGAGCCGAGGCCGACCGGCACGCCGTACGCCAGCACCTCGACCACGCCGCCGAGGGTGTCACCGTCCTTGTGGGCCTGGTCGATCTCGGCGACCATCGCCTCGCTGGCCTCGGGGTCCAGGCAGCGCACCGGGTCGGCGTCGAGCCGCTCGACGTCGCCGGGAGCCGGGTAGACGCCGTACGGGGCCTTGGCGGTGGCCAGTTCGACCACGTGGGACACGATCTCGATCCCGGCCGTCTCCTTCAGATACGACCGCGCGACCGCGCCGAGCGCGACCCTGGCCGCCGTCTCCCGGGCGCTGGCACGCTCCAGGATCGGCCGGGCCTCGGTCGCCCCGTACTTCTGCATGCCCGCGAGGTCGGCGTGGCCGGGGCGCGGCCGGGTCAGCGGCTCGTTACGGGCGAGCCCGGCCAGGATCTCGGGGTCGACCGGGTCGGCCGACATGACCTGCTCCCACTTGGGCCACTCGGTGTTGCCGACCATGATCGCGACCGGCGACCCCATGGTCAGGCCGTGCCGGACACCACCGAGGAAGGTCACCTCGTCGCGCTCGAACTTCATGCGCGCGCCACGTCCGTAGCCGAGGCGCCGCCGGGCGAGATGGTCGCCGACGATCTCCGTGGTGATCGGTACACCCGCGGGAAGGCCCTCCAGGGTCGCGACGAGTGCGGGTCCGTGCGACTCCCCCGCGGTCAGCCAGCGCAACCTGCTCAACGGTGCTCCTCGGTAACTCTCGACAGCTTCGACGGTACGACTGCGGTACGCATCCTCGGGCCCCGATCCTGCCATGACCGGCCACCCGCCCCGCGACTCCGTCCAGCCTGCGGATACGAACCTGGATACGGAACCGGACACCGACCCGGACAGGGCCTAGTGAGCTCCGAGCGCCTGTTCGCCGGCCTTGCGCATCACGGCGAGCGGCGCGGGCGCCCGGCCGGTCATCCGCTCGACCTGGAGGACGGCCTGGTGCACGAGGAGGTCGAGGCCGCCGACCACCGGGCCGCCCCGCGCGGACCAGCCGGCGGCGAGTGGGGTGGGCCAGGGGTCGTACAGCACGTCGAAGAGAGTGCCGGGGCGGTCGGGGAGCCGGTGCGCCAGCGTGTCGGTGGCTCCGGCGGGGGTCGTCGCGATCACCAGCGGCGCGCCGAGCGCGTCGGCCGCCCGCGACCAGTCGGCGGTGCGGACGTCGACACCGAGGCGGGTCCCCCAGCCGCGCATCTCGGCGGCGCGGGCCTCGCTGCGTACGTAGGCGGTGACCGGCCCCGTGCAGACACGCGAGAGCGCGGCGAGCGCGGACGACGCGGTCGCGCCGGCGCCGAGGACGGCCGCCGACTCCACCGTGCCGACGCCGCGCTCGCGCAGGGCGGCGAGCATGCCGGGGATGTCGGTGTTGTCGCCCGTACGCCGGCCGTCGCCGTCGATGACGACGGTGTTGACGGCCTCCACCGACGCCGCCGTCCCGCTGACCTCGTCGAGCAGCGGGATGACGGCGCGCTTCAGCGGCATGGTCAGGGAGAGCCCCGCCCAGGACGGATCGAGGCCGGTGAGGAAGGCGGGGAGCTGGGCCTCGGTCACTTCGAAACGGTCGTACGACCAGTGGGTGAGGCCCAGTTCCGCGTATGCCGCCCGGTGCAGTACCGGGGAGAGGGAGTGCGCGATGGGCGAGCCGAGGACGGCCGCCCTGCGTTCGGTGGTCCTACTCGTCCGCATTCTTCTGTCGATCGTTGAATTCCTTGACCAGCTTCTCGTGCTCGGCCAGGGTCTTGGTGAATTGGGTGGTCTTGCCGTCGATGGAGATGAAGAACATCCAGGCACCCGAGTCCGGCGCCTTCGTGGCATTCAGCGCGTCGGCCCCCGGATTTCCGATCGGACCTGGCGGAAGACCCTTGTGGAAGTACGTGTTGTACGGGTCGGAGTTGCCCCTGATCTCCGCCGTGGAGATATCGATCTCGCTCTCGTTCTTCAGATAGTTGAACGCCGAGTCGAATTCGAGCTTCTGATTGGTGGCCGTGTTCGTCGGCTTCAGCCTGTTGAAGACGACGGCCGCCATCTTCTTGAAGTCGTCGTGCGTCATGCCTTCGGCCTGCACCAGGCTGGCCACGGTGACGACGTCGAGCGGCGAGTCGAGGCCGAGATCCTTGGCCGTTTTTTCCAGGTCGTACTTCTTGTACTCCTGGTTGGAGCGCGCGACCATCTGCTTGAGGATGTCCTCGGGCTTGGTCTTCTCACCGATGTCGTAACGCGCGGGGTAGAGGAATCCTTCGAGCGGATCCTTTATGTTCTTGTCGTCGTCGGCCCACTCGGGCAGGCCGAGTTTGCCGGCCTTCGCCTTGGCGACATCCGCGGTGGTACCGGGGTCGAGCTGGAGCTTCGTGTCGATGAATCCGTACACCGTGACAGCACGCGTGCCCTCGCCGATGGTCAGCGAATTCAGATTGGCCGGGTCGGTCATCAGGTCGACCGCCGACTTGGCCGACATCTCCTTCTTCAGCGGATAGACGCCGGGCTGGATCGCCTTGCCCTTGGGGTGCTCACCCGCCGCGTCGATGAACGCCTGCGCGCTCTTGACCACACCGGCCTTCTTGAGCAGATTGCCCATTTCGGCGAGGCCGGCGCCCTTCGGGATCTCGACCTGGACGGTGCCCGTACCGGCACCCGCGAAGTCGGCGGGGGGACCGAAGCGTTCCTGCCAGAACTGGTAGGCGTAGTACCCGCCGCCGGCCACTCCTGCGACGAGGACGAGGGAGGCCACCAGACAGGCGCCGCCGCCGCGGCGCTTCTTCTTCGACTTGCCGCGGCGGTCACGTCCGCCGCCTCCGCCGCGCCGGCCGTCACCCGAGTCGTCGTAGTCGTCCCGGTCGTCCCGGTCGTCGCGGTCATCCCGGTCGTCAAGAAGACGGGGCCGGTCGTCGTCGCGGTCCTCGCCGGTGAAGAACGGGTGCGTCTCCTCGGGCTGCGGGCCGTCCCAGTCGCTCTCGGGCTGTGCCGGGGACGGGGGCTCGGCCTGGCGGTGTCCCGGCGGGCGCGGCGGCGGGTACGCGTCGGAGGTGCCGTACCGGTCCGGGTTCTCGCCGCCGTAGCCACCGCTCTGCTGGCCGGCGTAGGGGTCGCCCGGATTCTCGCCGTACGGCATGGCCGCCTGCTGGCCGGTGTCCCAACCGCCGCCGTACTGGGGGTCGTTGGGATGCCCGCCGGTGTAGGGCCGCTGGTTGCCGTACTGCTGCTCGTTGTACTGCTGCTGCGGGTACTGGGACTGCTGATGCTGGGGGTCGTACTGCTGCTGCGAACGCTGTTGCTGCTGATGCTGGGGGTGCTGCTGGGGCTGGTGCTGCTGGACGTACTGCTGCCCCGTGTCCCAAGCGCCCCCGTCGTACTGGGGGTCGTACTGCTGCTCCGGGTGCTGCTGGGGGTGCTGTTGCTGGGGGTGCTGTTGCTGGGGGTGCTGTTGCTGCGCGTACTGCTGCTGACCCGTGTCCCAGCCACCGGTGTCGTACTGGGAGTCGTACTGCTGCTGCGGGTGGGGCTGCTGCGGCTGAGCCTGCGCGTCGTAAGGAGGCCGGCCGTCGGCGGCCTGCTGCGCTCCCCACCCCTGGTCCCCGTACAAGGGGTCCTCGGGGTGCCACGGTTCAGGGCCTCGGCCCTGGCCATAGTCAGTCATCGATCCCCTAGAGCCGCGAGGCGCCCGGTGCCGGGCGCGGATGGCCCGGTGTCCGTAACGCCTCTCTCTGTGCGGCAGTTGTTCGAATCCCACCGCATCGCGCGGAACGTTACCGTATCGCGATCAGACAGCCGCCATCCACGCACACAGATAACCGTAAGTATGTTCCGCTTTCGCCCGATTGGGCGTCTCAGGTCTGAACCCGCACACCCTCACCGGGCGGTGCGCCCGAGGCTCGCTCCGACTCCAGCGCGTTCTGCAGAATGATGACGGCCGCCACCTGATCGATGACGGACCGGCCCTTCTTGGCCTTCACACCCGACGCACGCAGGCCTTGACCTGCGGACACCGTGGTCATTCTCTCATCCACGAGGCGTACCGGGACGGGCGCGATACGACGCGCCACCTCCTGCGCGAACGCCCGCACCTTGACCGCCGCCGGCCCCTCGCCGCCGCTGAGCGACCGCGGCAGACCGACCACGACCTCGATCGGCTCGTACTCCTCAACCAGTTGCGCCAGCCTCCGGTGGGCAGCCGGCACATCGCGTCCCGGAACGGTCTCCACCGGTGTCGCGAGGACCCCGTCGGGGTCGCACGAGGCGACCCCGATCCGGGCGTCCCCGACGTCGACGGCCAGTCTGCGGCCCCGGCGCGCGAGCGCCGTCACGCCGTCACGTCCTCGGCCACGTCCTCAGGCCGTCTCGGCGACAAGGCGCTCGACAGCGGCCACGGCGTCGCCGATGGCCGCCGGGTTCTGACCGCCGCCCTGGGCGACGTCCGGCTTGCCGCCGCCTCCGCCGCCGAGGGTCTTGGCGGCGGCGCGCACCAGGTCACCGGCCTTGAGGCCACGCTCACGGGCGGCCTCGTTGGTGGCGATGACCGTCAGCGGGCGCCCGTTGGCCGTCGTGAACAGCGCGACGACCGCCGGCCGGCCGGCGGTGATCCGGCCACGCACGTCGAGTACCAGCTTGCGCAGGTCATCGGCCGACGTGCCGTCCGGCACCTGGCCGGTGACCAGGGCCGTACCCCGTACGTCCTTGGCGCCCTCGACCAGTCCGGCGGCGGCGGCCAGCACCTTCTCCGCGCGGAACTTCTCGATCTCCTTCTCGGCGTCCTTCAGCTTGCCGAGCATGCCGGCGATCTTCTCGGGCAGCTCCTCGGAGCGGCCCTTGACCAGCTCCTGGAGCTGGGCGACGACGGTGTGCTCCCTGGCGAGGAAGTTGTAGGCGTCCACACCCACCAGCGCCTCGATACGGCGCACCCCGGAGCCGATCGAGGACTCGCCGAGCAGCTTCACCAGACCCAGCTGGGCGGTGTTGCGCACATGCGTGCCGCCGCACAGCTCCTTGGAGAAGTCGCCGATGGTGACGACACGGACCCGCTCTCCGTACTTCTCGCCGAACTCGGCGATGGCGCCCTGCTTCTTGGCGTCCTCGATGGACATGACCTCGGCCTGGACGTCGAGTTCCCGGGCGAGGACTTCGTTGATCTTCTGCTCGACGTCGGTGAGAACCGTGCCCGGTACGGCGGCGGGCGAGCCGAAGTCGAAGCGGAAGCGGCCCGGCGAGTTCTCGGAGCCGGCCTGGGCGGCCGTGGGGCCGAGCGCGTCGCGCAGCGCCTGGTGCGTCAGATGGGTGGCGCTGTGGGCGCGGGCGATGGCCCGGCGGCGGTGCGTGTCGATGGCGACGAACGCGGCGGAGCCCACCGTGACCTCACCGACCTGCACGGATCCCTTGTGCACCGAGACGCCGGGGACCGGCTGCTGAACGTCGCGCACCTGGATGACGGCGCCGGTGTCGAGCTTGATCCGGCCCTGGTCGGCGAGCTGGCCGCCACCCTCGGCGTAGAACGGGGTGCGGTCGAGTACGACCTCGACCTCGTCGCCCTCGGTGGCGGCGGGCGACGGCACGCCGTCCACGAGCAGGCCGACGATCCGCGACTCGCCCTCGGTGCTGCCGTACCCGGTGAACTCGGTGGAGCCGGAGGTGTCGGCGACCTCGCGGTAGGCGGAGAGGTCGGCGTGGCCGGTCTTCTTGGCCTTGGCGTCGGCCTTGGCCCGGTCCCGCTGCTCCTTCATGAGCCGCCGGAAGCCGTCCTCGTCCACGGCGAGGCCCTGTTCGGCGGCCATTTCGAGGGTGAGGTCGATCGGGAAGCCCCAGGTGTCGTGGAGCAGGAACGCCTTGTCGCCGGCCAGGACCGAGCCGCCGGCGGCCTTGGTCTCGGTGACGGCGGTGTCGAGGATGTTGGTGCCGCCCTTGATGGCCTTGAGGAAGGCTGCTTCCTCGGCGATGGCGACGGTCTCGATGCGCTTGCGGTCGGTGATCAGCTCGGGGTACTGCTCACCCATGGACCCGATGACCACGTTGAGCAGATCGTCGACGACCGGTCCGGTGGCGCCGAGCAGCCGCATGTTGCGTACGGCACGGCGCAGGATACGGCGCAGGACGTAGCCGCGGCCCTCGTTGCCGGGGGTGACGCCGTCACCGATGAGCATCACGGAGGTGCGCATGTGGTCGGTGACGATACGCAGCGAGACGTCCGAGGCGGGGTCGGCGCCGTAGCGGACGCCGGTCAGCTCGGTGGCCTTGTCGATGACGGCCATCGACGTGTCGATCTCGAACATGTTGTTCACGCCCTGGAGAACCATGGCGAGGCGTTCGAGGCCGAGACCCGTGTCGATGTTCTTGGAGGGGAGATCGCCGAGGATCTCGAAGTTCTCCTTGCCCTCACCGGCGCCGCGCTCGTACTGCATGAAGACCAGGTTCCACAGCTCCACGTAGCGCTCGTCGTTGACGGCGGGGCCGCCCTCTTCGCCGAACTCGGGGCCGCGGTCGTAGAAGAGCTCCGAGCAGGGTCCGCAGGGGCCGGGCATGCCCATGGACCAGTAGTTGTCCTTCTTGCCCAGGCGTTGGATCCGCTCGACGGGGAAGCCGACCTTGTCGGTCCAGATGCCGGCGGCCTCGTCGTCGTCCAGATAGACCGTGACCCACAGCCTCTCCGGGTCCAGGCCGTAGCCGCCGTCGGCCACGGACTTGGTCAGCAGCTCCCAGGCGAGCGGGATGACCCCTTCTTTGAAGTAGTCACCGAACGAGAAGTTGCCGCACATCTGGAAGAACGTGCCGTGCCGGGTGGTCTTGCCGACCTCTTCGATGTCCGGCGTACGGACGCACTTCTGAACGCTGGTCAGGCGCGGGGCGGGCGGCTTGACCTCACCGAGGAAGTACGGCTTGAAGGGCACCATGCCCGCGGGGACCAGCAGCAGAGTCGGGTCGTCCGCGATGAGCGACGCCGAAGGCACAACGGTATGCCCGCGCTCCTCGAAGAAGCTCAGCCAGCGGCGGCGGATTTCAGCCGACTCCATCAGTGGTCCTCATTCCGGTTGTGCGGTGTACGCGAGTTGAATCTGTCGCTGTGGTCGTGGTCGTGCTCGTCGGACCGCCGCCGCGCTCGGGCCTCGACGGCGAGGCGGCGGCCTGCGGGGAGTTCGGGGTCGGCGGGTGCGTCGAGCCCCAGCACCTCGCCCAGTTCGGACTCGCGCTGGGCCATGCCCGCCCGGACGTCGAGTGCGAAATCCTTGAGCCGGTGTCCGGCGTCGACGGCCTTGTCGGCCGCCTGCGCGGCAAGACTCTCGGGCGTCAACTGCCGGAGCTTGGTGTGGACCTTGGTGGTGGCCCACACGCCGGCCGCCGCACCCGCGGTGAACCAGAACGTACGGCGGAACATCGCTGCCTCAACCCTTCTGCTTCCTGCTGCGTCGGGCGGACGGAACGGTCCTGCCCACGATGACGGTGCGGCGAACGCGCGCCGCCCGTGCCGGTGCCTCGCGGTCGGCGGGTGCCTGCTCGGCCGGGGCCTTGCGGCCCATCGCCCGCCGCACGCCGTAGCCGAAGGCCGCGACCTTGACCAGCGGGCCGCCGAAGGTCGACGCCACGGTCGTGGAGAGCGCCGACGCGTTGGAGGTGACCTCCTGGACGTCCGTCGCGATGGCGTCGACCCGGTCGAGCTGGGTCTGCGCCGCGCGTACGGTCGCAGACGCGTCCGCCAGCAGCGGTACGGCCTGGTCGGTCACGTCCGCCACGAGTCTGGTGGTCGCCTTGAGCGTCTGGGCCAGCCTCACCAGCACCACGGCGAGAAGGGTGACCAGAACCGCCCAGAAGACGGCCACCAGGATCCCGGCAACCTCTCCACCGGTCACGCTGCACCGCTCTCTGCCGGACCATCCCCGCGGGGTACGGGGAACAAGTCGTTGTCGGCCGACTCAGAACCGGGCGATCCTGGTCGGTCTTGAAAGTCGTCCCTCGACCTTATCGCGCCCGGAGTGGCTCCCCATACCGCTTTACGGCGGTCGCGGACCATACCTCATCGGCCGGGGTACGGAGGGGGAGTTGCCGCAGCTGATTGTACGCAGCGCTTTCGGATGAGTACTGTGCGTGTCCCATGCGACCTGTCCCCGGCAATCTCCCCGCGGAGCTGAACCGGTTCGTGGGCCGTGCCGACGAACTGGCCGAGCTGACGCGTCTTCTCACCGAATTCCGGCTGATCACCCTGGTGGGTGTGGGCGGTGTCGGCAAGACCCGGCTGGCCGTGCACGCGGCCGGCCGAATCCTGCCGTCACCGGACCTGAAGAAACGCTACTGCGACGGTGTCTGGCTCGCCGAACTCTCCGCGATCCGCGACCCCGGGCTGCTCGACCACGCGTTGGCCGACGCCCTGCGCATCACCGACCACAGCGGCCGGCCGCCCCGTGAGGTGCTGCGCACCCACCTCGCCGACCGCCGGCTCCTGCTGGTGCTGGACGGTTTCGAGCAGTTGGTCGACGCCTGCGCCGAGCTGGTACGGGATCTGCTGAGGCGCTGCCCCGGCCTCCAGGTGCTGGCCGTCGGCCGCCGGCCGCTGCGGCTGGCGGGCGAACGGACCTTCCCGCTGGCCCCGATGTCCGGGACCGACGCGGCGCGGCTCTTCGCCGACCGGGCCGTCGACGTGGCGGCCGGAAGCCGGCTCTCCTACGAGCACGGCGAACACCGCGACGCCGTAGGGGAGTTGTGCCGCCGCCTCGACGGCATCCCGCTGGCGCTCGAACTGGCCGCGGCCCGGCTGCGCGCCCTGTCCGTCGAACAGATCCTGCGGCGGATCGACGACCGCTTCCAGCTGCTCACCGGGGGCGCACGCGGCGAACTTCCGCGCCACCGCACGCTGCGTACCGCGATCGGCTGGAGCCACGAACTGTGCACCCCCACCGAGCGGTTGCTGTGGGCACGGCTCTCGGTCTTCGCCGGACCCTTCGACCTGGAGGCCGCCGAGTACGTGTGCGCCGGCCCCGATCTGCCGGACGAGAGCGTCCTGGACGTACTCGGCGAACTGATCGCCCAGTCCCTGGTCGTACGCGAGGAGACTGCCGCCGGGCCGCGCTACCGGATGCTGGACACGGTGCGCGCGTACGGCGCCGAGTGGCTGGACGCCCTGGCGGACAGCGACCGGATGCGCAGAAGACACCGCGACTGGTACATGGGCCTGGCCACCTGGTGCGAACTGGACTGGTTCAGCCCGCGGCAGGCGGAGATCGCCGCCTGCGCCGACAGCGCGCTGCCCAATCTGCGGGCCGCCATCGAACTCTGCCTGGAGACGGAGGGCGAGGCGTATCTGGGCCAGTATCTGGCGGGCACGCTCTGGTTCTACTGGGCCGGCTGCGGACGGCTCACCGAAGGGCGGCACTGGCTGGACCGGGCCCTCGACCCGGCCGCCCGGCCCGACGACCCGCCGCCCGAGGGGTCGCGGCACGACGAGTCACGGCTCAAGGCTCTGTGGGTGCTGGGCTATGTGGCGATCCTCCAGGGGGACAACGCCGCCGCGGTGGGCGCGCTGTACGAGTGCCGGGAAGAGGCCGACCGGACGGGAAACGCCCTCGCGCACGCGTACGCGGTGCACCGGCTGGGCTGTCTCGCGCTCCTCACCGACGACATGCCGCGCGCCGAGCGGCTGCTGCGCTCCGCGCTCGGCTCGTACCGCGAGCTGGGCGAGATCAACAGCAATGTGCTGATGGGCCAGGCGGAGCTGGCTCTCTCGCTCGTCTTCCAGGACGACCTGGACGCGGCCGTGGCGCTGTGTGCCGATGTGCGGGAGATCTGCGAGGACAGCGGCGAGCGCTGGGCCCGTTCGTACGCGCTCTACGTCCACGCGTACGCGGCCTGGACACGCGGCCGGCTCACCGAGGCGCGCGCCCTGCTGGCCGAGGCCATCACCATCCACCACACCTTCAACGATCTGGTCGGCCTGGTGCTGGCGATGGAGCTGATGGCACTGGTGACGGCGGGCGAGGGGGACCCGGCGGAGGCCGCGGTGCTCCAGGGCGCGGCCGGCCGGCTCTGGCGGGCGGTCGGGACGCCGCTGTTCGGCTCCGCCGCCTTCGGGGCACCGCACGAGGAGTGCGAACGGCGGGCGAGGGAGGTGCTGGGGGCCGAGCGGTACGGCGCCCGGGTGGCGGAGGGGCACGCCCTGCCACCGGCGGCGGCCGTCGAGCGGGTGCTGGCCGGGCCGCGTGGGGCGTCCGTGCCGCCGGGCCGGCCGGCGGGCGACCGCAGGCCGGCGCCGGACCGGGCGACGGCACCGGAGACGGACCGGGAAGCCACGCGGGAAACGGGCCTGGAGACAGATCGGGAAACGGGTCGGGAAACGGGTCGGGAAACGCGAGAGCCCGCCGGCTCCCCCGGCCAGATCGGCGGGGAAGCGGCGGGCTGAAGCGCGGTCGCTCGCGCGAACTACCCCTGGATCAGCGGGCGTAGTACTCGACGACGAGCTGCTCGTCGCAGATGACCGGGATTTCCTTGCGCAGCGGGTCACGGTCCAGACGGAACGCCAGCGCCTTCAGGTTGACCTGGAGGTAGCGCGGGGTCTCGCCGTCCGTGTCGTAGCCACCCTCGCGGGCGACCTGGAAGGGAACCTTCTCGCGGCTGCGCTCACGGACCATGATGACGTCGTCGGGACGGACGCGGAACGACGGCTTGTCGACCTTGCCGCCGTTGACCTCGATGTGGCCGTGGACGACCATCTGACGGGCCTGGTAGATGGTGCGGGCGATGCCCGAACGCAGGACCAGGGCGTCGAGACGACGCTCCAGCTCGACGACCAGGGCCTCGCCGGTCTTGCCGCCGGCCTTGCGGGCGCGGTCGTAGGCGCGGGCCATCTGGCGCTCGCTGATGTCGTACTGGGCGCGCAGCCGCTGCTTCTCGAGCAGACGGACCTTGTAGTCACTGTTCTGCTTGCGGCCGCGGCCGTGCTCGCCCGGCGGGTAGGGACGGGCCTCGAAGTACTTCACGGCCTTCGGCGTCAGCGCGATGCCGAGCGCGCGTGACTTCTTGACCTTGGGACGCGACTGGTTAGGCACGTTCTCCAGACCTCCGTTGTAGGTTAGGTTAGGCTCACCTTACTCAAAGGAGATCGCATGTCTCGTCGCCCTGGGAACACCACACGCATCACAGACAGTCTCGACGCGCAGGGCATCGATACGACGGAGGTCCGATCAGCTCATGGTCAGCCGCGTCCCAGCGGGCTTGAAATCGCGCGGATGCCGTCAGCAGCCGAGCGCACACGAACTCTCGTACAGAGTACATGCTCAGCGGTGCTGCTCGTCCCGGGCCTGGACGCCCTGCGACCCGACCAGTTGATGCCCGACGCGCGGACCGTGGACACCGACGGTGACGTGCTGCTGGCCTTCGCCGCGGAGTCCCCCGTCGTCAGGGCGGCGACGCACGCGCAGGCCGACGAGCTGGCCGCGGTGCTGGAGGTCACCGATGTCGCACCGGTCTCCGTGCCCCACCGTATCCGGGGCCGGGCCTGGGTCTCCGGCTGGCTGACGCGCCTTCCGCACGTGGCCGAGCCCGGCCGGACGACGCTGCGGCTGGAGGTCGGCGAGGCGTACGTGGACGACCTGTGGGGCGCGGAGCCGGTGGAGGCGGACGAGTTCACCGCTGCCGTACCGGACCCGCTGTCGGAGCACGAGGCCGAACTGCTCCAGCATCTGCACGCCGCGCACAGCGCCGAGGTACAGACGCTGCGCTCGCTGCTCGGCGAGCGGACCGGCGGGACGGCGGCCGTACCGGTCGGCGTGGACCGCTTCGGACTGCGGGTGCGCTTCACGGGCGTCAACTGCTTCGACGCCCGCTTCGACTTCCCCGAACCGGTGCGTGACGTGACCGAACTGCGCCACGCCATGCACGCGCTCTTCGAGGCCGCGAGCAGCTGAGGCCTCCCCACCGGGCGCTCAGTTCGAGAGGGCGTCGCCGCGCAGGCGCTCGCGGACCTTCTCCACCACGTCCGCGTAGCGCGCCTCCGCGCCGTACCGCGTCGGTTCGTAGTACCGCTTGCCCCGCACTTCGTCCGGGGCGTACTGCTGCGCGGCGATACCGCCCGGCACATCGTGCGGGTACACGTACCCCTGCGCGTGACCGAGCTTGGCCGCGCCCTTGTAGTGACCGTCGCGCAGATGTGGCGGTACGGAACCGGCCAGGCCCTTCTTCACATCCTCCAGCGCGGCGGAGATCGCGAGCGTCGCCGCGTTCGACTTCGGGGCCAGCGCCAGGGCGATGGTGGCGTGGCTCAGGGTGAGCGCGGCCTCCGGGAAGCCGATCATCGCCACAGCCTGGGCCGCCGCGACGGCGATGGGCAGGGCCGTCGGGTCGGCCAGGCCGATGTCCTCGCTGGCCGAGATCATCAGCCGGCGGGCGATGAACCGGGGATCCTCGCCCGCCTCGATCATGCGGGCCAGATAGTGCAGGGCCGCGTCCACGTCGGAGCCGCGGATCGACTTGATGAGGGCGCTCGCCACGTCGTAGTGCTGATCGCCGTCGCGGTCGTACTTCACGGCGGCGCGGTCGACCGTCTCCTCAAGAGTGCCGAGGCTGATCTCCCGCTCACCCTTGGAGATCGCGGCGCCCGCCGCCGCCTCCAGGGCGGTCAGGGCCCGCCGGGCGTCGCCGCCCGCGATCCGCAGCAGATGCGCCTCGGAGTCGTCGGGCAGGGAGACCGCGGCGCCGAGCCCGCGCTCCTCGGTGAGCGCGCGCCGCAGCAGGGCGCGCAGGTCGTCGTCCGTCAGCGGCTCCAGCGTCAGCAGGAGGGAGCGCGAGAGGAGCGGGGAGATGATCGAGAAGTACGGATTCTCGGTGGTGGCCGCGATGAGCGTGATCCAGCGGTTCTCGACGGCGGGCAGCAGGGAGTCCTGCTGGGCCTTGCTGAAGCGGTGGATCTCGTCCAGGAAGAGGACCGTCTCCTTGCCGAAGCCGCCGGAGGCCCGCCGGGCGCCGTCGATGACGGCGCGGACCTCCTTGACGCCGGCGGTGATCGCGGACAGCTCCACGAAGCGCGCGTCGGTCGCCTTGGAGACGACATAGGCGAGGGTCGTCTTGCCCGTGCCGGGCGGGCCCCAGAGGAGCACCGACGAGGGGCCGGCCGGTCCCCTGCCCCGGGCGGCCTGTTCGACCAGTCGCCGCATCGGGGAGCCGGGCTTCAGCAGATGCCGCTGCCCGACGACCTCGTCGAGGACGCGCGGGCGCATCCGGACAGCGAGCGGGCTGCTGGACGGGTCCTTCTCCTGGCGGTCTTCGGCCGCTGCCGTAAAGAGGTCGGGCTCCACATCCGAACCCTATGTCAGCCCACTGACAGCGCTACCGGCGCCGTCAGCTGGTCCAGAAGTCCCACCAGCGGGTCAGGATGAGCATCCCGATGATCCCGATCCACAGCACCGGCGGCACCCAGTGGAACTCCCCCACCGCGGTGCGCAGTCCGGCGGGCGCGGGAAGGATCCGGTGCGTGATGTTGTGCGTGGTGACGTAGCTGAACATGACGATCGTCGCGACCCAGGCGAGACAGCACCACAGGCACAGTGAGCTGATGTTGTACAGCGACTGGTACTGGAGCCAGGTGCAGAAGCCGACGCCGAACAGCATCCCGGCGTTGAGCCCCAGCCAGAACCACCGCCGGTAGCGCGCCCCCGCCAGCAGCCCCGCGCCGACGCACACCACGATCCCGTACGTCACCAGCCCCAGCATCGGGTTGGGGAACCCGAAGGCCGACGCCTGCTCGCTGGTCATGATGTTCCCGCACGACACCACCGGGTTCAGACTGCACCCCGGCGTGAAACCCGGATCCTCCAGCAACTTGAACTTGTCGATCGTGATCACCCACGACGCCAGCACACCCGCCGCACCCGTCACCACCAACAACCACGCCAGCACCCGCCCCGCCCCGAAGAGGCCCGGGGTGCCGTACCCCTCCCGGTCGGCGGTCACGTCGTCCAGCGCTGCACTCGTCATATCGCCGTTCCATCAGTCGTGGCCCGCACCTTGCGGAGCGCTCGGTCATTCTGCCGCACCCGTACCCGTGTCCACCGTTCGATGGACATAAGGAGGTACGGACGGTCGTCCCGGAGCCGCCGGTTCCGCACGAGGCTCGATGACATGACGAAAGCAGTGACAGCGAGACCACCGACGGGGGATCTCGCGGTGAACGTGACCGGGCTCCGTAAGCGGTACGGCGACGTGACGGCGGTGAAGGACCTGGACCTGCGCATCGGTCGCGGCGAGGTCTTCGGCCTCCTCGGCCCCAACGGCGCGGGCAAGAGCACGACGGTGGAGATCCTTCAGGGCCACCGCGACCGGGACGGTGGTGAGGTGACGGTCCTCGGGGCGGATCCCGCCACCGGCGGCAGGCTGTGGCGGTCCAGAATCGGCATTGTGTGGCAGGACGAATCCGCGCCCGCCGAGTTGACGGTCCGCGAGACCGTGTCCCATTTCGCCGCCTATTACCCGACGCCGCGCGACGTCGGGGAGGTCATCGACCTGGTGGGCCTCGGCGCGAAGGCGACGAGCCGGGTCAAGGGCCTGTCCGGCGGGCAGCGGCGCCGGCTGGACGTGGCGCTCGGCGTGATCGGTGGCCCCGAACTGCTGCTTCTCGACGAGCCGACGACCGGTTTCGACCCGGCGGCCCGCCGGCAGTTCTGGGAGCTGATCCGCAGGCTCGCGGACGAGGGCACGACGATCATCCTCACCACGCACTACCTGGACGAGGTCGAGGCACTGGCCGACCGGCTCGCCGTGATCGCGGCCGGCCAGGTGGTGGCCGAGGGCACGCCGTCCGGTCTGCGCGCGGAGTACGACGCGGCGGCGACGGTCGCGTGGACGGAACCGGACGGCTCGCCGCGCACCGAGCGGACGACGACCCCGACCCGTACCGTCGGCGAGCTGACGCGGCGCTTCGGCGGCGAGATCCCGGGCCTGCTGATCAGCAGACCCACTCTGGAAGACGTCTATCTGCGGCTCATCGGACAGGAGGCCGCGTGATGACGACCGTCACCGACCGGATCGGCACCACCCGCACCAACGGCACCGGCGCGGCGGCGCTGCCCGGCGCCTGGACACTGGGGCTGCGGCGCGGCGGCCTGGAGCTGCGGCAGTTCTTCCGCCAGCGCGACCAGGCGATCTTCACCTTCGCCTTCCCCATCGTCTTCCTCTTCCTGTTCGCCTCGATCTTCAGCAACGACGTCGAGGGCGCGGGCATCACCGCCTCCCAGCTCTACGTCCCGGCGATGATCGCCGCGGGCATCATGTCGACGAGCTTCCAGTCGCTGGGCATCTCCATCGCGATCGAGCGGGACGACAAACAGCTGCGGCGGCTGCGCGGTACGCCGATGCCGCCCGCCTCGTACTTCCTCGGCAAGGTGTGGCTCGTCCTGGTGACCGGGCTGCTGGAGACGGTGGCGCTGCTCGCGGTCGGCGTGGTGTTCTACGGCATCGAGCTGCCCACCGGCGCGGTCGACTGGCTGAACTTCGGGTGGATCTTCGGCCTCGGACTGACGGGGTGCGCGCTGCTCGGGATCGCGATCAGCAGCGTTCCGAAGACCGGGCAGAGCGCGTCGTCCGT
This sequence comes from Streptomyces sp. NBC_01508, assembly GCF_045040315.1. Classification (NCBI taxonomy): domain Bacteria; kingdom Bacillati; phylum Actinomycetota; class Actinomycetes; order Kitasatosporales; family Streptomycetaceae; genus Streptomyces; species Streptomyces sp. NBC_01508. The sequence continues at coordinate 7,206,975 of NZ_CP109419.1, read as the reverse complement.
GGTCGTACTACCGTTCCTGGTGCTGCAGTTCATCTCGGGGGTGTACATCGCGATCGACACCATCCCCGACTGGCTGCTGAACATCGGCGCGCTGTTCCCGCTGAAGTGGATGTGCCAGGGGCTGCGCGGGGTGTTCCTGCCCGAGACGGCCGCCGTGCTGGAACAGGCGGGCGGCTGGGAGTACGGACGGATCGCGCTGGTACTGGGCGCCTGGTGCATCGGAGGACTGGTGCTGTGTCTGCTGACCTTCCGGTGGAAGAGCCGGCGCGAAGGGTGAGCGAGCCGCCGGGCGGGGCGCTCGACGCGGACGTGTGGGACCGCAGTTTCCGGCCCTGGGACCTGTACTTCGGTGTCGTGTGGGCGGCGATGCTGGTCTTCACGATCGCCGCGCCGAACTCGGCGCCCGTGCGGGCGACGGCGTTCACGCTCTTCGCCCTGTTCGCGCCCTGGTACATCTGGGTCGGGCGCCCGGAGCTGATGCGAACGCCCGATTCCCGGCGGTCGCTGTACTACATCGTCGGCGCGGTCCTGCTCTTCCTGCCGCCGGCGATCCTGTTGGGCGAGATGCGCTCCGCGGCCTTCGCCCTCGTACCGCAGTGCTTCATGCTCCTGTCGATGTCCCGTGCCCTGTGGGCGGTGACGGTGCTCAACGTCGTCCCGGTCGCCGGGTGGGCGCTGGTGTGGCGGCCACCGGCCGAGGCGATCTTCTTCAACGCGCTGTTCTCGGTGGTCACTCTCGCCTTCTCCGCCGTGCTCGGGAGCTGGATCATCCGGATCATCGCGCAGAGCGCCGAACGCGCGGATCTGATCGCCGAGTTGGAGGCGAGCCGGGAGGAGGTCTCGCGGCTCTCGGCGGAGCGGGGTGCGCTGGCCGAGCGCGAGCGGATGTCCCGGGAGATCCACGACACGCTGGCCCAGGGCTTCACGAGTGTGCTGATGCTCGTGCAGGCCGTGGACGCCGAGCTGGAGCGGGATCTGCCGGGCGCCCGGCGCCATCTGGATCTGATGGCGGACACGGCCCGGCGGAATCTCGCCGAGGCACGTGCCCTGGTGGCCGGTGGGGCGCCCGCCGACCTGCACGGGAGCTCGCTGCCCGACGCGCTGCGGCGACTCGCCGCCCGGCACGGTCCCGGTCCCGGTCCGGCCGAGGTGTCCGTGTCCGTCGAGGTGACGGGCGAGGCCCGGCCGCTGGCCCCCGCGCTGGAGGTGGTGGCGCTGCGGACGTGCCAGGAGGCGCTGTCCAACACCGCCAGACACGCGGGGCCGGGCGCGACGGCCGCCATCTCGCTGGCGTACACGGACGCCGCGCTGTGTGTGGAGGTACGGGACACGGGCCGCGGCTTCGACGCCTCGGCGCCGTCCGACGGGTACGGGCTCAGCGGACTGCGGGCCCGCGCGGTGGAGGTGGGCGGCAGCGCTGAGGTGCGCACCGATCCGGGCGGGGGCACGCTCGTCGCCGTACGCCTGCCACTGCCACCGACACCGACGGCGCCGCCGACACCGCCGCCGTCATCGCTCACCGGGAGTCCCGCATGATCCGCGTCCTGCTCGCCGACGATCATCCCGTCGTACGTGAGGGGCTGCGCGGGATGCTCGGCGCCGAGCCCGATCTGACGGTGGTCGGCGAGGCGTCGAGCGGCCCGCAGGCGGAGGCGCTGAGTGCCGAACTGAGCCCGGACATCGTGCTGATGGACCTGCGGATGCCGGGCGGCGGAGGTGTGGAGTCGATCGGCCGGATGCGCGCGGCGGGGCTGCCCTGCCGGGTCATCGTGCTGACGACGTACGAGACGGACACCGACATCCTGCGGGCGGTGGAGGCGGGCGCGGCCGGCTATCTGCTGAAGGATCTGGCGCGGGCGGAGCTGGCGGACGCCGTACGGGCCGCCGCCCGGGGTGAGACGGTGCTGGCGCCTTCGGTGGCCGCGCGGCTGGTCGACCAGCTGCGCAGCAGGCCGGAGCGGCCGAGGCTGTCGCAGCGCGAGACGGCGGTGCTGCGGCTGGTCGCCGAGGGGTGTACGAACGCGGAGATCGGGCGCCGGCTGTTCATCGGCGAGTCGACGGTGAAGACCCATCTGCTGCGGATCTTCGGCAAGTTGGGCGTGGACGACCGGACGGCGGCCGTGACGAACGCGATGCGGCACGGGCTGCTGGCCGACTGAGCGCGGGCGCCGACACCCCGAATGCCCCGGACGCGTGAAGCGTCCGGGGCATTCGGCCTTGTCGGCCGGAGTCAGACGAGCTTCGCGGTGAGGTCGGCCACCAGCGCGTCGAGCGGTACGGGCTTCTGCTCGCCGCTCTCCATGTCCTTGACCTGGGCCACGCCCTCGGCGAGATCGCGCTCACCGGCGACGATCGTGAACCGCGCGCCCGAGCGGTTGGCGTTCTTCATGGCGCCCTTGAGCCCCTTGCCGCCGTAGCTGAAGTCGGCCGCGACCCCGGCCCGGCGCAGCTCGGTGACCACGCCGAACAGCAGCCGGCGCGCCTCCTCGCCCAGCGGCACCGCGAACACACTGGTGGCGGGCGGCAGTTGGAGCGTGATGCCCTCGGCCTCCAACGCCAGCACCGTACGGTCCACGCCGAGCGCCCAGCCGACGGACGGCAGCGCGGGGCCGCCGATCATCTCCGAGAGCCCGTCGTAGCGCCCGCCGCCGCCCACCGCGGACTGCGCGCCGAGGCCGTCGTGGACGAACTCGAAGGTCGTGCGGGTGTAGTAGTCCAGTCCCCGTACGAGCCGTTCGTCGTCCTCGTACGCGACACCCGCCGCGGTCAGCAGGTCGCGCACCTCCGCGTGGTACTCCCGGCACGCGTCGCACAGGTGGTCGCGCAGCTTGGGGGCGTCGGTGAGCTGGCTCCGCACCTCCCGGCGCTTGTCGTCGAGGACCCGCAGGGGGTTGATCTCGATGCGCCGGCGGGTCTCGTCGTCCAGGTCGAGATCGCGCAGGAAGCCCTGGAGCGCCTCCCGGTAGGCGGGGCGGCACTCTTTGTCGCCCAGGGAGTTCAGCAGGATAAGGAAGCCGCGTAGTCCGAGCGAGCGGTAGGCCTGGTCGGCGAGGATGATCAACTCGGCGTCGAGCGCCGGGTCCTCGGCGCCGATGGCTTCCGCGCCGACCTGCGAGAAGTGCCGGTAGCGGCCCTTCTGCGGGCGCTCGTAGCGGTAGTACGAGCCCGAGTACCAGAGCTTGACGGGGAGGTTGCCGGCCTTGTGCAGGTTCGCCTCCAGCGCCGCGCGCAGCACGGAGGCCGTGCCCTCGGGGCGCAGCGCCAGCTCGGAGCCGCCCTTGGTGGTGAGGGTGTACATCTCCTTGGTGACGATGTCGGTGGACTCGCCGACGCCGCGGGCGAAGAGTTCGACGTCCTCGAAACCGGGCGTCTCGATGTAGCCGTAACCGGAGTTCTTCAGCGGTGCGCAGATCGCGTCGCGCACCGCGAGGAACACCGCGGAGTCCGGCGGAAGCAGGTCGTACGTGCCCTTGGGGGCCTGAAAGCTGTTCATGGGATTCGCCGCGTCACATTCCTCGTCGCGGAGCGGCGCTGTGGCCGCTTCCGTGGCCGGGAGCCGCCTCCCGCAGATACGGGTTGGTGGCTCGCTCCCGGCCGATGGTCGTCTGGGGGCCGTGGCCGGACAGCACCACGGTCGAGTCGTCGAGCGGCAGGCACACCCGGCCCAGCGATTCGAGCAACTCGGCCGGATCGCCGCCAGGCAGGTCCGTACGTCCTACGGAGCCGGCGAACAGCAGGTCACCCGAGAACAGGACGGGCGGAATGTCCGCCGCCTCGGGCATCCCGAAGGTCACCGACCCCTTCGTATGGCCGGGTGCGTGCGCGACGCCGAACCGCAGTCCCGCCAGCTCCAGTTCGGCGCCGTCGCCCAGCTCCTTGACGTCGTCGGGCTCCCCCACGGTCAGCTCGCCCATCAGCGGCATCCCGATGGAGCGGCCGAGGGCCTTCTCGGGGTCGCTCATCATGTACCGGTCCGACGGGTGGATCCACGCGGGCACGTCATGGGCACCGCAGACGGGGACGACCGACGCGACGTGGTCGATGTGGCCGTGGGTGAGGATGACGGCGACGGGCTTGAGACGATGCTTCGCGAGGGTCTGCTCGACGCCCTCGGTGGCCTGGTGGCCGGGGTCGATGATCACGCACTCCTCGCCCGCGGCGGGGGCGACCAGGTAACAGTTGGTCCCCCAGGCCCCGGCGGGGAACCCGGCAATAAGCACGATCGTCCTCAAATGTCGTCCGTCGGGAGATTGCGGCAGACCAGAGCCTACCGGCGCTCCTCATTCCACAGGTAACCCATATACCGTACGGGGCTAGTCAGGCGTTCATAGGACTTGGTTCCGAGCACCGCCTCAGCAGCGCCTTCAACAGGGCCCACGAAGACACGAGGAGACGACCCGGTGGTCAACAGCGAGCAGCGCCGGCGCCAGCTTGCCAGGGAGAAGTTCGAGCGGCAGCAGCAGCGCCGGGCGGAGAACCGCAACAAGGCCAGGCGCCGTAACGCGGTCATCGCCGCGGCGCTGGCCGTCGTGGTGGCGGCGGGCGGCGGCGCGTACGCCATCGCGGGTCTGACGGACGACGGCGGCAAGAAGGACAGCGCGGCGGACAATCCGTCGGCGCCGCCGTCCCCGAGCGAGAGCAAGCCCGCCGGGCCGAAGATGACGATCGACGTCAAGGCCAAGTACACGATGTCCCTCAAGACGAACGAGGGTGACATCGGGATCGCGATGGACGCGGCGAAGACGCCCGAAACGGTGAACTCCTTCGCGTCGCTCGCCGGCGAGAAGTTCTTCGACGGGACGAAATGCCACCGCCTGACCACGGAGAACATCTTCGTCCTCCAGTGCGGCGACCCCAAGGGTGACGGCACGGGCGGTCCCGGCTACACCATCGCGGACGAGAATCTCGACGCACTCGGCAAGCCCGGCGCGGACGGCGCTGTGACCTACCCCGCGGGGTCGGTGGCGATGGCGAATACCGGCCAGCCGAACAGCGGTGGCAGCCAGTTCTTCCTTGTGTTCAAGGACACCAAGCTGCCGCCCTCGTACACCCCGTTCGGGACGATGGACGCCGAGGGCCTGAAGACGGTCAAGGCCGTGGCGGCGGCGGGTGTCGCCGGTGACACCAAGGGTGACGGTCCGCCGAAGAAGACCGTCACGATCGAGAAGGGCACCGTCGACAAGACGTGACCGCAGGTGACCGGCGGCGCGGCGGGTGGCGCGCCCCTCGGCGCACCCCGCCGCCGGAGCCCGCGAATTTCGGCCGTGCGGAGTGCGGACAGCCGGGCCGCCGGTCACCTAGATTGGCGTTGTGCGGCGCGCGGATCGGCTTCGGCGGATCGGCTCTCGCGTCGCGGAAGACGGGCGAGGCCCGTCCAGGAAACTGTGGACGATGCCCGGGGGGCACCCCTCGCAGGCATCAGGTGGAGGAGGCGCTGTGAGCAGCGACCCGTGGGGCCGTGTCGACGAGACAGGCACCGTGTACGTGCGCACGGCCGAGGGCGAGCAGGTCGTCGGATCGTGGCAGGCAGGCTCTCCCGAGGAGGCACTGGCCTACTTCGAGCGCAAGTACGAGGGCCTGGTGGTCGAGATCGGCCTTCTCGAACGGCGGGTGAAGACCACCGATCTCTCGGCCAAGGACGCGCAGACCGCCATCGATCATCTGCGGACGCAGGTGGACGAGCATCACGCCGTGGGGGATCTCGCCGCGCTGCGTACGCGTCTCGACGGGCTCGTCGCCACGGTCGAGGCGCGCCGCGAGGAGCGCAAGGTCCAGAAGGCCAAGCAGACGGACGCCGCGCGTGAGTCGAAGCAGGCTCTGGTCACGGAGGCCGAGGAGCTGGCGGGCAGCGACCAGTGGCGGGCCGCCGGTGAGCGGCTGCGCGCGCTGGTGGACATCTGGAAGGGCCTGCCGCGGCTCGACCGGAAGTCCGACGACGAGCTGTGGCACCGGTTCTCGCACGCGCGCTCGGCGTTCTCCAAGCGCCGCAAGGCGCACTTCGCCTCGCTCGACGCGCAGCGCGAGGAGGCCCGTAAGACCAAGGAGAAGCTGGTCACCGAGGCCGAGTCACTGTCGGGCTCGACGGACTGGGGCGGGACGGCGGCGCGGTACCGCGAGCTGATGACGGAGTGGAAGGCCGCGGGCCGCGCGCAGCGCGAGGCCGAGGACGACCTGTGGAACCGCTTCCGCGGCGCTCAGGACGTCTTCTTCGCCGCCCGTGGTGAGGTCTTCGCCGAGCGGGACGCGGAGCAGACCGAGAATCTGAAGCTCAAGGAGGAGCTGGCGACCGAGGCCGAGCGGCTGCTCCCGGTGAAGGATCTGAAGGCGGCCCGTGCCGCGTTCCGGACCCTCAACGAGCGCTGGGAGGCGATCGGGCATGTGCCGCGCGACGCCAGGCCCCGGGTCGAGGGCCGGATGCAGACGGTCGAGCGGGCGCTTCAGGAGTCCGAGGAGAACGAGTGGCGCCGTACGAACCCGGAGGCGCTGGCGCGTGCGACGGGTCTGACGGGCCAGCTCCAGGCGGCCGTCGACAAGCTGCGTACGCAGATCGACACGGCACGCGCCGCGGGCAACAACGCCAGGGCGGACAAGCTGGCGAAGGAGCTGGAAGGCCGGCAGGCGCTGCTCGACCAGGCGCTGAAGGGTCTCCAGGAGTTCGGCGGCTGACACGCGGCATACGGGGAGCGGCCCGGCGGTGGAATCACCGCCGGGCCGCTCCCTTGTGACGTATGCCTTACGGCCTGCGGGCGGACGTGACCCGGTAGACGTCGTACACGCCCTCCACGCCCCGTACCGCCTTCAGCACATGCCCCAGGTGCTTCGGGTCGCCCATCTCGAAGGTGAACCGCGACGTGGCGACCCGGTCGCGGGACGTCTGGACGGCCGCCGACAGGATGTTGACGTGCTGGTCGGACAGGACGCGGGTGACGTCGGACAGCAGCCGGGACCGGTCCAGCGCCTCGACCTGGATGGCGACGAGGAAGACGGACGACTGGGTGGGCGCCCACTCGACTTCGAGGATCCGCTCCGGCTGCTGCGACAGCGAGTCGACGTTGACACAGTCCGCGCGGTGCACGGAGACGCCGCTGCCGCGTGTGACGAAGCCGATGATCGGGTCGCCCGGGACCGGCGTACAGCAGCGGGCGAGCTTCACCCACACGTCGTCGACGCCCTTGACGACCACACCGGGGTCGCTGCTGGAGCGGCGCTTGGAACGTCCGCGCGAGGGCGGCGCGCTCTCGGCGATGTCCTCGTTGGCGGCCTCCTCGCCGCCGAGCGCCTGCACGAGTTTCTGTACGACGCCCTGCGCGGCGACATGGCCCTCGCCGATCGCCGCGTAGAGGGACGAGATGTCGGGGTAGCGCATCTCGTGCGCGAGCGTGACGAGCGAGTCGCCGGTGAGGATCCGCTGGATCGGCAGGTTCTGCTTGCGCATCGCCTTGGCGATGGCGTCCTTGCCCTGTTCGATCGCCTCGTCGCGGCGCTCCTTGGAGAACCAGGCGCGGATCTTGTTCCTGGCTCGGGGCGACTTGACGAAGCCCAGCCAGTCCCGCGAGGGTCCCGCCCCCGACGCCTTGGAGGTGAAGACCTCCACCAGATCGCCGTTGTCGAGGGTCGATTCGAGGGGGACGAGCCGCCCGTTGACCCGCGCTCCTATGGTGCGGTGGCCGACCTCTGTATGGACGGCGTAGGCGAAGTCGACGGGGGTGGCCCCGGCCGGCAGCGCTATGACGTCGCCCTTGGGCGTGAAGACGAAGACCTCGTTGCGCGACAGGTCGAAGCGCAGGGACTCCAGGAACTCGCTGGGGTCCTCGGTCTCCTTCTGCCAGTCGAGCAACTGCCGCAGCCACGCCATGTCGTTGACGGTGTCCTGGCCTGCGCCCTTGCCGACGTTCTTCGGGATGTCGGTACGGACCTTGGACGCCCCGGCGACGGCCTCCTGCTTGTACTTCCAGTGCGCGGCGATGCCGTACTCGGCGCGGCGGTGCATGTCGAACGTACGGATCTGGAGCTCGACGGGCTTGCCGCTGGGTCCGATGACCGTCGTGTGCAGCGACTGGTACATGTTGAACTTGGGCATCGCGATGTAGTCCTTGAACCGCCCCGGTACCGGATTCCACCGGGCGTGGACGGTGCCGAGCGCCGCGTAGCAGTCGCGGACCGTGTCGACGAGGACGCGAATGCCCACCAGGTCGTAGATCTCGGCGAAGTCCCGGCCCCGCACGATCATCTTCTGGTAGACGCTGTAGTAGTGCTTGGGCCTGCCGGTGACGGTTGCCTTGATGCGGGCGGCGCGCAGATCGGACTGGACCTCGTCGGTCACTATGGCCAGATACTCGTCACGCTTGGGCGCCCGCTCGGCGACGAGCCGGACGATCTCGTCGTACATCTTGGGGTAGAGGATCGCGAAGGCGAGATCCTCCAGCTCCCACTTGATGGTGTTCATGCCCAGGCGGTGGGCCAGCGGCGCGTAGATCTCCAGCGTCTCGCGGGCCTTCTTCTCCTGCTTCTCCCGTTTGAGATAGCGCATGGTGCGCATGTTGTGCAGCCGGTCGGCGAGCTTGATGACCAGGACGCGCGGGTCCTTGGCCATGGCGACGACCATCTTGCGTACGGTCTCGGCCTGGGCGGCCTCGCCGAACTTGACCTTGTCGAGCTTGGTGACGCCGTCGACCAGGAGGGCGACCTGGTCGCCGAAGTCCTTGCGCAGTGTTTCCAGGCCGTACTCGGTGTCCTCGACGGTGTCGTGGAGCAGCCCCGCCATCAGCGTGGCCGGGTCCATGCCGAGCTCGGCGAGGATCGTCGTCACGGCGAGGGGGTGCGTGATGTACGGGTCGCCGCTCTTGCGCTTCTGGCCGCGGTGCCAGCGCTCGGCGACCTGGTAGGCGCGCTCGATCTGGCGGAGTGTGGCGGTCTCGATCTTGGGGTCGTTGATGCGTACGGTCCGCAGCAGCGGTTCGAGGACCGGGTTGTACGGGGACGAGCGCTGGACGCCGAGGCGGGCCAGCCGGGCTCGTACGCGGTTGGAGGAGCCACCGGAGCGCGAGGGGGCGGCGGGGGCGGGCTTGGGGGCGGTGACGGGGACCGGGAGCGTGCTCTTCGCGGTCGTGGAGCCAGGGGTGGGGGGCGCGGCGGGGCGCGACCCCGGGGCAGGGGCCGAGTTGGTCGCGGGGTCGGCCGGCTTCGACGCCGGGCTCCGCTTCGGATCGGACCCGTTGGTTCCGGACCCGTTGGTTCCGGACCCGTTGCTCGCGGACCCGTTGCTCGCGGCGGGCGGCTGCGCGGCCGTCCTCGCCCCGTCCGCCGGCTTCTGCGGCGTGGCAGGCGCCACCGTGGCCCGGTCCGCGTGCGGATCGGGCTGGGCGGCCGCGAGTGGCTGGGCCTCGTCTGGCAAGAGCGCTCCTCGTGCTTTCCGGGTCCCCCGGTCAGGTCCGGAACAGCCATGGTATCGACCTCGTGGCGCCGGTGCTCACGAGACCGGTGCCCCGCGCGAGCGGGCGGGGACACCGGAGGGACCGCGGGCGGACGAATTCCGGGGTGATGGACGGAAAACGCGGACGCTCCGGGTGGAATTCCCGGAGCGTCCGCTTTCGTCACGTTTCGGTGCACGCGAGCGCTGGTCAGACCTTGATCAGTGCCTCCAGCGGAGCGCCCCGCAGGTGCGGCTCCAGATGTGCCCTTCCGTCGAGGAAGCCCAGCTCCAGCAGGACGGCCACGGCCACCACCTCGGCGCCGGCCCGGCGCACCAGCTCGACCGAGGCCCCGGCGGTGCCGCCGGTGGCGAGTACGTCGTCGATGACGATGACGCGGTCGCCCTCCTGAAGGTCCTCCGCGTGGACCTCCACCTCGGCGCTGCCGTACTCCAGGTCGTACGTCTGCGACAGCGTCGCACCGGGCAGCTTCCCCGCCTTGCGGATGGGGATGAAGCCGATGCCGGCCCGGACCGCGACCGGCGCGGCCAGGATGAAGCCGCGCGCCTCCAGACCGACGATCTTCGTGGCGCCGTGCCGCACGGACAGCTCCGCGAGCGCGTCGGTCAGCGCCGTGAAGGCCTTCGGATCCGCGAGCAGCGGCGTGATGTCCTTGAACATCACGCCCGGCTTCGGATAGTCGGGCACATCACGGATCCGGCTGAGGAGCAGTTCCCTCGTGCTGTCGTCGGTCATCGACGCTTCCCCGACGGACGGCCCCGGCCACGGCCGCCGTGGCTCCGGGGACCCGCGACAGCGGCGGCCGGCGGGGTCTCCGCGGGCGCCTCGTCGTCGTCCGGCTCGGCGTCCCTGGGCGCGTCCGCGCCTTCGTACGCGAGGTCGGGCGACTCGCCCTTGGCCGCGGCGGCGGCCCGCTTGGCGAGCACGCGCTTCCTCAGCGCCTTGATCTGCGGCTCGCGCTCCTTGAGGTCCGCGACCAGCGGGGTGGCGATGAAGATCGACGAGTACGCGCCGGCGGCGAGGCCGACGAACAGCGACAGCGAGATGTCGTTCAGCATGCCGGCGCCGAGGACACCGCCACCGATGAACAGCAGACCGGCGACCGGCAGCAGCGCGACCACGGTGGTGTTGATGGAACGCACCAGGGTGGAGTTGATGCTGCGGTTGGCGACCTCGCTGTAGGTGAAGCGCGTCTGCTTGGTGATGTCCTTCGACCCCTCCTTGAGGCTGTCGAAGACCACCACTGTGTCGTAGAGCGAGTAACCGAGAATGGTCAGCAGACCGATCACCGTGCCCGGTGTGACCTCGAAGCCGACCAGCGCGTACACACCGACCGTGATGGTGAGGTCGTGGATCAGGGCGATCAGCGCGGCGACCGCCATTCTCCATTCGAAGGCGATCGCGAGATAGATCACCACCAGGACCATGAAGATCCCGAGTCCCATCCACGCCTTGTTGGCGATCTGCTTGCCCCAGCTCGGACCGACCAGGTCGGCGTTGATCTTCTCCTGGGGGATGTTCAGATCTTTGGCGAGCTGGTTCTGCACCTTGTCGGCCTGCGCCGTGTTCAGCTCGGTGACCTGAATACGCAGTCCGCCGTTGCCGAGCTTCTGGACGATCGCGTCGTGGCCGGAGGCCTTCTCCGCGTGCTCCTGCGCCGCTGCCACGGAGACGCTCGTCTTCGGGGTGTTGAAGACGGCACCGCCCTTGAACTCGATGCCCATGTTGAGCCCCTGCACCGCGAGGCCGGCGATGGCCGCGATGGTGATGAGGATCGAGAGCGCGTACCAGAACATGCGCTTCCCGACGAAGTCGTAGCCGACTTCGCCGCGGTAGAGCCGGGCGCCGAGATCTCCGAGTCGCGACATCTCACGCCTCCTTCGGGTCGGTGGGGGCGCTGAGACGGCGGGGGCTGCGGCGCAACGGTGGTTTGGCTCCGAGGCGCTTCGGGTCGAGACCGGACCACGGACCACCGCCCGAGAAGAACTTCGTGCGGGCGACCAGAGTCATTATCGGCTTCGTGAAGAAGAACACGACGACGACGTCGAGCACCGTGGTCAGGCCGAGCGTGAAAGCGAAGCCCTGCACCTTGCCGACGGTGACGGTGAACAGCACGGCCGCGGCGAGGAACGACACGAAGTCGGACACCAGGATCGTGCGCCGGGCCCGCGGCCAGGCCCGTTCGACGGCGGGCCGCAGCGTACGGCCCTCTCTGATCTCGTCACGGATCCGTTCGAAGTACACGATGAACGAGTCCGCGGTGATACCGATCGCGACGATCGCACCACAGACCGCGGGCAGGTTGAGGGCGAAGCCGATACCCGGTCCGAGCAGCGTCATGATCGCGTACGTCATGCCGGCCGAGGCCAGCAGGCTGATGATGGCGATCAGCGCGAGACCCCGGTAGTAGAGCACCAGGTAGATGATCACCAGGATGAGTCCGATGGCGCCGGCGATCAGACCGGCCTCCAGCTGCTCGCCGCCGAGCGCGGCGGTGACCGTGGTGACGGTCTCTTCCTGGAAGGTCAGGGGCAGCGCGCCGTACGACAGGATGTTGCCCAGGTCCTGCGCGGACTCCTGGGTGAAGTTGCCGGAGATCTCGGCGTTGGCGCTCAGCGTCTGGCGCACCGAGGGCGCCGAGACGACCTCACCGTCGAGGACGATGGCGAACTGGTTCTGCGGGGCCTGCTGCTGCGAGAGCTTGCTGGTGATCGCCTGGAACTTCTTCGAGCCACCGCCCGTGAAGTCCATCTGGACGATCCACTGGCCGGTCTGCTGGTTGATGGTGGCGTTGGCGTCGTCGACGTCCTTGCCGCCCACCTCGGCCGGGCCCAGGATGTACTTTTCCCACACGCCGTCGTTCTCGCCGCAGGCGAGCGTCGGCTCACCCGGCTTCGCGTTGTCGCCGAGGGCACCCCTGACCTTCTTGTTCGTGCAGTCGAGCGCGGCGAACTCGGCCTGGAGCTTCTCGGTGGCGGGATCCACGGGCGGCGTCGCGGGCTCGCTCGGCGCCGGGCTGCCGGAGGGGTCGGGCTTGCCGGTGGCCGAGCCGCTGGGAGTGGGCGTCGCGTCGGCCTTCAGGTCCTCCGTCAGGGCGCGGCCCTGAGTGGTCTCCGAGGGGCTGGGAGCACCGGCCGGCGGGTTGGCCGTCTCCTCGTTCGGCTTGTCGCTGCCGGAGGGGCTGGGGCTCTTGGACGAGTCGGCGCTCGGCGCCGGGCTCGCGTCCGGCGGCGGCTGCTGCGCGGCGGGGTCACCCGGTCCGAGGGTCAGGACCGGCCGGAAGTACAGCTGGGCGGTGGTGCCGACCTGCTCGCGAGCCTGCTCGGAGTTCGTGCCCTTGGGGATGTTGACAATGATGTTGTCGGATCCCTGGGTCTGAACCTCCGCCTCCTGAACGCCGAGACCATTGACACGGCGCTCGATGATGCCGACCGCGGTGTTCATGTTGGTCTCGTTGACCGCGTTCGCCTGGCCCGGCGAGCTCTTGGCCTTGAGCGTGATGGTCGTACCGCCGGCGAGGTCGATGCCGAGGCGCGGCGTCAGCTCGCCCGCCCCGAACATGCCTGCGACGAGGGCGATCAGCGCGATCAGGAACAGAATCAGGGTGCGCCCCGGCTTTCCCGGGGCCCCCGTCTGCCTTCGGCCCTTCTGAGGTGCTGCCACCTTTTCGTTTCTCCCTGTCCAACCGCTCCACGCCGGGTGAGCGACGGAGCGGCAACGAAGTGTTGTGGGGACCTGCCCACGCGAATGTCGGCATGGTCCGGGAGCCGCGGTGCGCTCGGGGGCGCGTCGCGGTGCCGGACGTGACTACTTCGCGCCGCTCTCGCCGTCGGCCTTGCCGGCGGTGTCGTCGGAGCCGGCCTTCTCGGCGTCCGCGTCGGCCTTGGCGTCGGCCTTGGGCGCGTCGACGTCGGTCGCGTCGGCCTCGGGCGCCTCGGCGGTGGCAGCGGCGTCGGCGTCGTCCTTCTTGCCCAGGTCGATCTTCGCGGCGTCGGCGTCCTCGGTCAGCGAGGAGGCGTCGTCGGGGACGACGGGAGCGTCGTCCTCCAGCTCCTCCTCGTCGCCGTGCACGATGCGGTTGTACTCCGCGTCGGTGAGGACCGCGCCGATGGAGTTCTTCGCGTACACGGCGTGGACGGCCGGGGCGACCTCAAGGAGGACCGTGTCGTCGTGAACTTCCTTGACGGTGGCGTACATGCCCCCGATCGTCCGGACACCGGTGCCGGGCTGCATCTCATTGCGCATCTGCGCAGCCGCCTGCTGCTTCTTCTTGGCGGACCGGGTCATCAGGAACATGGCCCCGATGAGCACGATGAAGGGGAGGAGGGTCACGAGACTCACGGGAGGGAACTTCCTTCGCACGACCGCTGTCGAGCGGCCTGATATACGGGGGTGGGTAGCCGTCCTTTAAGGGCGGCATCGGCGGAGTCTAAGCGAGTCCGCATCATTGGAACAACGCCCAGCATGGCACCGGGGTTCCTGCCGGGGCGAGTGTCCGCGCGCTCACGCCCCGAACAACCCCGGTTGTCCGCTTGCGCCCGGCCCCGGCCGGGGCGGCGTGAGCCCCAGGTGCGCCCAGGCGGCGGGGGTCGCGACCCGGCCGCGCGGAGTACGGGCGAGCAGGCCCTCCCGTACGAGAAACGGCTCGGCGACCTCCTCGACCGTCTCGCGCTCCTCCCCCACCGCGACGGCAAGGGTCGACAGACCGACCGGGCCCCCGCCGAACAGCTTGAGCAGGGCCTGGAGCACGGCCCGGTCGAGGCGGTCGAGGCCCCGTTCGTCGACCTCGTACACCCGAAGGGCTACGGCGGCGATGTCGCGGTTGATGTAGCCCTCGGCCTTGACCTGCGCGTAGTCACGGACCCGGCGCAGCAGACGGTTGGCGATACGGGGCGTGCCCCGGGAGCGCCCGGCGATCTCGGCGGCCCCGTCCACGTCGATCTCCAGGTCGAGCAGGTGGGCGGAGCGGTGGATCACCCGTTCCAGCTCGACGGGCTCGTAGAACTCCATCTGCGCGGTGAAGCCGAAGCGGTCGCGCAGCGGGGGCGGCAGCAGTCCGGCCCTGGTGGTGGCGCCGACGAGGGTGAACGGCGGCAGCTCCAGCGGGATGGCCGTGGCGCCGGGGCCCTTGCCGACGATGACGTCGACCCGGAAGTCCTCCATGGCCATGTAGAGCATTTCCTCGGCGGGCCGGGACATCCGGTGGATCTCGTCGAGGAAGAGGACCTCGCCCTCCTGGAGGGAGGAGAGGATCGCGGCGAGGTCGCCCGCGTGCTGGATGGCGGGGCCCGAGGTGATGCGGATCGGGGCGCCCATCTCGGCGGCGATGATCATGGAGAGGGTGGTCTTGCCCAGGCCGGGGGCGCCCGAGAGCAGGACATGATCGGCGGTGGCGCCACGGGCGAGAGCCGCCTTCAGGACGAGGTCGAGCTGTTCGCGTACGCGCTCCTGCCCGACGAACTCGTGGAGCGACTTGGGCCGCAGCGCCGCCTCGACCGCCTGGTCCTCGCCGTCGGCCGACGCGGCGACGAGCCGGTCGGGCCCGTCGGCGCCGTCCGCCGGCGGCGGGCCGCCTCCCGGCGTCCCGTTGCTGCTGTCGTCCCAGTTCACTGTGATTCACCTCGTGGAATCGGGGCGTCGGTGGACGTCCCGTGGAGTTCGGCCCCGGCGCGGGCCCGCCCGCGCGTGCGTGCGGGTCGATGTGTGCGGGTCGACGTCTGCGGGTCAGCGTGTCCGGTTCAGCGACTGGAGCGCGGCGCGCAGAAGTCGCGGTACGGCGGGCGCCTCGCCCGCCTCGATCGCCGCCTCGGCCTGGGGCGCGACCAGCGCGACCGCCTCGTCGGCCTCCCTCGTCGCGTACCCGAGACCAATCAGCGCCGAGTGGAGCTGATCGTTCCAGGAGGCGGAGACGGGGGCGCCGACGCCCTGTCGGCCGATAGGGGTGCCGAGCGGTTCGCCGAGCCGGTCCTTCAGCTCCAGCAGCAGCTTCTGGGCGCCCTTCTTGCCGATGCCGGGGACGGCGGTCAGCGTCTTCTCGTCCCCCGTGGCGACGGCGACGCGCAGCGTGTCCGGCGGGTGCACCGCGATCATCGCCTGGGCGAGGCGCGGACCGACGCCGCTGGCGGTCTGGAGCAGCTCGAACGTCTGGCGCTCGTCGTCGTCGGCGAAGCCGTACAGCGTGAGCGAGTCCTCCCGGACGACCAGCGACGTGGCGATCTTCGCCTCCTCGCCGATCCGCAGCCCGGCGAGGGTGGCCGGGGTGCACTGGACCAGCATGCCGACGCCGCCGACCTCGATCACCGCGGAGGTCGGGGCGAGGGCGGCTACCGGGCCGCTGACGAAGGCGATCATCGGGGGACCTTCCGTACGGATACATGGCTGGAGGGGCGGGCCGCCTTGGCCGCGGCGTGCGCCTGCTGGAGGCGGTTGGCCGCGGGGGCGCGCCAGATGTGGCAGATGGCCAGGGCGAGGGCGTCCGCCGCGTCGGCCGGTTTGGGCGGGGCGTCCAGCCGCAGCAGCCGGGTCACCATGGCACCGACCTGTGCCTTGTCGGCGCGCCCGCTGCCCGTGACGGCGGCCTTGACCTCGCTGGGTGTGTGCAGGGCGACGGGGATGCCGCGGCGCGCGGCGCAGAGCATGGCGACGGCGCTCGCCTGGGCCGTCCCCATCACCGTACGGACATTGTGCTGGCTGAACACCCGCTCCACGGCGACCAGTTCGGGCCGGTGCTCGTCCAGCCAGGCTTCCACGCCCTGCTCGATGGCGACCAGGCGCGATCCGAGGTCCGCGTCGGCTGCCGTACGCACCACACCGACGCCGAGCATCGTCAACGGCCGCCCCGCGACACCCTCGACGACGCCGACACCGCACCGCGTCAGTCCGGGGTCCACGCCCAGTACCCGCATCGCGCCCCTCCCCCTCACACTCTCGGTCCCGCTCGATCACGCGTTCTGCCGACGAGTCAGAACCCCTGATCAGCACAGTATCGGTCGGCACCGACAACACGGCGGGCCGACGGGGGGTGTGTCCCCGTCGGCCCGCCGCGTACAGCCGAGTTGACGCCGGCGACCATGCGCCGGCGCACCCGCGGATCAGGCGTCGACCTTCTCCATGACGTCGTCCGAGACGTCGAAGTTGGCGAAGACGTTCTGTACGTCGTCGCTGTCCTCCAGCGCGTCGATCAGCTTGAAGATCTTCCGTGCGCCGTCCTCGTCCAGCTCGACCTGCATGGTCGGCACGAAGTTGGTGTCGGCCGAGTCGTAGTCGATGTCGGCCTGCTGGAGCGCCGTGCGGACCTCGACCAGGTCCGTGGCCTCGCTCAGTACCTCGAAGGACTCACCGAGGTCGTTGACCTCTTCGGCGCCCGCGTCCAGGACCGCGCCCAGGACGTCGTCCTCGCCCAGCTCGCCCTTGGGGACGATCACGACGCCCTTGCGGTGGAACAGGTACGACACGGAGCCGGGGTCCGCCATCGAGCCGCCGTTGCGGGTCATCGCGACGCGGACGTCGGACGCGGCGCGATTGCGGTTGTCGGTGAGGCATTCGATGAGCACGGCGACACCGTTGGGTCCGTAACCCTCGTACATGATCGTCTCGTAGTCGGCGCCACCGGCCTCCAGGCCGGCACCGCGCTTGACGGCCGATTCGATGTTCTTGTTCGGCACCGAACTCTTCTTCGCCTTCTGGATGGCGTCGAAAAGGGTCGGATTGCCGTCGACGTCGGCGCCTCCGGTGCGGGCCGCGACCTCGACGTTCTTGATCAGCTTCGCGAAGAGCTTGCCGCGCTTGGCATCGATCACGGCCTTCTTGTGCTTCGTCGTAGCCCATTTAGAGTGGCCGGACATCTGCCTGTCTCCTTCGCGTAACCAAATCCTGCTCCGTTCGGCAGAGATCCTACCGGGATCCCCTCACCGCGCGGAGCGCACCATCTCGGTGAAGAAGCCGTGCAGCCGGTGGTCGCCGGTGAGTTCCGGGTGGAACGCCGTCGCGAGGGCGTCGCCCTGTCGTACGGCGACGACATGCCCGCCGTGCTCGGCGAGCACCTCCACCCGGGCGCCCACGGACTCGACCCACGGCGCCCGGATGAAGACCCCGTCCACGGGGCCCACACCCGCGACGTCGACGGCCGCCTCGAAGGACTCGTTCTGCCGTCCGAAGGCGTTCCTGCGGACGATCATGTCGATGCCGCCGACGGTCTCCTGACCGGAGCGCGGGTCGAGGATCTTCTCGGCGAGCAGGATCAGGCCGGCGCAGGTGCCGTAGACCGGCATCCCGGCGCGTACCCGCTCGCGCAGCGGCTCCAGCATCCCGAACAGGACGGCCAGTTTGGACATGGTCGTGGACTCGCCGCCGGGGATCACCAGGCCGTCGACGGCGGCCAGTTCGTCCGGCCGCCGTACGGTCGTGGGCACCGCGCCGGCCGCCGCGAGGGCGGTCAGGTGCTCGCGTACGTCGCCCTGGAGGGCCAGGACGCCGATCAGCGGGCCGCTCGCGGCGCCCTGGTCACCAGCCACGGTTCGCGTAGTGCTCGGACTCGGGCAGGGTGTCGATGTTGATGCCGACCATGGCCTCGCCGAGGTTGCGTGAGGCGTCCGCGACGATCTTCGGGTCGTCGTAGAAGGTGGTGGCCTTGACGATGGCGGCGGCGCGCTTGGCGGGGTCGCCGGACTTGAAGATGCCGGAGCCCACGAAGACGCCCTCGGCGCCGAGTTGACGCATCAGCGCGGCGTCCGCCGGGGTGGCCACGCCGCCCGCGGAGAACAGCACGACGGGCAGCTTGCCCAGCGCGGCGACCTCCTTGACGATCTCGTACGGGGCACGCAACTCCTTCGCGGCGGCGTACAGCTCGTTGTTGTCGTAGCCACGCAGCCTGGCGATCTCGTTCTTGATCTGGCGCAGGTGACGGACGGCCTCGACCACGTTGCCGGTACCGGCCTCGCCCTTGGAGCGGATCATGGCCGCGCCCTCGGCGATACGGCGCAGGGCCTCGCCCAGGTTGGTCGCGCCGCAGACGAACGGCGTGGTGAAGGCCCACTTGTCCGCGTGGTTGACCTCATCGGCCGGGGTCAGCACCTCGGACTCGTCGATGTAGTCGACACCGAGCGACTGGAGGACCTGGGCCTCCACGAAGTGGCCGATGCGGGACTTGGCCATCACCGGGATCGAGACGGCCTCGATGATGCCGTCGATCATGTCGGGGTCGGACATCCGCGCGACGCCGCCGTCCTTACGGATGTCGGCGGGAACGCGCTCCAGCGCCATCACGGCGACCGCGCCGGCGTCCTCGGCGATCTTCGCCTGCTCGGGCGTGACGACATCCATGATCACGCCGCCCTTGAGCTGCTCGGCCATGCCACGCTTCACGCGTGCGGTGCCGGTCTCGGGGGTCTGGCCGGGGGTGGAGAGCGTGCTGGACATGGTGACGACCTCACTGGGAACTGGGACGGGAGCGGTTCGACAGGCCGAGCAAACCTCTGCGGACCAGTCCACAGCAAGGGCCAATGGAAGGCCGGTGGATCGTTCTCGCGGGCCGGCCCCTACGTACCGGGCCGGTCCGCGAGGGCGACCGGCGGCTCGTCGTCCATCTCGAAGGCCAGCGGGAACGGCGCGTGGCCGGCCAGCCGGAACCAGCGGACCGTACGGTGCCGGCGCAGGGCGCGGGCCGCGCGTACGGAGTCGTTGTGGAAGCGCCGGGCCATGGGCACGCGGCGTACGGCGGCGGCCAGCTCGGTGGCGGCCTCCTCGCCGCCCGGCGCCGCCCGTACCGCCTCGACCTGCGCGACCTCACCGAACACCGCCCGCAGGGCCTCGCTCAGCTCGCTCTCGGCGACCTCGCGCTGCTCCTCCTCGGCCTGGCGCGCGGCGTGGGCGCCCTGGTAGAGCACGATCGAGGCGGCGGGATCGAGGACACCGGCGGTGGCCAGCTCCTGGGCGACCGAGGCGCGGCGCAGCAGTTGGGCGTCGAGGGAGGCGCGTGCGGCGTCGATCCGCGAGTGCAGTCGGTCGAGGCGGCCGGCGGTCCAGCTGAGGTAAAGGCCGATCGCCAACAGCCCGGCGAAGATCCAGATCAGGGTTTGGGTCACGACCGGCAGGCTACTGCCGACGGGACCCGCTCCCCCCACCCCGCCCCTTCCCCAAACCAGGGGCGGACGGGCTGAAAATCAGCCCGTCCGGCGATTGAGGGCACAGGAACCAGCCCGTCCGCCGCTTGAGGACCCGGCCTTCCAAAGAGGCAGGCACGCGCCGGCTCAGTCCCGGGGCGTCAGGCCGAAGCGGGCACGCAGCCCGACGCGCTCGTCCGTGGCCACCGACGCCGCCCCGTCGGTCACCGTCTCGTAGACCGCCAGAATGTCCGCGCCCACGGTCGACCAGTCGAAGCGCCGCACATGCGCGCTGCCGCGCCGGCGCAACTCCTCGCGGCGCTTCGGGTCCCCCAGGAGCCGTATCGCCGCCTCGGCGAGCGCGTCCGCGTCCTCGTTGGCGAACAGTTCGCCCGCCGCGCCCTGGTCCAGGACCTGGGAGAACGCGTCCAGGTCGCTCGCCAGTACCGGCGCGCCCGCCGACAACGCCTCGACCAGGATGATGCCGAAGCTCTCGCCCCCGGTGTTGGGCGCCACGTACACGTCGACACTGCGCAGCAGGCGTGCCTTGTCCTCGTCGCTCACCATGCCGAGGAATTCGACGCGCTCACGCATCTCCTTGGGAAGCGACTCCACGGCTTCCTTCTCGTCGCCGCGCCCGGCGACCAGCAGCCGCGTCCGCGGGAAGGCTTCGAGGATCTTCGGCAGGGCCTTCATCAGGACGGGCAACCCCTTACGGGGTTCGTCGATGCGCCCGATGAAGCCGATCGTGCCGCCCTGCCAGTCGGGATTGGCCTCGGCCCCGGCGAAGAAGCCGACGTCGACGCCGTTGGGGATGACGACCGCGTCGCCGCCCAGGTGCTCGACCAGCGTGCGCCGCGCGTACTCGCTGACCGCGATCCGCGCGCTTATCTTCTCCAGCGCCGGCTGGAGGATCGGGTACGCCGCGACCATCGCACGCGAACGCGGGTTCGACGTGTGGAACGTCGCGACGATCGGACCCTGCGCCGCCCAGCAGGTGAGCAGCCCGAGCGAGGGCGCGGTGGGCTCGTGGATGTGGATGACGTCGAAGGTTCCGTCGTGCAGCCACCGGCGTACCCGGGCGGCGGACAGGAAGCCGAAGTTGAGCCGGGCGACGGAGCCGTTGTACGGGACGGGCACGGCCCGCCCGGCGGAGACCACGAACGGCGGGAGCGGCGTGTCGTCGTCGGCCGGCGCGAGCACCGAGACGTCGTGGCCCAGCCGGATCAGGTGGTCCGCGAGATCCCTGATGTGGAACTGCACTCCGCCCGGTACGTCCCAGGAGTACGGGCAGACGATGCCGATCTTCACCCGGTCCCCCCGTCGCTGTCGGCCGGACGTGGTTCGAGGTCGGCGAGCCAGAGACGTTGCAGCATGTGCCAGTCCTCCGGATGCTCCGCGATGCCGGCGGCGAACACGTCCGCCACGGCCTGTGTCATCACGGACGACTTCTCGGCCCGTCTACCCGTCTGCGGTACCTCGACGGCCGGATACACCTGCCCGCGCATGAACGCCGGCCCGTCGAAGTGGAGCGTCACCGGGAACAGCAGCGCCCCGGTCTGCTGCGCCAGCATCGCGGGGCCGGCCGGCATCCGGGTCTTCTCGCCGAAGAACGTCACCTCGACGCCCGACGCCGACAGATCCCGGTCGGCGACCAGACACACCAGGCCACCGGCCCGCAGCCGTCTGGCGAGCGTCCCGAAGGCGCTGCCCCCGGTGTGCGGCAGCACCTCCATACCGAGGCTCTCGCGGTACGCCACGAAGCGGTCGAAGAGCGACGCGGGCTTGAGCCGTTCCACGACGGTGGTGAAGGGAACGCCCATCCCCCGGGTCAGCCACGCCCCGGCCAGATCCCAGTTGGCCAGGTGCGGCAGGGCCAGCACGACGCCCCGCCCGCTCTCAAGGCCCTCCGTCAGCAGGTGGATGTCCTTGATCTCGACGCTGTCGCGCACCCGGTCCGCGCTCCAGACCGGCAGCCGGAACGACTCCATCCAGTACCGCATGTAGGAGCGCATCCCGGCCTTCGACAACTCCGCCAGGCGCTCGGGGCCCGCGTCCGGCACCACTCGGGCCAGATTCGATTCGAGCCGCAGCACATTCGCGCCGCGCCGCTTCCACACGGTGTCGGCGATGGTCCTGCCGAGTGCGGTGGCCGCCGGTTCGGGGAGCTTCTTGACCGTGCTCCAGCCGACCCCGTACAGCCCGTCGACCAGCCGGTCCCGCGCGCCGCTCATGAGGCGGACTCCCGCGCGCCGGCCGCGTCCGCCTCGGCGGACTCGCGCCGTACGGTCACCACGCGCTGCCCGAGTGTGACCAGACTGCCCACGGCCACCACCCACAGCGCGATCGGCAGCAGGATGTCGATTCCGGGAACGCCGAACGCGTGCAGCCCCGCGAGGCCCGCCGCCACCAGCGAGATGACCAGCCGCTCGGCGCGCTCGATGAGCCCGTTGACGGCCACCGGCAGGCCGATGGACTCGCCGCGGGCCTTCGTGTACGAGACGACCTGGCCGCTCGCCAGGCAGAAGATCGACACGGCGCACAGCACGTTGTTGTCGCCGCTCCCCGCGTACCAGAGCGCGAATCCGCCGAAGACGGCGCTGTCGGCGACCCGGTCGAGCGTGGAGTCCAGGAAGGCCCCCCACCGGCTGGAGATCCCGGCCTGGCGCGCCATGTTGCCGTCGACGAGGTCGGAGAAGACGAAGATCGTGATGACGATGGTGCCCCAGAAGAACTCTCCGCGAGGGAAGAAGAACAGCGCGCCCGCCATCACTCCCGCCGTACCGATGAGCGTCACAGCGTCGGGACTCACCCCCCGGCGGAGCAGAAACGCGGCGAACGGGGTGAGGACACGCGTAAAGAATGCACGCGCGTACTTGTTCAGCATGGCCTTCCCGACGGTCGGTGGCCCGGCGGCCCCATCGGCCGCCGGCTGGCCCATCGTAGCCAGGACGGAGGCCCTCCACCGCCGGGGCGCCCACGTGGTGCCACCGCCGGGAACGTCGGCCGTTCACGCGGCTCGTGACCGCGCCCGTCCTCGGTCGCCGTACGGAACGTGGTGGTGGTCCCCGACGAGTACATGGGCCCCGTGATGAGCGACCTGTCGGGGCGGCGCGGCCGGGTGGTCGGCACCGATCAGGCGGGGCGGGGCCGGACGGTCGTACGGGCCGAGGGGCCGGAGATCGAGATCGGCCGGTACGCGATCGACCTGCGGTCGGTGTCGCGCGGCACGGGCCGGTTCAGCCGTTCGTACACCCGGCACGAGGCGATGCCGTCCCACCTGGCCGACCGGTTCCGCGAGGGCGCCGGGGCGTGGTGGTGGCCTGAACCCGTGAGACGGTACGGTGCCTGGTCCGGTTTCTCCCTGACGCGGAGCGTGTGCCCCGGTTACGCTGTGATGCGCCCCCAGCTCAGCAGGTGTGCGGGGCGCGGTAGTTGGGAACAGGGCGCAGCAGCGGATGCTCGCGGCGATGGGGGCGGACAGTGGCGCACGAAGGATTCGATTTCTCTCCTGGGGCTCAGGTTCCGCTTCAGGGGTCGGCGGGTCAGACGGCGGCGACGCATGCCCTGGCCTCGGCGGCGTACCGCGACAGTCCGGTGGAGGAGATCCTCAAGGCGGACAGCGAGTGGCACAAGTCCTCGGTGAGCAAGGGCAAGGCGTCGCTCTTCGAGCCGAATCTGGGCGAGGCGTTCTCGCGTGCGGTGCAGACCCGGATGCTGGGCGGCGGCCGTGGTGACCTCATCCAGTCCTTCGGCATGGAGCCGCAGACGGTGGTCGAACACGCGCTGGCGGCGTCCCGCATCCGTAAGGAGCGTGACATCCGGCTCACCCTGGTGACGGTCGTGTTCGGCTTGCTGTTCCTGCCGGGCACGCTGCTGTGGATCGGTGTCTTCCAACTGCGCAGGACACTGGCGGGGGCGAAGGACAAGAAGGCCGGGGCGATCGGTGGCGCCCTGTTGCTCGGTGTCGCAGCGCTGGCGGTGGTCTTCTTGGTCGCGCTGCCGTTCACGGGCTTCCTGGGCTGGTATCTGCGCGGCGTGATCGTCGCGCCGGTCCTCGGCTGGCTGCTCGCCAAGCAGATCTGCGAGACGACGGCGAAGGATCTGCGGCTGCGCTGGAGCGACTTGCTGTCGGGCGGCGGTCTCGGCGCCAAGGTGCCCGAGGCGGTGCCGGGGCATCCCGACGAGACCGCGCGGGAGGAGCTGCGCAGCGGGCTGGAGAAGCTGACGGCGGAGCAGCGCTCCAACGCGGTCTTCTACGCGGGCCCCAAGGGCATATTGGGCATGGGCACCCGTTGGGGCAGTTGGCAGCTCGCGGAGGAGCTGGTTCCCAAGGAGGCCGGCAAGGAGATCCACCAGTTCCGCAGCTACGACGTGATACGGGCGATGCACGACCAGCTGAAGATGCTGGAGCGCGGCCCGCTCAACTCCGGTGGTTTCCCCAAGCCCGAGGTGAAGCACTGGATCGTGCGGCCGGTCGGTGAGAACGCCGGGTCGGTGAGCCGGCCGGAGGGCCAGGACGTCGAGGCGTACCAGGTGAAGCCGCACGAGATACAGCGGATCTGCAACCACCAGCAGTTCGGCGCCGGGGACCGGCACTATCTGGGCGTGCAGTTCGTGCTGTGGGACGGCCAGTTGATCATCACGATGATGATCACGGTGACGGTCCTGCACGAGACGCTGCGCATCGAGGTGACCGGTCACGCCCTGGGTCCTGTGCACTCCCTGTTCACCTCGAAGCCGTCGCCCAAGACGGTCACGACGGCCAAGACGGTCCGGTTCTGGGAGACCAAGACCCGCAGCCTGCCGCTGGTGGAGCCGCGTGAGGCGGTACGGCTCGCCGTCCGCGCCCCGTTCACCTGGTATCCGCCGATCCTCGACTTCCTCGGCGGGAAGCTGTCGCTGCCCGAGCCGTTCGGCCTGCGGCACGCCTGGGCGGAGAAGCCGTGGCGGCACCGCTTCATGGCGGACGACGCGATGCGGGCGGCCACGCCGGTGCTGCGGGTGGCGCACACGGCGGCGCTGCGCGTGCTGAGCGACAACGGCGTGGACACCGACCGCTTCGGCAGTCGCTCCTCGTCCCTCAGCGGCGCGGTCCAGGACCCGTCGCCGAGGAAGGTCGACGTGTACGACGCGTAAGCGTGGGGGCGGCGGCTGCGAGCGTTCGCCGACTCGCTCGTCCGCAGGCGCCGGTCGGGCTCTTCCGGCGCCTGCGGACACGACAGGGACGGCTACTGCGCCGGCCAGGCGTCCGCCAGCATCTCCCAGGTGTCCGCGAGCAGTTGGGGCAGCACCCGGGTGTGCGCGATGACCGGCATGAAGTTCGCGTCGCCGCCCCAGCGCGGCACCACGTGCTGGTGCAGATGCGCGGCGATGCCGGCGCCCGCCACGGTGCCCTGGTTCATGCCGATGTTGAAGCCGTGCGCCCCGGAGGCCGTACGCAGCGCGGTCATGGCCCGCTTGGTGAACGCGGCCAGTTCGACGGTCTCGGCGGCGTCCAGCTCCGTGTAGTCGGCGACGTGCCGGAAGGGCACGACCATGAGATGGCCGCCGTTGTACGGATAGAGGTTGAGCACCGCGTAGACCGACTCGCCGCGGGCGATGACGAGCCCGTCCTCGTCGGACTTGCGCGGGATGGAGCAGAAGGGACAGCCGTCGTCCGCGTTCGGGCCGGTGGGCTTGTTCTCGCCCCGGATGTAGGCCATCCGGTGGGGCGTCCACAGGCGCTGGAACGCGTCCTGGGTACCCACTCCGATCTGCTGCTCCGGATCACTCGTCATGCTGTGCAGCATATGACTTCGGCCCGGTGGAGCGTGTCGCCGGGCCTGGTCCGCGCACGTCCCGGCCATGCTGGCGCGATGCATGTCCGGAACCGAACCGACCGGCTGCGCGAGTGGGAGCGGCGCGTCGAACTGCCGCTGCTCGTCGCGTCGCCGCTCTTCCTCGCCTGTTACGCGGTGCTCGTGCTGAACGACAGCCGCGACCCCGCCGTGGGCGACGCCGCGCTGTCCCTCCTCGTCGCGATCTGGGCGCTGTTCGCGGTGGACTACGCGGTGCGGCTGTGGCTGAGTGGGCAGGGCGCGCACTTCGTACGGACGCACTGGCTGGACACGGTCGTCCTGCTGCTGCCCCTGCTGCGCCCGCTGCGGATCGTGAACACGTACGTGACGCTCCAGCACCGCCGCGACCGGCCCCGGCTGAGCCTGTACGGGCGGGTGATGGCGTACGCGGGGATCACGGCCGGCCTGCTCAGCTTCGCCTCGGCCCTCGCGGTGTACCAGCAGGAGCGCGGTGCGCCGGGCGCCACCATCCGGACGTTCGGGGACTCGGTGTGGTGGGCCTGCTCGGCGATCACCACGGTCGGGTACGGCGACGTCACCCCGGTGACGCCGCTCGGCCGGCTGTTCGCGGTCTTCCTGATGGTCTGCGGGCTGGCGCTGCTGGGCGCGGTGACCGGCTCGTTCTCGTCCTGGCTGATCCAGGTCTTCGGCCGGGAGGACCGGGCGAGCGGGGGCGAGCGGCCCCCGGACGAGTCACGGCCCCCGGGAAGCTGACGCCTCCCCGAGGGCCCCTCCCCGAGGGCCGTGAACGGACGCGCCTCAGACCTGTACGCGGCGCTCCACGACGTCCAGCAGCTCGGCCAGCGCCTCGTCGGCGGGGATGCCGTTCTTCTGCGTCCCGTCCCGGTAGCGGAAGGACACCGCGCCGTTGGCGACGTCCTCGTCACCAGCGATGATCATGAACGGTGTCTTGGCCTTCTGGTGGTTGCGGATCTTCTTCTGCATCCGGTCCGCGGACGCGTCCACCTCGACCCGCAGCCCCTTGGCCTTCGCCCGCGCGGCGAACTCCCGGAGGTAGGGCACGTGCGCGTCGCCGATCGGGATGCCGACCGCCTGGACGGGTGCCAGCCAGGCCGGGAACGCGCCCGCGTAGTGCTCCAGGAGCACGGCGAAGAAGCGCTCGATCGAGCCGAACAGCGCCCGGTGGATCATGACGGGCTGCTGCTTGCTGCCGTCCGGCGCGGTGTACTCCAGCTCGAACCGCTTCGGCTGCTGGAAGTCGACCTGGATGGTGGACATCTGCCAGGACCGGCCGATGGCGTCCTTGGCCTGTACGGAGATCTTGGGACCGTAGTACGCGGCGCCGCCCGGGTCCGGGACCAGCGGCAGGCCCTGCTTGTCGGCGGCGGCCTGGAGCGCCGCCGTGGCCTCCTCCCACTCCGCGTCCTCGCCCATGAACTTGTCGGACTCCGGGTCGCGGGTGGACAGCTCCAGCTCGAAGTCGGACAGGCCGTAGTCCCGCAGCAGATCGAGCACGAAGGTGAGCAGGGAGTCCAGCTCCTGCGGCATCTCCTCCTTCGTGCAGTAGATGTGGGCGTCGTCCTGGGTGAAGCCGCGCGAGCGGGTGAGGCCGTGCACGACGCCGGACTTCTCGTACCGGTAGACCGTGCCGAACTCGAACAGGCGCAGCGGCAGCTCTCGGTAGGACCGCCCGCGCGCCTTGAAGATCAGGTTGTGCATCGGGCAGTTCATGGCCTTGAGGTAGTAGTCCTGGCCGTCGAACTGCATGGGCGGGAACATGCCGTCCGCGTAGTGCGGCAGGTGCCCCGAGGTCTCGAAGAGCTTCTTCTTCGAGATGTGCGGGGTGTTGACGAACTCGTACCCGGACTCCTCGTGGCGGTGGCGCGAGTACTGCTCCATCTCCTTGCGGATCACCCCGCCCTTGGGGTGGAAGACCGCGAGACCGGAGCCCAGCTCGTCGGGGAAGGAGAACAGGTCCAGCTCGCTGCCCAGCCTGCGGTGGTCGCGGCGCTCGGCCTCGGCCAGGAAGTCGAGGTGGGCCTTGAGTTCGTCCTTGGACGGCCAGGCGGTGCCGTAGATCCGCTGGAGCTGCGGGTTCTTCTCGCTGCCGCGCCAGTAGGCGGCGGCGGAGCGCATCAGTTTGAAGGCCGGGATGTTACGGGTGGTGGGCAGGTGCGGACCGCGGCACAGGTCCTTCCAGCACAGCTCGCCGGTCTTGGCGTCGAGGTTGTCGTAGATCGTCAGCTCACCGGCGCCGACCTCGGCCGACGCGCCCTCGGCGGCGTCGGCGGCCTTGCCCTTGAGCCCGATCAGTTCGATCTTGTACGGCTCGTCGGCCAGCTCGATCCGCGCGTCCTCGTCGGTGGTGACCCGCCGGGAGAACCGCTGGCCGCGCTTCTGGATCTCCTGCATCTTCTTCTCGACGCGCTTGATGTCGTCGGGGGTGAAGGGCTCGGCGACGTCGAAGTCGTAGTAGAAGCCGTCCTTGATCGGCGGGCCGATACCCAGCTTGGCCTCGGGGAACAGCTCCTGGACGGCCTGCGCCATGACGTGCGCGGTGGAGTGGCGCAGGATGTTCAGGCCGTCCGGGGAGGACATCTCGACGGGCTCGACGCTCTCGCCGTCGGCGACCTCGTAGCTGAGGTCCTTCAGCTCGCCGCCCACCCGGGCGGCGATCACGGTGCGCTCGCCGGGGAAGAGCTCGGCCGCCGTAGTGCCCGTCGTCACCACGCGCTCTTCCCGCTCGGAATCGCGTTCGATGGTCACGCGGACATCTGACACCGGTCTCTCCTTCACTCATGGGGCGCGCACGCTCGTTTCCGTACGCGACGCGAATCGTACCGAGCCGGAGGGGCCACTCGCTAAACGGTTGAATTGTGCCGTCGTCTGCGGCGTACGCCGCGAAGGGCGCGGGTATCACCGATGCGGGCGGTCGGCCTGATGCCATCTGCCAAGCGTGCGCGAGGAGTTCAGGGATGACGCACTGGTACGAGGGCCCCCTGGCCGCATTCGACATCGAGACGACGGGCGTCGACACCGAGCGGGACCGGATCGTGTCGGCCGCCCTCGTCGTGCAGGACATCTCGGGCGCCCGCGCCCGGGTCACCCGCTGGCTGGTCAATCCGGGCGTCCCGGTGCCGGTCGAGGCGACCGAAGTGCACGGCCTCACGGACGCGTTGGTGCAGCGCTCCGGCCGCTGGCCGGCGCCGGTGATCGAGGAGGTCGGCCGGGCGCTGGCCGAGCAGTGCACGGCGGGCCGGCCGCTGGTGGTGATGAACGCGCCGTTCGGCCTGACGCTGCTCGACCGCGAGATGCGGCGCCACCGCGACTCGTCACTGGCCCGCTATCTGGAGAACGCCCCGCTCTGTGTGCTGGATCCGAGTGTCCTGGACCGGCATCTCGATCCGGTCCGCAAGGGCCGGCGACGGCTGGTGGATCTCTGTTCGCTGTACGGGGTGGTGCTGGACGGCGAGCACGACGCCGTGGCCGACGCGGCGGCGGCGCTCGAAGTGGTCCGGTCGGTGGGGCGCCGGTTCGCGACCACGACGCAGCAGTTCAGCGTGGCGCAGCTGCACGCGCGGCAGGCGGTCTGGCACGCGGCGCGGGCGCGCGGCCGACAGGAGTGGTTCGCCCGCGGCGGCCCACGGGCGGCGGTCGACCCGGCATGGCCGCTGCGACCCCAAATACCGGCCGTGGCCTGACCGTTGGGCCACCGGGCGGCCCGGACAGCGACCCCCGGCCCGGACAGCGGCAAGGCCGGTCCGTCATCGACGGACCGGCCCTTCCCGGTGGGCGATACTGGTTTCGAACCAGTGACCTCTTCGGTGTGAACGAAGCGCTCTCCCACTGAGCTAATCGCCCGGGAACGGACTGAACCATACAGGTCTCGGCGGGTTTCGTTCAAACCGAATGAGAGCGTGCGAGCACCTTCCGCAGCCCCCGCCGCCCGGCCCGCATCATCAGCGCGTGATTGGCGAGGAAGAAGGGCCGCCCGGCCACGGCGAGGCGCCGCAGCAGCGGCTTGTTGATGTCGACCTCCTGCTCGTACAGGGCGCGTGTGCCGCCGCCTTGGGCGCTCAGGGTCCAGCGCGCCCAGCCTTCGAGGTCGCCGGCCATCTCCACTTCGAGGACACGGGCGCGCGGGTCGTTGCGGCTCTCGCGGGCGCGGACGACGAGGTCGTACGGAATCACGGACCGGAACCGCGCGGTCCCCGTCCGCTCGTCGACCGGGGTCACCTCCCGGACCTGAGGCCACCAGTCGGGGTACTCACCCGCCCGCTCCAGCACGCCGAACACGACGTCAGGGTCGGCGTCGAGCTCCCAGACGCTGCGGAAACGGTAGTGATACCAGTCCATGGGCCAAGTGTGCGCCCCGCGCACATACTCACCCGGGTATCTGAGTACGAGAGCCGATGGCCCGTCCTGTGGCACGGACCACACTCCGGACCATGGAGAACGTTCCGCGTCCGGCCGAGGAGCTCGCGGTCCTCGATCGCGAGCTGGCCCAAATCGAGTCGCGCAGGGCGCAGTTGCTCGCCCGCAAGTCCTATCTGTTGACGCTGCTGACACCGCCGGTTCCGCCGGTTCCGCCGGTGCCGTGGACCGCCGCCCGCACGCCCGAGACGTCCCCGCCGAGCGTGCAGAACGCCCTGCTCGCGCTGGGCGGTGTGCTGCTGACCATCGCGGCGATCGCCTTCACCGTGGTCAGCTGGGGCGCCATGGGCATCGGCGGCCGGTCCGTCGTACTGGGCACCGTCACCGCCGCCGCGCTCGCCGCCCCGGCCGTCCTGCCGCGCCGCGGTCTGACCTCCACCGCCGAGGCCGTCGGCGCGCTGGCCCTGGTGCTGACCGTCCTCGACGCCTACGCCCTGCACCGGGTCGCGCTCGCCGGCACGGACCCGCTCGGCTACACGGCCGCCGCGTGCGCCGTACTGGCCACCGGCTGGGCCGCGTACGGGCTGCTCCTCGGCCGGCTCCGTACGCCCCTGCCCGCCGCCGTCCTCACCGCCCAACTCCCGCTGCCGCTCTGGGCGCTGGCCGCCGACGCGAGCCTGGTCACGCTCGCGTGGGCGCTGCTCGTGACGGCCGTCGCGGACACGGCCATCGCGCTGTGGGCGAAGCCCGCGCCGGCCCGGTCGATCGCGGGTGTCACCGCCTGGGTGACGGGCGGCTCGGCACTGCTGATCGCGGGCGGCCTCTCGGTGACCGCCGACTCCCCGCTCGACGCCGCCTGGCCCGGCGTGCCGCTGCTCGCCGGGGCCGGTCTCGGTCTGTTCGCCGCCGTCCGCGTTCCCGGCGTCTCGTTCGCCGGTGCGGCGGTGGCCGGTCTGGCCGCGGTCACCGCGACCGGCGGTGTGGTGCGGCCCTCGGTCCCGCTCAGCTGGGCCGTCGTCGGGTATCTGCTGTGCGGCGCGGCCCTGTTGACGGCCGTACGGGCTCCGCTGCCCCGCGCGGCGGTGGGCGGGCTGTGCACCGCCGCCGGGGCCGTCGTGGCCGGGGCCGCCCTGTGGGCGCTGCGCCCGGTGGTCGTGGCACTGCTCGGCCCCCTCTCCCGGGTGGGCGACATCTGGGCGGGCACACCGGCCAGCGCGCGGGAGGCGCTCGGGACGGATCCGGGGTGGTCGGAGACGACGACGGCGCCGCTGGTACTGCTGATCGCCGCCGGACTGCTCGCCGTCGCGTACCGCCAACTGCCCGCCGCCGCACGAGCGGCCGCGCTGTCGGGTGCGACGGTCCTCGGCTGGGCCGCCGTGCTGGTGCTTCCGGCGGCGCTGGACCTCGGGCACGCGGTGGACGTGGCGACGCGCCTCGCGCTGACGGCGACCATGCTGACGCTCGCGGTGTACGCGCACCTGCCGGCCGCGCGGCGGCGTCCCGGGCTCGCGGCGCCGCCCGCGGTCTCGACGGCGGCCATGATCTGCGCGTCGGCGGGCGCGGCCGCTGTCTCGGTGCTGGCCCTGGCCACCGAGACGACCACGCTGGTCACCCTCGGAGTGCTGCTCGCCCTGCTCTGCGCCGCCGCGGTGGTCCTGAACGCCGCCGTGAGCGAAGCGGAGGCCGACAGTGGCACGGAGGTCTCCCCCGAGGCGCGGGCCGCGTTCCAGGTACGCGCCTTCCAGGCCGTCCTCACCTGCGCCGCCGTCGTGACGGCCGTCGCCCTCCTGTGCGCCCTCTGCGCGTCGGCCGGGCTGCCGCGCGAGCACATCGCCCTGGTCGTCCTCGCGGTACCCGCCGCCTGCGCGCTGCTCGGAGCGCGCCTGCGCCGCCATCCCGTGGCCCTGCCGATGGAACTGACGGCGGCCGGAGCCGGTCTGCTCGCCGTCGGCCTGGCCTCCGGCCACCCGCCGACCGTCGCCCTCGTGCTCGCCCTGAGCGCGGCGGTCGCGGCGGGGACCGCGCTGCGACCGGACCGCCGCCCGGCGGCCGGGTATCTCGCGGCGGCGCTGTTCGTCCTGGCCACCTGGGTGCGGCTGTACGCCTCCGACGTGTCCACCCCGGAGGCGTACACCCTGCCGGTGACCGTCCCGGCGCTCGTCGTGGGTGTCCTGCGGCGTCGCGGCGACCCCGAGGCGTCGTCCTGGACGGCGTACGGCCCCGGCCTCGCCGCGACGCTCCTGCCGAGCCTCGCGGCCGCCTGGGGCGACACGCAGTGGCCGCGCCCGCTGGCGCTGGGGGTCGCCGCGCTCCTCGTCACCCTCGTCGGCGCCCGGCTGCGGCTCCAGGCACCGCTGGTCCTCGGTGGCGCCGTGCTCGCCCTGGACACGCTGCACGAGCTGGCGCCGTACCTCGTCCAGGTCGTGGGCGCCCTGCCGCGCTGGGTGCCGCCGGCGCTCGCCGGACTGCTGCTCCTGGCGGTGGGCGCGACGTACGAACGGCGCCTGCACGACGCCAGACGGCTCCGGAAGTCCCTGGGCCGGATGCGCTGACGGGCCGGGCGCCCGGGAATCACGTACCGGAAACGACCGATGCCCCGGAGACGGTGAAGTCTCCGGGGCATCGATTCCGGGTGGGCGATACTGGGTTCGAACCAGTGACCTCTTCGGTGTGAACGAAGCGCTCTCCCACTGAGCTAATCGCCCGGGCGCGGGGCAAACATTACCCCATGCCCGTACCCCCACCGGACCGCTCCCCGCTCACGCGTCGATCTTCCAGGGCATGGCCAATCCGAACTTCCAGAGGTAAATGGCGCACAGTACGGCGATGATCACGACACCGATGGTCGTGAGGATGACGTTGCGCCGCCGCACCTTGGGATCGAGCGCTTTCTGCGCCGCTTCGGTGACCTTGCGCCGCGTCCACCGGAGCACCAGTTGGGCCCAGACGAATTCGGTCGCCCAGATCGCCATACCGCCGAAGATCACGAGCCAGCCGGGACCGGGCAGCACCAGCATCGCCGCACCCGCCACGACCACCGCGAGCCCGACGACGAATACGCCGACCTGCCAGCTCATATGGAGCGTCTTCGATCTCTTGATAAAGCGTGGAGCACGTGAGCCGAGCTCACGCTCCGCCCGCTCCGCCGTCATTTCCTCAGCGGTCTTCTCTGCCGTCGGTACGACGACATCCCCCCGCTCGTCACTCTCCGCATGCATGTCACCCAACCTACCGGACGGCGAGTCGTCACCGGAATGGCGGCATAAGCCGAAGTTACACGCCGCTGTACGAGCTACCTGAAGGATCACAAAACAGACAGAGGGGTTTACAACGACACCGTAGGTGGCATGTCGATTTCGCCGACGTGCGAATCCCCGAGCGCACACTGAGCGAAAGGCCCTGGCGCTTATGAACACCACGGTCAGCTGCGAGCTGCACCTGCGCCTCGTTGTATCGAGCGAGTCCTCACTGCCTGTACCCGCGGGCCTGCGGTATGACACGGCCGATCCTTATGCCGTGCACGCCACCTTCCACACCGGAGCCGAGGAGACGGTCGAGTGGGTGTTCGCCCGCGACCTTCTGGCCGAGGGGCTGCACCGGCCCACCGGCACCGGCGACGTCCGAGTCTGGCCCTCACGCAGCCAGGGCCAGGGCGTCGTCTGCATCGCGCTCAGCTCTCCGGAGGGAGAAGCCCTGCTGGAGGCCCCGGCGCGAGCCCTGGAATCCTTCCTCAAGCGAACCGACGCCGCGGTGCCACCCGGCACCGAGCATCGCCACTTCGACCTCGACACAGAGCTGTCTCACATCCTGGCCGAGAGCTGAGCCAGGCCGAGAACTGCTCGGCGCCGTCCGACTCGGGGAGACGGCGCCGCGCGGACAACCACATACGGCGGACAGCGACGCCGTCGCCGCGGAAACCACCGCGACGACGGCGTCGTCACGCTCACGGACCCCCCGGGCCACGAACACGTCCTTAGGGGGTGTCTTGTCGGTCTTGCCGGGCTCGCGTTCCCCGGCACCGCGCCTCGCCGCGTTGACGGCGGAAGGGCAGGCACGGCTCCCGCCATGCCTCCCTCCTCCGCCTTGCGATCGCACGCACCAGACCCCGCTCCCCGCTCCCTGATCCAGCCTGATCGGCAAGACACCCCCTAGGATCTGCGGAACCCGGCGGGCACCGGTCCGCAGCAGGCCAGGGAGCGAATCGTGCAGATCCCCCACGACACCCGCATCGCCCTAGAGACCGTCGTCAGTCTCGTGAACACGATCCCCGAGGCCGACGGCCCGGACGGACTCGCCGACGTCGAGGCCCTGCACGGCTTCGCACGGACCCATCGGGTCAGTGGCGTCGGCGACCTGGGCCCCCGCGATCTGCGGGCCGTACGGGAGGTACGTACGCGACTGGCCGAGGTGTTCGCCGCGCCCGGTCCCCGCGCGGCCTCCGAGCTGATCAACCAGCTGGTGGCCGCCGCCGGGACGACCCCGCAGCTCACGGACCACGACGGCTACGACTGGCACGTGCACTACTTCGCGCCGGACGCGTCGGTGGCCGACCATCTCGCCGCCGACTGCGGCATGGCGCTGGCGTTCATCGTGGTGGCGGGCGAACAGGAGCGGTTGCGGCGCTGCGAGGCGCCGGACTGCGGGCACGCCTTCGTCGACCTGTCGCGCAACCGCTCCCGCCGTTACTGCGACAGCCGCACCTGCGGCAACAGGCTGCATGTGGCCGCCTACCGGGCACGCCGCAAGGAAGCGGCCGGCTGAGCGTCACAGCAGGAACAGATCATGGACCGCCGCCATCAGCAGCAGGGTGCCGATCACCGCCAGGAAGATCATCAAAGGCGGCTGGGAGAGCGCGAAAAGACAACCGCGCGGCTCTTCGGTGGGTGCGGGATTTGAGCCCCGTGAGGTATCGAGCATCTCGGGGTGATCATGACGCAGGCGGCGGTCCGCCGAACAACCAACACGCGTCCCGATGAGGCCAGTTCGTCAGATTCCCGGCAAACGTCCACCCCCTGAGACGGACCGGTCTCCGGGAGCCTTCCGGTCAGATGCCGTGCTTCTTGAGGATGGCCTCGACATCGCTGAAATCGTCACCGGAGTCGGCGCCGTGGGACTTCTTCGCCTTGGTCGCCTTCGGCTGCGCCACGGGGGCCGCGGACGCGCCGAGCGAGGGTGCGGAGGCCGCCGGTGCGACCGCGTCGCGCTGCGCCGCCTTGGCCGCCGCCCTGCGTTCCCTACGGCTGACGCCGCCGCGCCGCTCCACCATCCGTGTCGTCATGAACAGCAACCAGGAGACGCCGAGGAGCCCGACACCGATCCAGGCGGCCGGGCTGAACGCCTTGTCGGAGACCCACTGGACCACTCCGGTCATCACGAGCGCGACCGGCACCAGCGAGTAGGCCGCGATCCGGGTCGCCGTCAGGAAACGCTTGCGGTACGCGGTGATCGCCGCGATACCGAGGCCGGCAGCGGACACCGCGGAACAAATGGTCTCGGCAATCATCCGGTCCTCCAGGCGTGGGCGCCGTCGTCGTTCAGAGCAGTTCTCGTCGCGCATGTCGGTGTGCACCGGCATGCCGACCCCTTCCATCCTGCACCTACCGGCGGGGTGGAGGCCACGGTCCGGGGGCACCTCAGGGAGATCTCGGGGGTTCGTCTCCTCCCCAGGTCCCGGTCGGGAGCGGGTACGGGGACCTGGGAGACTGCCCCCATGAGTGACTCCCCCCTCGCCGGCCCCGTCGTCCTCGACGTCTGGTCCGAGCTCCAGTGTGCCGACTGCCACACCGCCCTGGCGGACCTGCGCGCGCTGCGGGCGCGCTACGGCGACCGGCTGGACGTACGGCTGCGGCACTTCCCCCTGGACAGGCACCAGCACTCCTTCGCCGCCGCGCAGGCGGCCGAGGAGGCGATGGAGCAGGGCCAGGGCTGGGCCTACGCGGAGGCCGTGCTGGCCCGCCACGCGGAGCTGACCACCCGGGGCGAACCCGTGCTGCTGGATGTCGCCCGCCAACTGGGCCTGGACGACGAGGAGTTCGACACCGCGCTGATCGACGGCCGGCACACCCTGATCGTCGACGCCGACCATGCCGAGGGCAAGGCGATCGGCGTGACCGGCACGCCCACGTACGTCATCGGCGGCGAACGGCTCGACGGCGGCAAGAGCCAGGACGGGCTGCGCGAGCGCGTCGAGGAGATCGCCGACCGGCTGCTCGCCGAATCCTGAACACTCGCGCCTGGGTGTTTCGTCAGAGCAGCGATTTGAAGACGTTGCGGTGCGTGGTCGTGTACCCGAGGGATTCGTAGAGGCGGATCGCCGGGGTGTTGCCCGCGAAGACGTGCAGGCCCAGCACGCCGCTCCCCGCCCCGTGGGCGATCCGCTCGGCGTGCAGCATCAGCGCGCGGCCGTAGCCCTTGCCGCGCCGCTCCTCGGCCACCTCCACGTCGTAGACGAACGCGCCGACCACACCGGGGCTCACCTCGCGGCTGCTCACCCACACATGGCCGACCACGTCCCCGTCGTGGACCAGGACGTCGATCGAGACGCCGGGGGTGGCGAGGCCGTTCGGCAGGTTCTCCAGGCGTCCGGACTCGGCTTTGGCGTCGGCCTGGTCGGGCGGCAGTCCCCGGTCGATCCAGCTCTGCCGGAAGCCGTCGCGCGAACGCTCCTCCCAGACCGCGTACTCCGGCTCGTCCATCCGTCTGCCGACGAGTCCGGGCGGCAGGGCCGGCGCCTCCCGGCCCAGATCCTTGAGCATGTTGCTGCTGCGTTGGGTGTAGCCCAGGGCCTGAAGCAGCCGCAGCGCGCCTTCGGCCTCGGCCGGGACCGAGGCGATCACCTGGCCGCAGCCCCAGCCGCGCAGCACCTCCTCGGCGGCCAGGGCGGCGATCGTGCCCCGGCCGCGGCGCCGGACGCCCTCGTCGATCCGCAGTTGGCGCAGGACACCCGCCGGGGTGCCGAAGGCGCCGTCCGTGCCGAGTTCGATCGCGCCCACGGGACGGCTGTTGTCGCACACGTCGTAGCTGCGTGACGGCATGCCGTCATCGGTCCGGTGAAGCGGCCCGGTCGGCCGCAGAGTCGTGGTCATCAGGGGAGGTGTACCCATCTCACCGCCCCGCGGCATCTGGTTTCACGGATCGAGGTCGGCCGCCGCGCGCTCGTCGAAGACGCGCATGGCCTTGGCGGTGACCGGCCCGGGGGCGCCGGGCAGCCCACGGCCGTCGACGCGGTGAACGGCCTGTACGTCGCGCAGTGACGACGTCACGAAGATCTCGTCGGCCCGGTCGAGCGCGTCGAACGGCAGCCGGGTCTCGTGCGCTCCCGTCCACTCCACCGTCAGGGCCCGGGTGATACCGGCCAGAGCGCCCGAGGAGACGGGCGGGGTGTGGAGTTGTCCGTCCAGTACGACGAAGACGTTGGAGCCGGTGCCCTCGCACAGGTCCCCCACCGTGTTGGCGAACAGCGCCTCGGAGGCGCCCTGTTCACGGGCGCGGGCGAGGGCGACGACGTTCTCGGCGTACGACGTCGTCTTGAGCCCGGTCAGCGCGCCGCGTTCGTTGCGCGTCCAGGGGACGGTGATCACCGCGGTGGTGTCGGGACGGCGCGTGGTCTCCCCGACGGCCACGACCAGCGTCGGGCCGGCTTCGCCGCGGTCCGAGCCGAGCGGCGACAGACCGCCGGTGTACGTGATCCGCAGCCGGCCCATGTCCACCGGGTTGGCGTCCAGGACGGCGGCGCAGGCCGCGCGTACCTCGTCGTGGTCGGGGTCGGGCAGTGCGAGACCGCGCGCCGAGCGGGTCAGCCGGTCCAGATGCCGGGTGAGGGCGAAGGGCCGCCCCTGGACGGACTTCACCGTCTCGAAGATTCCGTCGCCCACGGTCAGCCCGTGGTCGAGCACGGACACCTGCGCGGCGTCGGCCGCCCGCAGTCCGCCGTTGACCCAGATCATCATCTAGCCGGTCCTTCCCGTCGCCTCGTACACTCCCGACGCTACCGCCAGCAGCCGCGACGCCTTCAGTTCGGTCTCCCGCCACTCGCGCTCGGGGTCGGATCCCCAGGTGATGCCCGCGCCGGTGCCGAAGCGGAGGACGGGGCCGCTCGGCGGGTCGCGTTCGATCCAGAACGTCCTTATGCCGACGGCGAGTTCGGCCGTCCCCCGGTCGGCGTCCACCCAGCCGACGGCGCCGCAGTACGGCCCGCGTGGTGTGGTCTCCAGCGCCTCGATGATCTTCAGCGCACTGGATTTCGGGGCGCCGGTGACCGAGCCTGGCGGGAAGGTCGCGGCCAGCAGCTCCGGCCAGCCCGTCCCTTCGGCGAGTTCGCCGCGCACCGTCGACACCAGGTGGACGAGTCCGGGGTGGGGCTCGACGGCACAGAGGGCGGGCACGGTCACCGACCCGGTGGCACAGACCCGGCCGAGGTCGTTGCGGACGAGGTCCACGATCATCACGTTCTCGGCGTGGTCCTTCTCCAGCAGGTCGGCGGCGGTACGGCCGGTGCCCTTGATGGGCCCGGACTCCACGGTGCGGCCGGTACGCCGCAGATAGAGCTCCGGCGACGCGGTGGCGATCTCCACGCCGTGCGCGGGGAGCCGGATCGTGCCGGCGTACGGGGCGGGGTTGCCGCGCGCCAGGAGGGCGGTCAGCGCGTCGATGTCGGAGGCGTCCGGGTCGGGCAGCGGGGCCGTCAGGACGCGGCAGAGGTTGGCCTGGTAGACCTCGCCCGCCGCGATGAGTTCGCGGACGCGGCGTACGCCGGAGACGTACGCGGCACGGTCGAGCGACGACGTCCAGTCGCCCGCCTCGGGGGTCGGCCCCCGCCACTGTCCGGGGACGGGCGCGGGGACCGGTTCGGGGCGCACGTCGCCGAACCGGGCGCAGGTCAGACGGCCCTCGAAGTCCATGGCTACGGCCCAGAAGCCGGCGGAGTCCAGGGCTTGCGGGTCACGGGTGACATCGCGCAGATCGGTGGCGACGAGGCCACCGAAGCGGGCCAGCGGAGGAAGGTCGGGCACGATGCCGAGTCTAGGACGGCTCAGCGGACGCGCCGCGAACGTGTCATGAGGGTGTCGCGAAGGTGCCGCAGTGTGAACGCACGGCAGCACGCTGCACAAACGCGTTTTTGTGCTGGCCCCGTAATCCGCTAGAGTTCACCACGTCGCCGGGCCGCGCAGTACGGACCGGGAAACGGCACGCGGACGTAGCTCAGTTGGTAGAGCGCAACCTTGCCAAGGTTGAGGTCGCCAGTTCGAACCTGGTCGTCCGCTCGATATGGGGGATTCATTCCCGGCCCCCGTACTCCTGGTGGAGTGGCCGAGAGGCGAGGCAACGGCCTGCAAAGCCGTCTACACGGGTTCAAATCCCGTCTCCACCTCCAAGGACGATTAGCTCAGCGGGAGAGCGCTTCCCTGACACGGAAGAGGTCACTGGTTCAATCCCAGTATCGTCCACACAGATCAGGGGCCGTTTCCCATTACGGGAAACGGCCCCTGATGCATGCTGCGTAACTAATTGCGTGACTGTCCCGGCGGATCATCGTCAAAGATCCGGTCCATGGTCACAGCTCCAGTCTGGATCACCGGACGAATCTGCTTCCGATAGATCCGCTCCGTGACGGACGTGCCCGAGTGACCGACCAAGCGCGAGATGTCCTCGATAGGCACTCCGCTGTCCGACAGCAGCGACACGAAGCTATGCCGAAGTTCCCGAGGCGTCCAGTCGGCAGCGTCGATGCCATCCACATCTGCCAGCACGCGGCGGAAAGCCCGGCGGACGTTGGCCGCGTCCAGTTCGGTGCCAGCGTCCGAGGCGAAGACGAGCCCGTGTTCCCCCCACCTGTCCCCCGCAGCGAGACGGTCCCAACCCTGGTCTTCCCAGTGCTGCCAAAGCGCCCCCACGCACCGCACGGGCAGCGCGAGCGTCCGCCGTGACTTCCGGGTCTTGGTGTCTCCCCCGGCCCGCACAGAGCGCCACACAGCCATGTAGGGCGGGACCGCAGGGACCGCGTCCGCGTCCCCCGTCAGATACACGTGATCCCAGGTGAGCGCTCGCAGCTCCTCAGTACGCGCACCCGTGAGCAGAGCCACCACGATGTAGGCGTGCATGGGCGAACCGGCAGCGGCCTCAAGCACCGCCTCTGCCTGGACGAGGTCCAACGCCTTGGACGGTCGCCCGGATCGGCCAGCGGGGATCGCGCAGAGCTCCACGACGTTCCGCTTCACCTTGTCGCGGGCCATGGCGCGCTTCACGGCACGGTTCAGGCACGATCGGATCACTTGGAGCGTGCTGGTACTGAGCGTCTTGGCCTTGGCGACAAGCCACTTGTCCACGTCATCGGCGCTGAGGTCACGGAGCTTCCGGGCGCCCAAGGCCGGGATGATGTGGGACCGGCACAGACTCGTGTACTTGTTCATGGTCTCCTCATCCAGCCCGGCCAGACCGTAGGCAAGCCAGTCGTTCACCGCGTGCGCGACCGTGTAGCTGGCCGGGGCAATGGCGAGACCATCCTCATGGTCCCGCATCACCTCCTTAAGCTTGGCTTTCGCCTCCGTCTTGGTCTTGCCGCTTCCACGCTTGACGATCCGCTTGCCAGCCGGGCAGTACCCGAGTGTCACGCTCGCGATCCAGCGTTCCCGCGTCTTGTCCCAGTGGAGACCGCCATCACCACGGCTACGACGTGCAGTCACCGCACTCCCCCGGCCTCGCGCTCAAGGAGTGCCACGTACTCCCGGAGTGCCGACACCGGGATGCGACAGGCCCGCCCCTGATGGACCGTGCGAAGACGCCCCGCGCGAATCTGCTCATAGATCACAGTCCGACTCAGGTTGAGCACCTCCATGGCGCCCTCGATCCGGTAGAGCAGGAACTCGCCTGCCTGTCCCCCTTCAACCGCAGTCGCCATGGTCACCACTCCCCCTCGTCGTCTTGCAGGTCGGCCAGCACTTCGCGGGCCATGTCGCGGTTGGTTCGGATGTCGCGCGCCATGTTGGCGGCGAGCCAGGACTCTCCCGGCGTGTGGCCGTGTCCGGCGTAGGTCCAGTGCGCGAGGACCAACATGGAGCCCTCCGGGGCGTCGTCGGGGTCGGGCAGGCCCCGTGTCTGGCGTTCCTGGCGGGCGCGGTAGTCGGCCCGCACCTGGCGCAGGGCACCGAGGGTGGTGGAGTAGCGGCGGGACTTGGTGGAGAAGTGGCCCCGGAAGCCGAGCATGTGCGCCCACTGCCAGAGCTTCCGCTCCGGGTACGTCTCGTCCAGGCGGTAGCAGGCTTCGATCAACTTCCGTGCGTGCTGCGGTAGTTGGGTGAGCTTGTCGAGTTCGGAGAGTTCCCCGATCCGCCGGTCCACCGTGCCCGTCGTCTCGGCCGCTTTGGTGGCGTACTTCGCGACGTACGCGGCCACCGCTTCCTCGCTCAGCTCCTGCCCGTCATCGGTACCGATGGGGCGCACGTCGACCTGGGCACCCCAGCGCAGTTCGCGGGCGGGCTGCGAATCGGCCGGCACGACCGGCACCGAGACACGGGCAGCCGCAGCCTGGATCGCATCGGCCAGCAGCTCGACACCGGCCCACGGCGGCGGAATGTCGTCCGGGCCTTCGGGACCATCCAGGCGCACGATGGCGTGGAAGTGGACCGCACCGCGCTTCTGGAACTCCGCGACCTTCCCGAACGACACCCGGCAGACCTCCGTGAGAGCCGCTTGCGTGAGGCCCGCGCGGTGGGCGATCTCGCGGCGGAGGTAGATGGTGAAGCGGCGCCACAGGTCCCCGGCATGGTTGTTCCACAGCACCGCACCCGCGTAGTCGTACGTCGAGGGGTCCAGCGCCGTCCCCAGCTCCGGGGCACCGTCCGCGTGGGAGCTCCCGCAGCGGCAGCGGCCCGAAGCCGGTTGGTTGTGGACCGGACCGAACGACGGAGCCGTCAGCGTCGCGAACACCTTCGGATGCGCCCGCACCGTCACCGGGGTGCCCTTACGCGGGTCACCCGTCAGCCCGGCACGGATCAGGTGGAAGGTGTCCCCCGCGTACATCCAGGCGCACGAGGGGCAGCGCGAGGCACGGCGGTTTCCGCACGCCACCCGCAGCGACCCGCCCGGCTCACCCTGCGTCGAGTACGAGTAAAGGAGGGTGCCGGTACGGGCATCACGCGTCGTCGTCATACCCTGCAACCGGATCGGATCAGCACACCCACCAGTACGGCGTACCTGCTCCTGCCACCGGTCGAAACCAGGCTCGTTCGCCACCCGCAACAGGTCGGCGAGGGTGGTGGGGTCAACCCCGACCGAGGCAGCCACCGGGGCCACCCCAGCCGGGGACACGGGGAACACGCTCACGCGTAGTCCTCCCTCGGGTAGCCGTGCCCCAGAGACGGGTAGAGGCCCCGGAGCTTCGCGTCGTCCTCCGCGAACAGCGCGTCATCCACCACGGCGTAAAAGGCCGTGTACGGGCGGACGTCGTGGCGGTCCAGCCACACGGTGATCCGCTCCGAGCGCTCCTCATCGGCCGCTTCATGCGCGTGCAGAGGGTCGGGAAAGTACGTCACGCCGCCACCGCCACGGAAGCCACACGCGTACGCAGGCGGACGACGTGGCCCGCGTGACGGGCCTTCGCGCGGTCGCTGACACCCCCGGCAGGCAGGCTGTAGGGCCAGTACTCGACCAGGCCCGAACCGGCGCACCCCTCGCAGAAGAGGGACAGCGAGCCCTCTTCGGACCATCCGGAGCCGTCACACTGGTCACAGTCCGCCCACACGTTGACCATCAGGAAGTGCAGGCACTCGGCGGGGTTGAAGCAGTAGGAGTCAAGACAGGCCGGGCAGCCACGACCCGAACGCACCAGGCGCACCGGCCCCGGAAGCGGAACGGACACCGGGGCGACAAGCGCGAGAACGACAGAAGCAGGCATGATGGAAGCTCCCTCTATGGGATCAAGGGAGCGGCGCGACTACTTGGCGGTGGGAGCGCCGCTCCCGGCTTGTCACCCCCGAAGGGGCAACCTCTTATCCTCTTTAGGACTTCCATCAATGTAACCGACCGGGCTCAAGTCCTCAATAGGACATGAGGATAAATCTTCATGAGGTCGTTAGGTAGGCGTAGCATGCTCTTGAGGTCAGGAGGAGCGGATGACTGAGACCGCCGCCGGGGTCCCGAAGTACCACCGGTTCGCCAACGCGCTACGCCAAGCCATTCAAGAGGGCACCTACGGTGCTGGGCAGAAGTTGCCCCCCGAAGACCAGTTGGCCCAGCAGTACCGCATGAGTGTTCCGACGATTCGCCAGGGGCTGGGCGTTCTGGTGGCGGAAGGTCTGATCGACCGCCAACACGGCAAGGGCACGTTCGTCAAGAACGAGCGCCCGCTCTTGCGGAAGTCGCGGAACCGCTACGGGCGCGCTCGGCATGACTCCAAGCTCTTGACTCGCGATCTCCGGCACTCGATCACCTTCGCTGGACGAGCGCCAGTGCCGACCTCGGTCGCGGAAGCCATGGGGATCGAGCCGGACGCAGAGGTAGTCATCCGTCGACGCTTGCTGTCGGACCGCGAAAGCGGACGCCCCGAAGAGGTCGGAGCAAGCTACCTCCCGATTGAGGTGGCAGGCGGAACGTACCTTGAGGAGCCAAAGGTGGTTCCCAAAGCCCTATTCTTGTGCGTCGAAGAAATCAGCGGAAAGCGGTACCAGGAAGCGCGCGATCTTTGGCGCTCTAGAATGCCGACACCCGAAGAGGCGGATGCGCTAGAGATTCCTACGGGAATGGCTGTCATGCATGTAATGCACACGGCCTATTCCGGCGATGGTGAAGTGCTTGAGGTGTCAGAGTCAATCTGGCCAGCCGACCGCATCATTGTGGTAGACGAATACGCTATTGAGCAGGACGCAACCGAGCTCGACTCTCCGTCTGGAGTCTGAACATGAGCTACGTCGATCTAGCGCCAGGGACGCACGCCGAGCGGATGCATGACCACTGGTGGTGGCGGCCGGGATGGCATGTTGGCCAGCGTGCGTACACCTGGCACATCACGTTCGAGGGTCAGGAGAAACTACACGAGATCGCTCGCCAGTACCAAGGCGCCCTGTCGAGCACTCCGAACCTCGACCCCATTCCGTTGGAATGGCTACACCTCACCATGCAGGGGGTGGGGTTCCTGGGGGAGATTGGAGAGGAGGAAATCGAGCGAGTGATTGAAGAGGCTCGGCTCCGCCTTGCTGAATTGGGAACTCTTGATCTGGCCTTCGGTCCGGCAATCGTGGCAGACGAAGCGATCGTGCTCCCTGCCAAGCCGGAAGGTGCAGTAGAGAGTCTCCGGAAGGCGCTTAGGCGAGGGATTAGCGATGTGCTGGGTAACGAAAGGCTTAGTGAAGACCCGGAGCGTTTCCGTCCACACGTCAGCGTGGCCTATAGCAGCGGAGACCATGACGCTCGGCCGCTCATTGATTTGCTAGAACGTAACTTGGCCCAACCAGTGACGATCCCTGTCCCTAATGCGTCCCTGATCGCCATTCACCGTGATCACCGCGTCTATCAGTGGCACATCGTTGAGCAAGTGCCGATCGGTCGATGACTCCGCATCGGGAAGCCTGTTACGGGTTTCTCTACCTCATCAAGCCCCACCCTGCGGGTGGGGAGGGGGAGGGGACGCTCCGGGAGCTCCCGCGCGGGTGGGCCGCTGATTCGGGACCATCGGAGCCCGGCGCGCTGCGGACGGTCAACACGGACCCCCCCCCGTGGATCGTGGGGGCGAATCGGCCGGCGGGCACCCGAGCACCACCACGGGGAAGGTCGACGGGGAAGCCGCAGGCGCCTTCGGCCTCCAGGGTCTGCTGGTGGTTCGGGGGCTCCTGCCCTGTCGGGCATCCGGCACGCAGGCCACGTCTTCTCGCAGAAGCCGCCGCTACGGAAAACACCCAGTCGGCCCGTCTCCGGGCCGCTTGGGGCTC
The DNA here is from genome assembly GCF_045040315.1 of Streptomyces sp. NBC_01508. NCBI lineage: Bacteria > Bacillati > Actinomycetota > Actinomycetes > Kitasatosporales > Streptomycetaceae > Streptomyces > Streptomyces sp. NBC_01508. The sequence continues at coordinate 7,162,348 of NZ_CP109419.1, read as the reverse complement.
GGGGCTGGGCGCCGCTCCTGCCTTCGGCCCGCTCCGCCCGCCCCGGCCCCGCGCCGCGATGCGACACGAGGTATCCCGCTTCACGCTTCGCCTGTAAACCGCCGCACCGGACTCCGAGAACGGAAACCCCACCACCACACAACCCGTGCGCCTGCACACCCAGGCCCACCGAACCACCCCAGGACAGCAGGAACACACGGCCAGGCGCACACAGCCCAGGGGACAGGACCTCTCCCGGCGAGAACCCGAAGACGGCAAGGAAGGTGATGGGGAGAGAGGGAAGGAGAGTAGGGGCGGGGGTCCAAGCGGGGCGCGGGGCTGGGGCGGTCGGCTCCACGGCTTTAGGCAGCCACCATGGGGCGAGCCTCTAAGATCATGGCCCCAGATCGGGCTATTGCGGGCAGGTCCAGGGACTGCCCGATTCGCGGCCAGCGTAAGGGGCCATAATCTCTCGCCCCATGGCAGCTCCCGCCCAAAGCCGCTCCACCAACCTCACACCGTGCCCAACCTCAGCGCCGACGCGGCAAGGAGGTTGGAGGGGGAGAGTGTGAGGGTCGTGGTGCCTCGCCGTGGGCCAGATCGACCGTGAGGAGACCCTGCGGGTGAGTGACTACCTGAGTGACAACCACGACGCACAACGGCGAACACCCACGGACGTTCACGGATTTGCGATGCAGGCCAGCGGCATGTCAATATCTGTCCACCGGCCGAACAAGCCGCCTGCGCGATTAGCTCAGCGGGAGAGCGCTTCCCTGACACGGAAGAGGTCACTGGTTCAATCCCAGTATCGCGCACAACCCGAAGCCCCCGGCCTTTCCGGCCGGGGGCTTCGTCGTGCGTGCGGGGTGCTCAGGACGAGAAGAGCATCCGGCCGAAGCCCTTCTGGCGGTGGTGACCGCCGTGGTGACCGCCGTGCGGCGCGCCCCACGCGGGAGCCGGCGCCGCCTGGGCGGGATAGCCGGGGGCCCCCTGGGCGGGGTAGCCGCCGGGGGCCGCGGGCGGGGGCGGGGCCTGCTGTCCCCACTGCGCCTCAAGACGGGTCAGGGACTCCAGCTCGCCGTAGTCGAGGAAGATCCCCCGGCAGCCGCTGCACTGCTCTATCTGGACACCGTTTCGGTTGTATGTGTGCATCGCTGCGTGGCACTTGGGGCACTGCATCGGTCGGCTCAGCTCCTCGCCGTTCGGTCGGCATCGCCGGAATGCCTTCCGGCGACGGTCCGTTCACCTTACGACGACGGCCCGGCCGCCAACTCCGTTGGGAGTACGGCAATTCGGGCGCAGCTCTCGATCATCGTCCCCTCCACCTCGTCCAGTTCACGGCCCTGCTCGGCCGACTTGGCGACGGCCAGCGCGGCGGTCTGGACGGTGAGGGCGCGGGCGGCGACGTCGAGCCGGGGCCACGGGTCGCCGGCGGGCGGTACGGCGGGACCGCCGGCCGCCCGGTAGGCGCCGAGGAAGCGCCGCCACTCGTCGGGGGCGAGCAGTCCGGCGGCGTACCAGGCGGCGGGGCGGGCCAAGTCCCAGGCGGCGTCGCCGAGTCCGAGGTCGTCCACGTCGATCAGCAGCCAGGGGCCGTCCGTCGCGGGGTGCCGTACGAGCTGGCCGAGGTGGAGGTCGCCGTGGCACAGCGCCCCGCCGGCCGGTGCGGGCGCCTCGCCCCTGGCCCAGGCGGGCAGGCCCGCCCAGGCGCGCTCCACGTCGGCGGCGGCCGGGTGGCATCCGGCGGCCCGCATCCGGGAGAGGGCCTGTGCTGCCTTGAGGGGGCCGCGCACGGGCGGGACGGACAGCGGCGCGAGGGCGGCGGGCGGTACGGCGTGCAGCCGGGCCAGCAGGGTCGCCGCCGCCTCCCAGGGCGCGTCGTCGGGACGGTCGGGGTCGACGGGGCTGCCGTAGGGCCAGGTGGTGACGGGCCGGCCCGCGATGTGCCGGGGGGCCGCCGGGAGCGGTGGCAGCAGGATTCCGGCGAGCAGCGGATGCGCGGCGACGGTGAGCCGGGCGCGGTGTCCGGCCGGGTCGGTGGCGGGCGCGTGGGCCTTGGCGACGGCGGCCCCGTGCCGTACGACCACGCCGTCGGACCGGTCGGCCAGCACGGTCTCGTCGCGCCCGCAGGCGCGGCAGGGGTGTGGGGGTCCGGTGGGTGGGCGGGCGGTGTCGGGGTGGGCGGCGTGCCGGGCGGCGACGGTGAGCGCGCGTACGACGGACGCGGTCGTGGCAGTGGTCGCGGATGTGGTCACGGCGGTGTCCCCCGGTGCGGTGTGTTTCCCGCCGGGAGCCTACGCGCGGCGCGTCGGCGAGAGGGTCGGATCGGTCACGGAAACGGGTCCGGACAGCGCGATGGCCGGTCAGCTCCCCAGCTGACCGGCCAAACGCTGCCGTCCGCCGCACCCCCGTCCCCACGGGGTTGTTGGCCGGATGTCTTGGCCCGGGCCGCTCTCCCGAACCTGGGGCACCGCTCAGCGCCCCAGCATCACGCCCACGGACGACGCTTGTGTGACCACTGCTTCCCAGCCGCCGAATACGACGACCAGCAGGGCCGCGAGAGGCAGGACCATGACTGTCGCCACCAGGGGGTGGCGCGAACCGGAATTCCGCCCGCCGAACGCGTCGAATGCCCTGCGTCCCTGCGTGCGGATCATCGCTCGCGATGCCGTGTCGGCCATGGTCCTTCTCCTGTCGTGATCTGGCAGCGGCGAGTGTGTGACCTCGGGGGACGAGTGCTGCACTCGCCGCTTGAGAACAACCTTAGGGACGCGCCGCGCCCGGGTCGTCATGCCCGCGTACCGATTGCCGGGCCTCCCGGAGGATGAGCGGTACCCCCAGCGCGTACTCCCCTGGGTGGAGAGGAGGGTCTAGGCCTTGGGGTCTTCCCGGAGGGGACGCTCCGAGAGCTCCTCCCTGGGCACCGGTTGTTCGACCAGAGCGAGCACGCGCGTGGCCATGAAGCGCGCCGTGCGCACCACCGAGCCGTTGCGGGTGACTTCACTCACTTCCACCACTCCTCGACGCACCGCCGTCTCCACCCGGCGGCCTGCCCGACTTGCCACGACTTCGTACGTACGCGTCGTGTCACCCGCGTCCACCACTATCTCCACGCGGTCACCCTTCATCGATCCAATCCCCCTTCTGCGACGGACCTTTGAGATCTCGCACGGGCCTGGGGACCTTGGATCCGCGGTCCCCTGACCACCCCTCAAGTTTCTCACCCGGCACTGACAATCGATCGGTTCGCGAGGGCGCGGCCTATGAGCGCCCCGGGGCGTGGGTACGTAAGCTGTGCCACGTCACACGGACGACCGGGCAGCGGGGATGGACATGGCGATGATGCGGCTCCGGCGCGAGGACCCGCGTGTCGTCGGTTCGTTCAGAATTCACCGGCGGCTGGGCCAGGGCGGCATGGGCGTCGTGTATCTGGGTTCCGACCGGCGTGGGCAGCGGGTCGCGCTGAAGGTGATCAGGCCCGATCTCGCCGAGGACCAGGAGTTCCGCTCCCGGTTCGCCCGCGAGGTCTCGGCTGCCCGGCGGATCCGCGGGGGCTGTACCGCCCGGCTGGTGGCCGCCGATCTCGACGCGGACCGGCCGTGGTTCGCCACCCAGTACGTTCCGGGACCGTCGCTGCACGACAAGGTGGCCGAGGACGGCCCGCTGTCCGCCGCCGAGGTCGCCTCCGTGGGAGCCGCCCTCGCCGAGGGGCTGCTGGCGGTGCACGAGGCCGGGGTCGTCCACCGCGATCTGAAGCCGTCGAACATCCTGCTCTCCCCCAAGGGCCCGCGCATCATCGACTTCGGGATCGCCTGGGCGACCGGGGCGAGCACGCTCACGCACGTCGGTACGGCGGTCGGGTCGCCCGGTTTCCTGGCGCCCGAGCAGGTGCGCGGCGCGGCGGTGACACCGTCGACCGACGTCTTCGCGCTCGGCGCCACGCTTGCCTACGCCGCGACGGCCGACTCGCCCTTCGGACACGGCAGTTCGGAAGTCATGCTCTACCGGGTGGTGCACGAGGAGGCGCAGCTGTACGGGGTGCCGGACGCGCTGGCGCCGCTGGTGCGGGCCTGCCTGGCGAAGGACCCCGAGGAGCGGCCGAGCACGCTCCAGCTGTCGATGCGGCTGAAGGAGATCGCGGCGCGGGAGGCGCAGGGGCTGCCGGACGGACGGCCTCCGGCGCAGCGGGAGCGGACCGGGCACGACGTACCGACGGGCCGGATGCCGGAGCGTACGGCGCGGATGCCACAGCGGACCGAGCGCACCGAACGTGCGGAGCGGGCCACTCAGGGCCGTACGGCGGGCGGGCCCGACTCCCGTGCGCACGGCTCGCGTGGTTCGGCGCCGCGCACGGGTGGTGGCGGGCGTCCGCCGAGGCCCCGTGAGGGCTCGCGTACCGGTTCACGTAACGGTTCGCGTACCGGCGGCGGTCGTCAGGGCAGCAGGCCCGGGGCGCGTGCGACGTCGGGTGGGCGCGGCGGGCGCGGCGGGCGCAGGCCGGCCAATCCGCGGCTGCTGCGGCAGCGGCTGATCGTGTTCGTGGTGGTGACGCTGATCGTCGCGCTGGGGATCGCGGCGGCGCAGAAGCTGTAGGGCCGATCAGGCGCGGGGCCGCGTCATGGCAACGTCATGGCCGGGTCATGTAGAAGGCGACGGCCGAGGTGGCGGCGACGTTGAGGGAGTCCACTCCGGCGTCCATCGGGATACTCACCCGCAGGTCGGCGGTGGCGAGGGCGCCGGCGGTCAGCCCGTCGCCCTCGGTACCGAAGAGGAGCGCGAGCCTTTCGTGGCGCTGCGCGGCCAACTCGTCGAGGGTGATCGACTTCTCGTCCAGGCAGAGGGCCGCGGTGACGAATCCCGCCGCGCGCAGCAGGTCCGCGTCCTTCGGCCAGGACTCCAGCCGGGTCCAGGGGACCTGGAGGACGGCGCCCATCGAGACCTTCACGGCCCGGCGGTAGAGCGGGTCGGCGCAACGCGGGGTGAGGAGGACCGCGTCGACGCCGAGCGCCGCCGCGTTACGGAAGGCGGCCCCGAGGTTGGCGTGGTCGACCATGTCCTCGAAGACGGCGGCGCGGCGTGCCGTGCGCAGCAGGTCGGCGGGCGGCGGCAGGGGCTTGCGGCGCATGGAGGCGAGCGCGCCGCGGTGGACGTGGTAGCCGGTGACGCGTTCGGCCAGGTCCGGGGCGACCTCGTAGACGGGTGCGGTGGTCCCGTCGATGACGTCCCGCATGACGTCGGTCCACTTCTGCGTCAGGAGCATGGACCGCATCTCGTAACCGGCCGCCACGGCGCGGCGGATGACCTTCTCGCCCTCGGCGATGAACAGGCCCTCGGCGGGCTCGCGGCGGCGGCGGAGTTCGACGTCCGTGAGGTCGGTGTAGTCGGCGAGACGGGGGTCGGCGGAGCCGTCGGGGGCCGCTTCGACGGTGATGGTCTCAGCCACGGTGGACGCTTCCGGGGCCGACGGGGACCACGTCGCCGATGACGATGACGGCCGGGGGCCGTACGTCCTGGGCACGGACGGCTTCGGCGGCCGTTTCGAGCGTCGCGTCCACGCGTCGCTGCGTCGCCGTGGTGCCTTCCTGGATCAGCGCCACGGGGGTCGACGGCGGCTTGCCGTGGGCGATGAGGGTCCGGGCGATGGCGCCGATCTTGTCGACGGCCATCAGCAGGACGAGCGTGCCGCGCAGCCGGGCGAGCGCCGGCCAGTCGACCAGCGAGCGCGGGTCGCCGGGCGCCACATGGCCACTGACCACCGTGAACTCGTGTGCCACGCCCCGGTGCGTGACGGGGATACCGGCCGCGCCGGGCACGCTGATGGAGCTGGAGATACCGGGCACGACGGTGCAGCCGATGCCCGCATCGGCGAGCGCCTGGACCTCCTCCATGCCGCGGCCGAAGACGAAGGGGTCGCCGCCCTTGAGCCGTACGACCGCCTTGCCCGCCCTGGCGTGCTCGATCAGCGCGTGGTTGATCGCCTCCTGGGCCATGTAGCGGCCGTACGGGATCTTCGCCGCGTCGATCACCTCGACGTGCGGCGGGAGTTCGTCGAGGAGGTCGCGCGGGCCGAGGCGGTCGGCGATGACGACGTCGGCCTCGGCGAGGAGGCGCCGGCCTCGTACGGTGATCAGCTCCGGATCGCCGGGGCCGCCGCCGACGAGGGCGACGCCAGGGGTCCTGGTGCGGTGGCGGGGGGCGGCGAGGGTGCCGTCGCGCAGGCCCTCCACGATGGCGTCACGCACGCCGGCGGAGCGGCGCGGGTCGCGCCCGGTGAGGACGGCGACGGTGACGCCCTCGCTGCGGCCGGTGGCCGGGGTCCAGGCGGTGGCGGCGTCGGCGTCGTCGCTCCGTACGCACCAGGTCCTGTTCCGCTCGGCCTCGGCGGAGGCACGGGCGTTGGCCCCGGTGTCGCTGGAGGCGACCAGGACGTACCAGGCGTCGCTCAGGTCGCCGTCCGCGTACGGGCGCCGTTCCCAGCGGAGTTCGCCCGCGTCCGCCATGGCTTCGACGGAGGGGGTCGCGGACGGCGACACGAGCACGATGTCGGCGCCGGTCGCGATGAGGGCCGGCAGCCGGCGCTGGGCGACCTGCCCGCCCCCGATGACGACGACGCGCCGACCGGCCAGACGGAGTCCGACCGGGTACGCGGGATGCTCGGCCATGGCGCTGCGGGCTCCTCTGACGGGTGGGGTGAAAGGGCTGGTGGGACGCGGTTCCAGCTTAGTGGGGGGGGCGTGGGGGGCTCGGGTCGGCGCCTGTCGCCGGGGTGGGCCGGGCGTCACCGTCCGTACCCGGTGTGCGGGCGGGGGGCTGTTCCCCTACCCGCCCCTTCCCACAACCGGGGCTCCGCCCCGGACCCCGTACGGCAACGGCCGTGCCCTCAAACACCGGGCGGGCTGGGATTCGGGGCTCCGCCCCGGACCCCGCGCCTCAAACGCCGGCGAGGCTGGATGTGGCGCCGGAGAGACTGAAGAATGCCCGACCCCGCGCCTCAAACGCCGGGGGGGGCCGGATGTCGCGCCGGAGGCGCTGGAGATGCGCGGTTCGGCTACTTCTCCGTCACTCCCGCCGAGTCGAACGTCGCCACCTCGTGCATCGCCCGCGCCGCGCTCTGGACCACCGGGAGCGCCAGCAGGGCGCCCGTGCCCTCGCCCAGGCGGAGATCCAGGTCGACCAGGGGCCGCAGGCCCAGCTTGTTGAGGGCGGCCACATGGCCCGGTTCGGCGCTGCGGTGGCCCGCGATACAGGCGGCCAGGGCCTCGGGGGCGATCGCCCGCGCGACGAGGGCCGCCGCTCCCGCGCTCACGCCGTCGAGGATGACCGGTGTACGCAGCGACGCGCCGCCCAGCAGGAAACCGACGAGCGCCGCCTGCTCCAGGCCGCCGAAGGCCGCGAGGACACCGATCGGGTCGGCGGGGTCGGGTCGGTGGAGTTCGAGACCGCGCCGGACGACGTCGATCTTGCGGGCGTGCATCTCGTCGTTGATGCCCGTGCCGCGCCCGGTGACCTCGGCGGGGTCCAGGTCCGTGTAGACGGAGATCAGCGCGGCGCAGGCCGTGGTGTTGGCGATGCCCATCTCGCCGGTGAGCAGGCCCTTGTTGCCCGCCGCCACCAGATCGCGGGCGGTCTCGATGCCCACGTCGATCGCGGCCAGCACCTCTTCGCGGGTCAGCGCGGGCCCGGTCGTGAAGTCGGCCGTGCCGGCGCGCACCTTGCGGGGCAACAGGCCGGGGGTGGCGGGCAGTTCGCCCGCGACGCCGACGTCGATGACACAGACCTCGGCGCCGACCTGATTCGCGAAGGCGTTGCAGACCGCGCCGCCGCCGAGGAAGTTGGCGACCATCTGCGCCGTCACCTCCTGGGGCCAGGGGGTGACGCCCTGCGCGTGCACACCGTGGTCGCCCGCGAAGACCGCGACGGCCGCGGGCTCCGGGATCGGCGGCGGGCACATCCGGGACAGACCGCTGAGCTGTGCGGAGATGATCTCCAGCATGCCGAGCGCCCCCGCGGGCTTCGTCATCCGCTTCTGCCGCTCCCACGCCTCGCCGAGCGCCTTGGCGTCGAGCGGGCGGATACCGGCGATCGTCTCCTTGAGGAGGTCGTGCGGCTCCTCACCGGGCAGGGCCCGGCGGCCGTACGTCTCCTCGTGGACGACCCAGGACAGCGGGCGGCGCTTGGACCAGCCCGCCTGCGTCAACTCGGGCTCCTCCGGGAACTCGTCGACGTACCCGACGCACAAATACGCCACGACGTCGAGGTGTTCGGGGAGGCCGAGCGCGCGGACCATCTCGTGCTCGTCGAAGAAACTGACCCAGCCGACGCCGAGTCCCTCGGCGCGGGCGGCGAGCCACAGGTTCTCGACGGCGAGGGCGGAGGAGTACGGGGCCATCTGCGGCTGGGTGTGGCGGCCGAGGGTGTGCCGGCCGCCGCGCGTGGGGTCGGCCGTGACGACGATGTTCACCGGGGTGTCGAGGATGGCCTCGATCTTCAGTTCCTTGAACTGCTTGGCCCGGCCCTTGGGGAGCGACTTGGCGAACGCGTCCCGCTGGCGCTGTGCCAGTTCGTGCATGGTCTGCCGGGTCTCGGCGGAACGGATGACGACGAAGTCCCAGGGCTGCGAGTGGCCGACGCTGGGAGCGGTGTGCGCGGCTTCGAGGACGCGCAGCAGCACCTCGTGCGGGATCGGGTCGGAGCGGAAGCCGTTGCGGATGTCGCGGCGTTCGCGCATCACGCGCAGGACGGCCTCGCGCTCGGCGTCGTCGTAGCCGGGGGCGGGGGGTGACGCGTCGTCGGCGACGGCGGGGGGCTCGGGCTCGGCGTCGGGCACCGGAGTGGGGGGCGGGGGCGTGCTCAGCGCCTCGACGGGAACGGCTGCGGGGGTGGGATTGGGATTGGGATTGGGAGTTGGGGTGGGGGTGGGGTTCGGGGAGGGTGCGGGGTCCTCCGCCGCTGCCTCCGTCTCCGCGACCGGTACGGGCTCCGGCTCGGGCTGTACGGGCGCGGGTTCCGGCTCGATGACCGCCACCGGCTCGGCCGGTGCGGGCGCCACCGGGTCGGCGCCGGGCAGCGCTATCGGCTCGCGCTTCTCCTCCGCCTCGACGGGCTCGACCGGTTCGGCAACCGGGGCCTCGGCCACGACCACCGCTTCGGGCACGGGGACGGGCTCGGGCTCAGGCGCGGGCTCGGGATCCGCAACGGGCTCCTCGGCGGCCACCGGCTCAGGCGTCGGCTCGGGCTCGGGCTCGGGAGCCTGCTCGGCCACCGCGTCGAGCACCGGTTCGGCTTCCGGCTCCGGTGCCTGCTCCGGTGCCGCTTCCTGCACCGGCACGGGCACGGGCTCCGGAACCGGCTCCGGAGCGATCTCCGGTCCGGCATCGGGGACGACCGTTTCTGCGGAGGCCTCGGGAACGGCTTGGTCCACCACCTCGGCGACGGCTACCGCGACCGCGGCCTCCGCCACCGGTGTCTGCGACTGCGGCGGCACCGAGGCCCATGGGTCCGCGCCCTGCACGGGAATGGCGCCGAGTTGCGGCCCCGGCAGCGCGGCGGCCTCCTCGCTCGGGATGTCCAGATACTCAAGGCCGGCCGTGGGCGGCCCCTGTGTCCGTACCCGAACCGGGGTCGGCGGCGCACTTGTAGGACCGCGATCGGCGAGCGAACGCACCACCCCACCCGTGGAGTCGGGCATCGGCGGACCCATGTGCAGGGGGCGACGCGCGGGGGGCGGGGTCGGCGTGGACGTGGCGGTCGGGGCGCGTACGGCACCGAGGTCGACCGAGCCCGAGTCCCGGCCGCCCGCTTCGTGCGCGCCCGGCTCGGGCACGGGCGCCGGCGCTTCCCGAACCGCCGCCGCCGGCTCCGGCTCCGCCGCCGGCTCCGGCTCCGGCTCCGGCTCCGGCTCCGCGACAGCCTGCGGCGCGGGGGCCTCGGCGACCTCCTGCGGAGCCGCCGCTTGCACGGCCTCAGCCGTCAACTCCGGGGCCGGTTGCGGCACGGCCTCCGGAGCCGGGGTCTCCACCACGGGCTCCGCCGGCGCGTAAGCCTGGGCCACGGGCTGCACGGGCTGCACCTGCATATGGGCCATGTCCGGCGCCGGATACTCCGGCAGACCCTCGGGTCCGGGCGCCGACTGGTACTCGGGCGGTGGCTGGTACGACACCGGTCCCTGGCCCGGGGCATCGGACTGGTACTCGGGCAGCGAGTACGTCGCGAGCTGAGACTGCGGCTGTGCCTGTTGCTGGGCCTGTGCCTGTGGCGCGAACTCGGCCTGTCCCACCTGCTGCGGGATCTGCGCGGCGGGTACGGGCTCCGGCTCCGGTACGGGCACGGCATGGGCGGCGGGCGTGAGCGGATCAGCCGGAGGCACCGGCTGTGGATCGCCCCACGCGCCCTGCGAACTCGGCATCAGCAGAAGGTCGTCGTCCTCGGAACCACTCTCGGAGGGGCCCAAGTAGGCATAGGAGTCGGCAGCGGGGTCGCCCGGCTGCTCCACCATGCCCGCGTTCTCAGGCAGTCCCTCGCCCGGGACCTGGCCGGTGTCAGTCATGCGTACCCCTCGCCCATTGGTTGTGCTCCTTCGGCCCTTCGACCGGGGCGCCCGATTCGGCGGCGCGTCCGGCGCCCGTCAATGACAACGAGCGTGGGCGCCGCGCGGCACGAATCGAGCCGCGGCCCACACGTATTCTCGTGGCCGTTCGAGATCAGCACACGGTGATCTGCGGCGGCCTTCTGTGGGCTGCGCCACGTTGCGCGTCCCCCGTTGCGGCCATACCACATGAGGGTCCAAAACGACCATCTTTTCCGGACATTGACGAACGAAGCGACGAACGACCGGCTGCGGTACAACGATCGGTCAGCCTACCTCGCACCCCTGACAACGGGGTCAGGGGGCGCGGTCCGGCCGCCGCCCGGAGACCAGGAAAACCACGGAGCGTTCGCGCTCCGACCACGCTCCGGTGTCCATGCCGACGGACTGGAGCAGCACGCACTCCACCACGTAACCACCCTCTCGGAGGGCGGTACAGATGGCCTCGGCCTCGTCCCGCGTCGCCGCGTGGGTCACGATGTGCGCGGGCCTGCGGTCGGCGCAGGCGATGACGACGTCCACTCCCCCGCCGCCGATCCGTACGACGTCGGGCTCGGGAAGATTCTCCAGCACGTGGGGCGCGCGGCCTTCCACGACTTCCAGTTGTACGCCGGCGCGCCGGGCTGCTGCGGCCGTGCTCGCGCACGCCCCCGGCTCCGCGTCCACGGCGATCACGGCGGCGCCGAAGCGCCCCGCCTCGGCGGCGAGTGCGCCGCTGCCGGACCCGATGTCCCAGACCAGGTCGCCGGTACGGGCTCCCAGGCGGGCGAGTTGGGCCGCGCGCAGCCAGGTCGACTCGCCCTCGTCGAGGTCGACGCCGTACTCCTCGGAGGGCAGCGCCCACCCTCTTACGGAGGGTGGGTACTCGGGGTCGTGGCCCGCGATCCAGCCACCGGTACGGACGGGTGCGGTGCCGGTTCCGCCGACGACGATCACCACGTTGGGGTCGCGCCAGACGTGGTCGGCGGCCTTGTCGGAGGTGAGGACGGTGACCTGTTCGCGGTCGGTGCCCAGCTCCTCACAGATCACGAAGGTGCGGTGAACTCCCTGGAGCAGCAGGGCGAGTTCGGCGGGCCCGGCGCCCGGGGAGGTGAGGACGGCGACTTTGGTGTGCGCCCGGCATACGTTGACGGCGCGACGCAGTGTGCGCTGGTGGGCGACCACCACCTGTGCGTCGTCCCACGGCATTCCGGCGCGGGCGAAGGCGGTGGCCACCGCGGAGACTGCGGGAACGACTTCGACCTCCAGTCCGTGCTCGGGGGCGCGCAGGGTGCGTACGACGCCGAAGAAGCCGGGGTCGCCGTCGGCGAGTACGACGGCGCTGCCGCGGTGCCCGGCGATCCTGCGGGCGGCGAGGTCGACGCTGCCGAGGCGGATGCGTTCGGCGGCCGGCGGGACCTCGGGGAGGTCGAGATGGTGGGCGGCCCCGGCCACCAGGGTGGCGGCGGCGAGGGCGGACGTGGCCGCGGGCGCGAGGGGCGAGCCGTCCCAGCCGATCACCGTGACGCGGTCGGCCATCGTCGTCAGTCTCCCCAGAGTTCGTCAGGTCTTTGTGTCGCGGGTCTTTGTGTCGCGGGTCGTTCTGCCGCAGGCCGGATTCGCCGCGGATCGTGTGTGCCGTGAGGGGGTCCGCACCGGGGCGGTGCGTGTGAGCGTACCCGTCGCGCCGTCGCGCCGTCTGCCGGGGCCGGAGGCCGGGGCGGGACAGTCACTGGGTGTCGCGGGCCGCCGCGGGGTCAGTTCCAGTCGGTGAACGACGCGTAGCCGCCCGCGTCCGCCATCTGTTCGGCCACGCCTTCGAGGTCTTCGGGCAGCAGGCTCCAGACAATGAGGTCGGTCCGGATCTCGATCCAGCCGCCGGCCTCGGTCTGCGTACGCGCTATCCACGCGTTGCGCAGAACACCCTCGCTGATGCAGCCGGCCTTCTGCGCGACCTGCTGGGCCGCCGTGTTGTCGGCGGCGGTGCGCAACTCGACGCGCTCGAAGGACTGGTCGCGGAAGAGCCACTGCGCGATGGCGAGCACCGACTCGGTGGCGTAGCCCTCGCCGCGCGCCCAGGGGGCGGTGATGTAGGAGATCTCGGTCGCGCGGGTGCGCCAGTTGGTGTTCGTCAGGCGGGCGAGACCGACCAGGCGCTGAGTCAGGAACTCGGTGACGGCGAGGACCAGTCCGTGCCCCTCGGTGCGTTCCGCCGGGGCGATCGCGCGTACCCATTCCTCGGCGTGCTGGGTGGTGTACGGCTGCGGCGTCGACGTCCACGCGATGACCGGCTCGTCGTTCATCATCTCGATGTGCGCCGGGATGTCCGCGGCCTCGAACGGGCGCAGCACCAGCCGCTCGGTGCTGATGGAGACGTCCGGAAAGGTGGTAGTCATGCGCAGCTCCATGCCTCAGTCCGTCGTAAAGGCACAGCATGCAGCATCGGGCAGGTGGTGCGCATGGCCGGGTCCGTACGGCCCCCACGGTCGTGGGAGCCGTACGGGCGCGGGCAGTTGACTACTCGGCGGCGCCGAAGGCGGGCGCGACCGAACCCTGGTAGGTGTCCTCGATGTACTTCTTGACCTCCGGGGAGTTGAGGAGCTTCGCGAGCTTCTCGACGCGGGGGTCGGTCTCGTTGCCTTCCTTGACGGCGAGGAAGTTGGCGTACGGGTTGCCCTCGGCCCTCTCCAGCGCCAGCGAGTCATCGGCGGGCTTGAGGTCGGCCTCGATGGCGAAGTTGCCGTTGATGACCGCCGCGTCGACGTCGTTCAGGGCGCGGGGCAGTGTGGCGGCCTCCAGCTCCTTGAACTTCAGGCCCTTGGCGTCCGCGACGTCCGCGAGCGTGGCCGCGGCACCGACGCCGTCCTTGAGGGTGATCAGGCCGTTCTCGGCGAGCAGGTTGAGGGCGCGGCCTTCGTTGGTGGTGTCGTTGGGCACGGCGACGGTCTGGCCGGGCTTGATGTCCTTGATGTCCTCGACCTTCTTGGAGTAGAGGCCGAGCGGCTCCAGGTGGACGTTGACGACCGGCACGATGTGGGTGCCGTTCTTCTTGTTGAAGTCGTCGAGGTACGGCTTGTGCTGGAAGAAGTTCGCGCCGACCTCACCGGACTCGGTGGCGGTGTTCGGCAGGACGTAGTCCGTGAACTCCTTGATCTCCAGCTCGAGACCGGCGTCGTCGGCGAGGTTCTTCTTCACGTACTCCAGGATGTCGGCGTGCGGTACGGGCGACGCGGCGACGACCAGTGGCTTTGACTCGGCCTTGGCTCCGGAGGCGGCCTTCGCCGGGTCGGAGTCCGTACCGCAGGCGGTCAGGCCCAGCGCGAGGGCGGCGGTGGCGGCGGCAGCGGTGATCTTGACGATGGTGCGCACGAAGAGTGCCTCTTTCCGGTGTTGCGGTGGTGGGCCCGGACAAGGAGTGCGGGCCGGTGGTGGGTCGGGTGGTCTGCGGGTCCGCAGGTCTGGTAGTCCGTGGGTCTGCGGGTCCGCAGGTCTGGTGGTCCGTGGGTCTGGTGGTCCGTGGCTCGGCGGGTGTACGAGGCGGCGGGACCGGGACGGGTCAGGAGCTGGTACGTCCCCGGCGTGCGAGGAGCCGTACGGCTCCGTCGCCCAGCAGCTGGACGACCGTCACGACGGCGATGAGGATCACGACCGTGGCGAGCATGAACTCGTTCTCGAAGCGCTGGAATCCGTAGGAATAGGCCTTGGACCCGAGCCCTTCGCCGCCGACCGCGCCCGCCATCGCCGAGTAGCCGATGAGCACGATGACGGTGGTGGTGACGGCGGAGACGATCGACGGCAGGGCCTGCGGCAGCAGCACCTTGCGGACGATGGTGGGGATCGAACCGCCCATCGCCTGGACGGCTTCGACCAGGCCCTGGTCGACCTCCCGTATCGCCGTCTCGACGAGGCGGGCGAAGAACGGGATCGCGCCGATGGCGAGCGGCACGATCATCGCGGTGGGGCCGATGAAGGTGCCGACGACGAGGGTGGTGAAGGGGATCAGCGCGATCAGCAGGATCATGAACGGCAGCGAGCGGCCGATGTTGACGATCACACCGACGACCTTGTTGACAGCGGCGTTCTGGAGCAGGCCGCCCTTGTCGGTGAGGACGAGCAGGACACCGAGCGGCAGCCCGCCGACGACAGTGACGAGCGCCGACCACAGCACCATGTAGAGGGTGTCGATCGTCCCCTGGCTGAGCAGTGGCTGCATTTCGGACCAGGTCACTTGGCACCTTCCTTGGTGAACGCGACGGGAACCTCGACAGCGGCCGGCTCGGCTCCGGGCTCGACCACCTCGACCTGGAGTCCCTGTTCGCGCAGGAAGCCGACGGGCACGACGTTCTCCTCGAAGAGGCCGGGCAGTTCGATGCGCATCCGGCCGATCTGGCGGCCCCCGACGGTGTCCATGGCCGCGCCGAGTATCGAGATGTCGATGTTGTAGATACGCGACAGCTGGGAGATGACCGGCCGGGTGGCCGCCTCGCCGTGGAAGGTCACGTCGACGACCGTGCTGCCGGGGCCGGTCCCGGCACCGTCCACCGGGAACAGCTCGTGTGCCAGCCGGGAGCCGGGGGTGGCGAGCAGTTCGCCGACCGTGCCGGATTCGGTGACCCGGCCCCGCTCCATGAGCGCGGCCGAGTCGCAGATCGTCTTGACGACCTCCATCTCGTGCGTGATCAGCAGGACGGTGAGGCCGAGCTGCTGGTTGATGTCGCGCAGCAGTCGCAGGATGGAGCGGGTGGTCTCGGGGTCGAGCGCGCTGGTGGCCTCGTCGGAGAGCAGCACCTTCGGGTTGCCGGCCAGGGCGCGTGCGATGCCGACGCGCTGTTTCTGGCCGCCGGAGAGCTGGGCGGGGTAGGCCTTGGCCTTGTCGGCGAGGCCGACGAGGTCGAGCAGTTCCCGTGCCCTGCGGGAACGTTTCTGCGCGGAGTGGCCGAGGATCTCCAGCGGCAGTTCGATGTTGTCCTGGACGGTGCGCGAGGACAGCAGGTTGAAGTGCTGGAAGACCATGCCGATGGAGCTGCGGGCCCGGCGGAGTTCCCTGCCGGCCCGTCGGCCGCGCCCCACGAGCGCGGTCAGGTCGGTCCCGTCGACGGTCACGGTGCCGGCCGTGGGGCGTTCGAGGAGGTTGACGCAGCGGATGAGCGAGGACTTTCCGGCGCCGCTGCGGCCGACGACTCCGAAGACCTCGCCCTCGCGTACGTGCAGGTCGACGCCGTCCAGAGCGGTGACCTCAGGGCCGCGCGACCGGCCGGGCCGGCCGGCCCGATAGACCTTCGTCAGACCAGTAGTGGTGATCACAGGGGGTTCCGTCACTGTCGGGTGCGCGGCGCGGTGGCCGCCGGGGCGGGGGGAAGTCGGGGAGGTGCCGACAGGGCGTGGCGCGCCGCGGCGCGCCGGCTCACGGCCGGTCACGTGTGGTGCGGTGGGAAGCCGTGCGGCGCTGTGCGCGGGCTGGCGTCATCCGCGTGCGTGACGTACGTACGGGAGGTACGAGGCGTACGAACGGACGCGGCGCCGCTTCTGTCAGGTCTCGCTTCGGGGCGCGAGGCTCAGGCAGGGGCCCTCAGTGGGCGCACATTCGGCACAGACAGCGAGCACCGGGCGTCGTGATCGCCTCGGTCGCAAGGATGCGGCTGCTCGTCGTGGTCATGTCGGCAAGTAAAGCAGACACCTATCCGCACTCCGGTCAGCCGTCCGAATACCGGATACACCTTCCGGGCTTTTCGTGAGGTGCGGCAGTGCGGTCAGACAGCGATGCCGATCTCCAACTCCACTCCTCTGACCTGCACGGATATGGCAGCGAGGTCGGCGACGACCACGTCTCCGGTCAGCTCCGAGCGGTCGTGCGTTGTGGCCAAGGCCACGGTCCGCATGCCCGCCGCCGCTCCGGAGCGCAGTCCTGCCGGGGCGTCCTCGAAGACCACGCAGCGCGCCGGGTCGACGCCGAGGCGGCTCGCCGCGAGCAGGAACGGCTCGGGGTCGGGCTTGCCTCGGGTGCTGTCGTCGGCTGCGATGAGCGTCTTGGGGTGGATGCCGACCTCGGCGAGCCGGGCTTCGGCGAGCCGCCGGGAGGCGGAGGTCACGACGGCCCAGCGACCTGCGGCGGCTTCGGGAGCCGGCTGACAGGGGTGAGCGCGCCGGGGCGGGCGCACCGGGCCCTTCGGGCCGTAATACTCTCGTCGTCATGCTTGTCGCCCTGACGGTCGCGGTCTCCGTGGCCGCTCTCGCCCTCGCCGCCTGGTGCGGTTTCGCCGCGTACCGGGACCAGCCCACCAAGGACTGGCACTTCGTCGGCATGGCCGTGGTCACGGTGCTGGCACTGGCCCAACTGATCGTCGGGATCGTTCAGTTGGCGCGCGGCGAGGAGCCGGCCGAGGGCTCGGTGATCTTCGTCTCGTATCTGATCGGCGCGGTCGCCGCCGTGCCCGCGGCCGGGTTCCTGTCCCTGGCCGAGCGGACCCGGTGGGGTTCGGTGACGGTCGCCGCGGGCGCCGTCGTCCTCGCCGTACTCGAAGTGCGGCTGTACGACATCTGGGGAGGCTGACGGTGGAAGCCGGGGCGGGGACAGGGGCGGACACGGCGGGCCAGGACGAGCGGCCGGAGAAACGGCCGGACGAGCAGCCGACCGGGCGGACCAGGCTGGTCCAGGGACCGGGACTGCTGCTGGTGTGGCTGTACGGGGTGATGTCGGTCGGCGCGGTGTCGCGGACCGCCTTCGAGATCTCCACCAAGTTCGACCGCGCACCGCTGGCGTACACGCTGTCGGCCGTCGCCGCCGTCGTCTACGTGTTCATCACGTACACGCTCGTACGGGGCGGCGAGACGGCCCGCAAGGCGGCGCTGGTGTGCTGCGCGGGCGAACTGGTCGGCGTGCTCACCGTCGGGACCTGGACGATCGTGGACCCCTCGGCCTTTCCCGAGGCCACGGTCTGGTCGGGATTCGGCTGGGGGTACATCTTCATTCCCGTCCTGCTGCCGGTCACGGGAATGCTGTGGCTGCGCAGGTCCCAACGGGGTTGAGCGGGTAGGGGCGTGCGTCGCTCGCGCCGTCGGAGGTCAGGCGCTGGCGACGAAGGCTCCGGTGGCCGCCTCCTTCTCCAGCGTCACGAGCGTGAGACCGGGACCGGCCGCCTCGCTGGCCACCGGCGCGTACCCCTTGCTCCGGTACAGCCGCAGATTGCCCTCGCTGCGCTGGCCGGTGAAGAGCTGGAAGCGCTTGGCGGCCTTGTCGCCGGCGAAGCTTGCCTCTATCGCGTCGAGCAGCCGGCCGCCGAGCCCGTGGTGCCGCATCCGCGGATGGACGATGAGCTTGCCGATCCTGGCCGTGCCCTCGGTGTCGACGACGCCCCGCACGGAGGCGACGACTTCGCCGCCGAGCCTGGCCACCAGCGCGTGGCCGCGGGCGATTTCGTCCGTGAGGTCGTCGAGGGTCTGGGTCAACGGTTCGATGGTGTAGTCACCGTAGAGCTCGGCCTCGCTCTGGTAACACAGGTACTGGAGCTTGAGGATGTGCTCCGCGTCCTGCGCACCCGCTGCTGAGATGGTCACGCTCATGCCCATGTGTGCATGCCTCCCGCTCACCTGCTGCCGCCGGTTGTCTACCGCTCCTTTCCCCGGAGTTCAGGAGCTGCAACCTCTGTGGTGAGCATTCTGCTCAGGCTTCACAGCCATCGGGAATGTACCGGCCCCGAACTCCGCTGTGAGATACCCAACTCTCCTGCGAAATCACGGCTGCTGGGGCGTTGTGGCGACAACTTCGCAGCCGACGGGCCCGGGCGGCGGCCAGGTGTACGTTCCGCCGCCCCACGCCCAACTCGCGCTCCCCCGCGACCTGTTGTGCCCCGGCCGCACCAGCCGGACGGAACGAGCCGGGCGGGGCGGGGCACGACAGGGCGGGCACAATCGAGTACCCGCCCGGCGGACTCAGTCCTTGGTGAAGTCGGCGGCGGCCAGCAGACCCGTGTCCGGGTTGTCGGTGAAGATGCCGTCGATGCCCTGCTCGAAGTAGACCTGGAAGGCTCCGAAGGCGTCGCCGTACGCGTCCGGATCCGTACCGATCCGGAACTCGGCCGGCAGGAAGCTGTTCTCGTTGCGCATCGTGTAGGGGTGGAGGATCAGGTCCTTCGCATGGGCGTCACGCACCAGCGTGGTCGGCTCGCCCAGCCTGCCGTCCTCGTCCCTCGGAATGATCAGGTCCACCCACGGGCCGATGCCCTGCGCGAACGACGCGATCCACTTCAGACCCTCGGGCGTGACGAGGTCGGCGACGAAACGCGGGTCGCCCGACTCCTTGAAGTCCCACGGCTGGGTGTCCGCCGCGTCGAACAGCACGACGCGCGGCGTCGAGACCAGCTTGGCCATGCGCCGCATGCTGGTCGGCTCGAAGGACTGGAGGAGGAGCGGGGAGTCGTGGCGGTCCCTGCCGTACCGCCGCAGCAGCTTCGCGAGCCGCTCCTCCAGACCGAGGCCCAGGCCCCGGAAGTAGGTGGGGTGCTTCGTCTCGACGTACAGCCATACGGGCTCACCCCGGCGGCGGCCCTCGTCGTCGGCCCAGCGCAGCACCTCATCGAAGGTGGGGATCTCCCAGCGGCCGTTGTAGAGGGTGTTGTGCTGACGGATCTGCGGGATGCGCTCCGTGGCGCGCAGCGTCTTCAGCTCGGCGAGGGTGAAGTCCTCGGTGAACCAGCCGGTGAGGCTGACCCCGTCGACACTCTTGGTCGTCCTGCGCCCGGCGAACCCGGGGTGGTCGGAGACGTCCGTGGTCGCCGTGATGTCGTTCTCGTGACGGCAGACGAGATGGCCGTCCTTCGTCGGCACGAGATCCTGCTCGATGACGTGCGCGCCGAGGTCGAGCGCGTGCTGGTACGAACCGAGGGTGTGCTCGGGCCGGTATCCACTGGCGCCGCGGTGTCCGACGATCGTGGGCACGGGCAGGCGCTTGTACGGCGGGCGGGGCCGGCCGCCGCGCCCGTCGGGCTGCGCCGCCCGCGCCGTACCGGCCGTACCCGCGGAGAGACCGAGTGCCGCCGAGCCGAGCACCGCCGCTCCCAGTACGGTCCTTCGTCCCGGGATGTTTCCCGCACCCTGTGTCATGAACGCTCCTTCATGTGTCTCACGCGAAGTCCCTGTGCTGTCCCGCACCTGTCAAGCGAGGGCTTGATCGTAGGCAGTCACCCCCTACAGGGGGCAGACCCGGCGCGAACACAGCGGAAACTCGTGTCAACACCGCGTATCCGATCGATGAACCCGATGTGCGCGGGGCACCGACCCGCGAGTATCGTCCTCACCTGCAGAGAGTTAGTCGGCTCGAACACGACCGCTCACCAACCGGAGGACCCCGTTGTCCCGCTTTGCACTCGTCAAGGCAGTGCTCGGACCGATCTTGCGTCTGATGTTCCGGCCACGGGTGGAGGGCGCCGAGAACATTCCGGGGACCGGTCCGGTGATCCTCGCCGGCAACCACCTCACCTTCATCGACTCGATGATCCTGCCGCTGGTCTGCGGCGGCCGTCAGGTCTTCTTCATCGGCAAGGACGAGTACGTCACCGGCAAGGGGCTCAAGGGCAGGCTGATGGCCTGGTTCTTCACCGGCTGCGGCATGATCCCGGTGGACCGTGACGGCGGGCACGGCGGCGTCGCCGCGCTGATGACCGGCCGCCGGGTGCTGGAGGACGGCCATATGTTTGGCATCTACCCGGAGGGCACCCGTTCCCCCGACGGGCGGCTGTACCGGGGCCGTACGGGCATCGCGCGGCTCACGCTGATGACCGGCGCGCCCGTGGTCCCCTTCGCGATGATCGGCACGGACAAGATCCAGCCGAACGGGTCGGGCATGCCGCGGCCGAGCAAGGTGACGGTCCGCTTCGGCGCGCCGATGGAGTTCTCCCGGTACGACGGCATGGACCGCGACCGCTATGTGCTGCGGGCGGTGACCGACTCCGTGATGACCGAGGTCATGCGGCTCGGCGGCCAGGAGTACGTGGACATGTACGCCACCAAGGCGAAGGCGGCCTGACCCGGGCGGACCCGGCCCGGGACGGGTGCGCCGGGCCGGCCGGTCGTCGGGTCGTCCTCCATCGCCGGACGGGCTTACGCCGGCTCCTCCGGGCTCTCCTCCAGCTTCTGGCCGCGCAGCAGGAACCACGCCACCACCGAGGTCGCGAGCAGCACGACCGCCCCGGCGCCCGCCGCGATGCGCAGGCCGTGGACGAAGGCTTCCTGTGCCGCGGCGAGCAACTCCGCGGCCTGGTGGGCGGGGATGCCGCCGGCCGCGTCCACCGCGCCGCCCAGTGACTCGTGCGCGGCGGCCGCCGTCCCGGCCGGTACGCCCGCCGGGGTGTGGAAGCCCTGGTAGACGCTAGTGACGATGGAGCCGAGGAGCGCGATGCCGAGCGCGGCGCCCAGTTCGTACGCCGTCTCCGACACCGCCGACGCCGAGCCCGCCTGTTCCTTGGGGACGCTGGAGAGGATCACGTCCGCCGTCACGGTGAAGGAGAATCCCGCGCCGACGCCGACGACGAGCAGCACGGCGCCGAGCATCGGGTAGGCGGTGTGCTCGGTCAGGACGACGAGCGAGGCGGTCGCCAGGCCGACCCCGGCGAGGCCGCCGGCCACCACGAGCCGTACGGAGAACCGCCGAGCGGCCCGGCCGGCCAGCAGGCCCGCCGTCACGGCGCCGATGGCGGCGGGCAGTTCGGCGACGCCCGCCTCCAACGGGCCGCGCCCCTGGACGAGTTGCAGATACTGGGAGAGGAAGAAGACGAGCCCCGACAGGCCGAGGATGGTCAGCAGATCGGCCAGTACGGCTCCGGAGAAGCCCCGGTTGCGGAACAGCCGCATGTCGAGCAGCGGGAAGCGGATCGTGAGCTGTCTGCGGACGAACCAGACAAGCGCCCCGACGCCGACGACCGCCGAGGCGGCGATGTCCCAGCGCAGCCCGTGCGCGGCGGCTTCCTTGATGGCGTACACGACGCCGACGATCCCGGCGAGGGACAGCACCACACTGAGCACGTCCCAGGGGCCGGGCTCGGGGTTCTTCGACTCGGGCAGGAGTTTGGCGCCGACGACGACGAGGACCGCCATGACGGGCAGGTTGATCAGGAAGACCGAGCCCCACCAGAAGTGCTCCAGCAGGAATCCGCCGACGACCGGCCCGACGGCCGCGCCCGCCGACGCCGCGGCGCCCCAGATGCCGATGGCGAGGCTGCGCTCCTTGGGGTCGTGGAAGATGTTGCGGATCAGGGCCAGCGTGGACGGCATCAGCGTCGCGCCCGCCACACCCAGCAGCGCCCGCGCGATGATCATCATCTCCGGGCTGGTCGCGTAGGCGTTGAGTACGGAGACGGCCCCGAAGGCGACCGCGCCGGTCAGCAGCAGCTTCTTACGGCCGATCCGGTCACCGAGGCTGCCCATGGAGACGAGCAGGCCGGCGATGACGAACGAGTAGATGTCGCCGATCCAGAGCAGTTGGGTGCCGGACGGCTTGAGGTCCTCGCTGAGGAACGGCGTGGCGAGGCCGAGCACCGTGGCGTCGACCGCCACCAGCAGTACGGCCAGGACGAGCACGGACAGGGCGAGCCAGCGCCCGGGGCGGGGCCGTGGGTCCGTCTCCGTCGCCGGCCGTTCGGTCCTGATCATTGCTCCACGCTCCGTCGTGCGCCGCCGAGCAGCAACTCGGCGATCATGTACTGGAAGTCCTTCGCGGCGACCCGTCCGTCGTGAACGGACCAGAAGCCGGAGCTGACGAGTCCGTAGAAGGCGTCGGTGAGCCAGGCGGGGCTCAGGTCGATGCGGAACTCGCCCCGCTCCTGTCCGCGCCGGAAGAGCACGGCCACGCGGGTGTCGAGCCGGTCCCAGCCTTCGTTCATCTCGCCCTCGAAGAGCTGGTTCTCGGTGACGAGGAAGGCGAGAAGCCCGGCGGACGGCTCGATCTCGGTGATGAGCCGGCGTACGGCGTCGCTCGCGGCCCCCTCGTCGGTCCTGGCCGCGTCGAGCGCCGCTTCGAACTCCTGGATGCCCAGCTCCTCCAGGGCCCTGACCAGCGCGTCGCGTCCCGCGAAGTGCCGGTGCAGGGTGGCCCGGCCTATGCCGGACGCCCGCGCGACCTCGTCCATGGTGGCGGTGGCCTTGCGGGTGAGGAGGGCGGCGGCCGTGCGCAGCACCTGGTCCCGGTCGACTGTCATGAGACGACCATAGACCGAATGAGACGCTGTTGTCTCATTCAATACGAGTGGCGCTCATCTCGGACAACGTCAGGCCACTTGGGACTGCTTCCGACTACTTCGGACCACTTCGGGCCACTGTCGAGCGCGACCTGGCGAGGAGATATCTTGATGTCGAGCAATGTTGCAGACGTGGAGCGGAGCACCCGGTGACAGACTCGACCATCATTTACACGCATACCGACGAGGCCCCGGCCTTGGCTACGTACTCATTCCTGCCTGTGGTCGAGGCCTATGCCTCGACGGCCGGGGTCACGGTGGAGCGCCGTGACATCTCCCTGGCGGGGCGGATCATCGCCGGTTTCGCCGACCGTCTCGAAGAGGGACAGCGGATCGATGACGCGCTCGCGGAGCTGGGCGCCCTCGCCAAGACCCCCGAGGCGAACATCATCAAGCTGCCGAACATCTCGGCGTCGATCCCGCAGCTGAAGGCGGCGATCACCGAGCTCCAGCAGCAGGGCTACGCGCTGCCCGACTACCCGGACGACCCGAAGTCCGACGAGGACAAGGACGTACGGGCGCGCTACGACAAGGTCAAGGGCAGCGCCGTCAACCCGGTGCTGCGCGAGGGCAACTCGGACCGCCGCGCCCCTGCCTCGGTGAAGAACTACGCCAAGGCGCACCCGCACCGGATGGGCGCCTGGACGCCCGAGTCGAAGACGAACGTCGCGCACATGGACGCCGACGACTTCCGTTCCACCGAGAAGTCCGCCGTGATCGCCGAGGCCGGCTCGCTGCGGATCGAGCTGGTGGGCGACGACGGGAACACCACCGTCCTGCGCGAGTCGGTGCCCGTGCTGGCCGGCGAGGTCGTGGACGTGTCCGCGATGCGCGTGGCCGCGCTGCGTGAGTTCCTCACGGCGCAGATCGCCCGTGCCAAGGCCGAGGACGTGCTGTTCTCGGTGCACCTGAAGGCCACGATGATGAAGGTCTCCGACCCGATCATCTTCGGTCACACGGTGCGCGCCTTCTTCCCCAAGACGTTCGCGGAGCACGGCCACACGCTCGCGGCGGCCGGACTGACCCCCAACGACGGTCTCGGCGGCATCCTCAAGGGCCTTGAGTCGCTGCCCGAGGGATCGAAGATCGCCGAGTCCTTCACCGCCGAGCTGGCCGAGGGCCCGGCGCTGGCGATGGTCGACTCCGACAAGGGCATCACCAACCTGCACGTGCCGAGCGATGTCATCGTCGACGCCTCCATGCCGGCCATGATCCGCACCTCCGGCCACATGTGGGGCCCGGACGGCGGCGAGGCCGACACGCTCGCCGTCATCCCGGACAGCAGCTACGCGGGCATCTACCAGGTCGTCATCGACGACTGCCGCGCCAACGGCGCCTACGACCCGTCGACCATGGGCTCGGTGCCCAACGTCGGCCTGATGGCGCAGGCGGCCGAGGAGTACGGCAGCCACGACAAGACCTTCGAGATCCCCGCCACCGGCACGGTGCGCGTCGTGAACGCGGCGGGCGACGCCGTACTGGAGCAGACGGTCAGCGCCGGCGACGTCTTCCGGATGTGTCAGACCAAGGACGTGCCGATCCAGGACTGGGTCAAGCTGGCCGTCAGCCGCGCTCGCGCCACCGGAAACCCGGCCGTGTTCTGGCTGGACGAGGGCCGCGCGCACGACGCCAACCTGATCGCCAAGGTGAACGCGTACCTGCCCGAGCACGACACCGACGGTCTGACCATCGAGATCATGACGCCCGTCGAGGCGATCGCGTTCTCGCTGGAGCGCATCCGGCGCGGCGAGGACACCATCTCGGTGACCGGCAACGTCCTGCGTGACTATCTGACCGACCTCTTCCCGATCCTGGAGCTCGGTACGAGCGCCAAGATGCTCTCGGTCGTACCGCTCATCAACGGCGGCGGGCTCTTCGAGACGGGCGCGGGCGGCTCGGCTCCCAAGCACGTGCAGCAGCTCGTCAAGGAGGACTACCTCCGCTGGGACAGCCTGGGCGAGTTCCTCGCGCTTGCCGTCAGCTTCGAGCACCTCGCGACCACCACGGGCAACGCGCGCGCCCAGGTGCTGGCCGACACGCTCGACCGCGCCACCGGCACGTTCCTGAGCGAGAACAAGTCGCCCAGCCGCAAGGTCGGCGGCATCGACAACCGCGGCAGCCACTTCTACCTGGCGCTCTACTGGGCGCGGGAGCTGGCGAAGCAGACCGAGGACGCGCAGCTCGCCGACGCGTTCGCGACGCTCGCCACGACGCTGGCCGAGCAGGAGCAGACGATCGTGGCCGAACTGGTCGCCGTGCAGGGGGCGCCGGTCGACATCGGCGGCTACTACCAGCCGGACCCGGCCAAGGCCGAGGCAGTGATGCGGCCGTCGAAGACGTTCAACCAGGCGATCTCCACGCTGGGTTGATCCTGATGCGCGTATGAGAGTGCCGGGCGGGCCGCTTCCGCGGCGCGCCCGGCCTTCTCGTACCCGCTACTTCTTGGCCGTCGCCCACGCGTGCTGGATCGCCAGGTCCGTCTTCACCTCGGCGAGCTGGACCGCGACCGCCGAAGGCGCCGTACCGCCGCGGCCGTCGCGGGAGGCCAGCGCGCCGGAGACGTTGAGGACCGTACGTACTTCCGGTGTCAGATACGCGGAGATCGACGCGAACTGATCGTCCGTCAGATCAGCCAGCTCGATCCCCTCCTTCTCGCACACCTTGACGCACTCTCCCGCGACCTCGTGCGCGACCCGGAACGGCACACCCTGCCGCACCAGCCACTCGGCGATGTCGGTGGCCAGCGAGAAACCGGCCGGGGCCAGCTCCGCCATCCGCTCCCGGTTGACGGTGAGCGTCGCCATCATCCCGGTGAACGCGGGGAGCAGGACCTCCAGTTGGTCGCAGGAGTCGAAGACCGGCTCCTTGTCCTCCTGGAGATCGCGGTTGTACGCGAGGGGCAGCGCCTTGAGCGTGGCCAGCAGCCCCGTCAGATTGCCGATCAGCCGGCCCGACTTGCCGCGCGCCAGCTCGGCGATGTCCGGGTTCTTCTTCTGCGGCATGATCGACGAGCCGGTGGAGAACGCGTCGTGCAGCGTGACGAAGGAGAACTCCTTCGTGTTCCAGATGATGACCTCTTCGGCGATGCGCGAGAGATTCACGCCGATCATCGCGGTGATGAAGGCGAACTCGGCAGCGAAGTCCCGTGCGGCCGTGCCGTCGATGGAGTTGGCGGCGGAGCCGTGCTCGAAGCCGAGGTCCGCGGCGACCGCCTCCGGGTCGAGACCCAGCGACGACCCGGCCAGCGCGCCGGAGCCGTACGGGGAGACCGCCGTCCGCTCGTCCCACTGCCGCAGCCGCTCCGCGTCCCGCGACAGGGCCTGCACATGTGCCAGCACATGGTGCGCGAAGAGCACCGGCTGGGCGTGCTGGAGATGCGTACGGCCCGGCATGGCCACGTCCGGGTGCGCCTCGGCGAGACCGACGAGCGCCTCCTGGAGGTCGGCGATCAGCGCGCCGATGATCCGCGCGTGGTCGCGCAGATACATCTTGAAGAGGGTGGCGACCTGGTCGTTACGGGACCGGCCGGCGCGCAGCTTGCCGCCGAGGTCCGCGCCCAGCTGTTCGAGGAGCCCGCGTTCCAGGGCGGTGTGGACGTCCTCGTCGGCGACGGTCCCGGTGAAGGAGCCGTCGGCGACGGCCGCCTCCAGCCGGTCGAGCCCGGCGAGCATCCGGTCCAGCTCGTCCTCGTCGAGGAGATCCGCCTTGTTGAGCACGCGCGCGTGCGCGCGGGAGCCCGCGATGTCGTACGGCGCGAGGCGCCAGTCGAAGT
This sequence comes from Streptomyces sp. NBC_01508, assembly GCF_045040315.1. NCBI lineage: Bacteria > Bacillati > Actinomycetota > Actinomycetes > Kitasatosporales > Streptomycetaceae > Streptomyces > Streptomyces sp. NBC_01508. The sequence goes on along the minus strand of NZ_CP109419.1, from coordinate 7,135,806 downwards.
GCACGGACGCCGACAGCTTGGCCAGGGCCTCGGCGGGGCCGTCGGCGAAACGGCCACCCCAGAGCCGGACGTCACCGGTGTTGCTGCTACTCACTGCTGGGTCGCTCCTTGCGTGCGGTCACAACTATGGGCGGGGTGAGGGATTCTCTCCCCTGCCCCGCCCCTTCCCGAAATCGGGGCTCCGTCCCCGAGCCCGTCCTCGGCCCCGCCCCGAGCCCGTCCTCGATCGCCGGACGGGCTCAAGGTGATCAGGCCTGGTCGCGCTTGGCGGCGATCTTCGCGGAGAGGCCGAACAGCTCGATGAAGCCCTGCGCCTTGGACTGGTCGAAGGTGTCGCCCGAGTCGTACGTCGCCAGGTTGAAGTCGTACAGCGACTCGTCCGAGCGCCGACCGGTGACGACGGCACGGCCACCGTGCAGCGTCATCCGGATGTCGCCGGTGACGTGCTGGTTGGCCTCGTTGATGAAGCCGTCCAGGGCGCGCTTGAGCGGGGAGAACCACAGGCCGTCGTAGACCATCTCGCCCCACCGCTGCTCGACCTGCCGCTTGTAGCGGGCCAGTTCGCGCTCGACGGTGACGTTCTCCAGCTCCTGGTGGGCGGTGATCAGCGCGATCGCGCCCGGGGCCTCGTACACCTCACGGGACTTGATACCCACGAGCCGGTCCTCGACCATGTCGATCCGGCCGATGCCCTGGCCGCCGGCCCGCTCGTTGAGCTGCTGGATCGCCTGGAGGACCGAGACGGGCTTGCCGTCGATGGCGACCGGGACACCCTCCTTGAAGGAGATGACGACCTCGTCGGCCTCGCGGTGCTCCGCCGGGTTGGAGGTGTACTCGTAGATGTCCTCGATCGGACCGTTCCAGATGTCCTCCAGGAAGCCCGTCTCGACGGCCCGTCCGAAGACGTTCTGGTCGATGGAGTACGGGGACTTCTTGGTGGTCGCGATCGGGAGGTTCTTCTCCTCGCAGAAGGCGATCGCCTTGTCCCGGGTCATCGCGTAGTCGCGGACCGGGGCGATGCACTTCAGCTCGGGGGCGAGGGCGACGATGCCGGCCTCGAACCGGACCTGGTCGTTGCCCTTGCCGGTGCAGCCGTGGGCGACGGTGTCGGCGCCGTGCTTCTTGGCGGCGGCCACGAGGTGCTTGACGATCGCCGGCCGGGAGATCGCGGAGACCAGCGGGTAGCGGTCCATGTAGAGCGCGTTGGCCTTGATCGCCGGGAGGCAGTACTCCTCGGCGAACTCGTCCTTGGCGTCGGCGACCTCGGCCTCGACGGCACCGCAGGCGAGCGCGCGCTTGCGGATGACGTCCAGGTCCTCGCCGCCCTGACCGACATCCACGGCGACGGCGATGACCTCGGCGCCCGTCTCCTCGGCGATCCAGCCGATGGCGACGGAAGTGTCCAGGCCTCCTGAGTAGGCGAGTACGACGCGCTCGGTCACGGGTTTCTCCTTACGGTGCATACGCTGATGGGTATAACTATGCAGTGCACCGTATGTTTTGTCAACGTGACCCCTGAGTGGTCCCTCAGCCGCTCTCCGTGATCTCCGTGGCCAGCACCAGGGGGTGGCTGTGCTCCAGGTCCTTGGTGGCCGTGAGCAGTGTGAGCGTGCCCTCGGCGGCCAGCGTCCGGAGGCGTTCCAGGGCATCGGAGGCGGCCGATCCGGGCTCCGCCAGCTCGGCCCGGTAGCGGTCGGCGAACGCCGCGTACCGGCCCGGATCGTGGCCGTACCACTTCCGCAGCTCGGCCGAGGGCGCCGCGTCCTTCAGCCAGTCGTCGAAGACGGCGGCGCTCTTGGCGAGCCCGCGCGGCCAGAGGCGGTCGACCAGCACCCGTGTCCCGTCGTCCGGCGCCGCCGCCTCGTAGACCCGGCGGACCCGTACCTCGTGTGTGGGCTTCGTCCTGTCCGTCATGCCTTCCGCCCCTCGGAAACATCTCGACGTGTGCGAGCGTCGGCGCCGACAATAGATGCCATGGGAAAGCACTACGAACGGATCGACGGACGTATTCGCACCTTCATCGAGGAACAGCCCGTCTTCTTCACCGCAACGGCCCCACGCGCCGACGACGGTCACGTCAACGTCTCGCCCAAGGGACGCTCCGGCAGTCTCGTCGTGCTGGACGAGTCGACGCTCGCGTATCTCGACTTCGGCGGCAGCGGCGCGGAGACCATCGCCCACCTGCGGGAGAACAGCCGCATCACCCTCATGTGGTGCGCGTTCGACGGCCCGCCGAAGATCGTGCGGGTGCACGGGCGCGGGGAGCCGGTGTTCCGGGACGACCCGCGCTGGGGGGAGTACATCGCGCGCTTCGCGGACGCGGACGGGCCGAGCGCGCGGGCGATCATCCTGGTCGGCGCGGTACGGATCAGCGACTCCTGCGGGTTCGCCGTCCCCTTCATGGAGTACCGAGAGGAGCGCACGCAGCACGCCCAGCACTTCGCCAGGAAGAGTGACGAGGAGTTCGCGGCGTACTGCGAGAAGAAAGAGCACGTGGGCGTGAGCCTGGACGGGCTGCCCGCGCTCCCCCTGCCGCTGCCCGCGCGCCCCGACCTGCCCGCCGAGGTCACCGAGATCGCCCGTTCGGCTTAGGTCCTGTCCGGCGGAGCCGGGACCTGAGAGGCCGTCACCCGGTGACCGGCATACCGTCCGAGCATGCGCACCCTTCTCTCGCTCGGCTCGGTCCTGCTCGCCGTCGTCGCCACCGTCGCGGCCGGGCCGGTCGCGCCCGCCGAAACCTCCGCGCCGCTCCCCGAGCGGATGGCCGACACCGGCGGCGGCAGCCAGCTGATCACCGCCGAGGCCGCGACCACCGGCGCGACCACCGGCCGCGTCACCTGGTGGGACCGGCGCGGGGACCGCTGGGTGGCGGCGGGGTCGGCCGACGCGCGGTTCGGCGCCGGCGGGCTGGTCCGGGGCGGCGCACGCGAGCAGGGCACCTCGACCACGCCGACCGGGCTGTACGACCTGCCGTACGCCTTCGGCATCCGGCCGGCGCCGGCCGGGACCCGTTACGCGTACCGCCCGGTGACCGACCGGTCCTGGTGGTGCCAGGACAACGACTCGCGTGCGTACAACCGCTGGGTGGAGGGGCTGCCGGCCGACTGCCGCGCGGCGGAGGCCGAGAAGCTGACCGATTACGGCACCCAGTACGCGCACGCCCTGGTCATCGGCTTCAACTACGACCGGCCCGTACGCGGCCGGGGCGCCGGGATCTTCCTGCACGTCAACGGCAAGGGCGCGACGGCCGGTTGTGTCTCCGTGCCGGCCGGGGCGATGAGCCGCATCCTCGCGTGGGCCGACCCCGGGCGCGCACCGCACATCGCGGTGGGCACGGCCTCGGGGCGTACGGCGATCACCAACTACTGACCGGCCCCGCGAGGTGTCAGCTGTCCTTCTGGGCCAGCCGCAGCAGGTGGTCCGCGAGTGCCTGCCCGCCCGCCGGGTCGCGGCTGATCAGCAGCAGCGTGTCGTCCCCGGCGATGGTGCCGAGGATCGGCCGCAGTTCGGCCTGGTCGATGGCCGAGGCGAGGAACTGGGCGGCGCCCGGCGGCGTACGGAGCACCACGAGGTTGGCGGACGCCTCGGCGGAGATGAGCAGTTCGCCGGAGAGGCGCCGCATCCGCTCCTCCTTCGCCGACTCGCCGAGGGGGGCGTGCGGGGTGCGGTAGCCGCCCTCGCTGGGGACCGCGTAGATCAGTTCGCCGCCGGTGTTGCGGATCTTCACGGCGCCCAGCTCGTCCAGGTCGCGCGAGAGCGTCGCCTGGGTGACGTTCAGACCGTCGTCGGCGAGGAGCTTGGCGAGCTGGCTCTGGCTGCGGACCGGCTGCCGGTTGAGGATGTCCACGATCCGGCGGTGCCGTGCCGTGCGCGTCTGCGGGACGGAGGGGCCGATGTGCTCGGCCCCGCCGCTCGTCCCGGTCGCTCCGTTCGCGCCGTCCGTGTCGATCCCGTTGTGCTCGGGTGCCTGCGCCTCGGTCATCGTCGTCTCATTCCCCGGTTCGTCCGTCCCCGTTGGTCCCGTGGGCGGTGTCGAGGACGCCGGGCAGGGCTTGGAGGAACGTGTCCACCTCGTCGTCGCCGATGATCAGCGGTGGCATGAGCCGTACGACGTCGGGAGCTGGCGCGTTCACCAGGAGACCGGCATCCTGAGCCGCCTGCTGCACCTGTGGCGCGAGCGGCTCGGTGAGCACGATACCCAGCAGCAGTCCCGCGCCGCGGACATGCGAGACCAGCGGGTGCCCGAGCGCCTCGATTCCGTCCCGCAGCCGCTCCCCCAACCGCTTCACGTGGTCGAGCGCGCCGTCGGCGCCGAGTGTTTCCAGTACGGCGAGTCCGGCCGCGCACGCGACGGGGTTGCCGCCGAAGGTCGTGCCGTGCTGACCGGGCTTGAGCAGGTCCGCCGCCGGGCCGAACGCGAGCGTCGCGCCGAGCGGCAGACCGCCGCCGAGGCCCTTGGCGAGCGTCACGACATCGGGCTCGACGCCCTGGTGCGCCTGGTACTCGAACCAGTGCCCGGTCCGGCCGACACCCGTCTGGACCTCGTCGAGCACCAGCAGGGTGCCGGTGGCGCGGGTGATCTCCCGGGCCGCTTCGAGATAGCCCGCGGGTGGCACGACCACGCCGTTCTCCCCCTGGATCGGCTCGATGATCAGCAGCGCGGTCTCCTCGGTGACGGCCGCCCGCAGCGCGTCGACGTCTCCGTACGGAATGTGGGTGACGTCGCCGGGCAGCGGCAGGAAGGGCTCCCGCTTGGCCTGCTGGCCGGTGAGCGCGAGCGCGCCCATCGTGCGGCCGTGGAAGCCGCCCTCGGTGGCGACCATGTGACGGCGGCCGGTGAGCCGGCCGATCTTGAACGCGGCCTCGTTCGCCTCGGCGCCCGAGTTGCAGAAGAAGACGCGGCCGGGGCGGTCGGCGAGGGCGATGAGCCGTTCGGCGAGGGCGATGGGCGGGCCGGCGACGTACAGGTTCGACACATGCCCGAGGGAGGCGATCTGCCGGGAGACGGCGTCGACCACGGCGGGGTGGGCGTGGCCGAGGGCGTTCACCGCGATACCGGCGACGAAGTCGGTGTACGCGGTGCCGTCGGCGTCCCAGACTGTGGCCCCCGCGCCGCGCACGAGGGACAGCGGCGGGGTGCCGTAGTTGTCGGCCATGACGTGCTGCCAGCGCCGCGTGAACTCCTGGTTGCTGTCGTCGGTCATGCCGCTCCCCCTGTCGTGGTCTCCGGTGTGCCCGCCGTCCCGTCGGGGACGACCATCGTGCCGATGCCTTCGTCGGTGAAGATCTCCAGCAGGATCGAGTGCTGCACGCGGCCGTCGAGTACGCGGGCGGTGTTGACCCCGTTGCGTACGGCGAACAGACAGCCCTCCATCTTCGGCACCATGCCGCTGGACAGCTCGGGCAGCAGCTTCTCCAGCTCGGTGGCCGTGAGCCTGCTGATCACGTCGTCGTTGTTCGGCCAGTCCTCGTACAGACCCTCGACATCGGTGAGGACCATCAGCGTCTCGGCCCCGAGCGCCGCGGCGAGCGCGGCGGCGGCGGTGTCTGCGTTGACGTTGTAGACGTGTCCGTCGTCGGCGCTGCGCGCGATGGAGGAGATGACCGGGATACGGCCGTCGGCGAGCAGTGCCTCGATGGCGCCCGGGTCGATCGCGGTGATCTCGCCGACCCGGCCGATGTCGACCAACTCGCCGTCGATACGCGGCCGGTGCCGGGTCGCCGAGATGGTGTGCGCGTCCTCGCCCGTCATGCCGACGGCGAGCGGGCCGTGCTGGTTGAGCAGTCCGACGAGTTCGCGCTGGACCTGGCCGGCGAGCACCATCCGTACGACGTCCATCGCCTCGGGGGTGGTGACCCGCAGCCCGGCCTTGAACTCGCTGACCAGCCCGTGCCGGTCGAGCTGCGCGCTGATCTGGGGGCCGCCGCCGTGCACGACGACCGGCTTGAGGCCGGCCTGGCGCAGGAAGACGACGTCCTGGGCGAAGGCGGCCTTGAGGTCGTCGTCCACCATGGCGTTGCCGCCGAACTTGATGACGACGATCCTGCCGTTGTGGCGGGTGAGCCAGGGCAGCGCCTCGATGAGGATCTGCGCCTTGGGCAGCGCGGTGTGCTTGCGGGCGGTGTGTTTGGGCGCGATGTGCTCGGGCGCGGTGTTCTCGGGCGCGGTGTTCTCGGGCGTGGTCATGAGCTGTACGCGCTGTTCTCGTGGACGTAGTCGGCGGTGAGGTCGTTGGTCCAGATGACGGCCGACTGCGGACCGGCGGCGAGATCGGCGGTGATCCGCACCTCCCGGAAGCGCATGTCGACCAGGTCACGGTCCTCGCCGACTGAGCCGTTCTTGCAGACCCAGATGTCGTTGATCGCGACGTTGAGCTGGTCGGGGTCGAAGGCGGCGGAGGTCGTGCCGATCGCGGACAGGACGCGGCCCCAGTTGGGGTCCTCGCCGTGCAGCGCGCACTTGAGGAGATTGTTGCGGGCGATCGAGCGGCCCACCTCGACGGCGTCGTCCTCGGTCGCCGCGTTGATCACCTCGATCCGGATGTCCTTGCTGGCGCCTTCGGCGTCGCCGATGAGCTGGCGGCCCAGGTCGTCGCAGACCGTACGGACGGCTTCCGCGAACTCCTCGTATCCGGGCGTCACTCGGGAGGCGCCGGAGGCGAGCAGCAGCACGGTGTCGTTGGTGGACATGCAGCCGTCGGAGTCGACCCGGTCGAAGGTGGTCCGGGTGGCGGCGCGCAGGGCAGAGTCGAGCGCGGGGCTGTCGACATCGGCGTCCGTGGTGAGCACGACGAGCATGGTGGCGAGGCCGGGGGCGAGCATGCCCGCGCCCTTGGCCATACCGCCGACGGTCCAGCCGTCGCCGCCCGCGACGGCCGTCTTGTGCACGCTGTCGGTGGTCTTGATGGCGATGGCGGCCTTCTCGCCGCCGTGCGGGGAGAGTTCGGCCGCGGCCTTCTCGACGCCGGGCAGAAGCTTGTCCATCGGGAGGCTGATACCGATGAGCCCGGTGGAGGCGACGGCGATCTCGCCGGGGCTGTGGTCACCGGGGGCCGTGGAGTTGAGAACCTCGGCGACCTTCTCGGCGGTGGCGTGGGTGTCCTGGAAGCCCTTGGGGCCCGTACAGGCGTTGGCACCACCGGAGTTGAGGACGACGGCGGAGATCTGGCCGCCCTTGACGACCTGTTCCGACCACAGGACGGGTGCGGCCTTGACGCGGTTGGAGGTGAAGACGCCGGCGGCGGCGCGGCGCGGGCCGGTGTTGACCACGAGGGCCAGGTCCGGGGTGCCGCTGTCCTTGATCCCGGCGGTGATGCCCGCCGCCGTGAATCCGCCTGCTGCCGTGACGCTCACTGCATCTCCTTGGTCGGGTGGAGCTTCGGGTGGGGGTGGGTGTCCTGCGCCGCGGGGCCGTGCGGGGGCCGGTTCACGGTGCGACGCCGGTGGCCGGGAGGCCGGTCTCCTCGGGCAGCCCGAGCGCGATGTTCATGCTCTGGACCGCGCCGCCGGCCGTACCCTTGGTGAGGTTGTCGATGGCGCTGATCGCGACGACACGCCGGGCGTTCTCGTCCAGGACGACCTGGACCTGTACGGCGTTGGAGCCGTACACGGACGCGGTGGCCGGCCACTGCCCCTCGGACAGGAGCCGCAGATACGGCTCGTCGGCGAACGCCTTCTCGTACGCGTCGCGCACGTCCGCCGCGGTGACGTCCGGCCTCGCCTTCGCCGAGCAGGTGGCGAGGATGCCGCGCGACATGGGCGCGAGGGTGGGCGTGAAGGAGACGCCGACACGCTCCCCCGCCACCGCGCTGAGGTTCTGGATCATCTCGGGGGTGTGCCGGTGTCCACCGCCGACGCCGTACGGGCTCATCGAGCCCATGACCTCGGAGCCGAGCAGATGCGGCTTGACCGCCTTGCCCGCCCCGGAGGTGCCGGTGGCGGCGGTGATCACCGCTTCGGGCTCGACCAGGCCCGCGCCGTACGCGGGGAAGAGGGCGAGCGAGACGGCAGTCGGATAACAGCCGGGCACCGCGACCCGCCTGGAGCCCTCCAACGCGGCGCGGGCGCCGGGCAGTTCGGGCAGGCCGTAGGGCCAGGTGCCGGCGTGGGCGGAGCCGTAGAACGCCTCCCAGTCGGCGGCGTCCCGCAGCCGGAAGTCCGCGCCCATGTCCACGACGAGCACATCGTCACCGAGCCGCTCGGCGACGGCGGCGGACTGTCCGTGGGGCAGGGCGAGAAAGACCACGTCGTGCCCGGCGAGCACATCGGGGGTGGTCGGCTCCAGAACACGGTCGGCCAGCGGCCCGAGGTGCGGCTGAAGGGCGCCGAGGCGCTGGCCGGCGTTGGAGTTCCCGGTGAGGGCGCCGATCTCGACGCCGGGGTGCCCCAGGAGCAGCCGGAGCAGTTCCCCACCGGCGTATCCACTGGCTCCCGCCACCGCTGCACGTACTACCATCGAAGCCCTCCTCGTCGATGGCATGACTATACGTAGCTTCGCAGCTTTATGCAATGACAGGGGAGCCAGTGCCCGCGCCGGTTGCACCGAAGCCGATCACCAGGCTCCGCGTCATGACCAGTGATCTCGGATTCGCCTGCTCGTGCTGCGGCGCGCACCACCCTGAGCTGCCCATGAACTACACGGCCGAGGCCCCAGCTGTCTGGGATCCGACCTTCACCGACGCCGACGACTGCCTGCTCTCGTCGGACCGGTGCGTGATCCAGGCGCGTGGCCGGGTGCCGGCGGGCGCCGCGGTGAGCGTTGTGCCCCTGGTGGGACGCGGCGGGTGGGCATGTATGGCGGGCTGCGGTGTCGGCGGAGGCCGGGTTTCTTGACCTGGTAGCTGCTGTGGCGGGCGCGTTTGACCGCGCGGGGGCAGCCGCGGTGCCGGCGGGGTGGGTTGAGCCTGACGGTGATCTCGCCGTGCACAGCCGGCAACGCGCTCGTCCGGTCCTCAGGGGAAAGGCCCGCCGTCCCGGTCGGCGTCGACATCAGTGGCCTCGGCCGCCCGGGTGATCAACGCCGCCCCGGCGTAGTGGACGATCAGCCAGGCCCAGGTCTCCTGATACGAGCGCGCTGCCGCCGGTCGATGCGCGTCTGCGCCCGCACAGCCGAAGCCGGTGCGATGTCAGCAACCGGCGCGGCTCAGCGGGTCCGGTAGCGCGCGTAGATCAGTCCGCTGTCGAAGGCACGTTCCTCGACCAGCTCAAGTTCGAGGCGTACGCCGTCGGGCAAGAACCGCTTGCCGCCGCCGACCACGCTCGTGGTGATGAACAGGTGGTACTCGTCCACGAGGCCGGCCGCGATTGCCTGGGCCGCGAGGTTCGGGCCGTCGACGGGTGTGGGACACCGGCAGAACGTGGAGGGGGCGGTGGACGAAGGTGGTGCCGGGGCGGAGAAGGCCGAGGGCGGGAGGATCCCAGCCGTCGAACAGAGCCAGCAGACTCGATCGCACCGCCTCGGCGTCGGCCAGGTCCACGCTCGTGGCCCAGTCCAGCGGTGCGCGGAACTGGGCGTACACCTTGACGTGGCCGCCGCTGTTGCGCTGGGCGACGAGCGCTCGGTTCACGCCGTACACAGCCACCGAACCCGTCGCCGATCAGCCGGGCGAGGTCGGGGTGGCGGGTGTCGACGTCGTCCAGGGAGGTCTCGACGAAGGTGACGCCGGTGTAGTGCGGCGGCACCGGCGAGACCGCCGGGCGGACCCGGGACCAGGCGCCGTCCGCACCGATCACGAGGTCGAACGTCTCCCGCCGCCCGTCCGCGAAATCGACGCGTAGCGGCGTGGTCGGCGGAGGTTGCCGCTGACGCGGCCGGAGTCGCGGGGGGCTGGGGCCAGACCGGCGTAGCCGGCGAGGCGGTCGGCGCTGCCGAAGGCGTCCATGTCGCCGCCGGTGGCCGCGATGAACACGGACCCCATCCGCTTGCCCATGCCGGGCAGGCTGAGGATCACTTCGGCGTGCGGGTGCTCGCGAAACCGGGTCTCGATGAGGGCGTCGGTTTCGGCGATCTCCTCATCGAGGGTCATCACCCCCTTCGCGAGGCGGGCCACCATGGAGGCGGCCAGCTTCTCGCCGGGCAGGCCGGTGTGCTGGGCCTCCGCGGCCTCCACCGGATTTCCCGGCCCCGTGCGGCGTGCCGCGTTCCGGCGGGCCGGTCCGGCGTGGTGCGGCCTGGTGCGGCCTGGTGCCGTCTCCGAATGCCGCCGGGCATAAGGTCGTCGACGGTGGAAGACCCAGGACGGGGCGGGGACAATGACGACGCATCACGCGATGGACGGACTGGCCGGCAATCCGGCGGCGCCCGCCGACGTACTGCTGCGCCTGCTGGCGCTGAACGACGACTGGATCATGAGTCGGCTCTCGTGGCGCGCGGCGCTGCCCGAAGAGGTGGCCGAGGCCATGCTCACCCATCCCGACCGCCGGGTGCGTCACAAGCTCGCCGCGAGCGCGTCAGCCGACCCCGAACTGCGGGCGCGGCTGCTCGACGGACCGGCGTCGGACGCCGCCGCGGTGGCCTGTGGCCCGACGGTGTACCGGATGAAGGCGCCGCCTCTGCCGGACTGGGCGTACGAGCGGCTGCTCAACCACGAGCGTGGCATCGTCTGGTCCGAGACCCTCAACGCACCGGGCGTACCGGAGCACATCCTGGTCCCGCTCGCCGGGCACGCACACCCGCCGTTCCGGGTGGCGGCCTGCCGCCGTGTCTGGGACGCGCTCACCGACGACGTACGCGCCGCGCTCCTGGACGACGAGGACCAGACGGTGCGTCAGGCCGCGGCGTTGCAGGTCATGCGGGACGACGAGGAGCGCACCACCGAGCTGATCGAATCGCTCGCGGACAAGTGGACGCTGGCGCGGGTGGTGGAGCACGGCCGACTCGGGCGGGCCGTGGCCGAACGTCTGCTGGCCGCGGGGGAGATGCCCATACTGCTCGCGCGCAACCCCACCTTCCCGGCCGACCTCGCGTCCCGGCTCGCCGACCACGAGCAGCCCGCGGTGCGGCTCGCGGTCTCCGCCCGCCCGGAACTGTCGGAGGAGGAACGCGCCGCGATCGACTGGGAGGTCGGGCCCGAGGACCGCCTGGACACCCTGCGCTGGGTGTGGGACGCGCGCAAGGACGCGGAGGTCATGCGCCGGTGCGCGACGTCCGCGCACACCTGGCTGCGGCGCAGCGCCGCCGTATGCCCGGAACTGCCCGTGGACTGTGTGCAACTGCTCGCGGGCGACGAGGACTTCGCCGTACGGCTGCTGCTCGCCGAGTTCCACCCTGAGGCGCCGCCGGAACTGCTGCTCGATCTGTATCTGCACGGCACGCACCGGGCGGTCTCCATGCTGACCGCCAAGCCGCGATTCCCCGCGGCGGGCCTCGCGGCCCGTTTCGCGCGTACGCCGGACCCGCGCGCCCGCGCACTGGCCGTACGCGACCCGGACGCGACACCCGAACTCGTGGAACGGCTGAGCCACGACCCCGCCCCGGAAGTACGGGCAACAGCCGCCCGGGACCCGCGACTGCCGGTGCGCCGACTGGTGGAACTGCTGGAGGATCCGCGGGCGGGTTCGGCGGCCGCCGCCAACCCGTCCCTTCCGGTCGCGGAGATGACGGCGCTCCTGGACCGGGCGGGGGTGCCTGGCTGAGGGCACGGGGCGGCGCGGCGCCGCCGTGCGGGTCCACCTCGATCAGTGCCCGCCTCTGGCCACGGCTGTCCAGGGACCGGATCGCCCGGGCGGCGGTGGAGTCGCTGGACGCCGAGGGGGTGGCGGGTCTGTCCATGCGCCGCCTGGCGGCCCGTCTGAATGCCGGAGCGATGTCGCTGAACGAGTACGTCGGCGGCAAGGAGGACGTACTCGATCTCGCGCTCGACGAGGTCATGGGAGAGATCGAGCCGGACGACACGGCGCTCCCCCACGACATCCCGTGGCGTGCCGCCCTCACCCGACAGCCCGTCCGGGCCAGGGACGCCATGCGGCGCCACCCGCGGCTGCCCGCCCTGATGGCCACGCGCCCGCTGCTCGGCCCCAACTCCCTCGCGCGGGCTGAGTACCTCTACTCCGTACTCGATTGCGCCGGGCTCGAAGGCCCCCGGCTCACCGCCGGCACGCCCGCCCCGCGGACGGCGACTTCGACGGCTCGTTCACGCTCGGTCTGGAGACGCTTCTCGACGGAATCGAGGCTCGACTCAGCCGCTGACGGACGCGGCGGGCGATGTGGTACGGAATCGGGCCCGGTAGGCGGTCGGGGCGACGCCCAGGGTCTGCTGGAAGACGCGTCGCATCGTCTCGGACGAGCCGAAGCCGGACACCTCTGCCACCGTGTCCACGGTGTCGTCCCCCGATTCGAGGAGCGCCCGGGCGGCTTCCAGCCGTACGGATTCCAGATACTGGCCGGGCGTCGTACCGGTCTCGCCCCGGAAGAGCCTGCTGAGGTGGCGGGCGCTGACCCCGGCGGTGGCCGCCAGGGACTCCAGGCTGTGCGGGGCGGCGGGGTCGGCGCCAACGGTGTCCAGCACCCGCCGTACCACCGGCTGCTTCGCCTCGTGCGGCGCCAGGCGCGCGCTGAACTGCGACTGCCCGCCGGGGCGGGCCATGAAGACGACCAGTTCGCGGGCCACGTCGCGCGCCACCCCGGCGCCGTGGTCGTCCTCGACCAGGGAGAGCGCGAGATCGATACCGGCGGTGACACCGGCGGACGTGACGACGTCGCCGTCCTTCACGAACACCGGATCGGACTCGACGCGCACCCGTGGGTACGCCGTGGCGAGTTGCCCGGCCAGCCTCCAGTGTGTCGCGGCGCGCCGCCCGTCCAGTGCGCCCGTCTCCGCCAGGACGAATGCGCCGGCGCACACCGAGGTGATCCGCCGGGAGCGCCGCCGCAGGTCCTCTACGAGGTCGATGAGCGGCCGGTCGGCGACCGCTCGCCGCCAGTCGCTCCGGCCGGGCACGACGAGCGTGTGCGGCCGGGCGGGCAGCGTCCGCGGCCCGCCGTCCACGCCGACGCGCAGCCCCGACGACGTACGGACGTCCGCACCGTCCGGGGAGACGATCCGGACGTCGTAGCGGGCACCGAACATGTTGGCCGTGGTGAACACCTCGGCCGGGCCCGTGACGTCGAGAAGCTGCACCCCGTCGAAGGCGACCACGGCCACCACCACGACAGCGGGGGCGTGTGCGGGTGCGGGGGCGTGTGCGGGGGCGTGTGCGGGGGCGTGTGCGGCAGCGGTCACTCGGGCCACGGGGAGTCCAGGATCGTGCGCACGAAGTCGCCGCGCTCGAAGCCGGGCACGTAGTGGGCGAGGACGTCGGCCTTGACGTTGCCGAAGGTGGTCTCCGGCTTGTGCCGGACGCCGTCGGTGAACGCGCCGAGGATGCGCTGCTTGAAGCCGGGGCGCGGGTGCAGCGCGACGACGGCGGTACGGTCGGCCTCGTCGATGTCGTGGTAGCCGATGCCGAGCACGTCGTACTCGACGCCCGCCGTCACCAGCGCCACCTCCGGCTCCATGAACTCGGGCACGCCGGGGGTCGTGTGCAGGGCGATGGCGGTCCACACCCGCCGGACGCTGTCTTCCGGCACCTGGTGCGACCGGAGGAAGCGGCGCGCCTCGTCGGCGCTGTCCACCTCGAAGCGCCGCCCGCTGCCGTGGAAGGGCTCGCCGAGGCCCAGATCGTGGAACATGGCCCCGATGTACAGGAGTTCGGGGTCGAAGCTGAGATCCCGGTCGCGCCCCTGGAGGCTGCCGAAGAAGTAGACGCGGCGGGAGTGGTCGTAGATCAGCTCGCTCACGGTGTCCCGTACGAGTTCGGTCGCCGCCCGTGCCAGTTTCGTGTCCGGTACGGGCACGCCCGCCGGTGCGGAGAGGTCGTCGGTCATCCTCATCACCTGATCCTTCGGTTCGCCGGCCGATGTGTCCGCCGGTGACTCGCCGGTCTCTCCGGCGGCTCCTCCAGTCTCCGGAGCCATGGGCCGGTGTGCCATGGCCACAGGGCCGTATGACCCACAGATACGGACATCCGTACCGCCGCACGGTGGACGGAGCCAGAGAATTCGTGCCGGATCTCCTCCGCGTGTCGATCCGAGACCGGGCCGTCCGAGACCGGGCCGTCCACGATCGAGCGCGTCTTCCGTACGGAGTACGGCCGGGCGGTGTCCGTCCTGGTCCGCGTCTTCGGCGACATCGACATCGACATCGCCGAGGAGGCGGTCCAGGACGCGTTCACCACGGCGGTCCTGCGGTGGCCGGTCACCGGGGTGCCGCCGAGTCCGGCGGGCTGGATCATCACCACGGCGCGCCACCGGGCGATCGACCGGCTTCGCCGGGAAGCCTCCCGGGCGGACCGGTACGCGCAGGCCGCGCTCCTGTACGCCCCCGACGAACCGGCCGGGGATGGCCGCCCCGTGCGCGACGACAGGCTCCGGCTGAATCTTCACCTGCTGCCACCCCGCGCTCGCCCCCGCGGCCCGGGTCGCCCTCACCCTGCGGCTGCTGGGCGGGCTCACCACCGCCGAGATCGCCCGCGCCTTCCTGGTGCCCGAACCGACCATGACGCAGCGGCTCGTACGCGCCAAGGGCAAGATCCGCGACGCCGGGATCCCCTACCGGATCCCGCGCGACGCCGATCTGCCCGACCGGCTCGACGCGGTCATGTCCGTCGTGTATCTGATCTTCAACGAGGGCTATACGGCCGGTTCGGGCGACCGGCTCGTACGCGACGACCTCTGTACGGAGGCCCTCCGCCTCGGCCGGCTGCTGGTCGGCCTCATGCCCGACGAACCCTCACAGGTCGGGCAGGTTCTCCCGTACGTACTGCTCCGTCCACCGCGCGTCGCGCCCACCGATGTCCACGCTCAGCACGTGCCAGTCCGTCCGGGCCAGCAGGCGCACCGTCAACTCCTCTTCCCGGCGAAGGTGTTCGGCCGCCGACGCGAGATCCTTGACCGACCGGGAGCCGGGCGAGCCGCCGAGTTTGGTGACGAACCAGTCCACCCAGTCCGGCCCTTCGCGCTCGACGGCGCGCCGCAGAGCGGTGTCCGGGTCGTCCCGCAGATAGACCACGGTCACCCGGGTCGGCCGGACCGCGTCCGCCAACTCGGCCAGGACGGCTGCGATCGCGCTCTCCTCGTGGCCCCAGGCGACCAGTGAGGGGATGAAGGGCAGCAGCGCGTCGGTGATCAGGACGTCCACGCCTTCGGCGCGCGCCTTCGCCACGTATTCGCGGGTGGACTCCACCAGCGTGCCGGGCCGCACGCTGCCGCTTCCGTCGGCGAACTCCTCGGCGACGGGGCGGAAGGACGGGCGGCTGAGGATGTCCGCCTCCTCGAAGTGGTCCACCGTGGCGCCCGATTCGGCAGCCCGGCGGGCGAGGGCGCGGCAGAGGGTCGACTTGCCGACTCCGGGGCTGCTGCCGACGACTGCGATCAGATGTCCGGTGGCCATGGTCATCCCGGCAGTCTCGCACGCGGGTCACGATGGGTCACGACGGGTCAGGAGGGTCACGGGGTGGTATGCGCCACCGTCACGACGCGCGGGCGTCGAGGCAAAGGCTCCAGCGGCCGGGGCCGCCCATGAGGGTGACCGTGGAGAGCGGGCGGACGTCCACGTTCCAGAAGGCCGGGGCGGGGGCGTGCAGCGCGTAGACGAGCGCCGCCCTGATGACCGCCGGTTCGGCGACGGCCACGATGGCCCCGATGTCGTCGGCCGGGCGGGTGTCCAGCCAGCCGCCTATGCGGGAGATGAACGCCAGCAGCGGCTCGCCGCCGTGCGGGGCCGAGCGCGGGTCGGCGAGCCAGGCGTCCACGGCGGCGGGTTCACGGGCTGCGACGTCCGCGAACGTACGGCCACGCCAGCGGCCCATGTCGCAGTCCCGGAGCGCCGGCTGGACGAGGGGCGCGTAGCCGAGGGCTTCCCCGGTGGCGCGGCTGCGCGCGGTGGGCGAGCAGTAGCGCAGGTCGGCGGCGGCCAGCGGCACGAGCGCGTGCGCGACGAGCTGCACTTCGTGCCAGCCGGCCTGGTCGAGGGGGCGGTCGTCGTCGAACCGTTCGGCAAGTGGGGCTGAGCTGCGCGCGGCGGCGACCAACGTGACCCGAACACTCATGCCGGGATGGTGCGGCCGAAAGCCGCACAGGTCAAGAGGGGCGCTGAAGGTCCAGAGTCATCCACATCCCGGGGTTTTCGAGCGGCTTGAACCCCACCTTCGCGTAGACGCCGTGGGCGTCCTCCGTGGCCAGCATCATGCGGCGCAGCCCCAGCGGAGCGAGGTGGTCGCGTGCGGCGACGACCAGTTCGGTGCCGAGCCCCTTGCCACGGGCGCCGGGGTCGACGTACACGTCGCAGAGCCAGGCGAAGGTGGCGTGGTCGGTCACGACGCGGGCGTAGGCGACCAGTTCACCCGACGCGGCGTCGTAGACGCCGAAGTTGAGTGATCCGGCGATCGCCCTGTCCTGGACGTCGCGGGCGCGGCCGAGCGCCCAGTACGCGTCCGTGGACAGCCAGCGGTGGATCCGTTCCGCGTCGAGGCGTGCGGGGTCGGTCGAAATCTCGTACGCGGCGAAGGTCGGCATCTTGGTCATGGCGGAAGGTTGCCAAATGGCGGGCCGATTGTCAGTGGCGGATGCCACGATCGGCTCATGTGGTCAACTCGGACAGGTCAGTCAGCTCGGACAGGCCGGTCAGCTCGGGCAACTCGGGCAGGCCGGTCAGCTCAACACCTCGTCGCAGGCGGTGCGCAGGCGCCGCACGCCGTCGGCGATCTCCTGCGCTCCCGCGACGGCCGCGAAGCCCAACCGCAGGTGGCCGGCGGAGGGTTCGGCGCAGAAATAGGGACGGCCGGGGGTGACGGCGACGCCCGCGCGCAGCGCGGCGGAGACCAGGGCCTGTTCGTCGGTGCCGTCGGGCAGGCGCAGCCACAGGTGGTAGCCGCCGGGCGGGATGTGCGGAAGGGCCAGTTCGGGGAGGTCCCGGCGGACGGCGGCCGTCATGACTTGCCTGCGGTTCTTCAACTCCCTTGAGGTGAAGCGGAGATGACGGTTCCAGGCGGCGGAGCCGACCAGTTCGAGAGCGGCTTCCTGGAGGGGGCGGGCGACGAAGAAGCAGTCGACGACATGGATGGCGCGGAGCCGTTCGAGCACTGGGCCGCGGGCGGCCAGCACCCCCACCCGGAGGCTGGGTGAGGTCGCCTTGGTGAGGGAGCAGACATGGACGACGACTCCGTCGGGGTCGTCCGCGGCGAGGGGGCCGGGCAGCGGGCCCGCGTCCTCGTGGATGAGGCGGCGCACGAAGTCGTCCTCCACGACGAAGGCTCCGGCCTCGCGGGCGATACGCAGCACCTCGGGCCGGCGCGCGGCGGAGAGGATCGCTCCGGTGGGGTTCTGGATGAGGGGCTGGCAGACGAACACCCGTGCGCCGGTGGCCCGGAAGGCGTGGGCGAGGAGTTCGGGGCGTACGCCGTCGGGGTCGACGGGTACGGGGACGGGCCGCAGTCCGGCGGCCCGTGCGATGGCGAGCATGCCGGGATAGGTGGGTGATTCGACGAGGACGGGCGCGCCGGGCGGGGCGAGCGCGCGCAGTGCGGTGGTCAGGGCGCTCTGGCCGCCGGAGGTGACGAGCACGTCGGCGGCCGTCCAGGTGTCGCCGATGCCGCGGGCGAACCATTCGCGGAGTTCGGGCAGTCCGTCGGTGGGCGGGCGGCTCCAGGCGCCGGGGCGTCGGCCGGCGCGGGCCAGGGCGGCGGCCATGGCCTGTTCGGGCTGGAGGGAGGAGTGGAGATAGCCGCCGTTGAATTCGATGACTCCGGGCGGCGGCTCGGCAAGGGTCATCAGTACGGCGGAGGAGTCGACGCTGCGCGGAACGAGTTCGGTGGTGGCGTCGGCGCTGAGGGCGACCTCCTGCCAGGAGGTGTCCCCGGCCCGCGGGGTGCCGGGGCGGGCCGGTGCGCGGAAGGATCCGGCGCCGGGGCGGGTGACGACCAGCCCTTCGGCACAGAGCCGGGCCAGCGCCCGGGAGACGGTCACCGGAGAGACCCGGTGGCGCTCGACCAGTTCTCTGCTGGATGGCAGCTTTCCACCTGGTGAGTAGCGGTTGAGCTCCGCCCGGAGAGAATTCGCCAGTTCAACCACACTGCTACGCTCTTGCATGACAGCACAGGATAGCGCTACTCGTCCGGCTCCGATAGCGGTCACCGGCGGCACCCTCCTCGCCGCGGCGGGTGTCCTCGCCTTCTCGCTCACCTTCCCCGCGACGGTCTGGGGGCTGGAGAGTTTCGGCCCCTGGTCCCTGGTGGCGATCCGCAGCGTGCTCGCCGCGCTGATCGCGGGCGGCTTCCTGCTGGCGGTGCGCGTACCGGTCCCGGAGCGGCGGCACTGGGGCGCCGTCGCCGTGGTGGCCGCCGGTGTGGTCCTCGGCTTCCCGATGCTCACGACCCTGGCCCTCCAGACGTCGACCACGGCGCACGCCGCCGTCGTGGTGGGGCTGTTGCCGCTGAGCACCGCCGCGTTCTCGGCGCTGCGTACCGGCAGGCGCCCTTCGGTCACGTTCTGGTGCGCGGCGCTCGCGGGCGCGGCCGTGGTGATCGTCTTCACCCTCCAGCAGAGCGGCGGGGCCGTCTCGACGGGCGATCTGTATCTGTTCGGCGCGCTGCTGGTGTGCGCGGCCGGCTACACGGAGGGCGGCAGGCTGGCGCGGCTGATGCCGGGCTGGCAGGTGATCGGCTGGGCGCTGGTCGCGTGCCTGCCGCTCAATCTGGTGGTCGCGGCCGTCGCCCTGCCCTTCGAGCCGGTACGGCTGACGGCCCAGGGCGTGACCGGCCTGGTGTGGGTGGCGGCGGGGTCGACCTTCTTCGGTCTCTACGTCTGGTACCGGGGCATGGCCGCGATCGGCATCGAGAAGGCCAGCCAGCTCCAGCTCGCCCAGCCGCTGCTGACGCTGGTCTGGTCGGTGCTGCTGCTCGGGGAGGGGCCGGCGACGGCCGCGCCGTTGGCGGCCGTCGCCGTACTGCTGTGCATCGTGGTCACTCAGCGCGCCCGCGCGTAGCGGGTGTCCGCGAGCGCCGTACGGGCCCATGGAGCCCGTACGGCGCTCGCGGACGTAAGGCCCGCGGCCGGTGTCAGCCCTGGCGCGGCGGGCGTACCCGCGACTTGTAGTGGTCGGCCACCGCCTTCGTGAACGCCCCGTTCTTGTCGTGCACGCACTCCAGCGCGGAGAAGTAGCAGTGTCCGCGCACTTCGCGGTACTGCTTCGCGAAGGTCAGATGGCGGGAGACCTCCGCCACGTCCTGCCACGGCGCGGGCTGGGCGGGGTCACCCGCCTTGTAGAGGGCCTCACCGATGTAGAGGTCGACGTCCGTGCCCTTGACCACCTCGCTCCACCAGGGCACGAGCTTCGCGTAGTCGGCGGCGGCGAAGCCGATGTTCCAGTAGACCTGCGGGGTGATGTAGTCGATCCAGCCCTTCTTGACCCACTTCTTGGTGTCGGCGTACAGGTCGTCGTAGGTCTGCACACCGGCCTTGGTGTCGGAGCCGGCCGGGTCGGTGGCGATGTTGCGCCACACCCCGAACGGGCTGATACCGAAGGCGACATGCTTCTTGATCTTCTTGATCCGCTCACCCGTCTCGCGCACCAGCCGGTCGGTGTTGTCGCGTCGCCAGGCGGCCTTGTCCGGGAAGCCCGCGCCGTAGCGCGCGTACTGCGCGTCGTCGTCGAAGACCTGACCGGCGACCGGGTACGGGTAGAAGTAGTCGTCCCAGTGCACGGCGTCGATGTCGTAGCGCCGTACGGCGTCGAGCATCGCGTCCTGGACGAACTTCCTGACCTCCGGGATGCCCGGGTTGTAGTACAGCTTTCCGCCGTACGGCAGGATCCACTCCGGGTGCTTGCGCGCCGGATGGCTCGGGATGAGCCGGGAGGGATCCGTGTGATTGGCCACCCGGTACGGGTTGAACCAGGCGTGCAGTTCGAGACCGCGCTTGTGCGCCTCCTTCACGGCCGTGCCCAGCGGGTCCCAGCCCGGGTCCTTGCCCTGTACGCCGGTCAGACACTCGGCCCACGGCTCGAACGGCGAGGGCCACAGCGCGTCGGCGGTCGGCCGGACCTGGAAGATGACCGCGTTCAGCTTCCGGTCGACCGCGGTGTCCAGGAACTTCAGCAGCTCCGCGCGCTGTTGGGCGACGGGCAGTCCGGGCTTCGACGGCCAGTCGCGGTTGACGACCGTGGCGAGCCACATCCCGCGCAGTTCACTGCGCGCGCTGTGCCGGCCACCGGACCCGGCGGCGCCCTCCGCGCCCGCCGCCGCTCCGGTGGTGGCGACGGCGTCGCCCGCTGTCGCCAGTGCCGTGAGCGCGCCCGCCGTGACCGCCACGAACCCTCTTCTACCGATTTGCCGCATTTACTGACCCCTCGTCGGTGATCTCGGACTGAACGTTGCCGCACAGCATGCCCGCCCCGGCCCGTCCTGCACACACCTGCGCGGAGTAACGTCGGGGGCCGAAGCGGGCGCCGGAATCACCCGGAGGCCCGCGGAACAGGGACCAGCGAAAGGCACGGTGTGACCGACATCGAACGCGTCGGAGTGGTGGGCTGCGGCCAGATGGGTGCGGGCATCGCGGAGGTGTGCGCCCGCAGCGGCCTCGAAGTGATGGTCGCCGAGACCACCGGCGAGGCCCTGGAGATAGGGCGTACCCGCCTCTACAACTCCCTCTCGAAGGCCGCCGAACGCGGCAAGATCTCCGAGGAGGAGCGCGACGCGACGCTCGGCAGGCTCAACTTCACCACCGACCTCGGCGAGTTCGCCGACCGCGATCTGGTGATCGAGGCGGTCGTCGAGAACGAGCAGGTCAAGACGGAGATCTTCCAGGTTCTCGATCAGGTCGTGACACGCCCCGACGCGATCCTGTCCTCCAACACCTCCTCCATTCCGCTGGTGAAGCTGGCCGTCGCGACGTCCCGTCCCGACCAGGTCATCGGCATCCACTTCTTCAACCCGGCACCGGTCCAGCAGCTGGTCGAGCTGATCCCGGCACTGACCACGTCCGAGGAGACGGTCAAGCGCGCCGAGGCCGTCGTCCAGGACGTGCTGGGCAAGCACGCGATCCGCGCCCAGGACCGGTCCGGTTTCGTGGTGAACGCCCTGCTCATTCCGTATCTGCTCTCGGCGATCCGGATGTTCGAGTCCGGCATCGCGAGCCGTGAGGACATCGACAACGGCATGGAGATGGGCTGCGCCCACCCCATGGGCCCGCTCAAACTCGCCGATCTGATCGGCCTGGACACGGTGGCCTCGGTCGCCGATTCGATGTACGCGGAGTACAAGGAGCCGCTGTACGCCGCTCCCCCGTTGCTCCAGCGCATGGTGGACGCGGGGCGCCTCGGCCGTAAGACGGGCTCGGGCTTCTACCCGTACGGCTGACCCCCGGACAGGGCGTACGGCATCGGCGACTACCCGCCGCCCAGGCGCAGGTGATGGAGCATCAGCAGACCGGCCGCCATGTTGGCGGCCGGCACCTCGCCCCGCGCGATCATGTCGGGGACGAGCTTGAGCGGTATCCACTCGCGGCGCGAGGACTCGAAGTCGTCCTCGGGGTGGCCGGTGTAGCTGGCCGTCTCCGACCAGTAGAGGTGGTGCCGGGAGTCGGTCAGTCCGTTGGACGGCTCGACGGTGAGCAGATGCCGGAGGCGGCCGGGGCGCCAGCCGGTCTCCTCCTCCATCTCCCGCGCCGCCGCGTTCTCGACACACTCGCCGTCCTCGACGACGCCCGCGGCGAGTTCCCAGCCCCAGCTGTCGGTGATGAAGCGGTGCCGCCACAGCAGCAGCACCTCGTTGGCCTCGTTGACCGCCGTCGCCACGGCCACCGGGCGGAGCCGGATGAGGTAGTGGTCCAGATGCCGGCCGTCGGGGAGTCGGACGTCCGCCAGATTCACCTGGAACCAGCGATTCTCATACATGGTCTGTTCGCCTAAGTTCGCCCACTGCACGGTTTTGCCACCTTCCGATTGGGAGTTGGCAATATGGCAGCAAGCGCCTCCTCACAGGGGAACGCGCAGGGCCCGCGCGATGAATCCGGCCACTTCCGTCGCGTCCGCACAGCCGCTCTCCAGCAGCCCCAGCCGCACCACGGTCATCCGGTCCCTGAGCCGCAGGGACTCCATTCCCCGGGCCCGCTCCGCCATCTCCCGCGCGGTACGGGCCGCCCGGTCCGGCTCGCCCTGACGCAGCTCGATCTGGCTGAGCATCGCGAGCCGGTGCACCCGCCCCCGGTCGTGCGCCGGGGCGCCCACCGCCTCGGCGGCGTACGTCCGCGCGGCCGTCAGGTCACCGAGCCCGAGCAGCGCCTCGGCCACCCGCACACTGACCAGGCCGGGCTCCACATAGCCCGTCTCGTCCGGCTCCTGGCCCGGCCTGATCCGGCCCGCCGCCGCCTCCGCCCGTCCGATGCACGCCCGCGCGCCGCTCCCGTCCCCGAGCAGGGCGTACGACTTGGCCTGCATCGCGTACAGATCGGCGGCCAGCGCCGGGGTGATCGCCCGGCCCGCCGTGCGCAGCGCCGCCTCGGCGAAGGCCACCGCCTGCCGGTACTCCCCCATGAACAGCGACTGGTTGACGAGCAGCGCGATGGCGTACGCGCCAAGTCCGGTGTCCCCACTGGCCTTTGCCAGCCGAAGCGCCTGGTGGAAGTAGCGCTGGGCGAGCCCCTGGGCATCGGAGTCGTACGCACAGATACCGGCCACCGCCACCAACCCGCCCGTGGCACGGTGCAGTTGGCGGCCCATCGGGTCGCTGTAGCCGCCGCGCAGCAGGGGCGCCGTCTGGGCGCTGAGGAAGCCCACAACCCTGGCGTGGGTGGCGAGACCGCCCGCTCTGCGGTACATCAGCTCGTAGTGCGTCCTGGCCGTCCGCAGCAGTTCGACGTCCGCCGGGCCGACACGGTGGTGGCCGCCGCGTGAGACGTCCGCGTCCCCCGGCGGGTTCTCCCACTCCCAGACCGGCATCACCGCGTGCGTGCCGGTCACGGCGGGCGCCGCCACGACATGGCCCCGCCGCTGCTGGTCGGAGCGCCACAGCGCGGTGGCACGCTCCACGTAGACCGAGAGCGTGACATCGCGGCCCGGCGACCCTGGGGTCGCGCCGAGGCCGATGTCGTCCAGCGTGAGGGTGCGACCCAGCCGGTCGCCCAGCACCTGGCAGATCAGCTCGGGCACCGGGCCACGCGGTCGCTGGCCCCTCAACCACCGCAGCACAGAGGTGTGTTCGTACCGCAGCCCGAGTCCGCGCGACCGGCCGGCCCTGTTGACCCGGGCGGCGAACCCGGCATGGGACATGCCCGCCTCGTCGATCAGCGAATCCAGCAGGGTGTTGGGCTGCATGTGCCCCTCCGGAAGCTCGGCGACCTCAGCGTAGTGGAGCGGGACATCGCACGGGGTGTGAACCTAATGCCCGGATCGGTCCGTTGTGCACCCTGCCGGGCCGGGCGCCGGGCCGGTTGACTGGGTGGTCTCGCAAGGAGCGGCCGGGCCGTCGCACTCCCCCTCGTGCGGTACGGCGGCCCACACCGCGTCGTCCGTTCCGCCCACCTGCCCGACACTCCGCGGGCGGGACGGACGGCGCACGGCCGACAACCGATGCCGGCAGCGGCGAACAGGAGGTCGCGAGGCGGATCCACGGCGCAGTGTTCGTCCCCCCGGCCTGCGCCGTATCCGCGCGGGTCCCGCCCTCGGACGCGGCGATTGGCACGACCCGCCCGCCCGCACCGGTCCGCTGTACGCCCTGCCGCGCCCAGGGGGTGTCCTGCCGACCGTGCCGGGCTCACGGCCCCAGGCACCGACGTGTCATCAGCCGCTCAGCGGCAGGCAGAGCACGCTACGTGTCGGACACGGCAGAGGGGCGTCACCGGCCCTGAAGCCGGCGACGCCCCTCGGTCCCGTGCGCTCAGCCGCACGCGGCTCACGCCCCGCGCAGCACCGCCCCGGTGCGCTCGGCGGCCAGCGCCACTGCGGCGTCGCGTGCGGCGGACGCCTCGTCGACGGTCAGGGTCCGGTCGGCGGCGCGGAACCGCAGCGCGTACGCCAGGGACTTGCGCCCCCCGCCCAGCTGCTCACCGGTGAACACGTCGAACAGCCTCACCGATTCGAGCAGTTCACCGGCGCCCTCACTCAGCGCCCGCTCCACGTCGGCGGCCGGCACGTCCTCGGCGACCACCAGCGCCACGTCCTGGGTGGCGACCGGGAAGGTCGAGATCCGCGGCGCCCGCAGCGCGCCGGTGCCCGCCCGCTCCACGAGATCCAGCTCGATCTCCATGGCGCAGGCGCGCTCCGGCAGGCCGTACGCCTTGATGACGCGCGGGTGCAGCTCACCGGCGTGGCCGACGAGGGTCCGGTCGCCGTCCACCGTGGCGTACAGCGCCGCGCAGCGGCCCGGGTGCCACGGCGCGTGCTGATCGGCCTCCACCGTCAGCTCGACGCCCGCCTCGGCGGCGACCGTACGGGCCGCCTCGACCGCGTCCGCCCAGTCGGTGGGACGGCCCGCGCCCCACCAGCCGGCCCGCTCGCGCGCACCGGCGAGGACGGCGGCGACACGGCGCGGCTGCCGGGGCAGCGCGGCGTCGAGCGCGGCGATCTGCTCGTCCGTGGGCCGCCGGTCGACGGGCAGCCGGACCGGCACCCGCTCCTGGCCCGTGGGCCGGAAGACCAGGCCGCTCTCGTACAGCGCCAGATCGTGCGAGCCACGGCCGTCGTTGCGGCGCAGCGCGCCGAAGAGACCGGGCAGCAGCGTCGTGCGCATCGCGGGCTCGGTGTCGGCGAGCGGGTTGACGAGCGTGACCGTACGGCGCCGGTCGTCGTCGGCGGGCAGCCCGAGCTGGTCGAGCTGCGCCGCACCGATGAACGGGTAGTTCAGCGTCTCGACATAGCCCGCGCCGGCCAGCGCGCGGCCGACCCTGCGGTGCAGCCGCTGCCGCTCGGTGAGCCCGCGTCCGGCCGGGGGCCGGGGCAGCGTGGAGGGCAGGTTCTCGTACCCCTCCAGGCGAATGACCTCTTCGGCGAGGTCGTTGATCTCGCGCAGGTCGGGGCGCCAGCTCGGGACGGTGACGATCAGCTCGTCCTGTCCGCGCACGTCGCAGCCGACCTGCTGGAGGCGGCGCACGACGGTCTCCCTGCCGTACCCGAGACCCGCCACCTTGTCGGGGTGGTCGGCGGCCATCGTGATGGTGTGCGGCCCGGCCGGGGCCACCACCTCGGTGACGCCGGCCTCCGCCGAGCCGCCCGCGAGCAGCACCAGCAGATCGACGGTCCGCTGCGCCGCGGCGGGCGCGGCGTGCGGGTCGACACCGCGCTCGAAGCGCTTGGACGCCTCGGAGGGCAGCTTGTGCCTGCGCGCCGTGCGGGCGATGGAGATCGGGTCGAAGTGCGCCGCCTCGATGACGACTTCGGTGGTGCCGCGCGCCGCGCGCTCGGCGGCGGACGAGGACAGCGGGCTCGCCACGATCTCGCCGTCGGCGATCTCGGTGTCGGCGCCGCCCATCACACCGGCGAGACCGATCGGCCCCCGGTCGTCGGTGATGACGAGGTCGGCCGCGTCCAGGACGCGCTTGACGCCGTCGAGCGTGGTCAGCTCCTCGCCCTGCTCGGCACGCCGGACACCGATCGCCCCGTCCACCCGCTTGCGGTCGTACGCGTGCAGCGGCTGGCCGATCTCCAGCATCACGTAGTTGGTGATGTCGACGGCCAGCGAGATGGGCCGCATCCCGGCCTTCTGGAGCCGGCGCTTGAGCCAGATCGGGGAGCGCGCCTCGGGGTCGAGCCCGGTGACCGTACGCGCGGTGAACGCGTCGCAGCCCACCGGGTCGGCGATCTCCACTCGGTGGCCGTACGAGTTGGGCGCGGGCACGTCCAGCAGCGCCGGGTCGCGCAGCGACAGCCCGTAGGCGATGGCGGTCTCGCGGGCGATACCGCGCATCGACAGGCAGTAGCCGCGGTCGGGGGTGACGGCGATGTCGAGGACTTCGTCGACGAGCTGGAGCAGTTCGACGGCGTCGGTGCCGACCTCGTACTCCGGCGGCAGGACGATGATGCCGCCGCTGCCGTCGTCGCCCATGCCCAGCTCGCCGCTGGAGCAGATCATGCCGTGCGAGGTCCGGCCGTACGTCTTGCGGGCGGAGATCTCGAAGCCGCCGGCCAGGACGGCGCCGGGCAGGACCACGACGACCTTGTCGCCGACGGCGAAGTTCCGCGCGCCGCAGATGACTTCCTGCGGCTCGCCGGTGCCGTTGGCGTCGCCGACGTCGAGCGTGCAGAAGCGGATCGGCTTCTTGAACTCGGTCAGCTCCTCGACGGTGAGAACCTTGCCGACGACGAGGGGGCCCTTGAGGCCGGCGCCGAGCTGTTCGACCGTCTCGACCTCAAGACCGGCGGGGACGAGCCTGGCCTGCACATCGCGGCCGGTCTCGGTGGCCGGCAGGTCGACATACTCACGCAGCCAGGAAAGCGGGACGCGCATCAGATCTCCATCCCGAACGGCCGGGTGAACCGGACGTCACCCTCGACCATGTCTCGCATGTCCTCGACGTTGTGACGGAACATCAGCATCCGCTCGATGCCGAACCCGAAGGCGAATCCGCTGTACTTCAGGGGGTCCACACCGCAGGCGACGAGCACCTTCGGGTTGACCATGCCGCAGCCGCCCAGCTCGATCCAGCCCTCGCTGCCGCAGGTGCGGCAGGGCCGGTCCGGGTTGCCGACGGACTCACCCCGGCACACGTAACAGACCATGTCCATCTCGGCGGACGGCTCGGTGAAGGGGAAGAAGTTCGGCCGCAGCCGGGTCTTCATGCCCTCACCTCCGAACAGCTCCTGGACCATGTGATCGAGGGTGCCTTTGAGGTCGGCCATGGTCAGGCCCTCGTCCACGGCGAGCAGTTCGACCTGGTGGAAGACCGGGGTGTGGGTGGCGTCCAGCTCGTCCGTGCGGTAGACGCGCCCCGGACAGATGACATAGACGGGCGGCTCACGGTCGAGCAGGGCGCGCGCCTGGACCGGCGAGGTGTGCGTACGCAGCACGACTCCGGACTCGTCACCGGACGTGCCGTCCGGGCCCTGGACGAAGAACGTGTCCTGCATCTGGCGGGCCGGGTGGTCGGGCACGAAGTTCAGGGCGTCGAAGTTGAACCACTCCGCCTCCACCTCGGGGCCGTCCGCCACCGCGTAGCCCATGGCCGTGAAGATGTCGGCGACGCGCTCCATCAGGGTGGTGAGCGGGTGCCGGGCGCCGGGCGGGACACGGTCGTAAGGCAGGGTGACGTCCACCGCCTCCTCGACCAGCACCCGCGTGTCACGCTCGGCCTCCAGCTCCACCTGCCGGGCGGCGAACGCCTTGTTCACGGCGCCGCGGGCCTGGCCCACGCGCTTGCCCGCCTCGGCCTTGGCCTGCGGCGGCAGCGCGCCGATCTCGCGGTTGGCGAGCGACAGCGGTGAGGTGCCTCCGGCGTGCGCGGTCTTCGCGTGAGCGAGCGCGTCGAGGTCGCCCGCGGCGGCGAAGGCGGCGAGCGCCTCGTCCCGCATGCGCTCGATCTCTTCCGGTTTCAGCGCCTCGACCTCGACTGGGTCGTACGACTTGTTGGGTGCCGACATCTCTTCCCGTACTTCCGGTTAGCTGGGCGAAAACGACCCCGCTCGATGGCCGAGGACGCAAAGGTGCCAAGGGTCGAGTCTAAAGGCCGTACGGAGTGCGGAAGCCCGTGGGCTGCCGGGGCCTGTCCTAGGTCAGGTAGGCCGGGGCGCCGACGGGCAGGATAAATCGGAACTGGGCACCGCCGCCGGGTCCGCGGCCGACGGTGATCGTCCCGCCGTGCGCCTCGACGATGCCCTTGACGATGTACAGCCCGAGGCCGGTCCCACCGCGCTTGCTCCCCCGCCAGAAGCGGGTGAAGACACGGCCCATCGACTCCTCGGGGATACCGGCGCCTTCGTCGCTCACGGTGACCGCCGTTCCTTTCGCGCCGCCGTCGGCATGGGTGTGCTCCGCGTTGGCGTGTTCCGCGTGCGCGTACTCCACATGCTTGACCTGCGCGGGCGCCACCTCGATGGTGACGGTTCCCGCGCCGTGGCGCACCGCGTTTTCCAGCAGGTTGCCGAGTATCTGGTCGATCTTGTCGGGATCGGCCCACAGCGCGGGCAGCGGCTGCTGGATCCGTACGAGGAAACGGTCCGGGGACTGCCCGGACGCGGTGATCGACTGGATGTGCCGGCCGACGGCGGTGCCGATGTCGACCGGCTGGCGGCGCACCTCAAGGCGTCCGGAGTCGATCCGGGAGATGTCGAGCAGCTCGGCGATCAGCCTCGTGACGCGGTTGGCGTCGGCGTCGACGGTCTCCAGCATGAGCCGCTTCTGGTCGTCGGTGAAGCGTTCCCACTTGGCGAGCAGCGTCGCGGTGAAACCCTTCACCGAGGTGAGCGGGGAGCGCAGTTCGTGGGCGACCGTGGCGATCAGCTCGGCATGGCTGCGCTCGGTACGGCGGCGGGCCTCGGTGCCGCGGATGCTGATGACGAGCCTGCGTACGGGCCCCTGGGGGTGCGCGCGCACGTAGCGGACGGAGACCAGGACCTCACGGCCGCCGGGCAGCAGCAGATTGCGCTCGGGCTGGCCGACGCGGGTGAGGAGACCGCCGTACGGATCGGTGAGCGCCCACCAGCGGCGGCCTTCGAGGTCTTCGAGGGGCAGCGCGCGCTCCAGCGGGCTGCCGACGGCCTCGGCGGCGACGACGGCGGTGATACGGGCGGCGGCGGCGTTGAAGCAGATCACGCGGCCCGTCTCGTCGGCGACGACGAGACCGTCGGGGAGGTCGTCGGGATCGATCCCGAAGTCCTGACCGAGGTCCTGACCCAGATTCTGACCCAGATCCTGACCGAGGTCCGCGTGTCCGCCGGCGACGCGATCGCCGGGATCGGGCCTGACGAGTCCCCGTGTGATGGCCGACCCGCTCGCCCCGACCGTCATGCCCGCATCCCACCTCTTCCGAAGAGCACAGTGGGCCCCCGAGTTTCCGGTCACCCTACTCGCTCTCATCGCTCAAGGTGACTGCGCGGACCCCCTCAGCTCGCGGTGCGCACACGCTGCGCCCGAGCCGAGGCGTAGAGACATACGGCTGCGGCGGTCGCCAGGTTCAGACTCTCCGCCCTGCCGTGGATCGGCACCCGTACGACGGCGTCCGCCAGCGCCCGCGTCTCGGCGGGCAGCCCCCACGCCTCGTTGCCGAAGATCCAGGCGGTCGGACCGCCCATGGTGCCCGCGTCCAGCTCGTCGTCGAGGTCGTCCTCGCCCGCCCCGTCCGCGGCCAGGACCCGTACTCCCACACCCCGCAGGCCCGCCACGGCCTCTTCGACGGGGACGCCGACGGCGACCGGCAGGTGGAAGAGCGAACCGACCGACGCCCGGACCGACTTGGGGTTGTACAGGTCGACGGACGCGTCGGTGAGGACGACGGCGTCGGCGCCCGCCGCGTCGGCGCAGCGCAGCACGGTGCCCGCGTTGCCGGGGTCACGTACGTTCGCGAGGACGGCGACGAGACGGGGCCGCGCCCGCAGGATGGACTCGAACGGCGAGTCCAGGAAGCGGCAGACGCCGAGCAGGCCCTGCGGGGTGACGGTCTGCGAGACGTCGGCGACGACATCGGCGTCGGCGAAGTGCACCCGGACCCCGGCGGCGCGGGCGGCGTCCACGATGTCGGCGTACCGCTCGGCGGCCTCGACGGTGGTGAACAGCTCGACCAGCGTCGGGACACCGTCCTCGCCCCGGTGCTCGACCGCTTCGCGTACGGCCTGCGGGCCCTCGGCGATGAACCGGCGTTCCTTGCCGCGGAAGGCCCGCCTGACGAGCCGCCGGGCGGCGGTGACACGCGGGGAACGCGGAGAGATCAGCTCGGGGGTGCCCATGGGCGGCGGCTCGCTTCTCGTGCGGACGTGGCGGACGTACGTGTGGTGGAACGCGGTACGGGGGTGGAACGCGCCGGACCCGCAGGCGGTGTGCCTGCGGGTCCGGCGGGAAGTGCTGTGATCCGTGATCCGGCAGGGGATCAGGCAGCGGCCTTCGGGGCGTTGACGTCGCTCGGGAGCGCCTTCTGGGCGACCTCGACCAGCGCGGCGAACGCGTTGGCGTCGTTGACCGCGAGCTCGGCCAGGATCTTGCGGTCCACCTCGATGTTGGCGGCGTTGAGACCCTGGATGAGGCGGTTGTAGGTCATGCCGTTCTGGCGGGCGGCGGCGTTGATCCGCTGGATCCACAGCCGGCGAAAGTCGCCCTTGCGCTTCTTGCGGTCGTTGTAGTTGTAGACCAGGGAGTGGGTGACCTGCTCCTTGGCCTTGCGGTACAGGCGCGAGCGCTGGCCGCGGTAACCCTTGGCCTGCTCCAGAATCGCCCGGCGCTTCTTGTGGGCATTGACTGCCCGCTTGACGCGTGCCACTTGTTAACTCCTTGTAGCTGGGTCACGGGCGTTGACGTGACCCGAGAACGGCGTGGTCGGTACGGCGGCTGGAGCCCCGCGCTCGGCGGGGCTCGCGCCTACAGGCCGAGAAGCTTCTTGGCCTTCGCGGCGTCACCCGGAGCCAGCTGCACCGTGCCGGCGAGACGGCGCGTCAGGCTGGACGGCTTGTGCTCCAGGTAGTGGCGACGGCCCGCACGCTGGCGAAGGATCTTGCCGGAGCCGGTCACGCGAAAGCGCTTCTTCGCACCGCTGTGCGTCTTGTTCTTCGGCATAACGCCGTTCTCCTCATCAGTGGCACTCCCCACCGGCCGAGGCCGCTGCGCGGGAGCGTCAAATCGCTATGTATGGAATCCGGACGGGACTCCGGGGGCGCCTGGCCGGCGGCCCGTGGATCACGCCTCGGAGGACGACTCGGCCGGAGCCTCCGCGTCGGCGCCCGCTTCGGCGTCCGCGTCCGCACGGGCCTTCGCGGCGTCCGGGGACTCGTCCACGTGGTCGTCGGGCGCGTAACCCTGGCGCTCCGCCTTGCGGGCCGCCTGGGCCTCGCGGGCCTCGGCCATGGCTTCGGTCTTCTTCTTGTGCGGGCCGAGCACCATGATCATGTTTCGGCCGTCCTGCTTCGGGTTCGACTCGATGAAGCCGAGCTCCTCGACGTCCGAAGCGAGACGCTGGAGCAGCCGGAAGCCCAGTTCGGGGCGGGACTGCTCGCGACCACGGAACATGATCGTGATCTTGACCTTGTCACCCTGCTTGAGGAACCGGACGACATGACCCTTTTTGGTGTCGTAGTCGTGCGGGTCGATCTTCGGCCGGAGCTTCATCTCCTTGATGACCGTGTGCGCCTGGTTCTTGCGCGCCTCACGGGCCTTCATGGCCGACTCGTACTTGAACTTCCCGTAATCCATGAGCTTGCACACGGGCGGACGGGCGGTCGCCGCGACCTCGACCAGGTCCAGGTCGTACTCCTGCGCGAGCTCCAGGGCCTTCGCAAGCGGCACGATGCCGACCTGCTCGCCGCTGGGACCGACAAGGCGGACCTCGGGAACACGAATCCGGTCGTTAATGCGGGGCTCAGCGCTGATGGATCCTCCTCGGTAGCACCACACGGCCGCCTGGCAGACAGCCGCGTAACGTCTGTTTCGTCAGACCAACCGCAGGGGGAACGGAAAAATGCCCCGGACGGGACACAGGCGGGAGCTCCATGAATACCGGAACACCGCCGCGTCGAACCACGGGGCGTATCGGGCGGCTCCATCGTCCGTACGGAACGATGGGGACCACCTGACCGGTGACCCGCCACCCCGAGGGGCGGCCAGGTGGGAGAACGGAGCCTCCACTTGTGGGTCGGCCACACACGTGTCCGACCGGTCGTAACGCAAGGTTAGCAGTTCCCGCGCGGGTGAGCTAACCGGCTGTCTCCGCCTCCGGCGCCGGGGCCTATCGTGTGCGGAATGAGCGACACGACCCCTCCCCAGGAACCAGCCGACTTCGACGCCATGACCCGTGACATCGCGGAGGTACCGGCCGTCGAGGTGATCGTGACGGTCGCCGTCAATCTGATGAGCGCCGCCGCGGTGAAGCTCGGTCTCACGGAGGACGGCGACGCGCACAAGGACCTGGACGAGGCCCGCAAGCTGGTGCACGCGCTGGCCGGACTGCTGGACGCGAGCGCGACGGAGATCAGCTCCTTCCACGCGGCGCCGCTGCGCGACGGCCTGAAGTCGCTCCAACTCGCCTTCCGCGAAGCCTCGATGGTCCCGGACGAGCCGGGCCAGGGCCCCGGCGAGAAGTACACGGGGCCGGTCTACGGCAAGCTCTAGGGTCTTTCGTTTGGATCAGGCCGGATGAGAGAGCGGGGTCTGGTGCCGTGGATCGCGAGGCGGAGGAGGGAGGCATGGCGGGAGCCGTGCCTCCCCTTGCGCCATCAACGCGGCGAGGCGCGGTGCCAGGGACCGCGAGCCCGGCAAGATCCAAACGAGAGGCCCTAGGGTCCGTCGGGTCCGTCGCGTACGAACAGGGGCTCGCCCGGAGGTGAGGCGCCGGCCGGCAGCAGTGCCAGGTCGAGACCGCGCACCAGGCGGGCCCTCAGCACGTCGTGAGCCGCCAGCGCGGAAGCGATCCGCCGGACCGCGTCCGCCGGGGCGGCGTCCGGCAGCAGGACGAGCGCGAGGGTGCCGTCGGCCTCCCCCGGGCCGAGATGCGCCCTCAGTACGGAGGGCTCGGCGGCGGCCACCTCCTCAACGGCAGCGACGACGGCCGGGTCGTCGAGCGGGTCGGTGCCGATGCGCCCCTCGGCGAGCGCGAACAGGGCCGGTCCGGCGAGTTCGTACGGCACGGGCCCCGCCAGGTCGATGACGACCGTGTCGGCCTTCTCGTGCGCCGCCGCGCTCAGTGCCTGGTGCAGCGGTACGGCGACGGGGCGCGCGGCGGGGTCCCAGCGGGCCAGCGAGGCGGTCGAGGTGAAGGCGGGCAGGGCGCGCCGGCCGCCGGCCCGCAGTGTGGGGACGGCCATGTCGCTGCTCTTCTCGCGCCGCAGCCCCCGCTCGTCCTCCTCACTCTCGCCGAGCACGGCGACGACGGGGACCAGCAGCCGGGCGCCCTTGAGGGCGGCGAGGACGCGCGGCTCGGCGGACCGGTCGGCGGACCAGGCGGCGAGGGCGTCCGTGAGGGCGGGGTCGGCGGTGCCGTCGTCGTCGGAGAAGCCGGAATCGGGGATGTCCTTGAGAGCCACGGGGCGAGCCTAGTGGGCGTGGTCGCCGCTCAAGCGCCGGGCTGTTCTCGAAGCCCGTCCGGCGATTGAGGGCAGAATCAGGGGCGGGACCGAAGGGGGACGCCATGCAGGCGCGCAGGGAACCGCTCGTCGACGCCGCCGACGCGAACGTCACGTACAGCGTCGCCGTCCGCGACACGGCCACCGGCCGTACCACGGCCCACCACCACGGCCCGGACCCCACCCACCCCTCCGCCAGCGTCGTCAAGGTCGGCATCCTCGCCGCGCTGCTCCTGCGCGCCCAGGACACGGGCCGCGAGCCGACCGCCCGGGAACGTGGATGGGCCGCCGAGATGATCGAGCGCAGCGACAACGACGCCGCCACCGCGCTGTGGCAGGTGATCGGCGGAGCAGACGGACAGGACGAGGCCCACCGGCGGCTCGGTCTGCGCGAGTCGGCCGCGACCCCGGACTGGGGGCTCTCGCGTACCACCGCGACGGATCAACTGACGCTGCTGGACGCCGTGTTCAACGGCGGTGCGACGCCTCTGGACGAGCGCTCGCGCGCCTTCGTGGCGGATCTGATGACGCGCGTGGTGGCGGACCAGGCGTGGGGCGTCTCGGCGGCGGGAGGCGCACCGGCGCTCAAGAACGGCTGGATGCCGTTGAGCGCCACGGGGCTGTGGGTCATCAACTCGGTCGGCCGGGTCACCGCCGGGGGCCGTGACCTTCTCGTGGCCGTCCTGTCGGGCGGACATCCTACGAAGGACGCGGGCATCGCCCTGGTCGAGGCGGCGGCGCGGGCCGCCGTCAGCGCGGTCGGCGGCGCCCGATGACCGGTCCGCCGCGCCAGAGCACCACCGCGCCGGCCAGCAGCAGCGCGCCGAGGCCGCCGGCGAGCGGGGCGAGCCAGGCGGCCGGCTCCGATCCTCCGGAGGCGTTGTCGGGGCCGCGGCCGAAGTACTCCTTCGTGTAGCCGGCCGTCTCGCTCTTCGCGTCGGCGGTGTCGGGGCTCAGCCTTCCGCCCGCCTTGATCGCCGCGGCCGGATCGACGATGCCGTAACCGGTGGAGTCGTCACGGCCGTTGTCCGGGGCGTCGCGGGCGGTGTCGGCGAGCAGTTTCTTGATCTGGGCGGGCCGCAGTTCGGGGTGGGCCGCGCGGACGAGGGCGACGGCGCCGGAGACGAACGCGGAGGCGGCGCTGGTCCCCCAGCCTTCGTAGTAGCGGCGGTCGGGGTCGGCGATGACGACGTCGACGCCTGGCGCGCTGACGGTGGCGTACCAACGCCGGGTGGAGAACGCGGCGTGCGTGCCGTACCGGTCGACGGCCGTCACGGCGATCACGCCGGGGTACGCGGCCGGATACGAGACGCGGTCGCCCTTCTCGCCGCCGTTGCCGGCCGAGGCGACGAGGACGGCTCCCTTGGACAGCGCGTACTGGACGGCGGCGTCCTCGCCGGGCTCGGGGTGGGCCGACTCGCTGTCGTCGCCGAGGGACATGTTGATGACGTCCGCGCCCTGGTCGGCGGCCCAGCGGATGCCGTCGGCGAGTGAACCGCCGCGCGACTTGCGGGCCTTGGCCCGGTCGGGGTCGGTGCCTTCGAGGATCACGCGGACCGGCAGGATCTTTGCCCGGGGGGCGATCCCGAGGACACCGGCCTCCTGGCCGGGGCCGTGCCCGCGACCCGCGATGATGCCCGCCATGGCCGTGCCGTGCCGGGCCCAGGCGCGGTCGCCGCTCTTGGCGCCGAAGCCGATGAGGTCCTTGCCGGACAGCACTTGTCCGGCGAGGTCGGGGTGCGTGGGGTCGACGCCGGTGTCGAGCACGGCGACGGTGATGCCGTCGCCCTTGGTGGTGCGCCAGGCGTCGTCGGTGTGCATCGCTTCCAGTGCCCACTGCTGGGCGCGGATGACGTCCGCGTGGGCGGGTGTCGCGGGGACGGCGGCCAGGAAGGAGGCGGCGGCGAGGGTGGCGGCAACGCGGCGCCCGCGGCGCCGTGACGTCGGCGTCGGCGTCCGCGTCGGCGTCCGCGTCGGCGTCCGCGTCGGCGTCGGCGTCGTTCGCGTGGCCGGTGTCGGGGGCGTCGTCATCGGGGCGGCTCCGTTGCCGTGCTGACTGATGTGCGCAGACCGCGTTCGACCCGGTCGGCGATCCCCTTGGCGTCGTGGCCGAGCCCGGCCTGGGCCGCCGCCGTCTTCGCACCGTCGGCGGTGGCCTTGGCGACCGGCTGCGGGTCGGGGACCCGGCGTGCGTCGGCGAAGCCGGAGACGGCGTACACGACGACGGGAGCCTCGGTGAGGACGTTCACCGTCCAGCTCGCGCGCTGTCCGTCGCCGAAGCCGGCGGCCACGGTGCCCTTCACCGGATAGGTGCGGGGCATCAGGTCGGTGCGCTCGGTGAGCTTCTCGCCGGTGAACCGGGTGTCCAGCGCCTTCATGCCCGACGGTTCGCCTTCCGTGAAGACGAGGCCGACGGTGGTGACGGTGCTCTGGGTGGCGTCCACGTAGGTCGCCCGCAGGACCCGCTCGCAGCCGACCGGACGCAGCGTCTTGAGGAGGAGTGGATCGAGCGCCCGCGCGCAGGTGCTCTCGGGTGCCACGGCGACCCTGGTCCAGGTGCGGTCGGCGCCGCCGGGACCCGCGCCGTCGCCCTTGAGGGTGCGCGGGAAGAAGGTGTCGACGGGGGTGCTGTGCCACAGCGTACGGAGCGGTGCGTAGCCGGCGCCCGACGCGGGGTCGGCGGAGGAGTCTCCGGTCAGCCAACTGCCGGTGACGGCGCCGCCGATCAGGCCGAGGCCCAGGACGACACAGCCGATCGCGGCGGCCGTCCTGCCGGGGTGGCGGGCGGGCACGGGACGCAGCCGGGTGGTCGTCTCGGCCGGGGTCTCGGGAGGCACGGCCGGCCGGTGGTAGGGCGGCAGCGGGGCGGAGAACCCGGCGGGGCGCCGGGGGACGTCTCGCGCCGCCTTGAAGGCGGGAGGTGGTGGCGGCAGCCGGGGGGCCGTGCCCGTGGCGGTGAAGGTCGGCGCCGACAGCGGTGGTGCTGGTGTAGGGCGCCGGGTGGGCCGGGGCGGGACCGGGGCGGCCGGTGGGGCCGGGGGGACGGGGCGCAGGCGGGCGGTGTCCTCGTCGGGAGGCACGGTGGATCGCGGGGCCGCACGGCGCGGGGCCGATTGCTGTGGGGCGGTTCGCTGTGGGGGAGGTCCGGCCGGGTGCGGGGGTATGGCGGGCTCCCCGCCCGACGACCCGCCCGATGACCCGTCCACCGAGCGGCCAGATGTCCCGCCGGGCGTCCTGGTTTCGGCGGTTCCGGCGCTTTCGGCGGTTCCGGCCGGCTTCGGGGCCGGCGTTCCGTTGTTCCTGTCGTCGCCGCGCCGTTCGTCCGGCGTACGAGGGCCGTCCGGGGCGGGCGCGGGGCCGCCACCGGTCGATTCGGCGAGGGCGGCGGGCTGTGCGATCGGGGGTCCCGACGGCGGTGGTGGCGGTGGTGGTCCTGCGGGGCGGGGTGGCACGGGCGCGCGCCGCGCTTCGGTACTCATCCGCCCCCCTGTGATCACGGCCTTGTCCACGGCGGATCGCCGCCCGGGGCAGGCCCGTTCGTCGCCGCGTGGGCGTCACTCTACGGGCTTCGGAGCACCCCGCGGGAACAGCTCCGCAGGTCGGGGCGGATCTGACCAGAACGTCCCCCTACCGTCGGGTAGGCCCGTCTGGCAAGCTCGGACGATGACTCCCCGCGCCGCCGACCGGGCCCGGTACGACCGGGCCACCGCCCATCTGGACGCCCCGCTCGCCGTGGTCGATCTCGACGCCTTCGACGCGAACGGGGACGATCTCGTCCGCCGGGCGGCGGGCAAACCGATCAGGGTGACCAGCAAATCGGTGCGCTGCCGCGCGCTGTTGGAGCGGGTTCTGGCGCGCGACGGTTTCGCGGGCGTCATGTCGTTCACGCTTGCCGAGTCGCTGTGGCTGGCGCGTGCCGGTTTCGGGGACGTGCTGCTCGCCTATCCGTCAGCGGACCGGGGCGCGTTCGCCGAACTCGCCGCCGATCCGAAGCTGGCCGCGGCCGTGACGGTGATGGTCGACGATCCGGCGCAGCTGGATCTCGTGGATCTCGCGCGGGCGGGCGGCACGGAGGAGATCCGGGTCTGTCTGGAGCTGGACACCGCGTTCCGGTTGTTCGGCGGGCGGGTACGGATCGGGGCCCGGCGTTCGCCGCTGCGTGAGCCCGCGCAACTGGCCGAGCTGGCCAGGTCGATCGCCCGCAGGCCCGGATTCCGGTTGGTGGGGCTGATGGCGTACGAGGGGCATGTGGCGGGTGTCGGTGACTCGGTCGCCGGCCGGCCGCTGCGCTCGCGTGCGGTGCGGCTGATGCAGTCGGCGGCGCGCAAGGAGCTGGCGGAGCGGCGGGCGGCTGTGGTGTGCGCGGTGCGGCTGGTGGCGCCGGAGCTGGAGTTCGTCAACGGCGGTGGCACGGGCAGTGTGCAGCACACGGCGGCCGACGGGTCGGTGACGGAGATCGCCGCCGGTTCGGGGCTGTACATGCCGCGGCTGCTCGACAACTACACATCGTTCACGGGCCGTCCGGCCGCGCTGTTCGCGCAGCCGGTGGTGCGCAGGCCGGGTGTCGGCGTGGTGACCGTGCTCGGCGGCGGCTACCCGGCGTCGGGCGCGGCGGGCCGGGACCGGCTGCCTGAGCCGTATCTGCCGGAGGGACTGCGGTACGACCCGCTGGAGGGCGCAGGCGAGGTGCAGACCCCGCTGCTCGGGGCCGCCGCCGACGATCTGCTGATCGGCGACCGGGTGTGGTTCCGGCACGCGAAGGCCGGGGAGCTGTGCGAGCGGTTCGACGAGCTGCTGCTGATCGAGGGCGACCGGGTGACGGCGGCGGTGCCGACGTACCGGGGCGAGGGCCGTACGTTTCTCTGAGGCGCCCGCACCGCCCCGGATCCGGATGGGGACCGCACGGGGCCGGGTCGGGGCCGGGGCGGGCTCAGGAGGGGCCGATGGAGCTGCCGACGCCGCCCGTCGAGTCGCCGATCGCCCGGATGCCCTTGGTGATCGTGTCCATTCCGCCGAGCGGTGGACCCTTGGGTCCCGCGTCGAAGGCGAACCGGACGACGATCAGCGATTCGGCGCCGATGGTGGAGGGGAAGGCCAGCGACTGGACGTAACCGCCGGGCCCCGAACCTGTCTTGACCTTCCAGCGCACGAGATATCCGGTGCGTCCGGCGACGGTGACGCTCGCGGACTTCTCCACGGTGTGCGAGGTGACACCTCCGTAGAAGGAGGTGCCGAGGGAGTCCTCGTCGTACAGGGAGTCGGACGCGTCCTGGATGTCCTCCTTGGCGAGGGCTTCGGGGGTGGCCGCGTCGGTCTGGGTGGCGGTGGCGGACATGACCCGGCCGTGCTGGCAGTACCGGTTCTTCTGGCCGGGGCACTCGTAGTCCCCGGCCGTCGTCATGGTGACCGCCCGGTCGACCAGGCTGTCCGACTTCTCCCAGCCGTCCGGGATGGGCAGCGTGATGCCGTTCAACTGGTCGACCAGCACGTCCGGGTCCTCGCTCGGATCGGGCGTGGGGCTCGCGTCGTCGGTGGCGCCCGTCGGGCCGGGAGCGGGCTCGGTGGGAGTTCCGGTGGGCCGGGGCGCGGCCTTCGTGCCGTCGTCGCCGAGCAGCGTGACACCGGCGACGATCGCGGCTACGACAAGCCCGGCGGCGATGGCGGCGACGGCCCGGCCCCGGCCGCCACCGCGTCCACCGCCCCGCCCGCCGTGCGGCGCGAGCGGGACGGCGGGCGCCGACCGCGGTTGCTGGTAAGGGTGTTGGTACGGCTGCTGATAGCCCTGCTGGTACGACGGCTGCTGTTGGATCGGCTGGGGCTGCTGGATCGGCTGCGGCTGCGGCTGCGGTAAGGGAGCCGCCGCGCCGAGCGGCCGGGTGTGCGCGGTCCAGGCGTTCCCGTCCCACCAGCGCTCGGTGGCGGGCACGCCCGGATCCGCGTACCAGCCGGGCGGGGTCGACATGCTCATCCCGTCACTCTAGGCCGGTGGCCGGACTACAGCGGGGTCACGTACGCCCCGCCGATGCCACCGTCCACCATGAAATCCGTCGCGTTGACGAACGACGCGTCGTCGCTGGCGAGGAAGGCCACCGCCGCGGCGATCTCCTCCGCCTCCGCGAAGCGCCCGCCGGGAATGTGCACGAGTCGCCGCGCGGCCCGCTCGGGGTCGCTCGCGAACAGTTCGCGCAGCAGGGGGGTGTTGACCGGCCCCGGGCAGAGCGCGTTGACGCGGATGCCCTCGCGGGCGAACTGCACGCCCAGCTCACGCGACATGGCGAGCACGCCTCCTTTGGAGGCGGTGTACGAGATCTGGCTGGTGGCCGCGCCCATGGTCGCGACGAACGACGCGGTGTTGATGATCGAGCCGCGCTTCTGCTGCCGCATGTAGGGGATGACGGCCTTGCAGCACAGATACACGGAGGTGAGGTTGACCTCCTGGACGCGGCGCCAGGCGTCGATGCCGGTGGTGAGGATCGAGTCGTCCTCCGGCGGTGAGATGCCCGCGTTGTTGAACGCGATGTCGACGCTGCCGTACGTGTCGAACGCCGTCTTGAAGAGGGCGTCGACCTGTTCCGCGTCGGTGACGTCGACCCGTACGAAGGTGCCGCCCACCTCGTCGGCCACCGCCTGGCCCGCCGTCGCGTCGATGTCGCCGCAGACGACGTGCGCGCCTTCGGAGGCGAGCCGGCGCGCGGTGGCGAGACCGATGCCGCTGCCCGCGCCGGTGATGACGGCGGTGCGGCCGACCAGCCGGCGGCAGACGGGGCTCTCGGCGTTCTGGTTGATCTCGTCGGGCATGGGTCAGGCCTCCGTACTGATGAAGATGTTCTTGGTCTCGGTGAACGCGGTGAGGGCGTCGGGACCCAGTTCACGTCCGACGCCGGACTGTTTGTAACCGCCGAACGGGGTCGAATAGCGCACGCTGCTGTGGGAGTTGACGGACAGGTTGCCCGCGGCGACGGCGCGCGAGACGCGCAGCGCGCGGCCGAGGTCGCGGGTCCACAGGGAGCCGGAGAGGCCGTACTCGGTGTCGTTGGCGAGGCGGATCGCGTCCTGTTCGTCGTCGAACGGGACGACGACGGCGACCGGCCCGAAGATCTCCTCGGTCACGGCGGGGTCGTCGGCGGCGACATCGGTGAGGACGGTCGGCGGGAACCAGAAGCCGGGCCCCTCGGGGGCGGTGCCCCGTACGGCCGCCCGGTCCTCGGGGACGTACCCGCGTACGCGCTCCAGTTGGGCGCGCGAGATGAGCGGTCCCATCTGGGTCCTGTCGTCCGCCGGGTCGCCGACGACCACCGACCGCACGGCGGGGGTGAGGAGTTCGAGGAACCGGTCGTACGCGGTGCGCTGGACGAGGATGCGGGTACGGGCGCAGCAGTCCTGTCCGGCGTTGTCGAGGAAGGCCATCGGGGCCTCGGCCGCCGCGCGCTCGATGTCGGCGTCGGCGAAGACGATGTTGGGGCTCTTGCCACCGAGTTCAAGGGTCACGCGCTTCACGAGCCGCGCGCCCCTGGCCATGATCTCCTTGCCGACGCGGGTCGAGCCGGTGAAGACGATCTTGGCGACGCCGGGGTGCTCGACCAGTGCCCGGCCCGCGATGTCCCCGGCGCCGGGCAGCACCTGGAACAGGTGCTCGGGAAGGCCCGCCTCCAGGGCGAGTTCGGCCAGGCGGAGCGCGGTCAGCGGGGTGGTCTCTGCGGGCTTGAGGAGTACGGCGTTGCCTGCCGCGAGGGCCGGTGCGGTGCCCCAGGCGGCGATGGGCATCGGGAAGTTCCAGGGGGCGATGACCCCGACGACACCGAGCGGTTCCAGGAGGGTGATGTCGAGGCCGCCGGCCACCGGGATCTGCCGGCCCGTCAGGCGTTCCACTCCCCCGGCGGCGTAGTCGAGGAGGTCGCGGACGTTGCCCGCCTCCCAGCGGGCGTTCCCGAGGGTGTGGCCCGCCTCCCTGACCTCCAGCCGGGCGAGTTCTTCGAGGTGGTCGTCGACCGCGGCGGCGAAGCGGCGCAGCAGCCGCGCCCGGTCGGCGGGGGCCGCGGCGGCCCACCGGCGCTGGGCGGCGGCGGCCCGTGCGACGGCCGCGTCGACCTCGGCGGCGCTCGTCGCCGGGACGGTGGCGATTACCTCCTCCGTCGCCGGGTTGAGGATCTGGTGGGCAGAGGGCCGGTCTGCGGTCTGGTGGGCAGAGGGCCGGTCTGCGGGGGGCTGGTCGGGCACGTCTCGATTCCTCACATGCGTTCGAAGGAGCGGCGAAGCTCCCAGTCGGTCACGACGGCGTCGAAGGCGGCCAGTTCGACACGCGCCAGATTGAGGTAGTGGGCGACGACCTCGTCCCCGAAGGCGGCCTTGGCGATGGGGCTGTGCTCCCAGAGGTCGGCGGCCTCGCGCAGGGTGGTGGGGACCTGCTCGTACGCGGAGGTGTAGGCGTTCCCGGCGCAGGGCTCGGGGAGTTCGAGCTGGTGCTCGATGCCGTAGAGCCCCGCCGCGACCAGGCCCGCGACGGCCAGGTGGGGGTTGACGTCGCCGCCGGGCAGCCGGTTCTCGAAGCGCATGGAGCGGCCGTGACCGACGACCCGCAGGGAGCAGGTGCGGTTGTCGTTGCCCCACGCGACGGCGGTCGGGGCGAAGGAGCCGGGCGCGAAGCGTTTGTAGGAGTTGATGTTCGGCGCGTACAGCACGGAGAAGTCGCGCAGCGCGGCGAGCTGGCCGGCCAGGAAGTGGCGCATCACGGGCGACATGCCGTGGGCGTCGTCGCCCGCCATGACGTTCGTGCCGGGTGCGTCGGCGGACTGGAGCGAGAGGTGGATGTGGCAGGAGTTGCCCTCGCGCTCGTTGTACTTGGCCATGAAGGTGAGCGAGACGCCTTCTTGGGAGGCGATCTCCTTGGCGCCGGTCTTGTAGATGGCGTGCTGGTCGCAGGTCAGCAGGGCCTCGTCGTAACGGAAGACGATCTCGTGCTGTCCCGGATTGCACTCGCCCTTGGCGGACTCGACGGTCAGACCGGCGGCGGTCATGTCGTTGCGGATCCGGCGCAGCAGGGGCTCGATACGGCCGGTGCCGAGGACGGAGTAGTCGATGTTGTACTGGTTGGCGGGGGTGAGGCCGCGGTAGCCGCTGTCCCACGCCTGCTCGAAGGTGTCCTTGAAGACGATGAATTCGAGTTCCGTGCCGACATGCGCGGTGTAGCCGTGCTCGGCGAGACGCTCAAGCTGGCGACGCAGGATCTGGCGGGGCGCGGCGACGACGGGTGAGCCGTCGTTCCAGGCGAGGTCGGCGATGAGCATCGCCGTCCCCTCGTTCCAGGGGACGCGGCGCAGGGTGGCGAGGTCGGGGCGCATGGCGAAGTCGCCGTAACCGCGGTCCCAGGAGGACATCGCGTAGCCGTCGACGGTGTTCAGCTCGACGTCGACGGCGAGGAGGTAGTTGCAGCCCTCCGTGCCGTGTTCCAGTACGTCTTCCAGGAAGAACGGCGCGGCGAACCGCTTGCCCTGGAGTCTGCCCTGCATGTCGGGGAAGGCCAGGACCACGGTGTCGATCTCGCCGCTCGCCACGAGGGCGCGCAGCTCCTCGACGGAGAGCGGGGGTGTGCGGTCTGCCACGGGACAACTCCTCCATCGGCCAGCCGGGGACCTTAAGGTATTCCGGGAGACCATTGCTTGGGAAGGGGAAACGGCGACGTGGCGAAGAAGGATGCGGCGAAGAGGAGTGAGCCGGCCGACCGGCTGACGCCCGTCCTGCGCCCCGTGCGCGCGGGCAACGGCTTCGAGGAGGCGCTGGAGCAGATCATGCAGGTGCTGCGCCTCGGTCTGGTCGCGGGCGGCGAACGGCTGCCCGCCGAGCGGGAACTGGCGGAGCGGCTGCGGATCAGCCGGGTCACGCTGCGCGAGGTGCTGAAGGTCCTCACCGACCAGGGGCTGGTGGAGAGCAGACGGGGGCGCTACGGCGGCACGTTCGTCCGGCCCCGGCCCGACACCCCGCCGCAGGGGGTCGGGGAGGAGCTGCGCCGCCGGGTCTCCGGGGTCGACATCGAGGACGTACTGCGCTTCCGCGAGGTGCTGGAGGTCGGCGCGGCGGGCCTGTGCGCGGCGCACGGCCTCACCGCGCGGGAGGCGGCCCGGCTGCGCGGGGCGCTCGCGGCCACGCACGACGCCCCGCTGGGCGACTACCGCCGACTCGACACACTGCTGCATCTGACGCTCGCGGAGCTGTCCGGCTCGGCGCGGCTGA
Organism: Streptomyces sp. NBC_01508; assembly: GCF_045040315.1. NCBI lineage: Bacteria > Bacillati > Actinomycetota > Actinomycetes > Kitasatosporales > Streptomycetaceae > Streptomyces > Streptomyces sp. NBC_01508. Next base: position 7,092,358 of record NZ_CP109419.1, on the reverse strand, counting down.
CCGAGCAGTACGCGTCGGTCCGCGCGACCGTGAACGACCTGCTGGACTGCATCCCGCTGCTGGTAAGGAACTTGGAGCACTCCCAGCAGCAGCACACGGCGCTGGTGGAGGCGGTCCTGGACGGCGACGCGGACGCGGCGCGCGAGGCGATGCGCGAGCACTGCGGCGGGACGGCGGCGCTGCTGCGGGGATTTCTGGCCTGAGAGCCGATCGAGCCCGACCGGTGACCGGGGACGGCCAGTGATCGGGAACGCGGCACCGGGCCGGGCCGGGTCGGGTCGGGTCGGGCTCGTAACAGTCGCTTAACGCACAGGGCTTGCGCGCGGGCGATTCCGGCCGCAATGGTGTGGCCTCACACCTTTACCCGAGGCAGGAGCGGCTCATGGCCGAAGGCACGGACTCCCGTATCCCACCAGCCAAACCGTCGGGTCCGGCGGGTCCCGCGGGTCCCGCACCGGGCGGCTCCGCCGACGACACGGCCTATCTGAGCCGCCGTACGCTCAAACGCGGCAGCGCCGGCTGGCTGCTGCTGACCGGCCTCGGCGTCGCCTACGTCGTCTCCGGGGACTTCTCCGGCTGGAACATCGGCCTCTCCGAGGGCGGCTTCGGCGGGCTCGCCATCGCGACCCTCCTGATGGGCGCGATGTACGCCTGCCTCGTCTTCTCGCTCGCCGAGCTCTCCGCGATCCTGCCCACGGCGGGCGGCGGTTACGGCTTCGCCCGCCGCGCGCTCGGCACCTGGGGCGGGTTCCTGACCGGCACGGCCATCCTCATCGAGTACATCCTGGCGCCGGCCGCGATCTCCATCTTCATCGGTGACTACGTCGAGTCGCTGAACCTCTTCGGACTGGACGCGGGCTGGCCGGTCTATCTCGCCTGCTTCGCCATCTTCATCGGCATCCACCTCTGGGGTGTCGGCGAGGCGCTGCGCTTCAGCCTGGTCGTGACGGCCATCGCCGTCGCCGCGCTGCTGATCTTCGCCGTGGGCGCCTTCACCGAGTTCGACAGCGGCGGCCTCAACGACATCCCCGTCCAGGAGGACGCCTTCGGGTCCAACTCCTGGCTGCCGTACGGCCTGCTGGGCATCTGGGCCGCGTTCCCGTTCGGCATGTGGTTCTTCCTGGGCGTCGAGGGTGTGCCGCTGGCGGCCGAGGAGGCCAAGGACCCGGTGCGCTCGATGCCGCGGGCTCTGTCGATCTCCATGGGCGTGCTCGTCCTGCTGGCCCTGATCACGTTCTTCGCCGCGACGGGCGCCCGCGGCTCGGCCGCCGTCATGGAGGCGGGCAATCCGCTGGTCGTCGCGCTTCAGGGGGACGGCGAACCCACGGCGCTCAGCCGGTTCGTCAACTACGCGGGGCTCGCCGGACTGGTCGCGTCCTTCTTCTCGCTGATCTACGCCGGTTCCCGGCAGTTGTTCGCCCTCTCCCGCGCCGGCTATCTGCCCCGCTTCCTCTCACTGACCAGCAGCCGCAAAGCGCCATATCTCGGCCTGCTGATACCGGGCGCGATCGGCTTCGCCCTCGCCGCCGGCAGCGGCAACGGCGGGCGGATGCTGAACGTCGCGGTCTTCGGCGCCACCATCTCCTACTCCCTGATGGCTCTGTCGCACCTGGTGCTGCGGCGCCGCGAGCCCGATCTGCACCGTCCGTACCGGACACCGGGCGGCATGGTCACCTCCGGTGTGGCGTTCGTGCTGGCCCTGTCTGCGCTGGTGGCGACCTTCCTGGTGGACAAGGACGCCGCGTTCATCGCCCTCGGCGTCTATGTCGTGGCTCTCGCCTACTTCGCCTTCTACAGTCGGCACCGGCTGGTCGCCGCCGCGCCCGAGGAGGAGTTCGCCGCGCTCGCGGAGGCGGAGGCGGAGCTGAAACGGGACTGAGCCGGAGAGGCACCACGGCAGGACAGCACGACAGCACGAGCACAGCACCACAACGGAGGAACTTTCGGTGAAGCCACTCATCGGCGTCAGCACGTATCTGGAGACGTCGGCCAAGTGGGGCGTCTGGGACCTGCCCGCCGCTCTGCTGCCCACCGGGTATCCCCGGCTCGTCCAGCGCGCGGGCGGCCTCGCCGTCATGCTCCCGCCGGACGAGCCGGCCACCGCCGCCTCGGTGGTCGCCCGGCTCGACGGGCTGGTGATCGCCGGTGGTCCGGATGTGGAGCCCGTACGGTACGGGGCCGAGCCCGACCCCCGTACCGGACCACCCGCCAGGGAGCGCGACGACTGGGAACTGGCCCTGATCGAGGCGGCGTTGGCGTCCGGAACGCCGCTGCTCGCGATCTGCCGGGGGATGCAGCTGCTGAACGTCGCGCTCGGCGGGACGCTGATCCAGCATCTGGAGGGCCATACGGCGGCGACCGTCGGCGTGTTCGGCGAGCATCCGGTGAAGCCGGTACCGGGCACGCGGTACGGCACCGCCGTGCCGGAGGAGTCGGCGGTGCCGTCCTCCCACCACCAGGCGGTGGACCGGCTGGGCAAGGGCCTGATCGTCTCGGCGTACGCCGGCGACGGAACGGTGGAGGCGGTGGAGCTGACGGACGAGCGGTGGGTGCTGGGGGTGCAGTGGCATCCGGAGATGGGCGAGGACGTCCGCGTGATGACGGCGCTGGTGACGGCGGCCACGCGTGAGACCCTGCCCGGCGGATCTTCGGGTCTCAGCGCGTGCCCGTCGCGGAGCGGCTGATGTGACGCTGGCGCGATGCGGTGCGAGGCGCGGGGATCGACGTTGCGGATGGCCCGGCCGTTCGTGGCCGACTGACGACAACGGGGGCACCTCCCGTGGCCCCCTCGGGCCTACGGGAAGGGCGCCGGGCCGGGCGTCCGGTGCGTGCGATCGCAAGGCGGAAGAGGGAGACAGCGCGGAAGGGGCACCGCCCGTGCCCGAAGGGCCAGGTCCTGTCCGGCGGATCTTCGGGGATCAGCCGGGCGTCTGGTGCGGTGCGTCGCAAGGCGGAGGATCGTGCTCGTACCGGACGTACTCGGATGCCTTCGAAAACGCTGTCAACGAAGCGAGGTGCCGTGCCAGGCGTCCCGGACTGATCCCCGAAGATCCGCCGGACAGGGCCTGTTCGACGTCCACGTCTGCGCGTGGCGGCCCGCCCTCCGGGCGGCGCAACCGGCTACGGTCCGCCCGCCGCCTAAGTCCTGTCCGGCCTGCGCGCCTTGCCACGTTCCTGGCCCCCGGACGGGCCGGGCCAAATCGGCCGTGTTCGATCCCCACACCGCCGGTCGGCGGAAGGACACGACCGGCCGGACGAATCTGCTCTTCGAGCAGGCTTGGTCTTCGGAGGTGCGAGTGACGGCGTGCGACCAGCCCGAGCGAGCCTGACGGGCGCCGCTGGCCGCAGTGCCGTCCGACACGCAGACCTGACCGAACGCGTGTGACCGCCCGGCGAGCGTGGCCGACGCGCGAACAGTCCGCCCCAGCCGGCCTGACGACTGTGGCTGCGGACGGGCCCGACCGCCCGGCAGGCCAACGCCGTCCTCACTCGCCCGGCACTTCCGCTCCCCCGTCGCCGCGCGTCAGCGACAGGAGTTCGCGCGCCGGGCCGCTCGGCCGGTGGCCCGTCGGCCAGACCGCCCGGAGGTCGCGGCGCAGTGACACTCCCGTCACCGCCACCTCCGTCAGCCGGCGCGATGCCAGCTCCTCCCCCACGGCGAGTTCGCTGAGTACCGAGGGTCCCGCGCCGCTGACCACCGCCGCCTTGACCGCCGTCGTCGAGGACAGTTCGAGCAGCGGCGCGGCGAGGCCTCCGTAGGAGGCGAGTGCCGCGTCCAGCACCTGGCGGGTGCCCGAGCCCTCCTCACGGAGGATCAGCGGGGCGGCTGCCAGCTCCTCGGGCGTCAGGGCCGTACGGCGTCCCCACGCGTGCGCCGGCGCGACCACGACCACCAGCCGGTCACGGCCGATCACCGTGCCGTCCAGCCCGGTGGGCACGGCCAGGCCCTCCACGAAGCCGAGATCCGCCTCGCCGCCGATCAGCCGCGCGGCCACGGCGCCCGAGTTTCCGGCGAGGAGCGAGACGGCCGTGTCCGGTCGGGCCGCGCGGAGTGCGATGAGCCAGCCGGGCAGCAGATACTCGGCGATGGTCATGCTCGCGGCGACCCGCAACCGTGAGTCGCGCCGGTCGCGCAGCGCCTGCGCGCCCGCGTCGAACGCCTCCGCCGCCTCCATGATGCGCCGCGCCCAGTCGGTGACGAGCGCGCCGGCGCCGGTGAGCCGGGAGCCGCTCGGTGACCGGTCGAAGAGGCTGACGCCGAGCTGTCGTTCGACCGACCGTATCCGGCTGCTCGCCGCGGGCTGGCTGATGCCCAGCTCACGGGCCGCCCCGCCCATGCTGCCGTGCCGGGCCACGGCGATGAGCAGTTCCAGCGCGCCCAGTTCGGGCACCCGGTGGGCGAGGGACACAGCGGGCTCGTCAGTCATACATGCAGGTTATGGCCTCATAGAACCAAGGGGCCTGGTGAGGAGGGCGCGGAGCGACGAGGGTGCCGATATGGCCACCCTCGCCACCACCCCGACCACCCCGACCACCCCGACCGCCTCGGTCACCCCGACCGCACCGCACGCCGCGCCCCAACCCCGGCGCTTCCCGGCCCTGCGCCATGTCGGACCCAACTGGTACGCGAGCGTGATGGGGACCGCGATCGTCGCGAGCGCGGGCGCCACTCTGCCCGGGGACCCGGCGGGGGTCCCCGGACTGCGCGCCGCCTGCGTCACCGTCTGGGCGCTGTCGGCGGTGATGCTCCTGCTCGTCCTGGCGGCCCGCGCCGGGCACTGGATCCACCACCGCGACCAGGCGCGCGCCCATCTGCTCGACCCGGCGGTGGCGCCCTTCTACGGATGTCTGGCGATGGCGCTGCTCGCGGTCGGCGGCGCCACCCTCACCGTGGGCCGGGAGGTGATCGGCGAGCGCGCGGCCGTGGCCGTGGACGCCGTCCTGTTCACGACGGGCACGCTCGTCGGCCTGGTGGCGGCCGTGGCCGTCCCGTATCTGATGGTGGTACGCCACCGGGTACGGGCCGCCGACGCGTCCCCGGTGTGGCTCCTGCCGGTGGTGGCGCCCATGGTGTCGGCGGCGCTCGGCCCGGCGCTGATCCCGTATCTGCCCGCCGGGCAGTGGCGCGAGTCGCTGCTGCTGGCCTGTTACGCCCTGTTCGGTCTGAGCCTGCTCGCCACGCTCACCCTGCTGCCGCTGATCTTCGGCAGGCTTGTCCTGCACGGTCCGTTGCCGCTCGCCCTGACGCCCGCGCTCTTCCTCGTCCTCGGCCCGCTCGGGCAGTCCACGACGGCGGTCGGCCATCTCGCGCGGGAGGCGCCCACGGCGCTCGGTGCGGACGCTCACGTCTCCGCCCTGGACGCCTTCGCCGTGCTGTACGGCGTCCCGGTGCTGGGCTTCGCGCTGTTGTGGCTGGCGCCGGCGGTCGCGATGGTGGTGCGGGCGGTCCGGCGCGGGATGCCGTTCTCGATGACGTGGTGGGCCTTCACCTTCCCGGTCGGTACGTGCGTGACCGGCGCCGCCGGGCTCGCCCGAGCCACGGGGCTGACCGCCCTGGTCTGGCTGGCGCTCGCCCTGTTCGTCCTCCTGACGGCTGCCTGGGCGGTGGCGTGGACCCGTACCGTCCACGGTGTGATCAGCGGAGCGCTGCCCGCAGCGCCGCCGGCGCCCCGGCCAGCGACGGCCCGTACCACGTGAGGAACCGCCCGTCGACCAGCGCCGCCGGCAGGCCGGGAAACGCCTCGGGCCCGTCGTCGGCGGTGAAGCGGTACGGCTCGTCGGGCAGGACGACCAGGTCGGCCCCCGAGGCCCGCAGCTCGTCCAGCGGGATGCGCGGGTAGCGCTCGGCCCGGTCCGCGTAGACGTTGTGCACGCCGAGCCTGGCGAGCAGGTCGCCGGCGAAGGTGTCGCCGCCGAGCACCATCCACGGCCTGCGCCAGATCGGTACGACCGCCCGGCGCCCGTCTCCGTACGGAGAAGGAGACGGGCGCTGAGACTGGGACGGCACCGCCGCCCAGGCGTCGCGCGCCTCATCGAGCCAGCGCGGCACGGCGAGCCCACAGCCCGTCACGAGCATCCGCTCCAGTTCGGCGAACGCCTGGTCGAGGTCGCGCACCTCGGTGACCAGCACCTCGATGCCCGCAGCCCGCAGCGCGGCGAGATCCGGCTCACGGTTCTCCTCCTCGTTGGCGACGACGAGGTCCGGGCGCAGCGCGGCGATCGCGCCGACGTCGGGATTCTTGGTGCCGCCGACGCGTACGGCGTCGAGGTCGGCGGGGTGGGTGCACCAGTCGGTGGCGCCTACCAGGAGTCCGGGCGCGGTGACCGCGACGGCCTCGGTGAGCGAGGGGACGAGCGAGACGATCCGGGGTGCGGCGGTCACGGCGCGCGGCCCGCCACTCAGCGCCGGGTGTCGAACGTCGCGTCGATGTGTTCGGCGACGGCGACGACCAGGATGCGGGTGCCGGGCTCGGTGGCGCGCCAGCGGTGCCTGACCCCTCCGGAGAGGTACAGCGTGTCGCCGCGCTCCAGGCGGTACGCGCGGCCTTCGGCCTCGACCTCCACCGAACCGTCGGCGATGTACATCACCTCGTCGTTGCGGTGCTGGTACTCGCGCCCGGTGTCCTGCTCGCCGGTGTACTCCTTGGCGTGCAACTGGTGTCCGCCGCGGGCCACCCTGCGGACGCCGGGGCCGCCGCCGTCGGCCCGTACGACGTCGACCGTGCGCGCCGAGTCGGCCGCCGCGTGCAGCGCGGCGATGGTGGTCTCCAGGGCGCCCGCCACCCGCTCCAGGGAGCGGGCGCTCGGCCGGGCGCGTTCGTTCTCGATCTGGCTGAGGAAGGGCACGGACAGCCCACTGCGGTCGGCGACGGCCGCGAGCGTGAGGCCGAGGGACCTGCGCCGCCTGCGGACGGCCGCGCCCACCCTGAGCGCTTCCTTGTCGTCCATGTCTGGGCTCCCTCCCGGCCGGATCGTCATCTTCTCAGAGTTGACCGCCGTACAAGGGCGGTCTGCCTCACCCGCCGCCGATCCGCGCCCGGTGCGAACAGGCGGGCGAGCGGCGCGACGGAGCGATCCTGTTACCGACCCGTAGGGTCACACGGTCCAACCTACGACGCGCGGGCGTCGAACGCGCCCGCGAGCGGGCATCGGAAAATGGGCGGGCACTGTGGCGACAGGTCGCGCACCGTGGCGACAGGGCGGGCACCGTCACTCACGGTGCCCGCCCTGTTGTCGATGCCGCCGGGCGGCGGCTCTCAGGCCGTTACTGCGGGGCGATCTGTTCGTCGATGCCGGGGTTCTCCGCCATCCAGGCCCTGACCGCCTCTTCCTCGTGACCCGTGCCGCGCTTCTGGATCTCGTTCTCCAGGCCGGCGAGTTGTTCCTCGCTCAGCTTGAAGTCCTTGAACCACTCGGTCAGTTGCGGGTAGTTCTCGGGGAAGTCCTTGTTGGCCACGGTGTGGAGCCGGTCCCCCTCGCCGAATGCCTTCCGCGGGTCCTTCAGCTTCGTCAGCTCGTACTCGTTGTAGGCCCAGTGCGGGGTCCACAGCATGACCGCGATGGGCTCCTTCTTGGCGTACGAACGCTCCAGCTCGGCCAGCATGCCGGGCGTGGAGCTCTCGACGATCTTGTACTCGCCGTCCAGGCCGTAGCCCGGCAGCACCTTGTTCTTAAGGATGTTCATGGTTTCGGTGCCGGGCTCGATGCCGACGATCCGGCCCTTGAACTCGTCCCCGCGGCCCTTCAGGTCCGCCAGCGAGTCGACGCCCTTCACATAGGAGGGCACGGCGATCTCCAGTGACGTCGGCCCGTACCAGGAGCCGAGGTCGGAGAGTTTGTCGCTGTACTTGTCCCAGTATCTCTTCTGCGTGTTGGGCAGCCAGCCGTCGAACTGGACGTCGATCTGCCCCCGGGCCAGCGCCGTGTACATCGGACCGACCTCGAACTGCTTGAGGTTCATCTTGTAGCCCCGGTCCTCCAACACCGCCTTCCACAGATAGGTGGCGGCGATGTCCTCCTCCCACGGGAACCAGGCGACCTCGATGGGCCGTTCACGCTCGTCCTTGCCGTTCGCGCCCTTGCTGACGCCGGTGACCGGGGCCCACTTGTCGGCCAGTTCGGGGTTGTCCTTCAGCCAGGCGCGTACGGCGTCCTGTTCCTTGCCCTTGCCCGCGCCCTGGATCTCGGCCTCAAGGCTGGTGAGTTGTTCCTCGGTCATCTTGAAGTTCTTGAGCCACTTGGCGATGCCGGGGTTCTCGGCGGAGAAGCCCTTTCGGGCGAGCATGTGCACGCCGTCGCCCTCGCCCCAGGTGCCCTTGGGGTCCTTGAGCTTCTTCAGGTCGTAGGTGTTGTACGCCCAGTGCGGGGACCAGAGCGTGACGACGACCGGTTCCTTCTTCTCGTACGCGCGCTTCAGCTCGGCCAGCATGCCGGGTGTGGAGCCGTCGACGACCTTGTACTCGCCTTCGAGGCCGTACTCCTTCAGGACCTTGTCCTTGAGGATGCCCATCTCACCCGCGCTGGGCTCGATGCCGATGATGCGGCCCTTGAACCGGTCGGCCTGGCCCTTGAGGTCCGCGAGGGAGTCGACGCCCTTCACGTACGAGGGTACGGACAGCTCCAGGGACGTCTCGTCGTACCAGGCGCCCATGTCCTCCAGCTTGTCCTTGTACTGCTCCCAGTAGGTGGCGTGGGTGGTCGGCAGCCAGGAGTCGGTCTGGAGGTCGATCTGGCCGTTCGCCTGGCCGGTGTAGAGCGCCCCGGCCTCGTACTGGGTGGCCTCGACCTCGTAGCCGCGCCGCTCCAGCAGTTCCTTCCAGAGGAAGGTGGAGGCGATGCCCTCGTCCCAGGGGATGTAGCCCATGCTGATCTTCTTGCCCTTGCCGACGTCGCCGTCGGTGGCGACCGTGGCGGACTTGTCGGCGCCGAAGATGCTCATGCCGCCCGCGACGAGCGCGAGGACGACCACGCCGACCACGGCGACCGAGGGGCGCGGGCGGTGGTCCGAGATCTTCCACGAACCGCGCAGCGCCTGCGCCTTGGCCAGCGCGCGGCGGCCCAGCGGCGAGACCTGCCGGCCCAGCGCGCCGGTGAGCCGGTCCAGGTACATCGCCAGGATGACGATGGAGATGCCCGCCTCGAAGCCGAGCCCGATGTCGACGTTGCCGATGGCGCGGTAGACGGCGCCACCGAGGCCACCGCCACCGACCATGCCCGCGATGACGACCATCGACAGGCCCAGCATGATCACCTGGTTGACGCCGGCCATGATCGTCGGGAGCGCGAGCGGAAGCTGGACGCGCAGCAGGGTGTTGCGCGGGCTGGTGCCGAACGCCTCGGCGGCCTCGACCAGTTCGGCGTCGACCTGCCGGATGCCCAGTTCCGTCATACGGACGCCGGGCGGCAGGGCGAAGATGATCGTGGCGATGATGCCGGGGACCACGCCGACGCCGAAGAAGATGATGCCGGGGATGAGATAGACCATCGCGGGCATCGTCTGCATGAAGTCGAGCACGGGCCGGATGACGGCGCTGACGGTGGCCGAGCGCGAGGCCCAGACGCCGAGCGGTACCGCGATGACCAGGATGACGATCGTCGCGACGAGTACCAGCGAGAGCGTCGACATCGCCAGTTCCCACAGCTCGATCGAGTCGATGAGCGCGAAGCCGACGTAGGCGAGGCCGGCCGCGAGCAGCCCGCGCAGCCACCAGGCGAGCACGGCGAGGATGCCGGCCAGGAGAAGCGGTTCGGGGCCGTTGAGCACGGCGTCGACGACGTCGTACATGCCGGTGACGAGCGAGCTGATCGCGTCGAACAGCCAGGAGAGGTGCTTCTGGAGGAAGTCGACTCCGCTGTCGACCCATTCGCCGAGCGGGAGCCTAGGCACTGGCGGCCTCCTTGCCGACGGACAGCGTTGTCGGACCGGCGTCGGCCACGGGTGGTGACGTCTTCGCGAGGGCATCGGCGGGGGCGTCGGCGGGGGTCATCGGCTCGCCGAGCACGGCGAGGAGCCTGGCGCGCGGTACGACTCCGACCAGCCGCCCCTCGTCGTCGGTGACGGCCACGGGGACCGAGCTGGTCGAGCACGGGGTGAACAGCTCGATGATCGGGGTGCCGACGGTCACGGTGGCGGGCGCCGCCGCGAGCACGTCCTCGTCGGTACGCAGCTCCTTGCCGTCGTCCGTCCGGCTGCCATGGGCGGTGTCGGCGTCCGCCATGATCGCGCCGGCGGTCAGGACACGCGAGCGGTCGACGTCCTGGGTGAAGGAGGCGACGTATTCGTTGGCGGGGGTGACGAGGATGTCCTCGGCGGTACCGAGCTGGACGATCGCGCCGTCGCGCATCACGGCGATCCGGTCGCCGAGCCGCATGGCCTCGTTGAGGTCGTGGGTGATGAAGACGATGGTCTTCTTCAGCCGCTTCTGGAGCTCCAGGAGCTGGTCCTGCATGTCACGGCGGATCAGCGGGTCGAGCGCGCTGAACGACTCGTCCATGAGCAGCAGGTCCGCGTCGGTGGCGAGCGCGCGGGCCAGGCCGACGCGCTGCTGCATACCGCCGGACAGCTCGTCGGGCCAGGCCTTCTCCCAGCCGGCCAGCCCCGCGAGTTCAAGGGCCTCGGTGGCCCGTCTGTCGCGCTCGCGGCGTGGGACGCCCTGGACCTCCAGGCCGTATCCAGCGTTCTCCAGGACGCTGCGGTGCGGGAAGAGCGCGAAGTGCTGGAACACCATGCTGATCTTGGTGGAGCGCACGGTGCGCAGCTCGGCCGCGCTCAGGGCGGTCAGATCCTGACCGTCGAAGAGCACCCGTCCCGCCGTCGGCTCCAGCAGGCCGTTCAGCATGCGCAGCAACGTGGACTTGCCGGATCCGGAGAGGCCCATCACGACGAATATCTGACCGGGATCGACGGAGAACGAGGCATCGATCACCGCTGCGGTCGTACCGTCGGCGCGCAACGCGTCGCGGTCCGTGCCGCTTTCGAGCTTCCGCACCGCTTCACCGGGTCGTGCGCCGAACACCTTGTACAGGTGTTCCGCCGTCAGCCTGGACACATATACCTCACGCCGTCGAAACGAGAAACGGCCCGCCACCCCCGCCGGCGGGCCGTGGAGCGGTACGGGTTCGGCCCGCGTGGCCGGTCGACGGTCTGTGGGTGTCCGCGCCCGGGTCCGCTCCGAGTCCGCGCCTGCCCTCGGGGGCATGGACCAAACATTTGTGTGGTCCACACCACTCGGGCGTACCGCCCCGCAGGTCAAGCGGGGGCCGGCGGTGACGGGGCGCCGTTGTCCGGCCGCTGTCAGTGGGATGCGGCATCATCGGGGATGTGACGCGACGCCTGATGCTCCTCGACACCGCTTCCCTCTATTTCCGTGCCTATTTCGGGGTCCCCGACTCGGTGCGGGCTCCCGACGGCACGCCCGTCAACGCGGTCCGGGGCCTGCTCGACTTCATCACCCGGCTCGTCCAGGACCACCACCCGGACGATCTCGTGGCCTGCTGGGACGCCGACTGGCGGCCGCAGTGGCGGGTGGATCTGATCCCGTCGTACAAGGCGCACCGCGTGGCGGTCGAGACGCCGGAGGGGCCGGACGAGGAGGAGACCCCGGACACCCTCGCTCCGCAGGTGCCGATCATCGCGGCCGTGCTGGACGCGCTGGGCATCGCCCGGGTCGGTGTGGCGGGGTACGAGGCGGACGACGTGATCGGCACCCTCACCGGCCGCGCGTCCGGCCCGGTGGACATCATCACCGGCGACCGCGATCTCTACCAGCTGGTGGACGACGCCCGGGGGGTGCGGGTGCTGTATCCGCTCAAGGGGGTCGGTTCGCTCCAGGTGACGGACGAGGCGTGGCTGCGCGAGCGGTTCGGGGTGGACGGCTCCGGCTATGTCGATCTGGCGCTGCTGCGGGGCGATCCGAGCGACGGACTGCCCGGCGTGCCCGGCATCGGCGAGAAGACGGCGGCCAAGCTGCTCGACGCGTTCGGCGATCTGGCGGGGATCATGGCGGCGGTGGACGATGCGCGTTCCGCGCTCACCCCCTCGCAGCGCAAGCGGCTGGACGAGTCCAGGGCCTATGTGGCGGTCGCGCCGACGGTGGTGCGGGTCGCCGGGGACGTTCCGCTGCCGGAGTTCGACCCGGTGCTGCCCGCCGAGCCGCTCGATCCGGAGACATTGGAGGCCCTGGCCGAGCGGTGGGGTCTGCACAACGCGCTGCACCGGCTGCTCACCACGCTCGGGAAGTGACGGCGGGGGCTGATGGGACGGGAACGCCAAGGGGTGCGGGCGACGGCAGAGTGTTAGGTTAGGTAAACCTAAGCAACGCCTGCCCGTTGAGGGGCGGCCGTTACGAGTCAGGGGAGACCGCCGTGGCAGCACAGCCGGCCCGCAAGTCACCGAAGGTCCATGAGGCGCGGGTGATGCGCAGTCGGCGCATCACGCCGCACATGGTGCGCCTGGTCCTCGGCGGCGACGGACCCGCCGGGCTCGACGCGGGCGAATTCACCGACCACTACGTGAAGTTGCTCTTCGCGCCCGAGGGTGTCAGCTATCCCGAGCCGTTCGACATGGACCGCGTCCGCGCGGACTTCCCTCGCGAGCAGTGGCCCGCCACCCGCACGTACACGGTGCGTGAGTGGGACCGGGCCGCCGGGGAGATCACGATCGACTTCGTGGTGCACGGCGACGAGGGCCTGGCGGGGCCGTGGGCGGCTGCCGTACGCCCCGGTGATCCGGCGCTGTTCCTGGGTCCCGGCGGGTCGTACGCGCCCGACCCGGCCGCCGACTGGCATCTGTTCGTCGGGGACGAGAGCGCGCTGCCCGCGATCGCCGCGTCGGTCGAGCAGGCTCCCGAGGACGCCACGATCCACGCCTTCATCGAGGTCGAGGGGCCGGACGAGGAGCAGAAGATCGCCGCTCCCGCCGGGGCCGAGATCGTCTGGCTGCACCGTGGGAGCCGTCCGGTCGGCGAGGCGCTGGTCGCCGCCGTACGGGCACTGGAATTCCCCGCCGGTGACGTGCACGCGTTCGTGCACGGCGAGGCCGGTTTCGTGAAGGAGCTGCGCCGCCATCTGCGGCACGACCGGCAGATCCCGCGCGAGCGGCTGTCGATCTCCGGCTACTGGCGGCTGGGTCAGAACGACGAGGCGTGGCGCGCGGTCAAGCGCGAGTGGAACGAGCAGGTGGAGCGCGAGCAGGAGGACACGAAGGGCTGAGGCCGGGACTGTCCTCGGTGGCCGGACGGGCCGCGTACCCGACCCGTCCGGCCACCGCTGTCCAGACGGCCACCGCTGTCTCACCCGGTCGTGGCACGATGGCGTAACGCACCAATCCGCCGTGGCTCCTGTTCCGAATACCAGGTGAAACCGTCCGCCACCCCGGACGGCACGCCCGCCGCACCGTGAAGGAACAGCCGCGTGAAACAAGCCGTACATATCGGCGGACCCGCTTCTGCCGGGCCGGACCTGCAGGAATTGCTGGGCCAGGTGGCCCGGGGCGACCAGGAAGCGTTCGCCCGGGTGTACGACATGGTCTGCGGGCCCGTCCTGGGGCTCGTCCGCTCCGTACTGCGTGATCCCGCCCAGTCGGAGGAGGTGGCCCAGGAGGTGCTGCTCGAAGTCTGGCGCAGCGCCCCGCGCTTCCAGGCGTCCCGCGGCAGCGGCATGACCTGGGTGCTGACCCTCGCGCACCGGCGGGCGGTGGACCGGGTCCGCTCGGCCCAGGCGTCCAGCGACCGCGAGCACCGGGCGGCACTGCTGGACCGGACACCGGCCTTCGACGAGGTCACCGAGCAGGTCGAGTCCCGGCTGGAGCGCGAGCAGGTGCGGCGCTGTGTCCGTACCCTCACCGAACTCCAGCGCCAGTCGGTCACGCTCGCCTACTACCAAGGGCTCGCGTACCGGGAAGTGGCCGAACTGCTCGCCGTGCCGCTCGGCACGGTCAAGACACGACTGCGCGACGGGCTCATCCGGCTGCGCGACTGCCTGGGGGTGAGCGCATGAGCACCGCTGAACTGCACACGCTGACCGGCGCGTACGCGCTGCACGCTCTGGCGCCCGACGAGCGCGCCGAGTTCGAGAGGCATCTGGAGGTGTGCCCGGCCTGCGCCCAGGAAGTCCGCGAACTGGCCGCCACCACCACGCGGTTGGGGCTGGCCGCGGCCGTCACGCCGCCACCCGAACTCAAGGCGCTGGTGATGCGGCGGATCGCCACCGAACGCCAGGAGCCGCCCAAGGTGACGCGGGAGTCCCGCGGCACGGGCGGAGGAGGGGCCAAGGGGCGCGCGCTGTCGCGCTTCGCGCTGGCCGCCTGCCTCGCCGCCGCGGCCGGCTTCGGCGGGATCGCCGTGTGGCAGCAGCAGGAGGCCCAGGACGCCCGCGCGCAGGCCCAGACCTCGCAGCGGCAGTCCGAGGCACTGGCCGCCGTACTCGCGGCGCCCGACGCAAAGATCAGGACGGGCGGGCTGACCGACGGGGCGACCGGCACGGTCGTCGTGTCGCGCGACCGGGACAAGGCGGCGTTCATCGCGTCCGGCATGCCGAAACCGCCGAGCGGCAAGGTCTACCAGCTCTGGTTCAACGACGACGGCACGATGCGGGACGCCGGTCTGATGGATCCCTCCGCGACGTCGGACTCGGTGCTGATGGCCGGTTCCGTCGGGGCGGCGTCGGGCATGGGCATCACCGTCGAACCGGCGGGCGGCTCTGCGCAGCCGACCTCCGACCCGTTGGCGCTGATGAACTTCCCGACCTGAGCTGCCCTGAGCAGACCGCGTGGGAGCGGCCCGCACCGGACAGCGAGGGTGCGGGCGTTCCCACCCGGTCTGCTCAGGTCGCCTTGCGCGGCGGGCGCGGAAAGAAGCCACTCGTACGGGCGGCGTACGCGGCGTAGCCCGGCCGCGCCGCCATGTGCCGCTCCAGCAGCCGTTTCCCGCTGCCGTTGACCAGCAGAGAACTCATCACGAGCGGGCTCACCAGAGTCGCCGCCGCGACCGCCGGATCGTCGCAGACGATCAGGAACAGCCCCCACCAGACACAGAAGTCACCGAAATAGTTGGGATGCCGGGTCCAGCTCCACAGACCGCGGTCCATGATCCGGCCCTTGTTCGCCGGATCGGCCTTGAACCGGGCGAGTTGGGCGTCGCCGACCGCCTCGAAGAGCAGGCCGACGAGCCAGAGGGCGCAGCCCGCGAACGCGACCGGCCCGAGGGGGCCGGGCAGGTACTGCGCGGCCTGTACGGGCAGCGAGACCAGCACGACCAGCAGCCCCTGCGGCAGGTACACCATGCGCAGCGCGTACAGGTTCCGGGCGCCCGGCGCCCTGGCGAGCATCGCCTCGTACCGCGCGTCCTCGCCGTGCCCCCGCCCGCGCCGGGCGATGTGGCCGGCCAGCCGCAGCCCCCACACGGCGGTCAGTACGGTCACCAGCAGCCGCCGCGCGTCGTCCCCCTGCCCCGCCGACACCGCGTAGCCGGTCACGGCCACCGCCGTGAAGCCGATCCCCCACGCGATGTCCACGATCCGGTGCAGACCCTTCGCGACAGCGATCGCGAAGGTCACGAGCATGACGGCCAGTGCGGCGAGCGCCGCGAAGCCGATCCCCTGGCCGAACGCGCCCCAGGGATATCCGTTCACCGCGTGTCCCCTTCTCCGTACCAGTGCCGCGGGGTGGGCGGCAGGTCACCGCGCCCCCGGTCCGTGGGGCGTACGGCCAGGATCTGGTCCACGCCCATCCTGCCCTCCTCGAACGCGAGGGCACTGCCCACCAGGTACAGCCGCCAGACGCGCGCCGTCTCCTCGCCCACCAGAGCACCGAACTGCGCCCAGCGCTCCTCCAGCGTGCGGTGCCAGGCCCGGATCGTACGCGTGTAGTGCTCGCGCATCGCCTCCACGGCCCGCACCTCCAGACCCGCGCCCTCCAGCAGCGAGACGGTGTCGCCCAGCGGGCGCATATGCATGTCGGGCGCGATGTACGACTCGATGAACGCGCCGCCGCCCGGCGCCACCGCGCCCCGCGACATCTGCTGCACCAGCACCCGGCCGCCGGGGCGCAGCATCCGGTGGAGCGTGGCGGTGAAGCCGGGGTACTCGGCGTCGCCGACGTGCTCGCCCATCTCGATGGTCGACACCGCGTCGTACGAACCGGCCTCGATGTCCCGGTAGTCCGACAGCCGCACCTCGACCAGCTCCGTCAGACCGCGCGCCGTCACCTGCTCGGTCACGTACCGCGCCTGCTCGGCGGCGAGCGTCACGGCGGTGACCCGCGTCCTGTACGTCTCGGCGGCGTACAGGGTGAGCGATCCCCAGCCGCAGCCGATGTCCAGCAGCGTCGAACCGGGTCGGAGGCCCAGCTTGCGGCAGACCAGCTCCAGCTTGTCGCGCTGGGCGTCGGCGGAGCCGTAGCCGGCCGCGCCGCCCTCGCCCTCAACCTCGCCCTCCCCCGTGGTCCAGTAGCCGCAGGAGTACGCCATCGTCTCGTCGAGCAGCAGGGCGTAGAAGTCGTTGGAGAGGTCGTAGTGGTGGCTGATCGCCGCCCGGTCCCGTGCCTTGCTGTGCAGGGCGCCGCCGAGCCTGGCCTGCGAGGACGGTACGGGCGGGCGCGGGCCGATCGCGCCCAGCCGCAGCATGGTGCCGACGGCGCGGGCCCGGTCGGCGAGGGTGAGCTCCGGCGGACGCGGGCCGCGCTCGCGCGCCGCGCCCCACACGGTGCGCAGCCCGTCGGTGAGGTCGCCGTCGATGTCGAGATCGCCGGTGATGTACGCCTGGGCCAGGCCGAGTTCGTCGGGTTGCCAGACCAGTCGGCGCAGCGCGCGGCGCGAGCGCAGGACGACCACCGGGGCGCCCTCGGGGCCGGCGGTGCTGCCGTCCCAGGCGCGCAGCCGCAGCGGCAGCCGGGCGCCGAGGATCTGTTCGGCGAGCGGCAGGAGCTGGTGGGCGGCGCCGGTGCCGGTACCGGTGCGCCGCCGTGGCGGCCGGCCGGCCGTCGCCGGTCGGATTCCCGTCATCGGGTCGTTCCTTCCCTGGCCAGCACCATCTGCTGGACGTCGAGATAGCCGGAGCGGAACCCGGCCTCGGAGTAGGCGAGATAGAAGGTCCACATGCGCCGGAACGTCGCGTCGAACCCCAACGCGTCGACCTCCGCCTCCTGTTCGGTGAACCGCTCGCGCCACAGGCGGAGCGTCTGCGCGTAGTGCGGCCCGAAACCGTCCCGCTCGACGACGCGCAACGACGTGTGCGAGGCGGTCAGTTGCTCCATCACCTCGACCGAGGGGATCAGTCCGCCGGGGAAGATGTACTTGCCGATCCAGGTGTGGGTGGTGCGGGAGGCGAGCAGCCGGTCGTGCGGCATGGTGATCGCCTGCAGCGCGATCCGGCCGCCGGGCGCCAGCAGCCGGTCCAGCGTGGTGAAGTACTCCGGCCAGAACTCCTCCCCCACCGCCTCGATCATCTCCACGCTGACCACGGCGTCGAAGGTGCCGCGCACCCGCCGGTAGTCGCGCAGTTGTACGGTCACTCGGTCCTCCAGGCCGGCCGCCCTGATCCGTTCCTCGGCCAGGGCCAACTGCTCCCGCGAGAGCGTGACGGTGACGACGCGCGCCCCGCGCGCCGCCGCCCGGATCGCCAACTCGCCCCATCCGGTGCCGATTTCGAGCAGTCGCGTGCCTGGTCCCACCCGCGCCTCGTCCAGCAGCCGGTCGATCTTGCGGTGCTGGGCGGCGGGCAGCAGCGACGCGTCGGCGGGGAATCCCCGGAAGAGGGCGGCGGAGTACGACAGGGTCTCGTCCAGGAAGAGCGAGAACAGCTCGTTCGACAGGTCGTAGTGGTGGCTGATGTTGTCGCGCGAGCCCTCGGGGGTGTTGCGCTGCGCGTCGGGACGCTTCAACGCCCAGACCCGGCGCAGCCGTTGGAGCGGCGCGGGGACGAGAACGGGGGCGTTCTCGGCGAGGACGGTCAGGACGGCGACGAGATCGTCGGCCTCCCACTCGCCCGCCATGTACGACTCGCCGAAGCCGATCAGGCCGGTGGCCCCGATCCGCCGGAAGAACGCGTGGGGATCACGCACCACCATCAGCGGCCCGCCGAGGCCCAGCGTCTCGCCCTCCCCGAGCCTGACCCGCAGCGCCAGCCGGGTCAGCGCGTGGCGGACGACGCGCTCGGCGAGGGCCGTACGCAGCCACGAGGCGCGCGGCAGCCGGGCCACGTCCGGCCAGCGCCGCGCGTCGACGGCGGAGGCCGCCGGGGAGACCGGGGCCGCCGGGGACGAAGGGGCCGCCGGGAACGGCGACGGCGACGACGACGGCGACGGCGACGGCGACGACGGGGAC
The DNA here is from genome assembly GCF_045040315.1 of Streptomyces sp. NBC_01508. NCBI lineage: Bacteria > Bacillati > Actinomycetota > Actinomycetes > Kitasatosporales > Streptomycetaceae > Streptomyces > Streptomyces sp. NBC_01508. The sequence continues at coordinate 7,074,041 of NZ_CP109419.1, read as the reverse complement.
GACGGGGACGACGGCGGGGAGACGTGCACGCTCATTTCACACCCTCCTGGGGGCGGTGTCGGGGACGCGGCCGCACGGGAAGCCCGCGCAGGTGGAGACGGATGCCGTGGTAGCGGATGCCTGCGGAGACGACGGCGGTCGACAGCGGGTGGCGCAGCGCGGCCCGCAGCACCGTCCAGGGGGTGGCCGCGCGCCGCTCGCCGCGTACGGTCGCGGTGAACGGCCGCCCCCCGTCGCGTTCCAGATGGACCGTCAGCTCCAGCCGCGCCGCCGGCTCGGGCAGCCGCATCCGGTAGCCGCCGTCGACGGGGAAGAACGGCGAGACGTACAGCTCCTTGTCCACCCAGAAGGTGTTCTCGTCCGCTCCGGCGGCCCGGTCACCGGGCCGCAGCAGGTAGCAGTGCCGCTCGCCGTACGTGTTGTGCACCTCGGCCACGACGCACAGCGGTTCGCCGCCGGGTCCGTGGCACCAGTAGAGCGTCAGCGGGTTGAAGACATGGCCGAGGACCCGGGCGTGCGCGAGCATCACCACCCGCCCGCCGCCCAGTTCCACGCCGTGCGACGCGAGGTACCGGTCCAGTCCGGCGCGGATGGTCGGCGACGTACCGCCGAAGTGGTCGCGGGCGTCGAAGCCCGCCAGCGGACGCAGCACCCGGGGCAGCACTGGCGGGCGGTCCGGGTCGATCAGCCACATGTAGGTGCGCAGCCGCAGGCCGTAGCGGAGCGGCGCGGTCCGTACATGCGTGACGGTGCACGGGTACAGCGCGGGAACGGGGGCGGTCACGGTGCTCACCACGGCACCCCCAGCGCGGCGGCGGCCTCGACGCCCGAGCGGCAGCCGTCCTCGTGGAATCCCCATCCGTGGTACGCCCCCGCGTACGCCGTGACGGGTCCGCCCAGTCCGGGCAGCCGGCGCTGGGCGGCCACCGACTGAGGTGTGTAGACGGGGTGTTCATACGTCATCCGGGCGAGGACGCGGTCCTCGGCGACACGGTCGGCGCCGTTCAGCGACACCACGAAGTTCTCGGGGGCGTCCAGGCGTTGCAGCCGGTTCATGTCGTAGCTGACCCGTACCCGGCCGGCGTCCGCCGCGCAGGACGGCATGGTCAGGTTCCACGAGGCGCGGGCGCGCGGGCTGCGCGGCAGCACGCTCGGGTCGGTGTGCAGCAGGGTGGCGTTGCGCGAGTAGCGGAAGGCGCCGAGCACCTGGCGTTCGTCGTCGGTCGGGTCGGCGAGCAGCCGCAGGGCCTGGTCGGGGTGGACGGCGATGACGACCGAGTCGTAGCGGCGGGTGGTGCCGTCGGCGGTGGTCAGCTCCACCCCGCGCGGGCCGCGCCGTACGGACCGCACCGGCGCCGCCGTGTGGACGGCGTCGAGTTGCCCGCAGACGCGGTCGACGTACTCGCGGGAGCCGCCGCTGACCGTGCGCCAGACCGGTGAGCCGCTGACGGACAGCAGGCCGTGGTGGTCCAGGAAGCGGAACAGGTAACGGGCCGGGTAGCGCAGGGCCGTTCCGGCGTCGCAGGACCAGACGGCCGAGACGAGCGGTGTCAGGAAGTGGGACACGAAGTACGGCGAGAAGCCGCCGTCCGCGACGAAGCGCGCCAGCGTGGTGTTCTCGTCGGCACCGGCACCGGCACCGGCACCGGCACCGGGCGCGGTCGCGAGTGCGGTGTCCGTCTCGTCCGCGAGCAGCCGTCGCGCCCGGCGGTGGAAGGCCGGCACTTCGGTGAGCATCCGCAGATACCGCCCGCGCAGGACATGTCCGGGGCGCGGGAACAGCCCGGACAGCCCCCGGGCACCGGCATACTCCAGCCCGCAGCCGTCGCACCGTACGGACATGCTCATCTCCGACTCCTGGGTGGTCACACCCAGTTCCCGGAACAGCCGCAGCAACAGCGGATAGGTACGTTCGTTGTGGACGATGAACCCGGAGTCGACGCGGTGCGCCCGGCCGTCGGACGACGCGAGGTCGTGGGTGTGGGCATGACCGCCAAGACGCTCGTCCGCCTCGTACAGCGACACCTCGTGCGAGCGCCGCAGCACGTACGCGGCGGTCAGGCCGGCCACTCCACCACCCACGACCGCGGTACGCCGGCGTTCGCCTTCCCCGCTCATAAAGCTCCCTCCGATGCGGCTTGGGGCACAGCCCCTCATGGAGGATTCGAGCCACACCGGCCGACGGATTGGTGTCGGGAGCGATCTTTCTTCCAGCAGTCGTACTTTTAATTCTTACGGGTGACAGACCAATCCGCCTTGCATCTCGCACCGAATGGCCGGTGTGAGCGAAGATCAGCAAGATCCGAAGAGCGAGGCCGGCCATGGGCCGCGTGGCGTACAAGTGGTGCGCGGCACCCTGGCCGCGCTCAGCGGGTTGATCGCCGGGCTCGCGGCGCTCTGCGTCGCCGAGCTGGTTTCGGCGGCCGTACGGCCCGAGGCGAGTCCCGTCACCGCGGTGGGCGGCGCGGTCATCGACCGCACACCGGCACCGGTGAAGGACTTCGCCGTCCGCAATTTCGGGAACGACGACAAGCTGGTCCTGCAACTGGGCATCCTGGCCCTCCTGGCGCTTTTCGCCATGACGGTCGGAGTGGCCTCGCTGCGGTACCGGAAGGTCGGCGCGGCGGCGGTCCTGGTCTTCGGCGCGATCGGGGCATGGGCGGCGGTGGAGCGGCCCGACGGCCGCGTCCCCGATGCCCTGCCCTCGGTCGTGGGCGGACTGCTGGCCTGCGGAGTGCTGTATCTGCTGGTCGGCAGGCTGACCTCCCGTCCGTCCCCGCATGGGGATGCGGGGACGGACGGGACCACCACGGAAGCCTCGGCGACATCCGCCGACAGGCAGGACGCAGACGGGCAGCAGGACGCCGGCGAGCAGGACGCCGACGGGCAGGACCCAGGCCGCCGGGGCCCCGGCGCCTTCGACCGGCGCGGATTCGTCATCGCCGCGACGGCCGCCGCCGCGGCATCGGCGGGAGCTGGCCTCCTCGGGCGGCGGTTGAACGCGTCAGGGGCGGCCGAGGCCGCCGCCTCACGCCGCACGGTCGTCCTGCCCACCCCGGCCTCACGGGCCCGTGCGATACCGGCGGGAGCGGATCTGAAGATCCGCGGCCTGAGTTCCTTCGTCACCCCCAACAAGGACTTCTACCGGGTGGACACCGCCCTGGTCGTGCCCCGTGTGGACGCCGACAGCTGGCGCCTGCGCATCCACGGCAAGGGCGTCACCCGGCCGCTCACCCTCAGCTTCCAGGATCTTCTCCAACGGGAGCTGATCGAGCGGGACATCACGCTGACCTGTGTCTCCAACGAGGTCGGCGGCCCGTACGTCGGCAACGCCCGCTGGATCGGTGTTCCCCTGGCGGGCCTGCTGCGCGAGGCCGGGGTGCGGCCACCGTCGAAGGGCGGTCCCGCCGACCAGTTGGTGTCCCGCTCCGTGGACGGCATGACCATCGGCACCCCTGTCGACGCGGTCATGGACGGCCGCGACGCGATGCTCGCGGTCGGCATGAACGGCGAACCCCTGCCGTTCGACCACGGCTTCCCGGTCCGGATGGTCGTCCCCGGCCTGTACGGATACGTGTCGGCGTGCAAGTGGCTGGAAGACCTCGAACTGACCACGTTCGCCGACTACGACGCGTACTGGGTCAAGCGCACCTGGTCCCGCCAGGCGCCCATCAAGACCCAGTCGCGGATCGACACCCCGCGCCCCTTCGCCTCGCCCAAGGCGGGCCGGGTGCCCGTCGCCGGAGTGGCGTGGGCGCAGCACCGCGGTGTCGAGCGGGTCGAGGTCCGGGTGGACGGCGGGGACTGGAACCCGGCCCAGCTGGCCGCCGAGGACAGCGAGGACACCTGGCGCCAGTGGCGGTGGGAGTGGCCCGCCACCTCCGGCAGCCACACGCTCGAAGTCCGCGCGACGGACCGGGACGGCAACACCCAGACGGACAAGCGCGTGGGGACCGTACCCAACGGCGCGACCGGCTGGCACTCGGTGGTGGTCGCCGTCGACTGAGCCCTCTCCACCGCGTAGCGCACGTCACCGCTTGTCAACAGCACCACCTTCCAAGGAGATTCACATGAAGATCACCCGTTTCCAGCGTGCCGCCGTCACCGTCGTCGCCGCCGTCGCCCTCCCGCTGGCGCTGACCTCCTGCTCCAGCGACGACAGCAAGGACACCAAGGCGGAGTCCTCGACCGCCGCCGAGGAGAAGGCCCCGGAGGACACGGCCGACGACGCCGCGGGCGACACCACGGACGCGCCGTTCGGCCCGGCCTGCGCCTCGGTGCCCAAGACCGGCCCCGGCAGCTTCGACGGCATGGGCCAGGCCCCGGTCGCGACCGCCGCGTCGAACAACCCCGAGCTGTCCACCCTGGTCACCGCAGTGAAGAAGGCCGGTCTGGTCGACACCCTCAACACCGCCGAGAACATCACGGTGTTCGCGCCCACCAACGACGCCTTCGCCAAGATCCCGAAGGCCGACCTGGACGCCGTCCTCGCCGACAAGGCCATGCTCACCAAGATCCTCACCTACCACGTCGTGGGCGAGAAGCTGGCCAAGAAGCAGCTGGCGAGCGGCACGTACGACACCCTCCAGAAGAGCACGCTCACCACGGCCGGCTCGGGCGACTCGTACAAGGTGAACGACGCCGCCAGTGTCGTCTGCGGTGACGTCCCGACCGCCAACGCCACGGTGCACATCATCGACACGGTGCTGATGCCGAAGTAGTCCCGCACCCACGGGCGTTGTCCGGCCTCCCTATCCTGGCCGGATGACCCCCGTGGATCCGCTGTCCCCTCGGGACGGCACAGCTCGACACGACCGGGTGCTCGGAGCGGTCGTCGGCTCAGCGGCCGGCGACGCGCTCGGAGCACCTTTCGAATTCGGCCCCGCCGGTGTGTTCACCGCCCGTTTCCCCGACGGCGTGGGCGAGATGTGCGGAGGCGGCGGCTGGGATCCGGGCGAGGCCACGGACGACACGCAGATGGCCGTACTGATCGGCGAATCGCTCCTGGAACAAGGCGGCCTCGACCTGCCCGACATCTTCGGCCGATTCCGTCACTGGGCGGCGGCCGACCCCAAGGACATCGGGCTCCAGACCGAACAGGTCCTGATGAGCGGCGACGCGTGGGATCTCGCCGCCCCGATCCACTTCCGGCGCTCCGGACGGGCCGCCGGCAACGGCTCGTTGATGCGCGCCGCCACCCCCGCCGTGCACTTCGCGGCGGCGGGCCGCGAGGCCACCATGTCGGCCGCCCGCCGGATCGCGGCGCTCACCCACGGCGACGGCGCGGCGTGGGAGGGCACGGCGGTACTGCACGAGCTGATCCGGGTGGCGCTGGACGGCGGCGATCCGGTGGCCGCCGTGCCCGGCGCGCTGCGTGCCGTACGTGAGGAGCACCGGCCGCGCTGGGCCACCGTGCTCGACCCCGGCTGGCACCCCGACGACGCGACGGAGTTCAACGGAGCGGTCTGGCCCTGCCTGGGCTCGGCGCTCTGGGCGCTGCGGACCACCGGCTCGTTCGAGGCGTCCCTGGCGGCGGCGATCGATCTGGGCGGCGACACGGACACGGTCGCGGCGGTCACCGGCGCGCTCGCGGGCGCCGTCCACGGCCTCACCGCGATCCCCCGCCGCTGGACGGACCCGCTCCATGTGCCCCTGCCCGGATACGGCGACCGGGTGCTGCGTACGCCGGAACTGGCCCGCCTCGCGGAGCGGTTGACGGCCTGACGCCGATGCCCGGCACGGCGCGGGGTCCGGACATCCGATGTCCGGACCGCGCGTCGGACTCCCCGAGGGGCCGCCCGCCGTCACCCCACCGAGCTGTACGCCACCACCCCGCGCAGCACCTCGTCGACCGCCTTGCGGGCGTTCTTCGCGACCGTGCTGTTCTCGCGGGGCGCCGCCGCGGCGATCTGCCCGAGAACGTCGATCACCTGCTTGCACCAGCGGACGAAGTCACCCGCCGGCATCTCGGCGTCGCGCAGCACCTCGTCGAGGCCCTTGCCCGACGCCCACATGTGCACGGGCCAGGCGAAACCGAGGTCGGGTTCCCGCTGGCCGACACCCTCCGCCTGATTGATCGCGAAGTCCTCCTCCAGCGCGTCGAGCCGGCCCCAGATACGGACCATCTCGCCGAGCGCGGCCTTCACCGCGCCGCTGGGCACCCGGGGCGCCACCGCGTCGTCCGACTGGCGCGCCTCGAAGACCAACGCCGAGACGCACGCGGCCAGTTCAGCAGGAGAGAGCCCTTCCCACACGCCTTCGCGCAGACATTCGCTGGCGAGCAGGTCCAACTCGCCGTAGAGCCGGGCGAGCCGCTTGCCGTTGCCCGTGACCTCGTCGCCGCGCAGATAGTCCATCTCCGTAAGGAGGGCGACGATACGGTCGAAGGTGCGGGCGATGGTGTTCGTACGGCCCTCGATCCGCCGCTCCAGCTGACGGGTGTCCCGGTGCAGCCGGTGATAGCGCTCGGCCCACCGCGCGTGGTCCTCACGCTCGTCGCACCCGTGGCACGGGTGCGCGCGCAACTCCGCGCGCAGCCGGGCGATCTCGCGGTCGTCGGCGGCCGGCGCGCGCCCCTTGCGGTGCCGCTCCGGCACCAGGTGACCAGCCTTCGTACGGAGCGCGGACGCCAGGTCGCGGCGCGACTGCGGCGAGCGCTGGTTGAAGCTCTTGGGGATCCGCATCCGGTCCAGCGCCGCGACCGGCACGGGGAAGTCCATCGACGCGAGCCGCTTCACCTGCCGCTCGGCGGTCAGCACCAGCGGCCTCGGGCCGTCGTGATACTCCACGCCCCGGTGGCCGTTGGCCCGCCCGGCCGGCAGTCCGGGATCGAGCACCAGCGCGAGACCGGCGAACTTGCCGGTCGGGACATGGATCACATCGCCGGTCCTGAGCTTCTCCAGCGAGGACGCGGCGGCGGCCCGCCGCTGCACCGCCCCCTGCTTGGCCAGCTCCGTCTCGCGGTCCTTGAGGTCGCGGCGCAGCCGCGCGTACTCCTCGAAGTCCCCCAAGTGGCAGGTCATGCCCGCCCGGTAGCCGTCCAGCCCCTCTTCGTTCTTCTGGACCTGCCGGGAGATCCCGACGACCGACCTGTCCGCCTGGAACTGCGCGAATGACGTCTCCAGCAGCTCGCGCGAGCGGTGCCGGCCGAACTGCTGCACCAGATTGACCGCCATGTTGTACGACGGCCGGAAGCTGGAGCGCAGCGGATACGTGCGGGTGCCCGCGAGGCCGGCGAGCCCGCCCGGGTCCATACCGCGCTGCCACAGGACCACCGCGTGACCCTCGACGTCGATGCCGCGCCGGCCCGCCCGGCCGGTGAGCTGGGTGTACTCACCGGGTGTGATGTCCGCGTGCTGCTCGCCGTTCCACTTGACGAGCTTCTCCAGGACGACCGACCTGGCGGGCATGTTGATCCCCAGCGCCAGGGTCTCCGTGGCGAACACGGCCTTGACCAGACCCCGTACGAACAGCTCCTCGACGACTTCCTTGAACGTCGGCAGCATGCCGGCGTGGTGGGCGGCGATGCCGCGCTCCAGGCCCTCCAGCCACTCGTAGTACCCCAGGACATGCAGATCCTCGGTGGGGATGGACGCGGTGCGCGCCTCCACGATCTCGCGGACCCTGGCCCGCCTCGCGTCGTCGTTGAGCCGCAGCCCGGCGTACATGCACTGCTGTACGGCGGCCTCGCAGCCGGCCCGGCTGAAGATGAAGGTGATGGCGGGCAGCAGATCCTCGGCGTCGAGCCGCTGGATGACCTCGGGCCGGCTCGGCGTCCAGATCCGGCCGCGCTGTCGGCGCTCGCGCTCCCGGTCGGCCTCGCGGACCATCTTGCCGCGGCGGCGGTCCCGGGGGTTGTACGTCTTCTGGTTCTCCATCCGGGCCAGCCGGACGAGGTCGGGGTTGACCTCGCGGCGCGCCCCACCGCGGCCTCCGTGGTCGGTGCCCTCCTCGAAGAGGTCGTACATCCGGCGGCCCGCGAAGACGTGCTGCCACAGCGGCACGGGGCGGTGCTCGGAGACGATCACCTCCGTGCTGCCACGGACGGTGTCCAGCCAGTCACCGAACTCCTCGGCGTTGGAGACCGTCGCCGACAGGGACACCAGGGTCACGGACTCGGGGAGGTGGATGATCACCTCTTCCCAGACGGCGCCGCGGAAGCGGTCGGAGAGGTAGTGCACCTCGTCCATCACGACATAGCCGAGTCCGGTCAGCGACTGCGAGCTCGCGTAGAGCATGTTGCGCAGGACTTCGGTGGTCATGACGACCACCGGGGCATCGGAATTGACGCTGTTGTCGCCGGTGAGCAGGCCCACCTTGTCGGCGCCGTAGCGCTTCGCCAGGTCCGCGTACTTCTGGTTGGACAGCGCCTTGATGGGGGTGGTGTAGAAGCATTTGCGGCCCTCGGCGAGGGCCAGGTGCACGGCGAATTCACCGACGATCGTCTTGCCGGAGCCGGTGGGCGCCGCGACCAGGACGCCCTTGCCGGACTCCAGCGCCTGGCAGGCCTCGATCTGGAACGGGTCGAGGCCGAATTCGTACATCTCGCGGAACGGCGCGAGTGCGGTGGCCTGCTCGGCTGCGCGGATCCGAGCTGCGGTGTAACGCTCGGCCGGTGTGAGGTCCTCTGTCATCTTGCTCACGAGCCTACCCGCCACCTCTGACAGTCAGGCGATCTTTATTGCCGGGGGCAGGGGGGCCGTCAGGGGCCTGGTGTGAGTACCCGTACGGCCCCGGCGACGCACCGCGCGGTAAGCGGCAGCGGGCCGAGCGGCTCCCCGTCCGCGTAGCCGGTGAGACCCGGGGCGGCGAGGGTGATCTTCGAGGTGCGGTGGACGGTGACCTTGGGGTGGCTGAGATGCGTGCCCCGGTAGACGCGCGGAAAGACCTTCAGCAGCGTGGCGCGGCTGCAGTCACCGACGACGGTCACGTCGAAGAGCCCGTCGTCCAGGGCGGCGCCCGCGCAGATCCGCATGCCGCCTCCGTAGGAGGGGCCGTTGCCGACGGCTATCAGGGTCGCCTCGATCCCCCGCTCGGTGCCGTCGTCCAGGGTCACGCGGTAGGGGACGGGCTTGAAGGCGGCGAGTTCGGCCACCATCGCCAGGTCGTACTTGACCCGGCCGCCCGGCCACCGCATGCGGTTGCCCCGGTCGTTGACGCGTGAGTCGAAGCCGGAGGCCAGGACGGTCCCGAACCACCGCCCCGCGGCCCGCCCCAGGTCCACGTCCCGGATCCCGCCGTGCTTCAGCGCGTCGGCGGCGATCCGGCCGGCCGCCGCCGGGTCCCGTACGGGCAGGCCGAGCGCCCGGCCGAAATCGTTGCCGGTGCCGACGGCGACGACGCCGAGCGGGGTGTCCGTACCGGCCACGGCCTGGAGGGCGAGGGAGACCAGACCGTCCCCGCCCACGGCGATCAGCGCGCCCGTGCCCGCCGCGACGGCCTCGCGTGCGCGCCGCAGCGCGTCCTGGGCGTCGGACCCCAGCACCGTACGGACGGAGTACCCCGCGTCCCTGAGCGCGCGGGCGGCCGGCTGCGCGGCACGGGCGCCCCTGCCGCGCCCCGCGGTGGGATTGACGAACAGGGTGATCTCACCGGTCACGGTCGGGCTCGGTCCGATCGGGGATCAGGTGATGTCGTCGTAGCCGTTGACACGGCTGGTCCGGCTGCTGTCCGCCTGCTCGGGAAGGGCGGGCACCGCGGCGACCGTTTCGACACTCCCCACGCTCTCCGGGGTGTGGTCCAGATCGGACGCCTCGTCGTCGTCCAGCCCGGCGTCGGGGTTGTTGCGGCGCCTGCGCCGGTCGTTGATGAGCGAGAAGCCGACCGCGCCGAAGTAGAGGACGATGATGGGTCCGGCCAGCGCGATCATGCCCACGGGATCGGTCGTGGGGGTGATCACCGCGCCGAAGACGAAGACGCCCATGACGACGCCGCGCCACCATCCGACCATCCGGCGGCCGGTGACCATGCCGGTCATGTTGAGCATGACCAGGATCAGCGGCAGTTCGAAGGCGAGACCGAAGACCAGCACCATGCGGGTGGTGAAGTCCAGGACCTCGTCCAGCGAGACAAGGTTTCCGGAGCCGGTCGGCGTGAGGCTGATCAGGACCTTCATGCTGATCGGCAGAATGATGTAGGCGAGGTACGCACCGGCCGTGAAGAGCGGCACGGCGGTCGCGACGAACGCGTACGTGTACTTCTTCTCGTTCTTGTGCAGGCCCGGGGCGATGAACGCCCACAGCTGATAGAGCCACACCGGGCTGGCCACGATGATGCCCGTAGTGAGGCTGATCCGGATCGTCGTGGTGAACGGCGAGGTCAGGGTGTTGAACACGACATCCGCACAGTTGCCGCCGTCGCTTTCCTCGCCCTTCCCGCACTTGGGCACCGACTCGGAGAGGAACGACATGATCTGCTCGCTGTAGAACACGGCCACGATCGTCACCACGACGATCGCGAGCAGCCCCTTCGACATCCGGTTGCGCAGCTCACGAAGATGCTCCACGAGCGGCATACGCCCCTCGGAATCCTTCTCTTCTGTGCGGGCAGACTTGGGCAACCCACGTCCTCATCTCGTGCGGCAGGCCGTCACCGTGCCCGGTGCGTGCATCGGCCCAGGGGTCGGATCAGCGCTTCGTGGTCGAGTCGGTGGGCTCGGCGACGGGCCGCGAGCTGGTGACATCGCCGGGCGCCGCCTGGATGGTCCTGGGCGCGGGCTGGTCCGGGTCGGCGGAGGCGGTCGGCGGGTCCGTCGGAGCCGTGCCGGTCTTGGTCTCGTCGGACTTCATCGCCTTGGCCTCGCTCTTGAGGATGCGCGCCGACTTGCCGAGCGAACGGGCCATGTCGGGAAGCTTCTTGGCGCCGAAGAGCAGGATGATGACGACGAGGATAAGGATGATCTCGGTGGGGCCGAGCCTACCCATAGCATTACCTTCTTCACCGAGGCGACAGAGTCTGGAACGACAGCCGGACAGTTGTCTGACCGTCGCGCTGGCAGCGATCGTAACCCGCAGGGGTAAACGCAGGGCAATGCCTGTGCGTACTCCGTACGACGGCCCCCGCCCCCAGCCCGAGACCGCTTCGTCACCCTACCGCCCGAACTGGTGATGGAGGGAGGGTGCATTCATTTATCGGATGGCGTCGCCGGTCTTCGCGAGATGGGTGGCGGCCAGCTCCAGCTCCTCGGCCGCCCGATTGATCCGCCGCGTCGTGGAGGCGACCTGGTGACCGAGGCGCTGGGCCTCGACGAAGACACGGATCGCGAGGACGCCGAGTACGGCGATCCCGCAGAACCCGAGGGCGATGGCGAGCATGGGCCAGAACATGGAGGAGCCTTTCCGCTGGATCGTCCGGGTCGCCTAGATCGTCGAATGCAGGCGCAGTGTCCGGACGCCGCCCCCGCTGAGCAGTTCGACAATGCGCTCACCCGCGGGTTTGCGCACCGCGCTCTCGCACTCGGGGCAGGTGAACGAGTAGAAGGTCGTACGGCGGCTGGCGCCGATCGCGAGCCGCAGCGCACCGGCCGACAGCTCGAAGCGGGCCCGGCACTCGGGGCAGGCAGCCCGGAAGAGGACCGGCACCATGGATGCCGACGCAGAGAAACCACCCATACGGACATATCCCCCAAATCCTCTAGTTCTGGTGGTCCGTAACGTCACGGTCGTACGCCGCCAGCGCCTCGCGTGCCGCCAGCCGCGCGCTCTCCGCGAGATCCCGCGGGGCAGCGATACGCCCGTCCCGGCCCAGCCGCAGCGCGAGCCGCCGCAGCGAAGCCGGCGCCGGCGTGCGCAGCGTGATCCGCAGCCCACCGTCGGCAAGCTCCTGCGCACTGTCGTGCGGGTAGTACTCGGCGACCCAGCGCCCACCAGGACCGACATCGACCACCACCTCGGGATCGTCCGCCGACGGCTGCACCAGCCCCTCCGACAGATCACGCAGCTCCAGCTCCGGCGGCGACGACGGCTCGTCCAGCAGCTTGATCTCGGCGACCCGGTCGAGCCGGAACGTACGCCGCGCCTCGGACAGCCGGCACCACGCCTCCATATACGTATGGCCCACCGCGAACAGCCTGATCGGGTCGACCTCACGCTCGGTCAGCTCGTCCCGCGCCGGAGAGTAGTAACGCAGCCAGAGCCTGCGCCGCTCCGAGATGGCCCGGTCCACATCGGCGAAGACACCACCCTCCGACTCGAAGGTCACCGACAGCCGGGAACTGGCGCCCGCCGCCTCCCCGGCCGCGGCCTCCAGCTTGGCCGTCGCACGCAACAACGCCTGCCGGTCGCTCTCCCGCAGCCCCGGCAGCGTGGCGACCGCGCGGGCCGCCACCAGCAACGCCGTCGCCTCGTCCGCCGCCAGCCGCAACGGCTCGGCCACATCGTCCGGGTTGTGCCACCAGATACGGTCGCCGTCGGTGTCGATGTCGAGAAGGTCACCCCCGCGGAAACTCGTCCCGCACATGGGCAGGACATCGAGGTCGGAGATCAACTCGTCCTCGGTGATCCCGAAAGCACGGGCGACATCACTGACGTGCGCGCCGGGGCGCTCCCGCAGATAGGTCACCAGCGAGAGCATCCGGCGGGTCTGATCGATGGCGTTGGCTGCCATGGTGTGTACGAGTTCCCCTCAAACCTTGGCCACGGCGCGCAGCCGGTCCACGACATCGGCCCGCAGATCCGCGGGCTCCAGCACGACCACGTCGGGGCCGAACTCCACCAGCCAGGCGTCCAGACCATGGCCGTACGGGATCTCCAACTCGTCCCAGCCGTCCCCCAGTTCCCGCGACGACACCGCCCTGGCACGCAGCGGGTAACCGCAGCCGGAGCGCAGCCGGATCAGCGCCGAACGCGTCGCCGTCTCCCCCGCCCAGCTCTCGACCGTCTCACGCACCGTGACCACATCGGGCACGGGAGCGGTGAACCCGCCCGTCCGGGACCGGACCCGACCGGTGATCCGCGAGAGCCGGAAAACCCGCTCGGCCCGGCGCTCCCGGTCCCAGCCGGCCAAATACCAGTGACCGCGCCAGCACTCCAGGGTCCACGGCTCGACCTGACGCTGCTCGGGCTTGGCGGCATTCGCCTTGCGGTAGTCGAAGACGACGGCCCTGCGGTCACGGCAGGCGAGCATCAGCGGCTCGAACGCGGCCTCATGGACCGGGATACGAGGTTCGAGGGCGCTGTGGTGCGCCTCGTACGAGTCCTCCGCCTCCGGCATCCCCGCGGCCCGCAGTTTCTGGAGCGCGCCACTGGCGGCCCCCGCCAGCCGGGCCTGCTGCCAGACCTTGGCGGCGAGCCCGAGCGCGGCGGCCTCCTCGGCGTCCAGCGTGATGGCCGGCAGCCGGTTGCTGTCACGGCGGGCGACGTAACCGGTCTCGCCGTCCAGATTCTCCACCGTGTCGATGACCAGCCCGAGTTCGCGCAGATCGTCCTTGTCCCGCTCGAACATCCGGTTGAAGCCGTCATCGGAACCGGCTTCCAGATATGCCTCGATGGACTCGCGCAACTCGCGCTTGCTGAGCGGGCGCCGGGTACCGAGCAGGCACAGCGCGAGATTCATCAACCGCTCGGCCTTGGCAATGGCCATCGACGCCCTACACCTCATTTGCTAGTGCCGGATCCGCGCGTCGACCGTACCGCCCGGGGGTCCCGCGGTAAAAGCCGAGGGCCCACGCCGAACAGCATGGGCCCTCGGTGTGTCCGTGTGTGATCGGACAACGACATCGATCGGTCGACGATGTCGACAACGACATCCGTCAGACAGCGACCAGATCACAGACGAAGATCAGCGTCTCGCCCGGAGCGATCGCGCCACCACCCGCGCCGTGCTCGCCGTAGGCGAGGTGCGAGGGAATCGTCAGCTGACGACGACCGCCGACCCTCATGCCCTGGACACCCTGGTCCCAGCCGGAGATGACCTTGCCCTGACCGAGCTGGAACTTCAGCGGCGTACCGCGGTTCCAGGAGGCGTCGAATTCCTCACCGGTGGAGAACGCCACACCCACGTAGTGGACGGAGACGGTGTCGCCCGACTTGGCCACGGCACCCTCGCCCTCCCAGATGTCCTTGATCTCCAGGTCGGCCGGCGGCTCGCCACCCGGGAAATCGATCTCGGGCTTCTCGATGCTCACTGAACTGCTCCTCTAAATGATGAACGGGGCAACCGGGACAGTCTTACACCTTCGCCAGGATGTCCACGGCGAACACCAGAGTGGAGCCCTTCGGGATGCCCTGCTGCTCCTTGTCACCGAACGCCTCGGCCGGCGGAATGACGACCAGCACACGGCTGCCGACCTTCTTGCCGACGACGCCGTCCTTCAGCCCCTTGAGGGCGAGCTGCGGCAGCGGGAACGTCACGGTCTTGCCGTTCTTGTACGTGCTGTCGAACGTCTTGGCGTCCTTCCACAGCAGCGCCTCGTAGTTCAGCACCACCGAGTCGGTGGCCTTGACGACCTCGCCCTTGCTCTCCAGCACGTAGTTGGACACGAGCTTCTTCGGCGGGTCCGTCTTCGGGATCGTGACCTTCGGAGCCTTGCCGTCGGTGTTGACCCCGACCTTCGGCAGGTCGATGTTGTCCTGCGCGACCTCACTGCCCTTGGCCGAGGTCAGAACCTGAGTCGCCTTCAGGATGTCGACGACGAAGACGAGTGTGGAGTTGGGCTTGATGTCGCCCTGCCCCTGCGCGCCGTAACCCAGGTCCGGCGGGATGACCAGCTCGACACGGCTGCCGACCTTCTGGCCCTCCAGGCCCTTGTCCCAGCCCTGGATGACCATGCCCGCGCCGAGCGTCAGATCGAAGGGGGCCTTGCGGTCGTAGCTGTTGTCGAACGGCTTGGTCGAGTCCCAGGACTGGCCCAGGTAGTTCACCTGGATCGCGTCACCCTTCTTCAGCTTCGCGCCGTCACCCTCACTGATGACGTCGGTCTGCAACTCCTTCGGCGGGGTCCCCTCGCCCTTCGCCAGAGTCGGCTTCTCACCGAACTTGGCACCCGCGGTGATCTCGGGAAACCCGCTCTTGGACGAAGTGGAGTCGGTGCCTCCGTCGTCACCACAGGCCGCTGTGGACAGCAGCAGTAGGGGGATGACGATGAGGCCGGCAAGTCGGCGCACGAATTCCTCAGATCTCAGACGGAAGGTTAAGTTCCACGACACTCTAGGGCGTGGCAAGGGCCCCGCACGAAGAACGTACGGGGCCCGAGTCGCGTTCCGGACGACAGATGTCGACCGTCGGCGATCACATACCGGCGATCAGCTTTTCGACCCGGTCGTCCACCGAACGGAACGGGTCCTTGCACAGCACGGTGCGCTGCGCCTGGTCGTTGAGCTTGAGATGGACCCAGTCGACGGTGAAGTCCCGCCGCTGCTCCTGTGCCCGCCGGATGAAGTCACCGCGCAACCGTGCCCGAGTCGTCTGCGGGGGCACGGACTTGCCCTCGAAGATCTTCATGTCGTTGCAGATCCGGGCCGCCTGGCCACGCTTCTCCAACAGGTAGTAGAGCCCGCGGCGGCGGTGGATGTCGTGGTAGGCGAGGTCTATCTGGGCGACCCGGGGATGGGACATGGTCATGTTGTGCTTGGCCCGGTAGCGCTCGATGAGCTTGTACTTCATGACCCAGTCGATCTCGGTGCCGATCCGGTCCAGATCCTCGGCCTCGATGGCGTCGAGCGTACGACCCCACAACTCCAGCACCTGCTCGACGGTGCCGGTGCGGATGCCCCGGCGGTCGACGAAGTCCACGGCCTTCTCGTAGTACTCCCGCTGGACCTCGATGGCCGACGCCTCGCGCCCGCTGGCCAGACGCACCTTGCGCTGACCGGTGATGTCGTGACTCACCTCGCGGATCGCCCGGATCGGGTTCTCCAGGGTGAGATCGCGCATCACCGTGCCCGCCTCGATCATGCGCAGCACGAGATCCGTGGCGCCGACCTTCAGGAGCATGGTCGTCTCGGACATGTTCGAGTCGCCGACGATGACATGCAGCCGGCGGTAGCGCTCCGCGTCGGCGTGCGGCTCGTCACGGGTGTTGATGATCGGACGGGAACGGGTGGTGGCGGAACTGACGCCCTCCCAAATGTGCTCGGCGCGCTGACTGACGCAGTAGACCGCGCCACGCGGAGTCTGCAGCACCTTTCCGGCACCGCAGAGCAACTGCCGGGTGACGAGGAACGGAATGAGGATGTCCGCGAGCCGGGAGAATTCCCCATGACGGGCGACGAGATAATTCTCGTGGCAGCCGTAGGAGTTTCCCGCCGAATCGGTGTTGTTCTTGAACAGATAGACGTCGCCCGCGATTCCCTCCTCGTGCAGGCGGCGTTCGGCGTCGACGAGCAGGCCTTCGAGAATGCGCTCGCCCGCCTTGTCGTGCGTGACCAGTTCGGTCACGTTGTCGCATTCGGGTGTCGCGTATTCCGGATGCGATCCCACGTCGAGGTAGAGGCGGGCGCCGTTCCGCAGGAAGACGTTGCTGCTGCGGCCCCATGACACAACACGGCGGAAGAGGTAGCGCGCCACTTCGTCAGGTGACAGCCGGCGCTGTCCCCTGAAGGTGCACGTGACGCCGTACTCGTTCTCCAGCCCGAAAATGCGGCGGTCCATGTCTGAACATTACGCCTGATGGCCTGAGCTGAAACCGTGTTGGGCCGCACCGTTGCGATCATTTTCGTAACCGGCCTCCCCGGTGACGTCACCTCCGGCGTCACCGCCGGGAACCGCGAGGACCCGCTGGGTGGCCAGCAGAACGAGCAGCGCGGCGACACCACCCGCCCCCGCGACGGCGAAGCTCGCCGATGTCCCGGCGAGTTCGATGGCCGGGCCCGCCGCCCCCGTACCGAACGCGGCACCGACACCGAAGGTCGTCACCAGCCAGGAGAACGCCTCCGTGACGGTGCCGCGCGGGGCGTGCCGGTCGACCACGACGAAGGCACAGGCCAGCGCGGGCGCCAGGAAGACACCGGACAGGGCGGCGAGCGCGGTCATCGCCACGACGCCGGGGGTGAGCATCAGGGGCAGATAGCCCACGGCGAGCAGCGCGGTGATCCACAACAGCCTGCGCTCGGGCGTACCGG
Source organism: Streptomyces sp. NBC_01508 (assembly GCF_045040315.1). NCBI lineage: Bacteria > Bacillati > Actinomycetota > Actinomycetes > Kitasatosporales > Streptomycetaceae > Streptomyces > Streptomyces sp. NBC_01508. The sequence goes on along the minus strand of NZ_CP109419.1, from coordinate 7,056,984 downwards.
TCCACTGCCTGGCTCCGTACCCGAGGCCACCCACCAGCGCGCCGAGCCCCAGGGCCGCCATCAGCCAGCCGTACACGGACTCACGGCCCTGATCGTCGGCGTACGCGACGCCGGCGACGGTGATGGAGCCGAGCGCCAGCCCGATGAAGAGGAAGGCGGCGAGGAGCGCGAGGAGGCCCGGTGAGCGCAGGGCGCCGAGCCAGTGCGCCTCCCGCGGTGCCGAGCGCCAGGCACGCGAGGGCTTGGAGAGCACGACCGTGAGCGCGCCGAGGACACCGATGGCGTTGATCACCAGCAGGGCGGCGCTCGGCGACCGGACGGCGACGAGGAGCGTGACCAGCAGCGGGCCCGCCGTGAACATCACCTCCTGCGCCACGGCGTCCATGGCGTACGCCCGGTGCACCCGGTCCTCCCGGCCGAGCACACTGGGCCACAGCGCCCGCAGACCGCCTTCGAGCGGCGGGGTGAAGAAGCCGGCGACGACGACCGCCGCGTAGGCGAGGATCAGCGGGTCGATTCCGGTGACGGCCAGGAACACCATGCCCAGAGCGGAGAGGAACGCGGCGGGGAGCTGTACCCGCGGCTGGCCCACCAGGTCCACGGCGCGGCCGAGCAGCGGCTGGCCGATCGCGGTGGAGAGCCCGTAGACGGCCGCCAGGGCCCCCGCGAGGGTGTAGCTGCCGCCCGCGTCGCGGGTGAACAGGACGATCGCGATGTGCCCGGTGGCGCTGGGCAGCCGTCCGACGAGCGTGCCGGTGAGCAGTCGTGCGGCGTGCGGTGCCTTGAGAATGTCCACATAGCCTGCGGCCATGACTCCCCTTCTCTTCCCCCGGTTTCACCCGGCACAAGCAAGTTTTACGTATAACTTCGAGCGTCATACGTACCATGACCGCAGCCCGCGGGTCCACCCCCTTCAGGGGCGCACGGCCCGGTGCCCCCACCCGCGACAGCCACCACGGAGGACGACACCCATGGCACAGCCGCCCGGCACGGACCGCCCCGGCCCCGGCACCGCCGCCCGCCCCGCCCGGCCCACCAGCAAGGACGTCGCACGCGTCGCCGGGGTCTCGCAGGCCACCGTCTCCCTCGTACTCGCCGACAAATGGCCCGGCCGCGTCTCCGAACGCACAGCAGAACTCGTCCGGGACACGGCACGCGAACTCGGCTACCGGCCCAACCTCGCCGCCCGCAACCTCCGCCTCGGCCGCACCAGGACCGCACTCCTCGTGGTCCCCGCACTCACCAACGAGTTCTTCGCCCGCGTCTACACCGGCGCCGCGACCGTCGCCGCCGAGCACAGCTTCGGCGTGGTCCTCTACCCGTCACCCGAAGGCATCGGCCCCGCCAAGGACCCGTTCTCGTCGGCACGCGCCGCACTGGACGGAGTGATCGCCTCCTCCATGGCGACCGAGGCGCTCGCCACCATCCGGGGAGCCGACCTGCCCCTGGTCATGCTCGACAGCGACCCCACCGGATCCGGCGCCGCCGCACACGTCAACCTCGACATCGCGGACGCCATGCGGCAGGTGACAGACCATCTGCTCGCCCTGGGCCACCGCCGCATCACCCACCTCGCCTCCGCCGTGACCTCCTGGACCTTCACCGTGCGCGCCGACACACTGGCCGAAGCGGTACGCGACATCCCCGGGGCACTCGTACGCACCGTGCCCTCCCCCCTGGAAGTGCACGCGGCACGCGCAGCGGCCGAACGGGCCCTCAGCGGCCCCGGCCCCCGACCCACCGCCCTGATCTGCGACAGCGACGTCCTGGCGGCGGGCGCCGTCAAAGCCGCACGGAAACTCGGCCTGCGAGTACCCGACGACCTCTCCGTCACCGGCTTCGACGACCTCGCCCTCGCGACAGCGGTGGAACCGGAACTGACCACCGTCCGACTGCCCGCCGAGCAGGTCGGCGAGCACGGGATGTCGGCGCTCCTGTCCATCCTCGACGGACAAAGGCCCGAGAACACCGTCCTGCCCGTCTCGCTGGTCCTCCGCGGCTCGACCGCACCCCCACCGGCCTGAGCACGGGCCTCGCCACCCCGGACAGACCGGTGCCCCGAACCCCGCGCAGGCGGTTCGGGGCACCGTCACAGACCGCGCCACTCACTCCTCGGCGTCGCCGGACTCCTCCGACCCCTCGATGTCCGAGGGAGCGTCCGTCGGCGTGGACGCCGCACCGTCCGCCTCCAGCAACCGGGCAAGCTGCCGGCCCACGACACGCTTGAACTTGCGCTGCTGCGGCCGAGTGCGATCCAGGACCGCCACCTCCAGCCGCTCCGCGGGGATCTCCCGCTCACTCCCGTTGGTGTCGCGGGACAGGGCCTGGACCGCCAGCTTCAACGCCTCGGCGAGCGACATCCCGTCGCGGTGCTGCTGATCCAGGAACGTGCTGATCTGCTCCGAGCTGCCACCGACAGCCACCGAGCCGTGCTCGTCCACGATCGACCCGTCATGCGGCAACCGGTAGATCTGGTCGCCGTCGGCCGTCGGACCCACCTCGGCGACAACCAACTCCACCTCGTACGGCTTCTCACCGGCACTGGAGAAGATCGTGCCGAGCGTCTGCGCGTACACATTGGCGAGCCCACGGGCCGTCACATCGTCACGGTCGTAGGTGTATCCACGCAGATCCGCGTAACGGACACCACCGATGCGCAGATTCTCGTACTCGTTGTACTTACCGGCGGCGGCGAAACCGATCCGGTCATAGATCTCGCTGAACTTGTGCAGCGCGCGGGACGGGTTCTCACCGACGAAGACGATGCCGTCGGCGTACTGCAGCACAACCAGGCTGCGACCGCGGGCGATGCCCTTACGGGCGTACTCCGCCCGGTCGGCCATGGCCTGCTGGGGTGAGACATAGAACGGCGTCGACACCGGCTATCCGTCCCTTCCTGTCAGTGACATGTCTATTCAGCGGGGACCGGCGTCAGAGCAGTTCGGCGCGCGGGCCGTCGGGCTGCTCCAGCCGGCGCTCGATGATCGTGCGGGCGACCCGGGACGACTCCTCATCGGTCACCCTGCGGAAACCCTCGTCGCTCATGATGTTGACGATCGGATAGATCTTGCGGGCGACATCCGGACCACCGGTGGCCGAATCGTCGTCAGCCGCGTCATAGAGCGCCTGGATGACGAGAGTGATGGCCTGCTCCTCCGTCAGCCCCTCACGGAACAGCTTCTTCATCGCACCACGCGCGAAGAGCGAACCCGACCCCGTGGACGCGTACCCGTGCTCCTCGGAACGGCCGCCCGTCACGTCGTACGAGAAGATGCGGCCCTTCTCCCGGTCCACGTCCCAGCCGGCGAAGAGCGGAACGACGGCCAGCCCCTGCATGGCCATCGCGAGATTGCCGCGGATCATGGTGGACAGCCGGTTGGCCTTGCCCTCGAACGAGAGCTGCGCGCCCTCGACCTTCTCGAAGTGCTCCAGCTCCAGCTGGAAGAGCTTGACCATCTCCACGGCCAGACCCGCCGTACCCGCGATGCCCACGGCCGAGTACTCATCGGCCGGAAAGACCTTCTCGATGTCGCGCTGCGCGATCATGTTGCCCATGGTCGCCCGCCGGTCACCGGCGAGGATGACCCCACCCGCGAACGTCACGGCGACGATGGTCGTCCCGTGCGGCGCCTCGATCGCACCCTGGACGGGCGGCAGCACCCGGTTGCCGGGCAGGATCTCCGGCGAGTGGACGGACAGAAAGTCCATGAACGAGGCCGACCCGGGCGTCAGGAAGGCAGCCGGTAGACGCCCGGTGCTACGAGTGTTGGCTTCCACGCGTTTCCCTCCAGGTATGCGATGGCACGGCGCAGGGTGTCGGGATCATCGCCCAACTTGCCAATGGCCGAATTGCAGTTGAAGCACAGTACGCCCCGGACCCTACCCGTCTCGTGGCAGTGATCCACATGTGCGGCGGGGGCGGACAGACAGATGACGCAGATGCCCATCTGCGAGGCGATCATCTCGTCGCGCTGGGCCTCGGTGATGCCGTACTGCCGCTTGAGGTGGCCCGCGCGACCTTGGGCTGCCCGGCATGACTTGCACCGCGTGGACAATCCGTCCGACGCGCTGGAATTTCGGTGCCATTCGCTGTGCGGTTTGACCACGCCGCAAATCCAGCAAAGCTTGTGGCCCGTAGGCACGTCCACCTTCTCGCGGACGACCTTGCCTTCGGCCTGCTGGCGGCGCCGGTAGCGCATGGCGCTGTACTCCGCCACACACTGCCGACACCGCGTTTGGAGACCGTCCCGCCTATTCCTGTCCGCCGCGAAGGAGCTGAGTCGCAGGGTGCGGCGACAACCCGCGCACTGCTTCTCGTCCGGCGGATCGCCCATCGTTCACTCTCCGCCTTTTTGTACGAAGCTTCGAACAAAGTCCTCGGCATTCTCCTCGAGTACGTCGTCGATCTCGTCCAGCACGGAGTCCACGTCGTCCGACAGTTTCTCCTGGCGTTCCTTGAGGTCCTCGGACTGCTGTACGTCCTCGGTCTGCTCCTCGACCTCCTCGGTGGAACGCGTCGCCTTCTGCTGCCCGCCGTCGGTGTCCTTGGTCGCCATAACCCTCACCCCGCTCGGTTCGCCCCGCTCGATGTGACCTTCAAGATCCGACCCTACAAGCAGGGTCCGACATCGGCCCCGCAGTTCGTACAACGTCCGGGGGCCATCTCCATGATTCCCGGGCCGGGACCATTTCAGCCGCCCGAGAGCACCCGGACCAGGTCTTCGGCCGTACGGCACCGGTCCAGGAGCGCTTTCACGTGGTTACGGGTGCCCCGGAGAGGTTCCATGGTGGGCACCCGCTGGAGGGAGTCCCGGCCCGGCAGGTCGAAGATGACCGAGTCCCAGGAGGCCGCGGCCACGTCGTCCGCGTACTGCTCCAGGCAGCGGCCGCGGAAGTAGGCGCGGGTGTCCTCAGGGGGCTTCGTCTCGGCCCGTTCGACGTCCGGTTCGTCCAGGAGCCTGCTCATCTTGCCGCGGGCCACCAGGCGGTTGTACAGGCCCTTCTCGGGGCGTACGTCCGCGTACTGGAGATCCACCAGATGCAGCCGTGCCGCGTCCCACTCCAGGCTGTCGCGGCGGCGGTAGCCCTCCAGGATCTCCTTCTTGGTGACCCAGTCCAGTTCGCCCGACAGGCTCATCGGGTCGTTCTCCAGCCGGTTGAGCGTGTCTTCCCAGCGGCCGAGGACATCCCTGGTCTGCTCGTCGGCGTCGGCGCCGTAGCGCTCCTCGACGTATTTGCGCGCCAGTTCGAAATACTCCATCTGGAGCTGCACCGCGGTGAGTGTCCGGCCGCTGCGGAGAGTGATCAGACGGGCCAGGGACGGGTCGTGCGAGACCTGGTGGAGCGTGCGCACGGGCTGGTCCACGGCCAGGTCGACGTTGATGAACCCGTCCTCGATCATGGACAGGACCAGCGATGTCGTCCCGAGCTTGAGATAGGTGGAGATCTCCGAGAGATTCGCGTCGCCGATGATCACGTGGAGCCTGCGGTATTTCTCGGCGTCCGAGTGCGGCTCGTCCCTGGTGTTGATGATGGGCCGTTTGAGGGTGGTCTCCAGGCCGACCTCGACCTCGAAGTAGTCGGCCCGCTGGCTGATCTGGAAGCCGTGTTCGTGGCCGTCCTGGCCGATGCCCACCCGGCCGGCGCCGGTGACGACCTGTCGCGAGACGAAGAACGGCGTGAGGTGGCGCACGATGTCCGAGAACGGGGTCTCCCGCTTCATCAGGTAGTTCTCGTGCGTGCCGTACGAGGCGCCCTTGTTGTCGGTGTTGTTCTTGTAGAGGAGGATCGGCTGGGCGCCGGGGAGTTGTCCGGCGCGCTCGGCGGCCTCGGCCATGACGCGTTCGCCGGCCTTGTCCCACAGGACGGCGTCACGCGGGTTGGTGATCTCCGGGGAGCTGTACTCGGGGTGCGCGTGGTCGACGTAGAGCCGCGCGCCGTTGGTGAGGATCACATTGGCCAGCCCGATGTCCTCATCGGTGAGCTGGCTGGACTCGGCGGCCTCACGGGCGAGGTCGAAGCCTCGTGCGTCCCGCAGGGGGTTCTCCTCCTCGAAGTCCCAGCGGGCGCGGCGCGCCCTGTGCATCGCCGCCGCGTAGGCGTTGACGATCTGGGACGAGGTGAGCATGGCATTGGCGTTCGGTTGGCCGGGGACGGAGATGCCGTACTCCGTCTCGATGCCCATTACTCGCCGTACGGTCATGCGGCCCTCCTTGCCCGGCGGCGCTCCCCTTCGGGAACGGCGCTCAAGTACCGCTGTCTCTCCGGTGCGTGTGCGGTGCCCGTCCCCGCACTGCGCGACGCGGCGGTACCGAAGAGCCTAGAACGCCATTGCACTGGTGGGGAGATCGTTTCCGTCATTGCCCTGGTGTCGTGAAAGGAACGGGGAAAGCAGCCGGCTGCGGATGCCCGTCCGGACATCCGCAGCCGGTCTGTGTCTTACAGGTACTGTCCGGTGTTCGCCACGGTGTCGATGGAGCGTCCGGTGTCCGCGCCTTGTTTTCCGGTCACCAGGGTGCGGATGAAGACGATCCGCTCGCCCTTCTTGCCGGAGATGCGGGCCCAGTCGTCGGGGTTGGTGGTGTTGGGCAGGTCCTCGTTCTCCTTGAACTCGTCCACGCAGGCCTGGAGGAGGTGGGCGACGCGGAGTCCTCGTTGGTTCTCGTCGAGGAAGTCCTTGATGGCCATCTTCTTGGCCCGGTCGACGATGTTCTGGATCATCGCGCCGGAGTTGAAGTCCTTGAAGTAGAGGACTTCCTTGTCGCCGTTCGCGTAGGTGACTTCGAGGAAGCGGTTCTCCTCGGACTCGGTGTACATCCGCTCGACGACCGACTGGATCATGGCCTGGACGGTGGAATCGGGCGAGCCCTTGTGTTCGGACAGGTCGTCCTCGTGCAGGGGCAGGGAGGAGCGGAGGTACTTCGCGAAGATGTCCTTCGCCGCCTCCGCGTCGGGACGCTCGATCTTGATCTTCACGTCGAGTCGGCCCGGCCGCAGGATCGCGGGATCGATCATGTCCTCGCGGTTGGAGGCGCCGATGACGATGACGTTCTCCAGGCCCTCCACACCGTCGATCTCGGCGAGAAGCTGGGGGACGATGGTGTTCTCCACGTCCGAGCTGACGCCGGAGCCGCGGGTGCGGAAGAGGGATTCCATCTCGTCGAAGAAGACGATGACGGGGGTGCCTTCGCTGGCCTTCTCGCGGGCGCGCTGGAAGACCAGGCGAATGTGCCGCTCGGTCTCGCCGACGTATTTGTTGAGGAGTTCGGGGCCCTTGATGTTGAGGAAGTAGCTCTTCCCCGCGGGCCTGCCGCTCACCTCGGCGACCTTTTTGGCAAGGGAGTTGGCGACGGCCTTGGCGATGAGGGTCTTGCCGCAGCCGGGGGGGCCGTAGAGCAGGATGCCCTTCGGTGGGCGCAGTTCGTGCTCTTTGAAGAGGTCGGGGTAGAGGTAAGGGAGCTCGACGGCGTCGCGGATCATTTCGATCTGGCCGCCGAGACCGCCGATCTTGCTGTAGTCGACGTCGGGGACCTCTTCGAGGACGAGTTCTTCGACCTCGCTCTTGGGAACCACTTCGTAGACGTAGCCGGAGCGTGGTTCGAGCAGGAGGGCGTCGCCGGAGCGGATGGTGATGTCCAGCAGCGGCTCCGCGAGCCGTACCACCCGTTCTTCGTCGGTGTGCCCGACGACCAGGGCGCGCTCGCCGTCCTCAAGGATTTCCTTGAGGGTGACGATGTCCCCGGCCCGCTCGAATTCCATGGCCTCGACCACGTTGAGGGCCTCGTTGAGCATGACTTCCTGGCCGCGTCGGAGCTCTTCGAGCTCGACGCCGGGGCTGACGTTCACCCGGAGCTTGCGGCCCCCGGTGAAGATGTCGGCCGTACCGTCCTCGTTGGCGTGCAGGAAGACTCCGAAGCCGGCTGGCGGCTGTGCGAGCCGGTCGACCTCTTCCTTGAGGGCCACGATCTGGTCGCGGGCCTCACGGAGCGTGTTGGCGAGCCGCTCGTTCTGCGCGGACACGCCTGCCAGGTTTGTCTGCAGTTCGACGATCCGCTCTTCGAGAATTCTCGTATGACGCGGAGAGTCGGCGAGCTTACGTCGCAGGACGGCGATTTCCTGCTCGAGATAGGCAACCTGGCCGGCTGGGTCTTCGGACCCCCGCCCGGGCCGGATGCCGCGGTTGATGTCGTCGTCGTGGGCTGCCACGGTCCTCACCTCCTCCAAGGGGAGCTGGACGCTTCCTGACCCTACCTGGGTAGGTGGTGATTAAAACCCCTAGATCACAAAGACTGTCGGGGTGTGTCCGATCTTCACCCTTGCGCTCTCCCTCACGCCAGGGGAATACCCACCGTTCAACATCGGAAAGCGGCCGGTTGTATCGTCGGAGTGTTCAACACCCGTCAGGGCTGGCGCGACTTGCCCCAGATTGCCTCACCCCACGCAGGAAACGGCAGGAGATATGACCGTGCAGCAGCAGGCTCCGACCGACGCCGTCACCGAGGGCGGCGAGCCGCTTGAGGTATGGATCGACCAGGACCTGTGCACCGGGGACGGGATCTGTGCCCAGTACGCGCCCGATGTCTTCGAGCTGGACATCGACGGGCTCGCTTATGTGAAGAGTGCCGACGACGAGTTGCTTCAGTCGCCCGGTGCCACTACGCGGGTGCCGCTGCCGATCCTCAAGGACGTGGTCGACTCGGCGAAGGAGTGCCCGGGTGACTGCATTCATGTACGGCGCGTCTCGGACAGTGTCGAGGTGTACGGTCCCGACGCCGAGTGACGGGTCAGACGGGGCGTGACGCGTTCTGGGCGCTCCGTGTGAAGCCGCCGTTCTTCCATTCCCAGGTCAGGCGCCGGTCCTCGTCGGGGCAGCAGCCGGGTACGTCCGGTCCTGAGTAGCCGAGGAGCCGTGCCTGGACGAGGCCGTCGCGTATGTCCAGGTCGGTGACGCTCTGCCGGTCGGCGGGGTCCACGAGGGTGGCGACGATGCGGGGCGCGCCCGCGTCTTTCGTCGCGGTGAGTACGTAGAGGCCGCTGGGCGGGGTGCCTGATCCGGCGTCGCAGCGGGCGGCTGCCACGGTCTCGGGGTGGCCGTCGCCGTCGAGGTCTCCGGTGGCTTCCTTCGTGACCAGTGCTTTCGCGCCACCGCATGCGAGTGGGAAGTCGACGGTGGTGGTGTCGGGCGCGGGTGGTGGTGCCGTGTTCGGGGTGGTGCGTGCGGTGGTCGTGGAGCCGGGCTGGTTGGCGGTGGCGGCGTCGGGCTGGAGCAGGCCGGCGGCGGCCACGACGGCGGCCATCGCGGTGGCTGTGGCGAGCCAGTGCACCGGGCGCGGGCGGGTGTGCGCGAGGTCCGGGAGGTCGGAGATCTGCACGCGGTGTCTCCTGTGAAGGCGTTGCCGGTGGGGGTGGCGAGAATGGTGCCACACGTCACAGTGCGGCGGAACAGCGGGGTCCGTAAGGCCAACGTGAAGATGCCGCCGCCGAGTTCGCGTTGGGCGGACGTGAACTGGGCGGCGGCGCTGAGGTGTTGTGGTCGTCCGGGCTTTCGGGCCGGGCGGTGACGCCGGCTCAGGTTCGGGAGCCGCTGCCGCTCCCCGGGCCGTCGTAGTCGTCGCCGTAGGCGCCCTTGGAGGGGCGGCGGCGGCGCAGGGGCGGCTCGACGCCGTCGGCGAGGCGGCGGGCGGTGATCAGGAAGCCGGTGTGGCCGATCATGCGGTGGTCGGGGCGTACGGCGAGTCCTTCGACGTGCCAGTTGCGGACCATCGATTCCCAGGCGGCCGGTTCGTTGAACGAGCCGTGTTCGCGGATCGTCTCGACGGTGCGGGCGAGCTGGGTGGTGGTGGCGACGTACGCGCAGAGGATGCCGCCGGGTACGAGCGCCTTCGACACCGGTTCGACGCATTCCCACGGCGCGAGCATGTCGAGGATGACCCGGTCGACCTCGGTGTCGCTGAGGTTGTCCTGGAGGTCGCCGACGGTGAGCTGCCAGGCGGGGTGCGGGCCGCCGAAGTAGCGTTCCACGTTCTGCTGGGCGATGTCGGCGAAGTCCTGCCGGCGCTCGTAGGAGTGCAGCATGCCCTGGTCGCCGATGGCGCGCAGCAGGAAGCTGCTGAGCGAGCCCGATCCCACTCCGGCTTCGACGATGCGGGCGCCGGGGAAGATGTCGGCGAAGGCCAGGATCTGGCCCGCGTCCTTGGGGTAGACCACGGCGGCGCCGCGGGGCATGGACAGGACGTAGTCGGGGAGCAGGGGGCGCAGCGCGAGGTAGGCGACGTTTCCCGTGGTGCGGACAACACTGCCCTCGGGAGCACCGATCAGCTCGTCGTGGGGGAAGGAACCCTTGTGGGTGTGGAAATTCTTCCCCGCTTCGAGCGTGAAGGTGTAGTGGCGTCCCTTGGGGTCGGTGAGCTGAACCTGGTCCCCGACCTTGAAGGGGCCGCGACGACGGGCGGCACCGGTCGGTTCGGACATGCGGTCAGACTACCTGCTCCATTTGGGGCTTCCTCACCTGGCGTGGGGGGCCTTATTTGGCGTCGGGCCTGGCCATGGCGGCGACGAAGGCGCGTTCGACGTCGGCGGTGGACAGGACTCCGTAGATCTCGCCGGTGTCTTCGACGACGAGGTATTCGGTGGCGGGGTTGGCGCGGAGGCGGTCGAGGAGTGCTTCTCCGGCGAGTTCGGCGGGGACTTTCATGCCGTCGGTGAGGTCGTGGGCGAGCCCGCTGACGGCGACCCAGGGGCGGCGGTGGGGTGGGACGCCGACGATGGCCGCCTCGCGGACCAGGGCGGTCGGTTCGCCTTGTCCGTCGACGACGACGAGGGCGCGGGCGCCGGCTTCGTTGGCGCGGCGCAGTGCCTCGGAGAGGGGGGTGGCCGATTCGACGGGGACGGCGCGGCGGGTGAGGGCGCGGGCCTGGAGTTCGGGCAGGTGTTCGCGTAGGCGGGCCATGCGCAGGCTGTTGCCGGCGCCGGTCCAGATGATGGCGGCGAGGATGGCCGCGAGGAGTGCGTCGGTGACGGTCTCCATGCCGCCGATGTCCTTGGTGGAGTTGCCGAGGGCGCCGGTGTGGGTGAGCAGCGGGAGGCCGATGAGGACGGCGACGGCGAGGGCTCTGCCGACCCAGGCGGCGGCGACGGTGCCTGCCATGGGTTTGCCGGTGATCTTCCAGACGACGGCGCGCAGCATCCGGCCGCCGTCCAGTGGCAGGCCGGGCAGCAGGTTGAAGGCGGCGACGATGAGGTTGGAGATCATCAGGCCGGCGAGGAGGACGCCGGGGACGGTGCCGGGTTCGACGGCCGCCATCGTGAGGTAGAAGAGGCCGGCGAGGACGAGGGAGAGCAGGGGGCCGACGAAGGCGAGTACGAATTCGCGGCCGGGGGTCTCCGATTCCTTCTCGATTTCGGAGACGCCGCCGAAGAACTGGAGCTGGATGCGGCGTACGGGGAGTCCGTAGCGCAGTGCGACGACGGTGTGGGCCAGTTCGTGGACGAGTACGGAGGCGTAGAAGGCGACGGCGAAGAAGAGTGCGACGAGGTAGCGGAGGTTGCCGAGTTCGGGCAGGACGCGGTCGAGCTGGCCGCCGAAGACCCAGGTGATGAGGGCGGCGACCAGGAACCAGCTGGGGGCGACGTAGACGGGTACGCCGAAGGGGCGGCCCATCAGGATCCCGCCGCCGGGGTCTTCGGGCCGCTTCCGCTTGCCGCCGGGGGGCGCGTCCTCAGGACCGGACCGCGGCCTCTTGCTCTCGCCGCTCTCGTCGTCCTTTTTCACGTCTTCCCTTCGTTGCGGCGCCGTCGCTCGCTCGATCATGCTGTGTGCGAGGGTCTTGCGTCGATGGTATTCCGCTCGCTGTCGGTGGCGGGCCGTAGGGTCTGCGTCATGAGTACGAGTCAGCAGCCCACGTCGCTGTCGCCGTCGCGTGCGAGTGACTTCATGCAGTGCCCTCTGCTGTACCGGTTCCGGGTGATCGACAAGCTGCCGGAGAAGCCGAGCGAGGCGGCGACGCGCGGGACGCTGGTGCACGCGGTGCTGGAGAGGTTGTTCGACGATCCCGCTGTCGAGCGTACGGCGCCGCGGGCCAGGTCGATGGTGCCCGGGCAGTGGGACCGGCTGCTGGAGTCGAGGCCGGAGCTGGGTGAGCTGTTCGCGGGGGACGAGGGCGGTGAGCGGCTGACGCGCTGGTTGTCGGATGCCGAGCGGCTGGTCGAGCGGTGGTTCTCGCTGGAGGATCCGACGCGGTTGGAGCCGGCGGAGCGTGAGTTGTTCGTGGAGACGGAGCTGGAGTCGGGGTTGCGGCTGCGGGGGGTGATCGACCGGGTGGATGTGGCGCCGTCGGGTGAGGTGCGGATCGTGGACTACAAGACAGGAAAGGCGCCGCGTCCTGAGTACGCGGAGGGCGCGCTGTTCCAGATGAAGTTCTACGCGCTGGTGGTGTGGCGGCTGAAGCGGGTGGTGCCGCGGCGGCTTCAGCTGGTCTATCTGGGCAGTGGTGATGTGCTGACGTACGACCCGGTGGAGGCGGATCTGGAGCGTGTCGAGCGGAAGCTGCTGGCGCTGTGGGACGCGATCAGGCAGGCGACGGAGACGGGCGACTGGCGGCCCAGGCCGACGAAGCTGTGCGGCTGGTGCGACCATCAGGCGGTGTGTCCGGAGTTCGGTGGTACTCCCCCGGTGTATCCGTTGTCGGTGCCGCCGGCGCAGGACGCGGAGCCGGTTCCGGCCGCCGGGCCGGTCGTCTCCGCCGAGCCGGCTCGGGGGGTGTAGCGGGGGCGGTGTGTGCCCGCCGCGTCCGTGGACGGGTGCTCAAGGCAGAATGGATCGGGATCGGTCTACCGAAGGAGATCCCGTGGCGATCCGCGTCCTACTGGTCGATGACCAGCCGCTGCTGCGTACCGGCTTCCGGATGATCTTGGAGGCCGAGCAGGACATCGCGGTCGTCGGCGAGGCCGGTGACGGCCTCCAGGCGATCGACCAGGTCCGGGCGCTTCAGCCCGATGTGGTGCTGATGGACATCCGGATGCCGCGGATGGACGGTGTCGAGGCGACGCGTCAGATCACCGGTCCCGGTAAGGACGGCCCGGCGAAGGTGCTGGTGCTGACGACGTTCGATCTGGACGAGTATGTGGTGGAGGCGCTGCGGGCCGGGGCGAGTGGCTTTCTGTTGAAGGACGCGCCCGCGAACGAGCTGGTGCAGGCGATCCGGGTGGTGGCCGAGGGTGAGGCGATGCTGGCGCCGAGCATCACGCGCAGGCTGCTCGACAAGTACGCGGACCATCTGCCGTCCGGCGACGAGCAGGTGCCGGACACGCTGCACACGCTGACCGAGCGCGAGGTCGAGGTGCTCAAGCTGGTGGCGCGCGGGTTGTCGAACGCGGAGATCGCGGCGGACCTGTTCGTCAGCGAGACGACGGTGAAGACGCATGTGGGTCATGTGCTGACCAAGCTGAGTCTGCGTGACCGCGTCCAGGCGGCCGTGTACGCGTACGAGAGTGGTCTGGTGCGCCCCGGCGCCCAGTCGTAGGCGTCGGCAGCGCGTAGGAGCTGTACGGGAGAGGTCCCCGGCATCACATCGATGCCGGGGACCTCTGTCCGACTGCCGGTACTTGCTGTCGGGCCGGTCAGACGGCGCTGCCGGTGCCCAGTTCCCAGACCAGCAGTTCACCGGAGGGGTTGAGGGCCCATTCCACGCCGGAGATGTCGTCGGCGGCGGCCACGTACTGCTTGCCCTGCCACAGGGGCAGCACCGGCACGTCCTCGGCGACGATGTCCTGTATCCGCGCGAAGTCCTTGGCGGCGGCGCTGCGCTCGGCCTCGCTGCGTGACTGCGGGATGAGGTGCCCGCTGACCTGCTTGTTCACGTACGGCGCGTTGAGGAAGTTGTCCTCGTCGAGGAACGGCGCGATGTAGTTGTCCGGGTCGGGGAAGTCGGGGAACCAGCCCATGCCGTAGACGGTGTAGTCGCCGCGTGTCTGGGCGGGGCGGAACTTGGACCATTCGGTGCCCTTGATGTCGACGTCGAACAGTCCGCCGGCGTTGAGTTGCCTCTGGAGTGTCTCGAACTCCTTGGCGGTGGCTTCGCCGTAGTGGTCGGTGGTGTAGTTCAGGGTGAACTTCACGGGTGTGTCGACACCGGCGTCTTCGAGGAGCCGCGCGGCCTCGGCCCGGTCGGGCTCGCCGTACTTGTTGAAGAACGAGTTGGTGTGGGAGGTGATGGTCGCCGGGATGAGCGAGTAGAGCGGTTCGGCCGTGGAGCCGTACACCTCGGAGGCGATCTGGCCGCGGTCGACGAGGGAGGCGACGGCCTGGCGTACGGCCTTGTCCTTGACGACGGGCTCGTCGGTGTCGAAGGCGAGGTAGCGGATCTCCAGGCCGGGCATCTCGGTGAGTTCGACGCCGGCCTTGGGTTCGGCGGACATCTCCTCGATCTGGCCGGGTGACATGGTGCGGGCCATGAGGTCGATCTCGCCGGAGTCGAGTGCCTTGCCCATGGCCGCCGCGTCGGGGTACGAGCGCAGTTCGACCTTGTCGTTGCGGAGTTTGAGGTCGCCCTTGTACGAGGTGTTCTTGGTGAAGACGGCCTTGACGACGCGGTCGCCGTCGACTTCGGACGTGACGTGGTACGGGCCGGAGCCGTTCACGTCGAAGCCGTCGCGGAGTTTCCTGCCGTCGTACGAGGCGGGGTCGACGATGCCGGTGACGGGTGTCGAGAGCTTGTACGGGAACGTGGCGTCGGGGGTCTTGAGGTGGAAGATGACTTCGGAGTCGCTGGGTGTCTCGATGGTGTCGATGTTCTTGAGCAGGCCCACCGCGCCGGCCTCGGAGTTGATGTCGATCACGCGCTGGATGGAGAACTTCACGTCCTGCGAGGTGATCCCGGCGCCGCCGACGAACTTCAGCCCCTGGCGCAGCTCGCAGCGGTAGCTCTCGTTCTGGTTGTCCGAGAAGCGGCAGTTGGAGGCGGCCTCGGGGACGGGGGCGCCGCCGCCGCGCGGGATGTGCATCAGTGTCTGGAGGGACTGGCGCAGGACGTTCCAGGCGCCGGTGTCGTAGGCGAACGCCGGGTCGAAGGGTGCCGGGGAGTCCGCGGTGGCGGTGAACTGGTCCGTGGTGCCGACGACGATCACGTCACCGCTGCCGGACGCGCCGTCCGAGCCGCCGCAGGCGGCGAGTAGCGGGGCGAGCAGACCGGCCGCTACCGGCAGCACGAGACTTCTGCGCTTCATCCTGGACGCACTCCTCATCCGAACACCCTTGGATACAACGGTGGTTGAGAAATTCGCGACGTGATTGACCGTCGGAACAACACACCGTTGAGGCGGTGAACGTGTAGCGAAGTTCTCGCGAGGAGATTAGTCGGCGGGTGCTGATGTGATGAACGGGGTCGACTTCGGGCGTAATCGCAAGGCGATCAGGAATGGTCATGAAGCGGCATCGGCGCGCCGGAATGACTCGTACATCAGGCCATGAAACCGGACAGATCACTGCCCGTTTCGGCGCGGTGAACGGGCGGGTCGGGAGTGCGGGACGGGCGTGGTCACCTTCGGTCGCGGCGTGAGGGTGATAAAGGTCACCCGCGTTTCCGGCCGGCCTTTCATGATCACTTCTCGATGATCACTCGGCGGCCACCGAATTCGCGTACCGCAATACCCCGGACTTTCGATAGTTTCACAGGCCACGCTCTGTGGGTCTAGGAACGCCGGTGCGTAATCAGACCGCGCAGGAACAGCAGATCGACCTCTTCGAGGGAGTTCACGATCACCCTGCCCGCGGCGGCGGCGATCGGCGCGACCGAGGGCACGGCCACCACCCGGCAGCCCGCCGCCTCGGCGGACGCCACGCCGGTCGCCGTGTCCTCGATGACGGCGCACCGGGACGGGGCGGCGCTCAGCCCGCGTGCGGCGAGCAGGTACGGGTCGGGGTGCGGCTTGGTGTTCGCCACCTCGTCACCGGCCACGGTGAGCGTGAAGTGGTGGCGTCCGACCGATTCCAGCACCCGGTCGATGATGCGCCGGTGGGAGGCGGAGACCAGGGCCGTGGGCACGCGGTGGTGGGCCAGCTCGGCGAGCAGCCTGGCGGCTCCCGGCATCAGCGGTACGTCCCGGCCGATGCGCTCCTCGAAGCGGTCGTTGAGCAGCACGGTCAGCTCGGCGAGGGTGATGTCGGCGCCGGTCGCCTCGATGAGGTAGCCGGCGCTCCTGGTCATCGGCCCGCCGACGACGATGTCGCGCCAGGCGTCGTCCAGGGGGTGGCCGAGATCCTTGAAGACCGCGACCTCCGTGTCCCACCAGAAGCCCTCGGTGTCCACCAGGGTGCCGTCCATGTCGAGCAGAACGGCCTGAAGGGCCGATCCTTCGGCCGTACGGGTCAGGGACACGGGAACCGTACTGGTCATCCGGCACACCTCCGAGAGGGACGAGAAGGCCGGTCGCCTTTCCTGACGGGATTCCCGCCGGGTGCGGCGACCGGCCTGCACTGGACGGACAAGTGTACGACTCGTCCGGGGATGGCGCGCGGTGGGCGCTATCGCGCGTTGAAGTACTTCGCCTCCGGGTGGTGGATCACGATGGCGTCGGTGGACTGCTCGGGGTGCAGCTGGAACTCCTCGGAGAGTTCGACGCCGATCCGGCCGGGCCGCAGGAGGTCGGCGATCTTCGCGCGGTCCTCCAGGTTGGGGCAGGCGCCGTAGCCGAGCGAGAAGCGGGCGCCCCGGTACTTCAGGGCGAACATGTCCTCGACCTCGGAGGGGTCCTCACCCGCGAAGCCCAGCTCGGAGCGGACGCGGGCGTGCCAGTACTCGGCGAGGGCTTCGGCGAGCTGGACGGACAGGCCGTGGAGTTCGAGATA
This sequence comes from Streptomyces sp. NBC_01508, assembly GCF_045040315.1. Classification (NCBI taxonomy): domain Bacteria; kingdom Bacillati; phylum Actinomycetota; class Actinomycetes; order Kitasatosporales; family Streptomycetaceae; genus Streptomyces; species Streptomyces sp. NBC_01508. Next base: position 7,040,141 of record NZ_CP109419.1, on the reverse strand, counting down.
GTCCCGGTAGGCGTTGCGCTCGAAGAGTTCGGCGGTCGCGCCGCCGATCTTCGAGCCGACGGTGACGACCTGAAGGCCCACGACGTCCGTCTCGCCGGACTCCTCGGGGCGGAAGAAGTCCGCCAGGCAGAGCCGCCGGCCCCGGCGCTGGCGGGGGAAGGTGAAGCGGGTCCGCTCCGAGCCGTCCTCACCGAGGAGGATCAGGTCGTCGCCCTTGGAGACACAGGGGAAGTAGCCGTAGACCACGGCGGCCTCCAGAAGGTTCTGGGTCTGGAGCTTGTCCAGCCAGCCCCGCAGATGCGGCCGGCCCTCCGACTCCACCAGTTCCTCGTACGACGGCCCGCCCTTGCGGGCCTCCTTCAGGCCCCACTGGCCCTTGAACAGCGCGCCTTCGTCCAGCCAGGAGGCGTACTCCTTGAGCTGGATGCCCTTGATGACGCGGGTGCCCCAGAACGGCGGCTCGGGAATCGGGTTGGTGGTCGACACGTCGGAGCGGGCGGCGCCTTCCTCGGGGTGCTCCTCGGTCACCGTGGCGGTGGCGACCGGCTTGACCCGGCGCTGCTTCAGCTCGGGCAGTACGGCTCCGGGGACGCCGCGTTTGATGCCGATCAGCGCGTCCATCAGCCGCAGGCCCTCGAACGCGTCGCGGGCGTAGCGGACTTCACCCTCGTAGATCTCGTGCAGGTCCTGCTCGACATAGGCGCGGGTGAGGGCGGCGCCGCCGAGGATGACGGGGAAGTCGGCCGCCATCTTGCGCTGGTTGAGCTCCTGAAGGTTCTCCTTCATGATCACCGTCGATTTCACCAGCAGTCCCGACATGCCGATGACGTCCGCCCGGTGTTCCTCGGCGGCCTCCAGGATCGCGGAGACGGGCTGCTTGATGCCGAGGTTGACCACGGTGTAGCCGTTGTTGGAGAGGATGATGTCGACCAGGTTCTTGCCGATGTCGTGGACATCACCGCGGACGGTCGCCAGGACGATCGTGCCCTTGCCGACAGCATCTTCGCCATCCGCGACTTTCTCCATGTGCGGTTCGAGGAAGGCGACGGCCTTCTTCATGACCTCGGCCGACTGGAGTACGAACGGCAGCTGCATCTGGCCGGAGCCGAACAGCTCGCCGACGACCTTCATGCCGTTCAGCAGGGTGTCGTTGACGATCGCCAGCGCGGGCCGTTCGGCGAGGGCGGCGGTGAGGTCGTCCTCCAGGCCGTTCTTCTCGCCGTCGATGATGCGCCGCTCCAGGCGCTCGTTCAGCGGCAGCGCGAGCAGTTCCTCGGCCCTGCCGTCCTTCATCGACTTGGTGTTGACGCCCTCGAACAGCTCCATCAGCCTCTGGAGCGGGTCGTAGCCTTCTTCGCGCCGGTCGTAGATCAGGTCGAGGGCGACCTTGACCTGCTCCTCCTCCAGCCGGGCGATCGGCAGGATCTTCGACGCGTGCACGATCGCGGAGTCGAGTCCGGCCTTGACGCACTCGTCCAGGAACACCGAGTTGAGGACGATGCGGGCGGCCGGGTTGAGCCCGAAGGAGATGTTCGACAGGCCGAGCGTGGTCTGTACGTCGGGGTGGCGCTGCTTCAGCCGCCGGATCGCCTCGATCGTCGCGATCCCGTCCTTCCGCGACTCCTCCTGGCCCGTGCAGATGGTGAAGGTCAGGGTGTCGATGAGGATGTCCGACTCGTGCACCCCCCAGTTGCCCGTCAGGTCCGCGATCAGCCGCTCGGCGATGGCGACCTTGTGCTCGGGAGTACGGGCCTGGCCCTCCTCGTCGATGGTGAGCGCGATCAGCGCCGCACCGTGCTCCTTGGCCAGCCGGGTGACCTGGGTGAAGCGGGAATCCGGCCCGTCACCGTCCTCGTAGTTGACCGAGTTGATGACGGCGCGCCCGCCGAGCTTCTCCAACCCCGCCCGCAGGACGGGCAGTTCGGTGGAGTCCAGCACGATGGGCAGGGTGGAGGCGGTGGCGAATCGGCCCGCCAGTTCCGCCATGTCGGCGACGCCGTCGCGGCCGACGTAGTCCACACACAGGTCGAGCAGGTGCGCGCCCTCGCGGATCTGGGCGCGCGCCATCTCCACGCAGTCGTCCCAGCGGCCTTCCAGCATGGCCTCGCGGAACTTCTTCGACCCGTTGGCGTTCGTCCGCTCGCCGATCGCCAGGTACGACGTGTCCTGGCGGAACGGCACGCTCTGGTAGAGGGAGGCCGCGCCCGGCTCCGGCTGCGGCACCCGCTCCGTGATGCCCGCACCGCGTACCCGCTCCACGACCTGCCGCAGATGCTCCGGGGTCGTACCGCAGCAGCCGCCGACCAGGGAGAGGCCGTAGTCACGGACGAAGTTCTCCTGGGCGTCGGCGAGTTCGCCCGCGGTCAGCGGATAGTGCGCGCCGTTCTTGCCCAGGACGGGCAGGCCGGCGTTGGGCATGCAGGACAGGGGGATACGCGAGTGGCGGGCCAGATAGCGCAGGTGCTCGCTCATCTCGGCGGGGCCGGTGGCGCAGTTGAGGCCGATCATGTCGATGCCCAGCGGCTCCAGCGCCGTCAGTGCCGCGCCGATCTCGGAACCGAGCAGCATCGTGCCGGTCGTCTCGACGGTCACCGAGCAGATGATCGGCAGCTTCGTGCCGGTGGAGTCGAGCGCGCGCCGGGCGCCGAGGACGGCCGCCTTCGTCTGGAGCAGGTCCTGGGTCGTCTCCACCAGCAGCGCGTCGGCGCCGCCGGCGATCATGCCCTCGGCATTGCGCTGGTAGGCGTCGCGCAGCGTCACGTAGTCCACGTGCCCGAGGGTCGGGAGCTTCGTGCCCGGTCCCATCGAGCCCAGTACCCAGCGCTGCTGTCCGGTGGAGAGAGTGAACTCGTCGGCGACCTCGCGGGCGATGCGCGCGCCGGCCTCGGAGAGTTCGAAGACCCGCTCGGAGATGTCGTACTCGGCCAGCGCGGCGAAGTTCGTACCGAAGGTGTTCGTCTCCACGCAGTCGACGCCGACCGCGAAGTACTCCTCGTGGACCGAGCGCACGATGTCCGGGCGGGTCACATTGAGGATCTCGTTGCAGCCTTCCAGATCCTGGAAGTCCTCCATGGTCGGGTCCTGCGCCTGGAGCATGGTGCCCATCGCCCCGTCGGCCACCACCACGCGGGTGGCGAGCGCCTCGCGGAGGGCTTCGACTCGGGTCCGGCTGTCGGCGGAAACGCTGGAGGACGGGGCCATGAAAATACTCCCGGGGATGCGACGGCTGTCGGCTTTGCGCCTTCCGGTGGAAGGGGCACCCGGCCAGGGTAGCGGTGCCCGGCTCCGTGCGGCGTTCCGTTTCACGGGGCGGACGGTCGCGCCGTGGGCGGGGGTGGAATCGGCTGTCCGTAACACCGAGTCGGCATGGGCCGATATTGTTCAGCATTGTCGAACAACTGCGTCAGGGAGGTCCGGGCCGATGGCGAAGAGCATTCAGTCGCTCCAGCGCGCGGCGGCGGTGCTGCGGCTCCTCGCGGGCGGCGAGCGCAGGCTCGGCCTGTCCGACATCGCCTCCTCGCTCGGTCTGGCCAAGGGCACGGCGCACGGCATTCTGCGGACCCTCCAGGAGGAGGGGTTCGTGGAGCAGGACGCCGCCTCCGGGCGCTACCAGCTGGGGGCCGAGCTGCTGCGGCTCGGCAACAGCTATCTGGACGTCCACGAGCTGCGGTCCCGCGCCCTGGTGTGGACGGACGATCTGGCGCGGTCCAGCGGCGAGAGCGTGCATCTGGGCGTGCTGCACCTGGAGGGCGTACTGATCGTGCACCATGTCTTCCGGCCGGACGACAGCCGGCAGGTCCTCGAAGTGGGCGCGATGCAGCCGCTGCACTCCACCGCCCTGGGGAAGGTGCTCGCGGCGTACGACCCCGTGGCCCGGGGCGAGGCCGTCAGGGGCGCCCGCCGGGAGCTGACCTCGCGCACCGTCACCGATCTGGAGCAGTTCGAGAAGATTCTCGAACTCACCAGGTCGCGCGGCTGGGCGACGGATGTCGAGGAGACCTGGGAAGGGGTGGCCGCGGTGGCCGCGCCGATCCATGACCGGCGGCGGATGCCGGTGGGGGCCATCGCTCTCACCGGTGCGGTGGAACGGCTGTGCGAGGGTGGCGAGGTCCGCCCGGAGCTGATCACGGCGGTGCGCGAATGTGCCCGTTCGGTGTCCAGGGATGTCGGCGCCGGGCGCTTCTGAGCCGCATGGCCGATGATCTGAACAGAACGAGGTTCCGGCTACGGAACCCTTGACTGCGTATCCACCCCAGGATGACACTGCCGTTCAGCGGTCGGCATTGTCGAACATTGATCGACGGGTCATCTTGTGTGCACGACAACGCCAAGGGCCGGCAACGCCCTCACCTGAGGGCGCGGACCAACGGCGCGAGCCGCGGGTCCGCCTTTCCCTGGACGAAGGAGTCTCGGGTGTCTCACTTCGACATCTTCATCGGCGAGACCGTAGGTACGGCCCTGTTGATCCTGCTCGGTGGTGGCGTGGTCGCCGGCGTTGTCCTCAAACGCTCGAAGTCGCAGAACGCGGGCTGGCTCGCCATCAGCTTCGGCTGGGGTTTCGCCGTCCTCACCGGCGCGTATCTCTCCGCCGGCGTCTCCGGCGCCCATCTGAACCCCGCCGTCACCCTCGGTCTGGCGATATCCGGCGGGACCGAGTGGGGCGACGTACCGCTCTACATGGCCAGCCAGATGCTCGGCGCCGTCATCGGCGCCTTCCTGGTCTGGGTGGCGTACATGGGCCAGTTCAAGGCCCATCTGACCGACCCGGAGATCCTCGCCGCGCAGCCGGCGATCGAGGGCATGGTCGACCAGGAGTCCGCGCCGAAGGCCGGTCCGGTCCTCGGCATCTTCTCGACGGGCCCGGAGATCCGGCACACCGCGCAGAACGTACTCACCGAGATCATCGCCACCTTCGTGCTGGTGATCGCGATCCTCACCCAGGGACTGAACGACGACGGCAACGGCCTCGGCGTCCTGGGCGTGCTGATCACCGCCCTGGTCGTCGTGGGTATCGGTCTGTCGCTCGGTGGCCCCACCGGATACGCCATCAACCCGGCGCGCGACCTCGGTCCCCGTCTGGTCCACGCGCTGCTGCCGCTGCCCAACAAGGGCGGCTCCGACTGGACGTACGCCTGGATCCCCGTCGTCGCCCCGCTGATCGGCGGCGCCGCCGCGGCCGGTCTCTACAACTGGGCCTTCAAGTAGGCGCGGATGATCCGCCGAGAGTGCGCGATCCCTCGCCGCTTCCCCTCCGCCTTCCGTCCGCCTTTCCTCCGCACCGAGCAGGAGCAGACACCGTGAGTGACGCACAGAGCACCGGGACTTCCTCCCACGGCACGGGACCGTTCATCGCGGCCATCGACCAGGGCACGACGTCCAGCCGCTGCATCGTCTTCGACGTCGACGGGCGCATCGTCGCCGTCGACCAGAAGGAGCACCAGCAGATCTTCCCCAAGCCCGGCTGGGTGGAGCACGACGCCAAGGAGATCTGGACCAACGTCCAGGAAGTCGTGGCGAACGCCATCGAGAAGGCCGGCATCACCAAGGGCGACGTCCTGGCGATCGGGATCACCAACCAGCGCGAGACCACCATGCTCTGGGACAAGAACACCGGTGAGCCCGTCCACAACGCCATCGTCTGGCAGGACACCCGCACCAGCGGCCTCGTGAAGGAACTCGGCCGCAATGTGGGCCAGGACCGCTTCCGGCGCGACACCGGACTGCCACTGGCGACCTACTTCGCCGGGCCGAAGGCCCGCTGGCTGCTGGACAACGTCGAGGGGCTGCGCGAGCGCGCCGAGAGCGGCGACATCCTCTTCGGCACCATGGACTCCTGGGTGATCTGGAATCTGACCGGCGGCGTCGACGGCGGTGTGCACGTCACGGACGTCACCAACGCCTCGCGCACGATGCTGATGCGCCTCGACACCCTGGAGTGGGACCCGAAGATCTGCAAGTCGATCGGCGTCCCGATGGCCATGCTGCCGAAGATCCGTTCCTCGTCCGAGGTGTACGGAACGGCCAAGGGCGGCCCGCTGAACGGGATCCCGGTCGCCTCGGCGCTCGGTGACCAGCAGGCGGCCCTGTTCGGCCAGACCTGCTTCGCCGAGGGTGAGGCCAAGTCCACGTACGGCACCGGCACGTTCATGCTGATGAACACCGCCAACAAGCCCATCAACTCCTACAACGGCCTGCTGACCACGGTCGGTTACCGCATCGGGGACCAGCCGGCGGTGTACGCCCTGGAGGGCTCGATCGCCGTCACCGGCGCGCTGGTGCAGTGGATGCGCGACCAGATGGGCCTGATCAACTCCGCGCCCGAGATCGAGACGCTGGCCTCCTCCGTGGAGGACAACGGCGGCGCGTACTTCGTGCCCGCCTTCTCCGGGCTCTTCGCACCCCACTGGGACTCGGCGGCCCGCGGCGTGATCGCCGGTCTCACCGGCTATGTCACCAAGGCGCACATCGCCCGCGCCGTGCTGGAGGCCACCGCCTGGCAGACCCGCGAGATCAGCGACGCGATGACCAAGGACTCCAAGGTGGAGCTGACGTCACTGAAGGTCGACGGCGGTATGACCGCCAACAACCTGCTGATGCAGACGCTGTCCAACGTCCTCGACGCGCCCGTGGTGCGGCCGATGGTCGCGGAGACCACCTGTCTCGGCGCCGCCTACGCGGCGGGGCTCGCCGTGGGCTTCTGGCCCGACACCGACGCGCTGCGCGCCAACTGGCGCAGGGCCGCCGAGTGGACACCCGACATGGACGCCGCCCGGCGCGACCGCGAGTACAAGAACTGGCTCAAGGCCGTCGAACGCACCAAGGGCTGGCTGGAGGACGACGACAGCTGACCGGGCTGTTCCGTCACGGCTGAGCCGTCACAGCTGAGCGAGGAGACACCATGACCACCCTGCACAGCGGTCCCGCCCTGGGCACGCACCCGGCCGGCGGCTCCCTCCCGAGCCGCGCCGAGACCCGGGAACAACTGTCCCGCGCCACCTACGACCTGCTGGTCATCGGTGGCGGCATCCTGGGCATCTCCACGGCCTGGCACGCCTCCCAGTCGGGACTGCGGGTGGCCCTGGTGGACGGTGGCGACTTCGCGGGCGCCACCTCCTCCGCCTCCTCCAAACTGCTCCACGGCGGTCTGCGCTACCTCCAGACCGGCGCCGTGAAGCTGGTCGCCGAGAACCACTTCGAGCGCCGCGCGGTCTCCCGCCGGGTGGCGCCCCATCTGGCGAACCCGCTCACGTTCTATCTGCCCGTCTACAAGGACGGGCCGCACAGCGCGGCCAAGCTGGGCGCCGGTGTCTTCGCGTACTCGGCGCTCTCCGCGTTCGGCGACGGTGTCGGGCATCTGCTGAGCCCGGCCAAGGCGCGGCGGGCGGTGCCCGAGCTGCGGACGGACAATCTGCGCGCCGTGGCCGTGTACGGCGACGACCAGATGAACGACGCGCGGATGGCCGTCATGACGGTCCGTGCCGCCGTCGAGTCGGGCGCCGCCGTCCTCAACCACGCCTCGGTGACCGGGCTGCGGTTCACCGGCGGGCGGGTGACGGGCGCCGACCTCAAGGACGCCCTGGACGGTACGGAGTTCGGGGTCGACGCCCGGCTCGTACTGAACGCCACCGGCCCGTGGGTCGACCATCTGCGCAAACTGGAGGACCCGCGGTCCGAGCCGTCCATCCGGCTCTCCAAAGGCGCGCACCTCGTGCTGCGGCGCACCGCCCCGTGGAACGCGGCGCTCGCGACACCGATCGACAAGTACCGCATCACCTTCGCCCTCCCCTGGGAGGACATGCTGCTGCTCGGCACGACGGACGAGGTGTACGAGGGCGACCCGGCGGACGTGGCGGTCACCGACGCGGACATCCACCAGATCCTGGACGAGGCGTCGCTGTCCGTCCGGGACCAGCAGCTCTCGCGCGAGCTGATCACCTACTCGTTCGCCGGTCTGCGGGTGCTGCCCGGCGGTCCCGGTGACACGTCCACCGCCAAGCGCGAGACGGTCGTCACCGAGGGCAGCGGGGGCATGCTGTCGGTGGCCGGCGGCAAGTGGACGACGTTCCGCCATATCGGCCGTACGGTGCTGGACAAGCTGGAGACGCTGCCGGGCCGTCCGCTCGGCTCCGACATCGAGCCCACGTCACGGCTGCCGAAGATGCTGCCGCTGCCCGGCATCGCCAACCCGCACGCGGTCACGCACCGGCTGCTGATCGACGGCGGCGCGCACGGCGACGGCATCGCACGCGACACCGCGCACCATCTGGCCACGCACTACGGGTCGTTGGCGTTCGACATCGCCCGGCTGGCGTACGAGCGGCCGGAGCTGGGCGAACGTATCCACCCGGACGCGCCGGAGATCTGGGCGCAGGTGGTGTACGCACGCGACCACGAGTGGGCGCAGACCGCGGACGACGTGCTGCGGCGCCGTACGACACTGACGATCCGCGGTCTCGACACGGACGGGATCCGGGACCGGGTCGAGGAGCTGCTGAGCCGGCGGGACACCTGACGGGACACCTGATGTCACGCCTCGAATCAACTTCCGAAACACGGCGGGGAGAACTCCGGTGGAACGGGGCGCCGGGCGCGTACGGAGACGCATAATGGAGACCGATACATCGGATGTATGGAGGTCGCCCATGGCTGTCACCGACGAGGCCATCGAGAAGATCAAGGGAATGATCGTCTCGGGCGCGCTGCGCCCGGGGGACCGCCTTCCCAAGGAGAGCGAGCTCGCCGCCGAACTGGGCCTGTCGCGCAACTCGCTGCGCGAGGCGGTACGCGCCCTGTCGCTGATCCGCATTCTCGACGTACGGCAGGGCGACGGGACGTACGTCACCAGCCTCGATCCCCAACTGCTCCTCGAAGCGCTGAGTTTCGTCGTGGACTTCCACCGCGACGACACGGTGCTGGAGTTCCTGGCGGTACGCCGGATCCTGGAGCCGGCCGCGACGGCGATGGCCGCGTCCCGGATCAAGGACTCCGAACTGGACGTGCTGGGAGAGCAGTTGGACGCGCTGGGGGCGGATCCCTCGGTGGAGGAGCTGGTCGCGTCCGACCTGGATTTCCACCGCGGCATCGTGCAGTCCTCGGGCAACTCGGTGCTCTGCTCGCTGCTTGACGGTCTGTCAGGGCCGACCACGCGGGCCCGGGTGTGGCGCGGGCTGACCCAGGAGGACGCGGTCAGCCGCACCCTGCACGAGCACCGGGCGATCCTGGCGGCGCTGCGCGACCGGGACGCGGAGGCGGCCAGGTCGTGGGCGACGGTGCACATCGCGAGCGTGGAGCAGTGGCTGCGGTCGACGCTCTGACGGTCCCACGCACCACCACGGATACGGGCCTCCCGGGAGATGAATCCATCCCGGGAGGCCCGCGTCCGTGGTGGTGCGGGTGGCCGTCAGTCCTGCTTCTCGCCGCTCGCGAACCGCGAGATGACCAGGGCGACGATGATGATCGCGCCGTTCAGGAACTGGTTCCAGAGCGCGGGCACCCCGCCCAGCGTCATCACGTTCACCACCAGCTGGAGCGTCAGCACACCCGTCAGCGCGCCGAAGAGCGTGCCACGCCCGCCCTTGAGGCTGATGCCGCCGATCACGGCGGCGGCGAAGACCTGGAAGATCCAGCCGTTGCCCTGGGTGGCGGCGACGGAGCCGTAGTGGCCGGTGTAGAGGATGCCGGCGAAGGCCGCGAGGACGCCGCCGACGGCCAGCACGATCCAGGTGATCCGGTCGACCCGGATACCGGCGGCGCGCGCCGCCTCCGGGTTGCCGCCGATGGCGTACAGCGAGCGTCCGTGCCGCAGCCAGGCGAGGGTCGCGCCGCCGATGGCGAACAGGGCCAGACAGATCCAGACGGCGGCGGGTGCCCCCAGCCAGTCGGTCTTGCCGAGGTAGCGGAAGGACTCCGGGACTTCGGTGATCGACTTGCCCTCGGTGATGCCGATCTGGAGGCCGCGCAGCATCGTGAGCATGCCGAGAGTGGCGATGAACCCGTTGACCCGCAGTTTCAGTATCAGGAAGCCGTTGACGACGCCGACGATCATGCCGACCAGCAGACACGCCGGGATGGCCATCCAGACGGGCAGCAGATCGAGCCCGGCGAACCGGCCGCCGTCGCTCGGCAGCACCATCCACATGGCGATGACCGGCGCGATGCCGATCGTCGACTCCATCGACAGGTCCATCCGGCCGCAGATCAGGACCAGTGCCTGGGCGAGCACCAGCAGGCTCAGCTCGGACGACTGCTGAACGACGCTGATCAGGTTGGTGGAGGTGAGGAAGACCGGCGAGACGATGAAGCCGATCACCATCAGCACCAGGATCACCGGCACGAGCGAGAAGTCGCTCCATCGGATGAGCTTCAGCCGGCTCAGCGGATGGTCGTCGGTGCCCTCCTTGTCGAGCACCGGCGGTCGTATCGTCTCGGTCATCGGCTCTCCCCCACACCTTCCATGGCGGCGACCAGTTCCCGGTCGGTCCACCCGCTCCCGAACGTTGCCACCACTCGCCCGTGGAACAGGGCCAGTACGCGGTCGCAGACCCGTAGATCATCCAGCTCGTCCGAGATGATCACGGCCGCGTTTCCTTCGTCGGCCACCCGGCGTACGACGCCGAGCAGCGAGTCCTTCGACTTGACGTCGACGCCCGCCGTGGGGCGCAGGGCCACCAGCACGCTGGGCGCGCGGGCCAGCGCCCGTGCGACCACCACCTTCTGCTGGTTGCCGCCCGACAGGCCCGAGACCGGCTGCTCGGGTCCCGTCGTCTTGATGTCCAGCGAGTCGATCATGGACCGGGCGAACTCCCGCGTACGCGAGGGCAGTACGGTCCCCCACGGGCCGAGCTGGTCGGCGACCGTGAGTGTGGCGTTCTCGGCGACGCTGCGGTTCAGTACGAGCCCCTGGAGGTGCCGGTCCTCGGGGATGTAGCCGATCCCGGCGTCCAGCGAGTGCGGGACGCTGCCCGGCCGCACCGTCCGGTCGCGTACCGCGATCCGGCCCGCCGTCGCCTTGCGCATTCCGACCAGGGTCTCGCCCAGCGCGGTGTTGCCGCTGGCCGCGGACCCGGCCAGGCCGAGGACCTCACCGGGCCGCACTTCGAGGTCGAGCGGTTCGAACTCGCCCTCCAGGGACAGTCCTTCGGTGGTGAGTACGGGCTCCGCGGCCCGGTCCGGCGCCACCGCGCGCACGGCGTGCCAGTCGGCGGCCGAGCTTGCCGCGTCACCGGTCATGGCCGTCACCAGGTCCGCCTTGGCCAGCTCGGCGACCGGTGCGGTCAGGACGTGGCGGGCGTCGCGGTAGACGGTGACGGTGCTGCACAGCTCGTACACCTCCTGGAGGTGGTGGGAGATGAAGAGGAACGCCACCCCCTGGCTCTGGAGGTCGCGGAGCTTGTCGAAGAGGCTGTCGATGCCGCGGGCGTCGAGCTGGGCCGTGGGCTCGTCGAGGATGATCAGCCGGGCACCGAACGACAGGGCGCGGGCGATCTCCACGAACTGCCGCTGTTCGACGGCGAGATCCTTGGCCCGGGCGTTCGGGTCGACGCTGACGCCGTACTCGGCGAGCAGTTCCTCGGCGCGGGTACGGAGCCGGCGCCAGCTGATGAGGCGACCGCCGGTCCCCGAACGGCCCTTGCCCAGGCCGTAGTTGTTGAGGAAGAGGTTCTCGGCGACGGTCAGGTCGGGCACTACCATCGACTTCTGGTAGACGCAGGCGACCTTGGACTGCCAGGCCGAGATGTCACCGAAGGCGGGCGCCGGTTCGCCGCCGAAGCTCACCCGGCCCGCGTCGGCCTCGTGAAGTCCGGTGAGAACGCTGACGAGGGTGGATTTGCCGGCGCCGTTGCGACCGACGAGTGCGTGGGACTCGCCGGGCGCGACGGTCAGCCGGACCCCGTCGAGCGCCACGGTGGGACCGAAGCGCTTGACGATGCCTTCCGCGTGCACGGCGGGCGCCTGGGCGGGGGCGGGGTCGTGATGCATGGCTAGCTCTTCTTCTCCAGCTGGTTGGCCCACAGCGCCTTGTCGTCCACGTTCTCCTTGGTCACCAAGGGCGCGGGGAGCTGGTCCTCGTAGCCGTTCGGGATCTTGATGATGTTGGAGCCGTGGTCGGTCGGGCCCTCCTTCGGGGTCTTCCCGGCCAGCGCCTCCTTCGCGTAGTACAGCGCGTACTTGGCGTACAGGTCGGCCGGCTGCGAGATCGTGGCGTCGATCTTGCCCGCCCGGATGGCGTCCAGCTCCTCCGGGATGCCGTCGTTGGAGATGATCGTGATGTGGCCCTTCTCCCCCGGCGCCTTGAGCAGCTTCTTCTGCTCCAGGAGCGCGAGCGTGGGCTGCAGGAACACACCGCCGGCCTGCATGTAGATGCCGTTCAGGTCCGGGTGCGCGGCGAGCGTGGACTGGAGTTTGGCGGACGCCACTTCACCCTTCCACTCGGTGGCCAGCTCGAACACCTTGATGCCGGGGAACTTCTCGTCCATGCAGCTCTTGAACGCCTCCGAGCGGTCGCGGCCGTTGATGGAGGAGAGGTCGCCCTGGAACTCGGCGACCTTGCCCTTGCCGCCCAGTTGCTCGCCGAGGTAGTCGCAGGCCTTCTCGCCGTAGGCGCGGTTGTCGGCCCGTACGACCATGTAGATGTCGCCCTTGTCGGGGCGGGTGTCGACGCTGACGACGGGGATCTTCCTCTCGTTCAGGCCGGCCAGCGTCTCGGCTATCGCGCCGGTGTCCTGCGGGGCCATGACGACGGCCTTGGCACCCTGGTCGGTGAAGGCCTGGACGTTGGAGACGAGCTTGCCGATGTCGTTCTGCGAGTTGGTCAGCGGCAGCGCGTCGATCCCCTCGTCCTTGACGCCGGACTCGATGTACTGCTGGTAGGAGTTCCAGAAGTCGCTGTCGCTGCGCGGCAGGTCGATGCCGACCTTGCCGCCGCCTTCGGCGTCCCCGCCCCCCGAGTCACGGTTGCAGCCCGCGAGGGCCGTGACGGCGAGCAGCGCGGCGCAGGCGGCGGCGCTCGTACGCAGTGCGGTGCGTGGGGATCGCCCCACAGGGTGTCGCGGCATGGATTGTCCGTCCTTGGGTGGGTGTCGGCTCAAGCTCACAGGCAGGGCCTGTCGGGTGACCTGCGATCGGAAAGCGGGCGCGGTCTGGTGCGTGCGATTCCAAGGCGTCGGAGTGTCCTCGTAGTGGAGCTACCAGGGCAATTCGGCAACGCGGGAAGCGCGCGTACCTGGGTGTGAACGCCCGATCAGAGGTCATCCGACAGGCTCTGGGGACGTGGCGGGGCGCAGGCGAAGTCCCTGCATTCCGCCGTCGACCGCGAGTGCCGTGCCCGTGACGGCGGCTGCGGCGGGGCTGGCGAGATAGACGACCGCGGCGGCGACCTCGTCCGCGCTGACCAGCCGTCCGGTGGGCTGGCGCGCTTCGAGGGCGGCGCGTTCGGCCGCCGGGTCGGGGGCCTGGTCGAGCAGGCGGCCCACCCAGGGGGTGTCCGCGGTACCGGGGTTGACGCAGTTGACGCGGATGCCCTCGCGGACGTGGTCGGCGGCCATCGCGAGGGTCAGCGACTGCACGGCGCCCTTGCTGGCGCTGTACAGGGCGCGTTGCGGCAGCCCGGCCGTGGCGGCGATGGAGCAGGTGTGGGTGATCGAGACACAGCCGGGCCGGCCGGCGGCGGCGCGCCGCAGATGGGGCAGCGCGTGGCGTGCGGTACGGACCATGCCGAGGACGTTGATGTCGAGGACCCGCAGCCATTCGGCGTCGTCGTTGTCGGTGACGGTGCCGATGGCGCCGATCCCGGCGTTGGAGACGACGGTGTGCAGGGCCCCGAACTCGGCCGCCGCCGCGTCGACCGCCGCGCGGACGGCGTCGTCGTCCCGTACGTCGGCCTTGAGCGCCAGGGTGCCGGCGGGGGCCGCCGCGGTGTCGCGGTCGAGTACGGCGACGCGGGCGCCGCGGGCGAGCAGCAGGGCCGCGACGGCCGCGCCGATGCCGGAGGCGCCGCCGGTGACGAGGGCGCCCAGGCCCGCGAAGTCTCCTGTGTCCGGTGCCGCTGTCATGAGTTGACCTCCTCGGTGGTGCGGCGGGCCTGCCAGACGGGCCCTTCGGGGTAGCGGTGCGCGGCGATCGACTCCGGGCGCATGCGCGCGGAGAAGCCCGGGGCGCCCGGCGCGACGTAGCGGCCGGAGTCGATCACCGCCGGGTCGGTGAAGTGCTCGTGGAGGTGGTCGACGTACTCGATGACGCGGTCCTCCCAACTGCCGGAGACGGCAACGTAGTCGAACATCGCCAGATGCTGGACCAGTTCGCACAGGCCGACTCCGCCCGCGTGCGGGCAGACCGGTTTGCCGTACTTGGCGGCGAGGAGCAGGATCGCCAGGTTCTCGTTGACGCCGGCGACGCGCGCCGCGTCGATCTGGACGAAGTCGACGGCTCCGGCCTGGAGCAGTTGCTTGAACACGACGCGGTTGGCGGCGTGTTCGCCGGTGGCGACCTTGACCGGCTGGCCGGCCCGGACGGCGGCGTGGCCGAGAATGTCGTCGGGGCTGGTGGGCTCCTCGATCCAGTGCGGTTCGTGCGGGGCCAGTGCGGTCATCCAGCGGATCGCGTCCGAGACGTCCCAGCGCTGGTTGGCGTCGACGGCGATACGGATGTCGGGGCCGACCGCCGCGCGGGCCAGCTTCATCCGCCGTACGTCGTCGTCCAGGTCGCCGCCCACCTTGAGCTTGATCTGCTCGAAGCCGTCGGCGACGGCCTGTTCGGCGAGGGTGACCAGCTTGGTGTCGGAGTAGCCGAGCCAGCCGGGTGACGTGGTGTACGCGGGGTAGCCCTCGGCGCGCAGCCGGGCGGCGCGCTCCGCGCGGCCGGGCTCGGCGGCGCGCAGGATGTCCAGCGCCTCGGCCGGGGTGAGGGCGTCGGTGAGATAGCGGAAGTCGACGAGCGAGACCAGTTCCTCGGGCGTCATGCCGGCCAGGAACTCCCAGACGGGCAGGCCCGCGGCCTTGGCGGCGAGGTCCCAGGCCGCGTTGATGACCGCGCCTGCGGCCATGTGCATGACGCCCTTCTCCGGGCCGAGCCAGCGCAGTTGCGAGTCGTGGGTCAACTCGATGTGGAGCGCGGCGAGATCGGCGGCGGTACGGGGTGCGCGGCGGCCGACCACGTACGGGCGCAGGGCCTCGATGGCGGCGGCGAGTACGTCGTTGCCCCGGCCGATGGTGAAGCAGAAGCCGTGGCCCTCGGCGCCGTCGTCGGTGCGCAGGACCACGTATGCGGCGGAGTAGTCGGGGTCCGGGTTCATGGCGTCCGAGCCGTCGAGCTGTTCCGAGGTGGGGAAGCGGATGTCGTGGACCCCGAACTCTGTGACGGTCTGACTCACTGCACGCCCCCTGAGAAGAACATCGGACCTCTTCGGTCATCCGATGTATAGCGCCGTTGATGGGTAAACGTCCAGGGGCGGAACGAAATTCACGGTCACAGCTCGGATGAATTCTCCGGTTCGTTGGATCGGCACCCCCAGCCATGCCCAGCGGCGCGGAAGTTCACCCGCGCGTGCACGGGGGCTGCTGGCCGGTAGCCGATAAGCCGTAAGGTTGGTCCGTACGTTCACCGAACACTTCGGAAGGAGGCCTGGGTGATCGAGCTCGAGGGGGTACCCGAGCTGATCGACCCGGTCATGGTGGCCGCGTTCGAGGGCTGGAACGACGCCGGCGACGCCGCTTCCACGGCGGTCGGGCATCTGGACCGGGAGTGGAAGGGCGAGGTGTTCGCGGCGCTGGACGCCGAGGACTACTACGACTTCCAGGTCAACCGGCCCACGGTCTGGCTGGACGGCGGAGTACGGAAGATCGTCTGGCCCACGACCCGGCTCTCCGTGGTCCGGGTCGGCGGGGAGAAACCCCGCGACCTGGTACTGGTCCGCGGCATCGAACCGTCCATGCGCTGGCGCTCCTTCTGCAACGAGATCCTGGGCTTCGCCCATGAGCTGGGCGTGGAAATGGTGGTCATCCTGGGCGCGCTGCTCGGCGACACCCCGCACACCCGCCCGGTACCGGTCAGCGGCGTGACCTCGGACGCGGACCTGGCCAGGACGATGGACCTGGAGGAGACCCGGTACGAGGGCCCGACCGGCATCGTCGGCATCCTCCAGGAGGCGTGCACACACGCGGGGGTGCCCGCGGTGAGCCTGTGGGCCGCCGTACCGCACTACGTGTCGCAGCCGCCCAACCCGAAGGCGACGCTGGCCCTGCTGAACCGGCTGGAGGATCTGATCGGGCTGCGGATCCCGCTGGGCGAACTGGCGGAGGACGCGCGGGCGTGGCAGCTCGGAGTGGACCAACTGGCCGCCGAGGACAGCGAGGTGGCGGAGTACGTCCAGTCGCTGGAGGAGGCGCGGGACACCGCGGAGCTGCCCGAGGCGTCGGGCGAGGCCATCGCGCGGGAGTTCGAGCGGTATCTGCGACGGCGTGACGGCGGTCCCGGCCAGCCGCCGGGCGGGCACGCCACGGAGAGCGGCGAGGGCTCGGGGACGTATCTGCGCGACACGTCGGGTCCGGGGTCGGGGCCGGGTCGCGGCAGACCGCCGCGGACGCCGCGACCGGGGCCGGATACCGGCGCCGGGCCGGACCGGGAGCCGCCGGGGCAGGGATCCGGCCCTGCCCCCGACCCGGGGGCGGGCACCGGGGACGACGAGGATTCCCCGGACGACTGAGCGCGACTGCGTACGACTGGGTACGACTCCGCAGTTCGCCGCGGAAACGACGGACGGGCCGCACCGTGCGGCCCTTCCGTCGTTTCCGTACAAGTGGACCTACAGCGCGACGCCCAGCAGCGCGTCGACCGTGCGGGACACCACTCCCGGCGCCCCTTCGTCCGTACCGCCGGTGGACTCCTGAAGGGCCGCCCAGCGGTCGACCGCGGCCAGCGCCGCCGGGGCGTCCAGATCGTTCGACAGGGCCTCGCGCACCTCTTCCACCAGTGCCCGCGCGGACGGTCCGTCGGGCCGGGACACGGCGGCCCGCCAGCGCCCGAGCCGCGCCACCGCCGCTTCGAGCACCTGGTCCGTCCACTCCCAGTCGGAGCGGTAGTGGTGCGCGAGCAGCGAGAGCCGGATCGCGGCCGGATCCACGCCCTCGTGACGCAGGGTCGAGACGAAGACCAGATTGCCCTTGGACTTGGACATCTTCGCGCCGTCGAGCCCGACCATCCCGGCGTGCACGTACGCCTTGGCGAACGGGTACTCGCCGGTCAGCGCCTGCGCGTGCGAGGCGCCCATCTCGTGATGCGGGAAGGCCAGATCGCTGCCGCCGCCCTGGATGTCGAAGCCCATGCCGAGATGGTCGAGGGCGATGGCCACACACTCGATGTGCCAGCCGGGCCGGCCGCGGCCGAGGCTGCCGCCGTCCCAGTTCGGCTCGCCCTCGCGGGCCGCCATCCAGAGCATCGGGTCGAGGGGGTTCTTCTTGCCGGGGCGCTCAGGGTCGCCGCCGCGCTCGGCGGAGAGCAGCCGCATCGCCTCGGCGTCGAGACCGGAGACCTCGCCGAAGTGCGGGTCGGCCTCGACGGAGAAGTAGACGTCGCCGTCCAGGACGTACGCGGCGCCGCTGTCGCACAGCCGCTCCACGAGCGGCACGATGCCCGGTATCGCCTCGACCGCGCCGATGTAGTGCTGCGGCGGCAGCATCCGCAGGGCCGTCATGTCCTCGCGGAAGAGGGCGGTCTCGCGCTCGGCGAGCCCGGTCCAGTCCTCACCGTCGCGCGTCGCGCGCTCCAGGAGTGGATCGTCGATGTCGGTGACGTTCTGGACGTACTGGATCTGGCGCTTGGTGTCGAGCCATACGCGTTGCACGAGGTCGAACGCGTTGTAGGTCGCCGCGTGCCCCAGATGCGTCGCGTCGTACGGCGTGATGCCGCAGACGTAGATACGGGCGACGGGACCGGGCGCGACGGTGACGGGTCCACCGGTCGCTGTGTCGTGAATCCGGAGGTCGCGGCCCTTGCCGGGCAGGGCGGGGACGTCGGAAGCGGGCCAGGCATGCATGTCATGAGCGTAACCGGACGTTGGTTCCGGATACGAACCGGACCGGCGCTGTTGTCCGGTTCGGCGCCCTTGCCTTTTCGGCGGGTTGATGTGTAGGGGCGGCTGCGCGGCTCGTGGGCCGCGCTCGTCCTCAATCGCCGGACGGGCTTGAAGCCCGTCCGGTCCACCCGCCGGCCGTCAGACCGGCGGCCAGGGGATCGCGGGCCACTGCCCGGACGGCTTGGGATGGCATCCCGTACGCCGCAGCTCCTGGACTCGCGACCGTACGGCGTCGGTCTCGGCCGGTGTGATCAGCTCGGCCAACCGGGTGGCGAGCGGGGTGCCTTCGGCCAGTTCGCCGGCCAGCCGGTCCAGGACGGTCACGGCCTCGTCGGGCAGCGGCTCCCCCGCCCAGCCCCACAGCAGGGTGCGCAGCTTGTCCTCCACGTTGAAGGTGACGCCGTGGTCGATCGCGTACAGCCGGCCCCCCGCCTCGGGCAGCAGATGGCCGCCCTTGCGGTCACCGTTGTTGATCACGGCGTCGAGTACGGCGAGCCGCCGCAGCCGCGGGTCGTCGGCGTGCACCAGCAGTGCCGTACGGCCCTCGCCGACCTCGGCGAACCCGATCGCCTTCCAGCCGTCGGCCGGCTCCTCCTCCTCGACCAGGGCGAGGAGTTGGGGCGCCGCGTCGCTCTCGTCGGCCTCGATCCACAGCTGGCACATGCCTTCGCCGTACGGGCCGTCACGCAGCACGGTGGGCGGGACGAGCCCCCAGCCGGTCACCTCGGAGATCTCGTACGCGGCCACCTCGCGCTGGGCGAGCGTCCCGTCGGGGAAGTCCCAGAGCGGCTGCTCCCCCGCGACGGGCTTGTAGACGCACCGCGCCTCCTCGCCCTCGTACGACACGGCGCAGTACAGCACCGCGTTGGACGCTTCACGGATCCGGCCGCGCACGGTCAGCTCGCCCTTGGTGAGCAGATCCACCTCCGGCAGGCTCATGCGTCCCGGCGGTATCCGTTCTGGCGCGGGCATACGTGTCCCTCCGGGTCGAGCGGCAGACTGCACAGCGGGCACGGCGGCCGGCCCGCGTTGACCACGTCCAGGGCGCGTTTGGCGAAGGCCCTGGCCTGGGCGCCGGACAGCCGGACACGGAGCATCGGCGGACCGTTCTCCTCGTCCTGGAGGAGCCGTTCCTCGGCGTCGGCGAGGTCTTCGTCGGTGTCGGCGTCGAGTTCGACGAGGGCCTGTGCCTCGACGATCATGCGCTGTTCGTCGCCGTCCCAGGCCAGGGCCATGGTGCCGACCCGGAACTCCTCCTCGACGGGCGCGTCGAGCGGTGCGGCGTCGGCGACGTCGGTGGTCGCCATGGCGGGCACCGGCGCGTTGCCACCGGTGCGGCGCACCACCTCGTCCAGCAGCTCATCGATCCGCTCGGCGAGCGCGGCGACCTGGGTCTTCTCCAGGGCCACGCTGGTGACGCGGCCCGAGGCGGATGCCTGGAGGAAGAACGTACGGCGGCCAGGCAGCCCGACCGTACCGGCCACGAAGCGGTCCGGCGGGTCGTAGAGGAACACCTGACGGGACACGTCCTGTCTCCCTTGGGAATTGACGGCAAATGGGGCGGTCCGGCGCGCCCGGAGAACGGACCTCCGGGGTGGCACGGACGGCCCGTCCACCCTACTGCGCGCGGCGATCACGCGGCGCCGGTGCCGCCGCCCACGACGGCTTCACCGCTGCTGTCCGGGTCGCCGCTGTCCTTCTTTCCGCCCGCGCCGTTCTCACGCGGTGTCAGGGAATCGAGGTCGCCGGTGTCCCCCAGCCGCACCACGAACGGCCGCAGCGGGGTGTACCTGATGGCGGTAACCGAGCAGGGGTCGGCGTGGATGCGCTGGAAGAGGTCGAGATGCATGCCGAGCGCGTCGGCCACCAGGGACTTGATGATGTCGCCGTGCGAGCACATCAGGAAGACGGCGCCCTCGCCGTGCTCCGCCTCGACGCGGCTGTTCCAGTCCCGTACGGCGTCCACGGCGCGTGCCTGCATGGCGCGCATCGACTCACCGCCGGGGAACGTGGCGGCCGAGGGGTGCTGCTGCACGACGGACATCAGGGGATCGTCGCCCAGTTCGGCCAGCTTGCGCCCCGACCAGTCGCCGTAGTCGCACTCGCTGATCCGCTCCTCGTGGTGCGTCTCGATGCCGGGGCGGGCGTCGACGAGCGGCTGGATCGTCTCCAGACAGCGCTGGAGCGGGCTGGACACGACGGCGGCGAGCGGCAGACCCGCGAGCCGCCCCGGCAGGGCGGCGGCCTGTGCGAGGCCCTGCTCGTCGAGCGCGACGCCGGGGGTCCGGCCGGCCAGGACGCCCGAGGTGTTGGCGGTGGAGCGACCGTGCCGTACGAGGATCAGGGTGGCCATGACGGCCAGCCTAAACGGTGCGGCAAAGGCGGTGGCGGCCACCCGGACGGCGGGGACCGGGTGTACGGGGCGCGCGGCGGAGCTGCGGCGGACGTGCGGCGGACGTGCGTCAAAGCCCGCAGGCCGGGAAGAATGCCCGGCGTGATCGTCGACCGTGCCATCTACCGCGACGGGCGCCGTACCGACGGGCCCGCCGATCTGTCCGACGCCCTCGCCGAGGCGCGAGCCCACGGGGACGCCTTCCTCTGGGTGGGGCTGCACGAGCCGACGCCGAAGGAGTTCGACCTCGTCAGCAGCGAGTTCGGCATGCATCCGCTGGCCGTCGAGGACGCGCTCAAGGCGCACCAGCGGCCCAAGCTGGAGGTCTACGACGACTCGCTGTTCGTGGTGCTCAAACCGGTGGTGTACGACTCCGAGCGCGACTCCGTCTCCAGCGGCGAGCTGATGCTCTTCATCGGTGACTCGTTCGTGGTGACGGTCCGGCACGGCGAGGGCGCGCCGCTGCACGCCGTACGCCAACGCCTTGAGTCGGAGCCCCTGGTGCTCAAGCACGGTCCCACCGCGGTCCTCTACGCCGTGAGCGACGCGGTGGTCGATCACTACCTCGACGTGTGCGCCGAGCTCCAGGTCGACCTGGAGGAGCTGGAGGCGCAGGTCTTCTCACCGGCCGAGGGCGGCTCGGGGCGCGGCCGCGAGGCGGGCGACCAGCCGGCGGCGGAGCGGATCTACACGTTCAAACGGCAGGTGCTGGAGTTCCGCAGGGCGGCCGGGCCGCTGGCGGCGCCGGTCTCGCGGCTCACGCGCGCCGGGGTGCCGTTCGTCCAGGAGCGGTCGCAGCCGTTCTTCCGGGACGTGGACGACCATCTGACGCGCGTCAACGAGCAGGTGGAAGGGCTGGACCGGCTGCTGTCGGACATCCTGTCCGCCCATCTCGCGCAGATGGGTGTGCGGCAGAACGACGACATGCGCAAGATCTCGGCCTGGGCGGCGATGGCCGCGGTGCCGACGCTGCTGGCGGGGATCTGGGGCATGAACTTCGATCACATGCCCGAGCTGGGACAGGTGTGGGGGTATCCGGGCGCGCTGCTGCTGATGGCCGGTGCGGTGACCTTCCTGCACCGGCTCTTCAAGCGCAACGGCTGGCTCTGACCCGCCCGACACGACCGACTCGCCCGACAGCCCGGCCGGCCGGTCGGCCGCCCGGCCGCTCAGAAGGCGGGGACGGTCGCCGGGCCGCCCAGCGCGTCGCGGCGCTCCGGCATCGTGAGGCTGACCATCCGCCGCCAGCCGCCCGCCCTCTCCATCGCGTACAGACCGTGGATCCCGGCGGTCAGCAGCGCCGCCTTGGGCCGGGGCCAGTCGAGGATGCGGCCCATGTGGCCCATCACGGCGAGGCTCACGTCGCGGTAGATGCGGATCTCGGCCCGCGCGCTCTCCTGGAGCACCCGGTGGATGGTGCGGCCGTGGCCCTGGCGCGCGAGGCGCAGCAACTCCTCGTGGCAGTAGGCGAGATGGTTGTCCTCGTCGGCGCTGATGATCTTGACGGCGTTGCCGACGAGCGGATGGCCGCCGAAGTACCCCCGCAACATGTCCATCTGGTCGGCGGCACGCTGTTCGGTCACCCTGCTGTGCGAGAGGTAGACGACGATGTCCTCTTCGGTCAGTGGGTCGTTCCGGCGCAGTTTGTCGTGCGGGAGACCGATGCCCCGCCGTTCGAGCAGCATCGTGTAGTCGGTGGCGGGCGGTACGTCGACCGGTTCGAGGCCGCGCCTCTTGAGCAGCGCGTGGAAGATCCGCCCGTGCTTGTCCTCGTCGGCGCCGTGCCGGGTGATCTTGGATGCGAGATCCCGCATTCCCTCGGGCACCAAGGCGGCGATACGGCCGTTCTCCCAGCCGCCCTGGGCCTCGCCGCTGGCCGCGATGGAGCAGAAGAGCCGGAAGGAGTCGTCGTTGTCGAGGATTTCCTCGAACAGGCCTCGGGCCGAGAGCATCGGATGCCACCTCCATGCCGATGTCCACTCAGACACCCGCACAAGGAGTCAAATGCGACACGGGGCAAGAGGCAACAGCTCAGGGGCACGACTCGGCCGAAGGGGGTAGTGCTTCGCGCCCCCCTGACGCACGTCCGTACGGATGCGGGTGGGCGTAACCGGGTGGGGGGCCTGGGCGTTGTCCTTCATGACGGCCGTGGCGGGGAAGACCCCCCGAGCCCCCACCACGGCCGCGGACTTCTGAGCCACGCGGGTGCGCTTCCGGCGCGCTTCGAGCGCGCTCGGGCTCACTCAGGTGACAAGACCGGCCAGCTCCAGGGCCTCGGTGCCCGCGCGCAGGGCCGCGAGGCGTTCGTCGAGGGTGAAGCCCGCGGGAGCCAGCGTCAGCGTCGTGACACCGGCCGCGGCGTACGCCTTCATCCGGTCGGCGATCCGCTCCACCGGGCCGAGCAGCGTGGTGGAGTCGATCAACTGGTGCGGTACGGCCGCCCCGGCCCCGTCCTTGTCGCCGGCCAGGTACTTGTCCTGGATCTCCGCCGCCTCGCGCTCGTACCCCATGCGCCGCGCCAGCTGGTTGTAGAAGTTCTGCTTACGGCTGCCCATGCCGCCCACGTACAGCGCGGTGTACGGGCGGAACATGTCCGCCAGCGCCTCGACGTCGTCGCCCAGCGCGATCGGCAGTGTCGGGCAGACGTCGAATCCGTCCATGGTCAGCCCGGCCTTCTCCCGGCCCGCGCGCAGATGCCGGAGCGCGGTCTCCTCAAGATGGTCGGCCGAGGGAAAGATCAGCAGGGCGCCGTCGGCGATCTCGCCGGTCTGCTCCAGGTTCTTGGGGCCGATCGCGGCGATGTAGAGGGGGATGTGCTCGCGCTGGGGGTGAACGGTCAGCTTGAGCGGCTTTCCGGGGCCGCCGGGCAGCGGCAGGGTCCAGTGCTCGCCTTCGTAGGAGAGCCGCTCGCGGGACATCGCGCGGCGGACGATCTCGACGTACTCGCGGGTGCGGACCAGCGGCTTGTCGAACTTCACGCCGTACCAGCCCTCCGAGACCTGCGGTCCGGAGACCCCGAGGCCGAGGCGGAAGCGGCCGCCGGAGAGCGAGTCCAGTGTGGCGGCCGTCATCGCGGTCATGGCGGGCTGGCGGGCCGGGATCTGCATGATCGCCGAGCCGATGTCGATGCTCTCCGTCTGGGCCGCGACCCAGCTCAGCACGGTGGGGACGTCGGAGCCGTACGCCTCGGCGGCCCAGCAGACGTCGTAGCCGAGCCGGTCGGCCTCCTGGGCGACGGCGAGGTTGTCGCTGTCCATGCCGGCGCCCCAGTAGCCGAGATTGATGCCGAGCCGCATAACCACTCCCTTACTGATCAGTAACGTCCCTGTGCCGGGACTCTAGCGCGTGCCGCGGGCATCCGTCAGGGGCGGCATCGGGCGTTCGCCGGGGGCGGGTTGTCCACAGGCTCACTGCGGGTGGTGCCCCGGCCAGTAATCTCAGCGGTCATGGAGCAGAGGCATCTCGGCCGTACCGGCCTGCGAGTGTCCCGGATCGGACTCGGCACGCTGACCTGGGGGCGGGACACCGACGAGCACGACGCCGCCGACCAGTTGAAGGCCTTCTGGGAGGCGGGCGGCACTCTCGTCGACACCGCCGATGTGTACGGGGGCGGGGAGGCGGAGTATCTGCTCGGGCAACTGGTGGAGAGACTCGTCCCGCGCCGGGATGTGGTGATCGCCACCAAGGCGGGCAGCGTGCCGGATCCGTACAGACGTTTCAACGGCTCGCGCGGGCATCTGCTGTCGGCTCTGGACGCCTCGCTGGAGCGGCTGGGCACGGACCATGTCGATCTCTGGCAGGTCCACGCGTTCGACACCGGGACACCGTTGGAGGAGACGCTTCAGGCGCTCGACATAGCCGTGAGCAGCGGCCGGGCCCGATACGCGGGGGTGTCGAACTTCTCGGGCTGGCAGCTCGCCAAGGCGGCGACCTGGCAGCTGGCCTCGCCCGGGGTACGGACCCGGCTGGCCAGCACGCAGATGGAGTACTCCCTGCTGCAACGGGGCGTGGAGCGCGAGGTGTTGCCGGCCGCCGTCGATCTGGGGGTCGGGCTGCTGCCCTCGTCGCCGCTCGGCCGGGGGGTGCTGACGGGCAAGTACCGGCACTCCACGCCCGTCGGCTCCCGTGGCGCGTCGGAGCAGTTGGCGCCGTTCGTCGAGCCGTATCTCGACGAGCCGGCGAGCCGCATCGTGGACGCCGTGGTGACGGCGGCGGAGGGGCTGGCGACGACGCCGCTGGAGGTGGCGCTGGCGTGGGTCAGGGACCGGCCGGGCGTGGTCGCCCCGATCATCGGGGCGCGCAACGCGCAGCAGCTCACGGCCGCGTTGTCAGTGGAGAGCCTTAGGCTTCCCGACGAGATCTGCCAGGCGCTCGACGATGTGTCGGCGCCCGTGCACCGCTATCCCGATCAGGACTGGAGCACGTTGTGACTGTGCCTTCCCGGGGGACGACCCCCGGATCCCCCGCCGAGGACCGCGACACCGCAGTCGCGGCGGAGGCCACGGCCACGCCGGTGGCCGAGGCGGAGTCCGGCGGGGCGCCGGAGTCGGGGACCGGGACCGGCACCGGCACCGGCGCGTCGGCGGACGAGGCATCGTCCGAGGCCGCTGGGGACGGAGCGGGGTCCGGGGCCACGGGTGCGGACGGGACTTCGGCCGGGACCGCGACCGGGGACGGCGAGGCCGGGGACGGCACGCGGGGCGAGGCGGAGGCCGCCGGGGGCGAAGACGCGGCCGAGAGCGGCGGCGAGGGGAAGTCCGCGGCGGACGCGGCGGCGCAGCCGTCCGAGGCGGAGGCCGAGATCGCCGCCCAGCGGGAGCTGCGCGCCCGGATCGCGGAGCGGAAGGCCGAGAAGGAGGGCCGGCCCATCCCGGCGGGCACCAAGCTCAGCGGGCAGGCGGCGGATCTGCTCGCCGCCGTACGGGCCATGGAGAGCGGTCAGGCGGCCCCGGCCCGTCCGGTGGCCCCCGCCGCCGCTCCCGACGCCCCTGTCACCGCCGTACCGGCCCAGAACCGACCCCAGGCTCCCGGGCCCGCCCGCGCCGTCCCTGTCGCGCCCGCGACGGCTCCGGAGGCCGTGGCGGCCGTGGGCGCGGTGCTCGCCGAGGGCGGCGCGCCGCCCTCGCTGGCCCCGCAGGTCACGGCCACGCTCGGGGAGCAGGCCGGCGACGCCCTGCGGGGGGATCCGTGGCTGTTGCTGTCCGTTCCCGGTGTCCGGCCCGAGCAGGCCGACGGGTTCGCCCGCGCGCTGCTCGGCGACGGCTGCGGTCCCGGTGACGAGCGGCGGGCCGCCGCTCTCGTCGGCTGGCTGCTGGAGCGCGCCGCCGCGCAGGGCCACACCGCGCTCACGTTCCCGGCGGTGCGGGCCGCGCTGGCGGAGCGGTCGGTGCCCGATCCCGACGAGGCGCTCCAGCACGCGATCACGGAGGGCGCGGTGCTGGTGTTCCAGGACGGCGTCGAGGACATCGACGGGGACACGGAGGACGACGCGTCGGGCGACGAGGCCGCGGAGGGCGGGAGCGTCGCCGACGGTCCGGCCGTGCCGGTCCTGCTCGGTCTCGACCGTTACGCCCTCGCCGAGGAGAGCCTTGCCGACGGCCTGGCCCGGCTGGTGAAGACCGCCCAGGAGGCGTCCTGGGACGAGGCGGCGGCGCAGGCTCCGTCGCCTTCGGCGGGCGAGCTGATCCGCGCGGTCGCCGGCCATGGTCTGGTGGTCCACACGGGCGGCGAGGCCGCCCGTGCCGAGCCGGTGGCCCTCGCGGAGGCCGCGCGTGCGCTCGGTCTGCGCCCGGTCGTCGCGGCACACAGCGAGAACGGCGGGCGCCGGCTGGGTGCGGGCGCGGTGACCGTCGCGGGGCTGCTGTCCGGCACGCAGGGGCCGGGGCGGGACGCGGACGGCGCGCTGGACCTCGATCTCCTTGTCGTCCTCGACGCGCCCCAACTGGACGTGGAGACGGCGGCGGTGCTGGTGGAGTCGCTGCCCGACGGTGCGCGGCTGGTCCTGTCCGGCGACCCCGGGGTGCTGTGGTCGGCGGGCGCCGGGCGGGTCTTCGCCGATCTGCTGGCGGCCCGGGTGTGCCCGCAGCTCGCGTCGCGTACGCCGGACCCCGGGCCGCTCGGCGAGCTGGTCTCCGGTATCGGCATCGGTGAGCTGAACCAGGTCGAGGCCCCCGGCAAGGAGGTCGTGATCGTGCCCGTGCGCGACGCGGGCGAGGCCGTGCACCGTACGGTGCAGCTCGTCGCCGACTCGGTGCCGCGCGCCATCGGTGTGCCGTCCGGGCAGACGCAGGTGATCACGGTCGGGCACGGCGGCGCGGTGGGGACGCGCGCCCTGAACACGGCGCTCAAGGAGCGGCTGAATCCCGGCCCCGGCCGGTTCGGCGGGTTCGACCCGGACGACCGGGTGGCCTATGTGCCCGCCCCGGGCCGGACGTTGACGGGCTCGGTCGTGTCGGCGGACGGGGAAGGGCTCCGTCTGGACTGCGACGGGGTGCCCGTCGTGGTGCCCAGGGAGCTGGTCGACTCGGTCGTACGGCACGGCTGGGCGCTCACCGCGCACCAGGCGGCGGGGATGCGGTGGCCGGCCGCCGTCGTGGTCCTGCCCGGCGACGCGGCACAGGCCCTGAACCGGCCCTGGGTGTATACGGCCTTCGGCCGGGGCGAGCGCCATCTGTCCGTGGTGCACGGCGTCGACCAGGCGCTCGCGCAGGCGGTGGCCGGGGTTCCGGCGGCCGAGCGGACGACGCGGCTCCGTACGCTCCTGGAGGTCCTGCTCACGCCCGCGGTGTGACCCCGTTCGGGACCCCGTTCGGCCGGTTCGTCGTCAGTGGCCGGACGGGCCGCGGGTGCGGCCCGTCCGGCCACTGAGGGCAGACCGGTCAGGCGTCCTGTTCCTCCAGGTCGCCGTAGCGGGGTCCGCTCGCGCCGTCGAAATCGTCCTCGTCGAAGACGGAGCTGACGTCGAAACGGCAGACGACCTGCTGCGGATCGGCCTGCTCGAAGGGGGCGCCGAGCCATTCGCCGGGCTCCGGAAGGTCGTCGGCCGCCGACACCCAGAGGGTCGAGTCGCCCTCCTCCAGGCCGAACTCCTTGTGCCGGGACGCGATCTCGTCCGGTTCGTACTCACCGAAGAGCACACCCACGGCGGCGTGCACACTGGCGCCGACGACCGCCACGGTCTCGGCGTCCCCGTCGACATCGGCGATGCGCTGTGCCTGAGCGAGCAGCCGCCGCGGCTCCGCCACCGCGTAGTCGCGGCGGATCAGCACGCTGAGCGCGTTCGGCTCCTCGGGGCCCGTGTAGGGCGGCAGGGAGTCGTCCGTGCCGGGGATCTCGAACGGGGTGACCTCGTCGTAGAGGTCGTAGAGCCGCTCGTCGTACGCCTCCGCCGCGGTGGCAAGGGCGTTGAACGCTTCGGAGACCGCCGGGTCGTCCTCACCCGTGCGGCGTTCGACCGCCGCGAGGTGACGGTCCAGCGCGACCTTGACCGCCTCGGCGGCGGCACGTACCTCGGCAGCCGTGGGCTGCGCAGCATCAGACATAGGGCAGACGCTATCCGTACCGGGCCTCTGCCCGCACAATAGATGCGATGCCGGAATACGAATTTGTCGACGTGTACGTGCCGCGCGGGGTCTCCCGCAGCGACGCGACCCGCCTGCTGACCGACCACGCCGAGTACGGACACTGGGAAATGGACCGACTGAGCCTGCACCGGGACGGCAGTCGCAGAGTGCGGCTCCGCAGACGCATCATCCGTCAGGTACGCGCGACCTGGTGAACGGCGACGGGGCGGGTCCCCGCTGTGCGGAGACCCGCCCCGCGCCGTACCGGGACGAACACATGCCGTACTCGCGGGCTGCTACGCGGCGGCGCGGGTGCGGCGGTAGATGATGGTGCCCGCGAGCAGCAGGGCCGCACCGGCCGGGATCACCAGTCCGAGCCCGCCGGCGCCGGTCTCGGCCAGCGATTCGGTGCCCTCGGGGGTGTCGGGCCGGTCGACGACCTGCGTGTCCGGGCTGTTCGGGGACGGCGGGACGGCACGCTCCTTCGGGGGCTCGGGGGTGCCCGGGTTCTCGGGCTTCCCCTCGGGCGGCGGCGCGGGGGTGTCCGCGTTCTCGCACTCGTTGCCGAAGACGGGGTTCAGCGCGCCGACGATGTCGACGCCGTTCCCGCAGGCGTTCACCGGGATGTCGATCGGCACCTGGATCTGGTTGCCGGAACCGACGCCGGGCGAGTTGCCCGCTCCGCCTTCGGCGTGCGAGCCGCCGCCGGTGTGGCCGCCGGGCGAGCCCGTGCCGCCGCCGTTGTTGCCTCCGTGCGAGCCACCGCCCTGGGAGCCGCCGCCGTGCGGGCGCCCGCTGTCCGACGTGTTGGCGCAGCGGTTGCCCATGGCGGGGTTCAGCACCCCGACGACATTGACGGTGTTGCCGCAGGCGTTGACCGGGACGTGCACCGGGACCTGGACGTTGTTCCCGGACAGTACGCCCGGGGAGTTCGCCGCTGTTCCGTCGGCACCCGAGTCCGCGTGCGCGTAGCCGCCGCCGAGGGCGAGTACGCCGCCGGCCGCCGCCACGGTGATCAGGCCTTTGCGCGTGACCTGTCTCATAGCTTGTTCCTGCCTTCTGCCTTCCGGATACCCCCGGCACGACCGCCTGGGGCGCAATGCCCCAGCGGCCCCGGAGTGCATGGCGCGCACTCCGGGGCCGCCCGGGGCTCAGACCCTTACGGGTTGAGGTACAACGTCACGCGTTGACGCAGGTGTTGCCAAAGGCGGGGTTCAGCAGCCCGATCACGGAGACCGTGTTGCCGCACGCATTCACCGGAATGTGGATGGGCACCTGAACGACATTGCCCGAGAGCACACCGGGGGACCCGACAGCGGCACCCTGGGCGCCGGCGTCGGCGACGGCCATGCCCGCACCCGCGAGCACCAGGCTGCCGGTGACAGCCGCAGCGGCTACGACCTTCTTGATCATTATTCCTCCTCGTTGGCAAACGCGGTCCCAACCTCGGACCGCACACCTGTAACGAGGAGGAAGTAATGAGGCTACGAGCGTATGGTCGCATTCACTCTTTTCAGTCAGGTGCGTACGCGCTGTCGATTACCGCCTCAGCAGGCGTCGATGAAGCGGTCCAGCACCCGTACGCCGAACTTCAGGCCGTCCAGCGGCACGCGCTCGTCCACGCCGTGGAACATCCCGGCGAAGTCCAGCTCCGGCGGGAGCTTGAGCGGGGCGAAGCCGAAGCCGCGGATGCCGAGGTCGTCGAAGGACTTGGCGTCCGTACCGCCCGAGAGCATGTAGGGAACGGCCCGCGCGATCGGGTCCTCGGCGACGAGCGCGGTCTGCATGGCGTCCACGAGTTTGCCGTCGAAGCTGGTCTCCAGGGCCTTGTCCCCGTGCACGTCCTCGCGCTTCACGCGCGGGCCGATGATCCGGTCGATGTCGGCGAGGAACTCCTCCTCGTAGCCGGGCAGGAAGCGGCCGTCGACATGTGCGCTCGCCTGGCCGGGGATCACATTCACCTTGTAGCCCGCGCCGAGCATGGTGGGGGCGGCGGAGTTGCGCAGGGTGGCGCCGATCATCTTCGCGATGCCGCCGAGCGTGGCGAGCGTGCCCTCCATGTCCTCCGGGTCGAGCGGTACGCCCAGCGCGTCGGAGAGTTCGTCGAGGAAGGACCGCACGGTCCTGGTCATCCGCACCGGCCACTCGTGCCGGCCCAACCGGCCCACCGCCTCGCAGAGTTCGGTGATGGCGTTGTCCTTGTTGGTCATCGATCCGTGGCCGGCGGTGCCGTCCACGGTGAGCCGCATCCAGTGCATGCCCTTCTGCGCCGTCTCGACGAGATACAGCCGCAGGTTCTCGTTGACGGTGAAGGAGAAGCCGCCGACCTCGCTGATGGCCTCGGTGACGCCCTCGAAGAGTCCGGGGTGGTTGTCGACGAGGTACCGCGCCCCGTACGTACCGCCCGCCTCCTCGTCGGCCAGGAAGGCGAGGACGATGTCGCGCGGGGGCTTGCGCCCGCTGCGGAGCCTGTCCCGCACCACGGCGAGGGTCATGGCGTCCATGTCCTTCATGTCGACCGCGCCGCGCCCCCACAGGCAGCCGTCGGCGATCTCGCCGGCGAACGGGTCGTGCGTCCAGTCCGCCGCGTTGGCGGGGACGACGTCGGTGTGGCCGTGGATGAGCAGCGCGGGCCTGGAGGGGTCCTCGCCGGCGATCCTGGCGACGGTTGAGGCGCGGCCCTTGTGGGACTCGAAGATCTTCGGTTCGAGACCCACCTCGGCCAGCTTCTCCGCCACGTACTCGGCGGCCAGGCGTTCGCCGGGGCCCGAGTGGTCGCCGTAGTTGCTGGTGTCGATCCGGATCAGATCGCGGCAGAGGTCCACGACCTCGTTCTCGCCCGAGACCGTCCCGCCCGTGTTCGACTCGCTCACGCTGCTCACTCCCGCTGTCGTTGCCGGTGGTCGCCCCATCCTCCCACCGGGGCGGGATCGGGCAGTGCCCGATGTTTGCTATGGTTTTCCACGTCGGAACGGCCTGTGGCCGTGCGGCAGACACCCTGTCCGGGTGGCGGAATGGCAGACGCGCTAGCTTGAGGTGCTAGTGCCCTTTATCGGGCGTGGGGGTTCAAGTCCCCCCTCGGACACCGAAGAAGAAGTACGAAGAAGGTGCGGGCGGTCCATCGCCCGCACCTTCTTCGTTTTCCTGCTCGCGTTTCGTTCTCCCGCTCGCCGGGCGTCGGCTCGTCGGCCGGGCGCCGGCTGTCAGGTGCGTGGCAGCCGCGGGAGTTCGGGATGGCGGAGCCTGCGGAAGGACCGGTCGTGGTAGACGAGCGGGTCGCCCTGCCCCGGGCGGACGGCCAGGACGGCGCCGACCAGGATGACGTGGTCCCCGGCCGGATGGCGGTCGCGCACCTCGCAGTCCAGGACGGCGAGGGCACCGGCCACGGCCGGCAGCAGCCGGGGTGTGGTGGTGGTGTCCTCGGGGCGGAACTTGTCGGCACCGGTCGTCGCGAAGCGGGTGGCGACCGCGCCCTGGTCCTGGCGGAGCAGGCTGACGGCGAAGTCCTGGCAGGCGGTGAACGCCGGGAAGGAGCTGGAGTTCGTGGCGAGGCAGACCAGCACCAGCGGCGGGTCCATGGACACGGAGCAGAACGAGGTGGCGGTGAAGCCGCGCGGGCGGCCCTCGGGGTCCTGGGTGGTGACGACCACGACTCCGCCCGCGAGTTGGGCCATGGCGGCCTTGAAGTCGTCCCGGAAGGCGGCCGGTTCGAGGCCGGTCGCGGCCGGATGTCGGGTGCGGTTCACGGCAGGATCACCACCTGGGAGGCGAAGTTGAGGCCGGCGCCGAAGCCGGCGAGGAGCGCGGTGTCGCCGCGGGCCGCCCGCTGGGAGGCGAGCAGCGCGTCCAGGGCGAGGGGTACGGAGGCGGCCGAGGTGTTCCCGGAGTGGACCACGTCGCGGGAGACCGCGGTGGCGGCGGTCAGGCCGAGGCGTTCGGACATCAGCTCGATCATGCGCAGATTGGCCTGGTGGGGCACGAAGGCGCCCAGCTCGGCGGCCGTCACACCGGCCTCGTCCAGGGCGCGGCCCACCGCCGGGGAGACCTCGTCCATGGCCCAGCGGAAGACCCGCCGGCCGTCCATCCGCATCCACGGCCGTTCGGTGGCCGCGGCGCCGGTGGCCGCCCAGGGGGCCGTCATGCGCAGCGCCGCGCCGTACGCGCCGTCCGCCCGGCGGACGACCGGGCCGATCCCGGGGGTGTCGCTGTCGCCGACGACCACCGCGCCCGCGCCGTCGGCGAAGAGGAAGGCGATCGACCGGTCGGTGGGTTCCACGATGTCCGTCATGCGTTCGGCGCCGATGACCAGCGCCCGCCGGGCGCTGCCGGCCCGGACCGCGTCGGAGGCCATCGCCAGGGCGTGGCAGAAGCCGGCGCAGGCGGCGGACAGGTCGACGCCCGCGGCACCGCTCGCGCCCAGTTCGTACGCCACCCGGGTCGCCAGCGGCGGGGTCTGGAGCAGGTCGGACATGCTGGCCACCAGCACGAGATCGATATCGGCGGGCACCGTACCGGCCTGCGCCAGCGCCTTCTCGGCGGCGGCGGTGGCCATCATGGTCAGCGTCTCGTCGTCATCCGCGAAACGGCGTTCGACGATGCCGCTACGGGCTTCGATCCACTCCTCGGTGGAGTCGATGCGCCGGCAGATCTCGGCGTTGCCGACCACTCGGCGCGGCCGGTAGGCGCCGATCCCGATCAGCGCGCTGTGGCGGGTCCCGGCTGCTCTGACGGTCCGTGTCATCGCCGTCTCCCTCCGTGTCGGCTGCGGTGGTCCGGGAAGGGAACGACCGCATCGCCAGCGTCGGCGGGCCCGCTGGAGAAGTCCTTGAGCGCGGCTCAGGGAACGGCCGGAAGTCCTCCGGTCGCCGCGCGACGGCGGCGGCCCGCGAGGGCGTGTTTCGAGAGTCCCGCCTGGCCGACGACGCCCGGCACGCTCTCCCCCGTAGCCCCGAGGGGGGCACGGGAGGTGCCCCCTCGCCGCGTTGACAGCGTTCTCGAAGGCGTCCACGTACGGCCGGGCCATCCACAACGCCGATCCTCCGCCTTGCGATCGCACGCACCGGACGCCGTCGGCCCCGCCCTCCGGGCGGACGGCGCCACTTCCGAAACACGCCCTCGGGCGGGTCGCGGGGCCGTTCGTACGCGTCCGGGTGGGCGCGGGCCGTGGGCGGACCGGAGGATCGGGGGACTCCCCCGCCGAGGCCCGGCGGATGCTCCGACCGGGCCTTTCTCACACCCGCCGGGCGCGGGAATAGCCGCTGTTCGTAAGGGAGTTCGGACTACCATGTGACCAACGAGGGGGTGTCCGTTGATACGGCTGATCATCGCCGAAGATGTGCGCATGCTCCGCGACGCCCTGGTCGCTCTGCTCCGGCTGGAGGACGATCTCGACGTGGTGGCCGAGATGGGCAACGGGGACGACATTCTTCCCACCGCGCTCCGTCTGCGGCCCGACATCGCGGTGATCGACATCGATCTGCCCGGCACCGACGGTCTGACGGCCGCCACGCAGCTGCGTACCGGTGTGCCCTCGTGCCGGGTGCTCCTCGTGACCAATCTCGGCAATCCGGCGGCGCTGCACCGCGCCCTGTCCGCGCAGGTGGACGGATATCTGCTGAAGGACGCGCCGCCGAGCGAACTGGTGCGGGCCATAAGGAAGGTGACGGCCGGTCAGCGGGTGATCGACCCGCAGCTCGCGCTGACCGCCTGGGAGGGCTCGGCAGCGCGGCTGACCCCGCGCGAGGTGACGGTGCTGCGCCTGGCCGCCGAGGGGGAGGACGTACGCGTCATCGCGAAGGAACTCCATCTGAGCGTCGGTACGGTGCGCAACTATCTGACGACGATCGTCGACAAGCTCGGTGCCCGGAACCGCGTGGACGCGGTACGGATCGCCCGGGGCACCGGGCTCATCTGACGTACGGCGGGCGGCGGTCGGCGCGACCACCACGACGACGGACGGCCGGCCGGAGCGGTCAGCGGCGGCGGTCCGCCAGCCACAGGTCGCGGCCCGGTGGCCGGGGCTTGGACCAGGCGCCGCGCGGCGGCGGTTGGAGCGGGCAGGACGCCCGTAACCGGAACCAGCCCCACTCGCCGCTGGTCGACAGGGAGCCGCCGACCGCGGACAGCCGGTCGGCCAGATTGCCCAGGCCGCCGGTGCGGCGCCGGGCACCGGCGGCCAGATCCGCGTCCCGCGCGCCGTCGTTCGAGATCGTCATCACGATCCGCCCGCGCTCCTCGACGAATTCGATGCGGCAGCGGTCGGCGTGGCTGTGCCGCAGCAGGTTGGTGACCGCCTC
The DNA here is from genome assembly GCF_045040315.1 of Streptomyces sp. NBC_01508. NCBI lineage: Bacteria > Bacillati > Actinomycetota > Actinomycetes > Kitasatosporales > Streptomycetaceae > Streptomyces > Streptomyces sp. NBC_01508. Next base: position 7,005,824 of record NZ_CP109419.1, on the reverse strand, counting down.
CCGCAGCACGATCGCCAGGATCGTGCCGATCCTCGGATCGGTGTCGCGGGGCGCGCCCTTGACGACGGTGTCCACCCCGGCGGTGTGGAGGACCCCGACCACCGAGCGCAGTTCGTCGGTGAAGGACATCTCGCGGTAGCCGCTGACGACGGCCCGGACATCGGCCAGCGCCTGCCGCGAGATGTCGAGCGTCTCGGTCAGCTCCTGCCGGGCGCGGTCGTCGTCCACCCCCACCTGCCGGATGGTCAGTTCGCTCTTGAGGGTGATGGCGGAGAGGCTGTAGCCGAGCAGGTCGTGCAGGTCCCTGGCGAAGCGCAGGCGCTCCCCCGAGACGGCGACCCAGGTGGTCCGCTCCCGGAGCCTGCGCTGTGCCACCACGAGGTCGCTCAGCCGGGTCAGCCCGTAGACCATGAGGCCGATGATGAGCGAGGCGAGGGTCAGATAGGCGGCCTCGACCGGGCTGAAGCGGACGAGGGCCAGCACGAAGACCGCGGCGGAGTTGACCAGATAGAGGACCCAGGCCAGGACCGAGCCACGCAGGACGACCAGGAACGAGCCGGAGAGGAATCCGCCGAACCCGCCCCACAGCACACCGGACATGGGGATCGGGGCATAGGCGAACACGGCCTGGAGACCGAGCGTATAAGGCCCGACCCTGGATCTGAGGCGAATGGTGTAGGGATTGCAGTGGAACAGCTGCAGAGCGAAGAAGACGGTCAGTACCGCCACGGCGCTCAGGATGCTCAACGAGCCGTGCTGCCACTTCAGCAGGTTGAGGATCGCCATCACCGCGTATCCCAGTTGAACGGACGCGGTCAGAAACAGGACCAGTCGTGGTCCTGGTTCATTTGACTCCGTGCCGGACCCTTCCCCGTAGAGTCCCGCATTCAGGTCGTCGAGTTTGTTGAACCCGTCACACTTGTCGTTCTCGTCGAATCCGTTGCGCTTGGCGAATCCGTCGCGCCTGGTGAATCCGTCGCGCTCGTCGAATGAATGGACCACGCAGCATTCCCCCCCGGGGCATACATGGATCGAGCCCCCACAGTAATCCAGGGGCCGGTGGGAATTCGTCCCTCCTGGGGAGGACTCCGCTCTCCCCCGGTCGGGTGGTCCTTCCCCTGCCGGACGCGCCACGCCGAGCGCCCGGCGGACCGATCGCTCAGCCGGTCGGGAGACCGGCCCGCCTCTGCTCCCCCGCGTTCTCCCCCGTGTTCGTGAGCTCCCGCTCGTACACACGGAGCGTGTCGACGAAGGTGCGCCGCTCGACCGGGGTCAGCGGTTCCAGCGCCACGCGCCAGGCGCGTACACCGTTCTCCAGCCAGCACCGCACCGCGTCCAGATGGGCGTCCGCGATGCTGACGATCTTGCGGCGGCGGTCGGCCTCGTCCTCCTGGCGGTCCACGACGCCGCACCGGTTCAGCTCGCCCACGAGCAGGCTGACCGTGGCCGGGGCCAGTTCCAGCCGGGCGGCCAGGGCGTTCACGGTGAGCGCCCCGTCGAAGAAGAGATACGCCAGCAGGGACAGGTGGCGCGGGGCGAGGTTGTACTCCTCCAACTGCCGCGGTACCGGCGTCCGCTTGGTCCGCGCGACGACGCGCGGCATCAGCAGCAGCAGCGTGCGCACTCCGTCGTCGACGCTCAGCTCTTCCCCCGCCCGGCCATCGCTTGACATGCCCCTACCCCTGCAATAGTTTTGCTTTGAGAGCAAAACTGTTTTGCTTTGCTTCCCTCGTACGTGACCCGAGCCTACCGGAAGGGCCGTCCCATGGCGGTAGAACAACCAGCCGATACGACGACGCCTCCGGCGCAGTACAGCCCGAGGCGGTGGGCGACGCTGTCGGTCACCCTCTTCGCGGTGTTCATGGACATGGTGGACAACACCGTCCTCAACGTGGCGCTGCCCGCCGTGCAGAGCGACCTGGACGCTTCGTCGTCCCAGCTCGAATGGTCGGTGGCGGGGTACACCCTGGCGTTCGCCGCCGCGATGATCACCGGCGCGCGGCTGGGCGACCAGCTCGGCCGCCGCAAGATCTATCTGATCGGCCTCGGCAGCTTCGTCGTCACCTCGGCCCTGGCCGGCGCCGCGGTCAACCCCGAGATGCTCATCGCCTCCCGCGCCCTCCAGGGCATCGCCGCCGCGATGATGGTGCCGCAGGTGCTGGCGATGCTTCAGGTGGACTTCCCGAAGTCCGAGCGCCCCAAGGCGATGTCCCTGTACGGGATGTCACTGGCCGTGGGCGGTATCGGCGGACCGCTGCTCGGCGGGACCCTGCTGGAGGCCGACCTCTTCGGCCTCGGATGGCGCCCGATCTTCTTCATCAACGTGCCGGTCGGCATCGTCGCGCTGATCGCCTCGTACTACCTCACCCGCGAGTCGCGCAGCGACTCCCGCGAGACGTTCGACATCCGCGGCTCGCTGATCGCGACCGTCGGGCTGCTGAGCCTGCTCTTCCCGCTGGTGCAGGGGCGCGAGCTGGGCTGGCCCTGGTGGACCTTCGCCCTGATGATCGCCTGCCCGGTGATCCTGTGGCTGTTCACCCGGTACGAACGCCAGGTGGAGGCCAGTGGCAAGTCGCCGATCATCGCCCCCGAACTGCTGCGCCACCGCAGCTCGGTCGGCGGACTGCTGGTCGCGATCCTGTTCTTCTGCGGCATGTCCTACCAACTCGTCATGACGATCCACCTCCAGGTCGGCGAGGGCTACTCCCCGCTGCGTACCGCCGTGTCGCTGGCGACCTTCACCGTCGGTGTGGGCATCGGCTCCGCCGTGGCGCCCCAGCTCATGCCGCTCGGCCGCCGCGTGGTGCTGCTCGGCTGCGCGGTCATCGCCGGCGGCATGGGGATCGTGGCCTGGACCGTGGACCGCTACTCCGGCTCGCTGGAGTGGTGGCACCTGGTGCCCGGCATGGTCATCTCCGGCATCGGCCTCGCGATGGTCGCCGGAACGCTGCTCAACATCGTGCTGGCGCAGATGCCCAAGTCCGCGTCCGGCGCGGCGTCCTCGCTGATCAACACGTCCATCCAGGTCGGTGTGGCCACCGGCGTGGCGATCGTGGGCACGGTCTACTTCACGATGGTGGAGGACGGGAACTCCCCCACCGACTCGGCGGTCGTGGGCCTGCTGACGGTCGTCGGCCTTTACGTGCTCGCCGGTCTGGTCGCGCTCGTACTGCCGCCCGGCCGGATCGACATGAGCGACGACGACGAGGCCGACGACGCCCCGCGGACCACAGACGGCGCGGCGGTGTCCATCGACGAGTCCCTGCCCCCGCAGGAACGCCCGAAGGACCCCGTCGCGCGCTGAGAGGGCCACCCCCGCCCCTCGGCCCGGACCCCGTCGCGACCGGTCGCGACGGGGTCCGGGCCGTGTCCGCCAGGCAGTCTCGACCGTCCCGCGAGGACGGCCCCGCACGGTGTGCGGCACAGGACCTTCGAGAAGGGAACGTGCCACATGCTCTCCACACCTTCCAGACCTTCCAGACATCGCCCGAGTCGCCAGGGATCCACGACATCCACGGCATCCGCGCGGCCGTCCGGATCGGCCCGGCGGGCGCTGCGCGCCGGGCTCGCCACGCTCACCGGCGTACTCGCCTGCACGCTCATCGGCCCCGCCCCCGCCGGCGCGCAGCAGGCGCGCGAGACCACCGCGCGCACCGCGGAGGGCATGGCGGCGCTGGACTTCCTGCTGGGCGACTTCTCCTGCGCGTACACCGATCTCACGCTGCCGGAGCCCACCACCACCACCGTCCGCTGGACGACCGAGAAGACGCTCGGCGGCGCCTTCTACGAGATGCGGCTGAGCGGATCGGCGCCCGCCTTCGAAGGTCGCTGGGTCTTCGGCAGGAACGCGATCGACAACGTCTACACGACCTTCTACTGGGACACCTGGGGCAACACGGGGACCGCGACGTCCCCCGGCTGGAAGCGCGGCACGCTCCGCTTCGAGGGGCCGTACGTGACGCCCGGCGGGCACGCGGACAGCAAGGACGAGTTCCGGGTGGTCGACAAGAACCGCTTCACCGACAACGCCTTCATCCGCTTCGAGGGCCAGGCGTGGGGGCAGATCAGCTCGATCGACTGCCGCCGGGTCTGAGCACCGCGAAGGCGCGCCCCGCCGCCGGCCGTGTGCCGCGACGGGTCCGCTTCACGGCAACACCGCACTGAGCCCCGCGCCCGGAAAGGGGCCGGGGCTCACCGCATTCCCGGCCACGCGATAATTCTTCGTTACGAACAACTTTCCAGACGGTCTCCGTTGTGCCAGAATCTGGATTCCACTTCCCCTTCGTCGCGTGGATGAACCGGCTTGAAAGAAGCGGCTTGTTTCCGCCTTCCGGTCTCCGGAAGAAGCATTCCAAGCCACACGGGTGTCATGGGTATGAGGAATTCATAGTCAGAGCCGTGACAGATTCACTGGGGCAATCCGGCCTGCCTCTGCAAAGCTCCCCTTGGAATTTCCAACAGGGAGGTCCGGGTATGAAAATCGAAGTGTTGGGACCGCTGAACGTCCGACTGGACGACACGTCCATCGTGCCGAGCGCAGGAAAACCACGACAGATACTCGCACTCCTCTCCCTGCGACCAGGGCGGATCGTTCCCGTCCCGGTGCTCATGGAGGAGATCTGGGGTGACCGAATACCCCGCAGCGCGCAGACGACCCTTCAGACGTACATTCTTCAGCTCCGCCGCAGGATCAGTGCCGCGCGGCCGAACGCGCGCAGGCCGACGGCCAAGGACGTGCTCTCCACCCGGTTCGGCGGCTATCAGCTCAGCGAGCCGGTGGGCAGCAGCGACGTGGGGACGTTCCAGCGACTCACGGCCGAGGGCAGCCGGGCGATGGAACGCGGGGAGGCCGGCCGGGCCGCCGACATCCTCGGCAGGGCGCTCGCCCTGTGGCGCGGCTCGGTCCTGATCGACGTACCGACGGGCCCGGTGCTGGAGACCGAGATCCTGGGCATCGAGGAGACCAGGACCCGGGCGCTCGAACTGCGCATCGAGGCCGATCTGTTGCTGGGCCGGCACGCCGAACTCCTCGGCGAGCTGCGGATGCTGGTCGCGCGGCACCCGCTCCACGAGAACCTGTACGCGCAGCTGATGATCGCCCTGTGCCGTTCCGGGCACACCTGGCGAGCGCTGGAGGTCTACCAGCGGCTGCGCTCCACGCTCGTCAGCGAGCTGGGCGTGGAGCCGTCGGGCCGGATGCAGCGGCTGCACCAGCAGGTGCTCGGGGGCGATCCGGGCCGGTCGCACCTCGGCGAGCCGCTGCGCGAGCTGTCGCTCGAACTGCGTTAGCCAGGCACAGGAGTTCATGACGGCGGGGCCGCCCTTCGAGGGGGCGGCCCCGCCGTCATGCCGGGTCGGTTCGTGCGGCGGTGCCGGTTCAGGGCTTGCGCGTCACCCTCGTCCAGTCGATGTCCATCCGCGCGCCCTGGCCGAACAGCCGGTTCTCCGGGCGGCTTTCGGGGTCCAGGAACTTCTGCTCGGCCGGTTCCCCCTTGCGCGGGTCGAAGTAGAAGCCCGGTTCCGGCTTCAGCCTGACCAGTGCGGTGCCGGCCGCGGCGCCCGGCTTGGCTCCGTCGAGCAGGCTGCCGAGAGCCATGCCGCAGGTGATCTGGTTGAGCTCGATCTCCTCCTCCGTGCCGCCGTGGTCGATGGTCATGTACTTGCGGTCGAACGCGTATGTACCGATCTTGTCGGTCTGGAGCTTCTGCCGGCCGTCCACCAGCCAGGTCACCCGCTTCCCGCTGCGGTCGATACGGACCTCCAGGTCGTGCAGCGCGCCGCGGGCCGTCTTGGCCACCGGTATCGCGTAGCCGTACGCGGCGTAGTTCCGCGTCTCGCTCGGCAGCCGCTCGTAGATCGCGTAGATGGTGTCGTTGATCACCGAGAAGTCGGCGATGGCCTGGGACTCGAAGTCGGCGGTGATCAGCGCGACCGAAGCGAGGCGGATGTCGTTCGCCGGATCCTTGACGGTCGGACCGAACGGGTTCTCGGTGCCGAAGGTGCGTCCCGCCACCTTGTGCGAGCAGCTGACCGAGCCGGTGTCGGGCACCTCGAAGCCGGGCACACCCGCGGCCGTGTAGCGGTTGGGGAAGGCGATCCACTTGATGTGGTCGTCCGACCCCGCACCGCCGCCGGGGCCGGTGCTGCGGGCGTACGCCGGGTCGCCCGTCTTCGGATTGACGCCGGTCGGCACCACGTTGAGCACGCCGCCCGGTGTGGTGATCACCGCGTCCCCCTCCGGCCACTGCGCGTCGCCGAGGACCATCCAGTTGCCGTTCGCACCGGTGGTGAACCCGTTGTCGTACTGGTCCTCGAACAGCACGGTCCCGGCGCCGGATCCCGTCCCGGGACCGGACGGCGCGGACGGCGCGGACTGTGCGCCGGACGGCAGCAGTGCCACCAGGGTGGCCCCGGCCACCCCCGCGAACAGCAGTCTGTTTCTCGTCGTTCCCCTTGCCACGGCTCAACCCCCATATGTCGGCGTCTCTCAGATCCCGAGGAGCGTGCCGGGGGCCGCCGGATTTTCCCTTGAGGCCCGGCTCAGCCCTCTGCGGCCCGACCCGGCGTCGACCCGACCCGGCGTCGACCCGACTGAGCGTCGACCCGACTGAGCGTGGGGCCGCGGTGCCGCGCACCCGCTTCGACGGCTGCTCGACCGGCGCTCAAGAGCGGGCGGAGATGGTGACCGGGCGAGTCAGCGCCCACTTCCCAGGAAGGACACCCCGAACATGGAACGACAGCCCGATCCGCTGCTTGAGGTCAGCGAGGAGATCGCCACCGCGCTCGCGGAGCGGCGTCCGGTGGTGGCACTGGAGTCCTCACTGATCACCACCGATCCCTCGTCGGAGACCGCGTCGCTGATCGAGAAGGCGGTACGCGACGCCGGAGCCGTCCCCGCGACCATCGGGATCTCCGGCGGCAAGCTCCTGGTCGGTCTGACGGACGCGGCCATCGAGCGCTTCGCCACCACCAAGGGCGTGCCGAAGATCAGCGCCCGCGACATCGGCGGCGCGCTCGCGGGCGGCGGTCTCGGCGCGACGACCGTGGCCGGCACCATCGTGATCGCCGAGCGGGCCGGGATCCAGGTGTTCACCACGGCGGGCATCGGCGGTGTGCACCGCCGGGGCCAGGACACCCTCGACATCTCCCCCGACCTGCTCCAGTTCCGCCGTACCAGGATGACCGTGGTCTCCGGCGGTGCCAAGAGCATCCTCGACCACCGGCTGACCGCCGAGTACCTGGAGACGGCCGGCATCCCGGTGTTCGGGTACCGCACCGACCGGCTCGCCGCCTTTGTGGTGCGCGAGGCCGACGTGCGGGTGACCCGGATGGACGACCTGCGCACCGCCGCGCGGGCCACCGAGGCGCACTGGGAGGTCAACGGGCCCGGCACCGTCCTGCTGGCCGCCCCGATCGCCGAGGAGGACGCGGTGGACGGGGCGCTTGTCGAGGCCGCGATCGAGAGCGCGCTGGAGCAGTGCGACCGCGACGGCATCGTGGGCAACGCGGTGAGCCCGTATCTGATGCGGGCGTTGGCGAAGGCGTCGGACGGTCTCATGCCGAAGGCGGGGCGCTCGCTGCTGCTCAGCACGGCAGGGGTCGCCGGGGAGTTCGCGGTGGCGCTCGGCGCGGTTCAGGCCGAACGGTGACGGGCGGGGCGACCGGCCGCGAGGCCGGTGACGCGGCGATCGGTGGCGCCGGGGCCGGTGCTGCGGGGGCCGGTGACTCCGGGGCGCGCGGTGTGATCTTCGACCTCGACGGAACGCTGGCCGACACCCCCGCCGCCATCGCCACCATCACCGCCAAGGTACTGGCGGACCGGGGCGCCCAGGCGTCGCACGAGGCGATCCTGGCCACCGTCGGCCGGCCGCTGCCCGCGAGCCTCGCCAGGCTGATGGACCTGCCGGTGTCGGACCCGCGCGTCGCCGAGGCGGCCGGGGAGTACGGGCGCCAGTTCGGCGCCCATGTGCGCGCGGCGGGTCCCGGACTGCTCTACCCGGGCGTTCCCGCCGGGCTCGACAAGCTGACGGCGGCCGGCTTCCGGCTGGCGATGGCGACGTCGAAAGTGTCCAAGGCCGCCCACGCCATCGCGGGCCTGACGGGCCTCGACGCCTGGCTGACGGTTGTCGCGGGGGACGACAGCGTGCCGCGCGGCAAACCGCATCCGGACCTGGCGCTGCATGTCGCCGAAGGCCTCGGCCTGGCGCCCGGCCGGTGCGTGGTGGTCGGCGACGGTGTGCCGGACGCGGAGATGGCACGCGCCGCGGGGATGGCCGTACTCGGCGTCTCCTACGGCGTGTCCGCGCCGGACGAGCTGATCGGGGCGGGCGCGGGACGGGTCGTGGACTCCTTCCCGGAGGCGGTCGCCGCACTGCTGGACGGATACCGGTGAGCCGCCCGCCCGCGCCCCCGGGCGGGCGCTCCCGCTCGCACGAGACAACGACGAAAGGGGCGGCCTCCATGCCGCGCAGAACATTTCTCTCCCGCCACGGACTGCTGCTGGCCGCCGCGCTCGGCGCGGTCATGACGACACCGGGCGCGGCCACCGCCAAGCCGCCCAAGCCGGCCGGCCGGGGCTACCGGATCGTGTGGGACGACTTCGCCGGCGGCTTCCGTACCGAGGGGAAGGACGCCCGCTGGTTCCATGTGGCGGGCGGCCCCTACCGCGCCGACGACGGCATCGTCACCACCGAGCGGGGCGAGCTGTCCGTACGGGCGCGGGGCAGCCACCCGGTGACCGGCGAGCCGATGTTCACGCAGACCATCCCGGCGGAGAACCCGGTGGGCATGCCGGGCTCCGGGGACCACGCCAAGTTCATCGCGTACACCAGCCATGTGGCGACGAGCGGCCATCCCGGGTTCGACGCGCACGACGGGTACGAACTGCTCTTCGAGACGCGGCTGTCGGGGCGCACGTTCGGCACCGCGGGCCATCCGTTCGGTGACGCCGTACTCGACGCCGAGGACGATCTGCGGCTCGCCTCGGCGATGATGCTGACCACCGACCCGCAGACCTCGGTCTCCTTCGACTTCGTGGTCACCAACAAGCGGATCTACGCCTGGTACGGGCGACCCACCTTCCTGCGCGGGGAGTTGGGCGACTACGCGTCGTTCGCGCACACGGTGCCGCTGGCCGACCGTGAGCCGGGCGACAGCCACGACCTCTCGATCGGATACGACCGGGCCGCCGGAGTGGTGCGCTGGCTGCTCGACGGCCGGGAGGTGTTCCGCGTCGACCGCATCGGATTCCGGCTCGACCGGGACACCGCGACGCTCGACGAGGGCGGCGAGGAGACGCTGGTACGGCCCCGGCAGCTCAACCCCGGGCTGGGGCTGCTGACCCTGCTCGACGCGTCGTGGCCCACGGACAAGGGGCTGGTACGGCTCTCGGCGCCCCGGCACACCACGTACTACCGCCCCTCGGTGGGCGCGCCGCGGGCGCAGACGTTCGCCGACGAGGAGAGCACCGACGGCGGGCGCCTCTTCGGCCAGGGCGCGTCCGTGCGGCTCGGCTCGTACCGCGTCTCCAGCAGGCGGGTCCGGTGACCCCGCAGGACGTCGTCGGGGTGTGGCGGCTGGTCTCGTACACCGAGGCCGGCGAGGACGGCGCGCCGGTCGCGGGGCCGCTGGGCGGCGCGCCGGAGGGGCTGCTCGTCTACACCGCCGACGGGCATGTGGCGGTCAGCATGATGAAGACCGGCGACGGCCCCGCGCCGGAGAGCTACATGGGCTACTCGGGCCACTGGCGGCTGGCCGGTGACGAGATGACGCACGAGGTGGTCGTCAGCGCCCATCCGGCGATGGCCGGGTCCAGCCAGGCGCGGCGGGTGGCACTCGACGGCGGACTGCTGTCGCTGCGCGGTACGGCGGTCACCCCCGTGGGCGGACGGCTGCCGGAACGGGTGCTGACGTGGCGGCGCGCCCGGCCGGCGGACCGGCTCGGCGAGAAGAACCCGAGCGACATGAACGACGTGAACGACGTGAAGGAGACGCACTGATGCCTGAGTACGTGGACGCGCCCGACGGCTGGTGGCGGGAGTTCATCATGGCCGATCCGCCGAGGACCGCGAAGGCGTCCGTCGTCCGTAAGGACGGCAGCCCGCATGTGGTCCCGGTCGGCGTCACCATGGACGGTGACGACATCATCTACACCTGCCAGAAGGACAGCGTGAAGGGGCGCTCGCTGCAACGGGACGGCCGGATCGCGATGTTGTGGGACGACGAGCGGCCTCCGTTCTCGTTCGTGCTGATACGCGGACGGGCCACGCTCAGCGAGGACGTGGACGAACTGCGGTCCTGGACCGCCCGGATCGGCGGCCGGTACCACGGGCGCAAGCGCGAGGAGGAGTTCTCGGAGCGGTTCACCATTCCCAACGGGGTGGTGGTGCGGGTCAAGGTGGAGCACATCGTCGCCAAGGTGAACCTCTCGGAGACGGTGAATGTGAAGAAGACGACCTGAACTCCCTTGAGGGAGTGGGTGGATGACGGCACGGCACGGCACGGCACGGCACGGCGGGAGGCGGCGGGGCGGGGCACCTTGCCCGGCTCCGCCGCCTCCCGCCGTGTGCGTGTGCCTGTGTGCCCGCGCGGCGGTCCTACGGGGGGGTGTGTGGGGCCGTACGGGGCGGTCCGCCGCACGCGCCCGGCCGCGACGGGACGGGCGGGCTCGCCTGTCGGCGGTCCGTCCTCGGGCGCCGGACGGGCTTGAAGGTCCGTCCGGCGCTTGAGGGCAGGCGCGGCCCACGAGCCACGCGACCCGGCCGGCGTTCCCGGCCGGACAGGCCCTGGCGAGGTGTTCCGAAGTGGCGTCGTCCGCCCGAAGGGCGGGGCGAGCGTGCCTGCTGGACACCACCGGCAGACGGGACGTCGACTCGCCCAGGCCCAGGTCAGGCTGGGTCGGGGCGAGGCGGGTCGGGAACGGCTACGGCGTTCCGTACTGGTCGTCCGCCGGTACCCGGCGGACCGTGGTGCGGCGGTCCTCGACCTGGTCCCAGCGGTCGCCGTAGATGGCGTCCCGCATCGCGGGGAAGCGTACGAAGTCGTGGGGGAACCCCGCGTCGACGCGGCTGGCCCGGTCCAGGGCCGCCAGCCATTCGTCCTCCAGGACGACATCCACGGCGCCCAGATTGTCGGCGAGCTGCTCCTCCTTGGTGGCGCCGAGGATCGGCACCACGTTGCCCGGCCGGGACAACAGCCAGGCCAGTGCCACCTGGGCGGGGCTGCGGCCGGCGGCCCCGGCGACCCGTACGGTCTCCTCGACCACGTCGTCACCGGGCCCCGTACCGCCCGCGCCCCACGCCACGTGGTCCAGCCGACCGTCCTCGGCCCGCAGGTACTTGCCGGTGAGCCGCCCGTCGGCCAGCGGCCCCCAGGCGAACACCGGCAGGTCGAAGGCGTGGGCCATCGGCAGGAGTTCGCGCTCGACGGTGCGCTCCAGGAGGTTGTACCGGATCTGGAGGCCGGCGAACGGCGACCAGTCGCGCAGCTCGGCCAGTGTGTTGGCCTGGGCCACCTCCCAGGCGGGCCAGTCCGAGACACCGACGTACAGCACCTTGCCCGCCCGCACCTGGTCGTCGAGCGCGCGCATCACCTCGGGCACCGGGGTGAGGGTGTCGCGGGCGTGCACCCACAGCATGTCGATGTGGTCGGTGCCGAGCCGGCGCAGACTCCCCTCCAGCGAACGCACCAGGTTCTTGCGGTGGTTGCCCGCGGAGTTCAGGTCGCCCGGCAGCATCTGCATCGTGTACTTGGTGCTGAGGACGAACTGGTCGCGACGCCCTGCGAGCAGCTTGCCGAGCGCGGTCTCGGCCGACCCGCCGCCGTACTCGTTGGCGGTGTCGATGACGTTACCGCCGGCCTCCGCGTACCGCTCGAAGATGCCGGCGCGGGTCGCCTCGGGGAGTTTCCATTCGTCGCCGAAGGTCATGGTCCCCAGCGCCAGCCGGGATATCCGGACCCCTGTCCTGCCGAGCAGCGTGTAGCGCACGGGGTCAGTCCTTCCGGCCGAGCACGACCACCGGGATCCTGCGCGTGGTCTGCGCCTGGTAGTCGGCGAATGCCTGGACCTCGGCGGACGCCTCGTCGAAGAGGCGGTCGCGCTCCTCGCTGTCCGGCGGCACGACGGTGGCGATGGCCGAGTAGGTCTCCGCGCCGTCCTCGACGGTGACCCGGGGGTGCGCCCTGACGTTGTGGTACCAGGCCGGATGGGTGTCGGCGCCGCCGTTGCTGCCGAAGACCAGCAGGCTGCCGTCCGGCTGGGCGAAGAAGAGGGTGGGCACCGTGCGCGGCTCGCCGCTCTTCGCCCCCCGGGTGGTGATCAGGACGATCTTGGCGCCCTCGAAGGGCGGGCCGACCTTGCCGCCGTTCTCCCGGAACTGGGTGATGACCGGGAGGTTGTAGGCGCCCGGGTCCCCCTCGGCGGGGGTGGTGGGTGCGGGGTCGAACTGCTCAGTAGCCATGGGGACTTCCTCTGGATCGGGATAAACGGAAAAGTTTCCACCTAGGTCTGGGGCGAGCCTAAGCCGAGGGGCTTCCGTCCCGCAAGAAACTCCCTCGCGCGCCACCGGAGAGATGTCCGGCACGGCATCCCATACGGCATCCGATATGGCATCCGGTACGACATCCGCTGCGTCTCCGGCCGCCGGTCGGTCCTATGCTCACGGTCATGCCCACAACCTCCTCCGAACGAGCGGACGCCGCGCGCAACCGCAGGAAGATCCTGGCCGCGGCGGCCCGCATGGTGGCTTCCGGGGACGCCGAACGGCTCTCCCTGGACGTGGTGGCCAGGGAGGCCGACGTAGGCGTCGGCACGGTCTACCGGCGCTTCGGGGACCGGGCGGGGCTGGTCTTCGCGCTGCTGGCGGAGCAGGACAAGCTGTTCAGGGCACGCCTCGTGGGCGACCCTCCTACGGAGGGCGACACCGCGGACGCTCCTACGGAGGGCAGCACGGCGTACGGTCCTACGGAAGGCGGCGATACGGCGGAGGGCACGCCCGGCGAACAGCTCCGCCGGTTCCTGTACGCGCTCGTGGACCTGGTCGTGGCGCAGCGCGAGCTGCTGCTGGTGGCCGAGGCCAGCTCCCCCGCCTCGCGGTATGTGAGCGACTCCTACGCCTTCCAGCACGCCCACGTGAGCCGTCTGGTGGCCGCGCTGCGTCCGGACGCGGACGCGTCCTGGCTGGCGGACGCGCTGCTGGCGCCCTTCGCGCCGAGCCTGGTCGACCATCAGCGCGAGACCGCCGGGTTCTCCCCGGAGCGGATCAAGGCGGGCTTCGATCAGCTTCTGAGGGGGGTACTGCCGCCGGAGCCGGACGCGTGAGGCGAGCCCCGCCCGCCGCGCCTGTCGAGCCTGTCTCCAGTGGGTTTCCAGCGTGCCGCGCGAGCGTAGGCGGCGACGGGTGCGCGGGACGGAGGCCGGGTACGGCACGGCCGCCCCGACCGGGACGCCGATGCCCGCGCCCGGCATCCCCGCGCGACGCGGACCTACCGGAGGCGCACGCATGCTGGAAACCGATGAACTGACCGCACTGGCGGCACTGGCGGCCGAATCCGCACCACGGTCCGAGGAGCGGCGCGAACTCGAACCCGACGTGGTCAAGCTGCTGTTGAGGACCGGCTTCGCCCGCCACTTCGTACTGCGCGAACTCGGCGGCTCCGAGGGCACCTTCGCGGAACTGACCGAGGCCGTGGCCCGGATCGGGGCGGCCTGCCCGGCGACCGCGTGGTGCGCGTCGCTGGCCGCGAACCTCGGCCGGATGGCCGCGTATCTGCCCGCCGACGGCTACCGCGAGGTCTGGGCCCAGGGGCCCGACCAACTGGTGGCCGGATCGCTCTCCCCCTTCGGCAGGGCCGTCCCCGCCCCCGGCGGATGGATGCTGAGCGGCCGTTGGCCGTATGTGAGCGCCGTGGCGTTCGCGGACTGGCTGCTGCTCTGCGGCACGCTCCCGGAGAACGCGGGCGCCCGGGTCTTCGCCGTGCCCAGGGACGCGGTGACGATCGTGGAGAGCTGGGAGAGCGTCGGAATGCGGGCCACCGGCAGTCATACGGCGGTCGTCACCGACGTGTTCGTGCCCGACCACCGCGGCTTCGACCGCGCCGACCTGCTGACCGGCCGCCCGGTGGCCTCCGCCGCCGCCTGTCACACGGTGCCGCTAGAGGCCGCCAACGGCCTGTCCTTCGCCGGCCCGTTGCTGGGCGCCGCCGAGGGGGCGCTGGCGCACTGGTCGGCGTACGCGGTGGTCAAGGCGCGCAGCGCGCTGCTACGCCCGCAGGCACCCGGCCCGAGCCGTATCGGGCTCGCCGAGGTGCTCGCCCACTCGGCCGGGGAGACCGACGCCGCGCGGCTGCTGCTGGAGCGGTGTGCGCGGGTCGCCGACCGGGGCACCGACGTCACCGCCGAGGAGACCCGGCGCAATCTGCGCGACACGGCGCTGTCGGTGAAGATGCTGGCCACGGCGGTCAACCGGCTGGCGGCGAACGGCGGCACGAGCGGTTTCGGGGAGAGCGCCCCGCTCCAGCGGTACTGGCGGGACGTCAACACCTCGGCCACTCATGTGGCGCTCCAGTTCGAGTCCGCGGCGGTGTCCTACGCCGAGGGTCGGCTGTGGACGACGGAGACCGGCGGCCCCGAGGCCGCGCGGTAGGCCGCCGAGGGCCTGTCGTCGACGCGGCGAGGCGGGGCGCGGTCCCGGGGACCGTGCGCCCCGCAAGATCCGAACGACAGGCCCTCGGAGCGGGGGCAGGCCGGCGTACGGCGCCCGCGCGGAAGCAACGGCCCCGGCGGTGAGGGAGCCCATCTCCCCCGGCCGGGCGCGCCGTCGGGCCGCGGTGTGCCCCGGACCGAACGAACGTCGGCGGCGACCCCGTCAGCAGGTGCCCGCCTTTGGACGGCCTCCCTGACGCTGAACAGCGGTGTCTGCCCGGGCGGTACGGCCGGCCGCGCGAGGTGCCCGCGCACTCCCTCCGCCGGCGTCACCGACGCGGCCGTGGCACGACGCGACGGCGCGCCCGGCGTCGCTGCCGAGCGCGCGGACGCGGTGCCGTGCCTCCGCCGTCGCCCGGTCTCCGGCGCGGTGGGTGATGCCGCCGGTGAACCCGGCGGGTCACAGTGGCTCGCCGCGCCGGGTGCGCGGCAACGGTCGGGGCGGGCGCGTCGGCGGGCCGTGCTGGACTGTCCGCGCCGCCGGGCCACCCCCGCCGGGCCGAGCACGGCCTCCCCGGAGGGGTGCGGGGGCGGCCCCTCGGGATCGCCGGACCGTTCAGCAGCACTAGGGCATGTTTCGAAAGTCCCGCCTGGCCGACGACGCCTGGCACGCGCACTCGCCGCGTTGTCGGAATCATCCAAGTACGTCCAGTACGAGAACGATCCTCCGCCTTGCGATCGCACGCACCAGACGCCGTCGGCCCCGCCCTTCGGGCGGACGGCGCTACTTTCGCAACACGCCCTAGCCCCGGCCGTCGGACCGTCAGGCATGCGAGAGCGGCAGCACCCCGCCGTTGTACTCGACCATCTCCCCGAAGATCCCCACCACGTCGAGCGGATGGCCGGGAGGCCGGCCGTCGAGTTCCGCGTACGCCCGGTGCAGATTGGCCAACAGCCGCTCGGGGTCGCGCAGTTCGGGATAGAACTCCGGGCCGCACCGGCGGGCCGCCTGGAGGGGCGTGAGGCCCGCCTCGCGGCCCTGGACGGCCCGCTCCAGCAGCCCGCGGAGATACGCCTCGGTCTCCGCCAGCACCTCGGGACCGCTCACCGGGCCGTGCCCCCCGACGATGATCCGGGGGTCCAGCTTCCGTACGAGGTCCAGGGTGCCGAGGGAGCCGATGACGGAGCCCATCAGGAGGAACGGGGTGCAGCCGGGCAGCAGTACGTCGCCCGCGAAGAGCACCCGCTCATCGGGAAGCCAGACCAGGGTGTCGTTGGTGGTGTGGGCGGGGCCCGGGTGGATCAGCTCGATCGTGCGCCCGCCGTGGTGCAGGGTGAGCGCGTCGCGGTACGTGAGGTCGGGCAGCATCAGTTCGACGTCACCCCATTCCACGCCCGGCCACAGGCCGGTGAGACCGAGACCGGCCGCCGCCATCTCCGTACGAGTGCGTTCGTGGGCGACGACGACGGTCCCCGGTCCCGCCAGCACGGCGTTGCCGAAGGTGTGGTCGCCGTGGAAGTGGGTGTTGACGATCAGGCGCGGCGCCTCGGGGGTGAGGCGGCCGAGTGCGGCCCGCAGGGCCTTGGCCCGGCTCTCGGTGGCGGCCGTGTCGATCAGTACGGGCCGGCCGCCGTGCCCCGGTTCCGTCAGGATGCCGGCGTTGCTGACGCACCAGCCGCCGTCGGGCTGTACGTACGCGTACACGCCGTCCGCCAGTTCCTCCAGCCGGCCCGGGGCGCCCGGCGGCGACGCGGCGGGGCTAGGCATCACCTGCCCCCTCCCCCTCCAGATGGCGGCGGGCGGCCCGCAGCGTGCCGCGGCTGTTGCCGCCGATGATGTCCCGGACCTTCGCCCTGGCCTCGGGCAGGGTGATAGCGGCGCCGAAGACGCCCTCGATCGCGTCGGGGTCGAGCGCGACGGTGTGCCGCGCCGTGACGCGTGTGCCGTCTGGGCCGCCGCTGATGATCCACTCGCCGGAGTGGGCCAGCAGGCCGCGCGGGGGTGTGGTCTGTTTGTAGACGATGCGTTCGCCGGCGAAGCAGAGCCGCACCGACTGGGTGCTGTGGGTGCTGCCGTCGGCCGCCGAGGTGTCCATGTCCAGGGTCTGCACCTCGGCGCCCGCGGTGGCGTCCGTGGGAGGGTCGGTCTCCAGGTCGAGTTGGGCGACGTGCGGCAGCCGCCGGGGCCACAGGTCGGCGCGGTAGAGGAAGTCGTAGACCTCGCCGGCCGGCCCGGCGACAGTCTCCTCGTCGCTGAAGGACAGGATCAACTCGTCCGGCTCCTGGGCGCGTTCGGCCCAGGAACGGATGGCGCCGATCTCCACGGTGCTGTTGGTGTCCAGCGCGCCGGCGATCCGGTCGGCCGCGAACTCGCCGCCGGTGGTGGTCCAGCGGTGGCCGAGTTCGAGGCGTCCGGGGGCGTCCGGCGTGGCGTCGTCGAACCGCCAGTGGCCCGCCATCGCGGTGATCGGCGGGGCCGGGACCTCCTGGGCGAAGTCGATCCGGTGGGTCACCGGGTCGAGCACCCGGCGGGAGGTCCAGCTCTTCACCTCGTGGCCGATCAGCGCCCAGAGCCTGATGCGCTGGACGTCGCCGGTGCGTTCCAGCTCGCGGGACCAGATGCAGGGCGCGAAGAGCAGCGGCCAGCGCTCGACGTCCTCGATCAGCCGGTAGGCGCGGTGGGCGGGTGCGGCGAGCTCCGTGACGTGCTCGGCGGAGCGGGTCGCGCTGTCCGCCGCCGCCTCCGCCACCGCCTGCGCCACCGCCCTCGCCGCCTTCTCGTACGGGTCTCTCGCCGATTCCCGTTCTGTCGCCTGTGCCGTTTCCGTGTCCACGCGGGGGTCTCCTCTCGCTCGGTGCGTTCGGGCCGGTCAGTAGTTTCCGAGGCCGCCGCAGACGTTGATCGCCTGCGCCGTGACGGCGGCCGCCGCGTCGGAGACGAGGTAGGCCACCATGCCGGCGACCTCCTCGGGCTCCGTGTAACGGCCCAGCGGGATCTTGGCGTTGAACCGGTCGAGGACCGCTTCCTCGGTGGTGTCCCAGATCCGGGCGTAGTGCTTGCGCACATCGCCCGCCATCGGGGTCTCCACATAGCCGGGGCACACCGCGTTGACGGTGATGCCGCTCTTGGCCAGCTCCAGGCCGAGGGCCTTGGTGAAGCCGACCACGCCGTGCTTGGACGCGGAGTAGGGCGCTCCGAAGACGACGCCCTGCTTCCCTCCGGTGGAGGCGATGCTGACGATCCTGGCCCTCTTCAGCTCCCGCATCCGGCCGGTGGTCAGCACCTGCTTGGTGACCAGGAAGACGCTGTTGAGGTTGGTGTTGATGACGTCGAACCACAGCTCGTCGGGCACCTCCGCGGTGGGTCCGCCGCCGCTGCGACCGGCGTTGTTGACCAGGATCTCCACCGGGCCGAACCGGTCCACCGCAGCCTGGACGAAGTCCCGCACGCTGTCGGCGGAGGTCACGTCGCAGACGGTGCCGTCGGCGCCCAGCCCCGCCTCACGCAGTTCCTTCACGGTCTGCGCCAGGGCCTCCTCGTCGCGGGCGCAGAGGAACACGGGGTGCCCGAGGGCGCCCAGGGTCTCCGCGACGGACCGTCCGATGCCCCGGGTCGCCCCGGTGATGACGGCCACACCCCGCACTGCCGTTTCCTGCTCCATCGTGTTCTCCCCGTTCTCTCAGGCGGCCTGGGTCACGGCGTGGTTGACCTGGTCGAGGAATTCGCGGGGCGTGTCGATCCCGGAGACGTCCTCGTCGCTGAGCGTGACTCCGTACCGCTGCTGCACCAGGGCCGCCGTCTCCAGCAGCGCCAGCGAGTCGTAGCCGAGGTCGGTGAAGGAGGTGTCCAGGTTCTGGTGGCCGAGCGTGACGTCGCCGTCGTCGGCGCCCGCGCACTCGGTGAGCACGCGGGCCAGTTCGTCGAGAGTGATGGTGGCCATGGGGTGACTCCTCGCGTTCGGGTTGGTTCGGGATGGTTCGCGCAGGGAACGGTTCAGCCGGCCGGCGCCGGGGCGCGGACCACCACGGCGGCGTTGAAGCCGCCGTGTCCGCGGGCCAGCACCAGCGCGGTACGCAGCGACGCCGCGCGGGGCTCGGCCCGCACCAGGTCGATACGGTGTTCGGGAACCGGTCGGCCGGGACCGATGGTGGGTGGTACGACCCCGTCGCGCAGGGCGAGCAGCGCGCCCGCCACGTCGAGCGCGGCGCCGCCGCCGAATAGCCGGCCCGTCAGGGTCTTGGGCGCGGTGACCGGCACCCCGTACGGACCGAAGAGGGAGCGCAGCGCGGCGGCCTCGTCGGCGTCCGCGCCGGGCCGTCCCGCCGCGTCGGCGAAGACCACGTCCACGTCATCGGCGGCGAGTCCGCCGTCGGCGAGGGCGAGCCGCGCGGCCCGTTCGAGGCCGGACGGGCGGCCCGAGTCGGGCGGCGGATCGAAGGTGGCGGCGTAGCCGGCGACTTCGCCGTACACCCGGGCGCCGCGGGTACGGGCCGCGTGCTCGTCCTCCAGGACGAGGATCGCGCCGCCCTCGCCGGGGACATGACCGGCGGCACGGGTGTCGAAGGGCAGGTACGCGGTGGCCGGGTCGGCCGAGCGGGAGAGCCGTCCGCCGGCCAGGTGGGACACCAGGCCCCACGGGTCGAGGGAGGAGTCCACTCCGCCGGTCAGCGAGAGCTTGACCCCCTGGCGCAGGGTCCGGCGGGACTGGCCGATGGCGTCGAGCCCGCCGGCCTGCTCCGAGACCAGGACCCCGCCGGCGCCGCGCAGTTTGTGCCGGATGGAGAGCTGACCGGTGTTGACCGCGTAGAACCAGGCGAACGACTCGTACACGCTGACGTGCTGCGGTCCCTGGGTCCAGAGCTTGCGGATCTCCCGGTGGGTGAACTCGAAGCCGCCGGTGGCGTTGGAGGTGACGACGCCGAAGTCGTACGTGCCGTAGTCGCCGCTCTCGGCCAGTGCGGCGGGGTCGGCGTCGGCGTCGGCCAGCGCGGCGGCTCCGGCGGCCAGTGCCAGCCGGGTCACCCGGTCGGTCTGGGGCAGCAGCCGGCCCGGGATGTGGTCGGCCGCCTCGAACCCCTCGATGCGGCCCACCAGCGGGGCGGGGTAGCGCGAGGCGTCGTAGTCGACGACCGTGCGGATGCCGCTCTCGCCGCGCAGGGTGGCCTGCCACCACTGCTCGGTGCCCACGCCGTTGGGGGCGGCGACACCGATGCCGGTGACGACGGCGGCCGGGCGCGCGGCGGACCCGGTCCCACTCCCGGTCCCACTCCCGGTCCCACCCGCGGACTTGGTCGCGGACTCGGTGGCGGACTCGGTGGCGAGTGTCATCGTGCGGTCTCCCCACGGGTGATCACCATGGCGGACTGGAAGCCGCCGAAGCCGCTGCCCACGCTCAGTACGGCGTCCACGTCATACTCGCGGGCCTCGTTCGGCACGTAGTCCAGATCGCACTCGGGATCGGGTTCGTTGAGGTTGGCGGTCGGCGGTACCGCGCCGTTCTCCATGGCCAGCGCGCAGGCCGCGATCTCGATCGAACCGATCGCGCCCAGCGAGTGCCCGACCATGGACTTGATGGAGCTGACCGGCACCCGGTAGGCGTGGTCGCCCAGCGTCTCCTTGAAGGCCGCGGTCTCGTGCCGGTCGTTCTGCTTGGTGCCGGAACCGTGCGCGTTGACGTAGCCGACCAGATCGGGGGCGAGCCTCGCCTGGTCCAGCGATTGCCGGATGGCCTCGGCCATCTCGGTGCCCTCCGGCCGCAGGCCCGTCATGTGGTACGCGTTGCAGCGGGTGGCGTACCCGCCGATCACGCCGTACACATGGGCGCCCCTGGCCCGTGCGTGCTCCAGCTCCTCCAGGACGAACATCGCGGCGCCCTCGGCCAGGACGAACCCGTTGCGGGTCCGGTCGAAGGGCCGGGAGGCGTGCTCGGGGTCGTCGTTGCGCGGGGTGGTCGCCTTGATGGCGTCGAAGCAGGAGACGGCGATCGGCGAGATCGGGGTGTCCGCCCCGCCGGCGATCATCACGTCGACGGTGCCCTCGGCGATGAGGTCCCGCGCGTATCCGACGGAGTCCAGGCCCGAGGTGCAGCCGGTCGAGACGACCGTCGCGGGGCCTTCGGCGCCCGCGGCCCACGCCACCTCGGCCGCCAGCGAGCTGGGCACGAAGGCGTCGAAGAGATGCGGCGACACGTAGTCGCTGTCCACCTCCCACAGCCGGCCGCTGTCGCTCAGCACGAGGTACTCGCGCTCCAGCGCGGTGGTGCCGCCGACGGCGCTGCCGACGCTCACCCCCGTACGGCTCGGGTCCAGTTCGACGAATTCGAGACCACTGTCGGCCAGGCACTCCCTGGCGCTGACGACCGCGAACTGCGCGGCCCTGTCCATACGTCGGCTCTCCCGCGGGCTCAGCCCGTACCGCTGCGGATCGAAGTCGACTTCGGCGGCGACCTGGGAGCGGAATCGGGAGGGGTCGAAGAAGGAGATGGTGCGGGTGGCGGTGCGGCCGGAGACCATCAGGTCCCAGAACGCCTTCTTGCCGACCCCGCCCGGCGCGACCACGCCGATTCCGGTGATGGCGACACTTCGGTTCACTGTCCTGCCCCTCGTTCGGCTGCTTCCGACTGTCGGTGGCGCTCCTCGATGACCGCTCGATTACCGCTGGCGCGTCCCTGGGCCCGGTCCACCGACGGTCCACCCCAGGTCCAGACGGGGCGGGCAGGGTCGGCCGCGGCGCCGGAGGAGCCGGCCGCCGAGTCGAGGGGAGCCGGCCCGTGGAACGCCGCACGAGTGTGCTGTTGCTGCCCGGTCAGGGCGCGCAGCGGGAACGGATGGCCGCCGGACTGTACGGGGTGGAGGAGGAGTTCACGGCGTCCATGGACCGGTTCTTCGACCGGCTCGGCGGCGCGGGCACCGGGCTGCGCTCCGCGTGGCTGCGTCCCGCGCCCAACCCGGAGCTGGACACGGCCGCCGTGGCGCAGCCGCTGCTGCTGGCGGTCGGCCACGCGCTGGGGCGCGCGGTGGACGCCGGGGCCGGGCCGCCCGGACTGCTGCTCGGGCACAGCGTGGGTGAGCTGGCCGCGGCCTGTCTGGCGGGGGTCTTCGATCCGGCGGACGTCGGCGCGCTGGCCGCCGCCCGCTCCCGGGCGCTTCAGGACACCGGTCACGGCGGGATGCTCGCCGTGGCGGCGTCGGTGGGTGACCTGCCCGAGCGGCTCGGCCCCGACGTGGCGGTGGCCGCGGTCAACGGGCCTCGGCAGACGGTGCTCGCCGGTCCCGGGGAGGCGCTGGCGGCCACCGAACTGCGGCTGCGGGAAGCGGGGTTCGTGGTACGGGCGGTGCGTTCCGGGCACGCGTTCCACAGCCCGGTGATGGCGGAGGCCGCACGGAAGTTCGGTACGGCGCTGGCCGTGCTCGCGCCGCGGGCGCCCCGGCCGGGCAGGACGGTCGTGTCGTCCGGGACGGGGACCGAGGTGACCGCCGCGCAGGCGGCCGACCCGTATTTCTGGGCCGGGCAGTTGGCCCGTACGGTGCGCTACTGGCCGGCGCTGCGGGAGTTGCTGGACACCCGTGGCAGGGAGCCGGGCCTGCTGCTGCTCGACGCCTCGGCCGACCGGAGCCTGAGCGCCCCGGCGCGGCGCCATCCCGCGGTGCGGGACGGCGCCAGCGAGGTGGTTCCGCTGCTGGCCGGCGGCCGGGACCTCGGTGGCCCGGCGGACGCGACGGTGTTCGCGGGGGCGCTGCGCCGGCTGACGGGGCAGCGGCGCGGTCATACGGCGGTGAGCTGACCCTGTACGTACTGGATGAGGGCGGCGGGGGTGGTGAGGTCGTCGAGCTGTTCGTCCGGCACGCTGATGCCGTAGTCGTCCTGGATCCGGGTGACGATCTCGAACACGGTCAGGGAGTCGAAACCCAGGTCGGTGAATTCCGTGTGCAGGGTCGAGTCCTTTATCTCCTCACTGGTCGCTCCGTCGAAGCAGGCGTTCACGACGCCCTGGAACTCGGTGATGGTGAAGGTGGCCATGCGCCGCACTCTGCGCCCGCCCGCTCGACGGGGGCTGGAGACCGGCTCGACGCGCGGGGGCCGGGGCGGCCCTGCCCGGGGCGGGAGGGGTACGGGGCGGGAGGGGTACGGGGCGGGAGGGGTACGGGGCGGGAGGGGTACGGGGCGGGAGGGGTACGGCTCCGGTGCCGCTCGATCCGGCCTCCAGCCGGCGCGGGCAGCATCGGCGCCATGACTACCGACGGCACGACCACCGACGGCACCACCGTAAACAGCTCCACCGGCGGCCGCCCCAAGCTCCCCTCCCCCGAACTGAGCCTGGAGGTGGCCCAGTTCTACGCGTGGCAGATGCAGCGGCTGGACGGCGACGACTTCACCGGCTTCGCGGCGACCTTCGTCGCGGACGGGCTGTTCCTGCCCGCGGGCGGCGGCGAGCTGCGGGGACGCGAGGCGATCGAGGCGGCGAGCCGGGGCGCGGCGGGCAGGTTCCACGGCGCCCGCCCCCGGCACTGGTTCGACATGATGACGATCGAGGAGGCCGACGACGGCACGGTCGTGACGAGTTACTACGCGATGGTGACCGTCTCCCCGGCGCGGGGTCCGGTCCTGGTGGAGCCGACGTGCTTCGTGCGGGACACCCTGACCCGTACGCCCGAGGGCCTGAGCAGCGTGTCGCGGGCGATCACCCGCGACGACCTCCCGGCGCGCGCCACCGTGGCGGGCTGAGCGCCGTGTGGGTCGTGGTGTTGCCGGTCAAGCCGTTCTCGCGGGCGAAGAGTCGGCTGGCCGCCGCCGGGTTCGGTCCGTGGCGCCATGAACTGGCCCACGCCTTCTTCCTGGACACCCTGCGTGCGGTACGGGCCACCGAGTCGGTGCGGGCCGTCGTGGTGGTGACCGACGATCCGCTGGCCGCCTCGCAGGCCCGCACGATGGACGCCGTGGTGTGCCCCGACGAGCCGGGTATCGGCCTCAACGGGGCGGTGCGGCTGGGCGCGGGCCGGGCCGCGGCGCTGGTACCGGGCGCCCCGGTCGCCGTACTCACCGCCGATCTGCCGGCCCTGCGGCCCGAGGAGCTGGGCCGGGCGCTGGCGGAGGCCCGCGGACACCGGCGGGCGTTCGTCGCCGACCACACCGGGGAGGGCACGACGCTGCTGACGGCGCGTCGAGCCTCGGCGCTGGCCCCGTCCTTCGGCGCCGGATCGCGGTATCGCCATGTGCGGGGCGGTGCCTTCCACGTGGAGACGCCCGCCGGGTCCGGGCTGCGGCTGGACGTGGACACGCCCGACGATCTGGCGGCAGCCGTGCTGCGCGGGGCCGGGCCGTACACGAAGGCGCTGTTCTCGCTGCACCACGCGATGGCCGCGCCGGACGGCGGAGACCTGGACGCGGCGGCGCTGTTCCCGCACGCGCGCCGGCTTCAGGGGGCCTCGGACAGCTCTTCCTCGTAGGCCTGGATCGCGCGGACGAAGGTCGCCCGTTCCCGCGGGCTGAGCCCGTCGAACACCTTGTGCCACGCCTTCGCCCCGTTGGCCAGCCAGGCGTCGACGGCCTCGCGGGTGGCCGGGTCCTCGGTCAGGGTGACGATGCTGCGCCTGCCGTCGGCGGGGTCGGCGTAGCGGTCGACCACGCCCTGTCGCCGGAGGTCGCTGACCATGAGGCTGACGGTCGTCGGGGCGACCTCCAGGCGGGCGGCGAGATCCTTGACGGAGGTGGGGCCGTCGAAGAGCAGACAGGAGAGCAGCGACAGATGACGCGGCGCCAGCCGCAGGGCGCGCAACTGCTCGGGTACGGGGGTCCGTTTGGCCCGTGACACCAGCCGCGGCAGGGTCAGCAGCATCGCGCGTACGGCCTCCGGTGTGGTGAGGCCGTCGTCTTCCGTGGCTGGTGGGGTGCGGTCGCTCCGCTTCACCGGGTCGTTCGACATGGCTTCGGCCTCCCGTCCGGCCACAGTACCGGACCGGTATTCCGGATCCGGAGCCGGAGCCCGGATACCAAGCCCGGGTCCGGAGTCCGGATCCGTCCGTGTGCGCGCTACGAGGGGCGGTCGGACGCCGTCACTCCCAGCGCCGGGAGCAGATAGGTCTCTTCGTAGACGAAGTGGTCCTCGATGCCGGAGACGGTCCGCTCCAGTTCCTCCCGCAGCCAGGTCACGTCCTGGCCGTCGTCGGAGTCGAGGAGTTTGCGCAGCCGGTCCAGGCCGGCCGCGACCTGCCGGTGTTCCTCGCGCAGCCGCTCGATGACGGGGGCGATCTCCGGAAAACGCTCCTCGAAGATCCCGAAGGCACCGTCCTCCATCGTGTGGTGATGGTGCAGGCCCAGGCAGTATTCGAGGCAGCGTGTGCGCAGTTGCTCGGCGAGGGAGGGATCCGCCCCGGCGGCGCGTACGGCGGCGACGCCGCCCGCACCGTCGAGGCCGGTGAGAGCGGCTCGCAGGGACGAGAGTTGCGCCCGCAGTTCCCGGTGGCCGGTCAGGAGCTGCCGGCCGGCTGCGCGGCTGTCGATGTGTCGGTGGTTCGGCATGGAAGCCTCCCGCGAGCGCAACTGATTTGTTTTCAAAACAAACTCATCTGAAGAGTACGACCCTCCGCACGCGTCCGTCAACGAGCGCGGCCGGTGCCGGGGCGACGGTGCCGGAGTGACCGTGCCGGGCCGGCGTTCCGCTCCTCAGCCGCCGTCGCGAATCCACTCGTCCAGGTGCGGCGACTCGTCGCCGACGGTCGTCGGGTCGCCGTGCCCGGTACGCACGACCGTCTCGGGCGGCAGCGTCAGCAGGCGCTCGCGGATCGACTCGATGATCGTCGGGAAGTGCGAGAAGGACCGCCCGGTGGCGCCGGGCCCGCCCTGGAAGAGCGTGTCACCCGTGAAGACCGTGGACAGCTCGGGGGCGTACAGACAGACCGCGCCGGGCGCGTGGCCCGGGGTGTGCAGCACGGTCAGGGTGGTGCCCGCCACCGACAGGGCCTGCCCGTCGGTCAGTTCGCCGTCCGGGAGCCGGTCGGGATGGGTCCGCTTCCACAGCGGCAGGTCGTCCGGGTGCAGCAGGATCGGCGCGCCGGTGGCGGCGGCGAGCGCCGGGGCCGCGTCGATGTGGTCGTTGTGCGCGTGGGTGCAGACGACGGCGCGCAGGGTACGGCCGCCCAGCGCCCGTTCGATGGCAGCGGCGTCGTGGGCCGCGTCGATGACGATCGCCTCGGTGTCGTCGCCGACGATCCAGACGTTGTTGTCGACGTCCCAGGTCCCGCCGTCGAGCGAGAACGTGCCGGAGGTGACGAGATGATCGATACGGGTGGCCATCAGAGCATCACGACCGAGCGCAGGACGTCGCCCTCGTGCATGCGGGCGAACGCCTTCTCGACGTCGTCGAGTCCGATGGTCTCGGTGACGAACGCGGCCAGGTCGATACGGCCCTGCTGGTGCAGGTCGATGAGCATGGGGAAGTCGCGGGAGGGCAGACAGTCGCCGTACCAGGACGACTTGAGCGAGCCGCCGCGCCCGAAGACGTCGAGCAGCGGCAGTTCGATCTTCATCTCCGGGGTGGGGACCCCGACCAGGACGACCGTGCCGGCCAAGTCGCGTGCGTAGAAGGCCTGGTTGTACGTCTCCGGGCGGCCGACCGCCTCGATGACGACATCGGCCCCGAAGCCCCCGGTCAGTTCGCGGATCGCCTCGATGGCGTCGTTGGTACGGGAGTTGACGGTGTGGGTGGCGCCCATCGTCTTCGCCGTGGCGAGCTTGCGGTCGTCGATGTCGACGGCGATGATCCGGGCGGCGCCCGCGAGGCGGGAGCCGACGATCGCCGCGTCGCCGACCCCGCCGCAGCCGATGACGGCGACGGTGTCGCCCCGGCCGACGTTGCCGGTGTTGATCGCCGCGCCGATGCCGGCCATGACGCCGCAGCCCAGCAGACCGGCGACGGCCGGCGCGACGGACGGGTCGACCTTGGTGCACTGTCCGGCGGCGACGAGGGTCTTCTCGGCGAAGGCACCGATACCCAGCGCCGGGGACAGCTCGGTGCCGTCCGTGAGAGTCATCTTCTGCTTCGCGTTATGGGTGTTGAAGCAGTACCACGGCCTGCCGCGCAGACATGCCCGGCAACTGCCGCAGACGGCACGCCAGTTGAGGATGACGAAGTCACCGGGTGCGACATCATTGACGCCGGCGCCGACCGACTCGACCACGCCCGACGCCTCGTGCCCGAGGAGGAAGGGGTAGTCGTCGCTGATCCCGCCCTGCTTGTAGTGCAGATCGGTGTGGCAGACGCCGCACGCCTGGATCTTCACCACGGCCTCGCCGGGGCCCGGATCGGGGATCACGATCGTTTCCACCCGTACCGACTCATTCCTGCCGGGCGCCACGACGCCTCTCACCTGCTGCGACATGCCAGGACCTGCCTCTCCATCGACTCCGAAGGGCCAAGTCTGACATCGCGCCCGCCGGACGCGTCGCCGGTCAGGGCGCCAGCACGTCGAGTTCCTGGAGGGCGCCGACGGCGATCTCCCGGGTCAGCTCCTCCGCGCGGGCCGAGTCGCGCTCCCGTACGGCCTCGGCGACTCGTACGTGCAGGGTCACGGCCGCCGGGTCCGGGTCGTGGAACATCACCTCGTGGCGGGTACGGCCCGTCAGGACCTCCGCGACCACATCGCCGAGCCGGGCGAACATCTCGTTGCCGGACGCGTCGAGAACCACCCGGTGAAAGGCGATGTCGTGGCGCAGATAGCCCTCCAGCTGGTGCCCGCGTGAGGTCGCGACCATGCCGAGCGCCTGCTCGGTGAGCGCGGCGCACTGCTCGGGCGTGGCGTGGATGGCGGCGAGACCGGCGGCGACCGGCTCGATCGCGGAGCGCAGCACGGTCAGCGAGCGCAGCTGGCGCGGCCGGTCGCCGCCAGCGAGCCGCCAGCGGATGACCCGCGGGTCGTAGACGTTCCAGTCGCGGGCGGGGCGCACCGTGACTCCGACGCGCCGCCGTGACTGCACGAGGTGCATCGATTCGAGGACGCGGACCACTTCCCGTACGACGGTGCGCGAGACGTCGAAGCGCCGCGCGACCTCGTCGGTGCGCACGACGCCGCCCTCGGGGTACTCGCCGCCCGTGATGGCGAGGCCGAGGGTGTCGAGCACATGGGTATGCAGGCCCCGGCCTTCTGTGGTCATGACGGAAGCCTACGGGGCGGGCTCGGAGAAGAAAAAATATGACGTGTGGGTTACGACACCTTGAATACGTCGTACATATGAGTTTCAGTAGCGCGGAGGCGGCGGAGCACGCGGCGAACCATGCGAAGACAGCGAGGCACGAGATGAGCACCCCCCACGTCGTCGTGGTGATGGGCGTGGCAGGCACCGGCAAAACCACCGTCGGTCCCCTGCTGGCCACCGCCCTGGGCGTCCCGTACGCCGAGGGCGACGACTTCCACCCCCCGGCGAACATCGCCAAGATGTCCGCGGGCACCCCGCTGGACGACGACGACCGCCGGCCCTGGCTCGACGCGATCGGGCGGTGGGCGCACGGCCGGGCCGGTCTCGGCGGCGTGGTCAGCAGCTCGGCGCTCAAGCGCGTCTACCGCGACCGGCTGCGGGCGGCGGCGCCCGGCGCCGTCTTCCTGCATCTCAGCGGCGACCGGGCCCTGATCGAACGTCGGATGGCGGGGCGCGAGGGGCACTTCATGCCCACGGCCCTGCTGGATTCGCAGTTCGCCACATTGCAGCCGCTGGGCGACGACGAGGCGGGGGTCACCGTCGATGTGGCGGGGACCCCCGAGGAGATCGCCGAACGGGGCGTCACCGCCCTGCGCCGGCTCGACCGTCCCCAATAGCCCCAACTTCCCCGACAGACACGCCGGTCCCCGTCGACTCCCCAAGATCCCCGAGATCCCGAGATCCCGAGATCCGGAGATCCCCCGCGATCTCCCAGATCTCGGAATCCCCAACTCCCCAACTCCCCAACTAAGGAACCCCCGTGACCAGTCTCAGTGTCGAGACGCTGGCAGCGGACGCCGTAGAACCGATCACCTCGGCCGGCAACACGCAGCTGGGCATCGCCGTTCTCGCCGGTATTGCCGTCATCGTCCTGCTCATCACCAAGTTCAAACTGCACGCCTTCCTCGCCCTGACCATCGGCACGCTGGCACTCGGCGCCTTCGCCGGCGCGTCCCTGGGCGATACGATCACCAGCTTCTCCACCGGTCTCGGCTCCACCGTCGCGGGTGTCGGCGTACTGATCGCGCTCGGCGCGATACTCGGCAAGCTGCTCGCCGACTCGGGCGGCGCCGACCAGATAGTCGACACGATCCTCAGCCGGGCGAGCGGGCGCGCCATGCCCTGGGCGATGGTCCTCATCGCCTCGGTCATCGGGCTGCCGCTGTTCTTCGAGGTCGGCATCGTGCTGCTGATCCCGGTCGTACTGCTGGTCGCCAAGCGCGGCAACTTCTCCCTGATGCGGATCGGTATCCCGGCGCTGGCCGGACTCTCCGTCATGCACGGGCTGATCCCGCCGCACCCCGGCCCGCTCGTCGCGATCGACGCCATCGGCGCCGACCTCGGCGTCACGCTGGCGCTGGGCCTGGTCATCTCCATACCCACGGTGATCATCGCCGGTCCGCTGTTCTCCCGTTACGCCGCGCGCTGGGTGGACATCCAGCCGCCCGAGCGGATGCTCCAGACGCTGGAGAAGCGCCCGTCCGACGACACCGACAAGCGTCCGAGCTTCGGCGCCACCGTAGCGACGGTCCTGCTGCCTGTCGTCCTGATGCTGGTCAAGGCACTGGTCGACATCGTCGTGGACGATCCCGAGAACCAGGTCCAGAAGGTCGCCGACGTCGTCGGCTCCCCGCTGATCGCGCTGCTCGCCGCCGTACTCGTCGGCATGTTCACCCTGGGGCGCGCCGCCGGCTTCACCAAGGACCGGCTCGCCTCGACCGTCGAGAAGTCCTTCGCGCCCATCGCGGGCGTGCTGCTGATCGTCGCCGCGGGCGGCGGTTTCAAGCAGACCCTGATCGACGCGGGCGTCGGCCAGATGATCCTCGAATTCTCCGAGAACTGGTCGATCCCGGCGCTGCTGCTGGGCTGGCTGATCGCGGTGGCGATCCGGCTGGCGACCGGTTCGGCGACCGTCGCGACGATCTCCGCCGCGGGCCTGGCCGCACCGCTGGCCGCGGACATGTCGACGTCGCACGCCGCGCTGCTGGTGCTGGCGATCGGCGCCGGATCGCTGTTCTTCAGCCATGTCAACGACGCCGGATTCTGGCTGGTGAAGGAGTACTTCGGGATGGACGTCGGCCAGACGATCAAGACCTGGTCGGTGATGGAGACGATCATCTCGGTGGTCGGTCTCGGCTTCGTGATGCTGCTGTCGCTGATCGTCTAGGGCGTGTTGCGAAAGTGGCGCCGTCCGCCCGAAGGGCGGGGCCGACGACGTCTGGTGCGTGCGATCGCAAGGCGGAGGATCGTTCTCGTACTGGACGTACTTGGATGATTCCGACAACGCGGCGAGTGCGCGTGCCAGGCGTCGTCGGCCAGGCGGGACTTTCGCAACATGCCCTAGCGCGGTCCTGAGGTCCTGCGGTCCTGAGGCGGCGGGGCGGGTCACTCCTCTTCTTCCTCCCAGAGGGGGTGTTCCCGCTCCGCCCACGGCCGTTCCACCGACCCGGTCCGCATGCCGCGACGGGCCTGCGGGTCGGCGAGCGCCATCGCGATATGGCCGACAAGTACGAGGCCCAGGGCCAGCGACAGCCAGTCGTGCACGAACGTCGCGCTCGTCCGCCACACCAGCGGTGTCAGCCAGGTGAACCACATCATCAGACCCGTGGCGAGCATGACCAGTACGGCTCCGGCGAGCCAGCCCGCGTACACCTTCTGCCCGGCGTTGAACTTGCCCGCCGGGCGCGATTCGGGGCGGAAGTCACGCCGCCGTACGGCCCGCAGCCACTGCTTGTCGTGCGGCGCGAAGCGGTTCAGCCGCCGCAGATCCGCGCGGAACGACGGGGACGCGAGACCCACGAGGAACGGCGCGGGCAGCAGCAGCCCCGACCACTCGTGCAGGGTGACCACCAGGTAGCGGCGGCCGACGAGTTCGGCGAGCTGTGGCACGTACAGGCAGGCCGCCGTCGCCACGCACAGCAGCATCAGGGCGGCCGTTGTTCGGTGGACCAGCCGCTCGGCGCGGCTGAACCGCCGCCGCGCCGACTGACGTGCCGGATCCGGCCGGTCAGACGGTCGGGGCGTCGGTGCGGCCGTTGGACCGCCCGACCCAGGCGTCGACGTCATAGCCGCGCTCCTCCCAGTAGCCGGGGCGGACTTCGGAGGTGACGGAGATCCCGGAGAGCCATTTCGCCGACTTGTAGAAGTACATGGGCGCCACGTAGAGCCGTACCGGACCACCGTGCGAGTGCTCCACCGGCTTGTCCCGCATCTTCAGCGCCACCAGCACGTCGGGCCGTCTGGCCTGCTCCATGGTCAGGCTCTCGCTGTACGTACCGTCGAAGCAGGTGAAGCGGACCGCCCCGGCGTCGGGCCGTACCCCCGCCGCGTCCAGGATCCGCGACAGCCGTACGCCCTCGAACGGCGTGTGCGGCACGCGCCAGCCGGTGACGCACTGGACGTCCCGGACCATCCGGGTCTGGGGCAGCTTCCGCAGGGCGTCGAGCGTGTACGTGGTGGGCCGGTCGACCAGCCCGTCGACCTTCAGCCGGTAGTCCTCGGAATCCTTGCGGGGTACGGAGGTGGCCACCGAGTAGTAGCGGAACCCGCCCCCGTTGGGCAGCAGCCCGGTCAGCCCCGTCGGGTCGCGGTCGGACGCGGCGCCGAGGAAGGCTTCGAGCCCCCGCTGGAGATAGGGCGCGGTGACGACGCCGGCCACGCCGAGGCCGAGCATGGAGAACACCAGGCGCCGCCCCACGGGCGTGCCCTCCGGGTCACCGTGTGGGTCGCCGTGTGGGTCGCCGTGTGGGTCGCCGTGTGGAGTGGTCACCTGTTGATTCGAACACCACCGTGGTCAGGAAGCCAGGGGCGACGGCTTTCCGTCATGGTTTCGTCAGAGTCCGGCAGACTGGCGCCCATGGAGAAACCCCAGGAGCACCGCGAACCCCTGCCACTCTTTCTGCTCGCCTATCCCGGGCCGCTGCGCGATCAGTTGGTCGCCGCCGTCCTGTCAGGAGAGAAGGTCTCGACAACGAGCCTGCTGGCCGAGTACGAGGCGGAGAAGGAGGAGCTGCCGCCGGTCGGTGAGCGTTCGGCGCTGATCGACTCGGACGGCCGTGAGGTCGCCGTGATCGAACTGACGGAGGTACGGGTGCTGGCTCTCGGGCAGGTCGATCTCCAGCACGCGCTGGACGAGGGCGAGGGGTACGAGTCGGTCGCGGCCTGGCGCGCGGGCCACGAGGCGTTCTGGCACCGAGACGAGATGCGCGAGGCGCTGGGCGACCCGTCATTCACGGTGCACGACGGGACGCTGGTGGTGGCGGAACGTTTCCGGGTGGTGGAACGGCTCTGACCACCCTCGGCGCTGTCCTCGGCGCTGTCCTCGGCCCGCGAGCTCAGCCCACCGCGCCGTTCCCGCCTCAGCCCACCGCCTCCGCCGCCGCCCGCCCGGCCGCGCGCCCGGAGAAGATGCAGCCGCCGAGGAACGTCCCCTCCAGGGAGCGGTACCCGTGCATCCCCCCGCCGCCGAAACCGGCCGCCTCCCCCGCCGCGTACACGCCGGGCAGCGGCTCCCCGCCCTGCCGCAGCACGCGCGACGACAGGTCGGTCTCCAGGCCGCCGAGCGACTTGCGGGTCAGGACGCGCAGCCGTACGGCGATCAGCGGACCGGCCTTGGGATCGAGGATCCGGTGCGGCGCCACCGTGCGGATCAGCTTGTCGCCCAGATACGCCCGCGCCCCTCGGACGGCCGTGACCTGGAGATCCTTGGTGAACGGGTTCGCGACCTCCCGGTCGCGGGCGGTGATCTCCCGACGCAGCTCGGCCTCGTCGATCAGCGGCGTCCCGGTGAGCGCGTTCATGCCGCGTACGAGCGAGGCCAGGTCCTTCTCCACGACGAAGTCCGCGCCGTTGTCCATGAACGCCTTCACCGGACCCGGCACGTCCAGGCGCGCCCGGTTGATCACGTCGCGGACGGACTTCCCGGTCAGGTCGGGGTTCTGCTCGGAGCCCGAGAGCGCGAACTCCTTGCCGATGATGCGCTGGTTGAGCACGAACCAGGTGTGGTCGTGGCCCGAATGCGTGATGTGGTCCAGCGTGCCGAGCGTGTCGAAGCCGGGGAACAGCGGCACCGGCAGCCGCCGGCCGCGTGCGTCGAGCCACAGCGACGAGGGGCCCGGCAGGATCCGGATGCCGTGCCTGGCCCAGACCGGGTTCCAGTTCTCGATGCCCTCCGTGTAGTGCCACATCCGGTCGCGGTTGATGTGGTGGGCGCCGGCCCGTTCGGTGATGCCGAGCATCAGGCCGTCGACATGGGCGGGCACGCCGGAGAGCATC
Source organism: Streptomyces sp. NBC_01508 (assembly GCF_045040315.1). Classification (NCBI taxonomy): domain Bacteria; kingdom Bacillati; phylum Actinomycetota; class Actinomycetes; order Kitasatosporales; family Streptomycetaceae; genus Streptomyces; species Streptomyces sp. NBC_01508. The sequence goes on along the minus strand of NZ_CP109419.1, from coordinate 6,972,717 downwards.
TTCTCGGGCGGGGTGCCGAGGCGCTGCGGCCACTGGGCGCGTACGAGGTCGTGGTTGCCGCCGATGCCACCGGACGTCACGATCACGGCCTGGCCCCTGAATTCGAACGCGCCGGCCGTGACACGGCTGCTGGCCGTGCCGCGTTCGGCGTCGCTCGGCTCCAGCACCTCACCGGTCACGGTGTCGACGGCGCCGGCCGTGGCGCCGAGTCCGGTGACCCGGTGCCGGAGACGGAACGTCACCAGCCCCTTGGCGACGCCCTCGCGCACCTTCCGTTCGAACGGCTCGACGACCCCGGGGCCGGTCCCCCAGGTGATGTGGAAGCGCGGCACCGAGTTGCCGTGCCCGCTCGCGCCGTAGCCACCGCGCTCGGCCCAGCCGACGACCGGAAAGAACCGCACGCCCCGCTCGCGCAGCCACGAGCGCTTCTCCCCGGCGGCGAAGTCCACGTACGCCTGAGCCCACTCGCGCGGCCAGTGGTCCTCCTCTCGGTCGAAGCCGGCCGTGCCGAACCAGTCCTGGAGGGCGAGTTCGCGGCTGTCCTTGACGCGCAGCCGCCGCTGCTCGGGCGAGTCCACGAGGAACAGCCCGCCGAAGGACCAGTGCGCCTGTCCGCCGATGGACCGCTCCGGCTCCTGGTCGAGCAGGATCACCGAGCGCCCGGCGTCGACGAGTTCGGCGGTGGCGACCAGACCCGCCAGTCCCGCGCCGATCACGATCACATCAGCGTCGTACGCCATGGGTTCCCACCTTTTCGGGGCGACTGAGGTGGTCCGATCTTCCGTACGGGCCGGTAACGAGTCAACTGTTCGGCGCACCGTGCTGCCGTGCTGCCGCGCTGCCGTGCTGCCGTGCTGCCGTGCCAGGCTGCCGTGCCACGCTGTCCCCCATGAGCGCCGCAGACGAAATCCTCGACATCGTCGACGAGAAGGACCGTGTCGTCCGGCAGGCCACACGCGGTGAGGCGTACGCGAAGGGGCTGCGGCACCGCTGCGCCTTCATCCTGGCGCGCGACGCCGACGACCGCGTCTTCGTGCACCGCAGGACCGCGACCAAGCTCGTCTTCCCGTCCCACCACGACATGTTCGTGGGCGGTGTGGTCGGCGCGGGCGAGACGTACGACGAGGCGGCCCTGCGCGAGGCCGAGGAGGAGCTGGGTGTGGTGGGTCTGCCGCGCCCCGTACCGCTGTTCTCGTTCCTGTACGAACCGGGCGGCGGCGGGCAGGGCTGGTGGTCGCGCGTCTACGAGGTCCGCTGCCCGCTGCCGGTCTCCCCGCAGGTGGAGGAGATCGACTGGCACACGTTCCTGATGGAGGAGGAGTTGGACCAACGGCTGGCGAGGGGCGCGGACGACGGCGGGTGGCTGTGGACGCCGGACGGCGTGGCGGCGTACGAGCGGCTGAGGGCGAGCCGCGCGTCGGGTGCGTAGGGTGCGACGGGTGATCGACTTTGTGCGGAGCCTGCGCCTGTGGTTCGCGCCCCGGCGAATCAGCGACGAGGGCACGACCCCCGACTACCGCTTCTCGCTCGCCAACGAACGCACGTTCCTCGCCTGGATCCGCACCGCGCTCGCCCTGGTGGGCGGCGGATTCGCGGTCGACCAGTTCCTGCCGGACCTGCGCTGGGGGGTGCGGGTGGGGCTGGCGGTGGTCCTCTTCGCCATCGGCGCGCTCAGCGCGCTGCGGGCGATCAGCCAGTGGGTGCGCAGCGAGCGGGCGATGCGCCGGGGCGAGGATCTGCCGGTGACGCCGTTCCCGACACTGCTGGGTCTGTCGGTGGCCGCCGTCGCCGTGATCATGCTGGTCGTGGTGCTGTCCGGCCGGGCGGGCTGATGGGGGGCCCGCCCCCGGCCGGGGGCGCGCGGGACCCCGGCCTCCAGCCGGAGCGGACCCGGCTGGCCTGGCGGCGTACGACTCTGACGTACACGGTCGTCGCGGTGCTGGCGGGCAGGCAGGCCGTCCGGGACGACGTGACGCCGGCGGCGATCGTCGCGGCGGCGCTGAGCGCGCTCGTCTGGCTGGCGTTCCTCTGGGTGGCGCACCGGCGGATCATGGCGCTGGACACGGCTCGGCCGCGCGCCCTGCCGGTGCGGGCGGGGGTCGCGGGGGTGGTCTGTGTGATGGGCCTGGCGGCGTTCGGTCTGACGATGCTCTGAGGAGTGAGGTTCGGCCCCGGCTGTCCCCCGTGCGAGCTACGCGCGGGTGTCCCCTGTGGGGTGACGATTCCGGACCGCCGGATCCGTAGCGTTCTTCGCAGCCGCGGCACACGGGTCGCGGCCCCGGCGAAAAGGCGGTTGCGGTGTCCACCGCGCTACCCCGCGTGGCTGCCGCATGCCCCGCCCCTCGCCGCGTCAATTCCCTTACGAGGAGAGCATCATGATCCGCAATGGCAAGGCGACCACAGCGATCGCGCTGGTCTGCGCCGTGGCCGGTGCGGGGGGCCCAGTTCGCCGGTGAGGTCGACAGCGGTGCGTCCGTCCCCGCACTCGCCCACCACGTCGAGGTCGGGTTGGGCGTCGATGATCGTCACCAGCCCGCTGCGGACCATCGCCTGGTCGTCGTAGACCAGGACCCCGGACCGGCGCGGTCATGACGGGCTCCCCGCGGGTATCCGGGCCCGTACGGTGAAGCCGCCGCCCGGCCCGTCGCCCCGCCGCCACAACTCGGGGGCCCGCGGAGGTTTGATCACCGGGAGAGCCTAACCTCGCCGTTTCAGTTGGGGTTGCTGGGCGGCTGAGCGAGGTTGTTTGAGGCTGGGTCGGCCGGTGGGCATGGTGAGGGCCCGACGCGGGGTCGGGTTCTCCGAGGTCCTTGGGTTGAGGTGGGCGGGGGTGGTGGGTCAGCCGGCGGGGCGGGGTAGTGCGGCCAGTCGGTGGAATGCGGCCGTGAGCTCGTGTCGCCAGGGCCAGGTCGCCGATATCCGGAGGCGGAGGCGGCGGCTGCCCCGGGTGATTCTGGCGGCGACGTGCAGGAGCCGGTATCGGAGTTTCTTGGGTTCGGCCGTGGCGAGTTCGCCGTCCAGGAGGAGGGTGCGGGTCCAGGCAAGGAGGTCGATCGCCGCGAGGCTGAGTTCGAGCCAGGCGGCGTTGACGCCGAAGCGGCGGGAGGGAAGCGGCCGAAGCCGGTGGTCTTGCCGCACCGGATGTGGTCTTCGACGGTGGCGTGCTGGCGGTGGCGGACCTCCAGGAACTGGGCGGAGCCGGAGGTGAACGGGGTGTCGGTGAGAAAGACCTGGTGCCGCATGCCTTCGTCCTGGTCGAAGAGTGAGAGCTGGGCTCCGGGGTGGGGATGTTCGCGGCGGACGATGATGCGGGTGCCGTCCGGGTAGCCGGCAAGGTCGGTCATGCCGGTCAGTTCGGCGACCTCGGCGGACTCGCGGAGGGTGCCGTCCTGGTCCAGGGCGGGGTGCCAGACCTGCTCGGGCAGGGCCCGGATCGCGCGGCGGACTGGTTCGGTGACCGCGTATCCGACTGAGAAGAAGGTGCGGATTCCGCGTGTTCGCAGGTCTCGGATGTGGCTGAGGAACGCTTTCGCGGATCCGGCGCTGTCGGTGCGGATCAGGATGTCGGTGCCGTGCCGGTGGGCGTCGGGGATCTGCGCGAGAGCGTCGTCCAGAACCGCGATGTGATCCGCGGCCGTGTTGGCTCCGGAGTTTCCGGGCCGGAGGCGCCCGGACATGGCCTCGCCGGTGTTGGCCAGGAAACACAGCAGGGGGTGGAAGCCGAAGCCGCCTTTGTAGGTGGGTGCGGCCTGGACCTTCTCCGAGTGGCAGGTGATCAGCGTGGCGTCGATGTCCAGGACCAGTCCGGGCACTTCCCGCCCGCCGGCTTTCGCCGCCGGTATGCCGCAGCGGGTCTCGGATGCCTGGAGCCAGGCCACTTCCCGAGCCTGAGCCCGGGCTGAGCGCAGGCGGCCCAGTACGCGTTCATCGACGGCGGCCAGCACCCGCCAGGCAGTCGGTGTCGAGGCGATGGGGCCGAACACCTCGCGCTGGTCGCGCAGGACGGCCAGATCCGTGATGGTCTCGCCGCCGGCAGCCACCATCACCGCGAGGTCGGTCGCGATCCGGCCCGGGTCATGACCAGTACCGCGTGGCCGGAGCGGTCCGAGCGCGGTGGAGTACGCGCTGGTCAGTCCGGTGACATCGGCGAGATCAGCCAGCAGCCGTGCCCCGGCATGACCGATCACCCCCGCCCCGTCAGCAGAGACATGAAGCCTGGGACGCGAACCGATACCCTGCACGCAGAAAGTGCCTTCCACCTGGACCGACAGAACCCCTCGACAAGGTTCATCGTCCCAGCTCGGAAGGCACTTTCGCGTTCACGGCCAGCAACTGGTCGCACGCCAACTGAAACGGCGAGGCTAAGTCCTGTCCGGCGAGGGAGCGTTGTCCGGTCCGTCCGGTGGCCGTTCGTCCGGTGGCCGGTTCATCCGGTGGCCGGTCCGTCCGGTGGCCGGTCCGTCCTCCATCGCCGGACGGGCTCCAACTGCGGGCGCCCGAGCGGCGATCGAGGACGAGCGCGGCCCGGATCTAGTCGGTGTCCGTCGCCGCGAGCACCGCGATCCGGCGGCCGTCGGGAGAGAGCGCGGCGACGCCGAAGTCGGAGTCGATGTCGTTGTGGAACCACTCCGCGTCCGCCTCGAAGTGGAACCAGGTGGTCAGCCGGGCCAGAGTCTCCACCTCCTCCGCGCTCGCGCCCTCGGGCGCGCCGCACAGGCCCGCCATCGACTTCCACGCCCACAGCCGGCCGTACGCGCCGTGCGCCCCCTTGCCCCACATGCCGCCCATCGACGCGACGCCGAAGAGCAGGCGCCAGATCTCGTCCACCGGGCGGACCGCGACCTCGAAGCGGCCCGTGGGGCCGAGCCCGTCGACGCAGGGCATCGGCAGGGTGGGCAGCAGAGCCGGCACCCGGTCGGGTGCGACGGGTTCGTCCGGCCGGAAGACCCAGGCTTCGCAGTAACCCCAGCCGCCTTCGCGTACGGCGGCGACGATGGCCTCGAACACGTCGTTGGTCGCGACGTCCCGAAGGGCGGACCTCTCGGTCGTACGAGGTGTCGGCGGGTCGGCCCGCCCCTCGGCCGGCACTCCGGTCGCCGTACCGAAGGCGGAGCCGTTGATCCGACGCCGGGGAAAGCCGGCGCCGGCTTCGAGTTCGCGCCGCCGCGCCGGCAGCCAGGTGAATCGGTGCGGGCCGATCCGTCCGTAGAGCCAGGCGTAGACGTCCCGGCCCTGGAACGCGTCGACATCCACCCCACGGATCAGCAACTCGTGGAAGAGACAGGCCCGCAGCTCGTCAACCCGGTACCGGTCACGGCGGGCGAGGACTGCGGCCGTCAGGTCGGCCGCCCGCTGATGCTCCGCCAGGAGCGAGGCGATGAAGGGCTGCGGGAGACCGGCGCCTGTCGTGTGCTCGTCGTCCAGGAGTTGAAGCAGCTGCTCCAGGCTGTCCCGCCCGGGGGTGAGGGCTAGTATGCGCATCACCAGGGCCAACTGGCGGTCGGACTCCCGTACTTGTTCACGAGCCGCCGCGTTCCGCTCGGCCAGCCGTACCCCCAGCTCGCGCACGAAGGCGACGTCACCTTGTGCGGCACGCTGTTGGGCCTGGCCCCGTACGAGTCGGCCGAGGTCGTCCATGTCGTCTCCCACGGCCGTCACCCTATGCCCGCACCTCAGGTGCGCACCCGGGTCCGGACTCTAGGCCCGCGCGGCCGGTGCCCGGTCGCCGGACGGTACGGCCCCACGGCTCCTGCGCAGCATGGTGAGCGCGATTGTCGCGCTGATCGCGGCGATGACCGCGCAGGCGAGACCGATCGTGTTCAGCCCACTCGTGTACGCCTCCGCGGCTGCCGCCAGCAGGCCGTCGGCGGGCTCGGCCGGCAGGTCCCTGGCCGCCGTGACGGCGTCCTCCATGGTTCCCCGGGCGGCGTCGGCCGCCGCCGGCGGGGTCCCGTCGGGCACCACGATCGAGTCGCGGTAGACGGCGGTACCGAGGCTGCCCAGCACGGCGATGCCCAGCGCGTTCCCCAGGTCACCGCTGATGGACGAGAGAGCCGCCGCGGAACCGCCCCGCTCGGGCGGGACGGACCCGATGACCAGATTGGTGCCGAGCGACCCGAAGGTGCCGACGCCGACGAAGATGATGACAAAGCCCGCCACCAGCAACGGAATCCCGCCGACCGGATCGACGAACACGAGCATCAGATAGCCGGCCATGCCGATGAGCAACGCCACCCCGACGACGGTGCTGAGCGGGTACCGCTTGGCGATGACCGGCGCCGCCTGCGCGGCGAGGACCGACGCGACGGCCGCGGGAACCATCCACAGACCCGCCTCCATCGGCGAGAACCCCTCCACCATCTGGAGGAACCCGGTGATGAAGAGGTAGCCACCACCGGTACCGAGCATCGACACGGTCAGGATCAGCAGCGCCGCGCTGAACGCGGCGACCTTGAAGAGCTTCAGATCCAGCAGCGGATCGGCGAGCTTGTTCTGCCGCGACACGAACACCGCGCCGACCGCCAGACCACCGGCGATCGCGAGGAGCGGCACCGTCCCGAAGCCGTGGCGCGCCAGCTCCTTGAGGCCGTAGATGACCGACAGGATCGACACCAGTGACAGGACGACGCTGGGCAGGTCGATCCGGCCCGCGTCCGCGTCCTTGTACTCCGGCAGCAGGAGGGGAGCGACGATCAGCAGCAGCACCATGACGGGCACGCCGAGCAGGAACACCGAGCCCCACCAGAAGAACTCCAGCATCATGCCGCCGATCACCGGGCCGAGCGCGGTGCCGCCCATGAAACAGCTGGCCCACACCGCGATGGCACGGGCCCGCTGGTAGGGGTCGTGGAACATGTTGCCGATGAGGGCGAGGGTGGACGGCATCAGCGTCGCGGCGGCGATACCCAGCAGACCCCGGGTGACGATCAGGGCCTCCGCGCTGGTGGAGTACGCGGCTGCCACCGAGGTGGCGCCGACGGCCGTCGCGCCGATCATCAGCAGCTTGCGGCGGCCGATCCGGTCCCCGAGCGTCCCCATGGTGATGAGGAAGCCGGCGATCAGGAAGCCGTAGACGTCCATGATCCACAGGGTTTGGGTGCCGCTGGGGCGCAGCCCCTCGGCGAGATGGGGCAGGGCCAGATACAGCACGCTCTGGTCGACAGAGATCAGCAGGGTGGGCAGGGCCAGCACGGCGAGGCCCACCCATTCCCGGGCCCCGGCCTTCCGGACGGGGGCCTCGGGGGCGTTCGATGACATGGATTTCCTTCCCTCTCCCCGGAGTTGGGGAGCCATGTCGCACGGTGCGCCGCGCCGCTCCCGATATTCTCCCGGTCCGCTCCCGGTCCGCTCTTGGTCCACTCCCCTCGGAGTCGGATAGCCTGATCACATGCGTTTTGGGGTGCTGGGTCCGCTCGGCGTGTGGACGGCCGACGGGGCACCGGTCAGGATCCCCGAGCTGAAGGTCCGTGCCCTGCTGGCGTGTCTCCTGACGCACCGGGGCCGCCCTGTCTCCGCCGACCGGCTCGTGGACGACCTGTGGGGCCCGAAGCCCCCGAACAACCCGCCGGGCGCACTCCAGACGAAGGTGTGGCAGCTGCGGCGCGCGCTGGAGGACGCCGAGCCGGGCGGGCGTTCGCTCCTCGTCTCGCGCCCGCCGGGGTACCAACTGCTGGCCGCTCCCGGCACGGTCGACGCCGACCGCTTCCAGGAACTGCTCGACGGCGCGCGGGCGGTCGCCGACCCCCGGTCGAGGGCAGCGCTGCTGGCGGACGCGCTGGCCGTCTGGCGTGGTCCCGCGTACGCCGACTTCGCCGACGCGGAGTTCGCGCGCACCGCGGCGGCCCGGCTGGCGGAACAGCGGCTGACCGCCGTGGAGGAACAGGCCGAAGCCCGCCTGGAACTCGGCGAACACGCTCTGGTAGCCGACGAGTTGAGCGACTTGGTGGAACTGCATCCGCTACGGGAACGGCTGCGCGCCGCACACCTGCGGGCCCTGTATCTGGCCGGCCGCCAGGACGCGGCGCTCCGCGGCTACGCGCGGCTGCGTACCCGGCTGGCCGAGGAGCTGGGGGTGGACCCCGGCCCCGCGCTGACAGCTCTGCACCGGGCGATCCTCGCCCAGGACCCGGCGCTCACCGCCGCGCCCCCGCCCACCACCTCGGCGGCGCGCCCGCCGGGCAACGTACCCGCTCCGCTCACCGAGCTGATCGGCCGTGGCGAAGCCGTCGAGGACGTACGCCACCTGCTGGGCGCCCACCGCCTGGTGACTCTCACCGGGCCCGGTGGCGTCGGCAAGACACAGCTCGCGCTGGCGACCGCCGCCGGGCTCGGGGCGGCGTTCCCCGGCGGTGTCCACCTGGTGGAGTTCGCGGCGCTCGACCCGGCACCCGGCGCCCCCCGCACCCAGGTCGACAGGTGGGTGGAGGTGAATGAGACGGTCGGCGCGGTGATCGGGGTCCGGGACGACACGACTCGCCCCGAGGGTGCGCCGCTGTCGCCGGCCGCACGCGTCGCGCACGCGCTGAGCGACCGGCCGACGCTGCTGATCCTCGACAACTGTGAACATGTCGCCGCGCCCGTGGCGGAGTTGGCCGAGCAGTTGCTGAAGGCGGCCCCGGCCCTCCGCGTCCTCGCCACCAGCCAGGTGCCCCTCGGCATCACCGGCGAGCGACTGGAGGAGGTGCCGCCGCTGCGGCGGCCCGAGTCGGCCGAGGGGCTGAGTACGGCGGACGTGAGCCGGTTCAGCGCGGTCGAGCTGTTCGTGGCGCGCGCCACGGCCGCGGCGCCGCGGTTCGTCCTCGACGGGACCACCCTCGACGCGGTCGTGTCGATCTGCCGGCGTCTGGACGGCATTCCGCTGGCGCTGGAGATGGCCGCGACGCGCGTACGGGCCCTGGGAGTGGCCGAGTTGGCGGCCAGGCTCGACGACCGCTTCCGGCTGCTCGCGGTGGGCTCGCGCGGCGCCCCGGCCCGGCAGCGCACACTGCGGGCGGTGATCGACTGGGGCTGGGAGCTGCTGGGCGACCAGGAGCGGGCGGTGCTGCGGCGCCTGGCCGTGCACGCCGACGGCTGCACACTCGCCGCGGCGGAGGAATGCTGCGCCGGGGACGCCGGGGACGACCCGGCCGGTACGGACGTTCTCGGCCTCCTCGCCCGGCTGGTGGACAGCTCGCTGCTGGTCATGACCGAAGGCGCGGCCGGCACCGAGGGCGGTCCCCGCTACCGAATGCTGGAGTCGGTCGCGGCGTACGCCACCGAACGGCTCGCCGAGTCGGGCGAGTTGGCCGCACTCCAGCACAGGCATCGCGCCTACTACACGGCGCTGGCCGAGCGCGCCGAGCCGCATCTGCGCGGTCACGGGCAACGCCGGTGGCTGCGCCGTCTCGACGCCGAGAACGCGAACATGCGCTCCGCGCTGGAAAGCGCCGTACGGGCCGGGGACACCGAGTGCGCCCTGCGCCTGGTGAACGCCCTCGTCTGGTACTGGCATCTTCGTGGCCGTAACAACGAGGCCCGGCGCTCCCTCACCCTGGCCCTGTCGACCCCCGCCGACGCGTCCGACGCGTCCGCAGCCCCCGCCGTTCTGGTCGCCAGGGCCACCGGCTGGCTGGGCGGCGTCAGCCTGCTGCTCGGCGGCAGCGCGGACCCCGTCACGGAGTACCGGGCCGCGCTCGGACCGTACGAGAGGATCGACGACCCGCTCGGCCAGGCACGGGCGCGCTGGTTCGTGGCATCCAACCTTTACGGCATCGGCGATCCGGCGCCCAGCCGCACGCTGATCGAGTCGGCGCTCGCCACGTTCCGCTCACTCGGCGACCGGTGGGGTACCGCCGCCGCACTCGCCGGCCAGGCGTTCCACGCCAAGTTGCAAGGGGAGTTCGGAACACTGCGGAGCCATGGCGAGCAGAGCCTGGAGCTTTTCCGCGAACTGGGCGACGAGTGGGGCCAGTTGAAGGCCATGGTGCCGCTCCAGAAGCTGGCCGAGGTGCGGGGCGAGTACGAACGCGCCGCGCGGCTGCACCGCGAGGGGCTGCGGATGGCCGAAGACCTCGGGCTGTGGCCCGAGGTGTCCTTCCAACTGTCGGGCCTGGGGCGGATCGCGATGCTGACAGGCGACCATCCGCGGGCCCGGGAGTTCCACGAGCGGGCCGGACGGATGGCGGTCGAGCAGTCGGACAAGTTCGGGGAACAGTACGCCGAGATCGGGCTGGGGATGGGGGCACGCCGGGCCGGTGACCTGGACGCCGCGGAGGTCCACCTGCGCAGGGTGCTCGACATCCACCGGCAGATGGGCTATCAGCCGGGACTGCCCGCGCTGGTCCTCGCCGAGCTGGGATTCACCGCCGAGCTGCGGGGCGACGCGACGACCGCCCTCCGGCTCCAGCAGGACGGCCTGTCCGCCGCCCGCACCGCCGGCGACGCCCGCTCACTGGCCCTGGCCCTGGAGGGCCTGGCGGGCGCACAGGCCCTGGCGGGCCACGCCGATCACGCCGCACGGCTGCTGGGCGCCGCGTGGGCGGCCCGGGACTCGGTCGGCACACCCCTGCCGGCGGGCGAACAGGGCGACGTCACCCGCATCACGGCGCGGGCGACGAAGGACCTGGGCCGGGCGGCGTTCGACGACGCGTTCGCCCGGGGCACGGCGTCGGCCCCGGACACGTCACCTCAACGCCCCTGCCCCGAGGCCGTGTCCGGGAACGTTGAACGGGTTGCGCGGCTCTCGGGCCGCGCCTGTCCCCAATCGCCGGACGGCCCCGGCGAACCCTTCCGGTCACAGGACCAGGGCGTGTTTCGGAAGTAGCGCCGTCCGCCCGGAGGGCGGGGCCGACGGTGTCTGGTGCGTGCGATCGCAAGGCGGAGGATCGGCGTTGTGGATGGCCCGGCCGTACTTGGACGCCTTCGAAAACGCTGTCAACGCGGTGAGGGGGCACCTCCCGTGGCCCCCCTCGGGGCTACGGGGGAGAGCGTGCCAGGCGTCGTCGGCCAGGCGGGACTCTCGAAGCACGCCCTAGCGGTTGCCCGTCTTGTACCGCGCACGCGTGCCCGCGCGGGGGCGGGCGCCGGAGCCGGTGCGGGACGTCGCCCTCGTGCGGAGCGCCAGCGCGATCCTGCGCTGTTCCCGTCCCGCGAAGCCTGGCTCACGGGCCATCAGCCGGATCAGCTCCTCGCGTACGCCGGTGCTGCGGCCCGCCTCGGTGAAGTACCGGGCCTCCTCGAGCGCGCGGGCGAGCTTGTGGTGGCGGGGCGCCGTTGTCGACGGCTCGTCGAACCAGTTCCAGTGCGGGAAGGACTCGTTGATCTTCGGCTGGCTGTCGGCCAGGTGCGTCCACACGGAGTAGTCCACGGACACGTTGGTCACATGCCCGGCGGGCAGGGTCCGCACCCAGTCGTTGTCGGGGTCCTGCTGCCAGCGCCAGGTGTTCGGGCTGCTGGGGCCGCGCACGGTCACCCCGATGTAGCGGAGCTTGCGGCGGATGACCGCCCACGGCTCGCGGGTCTCCTCGATCCAGCCGGCCAGGTGGCGGTGGAGCGTGCCGAAACTGCGCCCCTGCGCGACGACGTCGACCAGCGCGATGGGGCGCTTGCGGCGCGCCAGCGCGTACGGCTCCAGGCCCACGGAGGCGAGATGTTCACGGAAGCGGCGGCGGTCGGCGGGGCTCCACTCGGTGTCGGCCGTGCAGGAGACCGGCAGCCGCAGCAACTGCCCGTCCCACGGCGAGTGTTCCAGCGCGCCGGTCAGCAGGTCGTACATGGAGTCGAGCGACCGGCCGAGGAAGCAGAGGTCGGCGCCGTCGGAGCGGGCCAGGACTCTGGCGGTGATGCCGGTCAGCCCGGAGAGGACCAGATCGGGGGGCGGGCTCTCGTTCCGCGACGCCGGTAGCGCGCCGAGTTGGTCGGGCCGGCCGCCGCCGAACGCGGACAGGGACCAGCGGTAGGGCTGGGGCGGCGGTACGGCTTCGGCGGACATGCCTCCCAGTACACCATCGCACGCCCGGTCCGGTCATGCGGTTTTCGGGACCCGAAGCGGGCCTACCGGCCCTGGCGGACCGGGCTGGTAGCGTCCCGTCCGGCCACACAAATCACCCCTGAAGACCACAAAGGCGTACATCATGACGGCTCTTCATCAGGAACACCCGACGCACGAGCACACCCACGGACCGGCCTGCGGCCACACCGAGGTGCGGCACGGCGACCACGTCGACTACGCGCACGACGGCCATCTGCACCGCAAGCACGCCGCGCACTGGGACGAGTGCGAGCCCGCCGCCCATGTCACCCACGACACCCACCCCCACCAGCACGGCGAGGGCTGCGGCCATCGCGCCGTGGCGCACGGCGACCACAAGGACTACGTCCACGACGGCCACCGGCACGCCGCCCACGAGGGCCACTGGGACGACCACTGACCCGGACACCCACCGCCGGGTCCGGTTCTCCGGACCCGGCGCATCGATCCCGTCGCACCCCCTGGACGGTTTCCCGTCACGCACTGGACGGCATACCGACTGGTCGGCATCATGAACGGCGAAGGCATTCGACCGCCCCCGCCCGCCCCGCCCGACCATGGAGGTACGACCGATGAGCGCGAGTCCCCCGCCAGGTCTCGACCCGGAGCGGCTGCGCGGCCGTCTCGACCGCGAGCGCCCCGGCCTGGTGGACGGACCGCTGAGCGCCCGGCTGATCGAGGGCGGCCGGTCGAACCTGACGTATCTGGTCACCGACGGCGTCCACGACTGGGTGGTCCGCAGACCCCCGCTCGGCCATGTCCTGGCCACGGCGCACGACATGAGGCGCGAGTTCCGGGTGATCAGCGCGATGCACCCGACGGCCGTGCCGGTGCCGGAGCCCCTGCTGCTGTGCGAGGACCCGGACGTGCTCGGGGCGCCGTTCTACGTGATGGAGTACGTGACGGGGACCCCGTACCGTACGGCCGAACAGCTCGCCCCGCTCGGCCCCGAGCGGACCCGCGCCGCGGTCCTCGGTCTCGTCGACACCCTCGTCGCCCTGCACGCGGTCGACCCCGCGGCGGTGGGACTCGCCGGCTTCGGTCGGCCCGAGGGCTTCCTCGACCGCCAACTGCGCCGCTGGGGAAAGCAGTTGGACGCCTCACGCAGCCGCGACCTGACCGGCGTGGACGAGCTGCACACGGCTCTCGGCCGCGCCCTGCCCCGCTCCCCCGCCCCCACCGTCATCCATGGCGACTACCGGCTGGACAACGTACTGATCGGTGCCGACGACCGGATCAGGGCCGTGCTGGACTGGGAGATGTCCACACTCGGTGATCCGCTGACCGATCTCGGTCTGCTGGTGATGTACAGCGCGCCGCTGGAGATCACCGGCTCCCCGATCAGTACGACCGCCGGCGCGGCCGGCCACCCGGCCCCGGCCGAGCTGATCGAGCGCTACGCCGCCGGGTCGGGCCGCGACACCTCGGCGATCGCCTGGTACACGGCCTTCGCCTGGTTCAAGCTCTCGGTGATCCTCGAAGGCATCCACTACCGCTACACGCTGGGCCAGACGGTCGGCGGCGGTTTCGAGCGCATCGGGGAGCTCGTCCCCGTCTTCATCGAGCACGGCCTCACCACCCTCCAGGAAGGCTGACCGCACCCATGGACTTCGCATTCGACGCCCGCACCGAGGAGCTGCGCACCGAGCTGCTGGCCTTCATGGACGAGCATGTGCGTCCCGCCGAGGCGATCGCGCACGAACAGCGGGCCCGGCTCGCCGACCCGTGGGACACCCCGGCGATCGTCGAGGAGTTGAAGGCCGAGGCCCGTGAGCGGGGGCTGTGGAATCTGTTCCTGCCGGACGCGGAGCACGGCGCCGGGCTGACCAACCTCCAGTACGCGCCGCTCGCCGAAATCACCGGCCGGAGCCCGCAGTTGGCCCCGACGGCGCTCAACTGCGCGGCACCCGACACCGGGAACATGGAAGTCCTGGCCCAGTTCGGCAGCGACGAGCAGAAGAAGCGCTGGCTGGAGCCGCTGCTCGCCGGTGAGATCCGCTCGGCGTTCGCGATGACCGAGCCGGAGGTCGCCTCGTCCGACGCGACGAACATCCGGACCCGGATCGAGCGCGCCGGTGACGAGTATGTGATCAACGGCCGCAAGTGGTACATCTCCGGGGCGATGAACCCGGACTGCCGGATCCTCATCGTGATGGGCAAGACCGACCCGGACGGCGCGGACACCCGACGCCGGCAGTCGATGATCCTCGTCCCGCGCGACACCCCCGGCCTCACCGTCGAACGCGCGATGAGCGTGTACGGCTACGAGGACCACTCCCACGGCGGCCACGCCGAGGTGACCTTCTGCGACGTCCGCGTCCCCGTGACGAACCTGATCGGCGAGGAGGGCGGCGGCTTCGCCATCGCCCAGGCCCGGCTCGGCCCCGGCCGGATCCACCACTGCATGCGGCTGATCGGCATGGCCGAGCGCGCCATCGAGCTGATGTGCCGACGAGCCGTGTCCCGTACGGCCTTCGGCAAGCCCATCGCCCAGCAGGGCGTGGTCCGGAACTGGATCGCCGACGCGCGGGTGAGCGTCGAGCAGTTGCGGCTGCTGGTGCTCAAGACGGCCTGGCTGATGGACACGGTCGGCAACCGGGGCGCGCACACGGAGATCCAGGCCATCAAGATCGCGACCCCACGCGCGGTGGTCGACATCATCGACAGCGCGGTGCAGTTGCACGGCGCCGGCGGGGTCAGCCAGGACTACCCGCTGGCGGAGCTGTGGGCGGCGGCGCGGACGCTGCGGCTGGCGGACGGGCCGGACGAGGTGCACCAAAGGTCGCTGGCGCGGCGGGAGTTGAAGAAGTACGTGTAGCGCTGTGACCGGACGGGCTACAAACGCAGCCCGTCCGGCGATTGAGGACAGGCGCGGCCCAAGAGCCGCGCGACATCGAGAACGCCCGCGGTGAATCCACGGGTCCCGCGCCCGGTTACGGGCGCAGCGCGCGCAGCAGCAGGTCCGCGAGGTGGTCGGCGACCTGCTGCGGGGTGAGCGGGCCGTCCGGGCGGTACCAGGTGGAGAGGTGGTGGACCGATCCGAAGTGGTAGTCCACCACCAGGTCGGACGGCGTGGCGGAGGTGAACATCCCGGCGCGCTGGCCCTCTTCGACCAGCGCGCGGAACCGCTCGTGGTAGCGCCGCCGCTCGGCCCGTACCTGCTTGTTCTTCTCCGGGCTCAGATGGTGCATGGAGCGGAAGAAGATCGCCGCGTCGTCCAGGTTGTCGATGGTGGTCACGACCACGTCGGCAGCCGCCGCGCGCAGCCGCACCTCCACGGGCTCGTCGGCGTCGGCGAAGGCGTCCAGGCGCTCCTGCTGGAGGCGGAGCACCCGTGCGTACACCTCCTGGAGGAGGTCTTCCTTGGAGCCGAAGTAGTGGTAGAGCGCGCCCTTGGTGACGCCCGCCGCCTCCACGATCTCCTGGACCGACGTGCTGCCGTAGCCCTGCTCGGCGAAGAGCCGGGTGGCGGCGGCCAGCAGCCGCTGGGGTACGGGCGTGCTGGTCCCGGCCGTCGTTCTGGCCACGGTCGCCACCTGCCTTTCTCAGTCCTCCGCGGTGTCCGCCGTCGTGGTTTCGGCCGCCTTCTCCCGGCGTGAACGCAGTTCCCGCCTGAGGATCTTCCCACTCGTGGTCTTGGGCAGGTCGGGCAGGATCTCCACCCGGCGTGGATATTTGTACGCGGCGAGTCGCTCCGCGCAGTACGCCGCGAGTTCGGCGGGGTCCGCCGTCGCCCCTGGCCGCAGGGCGACGTAGGCCTTCACGCTCTCGCCGCGGTAGGCGTCGGGGATGCCGACCACGGCCGCCTCGCGCACCGCGGGGTGGGTGTAGAGGACGTCCTCGACCTCGCGCGGCCAGACCTTGAAGCCGGACGCGTTGATCATGTCCTTCTTGCGGTCCACGACGTAGAGCCAGCCGTCGGTGTCCATGAAGCCGATGTCGCCGGTGCGCAGTTCGCCGTCCGGGAAGGTCTCGGCGGTCGCCTCGGGCAGCTTCCAGTAGCCGGAGACGACCTGGGGGCCGCGTACGGCGATCTCGCCCTGCTCGCCGAACGGCACGTCCCCGCCCGTCTCGTCCACGATCCGCACGACGCAGTCGGGGCCGGGGACACCGACGGACAGCGTGCCGGATACCGGGTCGACGGGCGCCTCCTTCTCGGGCGGCACGGACGCGCAGGGGGCGGTGCACTCGGTGAGCCCGTAGCCGTTGCGCAGATACGGGCCGAAGGCCGCGCGGAACCTCTCGACCAGCGCGGGCGGCACCGGGGCGCCGCCCGACGAGAGCACGGCGAAGGAGCTGAAGTGGTCGGGCGTGGCGGCCGGGTGGGCGGCGAGGGCCATGAAGGCGGTGGAGGGGCCGACCGTGTACGCGGGGCGGTGCTCGGCGAACGCGTCGAGGACGACGCCGGGTTCGAAGCGGTAGGCGAGGATCAGTGTGCCCATGTTGGCGACGCAGGCGGCCAACTCGCAGACCAGGCCGGTGATGTGGAAGAGCGGGGCGAGCGCGAAGTAGCCGGCGCCCTCCGCGAGGGGGTGGCCGACGCGCTGGCGTTCGGCGTTGACGGTGATGTTGCCGTGGGCGTTCATCGCGCCCTTGGGGGTGCCGCTGGTGCCCGACGTGTAGCTGATCAGCGCCACGTCCGACGCCACCGGGTCGCGCTCGGCGGGCGCGGGCAGGCCCTGGCGGGCGACGGCGAGCAGATCGTCGGTGTCGGCGGGGCGCGGCAGCCGTTCGAAGCCCAGGACACGGGGGTCGTCGCGGGTCTGGAGTTCGTGCTCGGCGACGGTCAGCACGATCCGTACGGGGGACGTCCGGGCGGTCTCGCGCAGGAACGACTCCCAGGCGCGGTCGGAGCAGACCAGCGCGCTCACTGCGGCGTCCGCGAGGACGTGGGTGATCTCCCCCGACTTGTACATCGGGTTGACGGGGACGACGATCGCGCCGGCCTTCCAGGCGGCGAGCAGCGCGATGACGAACTGCGGGGTGTTCTGGAGCATGATCGCGACGCGGTCGCCGCGCGCCAGGCCACGGGCGGCGAGATGGCCGGCGACGGAGTCGGAGAGCGCGTCGGTCTCGCCGTAGCTGAGCCGGCCGTCGAAGTAGACGAGGGCGGGATGGTGCGGGGCCCGGTCGGCGGCGGCGCGGAAGGCGTGCAGGACGGAGGTGGGCGGGCGGATGACGGAGCGCTGGGCCGCGGTGAGTTGGGCGAGCCAGGGTTTGTCTACGTAGCGGAGAGGCGGGGTGGGTCCGGGTGGGGTGGGTCCGGGTCGGGTAGATCCGGGTCCGGTGGGGCCGGTCTGCGTGGATCCCGGCCGTACGGATCCCGGCGGTATGGATCCGTCCGCCGTGCGCTCCGTCATCGGCCGGCCTCTTCCCATTTCTGCTGAATCTGGTTCATACCGGTCAGCCAGCGGTCGGGGTCGGTGGAGCGGGCCCGGTAGTAGTCGGCCACCTCGGCGTGCGGCAGCACCAGGAACCGGTCCTCGTCCATCGCGTCGAACAGCGCCTCGGCGACGTCCTCGGGCTCGATCGCCGTCGGGGCGAGCACGAGTTCGCCCGCCGATCCGGCGGCGGTCAGCATGTCCGTACGGACGCCCTGCGGGCAGATGGCGTGGACCTTGAGCCCGCGGTGGCGGTAGGTCAGCGAGAGCCATTCCGCGTAGGCGAGCGCGCCGTGCTTGGTGACGCTGTACGGCGCGGCGCCGATCATCGTGAGCAGCCCGGCGGCGGAGACGGTGGAGACGAACCGGCCCGTGCCGCGCTCCAGCCAGTCGGGCAGCAGGATCCGGGAGGCGCGTACATGCGCCATGACGTTGACGTCCCAGGCCGATGCCCAGACGTCTTCGCCGGCGAAGGCGTCACCGCCCGAGCCGAGGCCCGCGTTGGCGCAGTAGATGTCGACGGTGCCGCCGAGCGCGTCGCGCGCCCGCTCGACCACGGCGGAGGCGTCGCCCGGTACGGCGACGGTGCCGGCGCCGATGTCCTCGGCAACGGCCGCGGCCTTCTCGGGGTCGAGGTCGTTGACGACGACGCGGGCTCCCCCGGCGGCGAATCCGCGGGCGAGGGCGGCACCGATTCCGCCGCCGGCTCCTGTGACCACCACACGCGTGCCCCGCACCGTACTCATCGGACCTGCCTCTCCGGTTCGGCGCGTTCGCCGCGCTCGCCCCCGGCAGACTAACCAGTCGGTATGTGACGGCGGAAGGGGGCAACCGGAAAGGGGGACAACTGGGGCCGACCGTCAATCGCGGCACCTCCGACGGCAGCCCTCACGAGTGAAAACTCGTCTGATGGCTGCCATCGGATTTTCGATGGAGCCGGATCGGGCACGCGTACGTCTATTGGATGACGCCGATGCTGCAACCGACGGAGGTGGAGGCGATGGCCGGATTCCGGAGCCTCGCGAGACAGGTGCGTGATCCGCGATGCGATCTGGCACTGCGCCGGCATTCACTGCGTAAGTGCCTTGAACGATTTGCCCCTTACGGGCATCGAGCCACCTGGGACCATCTGTGCGAACGGCACGACATCGAGCCGGAGGACAGGGCTCCCGATCCGGCGCGGCTGACGGCCGCGCTCGACGAACTCGAAGAGGCACGGGCCGTCTGGCTGGCCTACGAGATCCAGTTCGCCGAGCGCCGTAAGCGCGAGAAGCACGACGGGCTGAGAAGACCGGGGACGTTCGACGACTGGCACCGGCGGACCTGGGGCGGCAACGGGGTGGTGCGGTGCGACAATCCGGCCGTCCACCCGACGGAGCCGCTGGCGGAGGTGTTGCGCCGGTTGATCGCCGGGCTGGAGTCGGGACCTGGCGGGGTGTGCCCGGTGTGTGCGGAGAAGGGGATCGTCTGGCGGCCGGATCTGTCGCAGGCTCCGTGGTCGGGACCGGTGTGCAAGGGCTGTGGCATTGTCGTGCCGCGGCCCGTTCTCACGTCCGAGGCCATGGAGCGGGCGAAACTCGTGCGGCAGCGGGAGCCGGCCTCGGCGGCCTGACCCGCCGGGCGCCGGGCGGGACGGCCCGATGAGGGCGGGCGGTGAACGGCACACGGACATCAGGGATGCGAATACGGCTACGGATACGGATCGGTCAGGGCGCGCCGATCCGTCAGGACGTACGGTCCCGGCCGGGCCGGACACATGCGTCGACGGCGCGCGGCGACTACCGCGGCGCGCGCTTGCGCTCCGCCAGGAGCCGGGAGCCCGACATCCGGTCACCGAACACGTCGTCCGGGTTGGACAGCACGCAGGTGTCCAGCGAGAGACACCCGCAGCCGATGCAGTCGGTCAGATGGTTCCGCAGCCGCCCGAGTTGTCTGATGCGCTCGTCCAGTTCCGAGCGCCACGCCTCCGAGAGCCGGGCCCAGTCGTCGTGGTTCGGCGTACGCCCCTCGGGAAGTTCCGCGAGCGCGTCCCTGATGGTGGCGAGCGGGATACCCACGCGCTGCGCCGCGCGCACGAAGGCGACGCGGCGGAGGGTGTCCCTGGTGTAGCGGCGCTGGTTGCCGCTCGTCCGGCGGCTGCTGATCAGCCCTTTTGCCTCGTAGAAGTGCAGGGCCGAGGGCGCGGCACCGCTGCGCTCCGACAACTGCCCGACGGTGAGTTCATGGACCTTCTCCGGAATCTGCGGCACCTGGCCGAGCCTACGCGAGGCGCCGTGTCACGCGTTGACAGGACTGGTGGCCCCAACCATGCTGAGCAAGCGCTTGGACACCGCCCGGACGGCGCTTGAGAGGCAGGTATCGACAGACATGGCTGAGCCGAGGATCTTCACATCCGCGCAGGAGCTGCACGCCGCTGTCGGCGAGCGGTTGGGACACAGCGACTGGCTGGAGGTCGACCAGAAGCGGATCGACCTCTTCGCCGAGGCCACCGGTGACCACCAGTGGATCCATGTGGACCCGGAGCAGGCGGCGACGGGACCGTTCGGCACGACCATCGCGCACGGCTATCTGACGCTGTCGCTCCTGCCGGTCCTCGTCCCGCAGATCCTGGCCGTCGAGAACGTGACGATGGGCGTCAACTACGGCCTCAACAAGGTCCGTTTCCCCTCCCCCCTGCCCTCGGGCTCGCGGGTGCGTGCCACGGCGGCGCTGAAGGACGTCGCCGAGGCGGGCGGCGGTGTGCAGGTCACCGCCGTCGTCACGGTGGAGCGCGAGGGCGCCGAGAAGCCGGTCTGCGTGGCGGAGTCGATCTCCCGCTACTACTTCTGACCGGGTCCGTCCGGTGGCCGGTTCGTCCTCAATCGCCGGACGGGCTCATCTGGCCACCACCATGCGCAGCACGAGGTCGGCGTAGAGCGCGCCGACCTCGTCGGGCGTCCGGCGCCCCTGCGTGTTGAACCAGCGCGCCACGTCGATGCAGAGCGACAGCACCGCCAGGGTGGTGCCCGGCACGTCCGGGACGTCGAACTCCCCGTCGCGTACGCCGTCCTGGAGGATCCGGCGCACGACCGCGTCGCTGCGCCTGCGCAGTTCGACGATCTCGGTGCGGTGCTCGTCGGCGAGGGCGTCGAGTTCGTACTGGACCACGCGCGCCGTGGTGTGGCGTGCCGCGTGCCAGCCGACGAAGGAGCGGACCGCGTCGGTGAGCCGCTCGGCCGCCGTGCCGTCGCGGCCGGCGGCGGCGTCGAGGATCTCCAGGGCCTTGTCGTGGCCGATCCGGCTGATCCGGTGAAGCAGCTCTTCCTTGGTCTTGTAGTGGATGTAGAGCGCCGCCGGGCTCATGCCGGCGCGGCCGGCGATGTCGCGGGTGGTGGTGGCGTGGTAGCCGCGTTCGGCGAACGCCTCCACGGCGGCGACGAGCAGCCTTCTGGCCGCCTCGGGGGTGACCTCACCCCACGGCATGTCCTCGCCGTCGGCCGTCCGTTCCGCCGTACGCATCGCTCTCGCCCCTTCCCGTCGGCAGAACGCACACCCTACCTCGAAGGTGAGCAAGCGCTTAGGCCGTGTCCGGCGGCCTGCTGTCGAACCGCTGTCGTACGGCCGTCGCGGCCCCACCCCGCCCCCGTCCAGCATCGCCGACAGGCCCGCGCCGGGGTCACAGCCATACGATGTGCGCCATGGCCCGACCCCGCAAGCCGCTGCTCAGCAGAGACCGCATCGTCGCGACCGCGGGCGCGCTCGTGGACGCCGAAGGGCTCGGTGCCGTCTCCACCCGCCGGCTGGCCGCGGAGCTGGGCGTCAGCGGGCCGTCCCTCTACAACCACTTCCGCAACAAGGACGAGATCCTGGACGCCGTCGCCGACTCCGTCAGCGCGCAGGTCGATCTGTCGATGTTCGACGCCGACGACGTACGGGACTGGCGCACCGCGCTGCACGACTACGCCGTCTCGTACCGCGCCGCGCTCACCGCGCATCCGCACATCGTGCCCGTGCTCGCCCAGGGTCCCGGCCGTCGCCCGGCGGGGCTGCGGGTGGCCGACGCGGTCTTCGGCGCGATGGTCCGGGCGGGGTGGCCGCCGATCCAGGCCACCCATATCGGGGCGCTGATGCGGTACTTCATCACGGGCTCGGCGCTCGGCTCGTTCGCACGCGGCTTCGTGGACGACGAGACGGCGTACGACCCCGCCGAGTATCCGCACCTCGGCCAGGCCCATCTGCTGGCCGAGCGGCAGCAGCGGGTGGACGAGGGGGCCTTCGAGACGGGGCTCAGGGCACTGATAGACGGGCTGGCCGCGCAGTACGAGACGGTTCGGGCCACACCGAAGGGTTTCTGAGGCACCCTGGAGGCATGCCGAAGACCACCACCCCGAACCCGGCCGGTTCCGCCGCGGAACCGGCCACCGTCGACGAGGCCACCGCCGACCCCTTCGGGCTCCCCGCCGCGTCGGCGTCCCCCGGCTCGCTGCTCGCGGGCTTCGCCGCGCTGCTCGCCGACGAGACACGGGCCGTCTTCTGCCTGTCCCTGCTGGACGGGCGGGCGTGGACGGCCGGCGAGCTGGCCCGCGAGGCCGGTGTCGCCGCGTCCACCGCCAGCGAGCACATCGGGAAGCTGATCGCCTCCCGGCTGGTCACCGAGGAGCGACAGGGCCGCCACCGGTACGTACGGCTGGCCGACGCGACCACCGCCGAGCTGGTCGAGTCGCTGGCCGCGCACGTGATGCCGGACCGCGACAGCCCGCACATCGTGCGGGCGTCGGGGGCGAGTGCCGCCATGGCGCGCGGGCGCACCTGCTACGACCATTTCGCCGGGCGGCTCGGGGTGGCCCTCACCGACGCCATGGCGCGGCGCGGACTGCTGCTGATGGACGCGGGCTTCGCACTCACCGAGCAGGGCACCGGCTGGTTCCGGGAGCGGGGAATCGCGCTGGAGAGCGCCACCCGGCGCCCGGCGGTCAGCTCCTGTCTGGACTGGACGGAGCGCCGGCGTCATCTGGCGGGGGTGGCGGGGGCGGGTCTGTGCCGGCTGGCCCTGGAGTCGAAGTGGTGTGTGCGCATCGGTACGGAGCGGGCGGTACGGGTGACGCCGGTCGGGGAGCACGCGTTCGCCGAGCTGCTGGGGATCGAGGCAGCAACACTTCGGTGACAGCCGAACTGTCAAGGGCTTAGCATCGCTCCCATGGCGAACTCTTCCGGTCCGCGTGCCCAGGCGCGCCCGGCCGCACCGACCACCGCTCCAGGCACAGCCACCTCCACCCCCACGTCCACCGCCACCTCCACCCCCACTACCGGCCGCGCGCAGCCGCTGGCCCTGGCCGCCGCCGGGGTCACCGTCGTCCTGTGGGCGTCGGCCTTCGTGTCCATCCGCAGCGCGGGCGAGGCGTACGCGCCGGGCGCGCTGGCGCTCGGGCGGCTGCTGACCGCGTCGCTGGTGCTGGTGGCGATCCTGCTGATACGCCGCGAAGGGCTGCCGCCGCGCGCCGCCTGGCCCGGCATCGTGGTGTCGGGGCTGCTCTGGTTCGGCGGCTACTCGGTGATCCTCAACTGGGGCGAGCAGCTGGTCGACGCGGGCACGGCGTCCCTCGTGGTGAACATCGCGCCGCTGCTCATGGCGCTGCTCGCGTTCCGTCTGCTGGGCGAGAACCTGGCGCCCCGGCTGCTCAGCGGCATGGCGGTGTCCTTCGCCGGGGCCGTGGTGGTCGGCCTGTCGATGGCCGGTGGCGGCGGCACCTCCGTGCTCGGTGTGGTGCTCTGCCTGGTGGCGGCGGTGGCGTACGCGGGCGGTGTCGTCGCGCAGAAGCCCACGCTGGCGTACGCGAGCCCGTTGCAGGTCACCGCGTACGGCGCCCTGATCGGGGCGGTCGCCTGCCTGCCCTTCGGCTGGCAGCTCGCGCGGGACGTCGCGCACGCGCCGCTGTCCGCGACGCTCAACATGGTCTATCTGGGCGTCTTCCCGACCGCGCTGGCGTTCACGACCTGGGCGTACGCCCTGGCCCGTACGACCGCGTCGCGGATGGGCGCCACCACGTACGCGGTACCGGCGATCGTCGTCCTGATGGCCTGGCTGCTGCTGGACGAGATCCCGGGCCCGCTCACGCTCGCCGGTGGTGTGCTCTGCCTGGCGGGAGTCGCGGTGGCGCGCTCCCGACCGCGCCGGGTGAAGGCCCGACCGCCCCAGGCGCCTTGAGTCTTGAGTCTTTGGCCTTGAGTTCCGGCGCCCTCAGAAGACGATCAGCGCCCGGCCGCCGCGCCCGGCGACCATGGCGTCGAAGGCGGCCGGGATCCCGTCCAGCGTGATCCGCGCCGTCACCATCGAGCCGAGGTCCAGGCGGCCGGCCCGGACGTGTTCGGCCAGAAACGGCAGATCGCGGACCGGGTCGCAGTTGCCGTACACACACCCCGACAGTGTGCGGCCCCAGTGGAACAACTCCAGTGCGTTGAAGGTGACTTGCTGGTCCTTGCCGCCGATGCCGACGACGGTGGTCCGGCCGCCCCGGCGGGTGGACTCCCAGGCCGTACGGATGGTGACGGCGCGCCCGACGCACTCCACGGCGACGTCCGCACCGTGCCCGCCGGTGAGCTTCCGTACGTCCTTGGCCGTGGTGGCGGAGGAGACGAGGTAGTCGGTGGCTCCGGCCGCCCGCGCCAACTCCTCCTTCTCCGGGGAGACATCGACGGCGACGATCGTGGAGGCGCCCGCGATCCGCGCGGACTGGAGCACCGCGAGGCCGACGCCGCCGACGCCGAAGACCACGACGGTCTCGCCCGCGCGCACCCGGGCGCTGTGGTGCACGGCGCCGTAGCCGGTCAGGACGGCGCAGCCGAGCAGCGCCGCGTCGGTGAGCGGGATGCCCTCGGGGACCGGCAGGACGCAGTTCGCGGCGACGACCGTCTCCTCGGCGAAGGCGGCGACGTTCAGACCGGGATGGAGCCGCGTGCCGTCCGCCGTACGGGCGTGGATCGCGCCGGCGCCGGTCAACGCCGAGGCGCAGAGCCAGACCTCACCGAGCCGGCAGTGGTGGCAACGGCCGCAGGACGGCGCCCAGTTGAGGACGACGCCGTCGCCCGGGGCGACGTGGGTGACACCCTCTCCGACGGAGACGACCGTGCCCGCGCCCTCGTGGCCGAGGACGGCGGGGACGGGCAGCCGCATGGTGCCGTCCGAGAGGGACAGGTCGGAGTGGCAGACCCCGGCGGCGGCCAGTCGGATCCGCACCCGGCCGGGGCCGGGCTCGGGCAGTTCGATGTCGGTGATCTCCAGCGGAGCACCAACGGCGGGCAGGACGGCGGCGCGGACCACGATCGGCTTCTCTCCCGGCTCAGAACTGGAGGGACTTGGTCTGAAGGTACTCGGCGAGACCGTGCGGGCCGAGCTCCCGGCCGACGCCCGACTGCTTGTAACCGCCGAACGGGGCAAGGGGGTTGAACCGGCCGCCGTTGATGTCGACCTGGCCGGTGTCCATCCGCCGCGCGAAGGCGACGGCCTCGTCCTCGTCGCCCGCCCAGACGGCTCCGGCGAGGCCGTAGACGGTGCCGTTGGCGATCCGCAGGGCGTCGTCCTCGTCCTCGTAGCGGAGGATGGACAGGACGGGGCCGAAGATCTCCTCCTGGGCGATGCTCATCTCCGGGGTGACGTCGGCGAAGACGGTCGGCGCGATGAAGTAGCCGGTGTCGTGCGGGGATCGGGCTCCGCCGGCGACCAGCCGGGCGCCTTCGGCGATGCCCTGCTCGATGTAGCCGCGCACCCGCGCCTGTTGCCGCGCGTTGACGACGGGGCCGACCCGGCACAGTTCGTCGTGCGGGTCGCCCGCCCGGTACGAGGCGACGGCGGCCCCGGCGGCCTCCACCGCCTCGTCGTAGTGGTCGGTGTGGACCAGCATCCGGGTCCACGCGCTGCATGTCTGGCCGGAGTTGGTCATCACGTTGGCGACACCGGCCTTGACGGCCTTGGCGAGATCGGCGCTCGGCAGGATCACGTTCGCGGACTTGCCGCCCAGCTCCAGCGCGACCCGCTTGACGGCCGCTCCCGCCGTGGCGCCGATCTGTCGGCCCACGGCGGTGGAGCCGGTGAAGGAGACGAGGTCGACGTCCTCGTGCGCGGCGAGCGCCTGCCCGGCGACGGCGCCGACTCCGGTGACCACGTTGACGACACCGGCGGGCAGTCCCGCCTCGTGGACGGCCTCGGCGAAGAGCCGCGCGGTCAGCGGGGTGTCCTCGGCGGGCTTGACGACGATCACGCAGCCGGCGGCGAGCGCGGGGGCGACCTTGGCGACTATCTGGTGCAGCGGGTAGTTCCAGGGGGTGATCGCGCCGACGACACCCACCGGCTCCATCAGTACGGTCGAGTTGCCGATCCGCTCCTCGAAGGCGTAGGAGGCGGCCAGTTCGGCGTACGATCCGGCGACGAACACCGGCACCGAGGCGTGCACCGCCTTCGACAGCCGCAGCGGCGAGCCCAGTTCGGCGGTGACGGTCTCGGCGATCTCGTCCTTGCGGGCGGCCAGCGCGTCCCGCAGGGCCGTGAGATGCGCGGCGCGTACGGCGGGCGGGGTGGCCGCCCAGCCGGGGAAGGCGGCCCGCGCGGCGCGTACGGCGGCGTCGACGTCCTCTGCGGTGCCGGCCGGGACCTCCGCGATGACCTGCTCGGTCGCCGGGTTGACGACGGCGATGGTGTCGGGTCCGGCGGCGCGGCGCCACTCGCCGCCGATGTACATGCTGTCGTGTGCCTTCATCGCTGGTTCCTCCCGGGGACTGCCGCGTACGGCCGGTTCGGCGTCGTCACCCACCAAACTAGCGGTGTTAGTTTTACGGCGCCAGGGATCCCGGGGGTCCCGAACGTCACATCCCGCACGGCGTTCACACATCCAGACCGGGCATGTCCATCGGCGCGGGACAGATCCGTCGGCCGTAGTGGTCGAAGACGTACAGATGCGCCACATCGACCAGGAGCGGCACCTGCGCTCCCGTGCGCAGCCGCATGTCGGGACCGGTCCGCACGACGAGGTCGCCCGACGTGATCGCGGGACTGTCCGGGGTGTACGGGGCGGGGGCCGCCGGCTCAGGATCGTCCAGCACCACGACGGGACCCGAGACATTGCCAGGGACCCGGCCGGGGACATGCGCGGCGGCCCGCTCCCTCAGCCGCTCCAGCACCCCCGGCCCGCCGCGTCGGCGGCGCGGCGCCGTCCTCGGCCGGGCCGATTCGAGGTCGGGCACCACGGCGGGCCGCGAGCCGGTGTTGAGATGCACCAGCGCCTCGTGCCCCTGGTACTCCATGTGCTCGACGATGCCGCTGAGCGCCACCTTGCCGGGCCGCGCCTGGCTGGGCGGGGCGATGCGCACCGCCTCGGACCGCAGCCCGACGATGATCTGCCGGCCCTGCTGGATCCGGAGCAACTGGTGGTCGGGGCTGAGCGGTTCGGGCAGCGGCAGGCGCTGGCGGCCGAGGTCGATCGACATCCGGCCTTCGAGCGGCGCGTAGACGACGGCCTGGAGCAGATTGATGCGCGGGGTGCCGATGAAGGCGGCGACGAAGACGTTGTGCGGCAGCGCGTACACCTCGCGCGGTGAACTGACCTGCTGGAGCACGCCGCCGCGCATCACCGCGACGCGGTCGCCGAGTGACATCGCCTCGGCCTGGTCATGTGTCACATAGATGGTCGTGACGCCCAACTCGGTGGTCAGCTGGGCTATTTCGGCCCGCAGACGATTGCGCAGCTTGGCGTCGAGATTGGACAGCGGCTCGTCCATGAGGAACGCCGACGGACGCCGTGAGATGGCGCGGCCCATCGCGACGCGCTGGCGCTCACCACCGGAGAGCTGACTGGGGTAGCGGTCCAGGACGTTCTCGATACCGAGCATCCGGGCGGTGGCCTCGATACGTTCCGAGCTGTCCTGCCGGGGATTCTCCAGCCGGAGCGGGAAACCGATGTTGTCGCGGTTGGTCATGCTCGGGTACAGCGCGAAGTTCTGGAACACCATCGCCATGCCGCGCTCGCGGGGCGGCATGAGATTGGAGCGCTCGCCGTCGAGCAGCAACTCGCCCTCGGTGATGTCCTCCAGACCGGCGATCATCCGCAGCACCGTGGACTTGCCACAGCCCGAGGGGCCGAGCAGCACGACGAACTCGCCCGGGTCGATGTCCAGAGAGAGCCGGTCGACGGCGCGTGTGGACCGTCCGTACACCTTGCTGACACTGTGCAGAGAGATGGCGCGAGTCATGAGGATTCCGCCCGGAAGGTGAGGTTGAGCGTCTGCGACGCCTGAAGTTAGCCGACTACGCGGGGTCAGGGAATGACTTGCGGCGTCACAGGTGGCACCTGGGGCGATACCCGGTGGGTACGCGGCGGGGTCGGTACGGCAGATGCAGGGGACGGCGTCCGGACAGGAGTCGTAGGGCGCGTCGTGCGGGCGCGGTGTTGGGGCTTTGAAACGTTGGGGCATTGCGGCGTTGCGGCGTGGAGGTTGGGGCGCGGCGTGGGTTCAGCGGCGGTGGCGGCACCTGCCGGTGGGGACGGTCGGTTCCGTGAGGGGCTTCTCCGGAGCGGGAGTTGAGTGCGCAGGCGGGGCCGTCGTGGTCGTCGTCGCCGGGGGCGCGTCCCGCGGGGTGCTCCGTACGCCGAGGCCCGCCGCGCCCAGCAGCAGCCCACCGAGCATCATGAACGGCGCGCCCGTGCCCGCGACCCCGGCGACGAGCCCGGCGGACGCGGGCGCGGCGACCTGCCCGAGCCGGTTGCCGGTGAGCCTGAGCGCGAGGGCGGTGGAGCGGGCCTCGGCGGGCGCCGCCCGGACGACGGTCGTCATCGACAGCGGCTGGCCGACGCCGAGAAGGAAGCCGAGCGCCACGAGCATCAGCGCCAGCCCCCACACCGGCACGGGCAACGCGATCCCCGCGCACAGCAGCCCGCCGAGCAGACAGGAGACGGTCAACAGGGCCGTACGGCCGACCCGTTGGATCATCGGCGTCATCACCAGCCGGCAGGCGATCGCGGCGGCGGCGCGCAGACTCAGCAGCACCCCGATCGTGGTCGGGGAGATGCCCCGGTCCTCGCCGATGACCGGGAGGTACGCGGTGAGGACGTCCGTCGCCGAGAGCACCGCCAGGCTGACGAGGATGCCGCTGGGGACACCACGGGTGCGCAGAATGCGCCGTACGGGGACCTTGCCCGGCCGCTCGGCCCGCCCCGCCCGCCCCGCCCGCCCGGCCTTCCCGCCCGGTGCGGCCGGCGGCTCGATGCGGCGCAGGCAGGTCAGGGAGACGGCCGCGACCCCGGCCGAGACGACGAGGGCCAGCGCGCTCGTACGGGCCATCGCGCCGTCCTGGCCGGAGACCAGCAGCCCGGCGGCGACCGGTCCGACGAGCTGGCCGAGCGACGCGCCGATGGTGAAGTGGCCGAAGTCGCGGTCCTGTTCGGCCGGTGCGCTGCGGCGCGCGACGATGGACTGCGCGCCGATGACGAAGCAGAGATGGCCCAGTCCCATCACTCCGCTCCAGGCGGCGAGCGCGGCCAGTGAGCCCGCCGTGCCGCTGAGGCCGCAGCCCACGCCGATGAGCGCGGCGCCGACGACCAGGAGGGGGACGCAGCGCCCCCGGTCGGTCCTGCGCCCCAGCGGTACGGCGGCGAACAGCGGCAGCAGCGCGTACACACCCGCGATGACGCCGACCGCGCGCTCGTCGGCGCCGAGCGCGAGGGCCCGGTAGGAGACCGCCGGCCGTGCCATCGACACGGCGGCCTGGGAGAAGGCGAAGGCGACGACGAGGCGGAGCAGCCAGCGCCGGTCCCCCACCCCCGCCGGCATCAGATGATGCCGAAGAGGATCGCCGCCGCGAGCACGACCAGCGAGGTGAGCACGGCCCACTTGACGGTGAACTTGGTGTGGTCGCCGAACTCGACCTTGGCCATGCCGACGAGGACGTACACGGCGGGGACGAGCGGGCTCGACATGTGGAGCGGCTGGCCGACGATCGAGGCGCGGGCCACCTCCAGCGGGGAGACACCGTGGGCGGCGCCCGCCTCGGCGAGGACGGGCAGGACGCCGAAGTAGAAGCCGTCGTTCGACATGAAGTAGGTGAGGGGCAGGCTCAGCAGCCCCGTGACGAGGCCCATCTGCGGGCCCATGCCCTCGGGGACGGCGCCCACCAGCCAGTCGGCCATGCTTTCGACCATACCGGTGCCGGTCAGGACGCCGGTGAAGACGGCTGCGGCGAAGACCATGCCGGAGACGTTCAGCACGTTGTCGGCGTGGGCGGCGATCCGGGCCCGCTGGTCGCTCATGGAGGGGAAGTTGACGGTGAGGGCGAGTGCGGCGCCGAGCAGGAAGAGGACCGGGATGGGCATGAGCTGCATGATCATCGCGGTGAGCAGGGCGAGGGTGAGTCCCGCGTTGAACCAGTAGAGGCGGGGGCGCAGGGTCGAGCGGTTGGGGTCGAGGCCCTG
Source organism: Streptomyces sp. NBC_01508 (assembly GCF_045040315.1). Lineage (NCBI taxonomy): Bacteria > Bacillati > Actinomycetota > Actinomycetes > Kitasatosporales > Streptomycetaceae > Streptomyces > Streptomyces sp. NBC_01508. The sequence continues at coordinate 6,942,895 of NZ_CP109419.1, read as the reverse complement.
GAAGCCGTCCTCGTCCGTGGGCTGTTGGGCGTCGGGGTCCTTGTCGAGAGAGACAGCGGCACCGTCGGCGCCATCCGCAGCGTCGGCGCCCGTACCGCCGCCGCCCGTGCGGGTCCGCTCAACTCCCTTGCCGCTGCTGCCACTTCCGCTGCCGGCATCGACCAGCACCGTCTCGGTCACGGTCTCGGTGGCCGTCCCGGTCACCGGCTCCAGCGCCTCGTCCAGCGTGAGGGTGCCGAGCCGCTTGCGCTCGCGGAGCCCCAGGACGTACGCGAGCACGAAGACGGCGAGCAGTCCGACCGCGAGCGCGGGGATCATCGGTACGAAGATGTCGGTGGCGTCCACCTTCAGCGCGGTGGCCGCCCGCGCCGTGGGACCGCCCCAGGGAAGGGTGTTCATGACGCCGTTCGCCGTGGCGGCGATACCGGTCAGCACCACGAGGCTCATCTTCAGCCGCTTGTAGAGGGGGTACATCGCCGAGACGGTGATCATGAAGGTGGTCGAGCCGTCGCCGTCCAGCGAGACGATCGAGGCGAGCAGGGCCGTACCGACCACGATGCGCATCGGGTCGGCCCGGCAGAAGCGCAGGATGCCCCGCACGATCGGGTCGAAGAGACCGACGTCGATCATCACGCCGAAGTAGACGATGGCGAACATCAGCATCGCGGCGGTCGGCGCCAGGTCGCCGACCCCCTCGATGACGTAGTCGCCGAGCTTCGCGCCCTGGCCGACCAGGACGCAGAAGAGCGCGGGGATCAGGACGAGCGCCGCGATCGGCGACATCTTCTTCATCATGATCAGCACCAGGAAGGTGGCGATCATGACAAATCCGAGGATGGTCAGCATTGGGGGTACCTCACGTTCACCGTTGAACTCCCACCGGAGTCGGCGGTGCGGATGACGTTAGGTGCCGTTTCCTCGCGTTAACAAGATGTTGACGTGCGAGCAATACGCGCAAAACCCCAGGTCACGCCGGGGTGCTGGTCAGGCACGACTCAGCTCGACCGGAAAGCCGTTGACGACCGACGTCCCCGACAGCGGGTCGCGCCGGCTCCCGTCGAGCAGCTGGTTGACATTGACGCCCGGCCGCGCGTGGGCCACCGCCATCCGGGTGCCGGGACGGCCGTGCCCCCAGCCGTGCGGCACGCTCACGACCCCCGTCCGGACCGTGTCGGTGATCTCCACCGGGATCGTGGTCTCGCCCGCCTCGGTGGTGATACGGGCCGGTGCGCCGTCCGTGAGGCCGAGCCGTTCGGCGTCGGCGGGGTGGACCCGGACCGTGCAGCGGTTCGAACCGCCGTTGAGCTTCGGCACGTTGTGCGTCCAGCTGTTGGTGGAGCGCGGATGGCGGCGCCCGACGAGCACCAGGGACGCCGGCCGCTCGGCGAGCGCGGCGCGCAGCCGGGGCAGGTCGGCCGCGATCGGTGCGGGGAGCAGTTCGACGCGCCCGCCGCGGGTCTTAGGGAAGGGGAGACGGCCCATGGCCTACGCCACCGACACCGACACCGACACCGACACCCGGACGTTGACCGGGTCCGCCCGGTGACCGGGTCCGCCCGGTGACCGGGTCCGCCCGGTGACCGGGTCCGCCCGGTGGCCGGTGGCCGGTGCGTCCTCGATCGCAGGACGGTCTCAACAGGCGCGTCCGGCCCGGCCCAAGGCCGTCAGCCCAACGTCCTTGCCAGATACGCCCGCACCAGCTCCCGCGTCTCCGCGATGATGTCCGGATCGCCCGACGCGTCCGTACGGAAGGCGAGTTGGAACAGCGCGTCCGTCGCCTCGACGGCGACCAGGACGGTCCGGCGCAGCGCGGCGTCCGGCGCGCGGCGCAGATGCGCGGCGAGCAGCGCGGTGAGGTGGTCCGCGACGCGGTGGTTGGCGTCGGGCACCGGTTCGCCCTCGGTGGTACGCCCGGTGGCCGGACGGGGCGCACCCGCCGGGATCCCGGTGCCGAAGTCGACCAGGCCGAAGCCGGGGACGGTGCGCTTCATGGCGAGGTACTCGTCCAGCACCGCGTCGATGGCCAACTGCCGGGCGGCGGCCGGAATCGTGGCGAGCCGCCGCTCGACGCGTTCGACGTAGCGCTCCAGATTGCGCCGGGCGAGCGCGTCGGCCATGGCGCGCTTGTTGCCGAAGAAGCGGTACACCGAGCCGATGGGCACGCCCGCCCGGGTGGCGACCGCGCGGGTGGACAGCTCCTCGTAGCCGGTCTCGTCCAGCAGTTCGGCGCAGGCGTCCAGGATCCGGGCGAGCCGGGCGGCACTGCGCTGCTGCACGGGGACCCGGCGCAGGCCGTCGTGGGTGTCGGCACTGACTCCGTACACGGGCTGGCCCACCCTTCGGCGAGATGTGCGGCGGCTGAGGTCCTTCGAGTCTGCCTGGCGCGGGGCCGCTCTTCGAGAGGGCGCGACCGTACTTCTGTTCGTACCGTTTCCGCAGGCTGTCTCTTTGCGTCAACGGGACCCCTTCCCGTTGACGCGCCCACCCAAGGAATCCTACGGTTGAGCATAGGATTTGAGAACCGGACAGTACCTGGCAGGACTGCGAGACGGGGAGAGCGACGATGAGCGGCATCGAACGGGCGAGGAAGACGGCCGAGAGTCTGGAGTACGCCACCGGCTTCGGCAACGAGCACAGCTCGCAGGCCGTGCCGGGCGCGCTGCCCGTGGGACGCAACTCGCCGCAGAGAGCGCCGCTCGGCCTGTACGCGGAGCAGTTGAGCGGCAGCGCCTTCACCGAGCCGCGCGCCCACAACCGCCGCTCCTGGCTCTACCGCATCCGCCCGTCGGCGGCGCATCCGCCGTTCACCCGGACCGACAACGGCGCGCTGCGCGGCGCGCCGTTCACCGAGTCCGTGCCCGACCCCAACCGGCTGCGCTGGAACCCACTGCCGGCCCCCGCGCCCGGTACGGACTTCCTGGCCGGCCTCTGGACGCTCGGCGGCAACGGGGACGCGGCGCGGCGCGCGGGCATGGCCGTGCACCTGTATCACGCCAACTCCCCCATGACCGACCGGGTGTTCAGCGACTCCGACGGCGAGTTGCTGATCGTCCCCGAGCACGGCGGGCTGCTGATCGTCACGGAGTTCGGCCTGCTCGCCGCCCGCCCCGGCCATGTCGCGCTGATCCCGCGCGGGGTGCGCTTCCGCGTCGAGCTGCTGGACGGGACGGCGCGCGGATACGTCTGCGAGAACTACGGCCGCCCGTTCGTCCTGCCCGACCTCGGCCCGATCGGCGCCAACGGCCTGGCGAACGCGCGGGACTTCCTCGCCCCCGTCGCCGCCTACGAGGACGTCGAGCGCCCGACGGAGGTGGTCAACAAGTTCTGCGGGAACCTGTGGACCGCGACGTACGACCACTCCCCGCTCGACGTCGTCGCCTGGCACGGCAACCATCTGCCGTACGTCTACGACCTGCGCCGCTTCAATGTGATGGGCACCATCAGCTACGACCACCCCGATCCGTCGATCTTCACCGTGCTGACCTCGCCGTCCGACACCCCCGGCCTGGCGGGCGTCGACTTCGTCGTCTTCGCGCCACGCTGGCTGGTCGGCGAGAACACCTTCCGGCCGCCGTACTTCCACCGCAACGTGATGAGCGAGTACATGGGCCTGATCGAGGGCGCGTACGACGCCAAGGCGGAAGGCTTCGTCCCCGGCGGCGGTTCGCTGCACAACATGATGTCGGCGCACGGACCCGACCGGGAGACGTTCGACCGGGCGAGCGCCGCCGAGCTGAGGCCGCAGCGGATCGACGACGGTCTGGCGTTCATGTTCGAGACGCGCTGGCCGGTGACCGCCACCGCCCAGGCGGCGACGGCCGGACACCTGCAGACGGGGTACGACGCCGTGTGGCAGGGTCTGGAGCGCCACTTCAGGCCAACTTCCGGCCCGGCCCCCACCGACAGACCCTGACCCGGAGCGCGCCGTGACCGCATTCGCACCCGATTCGCTGGTCCTCAACCGCAAGCTGCCGCTCTGGTATCAGGTCTCGCAGTCGCTGCGCGCCTCCATACTCGGCCGGCGCCCGCACGACCCGCTGCGCCTTCCCACGGAGGAGCAGTTGGCCGGGCACTACGGCGTCAGTGTGCTGACGATGCGTCAGGCCCTCAAGGAGCTGGAGCAGGAGGGTCTGATCAGCCGGCACCGGCGGCGCGGCACCTTCATCGAGCCGGGCGCGTGGCGCGGCGCGCCCCGCCGGCTGCTCGGCTCCATCGACGCGGTCGTGGCGCAGCAGTCGGGCGAGCGGACGACGGTGACCGGCCACGGGCGGGCGCCGGTCCCCGGCGAACTGGCCGAGTACTTCCCGGGCGTCGAGGAGGTGACCCTCTACCGGCGGCTGCGCCGCGACGGCGAGAGCGGTGAGCCGACCAACTGGGCCGAGAACGCGGTGCGTACGCGGATCGCGGACCGGCTCGATCCCGCCGATCTGGAGCGCTGGCCGATGACCAAGGTGCTGCGCGACGTGCTGGGGGTGCGGATCAGCCGGATCACGGACACGGTCGAGGCCACGCTCGCCGACCCGGTCACGGCCGATCTGCTCCAAGTGCCGCTGCTCAGCCCGATCCTGCACTACACGGGTGTCACGTACGACGCGGACGGCCAGGTCGTGGACGTGGCCAGGATCCGCTACCGGGGTGACCGCTTCTCCTTCTCGGTCACCATGGAGACGGACTGACGGCTGACGGACCGACGGACCGGCGACTGACGGACCGCCCCGACCCGGTCGGTACGCTTTCGCCGACGGCACGCGACGAACCGGGGAGGGGTGTGCCCGTATGACGGCGCCGACGACGGCCCCGCTGCTGAGCGACCTCATGCCGTGGTCGGTGGCGCCGCTGCGGCTCGGTCGCGGCTGGATCCTGGCCCCCGACGCCGCCTCGCTCACCGCGCGCTGGGACACGCTGATACGGGCCACGGGCGCCGAGCGCGCGGCGCTGTTCCGGCCGACCCGCTCCCGTACGCCGCACAGCGCGGTCACCGCGCTGCCCGGACAGCCCACGGGCACGGGGAGGTTCGCACGGGAGTCCGGACGGTGTCCGAAGCCGCTGCGGGTGGGGCACGGTCCGTTCGACGAGCGGTATCTGATCCCCGACCACCGGCTGATCGACGTGGCCAGGCCGGAGCTGTGGCGGGTCGCCGACGAGCGTCAACTCTTCGCCGTGGAGCAGGGGTTCGTCGCCGGCGCGGCGGGTCCCGCGCTGCTGGTGAGCGCCCTGCTGCCGGACGGCCGGTCCCCGGCCGGGCGCCCCGGCCGGATCCGGCCGCTCTTCCGCCGGCCGGGCGGCGCCGAACCCAATATGGCGCCCGGTCTCGTGGAGTCGCTGTCCGCGCGCCTCGGGCACGAGGTCACCCCGCGCCGGCTGCTCGACTGGGCCGTCGCGGTGGCCCGCCCCTCGCCGCGCGGCTGTGTGGTGCCGCTGACCGCCGATCCGGATCTGTGGGCCACCGGGGTGGAGCTGGGCGCCGAGCTGACCGGTATCCAACTGCGCGGCGCGCACGGTGGGGAGCGCCGTCGCCTGCCCGGCGGCCGGCGCCCGTACGTACGCGCCGCCGTCCCCGCCCGCCCCACGACCATTTTTTACGGCTCCGAGGACGAGACGCTCCACATAGGTGACGGCCGGATCTCGCCCGTGCCGGTGGAAGCGTGGGACTTCCAGGTCGGCGGGGTCCGGATGATCGAGCTGTGGTTCGAGCGGCGCGCGCAGCGGCCGGAGCCGGGCACCCTGGAGGCGATCGGCCCGCGCGTCTGGCCGCAGGAGTGGACGTCGGAGCTGCTGGAGCTGATCACCGTACTCGCGCTGCTCGCCGGACTGCGGTCCCGGCAGCGGGAGTTGGGCGCGGCGCTGGACCACGGGCCGGTGATCGGCGCGGACGGGCTGCGGGCCGCCGGTGTGCTGCCGGTACCGGACGCGGCCCGCCGCCCCGCTTCGGTGCTCGACCATCACGAGGAGGGTCCGGACGGCCAGTTCGCCCTGATCTGAATTGATTTGAAGGGTGCCGGGGTCCCAGGGTGCCGGGGTGCCCGGGGTGCCAAGGTGACTGGACGTCAGTCGGCGGCGAACGAGTCCAGCACCCGGCCCAGCGCCCGGTCGAAGACCCCCTCCATGTCGACCGGCCCCGAATCCTCCGCTAGCGCCGCCGCCAGCCGGGGGTACCGCCCGGAGGCGATCTGCTTCTCCAGATAGGCCGTCCGGATCTCGTGCTCCCGCTCGGCCGACCAGGGAAGTGAGCGGGTGCGCTCGGCGCTCTGGATCTCGTTGGCGACGTAGGTGGTGACGACGCCGTTCACCATGGCGACCAGCTCCACCTTCCGGCCGTACGGCAGCTCCAGCGGGTCCAGGCACCACAGGCTGAATTCCAGGAACTTCATCGTGTTCGGGCTGAAGCCGTACGTCGACGACATGAGGCGCGACATCCACGGGTGGCGCCGCATGATCGCCCGCGCCCGGTGGGCGAGCGCCATGAGGTCGGCCCGCCAGTCGCCGGTGGGGCGCTCCGGCAGGTCGTGTTCCTCGGCGACCAGGTCGACCATCAGCTCGTACAGGTCCTCCTTGCGCGGCACGTAGTTGTACAGCGACATCGTGCCGCAGCCCAGCTCCCCGGCGACCCGGCGCATGGAGACGGCGTCCATGCCGTCGGCGTCCGCGATCCGGACGGCGACGGCCGCGATCTCGGCGCGGGTGTGCGCGGGTCTGGGGCCTCGGGCGGCGCGCTCGGGACGCGACCAGATCACTTCGGGTTCAGCAGGTCGCCCCGCCATCGGTCATCACCTCGTCGGCCATTCTCCCCCAGACATCAGTTACGTACAGCGTACGTAGTGAGGTACGGTGAGCCGCATGAATACTACGTACGCCGTACTTAGTGAAGGTCTGGAGAAGCGATTCGGTGAGGTGCGCGCCCTGCGCGGCCTGGATCTCGCCGTCGCGCGGGGCACGGTCTGCGGGGTGCTGGGTCCGAACGGCGCGGGCAAGACCACCGCCGTACGCGTCCTCACCACACTCAGCGCCCCCGACAGCGGATCCGCCCGGGTCGCCGGGCACGACATCGTGAAAGAGGCGGCGGCGGTCCGCTCGGCGATCGGTGTCGCCGGCCAGTACGCCTCCGTCGACAGCGAGTTGACCGGCCGGGAGAATCTGAGGCTCTTCGCGAAACTGCTGCGCCTGAGGGGAGCGGCGGGCCGGGCCCGCGCGGACGAGCTGCTGGAGCGCTTCGAGCTCACCGAGGCGGCCGACCGGGCCGCCCGCACCTACTCCGGCGGTATGCGCCGCCGCCTCGACCTGGCGTCCAGCCTGCTCACCCGGCCCCAGGTGCTCTTCCTCGACGAACCGACGACCGGGCTCGACCCGCGCAGCCGCGGCCACATCTGGACGGCGGTACGCGAACTGGCCGACGAGGGCACGACCGTCCTGCTGACCACGCAGTATCTGGAGGAGGCCGACCGGCTGGCCGACGACATCGTGCTGATCGACGACGGCCGCGCGGCGCACCGCGGCACGCCCGCCGAGCTGAAGTCCCGTATCGGGTCGTACGCGGAAGTGGTCGTGGCCGGGGACGCCACGGAGGCGGTCTTCGTCGCCGCGGCGGGCGTGCTCGACCAACTGACCGGCGCCGAGCCGGTGATCGACCGGGAGCGCCGGGCGGTGGGCGCCGTGGCGAGCGACGGCACGCTCACGCTCCCCCGGATCGTCCGCGAGCTGGACGCGGCCGGGGTGCCGGTGGTCGACGCGAGCCTGCGCCCGCCGACGCTGGACGAGGTGTTCCTGCGCCTGACCGGCGGTACGGGCGCGCCCCCCGCCGGCGGCGCGGCGGCCGGTGCCGCGCGACCCGCCGCCCGCACGAGCACCGAGGAGCGTGCCGCGTGAGCACCGTCGCCTACGACAGCACGGCCGTCCTCGGCCGCCATCTCCAGCGGATCAGGCACTCCCCCGGCGTGGTGATCCTCACCCAGACCATGCCGATCACGATGCTGCTGTTCTTCGGCTTCGTCTTCGGCAGCGCGCTCGCGACACCGGGCCAGGAGTACCGGGCGTTCCTGGTGCCGGGCCTGCTGGCGGCGACGGCGGCCGGCGGCATCATGACCGGCATGTTCCAGTCCTCGCAGGACGCGCAGCGCGGCGTGATGGACCGGTTCCGCACGATGCCGATGAGCCGGGTCGCCGTACCGCTGGGCCAGACCGCGGCCGATGTGCTCACCACGGCCATCGCCATGGTGCCACTGGTGCTGGTGGGTCTCGCGGTGGGCTGGCGGATCGAGGGGGGCGTGCCGGGCGCGCTCGGGGCCTTCGGTCTGCTGCTGCTGTTCCGCTCCGCGGCCAACTGGGTCGGCGCGTATCTCGGGCTGCTCATCCGCAACGAGGAGATCGCGGGTCAACTCGGCAGCACCACCTTCGTCCTGCCGCTGATCTCGAACGCGTACATCCCCACGGATGGCCTGCCGGGCTGGCTGCGTCTGATCGCCGAGTGGAACCCGATCAGCGCCATCGCGGCGGCCGTACGCGACCTGTGCGGCAACGCGTCGCCGAACGCGGACGCGGCGTGGCCGTCGGCGAACCCGGTGGCGGGCACGCTGCTGTGGTCACTGGTGATCCTGGCGGTGTTCGTACCGCTGACGATCCGCAGATACACGAAGACCGACGACTGAACGCCGGGCGCCGACGCCCCTGTCGACGCCCCTGCCGCTGCCGCCGGTTCACCTTGCCGGGTGGTGAGGCGGCGGCACCGCCGAGGGACGGTCCGGGCGCTCGGCGAGCACACCGGCGCACCGCCGCGGGCCGGCCTCGGGGGTGACGGGCGGGCGGAGCGCGGCGCCGCACCGGGACGGTGTGATCGCCCGAGCGCTGTCCGGGGGTCGGCGACCGCCGACCGGAGGGGTCAGCGGCGACTGCCGAAGAGGGACCGCCGCAGCCGCCTGAGCGGTGCGAACAGGGAGACACGCGCGCTCTTGCTCCTACGGGTCCGCATCTCGTCCCGCGAGGTCAACTCCCGCATGAGGCTGGTGGCTTCGGCCGCCTCGCGCTGCGGGACGGCAGGGCCGCCGAGCACCGAGAGATGACGGTCGAGCCGTGAACTGGTCGCGCTGCTCCCACATGTGATGGCAGGGACTCGCGCCCTGCTGTGCACCGTTATCTGATTCATGTCACTCCCCACCCGTACAAGGGCACCCGGCTCGGGCAGGTTAACCCTATCGCCCCCGTAGGACACACGTGTATCCCGCCTCAAGGATTGACAGCACCCGTACGGGATGCAAGTCCGCCCGTTGAATCCATTGTATTCCAGGGCGAGTTGGACAATCGACCAGCGAGATATTCGATCGGATCGAACGTCGGTCCCGGTCCGCCCGCCCCCGCGGGACGGGCGGACCGGCACCCGATCGACGGTCGGTTCGTACGATCCGCGATTGGGTCGGACGGCCGAAGGTTCGGACGGCCGAAGGTCAGACGGCCGAGGAGAGCGCGGGCAGATAGCCACCCGACTGGCCCTGGGCAGTGGGGTGGTAGGACTCGCCGATCGGCCAGCTCACGCTGTGCAGCCAGGAGTTCGCCGAGCAGATCTCGTGACCGGTGAAGGGGCCGGTGACGTCCGCGAAGCGGTAGCCGTGGTCGGCGGCGCGCTTGGCGAGCAGGGAGTTGAGGTGGTCGGCGGCGCCGTTGATCGCCCCGCGCTCGGTCTCGGTCATGCCCACCACGCACGAGCCGCTGAGCTGGTAGAAGCGGGGGTATCCGATGACGACGACCTGGGCGGCCGGGGCCTTGGCGCTGATGGCGTTGTACACGGAGTCGAGTTGGCCGGGCAGGGTCGAGTCGACGTAGGCGCGCGCCTGGTTCACCCGCGCCACGCAGTTGGCCTCGGACTGGAGGACACAGGTGGTCATGACGTCGGCGAAGCCGGCGTCGTTGCCGCCGACGGTGATGCTGACGAGGTCGGTTCCGGAGTTCACGGGGCCGAGCTGACTGCCGGTCACATCACCCGTACGAGCACCCGAGCAAGCCGTGAAGGCGAATGACGAGGGTGAGTTGGCGTTGGCCCAGAGCTGCGGGTAGGCCAGGCTGCTGCGCTTGCAGGCGCCGCTGTTTCCGTAGGAACCGGAGCCGAGGCCGGAGGAGTAGGAGTCGCCGAGGGCGACGTAGTCGAGCGCGGCGGCTTCGGCGGCCTGGGCCTGGCCCGCGCCGGTGAACGCGAGGACGGCGCCGAGCAGCAGCGAGGACGAGAGGGCGGCGAATCTGGACAGCTTCATGTGGGGGAACCTCCATTGAGCAGGATCTCTGCCTCAACGTTCGTACCAGGCATGGGACTTCACTGGAAGTGTTCATGCCAAGAAGATCCGGTGAGAGCTTGCAGTTGGACGCGCGTATACCGCTCGAACCGGCCGGAACAGGGGCGTGCCCTATAACGGATTGAGTAAATCCGAACTGGGAGCTTCCGGAAACCACCGGTCGAAGTAAGCCCAAATAGCAAATAGGCGCGGTCATGTCGCAGCCCTTGCCATACAGTCGTAAGTATCAATACCTTCGGACATCCACCCGCATCGGTCCGTCATGGAGAGCGACTTCAGGGGAGGGCTCGGACGTCGCGGCGGCTCCCGGCGCGGGGCGCGGTATGGGGGTGCCGCGCGGCGTACGACTTGTCTCTGCTCACCCGGCAGGCACGGAGATCCACGCTGTCACATACAGGGTGAGAACCCCCTTTTCGAACCGGCACATCATCCGGACCGCCCGGGGGCGGGCGGTCCACCGGTGGAGAGGGAAAGATCCCGTGAGCTCATTCACGCGCCCGGCGGCCCCGGGCGAAGACCCGTTAGCCATGCCGTTGTCCGGCGAGACGGCCGACCGCGAATCGCGCGACGACGTTCTCGACCATGAACTGACCGCCCATGCGCTGACCGCCCATGAATTGACCGCCGTCCATGAATTGACCGGCCGCTATCGGCCGGTCTCCTCGTACCTCGCGATCGCGCCGCCGGTGAGCGTGGTGATCCCCGCGATGAACGAGGCGGAGAATCTGCCGTACGTCTTCAAGACGCTGCCCGGCTGGATCCACGAAGTCGTCCTCGTGGACGGCAACTCCACCGACGGCACAATCCGTGTCGCGCGGCAGCTGCGACCGGACGTCAAGGTCGTCAAGCAGCACGGCAGAGGCAAGGGCGACGCCCTGATCAGCGGATTCGCCGCCTGTACGGGGGACATCATCGTGATGGTCGACGCGGACGGGTCGGCCGACGGGCAAGAGATCGTCAGCTATGTGTCGGCCCTCGTCTCGGGCGCCGACTTCGCCAAGGGGTCGCGGTTCGCCAACGGCGGCGGCACGGACGACATGACGCTGATCCGCAAGCTCGGCAATCATGTGCTCTGCTCGGTCGTGAACGCCAAGTTCGGCGCCCGCTACACCGACCTCTGCTACGGCTACAACGCCTTCTGGCGGCACTGCCTGGACCAAATCACGCTCGACTGCACCGGGTTCGAGGTCGAGACCCTGATGAACATCCGGGTCGTCAAGGCGGGTCTGAAGGTGCAGGAGATCCCGAGCCACGAGTACGACCGGATACACGGCGCGAGCAATCTCCGGGCCATACGCGACGGGCTGCGCGTCCTGCGGGTCATCCTCCGGGAGAAGGGCGTCCCGAGGGCGGCCCGGCGGCGGCCACGCGCCGTCAGACCGGTGCTGCCGCTCCCCCTCCCCCTCCCGCTCACCGTCCGGGCGGGCTTCCCGGCGGCCGTCATCGGGCAGCGGGGAGAGGTCTCTTGATCGACCGTCATCTCCACCGCTCGTTCTCCGTCGTCGTCTGCGCGTACACGCAGGAGCGCTGGGAGGACATCCTCGCCGCCGTCGACTCCGTGCGGAAGCAGTCGATGCCGCCCACGGAAACGCTGCTCGTGGTCGACCACAACGAGGCGCTGCTGGCCCGGCTCCGCGAGGAGTACGGCTCCTGCTCCCCGGCGGACGGCGGGGAGGTGCGGGTGCTCGCCAACGCGGGCCCCCGTGGGCTCTCCGCCGGCCGCAACACCGGAATCGCCGCCGCACGCGGGGAGTTCGTGGCCTTCCTGGACGACGACGCCGTCGCCGAACGCGACTGGCTGCGCCACCTCGCGGCGGGTTACGGCGATCCTCGGGTGATGGCCGTCGGCGGCAGGACGCTGCCCGCCTGGTCCACGGGGAGCCGGCCGGTCTGGTTCCCCGAGGAGTTCGACTGGGTCGTCGGCTGTACGTACCGGGGGCTGCCGCCGGGCAGGGTACGGGTCCGCAACGTCCTGGGCGGCAACGCCTCCTTCCGCCGTACCGCGTTCGACTCCGCCGGGGGCTTCGCGACCGGCATCGGGCGGGACGGCGGCCGGCGGCCGCTGGGCTGCGAGGAGACGGAGCTGTGCATCAGGCTCACCAGGGCGCTGCCGCACGCCGTGCTGCTGATCGACGACCGCGCGGTGATCCACCACAAGGTCCCCCGGTCGCGTACCCGGTTCGGATACTTCCGTACCCGTGCCTACGCCGAAGGTCTCTCCAAGGCCCTGGTCGCCCGAAGTGTCGGCGCGGGCAAGGGGCTTGAGTCCGAGCGGCGCTACACCACCCGGGTGCTGCCCGCGGGGGTGGCGCGCGGGCTGCGCGACGCGGTGCGCGGGCCGGGGCGCGGACGCGGCGGTGCGGCGCGCGCCGGCGCGATCGTGGCCGGGGTGCTGACGACGGCGGCCGGGTATCTGGTGGGCACCGCCCGTGCGCGCCGGGGCGCGGTGACGTACTCGTCCGGACCCATCACGCCTGCCGCGTCGATGTCGGCATGAGTTCGAGCACGGTCGAGCCCGCACCGAACTCGAAGGAGCCGGTACCTATCCTGATGTACCACGCGCTCGCGCACCGGCCGGCCCCGTCGGCGCACGCCCTGTCCGTGTCGCCCGAGGCGTTCGCCGAGCAGCTCGCGCTCCTCGGCGACCGGGGGTTCACCCCGCTGACGACGGGGGCGCTGGCCGCCGTCTGGCGGGGGCACGGGCGGCTGCCGGCCCGGCCGGTGCTGATCACGTTCGACGACGGTTACGAGGGCGTGCACCGGCACGCCCTGCCCGTCCTGGCCCAACACGGCTTCGCGGCCACCCTGTTCGTCACGACGGGGTGGCTGCGCGGCCCGTACGACGAGGGCGGCGCACCCGACACGATGCTCGACTGGGACCAGGTGCGCCAACTGGCCGCCGCGGGCGTGGAGATCGGTGGGCACAGCCATACGCATCCGCAGCTGGACCAGCTCGACGGCGCGCGGCTGGGCCACGAGGCGGCGCGCTGCCGGGAGATCGTCGCCGCCGAACTGGGCGCCGCGCCGGTCTCGTTCGCGTACCCGTACGGCTACTCCACCCGCCGCGTACGGCACGCGGTCCGCGCCGCCGGGTTCACCCAGTCGCTGGCCGTGGGCAACGCGCTCGCCCGCCGGGGCCAGGGTCCGTACGCCCTGAAGCGGGTCACGGTGCGGCGCTCCACGGGGATCGGCGAGTTCGAACGGCTGGTCGACGGCCGGGGCGTCGGCGCGGTGTTCGCGGGCGACCGGGCGCTGACGAAGACGTACGCGATGGTCCGCGCGGCACGGCGGACCGGCCTTGTCCTCAATCGCCGGACGGGCTCGGTGCTCTGTCCTCAATCGCCGGACGGGCTTACAAGCCCGTCCGGCGATTGAGGACAGAGCCTGTCCGACGGCTGGGGACGAACCCGCCACCGCGCTAAACGCCGTGCGTCAGCCGGGCCCGTGGCGGATCATGGGCGCCATGTCTGCCAAGCCTCAGGACGCACTGCCGATTCGGCTCAACGTCGACGACAGCGACTCACCGTCGGATGTGGTCGACGCGCTCTTCCTCGGCCGTTTCGCGACCGGCGAGCAGCCGCACTCGCACAGTTCGTCGATCGACCGCGTCAAGCCCGGCGCCTCACTGCTGCCACCGGGCGCCACGGTGCTGCGTTCGGCCCGGGACAACGACCGCAGCGCCGTACTCGCCGAGGGCGACGGCTGGACGCTGCTCGTCTCCCGCTGGAATCGCGGCGCGGACGTCACGGTGACCGCCACCACCTCCGAACTGGCCGAGAAGGTGCACGGCCAGGCGACCAGCGGCGCGCAGGACGAGCCCGAGCCGGTGCCGTCGAGCGTGACCATCGGGTTCTGGTACGACTCGCCGCGCCGCGGCCCGCACCGGACGACCCGCCAGATCGCGGCCGGCACCTGGGACGAGGTCCGGGCCAACTACACGGCGCCGGTGGCCGACGCGATGGACCGGCTGATGAAGGTGACACCGGACGAGGTCGTGGGCCGGCTGCTCCTGCTGCACGGCCCGCCGGGCACCGGGAAGACGTCGGCGCTGCGGACGCTGGCCCGGTCCTGGCGCGACTGGTGCCAGGTCGACTGCGTGCTGGACCCGGAGCGGCTGTTCAACGACGTCGGCTATCTGATGGACATCGCGATCGGCGAGGACGAGGGCTCGGAGAAGAGCCGCTGGCGGCTGCTGCTCCTGGAGGACTGCGACGAGCTGATCCGCGGCGAGGCCAAGCACACGGCGGGCCAGGCACTGTCCCGGCTGCTGAATCTCACCGACGGGCTGCTCGGACAGGGCCGGAACGTGCTGGTGGGCGTGACGACCAACGAGGATCTGGAACGCCTTCACCCGGCGGTCGTCAGGCCCGGCCGCTGTCTGGCCCGTATCGAGGTAGGCGCGCTGACCCGCCCGGAGGCGGAGACCTGGCTGAGCCGGGAAGATGGCGACTGGGGCGGAGCGGTGGGCCGCGAGGGAGCCACGCTGGCCGAACTGTTCGCGCTCCGTCGCGGCAGCGGCCCGACGTCCGTCCCGGGTCAGTCGAAGGGCACGAACGCGGGCCTGTACCTGTAGAAGCCGCCCCTCCGCCCCTTATGTGCCTTTTCTGGCGATAGCTCCCACTCAGAGCTAAAATGAAGCCATGACTTCGGTCGAGTTCCCCGACTCGCTCGCCGATGTGCTCGCAGGAGTGCAGCGCATGATCCGGCGGCGGCTGAGGGCCGGTCTGTCGGCCCCGCCCTTGCGGGGCGCGCAGATCGAGCTGCTGCGACTGGTCGCGGCCCGCCCCGGAATCCGGGTGTCGGACGCGGCGAAGGAGCTGTATCTCGCCGGGAACTCGGTCTCCACCCTGGTCAATCAGCTCAGCCGGGCCGGTTATCTGCGCCGGGAGAGCGATCCCGCCGACCGCCGGTCCGTCCTGCTGCTGCCCACCGGGGCGGCGACAGCCCGTCTGGCCGACTGGGAGGCACGGCGTTCCACGCTGGTGCGCGAGCAGGTGGCCCGGCTGACCGAAGAGGAACGGGCGACCCTGGCCGCGGCGCTGCCGGCGCTGCGCGTCCTCGCCCGGAATCTGCGCGAGGAAGTGGAGGGCACATGACCGACAGAACCGCTCCGAACACCGCCGCCACCGCCGCCACGGCTGCCACCGCTGACGGGTCCGCCACCGAGGCCGTGAGCTGCCGTGGGCTGGACTACTCCTTCGGGGACACCAAGGCCGTCGACAACCTCGACCTGTCCGTGCGCCCCGGCGAGGTCTTCGGCCTGCTCGGCCCCAACGGCGCCGGCAAGACGACCGCGATCCGCTGTATCACCACACTGCTGCCGGTCCCCGCCGGCCTGGTGCGGGTGTTCGGGCACGACGCCGCGAAGGAGAAGATGGCGGTGCGCCGCCTGCTCGGTTACGTACCGCAGCAACTGTCCGCCGACGCCGCGTTGACGGGCCGCGAGAACGTGACGCTGTTCGCCCGTGTCTTCGACGTACCGCGCCGCGAACGCGCCGCACGGGTCGACCAGGCGCTGGAGGCGGTCAATCTCACCGGCTCCGCCGACCGGATGGCCGCGACCTACTCCGGCGGCATGATCCGCCGCCTGGAACTCGCCCAGGCACTGGTCAGCGCGCCCCGGCTGCTGATGCTGGACGAGCCGACGATCGGTCTCGACCCGATCGCCCGCAGCAGCGTGTGGGAGCGCATCAACGCCGTGCGACACGCGACCGGCATGACCGTGCTGGTGACCACGCACTACATGGACGAGGCCGAGCAGTACTGCGACCGGGTCGGGCTGATGCACCAAGGCCGGATCCACGCCCTCGGCACCTCCGACGAGCTGCGGAACGAGCTTCGCGAGCGCCGCCGTGCCGAATCGGGTGCGGGCGCGGGCGCGGGACCCGACACCGCACCGACGCTGGAGGACGTCTTCCGCGAGGTGGCCGGTCAGGGCCTGGACGAGGAGGGAGGCGACTTCCGCGATGTCAGGAGCACACGCCGCACGGCGTCCCGCGTCGGCTGAGGCCACCGACCCCGACCGATTCGATCTGCTGCTCAAACCACCGCAGCCCCGCACGGGTTGGCGGGTACTGCCCGCCAGAGTCCTCGCCATGTGCGTGGTCGAGCTTCAGAAGCTGCGCCACGACCGCACCGAGCTGTACACCCGGGCCATCCAGCCCGCCCTGTGGCTGCTGATCTTCGGCGAGACCTTCACCCACATCAAGGCCATCCCGACCGGCGGCATCCCTTATATCGACTTTCTCGCGCCCGGCATCATCGCCCAGTCCGCGATGTTCATCGCGATCTTCTACGGCATCATGATCATCTGGGAGCGGGACGCCGGAATTCTGACCAAGCTGCTGGTCACGCCGACCCCGAGATCCGCGCTGATCAGCGGAAAGGCGTTCGCCTCCGGAGTGAAGGCGCTGATCCAGGCGGTTGTGGTGATCCTCATCGCCGCCGCCCTCGGGGTGGGCCTGACCTGGAATCCGTTGAAACTGCTCGGGGTCGCGGTCGTGGTGATCCTCGGTTCGGCCTTCTTCTCGTGCCTGTCGATCACGATCGCGGGCATCGTCCTCACCAGGGACCGGCTGATGGGTATCGGCCAGGCCATCACCATGCCGCTCTTCTTCGCGTCGAACGCGCTCTATCCGGTGGCGATCATGCCCGGCTGGCTCCAGGTGATCAGCAAGATCAACCCACTGAGCTACCAGGTGGACGCTCTGCGCGGGCTGCTGCTCGGTACGCCGTCCCATCTGCTGCTCGACTACGGGGTGCTGGCCTTCGCGGCACTCGTGGGTATCGTCACCGCGTCGTCGCTGCTGGGCCGGCTGGCGAGATGACCCGGCCCGCACCGGGCGCCGGCTCTCAGCGTGAGTACGCCGCCCGCACCGCGTCCTCGGCCAGCGACAGCGCCTCCGTACGGGCCAGCCCCAGCCGTCTCGCCTGCTCCGCGTACTCCTGGGCGGCGGCTGCCGCCTTGCGGTCGGCCGCGTCGCCCGCCGCCGCGACGAACGTGCCGTTCCGGCCGCGTGTCTCGATCACACCGTCCGCCTCCAGCGCCCGGTAGGCCTTGGCGACGGTGTTCGCCGCGAGGCCCAGTTCCTCGGCGAAGCCGCGTACCGTCGGGAGTCTGTGTCCCACGGGCAGCGCGCCCGAGCGGGCCAGTTCGGAGATCTGCGTGCGCAGTTGCTCGTACGGAGCGGTCGTCGCGTCGTCGTCGATGGCGATTCTCAAGGTCACAGGGCCGATTGTCCCCCATCCCCCGCGTTCGACCCCCGCGTTCCGGGCCGGAAAATGGGAGGCGTTCCGGCGGCGCGCCCCCGTAGCGTGCCGATTCATGACTCTGATCGTCCGTGATTTCCGGCCGGAGGACGCCCCTGCCGTCGTCCGTGTCCGGCGTGCCTCCGTGCAGGCCGCCGTGACGACCGAGGAGGCCCTGCACTTCGCCGTACGGAGCGCCCACCCGGCGTCCAAGTACCGCATGCTGGTGGCCGAGGCCGACGGGGAGGTGATCGGCACTTCGCATGTCTCGCTCGCCTACGACAGCGACGAACCCGGTCAGGCCCGC
This sequence comes from Streptomyces sp. NBC_01508, assembly GCF_045040315.1. Lineage (NCBI taxonomy): Bacteria > Bacillati > Actinomycetota > Actinomycetes > Kitasatosporales > Streptomycetaceae > Streptomyces > Streptomyces sp. NBC_01508. The sequence continues at coordinate 6,925,066 of NZ_CP109419.1, read as the reverse complement.
CTCAACCCCCATGTGCACCCCGACCACAAGGGCAAGGGCGCGGGATCCGCGATCCTGCGGGCGGCCGAGGAGCATGTGGCCGCCCAGGGCGCGACCAGCGTCTTCACCTGGGTGAACGACGAGCCCGCGTCCCTCGCCTTCGCCGCCCGCCGGGGCTACTCGCCGCTGCGTAGCGCGCACTTCCAGCGGCTGGATCTGGCGGGTGCCACACTGCCCGAGCCGCTGAAGCTCCCCGCGGGCTGCGCGCTGGCGACGGCGGCGGACTTCGCCGGCGGCCCGCGGCCGGTGTTCGAGGCCGACGCCGAGGCGACGTCGGACGAACCAGGTGACGTCGGCACGAACCTCGACGACTACGAGGACTGGCTGAACCACACCTGGCACCACCCCTGTCTGGACCACGGCCTCAGCACCCTCGTGGTGGCCGACGGCAGGATCGTGGCCTTCACGCTGGCCCACACGGACGGTGACACGACCTATCTGTCGGCCATGACGGGCTCACTGCGCGACTACCGCGGCCGGGGTCTGGCCAAGGCCGCCAAGACCGACTCCCTGCGCCGCGCCCGCGCCGCCGGTTACACGGACGCGTTCACCAACAACGACGCGGGAAACGAGCCGATGCTGGCGGTCAACACCTGGTTCGGCTACCGGATCTGCGTCTCGGAGGTACGCCATGTCCGCGAGCTCACCTGACGCCGGGGGGACCTCGGGGGTCGAGGTCGAGGTCCGTCTGGTCAAGGCGGGCCGTACGAAGATCCGCTATCCCGCCACGCTGATCGCCGACGACGGCACGCATGTGGTGGTTCGCGCGCCGTGGGCGGCCGACGGCGTACGGGACTTCGGCTTCGTGCGCTTCGAGCCCGGCGACGTCTTCACCGAGCACTACTGGCGCGACCGGTGGTACGCGGTGAAGGAGGTCCGCACGGGCGACGGCACGCTCAAGGGCTGGTACTGCGACGTGACGCGGCCGGCGGTCGTACGCGGCCTCGGCCCCGGTGAACCGCGGTACGAGGTGCTGGTCGAGGATCTGGATCTCGATCTGTGGGCGTCGGCGGACGGCGGGACGGTGCTGCGTCTCGACGAGGACGAGTTCGAGGAGAGTGGCCTCGCCGACCGGGACCCGGCCGCGGCCGACGCGGCCCGCCGCGCGCTGGACGAGCTGGAACTCCTCGTACGCGACGGCGCGTTCACGACTCTGTCGAGCCGCCCCCCGTCGCCGTAGCACCCGTGTCCGTAGCACCCGTGTCCGTCGCGTCCGTGTGCGTGTCCGTCTTGGGCAGCGGCGTCGCGCGTGACGTGCCGTCCGGGTCGTGGACGATCGAGTCGGCGTCCTCGTGCCAGTGGATGACGAAACGCTCCCCCGCGCGGTACGCCTCCAGTCCCGCGCGGCAGTACGCGACGATGTCGTCCGGGAGCGCGGAGAGCGGATGCCAGGACAGGCCCGAGCACTTGTCGGGCTCCCGGTTGTACGGCTCCCAGAGCGTGTGCGCCGGGTCGTGGCGCGCCTCGAAGAACCAGCCGGTGCGCGGCCGGCCGCCGGGGCCGCGGTGGTGCATGACCAGGGCCGTACGCAGGTCGTCGGGGTCCAGTTCGGCGCCGATCTCCTCGGACGCCTCGCGGATCATCGCCGCGCGGACGTCCTCGCCGTCCTCGACGTGGCCCGCCGGGCTGTTGAGCAGGCCGTCCCCGTAACCCGTACCGGAGCGGCGGCCGAGCAGCACCTCGTCGCCCCGGCGCAGGATCAGGTGGACGTCGACCACTTCCGTGTGGCGGCGGTGCCGCGCGGTGTGGGCGATCAGGGCGTAGCGCTCGTCGTCCACGGGGCGGCCCCAGAGGGCGGCGTCGGCCGAGAGAGGTTCGTGCTGGACGCGCTCGACGAGCGGGGCGAGGGACATCGTGACGCGGGTGGCCGGCAGTCCGACGCCGGACCAGACGCCTTCGATCAGGATCAGCCGCCCGCCGGGGCGCAGCAGCGACAGCCAGTGGGTGAGCGCCCGGTCCGGATCGGGCAGCAGCCAGAGCACATGGCGGGCCATGATCACGTCGAACGTGCGCTCCCCCACGGGCGGTCGGGCGGCGTCGCCGACCAGCACCTCCGTGTCCGTGCCGGACAGCTTGGCCCTGGCCAGGCCGACCATGCGCGGTGAGAGGTCGACGGCGGTGACGCGGTGGCCCGACTCGGTGGCGAGGAGAGCGAGGCTGCCGGTGCCGCAGCCGAGGTCGAGCACCCTGGACTGCTCGGGCGGCAGCCAGCCGACGAGTTTGGCGGCCCACGCCTTGCGCACGGCCGGATCGAGCAGCCCGTGGTCGGGCTCCTCGTCGAAGGAGTCCGCCGCGCTGTCCCAGTCGATCGGGGTCATGTGTCGATGGTGCCATCCGGCACTGACAGTCCGGGCGGGTGGCCGGTTCGTGCTCGATGGCCGGACCGGCCGTGTACACGGCGGGTCCGGCCATCGAGGCCCTGTCCGGCGGATCTTCGGGGATCAGGCCGGGGCGTCTGGTGCGGTGCCTCGCAAGGCGGAGGATCAGCGTTGTGGATGGCCCGGCCGTACTTGGATGCCTTCGAAAAGGCTGTCAACGCGGCGAGGTGCCGTGCCAGGCGTCCCGGACCCCCGAAGATCCGCCGGACAGGACCGAGGGCAAGCGGGACCGACAAGACCCGGTCTACGCGGGGACCTTCGGCTCCTTGCGGCGGCTCAGCACCAGTTTCCGCACCAGCGGCCAGCAGATGATCAGCAGGATGACGGCGTAAACGGTCACCGAGAAGGGCGTGTTGACCAGGCCGGTGGCGCTTCCGTCGCTGATCTGGAGCGCCCTGCGCATCTGCTGCTCGGCGGCCGGGCCCAGGATGACGCCGATGACGGCCGGCAGCACCGGCAGCCCGTAGCGCCGCATACCGAACCCGATCAGACCGATGATCAGCAGGATCACCAGGTCCAGGGCCTCTCCGCCGACCGCGTACGCGCCGACGGCCGCGAAGAAGAGGATGCCCGCGTACAGATACGGACGCGGGATGCGCAGAAGCTTCACCCACACGGGAGCGAGCGGCAGATTCAGTGCCAGCAGCAGCACCATGCCGACGAACAGCGAGGCGATCAGACCCCACACCAGCTCCGACTCGCGCTCGAACAGCAGCGGTCCGGGCTGGATGCCGTACTGCTGGAACGCGGCCAGCATCACGGCGGCGACGGCGGTCGTCGGCAGGCCGAGGGTCAGCATCGACACGAGCGTGCCGGCGGCCGAGGCGGACGCGGCCGACTCGGGTCCGGCGACGCCCTCGATGGCGCCCTTGCCGAACTCCTTCTTGTGCTTGGAGAGCCGCTTCTCGGTGACGTACGACAGGAACGTCGGGATCTCCGCGCCGCCGGCCGGGATCGCGCCGAACGGGAAGCCGATGAGCGGCCCGCGCAGCCACGGCCTCCAGGTGCGCCGTACATCGTCCTTGCCCAGCCAGGGGCGGCCGACCGGAACCGGTTCGCCGGTGGAGCGCCGCAGGTGCGCGGCGACCCACAGGGCCTCGCCGATCGCGAAGAGACCGACCGCGACGATCACGACGTCGATGCCGTCGGCGAGTTGGAGCGAACCGAAGGTGAGGCGCTGCTGGCCGGTCATCTGGTCAAGGCCGACCAGTCCGATGGTGAGGCCGATGAGCAGCGAGGCGAGACCGCGGATACGGGACGAGCCGAGGACCGAGGTGACGGCGATGAACGCCAGCACCATGATCGCGAAGTAGTCGGGTGCGCCGATGTCGACGGCGAGGGAGGCGACGGTCGGGGCGAGGACGACCAGCAGGATCGTGCCGATCATGCCGCCGACGAAGTGACCGCCGGCCGCCGCGGCGAGCGCTTGCGCGCCGCGTCCCGCCTTGGCCATCGGGTTGCCCTCGATGGCGGCGACGACCGCCGCGCTCTCGCCCGGGGTGTTGAGCAGGATCGAGGTGGTGGAGCCGCCGAACATGGCGCCGTAGTAGATGCCGGCGAACATGATGAACGCGCCGGTCGGCTCCAGGCCGTAGGTGACGGGGAGCAGCAGGGCGACGGCCATGGCCGGGCCGATGCCGGGCAGTACGCCGATCGCGGTGCCCAGTAGTACGCCGATCGCGGCCCAGAGCAGATTGATCGGCGTGAGCGCCGTACCGAAGCCGTCGATCAGGGAGTTGAGGGAGCCCATGGTCTAGATCACTCCCATCAGGGGGCCACCGGGGAGGGGGACGCCGAGCAGGTTGTTGAAGAGGAAGTAGGTGACGAGGGAGAGGCCCGCTGCGATGAGCGGATCGCGCTGGAGATGCCGGCTGCCGAGCGCGTACGCGGAGCCCCAGAAGAGCAGCGCCCCGGATATCGGGAAGCCGAGGGGGCCGATGAGTACGGCGTTGCCGAGGAAGACCCCGGCGAGCAGCAGCACGGTGCGCCAGTCGCTGGGTTCGCTGAGGTCGATGTCCTCGCCGCCCTCGGCCTCGCCCCGGCCGCCGCGCAGGACGTCGAGGCTGAGGAGGACGGCGACGGCGAGCAGGCCGATACCGACGACGATCGGCACGGTCTTGGGGCCGATCGGGCCGCGCTGGGTGATGTCGACGTCCATGGTCAGGGCGTCGGTGAGGACGAGGATCCCGAGGATGAGCAGCATGAGGCCGACGCCGAGTTCGGAGTGCTCGCGCAGCCAGGAGGAGCGGCTGGACGCGGAGGTCCGGGGGGCGGCGGTCTCCTCCTCGGGAGGGGTGCTGGGAGGGGTGTTCGGGTGGGTGGTCACAGCCCAAGCTCCTTCAGGACGGATGCCACGCGCTTGTCCTCGGCGGCGAGGAAGTCGCCGAATTTCTCACCGGTGAGGAAGGCGTCGTCCCAGCCGTTCTTCTTCAGCGAGTCCTTCCACTGAGGTGAGGCGTGCAACTCCTCGAAGAAGGCGATGAGTTTGTCGCGCTCGGTGTCGGAGAGTCCGGGCGGCGCGACGACGCCGCGCCAGTTGGTGAACTCGGTGTCGAGCCCCGCCTCGCGCAGGGTGGGCGCGTCCATGCCGGGGCTCCGCTCGGGGCCGGTGACGGCGAGCAGCCGCAGCTCGCCCGCCTCGATCTGGTCGCGGTACTCACCGAGACCGGAGACGCCGAAGGCGACCTTGTTGCCGAGGATGGAGGCGAGGAGTTCGCCGCCGCCGTCGAAGGGCACGTAGTTGACGGTCTTCGGCGCGATTCCGGCGGCCCGCGCCATCAGCATGGGCGCCAGGTGGTCGGGTCCGCCGGGCGACGAGCCGCCGCCGACGGGCAGTTTGGCCGGGTCCTTCTTCCACGCCGTGAGCAGGTCTTCGATCGTCTTGTACGGGGAGTCCTTGGCGACCACGACGATGTCGGTCTCTTCGCTGATGCGGGCGATCGGCGTCGTGTCGGCGAGGGTCTTCTCCGAGTTGTTGGTGCGTACGGCGCCGACCACGCCGAGGCCCATGGAGACCACGAGCTTGCCGTTGCCGTGCTCGCTGACGGCGCGGGCGAGACCGACGGTGCCGCCGGCTCCCGGCAGGTTGAAGACCTCGATGTTGTGGTTGAGTTCGGCGTCCTCGGCGTTCTTGGCCATGGTGCGGGCGGTGATGTCGTAGCCGCCGCCCGGGGTGTTGGGGACCATGAAGCGCAGGCCGGGTATCTGCGTACCGGTGTCGCCGCCACTGCCCACGGAAAGCAGCGGCGGACCCACCAGCACCAGCAGCGCGGCCCCGAGGAGGGCGAGGGGAGTGCGGAATCGCACGTGTGCCGCCTTTCAGGGGAGCATGTCGTAGGGCAGTGAGGTGGCTCACATGTTGCCTTCGCGTTAAGAAGCTGTCTCTCTTCCGTCATCAACGGACGTTGTGGTCATTGCGGTCGCGGCTTAGCGTGACGGCGTGACGAAAGTGCTGGTGGTGGACGACGACTTCATGGTCGCGAAACTGCACGGCCGCTATGTGTCCGTGATGGACGGGTTTGAGGTCGTCGGTGTGGCGCACAGCGGTGCCGAAGCGCTGCGCGCGGCGGAGCTGCGCAGCCCCGACCTGGTGCTTCTCGATATCTATCTGCCCGACATGGACGGGATCGCGGTGCTGCGTGAGCTACGGGCGGCGGAGGAGCGGGACGCGACCCGTACGAGCGTGGACGCGCTGTTCATCACGGCGGCGCGGGACGCGGGCGTGATCCGGGCGGCGCTGCGGGCGGGGGCGCTGCACTATCTGATCAAACCGTTCAGCCAGTCCGCGCTCCAGGAGCAACTGCGGCACGTGGCATCGCTGCGGACCCGGCTGGACCGGCTGGGCGAGGCGCGCCAGCAGGACGTCGACCAGATCTTCGGCACGCGCCCGCCGGGCTCCCGTGAGCTTCCGAAGGGGCTGGCCGCGCACACGGCGGAGTTGGTCGAACGCACACTGCGCGGGCACGCGGAGGGCCTGTCGGCGACGCAGTGCGCGGACGAGGGGGCGCTGTCGCGGGTGAGCGCGCGGCGCTATCTGGAGTACTTCGCGGACACGGGCCGGGCGGAGGTCACGCTGCGGTACGGGGGGACGGGGCGGCCGGAGCGGTGCTACCGGTGGGTGGGGTGAGGGGCCTCGGCCCGTCCGGCGATCGAGGCCCGACGAGGCCCGCCTTCAACCGCGCGGTCCAGGGCCCGTCCGGGTGCTCGACCTGTTCGCCACCACCTGGCCGCGGTCACCGGCAGGTGTCGTGACTCGCGGGCATGATTGCTCGTAATCTTTGACTCCGTGAAACTCGAAGATCAACTTTCTGCGCTCGCGGAGATGGACCTCGTCCTCGCCCCCGGCCGGAGTGTTTCGGAGTTACTGCACTCGTTCCCGCGCGAGAAGGTATGAGCGCAGGCCGTTCGACGCCCTGCTCCTCACGCTCGGCATCGAGGTCGAGGCAGAGCCCTGGGGCCGATGGTTCTGCGAGCGGGCGTGGAACTTCGACACCGAGTGCGTCCATGGCTCCGGCGCATACGTTGAGATCGCCCGACAGCTCTGCCGTCTGGCCGGTCGGGCGAACGCGCTGGGCGACGTACGTGATCATGTCGAGCTCGACGCACCTGGCGGAACTGGCCGGGCGTGGATCGAGTTCACCGTTGACGGTCGACAGTCGCATCGGGATATCACGGTCGAGGACGACTGGGCCGACATGGACATTGTCCTCGCCCTCATGACCGAGCTCGAGTGCGACGGTCGCAAGTTCCATGCCAAGGACAATGGTCAGGCCATGGTGTTGTTCTATCTCGATGCCGCCGCCGCGCGCACCGTGAACGAACTCGCAGGCGGGGAACAGCTCGTGGCACTGCTCCCGGAGTGAAGCTCCCCCTTTGACCTGTACAGCCTGATACTGGAACGGAAAGCCCCGGAGGAAATAGTCACAGGTAGTGAGCAAGAACAGCAGTATGAGTAAGCGGTGCACGGCGGAGTTCAAGCGGGGCGCCGTCGCGTTGGCGCTGTCGTCGGACAAGACGGTCACCGAGGTCGCCCCGGGATCCGGGGGTGAGCCCGGAGGGTCTGCGTGGCTGGGTGAAGCAGGCCAGAGTTGACCGGGGCGCGCGGTGAACACGGCTGAGCGCGGCGGCTGAATGAGTCCGCATCGATTGATTGTTCATCAAAGCCGGGTGGTCTTCGTCCTTGAGGGGAACGAAGGCCACCCGGGGCTGTGAAGGCCGCCGCGGCGGTCAGCCCACCGTCGTCACGGTGACGTCGCCACCGCCGGTGTGGGCCTTCACCTCGTGTGCGGAGGAAGGCGTGTTCGTGACCCCGACATCGCGGTTGCCGCCGTCCGTCTTGGCGTCCACGGAGTACGTGCCTTCGGGTAGCCGCACGGTGACGTCGCCGCCGCCCGATTCGGCCTTGACCTGGTCGGGAGCGCTGGTGAAGGAGGAGTCGACGTCGCCGCCGCCGGTGGAGGCGTCGACCGTCTTGGCGGCGGATTCCTTGATGCGGACGTTGCCGCCGCCCGTCTTCGCCGCGGTGTCGCCGGACAGGCCGCGTACGGTGATGTCGCCGCCGCCGGTCTCCAGGTTCACGGCGGTGCCTGCGGGCACCTCCACGGTGTAGTTGACGGCGCACTTGCTGGCGTCGTCGTTCTCGTATCCGGGAGCGTTGAGGAAGAGTTCGCCGGACTTCACGGAGTGATCGGCACGCGGCTTTCCGTCGGTGTACTCGAACTCCTCGGTGACGCTGATCCCCGAGCCGCCCCCGGTGACCACTTCGATATCGCCGCCGTAGTCCTTGATGCGAAGAGAGGTCACCTTCTCATCGACTTGATACTGCGACTTCTCTGTTTTGATTTCGCTGTCGCAGGCTGTGAGCGCGGTGCCGGCGAGGGCGACGGACGCGGCGACGAGCAGCAGGCTCTTGGTCTTCTTCATCGACTTCTTCGACGGCATCGTCATCGGGTTTCTTCCTCAGGTCAGCTGGAAGGGCGGGGGGAGCGGAAAGGCAGTGCGTGGGGCGCCGGTCAGCGCGCGGCGCGGGTGGGCGCGGCTGACGCGGTGCGGGAAGACCGTGACCGAGTCGTACGTGCCCGCGGTCTCCGCCACCCAGAAGTGGTCGGCGATGGTGACGGGCGATACGGGGCGCACCGAGCGCGGCAGCCGGAAGGCGAGCCGCAGGTCGTCAGTGCCGGGGGGCAACTGCCAATGTAGTTGCCTTTGCCTACCGAGCAGCTGTTGCGGCGTGTGTGGCTGTTCTAGGCTCAGTGCATGAAGATCACTGTGCGGTCAGCGGTCGAGATGGACCTGTCGGTGTTGCTGGCTCTCTACAGCGAGTTGAACCCCGACGATCCTCCATTGCCCGAGGCGTCCGCAGATGCCATCTGGGCAGCCATATCAAGGCAGCAAGGACGGACGATCCTGGTGGCTGAAGCTGGCGGCGCCGTGGCAGGGACGGCGGATTGCATCGTCATGCCGAACCTCACGCGCGGTGGTCGGGCCATCTTGTTCGTGGAGAACGTCGTGGTGGCTGGCTCCTTCCAGCGGCGTGGTGTCGGCCGTCAGCTGATGGAGGCTGCCGTTCGACTGGGTGAGTCGGCCGGCTGCTACAAGGTCCAGCTGCTGGCGGCGGATGACGCGTATGTTCACACCTTCTACGAGGCGTGCGGTTTCAAGGCCCTGGCGGAGGGCTTCCGCCGCTACATCCCATAGGCGTCTCGTCGCTGAACGATGCTTGCCGAGGTGAGGGCAGGACCGGTGCCTTGAGCGCGGGTCTACCGGCGCCTCGGCTGCTCTTCTGCTTCTTAGTTTGGTTGAGATCCAACGGCCGGGCTGGACTGTGTCCCGGCCGGCGCGGGTCCGGAGCACGGGCCACCGATTGGGCTTTCTGACGGCGCGGGGGTAGTTCCGGCTTCGCCGAGGTGAGAGCAGTCGGCTGCGTGCCTCTTCAGCGGCTTCGGCGAGGGAGCGGGCGAGTTTGGCGGTGGTGGCTCCGAGCTGAGAAGGAACGCTCCGGCGGATCACTCGGACGCACTTCAGATAGGAGATGCGGTCGGCGTCAACGGTGGGGCCGGCAAGAGCGGCTGCATGGGCGAACTGGCGGATCGCGTGGTGAACCGCCAGGTAGGCCCACAGTTCTTGCCGGACGCCCTCCGGTGTGCGCGATCTGATCGGTCCGGCAGGGCCAAGGAGGAAGTCACCGGAGCCTCAGCAGACTGGTTCACCCGACGAGTTCGCGCCGACCCACGCGCTGATCGAGCGCCAGGCCGCTGCCACCCTGACGCGATCGCGGTGGCCGGGGGCGCCACACAGTTCACGTACGACCGGCTCGACCGCGCGGCGAACCGTCTCGCCCACCACCTCATCGGCGTCTGTGTGCGCCGCGGCGTCGGGCTGCTGGTGGCGCTGCTCGGGGTGTGGAAGGCGGGGGGCGGCCTACGTGCCGCTCGACGCGGTGCATCCGCAGGGGCGCATCGAGTGGACCCTGCGGGACACCGGCGCGCGCACCGTCGTCACGGACAGCGCGTCTGCCGCAGCGGTGAGCGGTGCCTTCGGTGACGCCCCTGCGACCGGGGCCACCCCCGGCCCGCTACTCGTCGACCTCGACGCCGACCGGGACGCGCCTCACCGTCGGTACCGCCGATGTGCGGCGGCTGCGGGATCAACTGACCGAACTGTGGCTACTGGACGATCAGAACGGGGGTGGTCCCCGAATTGGAGCATCAAGCGGTGATTTTAAGCGCCCACGCCATGAACCTCCAGCAGAACGGGAGCGCCACCAGCCGCGTCCGCGGCCGCCTGTACGCTCTGGCGGCCACCTTCACCGCCACCGCCATGTGGGCCGCCACGGACTCCCGCAGACTCGACGACGCACAGCGGCACATGGAGAAGTCCGTCACCCTCGCCGCGCTCTCCGGCGACGGACAGGCACAGCACCAGATCTGGCGATACCCGTCCGCGCTGGCCGGCCAGCGCGGACGCTGGGCGGACGCGGTCGGCGCCTCCGAAGCCGCGATGGCCAACTCCGTACACGGTAGAGACCCCTTGTACGCCTCCCTCAGCCACGCCCGCCTTGCCGTATCCCTGCCGGGCCTGGGCGAGCGCACCCGCACCCGTCGCGCCCTGGACCGCGCGGACGAAGCGTTTGCCCGCGCCGACCCAGAGGCGTTCCGCCCGATGTCCATGGACTTCTACACCCGGGGTGAACTCGACGGTCTGACCGGTATCGCGCATCTACGGCTGGGAGATGCGGAGAGGGCCGAGTTCCACCTGCACCGCTGCCTCGCCGCCCTGCGCCCCGACCAGCGCCGCGACCACGCCTACTACACGCTGCACGTGGCCTTCGCCCAACTCGCCCAACTCGGCCAACTCGACATCGACAGGGCATGCTCGACAGCCGCCACGGTCGTCCCACCTCCCGGCTCCACTCCAACCGGCCGGATCCCGCACCCGCTGAAGACGTTCACTCAGCAGCTCAACAGACGGACCCCGGACGTGCGGCCCACGCTGGCAGAGCTGTATGCCGAGGTGTACGCCGACCGGTTGTCTGATCCGTTCTTCTCCATGGAGCGCTTTCAGGAACGCCTCGACGGGCACGTCTCCCGCCCTGGCTGGGAGGCCGTTGTCGGCTACGACAACGGCCAGGCTGCCGGGTACGCCTACGGCTCCCCGCTACCGGAGAGATCCCGTGGTGGGCGGGAATGCTCGCTCCGCTTCCCGAACAGGACACAGACGAGACAGGCGGCAGGCGTACGTTCGCACTGTTCGAACCGATGGTCCGCGTACCGTGGCGCAAGACCGGCAGCGCCCACCGCCTCCACGAGGAACTGATGACCGGCCGCCCGGAGGAACGCGTGACGCTTCTGGTGGAACCAACCCACCCCAAGGTCCAGGCGCTGTACGAGCGGTGGGGGTACGAGTACACCGGCGACCAGCAGCCGTTCCCCGACGCTCCAATCCACGCCACCTTGATCCGCCGACTGCGACAAATGGTTCACTGCACGGCGCCCGGTAAGACGGCCCGCTGTCACGGATGTTCTTGGCAGCGGGCCGAACCATGACCACCGTGGCGCCGGGAGCGGACGGCTGTCTGCCCGTCAGCCGATGACCGACGCGCAGGTCGTCGGTGTGGCACGGCCCGGATCGAGCGCGTTGGCCACCTCATGGAACGCGATCCGGTCGGTCAGCCCGATCGCCAGATGCTCGGATATGTTCACCGCGCACAAATCCTGGAGGGTGACGTTGCGGACGTCGGGCCCGGACAGGAACTGGCTGCGGTACGGCGTGACCACCTGGTCGTAACGGGTCGAGATGACCGTGTACTTGACGCCGGGCACGGTGTCACCGCCCGCGTTGAGCTTGGTCAGGAACGCCGATCCGGCGATCTGGTCGGCCAGTCCCGGAGTCTTCTCGGTCAGCAGATCCTCCGCGCCGGGGAAGTGCGGCAGCAGCTTCGTCAGGCCGAGCAGGGTCGTGCCGTGGTTGTCGGGCGCGAGTCCGACCAGGGCGTTCACCTTCTGTGCCCCGCCGAGGAACTTGAGGTAGTGGCGGGGCATCATGCCGCCCTGGGAGTGGCCGACGATGTCGGCCTTCGGGGCGCCCGTGGCGGCGAGCACCCGGTCGACGTACGCGCTCAGTTGCTCGGCCGACTTGTCGATGGGGCCGAGGCCGTTGAAGAACGGCACTCCGGGGAGCTGCCCGTAGTCGAGGGAGAAGACGCAGTATCCGCGGTTCACCAAGTACGGGGCGAGACCGAGCCAGTTGTCGACGGAGTTCCCGAAGGTGCCGTGGACGAGGACGACGGGGCGGGGGTGGGTGGCGGAGGGCTTGCAGGAGTAGTTGTTCCAGCCGCTGCTCGCGGCAGCGGCGGTGACGGCCGGCGCGGTGGGGGTGGCCGCGACGGCGGGGGCGGTGGTGGCGACCGAGACGGCCAGCAGCAGCGCCGCCAGCGGTCCGAACGCGCGTTTCCAGGGCAGCATCGAGCGATCTCCTTGCGGCTCAAGGGGAAGAGGCGATAGCTGTCAGCCCTGTGGCCCGGACCACATCTTGGCTGTGCTCATGCCAAGTTACGCACGAGTAAGAACGGGAAGGGAAGTTACGCGTCGGTAAAAATTGAACGAACGCCACCGCCGCGCCCGCGCCCCGCCGGCACCGTCGTCACCGCTCTCCAGGCGGCTTGCGCCAGGTCATGATCTCGGTCGGCGGAAGACGCTCCGCGAACCGCCCGCCGGACGACGCCTGCCGCAGCGTCGCGCGGGTCCCGCTCGAAGTCCGCCGGTCTGTCGCCGAACAGATGGGGCGCGGAGTCCGACCGGGAGAACACCCACGCCACGAGGTCGTCCTCCGCGCGGTCGACCACGTTCCCGGCCGGCACGACATGGCGCTCGAAGTTCTCGAACCCGGCCCTTGCCAGGACCAGGTCCTCCCGGTTCGGCGTGCCGTTGGCAAGCGTGCCCTGCCCCGCGCGCCGCACCGGACCCAGATAACGGCGCACCAGTTCACCGATCCGCTCGTACGGAGGAGCGGGCAGCGGCAGCGGCGTCGATACGGGAAGAGGGTCCTTCAGGTCGCTCATACGGACGAACGTCCCACCCGGCTCCAGCATCCCCAGCACGGCGGCGGCGGTCCGGTCGCGGTCCGTCCAGTGGAAGGGCTGGGCGAACACCACGGCCCGGAACTCCCCCAGACCGGCGGGAAGTTCCTCGGCGCGGGCGGCCCCCAGCGCGCGTTGCCCACCCCCCGCAGCCGGGCCTGCCGTGCCGCCTGCGCCAGCATGTCCTCGTCCGGGTCGACGCCGACCACCTCGGTGACGTACCGCGCCATGGCGAGCGCCACGATGCCGGGCCCACAGCCGACATCGAGCAGCCGCCCCCGCCCGTCCAGCCCAAGGACGGTGGCCAGCGCTTCGGCGAAACCCGGGGCGTACGGCAGCCGGCCACGCTCGTAGTGGGCGGCGCCTCCCCGGAACAGGGTGCGGTCCCATCGCCATCCGTCAGGCATGCCGATTCCACTCCGCTCGGTTGATGTGATCCGAGGACCTTAGAGCTCGCGCGGACAGGTGTGTGGTCAGGTGTGTGGGTCAGGTGTGGGTCATGGTCGTCGGGTGGGGCCGTCCGTCGTCCCGGCGATGGGTGCGATGGGTGGTCCGGCGTACGTGACGCCCTGTACTGTCGGCCGGCGTGATCGAAGAGGTCCTCGCACTCCTGCCCCCTCGCTTGCCGCGCCCTTCGTTCGGGAGCGTCGACTGGAACGCGATCGAGGCCGAACTGGTCGCGACAGTGCGCGAGATGGCCGACATCACCGTGTGGGAGCACGGGCACGAGCACCTGGACGATGCCGCGCTTCCCGGCCTGCTGTATCCCTGCCTGATCACCGACGACGGCGACACCGGCTACTGGCTTGCCGCCACCGACAACCCCGATGGCTGGACCATCATGCTCAACAAGGGCCGGGACCCCGAATTCACCGACCACGGCACCACCCTCTCAGAGTTCCTGTACGACTTCCTCACCGAGGGCCATCCGTTCGGTGTCACCCTGTCCGACAGCCGTCCCCTGTTCACCTCTGACTTTTGATATGCGCGGCTACCTGCCGGTTTCCCGGTGACTTCGGGTGACCGCCGAGGCCAGGCGGCGTACCGCGAGCGTCCCCGGGACGACCGCCTTCGCCCCGAACCTCGCGCGGGCCCGGTCCGCCACCGCCTCGACGCGGCGCGCCCGGTCGTCCACCGGGTCGAACGTGAGCTGGCGGGTGGCCCGTTCGGCCGGGGTCAGCCCCTCGGCCCGCAGCGACAGTGCCCGTACCCGCGCCCGCTGGAGCCCGAGCGAGTCGTGGATGCGGTAGGCGGCGCCGATGAGCGCGGCGGAGTGCGCGGTGGGTTCGCGCAGCGTACGGGCGCGGGTCGTCGTGGAGCGGTCGGCGTACCGCACCGTGAGTGTCAGGGAGCGGCACACCTGCCCCTCGCCCCGCATCCGGCCGCCCAGCTCCTCGGTGATCGAGAGCAGCGCCGACCGGTGCCGGACCTGGTCCAACTCGTCGTGGGGGAAGGCCCGTTCGGCGGCGAGCGAGCGGGCGGACGCGTTCGGGACGACCGTCGTACGGTCGATGCCGTGGGCCTTCTCGTACACCTCGCGCCCCATCCGCACCCCGGCGACCCGTTGCAGTGTCGACAGCGGTACGGCCGCCGCCCTCCCGACGGTGCCGAGTCCGTACGAGCGGAGCGTACGGGCGGTCGCCGCGCCGACCCCCGGCAGCGCCGCGACCGGCAGCGGCCCCAGGAACTCCGCGACCGCCCGCTCCTCGTCCGGGACCGTCAGCGTGGTGCCCGGCGCCGCCTGGTGTGCGGCCATCCTGGCGAGCATCGGGCCGGCGGCGGCGCCGATCGCGCAGCCCGCCCCGACATGCGCGAGCGCCCGTACCCGCAGGACGGCGGCGATCTGGGCCGCGTCCTGCCCGAAGTACCGCTCGGCGCCGCGCACATCGACCAGCGCGGAGTCCGGCGGCAGCGCCTGGACGACCGGGCTCAGGTCCTCGATCAGCCCGAGCAGGGCGGGCAGGGCGGCCTCGATGCCTCTCTCGCCCTCGTGGTGGTACCGGTGGAACCGTACGCAGAGGATCATCCCGCGCTCCCCGGGCTTGAGTGCCACAACTTCCTTCCGGTGGGCAGCCCTTCGCCGGGCGGCTGGAGATCGGCCCAGGGGTTCATCGCGTAACCCGTGGGCATCTCGATACGCCGCCCGTTGTCCACCGTGCTCTCGGGACCCGGCCCCGGCGCCGGCGCGTCCAGCGCGGCGGCGACCGCCTCCAGGCCGCCCTTCTCCCGCAGTTCGACCAGCTCCGCGAGGTTCCAGGCCGCCGCGCCGACCACGCTCAGACTCCGCGCGCCGCGCCGCTGCACCACTCCGCGCACCAGCAGCAGCCAGGAGTGGAAGACGGTGTGCGCGCACGCCTCGTGGCTGTCGTCGAAGAAGGCGAGGTCGACCAGGCCCGTACCGTCGTCCAGCGTCGTGAAGATGACCCGCTTGCCGGAGCGGATCGGCGGGGTCTGGGTGGCCACCTTGGCGCCGGCGACCAGGACGGTCGCGCCGTGCGGCGCCTCCCGCAGCCGTTTCGCCGACAGCACGCCCAACTCCGCCAGGAACGGGTAGTGGTCCGCCATCAGATGGCGGGACGCGTCCATGCCGAGGACGCCGAGTTCGGCGCTCAGCCGCTCCGCGTCGCCCAGGTCGGGCAGCCCGGCGGGAGCCGTCCGCCGCCCCCCGTCCAGGGGGAGTTGGTCCCCGTGCCCGCCCGCCCGCCGCGTCGCGCCGTGCAGTTCGGACAGATGCAGCAGCAGATCCCGTCTGTTGGCGCCGAACCCGTCCAACGCGCCCACCTGCGCCAGCCGTTCGGCGACCGGGCGGCCGGGCCTGGCGCGCTGCCAGAAGTCCAGCAGCGAGGAGTAGGGCTGTCCGGCCTCGATCCGCGCGGTCTCGGCCTCGCTGATGCCGTGGACGTCACAGAGCGCGAGCCGCACCCCCCAACCACCGCCACCGGACACCAGTTCGATTCGGTGGACCGCCGCCGACCGGTTCACGTCCAGCGGCAGCACCGGCACCCCGCGCCGCCGCGCGTCCGCCAGCAGCAGCCGCTTCGGATACATACCGGGGTCGTGCGTCAGCAGCCCGGCGAGGAACGCCGCCGGATGGTGCGCCTTGAGCCAGGCAGACTGGTACGTCGGCACGGCGAAGGCGACGGCGTGCGCCTTGCAGAAGCCGTACGACCCGAAGGCCTCGATGATCTCCCAGGCACGGCCGACGACTTCGGGGCCGTACCCCTTCTTCCCGGCCGCCGCCTCGAACCAGACCCGGATCCCGGCCTGCGACTCGGGATGGGAGAGCCCTCTGCGCACCCGGTCCGCCTCCTCCCGGCCGCAGCCGGTCATGATGTCGACCATCTTGATGATCTGCTCGTGGAAGACGACCACGCCGTAGGTCTCGCGCAGCGGCTCCGCCAGATCCTCGTGCGGATAGCGGACGGGCGCGCGGCCGTGCCGGGCCTCGATGAAGGGCCGCACCATGTCGGCGGCGACGGGGCCGGGCCGGAAGAGCGAGATGTCGACCACCAGGTCGTGGAAGGTGGCGGGCTGGAGCCTGCCGACCAGATCGCGCTGGCCGGGCGATTCGATCTGGAAGCAGCCGAGGGTCTCGGCGGAGCGGATGAGGCGGTACGTCTCCGGGTCGCCCTCCGGTACCTGCGCCGGATCGTCGATGTCCAGCCTCTCGCCCGTGGCGCGCCCGATCTCGGCGACCGCGTGCGCCATCGCCGACTGCATCCGCACGCCCAGCACATCGAGCTTGAGCAGCCCCAGCTTCTCGACGTCGTCCTTGTCGAACTGGGACATGGGGAAGCTCTCGCCACTGGTCGGCACGACCGGCGTACGGCGCAGCAGCGAGGCGTCGGAGAGCAGCACTCCGCAGGGGTGCATGGCCATCCCGCGCGGCAGCGCGTCCAGCGCCTCCACCAGGTCCCACAGCCGGCCGTGCGGCGTCCCCTCCTGCCGCGACTCCCTTGCCACCTCGCGCAGTTCGGGCAGTTCGTCCATCGCCGCGCGGGCGTCGCGCGCCCGGATGTGCGGGAAGGACTTGGCGATCCGGTCGATCTCGGCCGGGTCCATGGACAGGGCGGCGCCCACGTCCCGTACGGCGTGGCGGACCCGGTAGGTCTCCGGCATCGCGACGGCGGCGACCCGCTCGGGGCCGAAGCGGTCGAGGATCGCGCGGTAGACCTCCAGGCGCCGGGCGGACTCGACGTCGATGTCGATGTCCGGCAGTTCGAATCTGCCGCGGGCGTCGGCGCGCCGACGCTCGGAGAGGAAACGTTCCATCAGCAGTCCGTGCGCGACCGGATCGGCGTGGGCGATCCCCAGCAGATGGTTGACCAGCGAGCCGGCCCCGGAGCCGCGCGCCGCGACCCGGATGCCCATCCCCCTCACGTCGTCCACCACTTGGGCGACGGTAAGGAAGTACGAGGGATAGCCGAGCCGCTCGATCGTGCCCAGCTCGGCCTCCGCGCGGTCCCAGTACGCACGGTTCCGGTCGTAGCCGCGCAGCACCATGGCCGCGGCCACCCGCGACCGCAGCACCCGCGCGGCGGTCCGCCGGTCGGCGCCGACCAGCCTCGGCTCGGGGAAGTGGACACCGCCGATGCCGAGATCGCCCTTCGGGTCGACCCGGCAGCTCTCGGCCGTCTCCCGGGTCATGGCCAGCAGCCGGTGCGCGGTGCCCGGCCCGAGCCCGGCCGATTCGGCCACCAGCTCGGCGGTACGGGCCATCGCCGCCGGGTCCTTGAGCCAGCGCTCCCCGGTGTCCAGGCCCTTGCGCGGGTCGATGGGCACCAGCCTGCGGGCCGCGTCGAGGACATCGGCGACCGGGCCCTGGCCGGGGTCGGCGTAGCGTACGGCGTTACCGAGCACGGCCCGTACGCCCTGTTCGACGGCGAAGCCGAGGGTACGGGCGGCATGCCGCAGCGATCCCGGCCCGGTGCCCGCGCGCCCGTGGTGGACGACCTCCAGGCGCAGGGCGTCGCCGTAGATCTCGCGCCA
Organism: Streptomyces sp. NBC_01508; assembly: GCF_045040315.1. Classification (NCBI taxonomy): domain Bacteria; kingdom Bacillati; phylum Actinomycetota; class Actinomycetes; order Kitasatosporales; family Streptomycetaceae; genus Streptomyces; species Streptomyces sp. NBC_01508. The sequence goes on along the minus strand of NZ_CP109419.1, from coordinate 6,907,084 downwards.
GGCGGCGAGCAGCCGGGCGGCCCGGCCGATCCGGCCGGCGGCCAGCGCCCGGCCGACACCGGAGTCGGGGCCGAGGAGCACGGTGACGCCCGCGCCGTGATTGTCCTGCCAGGGCAGCAGCGGGCCACCGTCCCCGGCGGCGTGCGCGGTGGTGACGAGCCGGCACAGGTCGGCCCAGCCGGCGGCGCCGTCACGGGCGAGGAAGACGGTACGGGGCGCGGACTCGTCGACGAAGGCGCCGCCGCGCACCGGGGTGCGCCGTCGTACGGCGGGGGCGGCCCGGCCGCGTTCGCGTACCGGCTCGTCCGCCGGCTCGGCCACGGCCAGCTCCACTCCGAACAGCGGCCTGATCCCCCGTTCCTCGCACGCCTCGGAGAAGCGGACGGCGCCGCCGAGGGTGTCTCGGTCGGTCAGGGCGAGGGCGTCCATGCCGCGTGCGGCGGCGCTCTCGGCCAGCCGTTCGGGATGGGAGGCCCCGTACCGCAGGGAGAACCCCGAGACGGTATGGAGATGCGTGAACCCGGCCATCCGCACCTCCTGATCGATCCCGTTCTCACCTCCCCCGCTCCCACCATAGATGAGTATCGAACGTTTGTGCTACATCATGGCTCGTCAGCCATTCAGACCCCTCCCACCTGCGGGAACACCGGAGGGGCCGGAGCGTGGGGCCCATGACTCGCGAGGGCACGACCGAGGGCGCGGCTGAGGGAACGACCGAGGGAACGACTTTCGCCGACGAGGTGCGCGGCGCCGTCACCGTGCGGGCCGCACTGCTCGTGATCGGCGTACTGGCGCTCCAGATGCTGTTCATCACCTCCTACATCGGGGCACTGCACAGCCCCAAGGCCCGGGACGTGAAGGTCGCCGTGGTCGCCCCCGGGCAGACCGCGGACCAGCTGGCCGCCGAGCTGCGGAAGCTGCCGGGCGGACCGCTCGACCCGCGCACGCTCCCCGACGAGGCGACCGCGCGCCGGCAGATGCTGAACCGGGACATCGACGCCGCCCTCGTCGTGGACCCGCGATCGGCCCGGGACACGCTGCTGGTCGCCTCCGGCCAGGGGGCGACCGAGACCCAGCTCCTGCTGAGAATCTTCGGAGAGGTCGAGAGACAGCAGCAGCGGTCCCTCACGGTCGACGACGTCGCGCCCGCCTCCAAGGGCGACGCCGACGGTCTCTCCTCCTTCTACCTGGTCGTCGGCTGGTGCGTCGGCGGCTATCTGTGCGCGGCGATCCTCGCGATCAGCGCCGGCGCCCGGCCGTCCAACGGCCGCCGGGCGGTGATCCGGCTGGTGGTCACGGGCCTGTACGCCGTGGTCTCCGGACTGCTCGGCGCCGTCATCGCCGGCCCGGTCCTGGGCGCGCTGCCCGGCAGCGTCGTGGGGCTGTGGGGGCTCGGCGCGCTCACCGTCTTCGCGGTCGGCGCGGCCACCCTGGCCCTTCAGGCCGTCTTCGGGGTCGTCGGTATCGGCCTGGCGATCCTGCTGATCGTCGTCGCGGGCAATCCGAGCGCGGGCGGCGCCTTCCCGCTCCCGCTGCTGCCGGACTTCTGGCGGTCGATCGGCCCCGCCCTGCCACCGGGCGCGGGCACCTGGGTGGCCCGCTCGATCGCGTACTTCCACGGCAACGCGGTCACCGGGCCGCTGCTGGTGCTCTGCGCCTGGGCCGTGGCGGGGACGGCGATCACACCGGCGATGGCGGTGCTGCGAAAGAAGGCCCGTCCGGCGCTTGAGGACGAACCGGCCACCGGCCGGACCCGGTGAGACCAACCCGGCCACCGCGCCGGAAAGCCCGGCCCGCCGATGACTTCCGTTCAACGGCGGACCGGGCCTTCGCGTGCTGATGTACGGTCAGCCGATCGTGGCACCGAACGCCGCGAGCGCCTCCGGCACCGGCTGGAAGAACGTCTCGCCACCCGAGGAGCAGTCACCGCTGCCGCCCGAGGTCAGACCCAGCGCGGTGGTACCCGCGAAGAGCGAGCCGCCGCTGTCGCCGGGCTCGGCGCAGACCGTGGTCTGGATGAGGCCCTCGACCACGTCGCCGCCTCCGTAGTCCACGGTGGCGTCGAGCGCGGTGACCTCACCGTCGTGCACCTGGGTGGTGGAGCCGCTGCGCGAGACCGACTGGCCGACGGTGGGGTCGCCGGCCTCCGTGATCTCCTGCGTGGTGCCGTCGTACAGGTCGACGGCGCTCGGGGCGTCCGCCGAACCGGTGTACTCGACCAGGGCGAAGTCGTCGCCCGGGAACTGCGAGTCGACCATGGAGCCGATCTCGGCGCCGCCCGCGGAGTCGGACCACGAGCTGCCCGCCGTGCCGCAGTGGCCCGCGGTGATGAAGTGCGGCGCGCCGCCCACCGTCACGTTGAAGCCGAGGGAGCAGCGGCCACCACCGGAGTGGATGGCCTCGCCGCCGGCGATGAACTTCTTGAACTCCCCGGCGGTCTTCTTCAGTTCGGCCTTGGCGCCGAGCTTCTGCACGGCCTTGGTGAGCTTGTTGAGCGCGGCGCCCTTGACCGTGCTGTCCGCCGTGACGACGACCTTGTTCGTCACCGGGTCGACGGCCACGGCCGTGCCGGGGGTGCTCGCCTTGCCGGTGAGGGAGCCGCGGGCGTCCTTCAGTTCGGCGAGGGAGTGCGCCACGACCTTCGCCTTGGCGCCCGCCTCGCGCACGGTCTCGGCGGCCTTCTCGTCCACGACGTTGACGACCAGGGCCTTGGTCTTGCTGTCGTAGTACGAGCCGGCCGTGTCGCCGGCGAGATCATCGGCGAGGCTGGATGCGAGCTTTCCGGCCGCCGGCGCCGACAGCGTCTTGGCCGTTACGGCGGGTGTGTCCTCACTCGCGTTCGCAGTCTGGAAGGAAATCCCGGCCACGACCATGGCGGTGACGGCGCTGCCCGCGATCGCCACGCGCTTCCTGGAAATGCGTCGGTGCTTCAACTGGTACCTCCTGTGGGGGCCGCGTCATCGCATGTGGGGTGCGGTGACGCGGAGGACGAGGCGCCCACTATTCCTAAACTCGCCAGTAGCACACAAGGCCGACTTCAGGACGTGCACACGACGGGTTCATTTCCCTCCCGCCCTGTTCACGTGCGGAGGTCAGGGCTTGGCCGTTCCATTCGTGAACACTCGGCGCAATCACCGGTTCGGCAGCGGGTGAGGACTAGTCCTGTCTTGAAATCACCCATCGAACAACGGAGTTCAACCCCCACAAACGCGTCGAGTCCCCGCCCGGAGCTCACGGGCGGGGACTCTTCTCAACCTCGTTCCGGCTCAGCCTCGTTCCGGCTCAGCCGGCCGGGCCGGCGGGCCAACCAGCCGCACAAGGGCTCCTTTCGGCCATCTCACCGGCCGAAATATCACCGTTGCGTCTTGAAATCGCACCGTCGCCGCACGGCCCGCGCGCTGCCCACATGGCGCGACAGCCCCGGTCCGCGCGGCGCGGACCGGGGCTGTCCCCAGGGGCCGGGGCTCTCAGCGAAGGACGGCGTTCCGCTCCCCCGCCGGGACCTCGAACGGCAGCGTGTTCCCGGGCGGCGGGAAGGGGCAGATGAAGTGCTCGGCGAAGGCGCAGGGCGGCAGCAGCACCCGGTTGAGATCGACGGTCACCGTGCCGTCCGCGGCCGGCGGGGACGGCCGCAGAAAGCGGAAGCGATAGCTGGTCAGCCCGCTGGTGCCGTCGGCGAAGACCGCCCAGAGGGACCCGTCGGGCTCGACGGCGACCTGGAGCGTGTGTTCCGTACCGCCCACGGAGAAGGCCAGTTGGCCCGCGAGCCCGAGACCGCGCTCCCGCCCGTCGGCGTTCCCGACGCGCACGGTGCGGCTCTCGTCGTACGGGCGGAAGTGGCCCGGCAGCACCCAGCGGCCGTCGTACGGCGTGGCCTCGACGGTCACGAACGCCCTGCGGGCCGGGGAGTCCGGGTCGAAGTCACGGACCGCCCAGAGCCCTTCGCGGCGCATGACCACCAGCCTGCGTCCGCCGTGGGCGACGCGGGAGTCATCGATGGGGCCCCGGTCGGCGGTCAGCACGGCCTCACCGGTCAGCGGCCGGCCGTCAACCGTGAGCCCGTCGTCGGCCGTGGCGATCAGTGACACGTCGTCACCACGCTCTCGCCACACACCGGGCACGGCCGGAATTCGACCCTCCGGGTACTCGGAGAGCCAGTGGGTGCCGGTCAGCGAGAGCGGTCCGTGCGGCGCCGAGACCGAGGCGACGCGGCGTTCGTGCCAGTTCTTCCAGTTCCGCACGGGATCCGGGTCAGTGTCTGTGCTCATGCCGACGCAGCCTTCCACACGGGCGGGCCGACGGCCGGGACTCAGCAGTCGCAGCCGCAGCAGTCACAGCCGTCACAACCGCAGCTACAGCATTCACAGCCGCAGTCCGCGCAGTCCACACAGCCCTCGCGCTTCTCGCGCGACCACGGTCCCTCGTACTCCGAGGCGCAGCAGATCTGGCAGGTGCAGCAGAGGCCGATCGCCACCGCGCAGCCGGCCCAGAAGCCGCGCCGCTCCGGCCGGGGCGGCCGGGGAAGGAGGTCGGGCCCGGAACCACCGGGGCCACCCGGCCCACCGCCGCCGTAGGGGTTGCCGCCACCGGGCGGATTCCCGCCCCCGTACGGGTTGTTCGAGCCGTACGGACCATGCGCACCGTACGGATCTCCGCCCCCGCCCTGGGCGCTCGCCCGCCCCTGGTGCGAGCAGGACGACGTTCCGAAGGCGCGGTCGACGGACGTCCGCAACTCGTGCGCCAGCAGCACATGCGCCAGTTTGTCGTCCACGAACTCCGCGTCGCGCAGCGCCAGCCGGATACCGTGCAGCGCGTCGTCCGCGAGCCTGCGCGCCTCGGTGCGTGAGGTACCGGTCGCCGTGAGCGGGTTCCAGGCACCCGACGCGGCGTCGGCTCCCTGGTCCTCCACGGCGTCCAGCAGATGCGCGAGCCGCCCGAAGAGCCGGCCGGCCTCGGCGAGCGGCGCCATGTTGCCCGGCCGGCCAGCGAGTACGGCGGTGTGCGCGAACGCGGCGGCGGTCGCCGTCTCGGTCGGCTCGGTGACGGTGAGCAGCCCGGTACCCGGCCCGGCGAGCGCCTCGATGCCGCTCTGCCGGTCGACCGCGTCGACGAGCACCGCCGTGTCGAAGCCCAGCTCCGCGCCGGTGCGCGCGCCCGCGCGGTCCCAGCCGCCCGCTATTCGGCGCGCGGCGACGGCCACCGGCCGGCGCTTCAACACCCCGTCCCCGTCGGCGACGTGGTCCCGTACCTTCGCCGAGGCGAGCACCAGCGAGACGGCCGCAGCGAGGCGCGCTCCCTCGCCTTTCGCGACCGGAGCGGTTCGCATGCCGCGGAGTGGGCAAGGGCCAGCTGTGCGGCGCCGTCCGGTGTCGCGCTCGGTCTGAGCCTCCGTCAGGACGGAGACGATCAGGCCGTCGTAGTTGGTGACGATGCGGGAGAACTGTCCGTGGTCCGAGCGAAGTGCCAGGCACAGCCCGCACAGATGGGCCATCCACTCGGTCTTGAGCCCTTCCGTGAGCCGATGGCCGCAAGGCCTCACAATTCCGAACACGACGGTTCCCCCAGGTGTCGTTCGACGGTGCGCCAGGCATCGTATCGAGCCACCCGTTCACCCGTACGTCCCCACCATCACCCGTCTGGCTGGACTTTCATATTTTCATTACGTCAGGCCCCGCACGCAGGACGAACCCTGACGAATCGCCATATCTTCTGCACCAGTACCGTCACGAATCCCCTGCGCGGCGACAATCCACTTGGCGCGCAATCCGCATCATGGACAACCATAGGGATGCGGAACCACAAGCGACCGCGGTGAAAGGAGGCGTCCATGGGATCGGTGCGCAAGGCGAGTGCCTGGCTGGGCCTCGTTGAGGACAACGACGAGCGGTACTACGACGACGAGTACTCCGAGGGTGCCGGAAACAACGACACCTGGAAGACCGATCCGCGGGTGCGGGTCGCCGCCGAGGCCGCTCCCGAACAGGAGCGCAGGATCGCCACCGTCTCCCCGGAGAGCTTCCGGGACGCGCGTGGCATCGGCGAACTCTTCCGCGAGGGCGTCCCGGTCATCCTGAACCTCACCGCGATGGAGCCCGCCGACGCCAAGCGCGTCGTCGACTTCGCCGCCGGACTGATCTTCGGCCTCCGCGGCTCGATCGACCGTGTCGCCACCCGGGTGTTCCTGCTGACCCCCGCCGACACCGAGATCGTCAGCGGGGAGTCCCCGACCCACGGGCGGGACGGCTTCTTCAACCAGAGCTGAGCGGGGCGCTCACCGGGTCACGCCCGGTCACCGGAAGGCATCCAGACCGGTGAGTGCCTTGCCCAGCACCAACTGGTGCATCTCTACAGTGCCCTCATAGGTGAGCACCGACTCCAGATTCGTCGCGTGCCGCATCACGGGATATTCGAGCGAGATCCCGTTGGCCCCGAGGATCGTGCGCGAGGTACGGCAGATCTCGATCGCCTCCCGCACATTGTTGAGCTTTCCGAAGCTGACCTGCTCGGGAAGAAGCTTCCCCGCGTCCAGGCGCCGGCCGAGATGGTGGGCGAGCAGGATTCCCTTGTGCAGTTCGAGCGCCATGTCGGCGAGCTTGGCCTGGGTGAGCTGGAAGCCTCCGATCGGCCTGCCGAACTGTTCGCGGGTCTTCGCGTACTCCACCGCCGACTCGAAACTGGCGCGCGCCGCCCCCATCGAGCCCCAGACGATCCCGTAACGGGCGTGGCTCAGACAGCTCAGCGGCCCGCGCAGCCCGGTGACCTCGGGGAGTACGGCGTCGGCGGGGAGCCGTACCTCGTCCATGACCAGTTCGCTGGTGACCGAGGCACGCAGCGACCATTTGTGCTTGATCTCGGGCGCGGAGAAGCCAGGGCTGCCGGCCGGGACGAGAAACCCGCGAATCCCGTCGTCCGTCCGCGCCCAGACGACGGCGACGCCCGCGACCGAGCCGTTGGTGATCCACATCTTGCGGCCGGTGAGCACCCAGTCGGTGCCGTCGCGCTTGGCGTACGTGCGCATCCCGGCCGGGTCGGAGCCGTGGTCGGGCTCGGTGAGACCGAAGCAGCCGATGATCTCGCCGGCCGCCATGCCGGGCAGCCAGCGCCGCTTCTGCTCCTCGGAGCCGAAGCGGTGGATCGCGTACATGGCGAGGGAGCCCTGTACGGAGACCAGTGAGCGGATCCCGGAGTCGGCGGCCTCCAGCTCCAGACAGGCGAGCCCGTACTGGACGGAGCTGGCACCCGCGCAGCCGTAACCCTGGAGCGACATGCCGAGCGCGCCGAGGGAGCCGAGTTCCCGGCTCAGCTCGCGGATCTCGGGCAGCTCGCCGCGCTCGTACCAGTCGGCGATGTGCGGCATGACGCGGTCGGCGGCCCAGGAGCGCACGGTGTCGCGGACGGCCAGGTCTTCGGGCTCCAGCAGATCGTCGAGGCCGAGGGGGTCGCGCGGGTCGAAGGGCGGACGTTTCGAGGACGGCTTCGAGGACGGCGTCGACGCTGAGGGTGCGGACATGGGGCTGCCTCCGGCGGCTCGCGGGATGTCGGTAAAACTAGCAGCGCTAGTTAGACTCGGCGCCGACATTACGGCGCAGGGCCGTCGCCCGTCCAGACCCGCCACGCACGGGGCTCCGGCCCGCCGCGACCGCGGCCGCGACCTCCGTTCCGTCGCGTGACGCCGGTACGCCGCCACCGGCCACGCCGTCGTCCTTGCCGCAGGGCGGTGTCCCGCAGTCCATCAGCCGGGGCAGCCGCAGCGCCGCCACCGCGCCGAGCAGCAGCAGACCCGCGCTGACCAGGAGCGTGACATGCAGACCGTGTACGAAGGAGTGCCGGGCCGCGATCCGCAGGGCCTCCCCCGCCGGGCCGCCGAGCTGGGCGGCCACCTGGTACGCCTCCCCCAGCGAGTTGGCGGCGGCCGAACCCGCCGCCGCCGGGACCCCCTCGACCGCGCCGGATGTCAGGCCGGGCGCGTAGGCCGCGTTCATGACGCTGCCGAGGAGCGCGATACCCATCCCCGCGCCGAGCTGGTAGGACGTCTCGCCGATGGCGGCGGCGCCGCCCGCCTGTTCGGGCGGTGCCTCGCTGAGCATCGACTCGTACGCGCCGAAGAGGGTGGACTGGAGACCGAATCCGAGCAGCACGAAGGCCGTCGTCAGCAGCCACGGCCGGTCGTGCTGGTCCATCATCACGAGCAGCAGCACGGCGATCGCGGTGAGGACGAACCCGCAGGCGACCATCCGGCGCGGGCCGATCCGGCGCAGCGTGTGCGAGCCGGTGGCGCCGGCCGCCATGGCGGCGAAGGTGAGCGGCAGCAGCCGCAGTCCGGTCTCCAGCGGACCGAGCCCCAGCACCAGCTGGAGGTACTGGACGGCGATCAGCTCCAGGCCGACCAGCGCGAGCATGGCGAGCACGATGCAGCCCACGGAGGTCGAGAAGGCCGGCCTGGCGAACATCGTCACGTCTATGAGCGGATGCTTCCGGCGTCTCTGCCGCCGTACGAAGAGGGTGATCAGGACCGCGCCGAGCAGCAGCGGGCCGAAGGTCTTGACGTCGAGCATCGAGGCGCCGGCGCCCAGGCGCTTCACCCCGAGGACGACGCCGAGCACCCCGGCCGCCGCCATCAGCGCGCCGACCACGTCCCACGGTCCTTCGCAGTCGCCCTTCGACTCGGGAAGCAGGAAGCGGCCGACGGGGAGGATCAGCGCCATCAGCGGCACATTGATCAGGAAGACCGAGCCCCACCAGAAGTGCTCGACGAGGAACCCGCCGAGCACCGGTCCGGTCGCGGCGCCGACGGCGGCGACCGCCGTCCAGATGCCGATCGCCATGGCGCGCTCGCGCCGGTCGGGGAAGACGGTACGGAGGATGGAGAGCGTCGCGGGCATGATCATCGCGCCACCGATGCCCAGCAGGGCGCGGGCGGCGATCAGTATGCCGGGCGAGCCGGCGAGGGCGGCGGCCACCGATGCCAGCCCGAAGATCCCGTAACCGACGAGCAGGACCCGGCGCCGGCCGATCCGGTCGCCGAGGGTGCCGAAGAGGATCAGCAGCGCGGCGCAGACCAGCGGGTAGGCGTCCACGATCCACAGCAGCTCGACGCCGCTGGGCCGCAGGTCCTCGGTGACGGCGGGGACGGCGACGTGCAGCACGGTCGCGTCGAGCGCGACGAGCAGGAGACTGACGCACAGGACGACCAGGACGGCCCAGCGGTTGACGTCGCCGTGGGCACCGCCGCCGACGGCGGCACGCAGCCGCGTTCCGGCCGTGGTGATCCCGGACATCTCCGTACCTCCCCATGAGTCCTCGCGCTCGGCGGGCCTGGTGGGGCGGTGACGACTTGCCCCGGGCGGCCCGGCATCGACGGGCGAGTGCGCGGACAGCGTACGCGAGTTCGTCTGCCCCGGACGTGGCCCGTCTCACCTCGTCGAACGTCGAAGTGTCGCGTACGCCGGCGGACGGCGTGCGGCCGGGGGGTCACCCCGGCGCGGTCAAGCCTCGGTCAAGCGGTCGGAAAATTCCGTGCGGCGCCACGGTGAACTAATTCCGTTGTGCACAAAGACACTTACCGGGACCCCGCCACGAGCAATAGGGCACAAGGTCACTTGAAATTGCGGAACGGCCTCGGATAAACAGCGATCCGAGACACACTCCACATCACATCGTCATCACAAAGAGACTGGAACGACCGAGTCGGCCGTTCACTCGCTGTAACGTCGATTAGGTGCGTACCGACATCTTCGCCCGACTGGACCGGGAGCCGGAGCCGCCGAAGATAGAGATCCCGCGGATGAGCCGTACCCGCGCGACTCTCTTCGGCGGGACTTTGGCGTTCTATCTCGCCATCGTCGTCGCCGTTCTCGCCTCGTCCTGGCTGGTGACCCTCGACTGGAAGATCATGCTGTTCCGGCCGTACCAGCAGTGGCAGCAACTGCACGCGTTCCTGGACTACTTCGTGGTGCTCGGCCAGCGCGGCCCCACGGCCGTGATGATCGCCGCCTGGCTGGGCTGGCGGTCCTGGCGCCAGCACACACTGCGTCCGCTGCTGGTTCTCGGCGCCTCACTGCTGCTGCTCAACGTGACCGTGGGGGCGGTGAAGCTCGGCCTCGGCCGGCTCGGTCCGCACTACGCGACGCAGATCGGATCGGCCGAACTCTTCGCGGGCGGCGACATATTCCCCTCGGGCCACACCGCGAACGCCGTGGTGACCTGGGGAATCCTGGCCTATCTGGCCACCACGCCCCGGGCCAGGCGCTATCTGTCGATCGGGTCGTCCGTGGTTGCCCTCGGCGTCGGCGCGACGACCGTCTATCTGGGCACGCACTGGCTGAGCGACGTCCTGCTCGGCTGGGTCGCCGGTCTGCTGATCCTGCTCGCCCTGCCGTGGTTCGAGCCGACGATCGCCCGTACGGAAGCGGCACTCCTCGCCGTGCGCGAGCAGTGGCGGGAACGGCTGCGGGAACGGGGCGGAGCGGCCACCGAGCCCGTACCGGCGGGCGGGCCCTGGCCCGTGATAGTCCCTCAGCTCCCGGCGCAGGAGGACGAGGACGCCGGCCGCGCGACGGTCGGCACGGCCCACACGGGACGCAACGCGAGCGGCCGGAACACCACCGGCCAGCTCACCCAGCCCCGGCCGCACGCCACGGCACGCTCCGAACGGACCCCGATCACCCCGGCGGGCAGCCGCCGCCCGCCACGCTCGCGGCCGGTGACCGGCGGCTGAGCCCGGACGAAGCGACGGACCGAAGCGACGGACCGAAGCAACGGCACAGGACCCCGGCGGACGTACCGCCGGGGTCCTGTGCCGTCGTGCCAAGTGCGCCTGTACGCCGGGGTGTCGCCCGCCCGGCCGGGTCAACCCAGCCAGCAGCGGACGACGGTGTCGTTCTCGACCTCGAAGTTCAGCCGCCCCCGCAGGTACTCCAGGGTGATGATGGCGCCCGGCGGCAGCGCCCTGACGGTGGTCCAGCCACGCTCACGGGCGATCCGCCCGGCCTCGGGGGCGGCGAGCCCCACGTACGAGTCGGGGGTGTCGTCGGGCTGTGCCGGAGGTGTCGGTATCGATGCCATACGGCTCAGCGTAGGGCTTCCGGGCCGTCCCGGCTCGGCCGGCGGACGACGGCGGACGGTGACGGAGGGGCGGCGCCGGGCCGATGTCCGATCACCGTCCCTACGCACTTACGTACGACGGCGGTCACACTTGTGTCACAGGATCACAACACGTGTTCGGCCACTCCCCCATGCCTTCGGACCGCTGTTCACACGTCGGCCGTAAGTAAGCGATAAGCAATTCGGCAGACTCGAAGATCACCGTATTTTCCGCGTCCCGAATTCCCTCGTCCGACGGCCCGCCGGTATTTGACACGCCGTACGGAATTCACCTCTCCCTCGCACAATCATCGGCGGTACGACACCTTCCGGATGACGGCGGACACAGTGACTCCAGCGTTACGGAGCGTCCCCCAGCGCCCGGGAAAGGCGGTCCCGCGCCGTCCTCATGTGCTCCGTCAGCTCCGGTGGTTCGACCACGTCGAAGTCGATGCCGAGGAGCATCACATGGACCACCATCACGTCGAGACCGCCCGCCCCGGTACGCAGCAGACAGCTGTGCTCGTCGACCGGCTCCAGCACACCGGCGGACGGTGACACCACTTCCGCCGCCTCCGCCGCCGACGCGTGGAGCCTGATCACCGCCGACGAGGCGTAGACGCGGGTGGAGACGCCCTCGGAGACATAGCCGGCCAGATCCTCGGCGGGCGGTTCCCGGGGCGGGAAGCGCGGGCCGTGCGGGGGCCTGGGGGTGATGCGGTCGGCCCGGACCGTACGCCAGTCGGCGCGGTCCAGGTCCCAGGCGACCAGATACCAGCGGCGCTCGGTGCACACCAGCCGGTGCGGCTCCACGGTGCGGCGGCTCGCGGAGCCGGCGTGGTCGCGGTAGTCGAAGCGCAGCCGCTCGCCGTCCCGGCAGAGGTTCGCCAGCTCGGTGAGGACGCTCGCGTCGACGGTCGGTCCCGGGCCCCGGAGCATGGGGACGGTGAAGGCGTTGAGCGCGCCGACCCGGCGGCGCAGCCGGCTCGGCAGGACCTGCTCCAGTTTGGCGAGCGCGCGCACGGACGTCTCGCCGATGCCGTCGACGCCGTTGCCCGCCGCCGTACGCAGCCCCACGGCCACGGCGACGGCCTCCTCGTCGTCCAGCAGGAGCGGCGGCAGTTCGGCACCGGCGCCGAGCCGGTAGCCGCCGCCGGTGCCGGGGGCGGCGTTCACCGGATAGCCCAGCTCGCGCAGCCGGTCGACGTCGCGCCGTACGGTGCGCGGCGTCACCCCGAGGCGCTCGGCCAGATCGGGGCCGGACCATTCGCGGTGGGCCTGCAACAGGGAAAGCAGGCGGAGCAGGCGGGCCGAGGTCTCCAGCATGCGCCGATTCTGCCAGCCGTCGCGGACAGGGACTGTCCGCGACGGCACGGTCGACGGTGTCAGTCCGCCGGGGCCAGGCATACCCGGAGGTTGTTGTCGCCCGAGTAGCGGGGAGCGGCCAGCCAGCCGTCCGCCCGGTGCGCCGGGTAGACGTGGACGCGCTCGCGGTCCCAGATGTCGTCCAGGATCCGCGCGAGCCGGACGGCGGGCGCGCCGGGCTCGGGCAGCAGCCACAGGTCCCACAACCGCCGTTCCGAGACGGGCGGTTCGGCCAGCGCCGCGTACGGCAGGGTGAAGGCGAAGGCGCCGCCCGCGCCGGCGGTCACGGGGACCCGGTGCGTACGGGGCGCCGTACCGCCCGCGCGGGGGCTCCCGCACCACCGCGCCTCGGCCGTAGCGCCATGGCCCGGCTCGGCGCCGTACAGCACGCCCCGCACGGTCATGGAGCCGTCCGCGAGGTGGAGCGCCCCGGCCTCCGCGTGCGGTGCGCGGACCCAGCAGCGCAGCGCGAGGCGGCCGTCGGCGGTCGGGTACGGGACGCGGACGGCGACCGGACCGCTACCGGGGACGCGGTCGACCAGGGCGCGTACGTCCCTGGTGCCGGGGCGGACGGGCCGTCCGTCGCGGGCGCCCGGCCCCGTGACGTGGAGGACGTCCCAGCGGCCCTCGGCGAGAGGGGTGCCCCGGTCCAGTACGGCACGCCGCGCGGTCAGTGGCAGCCGTACCTCGTCCGCCGGGGTGCCGCCGCCGCGCCTCCTGAGCAGCAACTCGGCAGTGGATCCGGGGACTTGATGGGCTCCGGTCAGTTCGAAGGTGACGGTGCCCGCCGCGTCGGCGACGCAGTGCGCGGTGGGGGCGCTCACCCGGCTCGCCCCTTGCGGACAGCCGCCGCCGCCAGCTCGCGCACCGTGCGCGTCCCGCCGGCGAGGAGGCCACGGCCGCGCCGTACGGTTCCCAGCACCGCCGCACGCGCTCCCGTGTGCCTGCGGCCCCGCGCGACCAGCGCGGCGAACAGCTCCTCGTGGCGTTCGGCGATCCGCGCCGGGTCGAACCGGGCGGACGACTCGACGGCCGCCAGGCCCGTACGCCGCCGCAGTTCGTCGTCCTCGATCAGCGCGAGGAGCCCCCCGGCGATCGCGTCCACGTCCCCGACCGGCACCAGCCGGCCGTCGACCCCGTCCTCGATGATCTCGCCCGGACCGTGCGGACAGTCGGTGGAGACGACCGGCACACCGCAGCGCATCGCCTCCACGATGGTCATGCCGAAGGACTCGCGGCTCGATGTGACGGCGGCGATCGACCCCTTGACCCACTCGGGCTCCAGCGGGTTCGCCGTCCCCATCAGATGGACGTGGTTGTACAGGGCGTGCTCCTCGATCAGGGCACGCAGCGTGGCGCGTTCGTCGCCGGTCGCGTCGCCCGCGCCGTAGATCCGCAGCCGCCAGTCGGGCCGGGCGGCCACCACCTTGGCGAAGGCGCCGATCAGCAGGTCGTACCGCTTGACCGGGGTGAGCCGGCCCGCCGCCACGACGTATCTGCCGGTGGAGTCGGCGGGGGCGACGGTGGGCGCGGGCACGCTGCCCGGCACCGCGTCGATCCGTACGCCGGGCAGGCTCAGCCGGGCGCGGTAGGCCCGTGCGTCGGCCTCGGTGACGGTGGTGACGGCGTCGAGCAGCGGGTACCGGTGGGCGATCTCGCGGCGCAGCCGGTGGCTGTGACTGTCCAGCGTGAGGTGTTCCTGGCCGACGCGGACCGGGCCGCGCCGGGTCTGGCGGGCGATGTGGCAGTTGAGGCCCGGCCGGGTGCCGACGACGACGTCGGCCGTCAACGACCGCAGGTGCTCGGCGATACGGATGTCGGTGAGGCGGCTGTACTGCTTGTGCCGCCCGTCGCCGCGCGGGAAGACCGTGGCCGGCCGCTCGATGTCGGGGTGCCCGCCGTCGTAACCGCCGCTGTTCGCGCGCAGGTCGACGAGCTGGCGGAGCGGGACGCCCTCGGGTGCGCCCAGGGCCGGTTCGTCGCGGTGGCGGAAGACCGAGACGATCTCGACGTCGTGCCGCTCGGCGAGCGCCCTCGCGAGATTGAACGTGGTCCGGATCGTTCCGCCGACCCCGAACGCGTTGTGGAGCAGAAATGAGATGTGCATGGGCTCGCGGTGTCTCCCTGCTTCTCCTGGTTTCCTTGGCTTCCTTGGTTTCCTTGGCTTCCTTGGTTCTCCTGCTTCTCCTGCGTTCTCCCGCGTCCTCCCCGGTCGGCCTGGAGCGACAGTAGGGCGGGGACCGGCCCGTCCCGCCGCGGGCGTGAGCCGCGCCGGAAGCTTCACCCGTACGTGCGAGCGGGACGAGCGGTTCGATTCGTCCGGCTTCGCGCGTGACCCCGGCGACAGCTCACCCGTTGTCTCTTTACGAGCCGGGAACAGCCCGGCCCACGCACCGAGTTCGAGGAGCCACCCGTGCCGCGCATGCTCGACGTCAGCGAAGACGTACGCGCCGAGATCGGCGACGAAGAAGCCGATCGCCTGCTCGTCGGCGAGAACTCCCCGGGCAGCTACGACTGCACCTCCTGCCGTACCCCGGGCGACTCCGAAACCGAACGCACCAGCACGGTGCTGTTCATCGGCGAGGAGACCGCCGTCCTGGCCTTCGCCCACGCCAGCTGCATCCCCTCCCAGGTCGTCAAGGTGGCCGAGGACCAGCTCCAGGGCGCCGTCCGCAGCATCACCGGCGGTGACCCCCAGGCTCAGGGCGCCGGCGGCGAGCAGGCAGTCCTCGGTGTCACCAGCGGTCTGGTCCTGATCGACAACCAGCTGCACCCCGCGCTCGTCGTCGAACCGACCGGTCCCATCGCCCGGCCCGGTTCGGCCGGTGACGAGGACGAGTTCCTGCCGCTCCTCGCGGAGCAGGGCTTCCAGCCGGTGAGCGATCTGAGCCGGCCTCCGGGCACGCTGTCCGGCTGGTCGGTGCTGCTCGCCATGGGCCAGTTGCACGCGGTCCTCCAGCCCGGCACCGGCGGCGGCACACCCGTCGCCTGGTGGCAGGCGCACCAGCCGCTCCAGGTCACCGGCGACTGGCGGGCCGCCGCCAACAAGTCGCGGACCGTCCTGGTCTTCGCCGCCCCGGTCGGCTCCATCGGCCAGCAGCCGCGCGAGGACCTGCTGCGCGACGCGCTGGACAAGGCGGCGGCGGACGGGCGTCTGGTGGCGGCGGCGATGCCGCTGGCCGGCACGTGACGGACGAGGGACGAGCCCCCTCGGGGGAGCGCCGGGCCGGGGAGCGGTACGGGGAGCCGCACGGCGGCGGTGAGCACGGCGGCGGACACGGCGGCGGGGAACACCGGGGCGGGCAGCACCGCGCCGAGGAGCGTCGGGAGCGCGCCGGGGACCCGGCCCGGACGCCCGCCGATCCGGCCTCCCACCCGTCGCGACCAGCATTTTCGCGCGTCAGGCCGCATCCGACGGACGACGGGGTCGTTGGCTCCTACGTGCACTCATACGACCGTTCTCGCCAGCAGTACCAGCCCCAGGTCCCCGCCATGCGCCCGGCCCAGGACCCCCCGGCCGGGTACTCGTCCGGATACTCGGCCACGCCGATCTACGACGCGCTGTACTCCGAGTACCTGCGGTCGTTCAGGACGCTTCCGGGTGATCGCAGCGGTGAGGAGAGTCTGGGCTTCACCGCCTTCGGTACGGGGATGCACGGGTCCTCGGGCCGGCAGGGCGGCCCGTTCGCCGGCGCGTGGCAGAGCGGCGGCCGGCCGTATCAGGGAGGCCGCCCGCAGGCGGCCCTGCCACCGGCCCCCCGCCGGGGCCTGTGAGCCCGGTCGTCGGCCGCGTCGTCGGCCGTACGGCAGATGCCGGTGGGCCTGGAGCGGATGACATCCGCTCCAGGCCCACCGGCATCTGTGGTCACCGACCGCGTGTCACTTCTTGCGGCCGCGCTTCTCCCGCACCCGTACCGAGATGTGGATCGGCGTGCCGGCGAAGCCGAACTCCTCGCGGAGCCTGCGCTCCACGAACCGCCGGTAGCCCGCCTCGATGAAGCCGGACGCGAAGAGCACGAACCGGGGCGGCCGGGTGCCCGCCTGCGTACCGAACAGGATGCGCGGCTGCTTGCCGCCGCGGATCGGGTGCGGGTGCCCGGCGACGAGTTCGCCGAGGAAGGCGTTGAGCCTGCCGGTCGGCACGCGCGTCTCCCAGCCCGCGAGGGCCGTCTCGATCGCCGGGACCAGGCGCTCCATGTGCCGTCCGGTGCGCGCGGAGACGTTGACGCGGGGGGCCCACGCGATCTGCGCCAGCTCGGTCTCGATCTCGCGTTCCAGGTAGTAGCGGCGCTCCTCGTCCAGGGTGTCCCACTTGTTGAACGCGACGACGAGGGCGCGGCCCGCGTCGACGGCCATCGTGATGATGCGCTGGTCCTGGACGCTGATGGACTCGCCGGTGTCGATCAGGACGACGGCGACCTCGGCCTTCTCCACGGCGGCGGCCGTACGCAGCGAGGCGTAGTAGTCGGCGCCCTCCTGGAGGTGGACGCGGCGCCGGATGCCCGCCGTGTCCACGAACTTCCAGACCGTGCCGCCGAGTTCGATCAGTTCGTCCACCGGGTCACGGGTGGTGCCCGCGACCTCGTTGACGACGACGCGCTCCTCGCCCGCGACCTTGTTCAGCAACGAGGACTTGCCGACGTTCGGGCGGCCGATGAGCGCGATCCGGCGCGGGCCGCCGATGGTCGTGCCGAAGGTCTGCGCGGGCGCCTCGGGCAGCGCTTCCAGAACGGCGTCGAGCATGTCGCCCGTACCGCGGCCGTGCAGCGAGGACACCGGGTACGGCTCGCCGAGACCCAGCGACCACAGGGCCGTCGCGTCGGCCTCGCCGCTCTGCCCGTCGACCTTGTTGGCACACAGCACGACGGGCTTGCCCGCGCGGCGCAGCAGCTTGACGACGGCCTCGTCGGTGTCGGTGGCGCCGACCGTGGAGTCCACGACGAAGACCACCGCGTCGGCGGTCTCGATCGCGAACTCGGCCTGGGCGGCGACGGACGCGTCGAGACCGAGGACGTCCTGCTCCCAGCCGCCGGTGTCGACGACCTTGAAGCGGCGCCCGGCCCATTCGGCCTCGTAGCTGACGCGGTCGCGTGTGACGCCGGGCTTGTCCTGGACGACGGCCTCGCGGCGACCGATGATGCGGTTCACCAGGGTCGACTTGCCGACATTGGGGCGGCCGACGACGGCGAGGACGGGCAGCGGACCGTGGCCGGCCTCGCCGATCGCGCCCTCGATCTCCTCGGGGTCGAAGCCCTCCTGGGCGGCGAGCTCCATGAACTCCGAGTACTCGGCGTCGCCAAGCTCTCCGTGCTCGTCGCCGGAGTTCCCGGAGTCGCCGGAGTCAATATGGTCGTTCATGAAGTCCGTACCTCGTTCATCGTGATCGGTGCACCGCGCCAGCGCGCTGCACTACTCAAGTCCTGCCCGGCGCCCGGTGAGGCGTCTGGCGTTGTCCAGATGGGCGGTCAGCCGCTTCTGGATCCGCAGCGTGGCGTCGTCCATCGCCTGACGCGTGCGCCGGCCACTCCCGTCGCCCGCGTGGAACGCGTCCCCGAAGACGACGTCGATACGGCCGCGCAGCGGCGGCAGCGCGCCTATCAGCCGCCCGCGGCGCTCCGTGCTCCCCAGCACCGCCACCGGGACGATCGGCGCCCCGGTGCGTACGGCGAAGTACGCGAGCCCGGACCGCAGGGAGGCGAAGTCACCCTCGCCCCTGCTGCCCTCGGGGAAGATCCCCAGGACCCCGCCGCCCTTGAGCACCCCGAGCGCGTCGGTGACGGCGGCGCGGTCGGTGGTCGTACGGTCCACCTTCAGCTGTCCGATGGACAGCAGGAACGGGTCGAGCGGACCGATGAAGGCTTCTTTCTTGATCAGGAAGTGCACGGGCCGGGGCGCGGTGCCCATGAGCATCGGCCCGTCGATGTTGTGCGAGTGGTTGACGGCAAGGATCACCGGGCCGGCCGCCGGGACCCGCCAGGCGCCGAGCACCCGTGGCTTCCACAGGCCGTACATCAGTCCGATGCCGATGCCGCGGCCCACCGCCGCGCCCTTCGGGGAGGGTGCGGTCCTACGAGGCCGGGAGGGTCCGTTCACCGGGCCGCCCGCTTCTCCTCGACCAGGGTGACGACGCACTCGATGACCTGCTGGAGCGTGAGGTCGGTGGTGTCCACCTCGACCGCGTCGGCGGCCTTGGCCAGCGGGGACGTCTTACGGGTGGAGTCGATCGCGTCCCGCTTGATCAGCGCTTCCCGGGTGGCGGCGAGGTCCGTGGCCTCCTTGCCCTTCAGTTCGCCGCTGCGGCGCGCGGCGCGCGCCTCGGGCGAGGCGGTGAGGAAGACCTTCAGGTCGGCGTCGGGCAGCACGGTCGTGCCGATGTCGCGGCCCTCGACGACGATGCCGCCGTCGGCGCCGGCGGCGATGGAGCGCTGGAGTTCGGTGATGACGGCCCGTACCTCGGGGACGGCGCTGACCGCGCTGACCCTGGCCGTGACCTCCTGGGTGCGGATGGGACCGGAGGCGTCCGCGCCGTCGACGGTGATCGTCGGGTTCGAGGCGTCGGTGCCGGACACGATGACCGGCTTGTCGGCGGCCACGGCGACGGCCGAGGCGTCCTGGACGTCGATGCCGTTGCTGATCATCCACCAGGTGATCGCCCGGTACTGCGCGCCGGTGTCCAGGTAGCTCAGTCCGAGCTGGGTGGCCACGGACCGGGACGTGCTCGACTTGCCGGTGCCCGCGGGCCCGTCGATGGCGACGATCACGGCGGCCGGGGCGGTCCTGGCGTCGGTTGCAGCGGTTTCCACGGGGGCGGACACCTTCCTGGTTCACGGGGCGCGGAGTCGTACGCGAGGTCGTTCGCGCGACACTCTCGGGACGTTCGGGGGGTCGTTTCCGGACGCCCAGACGTCAGTACGCCCCCGCACAAGGTTACCGAGTGCTGGGCGTGTCCCTTACACCCCCGCGAAAGCCCGCCCCCGTACCGGTCAGAGGAGTGTCTTCGGCGCCGCTGTCAGCGGCGGATCGACCAGCCGCGCTCGCGCAGCGCCGCGCTCAGGACGGGAGCCGCCGAGGGCTCCACCATCAGCTGCACCAGACCCGCCTCCTGCCCGGTCGCGTGTTCGATGCGGACGTCCTCGATGTTGACCCCGGCGCTGCCGGCGTCCGCGAAGATCCGGGCCAGCTCGCCCGGCCGGTCGCCGATCAGGACGGCCACCGTCTCGTACGACGCCGGTGCGGCGCCGTGCTTGCCCGGCACCCGCACCCGGCCCGCGTTGCCGCGCCGCAGGACGTCCTCGATGCCCTCGGTGCCGCCGCGCCGCTTGGCCTCGTCGGCGGACTGGAGCGCCCGCAGCGCCTCGACCGTCTCGTCCAGGTCGGCGGCCACGCCCGCGAGCACGTCGGCGACCGGCCCCGGGTTCGCCGTCAGGATCTCGACCCACATCCGGGGGTCGGAGGCCGCGATGCGGGTGACGTCGCGGATGCCCTGGCCGCAGAGCCTTACGGCCGCCTCGTCGGCCTCCTCCAGCCGGGCGGCGACCATCGAGGAGATCAGCTGGGGCGTGTGAGAGACGAGGGCGACCGCCCGGTCGTGGGCGTCGGCGTCCATGACCACCGGCACCGCACGGCAGAGCGCGACCAGTTCGAGGGCGAGGTTCAGCACCTCGGTGTCGGTGCCGGCCGTGGGGGTCAGCACCCAGGGGCGGCCCTCGAAGAGGTCGGCGGTGGCGGCGAGCGGTCCCGAACTCTCCTTGCCGGCCATCGGATGCGTCCCGATGTACGCGGCGAGGTCCAGGCCCAGCGCCTCCAGCTCGCGCCGGGGGCCGCCCTTGACGCTGGCGACGTCCAGGTAGCCCCGCGCGCTGCCGGCGCGCATCGCGGCGGCGAGCGCGGTGGCGGTGTGCGCGGGCGGTACGGCGACGATCGCGAGGTCGACGGGGCCGGCCGGCGGCTCCTCCGTGCCGGCGCCGAGCGCCGCCGCGGTCCGGGCCCTGGCCGGGTCGTGGTCCACGAGGTGGACGGCGACGCCGCGCCCGGCGAGGGTGAGGGCGGCCGAGGTGCCGATCAGGCCGGTCCCGATGACGAGGGCGGTTCTCACTGGGCGATGTCCTTGCGGAGGGCTGCCGCGGCGCCGAGGTAGACGTGCGCGATCTCGGAGCGGGGGAGGTCGGACTCGATGTGGGCGAGGATGCGGACCACACGGGGCATGGCGCCCTCGATGTCCAGCTCCTGCGCGCAGATCAGCGAGCCATCGTCACTGACGATGCCGATTCCGCGTGCGGCGGCGGCCGGGAAGTCGCTGTGCAGGTCGGGGGTGGCGGTGAACCAGATACTGATCAGGTCGTCCGCCCCGAGGCTGTTGCGCTCCAGGATGGCGGAGAGCAGCAGGGCGACCTGCTCGTCCATGTGCCCGGGCTCGTCCCGCTCCAGCTGGACGGCCCCTCGGCCTGCTCGTACCGGCACGTCGTGCTCCTCGTCCCGCTCAGTGATCGTGTGCTTCGTCCCAGGTTAGACAGATGGGCGGCGGTACGGACGGGGCGACCGTTGCGCGAGACGGCGGGGGTCCGGGGCGGGGGTCCGGGGCGGGGCGGGTGTCGTGCCCTCACGTAATCTCTACGCGCATGACGCCCGAGGATCTGGTACGCGACCACACCGTCTACGCGTGCGTCATGGGATCGCGCGCCTTCGGTCTGGCCACCGAGGGCAGTGACACCGACCACCGGGGGGTGTTCCTGGCGCCGACGCCGCTGTACTGGGGCTTCGAGAAGCCCCCGACCCATGTCGACAGGCCGGCCGACGAGCGGTTCTCCTGGGAGCTGGAGCGTTTCTGTCTGCTCGCGCTGCGCAGCAATCCCAATGTGCTGGAGTGCCTGCACTCGCCGCTGGTCGAGCAGGTGGACGACACGGGCCGCGAACTCCTCGCCCTGCGCGACGCGTTCCTCTCCCGGCAGGCGCACGAGACCTTCGTGCGCTACGCGATCGGCCAGCGCAAGAAGCTGGAGGCGGACATCCGGCAGCACGGCGCGCCCCGCTGGAAGCACGCCATGCATCTGCTGCGGCTGCTGGGCTGCTGCCGTGACCTGCTGCGTACGGGCCGGCTGGTCATCGACGCGGGTGAGCAGCGGGAGCCGCTGCTCGCGGTCAAGCGCGGTGAGGTCCCGTGGCCCGAGGTGGAGCGGCGGATGAACCGCCTCGGGGAGGAGGCGGACGCCGCGCTCGACGGCTGCGCGCTGCCCGCCGAGCCGGACCACGCACGCGTCGAGGACTTCGTGATCCGCACGAGGCGGGCGTCGGCACTGCGGGCGTCGGCGCTCCAGGCGTCAGCGCTCCAGGCGGGTGCGGACGACCAAGTCGTGGAGCGCCTCGTAGCCGACCGGGGAGTCGGGTAGCCGGGTCCGTTCCCTGGCCTCCGCCAGGACCGCGTGGAGCGCGTCCACGTCGCTCTGGAGGCGGGTCGGGGCGAGGCCGGTCGCCGCGCCGTGTTCGGCCTCGGCCTTCGCCTCGATCAGCTCGGGCAGATAGTCGGGCGCGCTCACTTCGGCGAGCAGCGTGGGCAGATGGGCCTGCACCTCGCCGCTGCGCATGAGGTGGACGCCGGTGAGCAGCGCGCGGAACGTGTAGAGCAGCGGCTTGAGTTCGCCGGTCTTCTCGAAGAGCCGCCACTGGGTGGCGGCGAACCCCCGGTAGTGGTGGGCGTGGTGGCCGGTCAGTACACCGGGCGCGAGCGACAGCAGTTCCCGGTGGGCGTCCGTGGAGTGCACGATCAGGGGCGAGTGGAGCTGTTCCAGTACGTAGCCGTTGCGCCGCATCATCATCCGGACGAACTTGCGCAGGTCATGGCTGACCAGGTCCATCTCCACGCCGTCGCGGTCCCACATCCGCGACCGGGTCTCGTCCGGCTCGTGCAGTCCGATGAGTTCGGCGACCGGCAGCAGATGGGCGCCGCGCAGGTCGACGTCCGAGTCCGTGGAGGGGAATCCGTAGAGGTGGGCGCCGGAGACGGTGACGAACAGCAGCGGATCCGCCTCCTCGGCGAGGACCGGTCCGAGATCGGTCGTCGGCAGCCCGGCCAGGTGAAGGCGCCGGGCGCGCTCGGCCGGGGGTTCGTCGAGGGTGTGGTCGAAGGGGGCGCCGACCGCCACGTGCTCGTCATCCATACGCATGGATCAAGCGTCCCAGAGTGCTCCGAGTTCCAGCAATTCCTCGCGGTACTCGATCCGGTCCGCCCACTCCTTCGGCCAGGCGTCCGCCCCGAGGTGCGCGCCCGCGAACGCGCCCGTGAGACAGGCGATCGAGTCCGAGTCGCCCTTGGTGCAGGCGGCCCGGCGCAGCGCCGTGACCGGCTCCTCGGGAAAGAGCAGGAAGCAGAGCAGCCCGGTGGCGAACGCCTCCTCGGCGATCCAGCCGTCGCCGGTCGCCAGGCACGGGTCGGTCTCGGGCGAGGGTGCGGCCAAGGCCTGTTGGAGCCGTGCGAGTACGGCCAGGCAGTCGTCCCAGCCGCGCTCGACGAAGTGCTCAGGGGTCGGGTCCTGGCTGTGGGTCCACAGGTCGCCGAGCCAGGTGTGGTGGTAGCGGGAGCGGTTCTCGTACGCGTAGCTGCGCAGCAGGCCCACCAGGCCGAGCGGTTCGGTTCCCCGCGCCAGCAGGTGCACCGCGTGGGCCGTGAGGTCGGAGGCGGCCAGGGCGGTCGGGTGGCCGTGGGTGAGAGCGGACTGCAGCTGCGCGGCGCCGGAGCGCTGTTCGAGGGTGAGTCCGGGCGCGAGTCCGATCGGTGCGACGCGCATGTTGGCGCCGCAGCCCTTGGAGCCGATCCGGCTCGCCTGCTGCCAGGGGCGGTCGCTGTCGAGGAGCTGACAGGCCGTCATACAGGTGTTGCCGGGGGCGCGGTTGTTCTGCGGGTCGTGGAACCATTCGACGAACTCCTCGCGCACCGGCCGGGCGAGGCGCGTCGGTCCGAGCGGGCCCCGGTCCATGGCGGTGCGCAAGCCCCGGCCGAGCGCGAGTGTCATCTGGGTGTCGTCGCTGACGATCGCGGGCTTCAGCAGCGGCAGTTCACGCCACGGACCGAACTTGGCGAGGATCGACGGCACGTCGTTGAACTCGGTGGGGAAACCGAGGGCGTCGCCGAGCGCGAGCCCGGTCATGGCGCCGGTGGCGGCTCTCTTGGATGCGGTGCCCGAGGAGGTGCCCAAGGAAGTGCCCAAGGAGGTGTCCGAGGAGGTCATGAGGTGGTCCGTCCTTCCGGTCGAAGCAGCGGCGGGTGGAGTGCGGTGGCGGTGCCTGCGCGGTAGAGGGCGGCCGGTTTGCCCCGGCCCCCGGTGCGGCGCGGCGGGCCTTCCACCGGTTCCACGAAGCCGGGTGAAGTCAGCACCTTGCGGCGAAAGTTGGGCCGGTCCAGCTCGACGCCCCAGACCGTCTCGTACACCTGCTGAAGCTCACCGAGGGTGAACTCGGACGGGCAGAACTCCGTGGCGAGGCAGGTGTATTCGAGCTTGGCCCCGATACGGCGCCGGCCGTCGGCCAGGATCAGGCCGTGGTCGAAGGCGAGTCGGCCGAGTGCGCCGTCGCCGTAGCGGGTCCAGCGGGCGCGCGCCGCGTCGCCGCCGCCGCGCGGCTCGGGGAGGTCGGGCACGAGCGCCGTGTACGCGACGGAGACGACGCGCATCCGGGGGTCGCGGTCCGGGTCGCTGTAGGTGCGCAGTTGCTCGGGTCGCAGTCCGGCGACGGTCTCCGGCGACAGGCCGGTCTCCTCGGCGAGTTCACGCCGCGCCGCCTGCCCGGCGGACTCCCGGGGCCGTACGAAGCCGCCGGGCAGCGCCCAGTGGCCCAGGTACGGCTCCTGGCCGCGCTCGATGAGCAGGACGTGCAGTCGGCTCTGGCGGACCGTGAAGACGGCGAGGTCGACGGTGACGGCGAACGGTACGAAGTCGGCGGGGTCGTAGTTCTCGGGCACGCGGGGCCGCTGGGGTGACTCTTCGTCTGTCTGTCGGAGCGGCTTTCGGAACGGCTTTCGGGGCTGCCGTCGGGGCGGCTCTTGGGGCGGCTCTTGGGGTGTCATCTGTTCTCCGGCAGGGGATCGGCGAAGTACCAACCCTGGTCCAGCAGGGCGTCCACGGCGACGACCGCGTCGGCGAGCCGCTTCTCGTGCGGCCCTTCGAGCGCCACGAACGTCCGCCCCGTGCGGGTCAGTTCGTCCCTGAACCGGCCGGTCATCCAGGGCCGCAGCTCCTCGCCGTCCCGCAGTCCGTCGTCCTCGAAGGCGACGCCCTCGTGGCCGGTGAGCAGCCACAGATGGTGCGGCGCCCGGTCGGCGACCTCCTCGACCAGCGGGTTGCGCCCGCCCACGTACCGCTCGTGCCAGACGGTGGTGGCGAAGGAGTCGGTGTCGCAGAACAGAACGGGTGAACCGGCACGGGCCGCCTCCTCCTCCGCCTCGTTCTGCCGCCCGGCGATCAACGGGAAGTCGTCGGTGGTGAATTCGACGTCCTCCCACTGGGCACCGGGCCATCGGGCGCGCAGCGCGGCGAGCTTGTGCCCGCTGAACTCCCGCCCGTACTCCGGTACGTAGCGGGTACGGGCCCAGACGCCGCCGCGCGCCCGGTAGTGGTCGGCGAGCGCCAGCGCCAGGGTCGTGGTGCCGGTGGACTCGGCGCCGAGCACCACGACGCGGCGGGTGAGCGCGGCCCGGACGGGCGGGGCGAGGAAGTCCCAGCAGCCGGCCGGGTCCTTGCGGACGGCCGTCCCGGAGACCGGGTGGAGCGTGCGGTCCTGGTCGACGGTGACGGACGCGGCGCCGAAGCGGCGGGCGAGTTCGTCCCCGTACGGCTCGGAGGTGAAGACGGCGTCCACGGGTTCGGGGACGGCCGCGCGGAAGACCGCCATGTGCGCGTCCCAGATGGCGGGGTCGTGGAGGTCCATGCGGGTGTCGTCGATTGCGCCGACGACCCGGGCGTCCGGGTGGATCTCGCGCATCCAGGCGACGCGGTCGGCGAGCGGCACCGACTCGACGGAGGCGGCGCAGACGAGGACGGTGAGCCGTGCGCAGCGGCCCTGGGCGGTCCGTACGAGGTGGTGGTGGCCGGCGTGCGGAGGGTAGAACTTGCCGAGCACCAGGCCGTGTTCGTACGCCGGTCCGCGTTCGTACGCCGCGCCGTGTTCGTACGCCGCGCCGTGTTCGTACGCCGCGCCGTGTTCGTACGCCGCGCTCATGCCGTGACCGCCGGCACGTCGGCCGGGCGCCGGTCCAGGTCGCGCGACCAGTTGCGCAGTCCGATGACGCACAGGGTCATGAAGCCGACGTAGAGGATCGACGTCAGGTAGAGGTCCTTGTGCGCGTAGAGCGGGATGTAGACGACGTCGGCCGCGATCCACAGCCACCACGACTCCAGGCGCTTCCGGCACTGCCCGTACGTCGCCATCAGCGACAGCGCGGTGGTGACGGCGTCCCAGAACGGCACCGTCGAAGAGGTCTGGTGGTCCAGGAGGAGCGTCAGACCGAGAGTTCCCACCGCCCCCGCCGCGAGCAGCCAGCCCCACTCGGTGCGCGTCGTGCGCCGCACCGGGAGGTACGTGGAGTCTGGTCCACCCCCGTGGGTCCAGGTCCACCAGCCGTACGTGGCGAGGGCGATGAAGACGATCTGCAACCCGGCGTCGGCGTACAGGCCGGCCTGGGCGAACAGCAGGATGAAGAACAGGTTGTTGGCGATACCGATCGGCCAGTTGGCGAGGTGCTGGCGGGCGACGAGCCAGACGCACAGCGCGCCGCTGCCGAAGCCGAGCACCTCGGTCCAGCTCACCGGGGTGTCGAGCACGGTCACGAGCGGCTGCTGCAAGGGGTCGAGAAAATCCGCGAGACTCACGCCCGCCTCCTTAATGGTCAGATTGACTATAAAGGTGAACGGGCGCGCGCCACAAGCAGAAAAGCCCGCGGCCGGCGGCCACGGGCTTTCTTCACTCGGTACGGGGCGGAACTGGTCCCTCTACAGGCCGACTTCCTTCATCAGCATGCCGACCTCCGTGTTCGTCAGGCGGCGCAGCCAGCCGGACTTCTGGTCACCCAGCGGGATTGGGCCGAACGACGTGCGGACCAGGCGCTCGACGGGGAAACCCGCCTCGGAGAGCATGCGGCGCACGATGTGCTTACGGCCCTCGTGGAGGGTGACCTCGACCAGGTAGTTCTTCCCGGTGTTCTCCACGACGCGGAAGTGGTCGGCGCGGGCGTAGCCGTCCTCCAACTGGATGCCGTCCTTGAGCCGCTTGCCCAGATCACGCGGCAACGGCCCCTGGATGGCGGCGAGATACGTCTTCTTCACGCCGTACCTGGGGTGCGTGAGGCGGTGGGCCAGCTCACCGTGGTTGGTGAGCAGGATGATGCCCTCGGTCTCGGTGTCCAGCCGGCCCACGTGGAACAGCCGCGTCTCGCGGTTGGTGACGTAGTCGCCGAGGTTCTGCCTGCCGTCCGGGTCGCCCATCGTGGAGACGACACCGGCCGGCTTGTTCAGCGCGAAGAAGAGATGCGACTGCGTGGCGACGGTCAGCCCGTCGACCTTGATCTCGTCCCGGTGCGGGTCGACACGCATGCCCTGCTCGACGACGATCTCGCCGTTGACCTCGACGCGGGACTGCTCGATCAGCTCCTCGCAGGCCCGGCGCGAACCCATGCCCGCACGCGCCAGGATCTTCTGGAGCCGCTCGCCCTCCTGATCGGCGCCCGGATTGGTCCTGGGGGTCCTGATCTCCGGCTTGTCGGCGTACCGGTCACGGTTGCGCTGCTCGATCTTGGCGTCCAGCTCGCGCGGGCGGGCGGGCTTTCCCTGGGCCCGGCGCTTGGCCGCGATGCTCGGGGCCTTGGGGCCGCCCTTGGCGCCGCCGCGTGCGGAGGCGCCACGGCCGCCGCCGGACGGGCCGCCGGAGCCACCCTGACCGCCACCGGACCCACCGGGGCCGCTGGAGCGCCCGACGTCGTAACGGCGCTCCTCGGGACGCGGATTGCTCTCACGCTTCGGCTGCTTGTCGTCCCGCGCGCCGGCGCCGCCACGCGCGCCGCCGCCGCTCCCCCGGCCACCGGCGCTCGCCCCGCTGCCGCCACGACCCCCGCCGGACCTCGACTGGGGTTTGCCGCCCGCGGCTCCCCGGCCGCCGCCACCGCCGCTCCGGTTGCCGCTGCCGCTGCCGCTTCCGCTGTTCCTGCCGTTGCTTCGCATCAAATGTCCGTCTTGTCGTCTGCGTGAGTTTCCGGGGCGTACGGTGCGTCCGGATCGAACGACGGAACGCCTTCCAGGCTGTCGGCCTCGATCGCGTCCGCCTCCGGAAGGAAGGGCGCGAGTTCCGGAAGCTCGTCCAGACCACGCAGGCCCATCCGCTCCAGGAAATAGTTCGTCGTCCTGTACAGGATCGCACCTGTTTCGGGTTCCGCTCCCGCCTCCTCGACCAGACCGCGCTGGAGGAGGGTCCGCATGACCCCGTCACAGTTCACTCCGCGTACGGCCGAGACCCGCGACCGGCTGACCGGCTGGCGGTAGGCGACGACCGCCAGGGTCTCCAGCGCGGCCTGGGTGAGCCGGGCCTGCTGGCCGTCGAGTACGAAGCCCTCGACGGCCTCCGCGTACTCGGGCCGGGAGTAGAAACGCCAGCCGCCCGCGACGAGGCGCAGCTCGAAGCCGCGGCGCTGGACGGTGTACTCGTCGGCCAGCTCGCGCAGCGCGTCGGCGACGGCCCTGCGCGGCCGGTCCAGGACCTTGGCCAGGTGATCCTCGGTCGCGGGCTCGTCCACGACCATGAGGACCGCCTCCAGGGCGGGCTTGAGTCCGAGGTCGGCGACCGTACGGTGCTCGCTCACGCCTTCTCCTCGCTCGTGTTCGTCGGGTCCTCGGGACTGGCCGTCACGGAATCGGGCGGGCGGTCGAACTCGTCCGTCACCCGTGGCGACTCGTCGTCGTCCCCGCCCGTCCAGCGCACCGTGAGCGGCCCCAGGGCCTCGTCCTGGTCCAGGGCGACGGCCTTCTCCCGGTACAGCTCCAGCAGCGCGAGGAAGCGCGCCACGACGGTGAGCGTGTCCGGGGCGTCCTCGGCGAGTGTCGCGAAACTCACCTCGCCGGCCGCCCGCAGCAGCGCCACGACGATCCCCGCCTGCTCCTGGACGGAGACGAGCGGCGCGTGGATGTGGTCGGTGTACACCTGCGGCTTGGGCCTGGGCTGCATCGCCTTGACGGCGAGCCGGGCGAACCCCTCGGCGCCGATGCCGATGACGACCTCGGGGAGCAGCGCGGCGTGGTGCGGTTCCAGGCCGACGGTACGGGGACAGCGCCGCGACTCGGAGTCCAGCCGGGCGCCCAGGATCTCCGCGATCCGCTTGTACGCGCGGTACTGGAGCAGCCGGGCGAAGAGCAGGTCCCTGGCCTCCAGCAGCGCCAGGTCGCCCTCGTCCTCCACCTCGGCGGACGGCAGCAGGCGCGCGGCCTTGAGGTCCAGGAGCGTCGCGGCGACGACCAGGAACTCGGTGGTCTGGTCGAGGTCCCAGTCGGGGCCCATGGCGCGGATGTGCACCATGAACTCGTCGGTGACCTTGGAGAGTGCGACCTCGGTGACGTCCATCTTGTGCTTCGAGATCAGCTGGAGGAGCAGGTCGAACGGCCCCTCGAAGTTCACGAGCCGTACGGTGAACCGCCCGTCGTCGGGCTCGGGCTCGGCTGCTGGTTCGGGTCCGGCTTCTGCCGTGGCTTCGGGACCGGTGTCCGTGTCGCGTACGGGCTCGGGCTCCGGTACGGCCTCCGGCTCCGCCGGCTCGGGCACCACGGGCTCGGGCACCACGGCCGGCGGCTCCACCGGTACAGGCTCCGCCACCACAGGCGCCGCCGCGCCGACGGCCCCCGGCCCGCGCCCCAGCGCACGGCGGGACGAGCGGGCTGCGGAGTCGTCGGTGGGCGGCATGGCGGTCCTGGAGGCGGGAGGGACAAGTCCGCCGAGGCTACCTTCAGCGCCCGCGCAGGCGCCGGACGAGGATGCTCGCGTCGCCGCGCGACTCCAGGTCGGCGAGGACCACGGCGACCGCCTCGCGGACGATCCGCCCCCGGTCCACGGCGAGTCCGTGCTCGCCGCGCAGCACCAGACGCGCGTGCTCCAGGTCCATCAGTTCCTCGGCGGAGACGTAGACCGTGATCTTCTCGTCGTGCCGTTCGCGCCCGCTGGGGCGGCGGTTGGCCCCGCGGCCCCCTCTGCGGCGCTGGCCGCCCTGCTGGCCGACGGTGGGGGTGCCACCGCCGTCCTGCGGCCCCTGCGGCCGGCGCTGCTGTTCCTGCTCGGGGGCGCGACTGCGGGAGGTGGCCGACGAGTCCGCGTCGGTCGCCGAGTGCTCCTGGGCCGGTGCCGGTGCCGCCGACTGCGCGGCTCCCGGCTGTGCGGCGCCCTGATCGCTCTCCTGGGCCGGTGCCGGGACCCGCGGCTCGCCGTTCGCGGTACGCCGCCGGTCACCCGGCGAGGAAGCCTGGAGCGCCATGCCCCCGGTCGTACGGAACAGCTCGTCGGCCCCGGGCAGACTCACTCGGCGTGACACCGGGCGAGCACCTCCCTGGCGAGCTGGCGGTAGGCGGCGGCGCCGACGGAGTTGGAGGCGTAGGTGGTGATGGGCTCACCGGCGACCGTGGTCTCCGGGAAGCGCACGGTCCGGCCGATCACCGTGTGGTAGACGTGATCGTCGAAAGCCTCGACGACCCGCGCCAGGACCTCGCGGCTGTGCACCGTGCGGGAGTCGTACATCGTGGCGAGGATGCCGTCCAGCTCCAGCTCCGGGTTGAGCCGCTCCTGGACCTTCTCGATGGTCTCGGTGAGCAGGGCCACCCCGCGCAGCGCGAAGAACTCGCACTCCAGCGGGACGATCACCTTGTGCGCGGCGGTCAGCGCGTTCACGGTCAGCAGACCGAGCGACGGCTGGCAGTCGATCACGATGTAGTCGTAGTCCTGCATCAGCGGCTTGAGCGCGCGCTGGAGCGTGGACTCCCTGGCCACCTCGCTCACCAGCTGCACCTCGGCGGCCGAGAGGTCGATGTTGCTCGGGAGCAGGTCCATGTTGGGCACGGCGGTCTTCAGGAGCACCTCGTCGGCCGACATGCCCCGCTCCATGAGCAGGTTGTAGACCGTGAGGTCGAGCTCCATCGGATTGACGCCGAGCCCGACGGACAGGGCGCCCTGCGGGTCGAAGTCGACCAGCAGCACGCGCCGGCCGTACTCCGCGAGCGCGGCGCCCAGGTTGATGGTCGACGTGGTCTTGCCGACGCCGCCCTTCTGGTTGCACATCGCGATGATCTTCGCGGGGCCGTGGTCGGTGACCGGGCCCGGGATCGGGAAGTACGGCAGGGGACGCCCGGTCGGGCCGATTCGCTCGCGGCGCTGGCGTGCGGCGTCGGGCGCGAGGGTGGCCGCGTACTCGGGGTCGGGCTCGTACTCGGCGTCAGGGTCGTAGAAGTGCCCCTGGGGCACCTCGTCGAAGTCGGCGAAGTGGGTGGACTCTCGGCCACTCTCGTTGCCGGCCATGGCGTTCACGTGTTGGCCGTCCATCGTCTGGTGGGCTGTCGTCATGTGCTGATGGGTGGTGAAGGTGCGGACAGCGACGGAGCCGACGGCCTCTAGCCCGGACGACGGGCTCCGGTGGCCCAGCGCAGGCATTCCTGGTTGACCACCCCCGGGAGTAAATGTCGACTCATTCACAAGTCGTCTTACCTCCTTGGACGTGACCAGGAACTTATCGATAGGTCAGCGTGGCACCATGCCGACGGTTGGCGACTCTATGGCGTGTCACCACTCCGCAGCAACACAATCCGCCGGACCCGGCCCGATGTGTCGGCAACCGAACACCCTTGTGTCAAGGGCGCACAGCCCTCCGCCGACGCGTTTCACACGGGTGCGAAAGGGTTAAAGGGTTACGTTCGAGGCGAGTTGAACGAGGCCCGGGAAGTGGCGGGACACACAGTCGGCCGGACCTTGCCACGCAAGATCCGGCCGGGGGCGCGAGGTTGACGGACGCCGTTGACGGGTCAGGCGAGAACGGTGGCCAGTTCGGTGTACGCGAGGCCGTGGGCCTCGGCCACGGAAGCGTAAGTGACCTGCCCGTCATGGGTGTTGAGGCCCTTGGCGAGTGCCGGGTCACGGCGCAGCGCCTCGGTCCAGCCGAGGTTGGCGAGGGCCACGATGTAGGGAAGCGTGGCGTTGGTCAGCGCGTAGGTGGAGGTGTTCGGTACGGCACCCGGCATGTTGGCGACGCAGTAGAAGACCGAGTCGTGGATCCGGAAGATCGGCTCGGCGTGGGTGGTCGGGTGCGAATCCTCGAAGCAACCACCCTGATCGATTGCAATGTCGACAAGTACACTTCCGGGCTTCATCTTGGCCACGAGCGCGTTGGTGACCAACTTCGGCGCCTTCGCCCCGGGGATCAGAACGGCGCCGATGACGAGGTCCGCCTCGACGACGGCGCGCTCCAGTTCGTACGCGTTGGAGACGATGGTCTGCACCTTCGTGCCGAAGATTTTGTCGGCTTCGCGCAGCTTGTCGATGTCCCGGTCGAGCAGCGTCACATGGAAGCCCATGCCGACGGCGATCTGGGTGGCGTTCCAGCCCGAGACGCCGCCGCCGATGACGACGGCGCGGCCCGGAGCCGTACCGGGAACGCCGCCGGGCAGTACGCCACGGCCGCCGACGGAGCGCATCAGGTGGTACGCGCCGACCTGCGGGGCCAGCCGGCCCGCGACCTCGGACATCGGGGCCAGCAGCGGCAGCCGCCGGTTCGCGGTCTCGACGGTCTCGTACGCGATGGCGGTGGTGCGGGACTTCAGCAGCGCGTCCGTGCACTCGCGGGAGGCGGCGAGATGCAGGTAGGTGAAGAGGGTCTGGTCCTTGCGGAGGCGGTGGTACTCCTCGGCGATGGGCTCCTTGACCTTCAGCACGAGGTCGGCGGCGGCCCAGACCTCGTCGGCGGTGGGCAGGATCCGGGCGCCGGCGGCGGTGAACTCGGCGTCCGTGATCGAGGAGCCGGCGCCGGCGTCCCGCTCGATGACGACCTGGTGACCGTGGCGCACGAGCTCGTGCACTCCGGCGGGGGTGATGGCCACCCGGAACTCGTTGTTCTTTACCTCGCGGGGGATGCCGACGAGCACGATGATCACGGTCCTTGGCTCAGGGATACTCGGGCAATGCCCCCCAAACCCATACGCCCATGGCGCATCGGAAGGCATCGTTGCCGGTTACGACAGAGCCAGTTTAATGAAGGAGTTCCTGCTGTCTAGCCTTGCAAAGCATCAACCTTCTACCGAGGCGCTACGGATTTCGTAGGCGGAGGGGCCGGTTCCGAGCAAACGATCGGAGGCGTTGCGGTGCAGACGGGCCGCCGTCGGGTCGCCGAGGCGGTCCAGCGTGTCCGCGAGCCTCAGCTCCAGCGCGGCCTGGAGACGGCTGTCGCCGGCCAGCCGGGCCCACTCCACGGCCTCCTGGCAGGTGTGCAGCGACTCCTCGGGACGGCCCGCGTACTCCTGGACCCTGGCCGCCTCGCTGAGCGCGCGGGCCTGGCCGGTGAGATCCCGGAGCCTGCGGTGCCCCGCCGCGGCGGCCCGCCAGTGGCGCAGCGCCTCGCCGTAGCGGCCCGCGTAGGTATGGACGGTGCCGAGCCGTGCGTACAGCCGCGCCTCGTCGGCCCGCTCACCGCGGCTGAGCCGCTGCGCGAGCGCCCTGCCGTACCAGTCGGCGGCGCGGTGCCAGTCCTGGAGTTCCTGGTACGCGCCGCCTACGGATTCCATCGCGCGGCCGGTCGCGTAGTGGTCGTTCGCGGCCCTTCCGGCGTCCAGGGCGGACCGGTAACGGGCCAGCGCGTCGTGCGTACGGCCCGTCCGGGCGTCCAGATCGCCGATGTTGAGCAGCGCGGCGGCCTCCTCGCGGTGCAGTCCCTGGCGCTCGGCGACACCGAGGACGAGCTGGTGGAGCCCGTACAGGTCCGGCGCCGCCGCGTCCGTGCCCTGGTGCGCGGCGAGCGCCCTGACGAGCGCGGCGACCAGCCTGCGGGCGAGGGTGTCCAGCTCGCCGTCGGCCACCGCGAGCCGGGCGCAGGCCAGCAGCGCGGGCCTGCGGGAGCGCAGCCAGTCGGCGGCGGCCGGGGCGGTCGCGAAGCGCACGGCGCGGGGCAGCGCGGCGAGCTTCTTTCGGGCCGGGGAGCCGTCGGGCTCGGTGACGGCCCGGCAGGACTGGAGCAGCCGTACGGTCCGCTCCAGCATCCGGGCCCTGGCGAGCTGCACCTCGGCGGGGCGGTCCGTCGCGTCCATCAGCGCGCGCATCAGGGGGGCGAGGGCGCCGGGGACCTCGAACTGCTCCCCCGCCGGGCGCAGCAGGTGCAGCGCGGCGAGATCGTCCAGCGCCGCCCGCGCGGCGGAGACGGAACAGCCGGCCAGCGCGGACGCGGTGTGGGCGTCGGCGAATCCGGCGGGGGCGAGCGCGAGCAGTCGCAGCATCCCGGCGGTGGAGGGCGGCAGCCCCTCGTACACGAACCGGAAGGCACGCGCCAACGGGCGGGCGCCCTGCGGCTGTTGGGAATCCTCGGGGACGGCGCGCAGCCGCTTGGCGACATCGGCGACCGAGACCATGGGGTGGGTGGCGAGCCAGCCGCCGACGACGGCGAGCGCGGCGGGCTGGCCACCGCACTCCTCCGCCAGGGACTCGGCGGCCTGCGGGTCGACGGTGATCCGTACGGATCCGGTGAAGGTGGCGAGCAGTTCGATGGCCGCCTTGGCGTCCAGGCCACCGATGGTGCACGGGCGGATGTCCGGGATACCGGTGAGCGGGCCGCGGGCGACGGCGACGACGAGGCAGTCCGGGTTCTCGGGGAGCAGCAGGTCGACCTGCTCGGCGTCGTGGGCGTCGTCGAGGAGCAGCAGGACCCGGCGTACGGCCAGCGCCTCGCGCACCATGTCGGACAACTCGTCCTCACCGGCGCCGGGCGGCACGGGGAGGCCGAACTCGCCGAGGAGGTCACGTGCGGTGCGCTCGACGGGGACGGGCTCGCCGCCCGGCTCGGTGAGCCGGATGTGCAGCACCCCGTCCGGATACCGCCGCCCCACCTGCCGCGCCAACTCCCGCGCGAGCGCGGTCCGCCCGGCGCCCCGCTGCCCGGCGATGAGAAGAACCCGGGTATGGGCGGCCTTGCGCCCGCCGATGGTATTGAGCCCGGCCCGCTCGATGTCCCCGTGCAGAGCCTTCAACTCCCGCTGCCGCCCGAAGAACCCGGGCGCGGGGTCGGCCTGCCGGCCGACGGGGGCGGGAGGGCGGGCCGCCGCCCGTACGGTGGGTGCCGGGCCGACTGCCGTCCGCCCGGCACCCACCGCCGACGCACGGTCGCTGATCGACGGACCGGACTCCTTGCCGCCCGCCCCGCCGGGGGCGGCCGTCACCACGCCGGGAGGGCCGGCGGTGGGCGCCGACCGGGCTTCATCGACGGCGTCCGGCGCGGCAATACCCGGACCACCGACCGGCGACCCGCCGAGAGCATCCGTCCCGGCCGGAGAACTGACTTCCGTCACCACGCCCGGAACACCGGCGGTGGGCGCCGACTCGACCGCCACGCGCCCGGCGTCCGACGCGGCGGCGGCCCGACCGCGCGTCGTCCCCCCGGCGGAGGCCACCCCCCGCGCACGGGAGGTGGCAGGCGGACCGGCGGACACCTCAGCGGCCTCCGCCCCCGCAACCGGGCCACCCGTCACCGCGCCGCGGTCGGAGACCCCTCGCGCACCGGCCGTGGTCGGTGCGGCAGTCGGCGACCCCGCGCCGCCGCGCGGACCGGACTTCTTGCGCTTGGCCCTGGCCTGGTCGGGTCCCTCTTCAGCGGGCTCCGGCGCAGCCGGGGTGCCCGACTCCGTCGCCACGTGGCCGGCGTCCGGCGCCGCGGCGGCCCGACCGCCCGTCGTCGCCCCCCTGCCCGGGGCGGCCCCCCGCGCACGGGAGGTGACCGGCGGACCGGCGGACACCTCAGCGGCTTCCGCAGGAGCCACGGAATCGGCCTCCGCCACCGCGCCACGGTCGGAGGCCCGCCGCGCACGGGAGGTCGGCGACCCCGCGCCGGCCCGGGGGCCGGGCTTCTTGCGCCCGGCGGCGACCCGGGCGGGCGGGCTGTCGTCTGGATCCGGCAGCGCCGCATCGACCCGGCGAGCGGCTTCGGGCGGCGCCGGGGCCGGCCCGGCGGGGTCGGCCCCGGCGGCCTCATCGGCGGTGTCCGGCGGCGTGGCCGACCCGCTGTCAGAGGCCGCCCGCGCACGGGCGGTTCGGCGGCGACGCGCGGGGGGAGCCGACTGCCCGTCAGGTGGAGCCGTGTCGGCGGGAGTTGAGGCTCCCGTGCGCGACCCGGCAGGGCCGCCGTCCAAGTCAACCGCCTGGTCCGTCACGGCCACGCTCCTTCCCCTGCCCGTTCGGCGGGGTGCGGACGAATCGAGCCCGGCGGGTGTCCGCACGGGTGATTCGAGCCTAGTTCACGCTGTGCGACGAACCAGGCGGACGCGGCGACAAATCCCCCAATCGGATCAGCAGTTCGTCCTACCGACTCATGACTCGAACGGCCGCGCCGGCCACTCCGCGTCCGCCGGACGCAGCGCGTCCACCCCGTCCCCCGCCAGCGCCGCGGTCAGCGACAGCACCCCCACGACGAGCGCGTTGTTGTGCAGCTCGCCGGCCAGCACGCCCCGTACCAGCTCCGTCAGCGGCACCCGCGCCTGTTCCATGTCCGCCTCCTCCTCGGAGACGTCGAACCGCTCGCCCTCCGCCTCGGACAGCTCGCGGGCCAGGAAGACCCGTACGGACTCGTCGCAGCCGCCCGGCGTCGTGTAGACGTCCGTCAGCACCCGCCAGTCCGCCGCCTTGACGTGCGCCTCCTCGTACAGCTCCCGTTCCGCCGCGTGCAGCGGGTTCTCGCCGGGGATGTCGAGCAGGCCGGCCGGGATCTCCCAGAGCTTCTGGCGCACAGGGTGCCGGTACTGGCGTACGACCAGCACGCGGTCCGAGTCGTCCAGGGCGAGGATCGCGACCGAACCGGGGTGGACCTGGTAGTCACGGCGCGCGACCGAACCGTCGGGCATGACCACGTCGTCCGTACGGACGCTGGTCTTGTTGCCCCGGAACGGCGTCGCCGTGGCCGTGATCCGCCACTCCTCGGGGGTGTCCTTGATCGCCATCGCCATCGAAACGTCCTCCTACACACGCCCGTACAAGCGGAAACCGAGGTACGGATCCCGGTGCCCGGGAGAGCCGTACCTCGGTCAACGTTATCGCCTCGGACCCGCGCCCTACGCGCCCTGCTGACGCTCCACCGCGGCCTTGACCAGGCCCGCGAACAGCGGGTGCGGCCTGGTCGGACGGGACCGCAGCTCCGGGTGCGCCTGGGTGGCGACCAGGTAGGGGTGCACCGTGCGCGGGTACTCCACGTACTCGACGAGCTTGTTGTCGGGCGACGTGCCCGAGAAGACGATGCCCGCCTTCTTCTCCAGCTCCGCGCGGTACGCGTTGTTGACCTCGTAGCGGTGGCGGTGGCGCTCCTCCACGTACGGCTGGTCGTCGTAGACGCCCCGCACGATCGAGCCGTCCACGAGCTTCGCCGGGTACAGGCCCAGGCGCATCGTGCCGCCCAGGTCGCCGGCGCCTTCCACGTAGGCGAGCTGCTCCTCCATCGTGGAGATCACCGGGTGCGCCGTCGCGGCGTCGAACTCCGTGGAGTTGGCGTCCGGGTTCTCCAGGAGGTTGCGCGCGGCCTCGATGATGATGCACTGGAGGCCCAGACAGATGCCCAGCAATGGGATCTTCTGTTCGCGTGCGTACTGGATCGCCCCGACCTTGCCAGTCACGCCGCGCTCGCCGAATCCGCCGGGGATCAGGATGCCGTCGACATCCCCGAGGTGACGCGCCGCGCCCGCCGGAGTCTTGCAGTCGTCGGAGGTGACCCACTTGACCTTCACCCGCGCCCGGTTGGCGAAGCCGCCCGCGCGCAGCGCCTCGGTCACCGACAGATAGGCGTCGGGCAGGTCGATGTACTTGCCGACGAGCGCGACGGTGACCTCGTGGTCGGGGTTGTGGACCCGGTCCAGCAGGTCGTCCCAGACGGTCCAGTCGACGTCGCGGAACGGCAGGTCCAGCTTCCGTACGACGTAGGCGTCCAGGCCCTCGGTGTGCAGCACCTTGGGGATGTCGTAGATCGACTTGGCGTCCACGCAGGCCACCACCGCGTCCTCGTCCACGTCGCACATGAGCGAGATCTTGCGCTTGATCGACAGCGGCACCTCGCGGTCGGCGCGCAGCACGATCGCGTCCGGCTGGATACCGATGCTCCGCAGCGCGGCGACGGAGTGCTGGGTGGGCTTGGTCTTCAGCTCGCCCGAGGGGCCGATGTAGGGGAGCAGCGAGATGTGCACGACGAAGACGTTGTCGCGGCCCACCTCGTGGCGGACCTGGCGGACGGTCTCCAGGAAGGGCTGCGACTCGATGTCGCCGACCGTGCCGCCGACCTCCGTGATGACGACGTCGACGTCGTCGGTCGCCATGCGCCGGATGCGGTGCTTGATCTCGTTGGTGATGTGCGGGATGACCTGGACGGTGTCGCCGAGGTACTCGCCGCGCCGTTCCTTGGCGATGACCGTCGAGTAGACCTGGCCGGTGGTGACGTTGGCCGAGCCGTCGAGGTCGACGTCCAGGAAGCGCTCGTAGTGCCCGATGTCCAGGTCGGTCTCGGCGCCGTCGTTGGTGACGAACACCTCACCGTGCTGGAACGGGTTCATCGTGCCGGGGTCGACGTTCAGATACGGGTCGAGCTTCTGCATGGTGACCCGCAGGCCCCGCGCCTTGAGGAGGGCCCCCAGGCTGGAGGCGGTCAGGCCCTTGCCGAGGGAGGAAGCGACGCCCCCGGTGACGAAGATGTGCTTGGTCGTCGAGGAGGTCGAGGATCGGTTCGGCATGGCCAAGAGGGGGCTCCCGTGGTCGCGGTCTGAGGTGCGTACCGGCGCCCCTGTCCGGTGGATCACCGGTGGGACCGGAGGATCTTCAGGGGGTGCCGTCGCTGCGGTTCGGGGCCCCTGAGAAGCGCTGGGGGGCCATCCGCCCACGGGCCACCAGGGTATCAGCGACGGCAGGGGCACGCTCCCGTCGTCCACGCGCCGGACCCCCGGGACCGGCCGCCGGGCGCACCCCCGGACCCGCCCCGGACCCGCCCTCGCAATCACCCGGCGACAGTCGCGGCACCCGCACGTGCGCCGGGGGCGCGGCGGGAACCTGCCGGGGGCGATTTTCGGCCACCTCACCGTCGGCACCGGCGACCGCCCCGGACCGGTCCAAGATCACAGATTGATCACCGGTGAGACCTCAGGATCTGCGCACGGTCAACACATGATCACCTCAGGGTCCCCGGTCGGCCCGGCCCCCGGTCGGCGCTCAGTCGTCGCCCCGTCACCGCACGTCATCGCCAGGTGCGACGGCCGGGACTGTGTCACCCTGGGGCCACTCGTTCGGCTCATTCATATTGCCGGGACACCTGCGCGGATCCCCGACGTGCGTCGTATCCTGCTCGGACATTCGCTGCCGAGTCCGGCCGGCAAACGGCACCACCCCCGCCCGTGTTCCCGGAAAAAGAGCTCGTCAACGACCCTTGACCGCAGTAAGCGCCCCGAGGGGCGAACGTGGCCGTTCGACTGGAGATGCACGTGGCCGGGCGCATCGAGGATTACGCACTCATCGGAGACATGCAGACCGCTGCCCTGGTCTGCCGGGACGGCACAGTCGACTGGCTGTGCCTGCCCCGCTTCGATTCGCACGCCGTGTTCGCGGCGCTGCTGGGAACCGACGAACACGGTTTCTGGCGGCTCGGACCGGCCTCCCCGGCGGGAGCCGAACCACCGCGGGCCGACCGGCGCCGTTACGTGGGCGACTCCCTGATCCTGGAATCGGAGTGGGACACGCCGCGCGGCACGGTCAGAGTGACCGATTTCATGCCCCCGCGTGACGGCGCGCCGCAGCTGATCCGGATCGTGGAGGGCATCAGCGGCCGGGTGCCCATGCGCTCCGCGCTGCGGATGCGTTTCAGCTACGGCCGGGTGGTGCCCTGGGTGCACCAGGTCGACAACCGCACCGTCGCCGTCGCCGGGCCGGACTCGATCTGGCTCGACACCGAGGCGGACACGTACGGCAAGAACCTGACGACGTACTCGGACTTCACCGTGGCGCCGGGCGACCGCGTCGCCTTCACCATCAGCTGGCAGCCCTCGCACCGGCAGCCGCCCGCGCTGCCGGACCCCGAGGGGTCGCTGACCCTGACGTCGGACTTCTGGCGGGAGTGGGTCGAGCACTGTACGTACCACGGCCCCTACCGCGAGGCCGTCGTCCGCTCGCTGATCACGCTCAAGGCCCTGACGTACGCGCCGACCGGCGGCATCGTAGCCGCGCCCACGACGTCGCTGCCCGAGGAGATCGGGGGCGTACGGAACTGGGACTACCGCTACACCTGGCTGCGCGACGCCGCCATCACCCTCTCCTCGCTGCTGCGCACCGGCTACCGCGAGGAGGCCCGCGCCTGGCGCGAATGGCTGCTGCGGGCCGTCGCGGGCGACCCCGAGAATCTCCAGATCATGTACGGGATCGCGGGCGAGCGTGAGCTGGGCGAGGCGGAGCTGGACTGGCTGCCGGGTTACGAGGGGTCGGGCCCCGTCCGGGTCGGCAACGGCGCGGCGCACCAGCTCCAGCTCGACGTGTACGGCGAGGTCACCGAGGCGCTGCACCTGGCGCACATGACGGGTCTGGCGCGCAACGACTACGCCTCGCTGCTCCAGCTCAAGCTGATCGAGTATCTGGAACGCCACTGGGACCAGCCGGACGAGGGCATCTGGGAGGTGCGCGGACCGCGCCGCCACTTCGTGCACTCGAAGGTGATGGCCTGGGTCGCGGTCGACCGGACGATCAAGCTGATCGAGTCCGGCGACGCGGACGGTCCACTGGAGCGCTGGCGCGAGATGCGCGACGACATCCACCACGACGTGTGTGAGAAGGGTTACGACAAGGAGCGCAACACCTTCACGCAGTCGTACGGCTCCAAGGAGCTGGACGCCTCGCTCCTGCTGATCCCGCAGATGGGCTTCCTGCCGCCGGACGACAAGCGCGTCATCGGCACCATCGAGGCGATCCAGCGCGAGCTGTCCACGGAGGACGGCTTCGTCCTGCGCTACCCGACCTCGGGCGAGGACGCGGGCGTGGACGGCCTGGAGGGCGACGAAGGCGCGTTCCTGGCCTGCTC
Organism: Streptomyces sp. NBC_01508; assembly: GCF_045040315.1. Lineage (NCBI taxonomy): Bacteria > Bacillati > Actinomycetota > Actinomycetes > Kitasatosporales > Streptomycetaceae > Streptomyces > Streptomyces sp. NBC_01508. Next base: position 6,866,355 of record NZ_CP109419.1, on the reverse strand, counting down.
GTTCTGGCTGGCCGACGATCTCGCGATGATCGGCCGGGTCGACGAGGCCCGGAAGCTCTTCGAGAAGCTGCTGGCGCTCCGTAACGATCTGGGGCTGCTGGCCGAGGAGTGGGACCCGCGGCTGAAGCGGCAGGTCGGCAACTTCCCGCAGGCGTTCAGCCATGTGCCGCTGATCGACACGGCGCTGCGTCTGACGGCTTCGGGGGCGTACGGGGGCTGAGAGGCCCCGGGCGGGGCTTCCCGTACGCCGCACGGCGGCCCGCGCGGGTCCGGGGACGGACGCGGAGGCGCGGGCCGGGTAGCGTCCGGAGCATGGACGAACAGGCCGGAATCAGCGTGCGGCGGGCCCTTGAGCTGCCGGGACTCCGTGGCGGGCTCCCGGAGGTCGTCGTGGGGGCCGACCGGCTGCACCGCACCGTGCGCTGGGTGCACGCGGGCGAGGTGCCGAACATCGCGTCCCTCCTCAAGGGCGGCGAACTGCTGCTCACCACCGGCATAGGTCTGGGCGCCCGCCCCGCCGAGCAGCGCGCCTTCGTGCGCGGGCTCGCCGATCGCGGGATCGCGGCGCTGGTGGTGGAGCTGGGGCCGCGGTTCGGGCGGCTGCCCACCGCGGTCGTCGAGGCGGCGCGGGCTGCCGGGCTGCCGCTGGTGCAGCTGCACCGTGAGGTGCCGTTCGTCTCGGTGACCGAGGAGATCCACACCGAGATCGTCAACGGGCACTACGCGCTGCTGCGGCAGGCCGAGGAGGTCCACCGGCGGTGCACGGACGCGCTGCTCGACGGCGGTGGCGTCCCCCAGGTGCTGCGCATCCTCGCCGACTTCGCAGGCAACCCGGTCTTCCTGGAGACCGCCGACGGACAGCTCCTGTACGCGGCGGCCGGCGCGTCGGGGGCCGCCCCGCCGACGGCCGCTGAGCCGCTCCAGGTCTGGGCGGGGCTGCGCGCGCAGCGGGCCGACCGCGAGGCGGGTCCGCCGGCGGGCACGGTGCTGGTGGACGTACCCGGTGGCGGGCACGGGGCCGGTTCGGTACGCGCCCGGCTCGTCCTGCCTCCGGTGGCGACCCCGCTGCTCCCGGTGCACCGGATGGCGGCCGAGCGGGCGGCGGGCATCCTCGCGGTCGTCCTGATGCAGGCCCGCCAGGAGGACGAGCTGGCCGCACGCGGCCGGGGCGACTTCCTCACCGACCTCGCCGAGGGCCGGATCACGGCGGACGACGCGCCCGCGCAGGCCGCGGTGCTGGGCTTCAGGCCGGGCCACGGGCCGCTGCTGCCGGTGGTGATGCGGCTGGGCCCGGAGCCGGCCCCGCCGGGCAACTGGGCGCCGCTGGCGCGGGCCGTGCTGGAGGAGCTGTCGTCGGTGGGGGTGCCGGTACTGCTGGGCGTACGTCCCGTGGAGGGCCGGGTCCCGCTGCTGCTCGCGCTGCGCTCGGAGTCCGAACGCGCGTCGGTGGCCGACCGGGTGGCCGCGGCGCTGCGGGCGGGCGTGGAACGGGCCGGTCTCGAACGTCCGGGCGGCCCGCGGCCGGTGGTGGTCGTCGGGGTCCCGGGCGGCTGGGCGGCGGCGAGCGCGGGCCTGCGGCACGCGGCGGAGACCGCGGCGGCGGCGCGGGGCCTGCCGGAGCGGCCGTGGCACGACGCCCGGCGGCTGGACATCGACCTGCTGCTGTGGCGGCTGCGGGACCATCCGGACCTGTCGGCGTTCGTGGACCGCGCGATCGGCCCGCTGCTCGCCCACGACCGCGCGTCACGCGCCCCGCTGCTGCCGACGCTGGCGACGTTCCTGGACCACGCGGGCCGCAAGGCGGAGACGGCGCGCGAACTGCATCTGAACAGACAGACGCTCTACAACCGGCTGGCCCGCATCTCCGAACTGCTCGGCACGGACCTGGACGACCCGCAGACGGTCCTGGCCCTGAGCCTGGCGCTACGCGCCCGGCGCCACGTCGGCTGAGTGGGGTGAACGCCGGGCCGGGCGGCAGCGCCTGCCGCGCTCACGCCCCGCCGGGCCCGCGTTGCGCGGCTCTTTCGTCCGGCGATTGAGGACGAACCGGCCACCGGACGGACCCCACCCGGCCGGCACCAGGTGCCACAAGCCCGAAGAGTCACCGGACAGGCCGCGTTCAGCGCAGCGGTGACGGTTGCGTCAACTCGTCGTAGACGCTCAGGACGTGGGCGATCGTGTCGTCCTCCGTCGGCCACGTCGCCGCCCGCACCCGCCCCGCCGCCGCGAGTTCGGCCCGCCGGTCGGGGTCGGCCAGCAGGCGGGTGACCGTGTCCGCGAGGGCGGTGGCGTCGCCGTACGGGATCAACTCCGCCGCTTCGCCGACCAGTTCGGGTAGTGCGCCGACCGCCGTGGCGACCAGGGGGACACCGAGCCGCAGCGCCTCCTGGGCCAGCGGCGAGCGGGCCTCCCAGCGGCTGGGCAGCAGCGCGATGTCCGCGGCGGCGAGGAGTTCGGTGACGTCGTCGCGGCGGCCGACGAGGCTGACCGGCAGGCCCTCGTCGTCGATCCGCCCCTGGAGCACGGCCCGTTCGCGGCCCTCGCCAGCGATGACGAGGAGCGGTACGGGGTCGAGGCCGCGCCACGCCCTCGCGGCGTCCAGCAGTGTGCCGTGTCCCCGGTCCGGTACGAGGCTGCCGACGGCCATCAGCAACGGCCGCCCCACCGCGCCCAGTTCGGCGCGGGCCTTGCCGTCCTCGTCGTGCACGGCGTCGTCGCCGAACGCGGGGGCCGGCCGGCGCGGGGCCGGTACCGCGACCGTCGCGAGGCGCGCGTCGCGGGCGCCGCGCCTGCGGGCCCGGTCGACCAGTTCGGACGATGCGCCGAACACAACGGCCGCCGCCCTGACGGCCCTTCGTTCCAGCAGCCGCAGCAGATGGCCGCGTGGCCCGTCCGCGTACACACGGGTGTGCCAGGTGACGACGAGCGGCACCCGCTGCCCGCCGAGGGCGACCGCCGCGCGTACGGCGGCGTGCAGTCCGTGCGCGTGCACCACGTCGGCGCCGGCACAGGCGGCCCGCAGTGCCCCGAGGGAGACGGGGTCGCCGCGCCGGGCCACCGGCACGTGGTCGGCGCCGCAGCCCCGGAAGTCGTAGATCCGTTCCAGCGAGTCCGGCGCGCAGACGCTGACCCGTACGCCCCGGGCCACGAGCCCCGCCGCCAGCGACCGGACGTGCGCGCTGCTGGCCGCGCTGCCACCGCCGAGCACTTGGACCGTACGCAGCTGTGTCACGTGGCCGAGGCTCCTGTTCCGGTGGTGTGTGCTGCGCCAAGGATGCCAGCCGGTACGGACCTTCCGGCACCGAGGGGGCGTCGCGGGTGTGTCGATCGGCGCGGCTCCCCGACCGGCGTCACTCACACGAGTGACCTCACGGCGCGCACCGCGTACGGTACCGCCGCGAGAGTGGCCCTTGTGTGAGTGACCGGACCGGTCCGACCGGGTCGGCCCGGTGGCGGTTCGTCCTCAAACGGCCTGACAAGCTTACGCGTTCTGTCCTCAAACGGCCTGACAAGCTTACGTGTTCTGTCCTCAAACGGCCGGACAGGCTAACGTGTTCTGTCCTCAAACGGCCGGACAGGCTAACGTGTTCTGTCCTCAAACGGCCGGACAGGCTTGAAATGCCCGCCGGACGGGCCGCACACTCGGCCCGTCCGGCGATCGAGGGCAAGCGCGGCCCACGAGCCCGGCAACCCCGTCGACGCTCCCCGGAACGCCTACGCGTCCGCGCGGGCCGTCGCGAGCAGTTCCTCCGCGTGGGCGCGGGCCGTCTGCGAGTCCTCCTGGCCCGCCAGCATCCGGGACAACTCCCGTACGCGGTCCTCGCCTTCGAGGACCGTGACGCCGGAGCGGGTCACCGAGCCGTCGTTCGTCTTCTCCACCAGCAGTTGCCGGTCGGCGAAGGCGGCGACCTGCGGCAGGTGCGTCACGACCACCACCTGCGCCGACTTGGCGAGCTTCGCGAGCCGCCGGCCGACCTCGACCGCCGCCTTGCCGCCGACGCCCGCGTCGACCTCGTCGAAGAGATACGTCGGCACCGGATCCGACCCGGCGAAGACGACCTCGACCGCGAGCATCACGCGGGAGAGTTCGCCGCCGGACGCGCCCTTGGCGATCGGCCGCGGCTGGGCGCCGGGGTGCGGGGCCAGCAGCAGTTCGACCTCGTCCGCGCCGGACGGGCCGTACGCCACGGGACGGCCGTCCACCTCGACACCGGCCGGGTCGTCGGTCTGGCTCACGGCGAACGAGACGCGTGCGTGCGGCATCGCGAGGGACGCGAGTTCGGCGGTGACGGCTTCCGCGAAGCGTGCCGCCGCCTCCGTCCGGGCATCGGTCAACGCCTGCGCCAGAGACGACAGTTCACTCAACAGGGTGGCGTGCTCGGCCGTCAGCTCGCCGATCCGGTCGTCGTCGCCTTCGAGTTCGGTCAGGCGTGCCGCGTTCTCCTGGGACCAGGCCAGCACGCCGGCGATGTCCTCGCCGTACTTGCGTGTCAGACCGGTGAGCGCGGCCCGCCGCTCCTCGACCACCGCGAGCCGCCGCGGGTCGGATTCCAGATTGTCGGCGTAACCGGCGAGTTCACCGGCCACGTCCGCCAGCAGGATCGCGATCTCGCCCATCCGGTCGGCGAGCGCGGCCAGGGCGGGGTCGTGGGACCGTACGGCCTCCAGGGCCCGTCCCGCGCCGCCGACGAGCGTCGTCGCGTCGCCGCCCTCCGCGGGGTCCTCGGGCTCGCCGACGAGCGCCGCGTGCGCGACGGACGCGGCGGACGCCAACGCCTCGGCGTGGCCGAGCCGTTCGGCCTCGGCGGCCAGTTCGGTGTCCTCCCCCGGCAGGGGTTCGACGGCGGCGATCTCGTTCAGGCCGAACCGCAACAGGTCGGCCTCCTGAGCGCGTTCGCGGGCACGGGTGGTCAGCTCCGCCAGTTCGCCGGCGACCGCCCGCAACCGCCGGTAGGCGTCCGTGTACTTGGCGAGCGGCGCGGCGACCGCGTCCCCCGCGTACCGGTCGAGCGCCCCCCGCTGCCGCGCGGGCCGCAACAGGCCCTGCTGGTCGGTCTGGCCGTGCACGGCGACGAGGTCGTCCGCCAGCTCGGCCAGCACACCCACCGGCACGGAGCGCCCGCCGATGTGGGCGCGCGAGCGCCCCTCCGCCGAGACGGTCCGGCTGATCAGCAGCGCGCCGTCGTCGAGTTCGGCGCCGGCCTCCTCGGCGCGCCGGGCCGCCGGGGCGTCGGCGGCCATGGTGAGCCGCCCCTCCACCACCGCGGCCTTGGCACCGATCCGCACCAGGGCGGCGTCGGCGCGACCGCCGAGCAGCAGCCCCAGGCTGGTGACGACCATGGTCTTGCCCGCGCCTGTCTCGCCGGTCACCGCGGTGAACCCCGGCGACAGCTCGACCACCGCGTCGTCGATGACCCCGAGCGACCGTATCCGCATCTCCTCCAACACGGACACGACCTTACGAGGTTCGGAGCCCGGTGTGCGACGGCCCCCGCCTCCGGTTCGCCCGCAGGGCCACTCGCCGGGCACTCGCCGGGCACTCGCCGGGCACTCGCCGGGCACTCTCGGGGAGACGATCGGCTCATCTCGGGGACAGGGCGCGGCGCAGCATTCGTACGTACGGAATCCACTGTGACCTGCGCACCCCTTCCGCGCGGTCGAGGCTGTCCTCGATCAGGGCGTCGTGCAGCCGGCGCCAGACGAGCGGCCAGGTGAATCGCGCGGCGCCGCGCAGCCGCATGGTGAGGAGATGGTGCAGTACCACCCCGTTCGGGGTGCTTTCGACTGTGTACTCGTGAAAGCCGTGGAAACCTCGCGGCCCGCTGAAGCGGAAGCGCACCCAGCGGCCGGGAGTGTGTGCGACGACGGTGTAGCGGATCGGGCCGTGGCCGCCCGCGGCGCCGACACCGAGCGGCCGGTCCAGCCGCATCCGGGGCCAGCGGTCGTGCGGCCAGAGTGCGTCGTCCGGGGAGGCGAGGGAGTCGAGCAGGCGGCCCAGCTCCTCCGGTGTGCGGGCGGTGGCGGATATCGCCCGACGGTGCAGGTTGTACACGGCCATGACGGCCTCCCCGGTCTGTGTGACGGCATCGACCGTATTAGAGAGACATCTCCAATACGGCTCCGAGCGTATAGCCTCCGGGCATGGGAAGGCCACCGGCACACGATCCGCAGTCGCTGCTGGACGCCGCGGTCTCGCTCGCCGCCGAGTCCGGCCCGGCCGCGGTCACCATGGCCGCCGTCGCCCGCCGCGCGGGGGCGCCCAGCGGCTCGGTCTACCACCGGTTCGCGAAGCGGCCCGCCCTGCTGTCGGCGCTGTGGCTGCGGACGGTGAGCCGCTTCCAGGACGGTTTCCTCGCGGCGCTGGACACCTCGGCGGTCGCCGCAGCCCGCCACGTCGTCGAGTTCAGCCGCGCACACCCCGACGAGGCGCGCGTCCTGGTGCACGGCGCGCGGGACTTCGGCGAACCGGAGTGGGACACGGCGGCGCGCGACGAGCTGCGCCGGCTCAACCGGCGCGTCGAGACGGCGCTCGTGGCCACCGCCGCGCGCCTGGCGTGCGAGGTGGAACGCGTGGTGCTGGCGACGGTCGACCTGCCGCTGGCCGCCGTACGCCGCCCGCTCCTGGCGGGCGGGGACGTCCCGGCGGCCACGGTCACCCTGGTCGCGGAAGGCGCGGCGGCGCTGCTCCGCGTGGACGACGCGGGCGACGCGGGGGCGTCCCGCCAGGGCCTGTCTTCGAAGTAGCGCCGTCCGCCCGCGGGACCGCGCCCGCTGCGGAGCGGCCGATGTCCCGTTGGTGCGGTGCGGTGCGGTGCGTCGCAAGGCGGAGGATCATGCTCGTACCGGGCGTACTCGCATGACTGAAGACAACGCCGCGAGACGCCGTACCAGACGCCGCGGGCCAGGCGGGACTTCGAAGACAGGGTCCAGGACGGCCTGCCCCGCGGCTGCCCGCGCCCGCGCGGCGCCCGGAGTTCAGTGCGGCGCGCCCCGCCACCCCGCCACCGGCAGCGCGAACTTCGCCACCAGCCGGTCCGTGAAGGACGCCTGGTGCAGTCGCGCCAGCCGTACCGGCACCGCCCCGCGCCGTACCTCCACCCGCGCGCCCGCCGGCAGCTCGACCGTCCGGCGCCCGTCGCACCACAGCACCCCGTGCGGCGTGTGCGGCTGCACCTCGACCGCGAGCACCGACTTCGGCGACGTCACCAGCGGCTTCGCGAACAGCGCGTGCGCGCTGATCGGCACCATCAACAGCGCCTCCACCTCCGGCCACACCACCGGGCCGCCGGCCGAGAAGGCGTACGCCGTCGAACCGGTCGGCGTGGCACACACGATGCCGTCGCAGCCGAAGCCGGTCACCGGCCGCCCGTCGATCTCCAGGACGACCTCCAGCATCCGCTCGGGCGAGACCTTCTGCACGGCCGCCTCGTTGAGCGCCCAGTCCCGGTGCACGACGGCGCCGTTGCTGTGCACGAGGACGTCGATGGTCATCCGCTCCTCGACCTCGTACGCGCGGGTCACGACCCGGTCCACGACCTTGTCCAGGTCGTCGCGCTCCGCCTCCGCGAGGAAGCCGACCCGGCCCAGGTTGACGCCGAGCATCGGCACGCCGGACGCCCGCGCGAACGCGGCGCCGCGCAGCAGCGTGCCGTCGCCGCCGAGGACGATCAGCAGTTCACAGCCGTTCAGCGCGCCGGACGTGGCCTCCGGGACGGTCTCGACGGCCGACGGGAGTGGCAGGTCGGCCGCCTCGGAGGCCAGCACCCGTACCCCCAGGCCGTTGCGCAGCAGCCCCCGCACCACCAGTTCGGCGCTGCGGATCGCGGCGGCTCTGCCGGTGTGGGCCAGCAGGAAGACGGTGCGGCGTTCCGCGACCGGCTCCGCACTTGGCTCCGTATCCGGCTCGGCAACCGGCTCCGCACCGGCCTGAGTGGTCTGTTCCGGGTTCTTCGTCAACGGGGTCCCTCCGCCACAGCACGGTCGACATCGGCCGGATCGACTTCGGGCGCTCCGGCGGTGAGCCACAGGAAGTACTCGACGTTCCCGGCGGGTCCGGGCAGCGGGCTCGCGGTCACGCCACGTGTCCCCAGGCCGAGTTCCGCCGCCTTGCGCGCCACTGTCCGTACGGTTTCGGCCCGCAGCTCCGGGCTGCGCACCACGCCGCCGCTGCCGAGGCGTTCCTTGCCCACCTCGAACTGCGGCTTGACCATGAGCACCAGGTCCGCGTCGGGCGCGGCGCACCGCACCAGCGCGGGCAGCACCAGGCCCAGCGGGATGAACGAGAGATCCCCCACGACCAGGTCCACCGGCTCTCCCTCGATGATCTCCAGCGTCAACTCACGTACGTTCGTGCGGTCCTTGACGGTGACCCGTTCATCGCTCCTGAGGGACCAGGCGAGTTGTCCGTAACCGACGTCCACGGCGACGACCTGCCGGGCCCCGGCCCGTAGCAGTACGTCGGTGAAGCCGCCGGTCGACGCGCCCGCGTCCAGCGCCCTGCGGCCCTCCACCCGAAGTCCCCGGGGTACGAAGGCGGCGAGGGCGCCCGCGAGTTTGTGGCCGCCGCGCGAGACGTACCCGGGGTCGCCACCGTCCTCGGCGACGACCACGGCGGCGCTCTTCTCGACCTGGGTGGCCGGCTTGGTCGCGGTGGCGCCACCGACGGTCACCCGTCCCGCGGCGATCAGTTGGGTCGCGTGCTCGCGTGAGCGTGCGAGTTTGCGGCGTACCAGCTCGGCGTCGAGGCGTTGGCGTGCCACTCCTGCCACGTTCGGTTCAGCTCCTGTGGTCGTACGACGGTGAGGGGCCGGGCCGAGGGGCGGCCTGGCCAGGTCCGGGGCGTACGTCGAGCGCGGTGAGCGCGTCGCGCAGGCCCCGGTGCACATCCTCGTACACGTCGAGGTGGCCGTCCGCCGGGAGGTGGTCCACGGCGCCCAGTGCGGCCAGCCTCTCGTCCACTTCGGGACTGCCGGTGGGCACGCGCTCGATGCCGAGCGGCGCGGGGGCGGCGGGCTCGTGGACCGTGGGGGCGGGCTCGTGCACAGGGGCAGGGGGCTCGGGGGGAGGGGAGGCGTACTCCTGGTCGGCCGGGCCGCCCGCCGTCTCGTCGCTCATGCCCAGACGCTACCGCGAAGCCCTGCGGTACCGTCGATCACGATGGCGACGAAGGAGGAGTGCCGCAGCGCACTCGACAAGCTCTCGGACAACATGGCGCGGGCGGACGACGGGATCCGCGGGGCGGCCGGTTTCGACCGCTCGCTGAGCTGCCACATCACGGACCTCGACACGACCTTCACCGGTCGGTTCGACGACGGCCGGATCGAGGTGCTGGACACCCACGAAGGCCCGCCGCGCGAGAAGGCGCAGATCAGGCTGGCCATGGCGGGCGACGATCTGGTGGCGATGGTCGACGGCGAGCTGAACTTCGCCAAGGCGTGGGGCTCGGGGCGGGTCAGACTCGAAGCGGGGTTCCGGGACCTGCTGCGGTTGCGCTCGCTGCTCTGACCGCTGTGTTCGCAACCCACCGCCCGGACTCAGAAGGGGCGCGTACGGCTCACTCGGGCAGCCCCACCGGCACGGTGTGCCGCGCCCTGCGCCCGGCCGGGACGACCAGCGGGGTACCGGTCTCCGGGTCGTCGATGACCTGGCAGCGCAGCCCGAAGACGCGCTCGACGAGCCGCGCGGTCACGACCTCGGAGGGCGGTCCCTCGGCGTAGATCTCGCCCTCGCGCATCGCGATGAGGTGGGTGGCGTAGCGGGCGGCGTGGTTGAGGTCGTGCAGGACGGCGACGAGCGTACGGCCCTGCGTCTCGTGCAGATCGGCGCAGAGGTCGAGGACATCGATCTGGTACTGGATGTCCAGGAAGGTGGTGGGCTCGTCCAGGAGCAGCAGCGGTGTCTGCTGGGCGAGCGCCATGGCGATCCAGACCCGCTGCCGCTGCCCGCCGGACAATTCGTCGACATAGCGATCGGCCAGTTCGCCGACGCCGGTCGACGCCATCGACTCCTCGACAATCCGTTCGTCCTCCGGGGACCACTGGCGCAGCAGCGCCTGGTGCGGGTAGCGGCCCCGTGCGACGAGGTCGGCGACCGTGATGCCGTCCGGCGCGATGGACGACTGCGGCAGCAGCCCCAGCGTCCGGGCGACCTTCTTGGCGGGCATGGAGTGGATCGCGGCACCGTCGAGCAGGACGCGGCCCCTGGAGGGCTTGAGCATCCGTGACAGGGCGCGCAACAGGGTTGACTTCCCGCAGGCGTTGGGGCCGACTATCACAGTGAACGAGTGGTCGGGTATCTCGACCGAGAGATCGCGGGCGATGACCCGCTGGTCGTAGCCGAGGGTCACCGATTCCGCCGTGAGGCGCTGCATGGTCGTGCTCCTGGGGGTGCGGAGGGACGAGTGGGTGGCGGGGACTTCGGCGCTCATATCCGGCCCGCCTTGCGCTCGGTGACCAGCAGCCAGAGCAGATAGCAGCCGCCGAGCACACCGGTCACCACGCCGGCCGGCAGTTGACGGTCACCGAACGCCGATGTCGCGGTCCAGTCGGCGACCAGCAGCAGCAGTGCTCCCATCGCCGCGGCCGGGCCGAGGTTGGGGCCGGGCGAACGGGTCAGCCGGCGCGCCAGCTGGGGGGCGCTGAGGGCGACGAAGGTGATCGGCCCGGCCGCGGCGGTGGCCGCGGAGACGAGCAGCACGGCGGCGCCCATCAGGACGAGCCGGGTGCGTTCGACCCGTACGCCGAGCGCGTACGCCGCGTCGTCGCCCATCTCCAGCATGCGCAACGGCCGCCCGTACACCAGCGACAGGGGGATCAGTACGGCGCAGACGGCGAGCAGGGGCCAGACCTGCGCCCAGTCCCGGCCGTCGAGCGATCCCGTCATCCACAGCACGGCGCGGGTCGCGTCGATGAGGCTGGCCTTGGTGATCAGGTAGTGGTTGACCGCCGAGAGCATGGCGGCGACGCCGATACCGATGAGGACCAGCCGGTAGCCGTGCACGCCACGCTTCCAGGCCAGCAGATAGATGCCCGTACCCGTCAGCAGGCCGCCGACGACGGCGCCGCCCGCGACGGCCACCGAGCCGCCCTGGAGGACGACGATCACGGTCAGCGCGCCGACGGTGGCGCCCTGGCCGAAGCCGATGACGTCCGGACTGCCCAGCGGATTGCGGGAGATGGACTGGAAGACCGCGCCGCCGACCCCGAGCGCCGCGCCGACGAGCAGGCCCACCAGGATTCTCGGCAGCCGCAGCTCCTGGACGATGAACTCCTGTGCGGCGGTGCCGTTTCCGAGGAGGGTCGCGACGACGTCGCCGGGCGCCATCGCGAAGTCGCCCTGCCCGATGAGGATCACGGACATCGCGCACACGGCGACCAGGAGCAGCAGGACGACGAGGGCCGATCGGGCGTCGACGCGGAGGGAGAGGCCGCCGGGGGTGCGAACGGCGCGCGTGCTGGTGCGGGCCGGGCGTGTCGGCAGCTTCCGCGCGCCCTTTCCGACGGCGGTGGTGGCCGCGGTCTCAGTGGTGGCGGTGGTGGCCGCGGTCTCAGTGGTGGTCAGGTCTTCACTCACAGCTGGGCCATCCTCTTGCGACGTACGAGCTGGATGAAGACGGGCCCGCCGATGATCGCGGTGACGATGCCGACCTGCACCTCGGCCGGCCGCGCGACGACGCGCCCGATCACATCGGCGCCCAGCAGCAGCACGGGCGAGAGCACGGCGGCGTACGGCAGGATCCACCGCATGTCCGGCCCGGTGATGGCCCGTACGAGATGCGGCACCATCAGCCCGACGAAGACGATCGGCCCGCAGGCCGCGGTCGCCCCGCCGCACAGCAGCGTGACGCAGAGCATGGCGAGGACGCGGGTCCGGGTCAGATTGGCGCCCAGCGACCTGGCGGTGTCTTCGCCCATCTCCAGCGCGTTCAGCGGTCGGGCGATCAGCAGTGCGAGGACGATGCCGACGGCGATGAACGGCCACACCTTGCCGACGGTCGACATGTCGGCCGACGCCAGTGACCCCACGGTCCAGAAGCGCAGCCGGTCCAGGGCAGCCGAGTCCAGCAACTGCACCGCGTTGACATAGCCGAAGAGCGCCGCCGTGGCCGCGGTGCCGGCGAGGGCGAGCCGTACGGGTGTCGCGCTGCGGCTGCCGCCGAGCGTGTACACGAGGACGGAGACGATCGCCGCGCCGGCGAAGGCGAACCACACGTAACCGCTGATGGACGTGACGCCGAAGAAGCTGATGGCCGAGACCACCGCGGCGGCGGCGCCCGCGTTGACGCCCAACAGCCCTGGTTCGGCGAGGGGGTTGCGGGTGAGCGCCTGCATCACCGCGCCGGCGAGCCCGAGCGCGGCGCCGACGAGCAGCCCGAGCAGCGTCCGGGGCAGCCGGACGTCGACGACGATCACGTCGTTGCCGGTACCGGAGTTGTGGAACAGGCCGTGCCATACGTCGCCGAGCGGTATCGACTTGGCGCCGACGGCGATACCGGCGGCGCAGACAAGCAGCAGGACGCCGACGGACACCAGCAGCCCGGCGGCGCGCAGCGTACGGCGCTTCCGGGTCACGGCGGGCGGTATCGGCTCCGCGCTCTGTTCGGATTCGGGGGGACTGTCGACCAACACGAGAGTTAGGTTAGCCTACCCTCACGTTTGATCATCAAGAGGGAAGCCGCGAGGAAACATCATAGTGAACAGTCCCTTTCCGCACCCGGCCGCGCCTCTCCTCCCCCGGCGCCGACTACTGTCGGCCACCGGCGCCCTCGGGCTCGGCGCCCTGCTGACCGCCTGCGGCGACGACACGAAGACGGACGGCGACGCGGCGGCCCCCGGCAAGGGGTGGAGCTTCAAGGACGACCGCGGCAGGACCGCGAAGGCGGACCGTACCCCGCGAAGGATCGTCGCCTACATCGGATCCGCCGCCGCACTGCACGACTTCGGCATCGAGGTCACCGGAGTCTTCGGCCCGACGAAGCTCAAGAACGGCGAGCCCGACGTCCAGGCGGGCAGTGTCGATGTCGACAAGGCGACCGTCATCGGCAACGCGTGGGGCGAGTTCAATGTCGAGAAGTACGCATCTCTCCAACCCGACCTGCTCATCACGAACATGAACATCCCGCCGGCGCTGTGGTACGTCCCCGAGGAGAGCGCGAACAAGATCGAGGCGCTGGCGCCGACCATCGGCATCCTCTCCGCGAAGACCTCCCTGCTCACCGCGGTCGGCCGGTACGCCGAACTCGCCGCATCGCTCGGCGCGGATCTGAAGGCGAAGAACGTCACGGACGCCAAGGCCCGCTTCGAGGCCGCGTCGGAAGAGCTTCGCAGGGCCGCGAAGGCGAAGCCGGGCCTGAAGGTGATGGCCGTCGCCGCCCGCCAGGATCTCTGCGGCGTGGGCGCCCCGGACGACTTCGCCGATCTGCGCTACTACAAGCAGCTCGGCGTCGAGTTCGTCGAACCGGCCGAGCCCGCCGCCGGCGGTTTCTACGAGGACCTGAGCTGGGAGAACATCGGCCGCTACGGCGCCGATCTGATCCTAGTCGACAAGCGCACCAGCAACCTCCAGCCGGTCGACCTCATCAAGGACAAACCGACCTGGCGCTCCCTGCCCGCCGTCCGGACCGAGCAGGTCGCCTCATGGCACAACGAGGCGCACTTCAGCCACGCCGGATTCATCCCGCCGCTCGAAGCGCTCACCCAGGCCATCCAGAACGCGAAGAGAGTCCGCTGATGCCCGACTCACCGCTCAACTCACCGCTCAACTCGCCCAACTCCTCCGCCTTCCGCCGCCCCACGCGCGCCTCGGCCCTGACCCGCCGTTCGCTGCTCACCGGGGCCGGCGCCCTGGGGATCGGCGCGCTCCTGACCGCCTGCGGCTCCGACGGCAAGAAGGCGAAGGCGGATTCGGCGGGCTCCGCCGAGAGCGGCCCCTGGAGCTTCAAGGACGACCGCGGCAAGACGGCCAAAACCGACCAACTGCCGCAGAAGATAGTCGCGTTCATCAGTACGGCCGCCGCCCTGCACGACTACGGCGTCGAGTGCACGGGCGTCTTCGGCCCGAGCGAACCCATCGGCGGCAAGCCCAACCCGCAGGCGGGCGACCTCGATCTGACGAAGCTGACCGGCCTCGGCCAGGCGTGGGGCGAGTTCAACATCGAGAAGTACGCGGCCCTCCAGCCCGACCTGCTGATCAGCAACATGTTCCCGCCGCCGGACCTCTGGTTCGTGCCCGCCGAGAGCGCGAAGAAGATCGAGGCCCTCGCACCGAGCGTCGGCATCACCGGCGGCCGGGTGAGCCTGCGTCAACCCCTCAAGCGCTACACCGAGTTGGCTCAATCCCTCGGCGCGGACCTGACGGCCAAGAAGATCACAGACGCCAAGGCCCGCTTCGACAGGGCGGAGAAGACGCTGCGCGAGGCGGCTGCCGCGAAGAAGGCGGACGGCGGCCTCAAGGTTCTCGCCATGACCGGCGACGCGGAGCAGATGTACGTCGGCGTGCCCGACTCGTACTGCGATCTCAACTACTTCAAGGAACTCGGAGTCGACTTCGTCGAGGGCGAGAAGTCCGACGAGTTCGGCTTCTGGGAATTCCTCAGCTGGGAGAACGCCGACAAGTACCACGCCGACCTCATCATGATCGACAACCGCTCGACCGCCCTGCCCGCCGCCGAACTCGCCAAGCGGCCCACCTGGAACCGGCTCCCCGCCGTCAAGGCCGACCAGACCACGCCGTGGTCCATGGAGGAGCGCTACAGCTACGCCGGTTTCGCCCCCGTGCTCGAACAACTCGCGGCAGCCATCACCAAGTCGAAGAGGCTGGTCTGATGTCCGACGAACCGTTCCAGTTCTTCAGCCTGCGCGTGCTGCGTACGGCACGCCCCACCCCCGCGTTCGTCCGCGTCACCTTCGGCGGCGACGACATCGCGCGCCTGGCGTCGGGCGGCCGGGACCAGCGCGTGAAGCTGTTCCTGCCGCACCCCGGCCAGGACGCCCCCGTCCTGCCCGGCCCCGACGACGGGCACTGGTACGACGCGTGGCGCGCCCTGGACCCGGACGTACGCGGCGTCATGCGCACCTACACGGTGCGTGAACTGCGCCGCGAAACGCAGGAGTTGGACGTCGACTTCGCCGTCCACGAGCTCCCGCCGCAATCCACCGAGGGACCCGCCACCCGGTGGGCGCTGAAGGCCGAGCCCGGCCACCGGATCGGGATCCTCGCCCCGATCCACGACGAGAACGTGGGGTACGACTTCCGGCCGCCGGACGGCACCGACTGGATCCTGCTGACCGGCGACGAATCCGCGCTCCCGGCGGTCGCCGGCATCCTTCAGTCCCTGCCGCCCGGCACCCCCGCCCACGTCTGGATCGCACTCCACCACACCGCCGACCGGTGCGAACTCCCCACCAAGGCCGACGCGCACGTCACCTGGCTCGTACGGGAGGAGTCCGCGCCCGCCACCGAGGACGCGATCCGCGCGGCCGACAACCTGCCGGGCGGCACGCCGTACGCGTGGATCGCGGGCGAGTCGGCGACCGTCAAGGCCGTCCGCAGACACCTCGTCGGCGAGCGCGGCTTCGACCGCAGAGCGGTGAAGTTCACGGGCTACTGGCGGCGTGGCACCTCCGAGGACCAACTGCTGCACTCGGGCGAGGACGCGTAGGCCCCCTCGCCACAGCACCACCGTGTCACGTCACCACCCGGTCACGTCACCGCAGCGTCACCGCGCCGCCGCTACAGCCCCAGCTTCGCCAGCACCTTGCCCGCGTCCAGGCCGCACGTACCGTCCCCCGCGTGCGTCCAGGCCGCGGCGCACAGCGCCCGCAGCCCGTCGAGCGCCCCGCCGTCCCCGTCGAGCACCAGCGCCTCGCCCCGTACGGAGGCGGTCCACCCGCCGCACCCGAACACACCGCCCCTGACGTCCACTTCGGGCTGCCCGGTCAGCAACCCCCGCAGATCCGCGTCCACATACGTCGGCCGGTGCTTCGGCTCGGCGGCCAGCAGCATCGCCCCGTCCGTCACCCCGGTCAGCACCAGCAGCGAGTCCACACCGCCGTTGAACGCGCCCTCGATGTCGGTGTCCAGCCGGTCCCCCACGACGATCGGCCGCTTCGCCCCCGTACGCAGCACCGTCTCCCGGTGCATCGGCGGCAGCGGCTTGCCCGCGACCTGCGGATCCGCGCCCGTGGCGATCCGTACGACCTCGACGGCCGCCCCGTTGCCCGGCGCGATTCCCCGCCCACTCGGAATGGTCAGATCGGTGTTGGACGCGAACCACGGCACACCACGCGCGATCGCGTACCCGGCCTCGGCGAACCGTCCCCACGCCAACTCCGGCCCCCCGTACCCCTGCGCCACGGCCGCCGGGTCGTCGTCCGCCGACTCCACCGGCTCAAGTCCCCGCTCGCGCAACGCGACCCGCAGCCCCTCACCGCCGATCACCAGCACCCGCGCGCCGGCCGGCACCTGCTCGGCGATCAGCCGCGCCACCGCCTGCGCCGACGTGATCACCTCGGCCGGCTCGGCGGGCACCCCCAGCTCCGTCAGATGCGCGGCGACGGCGTCCGGCGTCCGCAGCGCGTTGTTGGTGACATACGCGAGACGCATCCCACCGCCCTGCGCCGTGACCAGCGAGTCGACGGCGTGGACGATGGCCGCGCCACCCGCGTACACCACGCCGTCGAGATCCAGCAGAGCCGTGTCGTACGCCTTGTAGAGGGCCGTCGTACTGCCGTCGGGCCTGGTCCTGCTCCGCTGACTCATCAGTCTTCCGCTCCCTCTTGTGCCCCGTGACCGGGCGGTCCTCCCCCGATCATCGCTCATGCCCCGGCCCGCATACGATGCGGAGATGAACACCACAGGGCCGGCGGAGAAGGGCCTCCGCCTGATCCCGTTCCGCGGACTGCGCTACGTCCCCGAACGGGTCGGCAGCCTCGCCGCCGTGACCTCACCGCCGTACGACGTCGTCGTACGGCCCGACGGACTGCACCACCTGGAGTCCGCCGACCCGCACAACATCGTCCGGCTGATCCTGCCCCAGGCCGCGACCGCCGCCGACCGGCACCGCCAGGCGGCGAACACGCTCCGGCGCTGGCGCGCGGAAGGCGTCCTCGCGCCGGACTCCGAACCGGCGTTGTACGTGTACGAGCAGCGCCACGGCGACCTGCTCCAGCGCGGCGTCATCGGGGCGCTGGCCCTGTCCACGCCCGCCGAGGGCGTCGTCCTGCCGCACGAGGACGTGATGCCGGACATCGTCGAGGACCGCGCGGCCCTGATGCGGGCGACCGCCGCCAATCTGGAGCCGCTGCTCCTGACGTACCGCAGCGAGGGCAGCGCGACCGGCACCACCGCCGTCATCGAACGCACCGCCCTGCGCGCCCCCCTGCTCTCCACCACCACGGAGGACGGCTTCAGCCACCGCCTCTGGTCGGTCACCGAACCCGCCGAACTGGCCGAGATCGAGAAGGACCTGGCCGACCGCCAGGCCCTCATCGCCGACGGTCACCACCGGTGGGCAACCTATCTGCGGCTGCGCGAGGAACACCCGCCGGCCGCCGCCGGACCGTGGGCCTACGGCCTGGTCCTGCTGGTCGACACCGCGCGCTACCCCCTCCAGGTCCGCGCGATCCACCGGCTGCTGCACCGGCTGCCGGTCGCGGACGCGCTGGCGGCGCTGGAGGCTGTGCCGGGCTCCTTCCGGGTCCGTACGCTCGAAGGCACACTGCCGGACGCCGTCAGGGCGCTGTCCGAGGCCGCCACAACCGGCCCCGGCACCAACAACGCCTTCCTACTGGCGGGCGACGGCCGCTTCCACCTGATCGACCGCCCCGACGCGGCGCTCCTGGCCCGTACGGTGCCGGCCGACCGCCCGGACGAGTGGCGCGCCCTGGACGCGACCGTGCTGCACTCCACGCTGCTCGACCACCTCTGGAAGATCCCGGACGCGCCCGAGCACATCTCGTACATACACGACACGGAAGCCGCCGTCGAACAGGCGGAACGCCACGGCAGTACGGCGGTCCTGCTGCACCCGGTACGCGAAGAGGTCGTACGGGAGCTGGCACGCCAGGCGGTCACGATGCCGCGCAAGTCGACGTCGTTCGGCCCGAAGCCGGCGACGGGCCTGGTGCTGCGGAGCCTCGCGGACGGCTGAGAAACGAAGAAAGGGCGGCACCCCCAATGGGGCTGCCGCCCTCTTTCGCGGTGCGGTCGCTCGGATCAGGACTTGTCGCTCTCCGGCTCCGGGTCTTCGTCGGTGACGTCGTCGTCCTCTGGAGCGGCAGCGGGGGCGGGAGCGGCTTCGGCGAGGAGACTGTCCTCGTCGCCGTGCTCGCTGTCGCCGTCCTCATCGCCGTCGTCGTCCTCGTCCACCTCGACGAACTGGACGCCGTCCAGAGCCGCGAGGCGGTCCGAGGCGTCCGTGGCGCCGTCCTTGTCGGCCTCAAGGGCCTTGGCGAACCACTCGCGCGCCTCGTCCTCACGCCCGGCCGACAACAGCGCGTCGGCGTACGCGTAACGCAGACGCGCGGTCCACGGCTGAACGGAGTTCGAACCCAACTCCGGCCCCTGCAAGGTCACGATGGCGGCGTCGATCTGCCCCATGTCCCGGCGCGCACCGGCGGCGACCAGCCGCATCTCGACCTGGCCCGCCTTGTCGAGCTTCAGCACCTCGGGCTCACCGGCCATGGTCATGGCCCGCTCGGGACGTCCCAGACCACGCTCACAGTCGGCCATCACGGGCCACAGGTCGACATTGCCCGTCATCCGCCGCGCCGCCCTGAACTCGGCGAGCGCCTCGCCGTACTTCTGCGTCGCGTACGCGGCGAAGCCGGCGGCCTCCCGCACGGCGGCGACCCTGGAGGCGAGCCGCAGCGCCACGCGCGAGTAGGCGTAAGCCTGGTCGGGGTCCTCGTCGATGAGGTTGGCGACCATGACGAGGTTCTTGGCGACATCGTCGGCGAGCGTCTTGGGCAGGCTCATCAACTCCTGCCGCACAGCCTTGTCGATCTCGTCACCGGTGACGTCCTCCGGGATCGGCAGCCGCTTGATGGGCTCCCGGTCACGGTCACGGTCGTCGCGGCGTCCGAACCCGCCACGATCGTCCCGGTCGTCGCGCCCGCGGTATCCGCCACGCTCCCGGTCGTCATGCCGGCCGCCACCGCCACCGCCGCCGGGGCGTCCACCGCTGGTCGGACGGCCGCTGGTGGGACGGCCACCACGGTCGTCGTCACGATCCCGACGCGGACCACTCGGCCGGTCATCACGACGGAAGGAGGGGCGCTCGTCACGCCCACGGAACCCGCCACCGCCGCTGGTGCTCGGACGCCCACCACTGGCAGGGCGTCCACCGCCGGTGGGTCGACCGCCGGTGGGACGGCCACCACGGTCGTCGTCACGATCCCGACGCGGACCACTGGGCCGGTCATCACGACGAGGTCCACCGGGACGCTCGTCACGCCGGTCGTCACGCCCACGGAACCCGCCACCGGCGCCGGTGCTCGGACGCCCACCACTCGCAGGCCGACCACCACCGGTCGGACGGCCACCACGGTCGTCGCTACGACGCGAAGTGCTGGGACGCTCATCACGCCCACGGAACCCACCGCCACCGCTGGTGCTCGGACGCCCACCACTGGCAGGGCGTCCACCGCCGGTGGGTCGACCGCCGGTGGGACGGCCACCACGGTCGTCGTCACGATCCCGACGCGGACCACTCGGCCGGTCATCACGACGGGAGGAGGGGCGCTCGTCACGCCCACGGGACCCACCGCCGCCACTACCGCCGTTACCCGCCGGACGACCACCACTCGCAGGTCGACCACCACCGATCGGACGCCCACCACTCGCGGGCCGGCCGCCGCCACGGTTGTCGTTGCGGGCTACGTAGTCGCCGACACCGCCACCCTTACCGGTGGGGCGACCACCACGGGAACCGCTCCGGTCACCACCGTCCCTACGACGTGATTCGCGCTCCGGACGGTCGTCGGGAGAGTTGGGGGACATCGGCACGGCTCCTGTCTTCGGGTACCACAGTCATTCTCACGCAGCCGGCGATCGGACGCGCTTCGTACAAAGCAGAGAAAACAAAAAAGACCCCTGGTCCAGCGTGAACGCTGGACCAGGGGTCCATGAAAGATTGTTCGGCGGCGTCCTACTCTCCCACAGGGTCCCCCCTGCAGTACCATCGGCGCTGAAAGGCTTAGCTTCCGGGTTCGGAATGTAACCGGGCGTTTCCCTAACGCAATGACCACCGAAACACTATCGGCCGCGTCCCGCACAAGGGGGACTTCGGCACTAAGCGAACAGGCACTCTATTCAATTGAGTACACAGAACCGGATGAAAACACGGTTGTTCGTTGTCTCAGAACTAACACAGTGGACGCGAGCAACTGAGGACAAGCCCTCGGCCTATTAGTACCGGTCAACTCCACACCTCACGGTGCTTCCATATCCGGCCTATCAACCCAGTCGTCTACTGGGAGCCTTACCCCATCAAGTGGGTGGGAGTCCTCATCTCGAAGCAGGCTTCCCGCTTAGATGCTTTCAGCGGTTATCCCTCCCGAACGTAGCCAACCAGCCATGCCCTTGGCAGGACAACTGGCACACCAGAGGTTCGTCCGTCCCGGTCCTCTCGTACTAGGGACAGCCCTTCTCAAGACTCCTGCGCGCGCAGCGGATAGGGACCGAACTGTCTCACGACGTTCTAAACCCAGCTCGCGTACCGCTTTAATGGGCGAACAGCCCAACCCTTGGGACCGACTCCAGCCCCAGGATGCGACGAGCCGACATCGAGGTGCCAAACCATCCCGTCGATATGGACTCTTGGGGAAGATCAGCCTGTTATCCCCGGGGTACCTTTTATCCGTTGAGCGACGGCGCTTCCACAAGCCACCGCCGGATCACTAGTCCCGACTTTCGTCCCTGCTCGACCCGTCGGTCTCACAGTCAAGCTCCCTTGTGCACTTACACTCAACACCTGATTACCAACCAGGCTGAGGGAACCTTTGGGCGCCTCCGTTACTCTTTAGGAGGCAACCGCCCCAGTTAAACTACCCATCAGACACTGTCCCTGATCCGGATCACGGACCCAGGTTAGACATCCAGCACGACCAGAGTGGTATTTCAACGTTGACTCCACCTGAACTGGCGTCCAAGCTTCACAGTCTCCCACCTATCCTACACAAGCCGAACCGAACACCAATATCAAACTGTAGTAAAGGTCCCGGGGTCTTTCCGTCCTGCTGCGCGAAACGAGCATCTTTACTCGTAGTGCAATTTCACCGGGCCTATGGTTGAGACAGTCGAGAAGTCGTTACGCCATTCGTGCAGGTCGGAACTTACCCGACAAGGAATTTCGCTACCTTAGGATGGTTATAGTTACCACCGCCGTTTACTGGCGCTTAAGTTCTCAGCCTCGCCACACCGAAATGTGACTAACCGGTCCCCTTAACGTTCCAGCACCGGGCAGGCGTCAGTCCGTATACATCGCCTTACGGCTTCGCACGGACCTGTGTTTTTAGTAAACAGTCGCTTCTCGCTGGTCTCTGCGGCCACCCCCAGCTCACACCGTAAAGATGATCACCAGAAATGGCCCCCCTTCTCCCGAAGTTACGGGGGCATTTTGCCGAGTTCCTTAACCATAGTTCACCCGAACGCCTCGGTATTCTCTACCTGACCACCTGAGTCGGTTTAGGGTACGGGCCGCCATGAAACTCGCTAGAGGCTTTTCTCGACAGCATAGGATCATCCACTTCACCACAATCGGCTCGGCATCAGGTCTCACCCTCAACAAGAGACGGATTTGCCTATCTCTCGGGCTACACCCTTACCCCGGGACTACCACCGCCCGGGCTGGACTACCTTCCTGCGTCACCCCATCGCTTACCTACTACAAGTCTGGTCCGACGGCTCCACCACTCCCCTTTGCCCGAAGGCTCCAGGACGGCTTCACGGTCTTAGCATCGCCTGATTCGATACTGGGCGTTTCAAAGCGGGTACCGGAATATCAACCGGTTGTCCATCGACTACGCCTGTCGGCCTCGCCTTAGGTCCCGACTTACCCTGGGCAGATCAGCTTGACCCAGGAACCCTTAGTCAATCGGCGCACACGTTTCCCACGTGTGTATCGCTACTCATGCCTGCATTCTCACTCGTGAACCGTCCACCCCTCGCTTCCGCGGAGGCTTCACCCGGCACACGACGCTCCCCTACCCATCCGCACGCCCGTTGAGGCTACATGTACGAATGACACGACTTCGGCGGTACGCTTGAGCCCCGCTACATTGTCGGCGCGGAATCACTTGACCAGTGAGCTATTACGCACTCTTTCAAGGGTGGCTGCTTCTAAGCCAACCTCCTGGTTGTCTCTGCGACTCCACATCCTTTCCCACTTAGCGTACGCTTAGGGGCCTTAGTCGATGCTCTGGGCTGTTTCCCTCTCGACCATGGAGCTTATCCCCCACAGTCTCACTGCCGTGCTCTCACTTACCGGCATTCGGAGTTTGGCTAAGGTCAGTAACCCGGTAGGGCCCATCGCCTATCCAGTGCTCTACCTCCGGCAAGAAACACACGACGCTGCACCTAAATGCATTTCGGGGAGAACCAGCTATCACGGAGTTTGATTGGCCTTTCACCCCTAACCACAGGTCATCCCCCAGGTTTTCAACCCTGGTGGGTTCGGTCCTCCACGACCTCTTACAGCCGCTTCAACCTGCCCATGGCTAGATCACTCCGCTTCGGGTCTTGAGCGCGCTACTATGTCGCCCTGTTCGGACTCGCTTTCGCTACGGCTTCCCCACACGGGTTAACCTCGCAACACACCGCAAACTCGCAGGCTCATTCTTCAAAAGGCACGCAGTCACGACTGTATGCGCAAGCACATACAGCGACGCTCCCACGGCTTGTAGGCACACGGTTTCAGGTACTATTTCACTCCGCTCCCGCGGTACTTTTCACCATTCCCTCACGGTACTATCCGCTATCGGTCACCAGGGAATATTTAGGCTTAGCGGGTGGTCCCGCCAGATTCACACGGGATTTCTCGGGCCCCGTGCTACTTGGGAAATACGCAAGAGAGCCGCACAGATTTCAGCTACGGGGGTCTTACCCTCTACGCCGGACCTTTCGCATGTCCTTCGCCTACCTGTACGGTTTCTGACTCTCCGACCAGCCGGCAGACTGATCAAGTGCACTCCCACAACCCCGCATGCGCAACCCCTGCCGGGTATCACACACATACGGTTTGGCCTCATCCGGTTTCGCTCGCCACTACTCCCGGAATCACGGTTGTTTTCTCTTCCTGAGGGTACTGAGATGTTTCACTTCCCCTCGTTCCCTCCACACTGCCTATGTGTTCAGCAGCGGGTGACAGCCCATGACGACTGCCGGGTTTCCCCATTCGGACACCCCCGGATCAAAGCTCGGTTGACAGCTCCCCGGGGCCTATCGCGGCCTCCCACGTCCTTCATCGGTTCCTGGTGCCAAGGCATCCACCGTGCGCCCTTAAAAACTTGGCCACAGATGCTCGCGTCCACTGTGCAGTTCTCAAACAACGACCAACCACCCGCCACCCCACCGCATACACAGTGAGTTCACCGGGGCCGGCAACCGAAGACACAAGCGATAAAGCCCGTACCCTCAGACACCCAACAGCGCGCCCGGCCCAGCCCTTCACGATCCCGTTCCACGCCGAAGCAGTACTGGGAAACCACGAAAAACTGTGCCGAATAGTCAACGTTCCACCCATGAGCGACCACCGTCGGACAGGTGCCGACGAAATGGTTCCTGGACCACCCGACCCAAGGGGTCCGATGGTCTAGATGCTCCTTAGAAAGGAGGTGATCCAGCCGCACCTTCCGGTACGGCTACCTTGTTACGACTTCGTCCCAATCGCCAGTCCCACCTTCGACAGCTCCCTCCCACAAGGGGTTGGGCCACCGGCTTCGGGTGTTACCGACTTTCGTGACGTGACGGGCGGTGTGTACAAGGCCCGGGAACGTATTCACCGCAGCAATGCTGATCTGCGATTACTAGCAACTCCGACTTCATGGGGTCGAGTTGCAGACCCCAATCCGAACTGAGACCGGCTTTTTGAGATTCGCTCCACCTTGCGGTATCGCAGCTCATTGTACCGGCCATTGTAGCACGTGTGCAGCCCAAGACATAAGGGGCATGATGACTTGACGTCGTCCCCACCTTCCTCCGAGTTGACCCCGGCGGTCTCCTGTGAGTCCCCATCACCCCGAAGGGCATGCTGGCAACACAGAACAAGGGTTGCGCTCGTTGCGGGACTTAACCCAACATCTCACGACACGAGCTGACGACAGCCATGCACCACCTGTACACCGACCACAAGGGGGGCACCATCTCTGATGCTTTCCGGTGTATGTCAAGCCTTGGTAAGGTTCTTCGCGTTGCGTCGAATTAAGCCACATGCTCCGCTGCTTGTGCGGGCCCCCGTCAATTCCTTTGAGTTTTAGCCTTGCGGCCGTACTCCCCAGGCGGGGAACTTAATGCGTTAGCTGCGGCACCGACGACGTGGAATGTCGCCAACACCTAGTTCCCAACGTTTACGGCGTGGACTACCAGGGTATCTAATCCTGTTCGCTCCCCACGCTTTCGCTCCTCAGCGTCAGTAATGGCCCAGAGATCCGCCTTCGCCACCGGTGTTCCTCCTGATATCTGCGCATTTCACCGCTACACCAGGAATTCCGATCTCCCCTACCACACTCTAGTCTGCCCGTATCGAATGCAGACCCGGGGTTAAGCCCCGGGCTTTCACACCCGACGTGACAGACCGCCTACGAGCTCTTTACGCCCAATAATTCCGGACAACGCTTGCGCCCTACGTATTACCGCGGCTGCTGGCACGTAGTTAGCCGGCGCTTCTTCTGCAGGTACCGTCACTTTCGCTTCTTCCCTGCTGAAAGAGGTTTACAACCCGAAGGCCGTCATCCCTCACGCGGCGTCGCTGCATCAGGCTTTCGCCCATTGTGCAATATTCCCCACTGCTGCCTCCCGTAGGAGTCTGGGCCGTGTCTCAGTCCCAGTGTGGCCGGTCGCCCTCTCAGGCCGGCTACCCGTCGTCGCCTTGGTAGGCCATTACCCCACCAACAAGCTGATAGGCCGCGGGCTCATCCTGCACCGCCGGAGCTTTCAACCGTCCCCCATGAGGGGCACAGTATTATCCGGTATTAGACCCCGTTTCCAGGGCTTGTCCCAGAGTGCAGGGCAGATTGCCCACGTGTTACTCACCCGTTCGCCACTAATCCACCCGAAGGCTTCATCGTTCGACTTGCATGTGTTAAGCACGCCGCCAGCGTTCGTCCTGAGCCAGGATCAAACTCTCCGTGAATGTTTACCCGTAATCGGGTGACACCACGAGAGCGGAACAGTCGACCGGAATAAGGCCAACCGTTCACAGCGTCCTCGCTGTGTTTCTATCAAAGGAACCTCAACCCAATCCACAACAGTGGACGAGGTCGGGGTATCAACATATCTGGCGTTGACTTTTGGCACGCTGTTGAGTTCTCAAGGAACGGACGCTTCCTTTGTACTCACCCTCTCGGGCTTTCCTCCAGGCTTCCCTTCGGTCTTGCTTTCCTTCGTCTCCGACTCTATCAGAACCTTTCGGCGCCTGATTCCCAGTCGACGGGAACGCTTTCAGATATCCGCTTTCGCGTTTCCCTTTCGGCGTGTTCACTACGTTAACCGATTCCCCGGGCGACTCATAATCGAGTCGAGAAGTTCGAATTTCGGCAGGCCGAAGCAGAACCCGTCAGGGGGAAATCGTAGGTAGTGGGTGGCCGCTCCAGGCTGCTGAAGAGCAAGACCCGTTGAAAGCGGCTCGGACTACATTAGGGGCCTCGCCTCAGCGCGTCAAGTTGCCCGGCGGCGGGGAGTGTGGGCCCGGTACGGGCTCACCGTGGGGTCCCCGTCGATCCAGAACCGCCAGGGGTGTGGGGCGCCTTCGCCGCCCACGCCGGTGCGTGGGCCGTTGCGTACCTGGTCACTCGGGGGTGGTGTGCCCGTGAGTACGGACAGGGGTGCGTCGTCGTCGGTGCAGACGTCCGTGCCGTTCAGGCCGCGGTCGACGGCCAGGCCGGTCGCCAAGCGGGCCGGGCCTTTGGCCAGTTCCTTGTCGTCTCGGGCCGAGATACGTCGTTCCCGTACCTGCTCCGCACCCTCCCGGATCTCGCCGGCCCGCAGCAGTACACCGCTCGCCCGGCCCTCGGGGCCGCACACCAGGTTGAGGCAGTGCCACATGCCGTAGGTAACTCATTAGGCATGTATGTCGTTGGTCCGGCAGCATCGGCAAAGCGACGACAAGCAGGAGACAGGCAGTGCGAGCAATCATCTACGCCAGGCTCAGCCCCACCCCGAGGGGCGAGGAATCCAAGGGTGGGAACCTGACACAACAGGTCGAGTTGAGTCAGGCGCTGTGCGACCGGAAGGGCTGGTCAGTCGTAGCCACGATCGTTGAGAAGGACACGTCGGCTTCGACAAAGCGGGGAACCAAGCGGAGCGCCGAGTGGGAGCGCGTCAAGGCTCTGGTGGAAAACGGCAAGGCGGACGCCATCGTGTCCCGCCACTACGACCGTATGTACCGCACCCCCTGGGACCTTGAAGACCTGGTGGACCTGGCTGAGGCCACCGGCGTCACGCTGGCCGCCGCACAGGCGCAGGGAGTGCTCGACCTGTCCACTCCGTCCGGCCGTCTCGCTGCCCGCATCGGCGCTGTGGTGGCTCGCAACGAGACCGAGATGCGAGTAGAGCGTCAGGTACTCGGACACCAGCGGCGCAGAGAGTCGGGGAGGCCCTTCTGGAGCACTCGCCCCTTCGGCTTCGAACGGGACGGCAGGCACCGGGAAGCAGAGGCGGAAGCCCTGCGGCAGGCGTACCGGGATGTCCTGGCCGGCGTCACCCTCTGGTCCATCGCGAAGGACTGGAACACGCGTGGACTGCTCTCGCCGCACGGCAAGGAATGGCGTAGCTCGAACCTTCGCAGCGTCCTCTTGAAGCCGAGGAACGCGGGAATCCAGACGTACTCGCAGTGGGTAGAGAAGCCGGACGGGAAGCGCGTGCGGCGGACCGAGGAGACCGGCGCGGGCAACTGGGAGGCGATCGTCTCCGAGGGCATATTCCGGGCCCTGGTCCGCCACCTGAGCGACCCCGAGCGCAACACGGGCGGAGGCGGCAAGCGCAAGGCCCTGCTGTCCGGCGTGGTCCGCTGCTCGAAGTGTCAGGCCGTCGTCACTCAAGGGTGGAGCAAGAAGAACGCGGCAGGCGAGCGGTACCGCATCTACACCTGTTCGGGTGGCCGCTGCATCACCTGCCCGGCGGACCCACTTGACTCGTTCGTAGTCAGGAAGGTCATCGACAGGGCCGAGGAGTGGAACGCGGCGCCGGCCACGGATGCCGCAGACGAGGAGCGAGAGGCTGAGCTGCTGGCCGAGGAGACGGCTGCCTCGGAGAGGCGCACCGCTCTGGCGGAGATGTTCGCCGTAGGGGACATCGACGCGTCGACCCTGCGGGCTGGCATCGGCAGGTGTGACGCCGACCTGACCAAGATCCGTGCCGAGCTGGCAGACCTGGCATCGCAGCGGGTGCGCGTCAACCTTGGCGACATCGAGTACCTGTGGGAGGAACTGGACTACGAAGACCCCGACCGCATCGACTACGTGAGGACCGTCGTCATGCAGGTCTGCGAGCGAGTCGAGCTGATGCCGCGCGGTCGAGGGGTCCGATCCTTCAAGGGCAAGCACTGCCGGATCGCGTACCGGAACCCCTGAGATCCCAGCACGGAGAGTCGAGCCGGCCGTCGGCGCTCAGTGAGCACGGGCCCTGTCTGGGCAAGAGTCGGGCAGTGCCCTTCGCCATGCCCGGTGAGGAAGGACCAAACATCCCTCAGAAGCCTCTGTGCGCCCCGTCGCTCCCCAGTTCATGCAACAACGTGCATGAGTCACGTCCGTGCATGGACGGCCGCAAGCGGCACCCGTACGGTCGCCTCAGACGGCCCAACCGGGCCGACAAGTCAAGGGGTTCCGCATGGCACGCGAAGAACTGACTCGGCTCACTGGCAACGGCAACGGCACATGTGGAGAGGACGACTGCCCGAACGTCTACCGCACTGCTTCCGGCTCCATCGTGGTTCAGGGTGACGTGCCCGACGCCTTCACTCCCCCGCAGGGGGAAAGGCTCGTGGAGATCCCCGAGAGCGTTCTTCGGGAGGCTGTTCGTGCTCTTGGATGGTGATGCGTGGCGGGCGACGCTCCGCGGTTTCCAGTCGGAAGCGTGGCGACTGGAGACCCTGCCCCAGTACCTGGTTCCGCAGGAGGCGGAAGAGCTTGAAGCCTTCCGGGCAGGCAACCGCGTCGACCCCCACGCCTACTCGTCCGCGTACACGGAAGACCTGAAGCGGCTGCGTGGCGAAGGGAAGAGCAAGGGGCGAGTGCACGTCCTGACTCGACCGCTCTCCGAGTACCTGCGCTTCGAGTTCTCCCGGTACTACGCCCCGCACGTGCTCGCCGGGGAGGACATCCGCATCCTTGACGTGACCGAGCGGGAGAACCCACTGCCGGATGTCGAGGACTTCTGGATGTTCGACCGCTCGACAGTCGTCCTGATGCACTACGAGGGCGACGGCACGCAGATCAGCCGAGAGCTGTACGAGGGTGACCCCGCGCCGTTCATCGAGTGGCAGCGCATCGCCGTCGCCGCGTCGGTTCCCTTCCTGGAGTATGTGAACGGGTGACGTTCGAAGCTGAGCAGCTTGGCGAATCTGGCACCGAACTCGCCTCTCTGCTCCGGGACTTGCGCAAGCGAGCCGGCCTCTCAGGGGACCGGCTCGCAGCGCGCTGCAACATGTCCCAGTCGAAGGTGTCTCGCATCGAGAACGGCCGGACACGGCCGTCCCTGGTCGACGTCGAGCAGATCTTGCGAGCTCTGGACGCTCCGCCGGGACTGGTCGCGGAGGTCTCCGCCCTCGCCAGGATGGCGAACACCGAGTGGCGGAACCTCCCCCCTCGGAGCAATGCTCAAGACCTGTGGATCGACCTCGGGTTGGCGCGCGGAGGGCGTACCTTCCCGAATGATCCTGTGATGGTCATCGAGTAGGCCGACGCTGCGAACGTCGGTCGGGAAGGCACGCCCGTGCTCACGGTAGTCAACGAAGACGGAACGACACCACACAGCTCCCTGATTGACGACATCGTCCGCGAGGGCGCGAGGCGGATGCTCGCAGCCGCTCTGGAAGCAGAAGTCAACGCCTACATATCCGAGTTGGCCGATCAGCGGGACGATTCCGGCCGCCGTCTGGTCGTGCGCAACGGCTTCCATCAGCCGCGGAAGGTGACGACCGCGGCCGGGGCGATCGAGGTGAAGGCCCCGCAGGTCAACGACAAGCGCGTCGACGAGGCCACCGGCGAGCGCAAGCGGTTCTCCTCGGCGATCCTGCCGCCCTGGGCCCGTAAGTCGCCGAAGATCAGCGAGGTACTGCCGCTGCTCTACCTTCACGGTCTGTCGTCCGGTGACTTCGTGCCCGCGCTGGAGCAGTTCCTCGGCTCCTCCGCCGGCCTCTCACCCTCGACGATCACCCGGCTGACCGCGCAGTGGCAGGCCGACCACAAGGCGTTCATGGACCGCGATCTGTCCGCCACGGACTACATCTACGTCTGGGCTGATGGCGTTCACCTGCGCATTCGCCTGGAGGAGGCGAAGGCCGCCGTCCTGGTCATGGTCGGCGTGCGGGCGGACGGCACCAAGGAACTGATCGCGATGACCGACGGCTACCGCGAATCTTCCGAGGCATGGTCAGCACTGATGCGGGACTGCGCCCGCCGGGGCATGCGCGCCCCCGTTCTGGCGGTCGGCGACGGGGCGCTCGGCTTCTGGAACGCGTTGAACGAGGTGTTCCCCGAAACCCGTTACCAGCGGTGCTGGGTGCACAAGACCGCGAACGTGCTCGACGCGCTGCCGAAGTCGGCCCAGCCCGCGGCCAAGCGCGCGATCCAGGAGATCTACAACGCCGAGGACAAGGAGCATGCGGCCAAGGCCGTCGCCGCGTTCGCCAAGCAGTACGGAGCGAAGTACCCCAAGGTCGTCAAGCGGCTCACGGACGACGAGGAGGAGCAGCTGGCGTTCTTCGACTTCCCCGCCGAGCACTGGATCCATCTGCGGACCACGAACCCGATCGAGTCGACCTTCGCCACCGTCCGGCTGCGCACCAAGGTCACCAAGGGTGCCGGCAGCCGGGCCGCCGCCCTCGCCATGGTCTTCAAGCTCATCGAGTCAGCCCAGGAACGCTGGCGGGCCGTGAACGCGCCCCACCTCGTCGCCCTGGTCCGGGCCGGAGCCCGCTTCGAACGCGGCCACCTCGTCGAGCGCCCCGAGGCGGTGGCGGCGTGAACCGGCCCACCAGCGGCATGTTGCACCACGTCGAGCTGTGGGTGCCCAACCTCGACCGCGCGGTCGCCTCTCTCGGCTGGCTGCTGGAGACGCTGGGCCACACCCTCTTCCAGAGCTGGAACAACGGACGCAGCTGGCGGCTCGGGCCGACCTACCTGGTCCTTGAGCAGTCCCCGGCCCTCACCGCCGACCGGCACGACCGCTGCCGGCCAGGGCTGAACCACCTGGCCTTCCACGTCGAAGACGACACCGCGGTCGACCAGCTGGCCACCGACGCGACCCGGCACGGCTGGCATCTGATGTTCCCCGACCAGCACCCGCACGCCGGCGGCGCACAGCACTATGCCGCCTACCTGGAGAACGACGACGGCTTCGAGGTCGAACTCGTCGCGATCAACCCACCACAACACAACTGAGATCAACTGATCCACAGGTCTTGACGATTACTCTGAAACCCTCGGGCCTGGACTCGGTCTCGTGCAGTCGGGAGCGACGGCGGCGACCTGGCCGAAGAATACTGCACGAGGGAGGGAGGACCCCGTTCAGGAAACCCTCTCGTGGGGTGCTGATCTGCATCCCGGCCCGAGTCGGCGCACGTAGACAGTCGCTCGACCGGCCAACAACGCGTCACACGCCACTCTCGCGAGCGATCTCCTACCCTCTGCCCCAACTCCGCGCCGACGTACCGGCGGGCCGTGAGCAAGGCGCACAGCGACTCAGCCTCCGGCGGACGGTTTGGCTCTCGGGCTCAGTCGGTACGCCGAGACCGTCGGATCACCGGCGAGGTAGAACCGGTGTTGCCAGTCGTGGGCCTTGCTCACACCTACCCGAGGACCAATCTGGATGAGCGCGGCAGGTACCGACTCACCCTCGGACAGCACGACCGAGGTACCTGTCAGGAGTTCTGCGCCGTTGTGCTCTCCCGTGATGCCGAGTGCCTGGCAGAAGTTCCCCGGACCTCGGGCGAGCCGTGCGCTCTCGACCATCTCCCCTCGTCGCTTGCGTGCCAGGTCTTCCCCCTCGATGACCCTGCCCGCCCGGATGAGGACGGCCGAGGCGATGCCGTCCGTCCCGGTGACGACGTTGGCGCACCAATGGAGACCGTGTGACCGGTAGACGTACAGGTGCCCTGCGGGTCCGAACATGACGGCGTTACGGGGTGTCTGGCCTCGGTAGGCATGGGAGGCTGGGTCAGCCGTACCGGAGTACGCCTCGGTTTCCGTGATGGCGATGCTCACGGTTCCCTCGGGGGTCTTGCAGGTGAGGACAGTCCCGAGCAACCTTGGGGCGACCTCTTCGGCAGGATGGGCGAGGAGATCGACATTCATGCTGACCGCCTTGACATGCCGTACGTGAAGTAGACGTACGCGTGGCCCGGCGGGCCGAACATCACGTCGTTGCGGGGCGTCCGGCCCCGGTAGGCGTGGGAGCCCGGGTCGATGTCGCCCGCGTACGCCTCCACCTCCGTGAGGCGGAGTTCTATGGTTCCTTCCGCAGTGCGGCGTACGAGAGTTCGGCCCAGGAGATCCGGGGCGACCTCCAGCACGGGCCGGTTGAAGAAGTCGCGGGGCAGCGGCGTACGGTCGGGGCGCTCGATCATGGCGTCCGAGCGTAGCGGGGGAACCGCCCGCGGTCGTGGCGCGTATGTAGAGGTCAGGATCTAAGAGGAGTGACTATGGGTTTCAAGAGGCTGCTCGCGAGCATGGGCGCCGGCGGTGCGTCCGTCGAGACCGAGCTGACCGAGCAGAACGTCGTGCCGGGCGGGGTCGTCCAGGGCGAGGTGC
This sequence comes from Streptomyces sp. NBC_01508, assembly GCF_045040315.1. Taxonomy (NCBI): domain Bacteria; kingdom Bacillati; phylum Actinomycetota; class Actinomycetes; order Kitasatosporales; family Streptomycetaceae; genus Streptomyces; species Streptomyces sp. NBC_01508. The sequence continues at coordinate 6,834,172 of NZ_CP109419.1, read as the reverse complement.
GTATCCAGGGCGGGTCGGTCGACCAGCAGATCGAGGGGCTCTCCGTCGGCCTCCAGGCGCGCGTCGAGGTCGAGGGCGGTGACCAGGAGGTCAAGCAGGACCTGGAGTTCGTCAAGCAGCGCCTCGGTGGTGCCTTCGAGGTGAAGGCCGGCGGGGTGCATGTCGTGCCGTTCGGGCTGGAGATCCCGTGGGAGACGCCGGTGACGAGCATCGGTGGGCAGCAGCTGCACGGCATGAACATCGGTGTGACGACGGAGCTGGAGATCGCCCGCGCGCTGGACTCCGGCGACCTGGACCCGATCAACGTGCATCCGCTGCCGGCGCAGCAGGCCATTCTGGATGCCTTCATCAGCCTGGACTTCCGCTTCAAGAGCGCGGACATGGAGCGTGGGCACATCCGCGGGACGCGTCAGCGGCTGCCGTTCTACCAGGAGATCGAGTTCGTTCCGCCGCAGCGCTACCGCGGGCTGAACCAGGTCGAGTTGACGTTCGTCGCGGACGACCGTGAGATGGACGTCATCCTGGAGATGGACAAGAAGCCGGGGCTCTTCAGCGAGGGCAGCGACTCCTTCCGCGCCTTCAAGGTCGGTCTGAACGACTTCCAGGGCACCGACTGGGCCGCTTACCTCAACCAGTGGATCGCCGATGTCGGTGGACGTCGTAACTGGGCCTGAGATCTCGCGGCGCCCGGTTCTGTCCGGCGGATCTTCGGGGACCAGACCGGGGCGTCCGGTGCGGTGCGTCGCAAGGCGGAGGATCGCGCTCGTACTGGACGTACTCGGATGCCTTCGAAAACGCCGACAACGAAGCGAGGCGCCGTGCCAGGCGACCCGGACCCCCGAAGACCCGCCGCACAGGACCTAGTGTCGGCTTCGGAAGGCCGCCGGGGCCCGTCAGGCCCCGGCGGCGCGCAGCCGAATCCGGAGGTTCAGTAGTGACCGAGGCGAAGAGGGCTCCACTCCCTCATGACTTCCACCCCCCGGTGCCGTCCTTCACCGTGGTGAGCGACGACATCGCGCCCGGTGCGGTCCTGAAGGACGCCCAGGTCTTCGCGGCGGGGAACACGTCACCGCATCTGCGGTGGGAGGGATTCCCCGCGGAGACCAAGAGTTTTGCCGTGACGTGTTTCGACCCTGACGCGCCGACCGGCAGCGGTTTCTGGCACTGGGTGCTGTTCGACATCCCGGCGTCGGTCACCGAGCTCCCGGCGGGCGCGGGTTCCGGCTCGTTCGAGGGGCTGCCCAAGGGCGCCGTGCACGTCCGTAACGACTACGGGTCGAAGGACTTCGGGGGCGCCGCTCCCCCGGCGGGTGATCCCGCGCACCGCTATGTGTTCACGGTGTACGCGGTGGACAGTGACGCGCTGGGTCCCGACTCGGACGCCTCGCCCGCCGTGGTCGGCTTCAATCTGCGGTTCCACACGCTCGCGCGTGCGCGGCTGATCGGTGAGTACGCCGCTCCGGCGGAGAGCTGACCGTTCAGCCGTTGTTTGCCCTGCCCTGGTCTTGGAGAGATCAGAGCAGGGCATTTTTTCGTCGCGGGGAGTCTTGGGGTCGTCCCCGGAACGCGGATCGGCGGATATTGCGTTGTCCATCTCGGCGCGCCCGGCCAGAGTTGATCCCAGCCCGCCGCCCGGCGGGGCGGCACACGGGAGGTGGGCGGAATGCGGGACACGCTGGTACTGAACGCGAGCTTCGAGCCGCTGTCGACGGTGACACTCAACCGTGCGGTGGTGCTGGTCCTCCAGGACAAGGCCGTCGTCGAGCAGTCCCACCCGGCGCTGCGGGTGCGTGCCGCCGCGGTGGATCTCCCGGTGCCCCGGGTGATCAGGCTCTGCCGGTATGTACGGGTGCCCTTCCGAAGACAGGCGCCGTGGTCGAGACGTGGGGTGCTGATACGCGACCAGCACCGGTGTGCGTACTGCGGCCGGCGCGCGACGACGGTGGACCACGTGGTGCCGCGGTCGCGTGGTGGTGCGGACAGCTGGCTCAATACGGTCGCTTCGTGTGCCGAGGACAATCACCGCAAGGCCGACCGGACGCCGGAGCAGGCGGGGATGCCGCTGTTGTACGAGCCGTTCGTGCCGTCGCCGGCCGAGGCGATGCTGTTGGCGCTGCGGGCCGGTGAGCGGTCGACGCTGCCGCAGTGGCTGGCGGGGGTCGGCACGGCCGCGTAGACCTCGAATCCTTGTCGTTGTCGTCGACGGGAGGGCGGGCCGCGGAAGCGGTCCGCCCTCCCGTCCGCCCGTCGAGGACGGGTCAGCGCGTGACCAGTTGGACGACGGCCGCCGTGCCGACGACCACGATCAGTCCGCGCAGCACCGCGGGTGACAGCCGTCTGCCGACCTTCGCGCCGAGCTGTCCGCCGATCGCCGAGCCCACGGCGATGAGCACGACCGCCGTCCAGTCGAACTCCGCCACGAAGAGGAAGAACACCGCCGCGATGGTGTTCACGATGGCGGCGAGGACGTTCTTGACGGCGTTGAGCCGCTGCATCTCCTCATCGATCAGCATGCCCATCAGCGACATGTAGATGATTCCCTGGGCCGCCGTGAAGTAGCCGCCGTAGACACTCGCGGCCAGTACGCCTCCGATGAGCAGCGGGCCGCCGTCGGTCTTGGTGGCGACGTTCTTGCGCTCGCGGCGGCGCTGGACGGTCTTGGCGATCCGGGGCTGGAGGATCACCAGGACGAGGGCGAGGCTGACCAGGATCGGCACGATCGTCTCGAACGCCGTCGAGGGCAGTGAGACGAGCAGGATCGCCCCGCAGAGCCCGCCGCAGACGGCGGCGGTGCCCAGGCGCAGGACGCGGCGGCGCTGTCCGGTGAGTTCCGCGCGGTAGCCGATGGCTCCGCTGACGGCGCCCGGTATCAGGCCGAGTGCGTTGGAGACGGTGGCGGTGACGGGGGGCAGGCCGGTCGCGAGGAGTACGGGAAAGGTGATCAACGTCCCCGAGCCGACCATGGCGTTGATGGTTCCGGCACAGGTGCCCGCGACGAAGACGGCGAGCATCTCCCAGATGGTCACGCAGAACGCCCCTCGGTGATCGGTGCTTGTTGCACCGATCATGCCCGACGGCGGGTCGGGTCCCGTACGACGGGGTGGTGCGCCGCGTACGGGACCCTGACGTACTTGTCGGTGCTGCGGATCAGTCGATCGGCGGCTGTTGGCGCCGGTCCTTGCCGGTGTTGAAACCCGGTACGCCGGCGCCGAGGTTGTCGAACGCGCCGCTGAGTCCCTTGAGCGCGTCGCCGATCTCGCTGGGCACGATCCAGAGCTTGTTGGCGTCGCCCTCGGCGATCTTGGGGAGCATCTGGAGGTACTGGTAGGCGAGGAGCTTCTGGTCGGGGTCTCCGGCGTGGATGGACTCGAAGACCGTACGGATGGCCTGGGCCTCACCCTCGGCACGCAGGGCGGCTGCCTTGGCCTCACCTTCGGCGCGCAGGATCGCCGACTGCTTCTCGCCCTCGGCGGTGAGGATCGCGGACTGCCGGATGCCTTCGGCGGTGAGGATCGCGGCGCGCTTGTCGCGGTCCGCGCGCATCTGCTTCTCCATCGAGTCCTGGATGGAGGTCGGCGGCTCGATGGCCTTCAGCTCGACGCGGTTGACGCGGATGCCCCACTTGCCGGTGGCCTCGTCCAGGACGCCGCGCAGGGCCGCGTTGATCTCCTCGCGGGAGGTGAGGGTCCGCTCCAGGTCCATGCCACCGATGATGTTGCGCAGGGTGGTGACGGTGAGCTGTTCGATCGCCTGGATGTAGCTGGCGACTTCGTACGTCGCGGCGCGGGCGTCGGTGACCTGGTAATAGATGACCGTGTCGATGTTGACGACCAGGTTGTCCTGGGTGATCACCGGCTGGGGCGGGAAGGGGACGACCTGTTCACGGAGGTCGATGCGGTTGCGGATCGAGTCGATGAACGGGACCACGATGTTCAGGCCCGCGTTGAGCGTGCGGGTGTAGCGCCCGAAGCGCTCCACGATGGCGGCGCTCGCCTGCGGGATGACCTGGATCGTCTTGATCAGGGCGATGAATACAAGCACCACCAGGATGACCAGGACGATGATGATTGATGGCATCGCGTTCCTACTGCCCTTCGCTGCCGGACTGTCAGATGATCTAGTTTCGCAGAACACACCTGTGTGTGCGGCGTGTTCGGCCTGGTTGGCTCAGTTCGCACGGCGTGCGCGGGCACGCGGGACGAGCGCTCACATCACCACGGCGGTCGCGCCGTCGATGTCGGCGACATCGACCTTCTCCCCCGGTTCAAAGGACTGTTCGGCGTCGAGGGAGCGTGCCGACCAGATCTCGCCGGCGAGTTTGATCCGGCCGCCGCTGCCGTCGACCCGTTCCAGCACCACGGCCTGACGTCCTTTCAGGGCGTCGATTCCCGTGGCCAGGCGGGGAGTTCGGGTGCCTTGTCTGGCGGCCAGGGGCCGTACGACGGCGATGAGGGCGACCGAGACCACCACGAAGACGAGAACCTGCGCCACGATTCCGCCACCGAGGGCCGCGACGACGGCGCCGGCCACGGCGCCCGCGGAGAACATCCCGAACTCGGGCATCGCCGTCAGGACGAGCGGGATTCCCAGTCCTACGGCCGCGATCAGCCACCACACCCACGCTTCGATTTCCACAACTCTCATGGTAGAGCGGCGAGTCCGGTCCGGACAGGGGCGCGATCAGGTCATCGCGGGCCGTCGGCTCGGGCCGTCAGCGCAGCGGCAGACCGCGGGCGGACCAGCGGTCGTTGGCCTGCTCGACGACGAGCGGGAGGCCGAAGCAGAGGGAGAGGTTACGGGAGGTCAGCTCGGTCTCCATGGGGCCCGCGGCGAGAACCTTGCCCTGGCGGATCATGAGGACGTGCGTGAAGCCGGGGGCGATCTCCTCGACATGGTGGGTGACCATGATCATGGAGGGTGCGTACGGGTCTCTGGCGAGCCGGCCGAGGCGGCGTACGAGATCCTCCCTGCCGCCGAGGTCGAGACCGGCGGCGGGCTCGTCCAGCAGCAGCAGTTCGGGGTCGGTCATCATCGCGCGGGCGATCAGGGTGCGCTTGCGCTCGCCCTCGGAGAGGGTGCCGAATCTGCGGTCCAGGTACTCGGTCATACCGAGCCGGTCGAGGAAGGCGCGGGCGCGCCGCTCGTCGACCTCGTCGTAGTTCTCGTGCCAGGTGGCGGTCATGCCGTACGCGGCGGTGAGAACGGTCTGGAGCACGGTCTGGCGCTTGGGCAGCTTCTCGGCCATGGCGACTCCGGCCATGCCGATGCGGGGGCGGAGTTCGAAGACGTCGACCCCGCCGAGCTTGTCGCCGAGGATCTTGACCTTGCCGCTGGAGGGAAAGAGGTAGCTGGAGGCGAGGTTGAGGAGGGTCGTCTTCCCGGCGCCGTTGGGGCCGAGAATCACCCAGCGTTCGCCTTCCTTGACGGACCAGGAGACATCGTCCACCAGAGCGCGTCCGTCGCGGACCACGGATACGTCCACCAGCTCCAGTACATCGCTCATGAGCGCGTTGTCTCCTCATGCAGTCTTGAGATCTGGCATGCGCCTGTGGGCGCAGCTCCACAGGGAAAACCTACGCCACCGGTCCGGCGGTCAACTCCTTAGGTCCGTTCCCTAGGCTGGGGCCATGCTTTGCGAACCACGCTCAGGACTGTTGGCGGCCTGGGGAAATGCCCTCCTTGCCGGTTTCGTATCGCCGGACGACGCGGCTGTCGCGATTGTCGGGCCGGACGCGGTGCACCGGGTGGCCGGGCTGCCAGGTGAGGCGGGGCCGGTCGGGCTGACGCTGGCGCTCGGCCGGCTGCGCGCGCTGGGGGTGACCGGCTACCGGGTGGCGCTTCCGGCGCCGGGTCATCCGCTGGGGCTGAGCGGGCCGCCGGACTTCAACGCCCGCGCGCTGGACGCCGAGGAGGCGGTGGTCGCCTCGGGGGCACCGTACGGGCTGGTGCCGGAGGTGTCGGCGGTGGGACCCGAGGGCGATCTCCATGTCGAGGTGGTCTGGCACTGTCTGCCGGTGCGCGAGGCGCCGCCGGCGGACGTTCCGTCGCTCGGGGAGGCGGAGCGGGAGCTGGCCGAGGCGCTGCGGGACGCGACGGAGGTGCTGTCGCGGCTGGACGTCGCGGGGTCGGGGCCGGTGGCGGACGCGGCGCTGGACGCGTACCGGGCGCGGGCGGAGCGGGGCCGTGACGTACTGGCGCCGGGCTATCCGCCGCGTGCGGTACGGGTGCTGGAACTGGCGCAGCGGGTGGGGCTGCTGGTCGCGCTGGCGCGGGAGCGCGGGCACGGCGGGGCGGTGAGCGCGTCGGAGATGGCGGCGCGCGGTGAGGCGCTGCGGCCGGTGGAGCGGGTGTCGAGGCGGGCGCAGGTGGCGGCGTACAACGCGTATGTGGAGGAGCGGGAGCGGGGGTTGTGACCGGGGTTGGCTGACCGGGTCCGGCCGGTGGCCGGTTTGTCCTCAAGCGCCGGACGGGCTTGAGATGCCCGGCGGCGTGTGGCATACGGCACGGCCCCGGTGCCCGTCGCCGAGGACGGACGCCGGGGCCGCGGTGCCTGGCGGGCTGTGGGTCAGCCGTTGAAGCCGCCGTTGCCGAACGCCGGGTTGAGGACGCCGATCACGTTGACCGTGTTGCCGACCGCGTTCACGGGGATGTGGATCGGGGCCTGCACGAGGTTGCCCGAGCCGACGCCCGGCGAGTGCACGGCCTGGCCGTCGGCGTGGGCGCCGCCGGTGGCGAAGGCGGCACCGGAGCCCGCGGCGACGAGGCCACCGGCGATCATGGTGAGGGCGGCGGCCTTCTTAAGGTTGTTCATTTTCAGGATCCTCCATCGCAAGGACCGCGGCGGTAATCCGCGGCACGCCATGGAGAACGCCTGGACGCCGCCAGGGATACGCCGTGTGGGGGACATACACCCGACGGTATGAATCTCAGATCGGAAGACGACGTTCCGGATCAGCCGGTGATCCCGTGCCGTACGGCCCACAGCGCCGCCTGCGTGCGGTCCGCCAGGTCGAGCTTCATCAGGATGTTCGAGACATGCGTCTTGACGGTCTTCTCCGAGAGGACGAGCGCGCGGGCGATCTCCCGGTTGGAGCGGCCGTCCGCGATCAGGGTGAGCACCTCGCGCTCCCGGTCGGTGAGCGAGGACCCCCTGCCGTGTCCCGTACCGGGGTCGTCCTGGGCCAGCAGGGCGCCCGCCACCTCCGGCTGGAGCAGGACATGACCGGCGTGTACGGAGCGGATGGCGCCGGCCAGCGCCTCCGGGTCGACGTCCTTGTACACGTAACCGGCGGCCCCGGCACGCAGCGCGGGCACCACCGTGCGCTGCTCGGTGAAGCTCGTGACGATCAGCACCTTGGCCGGGTTGGCGAGGTCGCGGAGTTTGCGCAGCGCCTCGATGCCGTCGGTGCCCGGCATCTTGATGTCCATCAGGACGACGTCCGGGCGCAGCTCCTCCGCTCCGGCCACGCCCTCGGCGCCGTCGGACGCCTCGCCCACCACCTCGATGTCGTCCTGGATCTCCAGGAAGGTACGCAGGCCGCGCCGGACCACCTGGTGGTCGTCCACCAGCAGTACGCGGATTCTCTTGTCGTCAGCCACCGGGGACTTCCATCTCGATCGTGGTGCCCTGTCCGGGCGCCGATTGCACGGTCAGCCTGCCGCCCACACCGCTCGACCTGTCCCGCATCGAGACGAGCCCGAGGTGACGGCCCGCCCTGCGGACGGTCCTCGGTTCGAAGCCCTTGCCGTTGTCGGTGATGCTGAGGACCGCGCCCGGACCCCGGCGGGCGATCGTCACGTCGACGCGGTCCGCGCCGGAGTGGCGGAGCGCGTTGTGGAGCGCTTCCTGGGCCACCCGCAGCATCGCTTCTTCCTGGGCGGCGGGCAGGGCCCGTACACGGCAGCTGTCGAAGGTGACCTGCGCGGCGTGCGCGCGGTCGAGGACCTGGATGTGGGTGCGCAGGGTGTGGACGAGACCGTCCTCGTCGAGGGCGGCGGGGCGCAGCTCGACGACGGCGGCGCGCAGCTCGTCGGCGGCCTCGGCGGCGAGGTCGGCGACCTGTTGCAGTTCGCCTTTGGCGCGGGCCGGGTCGCGGTCGATGAGGCTGGACACGGCCTGGGCGGTCAGCCGCAGCGAGAAGAGTTTCTGGCTGACGGCGTCGTGGAGTTCGTGGGCGAGCCGGGAGCGTTCCTCGGCGATGGTCAGTTCGCGGCTGCGCTCGTAGAGCCTGGCGTTGGTGAGGGCGATCGCCGCGTGCTGGGCGAGGATGCCGAGGAGTTCCTCGTCCTCCTCGGTGAATCCGCAGCGGCCGGCCGGCTTGGGGCAGCGTTTGTTGGCGAGGAAGAGTGTGCCGATCGTCTCGTCGCCGTCGCGGATGGGCAGGCCGATGAAGTCGGACATGTCGGGGTGGGCGCTGGGCCAGCCACCGAATCGGGGGTCCTTCTTCACGTCGGCGAGCCGCTCGGGGCGGGCGTCGTGCAGCATCGCCGCGAGGATGCCGTGCTGGCGCGGGAGCGGGCCGATGGCCTTCCACTGCTCGTCGCTGACGCCGTCGACCACGAACTGGGCGAAGCCGCCGTGGTCGTCGGGCACGCCGAGCGCGGCGTACTCGGCGTCGAGCAGTTCGCGGGCGGAGGCCACGATCGTCTTGAGGACGTCCCGTACTTCCAGATGCCGGCTCATCGCGAGGAGTGCGGTGCTCACGGCGGCGAGCCCGGAGCTCGGTCGGTGGCTCATGTCCTCACCGTACCGGCGGGTGGGTGGGGCCGGATCGGACCTCAGACGCAGTGGACGAGGGCCGATGGCCTAGGCCGAAGTGCCTCGGGGCGGCGGGACTCGCGGCCGATCCGGCCGGTCCCCTGTCCTTTCTATGTTGAGGACAACGGCCCTCGGCGACGTCCGGGGCGGACGTGAGGCGAGAAGGAGCGGACGCCATGTCGGTAGCGATCATCACGGGGGCTTCCAAGGGGCTGGGGCGCGCGCTGGGCGGGGCGCTGGCGCGGGACGGGTGGGACCTGGTGCTCGACGCCCGGACGGCGGGGCCGTTGGCGGACGCGGCGGCGGAGATCCGGGGGCACGGGACGCGGGTGACGGCGGTTCCGGGGGATGTGACCGATCCCGTCCACCGCGCGGAGCTGGTCGCGGCGGCGGCCGGGCTCGGCGGGCTGGATCTGCTGGTGAGCAACGCGAGCGCGCTGGGTGCCGAGCCGCTCGTACGGCTGGACTCGCTGGCGCTCGACGGGCTGCGGGCCGCGCTGGAGACGAATGTCGTGGCGGCGCTCGGGCTCGTGCAGGAGGCCCTGCCGCTGTTGCGTGCGGGTGGCGCGGGGACGGTGATCGCCGTGAGTTCGGACGCGGCGGCGGAGGCGTACGAGACCTGGGGCGGGTACGGGGCGTCCAAGGCCGCGCTCGACCACCTGGCCGCCGTGCTCGCCGTGGAGGAGCCGCAGCTGCGGGTGTGGACGGTCGATCCGGGTGACATGCAGACGGATCTGTACGCGGCGGCCGTGCCGGACGACGGCGACGCGCGGCCGGATCCCCGGTCCGTGGTGCCCGGCTTCCTGCGGCTGCTCCGGCAGCGGCCGACGAGCGGCCGGTACTCGGCCACCTCGTTGCTGGGGGCGGCGTCATGACCGGCGCGGCGGTGGAGCGGGAGGGGCTGGAGGGGCTGCGGGTGCCCGACGCGCTCTCCGCGCGGGTGCCCGCCGAGCAGCGCGGCTCGGGGCGGGACGACATACGGCTCCTGGTGTCACGGGGTACGGAGGTGTCGCACCACGTATTCGGGGAGCTGGCGGGGCAGCTGCGGGCCGGGGACGTGCTCGTGGTGAACACCTCGCGGACGCTGCCGGCGGCGGTCGACGGGCGGCTCGGGGGTGAGCGGCTGGTCGTCCACTTCTCCACGCGGGGGGACGACGGCCGGTGGGCGGTGGAGCTGCGGACGCCGGGAGCGGGTGGGGGCGGCGGGGGCGGGCGCAGGGGGGCGACGCTGGCGCGGGCCGGGGGGCCGGCCGGGGCGGTGGTGCGGCTGCCGGGCGGCGGGTACCTCGTACTGGAGGAGCCGCTGGACCCGGCGGCCACCCGGCTGTGGTGGGCGCGGGTCGCCGGCGGGGACGTACCGGGGCTGCTGGGCCGCCACGGCCGTCCCATCCGCTACGGGTACACGGAGCGGGACCAGCCGCTCTCGGCGTATCAGACGGTCTTCGCGCTCCCCTCCCCCGACGGCTCGGGCTCGGCGGAGATGCCGAGCGCGGGCCGGCCGTTCACCGCCGGGCTGGTGGCGGAGCTGGTGAGCCGGGGGGTGCAGTTCGCGCCGGTCAGGCTGGATACGGGGGTGGCGTCGGCGGAGGCGCACGAGCCGCCGTACCCGGAGCGCTTCGAGGTGCCGGCGACGACGGCCCGGCTGGTGAACGCGGCGAAGGCGGGTGGCGGGCGGATCGTCGCGGTCGGAACGACGGCCGTACGGGCGCTGGAGTCGGCGGCCGGCCCGGGCGGGGGCGTGCGGGCGGCGGCGGGCTGGACGGATCTGGTGGTCACGCCGGGGCGCGGGGTGCGCGTGGTGGACGGGCTGCTGACCGGGCTGCACGAGCCCGAGGCCTCGCATCTGCTGATGCTGGAGGCGATCGCCGGGCGCGCGGCGCTGGAGCGCGGTTATACCGAGGCCGTACGGCATCTCTACCTCTGGCACGAGTTCGGCGACGTCCACCTCGTCCTCCCGGAGGAGACCACTCACTCTCCGAGTTGCGCCAGCAACTTCCGGTGAGAACGGTACCCCGCCACTGTGACGCCGCACATAGGACGCAGGTCACTTACGAAGGTACGTAGTGGACATAACGACCGGCATAAGCGTGGCGTGAGTGGGTAACGGGGTGTCCATTTTGCGCCCCTTTCAACTATCACGGGTCGTACATCCCACCTTTGCCACATGTTTTTGCTGCCGCTAAGAATTGCACCCGTCGCCGCCGAAGAAAGGCATCTGGCCGACCGGCCTCCGCGACTCCCGCTATTCGAAGAGGTATGTCGTATGACCGCGTCCAGCACCCCTGGCAACCGTCTGAACAAGAGCCACAAGCTCTCGATCGCCGGCGTGACAGTCGTCGCCGCCGCGGCCGTCTCACTCTCCTTGATCCCGGGCAACGCATCCGCGGAGGCCGAGGGCAAGGGCAAGAATGTGACCGGGTCCGTGTCCACCGCCCCGGTGGCATGGAGCACGACCACGGACAGCGCGCAGGCCTCAGCCGTCCAGCAGAGCCTGACCAAGCAGCACACCATCGCCGACCGCGTCGCGGAGATTCAGGCGAAGCAGCTGTCGGCCGAGAAGGCGAAGGCCAAGACCGACGCCAAGGAAGCGGCAGCGGCGAAGGCCAAGAAGCGCGCGGCCGAGAAGGCCAAGGCCAGCCGCGCCGCCGAGCGCAAGCCCGCCTACGCCAACAACCTGAACGGATGGATCAAGGAAGCCCTGTCCATCATGAAGAAGGAGAAGATCCCCGGCTCGTACGAGGGTCTGCACCGCAACATCATCCGTGAGTCCAGCGGCGACCCGCGGGCGATCAACAACTGGGACATCAACGCGAAGAACGGCGTCCCGTCGATCGGCCTGCTCCAGGTGATCAAGCCGACCTTCGACGCGTACCACGTCAAGGGCACCCCGAAGAGCCAGTACCACCCGGTCGCCAACATCGTGGCCGCGGCCAACTACGCCGCCGACCGCTACGGCACGATCGACAACGTCGACAGCGCCTACTGAGCCACCGCACGACCCCGCGCACCACGCACGACCCCGCACACCGCACACCGCACACCGCACACCGCACACCCCGCACGTCACCGTCACGCACGTCACGCACGCACACACTCACGCACAGACGCCGGTGGGCGGCACCCCTTCGCGGGGTGCCGCCCACCGGCGGCGTGCGTGTCGCGCGCTACGTACGCTCCCGCGTCACTTCCGCATGACCTCCGGCTCGTGGCGGCGCAGCAGCCGCGCCACCGCGACCCCGCACACGGCACCGATGAGCAGCAGGACCGTGAGGTTGAGCCCCCACTGCGCCAGCGTGTGCTCCCAGAGCGGGTCCAGGTCGTTGGGGCTCTTCGGGTCCCACGGCGGCATCAGATGCGCCAGGTCGAGGGTCGAGCCGGTGCCGGCGATCGCCCAGCGCGACGGCATCAGCCAGGCGAACTGCTCCAGGCCGGGCGAACCGTGGATCTGGAAGAGCGTGCCGGTGAAGACGACCTGGACGATCGCGAACATGACCAGCAGCGGCATGGTCTTCTCGGAGGTCTTCACCAGCGAGGAGATCACCAGACCGAACATCATCGACGTGAAGCCCAGCGCGATGATCACGATGCACATCTCGACGGCCGGCGGCAGGAACAGACCCTCGTCGGGCATGGCGCGCGGCGCGAAGCCGATCCCGCAGAGGATCACGCCCTGGAAGGCCGTGATCACGCCGAGCACGATGACCTTGGACATCAGATACGCCGAGCGGGAGAGACCGGTGGCCCGTTCCCGTTCGTAGATCACCCGTTCCTTGATCAGTTCGCGTACGGAGTTGGCCGCGCCCGAGAAGCACATGCCGACCGCGAGGATCAGCAGGATCGTCCCGGCCTTGCCGTTGAACTGGGACGGCGGCTCGGGCGGTCCCAGACCGAAATCGGCCGGGATCACGACACTCACCACGCCGAGGACGGCGGGCAGTATCACCATCAGACCGAGGAAGCCCCGGTCGGAGGCGATCACCGAGGAGTAGCGGCGGATCAGCGTCCAGAGCTGGGAGCCCCAGCTCTGCGGCTTCGGCGCGCGCATCTGCTGCGGTGTCGGCATGTGGACGGACTGCGCGGCGACGGCGTCGATGTCGGCGGCGTACATCTGGTAGTGCTGCGAGCCGCGCCAGCGGCCCGCCCAGTCGTAGTCGCGGTAGTTCTCGAACGCCGAGAAGACATCGGCCCAGGAGGTGTAGCCGAAGAAGTTGAGCGCTTCCTCCGGCGGTCCGAAGTACGCGACCGAGCCACCGGGCGCCATGACGAGCAGCTTGTCGCAGATCGCCAGCTCGGCCACGGAGTGGGTGACGACCAGGACGGTACGGCCGTCGTCGGCGAGGCCGCGCAGGAGCTGCATGACATCGCGGTCCATGCCCGGGTCGAGACCGGAGGTCGGCTCGTCCAGGAATATCAGCGACGGCTTGGTCAGCAGTTCGAGGGCGACCGAGACGCGCTTGCGCTGGCCGCCGGAGAGCGAGGTGACCCGCTTCTCCTTGTGGATGTCGAGCTTCAGCTCGCGCAGTACCTCGTCTATCCGGGCCTCGCGCTCGGACTCGGCGGTGTCACCGGGGAAGCGGAGCTTGGCGGCGTACTTGAGCGCCTTCCGTACGGTCAGCTCCTTGTGCAGGATGTCGTCCTGCGGGACCAGACCGATGCGCTGGCGCAACTCGGCGAACTGCTTGTACAGATTCCTGTTGTCGTACAGGACGTCGCCCTCGTTGGCGGGCCGGTAGCCGGTGAGCGCCTTGAGGAGCGTGGACTTGCCGGAGCCCGAGGGGCCGATGACCGCGATGAGCGACTTCTCGGGGACGCCGAAGGAGACGTCCTTGAGGATCTGCTTGCCGCCGTCGACCGTCACCGTGAGGTGGCGGGCGGAGAAGGAGACCTCACCGGTGTCGACGAACTCTTCGAGCCGGTCGCCGACGAGGCGGAAGGTCGAGTGGCCGACGCCGACGATGTCGTTCGGGCCGATGAGCGCCGTGCCGGACTTCTGCATCGGCTGGCCGTTGACGTATGTGCCGTTGTGGGATCCGAGGTCGCGGATCTGGAAACGGCCGTCGGGCGTCGAGGTGAACTCGGCGTGCAGCCGCGACACCTGGAGGTCGGAGACGACCAGTTCGTTCTCCAGCGCGCGGCCGATGCGCATCACCCGGCCGAGAGCCACCTGGTGGAAGGTGGTCGGGCTGCGGTCCCCGTACACCGGTGGGGCCCCCGCCGCGCCACCGGAGCCTGGACCGCCATGACCACCGGGACCGCCGGGACCGGGGCCGGCCGGCCCTGCGTGCTGCGGCGGTACGTAGCCATGCTGAGGCTGTTGTTGTTGGTGCTGGGGTGGCTGCTGCTGAGGCCAGCCCTGCTGCTGAGGCGGCGGCCAACCGGGAGCGCCCTGCGGCTGCGGCTGGGCGGGCGCGTGCTGCTGAGGCGGTGGCGCGTGCTGTGCCTGCGGCGCCTGGGCCTGGGCCTGGGCCTGCTGGGGCGCCGCGCCCTGCGACTTGTGGACACCGGCCGCCGGGCCGTTGAGATTCAGCCGCGGTCCGTCGGTCGCATTGCCGAGGTGTACAGCGGTACCGGGGCCGATTTCCATCTGGTGGATCCGCTGGCCCTGCACATAAGTACCGTTGGTGCTCCCGTGGTCCTCGATTACCCAACTACGGCCCCCCCAGCTGATGGTGGCGTGACGCCACGAGACCCGTGCGTCTTCGATCACCAGGTCGCCCTGTGGATCACGTCCCAGGGTGTACGACCTGGACTGATCGAGCGCCCAGGTCCTTCCGTTCATTTCAAGTACGAGTTCCGGCACTCCATGCCCCACTGGTTGTCCCCCGAGTTACCCCCATCACAGGGAGTCTAGGGATGGCGAACATCGTGGGGAACTATTTCAGGCCCGCCCCCTTATCCGAAAGTCGGGCCTCAGGAAAGGGGCTAAAACGCCGTTCACGGCGCGCCGAAACGTTAGTGAACAGCCTCAAACCCCACAAGAAGGGCGCGATTCGGCGAAATGTCCGGCGCGGTGTCCGGGGTCCCCGGCAGACGTGTCCGGCGTACGTGTCCGGGGGTCCCCGGCAGGCATGTCCGCTACCCGGGGCGCCGGATCGCCCCACGCGCCCCGCCCGATACGGTGGGCATCACCATGAGCGCATCGCAGCCCCGTCAGACCGCTGACGCCGCCCCCACGCTTCTCGTCAAGATCTTCGGGAAGGACCGCCCCGGGATCACCGCCGGCCTCTTCGACACCCTCGCCGCCTACTCGCTCGACGTCATAGACATCGAGCAGGTCGTCACCCGTGGCCGTATCGTCCTGTGCGCGCTCGTCACCTCGCCCGCCGACGGCGGCACCGAGGGCGAACTGCGCGCGACCGTGCACAGCTGGGCCGAGTCCCTGAAACTCCAGGCCGAGATCATCTCCGGGACCGGCGACAATCGGCCGCGTGGCAGCGGCCGTTCCCATGTCACCGTGCTCGGACATCCGCTGTCCGCCGAGTCGACGGCGGCCATCGCCGCCCGTATCACCTCGACCGGCGGGAACATCGACCGTATCTTCCGGCTGGCGAAGTACCCGGTCACCGCCGTGGAGTTCGCGGTGTCGGGCACGGAGACCGGACCGCTGCGCACGGCGCTGGCGACCGAGGCCGCCGAGATCGGGGTGGACGTGGCCGTCGTCTCGGCCGGGCTGCACCACCGGGCGCAGCGGCTGGTCGTCATGGACGTGGACTCGACGCTCATCCAGGACGAGGTCATCGAACTGTTCGCCGCGCACGCGGGCTGCGAGGAGCAGGTCGCCGAGGTGACGGCCAGGGCGATGGCCGGCGAGCTGGACTTCGAGCAGTCGCTGCACGCGCGGGTGGCGCTGCTCGCCGGGCTCGACGCGTCGGTGGTGGAGAAGGTACGCGCGGAGGTACGGCTCACGCCCGGCGCCCGCACCCTGATCCGTACGCTGAAGCGGCTCGGGTACCAAGTGGGCGTCGTCTCCGGCGGGTTCACCCAGGTGACCGACGGGCTGAAGGACCAGCTCGGGCTGGACTTCGCCTCGGCGAACACGCTGGAGATCGTGGACGGGAAGCTCACCGGGCGCGTCGTGGGCGAGATCGTCGACCGGGCGGGCAAGGCCAGGCTGCTGCGCCGGTTCGCCGCCGAGGCCGGGGTGCCGCTGTCGCAGACCGTGGCGATCGGTGACGGCGCGAACGATCTCGACATGCTGAACGCGGCGGGGCTGGGGGTCGCGTTCAACGCGAAGCCGGTGGTCCGCAGGGCGGCGCACACGGCGGTGAACGTGCCGTTCCTGGACACGGTGCTCTATCTGCTGGGCATCACGCGCGAAGAGGTCGAAGAGGTGGAGGCGGCGGAAGTCCCGTCCACCTGACTCCGTTCACCTGAGTCCGTCCATCTGACTCCGTCCGTCCGAGTCCGTCCGCCTGGACGACCCGACGAGAAGCCCCGGCACGCAGACCGTGCCGGGGCTTCGTCCGTAAGGGAGTTGAAGGAATTCGAAGGGAGTCGAGGCGGCGGCTGGGGGACGGGGACGGACTCCGTCAGTCGTGCGGGGCCCAGTATTCGAGCAGCGTCCCCACGTCGGGCTCCACGATCTTCCACGAGCCGGTGAAGCCGATGACGGCGAACGCCGAGGTCGGGAACGCGCTCGCGGTCAGCCGGCCCAGGGCGTCACCCTCGGCGCGGGCCGAGAGGGAGTCGGCGAGTGCGTGCATACCGGGGTTGTGGCCGATCAGCAGGAGGTCCTTCACCTCGTCCGGCGTCTCGGTGAGCAGCGCCAGGAGATCGCCGAGCGTGGCGTCGTACAACCGGTCCTCATACACGGTCCTGGGCCGCTGCGGCAGTTCGTGCACCGCCAGTTTCCAGGTCTCGCGCGTGCGGGCCGCCGTCGAACAGAGAGCCAGGTCGAAGGCGATACCGGTCTCCGCGAGCCGGCGGCCGGCCACCGGGGCGTCCGCGCGGCCTCGCTCGGCGAGCGGCCTCTCGTGGTCGGCCACCTCGGGCCAGTCGGCCTTCGCGTGCCGGAGTAGGACAATCCTGCGGGGTGTTTCGACGCTCATGCATCCCAGCTTCGCACGAAATGCGCCGTCAGGCGCGGGGTGTTGGAGCCCTCGCCCGCCACGGATTACCTGGCGAGGGTCTGCTGGATCTGCTGCACCACCCGGCCGACGCCCGGGTCACCCGCGGCGGCGTTGGCCTGCCCGGAACCGGTCATCAGCAGCAGCAGCGCGGCGAACGCGATCGCGGGGAGCGCGATGGCCCACCAGGGAAGACGGATCTCGACACTGTCGGGGGACGAGCGGTGGGACCGGGTGTGCGTAGGGGCCGACATGGCCGCCTCCGTAGGTCTGCGGTTGAGGTACCTCAAAACTACGGATCAACCGCCCCGGCTCCCATCCGGTGAACTACCCACTTGACCCTGACCCTGGCCCCCTAGGGGGAGGTGATGCTGGCACCACCCCGGCCGCCCTTCGGCACTCTCGGGCGAGCGAACCGAAGGGGGCGCCGCTGTCGGCTGAGCACGGTCTCCCATCGACACCGACAGAGGCTCCACGCGCCCGGAGGCGAACGGAGCCCCAAAAAAAGAGGGATCAGGGATCAGGGCGAGGCGATCGAGGCGATGACGGCGATCACGACCATGAGGCCGATGATCGTGCCGAACATCAGCAGCAGTTTCTTCTGGCCGTTCTGGGGATTCGGGTCAAGGACTGGCATGCGCCCAGTTTCTCATCTCAGCATTCGTCCTCGATCGTCCGGTCCCGGCCCGCGACGACCCCCAGCACGATCTGCGGCACCATCAGCCCGCCCATCAGCATGATCGGCAGCTCCCAGCCGCCACTGTGCTGGTAGAGCACGCCCACCAGCAGCGGCCCCGGAATGGAGATCAGGTAGCCGGTGCTCTGCGCGAAGGCGGACAGCCGTACGACTCCGGGGCCGGTCCTCGCGCGCATGCCGATCATCGTGAGCGCCAGCGGGAAGGCGCAGTTGGAGACGCCCAGCAGCACCGCCCACACCCAGGCCCCGGCGGCGGGCGCGAGGAAGAGCCCCGCGTATCCGGTCAGGCCGCAGGCGCCGAGGGCGATGACGATCGGGCCCTGGTTCTTCATCCGGGTGGCCAGTCGCGGGATCACGAAGGCCAGCGGGACGCCCATCACCATCGTGACGGCGAGCAGCAGCCCCGCCGTACCGGCCGAGACCCCCGCGTCGCGGAAGATCTGCGGCATCCAGCCCATGGTGATGTACGCGCCCGTGGCCTGGAGGCCGAAGAAGCAGCCGAGTGCCCAGGCGGTGCGGCTGCGGGCGATCCTCGGCGCCGGTGCCGCCGCCCGTTCCCGCCGCTGCCGTGCGGCGCCGCCCGCCCTGGTCGCGGCGCTCCTGCGGTCGCGTACGAGGAGCACGGCCCACGGCAGTACGGCGACGGCCGCCACCACGGCCCATATCCCGAGCCCCAGGCGCCAACTGCCGCCCAGCGCAGTGGTCATGGGGACGGTCGCGGCGGCGGCGACGGCCGTGCCGGCGGACAGCGACATCGAGTAGAGGCCGGTCATGGTGCCGACCCGGTCGGGGAAGTACCGCTTCACGATCACCGGCATCAGCACATTGCTGACGGCTATGCCCATCAGCGCGAGCCCGCTCGCGGCGAGGAAGGCGACGGTGCCGTTGGTGAAGGGGCGGATCAGCAGGCCGGCCGTAATGGCCACCATGCCGGCGCAGACGACCGCGCCGGGCCCGAAGCGGCGGGCCAGGCGCGGGGCGGTGACGCCGAAGACGGCGAAACAGAGCGCCGGGACGGAGGTCAGGACCCCGGCGACGCTGCCGCTCATGTGGAGTCCGGCGCGGATGTCTTCGAGCAGCGCGCCGAGGCTGGTGATGGCGGGGCGGAGGTTGACGGCGGCGAGGACGAGTCCCACGACGAGGAGCCGGGTCAGCCACACGGTCGTCCGGGGCGAAGGCGCGGGAGGATCGGCCGGCGCGGGCGAAACGTCCTCGCGGGGCGAGAGCGGGGCCGTGGTCTCGTCAAGCATGGAGCCATCATAGAATCATGGGATGATTGGTTGTCCAATCCAGCACTGAGAACCCAGCACTGAGAACACTGAGAACTTGGAGCACCATGGCCCTGACCTCTCCCCGGCGATCCGCGCTCTCCGATCAGGTGATCACCGAGCTGCGGAACCAGATCACGTCGGGCGAATGGCCGGTGGGCACACGCATCCCCACCGAGCCCGAGCTGGTCGAGCAGCTGGGGGTGGCCCGTAACACCGTCCGCGAGGCCGTGCGCGCGCTGGCGCACAACGGGCTCCTGGACATCCGGCAGGGCTCGGGCACCTATGTCGTCGCCACCAGCGAACTGGCCGGTGTGATGCACCGCCGGTTCGCCGACGCCGACGCCCGGCACATCGCGGAGGTGCGCTCCACCCTCGAAGCATCGGCGGCGCGGCTGGCGGCCGAGCGGCGTACGGAGCGGGACATGCGACAGCTGGAGACGCTGCTGGCGCGTCGCGAGGAGGCGTGGGGCGGCGGGGACGCCGAGCTGTTCGTGGCCGCCGACGCGACCCTGCATCTCGCGGTGGTCTCGGCCTCGCACAACGACGTGCTCACCGCGCTCTACGCGGACCTGAGCGATCTGATGCGCGACGGGCTGCGCGCCGACGTGGGGCGTGAGCTGCGGCCGGCGTTCCATCTGGACCACGCGCGGCTGGTGGCGGCGATCAGGGCCGGGGACGCGGAGACGGCGGGGACGGAGGCGGCGAGCCACGCGTTCAGCTGCCTCCGCAAGACAGTCCGAGAGGGCGGGCTCAGGGCGCGACGCGTGCGTGGCTGACCCAGGCCGATTCGACTTCCTTCCAGCAGCGTCCGGTGAGCTGGACGTACCCGGCGGGCGCGGCCTCGGCGGGGGCGCCGTCGGAGTCGACGTCCCACCAGCGCGCGCACTCTATGTGCAGCTGGACGCGGTCGGTTCCGGGGTACGGGTTGTGGCAGAACGCGGTCACCAGCGAGCCCTCGGTCGTCGTACGGCAGGAGGCCCCGAACGGGTCCCGTTCACGCTCGTCGCGGTCGCGGTCGTCCCGTTCACGCTCGTCGCGGTCGTCGTCGCCATCCGTCGCCACCCGCTCGGCCCCGACCCCGGTCATGTCCGCCACCGAGGCCCTGGCCACCGGGGGCGGCGGCTCGTCCCGTACGACGGCGGTGACGGCGAGGCCCGCCACGATCAGCACCGCCACCGTCAGTGAGGCGGCCACCTTGCGTGCCCTGCGGTACACAGCGACACCTCCTCCCCGATCAGTGTGCGGGGAGTCGTCGCGCTTCTCGACTCGGACGACCACGGACGGTGAGCGGTCACGCTCCGCGACGCGACGAAGCCGTGTGCCGCCCGCAGGCGGTCACGCGGCTTCCCGGATCCCGATCTTGTGTCTGCGGTCAGGCACCCATCATGTGGACGCCGCCGTCGACGTGCACGATCTCGCCCGTCGTCTTCGGGAAGAAGTCCGACAGCAGTCCGACGACGCCGCGGCCCGTCGGCTCCGCGTCGGCCAGGTCCCAGCCGATCGGCGCGCGGTGGTTCCACACGTCGGCCAGCTCCTCGAAGCCCGGAATGGACTTGGCGGCCATCGACTTCAGGGGCCCGGCCGAGATCAGGTTGCAGCGGATGTTCTTGGCGCCCAGGTCACGGGCGAGGTAGCGGTTGGTGGATTCGAGCGCCGCCTTGGCCACGCCCATCCAGTCGTACTTGGGCCAGGCGAACTGCGCGTCGAAGGTGATCCCGACGACCGAGCCGCCGCGCTCCATCAGGGGCAGACAGGCCATGGTCAGCGACTTGAGCGAGTACGCCGAGACGTGCATCGCCGTGCCGACGTCCTCCCACTCCGCCTCCAGGAAGTTGAAGACTCCCTGCGGGCCGAAGGCGATCGAGTGCACGACGCCGTCGAGGCTCGCGCCCTCGCCCTGGTGCTCCCGGATCCGGTCGGCGAGAGAGTCCAGGTGCTCCTGGTTGGCGACGTCCACCTCGATGACGGGGGCGGGCTTGGGCAGCCTCTTCGCGATGCGCTCGACGAGCGACAGCCGCCCGAAGCCGGTGAGGATGACGTCCGCGCCCTCTTCCTGCGCGACCTTGGCGACTTGGAAGGCGATGGAGGAGTCGGTGAGGACACCTGTGACGAGAATGCGCTTGCCAGCGAGGATTCCACTCATGTGATCAGTGACCCATGCCCAATCCGCCGTCAACGGGAATGACGGCTCCAGTGATGTACGCGGCCTCGTCCGAGGCGAGGAAGCGGACCGCCGCCGCGATCTCCTCGGGCTGTGCGTAACGGCCGAGGGGGACTTGGGCGACGATCTTCGCGCGCTGCTCGTCGGTGAGCACCTTGGTCATGTCGGTGTCGACGAAACCGGGCGCGACGACGTTGAAGGTGATGTTGCGCGAGCCGAGTTCACGGGCGAGCGAGCGGGCGAAGCCGACAAGCCCGGCCTTGGAGGCCGCGTAGTTCGCCTGGCCGGCCGAGCCGAGCAGGCCGACCACGGACGAGATGAGTACGACGCGTCCGCGCTTGGCGCGCAGCATGCCGCGGTTGGCGCGCTTGACGACACGGAAGGTGCCGGTGAGGTTGGTGTCGAGGACGGACGTGAAGTCCTCCTCGGACATCCGCATCAGCAGCTGATCCTTTGTCACACCGGCGTTGGCGACCAACACCTCCACAGGACCGTGGGTCTCCTCGATCTCCTTGTAGGCCTGCTCCACCTGCTCGGCGTCGGTGATGTCGCACCGGACGGCCAGGACGCCCGACTCCGTCAGGTCCTTGGGCGGTTCGCCCGTGCGGTAGGTGATGGCGACCTTGTCGCCGTTGCCGACGAAGGCCAGGGCAATGGCGAGGCCGATGCCCCGGTTTCCTCCGGTGACGAGAACCGAGCGGCTCAACGGAGCACCTTTCGTAGCTGTCTGGTACCTGGAAAACCTATCGGTCGATCCGCCGGTCCGTGGACTCGGGCATTGACAGCGCCTCGGGACAGTCGCTGTGGGGTCTCTACATAAACGCGCCGAAACCCCCTCCCGTGCCGCATGATTCACTGCGGACACCTTTACCCAGGCGTGTGAAAGGGAGGCCGACGTGCCCCATGAGGTAGATCAGTCGTTTCTGGCACTGCCGCTCAGGGCGCTCGCCGACGCGGCGCTCGCCAGGGCGCGTGCCCTCGGCGCCGATCACGCCGACTTCCGGTTCGAGCGCGTACGCAGCGCGGCCTGGCGGCTGCGGGACGCCAAGCCCGCCGGATCGTCGGACTCCACCGATGTCGGGTACGCGGTCCGGGTCGTGCACGGCGGCGCCTGGGGGTTCGCCGCCGGGGTCGATCTGACGATGGACGCGGCGGCGCGGGTCGCCGGACAGGCCGTGGCGATGGCCAAGTTGTCGGCGAAGGTGATCGCGGCGGCGGGTTCACACGAGCGTGTGGAGCTGGCCGACGAGCCGGTGCACGCGGAGAAGACCTGGGTGTCGGCGTACGACATCGACCCGTTCGAGGTACCCGACGAGGAGAAGAGTGGACTCCTCGCGGAGTGGAGCGCGCGGCTGCTGCGCGCGGAGGGCGTCGCGCATGTGGACGCCTCGCTGCTGACCGTCCACGAGAACAAGTTCTACGCGGACACCGCGGGCACCGTCACCACACAGCAGCGCGTCAGGCTGCACCCGCAGCTCTCGGCGGTCGCAGTGGACGGCGAGAGCGGCGAGTTCGACTCGATGCGCACGATCGCGCCGCCGGCCGGCCGGGGCTGGGAGTATCTGACGGGTACCGGCTGGGACTGGGATTCCGAGCTGGAGCGGATCCCGGAGCTGCTCGCGGAGAAGATGCGCGCGCCGAGCGTCGAGGCGGGGGCGTACGACCTGGTGGTCGACCCGTCGAACCTCTGGCTGACGATCCACGAGTCGATCGGGCACGCCACCGAGCTGGACCGGGCGCTCGGCTACGAGGCGGCGTACGCGGGCACGTCGTTCGCGACCTTCGACCAGCTGGGAAAGCTGGCGTACGGCTCCTCGATCATGAACGTGACGGGCGACCGGACGGCGGAGCACGGGCTGGCGACGATCGGTTACGACGACGAGGGCGTCGAGGCCCAGTCGTGGGACCTGGTCAAGGGCGGCACGCTCGTCGGCTACCAGTTGGACCGGCGGATCGCGAAGCTCACCGGCTTCGACCGCTCCAACGGCTGCGCGTACGGCGACTCACCGGGCCATGTGCCGGTGCAGCGCATGGCGAACGTGTCGCTGAAGCCGGATCCGGGCGGGCTCGGCACGGAGGATCTGATCGGCGGTGTGGAGCGCGGGATCTATGTGGTCGGCGACCGTTC
The DNA here is from genome assembly GCF_045040315.1 of Streptomyces sp. NBC_01508. Taxonomy (NCBI): domain Bacteria; kingdom Bacillati; phylum Actinomycetota; class Actinomycetes; order Kitasatosporales; family Streptomycetaceae; genus Streptomyces; species Streptomyces sp. NBC_01508. The sequence goes on along the minus strand of NZ_CP109419.1, from coordinate 6,811,091 downwards.
GTGGTCGATCGACATGCAGCGCCACAACTTCCAGTTCACCGGGCAGCGGTTCTTCCGGATCGAGAACGGCAAGCTGGCCGGGCAGTTGCGGGACGTCGCCTACCAGGCGACGACGACGGACTTCTGGGGCTCGATGGAGGCGGTCGGGGGACCGCAGACGTACGTACTGGGCGGCGCCTTCAACTGCGGCAAGGCCCAGCCGGGCCAGGTCGCGGCGGTCTCCCACGGCTGCCCGTCGGCGCTGTTCCGCGGTGTGAACATCCTCAACACGACTCAGGAGGCCGGACGATGAGCACGAGCAGCAGTGGCAAGCCGCACGAGATCGTCGAGCGGGCACTCGAACTGTCGACCGCCGACGGCTGCGTGGTCATCGCCGAGGAGCACTCGACCGCCAATCTGCGCTGGGCGGGCAACGCGCTGACGACGAACGGCCTGACCCGGGGCCGTACGCTCACCGTCATCGCGACCGTAGACGGCACGGAGGGTACGGCCTCCGGCGTGGTGTCGCGATCCGCCGTCACCGCCCACGAGCTGGAGCCGCTGGTGCGTGCCGCCGAGGCCGCCGCCCGTGGTGCGGGTCCCGCCGAGGACGCCCGGCCGCTCGTCGTGGCGGGTCCGGTGTCGAAGGACTTCACCGACGAGCCCGCCGAGACGACGTCCGCGGTCTTCGCGGACTTCGCGCCGGCGCTCGGCGAGTCCTTCGCGCGGGCCAGGGCCGGCGGCCGTGAGCTGTACGGCTTCGCGAACCACGAGCTGACGTCGACGTATCTGGGTACGTCCACGGGCGTACGGCTCCGGCACGACCAGCCCAACGGCACGCTGGAGCTGAACGCCAAGTCGCCCGACCGGTCGCGATCGGCCTGGGCGGGGCGGGCGACCCGCGACTTCGAGGATGTCGATCCGGCGGTGCTCGACGCGGACCTGGCCCGCCGCCTGGCCTGGGCGGAGCGCCGGATCGACCTGCCGGCGGGCCGCTACGAGACGCTGCTGCCGCCCACGGCGGTGGCCGATCTGCTGATCTACCAGCTGTGGTCGTCGTCCGCGCGGGACGCGGCCGAGGGCCGGACGGTCTTCTCCAGGCCGGGTGGTGGGACGCGGATCGGCGACACCCTCGCCGAGCTGCCGCTGACGCTGCGCGGCGACCCGAACGAACCGGGCCTGGAATCCGCGCCGTTCGTGATCGCGCACGCGTCGGGCGACGACGCGTCGGTGTTCGACAACGGCCTGCCGCTGACGGCGACCGACTGGATCCGGGACGGGAAGCTGGACCGGCTGTTCACCACCCGGCACAGCGCGGAGCTGACCGGGCTGCCGCTCGCGCCGCCGGTCGACAACCTGATCCTGGACGCCGGCGGTGAGCGCTCGCTTCAGGAGATGGTCGCCGACACCTCGCGGGGGCTGCTGCTGACCTGCCTGTGGTACATCCGCGAGGTCGACCCGGCGACGCTGCTGCTGACGGGGCTGACCCGGGACGGCGTCTACCTCGTGGAGAACGGCGAGGTGGTCGGCGAGGTGAACAACTTCCGCTTCAACGAGTCGCCGGTGGGCCTGCTGGGGCGGGCGTCGGAGGCGGGCCGGACGGAGAAGACGCTGCCGCGTGAGTGGGGCGACCACTTCACCCGGGCCGCGATGCCCGCGCTGCGGGTGCCGGATTTCAATATGAGCTCGGTCAGCCAGGGCGTATAACCTCGGGGGCGTTCCGTCGTCATGGACGCCGGACGACCCGCACTCATCGAAGGAGACGCGAGAAACGTGACGGATATCGTCGACGAGCTGAAGTGGCGTGGGCTGTTCGCCCAGTCCACTGACGAGGACGCTTTGCGCAAGGCGCTCGCGGACGGTCCCCTCACGTTCTATTGCGGATTCGACCCCACCGCGGCCAGCCTGCACGTGGGCCATCTCGTGCAGGTGCTGACCGTACGCAGGCTCCAGCAGGCCGGGCACCGGCCGCTGGCGCTGGTGGGCGGGGCCACCGGGCAGATCGGTGACCCGCGGCCGACCGCCGAGCGGACACTGAACGACCCGGAGACGGTGGCCGGCTGGGTGCTGCGGCTGCGGTCGCAGATCGAGCCGTTCCTCTCCTTCGACGGGCCGAACGCGGCCACCATGGTCAACAACCTGGACTGGACAGCGGGCCTGTCCGCGATCGAGTTCCTGCGGGACATCGGCAAGCACTTCCGCGTCAACAGGATGCTGACGAAGGACTCCATCGCCCGACGGCTGGAGTCCGAAGAGGGCATCAGCTACACCGAGTTCAGCTACCAGCTGCTCCAGAGCATGGACTTCCTGGAGCTGTACCGGCGGTACGGCTGTGTCCTCCAGCAGGGCGGCAGCGATCAGTGGGGAAATCTCACGGCCGGTCTCGACCTGATCCACCGCCTGGAGCCGGGCGCCGACGTGCACGCGCTGGCGACGCCGCTGATGACGAAGGCGGACGGCACCAAGTTCGGCAAGACGGAGGGCGGCGCGGTCTGGCTCGACCCGGAGATGACCACGCCGTACGCGTTCTACCAGTTCTGGCTGAACGTGGACGACCGCGACATCTCCGCGTACAGCCGCATCCTCAGCTTCCGCGGCCGCGAGGAGCTGACGGAGTTGGAGCGGGCCACGGCGGAGCGGCCGCAGGCCCGCGCGGCGCAGCGCGCGCTGGCCGAGGAGCTGACGACGCTGGTCCACGGCGCCGAGCAGTGCGCCGGTGTGGTCGCGGCGTCGAAGGCGCTGTTCGGCCAGGGCGAGCTGACCGGCCTTGACGCGGCGACGCTGGCGGCGGCCCTGTCCGAGGTGCCGCACGCGCGGGTGGCCGAGCTGGCGCCGATGGTGGATCTGCTGACGGAGGTCGGGCTGGCGCCGAGCAGGTCGGCGGCCCGGCGCACGGTGAAGGAGGGCGGGGCCTACGTGAACAACGTCAAGGTCACGGACGCCGAAGCCGTACCGGACGCCGGGGAGTTGCTGCACGGGCGCTGGCTGGTGCTGCGGCGCGGCAAGAAGAACCTCGCCGCGGTCGAGGTCACGACGGACGCGGCCTCCTGACCGTACGACGGAACAGCGGAACAGCGGAACAGCGGACAGCGCTACGGCCCGGTACGCGTGTGGCGTACCGGGCCGTACCGCTGCCGGGTCCGGTCATCTGGTCGTGGTGGTCCGTCTCCTGCCCCGGATCGACGACCAGAGCATGTCGCCCACTCCCACGACGAGGATGGCGCCGATCAGCTGGAGCACATGCCGTGTCCAGTCGATGCCCTTGGTGTCCGCGACTCCGAACCAGCCCGCGGCGGCGTTACCGAGGATGCTGCCCAGAATTCCGAACACGACCGTCAGCCACAGTGGGATCTGCTGCTTGCCGGGGATGATCGCTTTGGCGATCAGACCCAGCACCAGGCCCACGATGATTGCCCACAACCAACCCATGGTCGCCTCCTCGTGCGGCGCACTCTGCGCGTGTGCGCCCAGTCTGGGTGTGTCCGGTGTACGCCGCATGTCGAACAGGCCCGTACGTGGCACGGCGGGGGCGCGGTGCGCCGGTGTCGAGCGGTCCCCCCTCTCGTAGGCGGCGCACGGCGGGCGTACCGTTGGGCGGGTCCGGCACGGGGAGCGGCCGGCGAGGGAAACGGATGGTGGACGTGATGCGGAAGCAGCGCAGTGCCGAGGTCTTCCACATCACGGGAGCCAGGCGCGGGCTCGACGAGGACGTACGCGGCCGACAGCGGCGCTATGTGATCTCCATGCTGGTGCGCACCCTCGGGATCATCCTGGCCGTGGTGTTGTGGAATGTGGAGCGTTATGTGGCGATTGCCGGCCTCGTACTGGGCATTCTGCTGCCCTATGTGGCTGTCGTGATCGCCAACGGGGGCCGGGAGAACGCCCGTTCGCTGCCGACGGCCCAGCTCGCCCCGCAGGCCCGGCCGATGATCGCTCCCGCCCCGGTGGCCGGTGGAGCGGAATCCGGCGCGCGGTCGGCGAACTACGAACACCCCGCTCCCCCAGGCGGGCGGAGCTGAGCCGGGCGACTTCAAAGCTCAAGAAAAGCTCAGATCAATCATGAAGTTCCGGTGCACCTGACCCCGATACCCGTGACATACTTTGCAGGCGCTCCGCATCCCCCGTCGGAGCGACGGACCGACGCCGGGCAGCTCCCCCCGTGGCTGCTCGGCGTCGCCTTTTTCGGGGCGGCTTTCGGGGCGTTGTCTCCCAGGGCCGACGGGTGCCGGACCCGCTCCGGCCGCGTCCTAGGCTGGAGAACGTGGACCTCTTCGAATTTCCCGGCGCCGCTTCCGGTCCCGACGGACCCGTCTGTTCGGCCAAGGGCTGCCGCGTCGCCGCCGTGTGGGTGCTGGCCTGGAACAACCCCAAGCTGCACACCCCCGAGCGCCGTAAGACCTGGCTGGCCTGCGACGAGCACCGTGAGCACCTGTCGTCGTTCCTCGGTGTGCGCGGTTTCCTCAAGGATGTGGTCCCCCTTTCCGTGTGGGAGCGGGAGCACTCAGCCACCGATGGCTGACATGGGCCGGTCGGGCTGGAGGAACGCCGGGTCGTCCAGGCCGGAGCCCGCCTTCTTGCCCCACATCGCCAGCTTCCAGAGTGTCGCGACGTCCTCGTCGGTGGCGTCCGAGCGCAGGGCCGCGCGCAGGTCGGTCTCCTCGCGGGCGAACAGGCAGGTGCGCACCTGCCCGTCGGCGGTGAGCCTGGTGCGGTCGCAGGCCGAACAGAACGGGCGGGTGACGGAGGCGATGACGCCGACCCGGTGCGGTCCGCCGTCCACGATCCAGCGCTCGGCCGGGGCGGACCCGCGCTCCTCGCCGCCTTCCCCGGTGAGTGTGAAGCGGGTGCTCAGCGACTGGAGGATGTCACCGGCGGTGATCATTCCGTCGCGCTTCCAGCCGTGCTGGGCGTCGAGCGGCATCTGCTCGATGAAGCGCAGCTCGTAGCCGTTCTCCACGGCCCAGGCGAGCAGCTCGGGGGCCTCGTCGCCGTTGAGCCCCGGCATCAGCACGGTGTTGACCTTGACGGGGGTGAGTCCCGCCTCGCGGGCGGCGGCCAGGCCGTCGAGCACGTCCTGGTGGCGGTCGCGCCTGGTGAGGGTCTTGAAGACATCGCGGCGCAGGGTGTCGAGCGAGACGTTGACGCGGTTGAGGCCGGCGGTCTTGAGCGCCGCGGCGGTGCGCTTCAGCCCGATGCCGTTGGTCGTCAGTGACATCTTGGGGCGGGGGGCGAGGGCCGCGCACCGCTCGACTATCCCGACGAGACCGGGCCGCAACAGCGGCTCACCGCCGGTGAAGCGGACGTCGCGGACGCCGAGGCGGGTCACCGCGATGTCGACGAGTCTGACGATTTCGTCGTCCGTGAGGAGGTCGGGCTTCGCGAGCCACTGAAGGCCCTCTTCCGGCATGCAGTACGTACACCGGAGATTGCACTTGTCGGTGAGCGAGACCCGCAGGTCGGTGGCCACGCGGCCGTAAGTGTCGATGAGCACTCTGGAGCCCCCTTCCCTCGTGGTGCCTCTTGTCCCTCCGGGCGCCGGCTGGCCCAGCGTGCTTGGCGCGTCCGGTGTTCCGAGCCTACGGCAGACCTCTGACAACGGCGGGGGCCGTTTGCCACGAGGAGCGGCGTGGCCGCGTCGTAGGACTCTACGACGCGGCCACGTCAAAGGCGCTCGCCCCGGTGGAAACCGATCAGTGGGCTCCGGTGCCGGTGAGCGACTTGACCTCCAGTTCGGCGTACTTCTTGACGTCCGGCTCCTCCTTGGAGAGGACCGACCCGAGCCAGCCGAGCAGGAAGCCCAGCGGGATCGAGATCAGGCCCGGGTTCTCCAGCGGGAAGAAGGCGAAGTCCACGCCCGGGAACATCGAGCTGGGCTTGCTGGAGACGACCGGGGAGAACAGCACCAGCAGGACGGACGAGGCCAGACCGCCGTAGATCGACCAGAGCGCGCCGACCGTGGTGAACCTCTTCCAGAAGAGGCTGTACAGGAGGGTCGGCAGGTTGGCGGACGCGGCGACCGCGAAGGCGAGGGCCACCAGACCGGCGACGTTCAGATCGCGGGCGAGGGCGCCGAGCGCGATGGAGACGATGCCGATGGCGACGGTCGCGTAGCGCGCGGCGCGTACCTCCTCTTTCTCGGTGGCCTTGCCGCGGCGGATGACGTTGGCGTAGATGTCGTGCGCGAACGACGACGAGGACGCCAGCGTCAGACCGGCCACGACCGCGAGGATGGTGGCGAAGGCGACCGCGGAGATGACGGCGAGCAGGATGGCGCCGCCGGTGGAGTCCCCGCCACCGCCGATCTCCATCGCGAGCAGTGGCGCGGCCGTGTTGCCCGCCGGGTTGGAATCGGTGATCTCCTTCGGGGTGAGCAGCGCCGCTGCGCCGAAGCCCAGGGCGATGGTCATCAGGTAGAAGCCGCCGATGATGCCGATGGCCCAGTTGACGGACTTACGGGCGGCCTTGGCCGTGGGCACGGTGTAGAAGCGGATCAGGATGTGCGGCAGTCCGGCGGTGCCGAGGACGAGCGCGATGCCAAGGGAGATGAAGTCGAGCTTCGAGGTCTCCGTGAGGCCGTACTTGAGTCCGGGCTCCAGGAAGGCCGAGCCCTTGCCGCTGTTGGAGGCGGCGGTGCCGAGCAGGTCGGAGACGTTGAAGTTGAACTTGAGCAGTACCAGGAAGGTGATGAGAAGGGTGCCCGCGATGAGCAGGACGGCCTTGACCATCTGGACCCAGGTGGTGCCCTTCATGCCGCCGATGGTGACGTACACGATCATCAGGATGCCGACCAGGGCGACGATCAGGATCTTGCCCGCGTCGCTGGTGATGCCGAGCAGCAGGGAGACGAGCACCCCCGCTCCGGCCATCTGGGCGAGCAGGTAGAAGATCGAGACGACGATGGTGGAGGCGCCCGCCGCCGTACGGACGGGGCGCTGGCGCATCCGGTAGGCGAGTACGTCGCCCATGGTGTAGCGGCCGGAGTTGCGCAGCGGTTCGGCGACGAGCAGCAGCGCGACGAGCCAGGCGACGAGGAAGCCGATGGAGTACAGGAACCCGTCGTATCCGAACAGGGCGATGGCGCCGGCGATACCGAGGAACGAGGCGGCGGACATGTAGTCGCCGGAGACCGCGAGTCCGTTCTGGAAGGCGGTGAACTGCCGTCCGCCCGCGTAGAAGTCGGCGGCGCTCTTGGTCTGCCGGCCGGCCCACACGGTGATGACGAGGGTCGCGACGACGAACAGGGCGAAGAGCGTGATGATCAGCGGCCGGTGCTCGCTGGCGTCGGAGTTGGCGAGCTGGATTCCCGCGGCCTCGCTCAGCTGGATGGTCGGGCTCACAGGTCGGCCTCCATACGGGACTTGATCGCCGCGCCCTTGGGGTCGAGCTTCCGCGATGCGAACTTCGAGTAGAACCAGGCGATGAGGAACGTGGTGAGGAACTGACCGAGCCCGAAGACGAAGGCGACGTTGATGTTGCCGAAGAGCTTGGTGCCCATGAAGCCGCCGGCGTAGTTGGACAGCAGGACGTACAGCAGGTACCAGGCGATGAAGGCGATGGTCAGGGGGAAGGCGAAGGAGCGGTACGTACGGCGCAGTTCACCGAATTCGGCGCTCTCCTGGACCTCGACGAACTGGGCTGTCGTGGGCTGTGCGGGGGTACTGGTGTCCGATTCGCCCTTGGGCGGCGGCGGTCCATCGGTAGCCACGGAATCTCCTCGTGACGCGAGTGCGGTAGGGGTGGTCGGTGGGGGCGCTGACTGGGGGTGATGTAGATCCACCCCCTGACAACGGCACGGAGAGCGCGGCGAAGTGGTTCAACACCGGCGTTTTTCTGGCCGAAATCATTGATGAGCAGGGATGATCAGCGATAGCTTCGCTCGTCATGTACCCGTCCATGCGCAGTGGGCGCAGGGGCGGCCTCACGGATGATGTGGAGAACCCATGGCTCATCTGAGATCCAGACGGCGGCGCGCACTGGCTCTGCCTGTCGGTCTGGCGCTCATCGCCTCGCTCGGCTTCCTGCCGACCGGGGCGGCATCGGCGGCGCCGGTCGACGACGTCGCCGCCGCTGTCTCGACGGACGGCCCGAAGCTGTCGTACGTCGTGAACACCAACGGCGGGCACTCCACCGTCAAATCGGTGAAGCAGGCCATCGCCAAGGCCGGCGGGACAGTGGTGATCGCCTATGACCAGATAGGTGTCATCGTCGTCCACTCGCAGAACCCGGAGTTCGGGGAGACGATCCGCGAGGTGCGGGGCGTCGCTTCGGCGGGCGCCACCCGTACGAAGCCGATGGCGGCCCAGACCACCACGGACATCGAGGCCGAACAGCCGCTGCCCGCCAAGGAGGCGAAGGCCGCCGCGGCGAAGGCGTCCGACGACCAGGACGCGCTGGAGCCTCTTCAGTGGGACCTGCCGGCCATCAAGGCCGACAAGGCGCACAAGAAGTCACTCGGCAGCGGCAAGGTCACGGTCGGTGTGATCGACACGGGTGTCGACGACACCCACCCCGACCTCGCGCCGAACTTCGACCGCCGCGCGTCGGTCAGCTGTGTGGGCGGTACGCCCGACACGGCGGACGGCGCCTGGCGTCCCGGCCCCGGGGAGAGTGACCACGGCACGCACGTCGCGGGCACGATCGCCGCGGCCAAGAACGGCACCGGTGTCACGGGTGTCGCTCCGGGCGTGAAGGTCTCCGGCATCAAGGTGTCGCAGCCCGACGGCTTCTTCTACACGGAGGCCGTCGTCTGCGGCTTCGTGTGGGCCGCCGAGCACGGCGTCGATGTGACGAACAACAGCTATTACACGGACCCGTGGCTGTTCAACTGCGCGGACGACCCGGACCAGAAGGCCCTGGCCGACGCCGTCACGCGGGCGACCCGGTACGCCGAGGGCAAGGGCGTCGTGAATGTCGCCGCCGCCGGCAACTCCGACATGGATCTGGCCGCCGACGAGCTGACGGACGGCTCAAGTCCGAACGACACCACTCCCGGCGACCGTGTGATCGACCCCGCCGAGTGCCTGGACATCCCGTCCCAGCTGCCGGGTGTCGTCACGGTCTCCGCGACCGGCGCGAAGAACCTGAAGGCGTCGTACTCCAACTACGGCCTCGGGGTCGTCGACATCGCCGCTCCCGGCGGCGACCGGACGGCGTACCAGCCGCCGGAGGCGCCCGCCGTCAACGGTCTGATCCTGAGCACGCTGCCCGGTGGCGGCTTCGGCTACAAGGGCGGTACGTCGATGGCCTCCCCGCACGCGGCGGGTGTCGCGGCGCTGATCAAGTCGACCCACCCGTACGCCTCGCCGTGGCTGGTCAAGACGTTGCTGACCGTCCAGGCCGACGCGGCGTCGTGCACCAACCCGTACGACATCGACGGTGACGGCACCGTCGACGCGGTGTGCGAGGGCGGCAAGCACAAGAACGGCTTCTACGGAGCCGGCGTGATCGACGCGCTGGACGCCGTCCGCCGGTAACGGCGTTGTGAGCGAATGAGAGGGGTGAGCGGGCCGTCCGACCGGGCGGCCCGCTCACTCGTGTCCGGGGCCGGGCCGCCGGGCCGCCCTCAGGACCCCGGCCGTCAGCAGGGCCTGTGCCGCGAGGTAGGTCAGCATGATCCACAGATCGACGGCCGGTGGCCGCGGCCACTCGGCGACCCCGGTGGCGATGAGCGTGTCGGAGACCAGGAAGAACGCGCCGCCCGCGCCGGCGAGCACGCCCAGGCCGCTCGCCCGGTAGGCCATGGCGGCCAGCAGGAGGCTGTACACGGCGACGGGGACGCGAAGTTCGGCCGGGAGGTCCGGCCAGAGCGGAACGAGCGTCAGGGCGAGCAGGAGGCCGTATCCCGCCGCGAGGGCGAGGGCGCGGCGCGTGCGGCGGCGGGCGAACAGCGCCAGGTAGCAGAGGTGGCCGGCGGCGAAGCAGCCCATGCCGGCGAGGAACGCCCCGTCGGCCGACGAGAGCAGGAAGACATCGCCGCCCCAGCCGAAGAGCAGGGCGGCGACCAGCGTCCGCGGGCCGCCCCGGGCGGCGGCGTACGTGGCGAGCAGCGGCATCAGCAGGGGCTTGGCGAGGAGTTGGCCGGTCCGTGAGTCGGCGGCGACCGACACCAGCTCGCCGAGTGCGGCGAGCGCGAAGGCCACCAGGAGCGCCTTCGCGAGCCGCCCGCTCCCCCGGACACCCGCCGGGACACCCGCCCGGCCGCTCACCGAAGCGTCCACCTGTCCGTCCACCCGGCCGCTCACCCGGCCGCTCACTCGGGCTGCCAGCCGGGTCCCCGGAAGACCCGTCCGGCCCGTTCGCGCCAGTCGCGTGCCGCCCCTACGTCGCGGGCGATGGCGGCGTACTCGTGGGTGGCGACGCGCAGCGGGTTGTAGGTCTCTATGTTCTTCGTCAGCCCGAAGACGGGCCGCTCGGTCTCCGCCGCGAAGGAGCCGAAGAGGCGGTCCCAGACAATCAGGATCCCGCCGAAGTTGCGGTCCAGGTAGCCGCCTTGGGAGGCGTGGTGCACCCGGTGGTGGGAGGGCGTGTTCAGTACGTACTCGAAGGGCCGGGGCAGCTTGTCGATCCGCTCCGTATGCACCCAGAACTGGTAGACGAGGTTGGCCGACGAGCAGAAGGCGAGTGCCGCCGGGTGCGCCCCCAGCAGGATGAACGGGAGGTAGAACGGCCAGACGGTGAGCGAGGTCCAGGGCTGGCGCAGCGCGGTGCTGAGGTTGAACTTCCGGCTGGAGTGGTGCACCACGTGGCAGGCCCACAGGATCCGGACGATGTGATGGCCCCGGTGGGACCAGTAGTAGAAGAAGTCCTGCGCGAGCAGCATCAGGGGGATCGTCCACCACAGGACGGGGACGCGCAGCGGCGTCAACTCGTAGGCCGCCGTGTAGACGGCCACGACGGGGATCTTCCACAGGAGGTCGAAGCCGAGGCTGCCGAGCCCCATGGAGAGGCTGGTGGCGGTGTCCTTGCCCGAGTACCCGGCGGCGTCCTCGTCGGGACGCAGCCGGGTGCTCACCACTTCCACCAGGGTGAGCAGGACGAACGCGGGGATCGACCACAGCACGACATCGGGCAGGTTCGGCGGCATGCCAGCACCGTAGGGCCGGGTGCGCGGCCCCGGCTAGATGTTGTTACTGACAAGTATATGAGACATCGCGTCAGCGGAATTTGGTGACTTCCACCAAGGGGTGATCCGGACGGTCCGTCAACGCCCGTACCGGGCGGGCGAGTCGGGGACCTGGCGGAGGCGCGTCACGGACTGTCAGTCGCGGCCCGTATTCTCTGTGACCATGCTCGACGACCCTGCGACTTCAGCGATGTGGCCGGCCGCGTACCCCCAGGGATACGCGGTCGTCGACGTGGAGACCACCGGACTCGCCCGTGACGACCGGATAGTGTCCGCGGCGGTGTACCGGCTGGACGCGCGGGGCAACGTCGAGGACCACTGGTACACGCTGGTCAATCCCGAGCGGGACCCGGGGCCGGTCTGGATCCACGGGCTGACGACCGATGTGCTGGCGGGCGCGCCGCTGTTCGGCGACGTCGAGCGGGAGTTCTCGGAGCGGCTCGCGGACCGGGTGCTCGTCGCGCACAACGCGTTCTTCGACTGGTCGATGATCTCGCGGGAGTACGCCCGCGCGAAGGCGACCGCGCCCACGCGCCAGCGGCTGTGCACCATCGCGCTCGCCAAGGAGCTGCGACTGCCGCTGCCCAACCACAAGTTGGCCACGCTCGCCGAGCACTTCGGCGTCGCGCAGCGGCGCGCGCACCACGCGCTGGACGACGCGCGGGTGCTCGCGGAGGCGTTCCGGCCGAGCCTGCACGCGGCGGCGCGGGACGGGGTGCGGCTGCCGCTGCTCGAATGCCGGCCGCTCACGGAGTGGTCGGACAGCCCGGCTGCGCCGCTGATCGGCCATCAGCCGACGCACCGTCCGACGACCTGGCGCCCGTCGCGCCGGCTCCCGGCCTGCCCGTATCCGAATCCGGGGCGGTACGAGAGCGACAAACCGCTGGCGCAGGGGATGCGGGTGGCCTTCTCGGGCGACACGTCCGTCGACCGTGAGCTGCTGGAGGACCGGGCCGTCGAGGCGGGGCTGCATGTCGCCACCAGCGTCTCGCGCAAGACGAGTGTGCTCGTGACGAACGATCCCGGGTCGGCGACGTCCAAGACGGTGAAGGCGGCGGAGTACGGCACCCCGGTGATCGACGAGGCGGCGTTCACCCACCTGCTGCGCGACGTGGCGCCCGCGCCCGGCACCGTACCGGCGCCCCTTCCCCCGCCCGGCGCCGGGGCCGCCCCGGCCACCGCCGCGACGCCCGCCCCGGCCCCGGCAGACGGGTGATTGCGCCGCGACTCGCGTGCCGTCCGCTCGCACACCACGCCGCCGCGTCCCAACCTGTGGCGCATGGCACGTTGCGAAGTCTGCGGAAACGAATACGGCATGTCCTTCGAGGTGCACGCGCAGGGCGCCGTGCATGTCTTCGACTGCTTCTCCTGCGCCATCCACCGCATGGCGCCCGTCTGTGAACACTGCCGGGTCCAGATCATCGGCCAGGGCGTCGAGGTCGAGGGCCAGTGGTTCTGCGGCGCCCACTGCGCCCGCGCCGAGGGGAAGGCGGGCATCGTCGACCGGGTGTGAGGCACCCGGCCGGGGGTGGACCCGCCGCCGGGGGCGGCGGACCCGCCGGGTACCGTCGAAGGCGTGTACCGCTTCCTCCTGTCGCGGCAGTGGGTGATCCTCACCCTGCTCGCCCTCGTGCTCATCCCCGTGATGATCGAGCTGGGTTTCTGGCAGCTGCACCGGCATGAACACCGGGTGGCGCAGAACGCCCTGATCGCGAACAACCTCAAGGCGAAGCCGGTCCCGGTCACCGACCTCACCTCCCCCGGCCACACCGTGCCGCGCGCCGACTTCTGGCGGCGGGTCGAGGCCACCGGCAGGTACGACACGGAGCACGAGATCGTCGTACGCCGCCGGACCAACACCGACGAGACGGTCGGCTTCCACGTCCTGACGCCGCTCGTCCTCGACGACGGCCGCGCCGTCCTCGTCAACCGGGGCTGGGTCCCCTTCGGCGACGACCAGCGGACCTTCCCCGACATCCCGGCTGCGCCGAAGGGCGAGGTCACCGTCACCGGCCGCCTCAAGGCCGACGAGACGACGGGCACCAGCGGCATCAAGGAGCTGAGCGACCTCCCGGACCGCCAGGTGATGCTGATCAACAGCGAGCAACAGGCCCGGTCCCTCGGCCGTACCGTCCTCGGCGGCTACATCGAGCAGACCGCCCCCGCAGCACCGGGCGGCAGCCCGCAGCAGATCCCGGAACCCGACTCGGGCTCCATCGGGGCGCACATGGCGTACGCGGTGCAGTGGTGGCTGTTCGGGGCCGCCGTGCCCGTCGGGTGGGTCATCCTCGTACGGCGCGAGGTGCGCGACCGCGCTTCGGCCGCCGCCCGGAACACCCCCGAGCGCGAGACAGCCGCCGCATAACCCGCCTGTCCTGCGGGAACAGGGCTGAGGTGACCCAACGCATCGAGGACTACGCCCTCATCGGCGACTTGCAGACCGCGGCGCTCGTCGGAATGAACGGCTCCATCGACTGGTTGTGCCTGCCACGCTTCGACTCGGCCGCCTGCTTCGCGTCGCTGCTCGGCAACAAGGAGAACGGCCACTGGCTGCTCGCCCCCCGAGGCGTGAGCCGCTGCACCAGCCGCCGGTACGTGGGCGATTCGCTGGTGCTGCAGACCCTCTGGGAGACCAGGGGCGGCACGGTGAGGGTCACCGACTTCATGCCGCAGCGCGACATCGCGCCGGATGTGGTGCGGATCGTGGAGGGCGTCAGCGGCTCGGTGGAGATGAGCGCCACCCTGCGGCTGCGCTTCGACTACGGCTCGATCGTGCCGTGGGTCCGCAGGACCGACGGGCAGCGCGTCGCCGTCGCCGGACCCGACTCGGTCTGGTTGCGCAGCGTCGCGCGGGCGCGGCCGGCCGGCGGTGAACCGGCGCCGAACGAGAAGCCGTTGGTCAAGACCTGGGGTCAGGAGTTCAGCACCTGCTCGTCGTTCACCGTCGGCGCCGGGGAGCAGGTCGCCTTCGTACTGACGTGGCACCCCTCGCACCTGCCGCGCCCCGACCTGGTCGACCCGTTCGACGCCCTGGAGCACAGCCTGGCGGACTGGGAGGCGTGGGCGGCGCGCTGTACGTACCGGGGGCCGTACCGCGAAGCGGTCCTGCGCTCCCTGCTCACGCTCAAAGCGCTCACCCACGCCCCGACCGGCGGCATCGTGGCTGCCCCCACGACCTCGCTCCCCGAGGAGTTGGGCGGCGTACGGAACTGGGACTACCGCTACTGCTGGCTGCGCGACTCGGCGCTCGTCCTGAACGCCCTGCTGTCCGCGGGCTATGTGGACGAGGCCGAGGCGTGGCGCGACTGGCTGCTGCGCGCGGTCGCCGGTGACCCCGCCGACCTCCAGATCATGTACGGGGTCGGCGGTGAACGGCGACTGCCCGAGACGCGGTTGCCGTGGCTGAGCGGTTACGGGGGCGCGCGCCCGGTCCGGATCGGCAACGGGGCGGTCGAACAGCTCCAGCTCGACGTGTACGGCGAAGTCATCGACTCCCTGCACGTGGCGCGCGGCGTCGGTCTCACCGGCCGGCCGCACGCCTGGGACCTCCAGCTCGCCCTGCTCGGCTTCCTGGAGTCGAAGTGGCGCGAGCCGGACGAAGGGCTGTGGGAGGTGCGCGGCCCGCGGCAGCACTTCACGCACTCCAAGGTGATGGCGTGGGTCGCCGCCGACCGCGCGGTGAAGACACTGGAGGCCGACCCGTCGCTGCGCGGCGATGTCAACCGGTGGCGGACGATGCGCGACGAGGTGCACCGGGAGGTGTGCGAGAAGGGCTACGACCCGGTCCGTAACACCTTCACGCAGGCGTACGACTCCGAGGAGCTGGACGCGGCGACGCTCCTGATCCCGCGCTTCGGCTTTCTGCCGCCGGACGATCCGCGGGTCGTGGGCACGGTCGACGCGGTACGGGCGGAGCTGGGCCCGGAGGGGCTGGTCCGCCGCTACAGCACGCGGGGGGCGTCGGTCGACGGGCTGCCGGGCGGCGAAGGAACGTTTCTCGTCTGCTCGTTCTGGCTGGCGGACGCGCTGCTGATGACCGGCCGCAGGAAGGAGGCCACGGAACTCTTCGAGCGGCTTCTCGCGCTCCGTAACGACGTCGGTCTGCTCGCCGAGGAGTACGACCCGGCGATCGGGCGGCAACTGGGCAACTTCCCGCAGGCGTTCAGCCATATCGGTCTCGTGGGGACGGCCCTCGCCCTGGCCGTGGCGGAGGAGGCAGGATAGGGGCCATGGATCTTGGACTGAAGGACCGTGTCTACGTCGTCACCGGCGCGTCACGGGGACTCGGACGCGCGTCCGCCGAAGCGCTGGCGGCGGACGGCGCGAAGGTGGTCGTCACCGGGCGCGACGAGAAGTCCGTCACCGAGGCGGCGGACACGATCGGCCCGAACGCGTACGGCGTCGCGGCGGACAACGCCGATCCCGCCGTCGCGGAGCGCCTGATCGCCGTGGCACGCGAGCGGTTCGGCCGCTTCGACGGGATCCTGATCAGCGTCGGCGGCCCACCGCCGGGGCTCGCCCTGGACACCACGGACGACCAGTGGCGGTCGGCGTTCGACTCGGTCTTCCTCGGCGCGGTACGGCTGGCGCGCACGGCGGCGGCGGAGCTGGACGACGGCGGGGTCATCGGCCTCGTCCTGTCCGGTTCGGTCTACGAACCGATCCGCGGCCTCACGATCTCCAACGGCCTGCGGCCGGGCCTCGCGGGCTTCGCGAAGTCACTCGCCGACGAGCTGGGCCCGCGCGGCATCCGCGTGATCGGCCTGCTGCCGGCCCGGATCGACACGGACCGCGTCCGCGAGCTGGACGCCCTGTCGGACGACCCGGCCGCGGCGCGCGCCGGGCACGAGTCCCGCATCCCGCTGCGCCGCTACGGCACTCCGGAGGAGTTCGGCCGCACGGCGGCGTTCATGCTCTCCCCGGCGGCGTCCTACCTGACGGGCCTGATGCTCCCGATCGACGGCGGCACCCGCCACGGCTACTGACCCCGATTCCAGCCCGGCACCTCCAGCCCCCCGGCGGCACCCTCAGCCCCCGCCGGCACCCCGGCCCCTCCGGCACCTCCCAGCCCCTCCGGCGATTGTTTCGGGAAGCAGCGGCCCCGCACCCCGCCAGGAACCCGCCCCGGCTCACGTCACCCGCCGCGCCCGATGCTTGGCGGCCCGCAACCGCGCCTCCGTCGGCAGCGACTCCAGCCCCGCCGACTCCCGCGCATGCGCCACCGCCTCCCCCGTCAGCCCTTCCAGCGCCGCCCCCGGCGCCGCGTGCGGCTCCAGCAGCAGCCGCACCCGCGCCTGGGGCGTGCTCCGCCGCCCCGTCAGCCGCACCCGCGCCCGCGCCACACCGTCCAGCGACTGCGCCTCACTCTCCAGGGCGTTCTCCAGCGCCCGCCCCCGCAGCAGCGCGCCCTCGCCGTCGCCGCTGTCGACCAGTACCTCCGACAGCCGCGGGCGACGCAGTTGGGACAGCAGCCACCACAGCGTCAGCAGCACCAGGACCGCGAGCACCGCGATGACGACCGGCCACCACCAGCCCTCGTCGCGCCAGCGCCCACGGTCGGCGTCGCTCAGCAGGACATCCTTCCGGCCGGTGTACGGCCACCAGGACGGTACGGACGCGCCCAGCCCGGTCGCGAGCACCGCGCCGCCCACGCACAGCAGCACCAGCCCGACGAGGCCCAGCAGGACACGGTTGACGACCCTGACCATCCCGTCATCCCTTCTTCGTCGGCCGGCGGACGTGCACGGCGAGCGAGGGTGGCCTGGCCAGGCCGAGCTCGCCGATGCCGGCGGTCAGCGCCGTGTCCAGATCGGCGCGTACGTCATCGAGTTCGCGGAAGTGCGACACGGCCCGTACCCGGACCTTGGAGCGGCGGGCCCGTACCCGTACGGACTGCACGCCGGAGACTTCGAGCGCCCGGTCGCGCAGCATCAGCGCCGCCGCCTCCCGGTCGAGCCCGGCCCGTACCCGCGCCGGGCCGCGCCGCATCGGCAGCACCTCGCGCAGCCCCGGCGTCAGGGCGAGGAGGATCAGCCAGAGCCCGACGGCCGCCGCGACACCCGCGCCGACCAGGACCCCGGTGTTGTCCAGGGGCCGGGTGGCGAGCTGGTCGGCGAGCCAGCGGCGCCAGTACATGGCCGGATGATCGGCCCGTACGGCCGCGACGTCGTACAGCAGCAGCGCCGCCGCGCCGAGCAGGACGGCCGCGACGACCGCGGCCGGGATCCGGCGCCAGGACCAGAAGCGGCCGGCCTTGCCGTCGCCGTCGCCCTGCTCCAGCGTGGGCCGCGGTTCGTACCGCGCGGCGGAGGTGGACTGGTCCAGTTCGAGCACGTCCGCGCGGACGGCTCCGGAGGTTCCCGGTGCCGCCGGCCCGTGCTCGGTCCCGTCACCCACCGGTTCGCTCATCGGATCCTCCCCCGCGCCGCACGCGACTGGGCGGAGTGGAGCCGTTCGACCCGCACGACCACTTCGGGCACCTCCATCCCCGCCAAAGCACTTACCCGCTGGGTCACTTGGTGACGCACCGCGCCGCACCGGGCGCCGATGTCGCAGGGGTAGTCCAGCTCGACACCGATCCGTACGCGCGCCACGTCGTTGTGGACCAGGACGCCGGCGTGCGGCGCCACGCCCCCGTCCGGTACGCCGCCCAGCGCCTCGCGCGCCGCCTGCGCGGCGATCTTCGCGACGACGCGGTCGGCGATCGTGGTCGCCCCGCGCTCCGCGGCCGCCACCCGCTCACCGGCCACGGACGGTCACCGCCGTCGATCGTCGCGTTCGCGGCCACGGAAGAGGTCGCCCGCTTCCAGATCGCCGTCGAGGAACCGGCCGGCCACGAACCCGACCGCGCCCAACGCGGCCACCAGCAGAAAGGCTCCGAAACCGCCGAAGTATCCGGCGAACGCCAGGGCCATACCGGCCAACAGGCCGACCACCGCCATGCTCATCGTGTGACTCCTCTTCGGTCTTGACGGATCCGGCCGTTACTGGAGCCGTGAATCGGGCTCGTCGTCCTCTTCGTCGGGCAGCTTCACATCGCTGACGGCGATGTTGACCTCGACGACCTCAAGACCCGTCATCCGTTCGACGGCGGAGATCACGTTCTCCCGTACGTCACGGGCGACATCGGCGATCGACACGCCGTAGTCGACGACGATCTCCAGGTCGAGGGCGGTCTGCACCTCGCCCACCTCGGCCTTCACGCCGCGCGAGACGGATTTGGTGCCACCGGGGACCCGGTCGCGTACGGCGCCGAAGGTGCGGGACATGCCGCTGCCCATCGCGTGGACGCCGAGCACATCACGGGCCGCGAGGCCGGCGATCTTCTCGACGACTCCGTCGGCGATGGTGGTCCGCCCACGGACGGACGGGTCGCCGCCGCCCTTCTTGCCGGCGGCGGACTTCCGCTGTTCGTCGTGGGACGGCTTCACGGAGGGCTCGGACTGATTGCGCTGTGCGGTGTCGGACATTGCGATTCGCCCCTTTCCGGGCGCTGATGGACTCGTTGTCCACATTAAGGCGCCTTGCCCGGTCTCGCGCCGGGAATGCGGCAGTCTGGGGCCATGACGACTGGGCACGGCGGGAACGGTGCGGACGGATGGAGTGCGGCGGTACGCGAACGGCTCGGCCTCGGCCGGCTGCTCCCGCTGGGCGACACGGCGGACGGGACGTGGCTGGCCGAACGGGCGGCGACGACCGCGCTAAGGCGTGCGGCGGCGGACGTACCCGGCGCCACGCTGGGCCGGCTGAGGCTCTGCCTGGCCGACCCCGGCTCGGCGGACCCGCCCGCGGTGAAGCCGCCGCCCAGTGCGCTGCCGCCGGGGGTGCTGCGTATCGAGGGGGACTTCTCGGCGGTCGGGGGCGAACCGCTGCCCGACGTGGCCGAACGGCTGCGCACGGCGCTGCACGCGCACGCGGTGGACCGGCTGGGGCTGCGGGTGACAGAGGTCGACCTGCGGGTGACGGCGCTGCTGGAGGAGGGGCCGACGGCGGACCCCGGATCCGGCGGCGGGGAATCCTCGGGGGCGGCTGCGCCAGTCGGGGCGACTGCCGTCGCCCCGAAGGGCACGGCGGCGGTCATCGCGGCGAACGTCCCCGGCGTCGCCCATCTGTCCGGGTCGCTCGGCTCGGCGGTACTCATCACCACGGGGCATGTCCGCGTCGAACTGGCGACGGCGGCGGGCCACCATCCGCCGGAGGTGGCACGCGCGGTCGGCCGGGCGGTCTCGGCGGCCCTGCCGAGCCACCCGACGGTGGCCGTCCTGATCACGGCGGTCGACGTCCCGGGCTGATCCCCGAGGATCCGCCGGACAGGGCCTAGGGTGTTTCGTTTGGATCAGGCCGGATGAGGGAGCGGGGTCTGGTGCCGTGGATCGCGAGGCGGAGGAGGGAGCCATGGCGGGAGCCGTGCCTGCCCTTCCGCCGTCAACGCGGCGAGGCGCGGCACCGGGGACCGCGAGCCCGGCAAGATCCAAACGAGAGGCCCTAGTCGCCCAGGCCCGCCAGGTCCCGCAGGCGGCGCGCCTGCGCGGCGCGCTCGGCGGCGCGCTGTTCGTCGTACGTACGCGACGGCGCGCCCAGCAGCAGCGCCTTCGTCTCGACCGTCGCGTCACGCGGCGCGGCCAGCAGCGCGGCGGTCAGATCCCGCACCGCCGCGTCGAGTTCGGCCGGCGGCACCACGAGATTGGCGAGGCCGGTGCGCTCGGCCTCCTCGGCCTGCACGAAGCGGCCCGTCGCGCAGATCTCCAACGCGCGGGCGTAGCCGACGAGACCGACGAGGGGATGGGTACCGCCGAGGTCGGGGACCAGCCCGAGGCTGGTCTCGCGCATGGCGAACTGCACGTCCGACGCGACGACGCGCAGGTCGCAGCCCAGCGCGAGCTGGAACCCGGCGCCGATGGCGTGTCCCTGGACGGCCGCGATCGACACGATGTCGCTGCGGCGCCACCAGGTGAAGGCGGACTGGTACACGGCGATGGCCGCGTCGAGGTCCGCGTCGGAACGGCGTGCCAGCTCCGGGAAGGAGGGTTCACCGTCGAAGCCCTCGGGAGTGAACGCCTGCCGGTCGAGGCCCGCGGAGAAGGACTTGCCTTCGCCGCGCAGCACGACGACCCGCACGCTGCCTGGCAGTGACTGCCCGGCTTCCGTCAACGCCCGCCACAGAGCGGGAGACTGAGCGTTGCGCTTTGCCGGGTTGGTCAGGGTCACCGTGGCAACCGCGTCCTCGACGGTGAGCCGTACGCCGTCCTTGTCGAGTACGGGATCGAGCGAAGTCATGGGACGCCTCCGGTTCGGTGCAGTCGGCACAGCTGACTAAGTGACTGCACAGTAACCACCCGGTCGACCGCGACGACCGGCCGGGTGGTCACCGGTGGAACCGGTGGCCGGAGAAGCGGTGGGCGGTCGTCAGGCCGAGGCCTTCTTGCCGCGTGTCGCTCCGCCGCGTCCCCGCAGCGTGACTCCGGACTCGCTGAGCATCCGGTGGACGAATCCGTAGGACCGGCCGGTTTCCTCGGCCAGTGCACGGATACTCGCACCGGAGTCGTACTTCTTTTTCAGGTCTGCCGCGAGCTTGTCGCGCGCCGGGCCGGTTACCCGGCTGCCCTTCTTCAGAGTCTCGGCCACCCGTGCCTCCTCATGGAAGTGCGCTCTGGACTTCTCATGATCACCCCTCGGGGCGCTCCTGGCCACCCATTCAGCAAGGTTCGCGGCACAAGCTTGGCCGGAGCCCAGTATTCGGACACGATCAAAATGGCCGCTTCCCGGTGGGTATGTGCGCGCCGCTCGCCGGGCGCGCACGGGAAACAGCAGGTCAGAGGCCGTGTGCGGGGAAGCTGATCGAACTGGTCCCGGAATGGCTTGATCGTCAGCACGCCACGCCAAAGTACGAGACGCACTCACTCAGATGATGGATCACCGCTGAGCCGAATGATCCATACGGAGTGGATCACGCCCTGGATCACGCCCGCGCCGTCAGGCCAGCGCCACCAGATCCGCGTAGTCCGCGCCCCACAGGTCCTCGACACCGTCGGGCAGCAGGATGATCCGTTCCGGTTCGAGCGCGTGGACGGCGCCCTCGTCGTGGGTGACGAGGATGACCGCGCCCTTGTACGTGCGCAGCGCGCCGAGGATCTCCTCGCGGCTGGCCGGGTCGAGGTTGTTCGTGGGCTCGTCCAGGAGCAGCACGTTGGCCGAGGAGACCACCAGGGTCGCGAGGGCGAGGCGGGTCTTCTCGCCGCCGGACAAGACGCGGGCCGGCTTCTCGACGTCGTCCCCGGAGAACAGGAAGGAGCCGAGGGTCTTGCGGACCTCGACCAGGTCGAGGTCGGGGGCGGAGGACCGCATGTTCTCCAGGACGGAACGGTCGGGGTCGAGCGTCTCGTGCTCCTGCGCGTAGTAGCCGAGCTTGAGGCCGTGGCCCGGCGTCACTTCGCCGGTGTCGGGCTTCTCCACCCCGGCGAGCAGCCGCAGCAGCGTGGTCTTGCCCGCGCCGTTGAGGCCGAGGATGACGACGCGCGAACCCTTGTCGACGGCGAGGTCGACGTCGGTGAAGATCTCCAGGGAACCGTACGACTTCGACAGGCCCTCGGCGGTCAGCGGTGTCTTGCCGCACGGCGCCGGGTCGGGGAAGCGAAGCTTGGCGACCTTGTCGGACCGGCGTACCGCCTCCAGGCCCGACAGCAGGCGCTCGGCGCGGCGTGCCATGTTCTGCGCGGCGACGGTCTTGGTGGCCTTGGCGCGCATCTTGTCGGCCTGCGAGTTGAGCGTGGCGGCCTTCTTCTCCGCGTTGGCGCGCTCGCGCTTGCGCCGCTTCTCGTCGGACTCGCGCTGCTGCTGGTAGAGCTTCCAGCCCATGTTGTAGACGTCGATCTGGGAGCGGTTGGCGTCCAGGTAGAAGACCTTGTTGACGACCGTCTCGACGAGTTCGGCGTCGTGCGAGATGACGATGAAGCCGCCGCGGTAGGACTTGAGGTAGTCCCGCAGCCAGACGATCGAGTCGGCGTCGAGGTGGTTCGTCGGCTCGTCCAGGAGCAGGGTGTCGGCGTCCGAGAACAGGATGCGGGCGAGTTCGACGCGGCGGCGCTGACCGCCGGAGAGCGTATGGAGGGGCTGGCCGAGCACCCGGTCGGGCAGGCCGAGCGCGGCGGCGATGGTGGAGGCCTCGGACTCGGCGGCGTAACCGCCCTTGGTCAGGAACTCCGTCTCCAGGCGCTCGTACTTCTTCATCGCCTTCTCGCGGGTGGCGCCCTGGCCGTTCGCCATCCGGTCCTCGTTCTCGCGCATCTTCTTCAGGACGGAGTCGAGGTCGCGGGCCGAGAGGATGCGGTCGCGGGCGAGGGTGTCGAGGTCGCCGGTGCGCGGATCCTGCGGCAGATAGCCGATGTCGCCTGAGCGGGTGATGGTGCCGGCGGCGGGGAGGCCTTCACCCGCGAGGCACTTGGTGAGGGTGGTCTTGCCGGCTCCGTTGCGGCCGACGAGGCCGATGCGGTCGCCCTTGGCGATACGGAAGGAGGCTGACTCGATGAGGACGCGAGCGCCGACGCGCAACTCGACACCGGTGGCGGTGATCACGGAAAAACTCCAAGGCGGTATGGACGGCGGGAAGGGCGGGCGGAGTGGATTCTTCGACGCCGGCTAATGCACAAGGAGAAATGCCATACGGCCCAGTCTACCGGGGCCGCACAACTGGTTTTCGCCGCGCGGGGGTCCGTCCGGGGCGGTCGGCCGGGCCGCGTTGTCAGTGGCCGGTGCCAGACTGGGTGAACTGAGACGCAGGTCACAGCCGGGCTTGGAGAAGGGTGATCAGCATGGCAGGTGTGCCGGGTATCTGTCCGACGCTCGTCTACGAGGACGCGAAGGCGGCCATCAGAACACTGAAGGACGCCTTCGGCTTCACGGAGGTGAGTGTGTACGAAGGCGAGGACGGCAGCGTGCTCCATGCCGAACTGGCCCATGGGAACGGGATGGTGATGCTGGGGTCAGGGAAGGCCGAGGGGGTCTTCGCCGAGGCGATGGCGGGCGGCGGGCCCGCCGGGATCTATGTGGTGGTCGAGGACGTCGACGCGCACCACGCGCGGGCCGTGGAGCAGGGCGTGGAGATCCTGATGCCGCCCACGGACCAGGACTACGGCTCGCGGGACTACATGGCCCGCGACCCGGAGGGGAACGTGTGGAGCTTCGGGACGTACGCGCCGGGCGGCGCCGGCGGCTGACGTCCGGTTCTGGTCCGTGGGCGCGTGCGTGGGCGGTGCGGCCCGCCCGTGCGGGCCGGTCAGGCTTCTCCGGTGTGGACCTGGAACGCGGCCCGGCGTACGGCCTTCGCGAGGGCCGGGTCCGGGTGCGCCGCCGCCAGCGCGACCAGCACCTGCACGGTGCGGGGGTGGCCGACGGCCCTGATCTCGTCGAGCAGGGCCGGGACGGTGCCCTGGACGGCGGAGTCGAGGTGGCGGACCAGCAGCGCGGTCTCGCCGTGGTCGGCGACGGCCGCGGCGGTGTCGACCCAGAGCCAGGTCGACTCCTCGCGGGTGAGGACGTCGGGTGCGTCCTCGGGGTCCGTGCCGTCGTACTCGGCGAGCCAGAGCAGGGCGTAGGGGCGCAGGGAGGGTTCGGCGGAGGCGGCGCGCACCTCGGGCTCGGCGGGGGCGCCGACGACGCGCAGCGCTTCGAAGGCCAGCCCGCGCAGAAGGGCGTCCTCGCCCCGTGCCACGGCGAGGAGTTCGGTGACCGCGCTGCCGACGGTGCGGGCGGCGAGCCAGGCGCGGTATTCGGCGCGGGCCGGACCGGGGGTGAGCCGGGCGCAGCCGCGCAGCATGTTGTCGGCGGACTGCTCGATGTTGCCCGCCGGGCTCTGTGCGGCGACGCAGATCTGCTCCAGCTTGACCCAGACCGCCCAGTTGCCGAGCGGGGTGAGGGTCGCCTGGCCATCGCCGAGGGTCAGGGCGCCGACGGCGGCCAGGCCCTCCAGGGCCCAGTCGAGGAGCGGCGGCAGCGGGACGGCGGCCGTGGTCTGTGCGGGCTCGGGCTCCGGTGCGGTCGCGGTCGGGGTGGCCGGGGGGCCGGACGCGGTCCGGGGGTCGTACGGGACCTCGCAGCGCTCGTCGCGCAGTTCCGCGACGCGCTGCTGGAGCAGGTCGAGGAGGGCCGGTACGAGCACGGGACCGGCCGAGAGCTGGAGGAGGGAGAGCACCTGGGGGACGGCTTCGACGACCTCGGCGACCGTCGCCGGGGCGACGTCGTCGGGGGCGGCGTGGACGAGCGACCAGGCGTCGAAGAGGGCGACCCAGCCGCGCAGGACGGCGGAGTCGTCACGGTCCCAGGCGCGCAGGCGCCAGCCGGGGCGCGCGGTGCCGCCGTGCAGTTCGACCAGCCCGGCGAGCCTGGCGCGGTCCCAGCCCGCGCTGACCTGGTCCGGTGTCAGCTCCAGGGCGGCGGCGGCCCGTTCGCGGGCCTTGGGGGCGAGCGGGCCCGCGCCGGGGTCCCGGTCGGCCGCGGCCCAGCGGGCGATCCGTACGGCGTCGGCGAGGACGGCCCGCGCCTGACGGGCCAGCTCCGCGGGGGGTGGTGTGCCCTCCGGCGGACGGGGCGCCGGACGCGTGCGCCCGGTGGTCACGGCCCGTCGGGCCGTGGTCAGGGCTTGCGGGCGGACGAGTCGGAGTCTGGAGTTGCGCGCCAATTGCTCTTCAGGCTTTCGGGACGTCACGGGAGCAGTCTTCCCGCTGATGGCCCGAAAGCCCAAACGGAACCTCCGTCCCGGTGCTCCACCGGCCGGTCAGAGGCGGCACAAGACACCGGAGCGGAGGGTGGCCGGGGTGGCGCGGGGCCGCCCGTGGCGCCGTTCCGAGGCAGTAGGGCGGGGCCGGAGCCGTGGGTGGGGCGCGGGGCTACATGAGGGGCGTGAGGAAGCGGCGGAGCGTCTCCTCGTAGCCGAGGGGGTCGGCGTTCCACATCGCGCCGTGCGGGGCGTCCGAGACCGTGTGCAGGGTGACCAGTTCGGGGCGGCGGGCGGCGAGTTCACGGGAGGGGTACCAGGGGGCGATGACGTCGTCGGGGCCGTGCAGGATCAGCGTCGGGACGTGGAGCTTGCCCGGATCGGCGACCACGGGCAGCCTGCCGCCGCGCAGACCGGTCCGGCCCTGCGCCGCCCGGACGGCGAGCGGCAGCAGCGGGCCCGGGGTGCGGCGTGCGGTGGCCAGGGCGCGCAGGGTGGCCTCCCAGTCGAGCACCGGGCTGTCCAGGACGAGCCCGGTGATGCGGTCGCGCTGCCCGGATCTCCCGGCGGCGTGCAGGGCCATGGTGGCGCCGACGGACCAGCCGTACAGGACGACGTGTTCGGCGCCGCCCCGGAGCGCGAAGCGGATCGCGGCGTCGAGGTCGCGCCATTCGGAGTCGCCGAGGTGCCCGAGGCCGTCCGGGGAGCGGGGGGCGCCGTGGTCGCCCCGGTAGGCCAGGTTCAGCACCGGCAGTTGCTGGTCCACCAGGAACTCCATGATGTTCATGGGGTGCTCCGGGGTGGTGCCGAGGCCGTGCGCGGTGATCACCCAGGTGTCCCGGCTGCCGGGCACGAACCAGCCGGGCAGCGGGCCGAGTTCGCCGGGGATCTCCACCTGGTCGTACTCGATGCCGAGCGCGGTGACGGGGTCGCCGCGGTGGAGCAGGGGGGTGAGCCGGACGCGGCTGCCCGCGCCGAGGGTGCCCCGGCCGACGCGTTCGAGGCGGCGCACGACCGTGTCGGCGGGGTGCGGTACGTCGTCGATGACGGGGCCGACGACGGCCTGGACGTCCGCGGACTCCAGGCCGTAGGTGCCGGGGCGCAGCGAGGCGAGGCAGCGGGTGAGGGTGACGCGGCCGGCGGCCGTGGCGTGCACGGTGAGCCGTGGGTCGCCCGGCAGGGGCCGTCCGCGGGACGCCTTGAGCGCGGCGTCGCTGGCGTACCGGCCGGCCGCCACAGCGGCCGTGCCGATACCGATCACTGTGGTGACGGCTGCTGCCGTCGCTCTGGCCGGGCGCATTTTCCCAGTGTCGGTACGGACGGCCCGTACGGCCAGCGGAGCGGGCGCGCGGGGTGATGGTCCGGAGCGGTGCGGGGGGCGCGGTGCGGGGGGCGCGGCGAGGGGGGTCAGCCCCGCTGGCCGTAGCCCTTGAGCTGTTCCTCGACGTCCCGCACCTGCTGCCGGGAGAGCAGGCTCGGCGTGTGGCCGGGGACGGAGCCGGCCGTGAGCCACAGGCGGCACATCCACTCCAGCTGGGCCGTGCGGTCGTACGCCTTGTCCAGGGTGTCCGCGTAGGTGACGGTGCCGTGGTTCTGGAGCAGACAGCCGGTGCGGTCGCGCAGCGCGCGCACCATGTTCGCGGCCAGGGCGTCCGTGCCGTACATCGCGTACGGGGCGACCCGGACCGGCCCGCCGAAGTCCGCCGCCATGTAGTGGATCAGCGGAAGTTCGGGGACGAGGGTGGAGACGGCGGTGGCGTGGACGGCGTGGGTGTGCACCACGGCGCCGGCGGTGGAGTGCCGGTAGACCTCCAGATGCATCGGGAGCTCGCTGGTGGGCCTGAGACGGCCGACGACCTGCCGGCCGTCCATATCGACGGCGACGGTGTCCCCGGGCGTCAGACGGTCGTACGGGACCCCGCTCGGGGTGACGAGGACGAGTTCCCCGACGCGTACGGAGACGTTGCCCGACGTACCGACGACCAGTCCGTCGGCCGCGCTCCGGCGGGCGGTGGCGACGAGGTCGCGCCAGGCCTGGTCGATCGCCGTCCCGTGCGGGAGTCCGTGCTGGTGTCCGGTTTCCGTCATGGGTCGATCCTGCCAGCTGCCCCAGGGGAGTTGGCGGGGTCGGCGGGTCCCTCGGTGAGGTGAATCTCTCCTCACCGATGTCGTCGGCGGGCGGGATGCCGGAAAGGGCCGGAAACGGGTCCCGGGGCCGGGCGCCGCACGGGTCGAGCGGGCTCCGGGGGCACCTCCGGAGGCGGACGGCGGCGCGCCCGGACACAAGCGGAGGGGGCACACTCTGTTGGGAGTCACCGCAACGCCTGCCTCAGTTCATCTTCCGTTCACTCAACATCCCTACGTTCCTGAACGGCCACTGACGTCAAACGATTGCCTGGGTAAATGGAACACATCACGCTGCTGCTCGCGATCGTGATCGTGACGGCTCTCGTGTTCGATTTCACGAACGGTTTCCACGACACCGCCAACGCGATGGCGACGACCATCTCGACCGGCGCACTGAAACCCAAGACGGCGGTGGCGATGTCCGCCGTGCTCAACCTCGTCGGCGCGTTCCTGTCCGTCGAGGTCGCCAAGACCATCTCCGGCGGGCTCATCAACGAACAGGGCATCCGGACCGAAGTCATCTTCGCGGCGCTCGTCGGCGCCATCCTCTGGAATCTGTTCACCTGGCTGCTCGGCCTTCCGTCGAGCTCCTCCCACGCTCTGTTCGGCGGTCTCATCGGCGCCACGCTGATGTCCGTCGGCACCTCGGGTGTCAACGGCGGAGTCGTCGTCACCAAGATCCTGCTCCCGGCGCTCGCCGCGCCGCTGGTCGCCGGCCTGGCCGCGATGCTGGCCACCCGGCTGACGTACCGCATCGGCCGCAACACGGACGACAAGGCCACGGCGAAGGGCTACCGCGCGGGACAGATCGCGTCGGCCGGCCTCGTGTCCCTCGCCCACGGCACCAACGACGCGCAGAAGACCATGGGTGTCATCACCCTCGCGCTGGTCACCGGCGGCGTCCTCGCCCCCGGCTCCAACCCCCCGATGTGGGTCATCGTGTCCGCCGGTGTCGCGATCGCGCTCGGTACCTACCTCGGCGGCTGGCGCATCATCCGCACCATGGGCAAGGGCCTCACCGACCTCCGCCCGCAGCAGGGCTTCGCCGCCCAGACCAGCGCGGCGACCGTCATCCTCGCCTCGTCGCACCTGGGCTTCTCGCTCTCCACCACGCAGTCCTGCTCCGGTGCCGTGATGGGCGCCGGCCTCGGCCGCAAGGGCGGGGTGGTCCGCTGGTCGACCGCCACCCGGATGTTCATCGCCTGGGGGCTGACCCTGCCGGCCGCCGGTCTGATCGCGGCGGGCGCCGAGTTCCTGACCGCTCAGGGGCCGTGGGGCGTCGCTGCGACGGCCACGCTGCTCGTCGGGCTCTCGGCGGTCATCTGGTTCGCGTCGCGCCGTCAGCCGGTCGACCACACCAATGTCAACGAGTCCGACGAGGCCGAGCCCGAGGGTGTCGTGACCGCGGCCATCGCCGCCGTCACCCCGCCCCCCGTGGGCGGCGCGGCGTCGGAGATCGCCGCCACCATTCCGGCCCCGGGTCCCGGGCACGGGGAACCCAACGCCGAACCGGCCCGGACCGCGACGGTCTGACCGGTCGGACCGGTCCGAAGAAGTAAAGGACTTTCAGCATGAACATCGACTGGGCGGCGCTCGGCTCCGTCTTCGGCGTCAGTCTCGTGGCCACCGTCGCGCTGGTGGGCCTGTTCACCCTGGGCATCGTGTGGCTCTCGAAGGGCGCGGCTCCCACGGAGGGCGCGACGGCGACGGCCACCGGTTCCGCGGCCACCGGATCGGGTGCCACCGGCTCCGTGGCGCTGGCCCGCACGGGCGCGTATGTCTGCTTCGCCCTGTGCCTGGGAGCGGTGTCGTACGGGATCTACATGATCGTCGCCTGACGCGGCACGATCGGGAACGGTGGAGGGGGTGGCCCGTCGGATACGGGCCACCCCCTCCACCGCGTTCCGGAACGGCTTGCGGATCAGCCGAGTTCGCGCACCGCCCGGTACGCCTCGTCGATCGCCGCGTGCGTGTAGGCGAACGCCTGCGCGTCGGAGTTGGCGATCGCGATCCGGCCGTGCGACCGCCGCGCGAGCGCGTACGGCCGCTTCTCCTCCGGCTCGAAGAGCGACGGATCGTCGAGCGAGTTGTACTCGTACGCGTAACCGTGCGCCCATCGGTTGACGGTGATCGCGCTGATGTCGCGCCCCGGGTCGAACCCGTGGTCGCCCAGCGAGCGCGCCATGGTGTCCCTGATCTCCCGCTCGAACGTGGCGAATTCGGTCTTGACCAGCTCGACCCGGCCGGCCTTGTGCTGCTGTCTGGCCGACAGCCCCGCCCTCGGCTTGTTCGGTGTCTTGGACAGGCTGAGGACCGTCGGCAGCGACGGCTCGTGCGGCATCTCGAAGCGGCCGAGCCGGGTGGCCTGGGGCAGTCCGAAGCTGTTGAAGTACGACGTGGGGGTCGACACGCGCGAGACGCCCGCGTCGGCCAGGGCCCGCCAGTCGCGCAGCGCCACCCGCGCGTAGAGCAGCGGGATCTTCACGCCGTAGCGCATCGCCTCGGCCTGCTCGGGCGGCAGCCCGCGCACGACGTAGCTCGTGACGGAGTTCCAGCAGGCCATGACGGCGTTCGCGGCGTGCACCCGGTAGCTTTCGCCGCCGCGTGAGTAGCTGACCTTGACGCCCCGGCCGGGCCGCGACTCGCTGACGTGCCGGACGTCGTACGCCGTCGAGCCGAGCCGGACGCGCACGGGCGAGCGCTCCTCGTCGAGCCGGTCGTAGCGGGCCTTGGCGGTGACGATCCCGGTCATCGACTGCGCTCCGCCGAACACCCCGGGCACCAGATGGCTGACGAGCAGCCGGGCGACGGACGCGTTTCCGTCGGGGAAGTAGTAGTAGCCGTCCCCCTCGTCGGCGTCGAGATGCATCTGCGCGGTCCCGCTGATGCCGGGCCAGGTGGTGTGCTCCAGCGCGAGTCCGGCGAAGCCGGGCTGGCCGAGCGAGGCGGCGTCGGCGGCGGGCACGCCGTCCGCGTTCAGTCCGTAGAGCCCGTTGGTGGCACGGGCGATGTGCGCGATGGCCTCGTCGCCGATCCCGACCTTGTCCCGCAGATACCTCTCGTAGGAGATGCGCGCGAGGATCTCCTTCTTCCGCGCGTCGGAGAGACCGGGGTAGTAGTCGACGGTGGTGGTCTGGAGGGTGACCAGATCGGCGCGGCCCTGGTCCGTCATCGGCATGCGCGCCGCGTAGGACTGCCAGCTCTCGCCCTTGCCGCGGACGACGAGCCGGTCGGTGCCCCAGGTCTCGGCGTCGAAGAAGGTGCCGGACGTCAGCGCGTACGTGTCGTAGGCGGTGTCGTCGACGCTGTCTCCGAGGCGCTTGAGGTCGATACCGAGATCGCGGGTGACCAGGGTGTGGGCCTGCTTGGTCCAGGTGCTGGGGGTGTCGAGGTTGACCGTGCCCGCGTTGGAGAGCAGCGTGCGTCCGCGTACCTCGAACTCGTTGCGGCGGGCGTGGCCGCCGAAGTCGTCCATCGCCTCCAGGATCAGGATGCGGGCGCGGCGTCCGTGCTGTTGGCGGTAGTAGTAGGCGGCGGCGAGACCGCTGATCCCGCCGCCGACGACCACCAGGTCGTAGCGCTCGCCGCTGTCGCGGATCCGGCCCGGGTCGAAGTCGCCGTCCCGGACGGCGTGGCCGACGTCGTACGAGCCGGCGGGCTGGCCCTGGAGGCCGGTGCCGGTCGGCGGGTAGGCCGGCGGGCGGCCGTGGCCGCCGTGGCCGTGGCCGCCGTGCGTGGGGTGGGTGCCGTGTTTCGGGTGGGCGGTGGCGGCCGCCGCCGTGCCACCGAGGCCGGGGAGCGCGGTGGCGGCCGCGGCGCCCGCCACCGCGACCGCCGCGCCGTCCAGGAAGTCGCGTCGGGTGATCTTGCTGCGCATGCCGAGCTCTTCGTCGCTGTATCTGGCCACGGACAACCTCCACTGGCTGGGCGGCCCGACCGGCCGTCGGGTTCGATAGCTGCGGATTCTTGATTGATCTACACGTTTCAGCAAGGGATTCGACAGAGATTCAGCTATGAACGACGCAATCAGTTGTCTTTCGTAGATCCAACCGCGATATCCGCAACGCATCGAGACACCGTGGGCGCCCGCGCCGTGTGGGTCTCAGCACACTGCCCCGCCGCAGGTCAAAGCCTGGTTGACGGGGATTCGCACGCGTGGTGGACTGCCGAGGCCAATACGGCGACAGCGAGAGGAAGCCGGTGCGAATCCGGCGCGGTCCCGCCACTGTGACCGGAGACAGCCATGTCTCCGGGAGCCAGGAACTCTTGTCGCCGCATCACGTCGAGCCAGGGCGCGGACCCTGAGTGAGGACATGTCGCCATGCCCGGCTGCGGTTCAGCTGTCGCGTCCAGAGCTGTGAGTACGAGACCCCCGAGAGTCTCCCGGATTTCCCGAGGCGTATCGGCGGGCTGAGCGATGCGTGCCGAGTATTCGGCGGGCCGCGAAGTACCGGCCCGGACAAGCGTGTTCGCGTACGGTGCCGCCGCCGGTCTGCTCGCCGACCGGCTCTTCGGCGATCCCCGGCGCGGCCATCCGGTCGCCGCCTTCGGGCGGGCCGCCGCCGCCGTCGAGCGCCTGCTGTGGCGTGACCACCGGGGCTGGGGCGCGCTGCACGCGGCTCTGTGCGCCGGGGGTACGGCGTCGGTGGCCGTACTGGTGTCGCGCGGGCTGCGGGACCGTACCGCCGCGTCCGTGGCCCTGACCGCCGCCGTCACCTGGACCGTGCTGGGCGGTACGTCGCTGGGGCGCGAGGCGCGCGCCGTCGGCGGGGCGCTGGCGGCCGGGGACGTCGAGGTCGCGCGGGAACGGCTGCCGCACCTGTGCGGGCGGGACCCGCAGGGTCTGGACGAGCGGCAGATCGCCAGCGCCGTCGTGGAGTCCGTCGCCGAGAACACCTCGGACGCCGTCGTGGGAGCCCTGGTCTGGGGGGCGTTCGGCGGCGTCCCGGGGCTGGTCGCGTTCCGCGCCGTCAACACGCTGGACGCGATGGTCGGCCACCGGTCGCCGCGGCATCTGCGCTTCGGCTGGGCGTCGGCGCGGCTGGACGACGTGGCCGGCTGGCCGGGTGCCCGGCTGACGGCCGCGCTGGCGGCGGTGGCGGGCGGGGCGCCCACGCGGGCGCTGCGCGCGGTACGGCGCGACGCGGGCCGCCATCCGAGCCCCAACGCGGGCCCCGTGGAAGCGGCGTTCGCGGGCGCGCTGGGCGTACGGCTCGGCGGCACCCTCGCCTACGGCGGGCGGGTCGAGCACCGGCCGGTGCTGAACGGCGGCGGCCGGCCCGTCGAGGTGGCCGACATCGAGCGGGCCGTCGAACTGTCGCGGCGGGTGGGCGTGCTGGCGCTCGGGGTCTGCGTCGCCGGGCGGCTGCTGGCCGACAGCCTCCTTGGGAGGAGGGGCCGATGAGCGGGGGTCCGACGAGTGCCGGACAGCGGCTCGGGGGCGGGCTGCTGGTCGCGGGCACCACGTCCGACGCCGGGAAGAGCGTCGTCACGGCGGGGATCTGCCGCTGGCTCGTACGCCGGGGCGTGAAGGTGGCGCCCTTCAAGGGGCAGAACATGTCGCTGAATTCGTTCGTGACGCGCGAGGGCGCCGAGATCGGCCGGGCGCAGGCGATGCAGGCACAGGCGGCGCGCGTCGAGCCGACGGCGCTGATGAATCCCGTCCTGCTCAAACCGGGCGGCGACCGCAGCAGTCAAGTGGTGCTGATGGGGCGGCCGGTGGGTGAGCTGAGCGCCCGCGGCTACCACGGGGACGGATCTGGCCCCGGTCGCCAGGAGACCCTGCTGGGCACCGTCGTGGAGTGTCTGGAGGAGCTGCGGAGCACGTACGACGCGGTGATCTGCGAGGGCGCCGGCAGTCCGGCCGAGATCAATCTGCGGCGTACCGACATCGTCAACATGGGTGTCGCGCGGGCGGCCCGGCTGCCGGTCGTCGTGGTCGGCGACATCGACCGGGGCGGCGTCTTCGCGTCCTTCTTCGGTACGACGGCCCTGCTGAGCCCCGAGGACCAAGCGCTGGTCGCCGGGTATCTCGTGAACAAGTTCCGGGGCGACGTGTCGCTGCTGGAGCCCGGCCTGGAGATGCTGCGCGGGCTGACCGGCCGCGCCACGTACGGCGTGCTGCCCTTCCGGCACGGTCTGGGCATCGACGAGGAGGACGGTCTGCGGGTCTCGTCGCGCGGTGCCGTACGCGAGTCGGTGGTGGCGCCTCCGTACGGAGAAGAGGTGCTGCGGGTCGCCGTCTGCGCGGTGCCGCTGATGTCCAACTTCACCGACGTGGACGCGCTGGCGGCCGAACCGGGCGTCGCGGTGCGGTTCGTGGACCGTCCCGACGAGATCGCCGACGCGGACCTGGTGATCGTCCCCGGTACGCGCGGCACGGTGCGGGCGCTGGCCTGGCTGCGCGAGCGCCGTCTCGCCGACGCGCTGCTGCGCCGCGCCGCCGAGGGCCGCCCCGTCCTCGGTGTCTGCGGCGGCTACCAACTGCTCGGCGAGCACATCGAGGACGACGTCGAGTCCCGCGCGGGCTCCGTCGACGCGCTCGGACTGCTGCCCGTACGCGTCGAGTTCGCCCGTGACAAGACCCTGGCGCGGCCCGTCGGCGAGGCGCTGGGCGAGCGCGTCGAGGGATACGAGATCCACCACGGCGTCGCCTCCGTGGAAGGCGGCGATCCGTTCCTCGTCGACAGCGGCGGCCGGCGCCTCGACGGGTGCCGGTCGGGCCAGGTGTGGGGCACGCACTGGCACGGCTCGCTGGAGAGCGACGGCTTCCGGCGTGCCTTCCTGCGCGAGGTGGCCACGGCGGCGGGGCGCCGTTTCGTACCCGCCCCCGACACCTCGTTCGGCACGCTGCGCGAGGAGCAGCTCGATCTGCTCGGCGATCTGATCGAGGAACACGCGGCCACGGACGCGCTGCTGCGACTGATCGAGTCGGGCGCCCCGTCAGGACTTCCCTTCATCGCACCTGGAGCGCCATGACCACGGCAAGCACCGTCCTGTTGTTGTCCACCGCCGACACCGATCTGCTGGCGGCCCGCGCGTCGGGCGCGCCGTATGTGATCGGCAACCCGACCCGCGTCGACGCCGCCGACGACCTGCCCGCGCTGATCTCCGGCGCGCGGATCGCCGTCGTACGCCTGCTCGGCGGCAAGCGCGCCTGGGAGGACGGTCTCGCGGCGCTCGCCGCGTCCGGCATACCGACCGTGCTGCTGGGCGGGGAGTCCGTACCGGACGCGGAGCTGATGGCCGACTCGTCGGTGCCCGCGGGGGTGGTGGCCGAGGCGCTGCGCTATCTGGTCGAGGGCGGGCCGGGGAATCTGGCGGAGCTGGCGCGGTTCCTCTCCGACACCGTGCTGCTGACCGGCGAGGGGTTCGAGGCGCCACGGTCGATGCCCGAGTGGGGCGTGCACGGCGAGCGCGCCTTCGTGGAAGGGCGGCCGACGGTGGGGGTCCTCTTCTACCGCGCGCACCATCTCTCCGGGAACACGTCCTTCGTGGACGTGCTGTGCGACCGCATCGAGGAGCGGGGTGCCAACGCCCTTGCGGTGTACTGCGGTTCACTGCGCGGCGCCGATCCGGCGCTGTACGAACGGCTCGGCGCGGCGGACGCGCTGATCGCGACCGTCCTCGCCGCCGGCGGGACGGTCGCCTCGGACGCGTCTGCGGGCGGTGACGACGAGGCGTGGGACGTCGGGGCGCTGGCCGATCTCGACGTGCCCGTCCTGCAAGGGCTGTGTCTGACGTCGTCGCGGGCCGCCTGGGACGCGTCGGACGCCGCGCTGTCCCCCATGGACGCGGCGATGCAGGTCGCGATCCCGGAGTTCGACGGGCGGCTGGTCACGGTCCCGTTCTCCTTCAAGGAGCAGGGGCCGGACGAGGTCCCGGTGTACGTCGCCGACCCCGAGCGGGCCGGCCGGGTCGCCGGGATCGCGGTGCGGCACGCCCGGCTGGCGCACAAGCCGAACGCGGAGAAGAAGCTGGCCGTGGTCTTCACCGCGTACCCGACGAAGCACTCCCGCGTCGGCAACGCGGTCGGCCTCGACACCCCCGCGTCGGCGGTACGGGTGCTGGACGCCCTGCGCGACGCCGGTTACGCGGTGGGGGACGGCGCCCACGCGCACCCCGACAACGGCGACGAGCTGATCCACCGGCTCATCAACGCCGGTGGCCACGACGTGGAGTGGCTGACGGAGGAGCAGTTGGCCGTGGCGCCCGCGCGGGTGCCGCTGGCCGACTACCGGGCCTGGTTCGACCAGTTGGAGCCGGGGCTGCGGGCGGGCATGCTGGAGCACTGGGGGGAGCCGCCGGGCTCGCTCTACGTGGACGGCGACGACATCGTGCTGGCGTCGCTGCGGTTCGGGAACGTCGTGGTGATGATCCAGCCGCCGCGCGGTTTCGGCGAGAACCCGATCGCGATCTACCACGACCCGGACATGCCGCCGTCGCACCACTACATGGCGGCGTACCGCTGGCTGGAGACGGCGGCCGACCGGAACGGCTTCGGCGCGGACGCGATCATCCACATGGGCAAGCACGGCACGATGGAGTGGCTGCCCGGCAAGGGGCTCGGCCTGTCGGCGGGCTGCGGCCCGGACGCGGTGCTCGGAGAACTGCCCCTGATCTACCCGTTCATCGTCAACGACCCCGGCGAGGGCACCCAGGCCAAACGGCGCGGCCACGCCACCGTCGTGGACCATCTGGTGCCGCCGATGGCTCGCGCCGACACGTACGGGGACCTGGCCAAGCTGGAGCAACTGCTCGACGAGTACGCGCTGGTCAGCGATCTCGACCCGACGAAGGCGCCGACGGTGCGCGCCCAGATCTGGACGCTCGTCAAGGCCGCCGAGCTGCACCACGACCTGCATGTGGACGAGCAGCCGGGCGACGACGACTTCGACTCGTTCGTCATGCATGTCGACGGCTATCTCTGCGAGATCAAGGACGTCCAGATCAGGGACGGCCTGCACATTCTCGGCGGCGGCCCCGAGGGTGAGGCCCGGGTCAATCTGGTGCTCGCCGTGCTGCGCGCCTCGCAGGTGTGGGGCGGCAAGGCGAACGCGCTGCCGGGTCTGCGGGCGGCGCTCGCCGAGCACTTCGGGCTGGTCGAGAAGGAGTTGCTGGGCGAGCCGGGGGCGCCGGTGAAGGTGCCCGTCGAGCTGACGGACCTGGTGGCGGGTCCGGCGCGGTCGGCGGCGGACGCGATCGATCTGCTGGAGCAGCTGTGCCGGCGGCTCGCGGAGGGCATGGAGGAGCGGCGGTGGGAGCTGCCGGCTGCTGCGCCGCTGGTCAGCGAGGTGCTGGGGCACGAACTGCCTTCCGCGGTGGCCGTGTTGGGCTTCGCCTGTACGGAGGTCGTGCCAAGGCTGGCCCGTACGACGGACGAGATCGGCAATATCCTGCGCGCGCTGAACGGCGGTTTCGTCCCTGCGGGGCCGTCCGGCTCACCGACGCGCGGGCTCGTCAACGTGCTGCCGACAGGCCGCAACTTCTACTCCGTCGACCCCAAGGCCATTCCGTCGCGGCTTTCGTGGGAGGTCGGACAGGCGCTCGCGGACTCGCTGGTCGCCCGGTATCTGGCCGACACGGGCGCCTACCCGGCGTCGGTGGGGCTGACCGTGTGGGGCACGTCCGCGATGCGCACCCAGGGCGACGACATCGCGGAGATCCTGGCGCTGCTGGGCTGCCGGCCGGTGTGGGACGACGCGTCGCGGCGAGTCAGCGGCTTCGAGATCGTGCCCGCCGCGGAGCTGGGGCGGCCCCGGATCGATGTGACGGTGCGGATCTCGGGCTTCTTCCGGGACGCGTTCCCGCATGTGGTGGGGCTGATCGACGACGCGGTGCGGGCGGTGGCGGAGCTGGACGAGCCGGCCGAGTCCAACTACGTACGGGCGCACGCCGATCAGGACACGGCGCTCCACGGTGACCGGCGAAGGGCGACGGCGCGGATCTTCGGGTCGAAGCCGGGCGCGTACGGGGCGGGTCTGCTGCCGCTGATCGACGCGCGGAACTGGCAGTCGGACGCGGATCTGGCCGAGGTGTACGCCGTGTGGGGCGGTTACGCGTACGGGCCCGGGCTCGACGGGCGGGCGGCGCGCGGCGACATGGAGACGGCGTTCCGTCGGATCAAGGTGGCGGCGAAGAACGTCGACACCAGAGAACACGACATTCACGATGCCGACGACTATTTCCAGTACCACGGCGGCATGGTCGCGATGGTGCGGCATCTGACGGGCGAGTCGCCCGAGGCGTACGTGGGTGACAGCGCGACCCCGGACCAGGTGAGAACCAGGACGCTGGGCGAGGAGACGCACCGGGTGTTCCGGGCGCGGGTGGTCAACCCGCGCTGGATGGCGGCGATGCGGCGGCACGGCTACAAGGGTGCCTTCGAGATGGCGGCGACCGTCGACTACCTCTTCGGGTACGACGCGACGGCGGGCGTGGTGGACGACTGGATGTACGAGAAGTTGTCGGCGGAGTACGTCTTCGCGCCGGAGAACCAGGAGTTCATGCGGAAGTCCAACCCGTGGGCGCTGCGCGGCATCACGGAGCGACTGCTGGAGGCGGCGGAGCGGGGGCTGTGGGCGGAGCCGGACGAGGAGACGCTGGAGCGGCTGCGGGCGACGTATCTGGAGCTTGAGGGCGATCTCGAAGGGGGCGGCGAGTGAGGGCTCGAACGCCGGACGTGCCGAACACGCTGACCCATGCCCTGGAGGCACTGTGAGTACGCCTTACCCCTTCACCGCCATCGTCGGGCAGGCCGATCTGCGGCTCGCGCTGCTGCTCAACGCCGTCTCCCCCGCCATAGGCGGTGTGCTGGTACGCGGCGAGAAGGGCACCGCCAAGTCCACCGCCGTGCGTGCGCTGTCCGTGCTGATACCGGAGGTGTCCGTCGTCGTCGGGTGCCGGTTCTCGTGCGATCCGGCCGCTCCCGACCCGGCGTGTCCGGACGGGCCGCACGAGGCGGGCTCCGGCGTGTCGCGGCCCGCGCGGATGGTCGAACTGCCCGTCGGCGCCTCCGAGGACCGGCTGGTCGGCGCGCTCGACATCGAGCGGGCGCTGGCGGAAGGCGTGAAAGCGTTCGAGCCCGGCTTGTTGGCCGACGCGCACCGGGGTGTGCTGTACGTCGACGAGGTCAACTTGTTGCACGACCACCTGGTGGACCTTCTGCTGGACGCCGCCGCGATGGGCGCCTCCTACGTAGAGCGTGAGGGTGTCTCCGTACGGCACGCCTCCCGCTTCCTGCTCGTCGGGACGATGAACCCCGAGGAGGGTGAGCTGCGGCCCCAACTCCTCGACCGGTTCGGGCTCACCGTCGAGGTGGCCGCGTCGCGGGACCCTGACCTGCGGGTCGAGGTCGTACGGCGGCGGCTCGCGTACGACGACGACCCCGCCGCGTTCGCCGCGCGCTGGGCCGACGAGGAGGACGGGCTGCGGGCGCGCATCGTGGCCGCGCGGGCGCTGCTGCCCGAGGTACGTCTCGGGGACGCGGCGCTGCGGCAGATCGCGGCCACGTGCGCCGCGTTCGAGGTGGACGGCATGCGGGCCGACATCGTGATGGCGCGGACGGCGACGACGCTCGCCGCGTGGGCCGGGCGCACGGTCGTGCTGGCCGAGGACGTACGGCAGGCGGCACTGTTGGCGCTGCCCCACCGTCGGCGGCGCAATCCGTTCGACGCGCCGGGGCTGGACGAGGACAAGCTGGACGACACGCTGGAGGAGTTCGGCGGCGGGGACGGCGACCAGGGCGACAGGCCCGATGACGATCCGGACCCGGACGGGCCTGACGGTGGCGGACAGCCGCCGCAGGACGGCCCGCAGGACGGCTCCCCCGAGGCTCCGCGGGACTCGCCCGCCCAGCCGGAACCCGCCGAGCCCGCCGAGCCCGCCGAGGGCGACCAGGCCGGCCGGCCGCAGGCACCCGGCGGCGGTGAGCAGTCCGCCGTACGGGCCGCCGAGCCCTTCCGTACGAAGGTGCTGAGCGTGCCCGGAATCGGGGAGGGCGCCGCCGGGCGGCGCTCCCGGGCGCGGACCGAGCACGGGCGGACGACGGGATCGCGGCGGCCCCAAGGGGCGCTCACCAAGCTGCACTTGGCGGCCACTGTCCAGGCCGCCGCCCCGCACCAGCGGGCGCGCGGGCGTTCGGGGCGCGGGCTGGTGGTGCGGCGTGACGATCTGCGGCAGGCGACCCGTGAGGGCCGCGAGGGCAATCTGGTGCTGTTCGTGGTGGACGCCTCCGGGTCGATGGCGGCGCGGCAGCGCATGTCCGCCGTGAAGGGCGCGGTGCTGTCGCTGCTCCTGGACGCGTACCAACGGCGCGACAAGGTCGGTCTGATCACCTTCCGTGGGAAGGACGCCACGGTGGCTCTGCCGCCGACCTCGTCGGTCGACGCGGCGGCCGTACGGCTGGAGACGCTGCCCACGGGCGGGCGTACCCCGCTGTCGGCCGGGCTCATGAAGGCGCACGACGTCCTGCGGGTGGAGCGGATGCGTGATCCCGCGCGGCGCCCGCTGCTCGTCGTGGTCACGGACGGGCGGGCGACCGGGGGGCCGGATCCGGTGGCGCTCGGCACGCGTGCGGCGCGGCTGCACGCCGCCGATGGCACGGCGTCGGTGGTCGTGGACTGCGAGTCGGGGCCGGTCCGGCTCGGGCTGGCGGTGGCGCTCGCGGGCGAGCTGGGCGGCACGGCCG
Source organism: Streptomyces sp. NBC_01508 (assembly GCF_045040315.1). NCBI lineage: Bacteria > Bacillati > Actinomycetota > Actinomycetes > Kitasatosporales > Streptomycetaceae > Streptomyces > Streptomyces sp. NBC_01508. Next base: position 6,771,467 of record NZ_CP109419.1, on the reverse strand, counting down.
TCACGCTCGACGAGTTGCGTGCCGACAGCATCGCGGGGCTGGTCAGGGACGTACAGGGCGCCGCGCGGGGCGCACATGGCAGGAGGGCCGCCTGATGCCGCAGGGACAGCCGGCCGTCGTGCCGGACGACGGGCTCACCACCCGGCAGCGCCGCAACCGCCCCCTCGTCGTGGTCCACACGGGCATCGGCAAGGGCAAGTCGACGGCCGCGTTCGGGCTCGCGCTGCGCGGCTGGACGCAGGGCTGGCCGATCGGGGTGTTCCAGTTCGTCAAGTCGGCGAAGTGGAAGGTCGGCGAGGAGCACGCGCTGAAGGTGCTGGGGGCGAGCGGCGAGGGCGGTTCGGTGGCCTGGCACAAGATGGGCGAGGGCTGGTCCTGGGTGCAGCGCGACCGGCAGCTTTCCAACGAGGACGCGGCGCGGGAGGGCTGGGAGCAGGTCAAGCGCGATCTGGCGGCGGAGACGTACCGGCTGTACGTGCTGGACGAGTTCGCGTACCCGATGCACTGGGGCTGGGTGGACACCGACGAGGTCGTACGGGTGCTGCGGGAGCGGCCGGGGACCCAGCATGTCGTGATCACCGGGCGGAACGCGCCGGAGGCGCTGGTCGAACTCGCCGATCTGGTCACGGACATGACGAAGGTCAAGCATCCGATGGACGCGGGGCAGAAGGGGCAGAGGGGCATCGAGTGGTGAACGCCGCCCCGGTTTCCGCCGGTTCACGGGTGACGGTGCCACGTCTTGTCATCGCCGCGCCTGCCTCCGGCAGTGGCAAGACCACCGTCGCCACCGGGCTGATGGCGCTCCTGGCCGGGCGCGGTCTCGCCGTGTCCCCGCACAAGGTCGGGCCCGACTACATCGACGCGGGCTACCACGCGCTGGCGACGGGGCGGCCCGGCCGCAACCTCGACGCGTACCTGTGCGGTACGGAGCTGATCGGCCCGCTCTTCGCGCACGGCGCGGCGGGCTGCGACCTGGCCGTGATCGAGGGCGTGATGGGGCTCTACGACGGAGCCGCCGGGCAGGGCGAACTCGCCTCCACCGCCCAGGTCGCGAAGCTGCTGCGGGCGCCGGTGGTGCTCGTCGTGGACGCGTCGTCGCAGTCCCGGTCGGTGGCGGCGCTGGTGCACGGCTTCGCGTCGTGGGACCCGGAGGTGCGGATCGGCGGGGTGATCCTCAACAAGGTCGCGTCCGGCCGGCACGAGGAGCTGCTGCGCGAGGCGCTGGACGAGTCGGGGGTGCCGGTGCTGGGGGTGCTGCGGCGGGCGGGCGAGATCGAGACGCCGTCGCGGCATCTGGGGCTGGTGCCGGTGGCGGAGCGGCGGGGGGACGCGGTCGCGGTGGTGCGGGGGTTGGCGGAGCGGGTGCGGGTGGGGTGTGACGTGGAGGGGTTGCTGGCGTTGGCGCGCGGTGCGCCTTCTTTGGAAGTGGGGGTGTGGGATGCGGGGGTCGCCTGCGGCGGGCCTGTTCCCCTACCCGCCCCTTCCCACAACCGGGGCTCAGCCCCGGACCCCGTACGGCCTTCGGCCGTGCCCTCACACGCCGGGCGGGCTGCTTTTCGGGGCTCCGACCCGGACCCCGCGCCTCAAACGCCGGCGAGGCTGGATTTCGCGCCGGAGGCGCTGGGAGCGGGGCCGGACAGGCCCGTCGTCGCCGTTGCCGGTGGGGCCGCCTTCACGTTCTCGTACGCCGAGCACGCCGAGCTGCTGCGCGCCGCCGGGGCCGATGTCGTCGTCTTCGATCCCCTCCGGGACGAGCGACTGCCCGCCGGGACGAGGGGGTTGGTCATCGGCGGCGGGTTTCCCGAGGTGTACGCGCCCGAGTTGGGCGCCAATGAACCCCTCCGTAAGGAGGTCGCCGAACTCGCGCGTTCCGGCGCCCCCGTGGCCGCCGAATGCGCCGGGCTGCTCTATCTGGCGCGGTCGCTCGACGGGGCGCCGATGTGTGGCGTGCTCGACGCCGACGCGCGGATGTCGGAGCGGCTGACCCTCGGGTACCGGGAGGCCGTCGCCGTCGGGGACAGCGTCCTGGCGGTGGCCGGCACCCGGCTGCGGGGGCACGAGTTCCACCGGACGGTGCTCGAACCGGGGGCCGGCGCGGCGCCCGCGTGGGGGCTGGTGCGGCCCGAGCGCCGGGTGGAGGGATTCGTACAGCGGGGGGTGCACGCGAGCTATCTGCATACGCACTGGGCGGCGGCGCCCGGTGTGGCACGGAGATTCGTCGAAAGGTGCACGGCATGAGCGGCAACGATCGGGCGGGCGGCCGACTCGTCGGGGTCGGCGTGGGACCCGGTGACCCCGAACTGGTGACGGTGAAGGGCGTGCGGTGCCTGCGGGAGGCAGCTGTCGTCGTCGTCCCCGTGATGGCGGCGGCCGACGGCACGGACGGCGGGGAGCCCGGCCGGGCCGAGGCGACCGTGCTGCACTACGTCGGCGCCGAGCACGTCGTACGGATCGTCTTCGCGCTCAACGAGCGCGCCGACCGGACCCGCCGCGAGGCCGCCTGGGACGCGGCGGGCGGGCGCGTCGCCGAGCTGCTGCGCGCGCATCCGTACGGAAGCGTGGCGTTCGCGACGATCGGCGACCCGAACGTCTACTCGACCTTCACCTATCTCGCCCAGACCATCGAGGAGTTGGTGCCGGGAACGATCGTGGAGACCGTGCCCGGGATCACCGCCATGCAGGATCTCGCCGCCCGTGGCGGCGCCGTACTGGCCGAGGGGACGGAGCCGCTGACGCTGGTGCCGGTGACGGCGGGCGCCTCCGTACTGAAGGACGCCCTGGACGGCCCCGGCACGGTCGTTGCGTACAAGTTCGGGCGGCTGGCGGCCGAGGTCGCTGCGGCGCTGCGGGAGACCGGTCGTACGGAGGGCGCGGTGTGGGGGTCGGCGCTCGGGCTGCCGGAGGAGTCGATCCGGCCCGCGTCCGAGCTGGAGCGCGGGCCGCTGCCGTACCTCTCGACGCTCATCGCACCCGCGCGGCGCGACGGCGGGCGCGGGGGCAAGCTGTGAGCGCGTCGCTCGCGGACCGGTGCGCGTCAGCCGGCCAGCGCCACCACCAGCCAGATGAAGCCGACGCCGCCGACGGTGCACAGCAGCGTGGACAGCGCGGGGTGTTCGTGGTGGGCCTCGGGAAGGATCTCGGCGGCGGCCAGATACAGCAGCGCGCCACCGAAGAATCCGAGATAGCTGCCCAGAAGTTCCTCCGGAAGGGTGAACAGCAGCGTGGAGGCCGCGCCGACGACGGGCGCGACCGCGTCGGCGAGGAGCATCGCGACGGCTCTGCGGCGGTCGTTCCCGTAGAGGCTGGTGAGCGTGTACGTGTTGAAGCCGTCGGCGAAGTCGTGGGTGATGACGGCGAGCGCGACGGTCGCGCCCATGCCGCCGCCGACCTGGAACGCGGCGCCGAGCGCGATGCCGTCCATGAGGCTGTGCAGGACCATCGCCGACGCGGCCGTCAGTCCCACCTCGGGCGCGCGTTCGGCCCGTCCGGCGGCTCCGCCGTGGCCGTGCGGGGTCTCGGCGTCCGCCGCGCCGTGCGCGGCCCGGCGGACGGCCAGCAGCCGCTCCACGACGTGCGCGAAGAGGAATCCGCCCACGAACAGCAGGAGCGCCCTGTGTACGCCGAGGAAGTCCTCGCCGGCCGCCTCCATGGCCTCGGGCAGCAGTTCGAGGCCGACCACGCCGAGCATCAGCCCGCCGGCCAGGCCGAGTACCAGATGGCGGCGGTCGGTGACGCGCTGCGCCGTCCAGCCGCCGAAGAGCGTCATGAGGAACGCGCCGAGCGCGACGATCACCGCCATACGCCCTTGCTAGCCGATGGGACCCCGGGTCCGCACGTTGATGTTCACCCCTTCCGCTCCCCCGCCCCGTTGACCCGTTGACCCGTTGACCCGAGAGGATCGCCGCTCATGACCGATACCACCGCCACCACCGGCAAGGTGACCTTCGTCGGTGCGGGCCCCGGCGCCGCCGACCTGCTGACCTTCCGTGCCGCACGCGCCATCGCCGCCGCCGATGTCGTCATCTGGGCGGCCAGCCTGGTGCAGGCCGAGGTGCTCGACCACGCGCGCCAGGGCGCCGAGATCCTGGATTCGGCGGCGCTTTCTTTGGAGGACGTCGTCGCCGTGTACGAACGGGCGGTGCGCGACGGACTGAAGGTCGCCCGGATCCACTCCGGCGACCCGGCCCTCTGGGGCGGTACGCAGGAGCAGGTCGACCGCTGCGACGCGCTCGGTCTGGAGGTGGAGATCGTGCCGGGGGTCTCGTCGTTCTCCGCCGTCGCCGCCGTCGCGGGGCGGGAGTTGACGATTCCGGAGGTCGCGCAGTCGGTGATCCTGACCCGGCTGGGCGGCGGCAAGACGCCCATGCCGCCCGGTGAGGAGGTGCGGGAGTTCGCCAGGCACGGCACGACGATGGCGGTGTTCCTGTCGGCCGCGCGGTCGGGACAGCTCACCCAGGAACTGCTGGAGGGCGGCTATCCGACATCGACGCCGGTCGTCGTCGCCCACCAGGTGACCTGGCCCGAGGAGTTGGTGGTGAGCTGCACCCTCGGCACGCTGGAGGAGACCGTCAAGGAGCACAAGCTCTGGAAGCACACGCTGTTCCTGGTGGGGCCCGCGCTGTCCGCGTCGGGAACCCGCTCGCACCTCTACCATCCGGGCCATTTCCACGGCTTCCGGCGGGCCGACCCCGCCGCCCGCAGGGCGCTGCGCGAGGAGCGGGCGGCCCGGGGCGCCGCGCGGTGATCACGGTCATCGGTACGGGGACGGGGACACCGCTGTCCGTGGACAGCCTGCGCGCGGTGGCGGAGGCGACGCTGGTCGTCGGTGGGCGGCGGCATCTCAAGGAGGCCGCGTCGGAGGCAGGGCTGCCCGAGCGGATCTCACGGGTGGTGCTCGGGCCGCTGCCACCGGCGCTGGACGCGATCGGGCGCCACCACGCCCGTGGGAGCGCCGCCCGCGTCGTGGTGCTGGCGTCCGGCGACCCGGGGCTGTTCGGGATCGTACGGGCGCTGGCCGGGCGATTCGGGCCGGCGGCACTCGACGTACGGCCCGCCGCCCCGTCGGTCGCCGTGGCGTTCGCCCGGATCGGTCTGCCGTGGGACGACGCGGTCGTCGTCAGCGCGCACGGACGCGACCTCCGTACGGCGGTCAACGTCTGCCGCGCGCACCCCAAGGTGGCCGTGCTGACCGGTCCGGGAGCCGGGCCGGCCGAGCTGGGCGCCGCGCTCGCGGGCACCGGGCTGCCGCGCACGCTCGTCGTGGCGTCGGCGCTGGGCGACCCGGACGGCGAGCGGGTCGAGCACGTGTCCCCCGCCGACGCGGCGGCCCGCGCGTGGCCGGAGCCGCTCACGGTGGTGCTGTGCCTGGACGACGCGCGGGCGCACGCCCCGGTGCCGCGCACCCTGGCCGGTCGCGGGCCGGGGCCCGCGCGCTGGGCGCTGGGCGAGGAGGAGTTCGCGCACCGCGACTCGATGATCACCAAGTTCGAGGTACGCGCGCTGGCGCTGGCCAGGCTCGGGCCGAGGACGGGCGATCTGGTGTGGGACGTCGGCGCGGGCTCGGGGTCGGTGGCCGTGGAGTGCGCGCGCTTCGGTGCGGCGGCGATCGCGGTGGAGAAGTCGTCCGACGGTGTCGGGCGGATCCGCGCCAACGCGCTGGCGCACGGCGTGGACGTCCAGACCGTGCACGGGTCCGCGCCGACGGCGCTGGACCAACTGCCCGATCCGGACGCCGTGTTCGTCGGCGGCGGGGGCCGCGAACTGCCCGCCGTCGTCACCGCGTGCGCGCGCCGGGCGCGCCGGACGGTCGTGGTGTCGGTGGCCGCGCTGGACCGGGTGCCCGTGGTGCGGGACGCGCTGTCGGCCGCCGGGTTCGCGACCGGCGGCGTACTGCTGCACTCCTCGCGGCTGGCGCCGCTGCCCGGCGAGGTGACCCGGCTCGCGGGCACCAACCCCGTCTTCCTGCTGTGGGGCGACCGCCCCGCCGATTCCCACCCTCTACGAGGAGCGACCCAGTGATCGGCCTGATCTCCGCCACGGCGGCGGGCGCCGTGGCCCGCGACCGGCTGGCCACGGCCTGGCCCGGCCGCACCCGCGTCTACGACGGCCCGGTGCGCGAGGCGGTGGAGCGCGCGTTCGCCGAGTGCGAGCAGTTGGTGTGCTTCCTGGCCACCGGGGCGACGGTACGGCTGCTGGCCCCGCTCCTGACGGACAAGGCGTCGGACCCCGGCGTCGTGTGCGTGGACGAGGCGGGCCGGTACGCGGTGGCGCTGCTCGGCGGCCACGGCGGTGGCGCCAACTCCCTGGCGGCGGAGGTCGGTTCCGTCCTGGCCGCGACCCCGGTGATCACGACGGCGACGGACGCCGTCGGCGTCCCCGGCCTGGACACGCTGGGTCTGCCGGCCGAGGGCGCGGTGGCGTCGGTGACCCGCGCGATGCTCGACGGCACCCCGGTGACGCTGCACGCGGACGCGGTGTGGCCCCTGCCGCCGCTGCCACCGAACGTGCGGCCGGGGGCACCGCTCGGCGCGGGGGCCGTCGCGCCGTTGGGTGGGCGCGGCGGGCGTCTCGCGGCGGGGCGGGCGGCGCCGGAGGCCGTGGCACGCCCGGTCACGGGCTCGGCGTACACGGAAGGCGCCCCGCAGGGCGTCCCCGTGCCCCCGCACGACTCCACCCGCGCACCCACGCATCGATCGGCCGACGCGGCGACCGGGGAGCCGACCGCCGGGGCACCGGAGGCCGAAGCCCCGCAGGTCGCGACGACGATAGGGCGTCGCGCCGCGAAACGGCCGGTATCCGGCGGGCCAGGGGGCGCCACGGCGTCCGCGCAGCCGGTCTCGGCGTACGGGCGCCTCCCCGCGGAGCGGGCGGCGGCCGGCCCGGTCGCGACATCGGCGGACGGCGCCGCTCTCCCGCCCGCGCACCCGCCCGCGCACCCGCCCGCGCACCCGCCCGCGCTCCCGCCCGCGCTCCCGGAGCGACCGGCCGGCGCCGCCGCCCCGCAGGACCCCGCCCCCGAACAGCCGCGCGCCGCGCGGCTGTTCGTCACCGACCGGGTCGTGGCGCTCGGGCCGACGGACGCCGTCCTTCGGCCGCCGTCGCTCGTCGTCGGTGTCGGCGCCAGCAAGGGCGCGGGCGTCGACGAGGTGTACGGGCTCGTCCGGGACGCCCTGCGGGCCGCCGGGCTCTCGCCGCTCAGCGTCGCGGAGTTGGCCACCGTCGACGCCAAGGCGGACGAGCCCGGCATCGTCGGGGCGGCCGACCGGCTCGGGGTGCCCGTGCGGACGTACCCGGCCGGCGCGCTCGCCGCGATCGCCGTGCCCAACCCCTCGGACGCGCCGCTCGCGGCCGTCGGCACCCCGTCCGTCGCCGAGGCCGCCGCGCTCGCCGCCGGGCGGGGCGGTGAACTCCTCGTACCGAAGCGGAAGTCCAGCCCCGAGGGGCGGCCCGCGATGGCCACGTGCGCCGTCGTACGCCGCGCGCCGCGCGGGCGGCTCGCCGTCGTCGGTCTCGGCCCCGGGGCGCGGGACCTGCTGACGCCGCGTGCGACGGCCGAACTGCGGCGCGCGTCGGTGCTGGTCGGGCTCGACCAGTACGTCGACCAGATCAGGGACCTGCTGCGGCCCGGCACACGCGTGATCGAGTCGGGGCTCGGGCACGAGGAGGAGCGGGCCCGTACGGCGGTGTCCGAGGCCCGGGCGGGGCATGCCGTGGCGCTCATCGGCAGCGGCGACGCGGGCGTCTACGCGATGGCGTCGCCCGCGCTCGCCGAGGCGGCCGACGACATCGAGGTGGTCGGCGTACCGGGGGTGACGGCCGCCCTGGCCGCCGCGGCCCTCCTCGGCGCGCCCCTCGGGCACGACCACGTCTCGATCAGCCTGAGCGACCTGCACACTCCGTGGGAGGTCATCGAACGCCGTGTCCGCGCGGCGGCCGAGGCGGACATCGTGGTGACCTTCTACAACCCGCGCAGTCGCGGCCGGGACTGGCAACTGCCCAAGGCGCTCGCCCTGCTGGCGGAGCACCGTACGGCGACGACACCCGTCGGAGTCGTACGCAACGCGTCGCGCCCCGATGGCACCACCCACCTCACCACGCTCGCCCGGCTCGATCCGGCGACGGTGGACATGATGACGGTGGTGATGGTGGGCAACACGGCCACGCGTGAGATCGCGGGCCGCATGGTGACGCCACGGGGCTACCGGTGGCAGTCGGAGGGAGCCCGGTGAACCCCGAGCGTGTGGTCACTCCCCGCGTCGTCCATCCCATCGAGCAGGAGTCGTTCCGCAGGCTGCGCGCCCGCGTCGGCACCTCGCACTTCGCACCGCTGACCCGCGCGGTCGTGGAGCGCGTCATCCACTCGGCGGCCGATCCGGCGTATGTGACCGATCTCGTCTGCGACGAGCCCACGCTGACCGCCGCGCACGCCGCGCTGCACGCGGACGCGCCGGTCGTCGCCGACGTGGAGATGGTCGCCGCCGGGATCACCCGCCGCACCGCCGTGTGCCGTCTCAAGGAGGCCGTGTCGGGGCCGGGGCTCACCCGTTCCGCGCACGCGGTGCGCCTCGCGTACGAGCGGGTGGGGCCGGGCGCGATCTGGGTGATCGGCTGCGCGCCCACCGCACTTGAGGAACTGCTGCTCCTGGACGCCGCGCCCGCGCTCGTGATCGGGCTGCCGGTCGGCTTCGTCGGCGCCGTCGAGTCCAAGGCCGCGCTGCGCGAGAGCGGGCTGCCCGCGGTCAGCAACATCTCGGAGAAGGGCGGCTCCGCCGTGGCCGCTGCCGCGCTCAACGCCCTGCTCTACCACCCGTACGACCCACCCCATCCGCACACCCCGCCCCGCCCTCACCAGCCCGCCAAGGAGAACGCGTGACCACCCCCCGACCCGCACTGCTCATCGCCGGCCACGGCACCCGTGACACGGGGGGCGCCGAGGCCTTCCGGGAGTTCGTACGGGAGGTGGGCAGGCGCCATCCCGAACTGCCCGTCGCGGGCGGCTTCATCGAGCTGTCGGCGCCGCCCATCGGCGACGCCGTGGCCGGACTCGTCGAGCGGGGCGTCACGCGCTTCGCTGCGGTCCCGCTGATGCTGGTGTCCGCCGGACACGCCAAGGGCGACATACCGGCCGCGCTGAAGCGCGAGAAGGAGCGCCACCCGGGCATCTCGTACACCTACGGCCGTCCGCTGGGCCCGCACCCGGGTCTGCTCACGGTCCTCGAACGGCGCCTGGACGAGGCGCTGGCGGGCCTGGCGGGGTTCGACGGCGACAGGTCCGAGGTGACCGTACTGCTCGTGGGGCGCGGCTCGACCGACCCCGACGCCAACGCGGAGGTGCTGAAGGCGGCGCGGCTTCTTTGGGAGGGTCGCGGTTACGCGGGCGTGGAGACGGCCTTCGTGTCACTGGCCGCGCCGGACGTGCCGAGCGGGCTGGAGCGCTGCGTACGGCTCGGGGCGCGCCGGATCGTGGTCCTGCCGTACTTCCTGTTCACCGGGATCCTGCCGGAGCGCGTGGTGCGCCAGACGCGGGAGTGGGCGGCGGCGCATCCGGAGAGGGAGGTGGTGTCGGCCGATGTGGTGGGACCGGCCGAGGAGTTGCTGGATCTGGTCATGGAGCGCTACCGCGAGGCGGTGCGGGGTGATCTGCGGATGAACTGCGACTCGTGCGTCTACCGGATCGCGCTGCCCGGCTTCGAGGACAAGGTGGGGGCGCCGCAGCAGCCGCACTTCCACCCGGACGACGACGGTCACGACGGCCACGGCCACGGCCACGGGCACGGCCACGACGGCCACGGGCACGATCATCACCACGGCCACGGCAGTCATGCGCACGCCCACTGACACCCACAGCACGGACCGGCACGACCTCGGCCATCACGGCGACGCCGAAGTACGCGACGACGGCGCGGAGTTGACCAACCTCGCGGTCAACGTCCGCCCCGGCACTCCCCCCGACTGGCTGTGCGAGCGGATCGCCGCGTCGCTGACCGGCCTCGCGGCCTATCCGGACGGGCGTGCCGCGCGGGCCGCCGTCGCCGCGCGGCACGGGCTGCCGGTGGAGCGTGTGCTGCTGACGGCGGGCGTCGCGGAGGCGTTCGTCCTGCTCGCCCGCGCCCTGGCGGCGCGCCGCCCCGTCGTGGTGCATCCGCAGTTCACGGAGCCGGAGGCGGCGCTGCTCGGCGCCGGGCACACGGTGCGTCGGGTACTGCTCGACGCCGGTGCCGGCTTCCGGCTGGATCCGGCCGCCGTGCCCGACGACGCGGATCTGGTGGTGGTCGGCAATCCGACGAATCCGACGTCCGTGCTGCACCCGGCCGACGTCCTCCTGCGACTGGCGCGCCCGGGGCGGACGCTGGTCGTCGACGAGGCGTTCATGGACGCGGTGCCCGGGGAGCCGGAGGCGCTGGCGGGACGCCGCGACGTGCCGGGGCTCGTGGTGCTGCGCAGCCTGACCAAGACGTGGGGGCTCGCCGGTCTGCGGATCGGCTATGTGCTGGCGGAACCGGCGACGGTCGCGGCGCTCGCGGCGGCCCAGCCGCTGTGGCCGGTCTCGACGCCCGCGCTGGCCGCCGCCGAGGCGTGTATGACGCCCGCCGCGCTCGCGGAGGCCGGGTCGGCCGCCCGGCGCACGGCGGCGGAGCGGGCTCATCTGCTGGCCGGGCTGGCCGAGTTCGACGGGGTGCGCGCCGTGGAGCCGGCGGCGGGGCCGTTCGTCCTCCTACGGATGGAGTCGGCCGACGCCGTACGGGAGCGGCTGCGCGCGCTGGGCTTCGCGGTGCGGCGCGGCGACACGTTTCCGGGGCTCGGGCCGCGGTGGCTGCGGCTCGCGGTACGGGACCGGGCGACGACGGACCGCTTCCTCCGGGCGCTGGGCCAGGCCCGGGAGGCGGTCCGTCCCTGAGGCCGGTTCACCGCCAGGCACCGGACGGGCTCGACAGGCCCGTCCGGCGCCTGAGGGCGCGTCCGCCCCGTCAGCTCCTGCCGCGCGCCCGCACCAGCACCAGCGCGCCGCCGCCCGCGGCGAGCAGCAGCACGGCGCCACCGGCCAGATACGGCGTCGTGGAACTGCCGCCCGTCTCGGCCAGGTTCTCGGCCACCGGCTCGGTCGCGGTCTGCGGCACGACGCCCTCCTTCTCCGGTTCCGGCCGCTCCTGCTTCGCCGGTACGGCGGGCGCCTCGCAGGTCGCCTCGGCGAGGGTGAGGGTGCCCTGGACGTCGGCGACGTTCAGCTTGAGCGGATTGACCGCGACCCGCAGTTCCAGCGCGGTGGCGGCGGCCGTACGGGACGTGGTCCGCGTGTTCGACAGGTCGAGCGTGACCTCGCCGACGCCCGGCACCTCGACCCGGGTCGGCCCGCCGGCGGAGAGCGTGACCTTCTTACCGAGGACGGTCACGGTGCCGAGCAGGTTGGATTCGGCGACCGGCTTCTCGCCCGCCTCGCAGACCGCCCTGGAGGTGACTTCCCGCACCTCGATGAGCGAGAGCAACGGCAGCCCCGGCACATGGACCTTGGCGTCGGCGATGTTGGAGTACCCCTCGGCCTTGTGCTCGTCGACGGTGGCCCGCGCGGTGGCGACGTCGGCGCGCAGCACGGTGAACGGCCTGCCCTGGTCGACCCCGTCGAGTTCGACGGTCAGCGCGGTCTTGTCGGCGTCGGCCGGCGCCCGCACCTCGTTGAGCGCCGCCCGCAGCGGCACCTCGACCGACTTGTTGAGCAGGGACACGTCGAGGCCGGTCCGCAGAACGACCGCGCTCGCCTTGCCCTTTCCGGTGGCTCCGGTTCCTCCGGTGGCCTGCGCCGGGGCGGCGAGCACGACGGGCCCGGCGACCAGGGCCGCCGCAGCGGCCAGTGCGGCGGAACGGCGCGCGGGCATGCGGAAGACATTGCTGTTCAAGATGGTGGAACCCCCACAGAGATCGGACGTCGCCGACCGGCCGGCACGGGGACACGTGAGCGGCGGTGGCGACCGAGACACCGGAATCTTTACGCACCGAGAGTGAACTGGTGGATACCTGGGGTGAGTTCACTCCAAAGTGAGGTTTCCGTGTCCGCGTTCGAATCAGCGGGTACGGGCGTTCCTGCCGGCCACCCGCACGGGGGGTGTGTGGTCGCGCAGACGCCCGTTCCAGCAGGCGCACGATGGGCGTACGGCCCATGCCGCACCGTCAACGCGACGCCCCGCCACGCCCGACCCGCCACGCCCGACCCGCCGCGCCAGAACAGGCGCACCGAACCGGCGGGCCGAACCGGCGGGCCGCCGAACCTCAGCTCACCACCCGCCCGTTCAGCACGATCCGCCGCGGCGCCGCCAGCACCCGCACATCCACCCTCGGGTCCTCGTCGAACACCACCAGGTCGGCCGGAGCGCCCTCCTCAAGGCCCGGACGGCCCAGCCAGGCCCGCGCGGTCCACGCGGTCGCCGCCAGGGCCTCCAGCGGCGGAATACCGGCTTTCACCAACTCCGCGACCTCGTCGGCCACCAGACCGTGCGCCAGGGAGCCGCCCGCGTCGGTGCCGACGAAGACCGGGACACCCGCGTCGTACGCGTTGCGGACCGTGTCGTAGCGGCGCTCGTGCAGTCGCCGCATATGGGCCGACCAGCGCGGGTACTTGGTCTCGCCGCCGGCGGCGAGGGCCGGGAAGGTGGCGATGTTGACCAGCGTCGGGACGATCGCGACGCCGCGCTCGGCGAAGAGCGGGATCAACTCGTCGGTGAGGCCCGTCGCGTGCTCGACACAGTCGATCCCGGCCTCGACCAGATCGCGCAGCGCGACGTCCGCGAAGCAGTGCGCCGTCACCCGGGCGCCGAGCCGGTGCGCCTCGGCGATCGCCGCCTCGACCTCGCCGCGCGGCCAGCACGCGGTCAGATCCCCCGCCTCGCGGTCGATCCAGTCGCCGACGAGCTTGACCCAGCCGTCGCCGCGCCGGGCCTCCTGGGCGACGAAGGCGACGAGGTCGCCCGGCTCGATCTCGTGGGCGAAGTTACGGATGTAGCGGCGGGTGCGCGCGATGTGCCGGCCGGCCCTGATGATCTTCGGCAGATCGTCGCGGCCGTCGATCCAGCGGGTGTCGGACGGCGATCCCGCGTCGCGCAGGAGCAGCGTGCCGGCCTCCCGGTCCGCGAGCGCCTGCTTCTCGCTCGTCGCCTCGTCCACCGGGCCGTGGGTGTCCAGGCCGACATGGCAGTGGGCGTCGACCAGGCCGGGCACGGCCCAGCCGTGGACCGTACGGACGTCACGCGCGCCGGAGGGACGCGTGTAGCTCGTTCGCCCGTCCACGACCCACAGCTCGTCCCTGACATCGTCGGGACCGACGAGCACCCGCCCCTTCACATGCAGCACCGCGTGATCACTCATGGGACTCATGGGCGGAACTTTACGAGGCGCTGAGTACCCTCGACGAGGGGTGTCCGAACACCGTTCGAAACGGCCTGAACACCCCGCACCCACCCCGTGCACCCGACCCACCACCCGGCCGAACGACCCGAAGAGAGCACACCGCCGTGACCCACCCGCTGCTGGACCTCGCCCCCCTCACCCCCGCCCACTTCGCGGCCGTCGAGCGACAGGTCGCCGCCCTGCTCGACACCGAGCAGGACGTGGTGATCACCCAGGGTGAGGCGCTGCTTCCTCTGGAGGGCTGCGTCCGCGGCGGCGCCCGCGCCGGTTCGACCGCGCTGAACGTCGTCACCGGTCCGTACGGCCAGACCTTCGGCAACTGGCTTCGCGACTGCGGCGCCACGGTCGTCGACCTGGAGGTCCCCTTCCACGCCGCGGCGACCGCCGAGCAGGTCGAGCGGGCGCTGGCGGCGCACCCGGAGATCGACTTCGTGTCGCTGGTCCACGCGGAGGCGGCCACCGGCAACACCAACCCGGTGGCCGAGATCGGCGAGGCCGTCCGCGCCCACGGGGCCCTGTTCATGCTGGACGCCGTCGCGTCCGTGGCGGCCGAGCCGCTGCTCCCCGACGCCTGGGGTGTCGACCTGTGCGTGATCGGCGCGCAGAAGGCCATGGGCGGCCCCGCCGGGGTCTCCGCCGTGTCGGTGAGCGCCCGCGCGTGGGAGCGGATGGCGGCGAACCCGGGGGCGCCGCGCCGCTCGTACCTCTCGCTCCTCGACTGGAAGGAGCGCTGGATCGACACCGGCCGCACCGCCCTGCCGCACGCCCCCGCCCAGCTGGAGATGCTGGCCCTGCGGGCGTGCCTGGAGCGCATCGAGGCCGAGGGGCTCGTCACCCGGATGGCGGCGCACGCGGCGGCCGCGGCGGCCACCCGCGCGGGCGCGCTCGCGCTCGGCGGCGGTCTTGAGCCGTACGTGTACTCCTCACGGGACGCGGCGCCGGTGGCCACCACGCTGCGCACCCCCGCCGGGGTGGACGCCGCCGGGCTGGTCGCCGAGGCCCTGGCCGCCGATCCCTCGCTGCCACTGATCGCCGGGGGCGGGGCGCTGTCCAAGGAGATGATCCGGGTCAACCACTACGGCTCCGCCGCCACCCTCGGCGCGGTGCGGTCCTCACTCGCCGCGCTGGGTGCCGCGCTCGCCGGGGCCGGTGCGGACGTGGATCTCGCGGCGGCCGAGAGGGCAGTGTCCGACAGCCGGCCCTTCGACGCATCCTGAAATCAACGGAAGCATTAATTCGAGAATACGGGAATGTATTGCGCGGAGCGCAGCTTCCCGTATTCGTCTGCCCGCTTTTCCTGATCCTAAACACCAAGATTTCAACAACGGCAACGGTGCAATTCCGGGGCAGGTCGAGAGCGTTACGCATATGTGACCGAGTACACAAGCGTGCCCGTCTTGCCCTAGATTTTCCGGCCAAATCAGCCCAGATCGCCGCTGCGTCGCGGCGGCGCACACGCCCGCGTGATAACACAGATCAGGTCGGCGCCCAACCCCTGCTGACGATGCGATTTCAGAATTAGCTCGGTAAATTCAATAGACATGACTGCCGCCCAAGCAGACCTTGCAGGTGTCCGAAGCGAATTCACGCGATCCTTCAGGATCGACGCCCCACGAGTGGAGGACGGAGCCGCGATCTGGCGCATCGCCCGCGACTCCGAGGTACTGGACCTGAACTCCTCGTACAGCTATCTGCTGTGGTGTCGTGACTTCGCCGCGACCTCGGTCGTGGCCCGCGCCACCGGCGGCGACGCCGACGGCCCCGACGCCGACGGGGCTCCCGTCGCCTTCGTCACGGGCTACATCAGGCCCGAGTGCCCCGAGGCCCTGGTCGTCTGGCAGGTGGCCGTCGACCGCGCCCACCGCGGCAAGGGTCTCGCCGGCACCCTGCTCGACGCACTCACCCGGCGGGTCACCGAGGAGCAGGGGATCACCTCTGTCGAGACGACCGTCACGCCCGACAACACCGCGTCGGACCGTATGTTCCACGCCTACTCCGAGCGTCATGGCGCGACCCTGGAGCGCGAGGTGCTCTTCGACGGCGGACTCTTCCCCGACGGAGCGCACCAGCCCGAGGTGCTGTACCGGATCGGCCCGCTCACAACCTGAGCGCCCCGTTCCGCCTCTCCCTCTCCCTTCCACACCTCTTCGGCAGGAGACCCCTGTGACCATCACCCCGCCCGCCCTGAGTGTTTTCGAGACGCTTGAATCCGAAGTACGCAGCTACTGCCGCGGCTGGCCGGCCGTGTTCGACCGTGCGCAGGGCAGCCGTCTCACCGACGAGGACGGCCACAGTTACCTGGACTTCTTCGCCGGCGCCGGTTCGCTCAACTACGGGCACAACAACCCCGTACTCAAACGCGCCCTGATCGACTACATCGAGCGCGACGGCATCACCCACGGCCTGGACATGGCCACCACCGCGAAACGCGCCTTCCTGGAGTCGTTCCAGAATGTGGTGCTGCGCCCCCGTGACCTGCCGTACAAGGTGATGTTCCCCGGCCCGACGGGCACCAACGCCGTCGAGTCGGCCCTCAAGCTGGCCCGCAAGGTGAAGAACCGCGAGTCGATCGTGTCCTTCACGAACGCCTTCCACGGCATGTCGCTGGGCTCGCTCGCCGTCACCGGCAACGCCTTCAAGCGGGCCGGAGCCGGCATCCCGCTGGTCCACGGCACGCCGATGCCGTTCGACAACTACTTCGACGGCCAGGTCCCGGACTTCCTGTGGTTCGAGCGGCTGCTCGGCGACCAGGGCTCCGGGCTCAACAAGCCCGCGGCCGTCATTGTCGAGACGGTGCAGGGCGAGGGCGGTATCAACGTCGCCCGTGCCGAGTGGCTGCGGGCGCTCGCCGCGCTGTGCGAGCGCCAGGACATGCTGCTGATCGTCGACGACATCCAGATGGGCTGCGGGCGCACCGGCGGGTTCTTCTCCTTCGAGGAGGCCGGCATCACCCCCGACATCGTCACGCTGTCGAAGTCCATCAGCGGCTACGGCCTGCCGATGGCGCTGACGCTCTTCAAGCCGGAGCTGGACATCTGGGAGCCCGGCGAGCACAACGGCACGTTCCGCGGCAACAACCCGGCCTTCGTGACGGCCGCCGCCGCGCTGAACACCTACTGGGCCGACGGCCAGATGGAGAAGCAGACCCTGGCGCGCGGCGAGCAGGTCGAGCGCGCGCTGCTGGCCATCGTCGACGAGTGCGAGCCCGACAGTGTGAGCTTCCGTGGCCGCGGCCTGGTCTGGGGTATGGAGTTCCAGGACAAGCCGCGCGCCGGCGCCATCTGCCGCCGCGCCTTCGAACTGGGTCTGCTGCTGGAGACCTCGGGCCCGGAGAGCGAGGTCGTGAAGCTGCTGCCGGCGCTGACCGTCACGCCGGAGGAACTGGACGAGGGCCTGCGCACCCTGGCCCGCGCCGTACGCGAGACCGCCTGATCCTGTCGGTGCCCCCTGGGGCGCGGGTCTGACCCGCGCCCCAGGGGGCACCCTCGGAGAGACAACACCGCACCACAGAAGGGTCCTAATCACCGTGATCGTCCGATCGTTCAAGGACATCGAGAACACCGACCGCCATGTGAAGTCCGCGTCGGGCACCTGGGAGAGCAAGCGCATCGTGCTCGCCAAGGAGAAGGTCGGCTTCTCCCTTCACGAGACCGTGCTCTACGCGGGCACCGAGACGTCGATGTGGTACGCGAACCACATCGAGGCCGTGCTGTGCGTGGAGGGCGAGGCCGAACTCACCGACGACGACACCGGCGAGACCCACTGGATCGCGCCCGGCACGATGTATCTGCTCAACGGCCACGAGAAGCACACGCTCAGGCCGAAGACCGACTTCCGCTGTGTATGCGTCTTCAACCCGCCGGTGACCGGGCGGGAGGACCATGACGAGAACGGCGTTTACCCGCTGCTGACCGAGGAGGGCTGAACCACCATGACCACCGCCCCTGCACGCACCGACCTGTACCCGACCCGAGGCGTGGGTGAGGTGACCACCCCGCGTCAGGACCCCGTCGTCTGGTCACCGCCCGGCACCCCGGGCCCCGTCGCCCCGGCCGATCTCCAAGGCCTGGAGCGGGACGGGTTCCTCACCGTCGACCAGCTGATCGGTCCCGACGAGGTGTCGCTCTACCGCGCCGAACTCGACCGGCTGATCTCCGACCCGGCGGTACGGGCCGACGAGCGCTCGGTGATCGAGCCCAAGTCGCAGGACGTACGGTCGGTGTTCGAGGTCCACAAGATCAGCGAGATCTTCGCCGGTCTGGTGCGCGACGAGCGTGTGGTGGGGCGGGCGCGGCAGATCCTCGGCTCGGACGTGTACGTCCACCAGTCCCGTATCAACGTGAAGCCGGGCTTCGGTGCCTCGGGCTTCTACTGGCACTCGGACTTCGAGACGTGGCACGCCGAGGACGGTCTGCCGAACATGCGGACCGTCTCCGTGTCGATCGCGCTGACCGAGAACTACGACACCAACGGCGGCCTGATGATCATGCCCGGGTCGCACAAGACCTTCCTGGGCTGCGCGGGCGAGACGCCGAAGGACAACTACAAGCAGTCGCTGAAGATGCAGGACGCCGGGACGCCGTCGGACGAGGCGCTCACCGGCTTCGCCGAGCAGCACGGCATCAAGCTCTTCACGGGCAAGGCCGGCGCGGCGACCTGGTTCGACTGCAACTGCATGCACGGCTCGGGTGACAACATCACCCCGTTCCCGCGCAGCAACGTCTTCATCGTCTTCAACAGCGTGGAGAACGCGGCGGTCGAGCCGTTCGCGGCTCCCTCCCCGCGGCCCTCGTTCATCGGCTCCAGGGACTTCACTCCGGTCCGCTGAGGACGTCGTACGTAAGGAGGCGCAACCCGGTCGCGACGACCGGGTTGCGCCTGTCCTCAGTCGCCGGACGGCTGCGTGTGCAGCCCGTCCGGCGACTGAGGACGAACCGGCCCACCGGACGGACCACCCGGTGAACCCTTCCGGTCACGGCACTACCCCGCGAGGACGTCCAGCGCGCGGTCCACGTCCGCCGTGGAGTTGTACAGGTGGAAGGCGGCGCGCAGATTGCCCGCGCGGACCGCCACCACCACCCCCGCCTTCGCGAGCGCGTCCTGCCGGTCGCCGAGCCCCGCGACGGCGACGATCGCCGACCCGTCCGTGTGCCCGGTGCCGGCCGGCTCGTGGCCGATCTCGCGCAGCCCCGCCCGGAAGCGCGCGGCGAGCGCGGTGTTGTGGGCGTGGATCGTCTCGATACCGATCTCCTCCAGGAGCGGGAGGGACCGTTCGGCGCCGTGGTAGGAGAGGAAGGGCACCGGCTGGTCGAACCGCCGCGCGGAGGCGGCCAGTTCCTCGACCGGGCCGTACGTGCTCGCCCACATGTCCTCGCCCGCGACCCAGCCCGCGAGCATCGGCACCAGGCTCTCCTGCGCGTCCTCACCCACGGTGAGGAAGGAGGTCCCGCGCGGCGAGAGCAGGAACTTGTAGCCGCCGGTGACCGTGTAGTCGTACGCCCCCGCGTCGATCGGCAGCCAGCCCGCCGCCTGCGTGGCGTCGAGCAGCGTACGGGCGCCGTGGGCCGCCGCCGCCGCCCGTACGCCCGCGAGATCGGCCGTGCGGCCGTCGCTCGACTGCACGGCGGAGAACGCCACCAGCGCGGTCTCCGGCCGCACTTCGTCGGCCAGCGACCGGAGCGGCACGTACCGCGGCCTGAGATCACCGCGCACCGCGAAGGGGGTGACGACGGAGCTGAACTCCCCCTCGGGCAGCAGGACTTCACTGCCCGGCGGCAGGTTGGCCGCGATCAGTCCGACGTGTACCGCCACCGCCGTGCCCACGGCGACCCGCGCGGCGGGGACCTGGACGAGCCGGGCGAACGAGGCGCGGGCCGCCTCGATCACGTCGAAGTCGCCCGCCCCGTCCGGCCGCCCGGTCGCGCTGCTATCGGCCAGCGCCCGCACCGCCTCGACGGTCCGGCGCGGCAGCAGACCGCAGGTCGCGGTGTTCAGATATGTCGTCTCCGGCACGAACTCGGCGCCACCCAAAGTATCCATGCCCTCACCCTGGGACTCACACCTCTCATAGTCAAGCACGCTATTTTTACGGGTATACCCAAGCGATCCTTATGAATGGCCGCCGGCCTGCGGAACCTCGCAGGAACCGTCGGCGTCACAGGCCGCGCCCTCTCCGACGGGCGTGAGCACACGGCCCTGCCACGCCTGCTCCAGCGCCTGGGTGAAGACCTCGGCCGGCTGACCGCCCGAGACGCCGTAGCGCCGGTCGAGTACGAAGAAGGGCACACCGGTCGCGCCGAGCTCCGCCGCCTCCCGCTCGTCGGCCCGCACCTCGTCGGCGTACGCGCCGTCGTCCGCGAGGACCGCACGCGACTCGGCCTCGTCCAGACCGGCCTCCACCGCGAGATCGACCAGCGTCTCCAGGTCGAAGACCGAGCGCTCCTCGGCGAAGTTCGCCCGGCAGACGAGATCCAGCAACACGCCCTGCCGACCGCGCGCCCTGGCCAGCCGCAGCAGCCGGTGGATGTCGAAGGTGCTGCCGTGATCCCGGTCCCCGACCTGGTAGCCGAGCCCTTCGGAGCGCGCGTGCGAGGCGACCCGCTCCTCCATGGCGAGCGCTTCCTCCCGGGACCGGCCGAACTTGGCGGCGAGCATGTCGACCACGGGAGCGGCGTCACCCTTGGCATGCCCGGGATCAAGCTCGAAGGACCGGTGCACCCCCTCGACGTCGCCCCGGTGGGCGGCAGACCTGGTGCAAGGCATTCGGAACATGCTGTGTGCTGCGGCGCTGCGAGAGGGACCAATGGGGATTGACCATAGGGTCTCCAGGCTGCCGGATGCTCAGCGAGTAGGGCAGCAACTTCCGGCACGGAAAGCCCCGTACCGGCTACCAGGAAGGGCAGCAGGTATGGGGCCAGCGGGCGCGGGAATTCGCCGTGGGGTCATCCGTCTCGGAAACCTGTGAGCGAGTGGAATGCTTAGATTCCGCGTTTTCGTCGTACTCCTGCAACCGACCGAGAATGACCCGCACCCGCTCAGCCACTCTTTCTGACGGTGTGTCAGATGCCAAGGAGAAGACCCGCTCGGCTACGCCTGCCGCCTCTTCTGGCTCGTTTGCGTCAGCCAGCGCCACGGCCAGCCAAGAGAGGTACAGAGCCATTTCCCGGGTATGGGTGGCGTCATATCGGCCAAGGACTTCCCGGAGCAACGGCACAGCGCGTAAGGGTCGGTGAAGCTCCGTGTAGACCCGGGATTCCATAACCTGGAGTTCGCCAGCGTCGACCCAATAGAGGTAGGCGGGTGATTCCGTACCGTCACTGTCTTCGCTGAGAGCTTGCCCGGCTTCCCCCAGCGCGCGCATGGCCTGTTGCCCGTTCTCCGTCCCCCCGGCTTTCGTGTGAGCCCACGCCACACGGTCCAAGTACAGCGCGCGGGCTTTTGGGGGCGCTTCGGCTTGTGAGTCCCGGAACGCCGCCTGGGCCAAGATGAGCCCTTCGGCTTCCCGCCCGGTATTGCTCATCTGGTAGGCCAGCGAGCCGGCGAGATTCCCGGAAAGGGTGTGGTCTTCTGCCTGCCGTGCGGCGCTGATTCCCAGCCGGTAAATGCGCTCTGCCTCTTCATACTGCCCGGCATCACTCCCAACCCACCCGGCAATCTGCGCCAACTCCCCAATCTGTCTGAGGAGTTGGCGCCCCACTTCGCCCGTGTAGGTGTTCTCTCGGTACAGCTTCACCGTGCGCCGAAGGTCCCGGAGCGCCGGACGGATTAGGTCTCCACCTGCCAGCACGTCATCAGCCAGCCTGAGCCCGTGTACCCGCTGCTGCAGTTCGTCCACGGTGCCCATTCCGACCCGTCGCCCTGTACGGCCTTCCAGTGGGCTCAGCGGGTCCTCTTCGGGCAGGAAGTCAGCCAGGGTCGGCAAAGGGGGCTCGGCGGGCGTCTGGGGGGTGTTGAGGGCATCCACGGTCACGCCCAGTGCGGCAGCGAGGAACGGCAGCCATTCACGAGGCGTGCGCTTGCCTGTCTCCCAGCGGCTGACCTCTTGTCGTCCGACTGGTTCGCCGGTTACTCGCGCTGCCTGGCAGACCTCCCGCGCAAGGCGTGCCTGACTCCACCCTCGCTCTTCGCGGAGTTGGCGGATGTTGGCCCCGATGCTGCTCCCCATGCGTCCATTCTGGCTGACAGTTGGCCTACACGGGGCCGCTAGTCGGTGATCAATTCCGGGCAGACGCTGTTCTGTATGACCGAGCCGACGAGACACCACAGCGCGCCGGTTGACCTCCCGGACCGGTCGGGCCAGTTGGAACCGACCCCGGCAGAAGGCTGCGCGGGTTGCGAAGAACTTGCACGAGTGCGTGACAGGGCGCGAACGGGTGGCGACATGACCACCGTTTGTGACTGCAACGTCCTCATGGCCCGCCACCCGGAGGGGCACGAGTGATCACCGAAAAGGATGTAGGCCAGCGAGTCGAGGACGGGGCGGGCAGGGTCGGCATTCTGCGTGACGTGATCAAGGACTACGAAGACCCGGCCGAACTTCCCGGAGAGCGACAGAAGCGTCATGCAGCCTTCCTGTCACCCGAAGGTGGCGGGCTCGAATGGATTGTCTCGCCTGCCAGCGTCGCGCTTATCCCCTGAATCGAAACTCCACACCTGCAAGGAGTCCGTCATGAGCGCTGCCCAAAACTCTCTCAGGTTCGCGTGGTTGGAGGTCACGGGGTTATGCAATGAGTTCTGTGATCACTGCTATGCGGACTCCTCGCCCAAGGGAACGCACGGCACCATGACCGTAGAAGACTGGTTGCGCGTCATCGATCAACTCGCTGAAATCGGCACGCTGGACGTTCAGTTCATCGGTGGGGAACCGACCCTGTACCCGAACCTTCCGGCGCTGATCCGGTACGCGCACGGCTCCGGGCTGTCCGTCGAAGTCTTCTCGAACATGACCCGCATTCGGGATGAGCTGTGGGAGACGTTCAGGGACTGTGGGGTCAAACTCGCAACGTCGTACTACTCCGACACGGCGGAGGATCACGACCAGGTGACCAGGCTCCGGGGCTCTCACCGGAAGACCCGGGCGAACGTGGAGAAGGCGCTGAGCCTCAATATCCCGCTTCGCGGCGGGGTCGTGGCGGTCCGGGAAGGTCAGCGCGCCCAAGAGGCGGCACGGGACCTTGCGGCGCTCGGCGTGGTCACGGTGGGCGGAGACCGGACCCGGGCATTCGGAAGGGCCAGCAAGGGCGCGGCACCGACGATCAGCGACCTGTGCGGGCACTGCGCTCACGAGAAATGTGCAATCGGTCCTACCGGCGACGTGTGGCCGTGCGTACTCGGCAGGTTCCTCAACATCGGGAACGTGCAGGATTCGCCGCTTCCCGAAATCTGGGGCGGCTTGCGCATGGGTGAAGTGCTGGCCGATATCAGGGTCGTACACGGAGCAGGAGCGCAGTCCTGCACCCCGCCTCAGTTCCTGCCCATGTGCGGCCCGTGCGGTCCGTGCGTTCCCTCGGTCGGACACTGTGACCCCAGGGAGGCAGACAGCGCCACTACGATCGGTTCACCGGCTTAATTCGCTGCGATCATTGGGAGCGCGTGCATGGACGATCACGGGGACGACTTCGGGCCGTGGGGTTGGGAGCACACCAGCAGCGCCGTCCAGCGGACCGAAGATGAATGGGCCTCGATTGCTCGCTACGTCCGGCATGCCGCGAACAAGCTCGGTCCAGGACTTCCGCTGTGCCTTCCCGGTGAACCGCGGGAATGCGGGCGCAGCGCTCAGCAACACGTGATTGCCTGGTCTGCTCATCTCAAGGCCGTAGCTCATCACCTGATCGAACAGTCCACCCCGAGTGAGGCAAGGGGAGCGCACGCTATCGGTCCCCTGTATCAGCGGCGGCTGTCTGAGCTGAGGGAACAGAGCGCCCCTGTGCACGTCCCACACTGAGCATCAGGCCCCTGGCTGCCCCGTCCGTGCGTGCGTCCCCCGTGGCGCATGGTCGGGGCTTCGTGCTGCCTGGCCATAGCCCCTGGTCAGGGCTTCGCGGTAACCTATGGTTCCCGTGGTTCAAGGGCAGGCGATGTCGCTCCAGATCTCCACGCGCATGTGTCTGCTTCTCTCCAGGGCAGGTAGGTGCGGAGCCTGCCTCCGCCGCAACGCACGGGCGGAGCCTGTCATTCGCCCTGCCCCCTTGGTCTGCCGGCCGGCAGACAGGTACGGGGACAACGCCGGAGCCGCCGTGGAGCGGGGCGAGGCCGTGTCCGGCGAACCGTGGCCGGCCCGCGTCACCGCGCTCCCGCCGAGACCCGCCGCACCGCGCCGAGCAGGTACTCCTTGCGGTTGAGCGGGTCGTGGTCGGTGCGGGAGCGGGTGGGGGGCGGGCCGCCCTGGACCGGGCGGTGGTGGGCGAACGCGGTCTCCAGGACGCCCTCGCCGCTGGTGAGTGTCGGCAGGAGCTGTTCGAGGGCGTGCACCTCCGCCGCCGGGATCTCGCCCTCCACCACGTACGACGCCCCGTGCGCCGACGGCGTGCGCGGCACCGCGCGCAGCCGGGCCAGGGCGGGCAGGACGGCTCCGAAGGTGTCGGACGGTACGTCGAGCCGGAAGTGGTTCATCGGCTCGCACACGATCGTGCCCGCGCGCTTCAGCGCGTCCATCAGCACCAGCGGGGTCAGCAGGCGGAAGTCGGCGCCCGTGCTCGACATGCTCTTGTCGAACGTGGCGTGGGCATGGCTCTGCCGGGGCGCGTATCCGCTGTGTGTCAGGACGACGACGCAGTCGGGGATCGCCCATCCGTACAGCCCTTCCCGCAGGGTGGCGCGCACGGTGTCCTCGATGGCCTTCATGAACGCGTAGGGCATGGAGCCCAGTTCGACCTCCAGCCGGAATTCCACGCCGCCGCCGGGCGGGGCCGGTTCGACCCGTAGTCCGACCGTCGCGAGGAACGGATTCGGCTCCTTCCCCATGATCTCGGCGGCGCCGCCCATACCGGCGAGCCGTTCGACGCAGATCGTCGTGGTCTCGCGGAAGGTGACGTCGACGCCGTACTCGTCGGCGAGTGTCGCCTGGATGACCTCCTTCTGCACCTCTCCGTAGAGCGACACGGAGATCTCCCGCCGGATCTCGTCCTGCCGCAGATTGATCAGCGGGTCCTGCTCCGCGAGTTGGCTGAGCGCGGCGTGCAGCGCGCCCTTGTCGGCCGCGTCGCGGGGGACGACGACCGTGGCGAGTGTCGGTGGGGAGAAGTGGTGGCGGGCCGCGGCGCCGGCCGCGGCCGGGTCGCCGATCACGTCGCCGATCCGGATGTCACCGAGCCCCCAGAGCTTGCCGATCCGGCCCGCGCCGACGGACGCGCGGCGCACCGACGCGCCGTTGTCGAAGACGCTGATCGCGGTGACCTTGCCTTCGGCGTGGTCACCGATCGGCAGCCGGTCGCGCACCCGCAGCGCGCCGGAGAACATCCGGACGTACGCGATCTTCTCGCCGGCCGTGCCACGCTCGACCTTGAAGACGGTGCCCGCGACCGGGCCGCCCCGCTCGTCACCCGCCGTGGCGGGCAGCAACTCCCTGATGCCACCGATGAGTTCGGCGACGCCCGCGCCGGACACGGCCGAGCCGAAGAACACCGGGTGGGTGAGCGCGCGGCTGGTCTGCGCGGCCAGTTCCCGGCGGAGCCGGTCGTACGGGAGGTGGGCGGCGTCGTCGACGTACGCGGCCAGGAGGGCGTCGTCGTGTTCGGCCAGCCGCTCGGCCAGCGGGCCGGTCGCGGAGAAGGCCGGGTCGGTGGCGCCGTACGGGGTGAACTCGGCGCCGCGCGTGCCGATTCGGCGTACGGATCCCATCGGGACGGTCCCGGGGGTCAGCTTCTCGGCCAGGTCGCGCAGCAGATCACCGTGGCGGGCGCCGACCCGGTCGATCTTGTTGACGAAGACGAGCGTGGGGATGCGCAGCCGGCGCAGCGTCCGCATCAGGACGCGCGTCTGCGCCTGGACTCCCTCGACGGCGGAGACGACGAGTACGGCGCCGTCGAGGACGCTCAGCACTCGCTCCACCTCGGCGATGAAGTCCGGGTGTCCCGGGGTGTCGATGAGGTTGACGGTGACGTCGTCGATGGCGAACGACACGACCGCCGACTTGATGGTGATGCCGCGTTGGCGTTCGAGCGCCAGGGAGTCGGTCTGGGTGTTCCCGTCGTCGACGCGGCCGATCTCTTCGATGACTCCGGCCGCGTGCAGCAGCCGCTCGGTCAGGCTGGTCTTACCGGCGTCGACGTGGGCCAGGATGCCCAGGTTGAGCGTGGTCACTAAGCGTCAGGTCCCTTGAGTAGGAGGAGATTCCCTTCTTCTGGATGGACTCTGACGCTCGGCGCATGACGGCTCCTGGGGGTGTTCGGGGGGCCCGGGGGGGTCCTGGTGGCGGGAAGGGCCGGCCGGCGGATGGCCGGTCGACGTCGGGGAGTACAGCAAACCCCCGGCCCGCCCGGCAAGCGATTTATCCGGGCGGGGCGGGGGTCGCGTGGGTGCGGTGTGCGTTACGGGGCGGTCCCCGCCTCCGCGCGGCCGTCGACCCGGCGCGGCAGACCCGCCGGGTTGTCGTCGCGCAGCTCGGGCGGGAGCAGCGCGGGGGGCGTGGACTGGTAGGTGACGGGGCGCAGCCAGCGCTCGATAGCGGTGGCGCCGACCGACGTCGACGTGGAGGTGGACGCCGGGTACGGGCCGCCGTGCTGCTGTGCGGGGGCGACGGCGACGCCGGTGGGCCAGCCGTTGACGAGGACGCGGCCCGCGAGCGGCGTCAGTTCGGCGAGCAGCCGCGCGGCGCCGGAGTCGGCGTCCTCGGCCTCGCCTTCGGCGAGGTGCAGCGTGGCGGTGAGGTTGCCGGGGAGGCGGGCCAGGACGGCGCCGATCTCGGCGTCGGAGCCGTAGCGGGCGACGACCGTCACGGGGCCGAAGCACTCCTCCAGGAGCAGATCGTGCGGTCCTTCGGCGGCGAGCCGCCCTGCGGGGACGGTCAGATAGCCCGCGCTGACGGTGTGGTCACCGCCGGGGCCGGGGGTGATCGGGGCTGCCACGCCGGGCAGTTCGGCCCGTTCCCGTACGCCCGCCACGAAGGCGTCGCGCATCCGGTGGTCGAGCATCACGCCGGGCTCGGTCTCGCTGACGGCCGTCGTGAGCGCCGTGAGCAGGCTGTCACCCGCGTCGCCGTCCGGGACGAGGACGAAGCCGGGCTTCGTACAGAACTGGCCCTCGCCGAGGGTCATCGAGCCGGCCAGTCCGGCGCCGAGCCCCTCGGGGCGTTCCGCCGCCGCGGCCTCGGTGATCACGACGGGGTTGAGCGAGCCGAGTTCGCCGTGGAAGGGGATCGGCGTGGGACGCGCCGCCGCCGCGTCGAAGAGCGCGCGGCCGCCCCGTACGGAACCGGTGAACCCGGCCCCGGCGACGAGCGGGTGCTTCACCAGCTCCACCCCGGCCTCGAAGCCGTGCACCAGGACCACCACGTCCTCGGGCAGCCCGACCCGCTCCGCCGCCCTGCGCAGCGTGGCGGCGCAGATCTCGGAGGTGGCGGGGTGGTCGGGGTGCGCCTTGACGACCACGGGGCAGCCCGCGGCGAGCGCGCTCGCCGTGTCACCGCCGGGGACCGAGAAGGCGAAGGGGAAGTTGCTCGCCGAGTAGACGGCGACGACGCCGAGCGGCACCTTCCAGCGCCGCAGGTCGGGCCAGGGCGGCGTACGGTCGCCGTCGGCGTGGTCGATGCGTACGTCCAGGAACGCGCCCTCGTCCACGACGTCGGCGAAGGCCCTCAACTGGGCGGTCGTACGCGCGAGTTCGCCGGTGAGCCGGACCGGTCCCAGCGCGGTCTCGGCGTCCGCCGCCTCGATGACGTAGGCGCCGGACTCATCGAGGAGGTCCGCCGCCGTACGCAGAAGCGCCGCACGCGCGGTACGGTCGGCGAGCGCGGGCCGGGTGGCGTACGCGCGACGTACTTCGCGGTCGACCTCCTCGGCCGTGGCCTCGACCGCGACCTGTTCACGCGGCTTCCCGGTTCGGGGGTCGACACTCCAGACTGGTGCTGCTGAGACTGGTGCTGCTGCCACCGCTGCTTCCTTCCGATTCCTGTGCCGTCCGCTGTCATCACCGAGACGCTGTTCGGTATTCTGAACAAAGTTCCTGATGATGAATCCAAGGGGACTCTATTTCCGTGCGTTCTGTGTGGTCAAGAGTGGTCAAGATAGGGGCGAGGGACGATGTCTGCTGCGGAAACGGGTGGGGCACAGGTCAAGTCCGCTGTGCGGACGGTGGAACTGCTGGAGTACTTCGCCGGACGCCCGGGCATGCACTCGCTCGCCGCGGTGCAGGAGGCGGTGGGCTACCCCAAGTCCAGCCTCTACATGCTGCTGCGGACGCTGGTCGAGCTGGGCTGGGTGGAGACCGACGCGACAGGCACGCGGTACGGCATCGGAGTACGGGCACTGCTGGTCGGCACGTCGTACATCGACGGTGACGAGGTGGTGGCCGCCGCCCGCCCCACGCTGGACCGGCTCTCCGACGACACGACGGAGACCATCCACCTGGCGCGGCTGGACGGTACGAACGTCGTGTATCTCGCCACCCGCCAGTCGCAGCACTATCTGCGCCCCTTCACGCGCGTCGGCCGCCGGCTGCCCGCGCACTCCACCTCGCTCGGCAAGGCGCTGCTCGCGACGCACAGCGACGAGCAGGTGCGCAAGATGCTGCCGGAGACGATGGCGTCGCTGACCGAGCACACCATCACCGACCGTGAGCGGCTCATCGAGGAACTGAACGCGATCCGCGAGCAGGGGTACGCGGTGGACCGCGAGGAGAACACCCTCGGGCTGCGTTGCTTCGGCATCGCGATCCCGTACCGGACCCCGGCGCGCGACGCGATCAGCTGCTCGGTGCCGGTCGCGCGGCTCACGCCCGCGCACGAACAGATGATCAAGGACGCGCTGTTCGACGCACGTGACCGCCTGACGCTGGCCACGCGCAGGCTCTGACCCTTCACCCCTTCACCCCTTCACCCCTTCGACCCCGCGTCGGGCGCGTCTCCCCCGCGCGGCGGAGGGGGATCGTCACGGCGCACGAGGCGCGGCGGGCCGGGAGCCGGGAGCGTGGGTGGCATGACGCAGACACCCACCACTTCCGCTCCTCCCTCCGCGCCGCGACCCGCGCCACCCGCCGCGCCACGACCCACGCTGCCCGCCGCGCCACCTGGCGCGCCGTCACCCGGCCGTGGTGTACGGGCGCTGCGCGCCGTCGCGATCGTCTCGTGCCTCCCCTACATCACTCTCAAGCTCCTCTGGATCGCCGGCAGCCGGGTCGGCATCCCGGACGGCAGCGCCCTGCTGGACAACCGGATCGCGACGGCCGTCGGCAACGGCCTGTCCGTCGCCCTCGACGCCGCCGTGGTGGTCCTCGCGCTGCTGCTCACCCAGCCGTGGGGGCGACGGGTCCCCGCCTGGCTGCTCGTCCTGCCGATGTGGGTCGCCACGGGGCTGCTCGCGCCGATCATGACCGGCTACCCGCTCCAACTGGCGGTCACCGCCCTCACCGGCTCCGGCGCCCCACCGCCGGCGGCCGACGAACCGTTCCTCCACGAGTGGGTCTTCGGCGTCGTCTACGGCGGGTTCATTGTGCAGGGCCTCGCCCTGGGCACGCTCTTCGTGCGGTACGCGCACCGGCGGTGGGGACATCTGTGGCAAGGCCCGATCAGTGGGGAGGCCGGGACCGCCGGGACCGCCGGGACCGCCAGGACCGCCAGGACCGCCAGGACCGCCGGTTCGAGGCCCGTGTCCACCGGCCGCGTGGGGTCGGCTCGGGCGACGGCCGTGGCCGGTTCGTTGCTCGCCGTCCTCCCCGGTGCGACGCATCTTCTGTGGGCCTGCGGATCGACCGCCGGCCTCAGCGCGGACCGGCTCGCCGACCGCACGAGGTCGTTCCACGTCCTTGAGGGCGTGAGCACCGGTTTCGCGGTCCTCGCCGTGACGGCCACGCTGATGCTCGCGTTCCGCCGGGGCGGCCGTCTGCCCGTGAAGGCCGTCATGGCCGGTGCCTGGGTCGGGTCGGGTGCGCTCGGCTGCTGGGGCGGCTGGCTGCTGCTGGCGTCGCTCATGCCGGCCGACGGACCGGAGCCACACTCGTCCGCGATGGTGCTGACCTACGCTGTGTCGATGACCGCCGGGTTCCTGCTGTTCAGCAGCGTCGTCTGCGTCCTGCGGCGCCGCGCCGCATGAAAGCCGCGCCCCGGCGATCGGCCACCGCCGCTCCGCGCCCCGTCCCGCGCCCACTCGTCGGTGGACGGGCGTGGCTGCGCTGGACGCATCTGATCCTCGGCGGCGCGCTGTTGATGCCCTACTGGCTGCTCGGCACCGTGCTCGTGGGTCCGCTCGTCGGCAGCGCGAACATGTTCTCCGGCTCCCTCGTGCTCCAGTTCGGCGCGTACGCGGTCGCCCTGCCGATCGCCGCCGCGAGCGCGCTGTTCCCGCTCGTACGGCCGCTCTCGGTGGCCGTGGCACGGGCGCTGTGCGGGATTGCGGAGGGCTCGCTGGCCGACGGTCCCGCCCGCTCGCGTGCGGCCAGGGTGCGGACGGCCGCCTGGTTCACCCTGCATGTGGGCGTCGGGGGGCTGGTCAGCGGCATGTCGCTGGCGCTGCCGCCCTTCGCGGTGGTGCTGATGTTGCTGCCGTTCTGGTCGGCGCTGCGGGACTCCCGGCTCGATGTGCCGGAGCTCTCCGAGCACGGCTGGGCAGTGGCTCTCGCGCCGCTCGCCGGGATCCTTCTCCTCGTGGCGCTGGCCGCGTGCGCGGCGGCGGCGGGCGCGCTGCTGGCCCGTCTGGCGCCCGTCCTGCTCGGTCCCACGCCGTCGGACCGGCTGGTCGCCGCCGAACGCCGAGCGGCGGATCTCGCCGTACGCAACAGGCTCGCCCGCGAGCTGCACGACTCGGTCGGCCACGCGCTGAGCGCGGTGACCCTCCAGGCGGGCGCGGCGCGCCGGGTCCTGGACAGCGACGCGCCCGGGGACCGGGAGTTCGTACGGGAGGCGCTGGCCGCGATCGAGGAGACCACCCGGCGCACGGTGGGCGAACTGGACTCCGTGCTGGGCCTGTTGCGCCGGGACGACGAGCCGGACGCGGGGCGGGACGACCCTTCGGGGCCGACGCTCGACGCGCTGGACGGGCTGCTGGCCCACTGCGGCGTACACGTCGCGCTGACCGTCGAGGGGGACGTCGCGACCGTGCCGGAGCCGGTGTCGCGCGAGGCGTACCGCATCACCCAGGAGGGGCTGAGCAACGCGCTGCGGCACGGCACGGCGGCGCCCGTCACACTCCATGTCGCCCTGAGTACCGAGAAGTTGGAGATCACGATGGAGAATCCCCTGCCGGCTGCCGAGCCGGTCGTACGGCCCGGGGGCGGGCGCGGTCTGCGCGGTGTCGCCGAGCGGGCCACGCTGCTCGGCGGGCACGCCCACGCCGGACCGGACGGGCCGCTGTGGCGGCTGTCCGTCGCCCTCCCGCTGCCCTCCCAAGAAGGAGACGTCCGGTGGACCCGGCGGTGACCGGCATCTCGGTGGTGCTCGCCGACGACGAGCGGATGGTCCGTACGGCGCTGCGCGTCATCCTGGAGGCCGAGCCGGACATGACGGTCGTCGGCGAGGCGGCGACCGGCGCGGAAGCGGTGTCCGTGGTGCGCGAGCGACGCCCCGACGTCGTGCTGATGGACGTCCGGATGCCGGAGATCGACGGCATCCGCGCGACCGAGCGGATCCTCGGCTCCCCCGGTCCGGTGCCGCGCGTCATCGTGGTGACGACCTTCGAGAACGACAGCTACGTGTACGAGGCGCTGCGCGTCGGCGCCTCGGGGTTCCTGCTGAAGCGGGCGGCGTCGGAGGAACTGGTGGGGGCGGTGCGGCTGGTGGCGCGGAGCGATTCGCTGCTCTTCCCTGCCGCGCTGCGGGGCCTCGCGGCCGAGTACGCCCGAAACCGGCCCGCGCCGCCGCGCTGGGCGGGCCGGCTCACCGAGCGCGAGGCGGACGTACTGCGGCTGATGGCGACCGGTATGACGAACGCGGAGATCGCGGGACGGCTCGGCGTCGGTCCCGCGACGGTGAAGTCGCACGTGGCGGCGGTGCTCGCGAAGACCGGTGCCGGGAACCGTACGCGGGCGGTGATCGCGGCGTACGAATCGGGCTTCATCAGCACGAGGTGACGCCGTCTCCTCAGGAGGCGTGTCCCGGTATGAGGAGTTTCTGAGAAGTGGCGCGCGGCGGAACACACCCTCCGGTCCCGTTCGTCCCCTGTGTGGGATGAACAAGACAATCAGGCGCACCGCCGTCGTCTGTCTGCTCATGGTGCTCGCCCTGCTGGTGCGGGCCACCTGGGTGCAGGCGTACCAGGGCAAGGCCCTCGCGGACAACGAACGCAACCGACGCACGCTCATCGACCAGTACGCCAACCCGCTGGGCGACATCATCGTGGCCGGTTCCCCCGTCACGGGCTCCGCCGGTACCCCGGCCGGTGACGACCTGAAGTACAAGCGGACCTACACGGACGGTGAGCTGTACGCGGCCGTCACCGGCTACAGCTCGCAGGCCTACCGCTCCACGCAGCTCGAAGGGATCTACGCGCGGGTGCTCGACGGCACCGACCCCCGGCTGAAGAATCCGCTGGACGCGCTGACCGGCGAGCACGCCGCGCCGGGCAGTGTCCTGACGACGATCGACCCGGCGGTGCAGAAGGCCGGTTTCGAGGCGCTGGGCGACAAGAAGGGCGCGGCCGTCGCCATCGACCCGAAGACCGGCGGGATCCTCGGGATGGTCAGCACCCCGTCGTACGACCCGTCCACGATCAGCGGGACGACGGACGGCGACGCCTGGAACCGGCTGAACGCCGACGCGGACAAGCCGATGGTCAACCGGGCGCTGCGGCAGCCGCTGCCGCCCGGGTCGACGTTCAAGCTGGTGGTGGCCGCGGCGGCGCTGGAGGACGGGCTGTACGGATCGGTGGACACCCGCACCCGGAGCCCGGACCCGTACACACTGCCCGGCACGAGCACCGTCCTGAAGAACGAGAACCCGTCGGCGCCGTGCGAGAACGCGACGATCCGCACGGCGCTCCAGTACTCGTGCAACAACGTCTTCGCCAAGATCGCCGCCGACCTCGGCGAGGACAAGGTGAGCGCGATGGCCTCGAAGCTCGGCTTCAACGACACCGAGCAGGACGTGCCGGTGCGGGCGGCCGAGAGCGTCTATCCCTCCGGGATGGACGACGCGCAGACGGCGCTGACGGGCATCGGCCAGTTCGAGGTCACCGCCACCCCGCTCCAGATGGCCATGGTCTCGTCGGCGCTCGCCAACGACGGGATCCTCGCGTCGCCGCACATGGTGTCCGAGGTCGTGGACGCGGGCGGCGACACGCTCACCTCTTACGAGGACGCGTCCTCGCGCCGGATCGTCTCGTCGTCGACGGCCGAGCAGTTGCGCGGCGCGATGGTGACGGTGGTCGAGGAGGGCACGGGCTCGAACGCCCGTATCGACGGCGCCGAGGTCGGCGGCAAGACGGGCACGGCCCAGCACGGCGTGGACAACAGCCAGACGCCGTACGCCTGGTTCACCTCGTACGCGAAGGACTCGTCCACCGGCGCGGAGGTGGCGGTGGCCGTGCTGGTCGAGGACTCGGGCGCGGCACGCTCGGAGGTGAGCGGCAACGGCCTGGCGGCTCCGATCGCCAAGCGGATGATGGAGGCGGCGCTGCGCTGACCGCGTACGGCGGAGGAGGAACCCACCCGCCGGACGAGCCCGTCCCGCGACTGAGGAAGAGCCCTGTGGCGCCCGGGACACCCGTGCCAGGATGTGCCGATGGGGATGGGGACAGGAAGGAACTGGGCGATAGCCACGGTCCTCCGGGACCGTAACGCCGGGCTGTATCTGTCCGGCGTGGTGGTGTCCGGCTTCGGCACATCGGCGATGTGGCTGGCCGGCGGTATCTGGGTCAAGTCGCTCACCGGGTCGGACAGTCTGGCGGCCCTGACGGTATTCGCGATGTGGGCGCCGACGCTGGTGGGGCCGCTGCTGGGGGCGGTGGCCGACCGGTGGCGGCGCAGGCCGCTGCTGGTGTTCTGCAATCTCGCCATGGCCGCGCTGCTGCCCCTGCTGCTCGTGGTCGACTCGGCGGACCGGATCTGGATCCTGTTCGCCGTGCTGTTCGTGTACGGCGTCAGCGGTGTCGTGCAGGACGCCGCCGAGGCGGCCCTGGTCGCCACCGCGATCGACAAGCGGCTGCTGGGTGACTTCAACGGGCTGCGGATGACGGCCAACGAGGGCATGAAGCTCCTCGCGCCGCTCGCGGGCGCCGGGCTGTACGCGGCGTACGGCGGCGGGACGGTCGCCCTGCTGGACACCGCGACGTTCGCGCTGGCGGCCGGCCTGTTCGCGCTGATGCGGGTCCGGGAGGACAGGCCGGTGCCGGACCGCACCGGCGGTTGGCTGTCGCGTACGGCGCGGGGTGTCAGGGTGCTGTGGGACTCGCCGGTCCTGCGCCCGCTCGTCCTGGCGGGGTCGGTGACGATGCTGCTCGCGGGGCTCAACGGCGCCGCCGTCTACGCGGTGGTCGACAAGGGCCTGGGGCACGCGCCTACGTACGTAGGTCTGCTCTACGCGCTCCAGGGTGTCGGTTCGGTCGCCGTCGGGCTGCTGGCGGGCCCGTTGATGCGCGCGATGCCGGAGCGGGTGTTCGCCGCCGGTGGCATCGCGCTGTTCGCCGCCGCCGTGGGGCTGCGGGCGCTGCCGTACGACGCGGTGGTGCTGGCGAGTTCGGTGGCGGTCGGGATCGGGCTGCCGTGCGTGCTGATCGTCGCGCTGACGGCGGTGCAGCGGGAGACGCCGGACGCCGTGCTGGGGCGGACCGCGGCCACCGCCAACACCCTGATCTACGTGCCGAACGCGGTGTCGCTCGCGCTGGGCGCGGGGCTGATCGCGTTCGTCGACATCACGGTGCTGCTGCCGGTCACCGGGGTGCTCGGGCTGCTGACGGCGGGCGGTCTCGCCTTCTACGGAGGGCCGCCGCGACGGGCCTCAGCCGCGGCGTGAGAGCCCGGCGGCGACGGCGGCCAGGTCCGCGTCGGACGCCAGGCCCGCGTGGTACAGCCGCAGTTCGGTCGCGCCGAGCGAGCGCGCGTGCGCCGCGTCGTCGGCGAGGGTGTCCGGGCTGCCGCCCATGCCCGCGACGACGGTGAAGTTCGCGGCCAGCACGGTGGATTCAGGGCGGTGCGCGGCGAACGGTGTCAGCATCGCCTCCGCCGCGCCGCCGCCGCACGGCAGCACGACCCCGTCGGCGGCGTCCAGGACGTGCTCGGGGTCGACCCCGGCGTTGGCCCCGGTGCGGTGGAGGTGCGGGTCGGCGTGGAGCAGCACCTGGAAGCCGGGTCCGGCCTGTGCGCGTACGGCGGCGACGGCGGCCTCCTGGAGCGTACGGGCCGTCCCCAGGCGCCAGTCGAGGGTGGCGGCGGCGAGATCCGCGCCGAGCAGCTTCTCGACGGCCGGCCATCCCGTGGGACCGCCGGGGCTGTCGGGGGCGCGGGCGCCGCTCCAGACGGGCTCCAGGGCGCGCCTGACGGCCGCGGTCAGCTCGTCGGCGTCCAGGCCCAGCGACCGGTAGCCGGCGCGGCAGACGGAGCAGAAGCAGAGCGACATCAGGTACCGCGCGGCCTCACCGAGAGGGACGCCGCCGATCTTGTCGTGGGCGTGCGGGTGCGCGAGCCCGTACCAGCCGAGGGATTCCAGTTCGGTGCCGCCCGCACCGGGCCGTACGGCGCGGTGCCGCCCGCACCGGGCCGTACGGCGGCTTCCGCGGCGAGCGACACCACATACGTACGGACGGCGGGGCGGGCGACGCACGGGGCCCAGGGGGAGCGGTCGCCGTAGGCGTTCACCACGGAGGTGTCGGGATGCTCAGCGCCCAGGCGGGAGTTGTGCGCGAGGACGACCCAGGTGTGCACGTCGAGTCCGGCGTCGGCGAGCGCGGCGGCGGCCTCGCCGTAGGCGTCGCCGGGGCCCAGTCGCCGGCGGCGTACGGGCGCAGCTCGGCGTCCGCCCAGCGGTCGTCGTCCGCCGGGTAGAGCACGGCGGCGTGTTCGGCGGTGACGACGCGGTGGCGCGGGTGGCGGGGGGTGAGGGCGCGGGTGGAGTGGTAGGCGGCGGCGAGGGTCACCTGCCGGACGCCGAGGTCCACGACGCGGGCGGGCGCGTCGGGGTCGCCGACGACGTCCCAGGGGTAGAGGAAGGCGGCGGCCCTCACGCGTGCTCCCCCTGCTCGGCGTCGCCCGGGGTCTGTTGTTCGAGCAGGGCGTAGCCGCGTTCGATGATCTCGGTGAGTTCCTTGATGTGCGCGGGCCGCGGTTCGCTCAGGGGTGTGCGTACCTCGCCGACGTCGTAACCGCGCAGTCTGACGCCCGCCTTGACGAGCGAGACGGCGTATCCGCGTCCCTGGGAGCGCGGTTCGACCAGCGGCCGGTAGAAGCCGTCGATGAGCCTGTTCACGGTTGTGTCGTCGCCGGAGGTGAGGGCGCGGTGGAAGGCGAGGGCGATCTCGGGCGCGAAGGCGAAGGCGGCGGAGGAGTAGAGGGTGATGCCGATGCCGCGGTAGGCGAGGCCGGTGAGTTCGGCGGTGGGCAGGCCGTTGAAGTAGAGGAAGTCGCGGCCGGGCTCGTCGGTGCGTACGGCGCTGAGGACGCGCTGCATCAGGTCGAGGTCGCCGTGACCGTCCTTGAGGCCGATGACGCCGTCGGCCTTGGCGAGTTCGACGACGGTCCCGGGGGTGAAGAGGGCGTTGTCGCGCTGGTAGACGATGGCCGGAAGGCCGGTCGCGGCGGCCAGCGCCGTGTAGTGGCGCAGCAGGCCCTCCTGGTCGGCGACGACCAGGAGGGCGGCATCGCGAGCAGTCCGTCGACGTCGGCGGCCTCGGCGATCTCCGCGTACCGGACGGCGATCGCCGTACTGTAACCGGCGGCGGCCACGACGGGGACCGCTCCCGCGGTCTCCTCGACGGCGGCCCGCACGCAGTCCCCGAACTCCTCCGGAGTCAGGGCGTGGAACTCGCCCGTGCCGCAGCAGGCGAAGACCGCGGCGGCTCCC
The DNA here is from genome assembly GCF_045040315.1 of Streptomyces sp. NBC_01508. Lineage (NCBI taxonomy): Bacteria > Bacillati > Actinomycetota > Actinomycetes > Kitasatosporales > Streptomycetaceae > Streptomyces > Streptomyces sp. NBC_01508. The sequence continues at coordinate 6,734,935 of NZ_CP109419.1, read as the reverse complement.
GCGTCGACGCCGCTTCTGATGTGCGCGCGGAACACGTCGAGATCGAGGGCGCCGTCCGGGCCGTACGCGGTGACGGGGAAGAACAACGGTCCGGTGGCCCGGTCGAGGCGGGCGGCGAGCGGGGCTGAGGTCACTGGCGCTCCCTGGGCCGTGCGGCGAGCACACACACTCGTGCACGATTCTGATCGGCGTCCATATTTCTGAACAACGCCACGCTAGGGCAGCCGTACGGCGCCGGTCAAGACGGAAAACCGCAACCCAGGGGCGGATCGACCGCCTCCGCGCGACACTTGACGGTGACCGCGACGCTTCTTAGCGTGTCCATGTATATGAATCCCATCCATGGATCTAAGGCTGTTTCAGCCCGCCCGAGTACATCCGAGTACGTCCGAGGAGATTGACGCCCATGCCCCCACCGCGAACCGTCCTGCTCACCGGCGCGGCAGGCGGCCTCGGCACCCTCATGCGGGGGCTGCTGCCCGCGTACGGGTACGAACTCCGGCTCTTCGACGCCACTCCCATAGAAGGCGAGCCGGACGCGATCACGGCCGACCTCGGCGACAAGCACGCCCTGCGCGAGGCCGTCCAGGGCGTCGACGCGATCATCCACCTCGCCGGCATCTCGCTGGAGGCGTCGTTCGACAAAATCCTGCGGGCCAACATCGAGGGGACGTACAACCTCTACGAGGCGGCACGCGAGGCGGGCACCGCGCGGATGGTCTTCGCGTCCAGCAACCACTCCGTGGGGTTCACGCCACGGCCGCGCGGCAGCTACCCGCTCGACTCGCAGGCGCTGATCCCGATCGACACCCCGCGCCGCCCCGACACGTTCTACGGCCTCTCCAAGTGCTTCGGCGAGGATCTGGCGCAGCTCTACTGGGACAGGCACCGCCTTCAGACCGTCTCCGTACGGATCGGGTCCTGCTTCATGGAGCCCACCTCCGTACGGATGCTGTCGGTCTGGATGAGCCCCGGCGACGGCGCGCGGCTCTTCCACGCCGCGCTCACGGCCGAGGACGTCGGACACTGTGTCGTCTACGGCTCGTCCGCCAACACCCGCCTGTGGTGGGACCTTTCGACGGCGCGGGCGCTCGGGTACGAGCCCCAGGACGACTCCGAGCAGTACGCGGACAAACTCGTCGCCGAACAGGGCGAACTGGACCCGGAGGATCCCGACCACGCCCATCTGGGCGGCCACTTCTGCACGCACCCGCCCCAGTGGCCTTACTGACCCGCCCGGTCGGCCCCCGAGCCGGCCCGCCGCGCGGCCACTCGAAGGCTGACCCGTCCGGGCGAGGCTCGCGAGGGTAAGGGAACGGCAAAGAGGGGTCGTTCGTTACGTCTGGCATGACAGCTATGACCCCCGGCTCGAACATCCCTCTCTCCGCCGCCCGCGTGGCGGTGGACGTCGCCGCCCCGGTGCGGCTCGACGTATCGGGCCTGCTGCTCACCGCCGACGGCAAGGTGCGCTCCGACGACGACTTCATCTTCTACAACCAGCCGACGGGCCCCGGTGTGACCTACCGGTCCGGCGGCGGTACGGCTCCGGACGCGATCGTGGTGGACACCTCCGCCGTCCCCGCCGGTATCGAGAAGATCGTCGTCACGGCCAGCCCGGACGCGGCGGGACAGAGCTTCCAGGGCATCGAGCCCACAGCGACCATCCGCAACGCCGACGACGGCAGCGCGCTCGCCACCTTCACCCCGCCGAATCTGGGTTCCGAGACCGCGCTGGTGGTCGTCGAGGTCTACCTGCGCAACGGCGCCTGGAAGGTCCGCGCGGTCGGCCAGGGTTACGCGAACGGGCTGTCGGGCATCGCCACCGACTTCGGCGTCTCGGTGGAGGAGCCCGCGACGCCCGCCGCCGCCACCCCGCAGGCACCCCAGGCCCCGGTGACCCCGATGGCGCCGGTACCGCCCGCCGCGCCCGTCCCGCCCCCGGCTCCCACCCCGTCGTCGGCCGACCCCCGGGTCCCGGCGGCCCCCGTCACTCCCGCAGCCCCCGTCCCGCCGCCCGCTCCCCCGGCCCCCCCGCACAGCACCGGGAAGATCAACCTGGACAAGGGCCGCGTCAACCTCCAGAAGAACCAGACGGTGTCGCTCGTCAAGGGCGGCGCCCCGCTGCTGTCCCAGGTCAAGATGGGCCTCGGCTGGGAGCCCGCCTTCCGCGGCAAGGACATCGACCTCGACGCCTCGGTGATCGCCTACGGACCGAACCGCAACCACCTCGACAGCTGCTACTTCGGCAAACTGACCATCCTCGGCGGCTCGGTCAAACACTCCGGTGACAACCTCACCGGTGAGGGCGCCGGGGACGACGAGACGATCGTGGTCGACCTCGGGCGGCTGCCGGCCGAGGCCACCGGCCTGGTCTTCACCGTCAACTCGTTCACCGGCCAGAAGTTCAACGAGGTCGCGAAGGCCTACTGCCGGCTGCTCGACGCGGCGACCGGCGAGGAGCTGGTCCGCTTCGACCTGACGGGCGCCGAGCCGCAGACCGGCGTGATCATGGCCAAGCTGATCAAGCAGTTCTCCGGTGAGTGGGAGATGACCGCCGTCGGCGAGTTCGTGAAGTCCCGCACGGTCCGCGGCATGGTCAAGCCCGCGGCCAAGTCCCTCTGAGTAGCGCTCCGGACCCGCCGCGAGTGCGTCTGGGTCCGGACATGCCTTTACGGGCCGCCGCGGTCACGGGGATCGCGGCGGCCCGGGGGCCTGGCTCTTCAGAGCTTGGTCAGTTTGGAGAAGGGGCTCAGGATCCGACCCTGGCGGCCCGAGAAATCGATGAGCACGGCGTTCTCGCCCTCGACTCCGATGACTCTTCCCAACCCGAACTGATCATGGGAGACACGGTCTCCCACGTCGAAGTGCTCGGGCGGAGGTGAGGCCGGGCCTTGGCGGTTGAAGGGACTGGACGGCAGGTGGCGCCGGGAACCGGCTGACTTTGTCATTACCTGGAGTATGCGCCCAACGGCACCCGCCGCGCCATGCCCGACCGCCGACGGGCCGCCGGATCACTCGTTCCCAGGCGACCCCACGGCCCTCGTCAGTGCCCCGTTCCGGCAGTCAGGCGGCCCACGGCCAGTGCGCGTCCCGCCCCGCCTCCAGCAGCGGAACCATCCGGAACGCCGCATCGGAGAGACCACCGAAAGTGTGCCGGTACGGCGTGCCCGACGGCCCGTGCCCGGCCCGGTGTCCCGCCGGATTCCAGGTGTGGACGGGAACGCGGTCCGGGACCTGCTCGGTCGGATCGCCGCCGTAGCTGTCGGTCGCCTGCTCGTCCGTGACGATCAGCACCCGGTCATGGCCCCGGTAGTGCTCCCGTACCGCCCGCGACGAGTCCGTACCGCCGGAGCGGTCGACCAGGATCAGCGTCCGGCCCGGCAGCGCGGGCACATTGGCCGGCGAGTGGCCGAGCGCCCGCTCCAGCGGGTAGGACCAGCGCAGCGACGGCGCGTGCTGGTTCGCCGCGAGACAGCGGAAGGGGAACTGCCGCGACCGGGCGACCACCGCCGGGTCGGACAGCTCGGCGGCGACCCGGGCCGCGGCCTCGTCGCTCACCCCGGCCTCGTCGAAGTTCCGCGGATTGCGCGGCAGCGCCATCGGCCCCATGGACGGGATGACGGCCTCCCACGCCGCCGCGTCCAGCGGACCCTGGAGCCGGCCCGCCGGCATCTCCCACGTCCTGCCCGCCTCGGCCAGCCGCTCGGCGGCGCCGGGGGCCGTGACCGTCGCACGCCGCTCGGCGGCGGGCAGCGCCATCAGCGCCCGGTGCGCGGTGCGCGGTGCGGGTGCGGTTCGACGCGGGCGGAACGGCGGTGTCCGGGTGGTGCCGGCGGTCCAGGGCGTAACGGAACAACTCGCCCTGCCACGCCTTCGCCGGGTCGGGCGAGGCGTGCACGAGATTGAGAATGTCCCCGAAGCGATAACCCTTCGACTCGGTGTCGTATTTCACCAGCGACTTTCCGCTGTAGAGCCGCTGTACGGCGTCGGCCGTGCCCCGCTTGACGGGCTTGGGAATCCGGCGTCCGTAACGGGACGTCCAGTAGCCGAGCATTTCACCGGGCTCGTCGGCGCGCAGCATGGCGGAATCGATGACCTGGCGGTTCGACGGGCCTGTGCCGACGCCCAGTTCGAGACGTGCCTTCACCTATTCGGCGGCGCCGACGACGGCGGCGGTCCGCATGTTCCCGTCGCGGCGCAGCCAGCTCGGCAGACCGGCCCTCCACTGCGGATCCTCGACGGCGAGCTTGCCCACGAGGGTGGCGTAGCGGTTGTCGCGGTCGGCCCCGGACTCGTGAGAAGTCTGCTGGGAAAGGAAATTGGCGACGGCGAGCAGAAACAGCTCGGATTTGGCGTCGCGCGGATATATGGTGCCGCCCCCGTGCGTCCGGGTGGTAACGCCGGTCGTGCGCACCGGGGACGTGCCGCGAGGCATGGAGAGACGCGTGTTGAAACGTGCCATGGGAATTCCACCGAATTCGATGAAAAGTCCAGAGATCAAGGCCGGCGGCACCGAACAAAGTTGCTCTACCAGCTGAGCCACATCGGCTCGAAAGCCGATGACAGGACTCGAACCTGCGACCTCCCCAACAGAATGGAAGTAGGTCCCGCCTTCGCACCTGGACGCGTACGACTCCAGGAGAGGGGCCGGCGGGGCTGCCGGGGGTCTTACCGGCGGTGCCGGGGCGGCCCCGGGACACGCTGCGGGCAGCGCGCACCGGCCACCGGGCGGGCCGCCGTCACCCCGACGCCCGCCCGACCCCTCAAGCCCCGGCCTCTCAGCCCCCGGCCGCTCAAGCCGCTCCCGCTCAACCCCCGCTGCGCGACCGCGCCTTGAACGCCGCCTTGCGGGCGGCCTTCGCCGTCTTGCGGTCCCGGTGCAGTCGCCCCATCGCCTCCAGCACGTCCGCCGTCGCCGGGTGGTCCACCCGCCAGGCCGCGTCGAAGAAGCCGTTGTGCTGACCGACCAGGCCCTCCACCAGCTCCTGGAGTTCCACGGGCTCGCCGTCCGCGTCGAGTTGGGCCGCGATCGTGTCGACGGCCAGCCAGAAGATCATCGACTCGGGCGGCGGCGGCACGTCGGCGGCACGCTGCTCGGCGAGCCATACGCGGGCGAGCCCGCCCAGCTCCGCGTCGTCCAGCACCTCGCGCACCGCGGGCTCGGCCTCGGCGCCGACGAGCGCCAGGGCCTGCTGACAGTGCAGCCGGCGCAGCGGGGCGCCGGGGTCGGTGCCCTTGGCGGCGACGAGGAGTTCGCGCGCCGCCGCGGCGGGTTCGCGGCGGGCCAGCCACTGTTCGGTCTCCGCCCGCGCGGCCGGCTCGGGGAAGTGCGCGACGCCGTCGAGCAGCGCGTCGGCGCCCTTGTCTGCCAGGTCGCCGACGGCGGGCGCCTCGACACCCGCGTCCCGCAGCCGGGACCTGATCCCGTGCAGACCGAGCGGGGTCAGCGTGACCACGCCGTAGCGGGACACGTCCTCGTCGTCGCCGGACGGTCCGGCGTCGGAGCCGCCCTCGGCGTCCTCGACCATCAGGGCCTCGTCCACGGGCACGTACGTGACGAGCCCGATCGGCTCCAGCAGGGCGAACTGGTCGTCCAGCCGCATCATCGCGTCCGACACCTGCTCCAGCACGTCGTCGGTGGGCTCGCCCATGTCGTCGGGCACGATCATCGACGCGGCGAGGACCGGCAGTGGTACGGGGACGGGAGCCGTCCCGCCTTCGCCGACGGTGAGCAGGTAGAGGTTCCCGAGGACGCCCTCCAGGAAATCGGCCTCCACCTCCGGGTCCCAGTCCAGGGCGTCGAGGTCGATCTCGCCGTCGTCGCCGATGGCACCGGCCAGATCCTCCAGGACGGGCGCCGTCGCGTCGGCGAAGACCACGTCCAGGGCGTCCAGCCAGAGGGAGAGAATGTCCTGCGGGCCGCCGGACGCGATCAGTTCGAGCGCGGCTCCGGCGCTCACGCTGCCGTCGCCGTCACCGTCCGCCCCGGCCGCCCCTCCAACATCGCTGCCGTCCGAGCCGTCCGAGCCGTCCGGGTCCTCGATCTCGACCAGCCCGGTGTCGACGGCCACCCGCCACGCCTCGCTCGCGTCGGCCTCCGCCTCCGCCCGCGCCTCGGCGGCCAAGGCCTCGTCGGTCTCGGTCGGTTCGGGGCTCCCGGCCGCGAGGAGCCCCAGCGCCTCGGCCGCCGCGGGCAGTTGCTCCTCGACGAGTTCACCACCCGCGCCGACGCGCGTCCCCGGCCCGGCCCAGCGGGCGAGACGTACGGCCCTGGCGAGCAGCGGTACGGCGAGCGCGTCCCGCGCCAGCTCCGCGTCCGAGGGCAGCCGCACCGGCGGCAGAGTGGGGCGGTCTCCGGACATCTGGTGATTCTCCTTGCGCCTTACGGGGTCCAGGGCGCCCAAGCGTAGACGTATTTCACCCCATCCCACCCGGTTCACTTGGCCGACAACGGGCGTACACCCGGACACCCTTGACAACACATGTGCCCACGCAAGAGATTGACGCGCGTAGAACTTCGCAGGGAACTACCTCTCCGCACCCTCTCTCCACCTCACTTCCGGAGTCCCGTCATGCCTTCATCCGTACCGAGAACGGCCGCTGTCGCGGCCCTCGTCGCCAGCGCGCTGGCAGCCGGTCCGCTCGCCGGATCCTCCTCGGCGTCCGCCGCCGAGGTCAGGATTCACGGCATCCAGGGCAGTGGCCGGATATCGCCGCTCGTGGGTACCTCCGTGGCGGACGTGCCCGGCATCGTCACCGGTGTGCGGGCCTACGGCTCCCGGGGCTTCTGGTTCCAGGACCCGAACCCCGACAAGGACTCCGCGACGAGCGAGGGCGTCTTCGTCTTCACCAACGCCGTGCCGGCGGTCGCCGTGGGCGACTCGGTCAAGGTGTCCGGCACGGTCACCGAGTACATCCCCGGCGGCACCTCGTCCGGCAACCAGTCCCTCACCCAGATCTCGTCGCCGAAGATCACGGTCGTCTCCTCCGGCAACAAGGTGCCCGCACCGGTCACCATCTCGGCCAGGTCCGTACCGGCGGCGTACGCGCCGAAGGGCACGGCGGCGACGGGCAACAGCATCAACGGCCTTCAGCTGAGGCCCCGTAGCTACGCGCTGGACTACTACGAGTCGCTGGAGGGCAGCAACGTCCGCGTCGGCACCTCACGCGTGGTCGGCGCCACCGACCCGTACGCGGAGTTGTGGGTGACGGTCAAGCCGAACGAGAACGCCAACCGCCGCGGCGGCACGGTCTACAGCTCGTACGACGACCAGAACACCGGCAGGATCCAGATCCAGCAGCTGGCGCCGGCCGCCGAGCGGCCGTTCCCGAAGGCCGATGTCGGCGACGTGCTGTCCGGCGGCGCCGAAGGCCCGCTGGACTTCAACCAGTTCGGCGGCTACACGCTGACCGCCCGCACGCTCGGCGAGGTCACCGGCGGCGGCGCGAAGCCCGAGACGACCCGTGCGCAGCGGAGCGACGAGCTGGCCGTGGCGACGTACAACGTGGAGAACCTCGACCCGTCCGACCCGCGGGAGAAGTTCGACGCGCTCGCCGGCGCGGTGGTCGGCGCTCTGTCGTCGCCGGACATCCTGGCGCTGGAGGAGATCCAGGACAACAACGGCGCGAAGAACGACGGCACCGTCTCCGCCGACGAGACGATCGCCAAGTTCACGGCGGCGATCGCGGCGGCCGGCGGCCCCGCGTACGAGGCGCGCACCGTCGACCCGCGGGACAGGACCGACGGCGGCGAGCCCGGCGGCAACATCCGCCAGGTCTTCCTCTTCAACCCCGAGCGGGTCTCCTTCACCGACCGCGCGGGCGGCGACGCGACGACCGCCACCGAGGCCGTACGGACCGACGGCAAGGCCGCCCTGAGCCTGTCCCCCGGCCGCGTCGACCCGGCGAACGCCGCCTGGACCGACAGCCGCAAGCCGCTCGCCGGTGAGTTCACCTTCCGCGGCAAGCCGGTCGTCGTGATCGCCAACCACTTCGGCTCCAAGGGCGGCGACGAGAGCATCGTCTCGCACCACCAGCCGCCGAACCGGATCTCCGAGGCGCAGCGGCACCTCCAGGCGAAGGCCGTCAACACCTTCGTGAAGGATCTCCTCAAGATCCAGCGGAGCGCCGACGTCCTGGTGGTCGGTGACATCAACGACTTCGAGTTCTCCGACACGACGAAGGCGCTCACCGCCGGCGGCGCGCTGTACCCGGCGGTCAAGTCCCTGCCGGCGCCGGAGCGTTACTCGTACGTCTACCAGGGCAACAGCCAGGTTCTCGACCAGATCCTGACCAGCCCGTCGATCGACGACTTCGACTACGACAGCGTCCACATCAACGCCGAGTTCGCCGACCAGAACAGCGACCACGACCCGCAGGTGCTGCGCTTCCGCCCCTGACCGGTCCGCGCCTGCCGCGGAGTCCCCCTGAACCGCGGTGGCCCGGCCGTACCCCACATACGGCCGGACCACCGCTCCCTCACCCCCCGGCGAGGCTGATCGCGGGCGTGTACCTCTTCACCGTGCTGCCCGCCAGGCCGGGGAAGTTCTGTACCTTCTCCCACTGCTCCGTGCTCGAACCGACCCCGTCCCCGGGGGAGTTGAGCGCCTCGATGTGGCCCTCCGCGTTCTCCCACTCGGCGTAGTTGAGCACCCGCGTCCCGTCCGTGCTCGCGTGGAAGTGCGCGGCGATGCCGCCCGACCGCTCGTACGGGTCGTGGTCGAGTGCCGCGAAGACGGTGTCCGTCCACGCCCGCTGCCGCGCCGGGTCGGGCCCCTCGAACTCGACGTCCACAATCACCACGCAGCCGGGCACACGGGTGTCGCCCTCGGCCGGCTCCCCGCTGCGGTACAGCTCGTACGAGGCGAGCCCGAGCCGCTCGATCCCCGGCACGGCCGCGTCGATCTCCGCGTTGCGCTCGTCCCGGCCCGTACGGACAAAGTCCTGGTAGGCCGTCTCGTCGCGCCACTGCGAGTAGTGCAGCAGGCTCTCGCCGTCCTCGCCGACCAGCACGCTGTACGACAGGAGGCCGCCGTCCGGCCAGTCCCGGCTCCGCCACGCCCCACTGATCGCGTCCACCGCCGCGCACTGGCGCTCGGGCGTACCGACCCGCCAGGTGCTGACCTTGACGACGCCCACGCCAGGACGGTTGATCTCGGGGACGGTGCTGACCCGCACAGACACGGTGATCCCTCCTCGTCGCCGCACCACCGTGGTGCGGCGTCACTCACCATGCTCAAATATGAAGTGCGGTTGAAGTCAACGCGATTTCGCCCGGCGCGCCACCCAGTCGGCGAAACCGGGCTCCTCCTCGGCGGGCGCGGCGCCCACGTCGCTGACGGCCCATATCCGGCCGCGCTGCGCGCCGGTGACGACCAGATGCCAGTACAGCCCGCAGCCGTCCGTGCCCAGCACGACACTGCCGTCGTTGCCGACCTCGTCGATCAGCGGCTCTATCTCCTCGTACGGCCGGGGGTCGTCCTCCCACACCCATGCCTCGGTGAGCGGGAACGCCTTCGCGGGCGCGCGCTGCCCGTCGTCACAACCCCAGTCCGCGGGCAGCGACCTCAGCGGTATCAGCCCATCGACATCGGCGGGGCCTTCACCGCTGCCGTCGCAGATCTCGGCGACCAGCGTGCGGTACGGCTCCGGCAGCACGACGCCCTGCTCCCGCTCGAAGGCGCGCACGGCGACCCAGCCCAGCGGGGGTCGGCGCAGCTCGGGCGGGAAGGCGGCGCGCAGCGCGTCGAGGTCGGCGGGGTCGGCGCGTTCGGTGTCCATACGCCCCATTGGATCACCGACCACTGACAGGGTCGGCGGCCCAGGAAGTGACGTCCAGGGTGCCGTCCGTGCCGAGGTCGATGGGGAGCGGCAGCGAGACGGGCTCCTCGCCGGGTGCGGGCGTGACGAGGATGTGGGCGCCCGGGGTGGGGGCTCCGTCGAAGGAGGTGACGCGGTTGTTCCAGTGCAGCACCGCGTTCGCGGTGGCGTTGGGAGCGAGCGTCAGCTGCCGGGGGCGGTCCTCGCGTCTGCCGGTGAAGCTGTAGTCGTTCTCGTGGCTGATCTTGACGTCGACCGGCTCGCGGGCCTCGTCGAGGAGTTCGAGGCCCGGGTACCCCTTGACGCGGTAGGGCTTGTCGCCGCAGTTCCAGAGTTTGACGGTGACCACGCGGTGGCCCATGGCGGCGTCCTCGCCGCCGATCACGACGTCCAGGCCCGAGGGCGGGCACCCGGAGGGCGTGGTCTCGGCGGGCGAGGACGGCGAGGGCAAGGGCGAGGGCGGCGGCGAGGGCGGGGCGACGGACGGTGGCCGGGCGGACGGGGCGGCGCCACCACCCCGCTCCGCCTCGATCTCACCCTTCAGGTCCGAACATCCCGCCACTGTCAGCAGCAGGACGAACGCCCCCGCGAGCAGCGCGGCATGGCGGTGTCGCCTCGTCATCGGATCCCCGTCCCCCTCGGTGTACGCGCTGACGTGGCGTCAGTTGTGGCTGTGCAGAACGTCGTTGAGACCGCCCCAGACCGCGTTGTTCGGGCGTGCCTCGACCTTGCCGGTGACCGAGTTGCGGCGGAAGAGGATGTTCGACGCGCCGGACAGGCCACGGGCCTTGACGATCTCCCCGTCGGGCAGTGTCACGCGCGTACCCGCCGTGATGTAGAGCCCCGCCTCGACCACGCACTCGTCGCCGAGCGGGATGCCGACGCCCGCCTCGGCGCCGATGAGGCAGCGCTCGCCGATGACGATGCGCTCCGTGCCGCCGCCGGAGAGGGTGCCCATGGTGGAGGCCCCGCCGCCGATGTCCGAGCCGTCGCCGACGACGACGCCGGCCGAGATCCGGCCCTCGACCATGGAGGTGCCGAGGGTGCCCGCGTTGAAGTTGACGAAGCCCTCGTGCATCACGGTGGTGCCCTCGGCGAGGTGCGCGCCCAGTCGGACGCGGTCGGCGTCACCGATCCGGACGCCCTTGGGGGCGACGTAGTCCGTCATACGCGGGAACTTGTCGACCGCGGTGACCTGGAGGTGCAGCCCCTGCGCGCGGGCGTTCAGGCGCACGGTCTCCAGCGCGTCGACGGCGACCGGGCCGAGCGAGGTCCAGGCGACATTGGCGAGCAGACCGAAGAGCCCGTCGAGGCTCTGGCCGTGCGGCTTCACCAGGCGGTGGCTGAGCAGGTGCAGACGCAGATACGCGTCGTGCGCGTCCAGCGGCTTGTCGTCGAGCGAGGCGATGACCGTACGGACGGCGACGATCTCGACCCCGCGGCGCGGGTCGGGTCCGACGGCCTTGCGCGCCGTGTCGCCGAGCAGTTCGGCCGCGCGGTCGGCGGTCAGCCGCTCGGTGCCGGCGGGGCCCGGCTCGTCGCTGAGCGCGGGAGCGGGGTACCAGGTGTCGAGGACGGTGCCGTCCTCGGTGAGGGTGGCGAGCCCGGCGGCGACGGCGCCGGTGGTGCGAATAGCAGTCGTGTCGGTCATGGACGAAACCTAACGGGCGCCCGTACGCGGAGGCCAACCGGTCTCGGCGTACGGGCACCCGGCCCCCGTGGTTCGGGAGGGGGCGTGGCTCGGGAGCGCTCGTGGCTCAGGGGCGCTGACGATCCTTGTCGACCAGGGCCGACTCCAGTACGAGGTCCTCCATGGTGACGTCCCCCTTCTTCCAGGTGGCCCCCGGTACGGCCGCACTGCTCGATCCGTCGTCGTTCAGGTGGCTCGTCATGGCCGAGGCGTCCTGGCGCGCCGTCGACCGATTTCCGAGCGGCAGACCTGTGGCCGGATCCATCAGATAATCACTTACCCCGGCGTCGGCGACATCGTCGTTCAGTCCGATGGCGAGGGCCTCCCGGCCGGCGCTGTCGGTGACCCAGCTCGCCCTGATGCCGGGGATCTCCGCCATCGCGCGGTAGACCTTCGCCAGCCCCTTGGGATGAGCGATCGGCTGCCCGGCAACCAGCCCGAGCACCCGGAACGCGTGCTGCTCGGGCGTCTCGGAGTCGGCCGGATAGAACGTCAGGAGCTTGTCGAGCACCTTGTCCTGGTCGTCGGGCAGGTCGCCGAGGAGTGCGAAGATCTCGCGGGCCGAGTAGTCGTCGTCGTCCTTCACCTTCTCCATGGCCGGATCAGCGAACGGAGTCCACTCCTCTATCTCGTGCGGCCCCGGGCCGGTCAGGGTCACGGCCCTCCCGACGCCCGGCACCTGCGTCGGCGACAGCCCCGCCGGCGGCTCCTCACCGGGAGGGAGTTCGACCACGATGCTGGAGTCCCCGTCCATGGACACGTTGTAGGAGCTCGTGCGCGTGTAGATCCACTGCTTGGCCCCGGGGCTCGGCACCGGATCGTCCTCGACCATCGCGGCGGCGTCCAGCAGCACGTCCTTCGGGTTGCCGACCACCTCGCCCTCGCCGCTCGGCGGCGGCGCCGACGCCGTGTCCTGCCCGCCGCCGCCCACCAGCAGGCTCGCCGTCACCGCCGCCACCGCGATCGCGGCCACGGCGCCGACCGTCGCCATCCGCCAGTCGGAGCGCAGCCGGCGGACCCGGCCGCCGGACGCGGCCGCGTCGAGCAGCCGCTGTCTGCCCGGCGCCAGCCTGGCGCGGTCGGGCCTCGGTGCGTCGGGGCGCAGTTCGCTGAGCATTGTCGTCTCATCCATGGATCGTCGCCTCCGCAACGTCGGTCACTCGGGTGGGGTCGGCGCCGCCCAGCGCCGTACGTACCTTGCGCCGGGCCCTGTTGAGCCGGGACCGGACCGTGCCGATCGGTATGGACAGCGCGTCGGCCACCTCCTGGTAGCTGAAGTCGGCCCAGGCGATCAGCAGCAGGACATGCCGGTCGCCGCCGGACAGACCGGCGACGGCCCCCGCGAGCGCGGCCTGCGTACCCTCGGCGGTGATCCGGCTGTCGGCGCGCTCGACCCAGGACTCGGCGACGGGGTCGCGGCCGGTACGCGCGAGGGCGCGCAGGCCCCGTACTTCCTTACGGCGCTGCTTGCCGATCAGGTTGGCCGCGATGCCGTACAGCCAGGGCCGCGCGCTCTCCCTGGTGGTGTCGAAGCGGGCACGGATGCGGAACGCCGTCAGGAAGGTGTCGGCGGTGATGTCGTCGGCCGCGCCGTCGCCGAGCCGGCGCGCGGCGTAGCGGTGGATGTCGGCGGCGTGCCGGTCGTACAGGAGCGCGAAGACTTCAGGGCGCTCCAGTGACTGTCGGACGACGGCTGCGTCGTCCTCGTGTTCGTCCGGTGGTCTGCCGGTCACGGGCCCTCCGTATGCGGCGTGGTCAGGTGTGCTTCCACCACCTGTTGCCCGATGTGCCGCGACGGGTTCGCGCGCTGCGCCGCGCAGGGGCCTTCGCCGGTTCAGCCGAGCCGGTTGTGGTTGTCGTGGGGGGCACCCGCGGCGCGGCCGGTGTCGTCCTCGGCGCGCGGCAGGATCCGGTGTCCCTCGGAGTGGTGGTTCACCCAGCCGCAGACTCCGCAGCTGTAGCGGCCGTCGAGCCCGGCGATGAGCGTGCCGCACTGCCGGCACTCCGCGTATGTGATCTCGGGGCCTACGACTGCCTCGTCCGGCGCGGGGTTCGGCGCGGGGTTCGGCGCGGGGTTCGGCGCGGAGTCCGGCGCGGGGGTGGCGGGCGGGGCGGGCGGAATGCTCATCCGGTCAATCTACCGGGACCGCTCCGTGCCCCGCCGCGACCTCCGGACAGGCACCCCGGGCGAGGATCCTGCCGAGCATGTCGCGGGTGTAGCCGGCGTCGTACTCACCGCCGGTGAGCAGGACTTGGAGGCAGATGCCGTCGATCAGCGCGACCAGCGCGCGGGCGGTGACGGGGTCGACACGGTCCGCGAGGATCCTCGCGACCCCCTCGCACCACGCCGCGGCCACCGGACGCAGCGCGGGGCGGCGCAGGGCGGCGAGGTACAGCTCGTACTCCAGCTCGACGCCGGTGCGGTCCGCCGCCAGCCACCGCCCGGTGACGCGGGCCAGCTCGTCCGCGATGTCGCACCGCGGGTCGGTGAGGGCGCCGCTCTCCCTGACGACGGAGGCGAAGCCCTCGTTGGCCTGGCGCAGCGCGGCGACCAACAACTCGTCCAGGGAGGCGAAGTGGTACGTCGTGGAGCCGAGCGGCACATCGGCCTCGGCGGCGACGGTGCGGTGGCTCAGCCCGGCGATCCCGGCGCGCCCGACGACCCGGATCGCCGCGTCGATGATGCGCTGGCGCCGCTCGGGGTCGTAACGCCGCGCCATCAGTGGGCCCCGCCGACGTTGAGGAGCACGACACCGGCGATGACGAGCGCGATGCCGGCGAGCTTCGCCGGGGTGGCCGCCTCGCTCAGGAACACCATGCCGATGGCGGCGACGGCGGCGGTGCCGACACCGGCCCAGATCGCGTACGCCGTACCGACGGAGAGGGTCTTGAGCGTCTGGGCGAGCAGCGAGAAGGCCACGACGTAACCCACCACGGCCCCGAGCGAGGGCCAGAGCCGGGTGAAGCCCTCGCTGTACTTCATGGCCGTCGTAGCGGCCACCTCCGCCACGATCGCGCCGGCGAGCAATCCATATCCCAGTCCCATGCGTACGAGTGTACACATGAGTTGCGTACGCCCGTACATAAAATGGTCGAACTCCTGGCCGAGCGGCTACGGTGTCCCGGCCGGAGTCGGCGACACACATCGGAGCAGCGCAGTGACGCAGGACGCAGGGTGGGGCGGCGGGCCGCCGGGTGGACACGGGCCGTACGACGGGGGTCCGCCTCCGTACGGAGGTGGCCCTCCCCACTGGGGTGCCTGGCCACGCCCCAAGGGACCGAAGCCCGGCGTGATACCGCTGAGCCCGCTCGATGTGGGCGAGATACTCACCGGCGCGTTCGCCACGCTGGGCCGCTACTGGCAGCCACTGCTCGGTGTCGCCGTGGCCGTGTACGGCGCCGCGTTGCTGGTGACCGGCGGGGCGCTGGCCGTCGCGTACGCCGCCGTCGGAGACCACCTGTCGGCCGTCGTCGACACACCGGGCCGCGCCACGCCCGCCTGGACCGACGTACAGCCGCTGATCGTCGCCTTCGCCGGCATCTGGATCGTGGTGATGGCGGCACTGCTGCTGTCCACCGCGATGATGCAGACGTGCTGCCCGGCGATCGTCCAGGAGGCGGTGCTCGGCAGGCCGGTCAAGGTCGGCACGATCCTGCTGCGGGCGCTGTCGCGGGTACCGGCCGTCATCGGAACGGTCTTCCTCAGCGGACTGATCGCCATGGTCCCGGCACTGCTGTTCGTCACCGGGGTGGTGTCCACGACGGTCGCCTACGTCGACCCGGGCCGGTGGGACATGACTGGCTGGCTGATCGCACTGGGCTTCGTGGGCGCTCTGGTCCTCGCGCCCGTGGCGATCTGGCTGTGGGTGCTGTTCAGCCTCGCCCCGGCGGTCGTCGTCATCGAGTCACGGGGCCCCATAGGCGCGCTGCGCCGCTCGGCCGAGCTGGTCCGCGGCTCCTGGTGGCGGATCTGCGGCATCTCGCTGCTGGCCTTCGTGATCGCCTCCATCGCCGGCATGGCATTCCAGCAGTTGTTCAACATGATGGGGACCTTCCCCGGCACGTTCGACACGGGCGAGTTCAGTTACGAGCCGACCCTCGGCGAGATCTTCGTCGCCGTGAGCGGCTATCTGGTCCTGGCGCTGATCGCCCAGCTGGTCAGCCAGATCTTCTCCACGACATTCCCCCAGCTGGTGCTCAATCTGCTCTACATCGACCAGCGCATCCGCAAGGAGGATCTGGCCCCGGCGCTGATCCAGGCGGCGGGCCCCCTGCCCCCTCCCGGCCCGCCGCCCGGACGACACCGCTGATGAAGACGCGTGCACCGGCACGAGCGATCAAGAGGGGAGGCCGGTCGGGGCACTTGGAGTCACGTATACCGACCCGGCCGTCGAGTACGGCGAGTTCGACGCAGTTGTTGGCCCCACCGTTGTACGAACTCTTCCGCCACCGCGCCCGGATGAGGCCGCTCACACCCCCCACCCCACCCGCACACCGTCGACGAACCTCTGAGCGTGGGCACGGGCGATCACAAGCGCGGGCTGCTCGGGGCACTTGGAGTCGCGAATAGCGATCCCGCCGTCAAGCTCGGCAAGTTCGACGCAGTTGTTGTCGCCGCCGCTGTACGAACTCTTGCGCCACTGGGCCTGGGTCAGGTCGAGTTCGCGGTTCACTGGGGCAACTCCTCGATGATCTGCTGGATTCGGGCGCGCGTATCCGGCGGGCTGAGCGCCAGGGCGCGCAGGTGGTCGAAAACGTCTGCGTACCCGTCCACGTCCCCCTGCCCTTCAAGGTAAACGGAGTTCTTGCGGAGCTCCAGCCATACCAGGTCCGGATTCGGCTCCGGAAAGCCCATCAGCACAAACGGCCCGTAGAAGCCGGGATGCGCTCCGCAGGCCAGCGGTAGCAACTGGACTGTCACATGGGGCAGTCCATCGAGATCGACCAGCTTCGTGAGCTGATCCCGCATTACTGCCGGGGATCCGATCTGACGGGTCAGAGCGGCTTCATCAATGATCGCCCAGAACCTCATAGGGCTTTCTCCACCGAGGCGTTCGGCCTGTCGCTTCATACGCACGTCAACCAGAGGCTTGACCTGTCGCAGGCTGAGGTCCAGCCGCATCCCCGCGATGACCGCCTCGGCGTACGCGTCCGTCTGGAGCAGCCCGGGCACCAACATCGGCTCGTAGCTGCGCATGGACACCGCGCCGGCCTCCAAGGCCAGGTAGCCGTCATATCGGGTCGGGCTGAGCACAGTTGAATACTTGCGCCACCAGGGCTTGCTCTGTGCCCGGTCGGCCCGTACGAGGTCGACGATGTCCTCACGCGTTGCCGGATCCTGGACGCCGTAGCAGTCGAGCATGGCGTTCACCATGACCGGCGTGGTCCCCCGCTCGCCGTTCTCCAGACGGCTGAGCGTCCCCTGATGAACGTCTATCCGCGCCGCCACGTGGGCAAGCGTGAGCCCCGCCTCATCCCTCAACTCACTCAGACGTTGGGCGAGTTGGCGCCGGTAGACCGACTGCGGGGTCATGCCCCTGTTCCATGCCACGCCGGACATTCTGCTGCGTCCAGCATTGGCCCACAACTCATTTGGGTTAATTTTCCGGGAAAGTTGTCTGGAATGACAGCTCATCCGGCATCCTGCTAGTGAGCTGGTTCGGAGATGCGTGAGCAGTAGCGGCAGATGCGGTCGAGGATCTGGTCGGCGGTCTTGGTCCACTTGAATGGCCGGGCTTCGTCGTTCCAGACCTTGATCCAGTTCTCCAGTGCGGCCTTGAGGTCGTCGAGGGAGCAGAACACACCGCGTTCGAGGCAGCGTCGTTCCAGCTCGGCGAACCACCGCTCGACCTGGTTGATCCATGACGAGTGGGTGGGGGTGAAGTGCAGGTGGAAGCGGGGGTGCGCGAGCAGCCACTTGTGCACCACCGGTGCTTTGTGGGCGGAGAGGTTGTCGCAGATCACGTGGACCGCCAGGCCAGGTTCCGTCTGGCGGTCGATCTCGTCGAGGAAGTCGCGGAAGTCGACGGCCCGGTGCTGCGCGGAGAGTTTCGTGATCACCTTGCCCGTCGCGGTGTTCAACGCGGCGAACAGATCGACGGTGCCGTGCCGGACGTAGTCGAAACTCCGGCGCTCGGGGACCCCGGGCACCATCGGCAGCACCGGCGCGGTCCGTTCAAGGGCTTGGATCTGCGGCTTCTCGTCCACCGCGAAGACAGCCGCGTTGGCCGGCGGGGCGAGATAGAGGCCGACGACGTCACGGACCTTGTCGATCAGGAACGGATCCGGGGAGATCTTGAAGGTCTCGGTCCGCCACGGCTGCAGACCGAAAGCGTGCCAGATCCGCAGCACACTCGCGGGGGAGATCCCCACCGCCTTGGCCAGTTCCCGCTTCGACCAGTGCGTCCCGCCTTCGGGTGTCTGCTCCAGGGTGCGGACCACCACCTCTTCGACCTGGGCATCGGTGATGCTCCGCGGTACCCCGGGCCGAGGCTCATCAGCGAGCCCGTCGAGCCGGTCGCGCAGGAACCGGGTCCGCCACTTGGCGACCGTGCCCCGGTTCACCCCCAGCCGGGCCGCGACCGCCAGGTTCGGCCCGCCCTCCGCGCACGCCAGCACGATCCGCGCCCGCAGGGCCAGACCCTGCGCGGTCGTCCGGCGCTTGACCCACATACTCAACACTTGCCGCTCGGCCTCGCTCAGGACCAACGGCTCCAGCCTGCTGTCACCCACAACCGACAGCAGACCGAAGCCAGTCGGCACCCGTCAGCCGAACCCGCGAATTGGTGCGCAAAGCGACTCACGTGGTGCCCAACGAACTCACAACCAGATCACTAGTGGGCCGCCGACGCCGCAGCCCACTACTCCAACGACACGGAGGCAGCAAGGGCAATCCCCACCCACCGCACCCCCGCCCACAGCCTGCTCGTCCCGGACCCCACTGGGATGCAACCCCTGTGCGGACGCGAGGAGTTCACCGCCGTCCTCGCCGACATCGTCACCGACACCGCGCCCCGGCTGTTCGCTGTCGTCCAGGAGTACGGCGACCGGGTCGACGGCCGCGTCGCCGCCTGGGGCATGGCGTTCGAGGACCACGCCGAGGTGATCAGCGTCGAAGGCCACCGCCGCACCCGCGCCCCCTCACCCGAACACGCGCTGCGCGCGTACCGGCTCGGGACCGGGGTGATACCGCTGCTGATGTGGCCGTAGGCAGCCCGAAGGGCCTGAAGAGGGGGTCCCCTTCAGGCCCGCGTCAATGGCCTTGGCCCGGTGGGCCGTTCCCGTCGTCGCGCGGAGACTTACGCGGGGTCGGACCTCTCCAGCCACAGGCCCGTGAACACGGCGGTGGCCAAGGTGACGGCGCCCGCCACGGCGAAGGCGCTGTTGAGGCCGGTCGCGACGGAGCCGCCGCCGGATTGCTGGGCGCTGACGACAACTCCGAGCAGCGCCACACCGAGCACCGCGCCGATCTGCCGGGTGGTGCTGCTGATCCCCGAGGCGAGGCCGCCCTCCTGCGGGCCGACCGCCGCGATGGCGGCGCCGGTCAGCGGGGACATCGTCAGCGCGAAGCCCACGCCGACCACCGCCAGCCGCCACCACACGTTCCCGTAGCCGGTGTCCGCGTGCACGGAGCCTAGGGCCAGCAGTCCCAGCCCGGCCAGCGCCAGGCCGACGGTGACCACGATCCGGAAGCCGTACCGGGCGGCGAGCCGGCCCGCGTACGGGCTGACGACGACCATGGCGAGTGAGGTGGGCAGGGTCTGGAGGCCGGCCCGCAGAATCGAGCTGCCCTGCACGTACACGAAGAACTGGGAGAAGAAGAACGACGAGCCCATCAGGCCGAACCCGACCACGACCATCGCCGTGTTGGACACCGTGAACAGCCGCTGCCGGAACAGCCGCGGCGGCAGCATCGGCGCCGCCCTGCGGCCTTCGACGGCGATGAAGACGGCGAGAAGCACCGCCGCTGCCGAGAAGCCGCCCAGGATCACCGGCGAGGTCCAGCCGCGGGAAGCGCCCTCGATCAGCCCGTAGGTCAGCGCCCCCACCCACAGGACGGACAGGACTGTTCCCGGGATGTCGATGGCGGGGGCGCCCGGATTGCGGGACTCGCCCAGCACGCGCAGTCCGGCCAGCAGCAGGACGACGCCGATCGGCAGGTTGATCAGGAAGATGGCGGGCCAGCCGAAGGCATCCGCCAGCACTCCGCCGGCCACGGGCCCGGCCGCCAGACCGATGCCGCTGATTCCGGCCCACAGCCCGATCATCCTGACGCGCTCCCGCGGCACCGGACAGGCGGCGACGACCAGGGCCAGGGAGGCCGGGCTGAGCGCGGCGGCACCGATGCCCTGAAGTACGCGTCCGGCGATCAGCCAGCCGATCGAGGGGGCGAGGGCGCACAGCACGGACGCGGCGGTGAACACCGCGACCCCGGCCAGGAACACCCGCTTGCGGCCGAAACGGTCGGCGAAGACGCCGCCGGACAGCAGCAGCATCGCGACCAGCAGCACGTAGGCGTTGACGATCCACTGCAGACCGGTCAAGTCGGTGTGCAATCGCTGCCGCATGTCGGGCAGCGCCGCGCCGACGATCGTGTTGTCGAGCAGCACCATGAACTGCCCCAGGCAGGCCACCACAAGCAGCGCTGCCCGATTCGGTCGGTCGCTCACGGCCATCGGCGATACGGCCGTGGCGGTGCCTTCGTACGCGGTCAAGACGGCCCCCTCATTCGTCTGGTGCATCCGACACCACAAAAGCAGTTACTTCCTGCGTTAGCGGAGAATAGGGCAGCCCGGCAGACAAACGCAAGTGAGGACTGCGTTAAAGAGTTAAGGTGGGGCCATGAACGATCCAGAGCGCGCCCGGCGGCCCGGCGGGCGCAGCGCCCGTATCCGCACGGCGGTGCACCAGGCCGTCACCGACCTGGTCAACGAACGCGGCTACGGCGGCTTCACCGTCGGCGACGTCGCCGCCCGCGCGGGCGTGGCCGACAGCAGCGTCTACCGCCGCTGGGGCAACCTGGAAACCCTGCTCGGCGACGTGACGCTGGCACGCCTCAACGTACGGTCGCCGATGCCCGACACCGGGAGCCTGGCCGGCGACCTGCGCGCCTTCGCGGCCAACGTGGCCCGCGAGATCACCGGCCCCGACGGCCTTGCGGTACTGCGCCTGACCGTCACTCTGACCAGCAACGGCCAACAGGGCCTGCAGGCACGTGACGACTTCCTCGCCGAACGCACCCAACAGATGCGGTCCATGCTCGACCGCGCCCGCGAACGCGGCGAGAACCCGCCCGGCGCACTCGACGTGCTCGACCACATCTCGGCCCCGATGTACATCCGCGTCCTGTTCGGCGCGGGCCCGCTCACCCCGGAGTACGTCGACGGGCTGGTCGACCGACTCATACAGGCGCAGCCTCCCGGCCCCGAGGCCGAGCACCCGCGGTAGTGGTACGACAAAGGCGTGGCGCGCCCCCGCCAAGGGGAGCGCGCCACGCCTTCGTAAAGCGGCCGAGCGGCCGGCCGGACTACCGGATCAGACGTTGAAGCCCAGCGCGCGCAGCTGCTCGCGGCCGTCGTCCGTGATCTTGTCCGGGCCCCACGGGGGCATCCAGACCCAGTTGATCTTCAGCTCGTTGACGATGCCCTCGGTCGCCGACTTCGCCTGGTCCTCGATCACGTCGGTCAGCGGACAGGCCGCCGACGTCAGGGTCATGTCGAGGGTGGCGACGTTGGACTCGTCGACGTGGACGCCGTAGATCAGGCCCAGATTGACGACGTCGATCCCCAGCTCGGGGTCGACGACGTCGTACAGCGCCTCGCGGACCTCCTCCTCGGAGGCCGGCTTCATCATCACGGTCTCGTTCTCGCTCATGCCGTCTCCTTCTGCGCGGTGTCGCCCAGTGCCTGGGCCGTCGCGTCCTTCCACGCCATCCAGCTCAGCAGCGCGCACTTCACACGGGCGGGGTACTTGGAGACGCCGGCGAACGCCACGGCGTCCTCCAGCACCTCCTCCATCGCCTCGTCGGGCTCGATCTTGCCCTTGGACTGCATCAGTTCCAGGAACGTGCTCTGGATCTTCTGCGCGTCCGCCAGTTCCTTGCCGACCAGCAGCTCGTTCAGCACGGACGCGCTGGCCTGGCTGATGGAGCAGCCCTGGCCCTCGTACGACACGTCGGCGACGCGCGAGCCGTCGTACTTCACGCGGAGCGTGATCTCGTCACCGCACGTCGAATTGACGTGGTGCACCTCCGCGTCGCCGTCCCGCAGACCGCGCCCGTGGGGGTGCTTGTAGTGATCCAGGATGACTTCCTGGTACATGGAATCCAGCTTCACCGGTCAATCCCTCATCCGAAGAAATTACGGACGTGCTCCAGCCCGTCGACCAGAGCGTCGACCTCGGACTGCGTGGAGTACAGATAGAACGACGCTCGCGTGGTCGCCGGAATTCCGTACCGCAGGCAGACCGGCCGTGCGCAGTGGTGACCGACCCGGACGGCGATGCCCTGCTCGTCCAGCACCTGACCCACGTCGTGCGGGTGGATGTCTCCGAGTGTGAAGGAGATCGTCGCACCGCGCTCCTCGGCCGTGGCGGGGCCGATGATCCTCAGATCGGGGACGTCGAGCAGCCGCTTCACCGCGTACTCGGTGATGGCGTGCTCGTGCGCGGCGATCTTGTCCATGCCGATCGCGCTCAGATAGTCCACGGCCGCGCCGAGGCCGACGGCCTGGGCGATCGGGGGCGTACCCGCCTCGAACTTGTGCGGGGCGGGGGCGTATGTCGAGGAGTGCATCGACACGGTCTCGATCATCTCGCCGCCGCCGAGGAACGGCGGAAGGTCCTCCAGCAGCTCCTGGCGGCCCCACAGGACGCCGATCCCGGTCGGGCCGCACATCTTGTGACCCGTGAAGGCCACGAAGTCGGCCTGGAGCGCCTGCACGTCGACCGCCACGTGCGGGGCCGCCTGCGAGGCGTCGATCAGCACCAGCGCGCCGACCTCCTGCGCGCGGCGGACGATCGCCTCGACGGGGTTGACCGTGCCCAGGATGTTCGAGATCAGCACGAAGGAGACGATCTTCGTCTTCTCGGTGATGACCTCGTTGATGTTCGACAGGTCGAGCCGGCCGTCGTCGGTGAGACCGAACCACTTCAGCTTCGCGCCGGTGCGCTGCGAGAGCAGCTGCCACGGCACGATGTTGGAGTGGTGCTCCATCTCCGTGATGACGATCTCGGTCTCGTGGTCCACGCGGTAGGGCTCGTCGGCCCAGCCCAGCATGTTCGCCACGAGGTTGAGCGACTCCGAGGCGTTCTTGGTGAAGATGACCTCGTCGCGGCTCGGCGCGTTGATGAACGCGGCGACCTTGTCGCGTGCGCCTTCGTAGAGCGCCGTCGCCTCCTCGGCGAGCACATGGACGCCGCGGTGCACGTTGGCGTTGTGCTGCTCGTAGTACTCGTTGAGGGCGTCGAGCACCTGGCGCGGTTTCTGCGACGTCGCCGCGTTGTCCAGGTAGACGATCTTCTTCCCGTCGTGGACCAGCCGGTCCAGCAGGGGAAAGTCCTTACGGACCGCCTCGTCGAGCAGTCGGTCGGACCCGGTGAGGAGGCCTGACGGCTGTGTCACGCGGATGCGCCACCCTTCGCGTATGCCTCGTAGCCCTCGTTCTCCAGCTTGTCCGCCAGCTCCGCGCCGCCGGACTCGGCGATACGGCCCTGCGCGAAGACATGCACGAAGTCGGGCTTGATGTAGCGGAGGATCCGCGTGTAGTGCGTGATCAGCAGGGTGCCGACCTCTCCGCTCTCCCGGACGCGGTTGACGCCCTCGGAGACGACCCGCAGCGCGTCGACGTCCAGACCGGAGTCCGTCTCGTCGAGGATCGCGATCTTGGGCTTGAGCAGTTCGAGCTGAAGGATCTCGTGGCGCTTCTTCTCGCCGCCGGAGAAGCCCTCGTTGACGTTGCGCTCCGCGAACGCCGGGTCCATCTGGAGCTGCTCCATCGCACCGCGGACCTCCTTCACCCACGTACGCAGCTTGGGTGCCTCGCCGCGCATGGCGGTGGCGGAGGTGCGCAGGAAGTTGGAGACCGAGACTCCGGGGACCTCGACGGGGTACTGCATCGCGAGGAAGAGCCCGGCGCGGGCGCGCTCGTCGACGGTCATCTCCAAGACGTCCTCGCCGTCCAGCGTGACGGTGCCACCGGTGATCGTGTACTTCGGGTGGCCCGCGACGGAGTACGCGAGAGTCGACTTGCCGGAGCCGTTGGGGCCCATGATGGCGTGCGTCTCGCCCTGCTTGACGGTCAGGTCGACGCCCTTGAGGATCTCGCGGGCACCGCCCTCCGCCTCGACAGTGACGTGCAGGTCGTTGATTTCAAGGGTTGCCATGGGTGACTCAGGACTCCTGGGTGACGGAGACGAGCACATCGTCCCCTTGGATCTGTACGGGGTATACGGGGACGGGGCGCGTCGCGGGAAGGCCGTTCGGCTTGCCGGTACGCAGGTCGAAGCTGGAGCCGTGCAGCCAGCACTCGATCGAGCAGTCCTCGACCTCGCCCTCCGAGAGGGAGACGTTCGCGTGCGAGCAGATGTCGTTGATCGCGAACACCTCGCCCTCGGTACGGACGACGGAGACCGGTATGCCGTCGAGTTCGACCCGCTTGGGGGTGCCGTCCTCCAGCTCGGTCAGTCCACAGACACGGACGAAGGCCATCAGACCGATGCCTCCAGCTCCGCCTCGATCTTGGCGAGCAGGCGTTCCTCGACGTCGGGCAGTCCGATCTGCTGGACCAGCTCGGCGAAGAAGCCGCGGATGACGAGGCGGCGGGCCTCGATCTGCGGGATACCGCGCGACATCAGGTAGAAGAGCTGCTCGTCGTCGAACCGGCCGGTGGCCGAGGCGTGACCGGCGCCGGCGATCTCGCCGGTCTCGATCTCCAGGTTCGGTACGGAGTCGACCCGGGCGCCGTCCGTGAGGACCAGGTTCCGGTTCATCTCGTAGGTGTCGGTGCCCTCGGCGACGACGCGGATGAGCACGTCACCGATCCAGACAGCGTGCGCGCCGTCGCCCTGGAGCGCGCCCTTGTAGACGGCGTTGGACTTGCAGTGCGGGGCGTTGTGGTCGATCAGGAGGCGGTGCTCCTGGTGCTGGCCCTTGTCGGTGAAGTAGAGGCCGAACAGCTCGGCCTCGCCGCCGGGACCCGCGTACTCCACCCGCGGGTGGAGCCGTACGACGTCGCCGCCGAAGGTCACCACGATCGACTTGAACGAGGCGTCCCTGCCGACCAGCGCGTTGTGCTGGGAGACATGGACGGCGTTGTCGTCCCAGTCCTGCACGGACACGACGGTCAGCTTGGCGCCGTCGCCGACGAGGAAGTCGACGTTCGAGGCGACCACCGCGTCACCGGTGTGGTCGATGACCACGACCGCCTCGGCGAAGGCGCCCAGTTCGATCACCTGGTGCGTGAACGCGGTACCACCCTGGCCGTGCACGGTGATCCGGATCGGCTCGGTGAGCACGGTCTCCTTGGGAACGGAGACGATCGACGCCTTCTCGAACGACGTGTACGCCTGGGCGGCCACCCGGTCGACCGGCGTACCGGCCTTGCCCACGCGCGGGTCGTCGCGGCCGACGGTCTCCTGGACGACGCCCGCCGGGGCGGACACCTCCGTACGGATGAGGCCGTCGGCGACGGCCGTCCCGTCCTGGAGACCGCGCAGCCGCTCCAGCGGCGTGAACCGCCACTCCTCCTCGCGGCCGTGCGGAACGGGGAAGTCCGCGACGTCGTAGGACGGCGGCGCGCTCATGCGCGTGGCGACGGTCGACTCGGCGGCCACCGCGATCGAACCGGCGGTGGTGGAACCCACCGGAATGTTCTGAGCCTCAGCCATGGCTGTCGTCGTGCTCTCTCTCTGCCTCTTGGGGAATCGGTCGCTGCTGCTGCCAACTGGCGCTCGGGGAGCGTCAGCCGACGGAGCCCTCCATCTGGAGCTCGATGAGCCGGTTGAGCTCCAGGGCGTACTCCATGGGCAGTTCCTTGGCGATCGGCTCCACGAAGCCGCGCACGATCATCGCCATCGCCTCGAACTCGGTCATACCGCGGCTCATCAGGTAGAAGAGCTGGTCCTCGGAGACCTTGGAGACCGTCGCCTCGTGCCCCATCGACACGTCGTCCTCGCGGACGTCCACGTACGGATAGGTGTCGGAGCGCGAGATGGTGTCGACCAGCAGCGCGTCGCAGAGCACGTTGGACTTCGAACCGGGCGCGCCCTCACCGATCTCGATGAGACCTCGGTAGGAGGTACGGCCGCCGCCGCGCGCCACCGACTTGGAGACGATGTTGGACGAGGTGTTCGGAGCCATGTGGACCATCTTGGCGCCGGCGTCCTGGTGCTGGCCCTCGCCCGCGAAGGCGATGGACAGGGTCTCGCCCTTGGCGTGCTCGCCCATCAGGTAGACGGCCGGGTACTTCATGGTGACCTTGGAGCCGATGTTGCCGTCGACCCATTCCATGGTCGCGCCCTCGTAGGCCACGGCACGCTTGGTGACGAGGTTGTAGACGTTGTTCGACCAGTTCTGGATGGTCGTGTAACGGCAGCGGCCACCCTTCTTGACGATGATCTCGACGACGGCGCTGTGCAGCGAGTCCGATGAATAGATCGGCGCCGTGCAGCCCTCGACGTAGTGGACGTAGGCGTCCTCGTCCACGATGATCAGCGTCCGCTCGAACTGGCCCATGTTCTCCGTGTTGATACGGAAGTAGGCCTGGAGCGGGATCTCGACGTGCACGCCCTTCGGCACGTAGATGAACGAACCGCCGGACCACACGGCCGAGTTCAGCGAGGCGAACTTGTTGTCGCCGACCGGGATGACCGTGCCGAAGTACTCCTGGAACAGCTCCGGGTTCTCCCTCAGAGCGGTGTCCGTGTCCTTGAAGATGACGCCCTGCTCCTCCAGATCCTCGCGGATCTGGTGGTAGACGACCTCGGACTCGTACTGGGCCGCGACACCGGCGACGAGGCGCTGCTTCTCCGCCTCGGGGATGCCGAGCCTGTCGTACGTGTTCTTGATGTCCTCGGGCAGGTCCTCCCAGGACTCCGCCTGCTTCTCCGTCGACCGGACGAAATACTTGATGTTGTCGAAGTCGATGCCCGACAGGTCGGAACCCCAGCTCGGCATCGGCTTCTTGCCGAACAGCTTCAGTCCCTTGAGACGGAGCTTGAGCATCCACTCCGGCTCGTTCTTCTTCGCCGAGATGTCGCGGACGACCTCTTCGGAGAGACCGCGCTTCGCGGTAGCGCCTGCCGTGTCGGAGTCGGCCCAGCCGTATTCGTACTTGCCCAGGCCGTCGAGCTCAGGATGGGCGGTCTCCGTGGGGAGCGTCATGCGGGGTTCCTCCCGGCCGTGCTTTCGGATGCGTGATGATCGGTCTGCTGGCTGATCTTCGGTGGATCGGTCTGTGGGGTGCCGCCGGTCCGTGCCGGATCCGGTGGCGCGCCGTGCCCGGCGCTGTGGGGGATGAACGTCGTGCACACCCCGTCGCCGTGGGCGATGGTCGCCAGCCGCTGCACATGGGTACCCAGCAGCTCGGAGAAGAACTCCGTCTCCGCCTCGCACAACTGCGGATACTTCTCGGCCACGTGGGCCACCGGGCAGTGGTGCTGGCAGAGCTGCTCGCCCTGCTGGTTCGGGGCGCTGCGAGCCGTAGCAGCGTACCCGTCCGCGCTCAGCGCCCTGGCGAGCGCCTCGGTGCGCTTCTCGGGTCCGGCGGCGTCGACGGCCTCCCGATACGCCCCCGCCTGGGTGGCGATCCGGTCGCGGGCGAAGGCGGTGACGGCCGCGTCGCCGCGCGCACCGCCGCCCGCGCCGCGGGCGATCCAGTCGATGGCGTCGGCGGCGAGCTTGTCGTACGACTGATCGAAGGCGTCCCTGCCGCAGTCGGTCAGGGCGAACACCTTGGCGGGCCTGCCACGGCCGCGTGAGCCGTAGACTCGCTGCTCGCGCGGCTCCACGACGGCGTCGGCGACGAGCGCGTCGAGATGGCGGCGGACGGCCGCCTGGGTGAGCTTCAGACGCCCGGCGAGGTCGGAGACGGTGGACGGGCCGTGGTCCAGGATGGAGCGCGCGACCCGGTTGCGCGTCGAGCGCTCACCGGTCGCGAGTTCCTCCTGCGGAGCCTCGCCAACGTATTTCACAACGCCATTGTTGCGTAATTCCTCCGGGAGTGACAACAGCCCTCCGGTACGACAAGTGGTGCGCTGCGTCACTTAGGGTCACCTAAGAAGAGTGTGGGCGGAGTCACCGACGGGAGTTCACCCGCCCCCGGACCCGGCCCCCGGACCGACCCGGGCCTCCCCCGGCCGCCGCCCGGACAGGGCCTAGACTCACGGCATGCGCAGCGTCGTCGGAGAGCCGGTGGTCCAGGTCCGGGGCCTGGTCAAGCGGTACGGGGCCAAGACCGCGGTGAACGGCCTGGATCTGGCGTTCCGGGCGGGCACGGTGTCCGCGGTCCTCGGCCCCAACGGAGCCGGCAAGACCACCACGATCGAGACCTGCGAGGGCTATCGCAGGCCGGACGAGGGAACGGTACGGGTCCTCGGACTCGATCCCGTGGCCGACGCGGCGCGGCTGCGCCCCCGGCTCGGCGTGATGCTCCAGTCCGGCGGCGTGTACTCCGGCGCCCGCGCGCAGGAGATGCTGCGCCACATGGCCACCCTGCACGCGAACCCGCTGGACGTGGCCGAACTGATCGAACGCCTCGGGCTCGGCGGCTGCGGCCGTACGGCCTACCGGCGGCTCTCCGGCGGCCAGCAGCAGCGGCTCTCGCTCGCCATGGCGGTCGTCGGCCGGCCCGAGCTGGTGTTCCTGGACGAGCCGACCGCCGGGCTCGACCCGCAGGCCCGCCGGTCCACCTGGGACCTGGTGCGCGAGCTGCGCGCCGACGGGGTGACCACCGTACTCACCACGCACTTCATGGACGAGGCCGAGGAGCTGGCCGACGACGTCGCGATCGTCGACGCCGGCCGGGTCGTGGCGCACGGCACCACCGAGGAGCTGTGCCGGGGCGGCGCCGAGAACACCCTGCGCTTCGCCGGCCGCCCGGGGCTCGACCTCGGCTCGCTGCTCAAGGCGCTGCCCGACGGGTCGGCCGCCGCCGAGCCGACGCCCGGCACCTACCGGATCGGCGGCACGATCGACCCGCAGCTGCTCGCGACGGTGACGTCGTGGTGCGCGCAGCACGGGGTGATGCCGGACCGGATCTCCGTCGAGCGGCACACGCTGGAGGACGTCTTCCTCGAACTGACCGGCAAGGAGCTGCGGCCATGAGCGCCGGTACGGACACGGATGCGGACACGGGTACGGGTACGGGTACGGGGATTGGTGCCGGCACGGGCGAGGGCACGGGCGTCGGCAGATACACGCCCGCCCCGGGCGCGGCGCCGCTGTCGCGGATGATCGCCGCGCAGACGGCCTTCGAGACGAAGATGCTGCTGCGCAACGGCGAGCAGTTGCTGCTGACCGTGATCATCCCGAGTCTGCTGCTGGTGCTGTTCTCGACGGTCGACATCATCGACACCGGCTCGGGCGCGTCGGTCGACTTCCTGACTCCCGGTGTCCTCGCGCTGGCCGTGATGTCGACGGCCTTCACCGGGCAGGCCATCGCGACGGGGTTCGAGCGGCGCTACGGGGTGCTCAAGCGGCTCGGCGCCTCGCCGCTGCCGCGCTGGGCGCTGATGACCGCCAAGACGCTCTCCGTCCTGGTCACCGAAGTGCTCCAGATCGCGCTGCTGACGGTCATCGCGTTCGCGCTCGGCTGGTCGCCGGACGGCAACCCCTTCGCCGTGCTCCTGCTGCTCGTCCTCGGTACGGCGGCGTTCTCCGGACTCGGGCTGCTGATGGCGGGCACCCTCAGGGCCGAGGCGACGCTGGCCGCGGCGAATCTGGTGTTCGTGCTGCTGCTGGTGGGCGGCGGCGTGATCGTACCGCTGGAGAAGTTCCCGGACGTGGCGCAGACGCTGCTGGGGCTGCTGCCGATCGCGGCCCTCTCCGAGGGGCTGCGGGACGTGCTCCAGCACGGTGCGGGCATGCCCTGGGACGACCTCGGGGTGCTGGCCGTCTGGGCGGTGCTCGGGCTCGGGGCAGCGGCCCGTTTCTTCCGCTGGGAGTAGGGCGGCCGGGGCGCGGGGACCCCTCGTGACCGCGTTCACAAACGCCCGCCTACCATGGTTGCCGTGTGGAACCCCCTCGACTACATCGCCCAGCGCTGGACGCCCTCCCCCCGTATCCTCCGGCGCGCCGCGCTCTCCGCCGTCGTGATGACCGTCGTCATCATCGTCACCGGCGGAGCCGTCCGGCTCACGGGCTCCGGGCTCGGCTGCGACACCTGGCCGAAGTGCACGGACGACAGCCTGTTCGCGACGCCCGAGCAGGGGCTGCACGGCGCGATCGAGTTCGGCAACCGCATGCTGACGTACGTCCTGTCGGCCGCCGTCGGCTGGGCGATCGTCGCGGCCCGGTCGGTCAAGCCCCGGCGGCGCGGCCTCACGCGGCTCTCGTGGAGCATGTTCTGGCTGGTGGTGGTGAACGCCGTCATGGGCGGCATCACGGTCCACATGCAGCTCAACCCCTGGACGGTGGCCGTCCACTTCCTGCTCGCCAATGTCCTGCTCACCCTGACCGTGATCGTCTGGCAGCGCACCCGCGAGGGCGACTCGACGCCCCGGCCGCGCGTCCCGCGCCCCGTACGGAAGCTGTCCTGGGCGCTGGTCGTCACGACGGCCCTCCTGGTCACCCTGGGGACAACCGTGACGGGCTCGGGCAAGCACGCGGGCGACAGCAGCGAGGTGCCGCGCATGCCGTGGGACTGGATCGACGCGGCGCACGTGCACGCGGCGGCGGCGTGGGTGGTCTGCGCGCTGGCGATCGCGATGTGGCTGGTGCTGCGCGTGGTGGACGCCCCGGACGACACCCGCGCACGGGCGCGTGACCTGCTGATCGTCCTGCTCGCGCAGGGCGGTATCGGTTACGTCCAGTTCTTCACGGACGTCCCCGAGTTGCTGGTCGGCGTCCATATGCTCGGCTCCGCGCTGACCTGGATCGCGGTGCTGCGGCTCGCGCTGAGCCTGCGTGGGCGGCCGGTGGCGGACCCGGCGATCCCCGCGCAGGCGGACCCGGCCGACCCGGCGCTGTCCACGGCCTGAGCCGCCCGGCGCCCTGACGGACCGTCAGGACTCGTCCAGGCCGTAGACCCGGCGGGCGTTGCCCGAGGCGATCAGCTCCGCGACGCGCCGCGCGTCGGCGAGCGCCCACGAACCGTCCGTCACCCAGCCGCCGAGCACCCGCGCCAGCGACTGCCCGAAGACCTTGGCTCCCACCACATGCAGTTCGGGCAGCCCGCGGGCGCCGCTGGAGTAGAGCAGCTTCCCGAACGGCGCCAGTTCCAGCACCTGGGCCAGGACGTCCGCCGCCCCGGTGTGCGCGAGGGCCGGGCCCAGATCCACGTAGACGTGCGGGAACGCCCCGGCGAGGCGGGCGGCGTGCCGGTGGTACGGCAGACCGTGCAGCAGCACGAGGTCGGTGCCGAGCCCGGCCGTGGCCGCCGCGAAGCCCGCGATCCCCGCGGCGCCGCCGCCTGAACAGCCGGCCCGGCACCCCTCGCCGCCGCCCGCGTGCAGTTGGAGCGGCAGCCCGGTCGCGACGGCGGTCCACAGCAGATGCCGCAGCAGTACGGGGTCGGTGAGCGTGCCGCCCGCCCGTCGGCGGGCGAGCCAGTGTCCGGCGGCGGCGCGTACCTCGCCGGGACCGGGCGGTTCGGACGCCGGGGCGGAGCCGTGGCGCAGGGCGGCGACGGACACGAAGGCGACGGCCGAGTCGGCCGCCGTGTGCACGGCGTGGGCGAGATTGGCGAGCAGCGCGCCGACGGTGCCCGAGGTGTCGGCCACCTGCTGGGCGAGCAGTTCGAGCCGTACGATCTCGTGGGCCTCGGCGGCGCCGGCCGCCGCGAGCTCCTCGGGGCCGGTCAGATCGCCGGGCAGCCCGGTGTCGACCAGATAGGTGGTGATGCCGGTGCCCCGCAGCAGCCGCCGCCCGGCCTCCAGGACGCCGAGCTCCCGGCGCCGGGCGAGATAGCCGGCGGGTGAGGTGTGCGGCTGAAGTCCGAGGAGCGGCGGGCACCAGCGCCGTACGGCGAATCCGGTCTGGGTGTCGAAGAAGGTGGTACCCGCGGCGGGCGGCCCCCCGGTCCCGCCGAGCTGGGCCTCGAAGGTGCCGAGGCCCAGCTCCGTACGGAGGACGCCGTGGCAGTTCTGGTCCACCAGAGTCGTTGTCTCGATCATGGGGCTTCCCGTCGTGGACCGTATCCCTACAGTCCTAACGGGCAAGGCGCGCGGGAGTGTTGGCCGCCCCGCACATCGAGCCCGTCCGGCGATCGGGGACACGACACGCGGCCCGTCCGGCGATCGCCCGCGAGGACGAACCGGCCACCGGACAGGATCTAACCGTCGGTGGGGCCGCCGAGCTGGATGCCGGCCATGCGCGTCCACTCGTACGGGCCGGTGCGGACCTTCGCCGCGAACTCGCCGTCGAAGGACTCGTGCACCGTGATCCCGGCCTTCTCGACGGCCTTCAGCGCCACGTCGTGCGAGGGCGCGACCAGATCGCCCCAGTCGCCGTCCCGCGCCACGAGCACGATGCGGGTGCCCGCCTGGCCCAGATAAGCGAGTTGGCCCTCGGCCGCGCCACCGTGCCGCCGTGCGAACTCACCGATCTGCTTGGCCAGTCGGGCCGCGCGCCGTTCGTCGCGTACGGCCTGCCGGCTCGTACGCGCGCCGTCGCCGGTCTGCTCGTCAACCTCGGTCTCTGCCATGGCCGACATGCTACCGACGGGTAGCCGCTCTGGCGAAGGGGTCTAGCGAAGGAAGGGGTCCACCGCGACGGCCACGAAGAGCAGCGACACATAGGTGATCGACCAGTGGAACAGCCGCATCTCCTTGAGCTTGCCGCCCGTCGCACCGGACTTGGCGCGCGACTGGAGGCCGTGCGCCTCCCAGAGCCACCAGCCGCCGGCCACCAGCGCCACCGACGTGTAGAACCAGCCGGTGTAGCCGAGCGGCGTCAGCAGCAGCGACACCGCCACCATCACCCAGCTGTAGAGCACG
The DNA here is from genome assembly GCF_045040315.1 of Streptomyces sp. NBC_01508. NCBI lineage: Bacteria > Bacillati > Actinomycetota > Actinomycetes > Kitasatosporales > Streptomycetaceae > Streptomyces > Streptomyces sp. NBC_01508. The sequence goes on along the minus strand of NZ_CP109419.1, from coordinate 6,702,276 downwards.
ATCTGGCGGGCCACGGTCTGGTTCGACGCGACGACGGGGAGCATGGGCACGCCCACCCGCGCGTAGTCCTCGCGCACCTTCATCGACAGCGGCCAGTAGTGCGGCGGCGTCCAGAAGAACATGACGAGGAAGAGGATGACGGCGGCCCAGGACAGCGAGTTGGTGACGGCCGACCAGCCGATGAAGACCGGCATGCAGCCGGCGATGCCGCCCCAGACGATGTTCTGGGAGGTGCGCCGCTTGAGGATCATCGTGTAGACGACGACGTAGAACAGGAGCGCGCCCAGGGCGAGCGCCGCCGACAGCCAGTTGACCAGCAGGCCGAACCAGAGCGTCGAGATCACGGCCAGGGAGAGCCCGAAGACGAGCCCTTCGCGGGGCGACACCATTCCGGTGATCAGCGGGCGCTGCGACGTACGGTCCATCAATGCGTCGATGTCGCGGTCGATGTACATGTTCAGCGCGTTGGCGCCGCCGGCGGACAGATAACCGCCGAGACAGGTGACGAGCACCAGCCACAAGTCCGGTACGCCCTGCTCGGCGAGGAACATCACCGGGACGGTGGTGATGAGCAGCAGCTCGATGATCCGTGGTTTCGTCAGTGCCACGAACGCTTTGACGCGGGCTCCGAACGGCCGATGGCCCCCCGGGCTCGGAGTCAGGACGACCCCTGCGGGTCGGGACTCGACGGCCGTCACGCACACCCCAGACAGAGAAATCCCAGCAAGCTCCGGGCGTGAAGGCCCGGTAAAGGCTTGCGCGTACCACGCCACTCTAGACGTTGCCCAGATGCCGTTCTTCGCGGGGGTGGGCTCGTGTTGACACCTGGTCGGGGGCCTCCGGAGACGTACTCGACATCCGCCCGGCACCCCGACGACGTCTCTTCTTTACGGAGGACTTCACGAGGGACTTCACGAGGGACTTCACGAGGGACTTCACGGACGGCTTCACAGACGACTTGACGGGCAACCGCACGGGCGCCGGTGTCTCTTCTTCGCTATTTGGACGGGAATGGTCGCGCGGCGCCACGAGGGTAGGCTCGGCAGCGAACCGGTGCGCCCTCAGACACCGGGATTCGACATGCTGGAGAGGAGCCCTGACTCAGGGTGAGCACCAAGCCGACCACCACAGACCTCGAAGAGTGGACCGACCTGGACCGCAAGGCGGTCGACACCGTCCGCGTCCTGGCCATGGATGCCGTACAGAAGGTCGGCAACGGCCATCCCGGTACGGCGATGAGCCTGGCCCCCGCGGCCTACGTGCTCTTCCAGAAGCTGATGCGGCACGACCCGGCCGACGCGCAGTGGACCGGACGCGACCGGTTCGTACTCTCCGCGGGCCACTCGTCGCTGACGCTCTACATCCAGCTGTACCTCGCGGGTTACGGCCTGGAGCTGGACGACCTGAAGGCGTTCCGCACCTGGGGGTCGAAGACCCCGGGCCACCCGGAGTACGGCCACACGGTCGGCGTCGAGACCACCACCGGGCCGCTCGGCCAGGGTGTCGCCAACGGTGTGGGCATGGCGATGGCCTCCCGCTACGAGCGTGGTCTCTACGACCCGGACGCGGCCCCGGGCACCTCTCCCTTCGACCACACCATCTGGGTGATCGCGGGTGACGGCTGCCTCCAGGAGGGTGTCTCCGGCGAGGCGTCGTCACTGGCCGGCCACCAGAAGCTCGGCAATCTCGTCCTGCTCTGGGACGACAACCACATCTCCATCGAGGGCGACACCGAGACGGCCGTCTCCGAGGACACCCTCAAGCGCTACGAGGCGTACGGCTGGCACGTGCAACGCGTCGAGCAGCTGGCCAACGGCGACCTCGACCCGGCGGGTCTGGCGCGCGCCCTGAAGGCCGCGCAGGACGAGACCGAGCGCCCCTCGTTCATCGCCGCCCGCTCGATCATCGCCTGGCCCGCCCCGCACGCGCAGAACACCGAGGCCGCGCACGGCTCGGCGCTGGGTGACGAGGAGGTGGCCGCGACCAAGCGGGTGCTGGGCTTCGACCCCGAGCAGACCTTCGAGGTCGCCGACGAGGTGCTGGCGCACACGCGTGAGGCGCTCGACCGGGGCCGTGAGACGCGCGCCGAGTGGGAGAAGGTCTTCGCCGCGTGGCGTACGGCCAACCCGGAGCGCGCCGCGACGTTCGACCGTGTCCGCGCGGGCGAGCTGCCCCAGGGCTGGGAGCAGAAGCTGCCGGTCTTCGAGACCGGCAAGGGTGTCGCGACCCGTGCCGCGTCCGGCAAGGTGCTCCAGGCGCTCGGCGCGGTCATTCCCGAGCTGTGGGGCGGCTCCGCCGACCTCGCGGGATCCAACAACACCACGATCGACAAGACGTCGTCGTTCCTCCCGGCGGACAATCCGCTGCCGGAGGCCGACCCGTACGGCCGCACGGTGCACTACGGCATCCGTGAGCACGCCATGGGTTCGACGATGAACGGCATCGCGCTGCACGGCAACACCCGTATCTACGGCGGCACTTTCCTGGTGTTCTCCGACTACATGCGCCCGGCCGTGCGGCTCGCGGCGCTGATGCGGGTGCCCGTCACATACGTCTGGACGCACGACTCGGTCGGTCTCGGCGAGGACGGTCCGACGCACCAGCCCGTCGAGCACCTGGCCGTACTGCGGGCCATCCCGGGTCTCAACATCGTGCGTCCCGCCGACGCCAACGAGACGGCGATCGCCTGGCGCGAGATCCTCAAGCGGCACGCCAAGGGCGCCCCGCACGGCCTGGCGCTCACCCGTCAGGGTGTGCCGACGTACGAGGCCAACGAGGGTGCGGCCAAGGGTGGTTACGTCCTGTTCGAGGCCGAGGGCGGCGAGCCCCAGGTGGTGCTGATCGGTACGGGCTCCGAGGTGCAGCTGGCCGTCGAGGCGCGCGAGCGGCTGCAGGCCGAGGGCATCGCGACGCGTGTGGTGTCGATGCCGTCGGTCGAGTGGTTCGAGGAGCAGGACCAGGCGTACCGGGACAGTGTCCTGCCGCCCTCCGTGAAGGCGCGGGTGGCGGTCGAGGCCGGTATCGGGCTCACCTGGCACCGTTTCGTGGGCGAGGCCGGCCGCATCGTCTCGCTGGAGCACTTCGGCGCTTCGGCCGACGGCAAGGTCCTCTTCGAGGAGTTCGGTTTCACCGCGGACGCGGTCGCGTCCGCGGCTCGGGAATCTCTCGCCGCCGTGGCGCGCTGACGCAGGTATACGACAAGTAGGAGATGCAACTCTCATGACAGACGCACTCAAGCGCCTCTCCGACGAAGGCGTCGCGATCTGGCTCGACGACCTGTCGCGCAAGCGCATCACATCCGGCAACCTCGCCGAACTGATGGACCAGCAGCACGTCGTGGGCGTGACGACCAATCCCTCGATCTTCCAGAAGGCGATCTCCGGAGGTGACGGTTACGAGGCACAGCTCACCGATCTCGCGACGCGTGGGGTGACCGTCGAGGAAGCCGTCCGCATGATCACGACGGCGGACGTCCGTGACGCCGCGGACGTCCTGCGGCCGGTCTTCGACGAGACGCAGGGCCAGGACGGCCGAGTCTCCATCGAGGTGGACCCCCGGCTGGCGCACAAGACGGCGGCGACCGTCGCCGAGGCCAAGCAGCTGGCCTGGCTGGTGGACCGCCCGAACACGTTCATCAAGATCCCGGCCACCAGGGCGGGGCTCCCCGCGATCACCGAGACGATCGCCCGGGGCATCAGTGTCAATGTGACGCTGATCTTCTCGCTGGCGCGCTACCGCGAGGTCATGGACGCCTATCAGTCGGGTCTGGAGAAGGCGAAGGCCGCGGGCCTCGACCTTTCGAAGATCTACTCGGTGGCGTCCTTCTTCGTGTCCCGCGTGGACACCGAGATCGACGCGCGGCTCGACGCGCTGGGCACGGACGAGGCGAAGGCCGCACGCGGCAAGGCCGCCGTCGCGAACGCCCGGCTGGCCTACGAGGCGTACGAAGAAGTCTTCGGCGCCGACCGCTGGGCGGCCCTGGACCGTGTCCAGGCCAACAAGCAGCGTCCGCTGTGGGCCTCGACGGGCGTCAAGGACCCCGCGTACCGGGACACGATGTATGTGGACGACCTGGTCGCCCCGCACACGGTGAACACGATGCCCGAGGCCACGCTGGAGGCGGTCGCCGAGCACGGAGCGGTCACCGGTGACACCGTGAAGGGTACGTACGACCAGGCGCGCGCCGCTCTCGAAGCCATCGAGAAGCTGGGCATCTCCTACGACGACGTCGTCCAGGTGCTGGAGGACGAGGGCGTCGAGAAGTTCGAGAAGGCCTGGACCGACCTGCTCAAGTCGACCGAGGCGGAACTGAAGCGCCTCGCCCCTTCGGAGGACTGAACCCTTGACCGCAACCCACGGAGCGAATCCGCTTCGTGACGCCGCGGACCGACGGCTCCCGCGTATCGCGGGGCCGTCGGGCCTGGTCATCTTTGGCGTCACGGGCGATTTGTCCCGTAAGAAGTTGATGCCGGCCGTGTATGACCTCGCCAACCGCGGCCTGCTGCCGCCGGGCTTCTCGCTCGTCGGGTACGCCCGGCGCGAGTGGCAGGACGAGGATTTCGCGCAGGAGGTCCACGACGCCGTCAAGGCGCACGCCCGTACGCCGTTCCGGGAGGAGGTCTGGCAGCAGCTCATCCAGGGGATGCGCTTCGTCCAGGGCGACTTCGACGACGACCAGGCCTTCGAGAACCTGAAGGCCACGATCGAGGATCTCGACAAGGAGCAGGGCACGGGCGGCAACTTCGCCTTCTACCTGTCCGTACCGCCGAAGTTCTTCCCCAAGGTCGTCAAGCAGCTGAAGAAGCACGGGCTGGCCGACCAGAAGGAGGGCTCCTGGCGGCGCGCCGTCATCGAGAAGCCGTTCGGCCACGACCTGACCTCCGCCCAGGAGCTCAACAAGGTCGTGCACGAGGTCTTCCCGTCCAACGAGGTCTTCCGGATCGACCACTACCTGGGCAAGGAGACCGTCCAGAACATTCTGGCGCTGCGCTTCGCGAACACCCTCTTCGAGCCGATCTGGAACCGGTCGTACGTCGACCATGTCCAGATCACCATGGCCGAGGACATCGGCATCGGCGGCCGGGCCGGCTACTACGACGGCATCGGCGCCGCGCGTGACGTCATCCAGAACCACCTGCTCCAGCTCCTCGCGCTGACCGCCATGGAGGAGCCCGCCTCCTTCGACGCGGACGCGCTGGCCGCCGAGAAGACCAAGGTGCTCGGTGCCGTACGGCTGCCGCGCGAGCTGGGCAAGGACACCGTGCGCGGGCAGTACGCGGCGGGCTGGCAGGGCGGCGAGAAGGCCGTCGGGTATCTCCAGGAAGACGGTATCGACCCCAAGTCGAAGACCGACACCTACGCCGCGGTGAAGGTGGAGATCGACAACCGCCGCTGGGCGGGCGTCCCGTTCTATCTGCGTACCGGCAAGCGGCTCGGCCGCCGGGTCACCGAGATCGCGGTCGTCTTCCAGCGCGCCCCGCACTCACCCTTCGACCACACGGCCACCGAGGAGCTGGGGCAGAACGCCCTGGTCATCCGGGTCCAGCCGGACGAGGGCGTGACCATGCGGTTCGGTTCGAAGGTGCCGGGCACGGCGATGGAGGTGCGGGACGTCTCGATGGACTTCGCCTACGGCGAGTCCTTCACGGAGTCCAGCCCCGAGGCGTACGAGCGGCTGCTGCTCGACGTGCTGCTCGGCGACTCCAACCTCTTCCCCCGTACGGAGGAGGTCGAGCTGTCCTGGAAGATCCTCGACCCGATCGAGCAGTACTGGGACAAGCACGGCAAGCCCGCGCAGTACGAGTCCGGGACCTGGGGTCCGGTCGAGGCGGACGAAATGCTCGCACGACACGGACGGAGCTGGCGTCGGCCATGAAGATCGACCTTACGGACACCACGTCCAGCAAGATCAACAAGGCGCTCGTCGAGGGGCGCCGGGCGATCGGCACCCCGGCCGTCGGCATGGTCCTCACCCTGGTCCTGGTGACCGACGAGGAGAACGCGTACGACGCGCTCAAGGCCGCCAACGAGGCGTCCCGCGAGCACCCGTCGCGCAAGCTGGTCGTCGTCAAGCGGGTCTCCCGCTCGGCACGCGACCGGGCCAAGGCGCGGCTCGACGCCGAGGTGCGGGTGGGTGTGGAGGCCGGCACCGGCGAGACGGTCGTCCTGCGGCTGTACGGCGAGGTCATCGACCACGCCCAGTCGGTCGTCCTGCCGCTGCTGCTGCCCGACGCGCCCGTCGTGGTCTGGTGGGCGGCCAACGCGCCGGACAACCCCGCGAAGGACCCGCTGGGCACGCTGGCCCAGCGCCGGGTGACGGACACCTACGCCGCCGAGAACCCGATCGAGGAGCTGAAGGCCCGCGCCGCCGTCTACACGCCCGGCGACACGGACCTCGCGTGGAGCCGGATCACCCCGTGGCGCTCGATGCTGGCCGCCGCGCTGGACCAGGTCGACTGCAAGGTCACCTCGGTCCGGGTGGAGGGCGAGGAGCTGAACGCGAGCTGCGAGCTGCTCGGCATGTGGCTCGCCGAGCGCCTGCACGTCCCGGTCACCCGCTCGGTCTCGGCGGGACCCGGCCTCACGTCCGTCCGGATGGAGACCGACTGCGGGCCGATCGAACTGCGCCGTACGGACGGCTCGCTGGCGACGCTGGCCATCGACGGCCAGCCGGACCGGGCGGTGGCGCTCAACCGGCGGGAGACCTCGGAGCTGATCGCCGAGGAGCTGCGCAGGCTGGACCCGGACGACACGTACGCGGCGACACTGCGGTTCGGCGTGGACCGGCTGGAGCCGGTACCGCCCGAGACGTCCGGCGACAGCGCTCCGGCCCCGGCGGCGAAGAAGGCGGCTCCCGCGCGCACCTCGGCCGCCGCAGCCAAGAAGGCGGCGTCGAAGTGAGTGTTCCGCAACTCGTCGTGCACCGTGACAAGGAGCTGATGGCACAGGCCGCGGCGGCCCGGCTGATCACGAAGATCGTGGACGCCCAGGCCGCGCGTGGCTCCGCGTCGATCGTCCTGACCGGCGGGCGCAACGGCAACGGCCTGCTGGCCGCGCTGTCCGAGGCGCCCGCCCGGGACGCGGTGGACTGGACCCGGCTCGACCTCTGGTGGGGCGACGAGCGGTTCCTGCCCGGTGGCGACCCGGAGCGCAACGACACACAGGCCAGGGCCGCGCTGCTCGACTCGGTGCCGGTGGACCCCGCGCGGGTGCACCCGATGCCGGCGCCGGACGGCGCGTACGGCTCCGACATCGAGGCGGCGGCAGCCGCGTACGCGACCGAACTGGCCGCGGCGGCACGGCCGGAGGACCACGCGCGGGTCCCGTCCTTCGACGTGCTGATGCTCGGCGTGGGGCCGGACACGCACGTCGCCTCGCTCTTCCCCGAGCTGCCGGGCGTCCGGGAGACCGAGCGCACGGTGGTCGCTGTGCACGGCGCGCCGAAGCCGCCGCCGCTGCGGATCTCGCTGACGCTGCCGGCGATCCGGGCGGCGCACGAGGTGTGGCTGCTGGCGGCGGGCGAGGACAAGGCGGAGGCCGCGGAGATCGCACTCAGCGGTGCCGGCGAGATCCAGGCACCGGCGGCGGGCGCGTACGGGCGGGCGCGGACACTGTGGCTGCTGGACGAGCCGGCGGCGTCGAAGCTGCCGCGGGCGCTGTACGCGAGGGCTTCGGCCTGAACGTGAAGTCCTCGCCGTGCCGGGCGTCTTCAGCATCGCCGGCGTTCCAGGCGCGGGGTCCGGGCAACTTCAGCCTCGCCGGCGTTTGAGGCGCGGGGTCCGGGGCGGAGCCCCGAAAAGCAGCCCGCCCGGCGTGTGAGGGCACGGCCGCAGGCCGTACGGGGTCCGGGGCTGAGCCCCACGCGGCGGAGCCGCATATCGATACTGCCGGGAAGGGGCGGGGAGGGGAACAGGCCCGCCGCAGGCGCCCCACGTCACTGCCGCAACGGCCCGGTTCGTCCACACGAACCGGGCCGCCGTGCGTCCCACCCCCACCCCACACACCCTGACCCGACGGACTGTCAGTGCCCCCCGGTAGCGTTCCTCCCCTACCGCAGTGCGGGGTCGATTCCCCTGCGGGATTCATGCTGCGTGAACGGGGAGAGGTGCGTGCTCAATGGGCTGGCTGTCGGCGGGCGACGGTTACGAAGTCGCTTTGGTGGAAGGCCGGGTGGCCGCGAGGTCCACATCGGGGCGAGCGGCGGGGCGGCAGTTGAAGACGCTGCCCAAAGGAGTGAAGACACACCCCGAGGTGGACCGGCTGCGCAAGCTCGCCGAATGGCTGGACCGGCACGCGACGGAGTGCGTGGAGCGGGTGGACAACTGGATGGTGTCGTCCCTGCCCGTTCCCACCGGGCTGCTCGCCCGGGTGTGGCCCGACGAGGCGTGGCAGGCGGGGCTGCGCGACATGGTCGTCATGGGCGAGAGCCCGGACGAGGTGGGTTTCCTGAGGGGCGCCACCGACTCGGGTGAGCTGCGGCTGGTCGATCCGGACGGCGAGACCGTACGGCTGTCACCGACGACGGTGACGCTGCCGCACCCGGTTCTGCTGCCCGATCTGGACGATCTGCGGGAGTTCGCCGCCGAGTTGGGCCTGCGTCAGGGGGTGGAGCAGATCCACCGGGCCACCTGGCACAAGCCGGCGGACCTCGCCGAAAAGGCGTCCTCGGTGTCGGACTTCGCGGGCGGCACGTACGACTCGCGGTTCGGTCTGGCGGCGCGGGCGACCTCACTCGGCTACCGGGTGACGGGCGGCTACGCCACCTGCCGGATACGGGAGACCGCGACGCTCACCGAGGCGTCGGTTTGGATCGGGGAGCCGTACTGGGACGGGGAGTCCGAGACCGGCGACCTGTCCTGGAGCGTGCTCGACGGACGCTCGCTGCGACTGCGGGAGGTCGGACCGGTCGCCTGGTCCGAGGGGATGCGCATGGCCGCGGCGCTGTACGCCGGCCGCACGGTCAGTGAGGGGGAGAACGCGTGAGTGACACGGGGGCAGCGGTGCGGGCGCAGACAGCGGCACAGGCGGGGACGGCGGAGGCCGGGGCGCGGGCGGGGACAGGAGTGCGGGCCACGGCCGAGCAGTTGCTGCGGGCCGGAGCGGTGCTGCCGCCCGGTACGGGCGACGCCGGCGAGCGGGCGGTCGCGCTGACCACCCGCGCCTACCGGCATCCGGGGCTCGACGACCGGGTGGTGGTGCGGCTGGTGGCCGGGGAGCTGGGAGCGGCGGAGGATCTGGCCGCCGGCTTTCTCGGTCTGGAGCCGGACGGCGAGCCGGCCGAGGTCGGGCTGGCGCTGCGGCAGTCGCTGGGCTTCCCGGAGTGGGTGCTGGTGCACCACCCGGAGGACGGCCGTCAGGCACTCGGCCTCATGCCGGAGCTGGAGAAGGTCGCCCGGCAGGCGAAGACCAAACCGAAGGTGGCGCTGGCCTCGTACCAGCAGATCGCGGCCCGGCTGGCCGACTCCGTACCGCACTTCCTGCCGACCTTCTTCGAGCGGGCCGGTCGGGTCTTCCTGGAGGTGGAGAATCCGGGGTTCGCGGCGCAGATGTTCCTGCGGGCCCGCGACGCCGAGGGGCTGCACGGGCTGGCGGTCGACGAGGAGCGGCTGCACGCGGTGTTCCTGGAGTTCGCGCTGGCCGGGGCGCTGCCGGTGAAGGCGCTGTCCGGGCACGCGAAGGGGCTCGCGGCCCGGGTGCCCGCCGACGAGGCGTACCGCCGGTTCCGTGAGGTGTGTGTCCGCCGTACGGCCGCCGGGTTCGAGCCGTCGATCCAGATGTCCACCGATCTGCGCAGGCTGGCGAAGGCCACCGGGGCGGACGTGTCGGTGGCGGAGGGCGTGTATCTGACCGAGCTGCTCGCCCTCCCGGCCACCCGGCGTGCGACGCCCGGCTGGTGGAAGGCGCAGCACTCCGCGCTTGTCGCGCTGGCCCGGCGGGAGCCCTCGGCCTGCGGGACTCTGCTGAATCTGCTGCCCGCGGACGACGAATGCGCCGAGTTCTGGCTGGAGTTGCTTGAGGAGTGCGGGGCCACCGCGGGGCTCTGCGACGCCACGCTGCCGGCCGAGCGGCGGCCCGAGGACGGTACGGTCGGCTGGTATCTGCGATTCGCGAAGTACCGCGACTCGTACCGGACGGCCTGCCGGATGCCGGCGCTGCTCTCACTCGTGGAGCGGATGGCCGGACAACTGCGCGTGGAACTGGCCGCAGTTGATGCCGAGTCCGACGAAGCGGTGTCTGCTGTACCCGTCCCGTACGACGACGTGGACCTGCTCGACCTGCTGCTGTCCCTGGACGTGCCGGTCGCGGATCCCAAGAGTGAGCGCTGGCCGTCCCGGCTGCGTCTGGACACGTGGGCCGAGCCCGACGCGGACCGCCGCGATCTGCTCGCGCTGGCGGCGGACGAGCGCTTCCGGCCCGCGTTCGGGGCGGGGGCGGACCATCTCGGCGGCGAGATCGAGCCCTACCGGCTGCTGGCCGACTCCCCCGGTGGGCGCCTGATGCTCACGGAGTGGATGAGGACGACCGCGCGGGCGTTCTCCGTCGACGCGCTGCCCTGCCTGCCCGACGGTCTGCGCCTGCTGCGCCGGATTCCCGGTGTGGCGCTGGCCCTCGCCGAGGAGGAGGTACGGGCCGCCGCCGCCACCGATCTGACGCCTCTGCTGGTCCGGACGCTGCGCGCGGGGATCTTCGACGAACTGGGCTGGCCCGCCTGGGAGGAGGCGATCGCGGCACTGGCTCCGAAGGACAAGGACCGGGGCGGGATCGTCCTCGCCGACGCCTGGCCCCATCTGATCGTGGCGGGCGCCTCGCAGGCGCGGGTCCTCGACGCCGAAGGCGCCGTACTGACACACGACTTGCGCATCCCCGACGGGGATCTCGGCTATTGGCACCACCCTGGATTCCACTACGTCGACGGGCAGTTGCTCGTCCACTGGCGGTCGGGGTCCGACGGCGGCCAGATGCACGGCTACTGGCACACGGCCGCCGACCGCGCGGGGCCTCTCGCGGGCGCCGACCATGTCCATGGCATCCAGGCCGACCGGCTCAACAGAAGTCTGGGGGCGTTCACCCTGCCCAGGCCGGGCGGCGGGCGGTTCACAGGCGGCGGTGTGCTGTACGCCGGGGACACGGCGCTGCCCGCCGTCGAGGCGACGGTGCACTCGGACGGGACGCGGTACTGGAAGGGGACCGAGGACGCCGAAGGAGTCCCGCGTCTGCGTGAGCTGGACCCCGAGTCGGGGAAGGCCCACGCTGTCGGTCGGCCCGCCTTCTTCGCCGAGGCGACGCGCGACGCGCCGGAGGGCAGCACCTTCGCCGGAGGCGTGCTGCTGCCCGCTCCGTCGACCGCGACCGGTCCGGGCGCGCATCCCGTGGACGGGCTGCTGGGCTGGCGGGTGGTGCGGCTGCCCGATGGCTCGCACCGCTGCGAGGACCTGGCCGGGCACACCATCACGCTGCCCCGACGTTCCGGTTGGCCGACCCGCACGCTGCTGTTCCCCGGCGACGACCGGCCCCGAGGCGTCGGTTATCAGGACTCCGAGATCAGGCTGGTCGACCCGGAGGGCGTGGTGACGGCGTACGCCAAGGTGAACGGCGCGCCGGGGGAGTTCGCGGCAGGCACCACGCTGCTGCCGCCGGAGAACTACTGGCACTGTCTCAGGGCCAGGGACCCCCGGGGCTCCGAGGCGCTGCGCGACATCGACCGGGACACGGCGGCGGCGCTGCTGTCGGCCGCGGTCGCGCAGGCCGAGAAGGCGAAAGAGCGGGCGGGAACGGGGACGGAGCCGCAGCCGGACGTACTTCCGTCCCTGGTGAGCGAGTTGCTGCCCTCGGTCAGCCATGACGCGCTGGTGGCCGGCATCGCCGGGGTGGTGCGGTTCGCCGCCGGGCAGCAGGCCGAGCTGGACGCGATGGTGGTACGCCTTGAGGAGAAGGCGGTGGTCGAGCGGCCGAAGGCGGAGGCTGTCGGCCCATCGAACGGACTGCTCGAAGAGGCTCTCGACGGACTCGCGGACGGCTGCTCGCTGTCGTCGTACCACAGCGGCGGCACGCGTAGCGCTTTCGGTCAACTCAGCGCGCTGGGTGAGCTGTTGGGGAGCTCCATCGAGCCCGAGGAAGCTGTGCGTGTCCACCTCGACGGGCCGCCGCTGCCTGGGGACAGGACCGACTGGGAAAAGCTCCTCGGCTCCGCGGCCGTGGTGGCCTATCGGGCCGCCGCGGTGACCACGGAGCAGGAGCACCGCGCGGCGCTGAATGAGCTGCTGGTGGAGTTGAACACGCTCGGCCTCACCACGGCCGAGGGCACCGACCGCTGGCGTGTCTGCCTGCTCCTCCTCGACGAGAGCGAGCTCCAGAACCCGGACGGCACGACGCGGGCGGGCAACTGGTCGGGGGTGCTTCCGCTGGCCGGCGGCGCTTTCCTCGCCTTCATCCGCGCGGGGTACTGGGAGGGGTCCCGTCGGGAGTTCACCGCGCTGTTCCACGATCCGGCGGGTCGTTTCGAGGTTCCCGCGCCGTACGGCGTGAAGTCCGCGCCTCGGGAGATCGGCGCCGGGCGTGGGCGGGAGGGTGACTGGTTCGGGGCCTTCCGCGCGGAGCTGGCGGAGCGCGGGCCCGCGCCGTGGTTCCCCGCCGCCGCCGAGGAGTTCGCCCGGCTGACCGGGGTGACAGCGTCCATGGCCGCGCTGGTCGTGGCCGGTCTGCCCCGGGTGAGGACGTACGTGCAGGACTTCCTGCCCGCGGACGTGCGGAACACGCTCGGGCTGAAGACCCCGAACGCCGCTGTGGCCAGGGACGAACTGCGCCGTGTGGACGTGGGCCTGCGGCGGGCCGTGGTGGCGGCGCTGCTGCCCGCGGAGCCCGCCCGGCTGTGGACGGTGGGACCCGATGTGGCCACGGCCGCCGAGGTCTGGAACGGCGCACTGGGACGGCGGACCCCCGTCCCCGAAGAGCTGCTGCCGCTCGTGGCGAAAGCGGTCCGGGCCGTGCGGTCCGACTGGACACCGGAACAGACCCTGCGGGCGCTCCTCGACCCGGCCGGCGAACCGCGGCTGACGACCGACGCCGCCTGGCGGGTCCACCGAGACAGCGTCGCTCCCGTCGACACCGACACCCCCGTGTTCGACACGGACACGCTGAAGTCGCTGACCGCGACCGCCGCGTGGCTGGCCCACCAGCTCCCGGCCGGCCACCCGGTCCGGGACCTGCTGCCGGGCCCGCTCGGCGCCGTCCGGGAACGGCTGGCCAACCCGGAGCTGATGCTCCGCCTGGGCGGGTATGTGAGCCTGCCCGAGTTCCGCGCGGCGGCCGGCGCCCCCACCGAGACCGGCGACGGCTGGGAACGCTACGGCGCGGTGCTCATGGGCACGTACGACAATCGGCCGTATCCCGCCATCCGCCCGGCGCTGCTGGACGAGGCCGGCGACGACCCCTATCTGCCGGTCCTGCGAGGCATCGGCGACGGCTACGCCAAGCATCTCGACGCCCAGATGCTGTATCCCGTCGAGGTGTGCCTGCGCGTGGCCCACGATCCGCGCTTCGCGGCGCTCCTCGGCGACCCGGGCGACCCGGTGGCCGGCGAGCGGGACAAGGACGGCACCTGGTACCCGCAGGACCCCTCCCGCTCCGTCCCCGACCTGGTCGTGGAGGTCGCCAAGGAGCACGGCATCGGTGAGGACGCCTCCGTGCTCTACCTGATGCTGCTGGCGATGCCCGATCCGACCGACACCAACATCGCCAAGTGGACGGGCTGGAAGCGGCGGCGCGGCGGAGCCGCCCGTATCGAAGCGGCACGCGACGAACTGGCCGCCACCGACCTGGTCGTCAAAGCCACCCGCACCGGAGCCAGGCGCTCACTCTTCCTGCCGGGCCCCTGGACGGCCATGAATTCGGCGGCGCTTGCGCTGGAGCGGTGGAAGCTGCCGCTGTTCGCCCTCATCAGCTCGGGTAGCGCACCGCTGGACGTGATCGCACCCACGGAGCCGGTGGCCGACCTCTACCGCCGGGCCTGGCAGCGGATCAAGGAAGGCGACGCTCCTCGCTTCGACGAGCTCAAGACCCGTCGGGGCGGCCGGGGTTGACCCTAGGTACGGCGTGGGCGGGGTGCCGGTCACCCCGCCCACGCCGACCGACCGGCCCCGCACCAGCTTCACCCCACCGAAACCGAACCCCACGCGGAACGCGGTGCCGTGCCGCGCGCCGCGCCCCGGCACCGAGCAAGGACTACAGAGCATGACGACCCTGACAGACACCCCGACAGACAGCGGGGAGACCGCCCCCGCGCCCCGGCAGTCGCTGCCGGCCGAGGAGCGGTACGCCACCGAACTCGCCTTTCTCGCCGCGTACGACGACGGCCCCCGCCCGCCCAACTGGGCGCTGACCCCACGCGCGGTGGTGACCTTCATCTGCGGCAGCGGCGGCGAAGCCCTGCGGCTGGCGGGGACCCACGCCGGGCTGCCCGCCCGGCTGGCCATCACCCCCAAGTTCATCGGCGAACGCGCCCTGGTGGAACGGTGCGTGGTCACCCTCGTCGGCGACCGCGGTCTGCTGCTCGTCGGCGAGCCGGGCACCGCGAAGTCGATGCTCTCCGAGCTGCTGAGCGCCGCCGTCAGCGGCACCAGCGCCCTCACCGTGCAGGGCACCGCCGGCACCACCGAGGACGCCTTCCGCTACGGCTGGAACTACGCGCTGCTGCTCGCCCAGGGCCCCACACCGCAGGCGCTGGTCGCCTCACCGGTGCTCACGGCCATGCGGACCGGCCGGGTCGCCCGGATCGAGGAGATCACCCGCTGTCTGCCGGAGGTGCAGGACGCGCTCGTGTCGATCCTGTCCGACCGGCGGCTGAGTGTGCCCGAACTCGCGGGCACGGATGACGCGCAGGCCGCGGCCGTCCCCGGCTTCAGCGTGATCGCGACGGCCAACCTCCGGGACCGGGGCGTCTCGGAGATGTCGGCCGCGCTCAAGCGGCGCTTCAACTTCGAGACGATCCATCCCATCGCCGACGCGGACGCGGAGACCGCGCTCGTACGGGGCCAGGCCACGGCGACCGTTGAGCGCGCGGGCACGGCGTACGCGGTGGACGACGCCGTACTGGACGTGCTGGTGACGGTCTTCCGCGATCTGCGCAACGGTCGCTCGGCCGAGGGCTGGGACGTGGAGCGGCCGGGCACGGTGATGTCCACCGCCGAGGCCGTGCAGGTCGCCGCCTCGCTCGGGGTGGCGGCGGCCTATCTGCCCGCCGGGGACCTGCTCGACCTGGTGCCCGGTCATCTGCTCGGCGTGGTCCTCAAGGACGACCAGGCCGACCACGGGCGGCTGTTGGGCTACTGGGACGGTCCGGTACGGCGCCGCGCCGAGGACGGCGCCGAGATGTGGCGCCGCCTCTGGGACCTCCGGGAGAACCTGCGTTGAGCGGCGCCCCGGCGGTGGACACCACCGCACACGACACCACCGCACACGACAGTGGCGGACACGGCTCCGGCGGCGACCCCCGCGACGCGGTGGACACACTCGCGGGCTGCGTGGCGCCGTATCTGCTGGGGGTACGGCACCACAGCCCCGCGCTGGCCGCCGCACTGCCCGCGTTGCTGGACGCCTCGGGAGCCGACGTGGTCTGCGTCGAGTTGCCGGCCGACTTCCAGCCGTGGCTGACCCACCTCGCCGACCCGGGCACCCTGGCGCCGGTCGCGCTCGCGGGCGCCGATCCGGACGGGCGGCTCGGCTTCTACCCGTTCGCCGACTTCTCACCGGAGCTCGTGGCCGTCCGCTGGGCCAGGGACCACGGCGTCGAAGTGCGCTGCTGCGACCTGCCGTTGTCGGATCCGGGCTGGACAGCGACGGGGGCGGACGCCGGCCCGCCCACCGGTTCGGACGCCGGTCCTGACGCAGGGCCGGACCGGGAGCTGCCCGGACCGGCCTTCGCCGCCGCACTGGGCTCGTCCGGCACCGGCCGCGACGGCGACGACCTGTGGGACCGGACGGTCGAGGTCCGCGCCCCCGGCTGCCCGCCGGAGGCCGTACGCCGCGCCGCGCTCGGCGTGGGCTGGGCGCTGCGCCGCGACGCGTCGGCACGGAGTGGGGTGGCCTCCTCCGACCTCGCCCGGGAGGAGCACATGCGCCGCGTGATCGCCGAGGCGTCGGGCGGCACCCGCCGGGTGGCGGCGGTCGTCGGCGCCTTCCACGCACCGGCACTCGTAACGCCGGGCACGGAGCCGGGAGTCGGGACCGGCGCGGCCGGCGCTCACGACGCGGCCGGCGCGGCCGAAGGAGCGGACGGAGCCGGTACCTCGCCCGTCACCTCTCTCGTGCCGTACACCTTCCCCCTGCTCGACTCCCGCTCCGGCTACCCCGCCGGGATCCGGGATCCGCGCTGGCAGCAGGCCGTCTTCGCGGCCGGTGGGGTGCCCGAGCGGGTACGTGACGCCGCCGCCACCGCCATCACCGGGCTGTGCCGGGCGATGCGGTCCGCCGGCCACACCGCCGGCACCGGCGAGGCCGTCGAGACCCTGCGGCTCGCCGACGACCTCGCGCGGCTGAGGTCGCTGCCCGCACCGGGACGCGGCGAGCTGCTTGAAGCCGTCACCACCGTCCTCGGCCAGGGCGAACCACTGGGCCGGGGCCGGGCCCTGGCGCGGGCCCTCGAAACGATCCTGGTGGGCACCGACCGGGGCCGCGTCGCGCCCGGCACACCACGCTCCGGGCTCGGCCCGGCCGTCGAGGCCGAACTCGCCGCGCTGCGGCTCCCGGGCCCGGAGAACCCCGAATCCCGCGAGGTACGTCTCGACCCGCTCCGGTCGGAGCTGGACGGGCGCCGCGAAGTCCTGCTGAACCGCCTCGATGTCTGCGACGTCGGCTACTGCACCTCCGGTGAGGTGGCTCGTACGGGCGACTCCGCCGGTCTGAGCACCCGGTGGCAGGCGTCGTGGACACCGATGGTCCCGGCCCGGCTCGATCTGACGGGTGTACGCGGTGTCACCGCGGCCGTCGCCGCGGCCGGAAAGCTGCGCGAGACCGCGCACGCGCAGTACGCGGAGGGCGGACCCACCGCCGCTCAGATGCTCACCGGGCTGCGCGACGCGGCGCGGTGCGATCTGCCGGAGCTGGTCGCCGGCCGCCTCGCCGAGGCCGCCGAGGCGCTGCCGTCGTCGGCCGCCCTGCCCGAACTCCTCGACGCCCTGGACCTGTTGCACTCCCTGCGGCAGGGACACCTGCCGGGCACCACCGCGGACACCCGGCGTATGGCCTCCGACCTCGCCGTGGTCCTGCTGGAGGCCGCCGTACGCGGACTCCCCGGTCTCGCGGGCAGTGACGACCCGCAGGACGCCGTCGCTCTGGTCGCTCTCGCCACCCGAGCCGGCGAGCACCGCCTCGGTCTGCGGATGGACGACGCGCTGAGCACACTCGCGACGACCGGTTCACCGGTCATCCAGGGAGCCGCGGCGGCGACCCGCGTCCTGCTCGACCTCGACGCGCCGCAGGCCATGGGCGACCGGGTCGCGAGCTGGATCGACGGGGCCACCGGCCCGGACGAACGGCGCCGCCTCTCCGGGCTGCTCACCGGCCTGCTGACGGCCGCCGGACCGCTCCTCCAATCCGCCGAGGCCGCGCTCACGCCGCTTCTGGATCGGATCGACGCCCTCCCCGACCAGGACTTTCTCCACCGGCTTCCGGCGCTGCGCGGTGGGTTCGACGTCCTCACGCCCGCCGACCGGGGCCGGCTGCTGCGTACGGTCACCGAACGGCTCGGCGACCGCCCCGACCTGACGCTGAGCGCGCCACCGGAACTGGTCGCCCTGTGGACGGCGGCGGACGCCGCCGGCCTCGCCGCGCTGACCGCGCTGGAGTTGCCGGAGGTGTCTTCGGTCGGGCCTGGACCCGGCAGTGATCCGGAACCCGGTTCGCGGAGTGCGGCGACCAGCACGCGTACAAGCCGCCCCCTGGACGACTCCGGGCGCCCAGGGCGTGTTGCGGAAGTCCCGCCTGGCCGACGACGCCCGGCACGCACACTCGCCGCGTTGTCGGACTCGCCAAAGTACGGCCGGGCCATCCACACCGCCGATCCTCCGCCTTGCGATCGCACGCACCAGACGCCGTCGGCCCCGACCTCCGGGCGGACGGCGCCACTTTCGCAACACGCCCTCGCACCCGCCGACCGCTGGCGACTGCTCCTGGGCCGGGAGAGGGACCAACTCCCGGACAGCGCCCGCCGTTACGCGTACGCGCTGGACGAGCTGTACGGCACCGGGCGCGGCGAAGGCTCCGCCGACATCGCGGACGGGCCGCCCGGCGCGGCGGGCGACGGCGGTGGTCAGGGCAAGTCCTTCCCCACCGCCCGCGAATGGGCGAAGGAACTCGACGCCCTGTTCGCGACGGACGTCCGCGAGGAAGTCCTCGCCAGGGCGGCGGACGCCGGTCGTACGGAGGTCATCGCCGAACTCGACCCCGCGTACGTCAGACCGTCGATCGAACTGCTGACATCCGTCCTCTCGCTGGCCGGAGGTATGCCCGAGCAGCAACTCGCACAACTGCGGCCACTCGTACGCCGGCTGGTCGACGAGCTCGCGCGGGAGCTCGCCACCCGGCTCCGCCCCACCCTCACCGGGCTCGCGAACCCCCGGCCGACCCGCCGCCCCGGCGGCAGGCTCGATCTGCCCCGCACCCTGCGGGCCAACCTGGCCCATACGCGCCGCCTCGACGACGGGCGTACCGTCGTCGTCCCGGAGCGTCCGGTGTTCAGCACCCGCACGAGCCGCGAGTCGGACTGGCGGCTGATCCTCGTGGTCGACGTGTCCGGATCGATGGAGGCATCGGTCATCTGGTCCGCGCTGACCGCCGCCGTCCTGGGCGGTGTCCCCACCCTCTCCACCCACTTCCTCACCTTCTCCACCGAGGTGATCGACCTGACGGACCGGGTCAGCGATCCGCTGTCGCTGCTCCTTGAGGTACGCGTCGGCGGCGGCACGCACATCGCCGCGGGACTCGCCCACGCCCGTTCCCTGGTGACCGTGCCGACCCGCACCCTCGTCGTGGTCGTCAGCGACTTCGAGGAGGGCTACGGGGCGGGCGGGCTGCTCGGCGAGGTGCGTGCACTCGCCGCGTCCGGCGTCCACCTCATGGGCTGCGCGGCCCTGGACGACACCGGCGCACCGCGCTACTCGGTGCCTGTCGCGCGGCAACTCGTGGCAGCCGGCATGCCGGTCGCCGCCCTCAGCCCTCTCGCCCTCGCCCGCTGGGTGGGCGACCGTCTCCGCGGGGAGAACCGATGACATCGCCCGACCGGACCGTCCCCCTGCCCCCGGTCGCCGGGGAGGTGGTCGCCGGCGCCGTGGAAGGTCTGACCGCCCGGCTGCTCAAGAAGCTCGACGGGGCGATCGAGCGGTACGCCGCCGTACCGGCGACCACGGCCGCCCCCGACGGTGGGGACGACGGCGGCATCAGTGTGAGATGCGGCGAGGACGCGGTGGTCACCCTCTCCCCCGGCCCGTCCGGCACGGTCACCGACCCTGACCAGGCGCACTGCACCTGCCTGCTGGCGCCGCGCTGTCTGCACCGGGCGGCCGTCCTCGGGGCGTGCCCGGTGGCCGACCCGGAAAGCGCGCCCGAACCGGCCACCGAAGCCGTAGCCGTAGCCGTAGCCGTAGCCGTAGCGGAATCCGAACCCGCCGCAGCCGGACCGGGCTCCGAAGCCGCCGCCGAAGCCGAACCCGAGGCACCCGAGCCCGTCACACCCGTCGTCCCTCTCAGCCCCGCCCGCGTCACTGCCGCGTCCGGACTGTGGTCCGCCGCCACGGCCGTGCTCGCGGCCGGTGTGCCCGCCGCAGGCGCGATGGCGCAGGCGGAGCTGTTGCGCGCCGCCCACACCGCCCGGCTGGCCGGACTGCACCGGGCCGAGGCCGCCGCCCTGCGCGTGGTGCGCGGCCTGCGCGAAGCCCGCGTGGGCCATGCGGGCCACCGGCTGACCGACCTGGTCGCGGCGCTGCGTGAACTGCTCCTCACCACCGGCCTGTTGGCGGCGGGCAACAGCGCCCCCGCACTGATCGGCACCGCCCGCCGCGGCTACCGGCCGGGGGGTGCGCTGCGCGTCTACGGCGTCTGCCGGGAGCCCGTGATCAGCGCCACCGGGTACGGCGGTGTGGTCACCCATCTGGTCAGCGACGACAACCGCTGGTTCTCCGTGGCCGACGTCAGGCCCGGCGGTTCGGCACGCGCACGAGGCGCGGCGACGGCCCCGGTCACTGTCGGTGCGACGGTCCTCGACCACTTCCAGCTGTCCCGAGGCGGCCTGTTGATCAACGGCGCGACGATCTCCCCCGACGGCCGGCTCGGCTCCGGCAAGGGTGTCAGGTCCAGCCCGGTGGCCGGGCTGCCCTGGTCGTCCGGACCGACTGCCGCCCTGTTCGCCCGCCGCCCTGCCGAGACCGTGGCCGAGAGGTTCTCCACCGAGCCCGGCCCGGCAGCGGAGCCGACCGCGCGGATCAGCGAACCGATCGGCTGCGATCTGGTGATCACCGGCGCCGTGGGCGATCAGCTGCTCGCCCGCGAACTGCCGCACCCGGACGCCGATATGCCGACCGGGCCACTGATCCGTCTGATGGCCGCCCACCCGCACCCGGACCTCGCGCACACGGCCAATCTGCGGCAACTCGCCGGCCGCCCCGGCCTCCGGGTCCGCGTGGTGGGACGGATCGACCCCGAGCGGGCCGCCACCCTGCGTCCGCTGGCTGTCGGACCGGTACCGGGCACCGAGGCGACCCTGCGCCTGCCCGCGAAGTGGCTGGACCGTGCCGACCTGGGCTACGACCGGCTTCAGGGGGCGCATCTCCCGCCGCCCGACGTCTGCCCTCCGACCGCGCCCGAGCACACCGGGCCCGACATGCTGGCCGACTCCCCCGTCTGGCGCGTACGCCGCCTGACCGAACTCGCCGTGACCGGCGGGCGCCGGGCGGTCGCCGAGTCGGCCCGTAACGGCGGCTCGCGCGGGGACGCCGCCGCGCTCGGGGCCACCGGGTTCCACACCGCCGCCGAGCTGACCGGCGCTCTCAGCTTCGAGGCGGACCGCCGTACCCGCGACACCTTCGGCCGGATCCGCGACGACGAAACGGACCGCTACGCGTCGGCCTGGCTCGCCGCGTCCTTCCATCTCACCAGCACGGAAAGGGAGTTGGTCCGGGCGAGCTGGGCGACATCCGGCCTCGGCGGGGTCTGAGGCGCGGGGTCCGGGGCGGAACCCCGGCTGAGGGAAGGGGCAGGTCGAGTCGAGTCGGGTCGGGCCGGGTCGGGGAAACCGTCCCGCGCGGCGTACCCGCATCCGCTACTTCTCCAGGAACGGCTCCAGCAGCCCCGGCACCGCGTCCGCCGCGAACGCCAGCCCCTCCCCCTGCGCCACGTCGTACACGTCGTACGCGCCCTCCCCCGCCGCCGTCGTCGCCGTGAGCGTCAACAGCCCGGCCCGGCGCTGAAAGTACGACTGCTTGACCGTCCAGCCGATCACCCCGCCCCGCTGGAGCGCGACGGTGGAGCGGCGGACCGTGCCCGAGCGGGCGACCAGATAGGCGCCGCTGAGACCGTGCCCGAGACTGCGATACGCGTCGAGCGCGAGCAGCACCGCGACCGGCAGCAGCAGCACCGCGCAGACGGCGGCGACGGTGAGCAGTACGCCGCTCGCGAGCAGCAGGCCGAGGAGCAGCGGGACCAGGACCGGCACCAGCGCGGAGCCCACCGCCCAGCGCAGCCGCCGGCCGCGGGCGGCGCGCGGGTGCGCGGTGAGTGCGGCCGTGCTCGTCGGGGAGGACGTCTCCCGCAGGACCCGCGCGGCCGCCTCGTCGGCGGCGGCCCTCGGCGCGGCGGGCAGCAGTGTCTTGAGGTCGGCGTGCTGGTCGTCGGAGTCCTGTGCCAGGCCCGTGGCGACGGCGTCGACCCGCGCGGCGCCGACCAGCCGTACGCCCAGCGGCTCGACCAGTTCCACGCCCCGCAGCCGGCGCTCCTCGATGGAGACGGACCGGGCGGTGAAGAGCCCGCGCCGGACGCGCAGGGTGCCGCCGGGCTCGCGCTCCAGCCGGTAGTTCCACCACATCTCGACCCAGAGGCCGAGCGCGCCGACTATGCCGGCGAGGAGCGCCGCGACGACGAGGACCACGATCATCATGGGGATCGAGGTGTCCCGGAACCGGTCGCCGATCCAGTCCAGCACCTCGTGCTGGACCCCGAACCACTCGCTGACCTGCAGCACGCCGCCCGCCGCCGCCCCGCCCAGCAGGGGCGCGACGAAGGAGACGGGCGCGTACCGGATCCAGCGGGGGTCGAGGGCGGCCAGCATGCCGTCCCGGTGCGCCCCGGCGGTGCCGGCGGGGGTGCGGTCCAGCAGTTCCGTACGGAGTCGCTCGCCCTCCGCGCGGGTGACCGGGTCGAGTTCCAGGGTGGATTCGCCGCCGGCCTGCTCGCCCGTGCCGATCCGGACCTTCACCAGGCCGAGGATCCGCAGCAGGGGATTGGCCGTCAGGTCGACGCTCCTGATCCGTTCACGGGCCAGTGAGCGGCGTTTGACCAGCAGCAGTCCGGTGTGCAGCTCGGCCCGCTCGGGGCCGGTGCGGTAGCGGGTACGGCGCCAGCGGACGTAGTCGCCGCCGGTGCCGCCGACGATCAGCAGGAGGGCCGCGGGCAGCACCCAGGCGAGGGCGCGCGCCACCCCCATGGCGCCGGACAGGCCGACGGCGGTGGGTACTCCGGCGCCGGTCGCGACGCCGGTCATGACGAGGGCGGTGACCAGCACGGTGCGCTTGTCGAGCTTGCGCCACTCCTGGCCGGGCGCGGCCTCGTCGACCGTGCTCACGTCGCGTCCCCGGGCGTCGCCTGCGTGATGTGTGTCAGTTGCTCGGCCAGCTCGGCGGCCAGATCATGGCCGAGTCCTTCGATCCGTACCGCTCCTTTGGAGGAGGCGGTGGTGACGATGACGGTGGAGAGCTTGAACAGCTGCTCCAGCGGGCCCCGTACGGTGTCCACGGTCTGGATCCGGGACATCGGCGCGATCCGCCACTCCTGCCAGAAGTAGCCGGTACGGACGTAGACCGCCTTGTCCGTCACCTCCCAGCGGTGCACCCGGAACCACCACTTCGGCAGGAACACCGCGCAGGCCAGGCCCAGTACGGCCAGGACGGCGGCGGGTACCAGCAGCCAGGTGCGGGCCGGGGCTATGAGCCAGCCGAGCACCGCGAGGACGGCCACCGGCACCAGGGTGAGCAGCGCCCACTGCGCGCGCCACCAGGTGACCGCCCGCTCGTTCAGTGTGTTGCTGGGCGGCCTGAGCCGCCGTTCCCCCTCCGTCATCGGCTCAACGCCCCCGCAGCGCCCGGTACTTCGCGACCAGCTCCGCGGTCGAGGCGTCCAGCGGCTGGTCGGCCGAGCTGTCGCGTCCGTCCTCGATGCGGGTGAGGATCGGCTCGATCTCCTTGGCGAGAACCTTGCCCAGCTCGACGCCCCACTGGTCGAACGAGTCGATGTTCCACACCGCGCCCTGCACGAAGACCTTGTGCTCGTACAGCGCGATGAGCTGGCCGAGTACGGAGGGTGTCAGCGACTCGGCGAGGATGGTGGTGGTCGGGTGGTTGCCCCGGAACGTCTTGTGCGGCACCAGCTCCTCGGGGACGCCCTCGGCCCGCACCTCGTCGGGCGTCCTGCCGAAGGCGAGCGCCTGGGTCTGGGCGAAGAAGTTGGCCATCAGCAGGTCGTGCTGGGCGATCAGCCGGTGCGGCAGGTCGTCGACCGGCTGGGCGAAGCCGATGAAGTCGGCGGGGATGACCTTCGTACCCTGGTGGATCAACTGGTAGTACGCGTGCTGCCCGTTGGTGCCGGGGGTGCCCCAGACGACCGGTCCGGTCTGCCACTGGACCGGCTCGCCGTCGCGGTCCACGGACTTGCCGTTGGACTCCATGTCGAGCTGCTGGAGATACGCGGTGAACCGGGACAGGTAGTGGCTGTACGGCAGGACGGCGTGCGACTGGGCGTCGAAGAACCCTCCGTACCAGACCCCCAACAGGCCGAGCAGCAGCGGTGCGTTGGACTCGGCGGGGGCGGTGCGGAAGTGCTCGTCCACGAGGTGGAAGCCGTCGAGCAGCTCGCGGAAGCGGTCGGGTCCGATCGCGATCATCAGGGAGAGACCGATGGCGGAGTCGAACGAGTACCGGCCGCCGACCCAGTCCCAGAACTCGAACATGTTCGTGGTGTCGATGCCGAAGTCGGCGACCTTCTCGCCGTTCGTGGACAGCGCCACGAAGTGCTTGGCGACGGCCTCCTGATCGCTCTGGAGCTCGGTCAGGAGCCAACTGCGGGCCGAGGTGGCGTTGGTGATGGTCTCGATGGTGGTGAACGTCTTGGACGCGATGACGAACAGCGTCTCGGCCGCGTCGAGATCGCGCACGGCCTCGTGCAGGTCGGCGCCGTCGACGTTCGACACGAAACGGACCGTCAGGGCGCGGTCGGTGAAGGACTTCAGCGCCTCGTAGGCCATCGCGGGGCCGAGATCGGAGCCGCCGATGCCGATGTTGACGACATTGCGGATGGGCCGGCCGGTGTGGCCGAGCCATTCGCCCGCCCTGACCTTCTCGGAGAAGGCGGCCATCTTGTCCAGGACGGCGTGCACGCCGGGCACGACGTTCTCGCCGTCGACCTCGATCACCGCGTCGCGCGGGGCGCGCAGCGCGGTGTGCAGCACCGCCCGGTCCTCGGTGGTGTTGATCTTCTCGCCGCGGAACATCGCGTCGCGCAGCTCCGCGACGCCGGTGGCCGCCGCCAGTTCACGCAGCAGCGTGAGCGTCTCGTCCGTCACCAGCTGCTTCGAGTAGTCCACGTAGAGGTCACCGACCTGGAGGGTGAAGCCGGTGCCGCGCGCCGGGTCCTCGGCGAACAGCTCCCGCAGACTCGTCTCCCCCAGCTGCTCACGATGCTTGCCCAGCGCGCTCCACTGGGGCGTCCGGTTGAGCCTGGCGCGGCCTTCTGCCTTCTTGTCGGACATCTTGCTTCAGCCCACTTCTTCTCGTACGGGAGTGCCTGCGTGAGTGCGGTGCCCAGCTGCCCACCCAACCTAATTGATCAGGGCGCCGAGCGACGCGACGGCGAGCGTGAACGTACCGGCCGCCAGCAGCGCGGGCGTGTTGAGCCCCCAGGCGCCCGCGACCAGACCGCCCAGCAGCGCGCCGAGCGGTGCCCCGCCGATGGAGAGCGTACGGAAGGCGGAGCTGATCCGGCCCAGCATCTCGGCGGGGCTCCGCTCCTGGACCAGCGTCGCCTGGTTCACGTTCCAGACCATGCTCATGACCCCGAACACCGCCATGGCGGCGATGGCCGCCCACAGTTCACGGACCGTCCCGAGCGCGACGAGCGCGCAGGTCTGGACGGTCCCGGCGACGAGGATGCTCCGTATCCGCCCGATCCGGACCGCGAGCCGCGGTGCCACCAGCCCGCCGGCCACATTGGCGACGCCGAACGCGGTGATGGCCGCCGCGAAGCCGCTGTTGCCCGCGTCCAGCCAGCCGGTGACGTGCAGGACCAGGGTCGCGATCAGGGCGCCCATGCCGATGTTCGTCAGGGCGGTCGCCACGGACAGGCCGCGCAGCGCGCCGTCCCGCCACAGGGCGCGCATCCCCTCCGCCATCTCGGCGCGCAGGGTGCTGCCCGCAGCCTTCGGGGGTGTCGCCGGAGCGGCGGTCCGCAGCGACGCGATGAGCAGCGCGCCGACGACATAGGTGGCGGCGTTGACGGCGAACGGCGCGGAGGCGCCGAGGATCAGCAGCGTCGGCACCAGCGGCGCCGCGAGGAAGCCGCTCGCGACCTGCTGGCCGGTCATGAGGCGGGCGTTGGCGCCGGCCAGCGCGTCACGGGGCACCACGGAGGGCAGCAGGGCAGTGGCCGCGTTGTCGAACAGCGTCTGGAAGGTGGCGAGCAGGAAGGCGAGCGCGAGCAGCAGCGCGATGGTGCTGTGGCCGAGGGCGACCGCGACGGCGAAGCCCCCCATCAGGACGCCGCGCGCCAGGTCGACGGCCCACATCGCGCGGCGCTGGTCCACCCGGTCGGCGACGGCACCGCCCAGCAGTCCGAACAGCAGCCAGGGCAGATAGCCGCAGGCGCTCACCGTGGCGATCAGCAGCGGGTCGTCGGTCAACGACGCGGCGAGCAGTGGGAGTGCGGCGGTACGCAGCGAGTCACCGAACCGGGAGACGACGGCGGCGCCCCACAGCCGTCCGAATCCCCCGCGCCACGCGGGCACCCGCGCCGGCGCCGCCGACGCCTCTTCGGCAGGTGCCTCTTCTGCCACCGGCGCCGTCCGCGCCGCCGCCTCGTCCGTCGTCACAACTCTCCCTTTCGGTCTTCCTGTTCGGACCGTAGGGGATGCCACTGACAATCGGCCGTCCACGAAAACGGCTCCGGCCGGACACCTTTGGGTGTCCGGCCGGGGGCAAGGCTTGCCGGGAGAGGCGCCACGCCGTGTGCGGGCGGACGGCGCTATGTGTCAGACACGATCTAGATCTCGCCACGCAGTTTGGCGAGGGCTTCGGCGAGGATCGCCTCGCCGTCCGCGTCGCTGCGCCGCTCACGTACGTAGGCGAGGTGGGTCTTGTACGGCTCCGTGCGCGGTGGGTCCGGCGGATTGTCCCGGTCCTGGCCGGCCGGGAATCCGCACCGTGGGCAGTCCCACGTGTCCGGAACCTGTGCGTCATGGGCGAAGCTCGGCTGCGTCTCGTGCCCGTTGGAGCACCAGAAGGAGATGCGCAGGCGTGGCGCGGACTCGCCACGCTCGGCCTCACCCATCGGCCCCGCTCCGACCCGGCTTCCCCGGATCGCGTTGCCACTTGCCACGGTCGTAACTCCCTGCGTGAATGGTGCCGCAAGCATCAAGCGTCGAGAGGCAGCTCCGCTGTCGAGCGCCCCACTGTACGTATGGCCCAACGCGCGTCCAGTGAGTGGAGTTACACCCCCACCGCCGGGACGCAGGGCCTCATGATAGGCCGCGCTCCCGGCGCCGTACTGTACGACTGCTCAGTTGTCCAGCTTCATCAGCAGACCAAGCACGACAATGCAGGCAAACCACGACATACCAACGACCACGGTGATGCGGTCGAGGTTGCGCTCGGCGACCGACGAGCCACCCACGGACGACTGCATACCGCCACCGAACATGTCGGAGAGGCCGCCGCCCTTCCCCTTGTGCATCAGCACCAGCAGCATCAGCAGCAGGCTGAAGACGATCAGGGCGATCGAGAACCCCATAATCACGGCTGGACCCTACTTTCCGGAATTCTCTCGGATTGAATGTGATTCGGTAGTGAATCAGGACTGAACAGGACCGCAATGGACAACGGGGGCCGGCGGCATGTGTGAGATGCCGACCCGGCCCCCGTCAGGGTACGACGGATCCGCGCCGTCGCATACTTACTGGTCGCGGAACCTGACGATCTTGACGAACTCCTCGGCGTCCAGTGCGGCACCGCCGACAAGGGCGCCGTCCACATCCGGCTGAGCCATGATCGCGGCGACATTCCCGGACTTCACCGAGCCGCCGTACTGAATG
The DNA here is from genome assembly GCF_045040315.1 of Streptomyces sp. NBC_01508. NCBI lineage: Bacteria > Bacillati > Actinomycetota > Actinomycetes > Kitasatosporales > Streptomycetaceae > Streptomyces > Streptomyces sp. NBC_01508. The sequence goes on along the minus strand of NZ_CP109419.1, from coordinate 6,674,720 downwards.
CGGACCCGGTCGGCCAGCTCCTGCGAGTACAGCTCCGCGAGCCGGGCGCGGATCGCTCCGCACACCTCCTGCGCGTCCTCGGGGGTGGCGACCTCGCCGGTGCCGATGGCCCACACCGGCTCGTACGCGATCACGACGGAGTCGGCCTGGTCGGCCGGGATGTCCTTGAGGCCGCGGTCGAGCTGCGCGAGCGTGTACGGGACCTGCTCGCCGGCCTTGCGGACGTCCAGGCCCTCACCGACGCACAGGATCGGGGTCAGTCCGTGCTTGAAGGCGGCCCGCACCTTCTCGTTGCACAGCTCGTCGCTCTCGCCGTGGTACTGACGGCGCTCGCTGTGGCCGACGGCCACGTACGCGCACTTCAGCTTCGCCAGCATCGGCCCGGAGACCTCGCCGGTGTAGGCGCCGGAGTCGTGCGAGGAGATGTCCTGCGCGCCGTACTTGATCTTGAGCTTGTCGCCGTCGACCAGCGTCTGCACGGACCGCAGATCGGTGAACGGCACCAGGACGGCCGTCTCGACCGCGTCGTGGTCCTTGTCGCTCAGGGCGAAGGCGAGCTTCTGGACGTGCGCGATGGCCTCAAGATGGTTGAGGTTCATCTTCCAGTTGCCCGCCATCAGCGGGGTACGGGTGATCTTCTCGGTCGGGGTTGCAGCTGCCATCAGTAGGTCAGTCCTCCAGTGCGGCGAGGCCGGGAAGCGTCTTGCCTTCGAGGTATTCGAGGCTGGCGCCGCCACCGGTCGAAATATGGCCGAATGCGTTTTCGTCGAAGCCGAGGATCCGGACGGCGGCGGCGGAGTCGCCACCGCCGACGACCGTGAAGGCGTCGGAGTCGATCAGGGCCTGGGCGACGGCCCGGGTGCCCTCGGCGTAATCGGGGTGCTCGAAGACACCCATGGGTCCGTTCCAGAAGACGGTCGCCGCGTCGGCGAGCTTCGACGCGTACAGCCGGTTGGTCCGCGGACCGCTGTCCAGACCCATCGCGTCGGCCGGGATGGCGTCGACGGCGACGGTGGTCGGGTTGGCCGGCGCCTTCGTCCTGAGGTCGGGGAACGAGGGCGCGACCAGGACGTCGACCGGCAGGACGAACTCCACGCCCCGCTCGTCGGCGCGCTTCAGATACTCCTGGACGGCCGGGATCTGGTCCTCCTGGAGCAGCGAGGCGCCTACCTCGTAGCCCTGGGCCTTGAGGAAGGTGTACGCCATGCCGCCGCCGATCAGGATGCGGTCGGCCTTCTCCAGGAGATGGTCGATGACCCCGAGCTTGTCGGAGACCTTGGCGCCGCCGAGGACGACCACGTACGGCCGCGCGACGTCCTCGGTGAGCTTCTTCAGCACACCGACCTCGGTGGCGATCAGATCGCCCGCCGCGTGCGGCAGCCGGGCCGGCAGGTCGAAGACCGAGGCGTGCTTGCGGTGGACGGCGCCGAAGCCGTCGCCGACGTAGAGGTCGGCCAGCTCGGCGAGCTTGTCGGCGAAGGCGCCGCGCTCGGCGTCGTCCTTCGACGTCTCACCGGCGTTGAAGCGCAGGTTCTCGATGACGGCGACCTGGCCGTCCTTTAGAGCGGCGACGACGGCCTTCGCCGCGTCGCCGACCGTGTCGGTCGCGAACGCGACGTCGGCGCCCAGGAGTTCACCCAGACGAGCGGCGGCGGGAGCCAGCGAGAAGGCGGGGTCGGGTGCGCCCTTCGGGCGGCCGAGGTGCGAGGCCACGACCACCCGCGCGCCGGCCTCGGCGAGCCTGGTGACGGTCGGCAGCACGGCGCGGATCCGGCCGGCGTCGGTGATCGTGGCGCCGCCGGCACCCTGTTCGAGCGGCACGTTGAGGTCGGCCCGGACGAAGACGCGCTTGCCGGCCACCCCTTCGTCGAGAAGTTCGTCGATCGTCTTCATCTATCAGTGACTCCTTGAGAGCGGCTCCACGTCCCGCGACGTAGCGAGCACACAGAAGAGCGAGCACACAGCACACGGACGACAGGGCCCGGTCAGCGCCACGTCGCGCCGCACGAGCCCTGTCGTTCACATCGGAGGTTGCCTACGGACCGGTGTCAGAGCTGACCGCCGATGAAGGTGGTCAGGTCGACCAGCCGGTTGGAGTAGCCCCACTCGTTGTCGTACCAGCCAATGATCTTCACGCTCTTGCCCTGGACCAGGGTCAGGGAGGCGTCGAAGGTGCAGGAGGCCGGCCAGTTGACGATGTCCGAGGAGACGATCGGGTCCTCGGTGTAGTCGAGGAGGCCCTTGAGCTGGCCCTCGGCGGCCTTCTGGAACGCGGCGTTGACCTCGTCCTTGGTCACCTCGCGCTCCAGCTCGACCACGAGGTCGGTGACGGAGCCCGTCGGGACCGGGACGCGCATCGCGATGCCGTCGAGCTTGCCTTCGAGCTCCGGGATCACCAGGGCGGTCGCCTTGGCGGCACCCGTGGTGGTCGGAATGATGTTCTCGGCGGCGGCGCGGGCACGGCGCAGATCCTTGTGCGGGAAGTCCAGGATGCGCTGGTCGTTGGTGTACGCGTGGACCGTCGTCATCAGGCCCTTGACGATGCCGAAGTTCTCCAGGAGAACCTTGGCCATCGGCGCCACACAGTTGGTGGTACAGGAGGCGTTGGAGATGACGTTGTGGTTCGCCGGGTCGTACTTGTCCTGGTTGACGCCCATCACGATGGTGATGTCCTCGTCCTTGGCCGGAGCCGAGATGAGGACCTTCTTGGCGCCGCCCGCGATGTGCTTCTCGGCGTCGGCCTTCTTGGTGAAGATGCCGGTCGACTCAATGACGATGTCGACGCCCAGCTCACCCCAGGGGATGTCGGCCGGGTTGCGCTCGGAGAGCACCTTGAACGTCTTGCCGTCCACCGTGATCGTGTCGGCGGTGTGGCTCACCTCTGCCTTGAGGCGGCCCATGATGGTGTCGTACTTCAGCAGATGAGCGGTGGTCGCGGTGTCACCCAGGTCATTGACAGCCACGATCTCGATGTCCGCGCCCTGCTCCAGCAGCGCGCGGAAATAGCTACGACCGATGCGGCCAAAGCCGTTGATGCCTACGCGGATCGTCACGAACCGATCTCCTCGTTGGTACGCCGGGTTTCGACGCCGGCGAGTGCGTATGGGATGTCCCCGACCACTTATGACCCTACCTCCCCCCAGGCGCCCGGGTGACATCGAGTGGGCGGCGCGGACCGGCGGCGTCCCGTACCCCCCGGTAGGGGAGGGGACGCCGCCGGCGAGGCGGCCGCGGCGTCGGCGCCGCGGGCGCGGTCAGCCCCGCAGGGCCCGCAGCGCCTTCCCGAGCAGCGCCGCGCGCCGTTCCGCGTCGGTGATCTGCTCCAGCCCGAAGCCGAGCAGGACGGTGTCCTTCGTGGTGACCGCCGCCGCGCCGGTCCCGGTGGCGTACGCCCCCGCCGCCGCGCTGGTGAACCGCGGGAAGAGGTCCGGGGCGAGGACGGTGGAGGTGACGGTGTACGTACCGGCCTGGTCCAGCGGGTTGCCGGGGGCCGCGCCGAGCGGTCCCGACGCCCCGAGGAGCACTCCGGTCCCGGTGAAGCCGGTGGCGCCCGCCGTGGAGGTCCGCCCGTAGGCGCCGAGGTAGTACTGGCTGAAGTCGTTCGTCCGGGTGCGGCCGACCTGCGCGTTCCCGCCGGTCTGCTCGCCCGCCTCGATGAGCTTGCCGCCCTCGTTGAGGAAGTCGCGGACCGCCAGTTGGGTGTCGCCGCCCGGGACCCCCGCGCCGGTGTGGTGGACGACGGTGGAGAAGTGGCTCAGGACTCCCAGGGGGTGCGGTGCGCCCTGTGCGGCGACGTCCCAGACGGCGGCGGTGCGGCCGTTGGCGCGCAGCGCGTCGACGTACGCCTTCGCGTGCTGGGCGGGCGCGCCCTCCTCGGCGACGACGAGGGTGTCGGCCCTGGGGCGCTCGGCGACGGTGTAGGTGAAGCGGTCACTGGTGGTGCGCTTGCCGCTCTTCGTACGGCCGGTGAACCAGACCTCGACGCGGTCGCCCGGGCCGGCGTCCTCGGTCTCGGCGCGGTACTCGTCGAAGTGGAGGTTGTCCTCGCCGCCGTAGGTCTCGCCGCCCTTCCAGGCCCGGAGGTCCTCGTCGTGCGTACGGCCGCCGTTGATCCGGTAGTTCAGCTCCTTGTCACGCAGTGACTTACGGGCGGTGACGGCGACGTCCTGGTCGGCGCCGCGTCCGTAGGAGGTGGTGAAGGTGTCGGGGGTGAAGTCGGGGGCGCTCAGGCCGACCGGGGACGACGGCTGGTCGGGGTGGGCGGCGGTCTCGGCGACGGAGAGCGCGAAGGGGATGTTCTTGGCGAACTCCGCCTGGATCAGCTTCTCGTCGTCGGGGAAGTTGAAGCCGGACCGGCAGTCCCTCGCCTCCCAGGCGTCGTCGGGGATGCTGTCGGAGACCGTCTGGCAGGTGGTCATCTCCGGGGTGAACATCATGATCCCGTTGACGTTGGCGCCGTGTCCGTCGGCCTCCCCGTTGGTGGTGTACAGCTCGGAGGAGACCTGCGGGTAGTAGCCGGGCACGGCGGAGTTCTCGGGGGTGCCGGCGAGCGACCGGTAGAGGATGTCGTCGGGGGTCGGGGTGGCGACCTGCCATCCCACGCCGTAGAGGAGCAGTTCGGCGGCGGAGTGGTAATTGATGCCGTAGTCGAATCCGATGCGCTTCTGGAAGCGGTCGATCGCCCGGGTCTCGGGCTCGGAGCCGGGAGAGGCGCCCCGGTAGGTCTCGCTGGTGGACTGCGGGGACGAACCCTCGTTGTCGTAGCCCCACTTGTAGGTGAAGTTCCGGTTCAGGTCGATGCCGTCGCCGCGGCTGATGACGCCGTCGCCGTTGACGTCGCGGAGGTTCTTGCGCCAGAGGCGGTTGGCCTCGGCGGCATGGGTCCAGTCGTAGCCGTCGGGGTTGGCGGACGGGACGAACCACAGCTCGGTGGAGTCGACGATCTTCGTGATCCTCGGGTCCTTGCCGTAGTTGTCCAGATAGTGGTGCATCAGCCGTCGCGTCATCTCGGGAGTGATCCACTCCCTGGCGTGCTGGTTGGACATGTAGAGCACGGAGGGCTTGGCGCCGTCCTTGGCCTTGGCCGCGCCCTTGGTCAGCTTGAGGGCGAGGATGTCCTTGCCCTGGACCGTCCTGCCGATGGAGACGACCTTGGTGAGCCCGGGGTGGGCCGCGCCGGTCTCCTCGATCTCCTGCTGGAGATTGCCCGGACCGCTGTACGGGCGGTAGACACCGTCCCCGGCCGCCTTCAGCCGGGATTCCGTTTGCGCGGAGATCGTCCGCTCGGTGACATCGACGCCCTGGTCCGCCAGATCGCGCGCCTGGTCGTCGGTGAGGAACAGCTCGACCTTCGCCGTACCGCCCTGCGGCGGGGATTCGCCCAGCTCGTGGGCGTCCTGACCGGCCGCGATGAGCAGTGGCACCTGCTCGGTGGTGACCTCGACGTCGAAGACCTTCAGGGTGTCCTCGGCCGGGGCCTGGGACCTTTCGGTGGCGGTTTCGGCCTGGGCGCCGGGTGCCGCCGTGATTCCGCCCAGCAACAGTGCGCCCGCCGCGAGGATCGATCTCGCTCCGCGTCTCATGTGCCCCCCTTGCTGTGGTCCGCCACAGGCGTGACGGGACGCCGCCAGGCTCACCAACCTGCATGATCATGTCAAGAGCGCGTCAAGGCCATGCAAAATGCCGCTGTCGGCCCCGTTGGGGTACCGGCAGCGGCACGTTGACGTCCTGCGGTCGTACGGGCGGCGCGCCCTGGCGTACCTGCGCCTCGGCCTGCAGAGGAGAGCGCTCAGCTGTCCTGTCCCGAGAAGATCCCGGGGAGGCAGCTCAGCCGACGAGGCCGTCCGCCATCTCCTCCGACAGCGTCGACTCGGTCCCCGGAATGCCCAGATCCTGCGCCTTCTTGTCCGCCATGGCCAGCAGCCTGCGGATCCGTCCCGCCACCGCGTCCTTGGTGAGCGCCGGGTCGGCGAGCGCGCCCAGCTCCTCCAGCGACGCCTGCTTGTGCTCCATCCGCAGACGACCCGCCGCGGCGAGGTGCTCGGGCACCTCCTCGCCCAGGATCTCCAGCGCCCGCTGCACCCGGGCACCGGCCGCCACCGCCGCGCGGGCCGAGCGGCGCAGGTTCGCGTCGTCGAAGTTGGCGAGCCGGTTGGCCGTCGCGCGGACCTCGCGGCGCATCCGCCGCTCCTCCCACGCCAGCACCGACTCGTGCGCCCCGAGCCGCGTCAGCAGCGCCCCGATCGCGTCCCCGTCCCGCACGACGACCCGGTCCACGCCACGCACCTCGCGCGCCTTGGACGGGATCTGGAGTCTGCGGGCCGCGCCCACGAGCGCGAGGGCCGCCTCCGGCCCCGGGCAGGTCACCTCCAGCGAGGAGGAGCGCCCCGGCTCGGTGAGCGAGCCGTGCGCGAGGAACGCGCCCCGCCAGGCCGCCTCGGCGTCACAGGTCGCGCCGGAGACCACCTGTGGAGGCAGTCCGCGGATCGGCCGGCCGCGGCCGTCGACCAGACCGGTCTGACGGGCCAACTGGTCACCGCCGGTAATCACCCGTACGACGTAACGGCTGCCGCGGCGGAGTCCGCCGGGGGCCATCACCACCAGCTCGGAGTTGTGCCCGAAGATCTCCAGGATGTCCTTGCGGAGCCGGCGCGCGGCGATGCTGGTGTCCAGCTCCGCCTCGATCACAATGCGACCGCTCACGAGGTGCAGACCACCCGCGAACCGCAGAATCGCCGAGACTTCCGCCTTCCTGCAGCACGTACGGGTGACGGGAAGCCGGGCGATCTCGTCCTTAACCGCTGCCGTCATCGCCATGGGCCGATCCTTCCATGCATCCGAAAAATACGGTCGTACGCGGCGGCCAACAGCTCCGGGTCATGCTTCGGAAGTCCATCGGGTCGGGCCACGGGAGCCAGCTCGACCGCGGCACCGAGCCGCTTCGCGGCATCGGAGAGTGATTCGCTGTCGGGCACGGCGGCCTCGTCGGCCAGCACCACGTCCAGGGCGAGTTTAGGGGCGTGTCGTCCCAAAACCTCCAAATGACGCTGCGGTGAGAAGCCATCGGTTTCACCGGGTTGCGGTGCGAGGTTCAGCGAGAGGACCCGGCGGGCCTTCGTCTCGACGAGCGCGTCGAGCAGCTCCGGCACGAGCAGATGGGGGATCACGGACGAGAACCAGGAGCCGGGGCCGAGCACCACCCAGTCGGCGTCGAGGACGGCGGCGACGGCCTCGGGCACCGCCGGCGGGTCGTTCGGCACGAGATGCACGGACTGCACCTCGCCACGGGTCAGGGCGACCGTGGCCTGTCCCCGTACGGTGTCGATGTCGTCCGGGCGGGCCGGGTCGTGGCCCCGTACGAGCGCCTGGAGCTCCAGCGGCACCGCGGACATCGGCAGCACCCTGCCGTGGGCGCCGAGGAGCTTGCCGACCAGGTCCAGGGCCAGGACATGGTCGCCGAGCTGTTCCCAGAGGGCGACGATCAGCAGATTGCCGACCGCGTGCTCGTGCAGGTCGCCCTTGGACTGGAAGCGGTGCTGGATGACCCGGGCCCAGGTCTGGCCCCAGTCGTCGTCGCCGCACAGCGCCGCCAGCGCCTTGCGCAGATCACCGGGCGGCAGCACGCCCAGCTCCTCGCGGAGCCGGCCGCTGGAGCCGCCGTCGTCGGCGACCGTGACGACCGCCGTGAGGTCGCCGGTGATCCGGCGCAGCGCCGTCAGGGAGGCGGACAGCCCCATGCCGCCGCCGAGCGCGACGACCTTGGGCTGCGCGCCGCGCCCACGCCCGGCCAGCGCCGGTGCGGCCCTGCGCAGCCGCCGCAGCCGGAAGTTGCGTCCCGTCACTCGCGCCCCATGTCCCGGTGGACGACCACGGTCTCCATCCCCTCGGCGGCCAGCCGGGCGCCCAGCTTCTCCGACATGGCGACGGAGCGGTGCTTGCCGCCGGTGCAGCCGACGGCGACGGTCACATAGCGCTTGCCCTCGCGGCGGTAACCGGTGGCGATCAGCTCCAGCAGCTCCGTGTAGCGGTCCAGGAACTCCTTGGCGCCCGGCTGGTTGAAGACATAGCCGGACACCTCCTCGTTGAGGCCGGTGAAGGGGCGCAGCTCGGGGACCCAGTGCGGGTTCGGCAGGAAGCGGCAGTCGACCACGAGGTCGGCGTCGACCGGCAGGCCGTACTTGTAGCCGAACGACATGACGGTGGCCCGCAGCTCCGGCTCCTCGTCGCCGGCGAACTGGGCGTCCATCTTGGCGCGCAGCTCGTGGACGTTGAGGCTGGAGGTGTCGATCACCAGGTCGGCGTCGCCGCGCAGTTCGCGCAGCAGGTCGCGCTCGGCCTCGATGCCGTCCACGATGCGGCCGTCCCCCTGGAGGGGGTGCGGACGGCGTACGGACTCGAAACGGCGGACCAGGGCCTCGTCGGAGGACTCCAGGAACACGATCCGCCGGGTGACCTGTTTGGCGTCGAGGTCGGCCAGGGACTCGCGGAGGTTGTCGAAGAAGCGGCGTCCCCGGACGTCGACCACGACGGCGATCCGGGCCACGTTGCCCTGCGAGCGGGCGCCGAGCTCCACCATGGTGGGGATCAGCGCGGGCGGCAGGTTGTCCACGACGAACCAGCCCAGGTCCTCAAGACACTTGGCTGCCGTGCTGCGGCCCGCTCCCGACATGCCGGAGATGATCACCAGCTCGGGGATGGCGGGCTCGGGGGCGGTTCCCTCGGGGACGGCCGCCCCGGCGGTCACTTCGGTGGGCTCCCCTGCGGTCGCCCCGGTGGTTCCCGCGCCGGCTTCCTCGGCCGGCCCCTCGGCGGTCTCGTTGGGCTTACCCGTACTCACGTCTGCCACTCCGTCCCGGTCTTGCTCAGTCATGCGTGCTGCCCCCGTCGTCTTCCATGATCTCTCCTGTCGCCGTGTTCACAGCGGGCGCGGCCGGTGCCGCCTGCGCGAGGGCCACGGCCACGGACTCGGCCGTCTTGCGGCCGAGCCCCGGCACCTCACAGATCTGCTCGATTGTGGCCTGCCGGAGCTTCTTCACCGAGCCGAAATGCTTGATGAGCGCCTGCTTCCGGGTCTCGCCGAGGCCGGGGACGTCGTCCAGGGGGCTGGTCCGGATGCGTTTGGCCCGTTTGGCCCGCTGATAGGTGATGGCGAAGCGGTGGGCCTCGTCACGTACGCGCTGGAGAAGGTACAGGCCTTCGCTGGAGCGGGGCAGCACCACGGGGTCGTCGTCATCGGGCACCCAGACCTCTTCGAGGCGCTTGGCGAGACCGCAGACGGCGACGTCGTCGATGCCCAGCTCGTCCATGGCCCGCTTGGCGGCGGCGACCTGGGGCTGCCCGCCGTCGACCACGACCAGCTGGGGCGGGTAGGCGAAGCGCTTGGGCCTGCCGTCGTCGTCCTTGAGGGACGGACCGGGGACGCCGTCCTGGGGGTCCTGGGCGTCCTGGGTGTTCTGTGTGTTCTCGGCGTGCTGGGCGTTGTCGGTGTGCCGGGCGTCCCGGCCGGGCTCGGTGGGGGCGGTCGGGTCCTGGTCGGTGGCTCCGTCCTCCTCCTCCGCCGTCCACTCCCCCGTGCGCTCCTTCTCGGCGAGGTAGCGCTTGAAGCGCCGGCCGATCACCTCGTGCATGGAGCGGACGTCGTCCTGGCCCTCGAAGCCCTTGATCTGGAAGCGGCGGTATTCGCTCTTGCGGGCGAGGCCGTCCTCGAAGACGACCATCGAGGCGACCACGTCGTCACCCTGGAGGTGCGAGATGTCGAAGCACTCGATACGCAGCGGCACACTGTCCAGCCCGAGGGCCCGCGCGATCTCCTCCAGGGCGCGCGAGCGCGTCGTCAGGTCGCTCGCCCGCTTCGTCTTGTGCAGGACGAGGGACTGCTGGGCGTTGCGCCCCACCGTCACCATCAGGTCCTTCTTGTCACCGCGCCGCGGGATGCGCAGCGACACCTGCGAGCCGCGGCGCTCGCTCAGCCACTGGCCGAGGGCCTCGGTCTCCACCGGGTCCACGGGCAGGGCCGGGACAAGAACCTCCTTGGGAACCGAGTCGCCGCTCTCCTCCCCGTACAACTGCTGGAGCGCGTGCTCGACGAGGCCCGCCGTGTCGACCGCCTGGACCTTGTCGGTGACCCAGCCGCGCTGGCCGCGGACCCGTCCGCCACGGACGTGGAAGATCTGTACGGCCGCTTCCAGTTCGTCCTCGGCGACGGCGATCAGATCGGCGTCGGTGGCGTCGGCGAGGACGACGGCGCTCTTCTCCATCGCCCGGCGCAGCGCCCCTATGTCGTCGCGCAGCCGGCCCGCCTTCTCGTACTCCAGGTCCTCGGCGGCGCTCGCCATCCGCTGTTCCAGCCGGCGGATGTACGCGCCGGTGCGGCCGGCCATGAAGTCGCAGAACTCCTCGGCCAGTTGGCGGTGCTCGTCCGGGGTGACGCGGCCGACGCAGGGCGCCGAGCACTTGCCGATGTAGCCGAGGAGGCAGGGGCGTCCGGTGCGCTCCGCGTTCTTGAACACCCCCGCGGAGCAGGTACGTACGGGGAAGACCCGGAGCATCAGGTCGACGGTCTCGCGGATGGCCCACGCGTGGCCGTACGGGCCGAAGTAGCGCACGCCCTTCTTCTTGGCTCCGCGCATGACCTGCACGCGCGGGAATTCCTCGTTCAGCGTGACCGCGAGATACGGATAGCTCTTGTCGTCGCGGTACTTGACGTTGAACCGGGGGTCGTACTCCTTGATCCACGAGTACTCCAGCTGGAGCGCCTCGACCTCGGTGGAGACGACGGTCCACTCGACGGAGGCGGCCGTGGTGACCATCGTGCGGGTGCGCGGGTGGAGATTCGCCAGATCCTGGAAGTAGCTGGAGAGCCGGGGGCGCAGGCTCTTGGCCTTCCCGACGTAGATCACCCGGCGGTGATCGTCACGGAATTTGTAGACCCCCGGGGAGTCGGGGATCTGTCCCGGCTTGGGGCGGTAGCTGGAGGGGTCGGCCATGGACTCCACCCTACTTGCGGGCACCGACAGCGCGGGCCGCGCCGGGTGGGTCCAAGGGGTGTCGCACGGCTGTGCCGGGGGTGTTCCGCCGGGTGCCGCGCGAGGGGGCGGAGAAGGGGCGGAAGGGGTGCGGATGAGGTGTCGCGGATGGGCTCAGGCGCCGGGGCCCACGACGAGCCTGCCGTCCTTCGCGCTGATCGGCACCTCGGGCAGCGGGACCGTCGCCGGACCCTTCGTCGCCTTGCCGGTCGTGACGTCGAATCGGCTGCCGTGGCAGGGGCAGTTGCCCTCGGTGCCCTCCACCTTGTCGAGCACGCAGCCCGCGTGGGTGCACTGCGCGCTGAACGCCTTGTACTGGCCTTCGGCGGGGCAGCTCACCACCAGACGCTCCTCGCGGTAGAGCTTGACGCCGCCGACCGGCACCGCGTCGGCCGCGCCGAGGTCGACCGGGGTGGTCGGGGTCGGCACCTGCGCGTGCCCCAGTTCGGACTCGGTGGAACAGGCGGCCAGGCCGGCACCGGCCGCGCCGGCGAGCGCGACACCCTTCAGGACGGTACGACGGGGGGTGGGCCGGGCGGGCATGGTGTCTCCACTGGTCAGAAGGCTGGCACTGCGTTCGACCCTACCGGTGGCGGTTCCGGCGCCGTCCCCGGGCGTCATCACCCCCGCCGGCACACACGCTGTCGCACCTGGGGACGGTGGGTTACGTTCGGCGGCGTGATCGTCGTCGCCGGAGAGTCCCTGATCGACCTGGTCCCGCGCCCGGCCGCCGCCGGCCCGGCGGACGGGGCCGGCGGCCCGCTGCCGCCCTTGCTGCCCCGGCTCGGCGGCGGCCCGTACAACACCGCCGTCGCCCTCGGCCGGCTCGGGACGCGGACCGCCTTCTGCTCGCGCGTCTCCACGGACGGCTTCGGTACGGCCCTGCTGGAGGGGCTGCGGTCGGCGCGCGTCGACACCTCCCTCGTCCAGCGCGGTCCCGAACCGACGACGCTCGCCGTCGCCTCCGTGGGAAGCGACGGTTCGGCCGGCTACGGCTTCTACGCCCGGGGCACCGCCGACCGGCTCTTCGAACTGCCGCCCCAACTGCCGCCGTCGACAAGGGCGCTCGCCCTGGGCACCTGTTCGCTCGTACTCGAACCGGGCGCGAGCGCCTACGAGGCGCTGCTGCGCCGGGAGGCGGACCGCGGGGTCTTCACGCTGCTCGACCCGAACATCCGGCCGCCGGTGATCCCGGACGCCGACGCCTACCGCTCGCGCTTCGCGCGGTGGCTGCCGTACGTGTCGCTCCTGAAGCTCTCCGAGGAGGACGCGCGGTGGCTCGGGGGCGTGCCGCGCGGCCCGGCGGCCGTGGTGCTGACGCGGGGGGTCGGCGGGCTGACCGTACGGACGCGGGCGGGGGCGGAGATCTCCGTACCGGCCGCCCCGGTCGACGTCGTGGACACGATCGGCGCGGGCGACACCGTGAACGCGGCGCTGCTGCACCAACTGGCCGTCCGCGACGCCCTGTCGGAGCGGGCGCTGGACGCGCTCGGCGCGGGCGGCTGGCGGGACGTCCTCGGCTTCGCCGCCCGCGCCGCCGCCGTCACCTGCTCCCGCACCGGCGCTGAGCCTCCTTATGAGGCCGAGGTGTCGTAGCGGGAGAGCGGGTCGGCGGCGGCGCGGGACATCGCCGGTGGCGGCAGGAATCCCGTACGGGTGAAGTACTCGACGTACGTACGGAAGAGCTCTTCGTCGATGTCGGGGCAGACGATCCCGGTGCCCTCCAGCGCGCGCCGGGTGTCCCGCGCGTCGAAGAGCAAGCTCCCCTCCGAGCCCCCGCCGCGCGTCTCGGCCGCCATGGCCGAGAGCAGCGGGAAGGCGGCGTTGCCGGGATCCGCCTCGGTCGCGGCGAGCCAGTCGGCGGCCGGGACGTCCTCGACCGCGTGGCCGAGTGCGCGCAGCCGCGCGACGGCGGTGTCCATGCGCAGCGTGCGCTCCCCCGCGAGGTGGAAGGTCCGCCCCGCCGACCGGGGTTGGCGGGAGAGCGCCACCACGGCGGCGCTGACGAAGTCCACCGGCACGAGGTCGAAGGCCGTGTCGACGCCCGCCGGGGCCACACCCGACTGGACGCAGCCCTTGAGCAGCAGCCACATGAAGTCGCCGGTCTGGCAGACGCCGGTGGTCGACTCGCCGGTGATGCGGGTCGGCCGGTAGACGGAGACGGGCAGCCCCCGGGCGCGTGCGGCCTCGGCGAGCTGCTCCGCGGCCCATTTGGTCCGCGTGTAGCCGTGCTCCAGGGCGGCGGGCGGTCCGGTCGGGTCCTCGGGACGTACGGGGCGACCGGGCGCGCCCACGGCGCCGTACGGGCTCCCGGCATCGCCTCCGTACACGCCGGCGGTCGAGACGTGGTGGACGGGTACGGTGCGGTGGAGGGCGGCCAGCCGCAGGATCTCCTGCGTGCCGTACACGTTGGCGTCTCTCAGCCGCTCGTAGGAGAAGACCAGGTTGACGGCGGCTCCGGCGTGGTAGACGGCGTCGACGGTGCGGGCGAGCCGGTCGAAGCCGGCGGCCGACAGGCCGAGTCGGGGCCGGGCAAGATCACCCGCGACGACGCTGACGCGGTGCTCGGTGGACGGGTCGGTGAGGCCGTACGAGGCACGGGTCGAGCGCAGCCGCCTCTCGGCGTTCAGCTGGTCGCTGCCGCGCACCAGACAGTGGACGGTGGCGTCGGTCCGGCGCAGCAACTCCTTCAGGAGGAAGGCGCCGAGGAAGCCCGTGGCACCGGTGAGGAGGATCCGTTCCGGGTCGGGGACGACGGTGCGGATGTCGTCGGCGGCAACGATGTCAGGGGCGAGCCGGATGTCGCCGTCGAGACCGGGCGGGAGTTCGGGGAGGAGTCCGGGCGGGTTTTCGGTCGAGTTTTCGGGGGCGAGTACCGTACGCCGTCCTACGGAGGACGCGTCCACGAGTGCCGCGAGGCCCGCGACGGTCGGTGAGGTGAAGACCGAACGGAGCGGCACCCGCACGTCCAGCTCCTCCCGGAGCGCCAGGACGAGCCGGGTCGCCAGCAGGGAGTCGCCGCCGAGCGTGAAGAAGTCGTCGCGCACGCCGATGGGGCCGGCGACGGAGCCGAGCAGCGCCGACCACAGGTGCGCGATCCGCTCCTCGGTGGCCGTACGTGGCGCGGTGACGGCCCGCGCGGTGTCGCTCTCGCCCAGGCCGGTTCTCGCGGCGAGCGCCGCGCGGTCGACCTTGCCGCTCGATGTGAGCGGGAAGCGGTCGACCGGTACGCAGCGTGCCGGGACCAGCGGGTCGGGCAGCCGGGCGCGTAGCGCTTCCCGTATCTCCTCGGGACCGGCCGGCCGCCGGTCACCGGCCACGTAGTAGGCCAGGAGCCGCTTCCCGGCTCCCGGGCCGAGGTCCTGGGCCACGACAGCCGCGTCGGCCACGCCGGGCTGGGCGCGTACGGCGGCCTCCACCTCCCCGGTCTCCACCCGGTGGCCCCGGATCTTGACCTGGCCGTCGCTCCGGCCGACGTACTGGATCCGGCCGTCGGGCAGCAGTCGGGCCAGGTCGCCGGTGCGGTAGTAGCGATCGCCGGCCGCCACGCCGGTGTCCGCGCCCGCGCCCACGCCCACGCCCGGGATGTCGACGCGCACGAACTTCTCGGCGGTCAGCTCGGGGCGTCCCACATAGCCGCGGGCGACCACCGGCCCGCCCACACAGATCTCCCCCACGGCGCCCGGCGGCACCGGCCGCAGCCGCTCGTCCAGCAGCAGGACCGTGGCCCCGTCGACGGGCCGCCCGACGCTCGGCAGATCGGGCCAGGACGCGGGGTCGGGGCCCAGCCGGTCCGCCGTGACGACGTGCGTCTCGGAGGGGCCGTACTGGTTCTCCAGCGCGGCCGAGGTGAGCGTGCCGAAGAACTGGCGCAGGGCGGGCGTGACATGGAGCTGTTCGCCCGCCGTGAGCACCTCCGTAAGAGAGTCGCAGCGCCGGCCGGCGGCGCAGGCGTACTCCACCAGCTGCTGCAACGCCACGAACGGCAGGAACAGCCGCTCGATCCGCTCCGACGCGATCAGGTCGAGCAGTTGGTGGGGATCCCTGCGGGCCTGTTCGTCCACGAGGACGAGCGCGCCGCCCGCCGCCCAGGTGGCGAAGATCTCCTGGAACGCGACATCGAAGCCGAGGGGCGCGAACTGAAGCGTGCGCGCCCCCACACGGGTGTCCAGCCCGGTCGCCGACCGGCGGCGCTGCCACTCGACCAGGTTGGCCAGCGGGCCGTGCTCCATGGCGACGCCCTTGGGCTCCCCCGTGGAGCCCGAGGTGTAGATGACGTACACCAGGTCGTCGCGCCCCACCGGAACGGCGGGAGCGACCGGCCGCGGCTGCTCGTCCGGCAGGTCGTCCAGGAGGTCGTCCAGGAGCAACGCCTCGACGCCCGCGGGCAGTTCGGCCGGCCGGCACCGGCGCTGGGTGAGCAGGACGCCGATCCCGCTGTCCCGCGCCGTGAACGCGATCCGCTCCGCCGGGTGGTCCGGGTCGATCGGCACACAGCTGCCGCCCGCCTTCAGCACCCCGAGGACCGCCACCGGCAGATCCGCCGTCCGCTCCGTGCAGACACCGACCGGGCGGCGTACGGCGCCCCGCGAGACGAGCAGCGCGGCGACCCGGTCGGCGGCGGCGTCAAGCTGCGCGTACGACAGGGTCCGCCCGTGCGCGACGACGGCGGGCGCGTCCGGTGTCAGCCGGGCGGAACGCGCGAACGCCTCGTGCACGAGCGGGACTTCGGACGGTGGCGGCGCGCCGTGCGCCCACTCGGTGAGCATCCGCCGTTCCTCGTCGGCCGGCGTGACCGCGAGATCCTGGAGCGCCGCCTCCGGGCGGGCGACGGCGTCGGCGACAAGCGTAAGGAAGCGGGCCGCCAGACGCTCGGCCGTCGCGTGGTCGTAGAGGTCGGCGGAGTACTCCCAGCGTCCGCGGTACCCGCCGCCGTCGGGCATCAGGTGCAGGAACACGTCGTACTTGGCCGTCCCGCCGTGCACCTGGAAGCGCTCGGCCTCGACACCTGGCAGGGTCAGCGCCGACGGGGGCGCGTCGTCGACCGCGAACACCACCTGGAACATCGGGAACCGGCCCAGCGTGCGCTCGACGCCCAGCTCGCGCACCAGATGGCTGAACGGCACGTCCTTGTGCCGGACGGTCGATCTGACCTGATGCCTCATCTCCACGACCAGGTCCGTGAACGACCGGTCGTGGCGCGGCCGTCCGCGCAGCGGCAGCACATCGGTGAGGCAGGCGATCAGGTCCTCGGTCTCCGGCTCGTCGCGGCGCGACACGGGCGTGCCGATGACCAGGTCGTCCTGGCCGGTGTGCCGGCCGATCAGCGCGGTGAGCGCGGCGGCCAGCACCGCGAAGCGCGTCGTCCGCAGCCGGGCGGCGAGGCCGCGTATCAGCGATCCCGTGGCGGCGTCGACGGCGAACTCGACCAGTCCGCCGTGGTGGCTCAGGGCCGGCGGGCGGGGGCGGTCGGCCGGGAAGGACGACTCGTCGGGGGCGCCGGCCAGTTCGGCCCGCCAGTGTTCGACCAGCCGCGCGCCGTGCTCGCCGTCGGCGCTCCGCTGGTGCTGGGCGTACGGCCCCGACTGGACGGGCAGTTCGGGCAGCCGGGGCGCCCGGTGCTCGACCTCGGCGCGGTACAGCTCACTGAACTCCTGGTCGAGGAGGGTGAAGCACCAGCCGTCGATGACGGCGTGGTGGATCGCGACGGCGAGTACGCACTCGCCGCCGGCGCGCACGGACAGATCGTCGGGCACGCCGTCCGCGCCGCCCGCGCCGTCTGTCGTCACCAGCAACGTGGCCTTCAGCAGCGGCGGTTCGGCGAGGTCCAACTGCCGGGTGACCGCGTCCCTGAGCGCGGTCTCCCGCTCGTCCGCCGTGATCCGCCGTACGTCGACGGGGACCCGGGCCGGCGGCACGACGATCTGCCGGGGGCTGCCGTCCACCAGCGCCAGCCGGCTGCGCAGCGCCTCGTGCCGGGCCACGATGCCGGTCAGCGCGGCTTCGACGGCAACGATGTCGAGGGGGCCTCGCAGCCGGTGGACCCACGACTCCAGATAGCGGGACGTGCCTTGCTGGTACTGGTCGTTGAGCCAGATCGACTCCTGCTCGAACGACATCGGATAGGTACGCGGTTCCATCGCTTCTCGCTTCGTGGTGCGAACGACTGGGACGGACCTCTGGGGGGTGGCGGGTGAGGCCGGTGCGGGAATGTCTCGAACACCGATCATGCGTCGGTCAGCCCGGCGGGTCCAACAGCGCGGCGATGTCGATCTTTCCGTTGGGTGTCCGGGGGAAGGAACCGATCCGCCGGACCTCGTCCGGCACTTGGGCGCGCGGCAGTACGGCCGAGAGCGCTTTCCGCACGGCCGCCGGCCCGGCGGCGCCGCCGTCGACCACACCGCCGTCACCGTCGTCACCGCCGTCACCGTCCGCACTGCCGTCACCGGTCGCCTTCGGCCCGCCGAGCGGTTCCTCGGTGTAGAACATCGACAGCCGTTCGTACGCACCGCTGTCACCGGCCACGGGAAGCACGGCGCACTCCCGTATCCCGGGCAGGCGCAGGGCCGCGGCCTCCGTCTCGGCCGGTTCGACGCGGTGCCCGGAGATCTTGATCTGCCGGTCGGCGCGGCCGTGGAAGTGCAGCACCCCGGCGCCGTCCAGTCTGCCGAGATCGCCGGTGCGGTAGATCCTTCTGAGGCCGGTGCCGGGGTCGAACGTCGCGAAACTCCGCGCCGTGGCCCGCTCGTTGCCGAGATAGCCGTCGGCCAGGCCCTCCCCGGAGACGCAGATCTCACCGAGCGCGCCGGGCGGGACCTCGCTGTCGCCGTCGAGGACATGGATCGCGGTGCCGGGGACCGGTGTGCCGAGCGGGATGCCGTACTCGGCCTCGCAGTCGGCCGGCCGGATCCGGTGGGTGGTGACGAAGACGCAGCACTCGACCGGGCCGTAGCCGTTGAGGAGCGTGATTCCCGGGTGGCGGGCGAGGAAGGACCGGATGTGCGGGGCGGACAGCCGCTCACCGCCGGTGAAGACCTGGCGCAGGCCGGTGAAGCAGTCGGGGTCCTCGTCCACGAAGAGGTTGAAGAGGGCGGCGGTGAGCCAGATGGTGTCGAGGCCGGTGGATTCGACGAGTTCGGCCAGGTCGCCGGGGAGGAAGTAGTCGCCGTCGACGAGCACGACTGTGCCGCCGGTGGTCAGCATGCTCCACAGTTCGAGGGTGAGCGCGTCCCAGGAGACGGGGGCGGCCTGGGGCATCACACGGCCGGGGCCGAATTCGGCGAAGCCGTCCGGGCCGAAGAGCCGGGTGGTGGCGCGGTGCGGTGAGAGCACCCCCTTGGGGGTGCCGGTCGTGCCCGAGGTGAAGAACACGGTGGCGGGCGCCGCCCCGTCCACCGCGTCCCCCCCGTCCATCGCTTCCTCCGTGCGCGCGGGGCCGCCCGGGGCCGGTGCGCGTGCGGCCGCTTCGCTCAGCTCTTCGTCGCGCGGACTCCATACGGGCGGGCGGGCCGCGGCGTCCGCCACGGGCGATGGGCCGCCCGGAGCCGCCGGCGGGCTCACCACGACCGGCGGCGCCAGCATGCCGAGTACGGTCCGCAGGCGGTCGGCGGGCAGTTTCGGGTCCAGTGCCGCGTAGGCGGCACCGCGTTTGAGTACGGCGAGGAGTACGGCCACCAGTTGCGGCGAGCGTGGCAGCAGCACGGGCACCAGCCGGTCCGCGCCCACCCCGAGGCGGCCCAGTTCCACGGCGTACGCCTCCGCCGCCAGGTCGAGCGTCCGGTAGCTGACGCGCCGACTGGCGAAGACGAGTGCGGTGGCGTCCGGCCTCAGCCGGGCCTGCCGCGCGACGGCCTCATGGATGAGCCGCTCACGCGGCGCACCACCGGGCGCGCCGGGCGTGCGGGACATGCGGCGCGTACGAGATGTGCGGGGCGGGCGGGACATGAGAAGTCGGTCTCCGTCCCCGTCAGACGGCTTCGCCGCGGGCGAGCACGGCGGCGCTGAAGTCGGCGACCGTGTCGCTGTCGAAAACCGTGTCGGGAGAGACCCGTATGCCCAGCTCTCTCTTGACGCGGGTACATATCCGTACCGCTTGGAGGGACGTGCCGCCGAAGTCGTAGAAGCTGTCGGAGGGCTTCAACTCATCGGCTCCGAGGACCTCTGCCATGATCCGGACGACGGAAGCGCTGTCGCCGCGCTGTTGCTCGGACACCTTCATCTCGCATCCTGCCGATTGATGGAAGGTGCCCATTCTGACCCAGATCCCGCGCATACGTTCGGCCGAGGCGCCCCAGTACGACGCCTCGGCCCGCCGAGGTCAGGACTTACGGGACCGCGCGGCCGTCTTCTTGGCGGCGGCCGTCCTCGCCGCAGGCGCCACGGCCTTCGCCACGATCTTCTTCGCCGCGGTCTTCTTCGCCGCGGTCTTCTTCGCCGCGGTCTTCTTCGCCGCGGTCTTCCGGGCCGGTGACTTCGTCCGGCCCGAGGGAGCCGCGTCGCTGATCCGCTCCGCGTCCAGGATCTCCCGCAGGAACTTGCCGGTGTGGCTGGTCGCGACCCCGGCCACCTGCTCCGGGGTGCCCTCGGCGACGACGAGTCCGCCGCCGTTGCCACCCTCGGGACCCATGTCGACGACCCAGTCCGCCGTCTTGATGACATCCAGGTTGTGCTCGATGACGATCACGGTGTTGCCCTTGTCGACCAGCCCCGACAGCACCGTGATCAGCTTGCTGATGTCGTCGAAGTGCAGACCGGTGGTGGGCTCGTCCAGCACGTACACCGTGCGGCCCGTGGACCGCTTCTGGAGCTCGCTGGCCAGCTTCACGCGCTGCGCCTCGCCGCCCGAGAGGGTCGGCGCGGACTGGCCGAGCCGCACATAGCCCAGGCCCACCTCGTTGAGCGTCTTGAGATGGCGCGAGATCGTCGGGACGGCCTCGAAGAAGTCGAGCCCTTCCTCGATGGGCATGTCCAGCACCTCGGCGATGGACTTGCCCTTGTAGTGGACCTCCAGGGTCTCCCGGTTGTAGCGCGCGCCGTGGCAGACCTCGCACGGGACGTACACGTCCGGCAGGAAGTTCATCTCGATCTTGATCGTGCCGTCGCCCGCGCAGTTCTCGCAGCGTCCGCCCTTGACGTTGAAGGAGAAGCGCCCCGGCAGATAGCCGCGGACCTTCGCCTCCATCGTCTCGGCGAAGAGCTTGCGCACATGGTCGAACACCCCGGTGTACGTGGCCGGGTTGGACCGGGGCGTACGGCCGATGGGCGACTGGTCGACATGCACGACCTTGTCGACCAGGTCGTCCCCGTCGACCCGGGTGTGGCGCCCCGGCACCGATTTGGCGCCGTTCAGCTCACGGGCCAGGTGCATGTAGAGGATGTCGTTGACCAGGGTCGACTTGCCCGATCCGGAGACACCCGTGACGGCGGTGAACAGGCCGAGCGGGAACGACACGTCGATGTCCCGCAGGTTGTTCTCCCGCGCGCCGTGCACCGTGAGCCGGCGCCCGGGGTCGATCGGCCTGCGGATGTCCGGCGTCGGGATGGCCTTCTTGTGGGCGAGGTACTGCCCGGTGATCGACTCCTCGTTGGCCAGGAGCTCCTTCAAGGGGCCGGAGTGGACGACCTTGCCGCCGTGCTCGCCCGCGCCGGGGCCGATGTCGACGATCCAGTCGGCCACCTTGATGGTGTCCTCGTCGTGCTCCACGACGATCAGGGTGTTGCCCATGTCGCGCAGCCGGATGAGGGTCTCGATCAGCCGGTGGTTGTCGCGCTGGTGGAGGCCGATGGACGGCTCGTCCAGGACGTAGAGCACGCCGACCAGACCGGAGCCGATCTGGGTGGCGAGCCGGATGCGCTGCGCCTCGCCGCCGGAGAGGGTGCCGGCCGCGCGGTTGAGCGAGAGATAGTCCAGGCCGACGTCGACCAGGAACCTCAGCCGTTCGTTGACCTCCTTGAGGACCCGCTCGGCGATCTGCTTGTCCCTGGCGTTCAGCTTCATCTTGCCGAGGAAGTCGGCGCATTCGCTGATCGACATCGCGGAGATGTCGGCGATGGACCGGTCCATGACCGTGACGGCGAGGACGAGCGGCTTGAGGCGGGTGCCGTGGCACGTCGGGCAGGGCACCTCGCGCATGTAGCCCTCGAAGCGCTCCCTGCTGGTGTCGCTCTCCGCCTCGGAGTGCCGCCGCTTGACGAAGGAGACCGCGCCCTCGAAGGACGGGGTGGTGTACGCCCGCTCGCGGCCGTACCTGTTTCTGTACCGCACCTCGACCTGGGTCTTGTGGCCGTACAGCAGGGCCTTCTTGGCGCGCTGCGGCAGCCCGGCCCACGGCATGTCCGTACTGAAGCCGACGGCCTGCGCCAGACCGCCGATCATCCGGCCGAAGTACTCCTTCGTGTGGCCGTGCGACCAGGGGTGGATCGCGCCCTCGTCCAGCGACTTCTGCTCGTCGGGGACGATCAGCTCCGGGTCGACCTCCATGCGGGTGCCGATGCCCGTGCAGTCCGGGCAGGCGCCGAAGGGCGAGTTGAAGGAGAAGGAGCGGGGCTCCAGCTCCTCGAAGGACAGGTCGTCGTACGGGCAGTACAGATGCTCCGAGTACATCCGCTCGCGCTCGGGGTCGTCCTCCGGGAGGTCGACGAAGTCGAGGACGACCATGCCGCCGGCGAGCCCGAGCGCGGTCTCGACGGAGTCGGTCAGCCGCCGCTTGGCGCTGCCCTTCACCGTGAGGCGGTCGACCACCACCTCGATGGTGTGCTTCTCCTGCTTCTTGAGCTTCGGCGGCTCGCTCAGCTGGATGGTCTGCCCGTCGACGCGCGCCCGGCTGTACCCCTTGGTCTGGAGGTCGGCGAACAGGTCGACGAACTCGCCCTTGCGCTCCCTGACCAGCGGCGACAGCACCTGGAAGCGGCTGCCCTCGGGCAGCTCCAGGACCTTGTCGACAATGGCCTGCGGCGACTGGCGGGTGATCGGCCGGCCGCACTCGGGGCAGTGCGGCTTGCCGATACGGGCGAAGAGCAGCCGGAGGTAGTCGTAGACCTCGGTGATCGTGCCGACCGTCGAGCGGGGGTTGCGGGACGTGGACTTCTGGTCGATGGAGACGGCCGGCGAGAGACCTTCGATGAAGTCGACGTCCGGCTTGTCCATCTGGCCGAGGAACTGCCGGGCGTAGGAGGACAGCGACTCGACATAGCGACGCTGTCCCTCGGCGAAGATCGTGTCGAACGCGAGGGAGGACTTGCCCGACCCGGAGAGCCCGGTGAAGACGATCAGGGAGTCACGGGGGAGGTCGAGCGAGACGTTCTTGAGATTGTGTTCGCGAGCGCCACGGACGATGAGACGGTCGGCCACGCCGGTCCGCACCTTTCTAGAGAGAAGCAGGGGCGGAGCCCCCGTCCCAGGGTAATGGGGGTCGCCAGAGCGATGGACTGCCAAACGGAATGACCCGGGTCACTGGGGCGCCGGGCTGCGAGGGCTCCTTACCAGGATGCCTCAGACGAGCTTATAGCACGCGCATTCGATTTACGGCCGCTCTTCGCCGCCTTCACCCGAAGGAGTGGCGGGGCTATCGTCGACCTCATGCTCGATCATGTGCGCGACCTGGAATCCCTACGTGAAGCGACCGAGCGGCTCCTCACCGCGGCCGCCCGACTGGACAACGCCTCCGCCGCCGAGGCGTCACGGCTGCCCGGCTGGAGCCGTGGTCATGTACTGGCTCATCTGGCCAGGAACGCCGACGCGCTCGTCAATGTGCTCGAAGGCCGCCCGATGTACCCGGACGCGGGCACCCGCGACACCGACATCGAGCGGGACGCCCCCCGCCCCCTGGACGCCCAGATCGCCGACGTGCGCGCCACGGCCGGCCACTTCCAGCGAGTGGCGGCCGTCCCCGCCGACTGGGCCCGCACGGTCGCGCTCCGCAACGGCGTGACGGACGTGGCCGCCCGGGTCCCGTTCCGCCGGCTCGTCGAGGTCTCGCTCCACCATGTCGACCTGGGCATCGGTCTGGAGCTCGAAGACCTCCCAGACGACTTCACCGACCGCGAGATCGACTTCCTGACCGAGCGGTTCGCCGGCCACGCGGACGTACCGCCACTGGCCCTGACCACGCCCGACGGACGCACCTGGCGCACCGGCCGCGCCGACGGCACCCCGGCCACCGTCACCGGCCACCCGGCCGACCTGATGGGCTGGCTCGCAGGCCGCCGCGACGGGGCGGCGCTCAAGACGTCGGACTCCCCGCTGCCCGTACTGCCCCCGCTATAGGCTGAGTCGTATGACCTACAGCGGAGCCGTGAGACTCGACGGACCGGCCGATGTGCACGAGCTGACCGGCCTGATGATCTCCAAGGTCGCCGTCGGCGCGATGAACAACAACGCCTACCTGCTGCGCTGCCGGACCACCGGCGAGCAGTTGCTCATCGACGCGGCGAGCGACCCGGCCACGCTGCTGACGCTGATCGGTGACGACGGCATCGCGTCCGTCGTCACCACGCACCGGCACCGCGACCACTGGCAGGCGCTGGCCGAGGTCGTGGCCGCCACGGGCGCCGCGACGTACGCCGGACGGTACGACGCGGAAGGGATCCCCGTCCCGACCAACGTCCTGGTCGAGGACGGCGACACGATCCGGGTCGGCCGGGTCGAGCTGACCGCACGCCATCTCGTCGGTCACACACCGGGCTCGATCGCCCTGGTCTACGACGATCCGCACGGCCACCCGCACCTGTTCACCGGCGACTGCCTCTTCCCCGGCGGCGTGGGCAACACGCACCAGGACCCGGCCGCCTTCGCCAGTCTGATCAACGACGTCGAGACGAAGCTCTTCGACCGGCTGCCGGACGAGACCTGGGTCTATCCGGGGCACGGCGACGACACCACACTCGGCGCCGAGCGCCCTCAGCTGCCCGCCTGGCGCGAGCGCGGCTGGTAGGACGTGCGCGGCCGGGGGCCGTCCTGGCGGCCCCCGGAAAACCGGCTGCCCCCGGCGCGGGGCTCTCGTTACGCTCTGGTCGTATGCAGCCGCTCACGTACCCCGCGAAGCCCCGTCCAGGCGACCGAATCGCCGTGATCTCCCCGTCGTCCGGTCTGCCGGGCCTGCTCCCGCTCCCGTACGAACTGGGCCTGACCCGGCTGAAGGAGGACTTCGGCCTGGTGCCCGTCGAGTATCCGGCGACGCGGAAGATGGGCTCGACGCCTCGGGAACGGGCCGACGACATCCACGCGGCCTTCGCGGATCCGACGGTCAAGGCCGTCGTCGCGAGCATCGGCGGGGACGACCAGATCACCGTACTGCCGCTGCTGGAACGCGAGTTGATCCGCTCCTGTCCCAAGCCGTTCTTCGGCTGGAGCGACAACACCAATCTGCTGGCGTACCTCTGGAACACCGGGATCGTCGCCTTCCACGGCGGCAGCGTGATGTGCGAGCTGGGCCGGCCCGGCGCGATGGATCCTCTTACGGAGGCGTCGCTGCGCGCCGCGCTCTTCACCTCGGGGCCGTACGAGCTGACTCCCGCCGCGCGCTTCCGCGACACCGACCGCGACTGGGCCGACCCGGCGACCTTCCTCGTCGAGCCCGAGACCCGGCCGGGCGGGGGATGGAGCGTGCACGGTCCCGAGAGGGTGGTGGAGGGCCGGACCTGGGGCGGCAGTCTGGAGACCCTGGCCGCGCTGCTGATGGCCGACCGGGAGATCCAGGGCGACCTCAGCGCGTACGACGGCTGTGTCCTGCTGCTGGAGACCTCGGAGGAACTGCCGGGCGCCGACGAGGTCTTCCGGACCCTGCGGAACATGGGCGAGCGCGGGCTGCTGCGGCGGTTCCCCGCGCTCCTGATGGGGCGGCCCAAGACCTGGTCGCTGGAGCGGCGGAACAGCCCGGAGGAGTCGGCGCGGTACGCCCGCGAACAGCGCGCGGCGGTGGTACGGGCGCTGGACACGTACGCCCCCGACACGATGGCCTTCATCGACGTGGACTTCGGGCACACCGATCCGCAGCTGGTCATTCCGTACGGCGGCACGGTGCGGGTGGACGTGCCCGCGCGGCGGATCACCGTCACGTACTGAGCCGGCGCCCGCGCACACGCAACCGGGGCGAGCGGCTGGTGCCACTCGCCCCGGTCGGTGCACCTGCGGCGTACGTCGTGTCTCGTACGTCGCGCGTCGCGCGGTCAGGCCTCGATGTCGGCCTTGCCCGCGCTGTCCTTGCCCTCGGCCTTGTCCTGGCCGTCCTTGCCCTCGGCCGCCTCGCGCTCCGACTGCTTCTTGGAGGCGATCAGGCTGGTGATCGTGGTGATGACCAGCACACCGCAGATGACGGCGAGCGAGAACGAGATGGTGACCACGGGGACATGCACCCCGTTCTCATGCAGTGCGTGCAGCACCAGCTTGACGCCGATGAAGCCGAGGATGACCGACAGGCCGTAACTGAGGTGGACCAGCTTCTTGAGCAGGCCGCCGATCAGGAAGTACAGCTGCCGCAGACCCATCAGCGCGAAGGCGTTGGCGGTGAAGACGATGTACGGGTCCTGGGTCAGACCGAAGATCGCGGGGATCGAGTCCACCGCGAACAGCACATCGGTGGTACCGATGGCGAGCATGACCACCATGAGCGGGGTCAGGACACGCTTGCCGTTCTCCCGGATGAAGAGCTTCGTGCCGTGGTACTTGTCCGCGACGCCGAAGCGCTTCTGGACCGACTTCAGAAGGCGGTTGTCCTCGATCCCTTCCTCTTCCTCCCCGGAGCGCGCCTCCTGGATGAGCTTCCAGGCGGTGTAGATCAGGAACGCGCCGAAGATGTAGAAGACCCACGAGAAACTGGAGATCATCGCCGCGCCCGCCGCGATGAAGATGGCGCGCAGGACGAGGGCGATGAGCACACCGACGAGCAGCACTCGCTGCTGCAGGTACGAGGGCACCGAGAACTTCGCCATGATCAGGACGAAGACGAAGAGATTGTCGACACTGAGCGACTTCTCGGTGATGAATCCGGCGAAGAACTCGCTCGATGCCTGGCCGGTGCCGAACACCATCAGGCCGATTCCGAACAGCACGGCCAGGACGATCCAGACGATCGTCCAGATTCCGGCTTCCTTGATCGACACGTCATGGGGCTTGCGCCCGATGAGGAAGTCGACCGCGATCAGGGCGCTCAGACCAAGAATGGTCAGCACCCACAGGGTCAATGAAACGTCCACTGCGCCTCCGGCTTCGTACGGCTACTGATCAGCGTCGTCGCTGCCGGAGGTCTCTTCCACCCGAGCGCCTCGTCTGCGCTGCCGGGCCGACGCCCCGGGACCGATGGCGGTCCGTATTGACGGGTACGTCGCGGTGTGGGAGTACTCCCCTCCGTTCAAAGGAGAGTACAGGAAACACCAAGAGAAGGTAAAGTTCGAGATGGGGCGGGCGCCAAGGTGCAGGTCAGGTGCCGTTCAGCCGTGGTCGGGCGCAGTCGGGCCCAGGGCCGCGGACCTCGGACTCGGGCGGACCCCGGACTCGGGCGGGTCAGCGGCGCCAGGCGCGGCGCGCCTCGGCGACCTGTTCGAGGACCCGTCGCAGTATCTGGCTGCCCGGCGGCATCGTCAGCGGTTCGAACGTCCACGCGTGCCCGACCCACGGGTCGGCGAGGTGGTCGTCGGCGACCGGTGTGATCCGCAGCAGTGAGCGCCACAGCGGGTCCAGCACGGGGCCGTACGCGCTGGCGTCCTCCCGGTCGGCGACCATCATCAAATGGACGCCGACAGCCGGGCCCTCGTCGGCGAGATAGCGCAGCTGGGTCACCGCGCGGTCGTCGAACCCGTGCGGGAAGTCGTTGACGATGAGCAACTGCTCGGCGGTGTCGAGATCGGGCGGCAGGGAGTCGGCCGCGCCGCCCCTGACGGCCATCTGCACCAGGTCCACCCGCTGGGTGAGCTTCGCGAGGACGGCGGAGACGCCCGCCGCGCCACTCGCCGGCGGCTGGTTCAGCACGCCCGCGCCGACCAGCGGGGCGAGGGACATCGCGGCCGAGCCGGCGGCGTCGATCACATGGACGGTGAACTCGCCCGGCGGGTAGGCCGCGAGGAGTCGCGCGGCATGATCTACCGCGTTGTCCATGGCGAGCTTGCGCAACTGCCCCTCGTCCAGCATCAGGGCGGCCTCCGAGCCCGACCGTCCGCTGTCGATCCACAGGCCGCGCTCCAGCGGAAGCCTGACCAGCATGGGGATGCGCAGGTCGGTGCGCTCGGGCAGATGGAGATCGCCCAGGCGCAGCGCCATCGGGGTGTCCATCGGGACGCGGTAGGCCTGCCACACGGGGTTGTCCCAGCGGGCGTACGCGGGCGGCAGGGCGGGCTCGACGACCCCGGACTCGGCGGCCAGTTGGCCGAGGTCCCGGTCGAGCGCCTCGCGCGCCTGGTCGGTGAGCTGGTCGCGCTTGGCACGGGCGACCTCGCGGGCCGCGTCGCCGGTACCGCCGATCCGGCTGCGCGGGTCGGACAGGACCCGGTCGAGCTCCTGGTCCATCCGGGACTCGGCGAAGTCGACGGCGCTGCGGTAGGCGGCGGTGGCACGGGCCAGATCCTCGAACATGCCCCACACCTGGTTGTACAGGCGCTCCTCCATGGACCAGCCGGTCGCGTCGCCCGCGACCGGGAGCGGCGCCTGGCCGGGCGAGGTCGGCCGCGTCGTGGGCGGCGGAGTGGGCGGAGCCGTGTTCTGGCGGCGCGGGTGCGTGTAGTTGACCCGTCCACCGGCGGTGCCGTGCGAGGCGGCGGCGGGCTGCTGCCCCTGGCCGTCCGCCGGGCCGCCCGGCTGCTGGCCGGGGGTGCCCGGCAGTTGGTGCGGCGTGCCGCCGGTGCCGGGGGTCACGCCCGGGGCCGCCGCGGCTCCGGCGCCCGCGCCGGTGGTGCCGGCCGCGCTCTGGCCCGGCTGGGTGGCCGTGGCTGATCTGTCGGAGCGCACGCGCACACCGTCCGGGGTGCCGGTCAGGGGAGCCTGGATGGCGCTGGCCATGTGCCGGGCCACCGCTTCCTGGATCCCGGCGGCGAACTCGCGGGCCTGCGGCACGCCTTGGTCGCCGAACAGCTCGGCGAGCCCGCCCGCGTACCCCTGGCCGACGGCTCGGACCTTCCAGGCGCCCTGGCGGCGGTACAGCTCCAGGGCGACGACGGCGGACTCCGCCTCAAGACCGGTGATGGTGAAGCTGGCGATCTCGGTGCCGTCGGTGGCGGTGACGGCGGCGAACGGGGCGGCCGTGGTGCCGAACCTGGACGGGCCGCCGACCCCTTCGGGAAGCGCGAGCAGTACGTGCACGAGATGCGCGCGGTCGGGCACGGCCTCCAGGTCGACGTGGAAGCGCAGCCCCGCGGCGGCCTGCCGGGACACCTCGATGCCGGGCAGTGTGGGCGAGCCGGGATGGGCGATCCACTCGACGCCGAGGACCGTGCCCCGGTCGTCGCCGAGGGTGGCGCACGCCAGGACCGGTGCTCCGGCCGTCACCCGGATCTCCAGTCGGCTGTCGGGCAAGGGATGGTTCTGCCCCCGGACCAGCTCGGCCGTCATCGCCTCTGTCCCCTCGTCGGTCACGCGTCGGTGCCCCGTGTAGTGATGTCGTTCTCCGGTGCTGCGGTGCTGCGGTGCTGCGTGGTCGCTGCGTCGGTCTGTGGTGCTGTGTGCTCCGGTACCACGTCGGCCTGTGGTGCGCCGGTGCCGCTCGGCGGGGCCGTCCGCCAAGCGGTGCAGCTCCCGGCGGCCTTGCCTCCGGGAGCTGCGCTTGCGCTGGCGAGAGCTGTGCCTACAGGTGCGGCAGGATCGCCGGCATCAGGTCCTGGAACGTACGGCCGTTGGCCGGGTTGCCCAGAGCCGTCATCTTCCAGCCGGTGCCCGCGCGGTGCACCTTCGCCATGATCTGCGCGGTGTACTGACCGCCGCCGTCGAGTGTGTAGCGGGCGAGCTCGTCGCCGTTGGTCTCGTCGACGATGCGGCAGAAGGCGTTCTGCACCTCCTGGAACGTCTGGCCGGTGAACGAGTTCACTGTGAAGACGATCTGGTCGATGTGCACCGGAACCCGCTGCAGATCGACGAGGATCGCCTCGTCGTCGCCGCCCTGTCCGGCGCCGCCGACGAGGTTGTCACCGGTGTGCCGCACGGAGCCGTCGTCGCTGACAAGGTGGCGGAAGAAGACGACGTCGACAGGCTGCTTGTCGGCGAAGAGCACGGCCGAGGCGTCCAGGTCGATCTCGCGGGTGCGGGTCCCGAACAGCCCACGGCGCGGGGCGGCCTGCCAGCCGAGCCCCATGCGCACCGCGGTCAGGGTGCCGCCGCCCCTCTTCTCCAGGCTGATGGCCTGCCCCTTGGTCAGGTTGACCCCAGGGCCCCCGGGCGCACTGCCCTTGGATACGTCCACCACGCGCTGTCCCCTCTCGGAATTTCCCCGCAACCGTCCATGTGTGCGGTTGTCCTGCACCCTACGCAGTCACTCGGACAGCGCAGGAGACTTCCGCCGTTTCTGTGTCGGTCTTGCAACACACCCAGTGCCGCGGCGTCAGGCGAGCCCCACTTCCCTCATCTGGCGCAGCTCCTTCTTCAGTTCACTCACCTCGTCACGCAGCCGCGCGGCCACTTCGAATTGCAGGTCGGCGGCTGCCGCGCGCATGCGATCGGTCATCTCCTCGATGATCCCGGCCAGTTCGGCCGCGGGCCGGTCGGTGACCACCGCGCCCGGCTTGCCCGCCTTGCCCGCCCGGCCGGAGAGGGCAGGCACCGGGGCCTTCGCCGGCTTGCCCTCCTTGCCCTGGCGGTAGCCCGTACCGAGCAGTTCCTCGGTGTCGACCTCTTCGCGGGCGATGGTCGCGACGATGTCGTTGATCTTCTTGCGCAGCGGCTGCGGGTCGAGACCGCGCTCGGTGTTGTACGCGATCTGCTTCTCCCGGCGGCGGTTGGTCTCGTCGATCGCCTGCTCCATCGCCGGGGTGATCTTGTCCGCGTACATATGGACCTGGCCCGAGACGTTGCGCGCCGCGCGGCCGATCGTCTGGATCAGCGACGTCCCCGACCGCAGGAAGCCCTGCTTGTCGGCGTCGAGGATCGCCACGAGCGACACCTCGGGAAGGTCGAGGCCCTCCCGCAGGAGGTTGATGCCGACGAGGACGTCGTACTCCCCCGCGCGCAGCTCGCGCAGCAGCTCGATCCGGCGCAGCGTGTCGACGTCGCTGTGCAGATAGCGGACCTGCACGCCCAGTTCGAGGAAGTAGTCGGTCAGGTCCTCGGCCATCTTCTTGGTGAGGGTGGTGACCAGGACGCGCTCGTCCTTCTCGGTACGGAGGCGGATCTCGTGCACCAGGTCGTCGATCTGGCCCTCGGTGGGCTTGACGACGACCTCCGGGTCGATGAGCCCGGTGGGGCGGATGATCTGCTCCACGTACCCGTCGCCGCGGGAGAGTTCGTACTTGCCGGGGGTGGCCGACAGATAGACGGTCTGGCCGACGCGCTCCTGGAACTCCTCCCACTTCAGCGGGCGGTTGTCCAGCGCGGAGGGCAGCCGGAAGCCGTGGTCCACCAGGGTGCGCTTGCGGGACGCGTCGCCCTCGTACATCGCGCCGATCTGCGGCACGGTGACGTGCGACTCGTCGATGACCAGCAGGAAGTCCTCGGGGAAGTAGTCGAGGAGGGTGTTGGGCGCGGTGCCGGGCGAGCGGTCGTCGAAGTGCATCGAGTAGTTCTCGATACCGGAGCAGGAGCCGATCTGGCGCATCATCTCGATGTCGTACGTGGTGCGCATGCGCAGCCGCTGGGACTCCAGGAGCTTGCCCTGCCTGTCCAGCTCGGCCAGGCGCTCCGCCAGCTCCTGCTCGATGCCGTTGACGGCCTTCTCCATGCGCTCCGGACCCGCCACGTAGTGGCTGGCCGGGAAGACGTACAGATCCTGGTCCTCACTGATGATCTCGCCGGTGAGGGGGTGGAGGGTGGAGAGGGCCTCGATCTCGTCGCCGAACATCTCGATGCGGACGGCCAGCTCCTCGTAGACAGGGAAGATCTCGATGGTGTCGCCGCGGACCCGGAAGGTGCCGCGGGTGAACGCCATGTCGTTGCGCGTGTACTGCATGTCGACGAAGCGGCGCAGCAGCTGGTCGCGGTCGTACTCCTGGCCGACCTTCAGGCCGACCATCCGGTCCACGTACTCCTGGGGCGTGCCCAGGCCGTAGATGCAGGAGACGGAGGCGACCACAATCACATCGCGGCGGGTGAGCAGCGAATTCGTCGCCGAATGGCGCAGCCGCTCGACCTCCTCGTTGATCGAGGAGTCCTTCTCGATGTAGGTGTCCGACTGGGGGACGTACGCCTCGGGCTGGAAGTAGTCGTAGTACGAGACGAAGTACTCGACGGCGTTGTTGGGCAGCAGCTCACGGAACTCGTTCGCCAGCTGGGCCGCCAGCGTCTTGTTCGGAGCCATCACCAGGGTGGGGCGCTGAAGCTTCTCGATCATCCAGGCCGTGGTGGCCGACTTGCCGGTGCCCGTCGCACCGAGCAGGACGACGTCCTGCTCGTCCGCGCGGATGCGGCGCTCCAGATCCGCGATCGCCGTCGGCTGGTCGCCACTGGGCTGGTAGGAGCTGATGACCTCGAAAGGCGCCGTAGTACGTTCGATCTTGGAAACTGGCCGCATGCGTCCACCGTACGACCAGCCACTGACAGTCGGCCGCGGATCACCAGTCGTGGACACCCCGCGACCCGCCCCCGGACGGCCTGGACACCGTCTCGTCGGCGGATTGCCCGTACGTGGGTTCCGGCGCGGCCCGCTGCGCCGGTACGCCGGGCAGGGCGCGCTCGTCGGTGCCCCGGCCCCGCCGGGACCGGCGGACCGGGCCGCGCCGCTCCCGCCCGCCCGTGACCATCAGCGGGTCGAAGATCACCACGACGGCCGCCAGCAGTAGGAAGACGCCGGGCCCCACCAGCATGGGCCCGAGCAGCGTGGTCGCCGGTTCGCCTCCTTCGGCGCCCTCGGCGGAGCCACCGGGCGCCCGCAGATGGACGTGGACGGCGGCCATGCCCACGTAGTGCATCCCGGTCACGGCGACGCCCATCGCGAGGCTCGCGGCCAGGCTCATCAGCAGGCCGTGGTCGGACGCGGCGGCCCAGAGTGCCACCGTGGCGGCCACGACGGCGATCACGACGGAGCCGCCGACGGTAAACGTGTCGTAGTCGACACGGCCCTCCAGACGAATTCCGGCCATTCCCAGATAGTGCATGCTCGCGATGCCGAGGCCGGTGACCGTACCCCCTGTGACCAGGGCCATCGTGGTCGCGCCGCGGTATCCCACGATGAAGATGCCGACGCCGACCATCACGATCGCTACGGCGAGGCTGGCGAAGGTCGTGGCCCGGTCGTAGGCCACGGGGGTCTCCGCGACGGCGAAGCCGATCATGGCGATGAAGTGCATCGTCCAGACGCCCGAGCCGATCGAGATGGCCGCGAGCGCGAGCCAGCCGGCCTTGCGTCCGCGTTCCGGCGTGCGCAGGGATCTGATGGCGCAGCGCAGGCCCAGAGCGCCGCCGAGGCAGGCCATGAGGAAGGCCGCCACGGGGGTGATGAGGCCGTAGCTGAATCCGTCGGTGGTGCCCTGCATGCGGTACGCCCTTCGCTCCTGGTGAGCCGTCTGCGGAAGCGCTGGTTCGGGGGCGAGGGTATGGCTACCAGCACGGCAAGCAAACATCAGGCCACCATTTTGTCGATATGGCGACCGTCTCCGCGTCCGGGGCGGGCGCATTCCGTTCACGTTGTGGCCAACCTTCGCCTGTCGCGTGTTGGCCGCCGGCTGTCACTCTCGGCCAGTCGGTGATCGATCAACCCAAGGAGTCCACGTGAACGCACGCACCTCTGTGACCGCGACCGTCGCACTGCTGGGAGCCGTCGCGCTGGTTCTGCCAGGGACCACGTCGGCCGCCGCGCCGCGGGCCACGGCCCCGGAGACGTCCCCCGTGTCCGCCCGGCACGGCGCCGATCCGCTGGTCATCGCGCACCGCGGCGCCTCCGCCTACGCGCCGGAGAACACCCTCGCCGCCGTCGACAAGGCCGAGGACCTGGGCATCGACTGGGTGGAGAACGACGTCCAGCGTGCGAAGGACGGCACTCTGGTCGTCCTGCACGACACCAACCTCAAGCGCACCACCGACGTCGAGGAGGTGTTCCCCGACCGCGCTCCGTGGAATGTGAAGGACTTCACCGGAGCCGAGATCGCCCGTCTGGACGCGGGCAGCTGGTTCGGCGCCGAGTGGGCGGGCGCGCGGGTGCCGACGCTGAAGCAGTTCCTGGACTCCGTCGAGGACAACCGGCAGAAGCTGCTCCTGGAGATCAAGGCGCCCGAGCTCTACCCGGGCATCGAGAAGGACATCCTGGGTGTGCTCCGCGCGGAGGGCTGGCTGGACCGCGCGCACGTGCGGAACAGGCTCGTCATCCAGAGCTTCGGCGCGGCCAGCGTGCGGGCCGTGCACCAGCAGCGGCCCGACGTGACCACCGGGTTCCTCGGTACGCCGGCGGTGGCCGACCTGCCGTCGTACGCGGCGTTCACCGACCAGATCAATCCGACGCACTCCTCGCTCACCGCCGAGTACGTGGCAGCCGTGCACCGGCTGAAGGGCGCCCACGGCAAGCGGCTCCAGGTCCACACCTGGACGGTCAACGACGCCGCGGGCGCACTGCGCGTGGACGCGTTCGGTGTGGACGGCATCATCACCAACAACCCGGACGTGGTGCGGGACGCGGTGGGCTGACCGACCGGGTCGGCGCGGCGGACGGGCAGGTCCGGGGTCTGGTCCGGGACAGGCTCGGCGGCTGGTCCGGGACTGGTCCGGGACTGTTCCGGGGCCTTGTCAGACCCGGGCCGTAGCGTTGTCGGCATGAACAGCAACGCGCAGTCGGCGCGGTGGGCCGTCGTCGGAAGCGACATCGGCCCACTGCTGCTGGCCGCCACCGGTGAAGGACTTGTGACAGTTGTCCTCCACGCCACAACCGGGCGGCGGGACACGGCACTTCGGCAGCTGACCGGTCGGCTCGGCGCCGAGCCCGTCGAGGATCCGGCGGGCCGGCTGGCCGAGCCGATACGTCAGCTGGCGGCCTTCTTCGACGGCACCCTCCGGAAGTTCGAGCTCCCACTGGACTGGTCGCTGTCGGGCGGCTTCAACCGGCAGGTGCTGCGCGAGCTGGCGGCCGGCGTTCCGTACGGCACGGTCGTCGGATACGGAGACCTGGCCGACCGGGTGGGCAGTCCGGGCGCGGCCCAGGCGGTCGGCGCCGCGATGGGGTCCAACCCGCTGCCGATCGTGGTGCCGTGCCACCGGGTGGTGGAGAGCGGCGGCGGACTGGGCGGCTTCGGGGGCGGCCTGGCGACCAAGCGCCAACTGCTGGCCCTGGAAGGCGTGCTGCCCGCGCCGCTGTTCTGACGCGTCTGCCCGCCGCGATTCGCCCGCCCGCTGTTCGCGCGCCTCCCATTTCCCTTCCCTTCCGGTCTCTTCCGGTCTCCGGCCGCTCCGGCCTCCGGCGACCGCCGACGTTTGCGGGACCCCGTCCTGTGCCAGGGATTGGAATATGCCTGACACGACACTGCTGCTGTCCCCCGAGGTACGGGAGGCGCTCGACGCGCGCCGGCCCGTCGTGGCCCTGGAGTCGACGATCATCGCGCACGGTCTGCCGCGACCGCGCAATCTGGCCGTCGCGGAGGAGCTGGAGGCGCTGGTACGGTCCGGCGGAGCCGTCCCCGCCACCGTCGCCGTCCTGGACGGCCGGGCCCATGTAGGCCTGGACAAGGACCAGTTGGAGCGGGTCGCGGGAGATCCGTCCGTCCGGAAGCTGGGCCACCGCGATCTGGCGCCCGCGCTGGCCACCGGAGCCAGCGGTGCGACGACGGTGTCCGCGACGGCGTTCCTCGCCGGGCGGGCCGGGATCCGGGTCTTCGCGACCGGCGGGCTGGGCGGTGTCCACCGCGACTGGCTCCGGGCGCAGGACGAGTCGGCGGACCTGCGGCTGCTCGCCGAGACCCGGATCACGGTGGTCTGCGCGGGCGTGAAGTCGATCCTCGACGTACCGGCGACCTTGCAGCGCCTGGAGAGCCTGGGCGTCGGAATCCTCGGGTACGGCACGGAGTACTTCCCCGGCTTCTACCTGACGTCGTCCGGGGAGCGGGTCGACTGGACCGTACGCACTGCGCAGGAGGTCGCGGCGGTGATGGCCGCCCAGGACGCGCTCGGCGGGCCCGAGGCCGCGCTGATCGTCGCCAATCCGGTGCCGGAGACGGAGCAGTTGGATCCCCGGCTGCACGACCGGGTGCTCGCCGAGGCGTTGGCGGAGTGCCGGGAGCGGGACATCGGCGGGCAGGCGGTCACGCCGTTCCTGCTGGGTGAGTTGATGCGACGGACCGGCGGCGCGTCCCTGGAGGCGAATCTGGCCGCCGTACGCGGCAACGTACGGCTGGCGGCGCTGATCGCGGCGGCCCGGTGAGCGATGCGGTGAGCGATGCGGTGAACGGTGCGGGGAGCGACGGGGGGAACGACGCGGCCAGGGGTGCGGTCAGCGGTGCGGGCCTCGCCGGTGACCGCACCGCCGCGGACGTCGATGGCGGAAGCCCCGGCGGCGGCGCGGGCGCGCTGCTGATCGTCGGGGACGTCGTCACCGACGTGGTGGCCCGGCACCGTACGCCGCTCACGCACGGCACGGACACCGCCGCCGAGATCCGCACCCTGCCGGGCGGTGCCGGCGCCAACGCGGCGTGCTGGGCCGCGTCCACGGGATGCGCGGACGTCCGGTTGCTCGGCCGGGTCGGCGCGGACGCCGCCGGATGGCACGAAGGGCGGCTGAGAGCGGCCGGCGTCCGGCCGCTTCTCGTCGTGGACGACGACGCGGCGACCGCCACCGTCGTCTCGCTGGTCGACGCCTCCGCCGAACGCACGTTCCTGACCGACAGCGGGGCCGTCCTGCGCCTGTGCGCCGCCGACTGGTCGGCCGCGTTGCTCGACGGGGTGGGCCGGCTGCACATCTCCGGGTATCTCTTCTTCACCGCCACAAGCCGTCACATGGTGCGTGCCGCCGTGGAGTCGGCGGTGGCGCGTGGCGTCCCGGTGAGCGTGGACCCCGCGTCGGCGGGCTTCCTCGCGAACCTCGGCCCCGAGCGGTTCCTGGCGGCGGCCGACGGTGTCCAGGTGCTCCTGCCGAACGCGGACGAGGCCCGGCTGCTCACCGGAGTCCCGGATGCCGAGAAGGCGGCGGCCGGGCTGAGCCGCCGGTTCCCGCTCGTGGTGGTGACGCTGGGACCCGACGGCGCGCTGGTGGCGTCGGACGGAGCCGTGACGGCGCACGTTCCGGCGGATCCCGCGCGGGCGGTCGACTCCACGGGGGCGGGTGACGCGTTCAACGGCGCCTTCCTCGCGACCCTGTTGACGGGCGCCGGCCCGGTGACGGCAGCGGCGGCGGGCTGCCGCGCCGGCGCCTCGGCGGTCGCGCTGCCCGGCGGGCGGCCACCGCTGCCGTGACCGGGCCGGCGCGGGCACGGGCGCAAGCACGGGCACGGGCACGGGCACGGTTCAGCTCTGCCGGAGCGCCCAGGCGGGGCGGCGCGGATCGTCCGCCCGTACGAGGACATCGGCCGCCCCGGCCGGGCCGACCTCCCGCTCGTACCGCTCGAAGGCGGGCAGCGTCCACTGCTCGCCCGGGTCCGTGCGACGGCGGAGCGCGGCCGGCGACAGCCGCAGATGCACCGTGAGGTCGAACGGGAACCAGTGCCCGAACAGGAGCGGTCCGTGCACCAACAGCACACCGCCCGAAGGGAGTTCGACGCGCCGGCTGCGCGTCGCGCGGTCGGTCGCCGGATCCCACAGATCGGGCAGGACCCGGCCGGTCCCACCCTTCTCCACCGGCCCGAACACCTCCCGCCACAGCGCGCCCGTGTCGAACCAGCCGTCGTAGTACGAGTCGGGGTCGTGCCGCCCGTACTCGTACCGCAGCGACGCGGGCCGCAGGAAGCCACCGGTCCCGACGACGAGCACCGAGCGGCCCCTGAGCCGCAGCGCGTCGGCGAGCGCTTCGGCCGGTACGCCGGGGTGCGCGGCGGGCGCGCCGTCCACGGCGATACGCAGCCAGGGGCTGCCGTCACCGGCCCTGGTCCGCGACGCGCGCTCCGCCAGGGTGTCGGTCAGCCGCTCCCAGGTGATCGCTTCAAGTCTCACCGTCCCATCATGGTCCAGAGGGCCAGCTCCTCGGCGAGCCGGGAAGGTCGAACACGCGCCGTCCGACGCCGATGCACGCCGATCGAGGCCGACGCGCAGCGGTGTCGGGTTCCGGCCGATCGTGAGCCGGCCCTCGGGCGTGTGGCCGGTCACAGCGGGCATTTCTCCCCCATGACGACTCACCCACGCCCCCTGCTTCTCCTCGACGTCGACGGCCCCCTCAACCCGTACGCCGCGCGGCTGCCCCGACCACGCGGCTACCTGACGCACCATCTGCACCCGTCGAGCTGGCTCTCCCGCCAGACGCCGGGATCCCGGTCCCACAGACGTGGCCTGCGGGTACGGCTCAACCCCGCCCATGGCCCGATACTCACCGGGCTGCCCTTCGAACTCGCCTGGGCCACCACCTGGATGCACGAGGCCAACAGCATGATCGCGCCGGCCGTCGGGCTGCCGACCGATCTGCCGGTGATCGAGTGGCCCGAACTCTTCGCGACCGATCCGGACGGCCTCTACTGGAAGACACGCCCACTGGTGGAGTGGGCGGAGGGCAGGCCCTTCGCCTGGGTCGACGACATGATCACCGACCTGGACACGACGTACGTCGCGACCCACCACGACGGACCCGCGCTGCTGCTGCGCATCCACCCCCGACGGGGGCTGCGGGAGCGGGACTTCGCGGCGCTCACGCGGTGGGCGCAGCTGCTCTGATCCGGTGGGCCGCCGTGCCGTTGCGGTTCGCAACCGAGGCTGTCGGGTCCCATGCCTTGAGAGGCGTTCACCGCTTGACTTTTGCAACGCTGTAAAAGCCTTCGCCCGACGACAGTTGGGGCACCCGCCAGCATCGCCCGCACACCAACCGGAACACACCGTTCCATGGGACACGGCCACCTCCGACCAGGCAAATCGAGCCAAGTGCGCAGTTGGTTCGACCATTGGCATGGACCTGCTCATGATCCTTGGATACGCTCCGGCCGGGGCGAGTGAGAGCGCTCTCACTCGCCCGCTGTCCCACTGTTCCATCCCCACGATCGCTGGAACAACCGAAGGGCGAATGCCTTGAGACGCAAGACAGTTGTACGCACCGGTCTGTCCGCACTCCTCCTCGTCGGTACGTGGGCGACAGCCGGTATCGCGCCGGCGTCGGCCGCAGCTCCCGACTCCGCATCCGCATCCACCTCAGTCTCGACATCGATGTCAGCTGCGGCTTCGGCTTCGGCATCGGCTTCGGCTTCGGCTTCGAAGAAGGCACCCGCGTCCGAGGGCCTGCTCACCGCCATGCAGAAGGAATTCGGCCTGACGAAGAGTCAGGCCGCCACCCGGCTCGCCGCCGAGAAGACGGCGACCGCCATCGAGACCAAGGCACAGCGCGCGGCGGGAGCCGCGTACGGCGGCTCCTGGTTCAGCGCCGCCGACAACACACTGACCATCGCCCTCACCGACGGGAACAAGGCGGCTGCCGTGCGTGCGACAGGCGCCACGGTCAAGCTCGTGAAGCACAGCGAGCGGGCACTCGACGCGGCCATGAAGCGGATCGACGCGCTCTCCGCGCCGGCCGGCGTGAACAGTTGGCGCGTCGACCCGAGGACCAACCGGGTCGTGGTGAACGTCCTCGCGTCGAAGAGCGACACCAAGGCCGTCGCCGCCTTCGTCGCCAAGGCCAGGAAGACCGGTCCGGTGGCCGTGGCGGAGACGACCCACGCTCCCGCCACCGTCGCCGCCGGGACCGTCGGCGGCGACCCGTACTACACGGGCAACGTCCGCTGTTCCATCGGCTTCTCCGTGCACGGCGGCTTCGTCACCGCCGGTCACTGCGGCCCGCGGGGCCAGTCGGTGCGCGGCTGGGACAACTCCGCCATCGGCAACTTCCAGGGCTCGTCCTTTCCCACCAACGACTACGCGTGGGTGAACGTCGCCAACGGCTGGTGGACCGTGCCCGTCGTCCTCGGCTGGGGCACCATCCCGGACCGACTGGTCCGCGGCTCGAACGAAGCCCCCGTCGGTTCTTCGATCTGCCGCTCCGGCTCCACGACACACTGGCGCTGTGGCAACGTCCTGGCCAAGAACGTGACGGTCAACTACTCACAGGGCGCCGTCCACCAGATGGTCCAGACGAGCGCCTGCGCGGAGGGCGGCGACTCGGGCGGCTCGTTCATCAGCGGTGACCAGGCACAGGGCGTGACGTCCGGCGCCTCGGGCAACTGCACCAGCGGCGGGCAGAGCTTCTACCAGCCCATCAACGAGATCCTCAACACCTACGGGCTGACGCTGCACACGGCCTGATCACTGGCTCAGCCGGCCTGATCCCGGCCACGGGCAGAACGGATCCGTCGCGGCGGGGAGGTACTTCCCCGCCGCGACAAGGCCTTCCGCGACCGGTGGGCAGACGCGCCACGCCGCCCACCGAGGCCGTCAGGTCTGTCCGCCGCGACCTCCCGAGCCTCGCTCGCCGCCGAAGCGCTGTTCGCCGATCCACCCGAACCCGACCTGGATGACCGGGCCGTGCGCCGTGCCGCCGTTGATCGTGTTGTACACCGTGCGCGACTGCCCCGTCTCGGGCGCGGCAGGTGCCAACTCATCGAGCAGTGTTCGCAGTTCGGCAGCGGCCGCCGGGTCGGCGGCCAGTGCGCGGCGTAACCTGGCGCGCCATTCGGCCTGGACGTCGGCCATCAGTTGGTCGTCCTCGTCGCGCTGGGCCGCCGCCAGTTCGGCCCGTGCGGTGTCGAGTTCCTCCTCGACCGCGGCGGCGGTGGCCGTACCCCGGCCTGTGAAGAACGCCGCCATCCGGTCTCGTGCCGCCGTCCAGCCGTCCGTCGCCATCTGCTGCACGAGGGCCGTCGCCCCCGCGGCTGCCAATGCCACCAATTCGGCTTCCACAGCGCCCCCTTGATCCGTGAGTGGTTACGGATACGAGCGTACCGGTCACCGTCCGAGAAGGGCCGTGAGCGCACCCACCGGGTCGGTGTCGGGGGTGCCGCGTGGCCACCAGTCCTCGCGGTCGCGGTCCGACTCGTAGCCGTACCAGAGTCCGTCGCGGCCGAAACGGAGCTGGAGCGACGGCTCGGAGAGGCGGTTGCGCCAGGGGCGGAAGTGCGGGAAGTCGGCCGCGATGAGCACGGGGCGGGCGCGGTCGAACGGCCCGGCGGGCGGGTCCCATGCCTCTTCCAGGACGGCCAGCCCCGCGAGACCGCCCTGGCACCAGGCGGCGACGGCGCGGGCCAGGTCCGTGGGGCTGTGGCCGGTGCCAGCCGCCAGGTCGCGGTAGAGGGCGCGGGTCGAGGCGGTGAGGCCGGAGCCGGGGTGGGCGGCGGCCAGGCGGACCGCGTCCTGCCAGGGGGTGAGGCCGGCGACGGGGTCGATACCGGTCGTCAGGAGCGTGTGCGCGCGGATGGCCGCCTCGGAGGCGAGCAGGTCGAGCGCCAGTGGGTCGGGGGCGCCCGGCGTATGCGGATAGACGGGCGGGCGGCCGGGGTTGTCGGGCAGCGGGAAGGGGGGCGGCAGGGTGCGCCACGGGTGGGCCGTCACCGCCGTCACCGCCGTGGCCGCGTCGACCGTGGGCATGGGCGGTGCGGTCGTGGTGCGTTCGGCGGCGGAGCGGGTGGCGTTGCGGCGGGTCAGATCGGCGAGGATCTCGTGTTCGCCGCGTCCGCGCATCAGGAACAGCACGAACGGGTCCTCGTCGAGCAGCCGCGCCGTCTGGTAGCAGAGCGCCGCCGCGTGCTTGCAGGGGAAACCGTCGTCGGGGCAGGAGCAGTCGGGCGTCAGGTCACCGGCGGTGGGCAGCAGGTCCGCCGAGGCGGCGAGCGCGTGCGGCATGTCCTTGTCGAGCAGGGCGGCGATGTGATCGGGGCGGGCCGCCGCGGCGTCGAGGAGGTCTTCCCAGCCGTCGTCGCCGAGGGCGCGCAGGCGGATCTCCGTGCGGTACGGGCGCGGCCGGGTGCCGTGCACGTACGCCATGACCCGGCCGGGCGTGACCGTGATCGCGTCGACGTGCCCGCGGTTCGCGTAGGCGCGTCCGCGTTGCAGCCGGACCGGGTCGAGCGCCGAGTCCTCCATGGACTCCACCCAGGCGTTGCCCCACCAACTGGTGGCGAAGTCCCCTTCGCCGGACGCTTTGCGCGCCGGGCCGGGACGGGACGGCAGGGCCGGGAACGTACGGCGGCGGTCGTCGTGCCGAGGGGCGCGCGGTGCGCTCATGACGGCCTCCGCAGCGAGACCAGATCGGCCAGTTCACGGTCGGTCAGCTCGGTCAGGGCTCCTTCGCCCGAGCCGAGCACGGCGTCGGCCAGGGCGCGCTTGGCGGCGAGCATCTCCGCGATCCGGTCCTCGACGGTGCCCTCCGCGATCAGCCGGTGGACCTGCACGGGCTGGGTCTGGCCGATGCGGTAGGCGCGGTCCGTCGCCTGCTCCTCGACGGCCGGATTCCACCAGCGGTCGTAGTGCACGACATGGCCGGCCCGGGTGAGGTTGAGACCGGTGCCCGCGGCCTTGAGCGACAGCAGGAAGACGGGGATCTCGCCTGCCTGGAACCGGTCCACCATCCGCTCGCGCTCCGCCACGGGCGTGCCGCCGTGCAGGAGTTGGGAGGGAATCGCGCGGGAGGTGAGGTGCGCGGACAGGAGCCGCGCCATCGACACGTACTGCGTGAAGACCAGCACCGAGCCGTCCTCGGTCAGGATCGTTTCGAGCAGTTCGTCGAGCAGGGCGAGCTTTCCGGACCGGCCGCTGAGCCTGGCCCGGTCCTCCTTCAGATACTGCGCCGGGTGGTTGCAGATCTGTTTGAGCGCGGTGAGCAGCTTCATGACCAGTCCGCGCCGGGCGATGCCTTCCGCGCTCTCGATGGCGGCCATCGTCTCGCGGACGACCGCTTCGTAGAGGGAGGCCTGTTCGCGGGTGAGCGGCACCGGGTGGTCGCTCTCCGTCTTCGGCGGCAGCTCGGGCACGATCCCCGGATCGGACTTCTTGCGGCGCAGCAGGAAGGGGCGGACCAGCCGTGAGAGCCGTTCCACGGCGTCGTCGCTCGCGGTGGTGCCCGCCGACCCCGCGTGTTCCACGTTCTCCACGACGCGGGCGTGGCGGGCGCGGAAGGACTTGAGCGGGCCGAGGAGTCCGGGGGTCGTCCAGTCGAGGAGCGCCCACAGCTCGGAGAGGTTGTTCTCCACAGGGGTGCCGGTCAGCGCGACCCTGGCGGGCGACGGGATCGTGCGCAGCGCCTTGGCGGTGGACGAGAACGGGTTCTTGACGTGCTGGGCCTCGTCGGCGACGACCATCCCCCAGGTGAGGGCGGCCAGTTCGGGAGCGCTGCCGCGCATCGTGCCGTACGTGGTGAGGACGAACCCGTCCGTCACCCCGTCCAGGGTGCGGCCCGCTCCGTGGAAGCGGTGGACCGGGACGCCGGGTGCGAAGCGGGTGATCTCCCGCTGCCAGTTGCCGAGGAGGGAGGCGGGGCAGACGACGAGCGTCGGGGCGGGGCGGGCGCGGTGCAGATGGAGCGCGATGACGGTGATCGTCTTGCCGAGACCCATGTCGTCGGCGAGACAGCCGCCGAGGCCGAGCGAGGTCATCAGGTCGAGCCAGGCGAGGCCGCGCAGTTGGTAGTCGCGCAAGGTGGCGTCCAGGGCGGCGGGCTGCGGCACGGCCGCCGGGCCGTGCACGAGCCGGTCGCGGAGGACCGCGAGCGCGCCGGACGGGACCGCCTCGACCGTCTCGCCGTCCACCTCGGCGGTGCCGGTGAGGGCGACGGCCAGCGCGTCGACCGGGTCGAGCAGGCCCAGCTCCCGCTTGCGCGCCTTCCGTACGAGATCGGGGTCG
Source organism: Streptomyces sp. NBC_01508 (assembly GCF_045040315.1). Lineage (NCBI taxonomy): Bacteria > Bacillati > Actinomycetota > Actinomycetes > Kitasatosporales > Streptomycetaceae > Streptomyces > Streptomyces sp. NBC_01508. The sequence continues at coordinate 6,631,697 of NZ_CP109419.1, read as the reverse complement.
ATCACCACCCACTGGTCGCGCAGCCGCACGATCGGGCGGTGCGACTCGGCCAGCGCGTCCATCTCGGCCTCGCTGAGCGGATCGCCGTCGAGCGCCAACTGCCAGTTGAACTTGAGCAGTTCGGTGCTGTCGAAGAAGGGGGTGCCGTCCGTGGCCGAGCCGGGCGCGGGGCGTACGACGGCGGCTGCCGAGAGCGTACGGGCCAGCTCCCTCGGCCAGTGGACGGCCACCCCGGCGGCGGCGAGGCTCGCGGCTCCCGGGCCGAGCAGTTCGTACAGCTCGTCCTCGGAGAGCGGCAGCGCGGCGGGGACGTCGTACTCCAGCAGCCGGGCGAGCGGCGGCCAGACGCGGGCGGCGCGGCGCAGCGCGAGCAGGGCGTCGATCCGGGCGCGCGGGCCGAAGAGATCGTCCCCGTCGCCCGCCCAGAGCCGGGCCGCGTCCATGACGAGCGTCGGGTCGGCGAGGCTGTGGATCTGGACGAGGGCCGCTCCGGCGCGCCGCTCGGCGCCGGACTCCTCCGGGGTCTCCTGCGGGGACGAGGAGTCGAACAGCTCGTACGCGGACAGGTCGAGGCGCAGCGAGACGCGCACCCCCGCGTCCATCCCGGCCGCCGCCTCGGCCGCCCACGCGCGGGCGCCGGGCAGATGCTGTGCGGTGTGCGCGGCGAAGGGCGCGCCCGCGGCGAACGCGGCGGCGGGCGTACGGGGCAGGGCGTCGGCGACCGCGTCGAGGAAGGCCCGCACGAGCGCTTCCGGCTCGGGCAGCCGCAGGGCCTGTCCGGCGGAGCTCCGCGGGACGGGGCGGCCCGGCGGGAGGAGATCGGGGACCGGGACGGCGTGCGCCTCGTACGGCATCGCGGCGGCGATGGCCCGCAGTTGGGCGATGTCGTCCGCGTCGAGCGGGCCGGCCCGCCAGGCGTCGTGGTCACGGGCGGTGAGGCCGGGCAGCAGCCGGCCCCGGGCCGACAGGTGCAGGGCGTGCAGGGCGGCGGCGCCCCAGCAGATGACGGAGGGGTGGGCCGAGGGATCGGAGCGGGCGCGGACCAGCAGGGGCAGGGCCTCGGCGACGGGCATGAGCACGGCACGTACGACGCGGGTCCGGACGCCGTGGTGGTCGGGTCCGTCCACATCGGCCGGATCGGGGGCCGCATCGGCCGGAACCACGACCGTGAGATCGCTCGTGGGGAAATCCCCCTCGGCGGGCGGCTCCCCCTCCGGTGCCCAGAATGCGACACGCCCGTCACGCGGCAGCCCGGCGGGCAGGAAGACCGCCGCACAGCGGGCCGGCACATGTCCCGACATCAACACCGACTCCCCTCCGCCTCGGTCGCACACCTGCGAGATCTCGTTACTCGGCGAGTCTAGGCGGGGGGTCTGACAGTGCCCTCGGAACGCGTGAAAGCCGCACCCACGCGGCCACGGCGAAGAGGGCGAGGAAGGGCGAAGATGGCAAGGAGGGGCAAGGAAGGCCACCGGTCTCAGCGCCGTAGTCGTAACCTCGGACATGAGGGGTCCCCTCCGTCCTGCGCCTGGTGTGGCTCTCAAAGAGACGGACGCCGACCGGCGATCTTCCCGCTCGGTCCGTTTCGGGACCCGCACCCCGTGGATGGGGGGCACGGACCGCGCACACCGGTAACAGGAGGTGCGATGCCCATGCGCACCGGAAATGAACCCGTCACCGCGCGCAGTCCCCTGCGGATGCGCTGGTGGCTGAGCGTCTGGGGCCTGTTCTGGACCGCCTTCGGCACGGTCGCCTTCGCGATCGCGGACCGGCCGGGCTGGGCGATCGGCTGTGGAGTGCTGCTGTTGCTCGTCGCCACGGATTTCATGCTGATCGTCCGCCATATGCGGCAGGGATCGCGGTTCCAGCCGGGCCGTGACGTCCCGCCGTACGAGGTTCACCAGTACGACAGCGACGACAGGGACGGCCCGGACACGGACAGCTACGAGGACGGCGGCGGCGACAAGCGCCGCGACGACGACAACATCAACGTCAGTCGTCGGAGTCGAAACGCGCGGCTTCGAGGTACTCGGGCTTGGGGTCGAGCGCCGCCGCCAGCCTGAAGTGCTTCGTCGCCTGCTCCGGCCGCCCCGCCCGCTCGTAGGTGCGGGCCAGCGCGAAGTGCGCGAAGGCGTTGTCCGGCTCGCGCTCCAGGACCAGCTCGAACTCCAGCTCGGCGGGCCGCAGTTGAGCGGCAGCGAAGAACGCGCGGGCGCGCAGCAGCCGGGCGGCCGTGTTCTCGGGATGCGCCGCGATCACCGAGTCCAGCAGTTTGACCGCACCGCGCGGGTCACGCGCGGCCAGCAGCTGCTCCGCCGCGCGGTAGTCGATGACGTGGGTCTCCGGGCTCTCGGGCACGGTCGAATCCTTCCCTCGGATCGCGCTTTCAACGTCGCACAGGTCGGCAGTATGACAAACCGGGCCGGCGCCGCGCGTCACCGCTGGTCGGCGGCCCGCTCGACCAGTCGTTCCCAGACCTCGCGGACCTGCGGCTCCAGCTTCTCCAGCGGTCCGTCGTTGTCGATCACCAGATCGGCGGCGGCGATGCGCTGCTCGCGGGTCGCCTGCGCGGCCATCCGGGACCTGGCCTCGGACTCGGCCATGCCCCGCAGCCGTACGAGCCGGTCGAGCCGCGTCTCGGACGACGCGTCCACGACGACGACAACGGCATAGAGCCCGGTCAGCCCGTTCTCGACGAGGAGCGGCACATCGTGGACGACGATGGCGTCCTCGCCCGCCGTACTCTCCAGCTCCACCGAACGCGCGGCGACCAGCGGATGGACGATGGCGTTCAGTGTGGCGAGCCTGTCGCTGTCGGAGAAGACGAGCGAGCCGAGCTTCGGGCGGTCGAGCGTCCCGTCGGGGTTCAGGACACCGGGCCCGAAGGCGTCGACAACGGCCGCGAGCCCGGGAGTCCCGGGCTCGACGACCTCTCTGGCGATCTTGTCCGCGTCCACCAGCACCGCGCCGTACGCGACCAGCAGTCGGGAGACTTCACTCTTTCCGGCACCGATCCCACCGGTCAGGCCCACTTTCAGCATGCCTGGCAGCTTAGGGCCTGCCGGGCGGATCTTCGCGGGTCCGCGAAGATCCGCCCGGCAGGCCCTAAGCCGTGCCCGGTCGGAGTGGACCTACGCGTCGCCCTCCCGCTCGGCGAGGAACTTCTCGAACTCGCGCCCGATCTCGTCCGCCGACGGCAGCTCCACCGGCTCGGCGACCAGATTGCCTCTGCTCTCGGCGCCGGCCACCGCGTCGTACTGATGCTCAAGGCCCTGCACCATCGTCACCAGCTCTTCGTCCCCCTCGCCGAGCTGGCGCTCGATCTCGGTCTGGGTGCGCTGCGCCTCCGTACGGAGGGTGTGCGCGACGCCCGGCAGGACGAGGCCCGTCGCCGCCGTGATCGCCTCCAGCGCGGTCAGCGCCGCGTCCGGGTAGGAGGAGCGCGCCACGTAGTGCGGGACGTGCGCGGCCACGCCGAGCACGTCGTGCCCGGCCTCCATCAGCCGGTACTCCACCAGGGCCTCGGCGCTGCCGGGCACCTGCGCCTCCTCGAAGGGGCTGCGATGGCCCGGCATCAGGTCCGTGCGGTTGCCATGCGGGGTGATGCCGACCGGGCGCGTGTGCGGGACGCCCATCGGGATGCCGTGGAAGTTGACGGCCAGCCGTACGCCGAGGCGCTCGACGACCTGCTCCACGGCCGCCGCGAAACGCTCCCACTCCACGTCGGGCTCGGGTCCTGACAGCACCAGGAACGGGGCGCCCGTGGCGTCCTGGACGAGCCGCACCTCAAGTGTCGGCGTCTCGTAGCTCGACCAGCGGTCGCGCCGGAACGTCAGCAGCGGGCGGCGGGCCCGGTAGTCGACCAGCCTGTCGTGGTCGAAGCGCGCCACCACCTGGTTCGGCAGCGACTCCAGCAGGTTCTCGACGATCTGGTCGCCGGTCTCACCCGCGTCGATGTAGCCCTCGAAGTGGTAGAGCATGACGAGGCCCGCGGACTCCTGTGCGAGCGCCATGTCGACGACTGCCAGGCCCTTGGGCTCCCACTCGTACAAATCCTGCGGATCAAGCACGATTACCGGTCCTCCTCGTGTTCGTCAGGAAGAACGCGCCTTGGGGCGTGAGCATTCCCCGCCCGCGCGACTCGGCGGGACCGGCGCCGCCGGTACGCGAGACAAGAAGCCGATCCCGTACGGCACTTGGCGCCGCGCACCGCACCGCACACCCCGACCGTGAGTACGGACATGCGTAAGGCCCGCTCCCCAAGGGGAACGGGCCTTACGCCGAGCTGTCTACCGGCTACGGGTCAGAGCGTCAGCTCTGGCCACCCGCCAGCTTCTCCCGCAGGGCGGCCAGGGCCTCGTCCGACGCCAGGGCGCCGGAGTTGTCCTGGGACTCCGAGGAGTACGAACCGCCGCCGCCACCGCCACCGCTGCCACCGGAGGCGGCGGGAGCAGCGCCCGCCGGGGCGGCAGCGCCCTCGGCAGCCGCGGCCTCGTCGGCCTCGCGGGACTTGATGACCTGAGCCTGGTGCTGCTCGAAGCGGGTCTGCGCCTCGGCGTACTGGGTCTCCCACACCTCGCGCTGAGCCTCGAAGCCCTCAAGCCAGTCGTTGGTCTCGGGGTCGAAGCCTTCGGGGTAGATGTAGTTGCCCTGGTCGTCGTACGAGGCAGCCATGCCGTACAGCGTCGGGTCGAACTCGACCGAAGCCGGGTCGCCACCGAACGCCTCGTTGGCCTGCTTCAGCGAGAGGCTGATACGACGGCGCTCCAGGTCGATGTCGATGACCTTGACGAAGATCTCGTCGTTGACCTGGACGACCTGCTCCGGGATCTCCACGTGGCGCTCGGCCAGCTCGGAGATGTGGACCAGACCCTCGATTCCCTCGTCGACGCGGACGAACGCGCCGAACGGAACGAGCTTGGTGACCTTGCCGGGAACGACCTGGCCGATCTGGTGCGTCCGGGCGAACTGCTGCCACGGGTCTTCCTGCGTCGCCTTGAGCGACAGGGAGACGCGCTCGCGGTCCATGTCCACGTCGAGAACCTCGACGGTGACTTCCTGGCCGACCTCGACAACCTCGGAGGGGTGGTCGATGTGCTTCCAGGAGAGCTCGGAGACGTGCACGAGACCGTCGACACCGCCGAGGTCCACGAACGCGCCGAAGTTGACGATCGAGGAAACGACGCCGGAGCGGACCTGGCCCTTCTGCAGGGTCGTGAGGAAGGTCTGGCGAACCTCGCTCTGAGTCTGCTCGAGCCAGGCACGGCGGGACAGGACCACGTTGTTGCGGTTCTTGTCCAGCTCGATGATCTTGGCTTCGAGCTCCTTGCCCACGTAGGGCTGGAGGTCGCGGACGCGGCGCATCTCGACGAGGGAGGCCGGCAGGAAGCCACGGAGGCCGATGTCAAGGATGAGTCCACCCTTGACGACCTCGATGACGGTGCCGGTGACGATGCCGTCTTCTTCCTTGATCTTCTCGATCGTGCCCCAGGCGCGCTCGTACTGCGCACGCTTCTTGGACAGGATGAGTCGGCCTTCCTTGTCCTCCTTCTGGAGAACAAGGGCCTCGATCTCATCGCCCACGGCGACGACCTCGTTGGGGTCGACGTCGTGCTTGATCGAAAGCTCGCGGGAGGGGATGACGCCTTCGGTCTTGTAACCGATGTCGAGCAGGACCTCGTCCCGGTCGACCTTCACGATGACGCCGTCGACGATGTCGCCGTCGTTGAAGTACTTGATCGTCTCGTCGATCGCGGCGAGGAATGCTTCCTCGTTACCGATGTCGTTGACCGCAACCTGCGGGGTGGTGGCGGTGGTCTCGGTGCTGCTCGTCATGTGGGTAAAGGCTCCGGTACGGACATTGAGTCGTAGGTACTGCCACGCCGAGAGCCCGTATCGCCATCTGTCGGAAGTCGGACAGCCAAGGAAGCGCCAATCCCGGTGAAGGGAAGGCGCCTCGACAGCCGAGGGGACCTACAACAGATGCGAGCGCGGCCTGCTACGTCTGAGGCGCGCAAGCCCGCAGCGCAACCTTTAGCATACGGGGGCAGCCGGACACGGTCAATGCGCGAAGGCGCACACCCGGGGCGGAACGCCCCATACCCGGCACAACAAGCGTTTCATGAGGCCACGATGGCCGCACCGTAGCCCAAGCCGCTACCGGCCGACTACAGGGCGGCACAGGTTCGTACGCCCTCTCCGCACACTACGACGACGGACACGATGAGCCAAGAGCAGGCAGAACAGCAGGCAGAGCAGCGCGTGGCGGAGGAGGAGTGGGAGGCCGCGGAGTGGGAGCCGGAGGCCACCCGCCGCGACAGCGACGGCACCGAGAGCAGCCGCGCCAACCGGGGCTGGTGGAACAGGAACGCGGACGACTACCAGGTCGAGCACGGCACCTTCCTCGGTGACGACCGGTTCGTCTGGGGGCCGGAGGGCCTGGACGAGGTGGAGGCGGAGCTGCTGGGGCCGCCCGAATCGCTCAAGGGACTCGACGTCCTGGAGATCGGGGCGGGCGCGGCACAGTGTTCGCGCTGGCTGACGAGCCAGGGCGCGCGCCCGGTGGCGCTCGACCTCTCCCACCGACAGCTCCAGCACGCGCTGCGCATCGGCGACGGCGTACCTCTTGTGGAGGCGGACGCGGCGGCGCTGCCGTTCCGCGACGGCTCTTTCGACCTGGCGTGTTCCGCGTACGGCGCGATCCCCTTCGTCGCCGATCCCGTACGGGTGTTCCGCGAGGTACGGCGGGTGCTGCGCCCCGGCGGGCGCTGGGTCTTCTCCGTCACGCACCCGATCCGCTGGGCGTTCCCGGACGAGCCGGGACCCGAGGGCCTGACGGCGGCCTCGTCGTACTTCGACCGCACCCCGTACGTGGAGCAGGACGAGGACGGACGCGCGATGTACGTGGAACACCACCGGACGGTGGGTGACCGGGTACGGGACGTGGTGGCGGGCGGTTTCCGGCTGGTCGATCTGGTGGAGCCGCAGTGGCCGGCCTGGAACACCCAGGTGTGGGGCGGCTGGTCGCCGTTGCGCGGGAATCTGATCCCGGGGTCGGCGATCTTCGTCTGCGTACGAGACTGAGGGGGTGATCCGCGACGACGTCCTCGGCAGTCTGCCCGTCCGTACCGCCCTGCCCGCGCTGGAGGCGGCCCTCGACGGGCCGGGGTGCGCCGTGCTGTGCGCGCCACCCGGCACGGGCAAGACGACGCTGGTGCCGCTGGTGCTGGCCGGGCTCGTCCGGCTCGACGGCGCGGGGGCGGGGGCGGGGCCGAAGCGGCAGGTCCGCCGGGTGGTCGTCGCCGAGCCGCGCCGGATCGCCGCGCGTGCGGCGGCCCGGCGGATGGCGTGGCTGCTGGGCGAGCGGGTCGGCGAGAGCGTGGGCTTCACGGTGCGCGGGGAGCGCGTGGTGGGGCGCGACACGGTGGTGGAGGTGGTGACCACCGGCGTACTGCTCCAGCGGCTCCAGCGCGACCAGGAACTCGGCGGCGTCGACGTGGTGATCATCGACGAGTGTCACGAACGGCATCTGGACGCGGACACGGTGGCGGCCTTCCTGCTGGACGTACGGGCCGCACTCCGCCCCGAACTGCGGCTGGTGGCCGCCTCCGCGACGACCGACGCCGAGGGGTGGGCGCGGCTGCTCTCGGACGCGCCCGTAGTAGAGGCGCGCGGAGTGACGCATCCTTTGGAGGTCGTGTGGGCGCCGCCGGCGCGGCCGGTGCGTCCGCCGCACGGGATGCGGGTCGATCCGGCGCTGCTGACGCATGTGGCCTCCGTGGTACGGCGGGCGCTGGCCGAGCGCGCGGGCGACGTGCTGGTGTTCCTGCCGGGCGTCGGCGAGATCGGCCGCGTGGCGGGCCAGTTGGGCGGCCCGGACGTACTCGGCGCCGATGTGCTCCAGGTGCACGGCCGGGCCACGGCCGAGGTGCAGGACGCCGTGCTCGCGGGGTCGGGGGACGGCAACCGCCGTGTCGTACTGGCGACTTCGGTGGCCGAGTCGAGCCTGACCGTGCCGGGTGTGCGGGTGGTGGTGGACTCGGGGCTGGCGCGTGAGCCGCGTACCGACCACGCGCGGGGGCTGAGCGCGCTCGCCACGGTCCGCGCCTCGCAGGCGGCGGCACGGCAGCGCGCGGGACGGGCGGGGCGCGAGGCGCCGGGCGCGGTGTACCGGTGCTGGGACCAGGCCGAGGACGCGCGGCTCGCGCGGTTCCCCGCACCGGAGATCAAGGTCGCCGATCTGGCGGCGTTCGCCTTGCAGGCGGCGTGCTGGGGCGACCCGGACGCCTCGGGCCTCGCGCTGCTCGACCCTCCCCCTTCGGGGGCGTTGGCCGCCGCGCGGGCGGTGCTGGCCGCGATCGGCGCGGTGGACGCCGAGGGCCGGGTCACCGGCCGGGGCGTCCGGATGGCCCGGCTCGGCCTGCACCCGCGGCTGGCCCGTGCCCTGCTCGACGGCGCGCGGGAGGTCGGCGCACGCCGGGCCGCCGAGGTGGTGGCGCTGCTGAGCGAGGAGCCGCCGAGGGCGTACGGGGACGACCTGGCGGCGGCGTGGCGCACGGCGAAACGCGGCGGCGACGGATACGCGGCGCGCTGGCGCCAGGAGGCCCGGAGGCTGGCTTCGGCACTGCCGAGGGAGCTGGAGGGGGCAGTCGGCGGGACGCGCCGCCGCGGGCAGGGCGGTGCCGCTGAGGGCAGCGGGGGGAGCCCGGCCTTCCAGGCCGGGAAGGGCGGGACGCGAGGAGTCGGCACAGGGGGTAGGGACGGCGGCGCGCACAGAGGCGGCGGAGGCGAACGCCCCGGCACGGGCGGCGGTGCCGCGAGAGACGGTCATGCCGGACGGAACGGCGGGACCGGTGGCACGCGCCGTGACGAGCGGGGCGGCGAGGCCGGCGAAGGCGGCGGAGTCGGTGGGCTCGACGGGGCCGGCGCCGTCGGTGCCACCGGCCGCGACGAGCGCGGGGGCCGGGGCGGGGGCGGGGAAGCCCGTACGGACAGCGGAGGTGGCGGGGGCGTATCAGGCCGTCGCCGTGGTGAAGGCCCCGGGGAGCGCGGCGAGTTGGGCGACGACATCGTCGCCGGTGTCGTGGCCGCTTTCGCGTTTCCCGAGCGGGTGGCACGGGCGCGCGGGGGCGGTGCGTTCCTCATGGTGTCGGGGACCGGCGCGGAGCCGGCCGAGGGATCCGGGTTGCGCGGCGCGCCGTGGCTGGCCGTCGCCGTCGCGGACCGGCCCGCCACGGCGGCGTCGGCGCGGGTGCGGCTGGCCGCCGTCATCGACGAGGACACGGCACGGGCCGCCGCCGCGCATCTGCTCGTCTCCGGCGAGGAGGTGCGCTGGGAGGACGGTGACGTCGTCGCCAGGGACGTGACGCGGCTCGGCGCGGTCGAACTGTCCGCACGTCCGCTGCGCAAGCCCGACCCGGCACGGGTACGGGCGGCGCTGCTGGACGGTCTGCGCCGCGAGGGCGGCCCCGGCGCGCTGCTGCGCTGGACGCGTGACGCGCAGGCCCTGCGGGAGCGACTGGGCTTTCTGCACCGGGCGTTGGGCGCTCCGTGGCCGGACGTCTCGGACGCCGCGCTGCTCGACGGCGCGGACGACTGGCTGGAGCCCGAGTTGTCGAAGGCCCGGCGCCGCGCGGATCTGGCGCGGATCGAGACGGGCCAGGCGCTGCGGAGGCTGCTGCCGTGGTCGTCGGGGCAGGCGGGGCGGCTGGACGAGTTGGCGCCCGAGCGCGTCCAGGTGCCGAGCGGATCGCGCGTACGTGTCGACTACGGCGGGGAACAGCCCGTACTGGCGGTGAAACTCCAGGAGTTGTTCGGCCTCACGGCGACGCCGACGGTCGCGGGGGTGCCGGTGCTGGTCCATCTGCTCTCCCCCGCCGGGCGCCCCGCGGCGGTCACGGCGGACCTGGCGTCCTTCTGGCGGGACGGCTACCGCGCCGTACGCGCGGAGTTGCGCGGGCGCTATCCACGCCATCCGTGGCCGGAGGACCCGACGCTGGCGGTGGCCACGCGGCGGCTGAAGGACCGGCGGTAGGCGGCGGGCCGTGAGCGGCGGGCGCCGCTCGACCGCCGGACGCGCCGCGTGGGCGGCGCGTCCGGCGACGCAGGACAGGCCGGGCGATCGCTACGCCGGGGCGGCGACCTTCAGTTCGATGGTCACCTTCGCGCCGCCCGCCGTCTCGATCTGGAGCAGGAACGTACCCGTCGCGTCGTCCGCGAAGATCTTCGGGAGTACGAGCACGCCCTGGTCGTCGGTCTTCAGACCGGTCAGGGCACGCAGCGGCTGACCGTCCGCGCCCTTGAAGTAGGGTCCCTTGTCCGCCGCCGACGCGTCGCCGGCGGACTTGATCATCGTGGCCTTGACCGCCACACCCGGGGCGGCCGCGCCCTTGTTGGTGGCCTTGAGCGCCACGCTGTCGGCGAACTCCGTGCCCGGCACCGCCGTCAGTTCCTTGTCGCCCGTCCTGACGACCGCGTCCGCCGTGCGCTCGGTGACCGTCGCCGTGAAGTCGACGGCCGGAACCGTACGGCTCACGACACTCGCCCGCACCGTGAACTCGCCGGTCTTCTCACCCGCCCGGAGCGCGGGCGCCGTGGCGGTGCCGTTGGTGCCGCTCGTGACGACGGCCTTCTTCCCGCCGCCGGCGAAGCTCGCGTCCGTGTCGCCGACGATCAGGAACCGCACGGCCACCTTGCCGACGACCTTGCCCTTGGCGTCCTCGCCGCGCACCGTGACGCGCTCCGCGAACGCTCCGCCGGCCGTGGCGGAGAGCGTGCCGGTACCCGCGTCCTCCAGCCGCTGGACGGTCGGCGCGGGGGTGGTGGGAGGTGTCGTGGGCGGTGTCGTGGGCGGTGTTGTCGTCGGGGGCTTGGGGGGCTTCGGAGGCTTGGGCGACGGCGAACCGCCCGGGTCCGAGGGGCCCGGATTCGGCGTGGAATCCGGTGAGCCACCAGGGTCCGAGCCGGGCGAGTCGCCGGGACCGTCCGGGTCCAGCGGGCCGGGGTCCGTGGGCAGCACGCCCGTGCCGTCCGGCACCTCGTGGCTGCCCCGCTTGTAGTACTCCAGCCAGGACAGGACCGTCGCCAGGTACTCCTGCGAGCGGTTGTAACTGAGGATCGCCCGGTCGAGATCGGCCTTCACCGACAGGTCGCGATTGTTGGCGCAAAGATAGCGACCGGCGGCCAGCGCGGCGTCGAAGATGTTGTTCGGGTCCTTGCGGCCGTCGCTGTTGGCGTCCTGACCCCAGGTCGCCCAGGTGGACGGGATGAACTGCATCGGACCCACGGCGCGGTCGTGCGTCTTGTCGCCGTCGTAGGCGCCGTTGTCGGTGTCGGAGATGTTGGCGAAGCCGACACCGTTCAGCACCGGGCCGAGGATCGGCGAGAACGTGGTGCCGTTGTCGTCGACCCGCCCGCCGCGTGCCTGGCCCGACTCGACCTTGCCGATCGCGGCGAGCAGTTGCCACGGCACATTGCAGCCGGGATCGGTGCCCTTGATGGTCTGCTCGGCCTGCTTGTACGCGGCCAGCACCGACGCCGGTATACCCGCCTCCGCCTCGCCCGAGCTGGGCAGGTCGATCGAAGCGCCCGGCTTGTCGGGGGTGTTCAGGGGCGGGAGGTCCGTGTGGTACGAGGAGTCCCCGGAGGCCGAGTCGCCGTCCGGCACGCTCGATCCGGACGCCTGCTTTCCGCCGTCACCACCGCCGGAAACGATGGCGGGCGCCTGCGAGGCGGAGAGCGCGGCGACCGCGAGGGCGGCAACCGCTGTGGTGGTCGCCCCTCTGCGGAGCCGACGGCCGAATTGCGCTGCCATACGTCTGGTCCCTCCCGGTGAACGGCTGTTCGCGCTCCCCCAGCGCGAGGACTCAGGCGACCCTACGGCAACTCGCTGTGTACGCACACGGGTCGGTGACCGCTTTTCACCGTTTCGCCATCTCCCCGCCTCCCCAAGGCCGAACCGATGGCCGAGATCGGACGTCCTTCATACTGGCTGCTGACTCCATGCCAGGTGGGCGTGTTCCCCGCCGGCTCTCTGCCTCGTCTCTGTCTCGTCATCTGTCTGTTTCTCTGTCTGTTTCTCTGTCGGTTTCTCCGTCTCATCTCTGTCTGCTTCGCTGCCTGATCGCACGACGACACGCCCCAGGGGGACTGCCATGCCATTCACGCTGAGCCATGCCGCGGCGGTGCTGCCGGGCATCAGGAGGGACGGCACATCGCGTGGGCCGCTGCTCGCCTCCGCGCTCGTGGCCGGCTCCATGGCGCCCGACATGACGTACTTCGCCGCGACCGCCGTGCCCGCCGCGATGGAGTTCGGCGACGTGACGCACGGCCCGCTGGGCCTGTTCACCGTCGATGTCGTCATCGCCGCGGCCCTGGTGGGCCTCTGGCTGATGCTGCGTGAGCCGCTGCTGGCGCTGCTGCCCGCCGCCTGGCAGGGGCGGGCGCACGCCTTCGTACGCGGACCCGGCCGGCGCGGCGGACGGCGGGCGGCGCTCGCCGCGCGGTTCTACGTCTCGGCGGTGCTCGGCGCGTCCACCCATGTGGTGTGGGACGCGTTCACCCACTTCGACCAGTGGGGTACCCGGCTGGTGCCCTCGCTGCGGGACGACATCGCGGGCTTTCCCCTGTACACGTACACGCAGTACGGCAGTTCGGCCGTGGCGCTGGTGGCGCTCTGCTGGTTCACGGTCTCCGCGGTGCGCCGGCTGCCCCGGATTCCCGCGCCGGCCTCGGTGCCCGTGCTCGTACGGCGCGAGCGCGTACTCGCCCATGCCCTGCTCGCGGGATGCACGCTGCTCGGCATGGCACACCGGGTCACCCGTTGGTACGCCCACCACGGCGGACACGTGACCACGCCCCTGGACGTCATCCCGACCCTCTGCTTCGGCGCCGGGGCGGGGCTGGCCGCGGGTCTCGTCCTGTACGGCGCGGGGATGCGGCTGCGTGGTGCCCGCACGGCGCCGCCCCCGGCGGTCGGTTCGTCCTCGGTCGCCGAACGGGCCACAAGCCCGTCCGGCGACTGAGGACACGGCGCGCGGCCCGTCCCACGTCAGTTCAGTGGGCCGCCGAGTCCCAGTCCGGGCCCACGCCCACCGAAATGTCCAGCGGCGCCCGCAGTTCGGTCGCCGCGGCCATCTCGCGGATGACCAACTCCTCCACCCGGTCCCGCTCGCCGGGGGCGATCTCCAGCACGATTTCGTCGTGGACCTGCAGGAGCATGCGCGAGGTCAGCCCCGCCTCGGTCAGCGCCTTGTCGACACGGAGCATCGCGACCTTGACGATATCGGCGGCCGTGCCCTGGATCGGGGCGTTGAGCGCCATCCGCTCGGCCATCTCGCGGCGCTGGCGGTTGTCGCTGTTGAGGTCCGGGAGGTAGCGGCGGCGGCCGAGCATCGTCTCCGTGTAGCCGGTGGCCCTGGCCTCCTCCACCGCTCGCTGGAGATAGTCCCGTACGCCGCCGAAGCGCTCGAAGAACGTGTCCATCAGGCCGCGCGCCTCGGCCGCCTCGATGTTCAGCTGCTGGGACAGCCCGAACGCCGAGAGGCCGTACGCCAGTCCGTACGACATCGCCTTGATCTTGCGGCGCATGTCGGGGGTGACGGCGGCGCGCTCCACGCCGAACACCTGGGAGGCGACGGTGGTGTGCAGATCCTCGCCGGAGGTGAACGCCTCGATCAGGCCCGCGTCCTCGGACAGATGTGCCATGACCCGCAGCTCGATCTGGCTGTAGTCGGCGGTCATCAGCGACTCGTAGCCCTCGCCGACGACGAAACCGCGGCGGATCGCGCGGCCCTCGTCGGTGCGCACCGGCACGTTCTGCAGATTGGGGTCGGTGGACGAGAGGCGGCCGGTCGCCGCCACCGTCTGGCTGAAGGTGGTGTGGATACGGCCGTCGGCCGCGATCATCTTGATCAGGCCCTCGACGGTGACGCGGAGCCTGGCCTGCTCACGGTGGCGCAGCATCACGACCGGCAGTTCGTGGTCGGTCTGCGCGGCGAGCCAGGCCAACGCGTCGGCGTCCGTCGTGTAACCGGTCTTGGTCTTCTTGGTCTTGGGCAGACCCAGCTCACCGAAGAGGACTTCCTGGAGCTGCTTGGGCGAGCCGAGGTTGAACTCGTGTCCGACCGCGGTGTGCGCCTCCGTCACCGCCTGCTGGACGGCGGCGGCGAACTGCTCCTCCAACGCGACCAGATGGGGCCGGTCGGCCCAGATGCCGTTGCGCTCCAGCTTGGCGAGCAGCGCGGAGGTGGGCAGCTCGACGTCCTGGAGCAGTCCGGTGGCACCGACCTCCTCCAGCCGTCCGGTGAACGCCTCGCCGAGATCGAGAACGGCGCGCGCCTGCGTCATCAGCGCGTCCGCCTCCGCCTGGTCGTCGCTGCCGAAGGCGAGCTGTCCGTCGGCCGCGGCGGCCGGGGCCAGTTCACGCCCGAGGTATTCGACGGCGAGGGCGTCGAGCGCGAAGGAGCGGCGGCCGGGCTTGACCAGATACGCGGCGAGCGCGGTGTCCATGGTCACCCCGCCGACCTGCCAGCCGTGCTCGGGGGCGACCCGCATGGCGCTCTTCGCGTTGTGCAGCACCTTGGGGCGGTCCGCCGCCGCGAGCCAGCTGCCGAAGGCCTTCTCGTCGGCCTCGTCCAGCTGGGTGGTGTCGAACCAGGCGGCGGCGCCGTCGGCGGCGGCCAGCGCGACCTCGCCGATGCCGCCCGTGCCGAGCGCCCAGGTGTCGACCAGGGCGACGCCCAGCGGCTCGTCGCCGTGCTCGGCCAGCCAGGGCGCCAGTTCGCCGGAGGCGAGAACCTTGCCGTCGAGCTCGATGCCCGCCTCGGGGGCCGGGGCCTCGTCCTCGACGGCGCCCGGGTCGACGGCGAGCAGGCGCTCGCGCAGGCTCGGATTGCGGATCTCCAGTACTTCGAGGACACCGGTGACGGCCGTCCGGTCGTACGGAGCGCGCTCCAGGTCCTGCGGGGTCTTCGTCAACTCGACGTCACGCACCAGCTCGGTGAGATGGCGGTTGAGCTTGACCGAGGGCAGGTGCTCGCGCAATGACTCGCCGACCTTGCCCTTGACCTCGTCGGCGCGCTCCACCAGGTCGGCGAGGGAACCGAACTGATTGATCCACTTCGCGGCCGTCTTCTCGCCGACCTTGGGAATGCTGGGGAGATTGTCCGACGGGTCGCCGCGCAGGGCGGCGAAGTCCGGATACTGCGCGGGGGTCAGTCCGTACTTCTCCTGGACCTTGGCCGGGGTGAATCGGGTCAGCTCGGAGACGCCCTTGGTGGGATACAGCACCGTGGTGTGCTCGGTGATGAGCTGGAAGGAGTCCCGGTCGCCGGTGACGATGAGGACTTCGAAGCCGGCTTCCTCGGCCTGGGTGGCGAGGGTGGCGATGACGTCGTCCGCCTCGAAGCCGTCGATCGCGAACCGGTGCGCGTGCATCGCGTCCAGCAGCTCGCCGATCAGCTCGACCTGGCCCTTGAACTCGTCGGGCGTCTTGGAGCGGTTCGCCTTGTACTCGGGGAACTCCTCGGAGCGCCATGTCTTGCGCGAGACGTCGAAGGCCACCGCGAAGTGCGTGGGCGCCTCGTCACGCAGGGTGTTGGCCAGCATCGACGCGAAGCCGTAGACGGCGTTGGTCGGCTGGCCGGAGCTGGTGGTGAAATTCTCCGCGGGCAGCGCGAAGAACGCCCGGTACGCCATGGAGTGCCCGTCCATGAGGAGCAGGCGAGGACGGTTGTCTGCGGTCTTCTTCGATGCTGTCTCAGCCACGTACCCGATCCTGCCACGCCCCACTGACAATCCTGACCCGCGCACAGCACCGCGACGGGCTGTCGGAGCCGCGTGACAGGATCCAGGGGCAGGATCACGGAAAAGATCACAGGAAAGACCACGGGACGCATCACGGGACGGGTCCCGACGTACGAGCTAGGGAGAGCGTGATGGCCAGCAAGCCGCCCTCAGGTGACCCGGTCCAGGACGCGCCGCGGGTCGCAGCCCCGCAGCGCAGCGCCGCCGGGCTGCCCGCCGTGGCGTATTCGCTGCGGATCGCCCAGCAGCAGATGGGCGTCACCCGCGCGGCGCGGACACTGCTCAAGGTCAACCAGAAGGACGGCTTCGACTGTCCGGGCTGCGCCTGGCCGGAGGGCGAGCAACGGCACACGGCGGAGTTCTGCGAGAACGGCGCGAAGGCGGTCGCCGAGGAGGCGACACTGCGCCGGGTGGCGCCCGACTTCTTCGCCGCGCACCCGGTGGCCGATCTGGCCGGCCGCAGCGGCTACTGGCTGGGCCAGCAGGGCCGTATCACCCAGCCGATGCTCCTGGAACGCGGAGCCGGCGGCCACGCCGACAGCGACAAGGACAGCGGCGGCGACAGCCATGACCACAGTGGCGACCGGTACGAACCGGTCAGCTGGGAGCGCGCGTTCGCGATCATCGCCGAGGAGCTCAACGCGCTGGACTCCCCCGACGAGGCGCTGTTCTACACCTCTGGCCGTACGAGCAACGAGGCGGCCTTCCTGCTCCAGCTGTTCGCCCGCGAGTTCGGCACGAACAACCTGCCGGACTGCTCCAACATGTGCCACGAGTCGTCCGGTTCGGCGCTCGGCGAGACCCTGGGCGTCGGCAAGGGCAGCGTGTCCCTGGAGGACATGCACCAGGCCGACCTGATCATCGTGGCCGGGCAGAACCCGGGGACCAACCACCCCCGGATGCTCTCCGCCCTGGAGAAGGCCAAGTCGGCGGGCGCGCGGATCATCTCGGTGAATCCGCTCCCGGAGGCCGGCATGGAGCGGTTCAAGAACCCGCAGACCCCGCAGGGCATGGTCAAAGGCGCGGCGCTCAACGATCTCTTCCTCCAGATCCGGATCGGCGGCGACCAGGCCCTCTTCCGGCTGCTCAACAAGCTGATCCTGCGGGCGGCGAAGGGCGACCCGACCGCGATCGACGAGGCGTTCGTCGCCGAACACACCCACGGTTTCGAGGAGTTCGCCGCCGCCGCGCACGCCGCCGACTGGGACGAGACCCTCACCGCGACCGGTCTCGACCGCGCCGACATCGAGCGGGCGCTGGCCATGGTGCTGGCGTCGAAGCGCACCATCGTCTGCTGGGCGATGGGCCTCACCCAGCACAAGCACTCCGTCGCGACCATCCGCGAGGTCGTCAACTTCCTTCTGCTGCGCGGCAACATCGGCCGGCCGGGCGCCGGAGTGTGCCCGGTACGCGGACACTCCAACGTCCAGGGCGACCGCACGATGGGCATCTTCGAGCGGCCCGCGCCGGCGTTCCTCGACGCCCTGGACCGGGAGTTCGGGATCACCTCGCCGCGCCACCACGGCTACGACGTCGTACGGTCCATCCGCGCCCTGCGCGACGGCGACGCGAAGGTCTTCTTCGCCATGGGCGGCAACTTCGTCGCGGCGTCGCCGGACACCGAGGTGACCGAGGCGGCGATGCGCACCGCGCGGCTCACCGTGCACGTGTCGACCAAGCTCAACCGCTCGCACGCGGTGACCGGCGCGCGTGCCCTGATCCTGCCGACCCTCGGCCGTACCGACAAGGACGTGCAGGCGGGCGGCAGGCAGGTCGTGACGGTGGAGGACTCCATGGGCATGGTGCACGCCTCGCGCGGCAACCTCACCCCCGCGAGCCCGCATCTGCTGTCCGAGCCGGCGATCGTCGCCCGGCTGGCGCGGGCCGTCCTCGGTCCCGCGTCGCTGACTCCCTGGGAGGAGTTCGAGAAGGACTACGGGTCGGTCCGCGACCGCATCGCACGCGTGATCCCCGGCTTCGAGGACTTCAACGAACGCGTCGCCAGGCCCGGCGGGTTCCAGCTCCCGCACGCCCCGCGCGACGAGCGGCGCTTCCCCACCTCCACCGGCAAGGCCAACTTCACGGCGGCGCCGGTCGAGTACCCGCGGCTGCCGGCCGGCCGGCTGCTGCTCCAGACACTGCGCTCGCACGACCAGTACAACACCACGGTCTACGGCCTGGACGATCGCTACCGGGGCATCAAGGGCGGTCGCCGCGTCGTCCTGGTGAACGCGGACGACGCACGCGAACTGGGCCTGGCCGACGGCTCGTACACGGATCTGGTCAGTGAGTGGAAGGACGGCGTCGAGCGGCGCGCCCGGGGTTTCCGGGTGGTGCACTACCCCACGGCCCGCGGCTGCGCCGCCGCCTACTACCCGGAGACGAACGTGCTCGTGCCGCTGGACTCGACGGCCGACACGAGCAACACCCCGGCGAGCAAATCCGTCGTGGTGCGCTTCGAGCACCGCTGACGGAACGCCCCGCACCCAACGCCCCACGCTGGTCCAGGCGTTCGCTCAGCCGTCTGATAGGACGGTGCGGACCAGCACGCGCGCAGCGGCGCGCGGGGACGCGAACACGTACCGCACCACAGAGCCGATCGGAGCCCGACCCCATGGGTGAGCAGCCAGCAGCGAACGAGCAGTCAGCGACGACGTTCCCGCAGGAGATCATCGACGAGTACGCGCCGTACGACGTCGACCTCACGTCGTTCTTCTCCGCCGGGGAGCTCGGCGCCCGCATGGGCCTGGTGGTCACCGAGGCGTCCGCCGACCGCGTCGTCGCCACCATGCCCGTGGAGGGCAACACCCAGCCCTACGGGCTGCTGCACGGTGGCGCGTCGGCCGTACTCGCCGAGACCCTCGGCTCCATCGGCGCGATGCTGCACGGCGGGCGCAACAAGATCGCCGTGGGCGTGGACCTCAACTGCACCCATCACCGCGCCGTACGGAGCGGGGTGGTGACCGGCGTCGCCACCCCGGTGCACCGCGGCCGGTCCACCGCGGCGTACGAGATCGTCATCACCGACGAGCAGGAGAAGCGGGTGTGCACGGCCCGGCTGACCTGTCTGCTCCAGGGCGGCGACGGCACCTCGTTCATGAAGTGAACGGCACCTCGTCCATGAAGCGACATGAGGGCTGAGAGGCCAACCTCAAGGGGAGCTCAAGCGGGCCGGGCGGGTCACCGAACGGGCTCCTCCCGGCCCGCGGTGACCAACAGGTGAGACGCGGGACGGCCGTTCGGCGGCCGCGAAACACGGCGGTAACCAAGCCCCGCCGAGACCACCGCGGGCGCCACGGCCGCCCGCCGGACCCGGCGCGGGAGAGCCGGGTGAATCCCCCCGGTGGTGACGTTATGTAACGCCTTGCGGTGCGATCCATTGTCGTGGCGCCCGATGCGCATTAGCTTCGGCACATGAGCGGTATCGGCCCCGTCGAACCGGGCGAGGACACCTGTCACCATCCTCGGGCCCCGCTCACCGCGGCGACGCCGGTCCGCGCCCGCCTCACCGTGCCCCCGCGCCACCGCCGCAAGGCCGCACTGGCCGCCGCCGCGACCCTCACCACGGGCGTGTGCGTGTACGCCCTCACCGCCCCGGCGCCGCCGCCCCCGCCACCACCGCCCTGGCCGTCGCAGGTGGTCGGCTTCACCTACCTGGGAGCCGCGCCCGAGGCCGACCGCGCGGGCGCGTTCACCTTCGACGTCAGCATCTCGACCGAGCCCGGCCGGCGGGTGACTATCGACGCCATCACCCAGCCGTCGGCGGCACTGGCCGTGTCGACACAGCCCTCCGCGCCGTTCACCGTGCCCCCCGGCGGGTCCCGCGAGGTGCTGGTCACCGTCTACGTGCTCGACTGCGGAGAAGTGCCACGGAACGCAGGACTCCCCTTCCTCGATGTCACCCTGCGTAACGAACGGGCCGTCCAGAAACAGAGCCGAATCCTCGGCGGTGGCTACCCGGAAGACCTCGCCACGGCCATCGGAAAAACATGCGACCGTCCCGCTCCGTAATCGACCGACTACCAGTACGGTCCTGCTGGTTCTCAGTATGTGGACTGCCGAACGGTCCCAAATCGCACGCCATTCCCCTCCCTGCCGGGCTTCATCACGCTTGCGTCATAACAAGAACGTCACATCATGGGCCGCACCTCTGCACCACCCCCACCAGCGCGCTTAGAGTCACGGCCAGTCACCGCGCCGCCGGATTACCTTCAGTTCGGTTCCAGCGCTCGACCCGGCTTCCCAATCAGGGACAGCCGTGCCAGGGGAAAGGACTGATCGTGCGTCACCGTTCCTTGTTCATAGTCACCACTGCGGTCACTGTAGGAGCCCTCACGCTTTCCGCATGCGGCTCCCGCGACGACAGCAGCGAAGGAGGAGGCGGCGGCGGCGGAAAGACGACCGTCGTCATCGGCCTCGACGCGCCGCTGACCGGCGACCTCTCCGCGCTCGGCCAGGGCATCAAGAACTCCGCCGACCTCGCCGTCAAGACGGCCAACAAGAACAACGAAGTCGAAGGCGTCACCTTCAAGCTGGAGTCCCTGGACGACGTCGCCCAAGCCGCGACCGGCCAGCAGAACGCCACCAAGCTCGTCGGCAACCAGGACGTCATGGGCGTGGTCGGCCCCCTCAACTCCGACGTCGGCCAGGCCATGCAGAAGGTCTTCGCCAACGACAACCTGGTCCAGGTTTCGCCCGCCAACACCAACCCCGAGATGACTCAGGGCAAGGACTGGCAGACCGGCAAGAAGGTCCGCGGCTTCGACACGTACTTCCGTACGGCCACCACGGACGCCATCCAGGGCCCGTACGCCGCGCAGTTCATGTTCAACGACAAGAAGCTCAAGAAGGTCTATGTCATCGATGACAAGAAGACCTACGGAGCCGGTCTCGCCGCCACCTTCACCACCGAGTTCAAGAAGCTCGGCGGCAAGATCGTAGGCACCGACCACATCAACCCGGACGACAAGGACTTCTCGTCCGTGGCGAGCAAGGTCGCCCAGACCGACGCCGAATTCGTCTACTACGGCGGCGAGTACCCGGCCGGCGCCCCGCTGGCCAGCCAGATCAAGAACGCCGGCGCGAAGATCCCCACCGTCGGTGGCGACGCCCTCTTCAGCGCCGAGTACATCAAGCTGGGCAAGAAGAACTCCGAAGGCGACTTCGCCAGCTCCGTGGGCGCGCCCCTGGAGACCCTGGAGACCGCCAAGAAGTTCATCGCGGACTACTCGGCCGGCGGCTACGACGGCGCCTTCGAGGCCTACGGCGGCTACTCCTACGACTCCACCTGGGCCATCATCCAGGCGGTCAAGGCCGTCGTCGAGAAGAACGACGGCAAGCTGCCCGGCGACGTCAAGGACGCGCGCAAGCAGATCACCGCGGCCATGCAGGACGTCAAGTTCGACGGAGTCACCGGCACCGTCGGCTTCGACGAGTACGGCGACACCGTGAACAAGCAGCTCTCCCTCTACGAGGTGAAGGCCGGCAAGCACACCCCCGTCAAGACGGGCGTGTTCGAGGGCTGACCGGGCCTACCGGCCCACCCTCCATATAAGGACCTACCACCGCGCGGGGGCGCCACAGCGCCCCCCCGCGGCCGTATCTGACCCCACTCATTCGGAGGCCCCGCGGTGAACGATCTGCCGCAGCAACTTGCCAACGGCCTGCTACTCGGCGCGCTGTACGGACTCATCGCGATCGGTTACACGATGGTCTATGGCATAGTCCAGCTCATCAATTTCGCCCATGGCGAGATATTCATGATCGGCGGCTTCGGTGCGCTGACCGTATTCCTCTGGCTGCCCAGCGGTACCAGCCTGCTCCTCGCACTGCCCCTCATGATCCTCATGGCGATGGCCTGCTCCGTGCTCGTCGCCGTAGGAGCCGAACGCTTCGCCTACCGGCCCCTGCGCAACGCCCCCAGGCTCGCACCACTGATCACCGCGATCGGCCTCTCCATCGCACTCCAGCAAGCCATCTGGGCCTTCTACCCGGACGCCACGAAGTCCCGCCCCTTCCCCGAATTCGAAGGCGGCAGGCTCGACTTCGGAGCATTCGCCATCAGCCGCGGCGACCTCTTCCTGCTCATCGCCGCCCCCCTGTGCATGATCACGCTCGGCGTGTTCGTCTCCAAGACCCGCACCGGGCGCGCCATGCAGGCCACGTCGCAGGACCCCGACACGGCCAAGCTGATGGGCATCAACACCGACCGCATCATCGTCACCGCGTTCGCCATCGGAGCCGCCTTCGCCGCCATCGCGGCGGTCGCCCACGGCCTCAAGTACGGCGAAGTCAACTTCAAGATGGGCTTCATCGCCGGACTGAAGGCCTTCACCGCCGCGGTCCTCGGCGGTATCGGCAACATCTACGGCGCCATGATCGGCGGCCTGGTCCTCGGCCTCTCCGAATCCATGGCCACCGCCTACATCGAGAACATCCCCGGCATGTCCCAGCTCGGCGGCGGCGCCTGGAAGGACGTGTGGGCGTTCGTCCTCCTCATCCTCGTCCTGCTGCTGAGGCCACAAGGTCTACTCGGCGCACGCGTCACGGATCGGGCGTGATACCGATGACCACCACCACACCGAAACAGACCCCCGTGGCCCCCACCGACCAGCAGACCCCCGCGGTCATCGGCCTGCCGCCCGCGGCGGCCCGCCTCGGCGTCGTCATCGGCGCCGTCGCCACCTTCGCGAGCACCTTCCTCGCCTGGACCTGGACCGCCGAATTCCCGGGCGACCTCACCGTCACCGGCTACCCCGGCGGCCTCCAACTGCTCACCCTCACCGGTGCGCTGCTGACCTTCGTCTTCGTCATCACGGGCTACGGCGTACGCGGCCTCGGCTGGCTCTCCCCCGGTGGCAAGAACGGCCCCGTCCTCCTCTTCGCCCTCGGCACCTTCGCCACCACCTGGTACACGGTCATCGCGATCGCCGTGAACCTCGGCGGGCTCGCCAACCTCGAACCGGGCGGCTACGTCGCCGCCGGCGCCTCGCTCATCGCCCTCGTCGCCGCCCTCGGGCTCCCCAGCGACGTCCCCGGCGACCACGACAGCCCCAACGCCTGGCAGCGATTCGTCCAGTCGTTCAAGGCCCCCACGCCCAAGGAAGCCGAACCGCTCCCCGGCTGGGCCGAAATCCTCATCATCGCCGCCGCCTTCGGGCTCGGCCTCTTCGTCTTCACCTACGGCATCGACACCGAGGCCGCCGAACTCTTCATCGGCTACATCCTCCTCGTCGGCTTCGGCGCCACCGCCATCTCCCGCGCCGGCCTCAACCGCCGCCTCGCGGGCCTCACCTCCAAGCACAAGAACGTCACCGTGACCGCGGCCTTCGTCTCCGCGTTCGCCTTCCCGTTCACCCAGAGCAACGACGCATACGCCTCCATCGGTACGAACATCCTGATCTTCGCCACCGTCGCACTCGGACTCAACGTCGTCGTCGGCCTCGCCGGGCTGCTCGACCTCGGATACGTCGCCTTCCTCGGCGTCGGCGCCTACACGGCCGCCCTCGTCTCCGGATCGCCGTCATCCACCATCGGCATCCAACTCCCCTTCTGGGCCGCCGTCCTGTGCGGCGCCGGCGCCTCGCTGATCTTCGGCGTCGTCATCGGCGCACCGACCCTGCGACTGCACGGCGACTACCTCGCCATCGTCACCCTCGGCTTCGGCGAGATCTTCCGCATCACCATGCAGAACCTCGACGGGTCGTCGGGCCCGGACGTCACCAACGGCTCCAACGGCATCCCCAACATCCCCGACCTCGACCTCTTCGGATTCAACCTCGGGGAACCACATACGATCCTGGGCGTCGAACTCGGCAGATTCTCCAACTACTACCTGCTGATGCTGCTGTTCACCATCATCGTGGTGACCGTCTTCCGCCGCTCCGACCAGTCGCGCATCGGCCGCGCCTGGGTCGCCATCCGCGAGGACGAGACCGCGGCCAGGGCCATGGGCATCAACGCCTTCCGGCTCAAGCTGCTCGCCTTCGCACTCGGCGCCACCCTCGCCGGCATGGCCGGCACCGTACAGGCACACGTGACCTTCACCGTCACCCCCGCCCAGTACAAATTCGTCGAAGCCGTCCCGCCGAACTCGGCGTTCCTGCTCGCCGCAGTCATCCTCGGCGGCATGGGCACGGTCAGCGGACCCCTCATCGGCGCCTCGCTGCTCTACCTCATCCCGGCGAAGCTCCAGTTCATGTCCGACTACCAGCTGCTGCTCTTCGGCATCGCGCTGGTCCTGCTCATGCGATTCCGCCCCGAAGGCCTCATCGCCGACCGCAGGAAGCAGCTCGAATTCCACGAAACCGGGCAACTGGACGCCCCCAAGGGCGATATCGGCCTCAGTAAGACGGGGGTGTGACCCGAATGACCACCGACATCGAACCCACCGGCGGCGGATCCCCCAAGGCCGCCACCGCCACCGGCACACCCGTGCTCCAAGCCACCGGCGTCACCAAGAAGTTCGGCGGACTCACCGCCGTACAGAACGTCGACCTCCAGGTCAACTCCGGCGAGATCGTCGGCCTCATCGGCCCCAACGGCGCGGGCAAGACCACCTTCTTCAACTGCCTCACCGGTCTGTACGTCCCCACCGACGGTGTCGTCAGCTACAAAGGCACCGTCCTGCCTCACCAGTCCCACCTCGTCACCAAGGCCGGCGTCGCCCGCACCTTCCAGAACATCCGGCTCTTCGCCAACATGACCGTCCTGGAGAACGTCCTCGTCGGACGCCACACCAGGACCAAGGAAGGCCTCTGGTCCGCACTCCTGCGCGGACCCGGCTTCAAGAAGGCGGAACGGGAATCCGAGGCCCGCGCCATGGAACTCCTGGAGTTCACCGGCCTCGCCGCCAAGCGCGACCATCTCGCCCGCAACCTCCCCTACGGGGAGCAGCGGAAGCTGGAGATCGCCCGCGCCCTCGCCAGCGACCCGGGCCTGCTCCTGCTGGACGAGCCCACCGCGGGCATGAACCCGCAGGAGACCCGCACCACCCAGGACCTGGTCTTCGCCATCCGCGACCAGGGCATCGCCGTACTCGTCATCGAGCACGACATGCGCTTCATCTTCAACCTGTGCGACCGCGTCGCCGTCCTCGTCCAGGGCGAGAAGCTGGTCGAAGGCACCGCCGAGGTCGTCCAGGCCGACGAGCGGGTCGTCGCCGCCTACCTCGGCACCCCCTACGAGGGCGCCCCCGGCGCCGAGGAAGTCTCCGAGGTGGAGGCCGCGGAGGCACACAGCACGGCAGGCACCGAAGGAGACACCAAGTGACCGCACTACTGGAGGTGGAGGACCTCAAGGTCGCCTACGGCAAGATCGAAGCCGTCAAGGGCATCTCCTTCAGCGTCGAAGCCGGTCAGATCGTCACCCTCATCGGCACCAACGGCGCCGGCAAGACGACGACACTGCGCACCCTGTCCGGGCTGCTCAAGCCCTCCGGGGGCCGGATCATCTTCGACGGCAAACCGCTGCACGGCATCGGCGCGCACAAGATCGTCGCGATGGGCCTGGCGCACTCCCCCGAGGGCCGCCGGATCTTCCCGCGGCTCACGATCGCGGAGAACCTCAAGCTCGGTGCCTTCCTCCGGAAGGACACGGCCGGCATCGAGAAGGACATCAAGCGCGCCTACGAGCTGTTCCCGATCCTCGGCGAACGCAGCAAGCAGGCGGCGGGCACCCTCTCCGGCGGCGAGCAGCAGATGCTCGCCATGGGCCGGGCGCTGATGTCACAGCCCAAGCTGCTCATGCTGGACGAGCCGTCCATGGGACTCTCGCCGATCATGATGCAGAAGATCATGGCGACCATCGCCGAACTCAAGTCGCAGGGCACGACGATCCTCCTCGTCGAGCAGAACGCCCAGGCGGCGCTGTCACTGGCCGACCAGGGCCATGTGATGGAGGTCGGCAAGATCGCGCTCTCGGGCACCGGGCAGGACCTGCTCGTCGACGAGTCGGTACGCAAGGCGTACCTGGGCGAGGACTGAGTCCACACGCACGCGTACATACGTGTCGAACGAGAGAAGGCCCGCGCCCCCAGGGGGTGCGGGCCTTCTCTCGCTCTCGCTGTACCGCTGCTTCTACTGCCCCTTCGCGGCCTTCTTCTCCTCGTCGTCCTCGATGACGGCCTCGGCGACCTGCTGCATCGACAGCCGCCGGTCCATGGACGTCTTCTGGATCCACCGGAAGGCGGCGGGCTCGGTGAGGCCGTACTGCGTCTGAAGGATCGACTTCGCGCGGTCCACGAGCTTCCGCGTCTCCAGCCGGGTCGTCAGGTCGGCGACCTCCCGCTCAAGGGCCTTCAGCTCGGTGAAGCGCGAGACGGCCATCTCGATGGCCGGCACGACGTCGCTCTTGCTGAAGGGCTTCACGAGATACGCCATGGCACCGGCGTCCCGGGCGCGCTCCACGAGATCGCGCTGGGAGAACGCGGTGAGCATCAGGACGGGCGCGATCGACTCCTGCGCGATCTTCTCGGCGGCGGAGATGCCGTCGAGGACGGGCATCTTCACATCGAGGATCACGAGATCGGGCTTGTGCTCGCGGGCCAGCTCGACGGCACGCTCACCGTCACCGGCCTCGCCCACGACGGAGTAGCCCTCTTCTTCGAGCATCTCCTTGAGATCGAGACGGATGAGCGCCTCGTCCTCGGCGATGACGACTCGCGTCGTCAGGGGCGGGACATGCGACTTGTCGTCGTCGGCGACGGGCTGGGGCGACTCGGGGGCGGTCACTGAGGCTCCTCGTAACTGGCAGATACTGCTGGGCACGAGAGTACCTAGATGAAGCGGCAAGTGGTGACCCGGTACACTCCCCGGGTAGCAACCTCGCCGGGTTGATGGAAGGGCAGACATGATCGCCTCAAAAGCGATTGCCTGAAAGGGCGTGCGGGTTCGAATCCCGCACCCGGCACAGGAAACTGGATGTTCACGTTCGCGTGAGCATCCACTTTTTGTCGCACGAAGCGATGCACCGTCGCGCACTGTAGTTCCAGGAACTTTCACGGTCTCGAAGTGCGACAGAAAGCGCTCACCCGACTGCGTCACGGCGTGAGCGACAGAGAAGTGGCGCGGCGCGGCGCTACGGCATACGCGTATCCGCCGGGGCTCTGTCTCGGTGACTGGCACATCAGCCAGCACGCAGAAATGCGTGTGCCCAGCCTCTCCATCACCTGCTCCGACAGCTGGCCCGGCCTGATGGACGAGTGCGAGAAGGCTATGCGCGGAGTTCCCCGACAACTCCGTCTGCCGGGTCCGCCGTTCCGGATGCGCCGGAAGCACGAGTGGCCTGTCGTGCTCGCCGACTGGCAGCAAGAGATCGTGGACAAGCGTCCCCGGGCACTGATATGCGGGCTCGTCCCCTCCGACGGCTGCCGCGACATGAACTGGACCACCCGCGTCGTCAACGGCGGCGAGACGAAGCGGTACGAGTATCCCCGCTACTGGTTCACCAACGTCTCCGACGACATCCGGCAGCTCTGCACGGACACCCTCGACTCGCTCGGCGTCGAGTGGAAGCACCGCACCCGGCACGGGAAGCCGTACAACATCTCCGTCGCCCACAAGGCGTCCGTCGCGCCGATGGACGCCCATGTCGGGCCGAAGTACTGAACTCCGGCCCGACACCCGCTACTTCGGGCTGTCGTCCTCGCCGATGTGGTGGACGCGGACCAGGTTCGTCGAGCCCGCGACTCCCGGTGGGGAGCCCGCCGTGATGACCACGACGTCGCCCTTGGCGCAGCGGCCGATCCGCAGGAGTTGTTCGTCGACCTGGTCGACCATCGCGTCCGTCGATTCCACGTGCGGGCCGAGGAACGCCTCGACCCCCCAGGTGAGGTTGAGCTGGGCCTGGGTCGCCGGGTCGGGGGTGAAGGCGAGGAGGGGGATCGGGGAGCGGTAGCGGGAGAGGCGTTTGACCGTATCGCCCGACTGTGTGAACGCGACCAGGAACTTCGCGCCGAGGAAGTCGCCCATCTCGGCGGCGGCGCGGGCGACCGCGCCGCCCTGGGTGCGGGGTTTGCTCAGTTCGGTGAGTGGGGGGAGGCCCTTGGCCAGGACGTCTTCTTCGGCCGCTTCGACGATGCGGCTCATCGTCCGGACCGTCTCGACGGGGTGTTTGCCGACGCTCGTCTCGCCGGAGAGCATCACCGCGTCGGTGCCGTCGATGACGGCGTTGGCGACGTCGGACGCTTCCGCGCGGGTGGGCCGGGAGTTGTCGATCATCGAGTCGAGCATCTGGGTGGCGACGATGACCGGCTTCGCGTTGCGCTTCGCGAGCTTGATCGCGCGCTTCTGCACGATGGGCACCTGCTCCAGCGGCATTTCGACGCCGAGGTCGCCGCGGGCGACCATGATGCCGTCGAACGCGGCGACGATGTCGTCTATGTTCTCCACGGCCTGTGGCTTCTCGACCTTGGCGATGACGGGGACGCGCCGGCCTTCCTCGTCCATGACGCGGTGGACGTCCTCGATGTCGCGTCCGCTGCGTACGAAGGACAGGGCGATGACGTCGGCGCCGATGCGCAGGGCCCAGCGGAGGTCATCGATGTCCTTCTCGGAGAGCGCGGGGACGGACACCGCGACGCCGGGGAGGTTGAGGCCCTTGTTGTCGGAGACCATGCCGCCTTCGACGACGGTGGTGCGGACGCGGGGTCCGTCGACCTCGGTGACCTCCAGGGTCACTTTGCCGTCGTCGACGAGGATGAGTTCGCCGGTGGTCACGTCGTCGGCGAGTCCTTCGTAGGTGGTGCCGCAGGTGTGGCGGTCGCCTTCGAGGTGTTCGACGGTGATGGTGAATTCGTCGCCGCGTTCGAGGAGTACGGGGCCTTCGCGGAAGCGTCCGAGGCGGATCTTCGGGCCTTGAAGGTCGGCGAGGATTCCGACGCTGCGG
Organism: Streptomyces sp. NBC_01508; assembly: GCF_045040315.1. Taxonomy (NCBI): domain Bacteria; kingdom Bacillati; phylum Actinomycetota; class Actinomycetes; order Kitasatosporales; family Streptomycetaceae; genus Streptomyces; species Streptomyces sp. NBC_01508. The sequence goes on along the minus strand of NZ_CP109419.1, from coordinate 6,603,008 downwards.
CCGGTTTCCTCGGCGGCTTTGCGTACGCGCTGGTAGCGCTCCTCGTGGTCGGCGTAGCTGCCGTGGCTGAGGTTGAAGCGGGCGACGTCCATTCCGGCCTCGACCAGTGCTTTGATCTGGTCGTACGAGTCGGTGGCGGGCCCCAGAGTACAGACGATTTTTGCTCGGCGCATGGTTCGAGACTAAACCTTACCGCTGGGTAGGTAATTGGTCTCACATGACTACTCAACAACCTTTGCGTGAAGGGTTGTTGACAACTGTTGAAGTGGGCGCACCAGCGCTCTGATGAGCATCATTCGGGAGTTGACGGCGGTCGGGCTCAGAGAGTCGGCGGTGTCATCGTGAAGCGCGCGTTCACCTGCGCGTACACGGTCTGGCGCTGCGGTTCGAGGTCCAGTGCGGGTGCCGCGGCGGCTGCCTCGGGGGCGCCGCCGAAACCGCTCGTCGCGTACGCGGGGGCACGCGTGGCGTAGGGCGCGGCGTTCTCCGCTCCGATGTCGGCGAGTTCGACGAGCGCGGCGAGGTTCGCGCCGAGCGCCCCGGCGTATTCGCGGGCGCGCTGGACGGCTTCGCGGACCGCTTGCCGGCGGGCCTCGCCGTGTGCGGGTGAGTCGGGGCGCAGGGTCCACCAGGGGCCGTCGACGGTGGTGAGTTCGAGGTCGGCGAGGCGGGTGGTGAGTTCGCCGAGTGCGGTGAAGTCGGTGAGTTCGGCGTTGATGTGGACACGGCCGTGGTAGGCGTGGACGCGTTCGCCTCGGCCGCGCCGGGTGAGTTCGGGGTTGATGGAGAAGGAGCCGGTCTCCAGCTTCTCGACGGCGTCCTGGTAGGACTTGATGAGGTTCAGGGCGTCGTTGTTGCGGCGGGTGAGGTCGTCGAGCGCGGTGCGCCGGTCCGTGCCGCGGGCGCTGACCGTGACGCCGATCCTGGCGATCTCCGGGTCGAACTCCAGGCGTGCCTCGCCGCGGACGGCGACCCTGGGGGTTTCGGGTGTGCCGTAGGGGGCGGAGGCGGGGGTGTCGGTGGTCACGGGTGGGGTCTCCCTGTGTACGGCGGCGAGTTGGGGGTGGTGGGCGTATGTGTCACTCTCCCATCCGGCCTCCCGTCCCGCTTCCCGTCCGGTCACGACATTCGGCGGTCATCGGATCGAAACCCGCCGGGGGTGTTCGATCCGGCGTTCCTGCGTCAGAATCTAGCCGCCTTATCTACGCGCGTTGTGCGTGTGGGTGACGAGATCGAGGGAGTAGCGATGCCGCTGAACCGAAGGACGTTCCTGGGCCGGTCGGCCGCCGCCGGAGCCGGTGTGGCGATCGCCGGGGGCGCGGCCGTCCCGGCGGGGGCGCGGGAGCGCGGCGAGGGCCCTGGGCAGGGCCATGGACGTCCGCCGAAGCGGTACTCGTTCACGGTGATGGGCACCACCGACCTGCACGGCAACGTCTTCAACTGGGACTACTTCACGGACAGGGAGTTCGACGACAAGGACCGCAACGATGTCGGTCTGGCGAAGATCTCCACGCTGGTGAACCGCATACGTAAGGAGAAGGGCCGGGGCAACACCCTGCTCATCGACGCGGGCGACACCATCCAGGGCACCCAGCTCTCGTACTACTACGCCAAGATCGACCCGATCACGGCGAAGCGTGGCCCGGTGCACCCGATGGCGCAGGCGATGAACGCGATCGGTTACGACGCGGCGGCGCTCGGCAACCACGAGTTCAACTACGGCATTCCAGTGCTGCGAAAGTTCGAGGAGCAGTGCCGTTTTCCGCTGCTCGGTGCCAACGCGCTGGACGCGAAGACGCTGCGGCCGGCGTTCCCGCCGTATGTGATGAAGCGGCTGCGCACGCCGCACGGGCGTGATGTGCGGGTGGCGGTGCTGGGGCTGACGAATCCGGGCATCGCGATCTGGGACAAGGCGAATGTCCAGGGGAAGATGACGTTCCCGGGTCTTGAGGAGCAGGCGGCGAAGTGGGTGCCCAAGCTGCGGTCGATGGGCGCCGATGTGGTGATCGTGTCCGCGCACTCGGGGTCGAGCGGCACGTCCTCCTACGGAGATCAGCTTCCGCACGTGGAGAACGCCGCGGGTCTGGTGGCCGAGCAGGTGCCGGGTATCGACGCGATCCTGGTGGGGCACGCGCACAGTGAGATCCCGGAGTACCGGGTGACCAACAAGGAGACCGGTAGGGACGTGGTGCTGTCCGAGCCGCTGAAGTGGGGGCAGCGGCTGACGCTGTTCGACTTCGACCTGGTGTGGGAGCGGGGCCGTTGGTCGGTCGAGAGGGTGGGCGCCAAGGTTCTGAACTCGAACACGGTGGACGAGGACCGGAAGATCACCGGACTGCTGGTGGAGGAGCACCGCAAGGTCGTGGCGTATGTCAACCAGGTGATCGGGACGTCGACGGCGGCGATGAACACGGCCGACGCGCCGTGGCGGGACGAGCCGCTGATCGACCTGATCAACCATGTGCAGACGCAGACCGTGAAGGCGGGTCTGGCGGGTGGTGAGTGGGCGGCGCTGCCGTTGCTGTCGCAGGCGTCGTGCTTCTCGCGTACGGCGGGGATCCCGGCGGGTGAGGTGACCATCAGGGACGCGGCGGGGTTGTATCCGTTCGAGAACACCCTGGAGGCGCGGCTGTTGACGGGTGCTCAGTTGAGGGACTATCTGGAGTTCTCGGCGAGGTACTACGTACGGACGGCGGCCGGAGCGCCGGTGGACACGTCGAAGCTGACGAACGCGGACAGCATCCCGGACTACAACTACGACGTGGTGTCGGGGCTGACGTACGAGATCGACATCGCCGCGGCGGCCGGTTCGCGGATCGTGAATCTGTCCTTCGAGGGGAAGCCGCTGGACCCGGCGGCGAAGTTCGTGCTGGCGGTGAACAACTACCGGGCGAGCGGCGGCGGGAACTTCCCGCATGTCGCGGGTGCCCAGCAGCTGTGGACCGATCCGGACGAGATCCGGAACACGATCATCACGTGGGTGCAGACGGAGAAGACCGTCGACCCTGCGCGGTTCGCCTCGGTGGACTGGAAGCTCACGCGCGACGGCACCCCGGTCTTCTGACTCGTCGCGCGATGACGCGCCGGTGCGGTGCCGTCCCCTCGGCACCGCGCCGGCGCAAACCCCATGCGGAAGGCGGTTCAGCGCACCTCTGAGAGCGGTACGAGTCCCCTGGGCACCGGCACCTGCCGGTGCCTTTCCTGTCCGTCGAGGCCGAAGCTGGTGAACGCGGTGCGCCGCGGCAGCGGGTAGGGCTCGGTGCCGGTCAGCGAGTTGAGGATCGTGGCGCTGCGCCAGGCGGCGAGGCCGAGGTCGGGGGTGCCGACGCCGTGCGTGTGGCGTTCGGCGTTCTGTACGTACACCGAGCCGGTGACCGAGGGGTCGAGGGCGAGGCGGTACGTGTCGTCGACGCGCGGGCGTTGGGACGCGTCGAGCCGCATGTACGGGTCGAGTCCGGCCAGCAGGCGGCCGAGCGGGCGTTCGCGGTAGCCGGTGGCGAGGACGACGGCGTCGGTGGTGAGGCGGGAGCGGCCGGACTGCTGGGCGTGTTCCAGGTGCAGTTCGATCCTGGTGGCGCCGACGCGTCCCGCCGTGCGGACGAGGACGCCGGGGGTCAGGACGGCGTCGGGCCAGCCGCCGTGGAGCGTGCGGCGGTACAGCTCGTCGTGGATGGCCGCGATGGTGGCGGCGTCGATGCCTTTGTGGAGCTGCCACTGGCGTGGGACGAGTTCGTCGCGGACGCGTTCGGGCAGGGCGTGGAAGTAGGCGGTGTAGTCGGGGGTGAACTGCTCCAGGCCGAGTTTGGAGTACTCCATGGGCGCGAAGGCCTCGGTGCGGGCGAGCCAGTGGAGTTTCTCGGCGCCGGCGGGGCGGGCGCGCAGCAGGTCGAGGAAGACCTCGGCGCCGGACTGTCCGGAGCCGACGACGGTGATGTGTTCGGCTTCGAGGATCCGCTCGCGCTGGTCGAGGTAGTCGGCGGAGTGGATCACGGGGACGGCGGGGGCCTCGGTGAGGAGGGTGAGCGGTTCGGGGATGTGGGGCTCGGTGCCGATGCCGAGTGCGACGTTGCGGGTGTAGGCGCGGCCGAGCGCCTCGACCTCGCCGTCCTGGTCGAGTTGGGTGAAGTCGACCTCGAACAGGGCGCGTTCGGCGTTCCAGCGGACGGCGTCGACCTGGTGGCCGAAGTGGAGTCCGGGGAGTTGTTCGCTGACCCAGCGGCAGTAGGCGTCGTACTCGGCGCGCCGGATGTGGAAGCGTTCGGCGAAGTAGAAGGGGTAGAGCCGTTCGCGCGCCCTGAGGTGGCTCAGGAAGGACCAGGGGCTCGCCGGGTCGACGAGGGTCACCAGGTCCGCCAGGAAGGGCACTTGGAGGGTGGCGTCGTCGAGGAGCAGGCCGGGGTGCCAGTGGAAGGCGGGGCGCTGTTCGTAGAAGGTGGTGTCGAGTCCTCCGTGGACGCCGTCGGCGAGCGCGGCGAGGGAGAGGTTGAACGGGCCGATGCCGATGCCGACCAGGTCGTGCGGCCGGTCGTGATCGTCTGCTGACAGGTCGGTCATGGGGGTCCTTCAGGGCGCGTGGGGCAGCTGCACCGGGGTGTCCGGGGTCGGCCGGGTGGTGCCCACGGTGCACAACGATCGGGACCCGGCGGGGGTATTGGGGTCGGGGCGTGCGCTGAAGGAGGAACCGGGCCGTGGTCCCCTGTGGGTCACAATTCCCGATTCGTCACTCGGGTCAGTCCGTGTCCTCGTCGTCCGTCTCTTCGTCCGTCCAGGTGCCGGGTGCCTGTCCAGGGACAACGATGCGGCCGGCGAGCGTGCGTACGCTCTCGATGAGCTTCTTCAGTTCGTCGTCCGACCCGAAGGGGTGCAGAGTGGTTGCCCGTGCTTCCGCCGTGTCGGCCAGATCGAGAAGGCGCTCGACGGCCTTCCGCGCGTCGTCCACGCCCTGCCGCACAGCGCGCCGCTCGGCGGCGAACCGCTCCCCCAGCGGCTTCTGCCCGCCGGCTGGGGGCAGTTGGTCGAGCTGCTCGGCCTCACGCGCCCGGTCCGGATCGGAGATGACGGCGACCTGCCAGGGCGTGAGCTGTTCCGCGGCCATGCCGCCGGCGTCCCTGCGGACCTTGTCGGTCGCCGCGAGGTCGACAGCCGGGATGCTGTACATGCGCGAGGTGTTGCGTCCGACCAACTGGGCCTCGGTGAAGGAGTTGAGGCATTCGCGGTCGGCGTCGAAATTCTGTGCCGCGAACGCCAGCACCCACAGCCCCTCCCGCGATTGTGCGAGTCCGGCGACGATCTGGTCCACGTTGGCGCGGAAGGGAACCGTTCTGCCCACCGCGGAGCCGACGTTGCGGGTCACCAGTTTGTCGGCGACAAGCGCTGCACCACCGGCTACGACAAGGGTCTGCCGGGCGTTGTTGTCGCCGGCCCACGCCCGCTCGGGAAGGAGGGCGAAGTCGGCGCACGGCACCGGAGTCCAGTCCCCCATGACGCCCTTGGTGAGCACTCCGCCGTTCGCCCAGGCGTTTCGCGCCTGCTTGAGTGAGCCGGCCTTGGCGCCCCGCCATGGCAGATCGATGATCGGCCCCAGGAGTTCGGCGTATGCCGCGTTCCTCATCCGGGCCACGCCCTTGATGTCCTTGGCGTGCCGCTTGACCTGTTCGAAGATGTCGGGCCTGGTCATGAAGTGGGTGAGCAGGACGGCGCGCCACAGTGGGGTGCCGGGAACGGCCTCGTCGCCGAAGACCCGCGGGACCTCTTCGGGCTTCCTGCGCCCGAGCGCGAGGCCGATGATCCCGTCGCGAAGGGTGTTCTCGGGCAGCCCCGGCAGCCGTACCCGGCTGATGGCGCGCGATCCGACCTCGACGTTCTGTGCGGCGGGTTCCCAGGCGCGGAATTCGACGTGTACGGAGGCGAGGATGGAGCGTACGGCGTCGTCGAAGACCTCCTGTTCGGACAGTCCGGCGGAGCCGTGCGGGCGGATGCCGACCGTGATCTGGGTGGGGACGACCAGTGTCTGTCCCAGGCGCACCGCCCTGTCGGACGGTGGGTCGGCGGACACCCCGCGGTGGAACTCGCCGTGCAGGGTGGAGAGCGCGTCCTGGCGGCCGATGGCCATGCGCTGGCCGAGTGGCTTCGCCGCGGCCCCGCGGCGCACGCTCTTGGTCTCCAGCAGAATGCCGAGCGCGGTGTCCGCGATGTCGTCGGCGTACGGCGACTCTCCTTCGGTGAGCAGGGCCCAGGCGCTGGTCAGCCGGGTGATGCCGTCGCGTACGACGAGGACGTCGACCGGCTCGGATCCGTCCAGGAATTCAAGCCGACAGGGATGCGCGATCACCGCGCGTGTGATCCTGCGGGCGAGGATCGACCGGTCGTACGGCTCCGGGTTGGCGCGGCGGGTCGCTTCGATGGTCTGCTTGAGGTGGGTCCGGAGGTGTTCGAGATGGCGGTAGCGGTACACGACGCGTGCGTAGGGCCGCCCTTGGCCGTCGGTGTCTCCGTGGACCTCCGGGTCTTTCTCGGGCAGTGATTCCTGGCCGGTCCGAGGCTGAAGGGCGGGGAAGAGTTCGCTGAGCCAGGCTCGTGTGTGCAGCGAGCGCAGGGTCGCGCCCTCGACGTGCTCTTCGATGAGTGCCGATGCCTGGCCCTTCTCCGACCGCAACTGTGCGGCGGCGGCCGCCGGGGTGACGATCGCTCGCGCCACCGCGTGCCATCCGTCCTCGTCCAGCGACGTGGCGTGCGAAGCGAGGCCCGCCTTCACCAGGAGGGCTCGGTCGCCGGCCGAGGAGAGTGCGGGCAATGTGCGCTCGAACCCCGAGACGGTGAACTCCTCGCCGCCGAGATAGCACGAGATCGTCTCCGGTCCGCTCGTCGCCCCATGGTCGGCGTCCTGCGTTGTCGTCCCCTCCGACGACATGACGGGCTCCTGGAATCCGTAGGAGATGCTCATACCTTTCCTTTCATTGAGTGGCGTGCTGATTCAACGACCAACGAAAGTCGCACTGGCTGGACGCCGGAGAGGCGGCTACACTCGGAGATGCGGTCCGGGCCGTGCGTCTGCACGCGCCAGGTCTGCTTTCACGGACCCCGGCCACTGGCCGGGGTCTCGTCATGGGGCGGGTCGTGTGCGTCTTCGCGTCAGCATGGTTCGGGTGGCGCGGCCTTCGGCAGATGCCTGGCGTACCAGCCCCACATGTAGCGCTTCGGTTCCAGCCGGGCGATGGCCTGGCATGCGGTGTAGGCGACCAGGTCCGCCATCTGAAGCCAGTCCGACGTGTGCGCGGGCACCTCGGCCGCCGGGAGCGGGATGCGAGCGGGGCGGATCTCCTGGTGAACGCGCTCGTACAGGTCCTCGGAACCGTCTCCGTCGACCACGAGCGCGGCACACTCACCCGTGAGACCGAGTTGCTGGTCAAGACGGCGCAGCAGCCGGGAGTAGGACGCCGCCTTCGCCTCGCGCCAGTTTCCCGCGCGGTCGCAGTAGGCGGTGGTGATCGAAAGACCCGGCTGGACACCCAGGACGTCCAAGGCTTCCTGCGCCATGCGGTAGCGCTCGATCTTGAGCGGATTGCCACCACCGGGACGCCCTCGGCCGCCCAGAAACTGACTGGCGTGCAGCTCGAAATCGGTGGGGACACCCTGTGTGGCGAGCCAGTCTTCGCGCAGCCGGTGCCAGGCCCGCTGAATCTGCGGGGCGTACCATACAGAAACGCCCAGCGCCGAATACAGGGCGAGGCCGGTTTTGGGGATGCCGGAATCGTCGATGTAATAGACGCGATCGACAGAGGAGTAGTGGTCGATGACTGGGCCCACCTTTTCGCGCGAACCGAACAGAACGTCATGCGGCTGCACCGCTGCGAACTGACCACTCACGGCCGACAAGAGGCCATGAGCACACGGATTCGTGCGATACGCGCTGCTTCCACTCGCTGAATCGCTGGCCGGTCTCTCGCTCGTCCGAACCTCCGAAGTGAGAAGTCACTTCTGAGAATCGCCAGCTCAAGGCTCCGGGTGGGAATCCGAACCGAAGTCGGACTCCTGGTCGCGCTCCACCGAAGGGCTCGTAACAATTCGAGGTTAGACCCTTGTCTTTTGGCCCGTCAACTTCACTTCAGCCGGGCGGAATCGTCCCACGAGACGGATAAGTCCCGTGGGACGGCGTTCACCCATTAGCTGCCACGTACACGCAACGCGCGGCGCAGGTCGTCGAGTTGGTCGGCGAGTTTGCGGCGCAGGGCGGGGAGGATGTCGGGGCCGGTCAGGCATTCCTCGCCCAGGCGCAGCGATTCCTTGTCCACGGCGTGCAGCGGGAAGGCGTGGCGGCCGGCGCATTCGGCGATGGCGGGGCCGCGGCGGGTGGCGAGTTCGACGGCGTCGGTGTAGTAGCGCGGAACGTACTTCCTGACGAGTTCGGTCTGTTCGGGCTGCCAGAAGCCTTGGGCGGTGGCGGTGAAGAGGTAGTTGGACAGGTCGTCGGTCAGGAACATCCGCTCCCAGGCGGCGGCTTTGGCGGCGGCGTCGGGGAGGGCGGCGCGGCAGCGGGCGGCGCCTTCCTGGCCGGTGGCGCTGGGGTCGCGGGTGAGTTCGTCGGTGATGGCGGCTTCGTCGGTGGCGCCGAGGACGGCGAGGCGGTAGAGGATGCGCCAGCGCAGTTCGGGGTCGAGTTCGGGACCGCCGGGGACGCTGCCGGAGCCCAGCCAGTCCTGGATGCCGTCGGGTTGGGTGGCGGCGGAGATGAAGTGGCGTACGGCGGTGAGGCGCAGGCCGGGTGCGTTGCCGTCCTCGGTGCGGCGGATGAGGGCGCGGCAGATGGCGGTGAGGCCGGCGAGGGCGGCGGGGCGGTCGTCGGGGCCGAGGTAGCGGTCGGTGATCTGGGTGGCGGCGAAGCCGAGGACGCCTTGGACGATGGCGAGGTCGGATTCGTGCGGGAGGTGGGTGCGGGCGGCGTTCAGGTAGGCGGTGGGGGCGAGTTCGCCGTCGCGGACCATGTCGCGGGCCGCGTTCCAGACGACGGTGCGGGTGAGTGGGTCGGGGATGCCGGAGAGGGCGTCGAGCGCGGTGGCCCAGGACCGCTCGTCGAGGCGGACCTTGGCGTAGCCGAGGTCGCCGTCGTTGAGGACGACGAGGTCGGGGCGGCGGCCGGGGCGGACGGTGGGGCCGTCCTGTTGCGGGATGTCGATCTCGAAGCGGTCGCGCGGGGTGAGGCGGCCGGGGTCGACGAGGTCGCGGTCGTAGGCGCCGACGGCGATGCGGTGCGGGCGGTCGCCGTCCTGGGCGACGTGGAGTGTCCAGCCGGTCTCGGAGCCGGTGCCGCTGCCGTTGGTGACGGTGGGGGTGAGGGTGTCGATGCCGGTCGTACGGAGCCACTGCCCGGCCCACCGGTGCACGTCGCGGTCGGTGGAGGCGGCGAGCGAGTCGATGAAGTCGGCGAGGGTGGCGTTGGAGAACTTGTGCTGGGCGAAGTGGGTGTTGATGCCGGCGAGGAAGTCCTTCTCGCCCAGCCAGGAGACGAGTTGGCGCAGCGCGGAGGCGCCCTTGGCGTAGGAGATGCCGTCGAAGTTGAGCATCGCGGACGCGGTGTCGGGCACGGCGTCGGTGTCGGGTGCTACGGGGTGCGTGGAGGGCCGCTGGTCGGCGTCGTAGCCCCAGGGCTTGCGGTCGATGCCGAAGGCGACCCAGGTGTCGGTGTGGCGGGTGGCCTCGGTGAGGGTCTGGTAGCCCATGTACTCGGCGAAGGACTCGTTGAGCCAGATGTCGTCCCACCAGGTGAGCGTGACGAGGTCGCCGAACCACATGTGGGCCATTTCGTGGGCGATGACCATGGCCCGGGTCTGCCGCTCGTTGTCGGTCACGGCGGAGCGGTAGACGAATTCGTCGCGGAAGGTGACGAGGCCCGGGTTCTCCATGGCGCCCGCGTTGAACTCCGGGACGAACGCCTGGTCGTAGGAGTCGAAGGGGTACGGCTCCTCGAACTTCTCGTGGTAGCGGTCGTAGCAGGCGCGGGTGATGGTGAAGATCTCGTCGGCGTCGATGTCGAGATGGGGTGCCAGGGAGCGGCGGCAGTGGATACCGAAGGGCAGGCCCGCGTGTTCGGTGCGTACGGAGTGCCAGGGGCCGGCGGCGACGGCCACGAGGTAGGTGGAGATGGGCGGGGTCGGCGCGATACTCCAGCGGCCGTCGCCCTCGTCGGTGGCGATGCCGTTGCCGAGGACGGTCCAGCCGTCGGGGGCGGTGACGGTGAGGGCGAAGACGGCCTTGAGGTCGGGCTGGTCGAAGACGGCGAAGACCCGTTGGGCGTCTTCGAGGAACAGCTGGGAGTAGACGTAGGTCTCGCCGTCGGCGGGGTCGGTGAAGCGGTGCATGCCCTCGCAGGTGCGGGAGTAGCGCATGGTGGCGTCGATGAGCAGTTCGTGCTCGCCCGCGGCGAGTGAGGGGAGCGCGAGCCGGTTCCCGGTGAGTCCGTCGGGGTCCAGGGGTTGTCCGTCGAGGGTGACGGAGCGCAGCAGGGCGGGCTTCAGCTCGACGAAGGTGTCGCCGGCCGCGCGGGCGGTGAAGTGGATGGCGGCACGGGATTCGAAGGTGTCGTCGCCGGTGGTCAGGTCGAGGGCGACCGTGTACCGGTGGACGTCGATGAGCTGGGCACGGGTCTGCGCTTCGTCGCGCGTCAGTACGGACATGGAGCCATGCTGCCCGATGGGCCGGGGGCCGCGCAGCAGGTGGGGGTTGCGCTGTCAGCGCACCGGGGCGGGTTGCGGGAGCACGGTCCGGGGGTGTGGGGGCGGGGGGGCGCCCGGTTCAGGCGCGGTCGGCTCCTTCGGTGCGGTCGGCTTCGGGGGTGCGCCCCGCGCCGTCCGCGAGCGTCTCGTGGTGGCGGATCACCTCGGCGATGACGAAATTCAGCAGTTTCTCGGCGAACGCGGGGTCGAGCCGGGCGCTCTCGGCGAGCTGGCGGAGCCGGGTGATCTGGCGGGCTTCGCGGGCCGGGTCGGCGGGCGGCAGGTGGTGTGCGGCTTTGAGGAGGCCGACTTGTTGGGTGCATTTGAACCGTTCGGCCAGCATATGGACGACTGCCGCGTCGATGTTGTCGATGCTGCCGCGGAGCCGGTCCAGTTCGGCTTGGACGGACCGGTCGATGCCGCCGTTGTCACTCGTGGTCATGGTGCGAAAGCTTAGGGCCTGGCCTGGCCAAGCCTGCGGCGGGCGGCGGGCGGCGGTCGGCGGTCGGCGGGCGGCGGTCGGCGGCGTCTCACGGAGAGGGCGTCGTGATCGTCGGGGGGTCGTCGGGGTCCGGGACGCGGTCGCTCCAGCCGCCGGGGACGGTGCGGCCCTGGCGTTCGCGGAAGCGGACGGGCGCGGTGCCCACGCGGCGTGTGAACAGCCGGGAGAAGTAGGCCGGGTCGTCGTAGCCGACGCGGCGCGCGACGGCGGCGACGGGCAGTTCGGTGGCGGCGAGGAGTTCCTTGGCGTGGCCGAGTCTGATGCCCAGCAGGTAGTCCTTGGGGCTGCATCCGGTGCCTCTGCGTACGGCGTTCCGCAGTTCGGCGGGGGTCATGCCGTGCCGTGCGGCGTGTTCGGCGACGGAGAGCGGCAGGAAGGCGTCGCGGGCGAGGGCCTTCAGGACGAGGTCGCCCTCGGCGTTGGTGTCGGCGCGGGCGCGGCGCAGTGCGACGAGCAGTTCGTGAACGCCGGCGCCGGTCTCGACCTCCAGGAAGGGGTTGCCGCGCCGCGCGGCGCGCACGATGCGGCCGACGGCGGCGCGGGCGCCGGCCGCGTCGGCGAGGGGGACGACGGGGCGGTCCGTCTCGATGTAGCCGAGTTCGGTGTATGTGTCGGTGGCGGGGCCGGTGAAGTCGACGAAGCTCTCGTCCCAGCCGGTCTCGGGGTCGGCGCCGTAGTGGTGGGGTACGCCGGGGATCAGCCAGAGCAGCGCGGGCGCGGTGACGGTGGTGCGGTGTCCTTCGGTGTCGTGGTACCAGCCGCCGCCCGCGCCGATGACGACGGCGACGTGGTGGTCGAGGACGCGGGGTCCGACGGTCGGCAGCCGGCCGTGCTGGAGGCCGACGCCGAGGCAGACGAGGCCGAGGCGGTGGTGCGCGGGGCTGGGGGTGAAGTACCGCATCCAGGTGTGGTACATCCGTTTCCGCGCCTCCCCTGCCGGTTTCGTCTGCGTCCATGCACCGCCGATCTTTGTCCATGGACCCGTCCCTGGCCAGGGGCCAGGCTGGGCCCGGCACATGATCCGATCGAAGGGCGGCGGCCGTGGCCGAGTTCACTGTAGGTGACAGGGATTTCCTGGTGGACGGTCGGCCGGTGCGGCTGCTGTCGGGGGCGCTGCACTACTTCCGGGTCCACGAGGAGCAGTGGCCGCACCGGCTGCGGATGTTGCGCGCGATGGGCCTGAACTGTGTGGAGACGTACGTCCCGTGGAATCTGCACGAGCCCGTGCCGGGCCGGTACGCGGACGTGGAGGCGCTGGGCCGGTTCCTGGACGCGGCCGGTGCGGCGGGGCTGTGGGCGATCGTGCGGCCGGGGCCGTACATCTGCGCGGAGTGGGACAACGGGGGGCTGCCGCACTGGCTGACGGCGGCGGTGGGTTCGCGCGTACGGACGGGTGATCCGGCGTATCTGGCGGCGGTGGAGCGGTGGTTGTGCCGTCTCCTGCCGCAGGTCGCCGCCCGCCAGATCGACCGCGGCGGCCCGGTGATCATGGTGCAGGTCGAGAACGAGTACGGGAGTTACGGCTCCGACCTTCCGTACCTCTCGACTCTGGCCGCGCTGCTGCGTACCTGCGGAATCGACGTGCCGCTGTTCACCTCCGACGGTCCGGAGGACCACATGCTGACCGGTGGCTCGGTGCCCGGTGTGCTGGCCACGGTGAACTTCGGTTCGGGAGCCCGCGCCGGTTTCGGGAAGCTGCGCGAGCACCGGGCCGACGGGCCGCTGATGTGCATGGAGTTCTGGTGCGGCTGGTTCGACCACTGGGGCGCGCCGCATGTGGTGCGTGATCCGGCCGACGCGGCGGACGCGCTGCGCGAGATCCTGGAGTGCGGGGCGTCGGTGAACATCTACATGGCGCACGGGGGCACGAACTTCGCGGGCCGGGCGGGCGCCAATCGCGCGGGCGCGCTGCACGAGGGTGCGCTGGAGCCGGACGTGACGTCGTACGACTACGACGCGCCGGTGGACGAGATGGGGCGGCCCACTGAGAAGTTCTGGCAGTTCCGTGAGGTGCTGGCGGGCTACCGGGAGGGGCCCCTGCCCGAGGTGCCGCCGGCGCCGCCCGTGCTGGGTGGCGGGCCGGTGCGCGCGGAGCTGGACGCGTGGGCGCCGCTGGACGAGGTGATCGACGCGCTGGGCGGAGCGGAGACACGGTCACCGATGCCGCCGTCGTTCGAGGAACTGGGCGTGGACCGGGGGCTGGTGCGCTACCGCGTGGAGGTGCCGGGTCCCCGGCAGCCGTATCGGCTCACGCTGTCCGGGCTGCGGGATCTGGCGGTCGTCCAGGTCGACGGGGTGCGGGCGGGGGTGCTGAGCGAGGAGGACCCGGTGCTGGCGGAGCCGGTGGCCGGGCCCGCGGTGGTCGAGGCGTGGGTGGAGTCCCTGGGGCGGGTCAACTACGGGCCGCGCACGGGTGAGCCGAAGGGGATCACGGGCGGATTTCTGCACGAGCGGCAGTATCTGCACGGTGTGACGGCGCGGGGGCTGCGGCTGGACGCCTTCGACGACGCGGCGGCGGTCGCCGCGCTGCCGTTCCGCGCCCCGTCCTGGCCGGGTGAGCCGGGTGAGCCGGGTGAGCCGGGCGCGCGGGGGCTGTACCGGGGGGCGTTCGATGTGGTGTCCCCCGGTGACGCCCGGCTGCGGCTGCCGGGCTGGACGCGCGGCTTCGTCTGGGTCAACGGGTTCTGCCTGGGCCGTTACTGGGCGGTGGGCCCGCAGGAGTCGCTGTACGTGCCGGGGCCTGTGCTGCGCGAGGGGCGCAACGAGGTGTGGGTGCTGGAGCTTCAGGGCGCGGGCGAGGAGCACGTACGGCTGGCGTGAGAACGGCGCCGGACGGGCCTCTCGGCCCGCCCGGCGGCTGCTACAGCTCGCGGACCTCGAACGCGTCGAGTACGAACTCCGCCGTCCCGTCGTCGCCCACCTTGCGCAGTCCGACCCACGCCTCGCCCTTGTCCGGGGTGGTGAACTCGTAGCTCAGGACGGTCGGTTCGGTGGCGACGGGCAGTTCCGTACGGGACAGCTCGCGCTCCCCCGGCTCGTCCACCGCCGTGATCCAGGCGTACTGGCCGGCCTTCTCGTTCTCGTGGCGGAAGGTGACGCGGTAGCGCGTGCCCGGTTCGAAGCGGACGGTGTGCGGCACGGTGCGGTACACCAGCCCGTCGTTCTCGCCACGTGACTTGAGTGATTCGGTGCCGTCGATGACGTCGTCGATCACCTTGCCGTTCCAGCCGCGCTGTGTGTACGGCGCGTGCCGCTGGGCGATATGGGTGCGCGGGTCGGTGGCGCCGCCCGCGTCGCCCTTCACGAAGACGCCCCAGCCCTGGGGGACGTGCTGGAAGTCCTCGTGGACGAGTACGCCGCGCTTCGTGGTGCGCCGGGCGCCGACGACGCGGATGTTGTCGAAGCGCACCCGTGCCTCGCCCGCCGCCGCCGTCAGGGCGAGGTCGACGGGGCCGCCGCGCTCCGGGACGGTGAAGTGGGTGAACATCCTTTGGAAGCGGGTGCCGTGCTTGCGGTCGGCGGCGACGTAGTTGCCCGCCGTGGAGGTTTCCGTGAAGTTGACGGCCGTCACGCCGTCGGACGTGCGGACCTCAAGGGCCGCCCGGCGCCGCTCCCCCGCCGTCTTGCCGACCTCGACCTGCACGGACGCGGCGTAGGTGCCCGGCGCGAGGCGTTCGAGGCGCTGTCCTACGGAGGCCGCGCCGCCCGCGCCGATCACCAGCTCGTGGTCGCCGAGCGCGCTCAGCTCGACGCGGGCCGGGCCGCTCACCCGCCAGCCGTCCGTGGAGCCCGAGTTGAAGCCGGGGTCGTGGACCGGTGTGGCCTGCCCCCAGTGCGGGTCGGGGGTGTCGCGTACCCGGCCGGGGTAGAGCACGTACGGCTGCCCGGCCGCGGCGTCGACGGTGACCTTGCCGCCCCGCACGGGCAGGTCGGCGACGTGTTCGCGGCCCTGGTCGGTGAGGCGGTACAGGGCGGTGCGGGAGCGCCCGCCCCAGCCGCGCGGCAGCTGCCACTGGGTGCTGCCGCCCCGGGGGTTGTAGTGGTAGAGCTTGGCCGGGTTCCTGGCCTCGCGCGGTTCCCAGGGCAGCAGGTAGGACCCGCCGTCGTAGACGAGCCGCCCGTCGGTGGTGATGCGCCGGGTGCCGTCGGTGTCGCTGACGACGGTCCCGGTCGGCCCGGCGAAGCTGATCTCGTGCTCGGTCCAGCGCTGGATGGGGTACGCCTGGAGGTACTTGGCGGGCAGCGACTCGGTCCAGATCAGCTCGTAGAACACGTTCCAGTCGGTCTTGCCGACCCAGCCCTCGAAGTTGCCGGTGCGCGGGATGCCGAGCAGCGTGGGCCACTTGTCGGCGAAGACGTCCTTCTGGTGGTTGCGGATGAAGCGGATGAGCTGGGAGTTGACGCCGCGTGAGGTGTCGGCGCCGTAGTCGGTCTCGGTGGCCCAGTGCGACCAGAGCGCCGAGCGCTCCAGGCCGTGGCCCCATTCGGTGGTGATGTGCCAGCCCTGGTCGCGCAGCGCGCGCTGGAGCCGGTCGGAGTTCCAGCCGGACTCGCGGAAGACGTCGATGTAGAGGGTGTTGAGCGCGGGATGGGTCTCGTCGCGCAGGTCCTGGAAGCGTGTGACGATGTCGCCGGAGACGAGGTCGCGGCGGGCGTCGATGCGGTAGCTCTGGTCGAGCCAGTCCCACTGCTCGTTGGTCTTGTCGACGAGTGTTTCGGAGAAGGCGTTCGCGACGGGGTAGGACTCGGTGGCGTTGACGTGGACGCCGAAGTCGCTGTGCCACTTCGCGCCCTCCTTGAGGAGGGTGTTGAGGTCGGCGAGACCGCCGGCGCGGGTGTTGTGGTTTCCGGCGTAGTCGGGGTGCGCCGAGTCGTGGCCCTCGGACTGGTAGCCCTTGAGGAGGGTGTACTGGCGCAGCCCGTCGGTGGCCAGTGAGATCCGTTTGACCTGGTCGAGTGTGGCCAGGAACGGGTTGGTGGCCTGGCTGGCGAAGTTGAAGGGGATGTGCGGGACGACCCGCAGATGCTGTTCGTCGGCGCCGAGCGGGGTGACCATGATGTCGCGGAAGGCGATGGCGGCGTCCTGCCAGTCGACGGTGCCGTCGCCGCCCCGGTCGCGGGTGATGATCACGGTGGCGTACGGCAGTGGTTCGGTGGCGTCGACCGGTGAGGTGTGTGCGCGGTGTGTCCACTGGCCGCAGCGCAGTTGGGCCTCGACGGTGCCGTCGCGGCGCTCGGTGCGGTGCCACAGCCGGCCGTTGTCCCAGGTGGTGCCGGTGCCGGGCTTGTCGTACACGGTGTTGGTCTCGATCGCGCCGCCGAGCAGGTCGTGCGCCACGACGGCGTACGCGCAGCCCGTCGCCGCTCTGGCGGGGGTGTCGGGTGTGACCCGGACGAGGGTGTCGCCGCTCTTGGCCTTGTCGATTTCGACACGGGCGGCCAGCAGCGTGGCGCCGCTCTGGTCGTCGCGTACGCAGAGCAGGGCGAGTTCGGGCAGCTCCAGGGTGCCGACGCGCAGGGCGTCGGTGTCCGCGACGCGGGTGACACGCCAGTCGACGCGCCATCCGTCGACGGTGATCTCGGTGTCGATCTCGGTGCCGCCGTCGAAGGCGAGGGTGTACGAGATCCGGTCACGGCCGGCGGGGCGGGTGGTGACCTTCGGGATGTGCGGCGCTCCGTCGATGAGGACGGCGGTGACGGGGGTGCGCTGCCCGTGCAGGACGGCGCGGGTGCCCCGGTCGGTGTACGACACGACGCGCGGGAAGCCGCTGTCGACGCGGACCTCCAGCCGGCGGGAGCGCAGGACGGTCTCCCGGGTGCCGGGGGCGGGCGCGGGGCCGGTGGCCGGCCCCGTACCGGCCGCGAAGGCGCCGCCGGGGGAGGCGAGGGCGGCGCCGGCTCCGGCGAGTGCGGTGGCGGCCACGACGGTTCTGCGGCGGGGGCCTGGGGCGCTTGCGTTGGCGTTCACGTCGCTCCTCTTCGTCCACGGTGTTCCGTGCACGTCAATTTGCGTCGCGGGGAGCGGGTGCGCCCATGGACAAAGGCGGGACAGGTCTTGGACTAACGCGCCGACGCGTGTCCGTGGCCTGTCCCGCCCTCCGGGTGGGTCCGCCACCCGTTCAGCTCACGAGGTCACAGCGTGGACGCGGCCGACGCGATGGCGGAGGCGAAGGTGGAGACCTCGGTGTAGACGCCGGGGTAGTTGGGCCGGGCGCAGCCGTTGCCCCAGCTCACGATGCCGACCTGGATGAAGGCGCCCGCGTTGTCCTTGCGGAACATCGGGCCGCCGGAGTCACCCTGGCAGGTGTCCGTGCCGCCGGCGGCGAATCCGGCGCAGATCTCCTCGCTCGCGATGACCTGGCCGCCGTAGGACGAGTTGCAGCTGGCGTCGGAGACGAACGGGACGGTGGCCTTGAGGAGGTAGCGCTGCTGGGCGCCGCCCTCGGTGGCCGCGCCCCAGCCGGCGACGGTGAAGTTGCCGTTGTTGTACGCGGTGGTGGTGGCGATCTTCAGGGTCGGCTGGTTGATCGGCGAGGCGAGCTTGATCAGCGCCCAGTCCTTGCCGCTGCCGTTGTAGCCGGGGGCCTGGAGGACCTTGGTGGAGCGGACCTTGATGGCGCTGGTGCTCTGGAGGTCGACGACACCGGCGGTGGCGGTGATGCTGGTGTTGTTGCCCGATCCGCTCACACAGTGCGCGGCGGTGAGCACGACGGTGGGCGAGTACAGGGAGCCGCCGCAGCCCATGGAGAGGCGGACCATGAAGGGGAACTCGCCCTGGGCGGCGCGGGTGCCGCCGACGACGGGCGGGGCGAGGGGGGCCGCGGCCTGTGTCTTGGGCGCGTCCGGCACGGGCGCGGCGGAGGCCGCGGTGGTCTGGAGGCTGATGGCGGCGAGCATGACAGCGCCGGCGGCGATGCATCTCTTGAGGACACCCTGAATGCTCAACGGTCTGCCTTTCGTGGGGGATTGAGGGATGTACCCCTGAAGGGCGCACGGGTCGACGCGCGTCGCACGACGATTGGCATGAGCCCGACAGGAACGCGATCCGGATTATCCGGAGGGCGGGAGCGGCCCCACAAGATATGAATCTCGGCCAACCGAACGGTCGGCCTCCGGTCGTCGTCCGGCCACCGAACACCGGATCGCCCCCAGACCCACGGCCGCCGCGCGAGCGGCCCCGACACGGCGCCCGCACGGGCGAAGCGGCGGGGGCCTGTCCGGCGGATCCGGGTCGGTCCGGGGCACGGGAAGCGGGGGTGGGTTCCGGACCGACCGGCCCGGAACCCACCCCCGCTCGTACGGGTCACCTCACGCGCCCGGCGCGTCCACTGCGCCGCGCCGCGCACCGTTGGCCCGTCCGCCGTCGTCAGAGCGCGTTCACAGAGGCGCCGTCACAGACCGGCCGTCCCGGACCCTTCGTCACAGACCCGCCGCGGCCGACTGGATGGCGGTCGCGAACGTGGAGACCTCGGCGTAGACGCCCGGGTAGTCCGGACGCGCGCAGCCCTGGCCGTAGCTGACGATGCCGACCTGGATCCAGGCACCGGCGTCGTCCTGACGGAACATCGGACCGCCCGAGTCACCCTGACAGGTGTCCGTGCCGCCCTCCGCGAGGAATCCGGCACAGATCTCCTCGTCCGCGACGAAGCTGCCGCCGTACGCGGCACCGCAGTCCGCGTCGGAGACGAACGGCACGTTGGCCTTGAGCAGGTACCGCTCCTGGGCACCGCCCTCGGTGGCCGCACCCCAGCCGGCGACGGTGAACTCGCCGTTGTCGTACGTGTCGTCGGTCGCTATCGCGAGCGTGGGCAGGTCGATCGGCTCGGCGAGCTTGATCAGCGCCCAGTCCTTGCCGGTGCCGTTGTAGCCGGGGGCCTGAAGGACCTCGGTGGAGTTGACTTCGACGGCGTCCGGGCTCTGGAGGTCCACGACGCCCGCCGTGGCGGTGATGCTCGTGTCGGGACCGGAACCGTCCACGCAGTGGGCGGCGGTCAGGACGATGTCCTTCTCGTAGAGCGCCCCGCCGCAGCCCATGGAGAGGCGGACCATGAAGGGGAACTCGCCCTGCTCGGCGGGGGTGCCGCCGACGACCGGCGGGGCCGGGGTCGGGGCGGCCGACGCGGTGGTGGGCTGGAGGCTGACACCGGCGAGGACGACCGCGCCGACGACGGCACATCGTTTCAGGGCACGCAGAATGCTCAACTGACTGCCTTTCGTGGGGGGAAACAGTGCATGTGATGGTCTTGCGTGGGGCTGCCGTGCGTGAAGCTGTGTACGGATGACGCTCAGCACGTGGGGGTGCCGTACGCATGGCGAAGCCGGCCGACGGCCCGATGAGACGAAGACCGCCCGTACCCGCTCGCCACAGCGTGATCCGGATTATGGAGAGGAAATCAGCCGTCGCACAAGATGTGGGATTCGGCCAACCGAACGGTCGGCCTCCACCCGGCACCCGGCGGGCGGCCCCCGTACAGTTGACAACGGTCGACCGTCCTGCGAAGGGGTAGTGGCGTGACGGACACAGGCCCGGCGAACGGCAGCCCGGTGGTGCGCGGTTATCCGCATCTCGACACCGCGCGGGCCGCCATCACGGCGCTCTACCAGCGCATGTCGGACGACGGCGTCCGGCGGTACGACACCAGCGTCGCACCCGCCGACGTCGCCTTCGCCGATGGCGACGACCTCCATCTCGGGGTGCAGCGGGTGGCCCGCGCGCTGGTCCAGCAGCTGCGTCTGCCGGACGCCCGGATGATCGTCAGCTTCCGCGAGATGGAGCACGCGGCGAGCGTCGAACTGACGGCGGGACCCGAGTACTTCATCGAGCTGAACGACCGTTTCCGCAAGCACCGCAGGGACATCGGCGCGGCCCTCGCACACGAGATCACCCATGTCCTGCTGCACCGGCTCGGGCTGAGCTTCCCCGGCACCCGCGACAACGAGATCCTGACGGACACCGTGACGACCTATCTGGGCGCGGGCTGGCTGCTGCTCGACGCGTTCCGGGAGGACCGGGACTCCAGCCAGAAGCTCGGTTATCTGACGCCGGAGGAGTTCGGGTACGTACTGGCCAAGCGCGCCATCGTGTTCAACGAGGACCCCGGCATCTGGTTCACCAGCCCGCAGGGCTACACCGCGTACACGAAGGGCAAGGCGCAGGCCGTCCGCGACGAGCAGCAGCCGCCGCTGACCACGGCGGGCTGGTCGGGCCGGCACCGGTACGCCAAGGACCGGCGCTACGCGCTCGACCACCCCGGCGGGTCCGGGGCCGCGTCCGCGTCCGCGTCCGGGTCCGGGTCCACGTCCGGGTCCGGGTCCGGCAACGCGGGGCGCCCGTACGCCTTCGAGACGCCCACCGACGGGCTGCGGGTGTCGTTCCCCTGCCCGACCTGTTATCAGCGCATCCGCGTGCCGGTCCGGGGCCGGGTGCGGGCGCGGTGCCAGCTCTGTCACACCGTGCTCGACTGCGACACCTGAACTCCCCTTCACCGAAAGGGAGTTCGCCACATCCGACCGGCAGTCGGCGAGGTGTCGATTTGGCGTGAATGACCTTCCCGAGCGAAGGTCGAAGTATGACGAATGAGCGGACAGCGGGCTCCGACCGTGCGCGGGACGAGCTGTTCTCGGCCGTGTACGAGGGCCGGGACGACACCGTCGTCGCGCTGCTCCGCTCCGGTGTCCCCGCCGAGACGACCGATCGGGACGGCCAGAGCGCGCTCTACGCCGCCGCGGTGAGCGACGAACCCGGCGCGGTCCGGCTGCTGCTGGCCGCGGGCGCCGACCCCGAGCGCGCGAGCGGCCCAGACGGCGGCGACCTGCCACTGTGCGGGGCGGCGTGCGGCGGCCATACGGAGGTGGTGCTGGCCCTGCTGGCCTCGGGCGCCGCCCCCGACCGGCGCGAGGCGTACGGCTTCACGGCGCTGGCCTGGGCGGTCGGACAGGGCCACCCGGACACGGTGGCGGCGCTGCTGGAGCACGGCGCCGACCCCGGCCTCCCCGGCCCCGGCGGCGGCGCCCCGGACGGCGAGCCGCCGCTGGTGACGGCCGCCCGGCGCGGCTCGTTGTCGACCGTACGGGCCCTGCTGCGGCACGGCGCGGGCGCCCGCGATCAGACGTCGGCCGAGGCGCTGGCCGAGGCGCGGCGGTGGACGGCGCCCGAGGCGGTGGAGCACGAACTGCACGCCGAGCTGCTGCCGATGGCCGGCGAGGGCGACGAGATGGTGGTGCGCCGGATCGAGGAGGACGGCGGGGTGACGGTCGTCGTCGAGACGCTGAAGGACGGCGCGCCGGTGGCGAGCCTGGAGCGGCAGACCGGACACGCGGCGATCGTCACGGTCCTGGAGGAGTCGCTGGGCGTCCGGACGCCGTTCGAGGAGGTGGCGGGGCGGGCGCTGCGGTGCGCGGTGCCCGGCCGGGACGACTGGCGCGAGGCGGTGGCCGCGCTGTGCCGGCGCGGCGACGAGGAGTCGTTCCAGACGGCACTCGCCTGGTGCGCGAGCGACGATCCGCTGCGCCGCGCGCTGGCCGCGGACGTGCTCGGGGGAATGGGGCCGGGGCCAGATCCGGGTCCGGGGCCGGTCGGGCGGGCCTTCGCGGCCCGGGCGCTGGCGCCGCTGCGGGAGTTGAGCGCCCGCGCGGTGACGCCGGAACTGATCGCCGCGAGCGTGACGGCGCTGGGACAGCGGGGTGATGTGGACGGCCTGCCGGAGATCCTGCGGCACGCCGGGCATCCGGACGCCGCGATACGCCGCCGGGTGGCCGGCGCGCTGGTCGGGCTCGTGCCGGGCGACCACGAGGAGGGGGTGGCGGCGCTGACGGCGCTCGGCGCGGACATCGACGGCACGGTGCGCGAACGGGCGACGACGGCCCTGGCGGGGATCGACGCCGACACGCCCGCGATCCGCGAGGCGCTGGCGGCCCGGCTGGCGGACCCGGTGGCGGTCACGGCCGCCGAGGCGGCGCGCGGCCTGGCGGCGCGCCGGGATCCACGGGCGGTGGACGCCCTGGCCAGGCTGCTCGCCGACCGGTCGGTGACCGGTTACGCACGCGAGCGGGCGGCCGACGCGGTGAGCGCCCTGCCGGACCCGGCGGTCCGGCGCAGGCTGGCGGGCCTGCTGCCGCGCCGCCGGTGAGGCACGGGGATCAGCGGGTCACAGCAGCCGCAGGGTGCCGGGGGCGCGTTCGTCGATGATCTGGGTGAGCCAGTCGAAGACGGTGCTGCCCCGGCCGGCCTCCGCCTCGTCCAACTGCCGTTGGACCAGGCCCCTGTTGACCGCCGGCACCCGCGTCAGCCGAAGCCTCAGCTGCCGTGCCGTCTCCTGGTGGCCGAGCGCGCGGCGCGAGAGTTCGTGGTCGCGCCATTCGATGACGAAGTCCCCGTCGTCGGGGGTTCCGAAGCCGCCGCCGAGACAGTCGGCGAACGCGTCGAGGTTACGGCCGAAGTAGCCGTCCGGGCCGTTCACGGCCTCGCCCATCACCTGCCAGAAACGCTCCAGGCCGGTGACCTCCGCCCCGGGGATCACATACGTCGCAGTCATGGGGCGGAGGCTACCTTTCAGCCGTCGTGCGGGCGGTGCGGGATCAGCAGCCGTGGTCGACGAGGTCGAAGGACGCGTAGTGGTCGGCGGTGTAGTAGTCCTGCTGCGTGTTGCCGGTCACGATGCGGCGCGCGCCGCGGTCGGGAGAGCCCGGCGTCTCGACGGTGTACTCGTGGTAGTGGCCGGTGGACTGCTGCGGCAGGATGCCTTCGCGGTTCTGGAAGACCCCGCCGTCCTGCGGATACGGGTAGGGCCCGCCCGCGTCGATCAGGTCGAGCGTGTCGTGCGCCTGGGACGGCAGGTCCGAGTAGCAGATGTCGCCGACCGCGAGCGGGGCGGCGGTGGCCGTGGTCGCGACCGTGCCGCCGACGAGGAGGGTGGACAGGAGAGCGGCTGCGCCGCCGATGAGGGCGATTCGTGGGGGGATTCGCATGCCCACCATGATGACGCGCGTAGACGTGAGCACGTCAATGCCAACTCCGTGGAGTTTTCGGGAAGTTGACCGAACGGTACGGGCACGACATCCGCCCGTGGCGGCCGGTTTGCCCACGAGGGCAGAGCGGCCCTACGGGTTGCGCGGCCCACGAGCCGCGCAACCCGGCCACACACCCGGACAGGGTTTACGCGGCGGTGCGGCGTCCGCCCTCGGCGCCGCGCTCCGGCGGGCGGCCCCGACGGCCACCGCGGCTGCCACGCCCGGAGCCGCCGGCCGCGCCCAGCCGGGCGGCCCCGCCACCCGCGCCGCCACCCGAACCCGCGCCGTTGCCGCGCCGCGCCGGCCGCGAGGCGCGTGCCTTCTGCGGCTTCTGCACGGCGGCCTGCGGCACCTCGATGGTGATCGCGACCCCGGAGGGCTCCCGCGCGCCGGTGAGCCGCGCCAGTTCCTCGTCGGTCGACTTGACGCTGGCGGACCGGGGGGCGATGCCCGCGTCCGACATCAGCCGTGTCATGTCCCGCTTCTGCTCGGGCAGGACGAGCGTCACGACGCTGCCGGACTCCCCGGCCCGCGCGGTGCGTCCGCCGCGGTGCAGATAGTCCTTGTGGTCGACGGGCGGGTCGACGTTGACGACCAGGTCGAGATCGTCGACATGGATGCCGCGGGCCGCGACGTTCGTCGCGACGAGCGCGGTGACCTGCCCGGTCTTGAACTGGTCCAGCGTGCGGTTGCGCTGCGGCTGGGACCGCCCGCCGTGCAGGCCGGAGGCCCGTACGCCGCTGGCCAGCAGCCGCTTGACCAGCCGGTCCACCGCCCGCTTGGTGTCCAGGAACAGCAGCACCCGGCCCTCGCGGGCCGCGATGCGCATCGTGACGGCCTTCTTGTCGGTCTCGTCCATGACGTACAGGACGTGGTGCTCCATCGTGGTGACCGCGCCCTGGGAGGGGTCGACGGAGTGCACGACGGGGTCGGTCAGGTACTGCCGTACGAGCCGGTCGATGTTCTTGTCGAGCGTCGCCGAGAACAGCATCCGCTGCCCGTCCGGCCGCACCTGCTTGAGCAGGGCGGTGACCTGCGGCATGAAGCCCATGTCGGCCATCTGGTCGGCCTCGTCGAGGACGGTGATGGTGACCTGGTCCAGCCGGCAGTCGCCGCGCTCGATGAGGTCCTTGAGCCGGCCGGGCGTCGCCACGAGCACTTCGGCGCCGCGCCGCAGCTGCCCGGCCTGCTTGCTGATCGACAGGCCGCCGACGACGGTGGCCATGCGCAGGTTCACGGCGGTGGCGTACGGGGTGAGTGCGTCGGTGACCTGCTGGGCCAGCTCGCGCGTGGGCACCAGCACCATCGCGTACGGCGCGCGGGGCTCGGCGCGGCGGCCGGCCAGGCGGGCCAGCAGCGCGAGGCCGAAGGCGAGGGTCTTGCCGGATCCGGTACGGCCCCGGCCGAGGATGTCGCGGCCCGCGAGGGAGTTCGGGAGGGTGGCGCCCTGGATCGGGAAGGGCTCGGTCACCCCCAGGGAGGTGAGGGTCTTGAGCAGGGCCGCGGGCATGTCGAGCTCTTCGAACGCCTCGACGGCGGGCAGCGCGGGGGTGATGGATTCCGGCAGCGTGAACTCCTGCGGGCGCGCGACGCGGCGGGCCGGCGCCTTCGCCGAGCCTTTCGCGGGGCTCTTGGCGCGGGAGCTGACCGGGCGCTTGCCGGCCGGGCGGGGTGCGCGGGCCGGGCGTTCGGAGCGAGTCATTCGGTAAAGCACCTTCCCTAACCTGTGGACAGCACAAGCCGGGACCCGCACCGTGCAGGTGCGGGCCCCGGCTGCGAGGTACGCGTCCGGAAACTAGGCCGGGACGATGTTCTCCGCCTGCGGGCCCTTCTGGCCCTGCGTGACGTCGAACGAGACCTTCTGGCCCTCCTGGAGCTCACGGAAGCCCTGGGTGGCGATGTTCGAGTAGTGGGCGAAGACGTCGGCGCCGCCGCCGTCCTGCTCGATGAAGCCGAAGCCCTTTTCCGAGTTGAACCACTTCACGGTTCCAGTAGCCATGTCATTCTCCTAAAACAGGTGCAGAGACGAATCCGCACTTCACGGATTCCTCGTCGCCGCATTGAGCCCCATCCGGAGAAGCCGGCGAAAACAATAAAATGCGCCTGAGGAACATTCCCGTCAGGCGCACATAAAGTTCATGGGTACCAAAACTGCAACGGAGTCAGCCTAGCACGCCCTCGGGGCGTACGCGGATCCGACCCGCCCGGACCCGCCGGGCGGGCGTCGTGGCCGGTCAGGGCGGGTCAGCCGGGCACGATGCCCCGTGCGCGGGCCGCGCCGAGCCAATGCGGGAATTCCGCTACGAGCCGGTCGTACAGGATGTCGTCCGGTACCTCGCGCGGGTCGAGGCCGGCGTGGAAGAAGCCCGCGTTGTCGACCGCCCGCTTCTGCGGGACGGCCAACTCGTCAAGTTTCGCAAGGAAGTTGAACTGCGAGCTGCGCTTGTTGCCGAAGCCGACGAACTGCCAGAACAGCGGGAGTTCGGCCGCCTTGCAGAGATACCGCTCGGCGGCGAGTTTGTTGATCGGCCCGCCGTCGGTCTGGAAGACCACCAGGGCGGGCGCGGTGGACCCGCTGTCCAGATAGTGGTCGATCACCGCGTCCATGGCGAGGTGGTAGCTGGTCCTGCCCATGTGCCCGAGCCCGGCCACGATCCGGTCGATACGGCCGTGGTGGTCGGCGAGTGCGATGTCCGTCTCGGCGTCGATGTCCGTGGAGAAGAACACGACGGGGACGACGCCGTCGTCGTCCAGATTCGCCGAGAGGCCGAGCACCCGGTCGGCGAACGCCTGCACGCTGCCGTCCTGGTAGTACTCGCGCATCGATCCCGAGTAGTCCAGGACCAGGTAGACGGCGGCCCGCTGACCGCTCATACCGTGCTTGCGCAGTGACACGCCCGCCGCCCGGTAGTGCTCGACGAGCGCGGGCGCGGTCTCCGTGATCTTGACGAGGCTGATCGCCGGGCCTGCCGCGAGGGGCGCTGTGCTCATGAGTGGTGCCGTTCACTCGACGGAGCGCGGGGGGTGCGTCGAGGCTACACAGCCCCGGCAGCACATGCCACGGCGCCCGCCGAAGTCCGGTCGGGGACTGGCGGGCGCCGTGTCTTGCGGAGGGTCCAGGGGACGTCCCCCGGGCCGTCGCGCCCGTACGCCGTTGTACGGGACGTGTGTTGGCCGTCAGACCGTGAGTGAGCGGTCCGTCGGACGGATCGGGGCGTGCAGATCGCTCGCCCCGGTCAGATAGCGGTCGACGCCGCGCGCCGCCGAGCGGCCCTCGGCGATCGCCCACACGATCAGGGACTGACCACGGCCCGCGTCACCGGCAACGTACACGCCGTCGACGTTGGTCGCGTACTCGGCGTCCCGTGCGATGTTCCCGCGTGCGTCCAGTTCCAGGCCGAACTGGTCGACCAGGCCGTTCTCCTGGTCGGTGCCGGTGAAGCCCATCGCCAGGGTGACCAGTTGGGCGGGGATCGTCCGCTCGGTGCCCGGCTTCGGCACCGGACGGCCGTCCGCGAACTCGACCTCGGTGAGGTGCAGCGACCGGACGTTGCCGTCCTCGTCGCCCTCGAAGTGGGTGGTGGAGACGGAGTAGATCCGCTCGCCGCCCTCCTCGTGCGCGGAGGTGACCTTGTAGAGCATCGGGAAGGTCGGCCACGGCTGGTTCGGAGCCCGGTCCTCGCCCGGCCGGGGCATGATCTCCAGCTGGGTCACGGAGGCCGCGCCCTGGCGGTGCGCCGTACCGACGCAGTCCGCGCCGGTGTCGCCGCCGCCGATGACCACGACGTGCTTGCCCTCGGCGGTGATCGGGGAGACCGTCAGGTCGCCCTCCTGGACCTTGTTGGCGAGCGGCAGGTACTCCATCGCGTAGTGGATGCCCTTGAGTTCACGGCCGGGCACCGGCAGGTCGCGCGAGACGGTGGCACCGGCGGCGATGACCACGGCGTCGTAGCGCCTGCGGAGCTTCGCCGCGTCGACGTCGCGGCCGATCTCCGTCTCCGTACGGAACTTGGTGCCCTCCGCGCGCATCTGCTCGATACGGCGGTTGATGTGGGACTTCTCCATCTTGAACTCGGGGATGCCGTAGCGCAGCAGGCCGCCGATGCGGTCGGCGCGCTCGTACACGGCGACCGTGTGGCCGGCCCGGGTGAGCTGCTGGGCCGCGGCCAGTCCCGCGGGTCCCGAGCCGATGACGGCGACGGTCTTGCCGGACAGCCGCTCCGGGGGGCGCGGGACGACGTCGCCGTTGTCCCACGCCTTGTCGATGATGGAGACCTCGACGTTCTTGATCGTGACGGCGGGCTGGTTGATGGCCAGCACGCACGCGGACTCGCACGGCGCGGGGCAGAGCCGGCCGGTGAACTCCGGGAAGTTGTTGGTGGCGTGCAGGCGTTCGCTCGCCGCCGTCCAGTCCTCGCGGTAGGCGTAGTCGTTCCACTCGGGGATGAGATTGCCGAGCGGACAGCCGTTGTGGCAGAAGGGGATGCCGCAGTCCATGCAGCGCCCGGCCTGCTTGCTGATGATCGGGAGCAGCGAGCCCGGAACGTAGACCTCGTTCCAGTCCTTCGTGCGCTCCTCCACGGGGCGGGACTCGGCCACTTCGCGGCCGGTGGTCAGGAAGCCCTTGGGGTCAGCCATTGGTCGCCGCCTCCATCATCTTCTCGGTGGTCTCCTGCTCGGAGAGACCGGCGAGCTCAGCGGCGTCCTTGGCGGCGAGCACTGCCTTGTAGGTGGAAGGAATGATCTTGCTGAAGCGGGCCACGGAGGTGTCCCAGTCGGTCAGCAGCTTCTCGGCGACGGTGGAGCCGGTCTCCTGGTGGTGGCGGCGCACGACGTCGTGCAGCCACTGCCTGTCGGTGGCGCGGAGGCCGGTCTCGACCGCGCCGAGGTTGCCGGCGTTGACGTTGTCCGGGTCGAGGTCGATGACGTACGCGATCCCGCCGGACATGCCGGCCGCGAAGTTGCGTCCCGTCTCGCCCAGGACGACGGCGTGGCCGCCGGTCATGTACTCGCAGCCGTGGTCGCCGACGCCCTCGGCGACCACCGTGGCGCCGGAGTTGCGGACGCAGAAGCGCTCGCCGGTGCGGCCGCGCAGGAACAGCTCGCCGCCGGTCGCGCCGTACGCGATGGTGTTGCCCGCGATGGTCGAGTACTCGGCGAGGTGGTCGGCGCCCCGGTCGGGGCGGACGACGACCCGGCCGCCGGAGAGGCCCTTGCCGACGTAGTCGTTGGCGTCGCCCTCCAGGCGCAGCGTGACGCCGCTGGGCAGGAAGGCGCCGAAGGACTGGCCGGCGGAGCCGGTGAAGGTGATGTCGACGGTGTCGTCGGGCAGGCCCGCGCCACCGAACTTCTTGGTCACCTCGTGGCCGAGCATCGTGCCGACGGTGCGGTTGATGTTGCGGATCGCGATCTGCGCGCGGACCGGCTGGGCGGCCGCGGCGCTCTCGGCACCGAGCGCGTCGGCGGCGAGCTTGATCAGCTGGTTGTCGAGCGCCTTGGCCAGGCCGTGGTCCTGCTCGACGATCCGGTGGCGTACGGCGCCGTCGGGCAGGTCCGGCACGTGGAAGAGCGGCTGGAGGTCCAGGCCCTGGGCCTTCCAGTGGTTCACGGCCCGCTCGGTGTTCAGGAACTCTGCGTGGCCGACGGCCTCTTCGAGGGTGCGGAAGCCCAACTCGGCGAGGAGTTCGCGGACTTCCTCGGCGATGAACTCGAAGAAGTTGACGATGTATTCGGCCTTGCCAGAGAACCGCTCGCGCAGCACCGGGTTCTGGGTGGCGATGCCCACCGGGCAGGTGTCGAGGTGGCAGACGCGCATCATGACGCAGCCGGAGACGACGAGCGGCGCGGTGGCGAAGCCGAACTCCTCGGCGCCCAGCAGCGCGGCGACGACGACGTCGCGGCCGGTCTTGAGCTGGCCGTCGGTCTGCACGACGATGCGGTCGCGCAGCCCGTTGAGCAGCAGGGTCTGCTGGGTCTCGGCGAGGCCCAGCTCCCAGGGGCCGCCCGCGTGCTTGAGCGAGGTGAGCGGGGACGCGCCCGTACCGCCGTCGTGTCCGGAGATCAGGACCACGTCGGCGTGTGCCTTGGAGACACCGGCCGCGACCGTGCCGACGCCGACCTCGGAGACCAGCTTCACGTGGATGCGGGCGGCCGGGTTGGCGTTCTTGAGGTCGTGGATCAGCTGGGCGAGGTCTTCGATGGAGTAGATGTCGTGGTGCGGCGGCGGCGAGATGAGGCCGACGCCGGGCGTGGAGTGCCGGGTCTTGGCGACCCACGGGTAGACCTTGTGGCCGGGCAGCTGGCCGCCCTCGCCGGGCTTGGCGCCCTGGGCCATCTTGATCTGGATGTCGTCGGCGTTGACGAGGTACTCGCTGGTGACGCCGAAGCGGCCGGAGGCGACCTGCTTGATGGAGGAGCGGCGGGCCGGGTCGTACAGCCGGTCGGCGTCCTCACCGCCCTCGCCGGTGTTGGACTTGCCGCCGAGCTGGTTCATCGCGATGGCGAGGGTCTCGTGCGCCTCGCCGGAGATGGAGCCGTACGACATGGCGCCGGTGGAGAAGCGCCTGACGATCTCGGAGACGGGCTCGACCTCGTCCAGGGCGACGGGCGCGCGGCCGGAGTCGAGGGTGAACAGTCCGCGCAGCGTCATCAGGCGCTCGGACTGCTCGTTCACCCGGTCCGTGTACTGCTTGAAGATGTCGTAGCGGCGGTTGCGGGTCGCGTGCTGGAGGCGGAAGACCGTGTCCGGGTCGAAGAGGTGCGGCTCGCCCTCGCGGCGCCACTGGTACTCGCCGCCGATGTCCAGCGCGCGGTGCGACGCGGAGATGCCGGAGGCCGGGTAGGCCTTGGCGTGGCGGGCGGCGACCTCCTTGGCGACGACGTCGAGACCGGCGCCGCCGATCTTGGTCGCCGTACCGCTGAAGTACTTCGCCACGAAGGCGTCGTCGAGACCGACGGCCTCGAAGACCTGCGCGCCCCGGTAGGAGGCGACGGTGGAGATGCCCATCTTGGACATGACCTTCAGGACGCCCTTGCCGAGCGCGTGGATCAGATTGCGGATGGCGTGCTCGGGCTCCAGGCCCTCGATGAAGGTGCCGGCGCGGACCAGGTCCTCGACGGACTCCATCGCGAGGTACGGGTTGACGGCGGCGGCGCCGTAGCCGATGAGCAGCGCGACATGGTGCACCTCGCGTACGTCGCCGGCCTCGACCAGCAGCCCCACCTGGGTGCGCTGCTTGGTGCGGATGAGGTGGTGGTGCACGGCCGCGGTGAGCAGCAGGGACGGGATGGGCGCGTGCTCGGCGTCGGAGTGCCGGTCGGAGAGCACGATCATCCGCGCGCCGCCTTCGATGGCGGCGTCGGTCTCGGCGCGGATCTCCTCGATACGGGCGGCCAGGGCCTCGCCGCCGCCGCCGACCCGGTAGAGGCCGGAGAGCGTGGCGGCGGTCATGCCCGGCATGTCGCCGTCGGCGTTGACGTGTATGAGCTTGGCCAGCTCGTCGTTGTCGATGACCGGGAAGGGCAGCGTGACACCGCGGCAGGCCGCCGCTGTCGGGTCCAGGAGGTTGCCCTGGGGGCCGAGGGTGGAGCGCAGCGAGGTGACCAGTTCCTCGCGGATGGCGTCCAGCGGCGGGTTGGTGACCTGCGCGAACAGCTGGGTGAAGTAGTCGAACAGCAGCCGGGGGCGGGCGGAGAGCGCGGCGATCGGGCTGTCGGTGCCCATGGAGCCGAGCGGTTCGCCGGCGGTGCGGGCCATCGGGGCGAGGATGATCCGCAGCTCTTCCTCGGTGTAGCCGAAGGTCTGCTGGCGGCGGGTGACGGAGGCGTGCGTGTGCACGATGTGCTCGCGCTCGGGCAGGTCCTCCAGCTCGATCTCGCCGGCTTCGAGCCATTCCTGGTACGGGTTCTCGGCGGCGAGCGCCGCCTTGATCTCGTCGTCCTCGATGATGCGGTGCTCGGCGGTGTCGACGAGGAACATCCGGCCGGGCTGGAGGCGGCCCTTGCGGACGACCTTCGCGGGGTCGATGTCGAGGACGCCGACCTCGGAGGAGAGCACGACGAGGCCGTCGTCGGTGACCCAGTAGCGGCCGGGGCGTAGTCCGTTGCGGTCGAGGACCGCGCCGACCTGCACGCCGTCGGTGAAGGTGACGCAGGCGGGGCCGTCCCAGGGCTCCATCATCGTGGAGTGGTACTGGTAGAAGGCGCGCCGGGCGGGGTCCATGGAGTCGTGGTTCTCCCACGCCTCGGGGACCATCATCAGCACGGAGTGCGGCAGCGACCGGCCGCCGAGGTGGAGCAGTTCCAGAACCTCGTCGAAGGACGCGGAGTCGGAGGCGTCGGGGGTGCAGACCGGGAAAGTCCGCTCCAGCGTCCCGGGGTCGTCACCGAACACGTCGGACGCCAGCAGGGACTCGCGGGCCTTCATCCAGTTGCGGTTGCCCTTGACCGTGTTGATCTCGCCGTTGTGCGCGACGAAGCGGTAGGGGTGCGCGAGCGGCCAGCTCGGGAAGGTGTTGGTGGAGAAGCGCGAGTGCACGACGGCGACGGCGGTGGCGAAGCGGCGGTCGGAGAGGTCGGGGAAGAAGGGCTCCAGCTGGCCGGTGGTCAGCATGCCCTTGTAGACGATCGTGCGGGCGGAGAGCGAGGGGAAGTAGATCCCGGCCTCGCGCTCGGCGCGCTTGCGCAGGACGAACGCCTTGCGGTCGAGGGCGATGCCCGTGCGCGTACCGGCGGCGACGAAGAGCTGGCGGAAGACCGGCATCGTGGAGCGCGCGATGGCACCGAGCAGCTGGGGGGCGACGGGCACCTCGCGCCAGCCGAGGACGTCGATGCCTTCCTCGGCGGCGATCGTCTCGATCCGCGAGACGGCTTCGTCCGTGTTCTCGGCGGGCAGGAAGGCGATTCCGACGGCGTACGAACCGGCCTCGGGCAGCTCGAACCCGGCGACCTCGCGCAGGAAGGCGTCCGGGATCTGGAGCAGGATGCCCGCGCCGTCACCCGAGTCGGGCTCGGAGCCGGTGGCGCCGCGGTGTTCGAGATTGCGCAGTACGGTCAGCGCCTGCTCGACCATCTCGTGGCCGGGCACACCGGTCAGGGTGGCCACGAACCCGACACCACAGGCGTCGTGCTCGTTACGGGGGTCATACATACCCTGCGCGGCAGGGCGGCCATCCATGGGCGACCAGGCGTCGAAACGCATCGGCTCTCCCGTCGTCGTCGTGGCATTTGCGATAAACCGAGGGACGACGTTGGCCCTGGGCAAAATTTCGTGCAGGTTACATGATGGGTCGGCTGCTCAGAAAGCGGATAGCTCATTCCAACATGTGGACGCCACTCGTGGCGCGGCGAAGGTGGGGCAGAGGTGATCAGAGGTGAACGGAACGCCGGACACCGGATCACGGCGGAGCGGGCTTCATTGCCCGCGGCGCCTACGGCTCATGCCCGGAGTTCAAGCGTTCGAAACAACCGGGTAACGGCTAGATATGTGGCGCCACGCATAGTGTCGCACCCGGGTGGGGGAACCGCCGAAGGACGGGCTAGGGATATTCGTCACCACAGAGTGACGGCACCGCCCCGACCGCGCAATATGTCGCGCGTGGGGCGATCCGGTCGCCGGACGGGCCGGATATCCGGCCCGTCCGGCGACCGGAACCAATTCGGCCCGCCCTGCGATCGAGGACGAACCGGCTCACCGGACGGATCCGGTGAGCCCTGTCCGGCGGACAGGACCTAGACCGCCGCGCCGAAGAGCGTGCCCAGGCCGTACGTGAGCGCCGCCGCCGTGCCGCCCAGCAGTAGCTGGCGCAGGCCGCTGTACCACCAGCTCCGCGCCGTCACCCGCGCCACCAGCGCGCCGCAGGCGAAGAGACCGACCAGCGCCACCAGCACGGCCGG
The DNA here is from genome assembly GCF_045040315.1 of Streptomyces sp. NBC_01508. Classification (NCBI taxonomy): domain Bacteria; kingdom Bacillati; phylum Actinomycetota; class Actinomycetes; order Kitasatosporales; family Streptomycetaceae; genus Streptomyces; species Streptomyces sp. NBC_01508. The sequence continues at coordinate 6,569,894 of NZ_CP109419.1, read as the reverse complement.
CCACAGCACCGTGGCGCCGATCAGATACGGCAGGACGGGCAGCAGCGCGCCCAGCGCGAAGGAACCGAACGACGACACGGCCGCGACCGTCGGCGACGGCAGATCGTCCGGGTCGACCCCCAGCTCCTCACGCGCGTGGATCTCCAGCGCCTGCTCCGGGTCCTTCGAAAGCTGCTCCGCGACCTCGCGCGCCAGCTCGTGATCGACACCGCGTGACACGTACAGCGCGGCCAGCTCCGCCATCTCGTCCTTGGGGAACTTACGCAGCTCCCGCCGCTCCACATCCAGCTCCGCCAGGACCAGCTCGCGCTGGGACGCCACGGAGGTGTACTCCCCCGCCGCCATCGAGAAGGCACCGGCCGCCAGGCCCGCGAGTCCGGTGATCACGAGGGTGTGCCGGTCGACGGCGCCGCCCGCCACGCCGGTCATCAGGGCCAGGTTCGAGACAAGCCCGTCCATCGCGCCGAACACCGCGGGGCGCAGCCAGCCGCCGTTCACATCACGGTGCGTGTGATTGTCCCGGTGTGCTCCGTGGAGCGGCGCCTCGTTGTCCATGACGGACACGGCTGTCCCCTTCCCGCTGGTCCCGCAGGTTCTGCTGGTCCCGCTGTTTTCGTTCGATGGCGGGACACCCCGCCACGGGTTCGAAAGTACGCACGAAACACAGCACTCGCCAGCAAGGAAGGCCATGCTTACCGGGGTCTGGCAGGCCCCGGCAGGGTCTGCCGGAGCACACCAGCCGGGTGACAGCGGCGCTCGCCGGACTCCTCCGGGACACGGTGTGGGACGTATGAGGGAAACCGGGCCCTCTCCGGGCCCGATGCGCGTGAAAGACCCTAGGTCCTGTCCGCGGTCCCGGCGTTGGTCCCGGTTCGGCCCTGGTCCATGGCGCAGACGGCGCCGATCTGCGGGGACGGGCGCGCTGCGCGCTGCTCGGCCTCGCCGTCGGCGACGCGCTCGGCGCCCCGCCGAGAACACGCGCCCCTCCGAGATCCGCCGCCGCTGGGGCCGTATCGAAGGCTCGACGGCGGACTCGGGCGCGCTGGCACTGCCGGACGGACGTTTCGTGGACGCGGCGATCGTGGCGGCGGCCCACCGCACGCTCTTCCTGGCGGCCCGGGGGTGAGAAGCACCCCGTCCGGCGCTTGAGGACGAGCGCGGCCCCCGAGCCGCGCAACCCCGCCCATGGCACCGGGCACGCGCAAGGGCCGCCGGACCTCTGATGAGGTCCGGCGGCCCTTGCGCGTTGTTCCTGGCGCGGCGTCAGGCGTTCTTCGCCGCCGCGGCGTCCGCACTGCCTTCGGCTTCGGTTTCGACTTCCGATTCCGCTTCCGCGTCGGAGGCGTCGTCCTTCGCCCCGGCACTCTTCGTGTCGTCGGCCTTCTTGATCTTGACCTTCGACGTACCCGCGGCATCGTCGTCGGTCTTGCCGTCCTTGCCGTCCTTGCCGTCCTTGCCGAGCGTCTCCCGGTCCGGCTCGACGATCTCCTCGCGCCCCGGCCTGATCCGCGCCGAGACCACGATGTACACCACCGCCAGCACGAAGACGAGGATCGCGGTCCATACGTTGAGGCGCAGCCCCAGCACCAGGTGCGCCTCGTCGACGCGCAGGTACTCGATCCAGGCGCGGCCCACACAGTAGGCGGCGACGTAGAGGGCGAACGCCCGCCCGTGGCCGAGCTTGAAGCGGCGGTCGGCCCAGACCACCAGCAGCGCGACACCGACGCACCACAGCGACTCGTAGAGGAACGTCGGGTGGTAGAGGCCGCTGTCGCGGTTCACCCCGTCGCTGATCTTCAGCGCCCACGGCACATCGGTGGCTTTGCCGTACAGCTCCTGGTTGAACCAGTTGCCCCAGCGGCCGATGCCCTGGGCGATCACGATCGCGGGTGCGATGGCGTCCGCGTACGCCGGCAGCGGGATGCCCCGGCGGCGGCAGGCGATCCACGCGCCGACGGCGCCGAAGGCGATCGCGCCCCAGATCCCGAGGCCGCCCTCCCAGATCTTGAAGGCGTCGACCCAGTTCTTACCGTCGCTGAAATACAGCTGGTAGTCGGTGATCACGTGGTAGAGCCGGCCGCCGACAAGTCCGAAGGGCACGGCCCATACGGAGATGTCGGCCACGGTGCCGGCTTTGCCGCCGCGGGCGATCCAGCGCTTGTTGCCGTACCAGACGGCGACGAAGACACCGAGAATGATGCAGAACGCATAGCCGCGCAGCGGGAGTGGTCCGAGATGGATCACGCCGCTCGACGGACTGGGGATATAGGCAAGGTCCATGGCGGTTCCGACGCTACCGTGCCGGGCGGGGCCTGCGGCAACCCGCCCGGCAACGTCTGGATAACGAGCCCGCGCGAAAAGGGCGCCGCGCGGCTCGCCGGTTCAGGAGGGCGAAGCGCCGGTGTCCGGCGGGGTCGCCGGTGCGGTGCCCGGCTGCTTGCCCTTGTTGGCCTCCGTGACCCACCGCTTGAAGTTGGCCGGAGTGATGTCCTCGCCGCCCTTCTTGGGGAAGACGGATTCACCATTGAGCAGAACGGTCGGCGTGCCGCTGAAGCCGCCCTTCTGGAACGCGGTGTTCGAATTCGTCACCCATTTGTCGTGCTTGCCGTCCTCCACGCACTGGCGGAAGCCGGGGGCCGACTCCAGGCCGTCGACCTTGCCCGCCAGGTCCAGCAGCCGCGCGTTGTCGGCGAAGGCGTCGTCCGGCTCCGGCGGCTGATTCTGGAACAGGGTGTCGTGGTACGGCGCGAACTTCCCGACGTCCTGGGCGCACGCCGCCGCGTTGGCGGCGCGCAGCGAGCCACTGCCTCCCATGTTGCCGTCGATGATCGTGGCGAGGTGGTAGTCGACCTTGAGCTGACCCGCGCTCTCCAGCTCCTTGATCGTGTCCCTGAACGCGTTCTCGAACTGGCCGCAGGCCGGGCAGCGGAAGTCCTCCCACACGGTGAGGGTCGACGGCGCGTCGGCCTTGCCCACCGGGATCGACAGCTCGTCCTTGCCCTGCGCGCCCGACGGGGCCAGCACGGGGCCCGCGGCCGCGCTGCCGCCCTTATCCTTGTTCGCGTTGGTGGCGACGAGTCCGATCGCCGCCGCCACGCCCAGCACGCCCACCACCGCCGCCGAGACGATCAGGGTGCGCCTGCGCCGCTCTCGCCTCTTCTCCTGCTCACGCTGCACCTGGAGCCGCTCTCTGGCGCTCCTCTTTGCCTCACGGTTCTTCTCGCTCACGTCTCAGCAACGAACCGGGGAGGCGCGTGCGCACCTCCCCGGTCCCAGGTCCACCCGTACGAGGGACCTCGGGGGCCTCGTACGAACCCCGCCCGTCAGCGCTTGCGAACGCCTTCGGCCAGATCGGCGGCGAGCGCGCGGACCGCCACCAGTCCCGCCGCGCGGTCGGGGGCCTCCAGCATCAGCTTGACGAAGGCCGAGCCGACGATGACCCCGTCGGCGAACGCGGCGACCTCGGCGGCCTGGGTGGCGTCGGACACCCCGAGCCCGACGCACACCGGCATGTCGGTGCTGGCGCGGGTGCGTCGCACCAGGTCCTGGGCCTGCGCGCCCACCGAGCGGCGGGTGCCGGTGACTCCCATCAGGGAGGCGGCGTAGACGAAACCGGAGCCCACGGCGGTGATCTTCGCGAGCCGGTCGTCCTTGCTGCTGGGCGCGACCACGAAGACGGTGGCGAGGCCGTGCTTGTCGGCGTGCCGCCGCCACACCTCGGACTCCTGTACGGGCAGGTCGGGCAGGATGCACCCGGCGCCGCCCGCCTCGGCCAGCTCGGCGGTGAACCGCTCGATGCCGTACCGGTCGATCGGGTTCCAGTACGTCATGACCAGCACCGGCCTTCCGGTGGCCGCGTACGCCTCGCGGACCGTGCGCATCACGTCCGCGATCTTCACGCCGCCCTTGAGGGCGATGTCGTCGGCGGTCTGGATGACGGGGCCGTCCAGCACCGGGTCACTGTGCGGCAGCCCGACCTCGACCACGTCGGCGCCGCCGTCGAAGACGGCCTTCACGGCGTCGATGCCGCCGTCCACCGTCGGGAATCCGGCCGGCAGATAGGCGATGAGCGCGGCACGCCCCTCGCGCTTGGCACCGGCCAGGGTGTCGCTCAACAGCTCGATGTTGCCGCTCACTTGGCGCTCTCCCCGTCGTACAGCCCGAAGTAGCGGGCAGCGGTGTCCATGTCCTTGTCGCCGCGCCCGGAGAGGTTGACGACGATCAGACCGTCCGCCCCCAGCTCCCGGCCGACCTCCAGCGCCCCGGCGAGCGCGTGCGCGCTCTCGATGGCCGGAATGACGCCCTCGGTACGGGACAGCAGCAGCAGCGCCTTCATCGCGTCGTCGTCGGTCACGGCCCGGTACTCGCCGCGCCCGCTGTCCTTGAGATACGCGTGCTCGGGGCCGATGCCCGGGTAGTCGAGTCCGGCGGAGATCGAGTACGGCTCGGTGATCTGGCCCTCCTCGTCCTGGAGGACGTAGGACCGCGAACCGTGCAGGATGCCGGGCTCGCCCGCGCTCAGCGTCGCCGCGTGCTCGCCGGTCTCGATGCCGTGGCCCGCGGGCTCGCAGCCCACCAGCCGTACGGTGTCGTCGGCGAGGAACGCGTGGAAGAGGCCGATCGCGTTGGACCCGCCTCCTACACAGGCGACGGCCGCGTCGGGCAGCCGGCCCGCCCGATCCAGGATCTGCCGCCGCGCCTCGACGCCGATGACGCGGTGGAAGTCCCGCACCATCGCGGGGAAGGGGTGCGGTCCGGCGACGGTGCCGAACAGGTAGTGCGTACGGTCCACGTTGGCGACCCAGTCGCGGAACGCCTCGTTGATGGCGTCCTTCAGGGTGCGGCTGCCGGACCTGACGGGCACCACCTCGGCGCCGAGCATCCGCATACGGGCGACGTTGAGCGCCTGGCGCTCGGTGTCGATCTCTCCCATGTAGATGGTGCATTCGAGTCCGAACAGCGCGCAGGCGGTCGCGGTGGCGACGCCGTGCTGTCCGGCGCCGGTCTCGGCGATGACGCGGGTCTTGCCCATGCGCCTGGTGAGCAGCGCCTGGCCGAGCACGTTGTTGATCTTGTGGGACCCGGTGTGGTTCAGGTCCTCCCGCTTGAGGAACACCCGGGCGCCGCCCGCCTGTTCGGCGAACCGCGGGACCTCGGTGAGCGCGCTGGGGCGGCCGGTGTAGTTGACCATCAGGTCGTTCAGCTCGGCGGCGAAGGCGGGGTCGCCCTTGGCCTTCTCGTACTCGACGGCGACCTCGTCGACGGCGGCGACGAGCGCCTCGGGGATGAACTTGCCGCCGAACTCACCGAAGTAGCCCTCGGCGTTCGGGCTCAGGCCGGTGGGGTCGGGAATGAAGAACCCGGAAGGAACAGCAGAAGGGGTGGTCACGGATGATCTCCTCGTGGAACAACGGGTGGATGCACCGTATGCGCCATGAGCGAGTCGGTCCCCGAAGGGGACGGGTCGTGGTGACCGGGCTTCCGGACGTGCGCGAATCACGCCGCCCGCCTGACTCCGAAGGTCAGACGGCCGCGCGGTGGTCGCGGTCGGAAGGGCCTCGCCGGGGCGCGGCCCGGCGCCATCGCATGCCGTTGACCTGACCGGGTTCGTCACCGATCACGTACCGCACCCGCCGCCCGTGCACCCGCCGGGCCGGGGCCCGGCAGCCGCGCGGCCGGCACCCGCGCGCCAGCGGCGCGTGAGGCGCGCGCACGGCGGCCAGGGTTCCGGAGGCGGGTACGGGCATCGGGGGTCAGCCCCGGCCGTGCCGCAGCGCCGGGTGGGCTCCTGCGGCGACCAGGTCGGCCACGGCCGACTTCGGGTCGCGCCCGGTGACCAGGGACTCGCCGACGAGCACCGAGTCGGCGCCCGCGTTGGCGTACGCGATGAGGTCGTGCGGTCCGCGCACACCGGACTCGGCGATCTTGACGATGCCGTCCGGGATCTCGGGGGCGAGCCGCTCGAACGTGCCGCGGTCGACCTTCAGCGTCTTGAGGTCACGCGCGTTGACCCCGATGATCTTCGCCCCGGCGTCGACCGCGCGTTCCACCTCGTCCTCGTCGTGCACCTCGACGATCGGGGTGAGTCCGATGGACTCGGCGCGCTCGATGAGCGAGACGAGCGCGGGCTGCTCCAGGGCGGAGACGATCAGCAGGGCGAGGTCGGCGCCGTAGGCGCGCGCCTCCCACAGCTGGTACGCCGTGACGATGAAGTCCTTGCGCAGGACGGGGATGTCGACCCTGGACCGGACGGCTTCGAGGTCGGCCAGCGAGCCGCCGAAGCGGCGCTGCTCGGTCAGTACGGAGATGACGGCCGCGCCGCCCGCCTCGTAGTCGGCGGCCAGTCCGGCGGGGTCGGCGATCGCGGCCAGCGCGCCCTTGGAGGGGCTGGAGCGCTTGACCTCGCAGATCACCGTGACACCCTCGCCGCGCAGTGCGGCGACGCCGTCCTTGGCCGGACGCGCCTTGGCCGCGCGTTCCTTGAGCTCGTCGAGCCCGACGCGCGCCTGCCGCTCCGCGAGGTCGGCGCGTACGCCTTCGATGATCTCGTCGAGCACACTCACGCGAGCGGCCCCCTTCCGGGAACGGTGTCGAATTCGGCCATGGATCAGGATCAGCCATGTCGATGGTATCCGGAGGTGGGCCGAGCGCCCGCATCCGCCGGTCGAGCATCCCACCACCTGGGACTTCACGGGGCGAGCGACGAGCCGAAAGGCAGGTTCCGTACCACGGTGAAGGCCAGGATGACCGCCCCGGCGGCCCATCCCAGGAAGGGTGGCACCGAGACCCGCGGCCGTGTTCCGCGAACGACGTGAATCAGCCACATCAGCCACACCACGGCGAAGATCCCGTAGCCGACGACCGCGAGCGCGTTGGCACCGAGGGCGGCGGCGAGATCACCGTGCGCGACGGCGTGCGCGCTGCGCAGGCCGCCGCAGCCGGGGCAGTAGAGGCCGGTCATGCTGAGCAGCGGGCAGACGGGGTAGTGGCCGCTCTCGTTGGGGTCGACCAGGCCGACGTAGGTGAAGGCGGCGGCGACGGCGCCGAGCGTGGCCAGCGGGGCGAGGAGCCGCCGGGCGCGGGGCACCGGAGCGGGGGCCGGGGGCGGCGCGGCGGGTACGGGCATGGCTTCCACCCGGTGATTGTCCCCCGTGCGGGCGCGAAAGCGCGGCCCGGCCCCGTACCCGCGTGGCCAGGTGCGGCGACGACACCCGCGAGGGCACGGCGAAGGCGCAGCCCGGCCGTGCCTGGCTGCGCCTCGTGTCGCTGTCCGGATGACGTCCAAGCGCCGCCGCCGACGCGACGGCGGCCCCTGCGTGGCGGCGGTGTTACGCCGTCTGCCGCGCCGGCTCGGGCTGCGCCTGGGCGGCGTGCGGCCGACCGGTGAGGCGGTTCTGGCGACGCTCGGCGGCCTCGCGCTCCAGGCGGTCCACGGACGCCTGCGCGGCGGCTCCCCGGGCCTGCTTCGCCGCGTCGGACTCCTTGACCGAGCCGAGGCCCGCGGCCTTCATGGCAAGGCCGACGATGCCGCCGAGGGCGATGACCGCCAGGCCCCCGACGAACCCGAGGGGATCGGCCGCCACCATGAAGACGCCTGCGACGCAGAAGCCGATGATGGAGATGGTGACACCGGTCCAGCCGGCCGGGGTGTGTCCGTGGCTGCTGCCCGCCATGAATTAGCTCCTCGTTGCTGATGTGCTGCGCTGATCGCGCGAGCGCGGGGTGAGTCGAACGCTCACGGTTCATTGTCCCGCACCCGTCGGCGTTCCCTGTCCTGGGGTCGGGAGTGCGGTGACACGGCCGACCCGTCGGATCAGCCCGTCGGGTCCTCGCCCCGGTCCAGGGCCTTCCAGATGTCCTCGGGCCGGTCGGGGTCGGTGGCGGGTCCCGCGGCCGTGGCGGGCCTCGTGGCCGGCTTGCGGACGCGGGCGGGGCGCGGGGTGCCGTCGCGCTCGTAGCGGCCGGACATAGTGGGCCAGTGTGATCCGTATCGCAGGGCCAGCAGCCCGGCGAGCAGGATCAGTACGCCGCCGGCCGCCGTCACGTACGGCCAGGCGGTGTGGGTGACGGCGGCGACGGTCGCGGCGGTGTCACCGGTCGTGCGCGCGGCCTGCTCGCCGAGCGCCGCGCTGTCGTTCGCGCCGACGAGCGCGGCGACGGTCGCGCCCACGCCGCTGAGGGCGAGCAGCGCGGACACCAGCAGCCGGCCGGCCGTACGGACGGCGAAGACGGCGACGAGGGCGGCGAGGGCGACGACGGCGAGCGCGGCGGGGACGCCGGTGACGTCACGGCCTCCGGCGTCGAGCGACACGCCGGTGCCCGCCACGGCGGCGCTGCCCTCGGCCCAGGTCTGGCCGGAGGCGATCAGCGCCACGGCGGAGCCCGCCGCCCCGACGAGGAGTGCGACGCCGAGACTTCGGCCGGCCCGCCGTCTCGTGGCGTCGGCCGCGGTCTCGGCGCGGGGCTGGGGAATGGGTACGGCAGTCACCCGGCCCACTATCCCCTACCGGCCCTGCCCCGCCTTCGACGGGCCTCCCGGCGGACCTCCCAGCCGGTTCGCGGTGTGCACCGCGCGCAGCACCGCGGCGGCCTTGTTGCGGCACTCCATGTCCTCCGCGACGGGGTCCGAGTCGGCGACGACGCCCGCGCCCGCCTGGACGTACGCGGTGCCGTCCCGGAGCAGGGCCGTACGGATGGCGATGGCGGTGTCGGAGTCGCCGGCAAAGTCGAGGTAGCCGACGCAGCCTCCGTACAGACCGCGCCGTGAGGGCTCCAGCTCGTCGATGATCTGAAGGGCGCGCGGCTTCGGGGCGCCGGAGAGCGTGCCGGCGGGGAAGCAGGCGGTCAGGACGTCGAAGGCGGTACGGCCTTCGGCCACCCGGCCGGTGACGGTCGAGACGATGTGCATGACGTGCGAGTAGCGCTCGACGGACATGAAGTCGACCACCTCGACGCTGCCGGGTTCGCAGACCCGTCCCAGGTCGTTGCGGCCGAGGTCGACCAGCATCAGGTGCTCGGCGCGCTCCTTGGGGTCGGCGAGCAGTTCGTCGGCGAGGGCCTGGTCGTCCTGCGGGGTCGCGCCGCGCGGGCGGGTGCCGGCGATGGGGTGGACCATCGCGTGCCCGTCCTCGACCTTGACCAGCGCCTCGGGGCTGGAGCCGACGACGTCGAAGCCGTCGAAGCGGAAGAGGTACATGTACGGGCTCGGGTTGGTGGCCCGCAGCACCCGGTAGACGTCGAGCGCGCTCGCCTCGCAAGGGGTCTCGAACCGCTGCGAGGGCACGACCTGGAAGGCCTCGCCCGCCCTGATGCGCTCCTTGATGTCCTCGACGGCCTCCTGGTAGGCCACGCCGCCCCACAGGGCGGTGTACGGCGGCAGCTCGGACGGCGGCAGCGCGGTGGGCGGACTGTCCACGGGGCGGGCCAGGTCCCGCTCCATGGCGTCGAGCCGGCCGACGGCGTCCGCGTACGCCTCGTCGACGCCGGTGTCGAGGTCGTTGTGGTTGATGGCGTTGGCGATGAGCAGGACGGTGCCGGAGCGGTGGTCCAGGACGGCGAGGTCGGAGGTGAGCAGCATCGTCAGCTCGGGCAGGCGCAGATCGTCGCGTGCGTGGTCGCCGATCTTCTTCTCCAGGCGGCGGACGACGTCGAAGCCGAGGTAGCCGACCATGCCGCCGGTGAAGGGCGGCAGGTCGCCGTCGTGGTCGTGGAGGGTGTGCGGTGTGTGCAGGGTTTCCACGGTGGCGCGCAGGGCGGCCAGCGGGTCCCCGTCGACGGGGACGCCGACGGGCGGGGTGCCGAGCCAGTGGGTCCGCCCGTCCCGCTCGGTGAGGGTGGCGGCGGACCGTACGCCGATGAAGGAGTAGCGCGACCAGGAGCGGCCGTTCTCGGCGGATTCGAGGAGGAAGGTCCCCGGGCGTTCGGCGGCGAGCTTGCGGTAGAGACCGACCGGGGTGTCGCCGTCCGCGAGGAGCCTGCGGCCGACCGGGATGACACGGCGGTCGACCGCCAGCTTGCGGAAGGTGTCGAGATCCATGGCAGCGGAGCCTAGTGGGCCACGGGGCCGGTGGCTGCCGGCGGCAGGATGACGTCGGCGTCGAAGCAGGTCCGGTCGCCGGTGTGGCAGGCGGCGCCCACCTGGTCGACCTTGAGGAGGATCGTGTCGGCGTCGCAGTCGAGCGCGACGGACCTGACGTGCTGGACGTGGCCGGAGGTGTCGCCCTTGACCCAGTACTCGCGGCGGCTGCGGGACCAGTAGGTGCCGCGTCCGGTGGTGAGGGTGCGGTGCAGGGCCTCGTCGTCCATCCAGCCCAGCATCAGCACCTCGCCGGTGTCGTACTGCTGGGCGACGGCCGGGATCAGCCCGTCGGCGCCGCGCTTGAGCCGGGCGGCGATGGCGGGGTCGAGGCCACTGGTGGGGCCTGGGCCCTCGGTCGCGCTGGTCATACGGCCATTGTGCCGCGCTTGCCCCGTCCTACGGACGGGACGTCCACTGTGCGGGACGTCCACTGGGCGGACCGCACGCGGCAGTCGTACGCTTGACAGCATGTCGACCCATGCGAAGCGTGAACGACTTCTGCTCGCCGACCTGTTGGAGTCGGCGGGCCCCGACGCCCCCACCCTGTGCGAGGGCTGGAACACCCGGGATCTCGCGGCGCACGTGGTGGTGCGCGAGCGCCGCCCGGACGCGGCGGGCGGGCAGCTGATCGGCCCGCTCAGGAACCGGCTGGAGCGGGTGCGGGGCGAGTACGTGGCGAAGCCGTACGAGGAGCTGATCCAGCTCATCCGTACCGGACCGCCCCGGATGTCGCCCTTCGGGATCAAGCAGCTCGACGAGGCGGCGAACACCGTCGAGTACTACGTCCACGCCGAGGACGTACGGCGGGCACAGCCCGACTGGACGCCCCGCGAACTGGACAAGGTCTTCTCCAACGCCCTGTGGGCGCGGCTGGAGAAGGGCGCCCGGATGATGGGCCGCAAGTCGCCGGTCGGTCTGGTGCTGCGCCGTCCGGACGGCCAGACGGCGGTGGCGCACCGGGGCTCGCCCGTGGTGACCGTGACCGGGGAGCCGAGCGAGCTGCTGCTCTACGTCTTCGGCCGGCAGGACGCGGCCCGGGTGGACGTGGAGGGCGACAAGGAAGCTGTCGAGAGGCTGAGCACGGCGAAGCTCGGGATGTAGGTCCGGAGCGAAGCCCGGCATGCGGGTCCGCCCCGCCGTCCGCGTCAGCCGTCGGGCAGTTCCGCGCGGCGCAGGGCGGTGAAGGCCAGGCCCAGCGCGCCGCCCGCCGCGCAGACCGCCGCGCTGACGGCGAAGACCGGGCCGGTGCCCCAGAGCCCGACCGCGGCGCCGGTCACCGGATAGCTCAGCGGCGCGATGCCGAGCGTGAAGAGGGTGGCCACGGATGTCACCCGGCCGAGGTATCCCGGCTCGGTGACCGTCTGGGTCAGTGCCCCGCAGAGCCCGCCGCCCAGACCGGCCAGCAGCCCGACGCAGAGGCCCGCCACGGCCGCGAGGGCGACGGTGGGCACGAAGGCGACGGCGCCGATGGCGAGGGCGCCGGCGACGACGGAGAGGCACAGGACGAGGCCGGCGCGCGGGAGGCGTGCGCGTACCGCCAGCAGCAGGGAGGCGGCTCCGGCGCCGGTGCCGAAGGCGCCGACGATCCAGCCCATGCCGCCGGCGCCCCAGCCCCGTTCCTGGGCGAGCAGGACGAGGCCGAGGTTGAGCGGGCCGACGAAGCCCAGCTCGCAGAGCGCGATGACGAGCATCAGCGGGCCCAGGACGCGGTGGCGGCGGATGTAGCGCAGGCCGTCGGTGAGTTCGCGCCACGGGCCGGCTCCTACGGCTGCGTCATCGGTACCGGTGCCGGTGTGGGCGGGCAGGGGTGTCATCCGTACGGCGATGAGCAGCACCAGCGAGACGGCGAAGAGCGCGCCCGCCACGGCGAACGCCGCCGCGGGCCCGCCGAACGCGACGAGCAGCCCGCCGAGCGGCCCCCCGGTCACGTTGGCCACGCGCGCCCCCAGGCCGCGCAGGCCCTGCACCCGGGCAAGCTGGCCGTGGGTGGTGATCCGCGGCGGCAGGGCGCCGACGGCGGGCAGGAACAGGGCGTCCAGGGCGCCGAAGACCAGGGCCACGGCGATCAGCGGCCAGAGGCCGGGGGCGGTGAGGAGCAGGGTCGCGGCGATGCCGAGGATCACCAGACAGCGCGCCGCGTCGCTGCCGATGACGACGCGGCGCGGGCCCCACCGGTCGGCGAGTACTCCCCCGCCGAGCATCAGGACGGCCCGTGGCACGGCGCCCACGGCCAGGACGACACCGGCCTGGGTGGGGCTGCCGGAGCGGGCGGCGGACCAGGCCAGCGCCATGAAGTACACACTGTCGCCGACCATCGACATGGTGTAGGCGGCGATCCAGCGCAGGACGTTCGCGTCGCGGTGGGCGGGCCGCTCGGGCGCCGGCGAAACGGGCACGGATTCGGTGGACCCGGGTGTGGCTGTCTCGCTCATGAGTGGCGCGGACCTTCCGTCAGGCGATACGGGCGGTGCGGACCGGCGGGCGGTGCACGAGGCGCAGCCCCAGGCCGACCAGGAACCAGCCCAGTCGGCCGCGCAGCCCGCCGGGGGGTCGCGCCCCGGCGCGCGCCAGGCGGAAACGGGCCGCTTCCGTACGGAGTTCGGCGGCGCGCAGGTCGTGCAGCCGCAGGTGTACGTCGGTGTGCATGGCGGTGGCTCCTTTCGGCGGGTGGGGCGGGGCGAGGCGGGCCGGGATCACTGCTGCCGGAACGGGAATCCGTAGAGGTGCAGCGCGACGTTCTCGCGCCCCTCGGTGTCGCCGACGTCCTGCGCGTCCCGCGCGGCGTCCGTGTGCCGCTTGATCAGCTCGTGCATCTCCTTGCTCAGCACGGCCAGCTCCTCGGGCGTGAACGGACCGAGGAACTCGCTGCTGAAGGCGGCGCTGCGCCACTGAGGCGCCCACGCCATCTGGCTGTCCAGGTAGGCGCGGTACAGCTCCCCGCGCTGCTCGAACGACATCCGGCCGATGGCGGCGTGCGTGGCGACCTTCTCGGGTGCGTCACGGAAGTCCTCGTCCCGGAAGGTCAGCCCTTCGGACGCGGTCCGCCACCAGCGCTCACGGCCGTCCTGGCCCTGCTGCGGCGCCTCCTCGATCAGCCCGTGGTCGGCGAGCTTGCGCAGGTGGTAGCTGACGAGCGAGACGGCCTCGTCCACCTGCTCGGCGAGCTGGGAGGCGGTGGCCGTACGGGAGATGTAGAGCGCGCGGTAGAGCTTCATCCGCAGGGGGTGACCGAACGCCTTGAGGGTGTCCAGGTCGTCGACTCTGCGGGGGTCCTTGGCTGCCATACCCACCACCGTAGATACAAAAGAAAAATTGCGCAACATTAGTTGTGCAATAAATCCTGCGAATCTGGGGACGTCAGGGCTCGGGGTCGGAGCCAGGGCGGCCGGATGGGGTCGGATGAGGTCGGATGAGGCCAGATCCGGCCAGATGTCGAGCAGCCGGCCGGCCGCCGGCGCGAGGGAGATCTCCACCACGCCGGAGGGGCGCGTCAGCGAGCGGCCGGTCAACTGCTCGAAGCGGCGCAGCCGGTTGCCGATCAGGAGATCGCGGTCGGCCGGGTCGAGCCGGTCCGGCAGCGGCTGACAGACGTCACCTTCCCGCCCCGAACTCCCCTCGCGCAGCGGCGAGTTCACCCGTGTTGACGGCGAACTGCCCCGGAACAGGCCGTTCCGGGGCAGCGGACGTAGTCGGCCACGCGTACGCGGATGCTCGGCGCACCGGGTCGTCTCAGCGCACCGGGTGGCCGGCCTCCCGCAGCGCCTTCTTGACCTGGGAGATCCGCAGATCGCCGAAGTGGAAGACGGAAGCGGCGAGTACGGCGTCCGCGCGGGCGTCGACGGCCGGCGGGAAGTCCGCGAGGCGGCCGGCGCCGCCCGAGGCGATGACGGGCACGGTGACGTGCGCGCGTACGGCCGCGATCATCTCCGTGTCGTACCCGTCCTTCGTGCCGTCCGCGTCCATCGAGTTGAGCAGGATCTCGCCGGCGCCCAGTTCGGCCGCGCGGTGCGCCCACTCCACGGCGTCGATGCCGGTGCCCCGGCGCCCGCCGTGCGTGGTGACCTCGAAGGTGCCCTCCGGCGTACGCCGCGCGTCGACCGACAGGACGAGCACCTGGCGGCCGAAACGCTCGGCGATCTCCCGGATGAGGTCGGGGCGTTCGATGGCGGCGGTGTTGACGCCGACCTTGTCGGCGCCCGCCCGCAGCAGTTTGTCGACGTCCTCGGGGGTACGGACGCCGCCGCCGACCGTGAGCGGGATGAAGACCTGCTCGGCGGTGCGGCGCACCACGTCGTACGTCGTCTCGCGGTTCCCCGACGAGGCGGTGATGTCGAGGAAGGTCAACTCGTCGGCGCCCTCGGCGTCGTACAGCCTGGCCATCTCGACGGGGTCGCCGGCGTCGCGCAGGTTCTGGAAGTTGACGCCCTTGACGACCCGGCCGTTGTCCACGTCCAGGCAGGGGATGACTCGGACAGCGAGGGTCATGCCGGGCCTCCGGGGGCTCCGGAGGGCGTGCGGAAGGCTTCGAGTTCGACTTCGACGACCAGGCTCGGATCGATGAAACCGGCGACGACGATCATCGAGGCGGCCGGCCGTACGGCGCCGAACAGCTCCTTGTGGGCGCGCCCGACGTCGTCCGCGTCCCCGGCGTGCGTCAGATACATCCGGGTGCGCACCACGTGCTCCGCGCCGAGACCGAGGTCGCCCAGCGCCTTGATGCCCACGCCGAAGGCGGTGACGGCCTGTTCGTACGGTCCGCCTTCGGCGATCCGCCCGTCGACCACCGAGGTGCAGCCGGCGACGAGGACGAGACCGTTCGGCAGTTGGACGGCGCGGGAGTAGCCGAAGGCGTCCTCCCAGGGGCCGCCCGAGGAGATCCGTCGTACGCCGTCGCTCGCGCTCGTGCCCGTGCTCGCGCTCGTGCTCGTGCCCGTGCCCGTGCCCGTGCCCGTGCTCGTGCCCGTGCTCGTGTCGGCAGGGTTCTCGCTCATCGGGACACCTCCGCGAGCGCCTCTTCCAGGGTGAATGCCTTCGCGTACAGCGCCTTTCCGATGATCGCGCCCTCGACGCCCGCCGGCACCAGTGAGGCGATGGCGGTCAGGTCGGCGAGCGAGGAGACGCCGCCGGAGGCGACGACCGGCCGGTCGGTGGCCGCGCACACGCTCTTCAGCAGCTCCAGGTTGGGCCCCTGGAGGGTGCCGTCCTTGGCGATGTCGGTGACGACGTACCGGGCGCAGCCCTCCGCGTCGAGCCTCGCCAGCGTCTCCCAGAGGTCGCCGCCTTCGCTGGTCCAGCCGCGCCCGCGCAGCGTCGTACCGCGTACGTCGAGGCCGATCGCGATCCTGTCGCCGTACTCGGCGATGGCCTTGGCCGCCCACTCGGGCGTCTCCAGCGCCGCCGTACCGAGGTTGACCCGGGTGCAGCCGGTGGCGAGCGCGGCGGCGAGGGAGGCGTCGTCGCGGATACCGCCGGACAGTTCGACCTTGATGTCCATGGCGTCGGTGATCCCGGCGACGAGGTCCCGGTTGTCACCGGTGCCGAACGCCGCGTCGAGGTCCACGAGATGGAGCCACTCGGCGCCCGCTCGCTGCCAGGCGAGCGCGGCTTGAAGCGGTGAGCCGTACGAGGTCTCGGAGCCCGACTCGCCGTGGACGAGCCGCACGGCCTGGCCGTCGCGCACGTCGACGGCGGGCAGGAGTTCGAGCCTCCGTACGGAGGACGAGGTGGGTGCGGGGGACATCAGAAGGTTCCGATCCAGTTGGACAGCAGCTGGGCTCCGGCGTCGCCGGACTTCTCGGGGTGGAACTGCGTGGCCCACAGTGCACCGTTCTCCACGGCGGCCACGAACGGCTCGCCGTGCCGGGACCAGGTGACCTTCGGGGCGCGGATCTTGGGGTTGGTGACTTCGAGGGACCAGTCGTGGACGGCGTACGAGTGCACGAAGTAGTAGCGCTCGGCGGCGTCGAGCCCGGCGAAGAGCACACTGTCCGCGGGCGCTTCGACGGTGTTCCATCCCATGTGGGGGACGGTCGGCGCGCTGAGCGGGCCGACGGTGCCCGGCCATTCGTCGAGCCCTTCGGTCTCCACGCCGTGCTCGATGCCGCGCTCGAAGAGGATCTGCATGCCGACGCAGATGCCGAGTACGGGGCGTCCGCCCGCCAGCCTGCGGCCGACGATCCAGTCGCCGCGCGCCGCGCGGAGCCCTTCCATGCAGGCGGAGAAGGCGCCGACGCCGGGCACGATCAGCCCGTCCGCGTTCATGGCCCGGTCGAAGTCGCGGGTGATCTCGACCTCCGCCCCGGCGCGGGCCGCGGCGCGTTCCGCCGAACGGACGTTGCCGAAGCCGTAGTCGAGGACGACGACGTTCTTGGTCATTCCCAGAGTCCTTGGATGCGGAGGATGCCGGCGACGAGGCAGAGCGCGGAGCAGATGCCGAGCAGGACGATGACGCCCGTGGGCTGCTTCTGCTTCGCGAAGGAGTAGACGCCGCCGGCCAGGAACAGGCCGAGGACGATGAGGATGGTGTTGAGACCGGTCATGGGGTTACGGCGCGCCCTTCGTGGAGGTGTTGAGGCCCGTCATGGCACTACAGCGCGCCCTTCGTGGACGGGAGGATGCCGGCGGCGCGCGGGTCGTGCTCGCTCGCGTACCGCAGGGCGCGGGCGAGGGCCTTGAACTGGCACTCCACGATGTGGTGGGCGTTGCGCCCGTACGGGACGTGTACGTGCAGCGCGACCTGGGCCTGGGCGACGAACGACTCCAGGATGTGCCGGGTCATCGTCGTGTCGTATTCGCCGATCATCGGCGCCATGTTCGCGGGCTCGGTGTGCACCAGGTAGGGGCGGCCGGACAGGTCCACGGTGACCTGCGCGAGGGATTCGTCCAGCGGGACGGTGCAGTTGCCGAAGCGGTAGATGCCGACCTTGTCGCCGAGCGCCTGCTTGAAGGCGGCGCCGAGGGCGAGGGCGGTGTCCTCGATGGTGTGGTGCGAGTCGATGTGCAGGTCGCCCTCGGTCTTGACCGTGAGGTCGAACAGGCCGTGCCTGCCGAGCTGGTCGAGCATGTGGTCGTAGAAGCCGACGCCCGTCGACACCTCCACCTTGCCCGTGCCGTCGAGGTCGAGTTCGACAACGACCGAGGTCTCCTTGGTCGTTCGTGCCACGCGGCCGATACGGCTCATGCGCTCTGCTCCTTCGTCAATTTACGTACCGCGTCGAGGAACGCGTCGTTCTCGGACGGGGTGCCCGCCGTGACCCGCAGCCGGCCCGGCACTCCGTTGTCGCGTACCAGCACGCCCTGGTCGAGGATCGTCAGCCAGGCCTCGTGCGCGTCGTCGAAGCGGCCGAACTGGACGAAGTTGGCGTCCGAGTCGGTGACGTCGAAGCCCATCGCCCGCAGTTCGGTGACCAGCCGGTCCCGCTCGGTCTTGAGCTGTTCGACATACCCGAGCAGCGTATCGGTGTGTTCCAGGGCGGCCAGCGCGGTGGCCTGGGTGACGGCGGACAGGTGGTACGGCAGGCGCACCAGTTGCACGGCGTCGACCACGGCCGGGTCGGCGGCGAGATAGCCGAGCCGCAGTCCGGCGGCGCCGAAGGCCTTGGACATCGTGCGGGACACGACGAGGTTCGGCCGCCCGGCGAGCAGCGGCAGCAGCGAGGGGTGGTGGCTGAACTCGACGTACGCCTCGTCCACGACGACCAGCGACGGGCGGGCGGCCTGCGCCGCGTCGTGGAGCCGCAGGACGGTCGCGGCGTCGACGGCGTTGCCGGTGGGGTTGTTGGGGGTGGTGATGAAGATGACGTGGGGGCGGTGCTCGGTGACGGCCCGCTCGGCGGCGGCCACGTCGATGGTGAAGTCCTCGTGGCGGGGTCCGGAGATCCAGCCGGTGCCGGTGCCTCGGGCGATCAGGTGGTGCATCGAGTACGAGGGCTCGAAGCCGATCGCGGTACGGCCGGGGCCGCCGAAGGTCTGGAGCAGTTGCTGGATGACCTCGTTGGAGCCGTTGGCGGCCCATACGTGGGCGGCGGTCAGCGGGAGGTCCCCGGCGGTGCGGCGCAGATAGGCGGCCAGTTCGGTGCGCAGCTCGACCGCGTCCCGGTCGGGGTAGCGGTTGAGGCCGCGGGCGGCCTCCCGGACCCGCTCGGCGATCCGCTCGACGAGCGGTTCGGGCAGCGGGTACGGGTTCTCGTTGGTGTTGAGGGTGACGGGGACGTCCAACTGGGGCGCCCCGTAGGGGGACTTGCCGCGCAGCTCGGCGCGTACGGGCAGGTCGTCGATGCCGGTCACGCGCCCTCCCCGCCCGTCCGCCGCGCCTGCGGCAGATTCCAGCCGAAACGCGCCTTGACGGCGGCGCCGTGTGCGGGCAGATCCTCGGCCTCGGCGAGCGTGACGACGTGGTGGGCGACGTCGGCGAGCGCGTCGCGCGTGTAGTCCACGATGTGGATGCCGCGCAGGAAGGACTGGACGGACAGCCCGGAGGAGTGACAGGCGCAACCACCGGTCGGCAGGACGTGGTTGGAGCCGGCGCAGTAGTCGCCGAGCGAGACCGGCGCGTAGGGACCGACGAAGATCGCGCCCGCGTTGCGGACCCGGGCGGCGACGGCTGCGGCGTCGGCGGTCTGGATCTCCAGGTGCTCGGCGCCGTACGCGTCGACGACCCGCAGGCCCTCCTCGACGCCGTCGACCAGCACGATCGCGGACTGCTTGCCCGCCAGGGCGGGCGCGACACGGTCCTCGACGTGCTTGGTGGCGGCGGTCTGCGGCACCAGTTCCCGCTCGACCGCGTCGGCCAGTTCGACGGAGTCGGTGACCAGGACGGCGGCGGCGAGCGGGTCGTGCTCGGCCTGGCTGATCAGGTCGGCGGCGACGTGCACCGGATCGGCGGTGGCGTCGGCGAGGACGGCGATCTCGGTCGGGCCGGCCTCGGTGTCGATGCCGATACGGCCGGCGAAGTAGCGCTTGGCGGCGGTGACCCAGATGTTGCCGGGGCCGGTGACCATGTCGGCGGGCGGGCAGCCGTCGGGCCCGGACGTGCCGTACGCGAACATCGCGACGGCCTGGGCGCCGCCGACCGCGTACACCTCGTCGACACCCAGCAGCGCGCAGGCGGCGAGGATCGTCGGGTGCGGCAGGCCGCCGAACTCCTTCTGGGGAGGTGAGGCGAGCGCGATCGAGCCGACGCCCGCTTCCTGTGCCGGCACCACGTTCATGATCACGGAGGACGGGTACACGGCGCGTCCACCGGGCGCGTACAGCCCCACGCGGCCGACCGGCACCCACTTCTCGGTCACCTTGCCGCCGGGCACCACCTGGGTGGTGTGCTCCGCGCGCCGCTGGGCGCGGTGGACGGTACGGGCCCGCCGGGCCGACTCCTCCAGCGCGGCCCGTACGGCGGGATCCAGCGCCTCCAGGGCCTGGGCGAGGGCTTCGGCGGGGACCCGTACCCGGTCGAGCGTCACGCCGTCGAACGTGCGCGCGTACTCGATCAGCGCCGCCGTGCCGCGATGGCGTACGTCCTCGCAGATGGGCCGTACCTTCGCGAGGGCGGCCGTCACGTCGAAGTCGGCACGGGGCAGCAGGCCGCGCAGCGCGCCGCCCTCGGGGAGGGCGTCGCCGCGCAGGTCGATTCGTGAGATCACACGGTCAATTCTCGCAGACCCCATCCGGCCGCCGGTCGCCCGTATCACTGGCTGATATGAGCCCTGAATGTCACTCACGGCTACTAATGTTGACGATTGGCGTTCAGTCGGTCACTCAGAGGGAAGAACATTCGTACGACCCCACAACAGCAGCCCCGCCCGGCGACGGCTGCCCGGGAGTCACACGGGGACAGACGCACGACGACGACGCACAGCGACAGGCACGGCGAACGGGGAAGCGAGGCGCGGCGGTGTCCGAGCCACAGGACGACGAAGCCCCGGACTGGCTCTCGGCCACAGAACTCGGCATGTGGCAGGCCTTCCGGAACGGCAGCACCTACGACCTGAGCGTGCCGAGTCCGCTGCTCAACGATCCGGCTGCGGCCGGCCCCTGGGGCGAGCACCGCAGCGTGCGCGCCCGGGTGATCGCCCTGCTGCTGCTCAGCGGCCCCGCCGCGCGACCGGGGCGGGTCGCCGCCCTCAAACTGCGCGGGGCGTACGTGAGCGGGTCGCTGGATCTCGCGGGCGGCAAGGTCGATCCGTACGTGGAGCTGACCTACTGCCGCTTCGAGCGCGAGGTGGTGCTGCCGGAGTGCCACTTCACCACCCTGCGACTGGTGGGCTGCGTGATCCCACGCCTGGAGGCCGCGCGGCTGCGCACCGAGGGCGATCTGCATCTGCCGCGCTGCCAGGTCGCCCGCGGGATCCGGCTGACCGACGCGCAGATCGGCACGGACCTGCTGATCAGCCAGATATCGGTGCGGCCCGACAGCAACAGCCGGTCGATAGCCGCCGATGGGATGTCGGTGGGGCAGGATCTCCAGGCCGAACAGATCGACACACACGGCGAGTTCAGCCTGCGCGGCTCGAAGGTCGGGGGCTCGCTGATGCTGCGCGGCAGCCGGCTGCGCGCGGCGGGCGAGCGCCGCGCGCTCAACGCGCCGCAGCTGACGGTGGAGCGCTCGCTGTACCTGACGGGCGCCGTCGTGAGCATCGCGACGGGCAACGCCAACTCCACACCTCCGTACGGCACGGTCTACACGGGCAGCACCGCGACGCTGCCTGCGGGCACCGAGATCCGGCGCTTCGAGTGCTACGGCGGGGTCCGGCTGGACGACGGGCGGTTCGGCGACACGATCGACCTCTACCAGGCCCGCTTCCTGATGGCGGCGGGCGAGGAGGTGTCGCTGCGCCGGATCACGGCGACGGAGCTGCGCTTCCAGTGCGAGCGGCCCCTGGAGGGCCGGATCGTGCTGAACGGGGCGAAGATCACCACGCTGATGGATCTGTCCACGAGCTGGCCGGGCCCCGGCGGTCTGGCCATGGGCGGCTTCGTCTACGAGGTCGTGGTGCCGTCCGGCCATTTCCCGCTCAACCGGCGGCTGGAGTGGCTGGAATCGGCGACGCCGGAGTACTCGCCGGAGCCGTACGAACGCCTCGCGCAGGTGATGCGCAACAGCGGCGAGGACGCGGACGCCCGCGAGGTGCTGCTGGCCAAGCAGCGCAGACGGCGCGAGACGCTGCCGCTGGCGGCCAAGACGTGGGGCTACATCCAGGACTGGACGGTGGCGTACGGCTACCGGCCGGGCCGGGCCGCGCTGTGGATGGCCATGCTGTGGGCGGCGGGCACGTTCGCCTTCGCGCGGCATGCCCCGGAGCCGCTCAAGGGCGAGGAGCACCCTGCGTGGAATCCGTCCCTGTATGTGCTGGATCTGCTGGTGCCGGTGATCAATCTCGGCCAGGACGGGCACTGGCGGCCGGAGGGTGGCTGGCAGTGGCTGTCGGCCGCGATGGTCCTGCTCGGCTGGATACTCGCCACCACGGTCGCGGCAGGTGCCTCACGCCTCCTGCGTCGCGGCTGACAGCGCGCCCGACCCGCTTTCTTTACCGTCCCTTGACCTACCGGGAGACAACCTTTCGCCCACCACAGAAGCTTCACATATGCCCTATGGCGCCCCTGCGACCTGCGGTTTTCAATGGTCCGCACCATGTCATTGATTCGCGCACTGATCAGCACCGCGCGCATGGTCCGGCACACCCCGCGGCTCGCCGACGGGCTTCCACCGGACGATGCGGTACTGCTCGACGCCCCCGACGACCGGCTCGCCCCGGCGCTCGTCTCCGCCGCGCTCGGCGCGTACGAAGACACGGCGAAGCTGCTGGCGACCACGCGTGAATCAGCCGAATGGGAGAACCGCGACCGCTACGTGATGCGGCTCGCCGCCTTCGCCCACCACCGCGACGAATGGCTCGGCCACTGGCTGGCCGCTTCCCCGGACGACCCGGACGCGCTGGTCGTCAGGGCCGAGCTGGAAGTACGCAGGGCCTGGGAGTCCCCGGCCCGCGCCGAACTGCTCGGCGAACTGGGCCCGCTGATCGCCACGGCGGCCGAGGGCGACCCGCGCGACCCGGTGCCGTGGCGGATAGCCCTGGACCACGCACGCGGCACCCACGCGGGCCACGACGCCTTCGAGTCGCTGTGGGGCGAGGCGGTGCGCCGCTCCTCGCACCACTACGGCTGCCATGTCGCGGCCCTGAAGTACCTCTCCGCCCAGTGGCACGGCTCACACCAGGAGTGCTTCGACTTCGCCGAACAGGCCGCCGAGGACGCGCTGCCGGGATCACTCGTGAAGGCGCTGCCGATGCGGGCCGCCTTCAGCCGGCTGCTGGACGGCGACCTCGCGTCCATGGCGACGGACCGGATCGACGCGGCCTGCGAGCAGGCGATCACGCTCTCCCGCGTGTACGCGGCGGGCGACCCCTGGCCGGCGGAGGTACGGAACCTGCTGGCGTACGTGCTGGTCGTACGGCACCGATGGGACGAGGCGCTGGAACAGTTCCGGCTGATCGGCCCGTACGCGACGTCATTTCCGTGGACGTCGCTGACCGACGATCCGCTGGGCCGGTTCCTGGAGACGCGTGACGGCGTACGCCTCCAGGTGGCCTCCACCATGCCCTTGTGGAACCGGACAGACCGAGGGCGTCCGCGCGGCCATTACGCTTGAGCGTTGTGACCACCGCACATCTCCCTCTGTTCCCGCTGAACGCGGTGTTGTTCCCGGGCCTCGTCATGCCCCTGAACATCTTCGAGGAGCGGTATCGCGCCATGATGCGCGACCTGCTCAAGACCGACGAGTCCGAACCGCGACGCTTCGTCGTGGTCGCCATCCGCGACGGGCACGAGGTCGCGCCGACCGCCGCCGGTCTGCCCGACCCCACCGCCGTACCGGAGCGCGGCCCCGCCGAGGGCTTCGGCCCCGAGCCGCTCAAGGCCTTCCACCAGGTGGGCTGCGTCGCCGACGCGACCACCATCCGCGAACGCCCGGACGGCAGCTTCGAGGTACTGGCCACCGGTACCAGCCGGGTCCGGCTGCTCTCCGTCAACACCGGCGGGGCCTTTCTGACCGCCGAGGTCGAGGACATCGCGGAGGACTCCGGCGAAGGCGCGGGAGCACTCGCCGAAGGCGTCCTGCGGGCCTTCCGCAGCTACCAGAAACGCCTCGCGGGCGCGCGGGAGCGGTCGCTGTCGACCGGCGGCGACCTGCCCGACGAACCCTCCGTGGTCTCGTACCTGGTGGCCGCGGCGACCGTGCTGGACATCCCGGCGAAACAGCGGCTGCTCCAGGCACCGGACACCGTGACCCGGCTGCGGGAGGAGCTGAAGCTCCTGCGGGCCGAGACGGCGGTGATCCGGCATCTGCCGTCGCTGCCGGCCGTACAGCTCACCCAGGAACCCACGAGCCCGAACTGACCCCCGTCCCGTTCGTCGACCCACGCGAGGAACACGTCCCTTGGCGAAGAAGCAGCCGAAGAAGGCCGCGGGCGGCACCCCGGCCACGGTCGCGCTGACGGCCGCGCGGGCCGAGTTCACCCTGCACGCGTACGAGCACGACCCGGCGGCCCCCTCGTACGGCGAGGAGGCCGCGGCGGCGCTGGGGGTGTCGGCGGAGCGGGTGTTCAAGACCCTGGTCGCCGACGTCGACGGCGAACTGACCGTGGCGGTCGTCCCGGTCTCCGGCTCACTGGACCTGAAGGCGCTGGCCGCCGCGGTGGGCGGCAAGCGGGCGACGATGGCGGACCCGGCGGCGGCGGAGCGCACCACGGGCTACGTGCGGGGCGGCATCTCGCCCCTGGGCCAGCGCAAGCGGCTCCGTACGGTGGTCGACTCCTCGGCGCGGGCCCATCCGACGGTCTGTGTCTCGGCGGGCCGCCGCGGCCTGGAGGTGGAACTGTCCCCGTCGGACCTGACCTCACTGACGTCGGCGACACTGGCCCCGATCGCGCGGGTCTGACACCGGTCAGCGTCCGGCGCCCGGCTCGTCCCTCGGTTCGTCCCGCGGCGCGTCCTGCGGTCCTGCCTTCGGCTCGTCCTGCGGCCCGCCAGGAAGGTACGGCGCCCCGAACGGCACCCACTCCGGCTCCGGATCACGCGGCCCGAACAGCGCCGTCAGCGCCAGATGTACGAGCATCGCCGCCACCGGCCACGCCAACAGCGCGCCCCACGCGTTCAGTTCCAGCGGCGCGTCGAACGTCGCGCCCACCCCCGCCGCCCGCGCCTGCGTCACCACGTCGGCCGGGCTCAGCTCCCGCCCGACCAGCCAGGCCAGCCCCGACGCGAGCAGTCCGCCCAGCGCCAGCCCAATGACCAGCGGGATGCCGCCGCGCCGGCGGAACCAGAACACCAGGGCGGCGCTGACCAGGCCGAACCCCACAGCCAGCAGCACGAACGTGCTGTCCGCGCCGATCGCCTCCTCGCCCTCCGTGTCCTTCAGGATGACGGCCGACTCAGTGACGAACAGCGGCACCCGGGGCGCCAGCCAGAACCACAGCAGCCCGAGCAGGACGCCGGAGAGACCCACGGCGACCGTCACGGCGGCGGCCTGCCTCACCTCGGTCTTCGTGTCGGTCCCGTCCTCCGCCTCGGCGAAGTGCGCCAAGGACGACCCCGCGTCCTGCGGCTTCTGCCAGGGATCGTCGTTCGATGGCTGGTGGGGCGGCGTCAGGGGTGCTGTCACCCCGCCATCGTGCCAGGCATGGCCGGGCCGTGCCTCATCGCACTGCCGCCCGCCGGTACGCCCACGTCGCCACCGCCAGCGAGACGACGCCGACAGCCGCGCAGACCGCCAGGTCGAGCGCGACGGTCGGCCAGTCGGGATGCCGGTCGAAACTGCGGGCCAGGGCCTCCACGCCGTACGTGGACGGCAGCAGATCGCGGGCGTACGCGATCGGCCCCGGCAGCCGGTCGGCGGGCAGCACACCCAGCAGCAACGCGGCGGACATGCCGAGCTGCCCGAGCAGCGTGGCCAGCTCCTGACGGGGCGCGAGCAGCCCCAGCGCCGCGCCGAGACCGGCGAGCGCCGCGCCGGACAGCGGGATGACGGCGACCAGCACCCACAGATGGGTGAGCGGCAGATCGAAGAGCAGACTGCCGGTCACTGCGGTCACGGCGGTGCCCGGCACGGTGAACGAGGCGTACGCCCCGGCCGCGCCCAGCACCACGGCGGCCGGTGGCACCGGCAGCGTCGCGTAGTGGTCCAGCCCGCCGGTCGCCCGGAGCTGACCGAAGTACTGGGCGAGCAGATTGAGCGCGACGAAGGCCACGACGAGCACGCTCGACCCGGCCACCACGGCGCGCGCCTCGGCGCCGCCGTCGACGACACCGCGCATCAGGATCATGATCCCGACGGACTGGAAGGTCGCGACGAAGAGCAACGGGATCCGGGCGACGCGGGCCCGCGACAACTGCGCGCGGTACACGGCGGCGAGCGAGGGCAGCAGCCGCGCCCGCGGTGCCAGCGCGGCCGGCGCCCCGTCGGTTCCGTCCACTGCGGCACGGGCGTCCGGGACGGTCCGGCTCTTCCCGGCGACGGCCTCCGCGGGCACGATGCTCACCTGGCGCTGCTCCTGTTCGGTGCGGACGGGCGGACGCGGTCGCGGCACACCGGATACGGCGCCGACCGCAACCAGCGTGCCATACGCCCCGAACGCACCGAACGCCCACTACGGGCAGGCCAGTTCCGGGCGGGTACGGTGCGAGCGCGGACGACGGCACGGGCGGCAACGCCAACTCCGTCCGGAACAACGGCGAGCACGGGACCGGCGACGCAGACCGCCCCGGCGGGCACCCCCGCGAGCACGACAACGGGGCCGGCCGTGACAGCGCCGCCGCCAACACCGGCGGGCACAACGGCGCGCCCCCCGGTGGCGACCGGGCCGACCCTCGGAGCCGTAAAAGACCCGAAGTCCGCCACCCGCACGCGCACGCGCACCAGCACGTCCACGCTCCCGCACGCGCGCACGCCCAGCCGCCTGTCCACCCGTCCGCCCGCGCCGCCCGCCGTCATGCCTTCACCAGCCCCGGCACCTGGCCACCGAGCGCCAGGTAGACGTCCTCCAGGCTCGGCGTGGCCAGTGTGAAGTCGTCCAGCGCGGCGAACGCCGCACCGCCCGTCACCGCGGCGACGGCGGCCCGCGCCTCGTCGGGGGCGAGCCGCAGCACCCAGCGGCGGCCCGACTCCTGCGCGGATCCGCGCAGCGCGGCGACCTCGGGAACGTCGAGCGGGGCGCGTTCGCGCCAGACGAGTTCCAGCCGTACCTCGCCGGCGACCTGTTCCTTGAGCCCGGACGGGGTGTCGCAGGCGATGACCTTGCCCCGGTCCAGCACGGCGACCCGGTCGAGGACCGTCTCGGCCTCGATGACGTTGTGGGTGACGAGCAGCACGGTCGCGCCGCGCTCCGCCCGGCGCCGGTCCACCGCCGCCCAGACGGCGCGCCTGGCGACCGGGTCCATGCCGGTGGTGGGTTCGTCCAGGACGAGTACGGGCCGCTCCCCCACCAGCGTGGCCGCGAAGCAGGCCATCCGCCGCTGGCCGCCGGAGAGCTTCTTCAGCGGGCGGCCGGCGAGTGCGGTGAGCCCGAGTTCGGCGAGCACCGCGTCCCGCTCGACGCGCGCCTCGCCCAGGCTGAGCCCGCGCAGCCGGCCCGTGGTCTCGGCAGCGAGTCCGACGGTCAACTCGTCGAGTGCGGTGGACTCCTGGCCGAGATAGCCGATGAGCCGGGAGGCGCGCTCGGGGTGCCGGACCAGATCGTGTCCGAGGATGTCGACGCTGCCGGAGTCGGGCCGCATGAGTCCGGTGAGCTGGCGTACGAGGGTGGACTTGCCCGCACCGTTGGGGCCGAGCAGGCCGAAGATCTCGCCGCGCCGCACGTCCAGGGAGATGCCGTCGGTGGCGCGCACCTCGGGTGTCGCCGGGGTCCCACGCCTGCCGCGCGTGGCGGGGTACGTCTTGACCAGCTCCCGTACCGCGCACACCGTACTCACGAGGAGCGAGCCTACGGGGTCGGCCCACCCGGAACATTCCGGGGGCCTGTGACGGCACCAGCGACGCGCGGCCCCACCATCCCGTTACTCCGTCGTGGCCGGGTGGTCCGCCGCCGCCCGCACGTCGATCTCGCGCCAGAACCCCGCCCTGATCGCGTACCGGTCGTGCTCGTCGATCTGGTCGTCCTTGTGCGCCAGCAGCCCGAAGCGGGCCGCGTACCGCAGTACCTCGCCGTCGATACGGTGCGGGATCCGCGGATACATGGTGGACAGCTTCTGCACATGGGCCACCTCGGGCAGCCGCGCCATCCAGCGGCGGGCGAACACCTGGCCGACCTCGAAGGGATCGCCGCCGACCGTCGTGATGTCCTCCTCGCGGTCGGCCCAGCGCTGCTCGGCGCTGGTGAGCTGCGCGAGCGTGGGCAGCGACGCGGTCTCGGGCGACTCCCCGAGCTGGCCGCCGCCTCCACCACCTCCGCCGCCCGGCCGCTCGACCCAGCCCCGGTCGGACGACCAGCGCAGCGTCGCGTTCGCCGGCGGGGGCGGCGCCGGGTGCGGGCCGTGCGCACGCAGGGCGGCCAGATCCTTGGGGGTGGGGACACCCTTGGCGCCGGGGGGCGCGGGATGCGCGGCCTCGGGGCCGTGCTCGTGCCCCTGACCCGGCCCGTGCCCGTGCCCGTGCCCGTTCCCGTGCTCCGCCGGCGGTGCCGTGCCGTTGCGCGCGGAGGTGGCCTGCGCCTCGGCCGCCCGCTCGGCGGACGCGGCGAGCGCCGACTCGGGCAGCGGCGCGGAGAGGATGGCCGCGATCTCGGGGCGGGGCACGGGCGGCGGCGCGCAGACGCCGCCGAAGTCCTTGGCGCGTACGGCCTTGGTGATCCAGGTCCGGTCGAGCACCCGGCGCTCGTCGGCCTCGGCCACCAGATCCTCGGACTGGTTGTAGTCGCCGTCCGCCGCCTGCACGGCCCACAGGTGCACGGCGACGCCATGTTCCTTGGCGGACATCAGACCGGGCAGCAGATCGCCGTCACCGGTCACCAGCACGACGTCCGAACAGGCGCGATTTCTGGCCAACTCCGTGAGTTCGGCGTGCATCGCCGCGTCGACGCCCTTCTGCGCCCAGCGCCCGTCGCTGCGGGTCAGCGCGCCGAGCCGGACGGTGACACGTGACATGACGCGCAGCCGTCGGTGCTCGGGCTGCGGTACGCGGTCGGGGGCACCGTCGAACCAGTAGATACGCAGCAGCGGCTGCTCCGTATCGGCCTCGGCGCGCTCGCGCAGACCCTGGATGAGGGCGGCGTGGTCGACGGTGATGCGTGAGCGGGCCGGTTCTCCGGCGAGGAGGCTCGCGGCGGCGCCCAGCAGATATCCGGCGTCCACCAGGACGACGCAGCGGTCCACGTGTTCCACCCTCTTTCGGGAACGTCGGGATCGGAAGTTACTCCGGGTTTCCTTCGAGTCTGCCCGACCGCAACAGGCTTAACGGCCGGAACTGGATCATCGGCGTGGCGTATGCCTCACGACTACCCCTACGGGCGCCAGAACAATGATCCGTTACACACAGCAATGATCCAAAATGCGGCGGTTAACGGCATATGTGAATCTGACAGCGGCCCTGGCCCCAACATCCTTCAGGAGGCAGCACCATGGCCAAGAACAAGAATCGTGACCGCGGCAAGCATCAGGACCGTTCGGCCCCCGAGCGCGGTGCAGAGCAGTCCTCGCCCTCCTCGACGGAGGCCAAGGCCGAGCAGATACAGCAGCAGGTCACGCCGTCCGAGAGCCCTCACAAGGGCCGTCAGAAGCGTTTCGGCCACAACTGACGCGGCCGGCCGCACATGGCGAGAGGGGCACGCCCGGAAAACCGGGCGTGCCCCTCTGCCGCGCACATGGATCTCACACGCGCGAATCCCCGCCGACAGGGCCTATCCGGCCAGGCAGGACGGCCCGAGCAGCACCTTCAAGTCGCCGAAGAGCGCCGGGTCGGGCTGCACCCGGTGCCGGTCGAGCCGCAGGACGGTGGTCTTGCGCGCGCCCTGGAGTTTGATCCGCACCTCGGAGTTGCCCCGGTGGTGGCTCAGGATCTCGCCGAGCCGACTGACCATGGGCGGGGTGAGCTTCACGGTGGGGATGGTGATGGTGACCGGCGCGTTGGTCCCGGCCGACGACAGGTCGGGGACCTGGAGTTCCATCGCGACGAGGCGCGGGATGTCCTCGCGCTTGTCGAGCCGGCCCTTGACGAACACGACGGTGTCCTCGACCAGTTGGGTGGAGACCAGCTGATACGTCGCGGGGAAGAACATGCACTCGATCGAGCCCGCCAGGTCCTCCACGGTGGCGATCGCCCACGCGTTGCCCTGCTTGGTCATCTTCCGCTGGAGGCCGGAGATGATGCCGCCGATCGTGACCACCGCGCCGTCGGCGTGCTCTCCCCCGGTGAGCTGCGAGATCGCCGCGTCGGACTTGTCGGACAGGACGTGCTCGATACCGAAGAGCGGGTGGTCGGAGACGTACAGGCCGAGCATCTCCCGCTCCTGCGCGAGCAGATACGACTTGTCCCACTCGATGTCGGAGAATTCCACGTCGAGCCCGAAGCCCGGCTCGGAGGAGGCGTCGTCGCTGTCGCCCATGCCGCCGAAGAGGTCGAACTGCCCCTCCGCCTCTTTTCGTTTGACCTGCACCACGTTGTCGATCATCGGCTCGTGGTGGGCCACCAGACCCTTGCGGGTGTGACCCATCTCGTCGAAGGCGCCCGCCTTGATGAGCGATTCGACGGTGCGCTTGTTGCAGACGACCGCCTCGACCTTGTCGAGGAAGTCGGGGAACGTCGCGTACTTCCCCTTCGCCTTGCGCGACCGGATGATCGAATCCACCACGTTCGTACCGACGTTGCGGACCGCCGTCAGCCCGAACAGAATCACGTCGTCACCCTGCGCGGCGAAATTCGCCACCGACTCGTTCACATTCGGCGGCAGCACCTTGATGCCCATCCTGCGGCACTCGTTGAGATAGACCGCCGACTTGTCCTTGTCGTCCTTAACCGAGGTCAGCAGCGCCGCCATGTACTCGGCGGGGTAATTCGCCTTGAGATACGCCGTCCAGTAGGTGACGAGGCCGTACGCGGAGGAGTGCGCCTTGTTGAACGCGTATCCCGCGAACGGGACCAGCACGTCCCACAGCGCCTTGATGGCCTCGTCCGAGAAGTTGTTCTTCTTCGCACCGGCCTGGAACAGGACGAAATTCTTCGCCAGTTCGTCGGCCTTCTTCTTGCCCATCACGCGGCGGAGGATGTCCGCCTCGCCCAGTGAGTAACCGGCGATGATCTGCGCGGCCTTCTGCACCTGCTCCTGATACACGATCAGGCCGTGGGTCAGACCGAGAACCTCCTTGAGAGGCTCCTCCAACTCCGGGTGGATCGGGGTGATCTCCTGCTGCCCGTTCTTGCGCAGCGCGTAGTTCGTGTGCGAGTTCATGCCCATCGGGCCCGGCCGGTACAGGGCCGAGACGGCGGAAATGTCCTCGAAGTTGTCGGGCTTCATCAGCCGCAGCAGCGAGCGCATCGGGCCGCCGTCGAACTGGAAGACGCCGAGCGTGTCACCGCGGCACAGCAGTTCGTACGTCGTGGGGTCGTCCAGCGGAAGCCCCAGCAGGTCGAGATCGATTCCCTTGTTGGCCTTCACCATCTTGACGGCGTCGTCCATGATGGTCAGATTTCGCAGACCCAGGAAGTCCATCTTCAGCAGGCCGAGCGACTCGCACTGCGGGTAGTCCCACTGCGTGATCGTGACGCCGTCGGAGTGCCTGACCCAGACCGGCACATGATCGGTGATCGTCTCGCTGGACATGATCACGCCGGCCGCGTGCACACCCATCTGCCGCACCAGGCCCTCGACACCCTTTGCCGTGTCGATGACCTTCTTCACATCCGGCTCGTTCTCGTACATCCCCCGGATCTCGCCCGCCTCGCTGTAGCGCGGGTGCTTGGGGTCGGTGATGCCGTTGAGGTCGATGCCCTTGCCGAGGACGTCCGCCGGCATCGCCTTCGTGAGCCGGTCACCCATCGCGTACGGGTAACCCAGCACACGCGCCGAGTCCTTGATGGCGTTCTTCGCCTTGATCTTTCCGTACGTCCCGATCATGGCGACCTTGTCGGCGCCGTACTTCTCCGTCACGTACCGGATGACCTCACCGCGCCGACGCTCGTCGAAGTCGATGTCGACATCCGGCATGGAGATGCGCTCGGGGTTGAGGAACCGCTCGAAGATCAGGCCGTGTTCGATCGGGTCGAGGTCGGTGATGCCCATCGCGTACGAGACGATCGAACCGGCCGCGGAACCTCGGCCGGGGCCGACGGCGATACCGTTGTTCTTGGCCCACATGATGAAGTCCGCGACAACCAGGAAGTACCCCGGGAACCCCATCTCGATGATGATGCCCATCTCGTACTCGACCTGCTTCTGGCGGTCCTCCGGGATGCCGTTGGGGAAACGCCTGGCCATCCCCCGCATGGTCTCCTCGCGGAACCAGGTGATCTCGGTGAAGCCGTCGGGGATGTCGAACTTCGGCATCAGGTTCCGTTCCTGGAACCAGCCCTCCGTGTCGATCTGCTGCGCCACGAGAAGGGTGTTCGCGCACCCCTCCTGCCACGCGTCCGACGAATCGACCGCGTACATCTCGTCCGTCGACTTCAGGTAATAACCCGTCCCGTCGAAACGGAACCGGTCCGGATCCGACAGGTTCTTACCCGTCTGAATACAGAGAAGGGCGTCGTGCGCCGTCGCCTCGTTCGCATACGTGTAATGCGAGTCGTTCGTCACCAGCGGCGGGATCCCCAGCTTCTTCCCCACCTCCAGCAACCCGTCCCGCACCCGGCGCTCGATCTCGATCCCGTGATCCATCAACTCCAGGAAATACCGGTCCTTACCGAAAATGTCCTGGTAGTCCGAAGCCGCCTGCACCGCCTCGTCGAACTGCCCCAGCCGCAGCCTGGTCTGCAACTCACCCGACGGACACCCCGTCGACGCGATCAAACCCTCCGACCACTTCGCGATCGTCTCCCGGTCCATCCGCGGCCACTTCGTCAGCCACCCTTCCGCATAGGCGTCCGACGACAACCGGAACAGATTGTGCAACCCCGTCTTGTTCGCCGCCCAGATCGTCTTGTGCGTATAACCACCCGAACCCGAGACGTCATCACGCTTCTGATGCGGCTGCCCCCACTGCACCTTCCGCTTGTTGCGCCGCGACTCCGGCGCCACATACGCCTCGATACCGATGATCGGCGTCACATTCGCCTTCTTCGCCTGATGGAAGAAGTCGTACGCACCATGGAGATTCCCGTGGTCCGTCATCGCGATATGAGACATCCCCATCTCATTGCACGCCTTGAACATGTCCCCCAACCGCGCCGCGCCGTCCAGCAGCGAGTACTGAGTGTGGACGTGCAGGTGCGTGAACGGCGGCTTGGTCACGGCTGAGGCCTCCAGCGAAACGAGCGGACGAGCGAGGGCTGCCCTGGGGGGGGACAGCGTCGAAGTCTACGACCGCCCACTGACAATCCGAGCGACGTCCAGCCATCGTGCGGGCGAGGCCGGAGCGGGCCGCGCGAACCTCCGGGGCGACCGGCGCCGGACGGGCACGCACCGGTACCTTCGTGCGTTGCCAGTACTGACGGCGCCGTCGCCCGAGGCGGGTGGCGTGTCGGTCCGTCCGCCCATTTTCGTCATGCCCCAGGAGGCACCACCGATGTCGGTCCCGCGCCCGGTCGAAGCCGCTGACCAGCAGCGAGGGGAGGAGATCCTCGCCGTGTTCGGCACCGCCTTCGGCGAGCTGCTCGCCGCAGATCCGGCGGCCTTCCAGGTCAAATTCCGCAAGATGGCCGCCTCCGCCTTCGCCTTCTACCGAGGCACGGCGTGCCTGTTCTACAGCGACCTGGCGCGCGAGCGGCACGGCGGCCCGTATCTGGACGAGCGCACCGGCCGGGTGTGGATCCACGGCGATCTGCACGCCGAGAACTTCGGCACGTACATGGACGCGAACGGCAGGCTGATCTTCAACGTCAACGACTTCGACGAGGCCTATGTAGGACCGTTCACCTGGGACCTCAAGCGCCTGGCCGCCTCCCTGGCGCTGATCGGCTACACGAAGGCCCTCAGCGACGACCAGATCAGCGACCTGGTGCGGACCTACGCGGCCGCCTACCGCGAGCGGATCCACGCGCTGGCCACGGGCGCGAAGAACGACGAGGTGCCGCCGTTCACGCTGGACACGGCGACCGGCCCGCTGCTCGACGCGCTGCGCGACGCCCGCTCCCTGACCCGCTTCGCACTGCTCGACTCGATGACCGAGATCCGTGACTTCGAGCGCCGCTTCGCGCCGGGCGGCGGCTCCATCGAGCTGGACGCGGCCACCCGCTACAAGGTCCTGGCGGCCTTCGACGGCTATCTGGAGACCCTGCCGGAATCCAGCCTGACCCGCCCCGACTCGTACCGGGTGAAGGACGTGGTGGGGCGGCGCGGCATCGGTATCGGCTCGGCGGGCCTGCCCTCGTACAACATCCTTCTGGAGGGCAACAGCGACGCCCTGGAGAACGATGTGGTGATCTACCTCAAGCAGGCACAGACCCCCGCCGTCTCCCGGCACATCACCGACGAGCAGGTGCGCGGGTACTTCCAGCACGAGGGCCACCGCACCGTGATCTCGCAGCGCGCGCTCCAGGCGCACGCCGACCCGTGGCTCGGCTGGACCGAGCTGGACGGCGCGGGCCAGCTGGTCGCGGAGGTCTCCCCGTACGCGGTCGATCTCGACTGGTCGGATCTCGACGACCCGGCCGAGATCGCCGCCGTCGTCGCCGACCTCGGCCGGGCGACGGCCACGATGCACGGAGCGGCGGACGACGAGAGCGGCCACTCGCTGGTGCCCTTCTCCACGGAGCGGGCCATCGACGCGGCGATCGCGGCCGACGAGGAGGGCTTCCCGGAACTGCTGGTGGAGTTCGCCCACAGTTACGGGGCACGGGCCCGCGCGGACCACCAGATCTTCGTGGACCTCTTCCGCAACGGGGAGCTGGGCGGCGGCTGACCCGCCCGGCCCGCCCGCGGCCCCGGCCTGATCCGACCGGTGCCGCGGGGTCCTTAAGGACCCCTTACAGGCTCTCGTGGCACACTCGGCGACGATGGACATATCGGCGGCACGGCTCAGAGCGCTGCGGGCGGCACTGTTCACGGCACTGGCCGTGACGCTGTCCGCCGGCTCCCATGTGCTGCTGTCACAGGCCCCGCTGCCCCTGTCCGTCGTCGCCGTCCTGTGCGCGGTCGTGTTCCCGGTCTCCTACGCCCTCGCCGGCCGCGAGCGGGGCTTCTGGCGCATCGCGGCCCTGCTCGTCCCGCTGGAGCTGGCCGCGGACACCATCTTCACCACCGGCCAGAACATCTGTTACGGCCCCGCGGGCGGACCGGTCGCCGGATCGCTGCGCTCCGTCGGCTTCGACGTCCTGTGCGGCGGCGCCTTCGGCGCTCCGCTGCCGGGCGTCTCCTCGGTCGCCTCGCCGCAGAGCGCGGCGGCCACCCTGCTGGGCTCCCCCGATCCCGCGCTCCCATGGCTGCTTCTCGCCACGCATGTCGCGATCGGTCTGCTCGCCGCACTCTGGCTGCGCCGGGGCGAGGCCGCGCTGGCGCGGCTGCTGCGGGCGGTCGCCGGATTCGCCTTCCGCCCGCTGCTGGTCGCGGTCGCCGTGGCCGGCACGGTCCGGCGTACCGTACGGCGCTTCCCGCGCCCCGCCGACCGCCCGAGTGCGTCCCGTACGCGCCTGTTCGCCCACTCCGTCGGACGACGGGGACCACCGCTCCCGGCCCTTCTCCCGGCCTGAGCACGACGACGGGCGGCCACTTCCGGCCGCTGTCGGTCCCCCGCGCAGCAGCGCACCTGTCACCGCGCCTGCGCGTCTCGTTCGACCCCACACGGAGTGACCCACCATGAGCGCACGCAACAGCAACGCCAACAAGGCAGCCGCCCGCGAGCGGCTGCGCGAGGAGCGCGAGCGGCAGGCGAGGAAGGACCGGGCCCGCCGCCAGGTCATCGTCGCCGGATCCACCGTCGCGATCCTGGCGATCGCCGGGGGCGTCGG
The DNA here is from genome assembly GCF_045040315.1 of Streptomyces sp. NBC_01508. NCBI lineage: Bacteria > Bacillati > Actinomycetota > Actinomycetes > Kitasatosporales > Streptomycetaceae > Streptomyces > Streptomyces sp. NBC_01508. Next base: position 6,534,735 of record NZ_CP109419.1, on the reverse strand, counting down.
CTTCGCCGTCGTCCAGGCGAACAAGCCCTCGCACTGGGAGGCGGCCAGGGACTCGAAGACCGTCACCGCCCCGAAGAACACCTCCGGCGCGAACGGCACGACCGTCGTCATCGGCAAGCCGGAGGCGAAGAAGACGCTGGAGCTCTACGAGGACTCCCGCTGCCCGATCTGCGCGACCTTCGAGCAGCAGGTCGGTGCCACGATCCAGAAGGACGTCGACGCGGGCAAGTACAAGGTCAAATTCATCGGCGCGACGTTCCTCGACAACACGGACAACGGGGAGGGCTCGAAGAACGCGCTGTCCGCGCTGGGCGCCGCGCTCGACGTGAGCCCGGAGGCGTTCACGGCGTACAAGGCCGCGCTCTACTCGGAGCGGAACCACCCTGCGGAGAGCGACGACACGTTCGCCGACGACAGCGCCCTGATCAAGATCGCCGACTCGGTGGACGCGCTGAAGGGGAACGCGGCGTTCCAGAAGAACGTCGAGAGCGGCACCTTCGACGCCTGGGCGATGAAGATGTCGGCCACGTTCGACAGCAGCAGCGTGGAGGGCACCCCCACACTCCGGATGGACGGCAAGAAGGTCACCTCGGCGGGCAGCGACAACGCCCCGCTCACGGCCCCCGAGTACACGGCGGCCATCGCCAAGGCCCTCGCGGGATGACGGCGCGCGGTTGCGGCGGCACGACAGGCCGCCGCAACCGCGGCTCAACCACCGACTCCCGTACGGCTACGGCCTGTCGGCCAGCGAATCGATGAAGGCCAGCCCGGTGCGCCAGGTCTGCTCGGCGGCCGGCTCGTCGTGGTCCGGGAGGTCCGGGTCCGTGTAGAGGTGCCCGACGCCCCGGTACCGGTAGATCTCCACGTCCGCCCCGATCTCCCGCATCCGCAGATACCAGGCGGTCAGCCAGTCGTGCGGCTCGGACACGTCCGGGTCGGCGACATGCAGCTGTACGGGCAGGTCGTCCACCGCCGCGTTCGCCGCGATGTCCGACGTGCCGTGCATCAGCAGCAGCCCGCGGGCCTTCGAGTCGCCCAGCGCCAGCGTCTGCGCGACCGACCCGCCGAAGGAGAATCCCGCGTACACCAGACCGCGTTCCGAGTACGGCGCGGCGGCCAGGACGGCGCGCCTGAGCAGTTCGTCGGAGCCGATCTTCTCCTGGAGCGCCCTGCCCTCCTCGGCGGTCCCGACGGTTTGCCCCTCGAAGAGGTCGGGCACGTGCACGTGGTGTCCGGCAGCGCGGAGCCGTTCGGCCCCCGCGTGCACCGCCGGGCGGAGCCCGTAGACCGAATGAAAGAGAACGACGTCCATCCGCCCATCCTGCCAGGTGGGCACCCTCGTCCGAATCCGGAGCCATGGAGAATCCACTGCGCCCGTTGACCGTGCTCGGTGGCGCGGTCGTCCTGACACTGCTGCTCGGCTGGGTCGTCGACCTGATGCTGCGCCGCGCCGACGCCCGGCACCCGGAGACCCCGCTGTGGGGGCTGCTGCGGCGCTGCCGGCTGCCGCTCCAGGTCGTCCTCCTCACCGCCCTGCTGCGCGCCACGTACCGCGAGACCGGGTGGTGGGTCGTGGAGAACCACCAGTCCGGTATCGGTCAGTTGCTGACGCTGGTGCTGATCGGCGCCGGTGCCTGGCTGATCGTGCGTATCGCGTCGGCCGCCGTGGAGTCGACGTACGCCCGCTACGCGACGTCGGCCCGCGACCGGGCGAAGCTCCGCCGGGTCCGTACGCAGGTGACACTCATCATGCGGATCGTGACGGCGGTGGTCATCGTGGTGGCGGTCGCGGCGATCCTGCTCACGTTCCCCAGCATGCGGACGATCGGTACGTCGATGCTGGCCTCCGCGGGCATCATCGGCATCGTCGCCGGTGTCGCGGCGCAGTCCACGCTCGGCAATCTCTTCGCCGGCTTCCAGATCGCCTTCGGCGACATGGTGCGGATCGGCGACACGGTCGTGGTGGACGGCGAGTGGGGTGTCGTCGAGGAGGTGACGCTCACGTTCCTGGCGGTACGGACGTGGGACGAGCGCCGGATCACGATGCCGGTGTCGTACTTCACCAGCAAGCCGTTCGAGAACTGGTCGCGCGGCGGTGTCCAGATGACCGGCACGGTCTTCCTCCAGCTCGACCACGCGGCGCCGGTGAAGCTGATGCGCGAGAAGCTGCACGAGATCCTTCAGGAGTGCGCGGCCTGGGACGGCCGGGACTGGAGTCTGGCCGTCACCGACACCACCCCGAGCACCATCGAGGTGCGGGCCGTCGTCACGGCGAAGGACGCCGACGACATCTGGACGGCGCGCTGTGCCGTACGGGAGCAGCTGATCGCGTGGCTGGCGGACGAGCATCCGTACGCGCTGCCGCGGATCGCGACCACCCGGGCGGCGGTGCGCCCGCCCGCCGAGGGTCGCAACGGCGCCGCCGTGGGGTACGCCGGAGCGCACCACGAACCCGATCCGGCGGTGACCGAGAACGCCGGCGGCGACCCGCGGACCGGACGCGGCTGACGGACACCGGGGGCGTGGCCGCCTGCGCCTGCGCTCAGCGCATGCTGCGTACGTCCAGATATCTGAGCACCCGGTCCACGACCTCCGGGTTCGCGTTCGGCTCACTGCGCGCCGCCAGGACCTCGTGCCGGGCCGCCGACATCATCTCGCGCTGGATCCGCTGCAAGGTCTTGACCCGTTGGCTGCGCTTGGCGAACCAGTCGCGCCGCTCGTCGTCGACCACGTCCGGACTGATCCGCGCCCCGATGTCGAACGCCCCCCGCGCCAGGCGCTCGCTCAGCTCCTCGGGCAGATCTTCGACCTCTTCGATCTCCTTCAGGCGGTGCTTGGCGGCACGGGCGGCGCGTACGGCCAGCTCGTGCTCGAACCCGCGCTCGGCGTCGATGTCGGCGCGTACGCCGAGGCGTCCGACCAGCCACGGCAGGGTGAGCCCCTGGAAGACGAGCGTCGTCATGATGACGGCGAAGGCGATGAAGATGATCTCCTCACGGCCGGGGAAGGGCGTCCCGTCGTCGGTCTCCAGCGGGATGGCCAGCGCCAGCGCGACCGAGGCGACTCCGCGCATCCCGGCCCACCACATGATGACGGTCTCGCGCCAGCTGACCGGGATCTCCTCGTCGTAGTCCCGGAGTCTGTGCAGCCGCTTGGTAACCCACACGGCGGGCAGCAGCCACAGCAGCCGTACGCCGACGACGACCCCGACGACCGCGGCCGACCAGCCGAGCGTCTGCGCCAGGTGGCCGTCCGCGCTGCCGAAGGCGTTGTGCAGTTCGAGCCCGATGAGGCCGAAGGCGATGCCCGTGACGAGGATGTCGACGACCTCCCAGAAGGTGTTCCCGGCGAGCCGTCCCATCACGTCGTCGGCGTCGGCCGTGTGTTCGGCGAGGAACAGCGCGGTGGTCAGGACGGCGAGGACGCCGGAGCCGTGCAGCTCCTCCGCGAGTACGTAGCTGACGAACGGCACCAGCAGGCTCAGGCCGACCTGGAGCGGCGCGTCGCCGAGCAGCGCCATGAGCTTGTTGGAGAGCCAGGCGAGCGCGACGCCCACGGCGACCGCGACGACGGCGGAGAGCACCAGCGTCCCGGCCGCGCTCGGCCAGGAGAAGCTGCCGCTGACCACCGCGGCGATGGCGACGTGGTAGAGCACGATCGCCGTCACGTCGTTGAACAGCCCCTCGCCCTCCAGGATGGAGACGAGCCGCCGGGGCAGTCCCAGGGATCCGGCGACGGCGGTCGCGGCGACCGGGTCGGGCGGTGCGACGAGCGCGCCGAGGACGAACGCGGCGGCGAGCGGCAGTCCGGGGACGACGGAGTTGGCCACGGTCGCCACCGCCGCCATCGTGACGAAGACCAGCGCCACGGCGAGCAGGAAGATCGGCCGCAGATTGGCGGTGAACTGCCGCCAGGAGGTGCGCTGTACGGCCGCGTACAGCAGGGGCGGCAGCAGCAGCGGAAGGATGAACTCCGGCGGTACGTCGACGTTCGGTACGAACGGCAGCAGCGCCAGGACGATCCCGAGGAGGGTCATCAGCACGGGCGACGGCAGATTGAGCCGCTCCCCGAGCGGCACCGTCACGACGGCGCCCAGCAACAGCACGAGCAGCAGCGCCAACTGGGCCACGGTGCGCCCTCCGAGAGTCGTGGGCCCTGACGATCAAGGCCTCTCAACCCTGCCACGCGCGCCCGCGATTCCCGCCGAGGCGCTGCTCCTCGCGGCCCGCTTCCGGACCGCGAGGAGACGTTTCGGCGCTGAGTCGCGGTGACCGCTACTCGCGGATCCGGTCCCGGATCCAGACCCCGGCCTCCTTGAGCACGCCGGTGCCCGAGAACGTCCCGGCGTCGCAGGAGCCTTCCTTGAAGACGGCCCCGGAGCGGTTGTCGTCGGAGTAGTTCCAGTTGGTCCAGGAGATGTTCTCGCGCTTCATCAGGTCGAGGAAGCGCTGCGACTGGCCGAAGTCGTCGGCGCCCTCGCCCGCGTAGTTCTGGGTGCCGAACTCGGTGACGAAGACGGGCAGTTCGTCCGACGCCCGGTCGAGCGCCACCAGGTACTCGTCCCGGTGCGACGCCGCGTAGAAGTGGAAGGTGTACATGATGTTGGAGGCGTTGACGGGGTTGTTCACGACCTCCCGCTCGTCGGCTCCGTCGGAGACCCCGAGCGAGGACCAGGCACGGGTGCCGACGAGCACGACGGCGTCGGGGTCCTGGGCCCGGATGACGGGAATGATCTTCTCGGCGTACGACTTGATGGTCGCCCAGCTCACGCCGGACGGCTCGTTGGCGATCTCGTAGAGGACGCCGGGGTTGTCCTTGTACTTCTTCGCCATGGCGGTGAAGAAGGTCTTCGCCCGTTCGAGGTTGAAGTTGGGGTCACCGGGGCTGAGCATGTGCCAGTCGATCACGGCGTACATCCCGCGCCGGTGCGCGCCGTCCACGAACTTCTGGGCGAGGGAGGTGTAGCGCTGCGGGTCGCTCTCGTAGCCGCCTTCCTGTACGTACGTGGAGACGCGCAGCACGTCAGCCCGCCACTCGTTCGCGAGGACGTCGAGCGAGCCGTCGGTGACGCACTGGGAGTACCACTGGGTGCCGTGCGTGCTCATGCCGCGCAACTGGACGGCCTGGCGCTTGCTGTTGCAGAGCTGTGTGCCGCAGACCTAGGGCGTGTTGCGAAAGTAGCGCCGTCCGCCCGAAGGGCGGGGCCGACGGCGTCTGGTGCGTGCGATCGCAAGGCGGAGGATCGTGCTCGTACTGGGCGTACTTGGATGATTCCGACAACGCGGCGAGTGTGCGTGCCAGGCGTCGTCGGCCGGGCGGGACTTTCGCAACACGCCCTAGAACCCCAGCGCCCGCGTCTGCGCGTGCAGATCCACCACGAGGAGCCCACGCTCCCGCGCCGGCCTCTCGACGGCGCGCACCAGCGCGACACCGATCCCGAGGCCGCGCGCCTCCTCGACCACCGCGAGCCGGCCGAGCGAACCGACCGCCGGATCACCGCCGGTCCGGTCCGCGGCCTGCGGACCGTAGAGCAGCCTCGCCGTACCGAGCGGCAGCCCGTCGTCCCGCACCGCGAGCAGATGCGCGGCGGCCGCGTCCAACGCGTCGTGGGAATCGAACTCCAGGTCGGCGGGAACCTGTTGCTCCGTGACGAACACCCGCCCGCGGACCGCGAAGCACGCCTCACGGTCGGCCGCGCCGGTGGCGGGCCGGATCTCGTACGCCACCCCGGCCGACCCCGCGCTCACGCGTTGCTCTCGGCCCGCACCTTGTCCAGCGCGCTCTGCAGATCGTCCGGATACGTGCTCTCGAACTCCACCCACCGGCCGTCCGACGGGTGCTCGAAGCCCAGCCTCATCGCGTGCAGCCACTGCCGGGTCAGCCCCAGCCGCTTGGCCAGCGTCGGATCGGCGCCGTACGTCAGGTCCCCCACGCACGGGTGCCGGTGGGCCGCCATGTGCACCCGGATCTGGTGCGTACGGCCCGTCTCCAGCTTGATGTCCAGCAGCGAGGCGGAGCGGAAGGCCTCGATCAGGTCGTAGTGCGTGATCGACGGCTTGCCCTCGGCGGTCACGGCGAACTTGTAGTCGTGGTTCGGATGCCGCCCGATGGGCGCGTCGATGGTGCCGCTCATCGGGTCCGGATGCCCCTGCACCAGCGCGTGGTAGCGCTTGTCGACGATCCGCTCCTTGAACTGCGCCTTGAGCGAGGTGTACGCGCGCTCCGACTTGGCCACGGCCATCAGTCCGGACGTACCGACGTCCAGCCGGTGCACGACGCCCTGCCGCTCGGCCGCACCGGAGGTGGAGACGCGGTAGCCGGCGGCGGCCAGTCCGCCGATGACGGTCGTGCCCGTCCAGCCGGGGCTCGGGTGCGCGGCCACGCCGACCGGCTTCACGACCACGACGATGTCGTCGTCGTCGTACACGATCTCCATGCCCTCGACCGGCTCGGCCACGACGCGCACCGGGGCGGCGGGCTCGGGCATCTCCACTTCCAGCCAGGCGCCGCCGCGCACCCGTTCGGACTTGGCGACCACGGCCCCGTCGACCTGCACCTTCCCGGCGGCGGCCAGCTCGGCCGCCTTCGTACGGGAGAACCCGAACATCCGGGCGATGGCGGCGTCGACGCGCTCGCCCTCAAGGCCATCGGGAACGGGCAGGGTGCGGATATCGGGAACAGTACTCACCCGTCGAGTATGCCTTGCCCGCACCGCTTGACCGCCCACGGACAGCGCGCACGGCCCCCGGACAGGCCCCTGGGGAGGGTGTCAGTCGCGGTGGACGGTCCCGTCGGGGTCGAGACCGCGGAAGGACAGGATCACGATCAGGAAGCCGCCGCAGACGATCGCGGTGTCGGCGAGGTTGAACACCGCGAAGTTCGCCGGCGCGATGAAGTCCACGACAGCGCCCTTGAACACACCCGGCTCACGGAAGATCCGGTCGGTGAGATTGCCGAGCGCCCCGCCGAGCAGCAGACCGAGCGCGAAGGCCCACGGCCCGCTGTAGAGCTTGCGGGCCAGTCGCGCGATCACCACGATCACCGTCGCCGCGACGAACGTGAAGAAGACGGTGTACGCCTCGCCGATGCCGAACGCGGCGCCCGCGTTGCGGACCGCCTCGAACTTCAGCAGGTCACCGATGACCTGGATGGGCTCGTGGTGCTCCAGCTTCGCCACCACGAGCATCTTGCTGCCGAGGTCGAGCAGGTAGGCCACCAGCGCCACGGAGAAGAGCGCGACGATCTTGCGCTTTCCCCGGACCGGCTCGGCGGGAGCCGCGCCCTCGTCGTCAACATCCGGCGTACCGATGACGCGCTCCGCCTCTGCCACGTGAGTCCCTCAAATTAGATCCCGATTAGGGTCGAGGGTACGGCACACATGTGCGGTCTCAGCCGCGCCTTTCCTGCTTCTGCTTGTCCTCGACACAGAGCGTGGCCCGCGGAAACGCCTGCATCCTGGCCTTGCCGATGGGCTTGCCGCAGACCTCGCAGAGGCCGTACGTACCGGCGTCGAGGCGCAGCAGTGCCCGCTCCGTCTGCTCCACCATCTCGCGGGCGTTCGCGGCGAGGGACATCTCGTGCTCCCGCGTGATGTTCTTCGTGCCGGTGTCGGCGTCGTCGTCGCCCGCGCCGTCGCCGGAGTCGCGCATCAGCCCGGCGAGCGCCTGCTCGGACGACGAGATCTCGGCGTTCAGCCGGGCCGCCTCGCTCTCCAGGACGGACCGCGCCTCGGCGACCTCCCGCTCCGTCCACGGATCCTCGCCGGGCCGTACGGCGAGTTCCCCGGGGTGTGTGGCGCCGCGCGCCGGGGGCACCGCGGTCGCCGTGCCACCCGTGGCCGCCGCCGGCCCCTTACCCGCTGTCTTCTTCGCTGCCACCGTCTTGGCTCCCGTCTGTTCCGCGGCCTCGGCCGCCCCCTCGGCCGCGGACGCGGCCTTTTTCGCGGCCTTCTTGGCGGCGGCCTTCTTGGGAGGCGCCGTCTTCTTGGCCGCGGTCTTCTTCGCAGGTGCCTGGTGCTCCGGCTGGGCCGCGGCGGTCTCCTCCGCGGCCGGTGTGTTCGTCGCCGGTGTCTCTCGCTCCGGTGCGTTCGTCGCCGACGTCTTCTCGGCAGCGGCCTTCTTGGTCGCTGACTTCTTCACAGCCGCTTTCTTGGCCGCTGTCTTCTTCGCGGCGGTCTTCTTCGCCACCATGCCGCGGCCCCTTCACATTTTGTGATCTTGCACGCGAGTCGTGCTGGGACGATAAATCGACACCAGCCACGCGGCAACGGGGCACGCCGCCGGTGAGACCCACCTCCGCCGGTGACAAGGCGAGCCTCCATCGGTTGTGCCCAGCTCCCCGCCGGGTAATCCGCCGCACGGGCCGCTCGGAGCGCTCGGGGAAGTCCGCGGGCGCCGCCGGACCATTCGGGTCAGCGGCAGGGCCGTACGCCGCACAGGCCCCCTCCCAGCCGGGAACGCACCCCGGAACGCACCCCGGGGGCCGCCTTCCCGCCCCGGAAAACCGGTCGGCCGCGCCTGTCACGGCCCCGTACACTGTGCCGAGCGAGAGGCGTGGATGGGGACGAGTAGCTCCGAGAGCGGCCATGAGCGACCCGGGGACGGTGCGAGCCCGGGGGCAGAGCGCGGCGTGAAGCATCACCCCGGAGCCGCCGGAAGAAAGCCCTGGCCGTACGCGGGGTGAGTAGACCCGGCAGCGCGACCCCAATGAGGGGGCCGAGGGCGGCGACGCCCGGGGCCAAGGAGGGTGGTACCGCGGGAGCCGAAGGCTCTCGTCCCTCCGACGGAGATGCCGCAGATCCGTTGGAGGAGTTCCAGCCCATGACGCCACCGCAGTACAGCCAGGTGCCCGCCCAGGTCGACCTGCCCGCCCTTGAGCACGCGATCCTCGACTTCTGGCGTGAGAACAAGGTCTTCGACAAGACCCTGGCGCAGTCCGAGGGCCGCCCCGAGTGGGTCTTCTACGAAGGCCCGCCCACCGCCAACGGCATGCCCGGCGCCCATCACATCGAGGCCCGCGTCTTCAAGGACGTCTTCCCGCGCTTCCGTACGATGCGCGGCTACCACGTCGCCCGCAAGGCCGGCTGGGACTGTCACGGCCTGCCCGTGGAGCTGGCCGTCGAGAAGGAGCTGGGCTTCTCCGGCAAGCAGGACATCGAGGCGTACGGCATCGCGGAGTTCAACGAGAAGTGCCGCGAGTCGGTGACCCGGCACACCGACGCCTTCGCCGAGCTGACGACCCGCATGGGCTACTGGGTCGATCTGGACGAGGCGTACTGGACGATGAACCCGGAGTACACCGACTCCGTATGGTGGTCGCTGAAGGAGATCTTCAACAAGGGCCTGCTGGTCCAGGACCACCGCGTCGCCCCCTGGTGCCCGCGCTGCGGCACGGGTCTCTCGGACCACGAGCTGGCGCAGGGGTACGAGACGATCGTCGACCCGTCCGTCTTCGTCCGCTTCCCGCTGACCTCCGGTCCGCTGGCGGGCGACGCCGCGCTGCTGATCTGGACGACCACGCCCTGGACCCTGGTGTCCAACACGGCGGTCGCCGCGCACCCCGACGTCACGTACGTCGTCGCGACGAACGGCACGGAGAAGCTCGTCGTCGCCGAACCTCTGGTGGAGAAGGCGCTCGGCGAGGACGGCTGGGAGCTGACCGGTGAGCGGTTCACCGGCCGTGAGATGGAGCGCTGGACGTACGAGCGCCCGTTCTCACTGGTCGCCTTCCCGGAGGGCTCCCAGGCGCACTACGTCGTCAACGCGGAGTACGTGACGACGGAGGACGGTACGGGTCTGGTCCACCAGTCCCCCGCGTTCGGCGCGGACGACCTGGTGGTCTGCAAGGCGTACGGCATGCCGGTCGTCAACCCGGTCCGCCCCGACGGCACGTTCGAGGAGGACGTGCCGCTGGTCGGCGGCGTCTTCTTCAAGAAGGCCGACGAAGCGCTCACCCCCGATCTGGACGCCCGCGGACTGCTGTTCCGTCATGTGCCGTACGAGCACAGCTATCCGCACTGCTGGCGCTGCCACACGGCGCTGCTGTACTACGCGCAGCCGTCGTGGTACATCCGTACGACCGCCGTCAAGGAGCGCCTCCTTGAGGAGAACGAGAAGACCAACTGGTTCCCGGATTCGGTCAAGAACGGCCGCTACGGCGACTGGCTGAACAACAACGTCGACTGGGCGCTGTCCCGCAACCGCTACTGGGGCACACCGCTGCCGATCTGGCGCTGCGAGGACGACCACCTGACGTGCGTGGGCTCGCGGGCCGAGCTGTCCGAACTGACCGGCGAGGACCAGTCGTCGCTCGACCCGCACCGTCCGTTCATCGACGCGGTCACCTTCCCGTGCCCGACCTGCCGGGCGACGGCGACGCGCGTGCCCGAGGTCATCGACGCCTGGTACGACGCCGGTTCGATGCCGTTCGCGCAGTGGGGGTATCCGTACAAGAACAAGGACCTCTTCGAGAAGCGCTACCCGGCGCAGTTCATCTCGGAGGCCATCGACCAGACGCGTGGCTGGTTCTACACGCTGATGGCCGTCGGCACCCTCGTCTTCGACAAGTCGAGCTATGAGAACGTGGTCTGTCTCGGTCACATCCTGGCCGAGGACGGCCGCAAGATGTCCAAGCACCTGGGCAACATCCTCCAGCCGATCCCGCTGATGGACCGCCACGGCGCGGACGCGGTGCGGTGGTTCATGGCGGCGGGCGGCTCGCCGTGGTCGGCGCGGCTGCTCGGCGACACGACGATCCAGGAGGTCGTCCGCAAGACGCTGCTGACGTACTGGAACACGGTCGCCTTCCAGGCGCTGTACGCGCGCACGTCCGGCTGGGCGCCGTCCGGGGCCGACCCCGCGCCGGCCGACCGGCCGGTCCTCGACCGCTGGCTGCTGAGCGAGTTGAACGCGCTGATCGACCAGAGCACGGAGGCGATGGACGCGTACGACACGCAGCGGGTCGGCAAGCTGCTGTCGGCGTTCGTCGACGACCTGTCCAACTGGTACGTACGCCGCTCGCGCCGCCGCTTCTGGCAGGGCGACAAGGCGGCCCTCCGCACGCTCCACGAGGTCGTCGAGACGGTCACCCGGCTGATGGCCCCCCTCACCCCGTTCATCACGGAGCGGGTCTGGCAGGACATGATCGTCCCGGTCACGCCCGACGCGCCGGAGTCGGTACACCTCTCGACCTGGCCCGAGGCGGACCTGTCGGCGATCGACCCCGCGCTGTCCCGGCAGATGACGCTGGTACGGCGGCTGGTCGAGCTGGGCCGCGCGACACGGGCCGAGTCGGGCGTCAAGACGCGCCAGCCGCTGTCCCGCGCGCTGGTGGCCGCGACGGGCTTCGAGACGCTGTCGCCCGAACTGCGTGCGCAGATCACGGAGGAGCTGAACGTCTCCTCGCTGGCGGCGCTTTCGGATGTCGGCGGCTCGCTGATCGACACGACGGCGAAGGCGAACTTCCGGGCGCTGGGCAAGCGGTTCGGCAAGGGCGTCCAGGCGGTCGCGAAGGCGGTCGCCGACGCGGACGCCGCGGCGCTGTCCGCGGCGCTGCGTGACGGCGGCACGGTGTCGGTCACGGTCGACGGCGAGCCGGTCTCGCTCGCACCGGACGAGGTGATCATCACGGAGACCCCCCGCGAAGGCTGGTCGGTCGCGTCCGACTCGGGCGCGACGGTGGCCCTCGACCTGGAGATCACCCCGGAACTGCGCCTGGCGGGCCTGGCCCGCGACGCGATCCGCCTGATCCAGGAGGCCCGCAAGAACAGCGGCCTGGACGTCGCGGACCGCATCGCCGTCCGCTGGACGGCCACGACGGACGAGACCCGCGCGGCACTGTCGACCCACACGTCCCTGATCTCGGACGAAGTCCTGGCCCTGACCTTCGAGTCGGGCTCCCCGGACCCGACATACGGCCCCGCGTTCACCGACGAGTCCCTGTCGCTGACGTTCTACCTGCGCAAGGCGTGACGAACGGGGCGGGGAGGGGGCCACTGCGCGGAGCGCCCCCCTCCCCGCCCCTTCCCGAAACCGGGTGCGGCCCCCGGCCCCCCAACAGCGCGCGGCGACGGCTCGGCCGCCACTCCCGGGTTACGCCTGTGGTCAGGAGAACATGGGTGCTTGCCCCTGCGCGGCCGGTTGGGCGCCCGCCCCCCGGGCTCCTGTGCCGAGTGGGCAGTTAGGGTCTCTCGTTTGGATCTTGCCGGGCTCGCGGTCCCTGGCACCGCGCCTCGCCGCGTTGACGGCGGAAGGGCAGGCACGGCTCCCGCCATGCCTCCCTCCTCCGCCTCGCGATCCACGGCACCAGACCCCGCTCCCTCATCCGGCCTGATCCAAACGAAAGACCCTAGCCGCTGTGCGTACGACGACGCCCTCACGTGCCTGTGAGTCGGCGTACGGCGCCGGTCCTTGCCCCGGACCACCCTCGGCGCCGGCGCGCCGGGGGTCACGGAGCCGACCGCCGACTGCCCAGGGCAAGGCCCAACGGGGGCGCAGCGGCCAACGGTCACGCCCACCCCCACAGGCAAGTGCCACCAGAGGGCCGCAGGCCACGCGTCCCAACCACCGCACAGCGGGCGGCAATCACGCCCCGGCCCGCCAGGGCCGAGGGCGGAGCAGGCCCCGGCAGTCCGGGGGGCGCCGCCCCCGGTTTCGGGAAGGGGCGGGGAGGGGACCCGGCACCGCGCAAGCGGAAAAGGGCCGGGCCCGGGGTGTGAACCCCGGGCCCGGCCCTTCAGCCTGCCGACGGCTGTGCGCGACTCGCGCGCCGCACGCCCGTCAGTTGTCGTCCTCGTCGATGAGGAACCCGCGCATCGGCGACGGAGCCTGCTGCATCGGCTGCGGCGCCTGCGGCCGGACCGGTGCCATCGGCTGGGTCATCGCCGGGGACATCTGCTGCTGGTTCCCGTACGACGGCCCGCCCGACGACGGTCCGTGCCCGCCGCCCATGGACGGGTTGCCGCCCATGGTGTGTCCCATCGCGCCCGCACCGGCCGGCGCCATGGACGGCGACGGCGGCAGTGAGGCCGCGGCCGGCGTACGCGGCGGGGCCAGCGAATCGTCGGCCTGGGTCTCCAGTTGACGCAACTGGCTCTCCAGGTAGGACTTCAGCCGCGTCCGGTACTCGCGCTCGAAGCCGCGCAGGTCTTCGACCTTGCGCTCCAGCGTCGCGCGTGCGGACTCCAGGGAGCCCATCGCCACACGGTGCTTCTCCTGCGCGTCCCGCTCAAGGGCGTCCGCCTTCGCACGGGCGTCCCGCTCCAGACCCTCCGCGCGGCTGCGCGCCTCGCCGACGATCTTGTTGGCCTCGGAACGGGCCTCCGCGATCGCCTGGTCGGCGGTCTGCTGGGCGAGGGAGAGCACACGCGCGGCGCTGTCGCCGCCGGGGCCGCCCTGGCCGGGCTGCGGGCCGTGCCCCATGGGGCCGCCCATCGGTCCACCCATGGGTCCGCCCTGCATCTGCTGGCCGCCCTGCATCTGGCCCTGCATCGGACCACCCTGCATCTGGCCCTGCATGGGGCCGCCCTGCATGGGGCCGGGACCGTGCTGACCCTGCGGGCCGGGACCGTGGCCGGGGTGTCCACCCGGGCCGGGGCCGTGTCCGCCGGGGCCGTGTCCGCCGGGGCCGGCGGGAAGCTGCGGGGGCCCACCGGGCAGTTGGGGCTGACCCATCTGCGGGGGCTGCTGCTGCTGAACCGGGGGTCCCGATATGGCGGCGGGAACAGGCGCACCCGGCCTGTCCTGCTGCTCGGGCGGCTTGCGCATCCCCTGCTGCTGTTGCTGCTGCTGGTTCTGCGCGGCGGCACGCGTCGCGGCGGCCAGCTTGGCGCGCAGATCCTCGTTCTCGCGAAGCAGGCGCGTCAGTTCGGCCTCGACCTCGTCTAGGAAGGCATCGACCTCGTCCTCGTCGTAGCCTTCTCGGAGGCGGACGGTCGTGAACTGCTTGTTCCGCACGTCCTCGGGGGTCAACGGCATCTCTTCTTCACCTCTACGTAGTCGTCGGCAGTCGGCAAGACCGTATCGTTCACATTCCCCTCGCAAGGCCGCTGACGACCGAGATGAGGATGTACACGATGATCATCAGAACGAAGAAGGACAGGTCGAGTGCCACGCCCCCGAGACGCAGCGGCGGAATGAACCGCCGCAGAAGCTTGAGCGGTGGATCGGTGACAGTGTAGGTGGCCTCCAGAACGACCACCATTGCCTTGCCGGGCTGCCATGAGCGGGCGAATTGGAAGACGTAATCCATGACCAGCCGGAAGATCAGCACGATGAGGAAGCACACCAGCGCGATGTAGACCACCTGTAGCGCAACGCTCATTCCGCGCTTCCCTCTCCCCTGGCTTCTCTGGTCCGGCCTCGCGGCCGGGTCGTTCCCGTGCTCTTGTCTCAGCTCTGGTTGAAGAACCCGCCCTCTGCGATACGGGCCTTGTCCTCCGCCGTGACGTCGACGTTAGCAGGCGACAACAGGAACACCTTCTGCGTCACTCGCTCAATGCTGCCATGGAGACCGAAGACAAGTCCCGCGGCAAAGTCGACAAGTCGCTTCGCGTCGGTGTCGTCCATCTCCGTCAGATTCATGATCACCGGGGTGCCTTCACGGAAGTGTTCCCCGATGGTACGGGCCTCGTTGTAGGTCCGCGGGTGCAGTGTGGTGATGCGGTACGGCTCTCGCTCGGACACGACCTTGGGCATGATCACTGGCGCGTTCTTCTCCAGGTTGGGGCGTTCAGGTGTGATGGATGCCACGGGGGCGATTCGGGCAGGACGTCCGCTTTCTGCCGCTACCGACACCGGCTGACGCTCCCGTTCACGCTGCGGAGGCGGCTGCACCACTCGTACTGGTTCGTCCCGTTCGACCTGGTGCACCGGCTGGTGGCGCCGGTGTTCACGCTCGGGTTCGGGCTCGGGTTCGAAGTCGTCATCGGGGTCGAAGCCCCGGCCGTCGTACCCATCGTCCTCCACGAGGCCGAGGTAGACCGCCATCTTGCGCATCGCGCCGGCCATGCTCTGAGTCCTCCGCTCTGTGGTGGATCGGCCTCGTCACCAAGTGCCCTCGATCCACTGGGTCATCCACCGTTCGGCGGAAATGACCATATTTTCTGCTGTGGTCCGACTTGCTTCGCGACGTTACCCGAGCCGGGGGCGGACTCCGAGTACCGCCGTACCGACGCGCACATGTGTCGCTCCGGCCGCCACGGCTGCTTCGAGGTCCGCACTCATCCCTGCTGACACCATGTTGGCAGCAGGATGGTCCGCGCGCAGCAGGGATGACAATTCCATCAGTCGCCCGAACGCCGCCTGTTGGCGTTCGGCGTACGGCCCGGCGAGCGGCGCGACGGTCATGAGACCGTCCAGCCGCAGTCCCGGCGCCTCGGCCACGGCCGCGGCCAACTCCCCGATTCCGTCCGGGGCGACGCCGCCGCGTTCACCGCGCGCACCCGAGTCGGCGTCAAGCGCGACCTGGATCAGGGCGCCGAGTTCGCGGTCCGCGCGCACCGCGGCTGCGGACAGCGCCGAGACGAGCCTGAGCCGGTCGACAGACTGCACAACATTGGCGTAACCGACCACGGAACGGACTTTGTTGGTCTGCAACTGACCCACGAAGTGCCACGTCAGCGACAGATCCGCGCACGCGGCGGCCTTGGGCGCCGCGTCCTGGTCCCGGTTCTCGGCGACGTGCCGCACACCGAGTTCGCTCAACAGCCGGACGTCACTCGCGGGGTAGGTCTTGGTGACCACGATCAGGGTCACTTCGTCCCGGTTCCGCCCGGCCGCCGCGCAGGCGGCGGCGATACGCGTCTCCACCTTGTGAAGATTTTCGGCGAGTTCACTCGCGCGGTCCGTCATGACGCTCCCAGCCAGACATATCCGGCGAGCCGTCCGGTGGTGCGGTCGCGGCGGTACGAGAAATGGTCCGTCGATTCGAGGGTGCAGATCTCCGAGCGGTGCCGGTTACCGACCCCGAGTGCGGCGAGCTGCGCGTGCACCCCGGCGACGATGTCGACGGCGGGGGTGCCCCAACTCGTCTCGGCCCAGGACTCCGGTACGGCTTCGGCGACTTCGGCCCGCATGACTTCGGGGACCTCATAACAGCGTCCGCAGACGGCGGGTCCGGTCCGGGCGGTGATCCGGGAGGGCTCGGCGCCCCGTTCGACCATCGCCCCGACGACAGCCGGAACGACTCCCGCGAGAAGTCCGGGGCGGCCGGCGTGCGCGGCGGCGGCGACCGATGCCACCGGGTCGGCCAGCAGGACCGGGACGCAGTCGGCGGTGAGTACGGCGAGTGCGAGCCCGGGGCGCGTGGTGACCACGGCGTCGACCGCCGGGATCGGGTCCGACTCGTGCGGCCCCCAGGGTTCTTCGACGACGGCGACGTCATGGCCGTGCACCTGGTTCATCCAGACGACTCGCGCCGCGTCGAGCCCGAGGGATTCGGCGGCGATGGTCCGGTTGGCGCGTACGGCGGCGGGGTCGTCGCCGACCGCGCCGCCGAGGTTGAGCTGCTCGTACGGAGCGGCGCTCACCCCGCCCCACCGGTCGGTGAAGGCGAAATGGGCGCCGCTCGTAGAGGTCAACGCGTCGTGCTGTCCTATCACTTCAAGAAGTCCGGAACATCCAGCTCTTCGGCCTGGGTGTCCTGGTACGGACGGGCCGGCGGGACGTGCGGCGGCGAAACCGGCGGCAGGGACTTCTCGTTGACGGCCGGAGCCGGCTCGGGGGCGGGCGCCTCGTCGCGCGAGGGGACCGTGCCGAGTCCGCCGGAGGGGCGGCCCGAGTCGGACTCGGGGGCGGAGGGGCGGTACGACGGCTGGTCGTCCCGCTTGGCCGAGGTGAGTCCGGTCTCGCGCCGGGTCGGCGGCTGTCCGCCGTCGAAGCCGGCCGCGATCACGGTGACCCGTACCTCGTCACCGAGGGCGTCGTCGATGACCGCGCCGAAGATGATGTTGGCCTCGGGGTGCGCGGCCTCGCTCACCAGTTGCGCGGCCTCGTTGATCTCGAAGAGACCGAGGTCGGAGCCGCCGGAGATGGAGAGCAGCACGCCGCGTGCGCCGTCGATGGACGCTTCGAGGAGCGGCGAGGAGATCGCCATCTCCGCGGCGGCCACCGCGCGGTCGTCGCCGCGCGCCGAGCCGATTCCCATGAGGGCCGATCCGGCCTCGGACATCACGGACTTGACGTCGGCGAAGTCGAGGTTGATCAGACCCGGCGTGGTGATGAGGTCGGTGATGCCCTGGACACCCGAGAGCAGTACCTGGTCCGCGGACTTGAACGCGTCCAGGACGCTGACCTGACGGTCCGAGATGGACAGCAGGCGGTCGTTGGGGATGACGATGAGGGTGTCGACCTCTTCGCGGAGTTCGGCGATGCCGTCCTCCGCCTGGTTCGCGCGCCGCCGTCCCTCGAAGGTGAAGGGGCGGGTGACGACGCCGATGGTGAGGGCGCCGAGCGAGCGGGCGATGTTGGCGACGACAGGAGCGCCGCCGGTGCCGGTTCCACCGCCTTCGCCGGCGGTGACGAAGACCATGTCGGCCCCCTTGAGGACCTCCTCGATCTCCTCGCGGTGGTCCTCTGCCGCCTTGCGGCCGACTGCCGGGTTCGCTCCGGCGCCGAGGCCACGGGTGAGTTCACGGCCGACGTCGAGCTTGACGTCGGCGTCGCTCATCAACAGGGCTTGTGCGTCGGTGTTGATCGCGATGAACTCGACGCCCTTGAGGCCGACCTCGATCATTCGGTTGATGGCATTGACACCACCGCCGCCGACACCGATGACCTTGATGACTGCGAGGTAGTTCTGCGGTGCTGCCACGTCGAAGGCCTCTCGCCTCGAGTTACGTGTCGCCGCTTCGCTGTTGTGCGCGAGGCGGACGACTGATGCCGATGGGACGGTCCGGACGCCGACCCGAACCCTAACCTTGAAGTTTAGGGTTACCAGAGTGTCTGCTTCTTGGACTCTTCCGAACAGGACACTAAGTCGACACGTGGCGCACGTTCAACGAACACGCCGAACCTCCCGTTTTTCTTTTCACCCTATGTGATCACGCACAGGGCTGACCAACCAGGGTGCTGGTCAGCACATATACGCGTCAACTCCCTGATACGGAAGGGGCGGTGGGCGCACTCACATCGAAGTGCGCCGCCTTCGGAACTGCTTTCATGAGAGCGGTGAGAGCCCGCGCCTTCGCGGCGCCGTCCTCGCCGCTCCCCCACATCACCGTGCGCCCGCCGCTCAACTCCAGTGAGACGGAGTCGTACGAACGGACCTTCACGACCCTGGTGTCCTCGGCGACTTTGCCGGGAAGTTCGTCCCGGACGCGTACCGCTTCGGTCATCAGACGGCTGGTGGTGAAGCGTCGCACACTCGGGGACTGATCCACCGTCAATTCCAGCAGTGGTACGCCCTTCGGGGCCTTCTCGACAGTGGCGAAACGCACGCCCTTCGCGTCCACTTCGATGAAGTTTGCGCCCTTTTCGATAAGCAGCGCGGGCTTTCGCTCCGTCACTTTCAGACCGATGCCGTTCGGCCATGACCGGACGACATCCACCGAGTCGATACGCGGCAGCTTCTGCCGAAGTCGACGCTCAATCGCTTCCGTGTCGACGGAAATCAGCGGACCGGAGATCGGAACTGCCGCTACTGCTTCCACCTCGGTGGGCTTCAGCACCTCAAGTCCCGAAGTCCTCACCTGCTCGACCCGCAGCCATGGTGAGCCGTAAAGCAGCCAGATACCTCCCGCGCAGAGCACGATCGCGGAAGTGAGAAGAAGCAGAAAGCGACGTCCGGGAAGCCGGAACCGGCGGGCCGGGGACCGGCCCGAACGGGCGCGGCCGGATTCCGACTCGGTGCCTACCGCGCCTCGCTCGGCGGTCGTCGGTCCGGCCACTGCCCCTGCCTCCCTATGCCTGACGGCGCGCGGCGACCGCCTCGTACACCATGCCGACGAGCAGCTCGTCCGCGTCCCTGCGGCCGAACTCGGCAGCCGCGCGGGACATCTCGTACAGCCGGTGCGGATCGGACAGCACCGGCAGCACATGGCCCTGGACCCATTCGGGCGTCAGTTCGGCGTCGTCGACCAGCAGTCCGCCGCCCGCCTTCACCACCGGCTGGGCGTTGAGCCGCTGTTCACCGTTGCCGACGGGCAGCGGTACGTAGGCGGCCGGGAGCCCGACGGCGGAGAGTTCGGCGACGGTCATCGCGCCGGCGCGGCAGAGCATCATGTCCGCCGCCGCGTAGGCGAGATCCATCCGGTCCACATACGGTACCGGGATGTACGGCGGCATTCCCGGCATGTTGTCCACACGCGGCATTTCATTCTTCGGTCCGACCGCGTGCAGGATCTGGATCCCGGAGCGCTGGAGCAGCGGCGCGGCCTGCTGGACCACCTCGTTGAGCCTGCGGGCGCCCTGCGAGCCGCCGGAGACCAGCAGCGTCGGCAGGTTGGGGTCGAGCCCGAAGGCGGCGCGCGCCTCGGGTCGCATCCGGGCCCGGTCGAGGGTGGCGATGGTGCGGCGCAGCGGGATGCCGATGTAACGGGCGCCGCGCAGCTTGCTGTCCGGGGTGGAGACGGCGACGGCCGCCGCGTAGCGCGAACCGATCTTGTTGGCGAGGCCGGGGCGGGCGTTGGCCTCGTGCACGACGATCGGCACCCCGAGCCGCTTGGCGGCGAGATAGCCGGGCAGCGCGACGTAGCCGCCGAAGCCGACGACGCAGTCCGCCTTCGTACGGTCCAGGATCTGCTCGGCCGCCTTGATGGTGCCGCGCAGCCGGCCGGGGACGGTGATCAGTTCAGGGGTGGGTTTGCGCGGCAGCGGGACGGCGGGGATGAGCGCCAGTTCGTACCCCCGCTCGGGTACCAGCCTGGTTTCGAGTCCGCGCTCCGTGCCGAGGGCCGTGATCCCCACGGTGGGGTCCTGCCTCCGCAGGGCGTCCGCGAGGGCGAGCGCGGGCTCGATGTGGCCGGCGGTCCCCCCACCGGCGAGTACGACATGCACCGAAATTCACCGCTCTCCGGACGGACGCTTCTTGACGCGCCGTCTCATCGTCTTCCATCTCACGCCGGGCCTTCGCATGGCGAGGGCCGCTTTCGCGGCGGGATCCTCTCGCGCGAACGCGATCAGCAGCCCGACAGCGAACATGGTCGGCAGCAGGGCTGAGCCTCCGTAGGAGAACAGCGGGAGCGGGACTCCGGCGATCGGCAGCAGACCGAGCACCGCGCCGACGTTGACCACGGCCTGCGCCGTGATCCACGTGGTCACGCCTCCCGCCGCGTACCTCACGAAGGGGTCCTCCGTGCGTCCGGCCACGCGGATACCCGCATAGCCTAGAGCCGCGAACAGGGCGAGTACCGACAGCGTCCCCGCCAGTCCCAGTTCCTCCCCGGTGATGGCGAAAATGAAGTCGGTGTGGGGTTCAGGGAGTTGACCCCATTTTTCCACACTCGCGCCGAGTCCGGAACCGAACCATCCGCCCGAGGCCAGCGCGTAGATGCCGTGCACGGCCTGCCAGCACTGGTCGCCGGGGCCGGGGTCCGTCGCGCCGATGCAGGCGAGCCTGGACATGCGGTTGGGGCTGGTCTTGATGAGGAGGAAGCCGAGGGCGACGGCGACGGCGAGCACGCCGCCGAAGAGCCGGGTGGGCGCTCCCGCCAGCCACAGCAGTCCGAAGAGGATCGCGGTGAGGATGATGGCGGTGCCCATGTCGCCGCCGAGCATGATCAGTCCGAGCAGCATGAAGGCGACCGGGACGAGCGGCACCAGCAGGTGCTTCCACTGGGTCAGCAGCCGCTTGTCCTGTTTGCGGGCGAGCAGATCGGCGCCCCACAGGATCAGCGCCAGCTTGCCGAACTCGCTGGGCTGGAGCTGGAAGGGACCGCCGAGATAGATCCAGTTCTGGTTGCCGTTGACCGCGTGCCCTATCCCCGGGACCTGCACGAGGATCATCAGGAAGACGGCTCCGACGAGCAGCGGGTAGGACAGCGCGCGGTGGAGTTTGCCGGGCATCCGGGAGGCGAGCAGCATCAGTCCGGCGCCGATGACGGCGGCGAGGAACTGTTTGCGGAAGAAATACGAGCCGGGCAGCGAGAGCTCCAGCGCCTTGATCATCGAGGCGCTGTAGACCATCACCAGGCCGAGCACGGTGAGCAGCAGACTGGCGCCGAAGATCAGGTAGTACGCGGTGAGGGGCCGGTCCCAGGCGCGGCGGGCCCGCTCGTACATCCGCCGTACCCGGTTGCCCCGCGGCGCGCGGGGCAACCGGGCGCGGGGGCCGCCGGACCCGCCGCGGGCGGCGGGAGCGCGCCGTACGGCCGCCCGGCCGCGCAGGGCCGTGCCGGGCGGCCCGGGGGGCCGTGCGGCGCCGGTGAGCACCCCCGGCAGGGCGAGGGGCGGCGGAGCGAAGGACGGTGCGGTGAAGGGCGGTGCGGCGGCGCGGAACCGGCCGCCCGCCGAAGGACGCGCGGGACGCGGGTCCGTGCCCGCGGTGTCGTCGGCCGGCATCTTCGCTGTCCCCTCCAGTCGTGCGCGGCACGACCGGCCGGTGGGGCTGTCGCGGCCCGCGCTCGCGGGGCTCTCGGCCGGTCGGTCAGGCGTGCTCGGCGGCGAGTGCGCGGACCGCGTCCGCGAACGCCTCGCCCCGCTTGTTGTAGTTGACGAACATGTCCATCGACGCACAGGCCGGGGCCATCAGGACGGTGTCCCCGCTCCTGGCGAGGCGCGCCGCCGCACGGACCGCCGCCGGCATCGCCCCAGTGTCCGTCTGTTCGAGGTCCACGACCGGCACTTCGGGGGCGTGTCGCGTGAGGGCTTCGCGGATCAGCGCGCGGTCGCGGCCGATGAGGACCACGCCGCGCAGCCGCTTCGCGGACCGCTCGACCAGCTCGTCGAAGGACGCGCCCTTGGCGAGGCCGCCGGCGATCCAGACGATCGGGTCGTAGGCCCCCAGGGAGGCCTCGGCGGCATGGGTGTTGGTGGCCTTGGAGTCGTCGATGTAGCTGACGCCCGCGATGTCCGCGATGTGCTCGATGCGGTGCGGGTCGGGGCGGAAGGCGCGCAGTCCGTCGCGTACGGCGGCGGGTGCGACACCGTAGGCGCGGGCGAGGGCCGCCGCGGCGAGGGCGTTGGCGATGTTGTGCGGGGCGGGCGGGTTCACGTCCGCGACCTCGGCGAGTTCCTGGGCCTGGGCGCTCCGGTTCTCGACGAAGGCGCGGTCGACCAGGAGGCCTTCCACGACGCCGAGTTGGGAGGGTCCCGGGGTGCCGAGGGTGAAGCCGATCGCGCGGCAGCCCTCCTCGACGTCGGCCTCGCGGACCAGGTCCTCGGTCACCTTCTCGGCGACGTTGTAGACACAGGCGACGGTGTTGCCCTCGTAGATACGGCCCTTGTCGGCGGTGTACGCCTCCATGGAGCCGTGCCAGTCGAGGTGGTCGGGCGCGATGTTGAGCACGGCGGCGGAGTGGGCGCGCAGGCTCGGTGCCCAGTGCAGCTGATAGCTGGAGAGTTCGACGGCGAGGACGTCGTACTTCTCCCGGCCGTTCTCGTCGGGCAGGACGGCGTCGAGCAGCGAGACGCCGATGTTGCCGACGGCCTCGGTGCGCAGGCCCGCCGCCCTCAGGATCGCGGCGAGCATCCGGACGGTCGTGGTCTTGCCGTTGGTGCCGGTGACGGCCAGCCAGGGGGCGGCGTCGGGGCCCCTGAGCTGCCAGGCCAGTTCGACATCGCCCCAGATCGGTACGCCGGCTTCGGCGGCGGCCAGGAACAGGGGCTTGCCGGGCTGCCAGCCGGGCGTGGTGACGACGAGTTCGGTCCCCTCGGGGAGCGTCGCGCCGTCGCCGAGCCGGACGGTGATGCCGGCCTGGGCCAGTTCGGCGGCCTGTGTACGGGCGCGCTCGTCGTCGCCGTCGTTGACGACCGTGACCTCGGCGCCCAGGTCGCGCAGCGCGCGGGCCGCCGGGATCCCGGAGACCCCGAGACCGGCGACGGTGACCCGCTTGCCCTGCCACCGGCCCCGAGGTCCGGCCGACGCGTCGGCCGGCTGACGGTCGCTCACTTGTCGGCCGCCCAGCCCGCGTAGAAGAGTCCGAGTCCGACGATCACGCACATGCCCTGGATGATCCAGAAGCGGACCACGACAAGGACTTCGGACCACCCCTTCAGTTCGAAGTGGTGCTGGAGCGGGGCCATCCTGAAGACGCGCTTGCCGGTCAGCCGGAACGAACCGACCTGGATCACCACGGACATCGTGATGAGGGCGAAGAGGCCGCCGAGCAGGGCGATCAGGAGTTCGGTACGGGAGCAGATGGCGAGGCCCGCGAGGGCGCCGCCGAGCGCGAGCGAGCCGGTGTCGCCCATGAAGATCTTGGCGGGTGAGGTGTTCCACCACAGGAAGCCGAAGCAGGAGCCCATGAGGGCGGAGGCGACTACGGCGAGGTCGAGCGGATCTCGTACCTCGAAGCAGGCGTCGGGGTTGGTGAGGGTGATCGCGTTGGCGCAGGACTCCTGGAACTGCCAGAGGCCGATGAACGTGTAGGCGCCGAAGACCATCACCGACGCGCCGGTGGCCAGGCCGTCCAGACCGTCCGTCAGATTCACGCCGTTGGACATCGCGAGAATCATGAACAGCGCCCAGACGACGAACAGCACCGGTCCGATGGACCAGCCGAAGTCCGTCACGAAGGACAGCTTGGTGGAGGCGGGGGTGTTGCCGCGGATGTCGGCGAACTGGAGCGAGAGCACCGCGAAGGTGATGCCGACGATGAGCTGTCCGGCCATCTTCGCCTTGGCCCGCAGACCCAGCGAACGCTGCTTGACGATCTTGATGTAGTCGTCCAGGAAGCCGACCAGGCCCATCCCCGCCATCAGGAACAGCACCAGCACACCGGAGAACGTCGCGTCCTCGCCGGTGATCACCTTCGCCAGGGCGTAGGCGATCAGCGTGGCGAGGATGAAGGCGATACCACCCATGGTGGGCGTGCCCTGCTTGCTGCCGTGGCTGCGCGGGCCGTCGTCCCGGATGAACTGGCCGTAACCCTTGCGGGCCAGCAGCTTGATCAGCAGCGGCGTACCGATCAGGGTCAGGAAGAGCCCGATGGCTCCCGCGAAGAGGATCTGCCTCATCGGCCGGAGACCTCACCCTCGACAGCGTTCTCGAGCAGTGCCTGGGCGACCCGCTCCAGTCCGGCCGACCTGGAAGCCTTCACCAGCACGACGTCTCCCGAACGCAGTTCACTGCGCAACAGATCGACCGCCGCCTGCGCGTCGGACACGTGCACCGACTCCTCACCCCACGAACCCTCGTTGTAGGCGCCCAGTCGCAGCCAGGAAGCTTCCCTGCCCCCGACTGCGACGAGCTTGCTGACGTTGAGCCGGACGGCGAGCCGTCCGACCGCGTCGTGCTCGGCGAGCGCCTCGTCACCGAGTTCGGCCATCGGGCCGAGCACCGCCCACGTGCGTCCGCCGGTTTCCCTGGCGGCACCGCCCATGGCGACCAGCGCGCGGAGCGCTGCCCTCATGGAGTCGGGGTTCGCGTTGTAGGCGTCGTTGACGATCGTCACGCCGTCCGCGCGCTCGGTGACCTCCATACGCCAGCGGGAGAGGGTCTCCGCCTCGGAGAGCGCCAGGGCGATCTCGTCGACGGACATGCCCAACTCATGGGCGACGGCGGTCGCGGCGAGCGCGTTCGACACGTGGTGCTCACCGTACAGCCGCAGCGTCAGCTCGCTGCACCCGGTGGGTGTTCGAAGGCGGAAGGAGGGTCTGCCGAGGCCGTCGACGTGGACGTTCTCCGCCCGTACGTCTGCTTCGTCGGACTCGCCGAACAGCACCACCCGCGCCTTGGTGCGGGTGGCCATGGCGCGTACGAGGGGGTCGTCGGCGTTCAGGACGGCCACGCCGCCCTCGTCGGCGGGCGGCAGCGACTCGACCATCTCGCCCTTGGCGACGGCGATCTGCTCGCGTCCGCCGAACTCGCCGATGTGGGCGGTGCCGACGTTCAGTACGAGGCCGATCCGCGGCGGGACGAGGCCGGTGAGGTAGCGGATGTCACCGATGTAGCGCGCCCCCATCTCCAGGACGAGGAAACGGGTGTCCTCGGTGGCACGCAGGGCGGTGAGCGGGAGTCCGATCTCGTTGTTGAGGTTGCCGTCGGGCCAGACGGTGGGGGCCTTGCGCCGCAGGAGTTGGGCGATGAGGTCCTTGGTGCTGGTCTTGCCCGACGATCCGGTGAGCGCGACGGTCGTGGCGCCGGTGCGCTCCACGACGGCGCGTGCGAGGGCGCCGAGGGCCTGTACGACGTCCTCGACGACGATGGCGGGGACACCGACGGGACGGACGGCCAGTACGGCGGCGGCGCCCGCGTCGACGGCCTTGCGGGCGTAGTCGTGGCCGTCGACGTTCTCACCGGCGAAGGCGACGAAGAGGCTGCCGTCCGCCACTTGGCGGGAGTCGATGACGACGGGGCCGGTGACATGGATGGCCGGATCCGGTATGTCGTACGACTGCCCGCCGACGATGGTGGCGATCTCGGCGAGGGAGAGGGTGATCACGTGGACCGTCCGGCAATTGGAGGGCGGGTGATGGATGGGGACGAGGGCGGGGCGACCGGCGGCGGAGCGACGGGCCGCGCGGCGAGGGGCTGTGCGGCGGCTGACGGTGCGAAGGCCGACGGTGCCACGGCTGACGGTGGGAGGGCCGACGGTGGGAGGGCCGACGACGCGGGGACCGGCGGCGGGGAGGCCGCGCGGCGGTGGCCCGCGGCACCCCGCGCCGCCCTCCGGGTGCCGGACGGTCCCCTCATCCCTGACCGGTGTTCTCGGTCTCGTGGCGGCGGGAGCGCTCGATGGCCTCGCGCAGCACCTGGCGGTCGTCGAAGGCGCGTACCACCCCGGCGATGTCCTGGCCCTGTTCGTGGCCCTTGCCGGCGATCAGTACGGTGTCGCCCTCGACCGCCCTGGACACCACGGACGCGATGGCCGCCGCCCGGTCGGCGACGACCAGGACGTCACCACGCTCGTGGATCGGCACCTCGGCGGCGCCCGAGAGCATCGCGGCGAGGATCGCGAGCGGGTCCTCGGAGCGCGGGTTGTCCGAGGTCAGTACGGCGGTGTCGGCGAGCCGGGCCGCCGCCGCGCCCATCGAGGGGCGCTTGGACCGGTCGCGGTCGCCGCCGCAGCCCAGGACGATGTGCACCTTGCCCTCGGTGACCTTGCGCAGTGAGCGCAGCACCGATTCGACGGCGTCCGTCTTGTGGGCGTAGTCCACGACAGCCAGGTACGGCTGGCCCGCGTCGACGCGCTCCAGCCGGCCGGGGACGCCGGGCACGGCCGCGATGCCGTCGGCGGCGATCTGGGGATCGATTCCGGCCACGGCGAGGGTGACGACGGCGGCCAGGGTGTTGGCGACGTTGAACGGGCCCGGCAGCGGGGCCTCGGCGCGGATCCGCTCGCCCTTGGGGCTGACGACGGTGAAGACGCTGCCGCGCGAACCGACCTCGACGTCCTCGGCGCGCCAGTCGGCGTCGGGGTGGCCCTCGGCGGAGAAGGTCGTGATGGGCACGCCCGCCTCGGTGACGAGCCGGCGGCCGTACTCGTCGTCGAAGTTGACGACGCCGACGCGGCTGCGCTCGGGGGTGAACAGCCGCGCCTTGGCCTGGAAGTAGTCCTCCATGCCGGAGTGGAACTCCATGTGCTCCGGGCTGAGGTTGTTGAAGACGGCGATGTCGAAGACACAGCCGTCGACCCGGCCGAGCACCAGGGCGTGGCTGGAAACCTCCATCGCGACGGAGTCGACGCCGCGCTCGCGCATGACGGCGAGGAGCGCCTGGAGGTCGGTGGCCTCGGGGGTGGTGCGCTCGGATTTGATGCGCTCGTCGCCGATGCGCATCTCGACGGTGCCGATGAGCCCGGTGTGGTGTCCGGCGCCGCGCAGTCCGCCCTCGACGAGATACGCGGTGGTGGTCTTGCCGGACGTGCCGGTGATGCCGATCTGGAGGAGGTCGGCGCCGGGGTGGCCGTAGATCTCGGCGGCCAGTTCACCCATGCTGCCCCGTGGGTCGGGGGTCACCAGCACCGGCAGGCCGGTGGCGGCGGCGCGCTCGGCGCCCGCCGGGTCGGTCAGGATCGCCGCCGCGCCGAGGTCGGCCGCCTGGGCGGCGAAGTCGGCGCCGTGGAAGCGGGCGCCGGGCAGGGCGGCGTACACGTCCCCGACGCGTACCGCCCGTGAGTCGTGGGTGATGCCGGTCGCCGCCCCGTCCGCCGGGGCCTCGGCACCCAGCCGGGCGGCCAGATCCACGAGGGAGGTCGGCAGGACCTGGTTCGGGCGGGGCGCTCCGGGATGGTTCACGGGCGCGTCCTTTGTGGCGGTTCGGTACTGATCTGCGTGGGACACGGCGGTGAGCGTACCGGGCTCACCGGGCCGCGGGCCACGTGAGGGGCGCCCGGTGCCGGGGCCGTCTGGTGGGGTGACGGACGCGCCGTCGTGGTTCCCCGAGTCGGGGGTGATCGTTGTCACTGGGGTGTTCCCTGGGTCACTCGCCGGGTTTGAACTCGACCGGCAGCGGGGCTGCCTTCTTGCCGGTCGGTGGGACCTGGAGGCTCTTGAGAGCGAACTCCATGACCTCCTTGTAGATGGGGCCGCAGATCTGGCCGCCGAAGTAGCTGCCCTTGGTCGGGTTCTGGATGGCGCAGTAGACGGTGATCTGCGGGTCGTCGGCGGGCGCGAAGCCCGCGAAGGACGCGGTGTAGCCCTTGTAGCGGCCGGACTCGGGATCGACGCGGTTGGCCGTTCCGGTCTTGCCGGCGACGCGGTAGCCGGGGATCCGGGCCTTGGTGCCGGTGCCCGCCTCGTCGAAGACGACGGATTCCAGCATGGTGGCCAGCGTCCTGGCGGTCTTCTCGCTGACGACGCGGGTCTTCTTGGGGGCGGTGGCGGGGGTGAAGCGGCCGTCGGGGCCCTCGGTGCCACGGATCAGGGTGGGTTCGATCCGTACGCCTCCGTTGGCGATGGTCGAGTAGACCGAGGCCGCCTGCATGGCGTTGACCGACAGTCCCTGACCAAAGGGGATCGTGTACTGCTGCGAGGTCGACCAGTCCTTCGGGTCGGCGAGGATGCCCTGGGTCTCCCCGGGGTAGCCGAGGCCGGTGGGGCTGCCGATGCCGAATTTACGCAGGTAGGAGTGGAGGACCCGGTTGGCCTCGGGCTGGGTCTTGCCGAGCTGGCCGGTGGCCAGGATGGTGCCGATGTTGCTGGACTTGGCGAGCACGCCGTTGAGCGTGAGGTACCAGGTGGGGTGGTCGATGTCGTCCTTGAAGAGGCGGTCGCCGCGGTGCAGCCGGTTGGGCACGGTGACATGGGTGCCGGGGGTGGCGGCCCGCTCCTCCAGGACGGCGGCCATGGACATGACCTTGCTGGTGGAGCCCGGTTCGAACGCGTCCTGGAGCGCGGCGTTGCCCATGGCGGTGCCGTCCGCCTGTGACAGGTCGTTGGGGTCGAAGCCGGGTGAGTTGGCCATGGCGAGCACTTCGCCGGTCCGGGTGTTCTGCACCATCACGTAGCCGCGGTCGGCCTTGGACTCCGTGACCTGTTCGGAGATGGCCCGCTGGGCGGCCCACTGGATGTCCCGGTCGATGGTCAGCTCGATGTCCGTGCCGGGGACGGCGGGGGTCTCCTCGGAGCCCGCCGTTGGGACGCGCCGGCCGCCGGAGTGGGCGTAGGTGATCTCGCCGTCCTGGCCGGAGAGCTTCTTGTCGAGCATGGACTCGACGCCGCCGCCTCCGTGGCCGGCGGCGTTGACGTATCCCAGTATCCCGGCGGCGAGGTCCCCGTTGGGGTACACGCGCTTACTGCTGGGCTCCTGGAAGACTCCGGCGAGAACGCTGGCCGGCGCCTCGTCGCCCTTGCCGCCCTTGGCGGTGCGCGCCTTCTCGGCCTTCTCGGCGAGGACGGACTTGAGGTCGCTGATCTGGTTCCAGACCTGAGGGGTCTGGCGGTGCGCGAGCACCGTGAAGCGGGACTTGGGGACCGAGAGCTGCTTCGCCAGCGTCTCGGGCTCCTTGTCGAGGATCGGGGCGAGGAGCGCGGCGGCCTGCTCGGGGGCGTCGGCGACCTTGCTGTCCTCGGGGGTGAACATCTTGGGGTCGGCCGTGATGTCGTGCGCGTCGACGCTGGTGGCGAGGGCCACCCCGGCGCGGTCGGTGATCTCGCCGCGCTCGGCGGCCAGCGTGACGCTCGTGAAGCGGTTCTTCTCCGCCTTCGCGGTGTACGCGCTCGCGTCGACGGCCTGGACCTGGAGCAGCCGGACGACGAAGACCAGCATGACCATGGTCAGTCCGAGGCTGACCAGCCGGAGCCGGGGACGGTGGTTGCCGAGCCGGATACGGCGCGGGGTGCGGGGTGCGGAGCGCGGGCGGCCCTGTGCGGGGCGCCGTGGGCGCCCGGAGGGCCGGGGCGCGGGGCGCTGCGGAGTGCGCTGCGGCGTACGTGATTCGGGCCGGGGGCGCGCACCGCTCCCGGAGCGCGCGGGGCCGGGGACCCGGCGGCGCGGTGGTTGCTCGGGGGGCACTGCGTCACCTGCCGGAGGTCGTCGGGGTGGATGTGCCGGACGTCGGTCCTGGCATGGGCGCGGTGGAGGGCGCGCCGCGCGAGCCCGCCGAGGCGGACGGGGCGGGCGGCGCGGCTGTCGGGGTCGTGGCCCCTCCGGAGGAGGGGGACGGCGGTGCGTCCGTGGCCGACGCCGACGGGGTGACGGAGGGTGCGAGCGAGGCGGGCAGGCTCGGCGCGGCGGGCGGGGTGGCGTCCATGGCGGACGGTGCGGTGTACGGGAGCGCGTCGGCCTTGGAGGGGACGCCGCTGATCCGGCCGTCCGGGTCGAGGAAGGCGGGGCTGCCGCCGGGGACCATGCCGAGTTGGCGGGCGCGGCGCTCAAGCGCGTCGGGCGCCGAGAGGTTGTCCACGTCGCGTTGGAGCGCCTGCTGCTCGTCGGTCAGGTCCGTGGTCTGCTTCTTGAGCTCGCTGAGCCTGAACGACCCCGCGTTGAGCGAGGAGTTCAGCAGGAGCAGGGTGATCAGCCCGCCGCCGAGGAGGAGAACGACCAGCAGGACGAAGGGCGTACGCGCCGCGGTGCTCGGCCCGGTCGTCGGCATCAGCCGGGCGAGCCGCGCGGCGCGCCCCCTGAGCTGCCTGGCCGGTCGGCTCACCGCACGTCCTCCCGGATCCGCTCGGCGGCGCGCAGCCGGGCGGGGGCGGCCCGGCGGTTCTCGGCGACCTCTTCCTCGGTGGGGAGTTCGGCGCCGCGCGTCAGGAGTTTGAGCCTCGGCTGGTAGCGCTCGGGCACGACGGGCAGGCCGGGGGGTGCCGTGTTGGCGGCGCCGGCCGCGAAGACCTGCTTGACCAGGCGGTCTTCGAGGGAGTGGTAGGCCAGTACGGCGATACGGCCGCCCACGGCGAGGGACGCCACCGCGGCCGGAACGGCCGCTTCCACGGAGGACAGTTCACCGTTGACCTCGATGCGCAGGGCCTGGAAGGTGCGCTTGGCGGGGTTGCCGCCGGTGCGCTTGGCGGCCTGCGGCAGGGCGTCACGGATGAGTTCGACCAGCCGGCCGCTGTTGGTGAAGGGCTCGACGGCGCGCTCCCTGACGACCGCCGACACGATGCGCTTGGCCTGCTTCTCCTCGCCGTACGCCCGCAGGATCCGCACCAGTTCGCCCGGCGGGTAGGTGTTGAGGACCTCGGCCGCGCTCATCCCGGACGACTGGTCCATGCGCATGTCGAGCGGGGCGTCCTGGGCGTACGCGAACCCCCGCTCCGCCTCGTCGAGTTGCATGGACGAGACACCGAGGTCGAAGAGCACGCCCTGGACGCGCGGGATGCCCAGCCGGTCGAGCACGTCGGGCAGTTCGTCGTAGACGGCGTGCACGAGGGTGGCGCGGGCGCCGAACGGGGCGAGCCGCTCGCCGGAGAGCCGTAGCGCCTCCTTGTCCCGGTCGAGCGCGACCAGCCGCGCGGCGGGGAAGGTGGTGAGCAGCGCCTCGCTGTGGCCGCCGAGACCGAGGGTGCAGTCGACGACGACGGCACCCGGTTCGGCGAGGGCGGGAGCGAGCAGGTGGAGGCACCGGTCGAGCAGCACCGGAATGTGCCGGGTGCCGGTCATACGCGGGCCTCGCGGGGCCTGGTTCGCTGGCTGCGCTGGCTCATGCGCC
This sequence comes from Streptomyces sp. NBC_01508, assembly GCF_045040315.1. Classification (NCBI taxonomy): domain Bacteria; kingdom Bacillati; phylum Actinomycetota; class Actinomycetes; order Kitasatosporales; family Streptomycetaceae; genus Streptomyces; species Streptomyces sp. NBC_01508. The sequence goes on along the minus strand of NZ_CP109419.1, from coordinate 6,503,549 downwards.
CTCTCAGGTCCGGCGTGGATGTACGTACCGCCGAGCGTGAGGAGGCCGAGCCGCACGTACGCCGCACACGCGGGGAAATCGCGGGGGAATTTCGGGGAGTGTTCCGGTAAGTGTTCGGGATGTCCGTGAACTTCGCGTCACTTTAGTCCACAGGTCCCCCCGGTCAATCAACCGGACAGCGCGTCGCCCGGCCCGCTGCGCGGGGACCGGCGGTGCGGATCGCGGTGCGGATCGTCGTTCGGTCTCGGTGAAGATCGCGCGGGTCCCGACAGGGTGGTGACGCGATCGCGCAATCGAAAACGGTGTACGTCACCTGTTCGGACCGTTGAGCTTGACCTGTGTGGCTTACCTCACACCAGGCCTCGTTGACGATGTTTGTCCGCTCGTACAGCGGGCTTCCGGCGCGCGTGAGCATTACCGTCTATAGGTATGTCGACATCCGCGAACCTCCCCGCCGAGTCCGCCCAGGCATCCGTCGGTGCGGCCCGCACCGACGGTACGGTCACCGATCGACTCGTGGACGCCAACCGGCGCTACGCCAGCGACTTCGACGACCCCGGGATGGACGCCCGCCCCGTGCTGCGCGTCGCCGTGGTCGCCTGCATGGACGCCCGCCTCGACCTGCACGACGCGCTGGGCCTGGAGCTCGGCGACTGTCATACGATCCGCAACGCGGGCGGTGTCGTCACCGACGACGTCATCCGCTCACTCACCATCAGCCAGCGGGCGCTCCAGACCCGCAGCGTCGTGCTCATCCATCACACCGGCTGCGGTCTGGAGGCCATCACCGAGGACTTCAGGCACGAACTGGAAATGGAGGTCGGACAGCGTCCGGCCTGGGCCGTGGAGTCCTTCAGGGACGTGGACCAGGATGTACGGCAGTCGATGCAGCGGGTGCGGACCTCACCGTTCCTCCTGCACACCGACGACGTACGCGGTTTCGTCTTCGAGGTGTCGACGGGCCTTCTGCGGGAGATCGACCCCGCGAACTGACCCTTCGCCGGCACCAGAATCACGGCAACTCCGGCAATTCACACCCACTTATCCACAGGCGAGTGACACGAAGCGGTAACGGCTACAAGAATGCGTGAGTGACAGCGGCGTTGCGGAACCTTCCGGACGCGGCGTCCGTATTTCGGGGTGGGCCGGGCCGTGAGAAGAGCCTCGGCCCGTATGAACGGGCCGAGGAGGGCCGGGTGACGACCTATGACGATCGAGCGAGCCTCACAGATCTGACCACCACAGCGGAGCGTGTCCGCGCATCGGTGGAGGGTGTGATCGAGGGCAAGCCTGAGGTCGTACGGCTTTCGCTGACAGTGCTGCTCGCCGAGGGACATCTGCTCATCGAGGATGTTCCGGGCGTCGGCAAGACCATGCTGGCCAAGACGCTCGCACGCTCCATCGACTGCTCGGTGCGGCGTATCCAGTTCACGCCCGACCTGTTGCCCTCGGACATCACCGGGGTCTCCATATACGACCAGCAGCGACGCGACTTCGAGTTCAAACCCGGAGCGATCTTCGCGCAGATCGTGATCGGCGACGAGATCAACCGCGCTTCGCCCAAGACACAGTCGGCGCTGCTGGAGTCGATGGAGGAGCGCCAGGTCACCATCGACGGGCAGACGTACGAACTGCCCAGCCCCTTCATGGTGGTGGCGACGCAGAACCCGGTCGAGATGGAGGGCACCTATCCGCTGCCCGAGGCGCAGCGCGACCGTTTCATGGCCAGGGTCTCCATCGGCTATCCGAGCCCGGAGGCCGAGTTGGAGATGCTGGACGTGCACGGCGGGATCTCGCCGCTGGACGACCTCCAGCCGGTGGCCCACGCGCACGACATCGTGAAGCTGATCGACGCCGTGCGCAAGGTCCATGTGGCCGACTCCGTACGGAGGTACGCGGTGGAGCTGGTCGGGGCGACCCGTAACCACCCGGATCTCAGACTGGGCGCCTCGCCGCGCGCCACGCTGCATCTGCTGCGCGCGGCGAAGGCGTCCGCCGCCCTGAGCGGCCGGGAGTACGCGCTGCCGGACGACGTGCAGGCGCTGGCGGTCCCGGTGCTGGCGCACCGGCTGCTGCCGACCGCGCAGGCACAGCTCAACCGCCGGACCGCCGAGCAGGTGGTGCAGGAGATCCTCCAGCGCGTCCCGGTGCCGACGGCCGACGGCGGCCGGCAGGCCCCGGTGGCCGCCGCGCCGCGCTACGACCGGCAGCAGCCGGGCGTCCGGCGGCTGTGATGGAGCCCGGCGCCCCCGGCCCGGACGGCACGGACAAGGGCGGGCTGCGGGCGGCGCTGGGCGGTCTCACCACCCGCGGCCGGTCGTTCTTCGCCGCGGGCATCGCGGCGGCGGTCTGCGCCTACGTCCTCGGCCAGGCGGATCTGCTCCGGGTGGGGATGCTGCTGGCCGTCCTGCCGCTGGTCTGTGTGGGCGTGCTGTACCGCACGCGCTACCGGGTCGCGGGCAGCAGGCGGCTCTCGCCGTCGCGCGTGCCCGCGGGGTCCGAGGCCCGCGTCCACCTGCGGATGGACAACGTGTCGCGGCTGCCCACCGGTCTGCTGATGCTCCAGGACCATGTGCCGTACGTGCTGGGTCCGCGCCCCCGGTTCGTCCTGGACCGGGTGGAGGCGGGCGGGCGCCGTGAGGTCTCCTACCGGGTGCGGTCGGACCTGCGTGGGCGCTATCCGCTCGGGCCGCTCCAGCTGCGGCTGAGCGACCCGTTCGGGATGTGCGAGCTGACGCGCTCCTTCAGCGCCCACGACACCCTGACCGTCATCCCGCGCACCGAGCCGCTGCCACCGGTCCGGCTCGCCGGGGCGACGGCGGGGTACGGCGACGGGCGGCATCGCTCGCTGTCGCTGGCCGGCGAGGACGACGTCATCCCACGCGGCTACCGGCACGGCGACGACCTGCGCCGGGTGCACTGGCGCTCCACCGCGCGCTACGGCGAGCTGATGGTGCGCCGCGAGGAGCAGCCGCAGCGGGCCCGCTGCACGGTGCTGCTCGACACCCGGCAGCTCGCCTACCAGGGTGCGGGACCCGACTCGGCCTTCGAGTGGGCGGTGTCGGGCGCGGCGTCCGCGCTGGTGCACATGCTGGAACGGGGCTTCGCCGTACGGCTGTTGACGGACACGGGAAGTTCGGTGCCCGGCGAGGGCGCCGACGGGTTCGCCGGTTCGACGCAGGAGTCCGCCGACGCGGCCGGACTGATGATGGACACGCTCGCCGTCGTCGACCACTCCGACGGGGCGGGGCTCTCCCGCGCGTACGACGTGCTGCGCGGCGGGACCGAGGGACTGCTGATCGCCTTCCTGGGTGATCTCGACGAGGAGCAGACCGCCGTGGCCTGCCGTATGCGGCACCGCAGCGGTGCCGCGGTGGCCTTCGTCCTGGACAGCTCCGGCTGGCTCCAGGAGGACGGCGAACCGCCCGCGCGGGTCCAGGTCCGGCTGCGGCAGCTGCGCGAGTCGGGCTGGACCGCCCTCGCGGTGCCGGCCGGACTCGCGCTCCCCGATCTGTGGCAGCAGGCGGCACACCAGCGCACCGAGTCGGGTGCGGCCCAGGGCTCGGCAGGCTTCTCCGGAGGATGGTCATGAGCGGTCGCGCGAGGCTGGCGCTGTGCGCGTTCGCCGCCACGATGATGGCGGCCGCCGCACTGATGCCGCTGGTCGATCCCGCCACCTGGATCCTCCAGGCGGCCCTCATGGTGGCGGTCCTGGCCGGGGTGGGCGCGCTCGGCCGGCGGGTGCCCCTGGCCAGAACGCTGGTCGTGGCGCTCCAGGCGTTCGCCGGGCTGCTGATGCTCACGGTGGCCTTCGCCTCGGAGCAGGCCCTGTTCGGCCTGCTGCCCGGCCCGGAGGTCTTCCAGCGCTTCGGTGAGCTGCTGAGCCAGGGCGGCGAGGAGGTCGCGCGGTACTCGGTTCCGGCACCGCCGACCAACGGCATCAAGCTGATGCTGGTCGGTGGTGTGCTGGTCATCGGTCTGGCCGTGGACGCGCTCGCCGTGACGTTCCGCAGCGCGGCGCCGGCCGGACTGCCGCTGCTGGCGCTGTACTCGGTCGCCGCCGGTCTCTCCGGCGGCGACGCCTCCTGGCTGTGGTTCCTGCTGGCGGCCGGCGGCTATCTGCTGTTGCTGCTGGCCGAGGGCAGGGACCGGCTCTCCCAGTGGGGGCGGGTCTTCGGCGGCGCTCCACGTGCTCCGGGCCGTACGGCCGCCGGGATGGACACCGGGGGTACGGCCACGGCCCCGATCCGTACGGGGCGCCGTATCGGCGTGATGGCGCTGGGGATCGCGCTCGTCGTGCCCGCCGCGCTGCCGTCGCTGAACGGCGGCCTGCTCAACGGCACGGGCGCCGGGTCGGGTTCGGGCCTCGGCGGTGGCACGATCTCCGCCGTCAACCCGCTGGTGTCGCTCCAGGACAACCTCAACCAGCCCGAGGACCGGGAGGCGTTGCGGTACCGGACGAACGCGGAGAGCACCCAGGACCTGTATCTGCGGATCATGTCGCTGGACGACTTCGACGGCACGTCCTGGCGGTTCTCCCAGCGCAGTGTCGAGGACGTGCCGAACACGCTTCCCAGCCCGCCCGGTCTGCGCGGCGACGTCAGCACCACCGAGATCAAGACGAGTATTTCCGCCGCCGGTTGGTACCGGCAGAATTATCTGCCGATGCCCTATCCGGCCTCGCAGGTGGACATCGACGGGCGCTGGCGCTTCGAACCGAACGGCCGGACCCTGGTCGGCGACCGGGGCGAGACGACGCGAGGCGCGCAGTACCAGGTCACCAGCCTGCTGGTGGAGCCGACCCGCGAACAGCTCGCGGCGGCGCCCAGGCCCCCGGCCTCCCTGGTGCGGGAGTACACGAAGGTGCCGGACGTGCTGCCGGACGAGGTGGCGGCCACCGCACGCGAGGTGACCGACGGCGCGGCGAACGACTACGAGAAGGCGGTCAAGCTCCAGGACTGGTTCGCCGTGGACGGCGGCTTCACGTACGACACACAGGTCGCCTCCGGCACGGGCGTCTCGGCCATCAGCCGCTTCCTCCGGGAGAAGGAGGGCTTCTGCGTCCACTTCTCGTTCTCGATGGCGGCGATGGCCCGCACCCTGGGCATCCCGGCGCGGGTGGCGGTGGGCTTCACACCGGGCACACCGCAGTCGGACGGCACGATGTCCGTCGGGCTCCGGGACGCGCACGCCTGGCCCGAGCTGTACTTCGAAGGCGTCGGCTGGACGCGCTTCGAACCGACGCCGAGCCGGGGCAGCGCGCCGGACTACACCATCCCGGAGGCTCCCTCGGGCGATGCGAGTGATCCGGCCCAGCCCGAGGCCGGCGAGTCGTCCGCGCCCAGCGCGCAGCCGTCCGCCTCGGACAGCTGCCCGCCGCAGGCCGCCAGGATCGGCGACTGCGGCACGACCGCGCCGGCGGGAGCGCTGCCTCCATCCGACTCGGGGACATCCGCGGGGACGGTGGCCGGCATCACGCTGGGCGTCCTGGCCGTGCTGCTGCTGCCCCTGTTGCCGCTGCTGTGGCGCACCAGGATCCGGGCGCGACGCCTCGGTTCCGGGGGCCGTACGACCGCCGATGCCACGGCCCGTGTGCTGGGCGCGTGGCGGGAGATCGTCGACACGGCCTGGGACCACGGCATCCGCCCGGACGATTCGCAGACGCCGCGCGGGACGGCGGCCCGGATCGTGCGGCTGGGGCGGCTGGAGGGCGACGCCGCCGATGCCGTGCACCGGGTGGCACGTGCGGTGGAGCAGGTGCTGTACGCGCCGGAGCCACAGCCCGTCACGGGTCTCGCCGACGACGCCCAGCGGGTGCGCGTGGGCCTGGGCGAGGCGGCGGGCCGCTGGACCAGACAGCGCGCGCTTCTCCTGCCGCGCTCGTCCGTTCGGGTGATGTGGGGACTCGCCGAGCGCTGGGCGGCTGTCACCGACCGCTGGGGAGCGCGCCGCCTGGAGCTGGGCCGCCGGTGGGCGGCGCTGTTCCGCAGGCCGTCCCGGCAGCGGGGCTGAACCGGGCAGGGCCAGAACCGGTCCGGGTGCGGGGGTACGGGGCAGCTTTCGGGCCCGCACCCCCGCCCCCGTCCGTGTGTCCGGGGTGGTGGGGGGCCGGGGGCCGGGGCCGGTCCCGCACGCGGACAAGGGTGAGGGGCGAACGCATTCCCGCGTTCGCCCCTCACCCTTGTCCGTCCTGTCTCACGGCGGTCGCACCACTACTGCAAGCTTGGGAACCTCTGGGTCGCCCTACTGACCTTGCTCGTCACGGCGACGCTGCCAGCGCTGTTCGATCCTGTTCATGAACGAGCGGCGCTGCCGAGGTTGTCGGCGGTCGGCCGTGGCCTCGCCGGATGCCTGCTGCTCACCCGGTTTCGGAGCCTTGCGCCAGCCGGTGACCGCGAGAACCGCGCAGCCCAGCATGACGAGGAAACCCACCACGCCGATCCAGATCTGCTTGGCGACCATACCGGTCATGAGGAGCGCGATACCCACCAGAAAGCCAGCGACCGCCTGGTAGACCCGTCGCCGGGTGTACGTACGCAGCCCGCTTCCCTCAAGCGCTGTCGCGAACTTGGGATCTTCGGCGTACAGCGCTCGCTCCATTTGCTCGAGCATTCGCTGCTCGTGCTCCGAGAGCGGCACGGAGTCCTCCTAGTCGTCGGTCGCGGGGGGCGACCGGTATGCGGCCCCTTCAGGATAGGCAGGGAATCGCCCCCGTGAAACCCGCCCTCTACGCCATTTCGCCAATCCGGGCCGCCATGCCGACTCGGCCGCTGAGGCGTTGATTCCCCAACCGTCGACCCGTCATGCCGGAAGGCGTACCCCGATCATACGGCGCCGAACGCTCTGCTGGGGGGCCTGTGGCGCACTCCATGCGTAGCTGCGTTGCTGATCAGCCCCGCGATCAGTACGCGATCAGTGCTCGCGGGCGTGCACTGTCAGGCCCGCTTCTCGCCCAGAACGTGCAGCTGGCTCGCGACGGAGTGGAAGGTCGACAGTTCGGCGGCGGCGGCCTCCAGCTTCAGGAGGGCCTCCAGAGCGCCCGGCTGAGTGTCCACCAGAACGCCCGGGACCAGGTCGGAGAAGACCCGGACGCCGTGCACCGCGCCCACGTCGACACCGGCCTTGTCGACCAGTTCCGTGAGCAGCTCGACGGTGAACCGCCGGGGGACCGGGTCGCCCTCGCCCCAGCGGCCGGCCGGGTCCGTCAGCGCGTGCCGGGCCTCGGTGAAGTGGCCGGCGAGCGCCCTGGCCAGGACGGCGCCGCCGAGGCCCGCCGCGAGCAGGCTGAGGGCGCCGGCGGGGCGCAGCGCCTCGACCGCGTTCCGGACGCCGTCGGCCGGGTCGTCGACGTACTCCAGGACGCCGTGGCAGAGCACGGCGTCGTAGCCGCCCCGCTCCACCACGTCGAACAGGCCGTGGATATCGCCCTGGACTCCGTTGACGCGATCGGCGACGCCCGCCTCGGCGGCCCGGCGCTCCAGCGCGAACAGCGCGTTGGGGCTCGGGTCGACGACGGTCACCCGATGGCCCAGGCGGGCGACGGGCACGGCGAAGTTGCCCGTGCCGCCTCCGGTGTCGAGGACGTCCAGGGCCGCCGTACCGGCCGCCGTGGCACGGCTGTCGAGGGCGCGCTTGAGCACCTCCCAGACCACGGCGGTACGCAGGGAGCTGCGGGGGCGCGACGGCGTCTCTCCACCGAACGCAGGGGAAGGGTCCGACACGGCAGTTGACTCCTCGGCGCGGTGCCGCCCCTGGTCGCGGGGCGTGAAAGGTGCAGGTTCCGCACAGCCTATTGCCTCCGTCGGCCGTCCCGGTCACCCAGTGGCGCCGCCCTTCTCCGGCTCTTCGGCCCTGGGCTGGGGCAGCACCGGTTCGAGCACGAGCAGCCGCTCCACGAGGCGCAGGAACATGGCCACGTCGCGCAGCAGGTCGTCGGCGTCGCGGCTGCTCGCCGCGCCCTGTATGCCTGCCTCGGCCCGCGCTCTGCGGGTGGCGCCTGAGGCGAACAGGGCGCTCCACTCGGACAGCTCGGGCACGATCTCGGGCAGCACCTCCCAGGCGGTCCGTATGCGCCTGCGGCGCGGGGTCGTGGGCTCGGGCCGGCCACGGGCGGCGAGGACCGCCGCCGCGGTGCGCAGGGCGGCCAGATGGGCCGTGGCATAGCGCTCGTTGGGGGCTTCGAAGGTGGCGGCCTCGTCCAGCCCCGTCCGGGCCTGGGCGAGCAGGTCGAGGGCGGCGGGCGGCGCGGTCGCGCGACGCAGGACGGGGTGGACGTCGGTCGCGGGGCCGGTCAGTGAGGGGGCAGGGCCGCCTGTGCTTCGCCGGCGTGCGGCTGCGGCGTAGGAACTGGCCATGACGAACCTCCTGGTCGTCTCTGTGACGGCTCTGTGGCCGTATGTGTCCATCGTGGAGTACGCCACTGACAATCGGCCCTGACCTGCACTTTTGCCTCGCTCGCACGTTCGGGATAGCTTTTACGCTGACCGGTCAGTGCAAAATGTCGTCACGAACGACGCCAACAACTACCTCGTCTGCCAGATCTCCCGGACCGTCTTCGCCGAGGTACGGACGGCGGCGTCCGCCAAGGCGTCGCGTTCCTTCCTGGACCGGATCTTCATCTCGTTCTCCGGCATCCACGACGCGACCCGGAAGGCCGCCGAGGGCGCCGACAAGCTCAAGGGCGCGGGAGAGCTGGAGAAGGGCTCGCGGAAGGTCGCCGCCGGTACGCGGTCGCTCGCCGAAAAGGCCAAAGGGGCGGCGGGCGCGCTGCGTCCGTATCTCAAGGACAACGGCGGCACCATCGCCGACACCGCCCGCCAGGTCGCCAACTCCTCCGGGGCGATGCGCGACAACCTCGCCGGCCTGGTGAAGGGCGCGCCCCTCACCGCGACCGCCGCCCACCAGGCGTCCGCCGATCCGGCCGACATCCACCGGACACGCTGCGAGGAGAGCGACGAGCCCGACCCGGCCGCCTGCCCGCCGCTGGAGCGCGCCAGGACGGCGGCGGCGGACGCGGCGCGGGTCGCCGACGACGTCAACGCCCTCGTCACGGAGAGCAGCGGCGACCTGACGACGCTCGACGGGCGGCTCGCGAAGCTCCAGAAACAGGCGACCGCACTCGCCGAGCGGGCGCCTCATCCGGACGACGACCTCACGACGGCGGTCACCGAGATCAACCGGCTCGACTCCGGTGCCATGAAGGTCGCCAAGGGCGCCGACGAGTTGCACACCGGGCTCGCCACCGCCAAGAAGGGGTCCACCGGCCTGGACGCCGGCATCGGGAAACTCGGCACAGGGGCGGCCGGCCTGGACGGTGGTCTCTTCAAGCGCGCCGACGGCTCCGCCGACCTCGCGGGCGGACTCGACGACGGCGTCGGCGAGATCCCGGACTACGGCAAGAGCGACCGCGACCTCCGTACGGAGGTGATGGCCGATCCCGTCCGGCTCGCCTCCCGGTCCACGCACGAGGCGTCCAACTACGGCACCGGTTTCGCCCCTCACTTCATTCCGCTCTCCCTCTGGGTCGGCGCGATGGTGGCGTACACGCCTATCCAGCCGCTCAACCGGCGCGCCCTCGCCGCCGGTGCCGCCCCTTGGCGGATCGCCGTCGCGGGCTGGCTGCCGGTGGTGGGCATCGGCCTGCTCCAGGTGGGCGCGCTGATGTCCGTACTGCACTGGGACTCGGCCTCCAGCCGGCGCGCGCCGCCGGTACGGTCGGCTTCCTGGCACTGGTCACCTGCTGCTTCGCCGCGCTCGTGCAGTGGCTGAACGCCCGCTTCGGGCGGCGGGCCGCATCCTCGTCCTGGCCGTGCTGATGCTCCAGCTGACCTCGGCGGGCGGCACGTACCCCGTGCAGACGAGCCCCGGCTTCTTCAACGCCATCCACCCCTTCCTGCCGATGAGTTACGTGGTGGAGTCGCTGCGCGTCCTCATCACGGGCGGCGGGCTCGGGCCGGTCCTGCGGGGCCGTGCCGTACTCGCGGCCTTCACCGTGGGAGCCCTGGCGCTGACGGCCGTCTCCGCGCGCCACGGACAGGTGTGGAGCGTCGACCGGCTCCATCCCGAACTGAGGCTGTGACGGATGACGGCGCGACACCTGTGAGAATCGGGCGTATGGACAGGAGCAGCACCCGCCGGCAGGCCACCCGACAGAAGCTCTACGAGGCCGCGGTGACGCTCATCGCCGAACAGGGCTTCTCGGCGACGACCGTGGACGAGATCGCCGAGCGCGCCGGAGTCGCCAAGGGCACGGTCTACTACAACTTCAAGAGCAAGACCGACCTCTTCGAGGAGCTGTTACGGCACGGCGTCGGCCTGCTCACCGACTCGCTCCAGACCGCGGCCGACGAGACGGCGAAGCGCGACGGGACCAGCGTGCAGGCGCTGGACGCCATGATCCGGGCGGGGCTCGCCTTCATGGACCGCTGTCCGGCCTTCACCCAGCTGTACGTGGCCGAGCTGTGGCGCACCAACCGCGCGTGGCAGTCCACGCTGCTGGTGGTGCGTCAGCAGGCCGTCGCCGTCGTGGAGAAGGTGCTCCAGGAGGGGATCGAGGGCGGTGAGCTGAGCCGTGAGATCGACATTCCGCTGACGGCGGCGGCGCTGGTGGGGATGGTGCTGGTGGCGGCCCTGGACTGGCAGGCGTTCCAGCCCGAGCGGTCGATCGACGACGTGCACTCGGCGCTCTCGCTGCTGCTGCACGGCCGGGTCGGCGGAGGCTGACCCGGCGATGGGAACGCCGCCCGGACACCGTCCGGCCGCCTCGTACACGTACGTACACGTACGTAGGACGCGGAAATGCGCCGCTCCGATCGGGCTTCCTCACTCCCGACCGGAGCGGCGCATTGCCTCACCCCGTAGCGGTCGGGGTGCTACGCCGCTCCGCCGCCCCGTGCCGGCGGTTTCGGCGTCGCGCCCCTCCCGTGCCCCTCACTCTTCCGTCTCCGCAGGTGGGGGCCTATCCGCGTCTCTACTCATCTCATGTACTAGGTACGGATACTCACCACCCCGTTCACCACCTCACTCGTCCGGCCCACACACTGGCCACGATTTCGTCCGTGTCCGTACTTCCCCTCGTCTTCACGAGCGGCCGCCGGTTCCGGCACGGCCTCCCGGGCGCGGCGGCGGAAAATCCGGCCGCTAAGGTCCACTTCCATGGCACGGATTGCGGTGATCGGCGCCGGGATGGGCGCGATGGCGGCGGCTGCCCGGCTGGCAGTGGCGGGGCACCGGGTGACGGTGTACGAGCGCTCGGCGACGTACGGCGGCGCCCTCGGCCGGTTCGAGCGCGACGGGTTCGCGTACGACACGGGGCCCACGCTGCTCCATCTGCCCGCTGTCTACCGGGACTTGTTCGTCAAGACCGGCAAGAAGCCGCTTGAGGAGTGCGTCCGGATGACCCAGGTCGACCCGGCGAGCAGGCATCTCTTCCCGGACGGCGCCGAGGTGTCGCTGCCGAACGCGTCGCGCGCCGGGGTCGTCGCGGCCCTGGACGCCGCGCTCGGCGCGGGCGCGGGCGCACGGTGGGGGGAATTCCTCGGCCGGGCCCGGGACGCCTGGGACCGGTCGCGGCGCCCTCTGTTGGAGGAGCCGTTGCGCGCCGACTGGCAGGTGCTGGGGCGCGATCCGTATCCGGCCGTCCGGCAGCGGAGGCTGCTGCGCGCGTCCCGGTCGGCGGGCACCGTCGCCGAGGTGGGGGCGTGGGAGCTGGCCGATCCCCGGCTGGCCGCCCTCTTCGAGGGCTACGTCCTGTCGTACGGACTCGATCCGCGGCACACCCCGGCGGGCGCCGCTCTGCTGCCGTACATGGAGCAGACCTTCGGCACCTGGTACGTACGGGGCGGGATGCGGGCGCTGGCGCACGCGGTGTACGAGCGGTGCCTGGAGCGCAGGGTGGAGTTCGTCTTCCACGCCGATGTGACCCGGATCGTCGAGAAGGACGGGCGCGCGGCCGGTGTCGAGCTGGCGCCGGGGCCGTCCGTCGGCGCGTCCGCGGTCGTCGAGGCGGACCATGTGGTGGCGGGCACGGCCCCCGCGGCCCTCGTGGGCCGGGAGTTGTGGCGGGACGGCGACGTACGGCCCCGGGGCGGCTCCGGCGGGAGCGGGGTGCCGGCGGTCCCCGGCAGGTTCACGGTGCTGCTGGCCCTGCGTGGAGGCACGCCGGACGGCACGGCGCACCGGACGGTGGTCCACTCCCCCCTCGGCGCCGACGAGGCCGTCGCGGTGTTCTCCGGCCGCACGGCGGAGCGGCCCACGGTCACGGTGCTGCGGCCCGACGACCCGACGACGCGTCCGGACGACGAGCACGAGGCGGTCACCGTCACGGCGACCGTCGCGCCGCACGGTCCGGTGGACTGGGCCGACCCCGGGCTGCGCGAGCGGTACGCCGACGTACTGGTGGAGGCGGCCGGTGCCGCCGTGCCTGAGCTGCGGGAGCGGCTGCTCCGGCGGGAGGTCCGCACGCCGGCCGACACGCAGGCCCTGACCGGGGCACGGGGCGGTTCGGTGCCCGCGCCGTCGCTGGCGGGGGCCGATGGCCGGCTGCTGCATCCGGCGAACAGCACGCGGCTGCCCGGTCTGTATCTCGTCGGCGGCGAGGCGCACCCGGGTGGTGGGCCGGCGCACGCGGGCATGTCCGGGGCGCTGGTCGCCGGGCTGATCGTGGAGGGCGCGGACTTCCGCGGCTCGCGCTGAATCCACACGGGGCTGTGCCGGGCAGTGTCGAGCGCTGTCAGCCGTGTGAACTCGCGAACAGGTGGTGGGAGTTGAGCGCCGCCCGTCAGTAGCGGTACCGCTGCTCGTCGTAGTCGGGGTCGTAGCCGTACTGCTGAGGCGCCTGCCGCGGCATCGGGGGGATGTTCTCGCCCTCGCGCTGCTGCGGGACCCACACCCCGCCGGGCGGCGTCTCCGCGCCGTACTCGGGGTGCCCGGCCCGGCCGCCCTGCCCGCTCGGGTCGCTCGGGTCGCTCGGGTCGCCGTAGGGGTCCGCGCCCTGCTGTCGGCCGCCGTAACTGTCGTACGCGCCCTGGGAATCACCGCCCGTGGTCGCGCCGCTGTACGGGTCGGTGTAGGCGGCGTACTGCTGCTGCCCGGTGCCGTAGTCGTACTGGCCGCTCTGCCCCGTGTACGCGTCCTGCTGACCGCCGTACACGTCCTGGCCCTGGCTCGCGTACGGGTCCCCGGCTCCGTAGCCGTCCGTCGTGCCGTAGGCGTCCTGGCCCTGACCGGCATAGGCGTCGTGGCCCGCGTGGGTGTCCCGGCCGGTGGGGGTGTCGTAACCGGCGTGCGGGTCGTAATTGCCGTACTGGGTCGCCTGGTAGGCGGCGTCGCTGTACACGCCGTACTGCCCGGTCTCGTCGGGCATCGGCTCCGGCTCGTAGACGGACGCGGCGTGCGGCGGCTCGTCCGGGACGGGAGCCATTGGGCCGGCGGCGACGGGCTGGTACTCCAAGTCCGAGACTTCCAGGCTCGGTTCGCGTGTCCCGGCCTCACCGCCGCCGGCCCTGCGGCGGCGGCTGGCGCCGGGGCTGCCGCCGATCGCCCAGCCGGTGGAGAAGCCGCGCCGGAACGACAGCGTCACATAGGTCTGGCCGACCGCGAACGCGATCGCGCCGACCGCGATGACCGGTACGGAGGCGAGCAGAACGCCCAGCACCACGACGACGAATCCCGTGAAGGCGAGCAGTCGCCAACGGAGCCGCGCCTTGTACTGGAGCAGTACTTCGCCCAGCAGCCACAGCGCGACGATGCCGAACGCGATGTAGAGGACCGTCCAGCCCATGCCCGCCCCTCTCCTGCGGTCACCGCCCCGGGGCGGGGCCGGTACGACCGGTCACGACTGCTCGTGCAGTCCGAGATTCTCGTAAATTTCAAGCGTCGCCGTGGAGTTGTTGAGTGTAATGAAGTGGAGTCCGGGGACACCCTCCGCGCGCAACGTCGCGCAGAACTCCGTCGCGTACTCGATACCGATGGAGCGTACAGCGGCGGGATCGTCCTTGGCGGAGAGGATCCGTTCTTTCAGCGCCGGGGGCAGCGACGCGTTGCTGAGCTGCGAGAAGCGCTCGATCTGCCGGACGTTGGTGACCGGCATGATCTCCGGGATGATCGGGGTGTCGCAGCCGGCGGCCGTCACCTTGTCCCGCAGCCGCAGATAGTCCTCGGGATCGAAGAACATCTGGGTGATCGCGTAGTCGGCGCCCGCACGGCACTTGGCCACGAAGTGGCGGATGTCGCTCTCCCAGTCGGGCGAGCGCGGATGCATCTCGGGGAAGGCCGCGACGCCCACGCAGAAGTCGCCGGACTCCTTGATCAGGCGGACGAGATCGGCCGCGTACCCCACGCCCTCGGGGTGCTTGACCCACTCGCCCATCGGGTCGCCGGGCGGGTCTCCGCGCACGGCGAGGATGTTCCTGATCCCGGCGTCCGCGTACTGGCCGATCATGTTGCGCAGCTCGGCGACCGAGTGGTTCACGGCGGTGAGGTGGGCGACCGGGGTGAGCGTGGTGTCGGCGGCGATGCGCTCGGTCGCCTTGACCGTGCCCGCGCGGGTGGAGCCGCCCGCGCCGTAGGTCACCGAGACGAAGTTCGGAGCGACGGCCTCGACCCTGCGCAGCGCGTTCCAGAGGTTCCGCTCGCCCTTCTCCGTCTTGGGCGCCCAGAATTCGAACGAGTACGACAATTTCCCGGTCGCAAGCAGGTCACGCACCGTACGAGCGTGATCCGTCCTGGTCGAAGCTGTGCCAAGGGCCATACCGGAAGGTTATCGAGGGTGTGGCGATCACCCAACCAGAGCAGGGTAATTTGTCCATTTCGCACCATCCCTGTCCACCCCTCGGACGGTGCTCGGGCACCGGGGGGTGCGGGTGGGCGCGGGGCGGATGCGAACGTGGGCGCGGGTTCAGGCGGCGCGGGTCACGCGACCCGGTCCCGGACGCGCTTCGCGATGCCGGCGGCGGCCGCGGCCGGATCGTCCGCCTCCGTGAGGGCCCGTACGACCACGACCCGGCGGGCCCCGGCGTCCAGCACCTCTTCGAGATTGCCCGCGTCGATCCCGCCGATCGCGAACCACGGGCGCCGGGTGGCCAGCGACGCGGCGTACCGCACGAGGCCGAGGCCGGGGGCGGGCCGGCCGGGCTTGGTGGGGGTGGGCCAGCAGGGTCCGGCGCAGAAGTAGTCCACGCCGGGCTCGCCCGCCGCCGCCATCACCTCGGCCTCGCCATGGGTGGAGCGGCCGATCAGCGGCTCCGTACCGAGGATGGCGCGGGCGGCCGAGACGGGCAGGTCCCCCTGGCCCAGGTGCAGCACGTCGGAACCGATGGCGTGCGCCACGTCGGCCCGGTCGTTCACGGCGAGCAGCTTGCCGTGGCGCCGGCAGGCGTCGGCGAAGACCTGGAGGTGGTCCAGCTCCTCGGCCGCCTCCATGCCCTTGTCACGCAGCTGCACGATGTCCACACCGGAGGTGAGGACGGCGTCCAGGAAGTCGGGGAGGTCCCCCTGCCGCTTCCGCGCGTCCGTACAGAGATAGAGCCGGGCGTCGGACAGCAGATCGAGTGCGCTGGGCGCACCGGGCGCTGCGGGCATGCGGGTCTCCCCCGTCGGATCAGTGTCGTGGGACGACCGTACGCGGGCCGGGGCGGCCCGGTCCGCGCACGGCCGGTGGTGGTGCCGTCAGACGGCGAGCGCCTGCGCGCGGCGCTTCACCTCCGTACCGCGATTCTCGCTGAGGGCCTGCGCGGGCGTGCCCGGCAGGGACGGGTCGGGAGTGAAGAGCCACTCAAGCATCTCTTCGTCGGTGAAGCTGTCGTCCCTGAGGAGCGTCAAGGTCCCCGCGAGGCCCTTGACCACCTTGTTGCCGTCGATGAAGGCAGCCGGCACCTGGAGCGCGCGGTTCTCACCGCGGCGCACGGCGATCAGCGTGCCTTCCTTCACGAGCTGGCGTACACGCGTCACCTCGATATCGAGCATTTCGGCGATATCGGGCAGGTGGAGCCAGGCAGGGACGAGAGCATCGATCTTTGCGTCAATCTCAGTCACAGGACAAGCCTGCCATCCCGGACTGACAGTCGGAAGCCGAGCCGGGCACCGAGAGCCTGTCCGGCGGATCGGCGAGCGGCGCACGAGGCCGTGGGCGACGGGGCGGGGCGCCGCCGGGGAGCCGGTCGGAGTCGCGGTCGGGGAGCCGGTCGGAGTCGCGGTCGGCGAGCCGACGGAGAGCCGTCAGAGAGCCGTCAGAGAGCCGTCAGAGAGCCGTCATCTTGAGCGGTACGGCGGGGTCGGCGGCCCGCTCCGTGTCGATCCGCGCGCCCGCCGCGACGAGCTTGCGGCCCTGCGCCAGGTCACGCGGTCGGCCGACGGCCAGCAGCGCCACCAGCACCCCCTCGCGCAGCCAGAGGACCGACCAGGCGGCGCTCGCCGGGTCGCCGCGCCACAGGAGGGTGTCGGCCCGCGCGTGGTGGCCCGCGTACTGCACGAAGCGGCCGAACTGCTCGGACCAGAAGTACGGGACGGGGTCGTACGGCTCGTGCGACTCCCCCACGATGTCGGCGGCGACCGTGCGCGGCCCCTGGAGCGCGTTGTCCCAGTGGTGCACCAGCAGCCGCTCGCCGTAGCGGGCCGAGGGGAACGAGGCGCAGTCACCGACCGCGTACACGCCGGGCGACGAGGTACGCAGCCGGTCGTCGGCCGTGACGGCGCCCTCGGCGCCGGTCGCGATGCCGGAGCCCGCCAGCCAGGCCGTGGCGGGTCGGGCGCCGATGCCCACGACCACCGCGTCCGCCGCCAGCTCGCGGCCGTCGGTGAGGACCACCCTGCCGGGCTCGACGGTCGCCACGCGCGCATCGGTGAGGAGTTCCGCGCCGCTCTCGGCGTACCAGTGCGCCATCGGAGTGGCGACCTCGGCCGGCAGGGCGCCGGCGAGCGGGCGGTCCGCGGCCTCGACGACGGTGACCGCGCAGTCGGCCTCCCTGGCGGCGGTGGTGAACTCGGCGCCGATCCAGCCCGCTCCCACCACCACGATGTGGTGCTTGCGGTCCAGGACGGGGCGCAGCCGCGCGGCGTCGTCCAGGGTGCGCAGCAGATGGACACCGGGGACGCCCGCCGCGCCCGGCAGGGTGACCGGTTCGGCGCCGGTGGCGACGACCAGGACGTCGTACGCAACCGGGCCCGCCTCTGTGTCCACCTCACGGTCCTCCGGGCGCACGCCGGTCACTTCGAGACCCAGCCGCAGTTCCACGGAGAGGGCGTCGAAGTCGACGTCGAAGGCCGAGCTCTCCGCCGTCCCCAGGAGGACGGCCTTCGAGAGTGGGGGCCGGTCGTAGGGCTGGTGCCGTTCGGCGCCGATGAGGGTGACGGCGCCGTCGTACCCCAATTCGCGCAGTGCCACGGCGGTCTGCACACCCGCCATGCCCGCGCCGACGACCACCACGCGCCGCTCGTCCGTCTGCTTCCGCTGCTCACTCACCCGATCACCTTAAGGAACCGGCCGGGACCACGACTCCCTTACCGGGTGCGTGGACCGGGGGTTACCCTGGCCCCGGAACCACCGATCGGCAGTAGGAATCAAGAGACTTCACACCTCGCGGGAGCCCGTACGCACCGGGCTGAGAGGGAGGCTGACGCGGCCTCCGACCGTACGAACCTGATCCGGGTCATGCCGGCGAAGGGAGGAGCGGGACGCCCATGCGGTCATCTCATACCGATGTCCTGGTCGTCGGGGGCGGGATCATCGGCCTCGTCACCGCCTGGCGCGCGGCGCAGCGCGGGCTCGGCGTCACCGTCGTCGATCCCGAGCCGGGCGGCGGGGCCGCCCGGGTCGCCGCCGGGATGCTCGCCGCCGTCAGCGAACTCGACCACGGCGAACAGACCCTGCTGGGGCTGAACATCGCCTCCGCGCGGCTCTACCCCGACTTCGTCGCCGAACTGGAGTCGGCCACCGGCCAGGACACCGGCTACCGCGCCTGCGGCACCCTCGCCGTCGCCCTCGACACCGACGACCGGGCCCGGCTGCGTGAACTCCACGCCCTCCAGAGAAGGTCGGGGCTGGAGTCCGAATGGCTCACCGGCCGCGAGTGCCGGCGGCTGGAGCCGATGCTCGCTCCGGGCGTACGCGGCGGGCTGCGGGTCGACGGTGACCACCAGATCGACCCGCGCAGGCTCGCAGCCGCCCTGCTGACGGCCTGCGAGCGGGCGGGGGTGGTCTTCCACCGGGCGTGGGCCGAACGGCTGCGAGTGGTCCGGGACCGGGCCGCCGGGGTCACGGTCGGTGGCGGCACCGAACTCGGCGCCGACCAGGTCGTCATCGCCGGGGGCAGCCTCAGCGGGCAGCTCGCGGGCGTGCCGGACGACGTCCTGCCGCCGGTACGTCCCGTCAAGGGCCAGGTCCTGCGGCTGACGGTGCCGCGCCCGTACGCCCCGTTCCTGTCCCGGACACTGCGGGCCGAGGTCCGCGGCAGCCACGTCTATCTGGTGCCGCGCGAGAACGGCGAGCTGGTCGTGGGCGCGACGAGCGAAGAGCTGGGCTGGGACACGACGGTGACGGCGGGCGGGGTGTACGAACTGCTGCGCGACGCCCATGAACTGCTCCCCGGCATCACCGAACTGCCGCTCACCGAGACCCGCGCCGGGCTGCGCCCGACGTCGCCGGACAACGCCCCGCTGCTCGGACCGACCGCCCTGCCTGGCCTGCTTCTGGCCACCGGGCACCACCGCAACGGGGTGCTCCTGACGCCCGTCACCGGCCAGGTGATGGCCACCGTGCTCACGACCGGTGAACTCCCCGACGACGCGCGGCCCTTCACACCCGGCCGCTTCGCGCCGGCCTTCGTGCCCGGCCCCTCGCCGGCCTTCTCCCCCGCCGTCTCCGTAGGTCAGGAGCAGCACGCATGAGCACCGAATCCGTGACCGTCTCGGTGAACGGGGAGGCCCGCGTCCTCGCCGTCCCCGTCACCCTCGACGTCCTCGTCGCGACCCTCACCCCCGCCCCTTCGGGCGTCGCCGCCGCGCTCAACGAGACCGTCGTCCCGCGCGGGCGCTGGTCCGCGACCCCCCTGGCCGACGGCGACCGCGTCGAAGTCCTCACCGCCGTCCAAGGAGGCTGACCCGATGTCCGGCGACCGGCTCACCATCGGCGGCACCGTCCTCAACTCCCGGCTCATCATGGGCACGGGCGGCGCGCCCAGCCTCGACGTACTGGAAAGGTCCCTGACCGCGTCGGGCACCGAACTCACCACCGTCGCGATGCGCCGGCTGGACCCGACCGTGCACGGCTCCGTCCTGTCCGTGCTCGGCCGGCTGGGCATCCGGGTCCTGCCGAACACGGCGGGCTGCCACACGGCGGGTGAGGCCGTCCTCACCGCCCGCCTGGCGCGCGAGGCGCTGGGCACCGACTGGATCAAGCTCGAAGTGGTGGCCGACGAACGGACGCTGCTGCCCGACCCGATCGAACTGCTGGACGCCGCCGAGACGTTGGTGGACGACGGCTTCACGGTCCTGCCGTACACGAACGACGATCCCGTACTCGCCAGGAAACTGGAGGACGTGGGCTGCGCGGCGATCATGCCGCTCGGGTCCCCGATCGGATCGGGTCTGGGCATCCGTAATCCGCACAACTTCCAGCTGATCACCGCTCACGCACACGTGCCGGTGATCCTGGACGCGGGGGCCGGCACGGCGTCCGACGCCGCCCTCGCCATGGAGCTGGGCTGTGCGGCCGTCATGCTCGCGTCGGCGGTCACGCGCGCCCAGGAGCCCGTCCTGATGGCCGAGGCGATGCGGCACGCGGTCGAGGCGGGGCGGCTGGCCTTCCGCGCGGGCCGCATTCCGCGCCGGCACTTCGCGGACGCCTCGTCTCCTACGGAGGGGCTGGCGGTGCTGGACCCGGAGCGGCCCGCGTTCTGAGGCGCCGCGTTGTGAGCCCCCGCGCTCCGGGGCGACGGCCGATTGCCGCGGTGTGGTGTGTGTGCTGTCACAAGACGGCTCCATTGGCGCGTCGGGCCTGACCCGGGGCTGCGGGAGTGTCGGCGGTGGCTCGTAGACTCAACGGGTGGATACGACGCTCAAGGACCCTCTCGTCGGGCAGCTGCTCGACGGCCGCTACCGCGTCGACGCGCGCATCGCCGTCGGCGGCATGGCCACGGTCTACCGCGCTGTCGACACCCGGCTCGACCGGGTCCTGGCCCTCAAGGTGATGCACCCGGCCCTGGCGACCGACGCCACCTTCGTGGAGCGCTTCATCCGCGAGGCGAAGTCCGTGGCGCGGCTGGCGCATCCGAACGTCGTCGGGGTCTTCGACCAGGGCGCCGAGGGCGCGTACGTGTATCTGGCGATGGAGTACGTGGAGGGCTGCACGCTGCGGGACGTGCTGCGCGAGCGCGGCGCCCTCCAGCCCCGTGCCGCCCTGGACATCCTGGAGCCGATGCTGGCCGCGCTGGGCGCCGCCCACCGGGCGGGCTTCATCCACCGGGACATCAAGCCGGAGAACGTCCTGATAGGGGACGACGGCCGGGTGAAGGTCGCCGACTTCGGTCTCGTACGGGCCATCGGCTCGGTCACCAACACCACGGGCACGATCCTGGGCACCGTCTCGTACCTCGCCCCGGAGCAGATCGAGTACGGCACGTCCGACACCCGCGTGGACGTGTACGCGTGCGGTGTCGTCCTGCACGAGATGCTGACCGGCGCCAAGCCGCACGGCGGGGACACCCCCGCGCAGGTGCTCTACCTCCATCTGAACGAGGACGTGCCCGCGCCGTCCGCAGCCGTGCCCGGTATGGCGATCGAGCTGGACGAGCTGGTCGCGACGGCGACCGCCCGCAATCCGGAGATCCGCCCGGAGGACGCGGTGGCGCTCCTCGCGCTGACCCGGCACACGCGCGCCGCGCTCGACGACGCGCAGTTGGACGCGGTGCCGCCGCAGGCCGCGGCGGCCGCGGCGAAGACCGCGTCGGCCGCCGCCGCGGGGTCGACGGACGGCGCACGCGGCGGGAAGGGCGCGCGCTCGGGCCCCGCGTCGGAGCCGTCCCAGGACGGCCACAACAGCGCGAGCGGCAGCGCGGCCGGGGGCGCCCACGACGCCTCCGACAGCGCCGGTTCCGCTTCCGGTTCCGCTCCCGCCTCCAGTGGCGCCGACGACGGCTCCGACGACCGTACGAGCGTGATTCCGCGCCTCGTCCGCCCCCACGCCTCGTCCGACGACTCCCGGGAGGACGGCGGGGTCCACCGCACCAGCCGGCTCACGATGCCGCCGCCGGGTCCGCCGGCTCCCCCGCGGCAGCCGCCCGAGCCCCGCCGGGCCGGCCGGTTCGCCTCCCCGCCCCGCAGGGGCGTCCTGGCGATCGTGGTCGCCGCCCTGCTGGTGCTCGGTGTGGGCGTCGGCGTCTGGTACATCAACTCGGGGCAGTTCACCCGCGTCCCCTCGCTCCTCGGACAGACCGAACAAGCGGCGAAGAAGCGGCTCGGCGACGCCGGGCTCGACATGAGCGTCGAGAAGGACTTCAGCGCGACGTTCGAGCGCGGCACGGTCATGCGCACCGACCCCGCGCCCCGGGCGCGGATACGGGGCAACGGTTCGGTGACGGTCGTGATCTCCCGCGGGCCGGAGATCGTCCGCGTCCCCGACCTGACCGGCAAGTCACTGGCCGACGCCAAGGACGCGCTGAGGAAGGCCGGGCTGGCGCCCGGCGTCGTGACACGGTCCTTCGACGAGCAGACCGACCAGGGCGACATCATCCGCACCCAGCCGAAGTCGGGTACGGAGCTGCGGCCCGACGCCGGGGTGGCGCTGGTCGTCAGCAAGGGCCGCCCGGTCCACATGCCCGATGTGACGGGGCAGTCCGAGGAGGAGGCGACCGCCTCACTCGAAGACGCGGGACTCGACGTGAAGATCGCGGCCGAGCGGGTCAACTCCCCCGAGGACAGCGGTTCGGTGGCCGGGCAGTCCGCGAAGGAAGGCGCCAGGCTCGCCCGTGGCGACACGGTCACGCTGACCATCTCCAAGGGCCCGCGGATGATCGCCGTCCCGGATGTCACGGGGAAGTCCATAGACGCGGCCAGGACCGAACTGACGGACGCGGGCTTCGAGGTGAAGGTCGACCGGAGCTTCCCGTTCCTGGACGACACCGTGTCGGAGCAGTCCGTCGACGGCGGCGAGAAGGCCGCCGAGGGCAGCACCATCACCATCACGACCAAGGGAATCTGAGGCGTGACGCTCCCCGACCGCCCGCGCAATCCCGTCGGCGGCCATGTTCCGGTGGCGGGCGGCCTCGCCCGCGTGGGGCTGGCCTGGGCGCGTGACATCGGCGCGGAGACCGTGCAGGTCTTCGTCGCCAATCCACGCGGCTGGGCGACGCCCGACGGCAATCCGGCGCGGGACGAGCGGTTCCGCGCGGAGTGCGCCGCCGAGGGGCTGTCCGCGTACGTCCACGCGCCGTATCTGATCAACTTCGGCTCCCACACCCCCGAGACGGCCGAGAAGTCCGTGCACTCCCTGCGGCACAGCCTGCGCCGGGGCCGGGAGATCGGCGCCCCGGGCGTCGTCGTGCACACCGGCTCGGCGACCGGCGGGCGGCCGCGCGAGGTGGCGCTCGCGCAGGTACGGGAGCGGATGCTGCCGCTCCTCGACGAGCTGACGCGCGACGACGACCCGTATCTGCTGCTGGAGTCAACCGCGGGGCAGGGTTTCTCGCTCTGCTCGCTCGCCGAGGACTTCGGCCCGTACTTCGACGCGCTCGGCTCTCATCCCAAGCTCGGCATCTGCCTCGACACCTGCCACATCTTCGCGGCGGGCCACGATCTGGCCGCGCCCGGCGGGACGCACCGGACGCTGGACGAACTGGTGGCGGCGGTGGGGCCGGGGAGGCTCAAGCTGATCCACGCCAACGACTCGAAGGACGTGTCGGGCGCCCGCAAGGACCGGCACATGAACATCGGCGCGGGTCATATCGGTGAGGAGCCGTTCCGGGCGCTGTTCTCGCATCCGGCGACCGAGGGGGTGCCGCTGGTGATCGAGACCCCCGGCGGCAAGGAGGGGCACGCGGCGGACGTGGCCCTGCTGAAGAAGCTGCGCGACGCGTAGGGCGGACGGCGGCCCGAGCGACAGGACCTAGGGCATGTTGCGAAAGTCCCGCCTGGCCGACGACGCCTGGCACGCGCACTCGCCGCGTTGTCGGAATCATCCAAGTACGTCCAGTACGAGAACGATCCTCCGCCTTGCGATCGCACGCACCAGACGCCGTCGGCCCCGCCCTTCGGGCGGACGGCGCTACTTTCGCAACACGCCCTAGAGTTCCGGGCCGTCCCCGGGGCCTTCCTGGTACGAGTAGCGCTGCTCGTCCCAGGGGTCGCCGATGTTGTGATAGCCGCGCTCCTCCCAGAAGCCGCGGCGGTCGGCGGTCATGTATTCCACGCCCCGGACCCATTTCGGGCCCTTCCACGCGTACAGGTGCGGCACGACGAGCCGCAGGGGGAATCCGTGTTCGGCGGTGAGGAGTTCGCCGCCGTTGTGGGTGGCGAAAATGGTCCGTTCCGAGGTGAAGTCGGCGAGCCGGACATTGGCGCTGTAGCCGTACTCGGCCCAGACCATGACATGGGTGACGGCGGGCGCCGGCGGGGCCAGTTCCAGGATCGTACGGGCGAGTACGCCGCCCCATTCGGCCCCGAGCATGCTGAATTTTGTCACGCAATGCAGATCGGCGACGACCGTCGAGAAGGGCAGGGCCGAGAACTCTTCGTGATTCCAGCAGCGCTTGTCACCGTCGACCGTGGCGCCGAAGACCCGGAACTCCCAGCGGTCCGGCTTGAACTTGGGCACCGGGCCGTAATGGGTGACCGGCCAGCCGCGCTGGAGCCGCTGCCCCGGTGGAAGCCCGGACTGCGCCGACTCCCCTTCCTCCCGGCTCTGCGGCTGACCCATGCCTTCCATGGTGACAGACCGCGAAGGGTGGTCATGACCAGGTACAGGCCGATTGGGGCAACTCCTACTAAGCCGGGCCTTACTGGACGCCCTACGGACGCGATGCGAGGATGCGCGCATCCTGGCCAGTCCCCGTGTGGAAGGAGCCTCTGCGATGCAGGGCGACCCCGAGGTCATCGAGTTCCTCAATGAGCAGCTGACCGCCGAATTGACCGCGATCAACCAGTACTTCCTGCACGCGAAAATGCAGGAGAACTTCGGTTGGACGAAGCTCGCGAAGTACACACGGTCCGAGTCCTTCGACGAAATGAAGCACGCGGAGATCCTGACCGACCGGATTCTCTTCCTGGAGGGCCTGCCGAATTATCAGCGGCTTTTCCATGTACGGATCGGCCAGACCGTCACCGAGATGTTCAACGCCGACCGGCAGATCGAGGTGGAGGCGATCGACCGGCTGCGGCGCGGGGTCGACGTCATGCGCGCCAAGGGCGACATCACATCGGCGAAGATCTTCGAGTCGATCCTCAAGGACGAGGAACACCACATCGACTATCTCGACACCCAGCTGGAACTGGTCGAGAAGCTCGGTGAGGCGCTGTACATCGCCCAGCTGATCGAGCAGCCGGACAGCTGACGGGCGAGGGGGGCGAGCACGGCCTACCCCTGCGAGCCTCGGCGCACCGACGCGTCCGTCAGGCGGCTTCCAGGCCCTTCAGGCCCCCCGACGTGGTCACCGCCCGCACGACGGCCGTCTCCACGGCCGTCTCCACCGAAGCGGTCGCCGCCGCGGCCGTCCCCAGCAGCTCACGGCGCGGACACCCGCCGCGGCCGAGGATCGACTGGATGCTGCGCACGCACGAACCGCAGTCCGTGCCGGCCTTCGAGGCGGAGGCTATCTGGCGGGGCGTGCACGCCCCGGCGTCCGCGTGTTCCCTGACCTGCTTCTCGGTGATGCCGAAGCACGAACAGACGTACACGCGGTTCACCTCCCGACGGGATCATTGGCTGGCGCCGTCCCGCTTCGAACGGTGAGGCAAACCTAACCTTACCTGCCGCCCCATGCGCGCGAAAGACCCCCATACGTGGGTGGGGCGCGGATCACATCGCGATCCGCGCCCCACCGTTCGTACCGTTCCGCGTGCCTGCCGCGCCCGGCGTCGCCACCGGGGCGGCGCGCCCTACTGCGCCCGGTACATCTCCGCGACGAGGAAGGCCAGGTCGAGCGACTGGCTGCGGTTGAGCCGGGGGTCGCAGGCCGTCTCGTACCGCTGGTGCAGGTCGTCCACGAAGATCTCGTCGCCGCCGCCCACGCACTCGGTGACGTCCTCGCCGGTCAGCTCCACATGGATGCCGCCCGGGTGCGTCCCCAGGCCCTTGTGGACCTCGAAGAAGCCCTTGACCTCGTCCAGCACGTCGTCGAACCGGCGGGTCTTGTGACCGGACGCCGCCTCGAAGGTGTTGCCGTGCATCGGGTCGGTCACCCACGCCACCGTCGCGCCGGACGCGGTGACCTTCTCGACCAGCTCGGGGAGCTTGTCCCTGACCTTGTCGGCGCCCATCCGGACGACGAAGGTCAGCCGGCCGGGCTCGCGCTCGGGGTCGAGCCGGTCGATGTAGCTGAGCGCGTCGTCCACCGTCGATGTCGGGCCGAGCTTGATACCGATCGGGTTGGCGATCTTCGAGGCGAACTCGATGTGCGCGCCGTCCAGTTGACGGGTGCGCTCACCGATCCAGACCATGTGGCCCGAGACGTCGTACAGCTTGCCGGTGCGCGAGTCCACGCGGGTCAGCGCCGACTCGTAGTCCAGGAGCAGCGCCTCGTGCGAGGAGAAGAACTCGACCGTGCGGAACTCCGCCGGGTCGGTGCCCGCCGCCTTCATGAAGTTCAGCGCGTTGTCGATCTCGCGGGCGAGGCGCTCGTAACGCTGGCCGGACGGGGACGACTTCACGAAGTCCTGGTTCCAGGCGTGCACCTGGCGAAGGTCCGCGTAACCGCCGGTGGTGAAGGCGCGCACCAGGTTGAGCGTCGCGGCGGACGCGTTGTACATCCGCTTCAGGCGCTCGGGGTCCGGAATCCGGGCCGCCTCGGTGAAGGCGAAGCCGTTGACGGAGTCGCCGCGGTAGGTGGGCAGCGTCACACCGTCACGCGTCTCGGTGGGCTTGGACCGCGGCTTCGAGTACTGGCCGGCGATCCTGCCCACCTTCACCACCGGCACGGACGCCGCGTAGGTGAGGACGGCGCCCATCTGGAGGAGGGTCTTGAGCTTGCTGCGGATCTGTTCGGCGGACACGCCGTCGAAGGCCTCGGCGCAGTCGCCGCCCTGGAGCAGGAACGCCTCGCCCTTGGCGACGGCCCCCATCCTGGCGCGCAGCTGGTCGCACTCGCCCGCGAAGACGAGCGGCGGATAGCTTTCGAGCTCCGCGACGACGGCGCGCAGGGCCTCGGCATCGGGATACTCGGGCTGCTGCGCCGCGGGGAGGTCTCGCCAGGTCGCCTGAACGGCGGGTGCTCGGGTGTCAGCGTTCACGGTCACACCGACAACATTACGGGGTCCCGGCAGCCGTCCATGCCGTCTCTCAGTGGATGAGACGGCTGCCCGCGGTCGTGTCGCACACGGGCGATGTCGGTTAAGCTCCGCGGCATGTTGGCGCAACTGAACCAGGCTTGGTGGTGGACCGCACATCCGGCGGTCCGCTGATTCACGCGCGCAACACCGAATCGCAAGGCCGCCCGAGGGGCGGCCTTCCGTGTTTCCCGGCCTGTCGGCCGACCACGGACCGGGAATCGGGGCCGTTCCTCTCCTACGGAAGGAACCCACCCCGCATGGACACCAGCAGACTTCTCGCCCGGCTCCTCGGCGACGACCGCCGGCCCTTCGCCCTGCTGCGCCGCCGGACGCCCGGCCGCGACCACGACACCGTGGAACTGCTCGTCGGCGATGTGCGCGAGGTGCGCCGGCTGGCCGACATCCCGGCCGACGACGAGCGCCCCTCGCTCGCCCTCATCCCGTTCCGGCAGATCCGGGAGCGCGGCTTCGAGGCGCACGACGACGGCACCCCGCTGTCGGTGCTGGTGGCGGACGAGTCGTACGAACTGCCGCTCGCCGACGTCCTCGCGCACCTCCCCGCGCACCCGGTCCGGGTCGAGGACGGCGCGTTCGACATCACCGACGAGCGGTACGCGGACATCGTCCGGCGCGTCATCGAGGACGAGATCGGCCGTGGCGAGGGCGCCAACTTCGTCATCCGGCGGACCTTCGAGGGCCGGATCCCCGGCTTCGGGCGCGCCGACGCGCTCGCGCTCTTCCGGCGGCTGCTGGCCGGCGAGCGGGGCGCGTACTGGACGTACGTGGTGCACACCGGGGACAGGACCCTGGTCGGCGCGAGCCCCGAGGCGCATGTGCGGATGAGCGGCGGGACCGTCGTGATGAATCCCATCAGCGGGACGTTCCGCTATCCGCCCGAGGGGCCGACCATCGACGGGCTGCTCGAATTCCTCGGCGACCGCAAGGAGATCGACGAGCTGTCCATGGTCGTGGACGAGGAACTGAAGATGATGTGCACCGTCGGCGACATGGGCGGGGTGGTGATCGGCCCGCGGCTCAAGGAGATGTCCCATCTCGCGCACACGGAGTACGAGTTGCGCGGGCGCAGCTCGCTCGACGTCCGCGACGTGCTGCGGGAGACGATGTTCGCCGCGACCGTCACCGGATCGCCGGTGCAGAACGCCTGCCGCGTCATCGCGCGGTACGAGCCCCTGGGGCGGGACGGCGTCGGGCGCGGCTACTACGCGGGCGCGCTGGCCCTCGTCGGACGGGACTCGGGCGGCGCGCAGACCCTCGACTCCCCCATCCTGATCCGGACGGCCGACATCGACGCCGCCGGCGGACTGCGCGTACCGGTCGGGGCGACGCTCGTACGGCACTCCGACCCGGCGGGCGAGGTCGCCGAGACCCACGCCAAGGCGGCGGGGGTGCTGGCGGCGCTGGGTGTGCGCGCGGGGCGGCCGGGCGGTGCCTCCGTACGGAAGGTGCTCGCCGACGACCCGCGGGTGCGGGCCGCGCTGGACTCGCGGCGGGCACATCTGGCGCCGTTCTGGCTGAAGATGCAGGAGCGGTCGGTGGCACCGGCGGGGCACGCGCTGGTCATCGACAGCGAGGACACCTTCACGGCGATGCTCGCGCACCTGTTGCGGTCCGCGGGCCTGGACGTGACCGTACGGCGGTACGACGAACCCGGCCTCGGTAAGGAGGCGGTGCTCGCGCACCGGGGGCCCGTGGTGCTCGGCCCCGGGCCGGGGGATCCGTCGGACACGGCCGATCCCCGGATGCGTACGCTGCGCGCGCTGACCGCCGCGCTGCTGCGCGAGCACCGGGGCGGGCTGCTGGGCATCTGCCTCGGCAACGAGCTGATCGCGGCGGAGCTGGGCCTGCCGACGGCGCGCAAACGGCAGCCGTACCAGGGCGCGCAGAGCCGGATCGAACTCTTCGGCAGGACGGAGACCGTCGGCTTCTACAACAGCTTCACCGCCCGCTGCGACGACGCGCGGTCGGCGGAGCTGGCGGCGCGCGGCATCGAGGTGGGCCGGGACGCGGCGGGAGAGGTGCACGCGCTGCGGGGGCCGGGCTTCGCCGGGGTGCAGTTCCACCCGGAGTCCGTGTTGACGCTGCGCGGGCCGGAGATCGTCGGCGGACTCCTGGCCGACGTGATGCGCGGTTCACCGGGCCGGTCCGGTGGCCGGTCTGCCCTCGATCGCCGGACGGGCCTGGATCGCCGGACGGGCCTGGAAAGCCCGTCCGGCGACTGAGGACGAGCACGGCCGGCGGGCCGCGCGATCCGGTCAGGGACGGACCCCGTCAGCCGAAGAAGACACCGACTTCTTCATAGAGCTCCGGCTGGACGGTCTTGAGTTCCGCTATCGCCTCGGAGATCGGGACGCGCACGATGTCCGTGCCGCGCAGGGCGACCATCTTGCCGAAGTCGCCGTCCTTCACGGCCTCGATCGCGTGCAGCCCGAACCGGGTGGCCAGCCAGCGGTCGAAGGCGCTCGGTGTGCCACCGCGCTGCACATGGCCGAGGACGGTGGTCCGTGCCTCCTTGCCGGTGCGCTTCTCGATCTCCTTGGCGAGCCATTCGCCGACGCCCGACAGCCGGACATGGCCGAAGGAGTCCAGCGTCCCGTCCTTGAGGATGACCTCGCCGTCCTTGGGCATCGCGCCTTCGGCGATGACGACGATCGGCGCGTACGACGCCTTGAAACGCGACGTCACCCAGGCGCAGACCTGGTCGACGTCGAAGCGCTGCTCCGGGATGAGGATGACGTTCGCGCCGCCCGCCAGGCCCGAGTGCAGGGCGATCCAGCCGGCGTGCCGCCCCATCACCTCGCAGACGAGGACGCGCATGTGTGACTCGGCGGTGGTGTGGAGGCGGTCGATCGCCTCGGTCGCGATGCCGACCGCCGTGTCGAAGCCAAAGGTGTAGTCGGTCGCCGAAAGGTCGTTGTCAATGGTCTTGGGCACGCCCACACAGGGAATGCCGTGCACGTCGGAGAGCTGGGCCGCCACGCCCAGGGTGTCCTCCCCGCCGATCACGATGAGCGCGTCGACCTCGCCGCTCGCGAGGTTGTCCTTGATCCGGCGGACACCGTCCGCCGCCTTGAGCGGATTGGTGCGCGAGGATCCGAGGATGGTGCCGCCGCGGGGCAGGATGCCCCGCACCGTGGGGATGTCGAGCCGTACGGTGTCGCCTTCCAGCGGTCCGCGCCAGCCGTCCCGGAAGCCGGTGAACTCGTACCCGTACTCCTGGACGCCTTTGCGTACGATGCCTCGAATGACCGCATTGAGCCCTGGGCAGTCGCCGCCCCCGGTCAATACTCCGACCCGCATGGAAACACTTCCCTTCGCCGTCGGTGACGCACCTGAGCCACGCCTGGGTGACACAGGTCACCCCGGCATGGTGCGCAGGGTCATTTCCGTAGCACCAGAGGGCGGTGGGCGGCGGTTGCGGAACGGCGGGCCGTACGGCCGCGGGTCAGGCGCGCGTTCACACGTCGTCGAGGCCGCGTTCGATCGCGTACCGCACCAACTCGACGCGGTTGTGGAGCTGGAGCTTGCCGAGGGTGTTCTGCACATGGTTCTGCACGGTGCGGTGCGAGATGACCAGGCGCTCGGCGATCTGCTTGTACGAGAGCCCCTTGGCGACCAGGCGCAGCACCTCGGTCTCGCGCTCGGTCAGCTGCGGTGCCTTGGGCTCGTTGGACGCGGCGGGGGCGGGCTCGGAGGCGAGCCTGCGGTACTCGCCGAGGACCAGTCCGGCGAGTCCGGGGGTGAAGACCGGGTCGCCGACGGCGGTGCGCCGCACCGCGTCGGTCAGCTCGGCCGTACTGGCCGACTTCAGCAGATAGCCGGTGGCACCGGACTTCACGGCTTCGAGTACGTCGGCGTGCTCGCCGCTCGCCGAGAGGACCAGCACCCGCAGGCCGGGCTGGGAGCCGACCAGTTCCTTGCAGACCTGGACGCCGGGCATGCCGGGCAGGTTGAGGTCGAGGACGATCACGTCGGGGGTGGTGGCCGTCGCGCGGCGCACCGCCTGGGGGCCGTCACCGGCCGTCGCCACGACGTCGAACCCGGCCTCGGCCAGGTCGCGGGCGACGGCGTCGCGCCACATCGGGTGGTCGTCCACGACCATCACGCGGGTGGCGCGGTCCGCGTCGTCGGCCGCGCCCACATCCGTGCCCGCGCCCCGCTCGTTGTTGTCCGTCTGCTCGCTCATCGCTCCGCCTTCCCCCGTGGAACTCGTGGAACCCGTGGAACCTTCAACTCGACTTCCGTGCCCTGGCCGGGTACCGAGATCAGCTCGGCCGTACCGCCCAACTCCCGCAGCCGCCCCCGGATCGAGAGGGCGACACCGAGGCGCCCCTCCCCCTCGGCCTGCGCGAGCCGGCCCTCCGGGATGCCGGGGCCGTCGTCCCTGACCGTCACGATCACCTCGTCCGGCGAGTCCTCGACCAGGATCCAGGACCGGGCGCCGACGCCGGCGTGCCGACGGACATTGTCCAGGGCGGCGCTGACCGCCGCGGCCAGTTCCCTGGCCGCCGCGGGCCGGAGCAGGACGGGCGCGCCCGGCTCGGCGAGCGTCACCGCGGAGCCGGAGAGCGGCGCCAGCAGCGTACGCAGATCCCACGACCCGTCCTCGTCGGTGGCGTCCCCGGCCGCGTACTCGTACTCGGCGTCCTCGACGGTGCGCACCACCGCCCCCAGCGCGCTGTCCTCACTGGCGCGTGTGGTCGGTACGAGACCGCTGGAGACCAGTGTCCGCAGGGCGACCTCCTGCTCCCCGGCCATCCGGCCCAGCTCCGCCGCCTCGCCCCCCAGGGCCGTTCCACGCCGCTGCACCATCGCCAGGACCTGGAGCACGCTGTCGTGGATGTCGCGTGCCAGGCGCTCCCGTTCCCGGGTCGCCGCCTCGATCTCCAGGGCGCGCGCCAGGGTGCGTTCGGAGGCGCGGGCGACCTCCACGATGTAGCCGATCGCGATGGACGCCACCCACACCAGCAGCACGTTGTGCAGGGTGTCCCGGCTGGGGGTGCCGCGCCCGATCAGGTTGGCGACGGCGACCAGCGAGGAGGCGAAGGCCGCCCAGCGCCAGCCGCCCTTGACGGCGAAGGCGAGGACGGAGCCCGCGGTCCATATGGTCGGCAGGGTGGGGCCGTCCATGTGCCGTGCCTGTACGTCGACGACCGGGGTGAGCAGGATGCCGACGAGGGCGATGGTGAGGTCGACGCCGAGGAAACGCTTGGTGCAGCTGACGGCGCCGGCGACCTTGGGGAGCGTGACGACCGTCCAGACGACGAGCAGGGCGAAGTACCCGAGGGCGAGCCAGGGCCGCTCGAACTTGTCACGCCCGAAGGCGAAGATCAGGACGGCGTAGACCATGGTCAGCAGGCGGTACGCGGTGAGCGCGCGCCACAGCGGCTGCTCGACCGACATCCGTACCACCCGTTCGCGTCTGGCCATGTGTCCCCCACCCCGGTTTCGCGCAGCGTGTCCCGTCCTGCCGCCGAGCGGTGCTCAGCTCGCCTTCGCCTTCGCCTCGTCGGCGATCTTGCGCTTGGCCGCCGTCGCGTAGATGTCGACGTACTCCTGGCCGGAGAGCTTCATGATTTCGTACATGACCTCGTCGGTCAGTGAACGCAGGATGAACCGGTCGCCCTCCATGCCTTCGTACCGGCTGAAGTCCAGCGGCTTGCCGATCCTGATCCCCGGCCGCATCAGCTTCGGCATCACCGTGCCCGGCGGCTGGATCTTCTCCGTGTCGATCATGGCGACCGGGATGACGGGGGCGCCGGAGGCGAGCGCCACGCGGGCGAGGCCGCCGGGCTTGCCCCGGTAGAGCCGGCCGTCGGGCGACCGGGTGCCTTCGGGGTAGATACCGAACAGCTCGCCGCGCTCCAGTACCGCTATGCCGCTCTTGATGGCCGCCTCACCGGCGCCGCGCGCACCGGAGCGGTCGACCGGCAGTTGGCCGACCCCCTTGAAGAACGCGGCTGTGAGCCGCCCCTTCACACCCGGCGAGGTGAAGTACTCCGCCTTGGCGATGAAGGTGACCTTCCGGGTCAGGACCGCGGGGAGGAAGAACGAGTCCGAGAACGAGAGATGATTGCTCGCGAGGATCGCCGGCCCCTCCTCGGGAATGTTCTCGATGCCCTCCACCCAGGGTCTGAACGCAAGTTTGAGCGACCCTCCGATGGAGAACTTCATCGCGCCGTAGATCAACTCGGGTGCCTCCTGTGTGCTGTCGACCGACCTTAACCCGCGGGGGGCGCGCGGGTTCCGTCCCGGGGCGCCGACGGCTCTGGTCGGTGTCGGTCCGGTCGCGTACGGTGAAGTACCACTTCCAGACTCACGATGACTCACGAAGACTCACGAACAGGAGACCCTGTGCCGGTCCTTCCTGGAGCCGAGCCGTACCGCCACGAGGGCGGAGATGTCGGCGTCCTCCTCTGCCACGGATTCACCGGTTCCCCGCAGTCGCTGCGCCCCTGGGCCGAGTATCTGGCCGCCCGGGACCTCACGGTGTCGCTGCCGCTGCTCCCCGGGCACGGCACCCGCTGGGAGGACATGCAGATCACCGGCTGGCAGGACTGGTACGCGGAGGTGGACCGGGCGCTGCGGGAGATCGGCGAGCGGTGCGAGCGGGTCTTCGTCTTCGGCCTCTCCATGGGCGGGACGCTGGCGCTGCGGCTCGCCGCCAAGCACGGGCACGCGGTCAGCGGCGTCGCCGTCGTCAACCCGGGGAACAAGGTGCACGGCCTTTCGGCGTACGCGCTGCCCGTAGCCCGTCATCTCGTCCGGACGACAAAGGGATTGCGTGGCGACATCGCGCTGGAGGGCGGCCAGGAGGTCGGTTACGACCGGGTCCCGCTGCACGCCGCGCACTCGCTGCGGAATTTCTTCCGGCTGGTGGACGGGGAGCTGCCGCAGGTCACCCAGCCGCTGCTGCTGATGCGCAGCCCGCGTGACCATGTCGTGCCCCCGGCCGACTCGGCCAGGATCCTCGGCCGGGTCTCGTCGACCGACATCCGGGAGGTCATCCTGGAACAGAGCTACCACGTGGCGACGTTGGACCACGATGCGGAGCGGATTTTCGAGGAGAGTCACGCGTTCATCGGCCGACTCGCTCCGAACGTCGGGAAGAAGGGGAGCACAACCGGTGGCTGAGCATGACGCGGACCGCGAGCCGCAGCCGATCGACGAGGACGCCGCGTGGGCGGCGATCGTCGCGGGTTACGGCGAGGAGCCGGCCGATCCGCCGGGTGCCAAGCCCTTCAAGTCGGTCGAGGATCTGGCGCTCCTGGAGAGCGACCGGAACAGGTCCGAGCCGACGCCGCCGAAGGACAAGGGGGCCGGGAGCACGAAGGCGGACCTCGGACCGGTGAACCGGTCGGAGACCGTGCCGGACACGGCCGGGACGGACGCCGAGACCGGGGCGGAAGCCAAGGCCAAGGCAGCCGCGGAAGCGGATCGCGAACGCGAGCCCGAGCCGGACGCCAAGCCCGACAAGCCGTCGCTCGGCAGCTCGATCGTCTTCGCGCCCGGCGTCGCCGGCGGCGGCCCGCGCGACTACTCGATCGCGGAGCCGAAGGACGACGACCTCGACGACAGCGACGAGGGCCATTTCGTACCGCCGGAGCCGCCGCCGCTGCCCGAGGCCGACGTCACGGCCAAGTTCGCCTGGCTCGCGGTGATCGGCGGCCCGGTGCTCATGCTCCTCGCCGTGCTGTTCCGGTGGGAGATGACCTGGTGGCTGACGACGGTCTGTATCGGCGGCTTCCTGGGCGGTTTCGCCACGCTGGTGGCGCGGATGCAGCACGGGGACGACGAGGACGACGATCCGGGCCGCGGCGCGGTGGTCTGACGCCCACAGCGGCGACCTGACGCCCCGTCAGGACTGACGCCGTCTCAACCCCTTTCCCCGGAAGGCGGGTTCAGGACCGCGGGCACGCGCAGGGCGGCCAGCACCGGAAGGTGATCCGTGGCCGCCCGCAGATCGCTCTGAACGATGCCCGGCAGCCCCAACGGCACGCCGCAGCCCAGCACTTCGACACCCTCGGTCGCGAAGATCGCGTCGATGCGCTGGTGCGGATCGGCGGGCGTCGAGGTGTACTCGCTCCCCCACGGCTTGACCGCCCAGCCGTCCTGCAACTCCCCGGCCAGCCTGCGGAACGAACGCCCCTGCGGCCGGTCGTTGATGTCACCGGCCACGATCGTGTGCGGGACGTCCATCGCCCGGACCTGGTCGAGCACCATCCCGGCCTGGGCGAAACGCTCGTCGCTCCCAAGGCTGAGATGGCAGCTGAGCAGCCCGATCCGGGCGCCCCCGATCCGTACGACCGCTGTGGCGAAGCCCCGCCGGTGCAGGCCCGGCGTCAGCGGCAGCAGCACGTCCCGCGTACGCTCCACCGTCGCGCGCAGTGAGCACAGCAGCAGCGGGCCCGCGGCCGTGCCGCCACCGCTGAGGACGACGAGATCGGTCCGGGCGGCCAGCCACGCGGCCCGCTTGCGCCAGCGGAAGAAGCGCGGCGCCTCCTGGACGAAGACCAGGTCGGGCTCGCAGGCCCGGATCACCCGGGCCAGCGCCTCGCGGTCGTCGCGCAGGGAGCGGACGTTGTAGCTGAGCACGCGGATCACGGCCGAACCGTCCGACTCGGTACGGGAGTCGGGAAGCGAAATCATGGGGACGGGTCCACCCTGTCCACTCACCGGAGTTGTCACCGGACCACGATAGGCCACCGCCCGCCGACCCCCTGCGGGGCGCGGCGGGCGGTGGTCGTCGGGATACCGGGTTCGTCCGGTGGCCGGGTTCGTCCGGTGGCCGGGTTCGTCCTCAAATGCCGGACGGGCCGCTGTGCTCTGCCCTCAATCGCCGGACAGGCTTGCCCGATCGGCGATTGAGGACAACGGTGCGGACCGACCGACCGTACGGCTCAGCCCTGGCGGGCCAGGTCCGCGGCGCCGACCAGCCCGGCCTTGCCACCCAGTTGGGCGGCGAGAACCTGCGCGTGCGGACGCCACGCGCCGCCGATCAGCCAGCGGCGGAAGGACTTGCGGATCGGGTCGAGGACCAGTTCGCCCTCGTCCGACACGCCACCGCCGACGATGAACGCCGACGGGTCGAACAGCGAGGCCAGGTCGGCCAGGCCCGCGCCGGCCCAACGGGCCAGCTCCCGGAAGGAGTCGACGGCCACCGGGTCGCCCTCGCGGGCGGCGGCGCTGATGTGCTTGCCCTCGATGCCCCCGGGTGTGCCGTCGCCGAGGCGCAGCAGGATCTCCGCGTTCTCGGGTGTGGCGTTGGCGCGTTGCTTCGCGTACCGGACCAGGGCGCGTCCCGACGCGTACTGCTCCCAGCAGCCCTGGCTGCCGCAGCCGCACAGCAACCCGTCGGGCACGACCCGGATATGGCCGAATTCCGCCGCGACGCCGAAGCGTCCGCGGCGCAGTTTGTTGCCGATGATGATGCCGCCGCCCAGCCCGGTGCCGAGCGTGATGCAGATGACGTCCTCGTGGCCCTGTCCGGCCCCGAACTTGTACTCGCCCCAGGCCGCCGCGTTCGCGTCGTTCTCCACGACGACCTGCATCCCGACCCGCTGCTCGACCTTGTCCTTGAGCGGTTCGTGACGCCAGTCGATGTTCGGCGCGAACAGGACGGTGGCGCGCTTGTCGTCCACGTAGCCGGCGGCGCCGATGCCGACCGCCTCGATCTCGTGTCCCTTGCCGGCACCGGAGACCGCCGCGCAGATCGCGTCGACGATGCCCTCCGCGGTCGGCGGGGTGGGCACCAGGTGCGTATCGAGAATCGCGCCCTCTTCGTCGACGACGCCCGCCGCGATCTTCGTGCCGCCGATGTCGACGCCGATGGTGAGTCCCATGTATCCCTCAGTTTTCGGTCGAGCCCCGCTGGGGCCAACCGTACCCGAGGGCGGGCGTCCGGCCGTCAGTCCAGGTCGATGTGGGTGCCGGGGGTGGGACCCTCATCGCGGGGATCCGAGGGGTCGTTGGCCTTTCCGTCCGTCTTCTTCAGGCTGATGTCGGGCGCCTCGTCCGGTCCCCGGGTCCAGCGGCGCTCGTCGCCCTCGACGGCGGAGCGGTAGGCGGCGAGCAGTTCGTTTCCGGCCGCCGCGAGGTGGTCGAAGATATCCGGATTACGGTCGATGACCGGCTCGACGGCCGACTTGGCCTGGGTGATGAACTGCTGGACGGCGCCCTGCGCGGCCATCCCGAGCAGTGGGCTCTGGAACGAGGACACCTTGTCGGCCACGGCGTCGACGAACCGGCGCAGCTCTTCGGAGGCCGAGCCGGGCGGCGTCCCGTGGACGGCACGGCGACGGGCCTTCTCGGCGGCCAGGTCCTCGGCGCAGGCCGTGGCCCAGGCGTCCGGGTCGGCGGCGGGACGCTCGGTGGCATCGCTCATGGGTTACTCCCGCATCGGGACAAGGCGCCTCGTCCGGGGCGGACCGGAGGCTGTGTACCTTCGACGGTACCCGAACCCGGGTGGGACGTTCAGGGTGTGCGCGGCCAGAGCCCCGGGTCCGGCGTGAAACGGACCTTCAGGACACCGTCCGTGAGCGCGGCGCCCGAGACGGTGCAGCGCCGCAGGGCGGCGGCGAGCGGCACGATGCGGTGGAACGGGCCTACGGTCAGGAGCAGTTCGTCACCGCGCCGCACCAGTGCGACGTCCGCCTTCACCGCGCCGGGCAGTGGCAGGGACCACACCAGCAGACCGTCCTCCTCCCGCCGGTCCTCCACCCACCACGGATCGCGGTACGGCTCCGGGTCCCCGCCCGGACCCGGACCCGGACCGTCGAGACCGGCGAGGCCGTCGAGATCAGCGAGATCGTCGAGTCCGCGCGGATCCCGGCCGAGGTGGCGCACCGCGCGCAGCGGCCACGCGGAGCCGTACTCCTCGCCCCACTCGTCCAGGCACTTCTGCTGCTGCGCGGCGAGCGTCGCGGCCCAGGCGTCGGACGAACCCGTCGGCAGCACCTTGTTCGGTACGAGGGCGTCGACGCGCAGCCCGTACAGACCGATCCCGCCGCGGGCCACGCGCAGGGCGTCCCCGGCGGCCGGGCCGGGCTCGGCGACGAGCCGTACGGTCGTGGTCGGGGCCTCGATCAGCGCCTGGACGGCGGCCAGTTCCTCGTCCCGGCGGGCGGCGGCGCCGTACAGCCAGCCCGCGGGCATCGGTACGCCGGCGAGCTGCGCCATCATCGGGCGCAGCGCACGCGCGGCCTGCCGCTCCGCCGGCAGGAGGCGGCCCAGCAGCCGGCGCAGCCGCTCGGGCAGGGCGAGTACGGACAGGGCGTCGCGCAGCGGCGGCAGGTCGACGACGAGCACGTCCCAGTCGCCGGCCGCGGCCCGGCGCAGCGCCTGGAGCAGGGCGAACTGTTCGCTGCCCGGCAGTTCGGTCAGCTCCTCGCCGTCCAGGCGCCGGGCGCCGAGCATGTCGAGCGCGGTGGCGGCGCGGTCCTGGAGGGCGAGGAATTCGGTGCGGAAGTAGTCGGCGGGGTCGACGCGGGCGGCCCAGAGGCCGGGCGTCACCTCGGCCGGTTCGACGGCGACGGCGCCCTCCGTGCCGAGTACGGCACCGAGGCCCGGCCCCGCCGGGTCGGCGGAGAGCAGCAGCGTACGGCTGCCGCGCCGGGCGGCGGCCAGGGCGGTCGCCGCCGCGACGGTGCTGCGGCCCGCCCCGCCGGGGCCGGTGACCAGGACCGTGCGCGGCACGCCCGTGGCCGGTGCCGTGCTGTCGGCGCGCTCCGTCATCAGGTGGTGGGCGTCTCGGCCGCTCCGGCGGATCCGGCGCTCGGGGGTGCGCTCTCGACCCGCTTCTTCAGACCGGCCAGGGCACGGTCGATGATGACCTTCTCGGCCTTGCGCTTGATCATGCCGAGCATCGGGATCTTGACGTCGACGGTCAGCCGGTAGGTGACCTCGGTGCGCCCGCCGCCGCCCGCCGGTGCCAGCCGGTACGAGCCGTCGAGGGAGCGCAGCATCTGCGACTTGACGAGAGTCCAGCTGACCTCGTCACCGCCGGTCCAGGTGTACGCGAGGGTGTGGTCGTCCTTGATCGCGCCCGCGTCGAGCACCAGCCTGACCTGCTCGGCGCGGCCCTCGGCGTCGGTGGACAGCACCTCGGCCTCCTTCACCTCGCCGGTCCACTCGGGATAGCGGGCGAAGTCGGCGATCACGCCCATCACGTCGGCGGGTGCCGCCTCGATCGTGATGCTCGACTTGGTGTGTTCCGCCATCGACGCGCTCCTCCAGATGGTGTCTCCCCGGCAAAGCGGGGCGACGGTCACGCTTTACCGGTACCGGCCGTGCGGTGTGCAGGTTATCGCGTGCCCGGCGGTCACCATTCCATGGCCCAGGGCCGTCCGGTGGACGCGAAGTGTCCGACGTTCACACACTCCGTCGAGCCGACGCGCATCCGGGGGGCGAGCGGCTGGTGGACATGGCCGAAGAGCGCGTACCTCGGTTTCGTACGGCGGACGGCGTCCAGCAGCGCGCGGCTGCCGCGCTCGAAGCGGCGGGCGACGGTGTCGTACGTCAACTCGGGGACCTCGGGCGGGATGTGGGAGCACAGCACGTCGACGTCGCCGAGCCGCTCGACCTTGGCCGCGTACTCCTCGTCGGAGATCTCGTACGGGGTGCGCATCGGGGTGCGCAGGCCACCGCCGACGAAGCCGAAGACGCGCCCGCCGATCTCGACCCGCTCGCCGTCGAGGACGGTGGTGCCCGGTCCGGCGTACTCGGGCCAGAGGGCGGGGATGTCGACGTTGCCGTAGGTGGCGTACGTCGGAGTGGGGAGGACGGCGAACATTTCGGCGTACTGGCGGCGCACCGCCGATTCGATGGCGCTGTCGCGGTCGGTCGCGAGCCCCGCCCAGAGGCTGCGGCCCAGGTCACGGGCCTCGTCGAAGCGGCGGGCGGTGCGCAGTTCCACGATGCGGTCGGCGTTCTCCTCGCCGAAGAGGTCGGGGAAGATGCCGCGCGAGTGGTCGGCGTAGTCGAGGAAGAGGACCAGGTCACCGAGGCAGATCAGGGCGTCGGCGCCGGTGCCGGCGGTGGCGAGGTCGCGGGTGTTGCCGTGCACGTCACTGACGACGTGGACGCGGGTACGGGCGCGGCCGTTCCCGTCGCCGCTCGTGGCTCTGTTCGTGGCTCTGTTCGTGTCGCCGTCCCCGTCGCCGTTCCCGCCCTCACGCATGCCGCTCACCCTAGATCGCCGCCTTCCGACTGAGTACAGGGGTGCGGACCTGCGGTTACTGACACGTCCGTACAGCTTTGGACTACTCTGCGCGAAGGACCGTCAAAAAATCGTGTGACGCAGGGAACATCTGGCCGGGCACCCCTATCCGGAACCGTGTACTGGTGGGTAACGTCCGGGCAGTCCAGCCGTGCTCACTCCCGAGAGCACCTGCCCGATGTGGATCGCAGCCGGTTCGGCACAGTGGCGTGCCACCGGCGCCCGACGAGGAGCAGCAGTCTTGCGCGAGTTCAGCCTTCCGGCCCTGTACGAAGTCCCCTCGGACGGCAACCTGACGGATCTCATCCGCCGCAACGCCGTTCAGCATCCCGATGTCGCGGTCCTGGGCCGCAAGGTCGCCGGTGCGTGGACGGATGTCACGGCCACCCAGTTCCTCGCCGAGGTCCGGGCGGTGGCCAAGGGGCTGATCGCGTCCGGCATCCGCCCCGGTGAGCGGGTCGCCCTGATGTCCCGTACCCGGTACGAGTGGGTGCTGCTGGACTTCGCGATCTGGAGCGCGGGCGCCGTCACGGTACCGGTGTTCGAGACCAGCTCCGCCGAGCAGGTCCAGTGGATCCTCGGCGACTCGGGCACCGCCGCCGTGATCGTGGAGTCCGACGCGCACGCCGCGGCGGTGAAGTCCGTCTCGGACGGGCTGCCGGAGCTGCGGCGCGTCTGGCAGCTCGACCGGACCGGCCAGGGTGACGAGGGCGGCGAGGGCGGTCGCACCGGCTGTGTGGCCGAACTGACCGCCGCCGGCGCGGAGATCACCGAGGCGGAGGTCGACGAACGCAGCGCGACGGCGAAGGCCGACGATCCGGCGACGATCGTCTACACCTCGGGAACCACCGGCCGCCCCAAGGGCTGCGTCCTGACGCACCGCGCCTTCTTCGCGGAGTGCGGCAACGTGGTGGAGCGCCTGAAACCGCTGTTCCGTACGGGCGAGTGTTCCGTCCTGCTCTTCCTGCCCGCCGCGCACGTCTTCGGACGGCTGGTCGAGGTGGCCTCCGTGATGGCGCCGATCAAACTCGGCTGCGCACCGGACATCAGGAATCTGACCGAGGAGCTGGCCACGTTCCGGCCGACGCTGATCCTCGGGGTGCCGCGCGTCTTCGAGAAGGTCTACAACTCGGCGCGGGCCAAGGCCGCGGCGGACGGCAAGGGCAAGATCTTCGACCGCGCGGCGCGCACGGCGATCGACTACAGCCGCGCGCTGAGCAGCGGGCGGGGTCCGTCCGTCGGGCTCAGGATCAAGCACCAGGTCTTCGACGCGCTCGTGTACCGCAAGCTGCGCGCCGTCCTCGGCGGCCGTGGCGAGTACGCCATCTCCGGCGGCGCCCCGCTGGGCGAACGCCTCGGGCACTTCTTCCGCGGCATCGGCTTCACCGTGCTGGAGGGTTACGGCCTGACGGAGACGTGCGCGGCCACCGCGTTCAACCCGTGGGACCGGCAGAAGATCGGCACGGTCGGGCAGCCGCTGCCGGGTTCGGTGGTCCGCATCGCGGACGACGGTGAGGTGCTGCTGCACGGCGAGCACCTGTTCACGGGCTACTGGAACAACGAGCCGGCGACGGCGGAGGCGCTGGCCGACGGCTGGTTCCACAGCGGCGACATCGGCACGCTCGACGAGGACGGGTATCTCGCGATCACCGGCCGCAAGAAGGAGATCCTGGTGACGGCGGGCGGCAAGAACGTCGCGCCCGCCGTGATCGAGGACCGCATCCGCGCGCACGCGCTGATCGCCGAGTGCATGGTGGTCGGCGACGGCCGACCGTTCGTGGGCGCGCTGCTGACGATCGACGAGGAGTTCCTGGCCCGCTGGGTCAAGGAGCACGGCAAGCCGCCGGGCTCGACGGCGGTGACGCTGCACGACGACCCGGATCTGCTGGCGGCGGTCCAGCAGGCGGTGGACGACGGCAACGCGGCGGTCTCGAAGGCGGAGTCGGTACGGAAGTTCCGGGTCCTTCAGGCGCAGTTCACCCAGGAGGCGGGTCACATCACGCCGTCGCTGAAGCTGAAGCGCGGCGTGGTGGCGAAGGATTTCGCGGACGAGATCGAGTCGATCTACCGGGGCTGAGCCCGTTGGGCGGACCGGGTCCGCCCCGAGCCCCTGGCCCCGGCGCCGGATGCCGTGACCGGGTCCGCCCGGTGGCCGGTTCGTCCTCAATCGCCGGACGGGCGCGGCCCACGAGCCGCGCAGCCCGGCAACGCTCCCGGACCACAGCGACACCGGACGGCTCGTAGACGCGTCGCGTACGGCCCCGACTGCGGGGAGGCAGGCAGGCTCTGCGGGACAGGCCGGACAGGCCGGACAGCCCCGCCCCTACAGCAGCTCGCGCAGACGCGTCGCCAGGAGGTCCCAGCGCCAGCGTTCCTCGACCCATTCCCGGCCTCGGCGCCCCATCCGCCCCCGTAGTTCCGGGTCGAGGAGCAGCGTCACGACGCGGTCCGCCGACTCCCGCGCGGCGATCGCGGCGGGCCCGCCCCGCACCACCCACCCCGTCTCGCCGTCCAGCACCGCGTCCGGCGCGCCGCCGGAGTCGCCGGCGACCACCGGGAGCCCCGTCGCGGAAGCCTCCAGGTAGACGATGCCCAGGCCCTCCACGTCGAGGCCGCCGCGCCGGGTGCGGCAGGGCATCGCGAAGACGTCGCCCGCGCCGTAGTGGGCGGGCAGTTCGGACCAGGGGACGGGGCCGGTGAAGCGTACGGAGTCGCCGACGCCGGTCTCGGCCGCCAGCTTCCGCAGTTCCTTGGCGTAAGGACCGCCGCCGACGATCAGCAGCACGGTGTCCGGGACCCTCGCCAGGATCGCCGGCATGGCGCGGATCAGCGTGTCCT
This sequence comes from Streptomyces sp. NBC_01508, assembly GCF_045040315.1. Lineage (NCBI taxonomy): Bacteria > Bacillati > Actinomycetota > Actinomycetes > Kitasatosporales > Streptomycetaceae > Streptomyces > Streptomyces sp. NBC_01508. The sequence goes on along the minus strand of NZ_CP109419.1, from coordinate 6,461,005 downwards.
GCCCCTTGCGCGGCACCAGCCGGGAGACGCAGACGACGACGGGCCGGTCGGTGAGCCCCAGCCGCTCGCGCACGGCGGCACCGCCCGAGGCCGGGTGGAAGGTCTTCTCGTCGACGCCGGGCGGCAGTTGGACCATGCGCCCGGCCGCGTCCGGCGTGAGCGCGGGGGCGATGCGTGAGCGCGTGTACTCGCCGAGGTAGGTGATCGTGTCCGTGCCCTCGCCGATACGGCGCAGCAGTTGCCGTGACGCGGGCAGTTGCGCCCAGCCCGCCTCGTGGCCGTGCGTGGTGGCGACGATGCGCCGGGCGCCGGCCCGGCGCAGCGCGGGGCCCATCAGGCCGAGCGGGGCGGCGGCGCCGAACCACACGGACTCGCAGCCGTGTTCACGCAGCAGTCCCACCGCCCGCCGGGTCACCCTCGGGGTGGGCAGCAGCATCGTCGTACGGTCGCGCACGACCGTGAAGGGCTGCTCGGCGTCGAAGGCGGCCGTCGCCTCCGCGCCCTCGGCGCCGCGCTTCCAAGTGGAGGCGTAGACGACGATCCGGTCGGGGTCCAGCCGCAGCGCCATGTTGTGCAGGAACGCCTGGATGCCACCGGGCCGGGGCGGGAAGTCGTTGGTCACGATCAAGGTCTTGTGCATCGTCGCCGACAGTACCGAACGGCCCCGCCTCATCGCTCCCGCGCCAGTCCCCCCGCATGATGGCTCCCGCCGACACATATTCGCATTTCGGTCAAAACGGGCAGGTGGTCATGACGGTCGGGGACACGAAGCGCACCCACGCCGAAGCGGCTGGAGACGTATCGGCGGGCGCCCCGGTCAGCGCGCTCAGCACGCTCGGGCAGGTCACGGTGTGGCTGCTCACCCGGACCGTACTGATGCTCTGTGTCCTCAAGATCCTCCTCGCGCCCGGTGTCGACGTCACCCCGGACGTCTCCGTGACCTATCAGGGCTGGTACGACGTCCTGCTCACCGGCACCTTCCCCCGGTCGGACGTCACCTGGCAGTACCCGCCCGCCGCCGCGTTCGCGATCCTCTCCCCCGCCCTGCTGCCCTTCCTCGACTACGCCACGGCGTTCTTCACCCTGTGCCTGCTCTGCGACGCGCTGGTCTTCGCCACGCTGCTGCGCGCGAGCCGGCGCCCCGGGCGCTCGACGCGCGGCGTGTGGGTGTGGGTCGCCGGCGTGGCGCTGCTCGGGCCCACCGTGTACGCGCGCTACGACCTGATGGTGACCGCCGTGGCCGTCTGCGCCCTCCTCGTGGGCGTCCGCAGGCCCCAACTGCTGGGCGCGCTCGCGGGGTTCGGGGCGCTGCTGAAGGTCTGGCCGGTGCTGCTGCTGATCGGTACGCCGCGCGGCCGGGCCACCCGGCTGTCCTGGTCGGCCGCCGCCGCGACGGCGCTCGCGCTGCTGGCCATGGTCTCCGCGGTGCTGCCGGGCGCGCTGGACTTCCTCACCGCGCAGCGCGACCGGGGCACCGAGGTCGAGTCGCTGGGCGCGCTGGTCTTCCATGTGGCCCGGCATCTCGGCTGGGACGGGGCCGTGATGTTCAGCTACGGCTCGGTGGAGTTCCGGGGGCCGTACGTCCCGCTCGTCAGCGCGCTCGCTCTCGTCCTGACCGTGGCGGCCTTCGGCTGGCTGCTCGTCTGGCGGCTGCGGGCGAAGGCGTTCGCGGCGAGCACCCTGTGCGACGCGGCGTTCGTCGCCGTACTGCTCTTCACCGTCACGAGCCGGGTGATCAGCCCGCAGTACATGATCTGGCTGGTGGGCCTGGCCGCCGTGTGCCTGCTGGCGCGCACCAGCCCGATGACGCCGCCCGCGGTGCTCGTGCTGGCGGCCTGCGCGGTCACGGCGCTCGAATTCCCGCTGTTCTTCTCGCACGTGACGGCGAGCGACTGGCTGGGCGTGACCCTGCTCGTCGTACGCAACGGGCTGCTGGTCGCCGCGGCGCTGACCGCGTGCGGCCGGCTGTGGCGCGCGACGGTGCCGGCGCCCCGGACGCGCGAACGCGAGGAGGCGACGGGCGCGGCCGGCGGCGAGGGCGCGAGCAAGGAGGACACGTACCGGCTGCTCGGCTCCTGACGGCCCGGTACAGGCCCCCCGCGCGGGCGGTAGCGGGTCAGCGCAGCCGCTCGCGCAGGTGGTCCCGCCACAGCGCGCCGAACTCGTCGGGCGTCACCGACAGCACGTCGTTCAGCGCGTTCTCGACGGCGCCCTCGCGGTGCTCGCGCTCCCCGACCGCCCGGTAGAAGTCCGTCAGCTTCCGCTCGCCCCAGCGCTCGGCGATCAGCTCGCACGCCAGGCGCCCGCCCTCGTAGGCGCGGGCCAGTTCGTCCGCCTCCGCGTCGAAGGCGAAGTCCGCGTCCTCGGGGAGCGCGGCGGGCGCGCCGCCCCGGCGCGGGGACCGTTCGAGCTCCGGCGCGGCCTGCCCGTCCGTACGACCGGTGTCCCGGTAGGCGACCCAGTCGGAGAAACCCTCCGACAGCCACATCGGGGTGGCCTCGGAGGTGGCCGCGCGGGTCGCCACATGGGTCGTCTCGTGGGTGAGGACGATCCGGCGCCCGAAGTCGCCCAGCAGGCCGTACGCGTCGGGGTTGACGATCACCCGGTCGGCGGGAGACGAACTCTTCGGCCCCGTCTCACCGGTCGTGACGGCGGCGATGCCCCGGTAGCTCGCCGCCGAGGCGCCCAGCAGACCGGCCATCGACGTCACCGACGCGGGCACCAGCACCACGACCCGGCCCGCCCATTCGCCCGGCCAGGCCCCGTCGACGGCGGGCACCGCCCGGTCGGCCGCGGCGGCGATCTCGCGGAGCCGGGTGCTGTCCTGGCCGACGCCGAGGATCAGGCTGCGCCTGCCGTGCACGACCTCGACGGGGCCCTGCTGCCAGAGCTGCCGCACGCCGCCCTCGCCGGGCCGGTCCGCCGTCACGTACCAGCGCCCGTCCCGTTCCGTCAGCTCCAGCGTGCGCGACGAGGTGACGGGCGCGCTGTCGTAGCCCGCCAGCCGGTAGCGCAGCTCGGCCCGCGCCGTCGCGCGGGTGCCGGTGCGCTCGACGTCCCGCAGACCGTACTCCCAGGACCGCACGGGCACGTCGGCGAGGTTCCGGTACGTCCGCCGCTCGGCGGCGAGCAGGTCACCGGCCTCGGGGTCGACAGCGGCCAGATACCCGGTCTCGTCGCGGTCGAGCAGGGCGTCGGCCCGGCGGTCGAGGGTCCGCTGGATGGCGCCGGTCGCGGCGTCGGCCGCGGGGGGCGCGGAGCACCCGGAGGCGACCAGCAGACACCCGAGCAGCGCGGCGACCGCACGGCGGCGCGCCCCGTCCCGGCGGGTCGTACGCCTGCGACCCGCCGCACGTCTTCGAGTCGTACGTCCCCGACCTGCCACCCTGCCGATCGTACGGGGCGCCGCGAGGACGGCTCCCGACGGACCGCCGGCGCCCGGTGCGGTGGCCGGTCCGTCCCCGATCGCCGGACGTGCCGGGCGGGCGGCCCGGCGGGCCGGGCTCAGACCCGGGTGACCGACGAGACCGGCATCATGCCGACCGGGTCGTAGCGGACCGAGGCGCCGGGGTAAGGCGCGTGCACCACCTGGCCGTTGCCCATGTACATCCCGATGTGGCTGGCGTCGTCGCGGTAGGCGACCAGGTCGCCGGGTCTCGCCTGGGAGAGCGGCACCTGCTGTCCGGCGTACCGCTGCGCCTGCGAGGTACGCGGCAGGGAGACCCCGGCCTGCGCGTACGCCCACTGGGTCAGGCCCGAACAGTCGAACCCCGAGGGGCCGTTGGCGCCCCACACGTACGGCAGGCCGACGACGCCGCGGGCCGCGCGGGCGGCCGCCGCGGCCCGCGCGGACGCGGGCGCCTCCCCGGAGAGCGACATCGCCCCGCCGTCGCGCCCGGACCGCGAGGCACGGTCGGCGTCCCTCTCCGCGTCGGGCAGCGAGTTCAACAGCCGCCGCGCCTCGGCGAGTCTGGCCTCGACGGTGCGCTTGTGGCGGGCGACGGCGGCCCGGCTGCGCTCCAGTTCCGCGAGATCCTTGGTGGCCTCGTGGCGCTGCTGTCCGAGCTTGCGCTGGGCCTGCCCGAGGTCGCGCAGCGCCAGGGCCTGGCGGTCGCTCAGCCGGTCGAGGGCCTCGGCCCTGCCCAGATAGCTGTCCGGGTCGGAGGAGAGCAGCAGGGCGAGCGCCGGGTCGAGCCCGCCGGAGCGGTACTGAGCGCCGGCGATCGAACCGAGCGCGCCGCGCATCCGGTTGACCCGCTCCTGGCCCCGGGCCGCGCTGTCGCGCACCCGGTCCACCCGTTCGCGCAGCACATCGGCCCGCTCGTCGGCCTTGTTGAACCGCTCGGTGGCCTTCTCGGCCTCCTCGTACAGCCGGTCGACGGTCGACCGGGTCGCCTCGGCCGGCTCCCGCGGGTCCGCGCTCGCCGGCGCCCCCCCGAGGGCTGCCGCGGCCGTGACCGCCGCGGCGGACAGGACTGTGACCCGGGTGCCCCGGCTGTGGCCGGGGTGTGAGGAACGACGATGGGACACCACAGGAAGCCGCACTTCCTTCCGCTGGACGCAACTGCGCAGCCCCTGCCGCCCGACGGGCGGAAGCATGGCCGGGAGCTACGGCGCAGCAGACAGTAACCGCGCGGACACAAAGTGACCAAAGACCGCGCCGGGCACAGACAGTGATGCCCCGCCGGAGATCACAGGTCACCGGCGGGGCGTGCGTCAGCGGGAGTAACCGGAGTTCGCCCGAACGGGCGGTCGCGGTCGTGTCCGTGAGAGGTGCGTGAGGTGTGGTGAGGAGTGCGTGACCGCCCGCGTCAGCCGACGCGGACGCCGAACTGGAAGCTGCCGGCCCACTCCATGGACTCGTACCGCACCACGGTGCCCGGCTTGGGGGCGTGGATCACCTGGCCGTTGCCGACATACAGCCCGACATGGCTCAGACCGCTGAAGAAGACCAGGTCGCCGGGGGCGAGTTCGCCTCGGCCGATCTTCGTGCCGTCGTTGACCTGGGTGTACGTGGTCCGGGTGAGGCTCACGCCCGCCTGGGCGTAGGCCCATTGGGTCAGCCCGGAGCAGTCGTAGGAGTTGGGGCCCTCGGCGCCGGAGATGTACGGCTTGCCCAGCTGGGTCTTGGCGGCGGCCAGCGCGGCGGCGGCCATTCCCGAAGAGGCCGCCTCGTTGCCGAGGTTGGCGCGCTCGTTGCCACGGGCCGCGCGCTCCTCGTCCTCGGCCGATATCTGCGCGCGCTCCTCGGCGGTCAGCGTGTTGAGGAGCTTGTTCGCCGCGTTGAGCTTGGTCTGGACGTCCTTCTTCTTCTTCGCCAGTTCCGTGCGCGTGTCGGCGAGGTCCTTCAGCTTGAGGGTCGCCTCCTTGCGCTGCTGCGCGAGGGTCCGCTGCTTGGCCTGGATCTTCTCCAGCGCGCCGACCTGCTTGGCGCCCATCTGGTCGAGCGTGGACGCCTTGTCCAGATAGTCGTCCGGGTCGGAGGAGAGAAAGAGCTGGAGCGCCGGGTCGATGCCACCGGAGCGGTACTGGGCGCTGGCCATCGAACCGAGGCCGCTACGCAGCTCGTTGAGCTCGTCCTGGCCGCGGGCGACCTTGTCCTGGATCGCCTCGACCTGCTTTTCGAGCTTCTCTTCCTTTTCGAGGGCACCACTGTGCTTCTCGGTCGAGGCCTCGGCCTCGTGGTAGAGCTTGTCGACCTTTTCCTTGACGTCTTCCTTGGTCGGCTTGGGATCGGCCTGCGCGGCCTGGGACGTCAGGGCGACAGCCGCAGCCGCTGTCGCGGTGAGCACGGTCACGCGGGCGCGGCTCGGCTGCTTGGGACGACGGTGGGACGCCACGAAGGCGAGCTCCTTCTTCCTCAGAGCCGCCTACCGGGTGTGGGGAGCGAATCCCCGGCTCCATGAGTCAGCTTTCCCGGCGGGCCGGGAATCCGGGACTACCGGACTGAACTACACGAATTCGGCGGTTCCTTCGCCGCCACCCCGGATGGGTGATCAACCGCGCGAAGGTTCGAGGCCTGACCCTAGTGACCTTCTTGTGATCAGTTCAAATCCTGAAGGGAAAAAATTTCGCCGCGCAGTGGTTTCTTCACATACTTCACACGGAAAGTGACGAACAATTGACGCTGCGACGTGACATCGGGTGACCAAATGCCGCATTGGCCACAGGAGTTACTAGTGCCGCGATCGACACTAGACGCGCGAAAGCCGCTTCAGCAGCAAGGCGGACGCGACAGGTCTCGCACCGGCCCGCGCCACCCCGTCGGCGACCTCACGGTCGGTGGAGACGACCACCACCGGACGCCCCGGCGGCTCCGCCCTGACGAGCTGCCGGATCAACTCGTCCGCCGTCACACCCGGCTTGGAGAACAGCACCCGGACCCCGCGCGGCGGCGCGAGCAGTACGGGAGCGGCCAGTTCGGCCCCGTCGAAGACACAGGTCATCTCGGCGCCCGACTGCGCCGCGAGCATCGCGAGCCCGCCGAGCAGCCGCAGCCGCTGCTTCTCCAACGGCATCGTCGGATAGCCGGTCTTGGTGACGTTGTAGCCGTCCACGACCAGATGCGCCTGGGGCAGCGCGAGCAACTGGTCCAGCAGCGCGGGATCCATGTCGGACAGCGCGCGGGCCGCGATGTCCTTGGGCGACATCCGGCCGGGCTCCACGGCGTCGACCAGATCGGCGGGGTGCGCGGCGGCCGGCGGCAGCGCCAGCTCCCGCCGCAGCCCCTGCGCCGACTCCAGGACGGTGTCCAGCAGCAGCCGCAGCCGCATGTCCCCCACCGAGCGCCCCTCGCGGGCGGCCCGGCGGCCGGCCTCCACCGCCGACTCCGCCTCCGTGAGGCGGGCCTTGAGGCGCCGGGTCTCACTCTCCGCCGCGGACACCTGGGCCGCGGCCTCCGCGCGTGCCGTCTCGACCTCGGCGGCCGTACGACGCAGGGCGGCCTCGCCGCGCTTCACATCGCTCAGGGCGCCGCGCAGCTTGCGGTGCGCGGACTCGGCCTCCCTGCGGGCGGCGTCCAGTTCCGTACGGAGCCGATCCGTCTCGGCCTTGGTCGAGGCGCGGGCCTGGGTCAGCTCCTCGCGCAGCCGCTCCAGCTCGCGGCGGTTCTCCTCCTCGACACGCTCTGCGTCGGCGCGCTGGACCTCCTCGCCCGCGGCGGCCACCAGCTTCACCCAGCCGACGGGGCGCAGGACGTAGGCGGCGGCGGCCACGTCGACGGGGTCGGCGGCCGGCGGCGGCGCCCCCGACTCCACGGCGGCGGCCAGTTCGGGGTCCGCCTGGGCGAACCGCTCCCCGATCCGCTGCCGGAACACCGGGTCGCTCTCCAGGGCCGCGGCCATCGCGTTGCCCGCGAACCGGGCGCGTCGGCTCGGCGTGAAGCGCGCGTACTGTCGTAGCTGGGCGGGCAGTTCGGTGACGGTCAGACCGCCGAAGGCGTCCGAGACCAGCGCCACGACCCGGCGCCGGACTCCCTCGGGCAGCGGCCGGTCGAGCGCCTCGGCGTCGCCGCCGGCCGCACCGGCCGGCTCAGCGCCGCTTGCGGGCTGCTCCACGATCCGTCACCCCACTACCCTTTCGGGCGGCTCCCTCAGGAACCGGCGCCCGGCCTGTCAACCAGTTCGATCTGATCCACCGCGTTGCACCAGCGGCAGCGGACGGACTCGATGGTCTCACTGACCACGTCGCGCTCCTCGACCTTCGACTCCCCGGCCAGGTCCAGATGGACGTACTCCACCACCTTGGAGGAGCGCGTCACGTCGAACCGGGTGAGATTGCCGCACAGCGTGCAGCGCCACCGGGTGGCATCGGTCGGCAAGGGAACCGTCGTCATCGTGCCGTCCTCTTTCGTCGAGCCCTGCTGTGGTGAGGTCGAGCCTGCCGCACCGTCGCCCCGGTGCGGCGCCGAACCGGGAAAGTGCGCGCCGTAACCCTACGGCCTCCCGCGTATCCCATGTCGCGGCGAGGCGGTCTGCGCCTGTCTGTCCATGTACGGGATGATCCGTGGATGTTCAATTGGCGCACGGCGGCCGGAGCTCCGGTCGTGACCTACGGTCTGATCGGCCTGTGCGCTCTGGCCTTCCTGACCGGTCCGCTGTCGGGGTTCAACCCCGCGTACGGGACGGGCGACACCCTGCTCGCCGCGCAGAGCGCGTACTTCGAACGCTGGGGGGTGATCCCCGACGAACTGATGAGCGGCGACTCCCACGCGCTCCTCACCCCTCTCACGGCGCTCTTCGTCCACGGCAGCTGGCTCCATCTGCTGGGCAACCTGCTCTTCCTCTACGTCTTCGGGGCGATGACCGAGGAGCGGATGGGACGGGTGCGGTTCACGCTCTTCTATCTCGTCTGCGGCTATCTCGCCCTGCTCGCCTACGCGGCGGCGAACGCGGACTCCGACCAGACCCTGGTGGGTGCGTCGGGCGCGATCTCCGGCGTGCTCGGCGCCTTCCTCTGTCTCTTTCCCCGCGCACGCGTCACCAGCCTCTTCCCGTTCCTCTTCTTCCTGCCGCTGCGCTTCCCCGCCTGGATCGTCCTGATCTTCTGGTTCGCCCTCCAGTGGCTGGCGGCCCGCGACGCCGAACCGGGCCCCGGCGTCGCGTATCTGGCGCATCTGGTGGGCTTCGCCCTCGGCTTCGCCACCGCGTGGGGGCTCTTCCGCCGTAGGGCGTTCACCGGGAGGGGCACTAGAGTGAAGTCCCGTTCCGCGGCCACCGAGGGAGAACGTCAACCGTGATCACCGCGATCGTGCTCATCAAGACCAGCGTCGACCGGATCCCCGAGATCGCCGAGTCGATCGCGGCGCTGGAGAGCGTCAGCGAGGTCTTCTCCGTCACCGGCACCTACGACCTGATCGCCATGGTCCGCGTCGCCAAGCACGACGATCTGGCGGACGTCATCCCCGGCAGCATCAGCAAGATCCAGGGCGTCGAGGCCACGGACACGCACGTGGCGTTCCGCACGTACTCCCAGCACGACCTGGAAGCCGCTTTCGCGATCGGCCTCGACGCGTAGGGCCTCTCGTTTGGATCTTGCCGGGCTCGCGGTCCCCGGATCAGCCGCGGTCCGGGACGCAACGGCCGTCCTCGGTGCGGTAGTTCCAGCGAGCGCCGTCCCGGACCAGTTCCCGCACCGCGCCGGTGAACCGCTCCACGTGCTCGTCCGGCGTGCCCGCCCCGAAGCTGACCCGGATCGCGTTGAGCGACCTCTCACCGGGGCCGGCGTCCGGCGCGCCGCACTCCCCCGGGTCCCCGGCGTCGCCGCCCAGCAGGGTCCGGACGAGCGGATGGGCACAGAAGAGGCCGTCCCGTACGCCGATGCCGTACTCCGCCGAGAGCGCGGCGGCGAAGTGCGAGCTGTTCCAGCCGTCGACGACGAAGGAGATCACGCCCACCCGGGGCGCCTCGTCGCCGAAGAGCGACAGCACCCGCACCCCGGGCACCTCGGCGAGACCCGCGCGCACCCGCGCCACCAGCTCCCGCTCACGCGCGACGAGCCGGTCGAACCCCGCCTCGGTCAGCGCCTCGCAGGCCGAGGCGATCGCGTACACACCGATGACGTTCGGGGATCCGGCCTCGTGCCGGGCCGCGGTCGTGTGCCACTCGACGTCCACACCACCGTCGGCGCGGCGCGCCACCTTGCGGCTGGCGCCACCACCGGCGAGGTACGGCTCCGCCTCCCGCAGCCAGTCGGCGCGGCCCGCGAGCACCCCGGAGCCGAACGGCGCGTACAGCTTGTGCCCGGAGAAGGCCACCCAGTCCACGTCCAGCTCCGCGATGTCCACGGGGTGGTGCGGGGCGAGCTGCGCGGCGTCCAGGACGACGCGCGCACCGTGGGCGTGCGCGGCGGCGGCCAGTTCGCGTACGGGCCACAGCTCCCCGGTGACATTCGAGGCGCCGGTGACGCACACCAGCGCGGGGCCGCCCTTCGGGTCGCGTCCCGCCAGGGCGCGCTCCAGGGTGGCGACGGCATCGGCGGGTGTGCGCGGCGCGTCGAGGTAGCTGACGCGGGCGTCGCGCCAGGGCAGCAGCGACGCGTGGTGCTCGGTCTCGAAGACGAACACCTCGCAGCCGGCGGGCAGCGCGGCGGCCAGCAGGTTGAGCGAGTCGGTGGTGGACCGGGTGAAGACGACCTGGTCGTCCGCGCGGCAGCCGAGGAAGCGGGCGACGGTGCGGCGGCTGTTCTCGAAGAGGTCGGTGGAGAGCTGCGAGAGGTAACCGGCGCCGCGGTGGACGCTGCCGTAGTACGGGGCGTAGGCGGCGACGTCGTCCCAGACACGGCGCAGGGCGGGGGCGCTGGCCGCGTAGTCGAGCGCGGCGTAGGTGACTTCGCCGCCGGTGACGAGGGGGACGGTGACATCGCTTCCGAGCACGGGCAGCGGCTGGTCGGTGCTGGTGCGGGTGAGGGCGTCGGTGGGTGCGGACATGGTGGTATCTCCCGGCAGGACGAGGCGGAAACGGCATCAGGACCCGGCAGGCGGACGCGTCGTCGTGACGGCGGATGCCGTGACGACGCGGAACGGACCGCGGGGGTGGCGCTCACTGAAGAGGGCTCGGGACCGTGTTCCCGGTGCGAGACGCGCCGGGGGCGGGCCGAAGGCCCTATCGCATTCGCTTGCTCACGAGACTGCTCCCTTGAGGACCAGGACCCCAGGGATGACGACATCCGAACGATGTCCAGGGGTCCGCGCTTGCCGCAGACCTCGCTGCCTGCGGCCTGGTCTTCACCCGGGGCACCCCGCCACGGACGGAGGGTTGCCGGACAGCGGGCCGGGGCCGTAGTCGCTGTCACTCATGACCTGGGGTGAGATTACCCCACGGCCGGGGCGGCGGCCCAGACGGCGTCCGCGATACGGGACACCGCGCGCCCGCCCGGCAGCCGGTTCGCCCTCAATCGCCGGGCGGGCTCGAAAAAGCGCGCTACTTGTTGCTCGCCGCCACCCAGCGCTCCAGCGTCCGCTTCGCCGCGCCCGAGTCGACCGCCTTCGCCGCCCGCGCGAACCCCGCCGCGAGCTGGTCGTTCAGTGTGCCGTCGGCGGGCTCCAGCGCCACCAGCGCCGCCGCCGCGTTCAGCAGGACCGCGTCCCGTACGGGGCCGGTCTCACCTGCCAGCAGACGGCGCGCGACGTCCGCGTTGTACGAGGCGTCCGCCCCGCGCAGCGCCTCGACCGGGACCAACTCCAGGCCGATGTCCCTGGGGTCGAAGCCCTGCTCGGTGACCCGGCCGTCGCGAACCACCCATACGTGTGAGGTCGCCGTCGTGGTCAGCTCGTCCAGGCCGTCGTCACCGCGGAAGACGAGCGAGGAGTTGCCCCGCTCCGCGAGCACCCCGGCCACGATCGGCGCCATCCGGATGTCCGCCACCCCGACCGCCTGGGCGCGGACCCGCGCCGGGTTGGTGAGCGGTCCCAGGATGTTGAACGTGGTCTGCGCGCCCAACTCCTTGCGGGCCTTGGCCGCGTGGCGCAGGGCCGGGTGGAACTTCACCGCGAAGCAGAAGGTGATGCCCGCCTCCTCGGCGACCTCCACGACCCGCTGCGGCGTCAGCTCCAGATTGACGCCGAGCTTCTCCAGTACGTCGGAGGCGCCGCTCGCGGACGAGGCCGCGCGGCTGCCGTGCTTGACGACCTTGCCACCCGCCCCGGCCACCACGATCGCCGCCATCGTGGAGATGTTGACGGTCTTGGCGAGGTCGCCGCCGGTGCCGACGACATCGACCGCGGCGCCGGGCACCTCGATGGTGTTGGCGTGCTCGTACATGGCGCGCACGAGGCCCGAGACCTCGTCCACGGTCTCGCCCTTGGCGCGCAGCGCGACGGCGAAGCCCGCGATCTGCGCGTCGGTGGCCTCGCCGCTCATGATGCGGTTCATGGCCCAGGCGGTGTCACCGGCGTCGAGATCCTGGCCGCGCAGCAGCGGGTTCAGTACACCCGGCCAGGAACGCGCCGCCAGGGTGTCGCCTCCGGCCGGTGCAACAGCGCTGCTCATGCTCGCTCCTGGGGTCTGTGGACGGGTGCACGGCCGTGTGGCCCGTGCTGCCAGGCGTCAGCCTATCGGCGCCGCCGGCGTTCCAAGACCCGCTGCCCGAACTGCGGACAGCGCGGTCGCCCGAGCCACGTGCCGTACGTCCGCCGTACGTACGAAGGCCCCGGCCCGGTCCCTCGAAGGGGACCGGGCCGGGGCCCTGACGCGTACGGAGCTTCGATCAGTGGTGGCCGTGGCCGCTCGTGATCTCCGTGTACTCCTCGGCCGTCGGCTTGGGGATCTGGTTCCCCTCGCCGTAGTAGCCCTTGCTCAGCTTGACCCGCAGCTTCTCCGCCGGCGAGGTCTTGCGCTCGACACCGTTCTCGTCGACCGTCGGCCCGATCTCGGCCGGCCGGTACTGCTCGTGAGCGGTGAGCGTGTGCAGGTCTCCCTGGTCGAGCGGCTGGTGGACCTCCACGAACTCACCGTGCGGCAGCCGCTTGATGATGCCGGACTCGCGTCCGTGCAGCACCTTCTCGGCGTCGCGGCGCTGAAGTCCCAGACAGATCCGCTTGGTGACCACGAACGCGATGACCGGTCCGACGAAGAACGCGATCCTGATGAACCAGGTGATCGTGTTGATCGACAGATGGAAGTGGGTGGCCCAGATGTCGTTCCCGCCGCCGATGAGCAGGATGAAGTACAGGGTCAGCCAGGCCACACCGAAGCCGGTCCGGGTCGGCACGTTGCGCGGCCGGTCCAGGATGTGGTGCTCGCGCTTGTCGCCGGTGACCCAGGACTCGATGAACGGGTAGACCGCGAGGGCCACCAGAACCAACGGGAAGATCATCAGCGGGATGAACACGCCCAGCACGAGCGTATGGCCCCAGAGGTTGATCTCCCAGCCAGGCATCACCCGGATCAGGCCCTCGGAGAAGCCCAGATACCAGTCCGGCTGTGCTCCGGTGGAGACCATGTCCGGGCGGTACGGGCCGATGGCCCACACCGGGTTGATCGTGGCGATCGCCGAGATGATCGTGATGACACCGAAGACCAGGAAGAAGAACCCGCCGGCCTTGGCCATGTAGATCGGCATGAACGGCGCGCCGACCACGTTCTTGTTGGTCTTGCCGGGACCCGCGAACTGCGTGTGCTTGTGGTAGAAGACCAGGATCAGGTGCGCCACCACGAGCCCGAGCATGATGCCCGGCAGAAGCAGGATGTGGATGGAGTAGAACCGCGCCACGATGTCGTGGCCGGGGAACTCCCCGCCGAACAGGAACATCGAGATGTACGTGCCCACGATCGGTGTGGACAGGATCGCGCCCTGCGCGAAGCGAACACCGGTGCCCGACAACAGGTCGTCCGGCAGCGAGTAACCGGTGAGTCCGGTGAACAGTGCCAGCACGAACAGCAGGAACCCGAACAGCCAGTTGATCTCACGCGGCTTGCGGAAGGCGCCCGTGAAGAAGACACGCATCATGTGCACGAACATCGCGGCCACGAAGATCAGCGCGGCCCAGTGGTGGATCTGCCGGATCAGCAGACCACCGCGGACGTCGAAGCTGATGTCCAGCGTCGAGGCGTACGCCTCGGTCATCCGGACACCCTGCATCGGTACGTAAACGCCGTCGTACACGACCTCGTTCATGCTCGGGTGGAAGAACAGCGTCAGATACACACCCGTGAGGATGATGACGACGAAGCTCCACAGGGCGACCTCGCCCAGCATGAACGACCAGTGGTCCGGGAAGACCTTGCGCAGCATGCCCTTGGCCGCGCCGTAGATCCCGAGACGGCCGTCCGCCCAGTCGGCGACCCGCTCGCCCGCGGGTGCCTGGCGGTTCTTTTCGTCAGACGACTTGCTCATCCGCGCTCCCAGAAGGACGGACCGACGGGCTCGTCGAAATCGCCGAGCGCGTAGAGGTAACCCTCACCGTTCACAGCGATCCGCAGTTGCGGAAGCGCGTGACCGGCCGGGCCGAAGATGACGCGGGCGCCGTCGGAAAGGTCGAAGGTGGACTGGTGGCACGGGCAGAGCACGTGGTGCGTCTGCTGCTCATACAAGCTGATGGGACAGCCGACATGGGTGCAGATCTTGGAGTACGCGACGATGCCCTCGTGCGACCACTCAAGCTCGCGCTTGTCCTTGATGTCCTCGGGCTGGATACGAACGATCATGAGAGCCGCCTTGGCGATCTCATTGTTGAAGTTGGGGTTGTGATCGTCCAGCCCTTCGGGCTGGGCGAAGGTCAGCGACCCCACCGTCACGTCCTCGGGACGCAGCGGCTCGCTCGTGTTCTGGTTGATGAGCATCAGGCCCTTCTTCCAGAACGTCTTGCGGAGCTTGTCCTCCGGCAGCGGGCCGAGGTCACGCAGCAGGACGACACCGGAGAGCGGCACCATGGCCAGCGCGCCGAACATCGTGTTGCGGATCAGCTTGCGCCTCCCGAAGCCGGACTCCGCCGAGCCGACCAGAAAGTCCTTCTTCGCCTGCGCGGCCACCTCGGGGGTGGCCTCGATCGCGTGGCGCTCCTGGACGATCTCCTCGTCGCTCATCAGCGTGCGGGCCCAGTGGACCGCTCCCGCGCCGATGGCGAAGAGGGCGACTCCGAGGGTGATCCCCAGCGAGAAGTTGAGCGCGCTCACATGGCCGAACGGCCAGATGTACACGATCTTGTCGACGGGGAAGGCGACGAACGACGCGATGAAGGCGACCGTGGCCAGCATCGACAGCGTGAAGAGGGAGGCCACCGCGCGCTCGGAGCGCTTGGCCGCCCGCTCGTCGATGTCCTGGATACGCGGCCGGTGGGCCGGCATTCCGGGGTCGGCGAAGGGATCCTCCGCACGCTCCACCTCGCCGCCGTGCGCGGACTCCTGCTCGGTTGGCAGGATCTCGTCTGAATTCCGGTTGCTACTCATGACTTCTTGGCCTTAGCGGTGTGCGCCGCGGTCCAGACGGCAACTGCGATCAGTGCGCCCAGACCGATGATCCAGGAGAACAGGCCCTCACTGACAGGCCCGATGCCACCGAGCTTGAGACCGCCGGGGTTCGCCGACTCGTCGCCGTTCACGGCGTCGAGGTACGCGATGATGTCCCGCTTCTCCTGCTCGGGCATCGTCGAGTCGGGGAACGAGGGCATGTTCTGCGGACCGGTCAGCATCGCCTCGTACAGGTGCTTGGGAGATACCCCCTCAAGCCCCGGGGCATACTTCCCGTTCGTCAACGCGCCTCCCTCACCACCGAAGTTGTGGCACTGGGCGCAGTTGTTGCGGAACAGGTCACCGCCGTTGGCGGAGTCCGCGCCGTCCGGGTTGTACTGCTTGGACGTCGGGACCGCGGGGCCGGGGCCGAGCGAGGCGATGTACGCCGCGAGTTGGTCGGTCTGCTTCTGGTCGTAGATGACCTTCTTCTTCGGTACCTGCGGGCCGGGCTGCTGCGCCGGCATCCGGCCGGTGCTGACCTGGAAGTCCACTGCGGCGGCGCCGACGCCGGTCAGCAGCGGGCCGTCGGACGTACCCTGACCGCCGACGCCGTGGCAGCTCGCGCAGCCCACGGCGTACAGCTTCTTGCCCTCGTCGATGGCGAGGGACTGGGAGGTTTCGTCTGCCTGTGCCTTGCCCGCGGGCGCGAACGCGGCGTACAGCCCCCCGGTGGCCGCCAGCGCGAGGAGTAGGACGACGACAGCAGCCAGCGGATGGCGTCGTCGTGCGGAGAGCTTTTTCACGGATTACCCCGGTGTCAGGATCTTCTGCGTCGGTGCTTGCTGGACTGTGCGCGAACGCGTCGGGCGCGTGGCCCGCTACTTGATCAGGTAGATCGTGGCGAAGAGGCCGATCCAGACGACATCGACGAAGTGCCAGTAATAGGACACGACGATGGCCGCGGTCGCCTGCTCGTGGGTGAACTTCCTGGCCGCGTACGTTCTGCCGAGAACCAGCAGGAAGGCGATGAGACCGCCTGTCACGTGCAGACCATGGAAGCCGGTGGTCAGGTAGAACGCGGAGCCGTACGCGTCGGACGAGAGCGAGAGGCCCTCGTGCTTGACGAGCTCCGTGTACTCGAAGATCTGACCACCGATGAAGACCGCACCCATCACGAACGTGATCACGAACCACGAGCGGAGCTTCTTCACGTCGCCCCGCTCGGCGGCGAAGACGCCGAGCTGGCAGGTGAGTGAGGAGAGCACCAGGATCGTGGTGTTCACCGCGGAGAACGGGACATTCAGCGTATCGGCCTTCTCCGACCAGAACGCATCCCCTGTCACCGACCGCAGGGTGAAGTACATCGCGAAGAGGGCCGCGAAGAACATCAGCTCGGAACTCAACCAGATGATCGTTCCGACACTGGTGAGGTTCGGCCGATTGACCGTCGGGTGCGCGTGCCCGGTTTCTACTGTCGTTGCTGTCGCCACGACCGACATTATGTCGGTCGCTTATCCCGCCCTCACTCCCGGGGGTGCCATTCGGAGTGTCAGCCACTTCGGACGGGATCGCGGCGGGGACCGAACGGCCCATCGTGGAAGGGCCGGGACCCGTGCTGACATGGTGTCCGACGGAGTAGCATCCGCGCAGCGGGTCTCACGACGGACGTCACGGAGGAACAATGCAGCCGACCGCCACGGTCCTGGTCTACAGCGACAACGCGAACACCCGCGAGCAGGTGCGGACGGCCGCGGGGCGCAGGCCGGCCGCCGATCTGCCGCCGGTCGAGTATCTGGAGTGCGCGACGATGCACGCCGTGCTGAAGGCGCTCGACAAGGGCGGCGTCGACGCCTGCGTCTTCGACGGCGAGGCCACCCCCATCGGCGGCATGGGCCTGAGCCGGCAGATCAAGGACGAGATCTTCAACTCCCCGCCCGTGCTGCTGCTGATGGGCCGCCCGCAGGACGCCTGGCTGGCCACCTGGAGCCGCGCGGAGACCGCGGTGACGCTGCCGGTGGACCCGGTCGGCTTCCCCGACGCGCTGGCCGCGCTGCTGCGCAGCAGGCTCGCCGTGGAGGCCTGACGGCTCCGTCAGGCCGCCTGTCTTGGGGCCGACCGTTCACACCTGTGGGCGCAGCCGGGCGGCGTCCACCGGGCCGCTGCCTTCCTTGGTCCCGGCGAGCAGGGCGCTGCCCTGACGCCACTTCTCCCAGTCCAGGTTCCAGTCGCCGAAGCCGTTGCCGAACGGATCCATGTCCTCGCCACCGCTGTTGACGACCTTGACGATGTCGCCCTGGCGGACGGTGTCGAAGAACCACTCGGCGTTCCCGGTGGACATGCCGACACAGCCGTGGCTGACGTTCGCCGCCCCCTGTGAGCCGACGGACCACGGGGCGGCGTGCACGTACTCACCGCTCCAGGTGACGCGCGTCGCCCAGTAGACGGGCAGGTCGTACGACTCGCTGCTGCCGGCCGCGATGCCGACGCTGGTGCCGCGCATCCGGACGAACTGCTGCTTCTCCAGCACGACCTTGATGCCGTTGCGGGTCGAGAAGCCGGGCTTGCCGGTGGTGACCGGGATCGTGTTGATGACCTCGCCGTTGCGCAGGACCGTCATGTGGTGCGAGCCGGCGTCGGCGATTGCTTCGAGGCGGTCGCCGGTGGTGATTCGCAGGGGCTTCGCCGGGCCGCCGTACAGCTTGTCGCCGACCTTTATGCCGTCGAGGGTGCTGCTGACGTCGACGGTCGCGTTGACGGGCCAGTACTCCTTGGGCCGGAAGTGCAGCGTCTTGTCGTCGACCCAGTACCAGGTGCCCTGCACGGCGGGGCTGGAGCGGACCTTGAGGCCCCGTTCGACGACGGCTCTGGCCTCCTTGGCCTTCACGGGCGAGCTGAGTTCCGCGGTGATGGGCTGCCCGACCCCGTACTTGCCCGCCTGCGGGCCGAACTTGACGTTCAGGTTCCGCTGCACCGAGGACGTCTCGAACGTGAGCGTACGGCTGCCCGGAGCCCCGTCCTCGTCCTCCGTGGCGACCTTGACGGTGTAGCGGGCGCCGCCGGCCAGCGGGGCGGTGGAGTGCCAGCGGCCCCCGTCGGCGGCCAGCTCGCCCGCGAGGAAGTGCCCGGAGGCGTCCGTGACGGTCACGTCGGTGATCCGTCCCTCGCCGCCCTTGGCGACGACTTCCAGCGGCTTGTCGGGGTCGGCCTTGGCGTCGCCCTTGGGCGCGTTGAGGGAGACCTGGTCGGCTGCGTCGTAGGGCTTGCCGGACAGCGGGTGGCTGTCCGGATCGCCACAGCCGGTCGCTACCGCCCCGAGGGACAGGACCAGCAGGGTGCAGCCGAGAACGGTGCGAAAGCGCGGCGTGTGGTTCATAAGCACACGCTATGAAGAATGTCCGGTTACGGCGCGCTGTGTGACTGCAAACGAGGGGCCCGGATCCTCCTCAGGGGTGAGGAGGATCCGGGCCCCTTGTCTGTCGTACGGGCTGCCGCCGCCGTACCGGCCACCGGCTACTGGTTCTGGTTCTCACCGCTGTAGTACTCGAAGACCCAGCCCCACAGACCGATCAGGAGGATCGGGAGGGAGAAGAACAGCAGCCACCAGCCGATGGCGACGGAGAGGAACGCGAACGCTCCGCCGATGGCCAGCGAGAGCGGCTGCCAGCTGTGCGGGGAGAAGAACCCCACCTCGCCGGCCTCGTCCGCGACGTCGGCCTGCTTGTTGTCCTGGGCCATCGCGTCGACCCGCCGGGCCGTGAAGGCCAGGTAGAAGCCGATCATGAGGCTCAGGCCGAACGCCAGGAAGAGCGCGGTGGTACCGACCGGCTCCTTCGACCACACGCCGTACACACCGGCGACAACGAGGATGAAGAGGCTCAGCCAGAGGAACATCCAGCCTTGGACCTTCACTTGCCGACCTCCTTGCCACCGACGAGAGCGGCGTCCTTCTGTCCGTCGTTCTCAAGGTGTTCGAGCGCCGCGATCTCCGGGTGGTGCAGGTCGAACGCCGGGGATTCGGAGCGGATCCGCGGCAGGGTGAGGAAGTTGTGCCGGGGCGGCGGGCACGATGTCGCCCATTCGAGTGACCGGCCGTAGCCCCATGGGTCGTCCACCTCGATCTTCTTCCCGTACTTGGCGGTCTTCCAGACGTTGTAGAAGAACGGCAGGACCGACATGCCGAGCAGGAACGAGCTGATCGTGGAGATGGTGTTCAGCGCGGTGAATCCGTCGGCGGCCAGGTAGTCCGCGTAGCGACGCGGCATGCCTTCCGCACCGAGCCAGTGCTGGACCAGGAACGTGCCGTGGAAGCCGACGAACAGGGTCCAGAAGGTGATCTTCCCGAGCCGTTCGTCGAGCATCTTGCCGGTCATCTTCGGCCACCAGAAGTGGAAGCCGGCGAACATCGCGAACACCACCGTGCCGAAGACGACGTAATGGAAGTGCGCGACGACGAAGTACGAGTCGGAGACATGGAAGTCCATCGGCGGCGACGCCAGGATCACACCCGTCAGACCACCGAAGGTGAAGGTGACCAGGAAGCCGATGGTCCAGAGCATCGGTGTCTCGAAGGACAGCGAGCCTTTCCACATCGTGCCGATCCAGTTGAAGAACTTCACCCCCGTTGGCACCGCGATGAGGAACGTCATGAACGAGAAGAACGGCAATAGCACGCCGCCCGTCACATACATGTGGTGCGCCCACACCGTCACCGACAGACCGGCGATGGCGATCGTCGCGCCGACCAGACCGATGTAGCCGAACATCGGTTTGCGGCTGAAGACCGGGATGATCTCGGAGACGATGCCGAAGAACGGCAGGGCGATGATGTACACCTCCGGATGCCCGAAGAACCAGAACAGGTGTTGCCACAGCAACGCGCCGCCGTTGGCGGCGTCGAAGATGTGCGCACCGAATTTCCGGTCGGCCTCCAGCGCGAAGAGCGCGGCGGCCAGGACGGGGAAGGCGAGCAGGACCAGCACACCGGTCAGCAGCACGTTCCAGCAGAAGATCGGCATCCGGAACATCGTCATGCCAGGGGCGCGCATGCAGATGATCGTGGTGATGAAGTTGACCGAGCCGAGGATCGTACCGAAGCCGGAGAAGGCCAGACCCATGATCCACAGGTCGGCGCCGACACCCGGTGAACGGACGGCGTCCGACAGCGGGGAGTACGCGAACCAGCCGAAGTCCGCGGCGCCCTGCGGCGTGATGAAGCCGGCCACCGCGATGAGCGAGCCGAACAGGTAGAGCCAGTAGGCGAACATGTTCAGCCGCGGGAACGCCACATCCGGCGCGCCGATCTGGAGCGGCATGATCCAGTTCGCGAAACCGGCGAACAGCGGCGTCGCGAACATCAGCAGCATGATCGTGCCGTGCATCGTGAACGCCTGGTTGAACTGCTCGTTCGACATGACCTGCGTGCCGGGACGCGCCAGCTCGGCGCGCATGAACAGCGCGAGCACACCACCGATGCAGAAGAAGACGAACGACGTGATCAGGTAGAGCGTGCCGATCGTCTTGTGGTCCGTGGTGGTCAGCCACTTGACGACGACGGAGCCGGGCCGCTTGCGCCGTACCGGCAGCTCGTTCTCGTACGAGTCGTCAGCTGCTGCGGCGGCACCCTTGGGTTCGTTGAGGATGCTCACAGTTGTTTCTTCTCCGCATTCCTGGCCGGGTCCGTCAGCTCGATGCCCGACGGGATGTAGCCGGTCTGCCCCTTGTCGGCCAGCTCCTTCAAGTGCTGCTGGTAGCGCTCCGGGGAGACGACCTTGACGTTGAAGAGCATCCGGGAGTGGTCCACGCCGCACAGTTCGGCGCACTTGCCCATGAAGGTGCCCTCCTTGTTGGGAGTCACCTCGAAGGCGTTGGTGTGACCCGGGATGACGTCCTGCTTCATCAGGAACGGCACGACCCAGAAGGAGTGGATGACGTCACGCGAGGTCAGGATGAACCGGACCTTCTCCCCCTTGGGCAGCCACAGGGTCGGACCCGGATTGCCGTTCTGGGGATTGCGCGTGCCCGGGATTCCGGCGTCGTAGACGCCTTCGGAGCCGGCGGGGAAGTCGTCCTTGAACTTGTTGGGAATGTCGGTGAGTTCCTTGGGAATCTCAGCGCCGGTGGAGGAGTCGCCGTCCACGTCCTCCACGTAGTTGAAGCCCCAGCTCCACTGGTAGCCGACCACGTTCACGGTGTGGGTGGGCTTGTCCTCAAGAGACAGGAGCTTCGACTCGTCACGCGCGGTGAAGTAGAAGAGCACCGAGACGATGATGAGCGGAACGACCGTGTACAGGGCCTCGATGGGCATGTTGTAACGGGTCTGTGGAGGTACCTCCACCTTGGTGCGGCTGCGCCGGTGGAAGATGACGCTCCACACGATCAGCCCCCACACCAGGATGCCCGTGATGAGCGCTGCCGCCCACGAGCCCTGCCACAGGGAGAGGATTCTGGGCGCCTCTTCCGTCACCGGTGTGGGCATTCCGAGGCGGGGGAAATCCTTGTACGTGCAACCGGAGGCGGTCGCGAGGATCAGGCCCGCAGTCAGCACCTGCGGCAGCTTCCGCCGCATCGGGCGCCGCGACGAGCGGTCGGAGCCGTTGGGACTCACGTAGCGCCTTCCCGAGAGTCTCGCCCGCACAGCCGGCTGCGGCCGTCACGGTCGGTCGCCGGCCCGGCGCGGGCAGGGGTTTGGATGTTTATGCGGACCAAACCCTACTGGACGCAATTTGGGGTCGCGCATGGAGGGTGCCCAACGCGCCGTCCGGCACCCCGAAGGGGTGGAATGCCTGGCTCCGGGGCACTTCTGACGCCTCCTCCAGACGCCGCCGGCGGACCGGCCGACCGGGACGCGTTCGTCGGTGGCGACCCTTGGCCTAGCGTGGCGGCGTGGCCTACTTCGACTCCGCGTCCTCCGCCCCGCTGCACCCCGTCGCACACCAGGCCCTGCAAGCCGCCCTGGACGAGGGCTGGGCCGATCCGGCCAGGCTGTACCGGGAGGGGCGGCGGGCCAGGCTGCTGCTGGACGCGGCGCGCGAGGCCGCCGCGGAGGCGGTGGGCTGCCGCCCCGACGAACTGGTCTTCACTCCTTCGGGGACGTATGCGGTGCACTCCGCGATGGCGGGAGCGCTCGCGGGGCGTCGGCGTGTCGGCGCCCATGTGGTGGTCTCGGCGGTCGAACACTCGTCGGTGCTCCATGCCGCCCACACGCGGGGCACCGACGGCGCCGAGGCGGCCGTGACGGAGGTTCCGGTGGACCGTACGGGTGCGGTGTCCCCGGGGACGTACACGGCGGCCCTGCGCGCCGACACGGCGCTCGCCTGCCTCCAGTCGGCCAACCACGAGGTCGGCACGGCGCAGCCGGTCGCGGCCGTCGCCGAGGCGTGCCGGGCGGCCGGGGTGCCGCTGCTGGTGGACGCCGCGCAGTCGCTGGGGTGGGGGCCGGTGGACGGGGCGTGGTCGCTGCTGACCGCGAGCGCGCACAAATGGGGCGGACCCGCCGGGGTGGGGCTGCTCGCCGTGCGCAAGGGGGTGCGTTTCGCGCCTCAAGGCCCGGTGGACGAGCGGGAGTCGGGGCGTGTGCCCGGTTTCGAGAACCTGCCGGCGATCGTCGCCGCCGCCGCGTCGCTGCGGGCGGTGCGGGCCGAGGCGGAGCAGGAGGCGGCCAGGCTGCGGGTGCTGGTGGACCGGATCCGGGCGCGGGTGCCCGAGCTGGTGCCCGACGTCGAGGTGGTGGGCGATCCGGTGCGCGGGCTCCCGCATCTCGTCACCTTCTCCTGTCTCTATGTCGACGGGGAGACTCTGCTGCACGAGCTGGACCGGGCGGACTTCTCCGTGTCGTCGGGGTCGTCCTGCACGAGCGGCACACTGACGCCGAGCCATGTGCTGCGGGCGATGGGCGTGCTCTCGGAGGGCAATGTCCGCGTCTCGCTGCCGTCCGGTACGGCCGAGGCGGAGGTGGACCGGTTCCTGGAGGTGCTGCCGGGGGTGGTCGCGGGCGTACGGGAGCGGCTGGGCGCGCCGGTCGCGCGTGCGGAGTCCGCCGGGGTCGCCGACGCTCCCCCGGTCGTCGTGGACGCGCTCGGCAGGCGCTGCCCGATCCCGGTCATCGAGCTGGCCAAGGTGTTCGGCGACGTACCGGTGGGCGGGACCGTCACGGTTCTGTCGGACGACGCGGCCGCGCGGCTGGACATCCCGGCGTGGTGCGAGATGCGCGGGCAGGAGTATCTGGGCGAGCGCCCGGCGGACCACGGTGTCGCGTATGTGGTCCGCCGGGTGTCGTGACCTCGGACGGCCGGGCCGGCGCGCGTCGGCGGGTTGCGCGCGGGCGACGGCGCGCGGCGCCGCCACCGTCCGGTCCGGGCCTCAGCGCAGGTGCGTACGGACCTCGGTGGCCGCCTCGTCGCCGTACGCCTTGGTGAAGCGGTCCATGAAGTTGTTCCGGCGCAGCGTGTACTCCTGGGTGCCGAGCGTCTCGATGACCAGGGTCGCGATCATGCAGCCGACCTGTGCGGCCCGCTCCAGGCCCACGCCCCACGCCAGACCGGACAGGAAGCCGGCCCGGAAGGCGTCACCGACGCCGGTCGGGTCGACCTTGGCCGTCTCCTCCGCGCAGCCGACCTCGATCGGGTCGTCGCCGACGCGCTCGATGCGGACGCCGCGCGAGCCGAGCGTGGTGACGCGGTGGCCGACGCGGGCCAGGATCTCGGCGTCGGTCCAGCCGGTCTTGGACTCGATGAGCCCCTTCTCGTACTCGTTGGAGAACAGATACGTGGCGCCGTCGAGCAGCAGTCTGATCTCGTCGCCCTCCATCCGGGCGATCTGCTGCGAGAAGTCCGCGGCGAACGGGATGGACCTGGTGCGGCACTCCTCGGTGTGCCGGAGCATCGCCTCGGGGTCGTCGGCGCCGATGAGGACCAGGTCGAGGCCGCCGACCCGGTCGGCCACCGACTTCAGTTCGATCTGGCGGGCCTCGCTCATGGCGCCGGTGTAGAAGGAGCCGATCTGGTTGTGGTCGGCGTCCGTCGTACAGACGAAGCGCGCGGTGTGCAGCACCTCGGAGACCCGGACGGAGGCGGTGTCGACGCCGTGGCGGTCGAGCCAGGCGCGGTACTCGTCGAAGTCGGGGCCGACGGCGCCGACCAGGATCGGCGCGGTGCCGAGCTGGCCCATGCCGAAGCAGATGTTGGCGCCGACACCGCCCCTGCGCACGTCGAGGTTGTCGACGAGGAAGGAAAGCGAGACCGTGTGCAGCTGGTCCCCGACCAACTGGTCGGCGAAGCGACCGGGGAAGGTCATGAGGTGGTCAGTGGCGATGGAGCCGGTGACTGCGATTCTCACGGCGTGACTACTCCTGTGGAGGAGGGCGGATTGACAGCTCACGCTATCGGGTCGGCGCCGGGGGCTTCGAAACGGCAGAACTACCCGATAGTAGGGCTTTTGTCTCGGCCGGTCCGTGCTTACGGTGCGTACATGAGGAACCACACCGCCCCACGCGAGCGCCCCGTACGTGAGTCCGACACCGGCCTGGCCGAGCTGCGCGGCGACTGCGCGCGGATGGCGCCGCACTGGGTGCGGCCGGCCACCGCCGCTCCCGCACCCGTCCCTCCCTCGTTGATCCATGGCGTCACGGTTCCGCCGGCATCCGCCCGGCTGATCGACGGCATGTCCGAATACGGCGACTGATTGGAACCGGGCCGCCCGGTCGGCCGTCTCACCTGAGTCCTCGCCCCGGCGGGGCGATCCGGCCGAAGGAGCAGACGGTGACCCGTACGGAACGACCCCAGAACAGTGACGTCGAGCGCGCCGGGCGGCGGCGTTCCCCGTTCGCCGTCGTGTCGGTGGCGGCGGCCGTCCTGCTCGCCGGTGGCGGCGGCGCCTACTTCGCCACGGCCTCGTCGGACGGCGGCGGTGGCGGCGGTGACAAGAAGGCTTCCGCGCACGGCGCGGGGGACCTCGATCCGCCGCCGCTGGCACTCGGCGCGGGGGCGGACGCGGGGGCGGGTTCGGATCCCGGCCTCGGCGTCGCGCCCGGTGAGCCGAGCCCGTACGGAGTCGAGTACCGCGCCTCGGGCACGCTGCCCGAGGGGCCCGATTCGGCCTCCGTGCACCTCCCCGAGGGATCCGTCGCGGCGGCCGACGTGGCGCGGCTCGCCGAGGCCCTGGGGGTGGCGGGCGCACCGGAACTCTCCGGTACGGCCTGGAAGGTCGGTGCCCGGAAGGACGGTTCGGGCCCGCTGCTCAGTGTCGACAAGCAGGCGCCCGGCAGTTGGACGTTCGGCCGCTTCGGGCCCGCGCCCGGCGGTGACAACTGCCTGAAGGGCAAGGAGTGTCCGAGCGGCGGCGGGGGCGGGAGCAATCCCGTCGTGCCGGGGAACGGGGCGGGCCCGGTGGGCGAGCAGGCCGCGAAGAAGGCCGCCGCGCCCGTGCTGAAGGCGCTCGGCCAGGCGGACGCCGCCCTCGACGCGGGCCAGCTGATGGGCGCCGTACGGGTGGTGAATGCCGCCCCGGTGATCGGCGGGCTGCCGACGTACGGCTGGTCGACCGGCATCCAGATCGGCGCGGACGGTCAAGTGGTTGGCGGGAGCGGGAAGTTGAAGGCGCCCGCGAAGGGGGCCGAGTATCCGGTGATGGGCGCCGCCGAGGCGCTGAAGCTGCTGAACGAGGCGTCGGGCGCACCGGGCACGGGCGGGATCGGCGGCTGCGCGTCCGCGGTGCCGCACAAGGACGGGCAGGAGCTCGCCTCCTCGTGCGACGCGCAGGCGGAGCCCGCGCGGGCGGACGTGGGCAAGGCGGTCTTCGGACTCGCGGCGCGGCAGGTGGACGGGCGGGCCGCGCTCGTACCGTCGTGGTGGTTCGAGCTGGCGGGCACCGGGACCGGGCCGATGTCGTTCGTCACCCGGACGGCGGTGCTTCCCGAGCATCTGGCTCCGAGCGGCGGAAGCGGAGACGGCAGGGACGGCGGGGACGGCGGAGACCGTCCGGACGGCGGCACGCAAGGCTCGCCGATCGAGACGTACAGCGCCGACGGGAGCACGTTGAGCGTGCGCTTCACGGGCGGCGTGTGCGGCGAGTACACGGTGCGGGCGGACGAGAGCGGGTCCACGGTGAAGGTGGAGGTGGTCGACTCGGCCCCGCCGGGCGGTATGTGTATCGCGATGGCCAAGGACTTCACCGAGAAGGTGACGCTGGACCGGCCGCTCGGGGACCGGAAGGTCATGGACGCGGTCACGGGCGATGCCGTGCCGCGGCGGAGGTAGCGGGACGGACACGACAAGGCGGCGGCCCCTGGTCGGGGGCCGCCGCCTTGTCGCTGTTCATTGCTGTTCGTTACGGGGCGTACGACTCGTCACGCCGGACCGCCATCAACGACCGGCGACCGGCGATCAGTTGAAGGAGTCGCCGCAGGCGCAGGAACCGGAGGCGTTGGGGTTGTCGATCGTGAAGCCCTGCTTCTCGATCGTGTCGACGAAGTCGATGGAGGCGCCACCCAGATACGGGGCACTCATCCGGTCGGTGACGACCTTGACGCCGTCGAAGTCCTTCACGACGTCGCCGTCCAGCGAGCGCTCGTCGAAGAACAGCTGGTAACGGAGACCGGAACAGCCGCCGGGCTGAACCGCGACGCGCAGCGCGAGGTCATCCCTGCCTTCCTGGTCGAGCAGGGCCTTGACCTTGCCCGCGGCGGCGTCGGACAGGAGGATGCCGTCGCTCACGGTGGTGGTCTCGTCCGATACGGACATCTGCTTCTCTCCCGGGGTGGGGCCTCCCCGCCGGAGGCAGGGGAAGTGCGGACTCATTGCCGACAGCTACAACCGTCACGGCCGCGGAATCATTCCGGGCCCGCCGCTCGCCTCGTCTGCCGTCGTACTTCTGTCGTGCGTCGTTGTTCGCTCTTCATGCTCGCACACCCGGCTCCGGAGCGGCACGGGTCGTGTTCCCGGGAATGCGTCACATCGACGCTATCGGCATCGTCAAAGTGACGTGAAGCGGTTATGATAGATAACGTCAATTAGACGAAAAGGCTCCTCCGCAGAGAAGAAAGGGTGCGTGACGTGACCACGGCCCAAGCCCGCCAGGATCTCGCTGTCCAGCCGACGCCCCTCGCACTGCTCCTGCTCGGCCGCGAGGCCGACACCCGCAGCGAGCGCGGCGTGGAGTGCCCCGGTGACCTGCCGTCGCCGTCCGACCCGGATCTGGTCGCACGCGCCCGCGCGGCGAAGGAGAAGCTCGGGGAGAAGGTCTTCATCCTCGGCCACCACTACCAGCGCGACGAGGTCATCCAGTTCGCCGACGTGACCGGGGACTCGTTCAAGCTCGCCAAGGACGCCGCCGCGCGCCCCGAGGCCGAGTACATCGTCTTCTGCGGTGTGCACTTCATGGCCGAGTCGGCGGACATCCTGACGGCCGACGACCAGAAGGTCGTCCTGCCCGACCTGGCCGCGGGCTGCTCCATGGCGGACATGGCGACGGCCGAGCAGGTCGCCGAGTGCTGGGACGTGCTGACCGAGGCCGGCATAGCCGAGCGGGTCGTGCCCGTCTCGTACATGAACTCGTCCGCCGACATCAAGGCGTTCACCGGCAAGCACGGCGGCACCATCTGCACCTCGTCCAACGCCGAACGCGCCCTCAACTGGGCCTTCGAGCAGGGCGAGAAGGTGCTCTTCCTCCCCGACCAGCACCTGGGGCGCAACACGGCCGTGCGGGACCTGGGGCTGTCACTGGAGGACTGCGTCCTCTACAACCCGCACAAGCCGAACGGCGGTCTGACGGCCGAGGAGCTGCGGAACGCGAAGATGATCCTGTGGCGCGGGCACTGCTCCGTGCACGGCCGTTTCTCGCTGGACTCGGTGAACGACGTCCGCGAGCGGGTCCCCGGGGTGAACGTCCTGGTCCACCCGGAGTGCAAGCACGAGGTGGTCTCCGCGGCCGACCACGTGGGCTCGACCGAGTACATCATCAAGATGCTTGAGGAGGCCCCGCCCGGTTCGAAGTGGGCGATCGGCACGGAGCTGAATCTGGTGCAGCGGCTGGCGAACCGATTCGCCGCCGACGACAAGGAGATCGTCTTCCTCGACAAGACGGTGTGCTTCTGCTCGACGATGAACCGCATCGACCTGCCGCACCTGGTCTGGGCGCTCGAATCGCTCGCCGAGGGCAAGGAGATCAACCGGATCCAGGTCGAGAAGGAGACGGCGGACTTCGCCCACCTGGCGCTGGAGCGGATGCTGGCGCTGCCGTAGTCGTCGCTGAAGCACTGGTAAGGGGCGCCCGCCAATGGCGGGCGCCCCTTACTCACTTACCGCTCCGGACCTCGGTCAGACGTTGACCGGCTCCGGCGACGGCGCGTCGGAGCGCGGCGGCGTCTCGTCGCCGCCGTCCCCGCCGTCCGACTTCGCCGCCCGCTTCGCCGCCTTCTTCTTGGCGCGGCGCTCCTTGCGGAGTTCGACCATCGTGTACAGCGTCGGCACCAGCAGCAGCGTCAGCAGCGTCGACGTCAGCAGACCGCCGATCACCACCACGGCCAGCGGCTGACCGATGAACCCGCCCTCGCCGGTGATCCCCATCGCCATCGGAAGCAGCGCGAAGATCGTGGCCAGCGCGGTCATCAGGATCGGCCGCAGCCGGTGCCTGCCGCCCTCGACGACGGCCTCGACGACGCCGAGACCCTGCGCCCTGTACTGGTTGATCAGGTCGATCAGCACGATCGCGTTGGTCACCACGATGCCGATCAGCATCAGCATGCCGATCATCGCCGGCACACCCAGCGGCGTACCGGTGGCGAGCAGCAGACCGATCGCGCCGGTCGCCGCGAACGGGATGGAGACCAGCAGGATCAGCGGCTGGACCAGCGACCTGAACGTGCCGACCAGCAGCATGAAGACGATCGCGACGGCCGCCAGCATGGCGAGCCCCAGCTGGAGGAACGCCTCGTCCTGGTCCTCGGCGACACCGCCGATGGTGGCGGTCGCCCCCTCCGGCAGGTCGAGCGCGCCGATCTTCGACTGGAGCGTGGTGCCGACCGCGCCGGTGTTGTCACCGACGGGCTTGGCCGAGATCGTCGCGGCCCTGGAGCCGTCGATCCGGGTCATCGACAGCGGTCCCGGCGCGAGCTCCACGTCGGCGATCTGACCGAGCTTCACGCCGCCGAGCGGCAGCGCCTTCAGCTCGGCGATCGTCTTGGCCGGCTTCGCGGACGTGACGTACACGTCGCGCTCGGTGTCCCCGAGGATCGCCTTGCCCGAGGGCGTACCGCGGACGGCCTGGCCGACGGCCATACCGAGCGTGGCGTCGTTGAACCCGGCGTCGGCGGCCTTGGCGTTGGCCTTGACCGAGATACGCGGGATGCTCTGCGCCAGGTCGCTCTGCACGTCGGTGACGTCGTCGATGCCGGCGACCTCGTCCCGTACCCGCTCGGCCGCCTTCGCCAGGGTCTTCGCGTCGGACGCCTTGACGACGACGCTCAGATCCTGGCTGCCGAAGCCGTCGCCGGCCGCGACGGTGGTGTCACCGATGCCGTCGAGCTTGCCCAGCGCCTCGTCGATGGCGTCGCTGGTCTTCTCGTACGTCCCCGAGTCCTTCAGGGTCACCTGGTAGGAGGCCTGGTTGGCACCCGTACCGCCGCCGAACGCCGCCATGAAGCCGGAGGAGCCGACGGTGACCTGGTAGTCCTTGATCTCGTCGAAGCCGTCGAGGGTCTTCTCGACCTTCTTCGCCGCCGCGTCGGCCGCCTCCAGGCTGGTACCCGGCGCCAACTCCTGCTTGACGGTGAGCACTTCCTGCTCACCCTGGTCGAAGAAGTTGGTCTTGAGCAGCGGTGCCATGGCGAACGTGCCGAGCAGGACGACGAACGCGAGGACGACGCTGGTGATCCGGCGCCGCGTCGCGAAGCCCAGGATCTTGACGTACAGCCCCTGCATCCGGTTGGTGGACTCCTTCTCCTCCGCGATCCGGCGGGCCTCGGCGGGGTCCATCCCGCGTACGGCCTTCGGGGCGCGCAGGAACCAGTACGAGAGCACCGGGACGACCGTGAGCGAGACGAGCAGCGACGCCAGCAGGGCCGCCGTGATCGTCAGCGAGAACGAGCCGAACAGCTCGCCCACCATGCCGCCCACGAGGCCGATCGGCAGGAACACCGCGACCGTGGTGAGCGTGGAGGCGGTGATCGCGCCCGCGACCTCCTTGACCGCCGAGGTGATCGCGAACTCGCGCTCCTCGCCGTAGCCGAGGTGCCGCTTGATGTTCTCCAGGACCACGATCGAGTCGTCGACGACGCGTCCGATCGCGATGGTGAGCGCGCCGAGCGTCAGCATGTTGAGCGACAGGTCGCGGGTCCACAGCACGATCAGCGCCAGGACGACGGAGAGCGGGATGGAGACCGCCGTGACCAGGGTCGAGCGGATCGAGGCCAGGAACACCAGGATGACCAGAACCGCGAAGACCAGACCGAGCGCGCCCTCGGTCGTCAGGCCGGAGATCGACTTGGAGACGGCCGGGCCCTGGTCGCTGACCACGGTCAGGTCGGCGCCCTCGCCGAGATCCTTGCGGAGGTCGGGCAGCTTGTCCTTGACGGCGTCGGAGATCGCGACGGCGCTGCCGTCGTTGTCCATGGTGGCCATCACGGCGAGGCTGGGCTCGCCGTTCGTCCGGGTCAGGGACGTCGCCTCGGACGGCTCCTGCTCGACGGTGGCGATGTCGCCCAGGCGTACGGGGTCGGAGCCCTGCCCCGCGCCGTCCTGCCCGGCCGCGCCCGCCTGCGGGCCGCCGACCCGCAGGTCCTCGATCTGCTTCAGGCCGGTGAAGCCACCGCCGACCTGCACGGTGCGGCTCTTGCCGTCCTCGGAGAACGCTCCCGCCGGGACGGTCGCGCCGCCGGCCTTCAGCGCCTCCGAGAGCGCCATGGTGTTGAGGCCCGCGGCCGCGAGCTTCTTCTCGTCGGGGGTGACGGAGACCTGGAGTTCCCTGACTCCGTCGATGGAGACCTGGCCGACGCCGTCGATGTCCTCCAGCGCCGGGACGACCGTGCGCTCCAGCCGGTCGGCGAGCGCCTGCTGGTCGTCGCCCGAGGAGGCGGCGAGGACGACGGTCGGGATGTCGTCCGTCGAACCGGCCACGACCTGGGGGTCGACGTCCTCGGGGAGCTGGGCACGGGCCCGGTTCACGGCCTGCTGGATGTCGGCGACCAGCTGCTTCGAGCCATCACCGCCGAAGTCGAAACTGGCCATGATCACGGCGTTGCCCTCGCTCGCCGTGGAGGTGACACCGGTGATTCCGTCGACGGCCTCGATGGAGGCCTCGATCGGCTCGACGACCTGCTTCTCGACCACGTCGGGCGAAGCGCCCTGGTAGGGGGCGAGAACCGAGACCATCGGAAGTTCGATGGAGGGCAGCAGCTGCTGCTTGAGCTGGGGAATGGCGATCGCCCCGAAGACGAGCGCGACGATCGATATCAGCCCTATCAGGGCCCGTTGCGCGAGGCTGAATCTGGACAGCCAGGACATGGGGTCTCTCTTCTGTGGTGTACGCGTGCAGAAGGGCGCAGGGGCCCCTCTATACGATCTGCCATCCGGGAGAGCCGAACGGTCGACCCCAGGTCGATTTCCTTAACCGCCGCATACCGCGCCTGGAGTACGCAGCGGTGTGCCTCTAGTCCACCCGTGGACGTACCAGACCCGATTCGTATGCGATTACCACCAATTGCGCCCGGTCCCGCGCGCCCAGCTTCGCCATGGCCCGGTTCACATGGGTCTTGACGGTGAGCGGACTGACCACCAGACGCTCCGCGATCTCGTCGTTGGAGTGGCCCCCGGCGACCAGGACCAGGACTTCGCGCTCGCGCACCGTCAGGGCGGCGAGCCGCTTGGAGTACGCCGCCGAGTCGGGCCGCTCGCCCGCGCTGCCGCCCTGCGCCAGGAAGGTGGCGATGAGCCCCTTCGTCGCGACGGGCGACAGCAGGGCCTCACCGGCGGCGGCGATCCGGATGGCGTTGAGGAGTTCTTCGGGCTCGGCCCCCTTGCCGAGGAAGCCGGAGGCACCGGCCCGCAGCGACTGCACCACGTACTCGTCCACCTCGAAGGTCGTCAGCATGACCACCCTGACCCCGTCCAGCTCCGGATCGGCGCTGATCATGCGGGTGGCGGCAAGCCCGTCCGTACCGGGCATCCGGATGTCCATCAGGACGACGTCGGCCTTCTCGGAGCGGGCCAGCGCCACGGCCTCGGCCCCGTCCGCGGCCTCCCCGACGACCTCCATGTCGGGCTCCGAGTCCACCAGCACACGGAACGCGCTGCGCAGCAGTGTCTGGTCGTCCGCGAGCAGCACCCTGATCGTCATGTGGTCTCCCCCGTCCGCGCCGTACGTGCCTTGACCGGCAGTATCGCCTGCGTACGGAAGCCGCCCCCGTACCGGGGGCCCGCGGTGAGGGTGCCGCCGAGGGCGGTGACGCGCTCGCGCATCCCCAGGAGGCCGTGGCCGCTGCCGTCGGCGGGCTCGCCGGTGCCCGTGCCGTTGTCCAGGACGGTGACCTCGATGGTCGGGCCGACCCGTACGACGCTCACCTCGGCCTTCGCGCCGGGGCCCGCGTGCTTGCGCACATTGGTCAGCGCCTCCTGGACGATGCGGTACGCCGCGAGGTCGACGGCGGCGGGCAGGCGGCTGTCCGCGTCGCCGCGGGCCACTTCCACGGGGAGGCCCGCGTGCCTGAAGGTGCCGACGAGTTCGTCGAGGAGCGCGAGGCCGGGGGCCGGTTCGGTGGGGGCCGCCGGGTCGCCGGACTGGCGGAGCAGGCCGACCGTGGCGCGCAGTTCGCTCAGCGCGGAGCGGCTGGCCTCGCGTACATGCGCCAGCGCCTCCTTGGCCTGGTCGGGGCGCTTGTCCATGATGTGCGAAGCGACGCCCGCCTGGACGTTGACCAGCGCGATGTGGTGCGCGACGACGTCGTGCAGATCGCGGGCGATCCGCAGCCGCTCCTCGGCGACCCGGCGGCGCGCCTCCTCCTCGCGGGTGCGTTCCGCGCGTTCGGCGCGTTCCCGTATGGCGTCGATGAAGGCGCGGCGGCTGCGTACGGCGTCGCCGGCGGCCGCGGCCATGCCGGTCCAGGCGAAGATGCCGAGATTCTCCTGGGTGTACCAGGGGGTGGGTCCGGAGAGCATCGCGACGACCGTCAGCGTGGCCATGGTCGCGAGACCGACGCGCCAGGTGGTCGGACGGTCGGTGCGCGAGGCGACGGTGTAGAGGGCGATGACGGTGCTCATCGCGACCGGCGAGACCGCGTCGCTGGCCAGCAGCTCCGCGACGCCCACCGCGCCGGTGACGCCGAGTACGGGCAGGGGGTCGCGGCGCCGGAAGACGAGCGCGCCCGCCCCGAGGACCATCAGGGCCACGCTGCGCAGCCCGGGGGCCTCCTGGCCGAACTCGGGCAGCGCGTCGTGGCGCGAGGGCGGATCGGCGAACGCGCCGGCCACCATGCACACCAGCACGGCCGCGGCCAGCCCCGCGTCGAAGGCGAGCGGATGGGCCCGCAGCCAGCTTCTTACGCGGTCGAAGCCGGTTCCGAGTGGGGTCACAAGCGGAACGGTACGCCCGGTGGCACGGCACGATGCCCCGTGCGGTGAGGCACGGGGCATCAGGAGTGCGGGAGCGCGCGGTGCCGGGACGGCCGGAGGATCAGACGGAAGGGAACAGACCGTCGTCGCTGAGCAGTGCGCGTACCTCTTCGAGTGTGGCGCCCGGGGCGGGCAGAATCAGGCTCGACGGCTCCAGGGAGTCGTCGGGCACCGGCTCGCCCAGCTCGCGCACCTTGTCGAGAAGCGCGTGGAAGGTCCGGTGGAAGCCGTCCCCGTCACCGGCGTCGATCTCCGCGAGGAGTTCGTCGTCGAGCTTGTCCAGTTCGGCCAGGTGACTGTCCGCGAGCTTCACCTGGCCCTCCCCCATGATCCGTACGATCATGACGCGCCCTTAGCTCTTGTCGAATTTGTTCGGAGTCTGCGAGGACTGCGCGCCGTCCTGACGGTCGGCCGCACCACCCTCGATGGCCTGCTGCGACGACGAACCGCCCGACAGCTCGGCCTTCATCCGCTGAAGCTCCAGCTCTACATCCGTACCACCGGAGATCCGGTCCAGCTCGGCGGCGATGTCGTCCTTCGCCAGCCCCGAGTGGTCGTCCAGGGCACCGGAGGCCAGCAACTCGTCGATCGCGCCGGCCCGCGCCTGGAGCTGCGCGGTCTTGTCCTCGGCACGCTGGATGGCCATGCCGACGTCGCCCATCTCCTCGGAGATGCCCGAGAAGGCCTCCCCGATCCGGGTCTGCGCCTGCGCCGCCGTGTAGGTGGCCTTGATGGTCTCCTTCTTCGTACGGAAGGCGTCGACCTTGGCCTGAAGACGCTGGGCCGCGAGAGTGAGCTTCTCCTCCTCGCCCTGCAGCGTCGTGTGCTGCGTCTGAAGATCGCTGACCTGCTGCTGGAGCGCGGCACGCCGGGACAGCGCCTCACGCGCCAGATCCTCGCGGCCGAGCGCCAGCGCCTTGCGGCCCTGGTCCTCCAGCTTGGTGGACTGGCCCTGGAGCTGATTCAGCTGCAATTCCAGCCGCTTGCGCGACGTGGCCACATCGGCGACGCCGCGGCGCACCTTCTGAAGCAGCTCAAGCTGCTTCTGGTACGAGTAATCGAGGGTTTCGCGCGGATCCTCAGCCCTGTCCAGGGCCTTGTTGGCCTTCGCGCGGAAGATCATCCCCATACGTTTCATCACACCGCTCATGGGCTTCGCGCGCCCCCTTCTGACGGACACCGGATCCAGCACTCCTACAGAACCCACAGTACGGGTCCTGCCTCTATTACCGCACTGTTCGGGCTCGGATGAGCTCATCCCCAAGGACGACTGACCCCGGCGCCGATCCGGCGCAGGGAGTAGGTGATCTCCGGGGACAGTGGGAGCT
The DNA here is from genome assembly GCF_045040315.1 of Streptomyces sp. NBC_01508. Taxonomy (NCBI): domain Bacteria; kingdom Bacillati; phylum Actinomycetota; class Actinomycetes; order Kitasatosporales; family Streptomycetaceae; genus Streptomyces; species Streptomyces sp. NBC_01508. The sequence continues at coordinate 6,426,193 of NZ_CP109419.1, read as the reverse complement.
AAGTCCCCTCTGTACCGGTACAGACGCCCTCCGTTGCCGGATCGTTCCCCTCGGGGGTAGGGCACCGGAGTCCCACCCCGTACCCTTGGGCTTTGTGTTCCGTAGCCGCTCCAAGGACGAGAAGGCCCCCACCGGCAAGGTGACGGCGGACCTCTCCACGCAGACCCGTGACCCGCAGGCCCCGAAGGGCCGCCCGACCCCCAAGCGCAGTGAGGCCCAGACCCAGCGTCGCCGTGCCTCGACGACGCCCACCGACCGCAAGTCGGCGATGAAGAAGCAGCGCGAGGCGCGCCGTGTCGATCTGGCGAAGCAGCGCGAGGCGCTGGCCAGTGGTGACGAGCGCTATCTGCCGGCCCGTGACAAGGGTCCGGTGCGCCGATTCGTCCGCGACTACGTGGACGCGCGGTTCTGCATGGCCGAGTTCTTCCTGCCGCTCGCCGTGATCATCCTCGTACTGAGCATGGTCCGCGTCGGTCAGCTCCAGAACATCGCCCTGCTGCTCTGGCTCGGCATCATCGTGCTGATCGTCGTCGACTCCGTCGGCATCTGGATCCGGCTGAAGAAGCAGCTCGCCGAGCGCTTCCCGAACGAACCCAAGCGCGGCGCCGTGGCCTACGCGCTGATGCGTACGCTCCAGATGCGCCGGCTGCGGCTGCCCAAGCCGCAGGTCAAGCGCGGGGACCGGCCCTGAGCACTGGGGCATCCGGCTCCGCGGGGGGCTCGGCCGGTCGGCCCGCCGAGCTCGGCGGGCTGCGGAGCGTCGTCCGCCAGGAGCTGGTCTCCCGGCAGCTCGACGAACAGCTGACCTCGCGCTATCCGGTCGGACAGCGGCTGCGGGTGCTGGACGTCGGCATGGGCCTGGGCATCCAAGCCCTGCGGCTGGCGCGCGCCGGACACACGGTGACGGGGCTGGAGTCGGACCCCGCGATGATGGCCTCGGCGCGCGAGTCGCTGGCGGCCGAGCCCGCCGGGATCCGGGAGCGGGTCAGGCTGGTCGAGGGCGACGGTCTCCAGACCGGGGTGCACTTCCTGCCGGGCGGTTTCGACGTGGTGCTCTGCCACGGCGTGCTGATGTACGTCGAGGAGCCGGACGCCATGCTCGCGGGGCTGGCCAGGATGCTGGCACCCGGCGGGCTGCTCTCGCTCCTCGTACGGAACGCGGACGCGCTCGCCCTGCGGCCGGGAATCGCCGGGGACTGGGCGGGGGCGCTGGACGCCTTCGACTCCCCCTCGTACACGAACAGGCACGGCCTGACGGTCCGCGCGGACCGGCTGTCCGCGCTGACGGCGACGCTCGCGGGGATCGCCGCGCCGCTGCACACCTGGTACGGGGTGCGCGTCTTCTCGGACAACATGTCCCACGACGCCCAGCCGCTCCCGGCGGCCGAGCTGGAGCGGCTGCTGGCCGCGGAGGACCGGGCCGGGCGCACGGAGCCGTACCGAAGGGTCGCGGCGCTGCTGCACCTGTGCGGGGTGCGCGGGTGACCGCGGAACCGGGCGGGGGCAGTCAGGTGTACGGGTCCGCGGCGCGTCCGTACTGATGTGAGCACCACGGGGACGACCGGGACGGTCCGGAACACAGACAGCGGCGCCACCGGCGGCGACACGAGCGCGGACACCGGCGGCGACAGCAACGACACCGGTGACGGCAATCGGGCGATCGGCGGCGCGGAGAAGACTCCGAAACTGTCCGCCGGGGAGACCTGGCGGGCCCTGTACGCGCACTTCCGGCCGCACCGGTGGGTCGTCGCCCTCGGCGCGCTCCTCACCCTCGTCGGCGCCGCCACGGGGCTGGCGCAGCCACTCGCGGCCAAGGCTCTGGTGGACCGGCTCGGTGAGGACGGTTCGATCACCGGGATCCTGCTGCTGCTCACCGGTCTGGTGGTGCTCGGCACGGCCATCGAGTCGGTCGGCGCCTACATCCTGGAGCGGACCGCCGAGTCCGTCGTCCTCGCCGCCCGACGCGGCCTCATAGGGAGGCTGCTGCGGCTGCGGCTGCCGGAGGTCGAGCGGACCCAGCCGGGCGATCTGATGTCCCGCGTCACCTCGGACACCACGCTGCTGCGCGCCGTGACCACCCAGTCGATCGTGTCGGCCGCGACCGGCGGGCTCACGTTCATCGCGACGATCGTGCTGATGGGGTTCATGGACCCGGTGCTGCTCGGGGTCACGCTCGGCGTGATCGTGCTGATCGGCAGCGCCTTCGCGCTCGTCCTGCCCAAGATCGCGCAGGCCACCCAGCGCTCGCAGGAGGCGGTCGGGCGGATCTCCACCGTCCTGGAACGCGCCTTCGGCGCCTTCCGCACCCTGAAGGCGTCGGGCGCCGAGGAGCGGGAGGCCGCGGTCGTCGAGGACGCCGCACGGGACGCCTGGAGGCACGGCGTCAGGTCCGCGAAGTGGCAGGCGCTCGCCTCGTCGTCGATCGGCCTGGCCATCCAGATCTCGTTCCTGGCCGTGCTCGGGATCGGCGGGGCGCGGGTCGCGTCGGGCGCGATCTCGATCTCGACGCTCATCGCGTTCCTGCTGTTCCTCTTCTACCTGATCGACCCGGTGTCACGGCTGGTCGACGCGGCGTCGCAGTACCAGGTCGGTACGGCGGCCATCGCGCGGATCATCGAGGCGGAGCGGCTGGAGACGGAGCAGGTCGGTCCCCCCGGGGCCGACTCTTCCGCCGATCCTTCCAAGGAGGCGTCGGCGGGCGGCCGTTCGGCCCCTGCCTCCGTGGTCTTCGAGGACGTCACCTTCCGCTACCGCGACGGGCTTCCGCTCGTCCATCACGGCGTCTCCTTCGAGGTGCCCGGCGCCGGGATGACGGCCTTCGTCGGCCCCTCCGGCGCGGGCAAGACGACCGTGTTCGGGCTGATCGAGCGGTTCTACGACGCGACGGGCGGCCGGATCCTGGTCGACGGCCGGGACGTGCGCGACTGGCCGCTGGGCGAGCTGCGCGCGTCGATCGGTTACGTCGAGCAGGACGCGCCCGTGCTGGCGGGCACGCTCCGGGAGAATCTGGTCTTCGCCGCGCCCGACGCCACCGACGAGCGGATCAGGGACGTCCTCCTGCGGACGAGGCTGGAACGGCTCGTGGAGCAGTTGCCCGACGGGCTCGAAACGCTGGTCGGCCACCGCGGGTCCAAGCTGTCCGGCGGTGAGCGGCAGCGGGTGGCGATCGCCCGCGCCCTGCTGCGCGGGCCCCGGCTGCTGCTCCTGGACGAAGCGACGTCCCAGCTGGACGCGGTCAACGAGATGGCGCTGCGGGACGTGGTCGCGGAGGTGGCCAGGGAGGTGACGGTGCTGGTGGTGGCGCACCGGCTGTCGACGGTCACGCTGGCGGACCGGATCGTGGTGATGGACGCGGGGAAGGTGCGGGCGGTCGGCACGCACGAGGAGCTGGTCAGGGACGATCCGCTGTACGGGGAGCTGGCGGCGACGCAGTTCCTGGCGTCGGCCCGCTGAGCCCGGGGCCGTCCCCGCTCGTCCCCGGGCGCCGGCCGCCCGAGGACAAGCGGGGACCCGCTGTCAGGCCTCGTCGGGCGGGGTCTGCGGATCGGCCTGAAGGCTCATCGGTCCGTAGATCTTGCTGCCGTCGTCGAAGAGCGTCACCTGGTCGGCGCCGCCCTCCAGCAGGGCCTTCCAGGCCTCACCGATCCAGGACTCGGCGTCGCCCTGGGTGGTGAACTCCTCCGGTTCCACGGCCGGCTGGACCTCCGTCCCGTCGGCCTTCTCGAACAGCCACGTCCACGCCATGTCCGCCTCCCGGGGCCCGCCACAATGATCCGTTTGCTGCCCGCAGCGTAGCCGGGCGCGCACCCGGAGCGGTGACGCGGGAGGATCATCCGCGTGGAACTCACTCTGCTCGGCACCGGCGCCCCCGACGGACTCCCCCGCCCCCACTGCCCGTGCGCCGCGTGCGCCACCGCCCGCGGCCCCCTCGCGCGGGCGGCGACCGCGCTGCTCGTGGACGGCGCGGTCCTGCTCGACCTCACCCCGGGTGCGGCGCTCGCCGCCGCGCGGGCCGGGCACTCGCTGACCGGCGTACGGCAGGTGCTGCTCACCCATCCGCACGACGGTCCGGCCGTCGAGCTGCCCGCCGGGCTGCCGACCGCCGGACGGGTCGCGGACGGCCGGGTGCTGACGCTGATCAGCGGGCACCGGGTACAGGCCGTGCCGATGGACTCGCCCGGCACCGGGTACGAGGTGACGGCCCCCGGCGGCGAGCGGCTGCTGTATCTCCCGCCGGGCGGCGCCCCGGCGGGGCTCCCTACGGGCAACGGCGACCTCCCCGGCGGGGGCGGGACGGGCCGGGGCGGCGCGCGCTCCGCGCGGGACGCCGCGCCCGCCCCGTACGACATGCTCGTCGCCGATGTGACCGGCCGCCCCGACGCCCTGGCCCGGCTGCGCGCCGCCGGCGCGGTGGGCCCGACGACCGATGTCGTCGCCGTCCACATCGGCCACGAGGTGCCGCCGGGCGCCGAGTTGGACCGCAGGCTGGCGGCGGCGGGCGCGCGGGCCGTGCCGGACGGGACGACGCTGACGGTCGGCGAGTACCACGCCGTACCCGATCTGCCGCGCCGCACGCTGGTGACGGGCGGCGCGCGCTCCGGCAAGTCCTTCGAGGCCGAGCGGCGGCTGGCCGCGTTCCCCGGCGTGCTGTACGTCGCGACGGGCGGCGCCCGGGACGGCGACCCGGAGTGGCGGGCCAGGGTCGCGGCGCACCGCGACCGCCGGCCGGGGTCCTGGCGGACCGCCGAGACCTGCGACCTGGTGCCGCTGCTCGCCGGTGAGGGCCGCCCGCCGGTGCTCGTCGACTGCCTGTCGCTGTGGCTGACGGACGCGATGGACCGGGTGGGTGCCTGGGACGACGCGGCGTGGGGCGCGGGCGGTGAGGAGGCGCTGCGGGAGCGGACGGGCGAACTGGTCGGCGCCGTGCGCTCGGCACGCCGCACGGTGGTCCTGGTGACCAACGAGGCGGGTTCGGGCGTGGTGCCCGCGACGGCGTCGGGCAGGCGTTTCCGGGACGAGTTGGGGCGGCTGAACGCGGCCGTGGCCGCCGAGTGCGAACACGTCCTGCTGGTCGTCGCCGGGCAGCCGCTCACCCTGCGCGGCTGACGGCGGGCGGGCCGGTACGAGGAGCGGGGCTGCCGGTACTGTTCGGCGAATGAGCTCGCTGAATCTCGACGACTTCTCCGATCTGATCGAGCGCCCCGACGGCGGTCTGCGGCGTGACGCCGAGGAACGCCGCGAGCGGCTGGCCGTCCCGCCCGGCGCGCTGGGCCGGCTCGACGAACTGGCCGAGTGGCTGTCCGCCGCCCAGGCGACCGTGCCCGTCAAGGCCATCGAGCAGCCGCGCGTGGTGCTCTTCGCCGGTGACCACGGTGTCGCCTCGCTGAACGTCTCGGCGCGCCCGGCGGGCAGTGCGCATCTGCTGGTCCGCGCGGTGCTGGAGGGCGAGAGCCCGGTGGCCGTGCTGGCGCGCCGCGCGGGGGTGCCCGTACGGATCATCGACGCCGGTCTCGACTGCGATCCGGAGCTGCTTCCTACGGAGGTGGTGCGCCACCGGGTGCGGCGCGGCAGCGGGCGTATCGACGTCGAGGACGCGCTGACGATCGAGGAGGCCGAGCGGGCCGTACGGCTCGGGATGGCGATCGCCGACGAGGAGGCGGACTCCGGCACGGATCTGGTCGTCCTCGGCGATCTGAGTGTCGGCGGTACGACTCCGGCCGCCGCCCTGATCGCGGCGCTGTGCGGTACGGACGCCTCCGTGGTCACGGGGCGCGGCGGCGCGGGGATCGACGACCTGGCGTGGATGCGCAAGTGCGCGGCGATCAGGGACGCGCTGCGCAGGGCGCGGTCGGTGCTCGGTGACCAGTTGGAGCTGCTGGCGACGGTGGGCGGCGCGGATCTGGCGGCGACGACCGGCTTCCTGTTGCAGAGCGCGGTGCGGCGGATGCCGGTGGTCCTGGACGGCGTGGTCTCGGCGGCGTGCGCGCTGGTGGGCCAGCGGGCGGCGTTCCGGGCGCCGGACTGGTGGCTCGCGGGCCAGGTGAGCGGGGAGCCGGCGCAGGGCAAGGCGCTGGACCGGATGGCGATCGATCCGCTGCTCGACCACGGGGTGATCGTGGGCGAGGGGACGGGGGCGCTGCTGGCGCTGCCGATGGTCCAGGCCGCGGCGGCGCTGGCTGCCGAACTGCCCGAGCGGCCCGAGGTGTTGGAGACACCGGAGACCGCCGAGGCGGCGGGCGCCGGCCTCGACGAGGACATCACGTAGGGCGGCGCCCGCGAGCCAGGGCCACGGGTCGCCCACCTGCTGCCGCACGGCGGGCATCCGCGCGGCGCCCGTGAGCCACGGTCACGGTCACGGGACAACGGCGCGGCCCCCGGTGGCGACCGGGCCGGGCCTCGGAGCCGTAAATCCGAGAACCGCCGACCGCACGCCGCATGCCAGCCGAACAAGCCCGACATAAGACTCATATGATCCCGCTTCATGGGAGAAGCGGGATCAATCCGGTCGAGTGTGGTCCGGGCCGCCCGCCGTGAGTGGGGTGTGCCGCTGCGGACCGTGCGGACGGCACTGGCGCGGCGGAGCTGGCGGGCGATCCCCATGACGCTGGCGGCGGTCTTCCTGACGGCCCTGCTCCAGATCGCGCAGAACCAGTCGTGGGGCCTGCGCCCGGTCCTCGACCTCGGTGGGGTGCGGGCGCAGGACCCGCTGTGGCTCGCCCTCCTACGGACGCCGTTGTCGCTGTTCGTCCCGGCGCTCGATCTGCCCGTGTGGGGCGCGCTGGCGCAGATCCTGGTGGCCTTCGGGATCGCGGAGATCTGCGTGGGCAGATGGCGCACGCTGCTGATCGCGTACGCCTCGACGCTGGTGGGGACGGCGTACGCGCGCATCGCCGTCGCCCTCGGCCCGGACGGGGCCGCCGGCCCGCTAGGGCTCCCCCACTCGAACGCCTCGGTGATCGACACCGGCCCGTCCGCGGCGGTGGTGGGGCTGGCGATCTACGTCTGCTGGCACTACCGGGCGTGGTTCACGGCGGCGGTGGTGGTCCTGACGCTGGTCCTGGAGGTCGTGTTCAAGGACAACCTGGCGGGCCGTGAGCATCTGGCGGCCATCCTGCTGGTCGTGGCGGTGTGCGCACTTGAGGACGCGACTCAGCGCGGCGGCGCGGGTGTCGCGTCCCGCCTCGGTTCGCCGTCCGGGGCGCCGCCGATCCAGTCCTGTACGCGGCGGCGCGGCCCCGACCAGCGGCGGTCGCGGTGGTACGCGCGCAGCGTCATCCGGGCGCGCGCCCGGTGGCGGCGGCGGTAGAACCGGCGGGCCCAGAACGAGCCCGGCCGCGCCAGTCTGAGCGCGCCGACGATCGCCACCGGGGGCACCAGCGCGCCCACGAGCGCCATCCACAGCTTCCCCTTGAAGAGCGTGATCAGCACGAAGACGAAGCTCAGGCCGAGACTCAGCAACAGCGAGGCCCGGTCCTGCCGTTCCTCCGGCGACAGCGAGTCGACGCCGAGCGGCGAGAAGCCGCTCAGTACGAGGAGCGCCAGCGCGGCGGCGAGAACCACGACCTCCACGCTCCGCCGGCCCTGTTCGGTCCAGTACACGTCGTCCAGGTGCAGGATCAGCGCGAACTCGTCCAGGACCAGACCGGCGCCCATCCCGAAGATCACCGCGCACACGGCCGCCCCGACGCCGTGCCTGCCGCTGCCGACCGCGCCGAAGCCGCCGATCACCATGAGCACGACGCCGGGCACCACGTGGTGGATGTGCATCCCGCCGGGCCGGACGTTGCGGAACGGCCCCTTTCCCGCCCGGATCAGCCGGGTGATCATCCGCGTGATCATGAAGGTCAGTACGAAGGAGACCAGCGCGAGCAGCATGGGGACCTTGCCCGGCTCGACGAAGTTCTGGTGGAACCAGGAACCCATGCCACCGCCTCCGTTTTGTGGCTTTTGCAGATGTATGGGCAACCTACCGTCTGGGCGCCCGCCCACTCGCCGACCCCGTCCCGGCTACTCTTCGCGCGATGAACGCCCCCCGTTCGACACACCCGGCGGCCGACGGCATCCGGTTCGCCTTCGGCACGCTCACCGCGCTCCCGGTCCACGTCACCCACTGGGACCGCGCCGCCGCCCGTGCCGGGATGCTGGCGGCGCCGCTGGCCGGCCTCGTCGTCGGCCTGTGCGCCGCCGCCGTGGGCGGACTGCTGCTCCTGGCGGGTTCGGGCGCGCTGCTCGCCGCCGTGGCCACCACCGCCGTCCCGGCCGTACTCACCCGGGGCCTGCATCTCGACGGACTCGCGGACACGGCCGACGGCCTCGGCAGCGCGAAACCGGCCAAGGACGCGCTGCTGATCATGAAGCGGTCGGACATCGGCCCGTTCGGTGTGATCACCCTGCTGCTCGTCCTGCTGACGCAGGTGGCCGCGCTGGCGGAGCTGTACGACGAGGGCTGGGCCCACGGCGCCGTCGCCGCCGCCGTCGCGGCCGTCACCGCGCGGCTCGCGCTCACGCTGGCCGCGCGTACGGACGTGCCGCCCGCGCGGCCCGAGGGTCTGGGCGCCGCCGTCGCGGGCTCGGTGCCCACGCGGTCGGCGGCGCTGGCCGCGCTCCTGGTGACGGCGGTCTGCGCGGCGGCCTGCGGCGGCCTGTTCGGCGGGTACGGCGCCCTGCACCACGCCCTGGCCCTGGCGGCCGGTCTCGGCGCCGCGCAGTTGCTGCTCGCCCACTGCGTGCGCCGCTTCGGCGGTGTCACCGGGGACGTGTTCGGCGGCCTCGCCGAGACGGCGGCCACCGCGGCCCTGGTCGTCCTGACCCTGGGCTGACGGCGGGCTGTTGGCGGGCTGACGGCGGGTGTGCCTGGGCCCGGTTCCGGCCGAGCACGACCGCCGCCGTGAGGGGCGGTGAGCACCGCGCGTAGGCTCGTTCCAGGTGCTCCGCAGGCGGAATTACGATGCGGTGGGCACGGCCGGGCCTGCGAAAGACCGGCTTCCGCCGAAGAACTTCTATGGAAGCGAGATTTCACCACCGTGACTGCTCTCACTCTCAGCACAGCCGGCGCGGCGACGTTGCGCGCCGACGCGATCGTCGTCGGCGTCGCCAAGGGAGCCAAGGGCCCGGCCCTCGCGCCGGGCGCCGAGGCCGTGGACAAGGCGTACGACGGCAAGCTCGCCTCCGTCCTGGAGTCCCTCGGCGCCACGGGTGCCGAGGGCGAGGCGACCAAGCTCCCCGCGCCGTCCGGCCTCAAGGTCCCGATCGTCATCGCGGTCGGCCTCGGCACCGCCCCGCAGAAGGACGAGGCGTACGGCGCCGAGACCCTCCGCCGCGCCGCCGGTGTCGCCGCCCGTACCCTCTCCGGCGCCAAGAAGGCCGCGTTCGCGCTGCCCGTGGAGGCGGCCGAGGACATCGAGGCCGTCGCGGAGGGCGCGCTGCTCGGCGCGTACGCCTTCACCGCGTACCGCGGCACGGAGAAGTCCGCCGACGCGGCCGGCAAGGGCGGCAAGGACGACGGCGCGAAGCAGCCGCTCGGCGAGATCACGCTGCTCGGCGCGAAGCCGCGCGACAAGGCGTACAAGGCCGCGGTCGAGCGCGCGATCTCGCTGACCGAGGAGATCAACCGCGCCCGCGACCTGATCAACACCCCGCCGAACGACCTCTACCCGGAGACCTTCGCCGCCGTCGCCACGGCCGCCGGCAAGGAGCACGGCGTCAAGGTCCAGGTCACCGACGAGAAGGCGCTCGTCAAGGGCGGCTACGGCGGTCTCGTCGGCGTCGGCCAGGGAGCGGAGCACGGCCCGCGCCTCGTACGCCTGGAGTACACGCACGCCAAGGCCAAGAAGACGATCGCCCTGGTCGGCAAGGGCATCACCTACGACTCGGGCGGCATCTCGCTCAAGCCGCCGGGCCACAACGAGACGATGAAGTGCGACATGAGCGGCGCCGCCGCCGTCCTCGCCGCCGTCGTGTCGGCGGCCAGGCTCGGGCTCCAGGTCAATGTGACCGGCTGGCTCGCGCTCGCCGAGAACATGCCGTCCGGCACCGCGACGCGCCCCGGCGACGTCCTGCGCATGTACAGCGGCAAGACCGTCGAGGTGCTGAACACCGACGCCGAGGGCCGGCTCGTCCTCGCGGACGCGATCACCCGGGCCTGCGAGGAGAAGCCCGACGCGATCGTGGACGTGGCCACGCTGACCGGCGCCATGGTCGTGGCGCTGGGCAACCGGACGTTCGGCATCATGTCGAACGACGAGGCGTTCCGTACCTCCCTGCACGAGATCGCCGAGGAGGTCGGCGAGGCGTCCTGGCCGATGCCGCTGCCGACCGAGCTGCGCAAGGGCATGGACTCCCCCACCGCCGACATCGCGAACATGGGTGAGCGCATGGGCGGCGGCCTGGTCGCCGGACTGTTCCTCCAGGAGTTCGTGGGCGAGGGCATCACCTGGGCGCACCTGGACATCGCCGGCCCGGCCTTCCACGAAGGCGCGCCGTACGGCTACACGCCCAAGGGCGGCACGGGCTCGTCGGTCCGCACGCTGGTCAAGCTCGCCGAGCGCACCGCCGCGGGCGACCTGGGCTGACCGCGCGGTCGGCGCCCCCAGGGGCCGCCGGCCGCCGTGGGGAATGTGTGGCCCGCTCGGTGGGTTCCGGTTGAGTACCGGGGCCCGCGGGGCGGGCCGTTCCGCCCCCGGCGAAAGCGCCGGGCGCGCCCGGCATTTTCGCCGCCCACCCCGTACGACGTATGTACGGCGCGCGTACGGGCATCCGTACGAGCGTCCGTACGACACCGTACGAGCCAGTAACCCCCTGATCGCGGCCGACCGGCCGCCTCAGACCCCGGCCCCGCGTCCCGCCGCCCACCGACAAGTGCGAAGATGGGTTCTCGGCAGGACAGGGCCCCCACCACAGGGCCGACGAAAAAGCGGCCGAACACCAGCCGCCGCCCGGTCATCGACCGCGCCCGGCGCACATGCATGGAGGACGTGACGTGGCGAACGACGCCAGCACCGTTTTCGACCTAGTGATCCTCGGCGGCGGTAGCGGCGGTTACGCCGCGGCGCTGCGCGGAGCGCAGCTGGGCCTGGACGTCGCCCTGATCGAGAAGAACAAGCTCGGCGGCACCTGCCTGCACAACGGCTGCATCCCCACGAAGGCCCTGCTGCACGCCGGCGAGATCGCCGACCAGGCGCGCGAGTCGGAGCAGTTCGGGGTCAAGACCACCTTCGAAGGCATCGACATCGCGGGGGTCCACAAGTACAAGGACGAGGTCGTCTCCGGTCTCTACAAGGGACTTCAGGGCCTGGTCGCCTCCCGCAAGGTGACCTATATCGAGGGTGCGGGGCGGCTCTCCTCCCCGACCTCCGTCGACGTCGACGGGCGCCGCGTGCAGGGCCGCCATGTGCTGCTCGCCACCGGCTCCGTACCGAAGTCGCTGCCCGGCCTGGAGATCGACGGTCAGCGGATCATCTCCTCGGACCACGCGCTGACGCTGGACCGCGTCCCCAAGACGGCGATCGTCCTGGGCGGCGGCGTCATCGGCGTCGAGTTCGCCTCGGCGTGGAAGTCCTTCGGTACGGACGTGACCGTCATCGAGGGTCTCAAGCACCTCGTGCCGGTCGAGGACGAGAACAGCTCCAAGCTCCTGGAGCGGGCCTTCCGCAAGCGCGGTATCAAGTTCAACCTCGGCACCTTCTTCGACAAGGCCGAATACACGCAGGACGGTGTGCGCGTCACGCTGGCCGACGGCAAGACCTTCGACGCGGAGGTGCTGCTGGTCGCGATCGGCCGCGGCCCCGTCTCGCAGGGCCTCGGCTACGAGGAGCAGGGCGTCGCGATGGACCGCGGCTTCGTGCTCGTGGACGAGTACATGCGGACGAACGTGGAGACGATCTCGGCCGTCGGTGACCTCGTCCCGACGCTCCAGCTCGCGCACGTCGGCTTCGCCGAGGGCATCCTCGTGGCGGAGCGGCTGGCGGGCCTGAAGACCGTCCCCGTCGACTACGACGGCGTGCCCCGGGTGACGTACTGCCACCCCGAGGTCGCCTCCGTCGGTATCACCGAGGCCAAGGCCAAGGAGATCTACGGTGCGGACAAGGTCGTCGCCCTGAAGTACAACCTCGCGGGCAACGGCAAGAGCAAGATCCTGAAGACCGCGGGCGAGATCAAGCTCGTCCAGGTCAAGGACGGCGCCGTGGTCGGCGTCCACATGGTCGGTGACCGGATGGGCGAGCAGGTCGGCGAAGCTCAGCTGATCTACAACTGGGAGGCTCTGCCGGCCGAGGTCGCGCAGCTCATCCACGCGCACCCGACGCAGAACGAAGCCCTCGGCGAGGCCCACCTGGCTCTGGCCGGCAAGCCCCTCCACGCCCACGACTGATGCGCCGGTCCGGGCACGACGACCACTACCGCACCTCCCCTCGCTCGGCGCTCCGCGCAAGCTGGGGAGATCCCACCGTTAGGAGCAGCTGAAACCATGGCGGTTTCCGTAACCCTGCCGGCGCTCGGCGAGAGCGTCACCGAGGGCACTGTCACCCGCTGGCTGAAGGCCGAGGGCGAGCGCGTCGAGGCCGACGAGCCGTTGCTGGAGGTCTCCACCGACAAGGTCGACACCGAGATCCCGGCGCCCGCCGCGGGGGTACTGGCGTCGATCAAGGTCGCCGAGGACGAGACGGTCGAGATCGGCGCCGAGCTGGCCGTGATCGACGACGGTTCGGGCGGCGCGGCCGCCGCCGAGGCGCCGCAGCAGGCCGCGGCTCCGGCCGAGGCCGCGCCGGAGCCCACGCCGGCTCCCGCTCCCGCCCAGGAGGCCCCTGCGGCGCCGGCCGCCGAGACCGAGGCTCCGGCGCCCGCGCCGGCCGCCGCGGCACCGGCCGGCGGCTCCGCCGAGGGCACGGACGTCACCCTCCCGGCGCTCGGCGAGAGCGTCACCGAGGGCACCGTCACCCGCTGGCTCAAGGAGGTCGGCGACGCGGTCGAGGCCGACGAGCCGCTGCTGGAGGTCTCGACGGACAAGGTCGACACGGAGATTCCCGCCCCGGTCGCCGGTGTGCTGCTGGAGATCGTGGTCGGCGAGGACGAGACGGCGGAGATCGGCGCGAAGCTGGCCGTGATCGGCGCCGAAGGTGCCGCTCCGGCGGCTGCCCCGGCACCGGCCCCGGCCGCGCCGAAGCAGGAGGCTCCGAAGCAGGAGGCTCCCGCACCGGCTCCCGCCGCCGCTCCCGCACCGGCCCCGCAGGCACCGCCCGCCCCGGCGCCCGTTCCCGCCGCCGCACCGGCCCCGGCGGCTCCCGCCGCCCCGGCTCCCGCGGTGGCCGTCGCACCCGCGCCCCCCGCCGCCGGTTCCGGCGACGACGGCGCGTACGTGACTCCGCTCGTGCGCAAGCTCGCCGCGGAGAACGGCGTCGACCTGGCCTCGGTCAAGGGCACCGGCGTCGGTGGCCGCATCCGTAAGCAGGACGTCGTCGCCGCCGCGGAGGCCGCCAAGGCCGCCGCGCAGGCTCCGGCACCCACCGCCGCCCCGGCACCCGCCGCGTCGAAGGCCCCCAAGCTGGAGGTCTCCCCGCTGCGTGGCCAGACGGTCAAGATGCCGCGTATGCGCAAGGTCATCGGCGACAACCTGATGAAGGCGCTGCACGGCCAGGCCCAGTTGACGTCGGTCATCGAGGTCGACATCACGAAGCTGATGAAGCTGCGCGCGCAGGCCAAGGACTCCTTCGCCGCCCGTGAGGGCGTGAAGCTGTCCCCGATGCCGTTCTTCGTCAAGGCCGCGGCCCAGGCGCTGAAGGCGAACCCGGCGGTCAACGCCCGTATCAACGAGGCCGAAGGCACCATCACGTACTACGACTCGGAGGACATCGGCATCGCCGTCGACTCCGAGAAGGGTCTGATGACGCCGGTCATCAAGGGCGCGGGCGATCTCAACCTGGCCGGTATCGCCAAGAAGACCGCCGAGCTGGCGGGCAAGGTCCGCGGCAGCAAGATCACACCGGACGAGCTGTCCGGCGCGACCTTCGCCATCAGCAACACCGGCTCGCGCGGCGCCCTGTTCGACACGATCATCGTGCCCCCGAACCAGGTCGCCATCCTGGGCATCGGAGCGACGGTCCGCCGCCCGGTGGTCATCAACCACCCGGACCTCGGCGAGACGATCGCGATCCGCGACATGGTCCACGTCGTGCTCTCCTACGACCACCGCCTGGTGGACGGCGCGGACGCCGCCCGCTATCTGACGGCGGTCAAGGGGATCCTGGAAGCGGGCGAGTTCGAGGTCGAACTCGGTCTGTAGTCCTCCCCTGGACCACGCTGTACGGCACGACGGCGCCCCCGCCCGGAGAGATCCGGCCCGGGGGCGCCTTCGCGTGCCCAACGGCCGTCGTACGCGCGCCGGCCGGAGGGCTCGGGGCAAAAGTCTCGTCCTCCCTCAGTCATGACCCCCTGGCCGCCCCGCCGGGAGAGGTAACCTCGGCCACGGCCACCCGAAGGAGCCCCGTCATGACCCCGCCCGTCGTCCACTCGCTGCGCGAGCAGATCCGCGAGCACATCGTGGAGGGCATCGTCAGCGGACGCTGGAAGCCGGGTGAGCGGATCGTCGAGCGGGGTATCGCGACCGAGCTGGCCGTCAGCCAGACGCCCGTACGCGAGGCGCTGCGCGAACTGGAGTCGCTGCGGCTGATCGAGTCAGCGCCCAACAAGGGTGTACGGGTACGGAATCTGACCGCCGCCGACCTGGAGGAGAGTTACCCGGTGCGGGCCGGTCTGGAGCAGATCGCCGCCGAGCTGGCCGCCGAGCGGCTGGCCGCCGACACCTCCGCCCTGGAGCCGCACGTGACGGCGCTGTACGAGGCCGACCGGCGGGCCGACGGGACGGCGCAGGTGCGGCACACCGTCGACTTCCACCGCGAGCTGGTGCGCGCCGCCCGGAACAGCGTGCTGCTGCACACCTGGGAGGGGCTCGGCATCGAGGTGTTCACGGCGCTGTCCATCCGGTGGCTCGGCACGGTCCAGAAGTCGTACGCGGAGGAGCACCAGGAACTGGTGGAGGCGTTCCGCCGCCGGGATCCCCGTATCGGCGCACTGGTGAAGGAGCACGTGCTCGGATGTGCACCGCGCGCCTGATCGGCCACCCGATTCATACCGTTTCGCGGCGTCACCGCGTGCCCCTCCCACCGGCACTGGATGCCAATTTCTTCAGATCATGAAATTTTGCCGTCAACTCTTTGATCGATCATCGATCAGCGACTTACAGTCGACAGCGGGGCTGCACCCAGCCCATCGCCCTGTCCTGCCAGACACGGCTTCTCTCCACTTTTTCTCCACCCCCTCCTGTGTGACCGGAAGGCGGCGACCATGCCCGACCCCGTAGGCAAGCTTCCGAGCGAGCTCGACCAGCTCCCGGACCGCGACGCCGAGGAAACCGCCGAGTGGGCGGCCTCACTCGACGCCGTCACCGAGCACGCGGGCCCGCACCGTGCGGCGTACCTGATGCGGCGCACCCTCCAGCACGCCGAGCGCACCGGAGTCCCGGTGCCCGCTCTGCTGGAAACGGACTACCTGAACACCATCCCGACCGCCGCCGAGCCCGTCTTCGACGGCGACGAGGCGATGGAGAGCCGGATCGCCGGCTGGAACCGCTGGAACGCGGCCGCGATGGTCACCCGTGGCTCGCGCCTGGGCGTCGGCGGCCATATCGCCACCTTCGCCTCGGCCGCCTGGCTCTACGAGACGGGCTTCAACCACTTCTTCCGCGGCAAGGACTCCAAGGAGTCCCCCGGCTCCGGCGACCAGCTCTACATACAGGGCCACGCCTCCCCCGGCGTCTACGCCCGCGCGTTCCTCGACGGACGGCTCACCGAGCGGCAGCTCGACCACTTCCGCCAGGAGGCGGGCGGCCAGGGCCTTCCCTCGTACCCGCATCCGCGGCGGCTGCCCTGGCTGTGGGAGTTCCCCACCGTCTCCATGGGTCTCGGCCCGCTCTCCGCGATCTACCAGGCGCGCTTCAACCGCTATCTGACGAACCGCGGGATCAAGGACACCTCCGCCTCCCACGTATGGGCGTTCCTCGGCGACGGCGAGATGGACGAGCCCGAGTCGACGGCGGCACTGGCCCTCGCGGCCCGCGAAGGGCTCGACAACCTCACCTTCGTCATCAACTGCAACCTCCAGCGCCTCGACGGCCCCGTCCGCGCGAACTTCAAGATCGTGCAGGAGCTGGAGTCCCAGTTCCGCGGCGCGGGCTGGAACGTCGTCAAGTCGCTGTGGGGCTCCGCCTGGGACGAGCTGTTCGCGCTCGACACCACGGGCGCCCTCGTAAGGAGGCTGCGTGCCGTACCGGACGCGCAGTTCCAGACGTACGCGACCCGCGACGTCGCGTACATCCGTGAGCACTTCTTCGGCGCCGAGCCCGCGCTCGCCGAGCTGGCGAAGCTGCTGACCGACGCGAAGATCGCCGAGTGTTTCCACACCTCGCGCGGCGGCCACGAGGCCCGCAAGGTGTACGCGGCCTACCGCGCCGCGCTCGCCCACAAGGGCGCGCCGACCGTGGTCCTCGCCCAGACGGTGAAGGGCTACACGCTCGGCACCGGCTTCGAGTCGCGCAACGCCAACCACCAGATGAAGAAGCTCTCCGGCGACCAGTTCCGCACCATGCGGGACCTGCTCGAACTTCCCATCCCCGACTCGAAGTTGACCGACGAGTTGGTGCCGTACGGCCACCCCGGCGCCGACTCCCCCGAAGTCCGCTACCTACAGGAGCGGCGTGCGGAACTCGGCGGGCCCGCCCCGGCCCGCCGAGTGCATGCCGTCGCCCTGCCGGAGCCCTCCGAGAAGGCGTTCACTGCCGTCTACAAGGGTTCCGGCAAGCAGTCCGTCGCCACGACCATGGCGTTCGTGCGGCTCGTGAAGGACCTGATGCGGGACAAGGAGACCGGCAGGCGCTGGGTCCCGATCGTCCCGGACGAGGCGCGTACGTTCGGCATGGAGGCGCTGTTCCCGTCCGCCGGGATCTACTCGCCGCTGGGCCAGACGTACGACCCGGTCGACCGCGACCAGATCATGTACTACAAGGAGGCCAAGGACGGCCAGATCCTCAACGAGGGGATCACCGAGGCCGGTTCGATGGCCGACTTCATCGCCGCCGCGACGTCGTACGCGACGCACGGCGAGACGATGATCCCGTTCTACATCTTCTACTCGATGTTCGGCTGGCAGCGCACGGGCGACCAGATGTGGCAGCTCGCCGACCAGCTCGGCAAGGGCTTCATCGTCGGCGCGACGGCCGGCCGTACGACCCTGACGGGCGAGGGCCTCCAGCACGCGGACGGCCATTCGCACCTGCTCGCGGCGACGAACCCGGCCTCGCTCAACTACGACCCGGCGTTCGCGTACGAGATCGCGGTCATCGTCAAGGACGGCCTGCGGCGGATGTACGGCCAGGCAGCCCCCGGCGAGGACTCGGACGTCTTCTACTACCTCACGGTCTACAACGAGCCGAAGCCGCAGCCCGCCATGCCCGAAGGCGTGGAGGAGGGCATCGTCAAGGGCCTGTACCGCTTCAAGGAGGGCGTGCCCGCCAAGGCGGACGCGCCGAGGCTCCAGCTGCTCGCCTCCGGCACGGCCATCCACTGGGTCCTTGAGGCCCAGGAACTGCTCGCGGCCGAGTGGGGGGTCACGGCCGACGTCTGGTCGGCGACGTCCTGGGGCGAGCTGCGCAGGGACGCCCTGGAGGCCGACGAGGCGCTGCTGCGCGGCGAGCAGCGCACGCCGTACGTGACCCGCGCCCTGGACGGGGCGCCGGGACCGGTGCTGGCCGTCAGCGACTGGATGCGTCAGGTGCCCGACCAGATCAGCCAGTGGGTCGAGCAGGACTACTCCTCGCTCGGGACGGACGGCTTCGGGCTCTCCGACACGCGTGAGGCCGCCCGTAGGCACTTCGGCGTCGACGCCCGATCGATCACGGTCGCGGCGCTGGCGCAGCTCGCGCGGCGCGGCGAGGTGCCCGCGTCGGCGGTGAAGGAGGCGCGCGAGCGCTACGGCCTCTGAACGACACGCCCTCCGTAGGAAGGGGCCCTCGCCGGGGGCCCCTTCCTACGGAGGCTCGCGCCGGTGCGCCATGCTTGACCCTGACACCCATGCTTGACCCTGACACCGTGTGAACTCGTGCAGTAGGGGACGTCATGTTCACCATCGGAGACTTTGCCAGGCACGGCCGCGTATCGGCCCGCATGCTGCGCCACTACGACGCGATCGGGCTGCTGCGTCCCGCCCACACCGACCCGTTCAGCGGCTACCGCTACTACACGGCGGCCCAGCTCGCCCGGCTCAACCGGGTCGTCGCCCTCAAGGATCTCGGCTTCACACTGCAGCAGGTGCGGGAGATCCTGGAGGACCGGGTGAGCACGGACGAGCTGCGCGGGATGCTCACGCTGCGGCGGGCCGAGCTGGAGGCGGCGATGGCGGCATCTGCCGCCCGGCTTGGCCAGGTCGAGGCGAGGCTCCGGTCGATCGAGAGCGAGGGGCGCATGCCCACCGAAGACGTCGTCGTCAAGAACATCCCCGCGGTACGGCTCGCCGAACTGACCGCCACCGCCGAGAGTTACGCCCCCGAGCACATCGGCCCCGTCATCGGCCCTCTGTACGAGGAACTGTTCCGGCGCCTGGAGGCGGCGGGCGTGGTGCCGACGGGCCCCGGTGTCTCCCGCTACGAGGACGCCCCCGAGGGGAACGGTGCCATCGTGGTGCGCGCGGGGGTAACGGTCTCCGGCGGACCGGCGCCCGGCCAGGACTTCGCGGTCGTGGACCTGCCCGCCGTCGAACGGGCCGCGACGATCATGCACCGGGGGCCGATGGCGGCGATCGTGCCGACGGCCCAGCTCCTGGGCCGCTGGATGGACGCCGGCGGTCACCGCTCCGCGGGGTACGCACGCGAGGTCAACCTCGAATGCCCGGCGGACAAGGACAAGTGGGTGACGGAACTCCAGGAGCCCCTGGCCTAGCGGGGCCGCCCCGGCCCCGGCGGCGTGCGTGGACAATGGATCCATGCGCGCTGCCCGGCTGATCAAGATGGTGCTGCTCCTCCAGGCGCGGCCCGCCATGACCGGCGCCGAGCTGGCGCGGGAGCTGGAGGTGTCCGAGCGCACCGTCACGCGCGACGCCCTCGCCCTCTCCGAGGCCGGGGTGCCCGTCTACGCGGACCGCGGGCGTTCGGGCGGCTACCGGCTCGTCGGCGGCTACCGCACCCGCCTCACGGGCCTGGCACGCGGCGAGGCGGAGGCCCTGTTCCTGTCCGGGCTGCCGAACGCGCTCCGTGAGATGGGGCTTCAGGACGAGGCGTCCGCCGCCCGGCTGAAGGTGTCGGCGGCGCTGCTCCCCTCCCTGAGGGGAGCGTCGGACTCGGCGGCGCAGCGTTTCCACCTGGACGCGCCCGGCTGGTACAAGGAGCCCCAGACTCCGGAGCTGCTGCCGGCCGTCGCCGAGGCCGTCTGGGACGACCGCACCGTCGTCGCCCGCTACCGGCGCCAGGACGCCGAGGTGGAGCGGGAGTTGGCACCGTACGGACTCGTGCTCAAGGCGGGTGTCTGGTACCTCTGCGCCCGTGTCGACGCGTCCTTCCGGGTCTACCGGATCGACCGCTTCACGGAGGTCACGCTCACCGGCAAGCGCTTCGAACGCGACGAGTCGTTCGACCTGCCCGCGTTCTGGGACGAGCGGGCGGCGGAGTTCACCCGGTCGATCCTCCGTACGGAGATGGTGCTCCGGCTCTCCCCGGAGGGCCTGCGCCTGCTGCCGTACCGGACCGACCAGGCCTCGGCCCGGGAGGCGGCGGACGCGGCCGGTCCGCCGGACGACGACGGCTGGACGACGCTCACGCTTCCGGTCGAGTCGGCGGACGTGGCGTTCTCCCAGCTCTTCGCCCTCGGGCCGGAGCTGGAGGTGCTGGAGCCGGCGGAGCTGCGGTCCCGCTTCGCCGACTCCGCCGACCGCACCGCGCGTCTCTACCGGTAGCCGTCCATGGGGACCTGGGTGCCGGGCGCCGCCGCCTCGGCCGCCATGTACGCCCACAGGTCCGGCCGGCTGCCGTCCGCGTCCGTGACGCCGTACTCCTTCGCCAACCGCCCGCTGGACAGCGCCTGCCCCGCCCAGCGCTCCCGCTCCGGGTCGGCGACGAGCGCCGCGACCCCCCGGCCCAGATAGACGGGCGTCTCGGAGAGCGCGAAGTGCCGGTGGATCTTGATGCCGTCCCGCCAGTTCTCCTCGGTGATGCCGAAGCCGTCGAGCATTTCCTCGGATCGCAGGAAGCCGGGGGTGACGGCGACCGCCGTGCCGCCCACGCTCTTCAGCTCCTCGGCCAGCAGGTAGGCCATCCGGATCGGGGCGTTCTTGGCGAGGTCGTAGTAGAAGTTCTCGCGCGGCGTCCTGTTCGACTCGGCGGTGCCGTCGGTGACCTCGATGACCAGCCCGCCCGGCCGCCGTACCAGCAGCGGCAGCGCGACGGCGCTGGTGATCAGATGGGTCCTCACCCCCAGATCGAGCATCCGCAGCCCGCGTTCGAGATCCAGCTCCCACACCGGTGTGTCGAAGTCGAGGAACTTGTTCCCGCCCCACACGTCGTTGACCAGCACATCCAGTTGGCCCCGCTCCCGGTCGATCCGCTCCACCAGCGCCCGTACCCGCTCGATCTCCAGATGGTCGGTCGGTACGGCGACGCCCTCGCCGCCCGCGCGGGTGACCAGCTCGGCGGTCTCCTCGATGGTCTCGGTGGGCCGCCCGACCTCGCTGACCTTCTCGCGCGTGGTGCGCCCCGTCACGTACACCGTCGCCCCGGCGGCGCCCAGCTCCACGGCGATCGCCCGGCCCGCGCCGCGGGTGGCCCCCGCCACCAGTGCGATCTTTCCGGTCAGCGGCTTGCTGTCGTCGGTCATCGGCCGACTCCTTCTCTCTCGGTGTCACGGTGACCGTTCCACGGAAAGGAGACATCTTCTGTCCGGCTTCCACCCGACGACTGCGCCCCGCGTGCGCCGCCCGGCGCCAAGCACGATGCTGTACCCGTGACCGACGAGACGGAGTTCTGGGAGATCATCGACGCCACGCGCGAGGCCGCCGGCGGTGACTCCGACGAGCACGCCGATCTCCTCGTGGAGCGGCTGCTCCAGCTGGACCCCGACTCGGTCCTGGACTTCGCCCGGCACTTCGAGAACCGCTACAACCGCGCCTACCAGTGGGATCTGTGGGCAGCCGCCGCGATTCTGCTCGGCGGCGCGAGCGACGACGCGTTCGACTACTTCCGCTGCTGGCTGATCGGCCAGGGCCGGGAGGTCTTCGAGGGCGCCGTGCACGAACCGGACAGCCTCGCCGGGCTGATCGGCGAGTTCGACGAGGAGATCGACGGCGACGGCGAGGAGCTGGGGTACGCGGCCGACGAGGCGTACGAACAGCTCACCGGCTCGGTGGCGCCCGATCTGGGGGTCGCCCCGCAGGCCCCGGAGCCCGAGGGCACGCCCGTCGACTTCGAGGACTCACAGGCGCTCGCCGACCGGCTCCCCCGCCTCTGGGAGCGGTTCGGGATCGACTGACCGCCCCGCCCCGCCCCGCTCGCCCCGTCCCGCTCGCCCCGCCCTCAGGCGTCCAGCGAACGGCCCATGAGCACGTCGTCGACGTAACTCCGGTCCAGGAAGAACTCCCCCGGCAGCACGCCCTCCACCACGAAGCCCTCCGCCTCGTAGAGCGCCCGCGCCGGCTTGTTGTGCCCGAGCACGCGCAGCGTCATACGCACCGCACCCTCGGCGCGCGCCCGCTCCATCGCCGCCCGCAGCAACAGCCGCGCCACACCCCGGCCGCGCGCCCACTCGTGCACGGCGAGGCCCTGGATCTGCCGGACGTGCGCGTTGCAGGCCAGCGGGGTGGGCGGCACCATCCGCAGATAGCCGGCGATCCGGCCGTCCAGCTCGGCGACGAGATAGTCCGCGGGCAGGTGGCGCGTGTCGAAGAACGGCTCGAACGGCGGCTCCTGCCTGGGCGTCACCGCGTGCAGAAACGACCAGGTGTCGTGGTCGAGGCGGCTCAGGACGTCGTCGTCCGAAGGAAGAGCGGCACGTATGTGGGGTCCCGGCATGGCGCCAACTGTCCCACAGGGGCGCCTGGCGGCAGGATGGATTCATGAGGATCGCGATCACCGGCTCCAACGGGCTCATCGGCACGGCGCTCACGCGCTCCCTGCGAGCGGACGGGCACGAGGTGGTCCGCCTGGTCCGGCATCCCTCCCGGGCGGGCGACGAGGTCCAGTGGGACCCGTCCCGGCAGTACGTCGACGTGAGCGGGCTGTACGGCTGCGAGGCCGTCGTCCACCTCGCGGGCGCGGGGGTCGCGGACCACCGGTGGACCGACGCGTACAAGAAGGAGATCAGGGACAGCCGCGTCCTCGGTACGGCGGCGATCGCCGAGGCCGTCGCGTCCCTCGACACCCCGCCGAAGGTCCTGGTGTGCGGGTCGGCCATCGGCTACTACGGCGACACCGGCGACCGCCCGGTGGACGAGTCGGCGCCACCGGGCGAGGGGTTCCTGCCCTCCGTGTGCGTCGAGTGGGAGGACGCGGCGGCTGCCGCGTCGGACGCGGGCGTACGGACGGTGTTCGCCCGCACCGGGCTCGTGGTGGCCCACGAGGGCGGCGCGTGGGGGCGGCTGTTCCCCGTCTTCCGGGCGGGGTTGGGCGGTCGGCTGGGCGACGGGCGGCAGTACTGGAGCTTCATCTCCCTGCACGACCATGTCGCGGCGCTGCGGTACCTGATCGACACGGAGTCCCTGTCCGGCCCGGTGAACCTCACCGCCCCCGAGCCGGTGACGAACCGTGAGGTCACGGCGGCGATGGGGCGAGTACTGCACCGGCCGACGGTCTTCGCGGTGCCGTCCGTGGCCCTGAAGGTGGTGCTGGGTGAGTTCTCGGAGGATGTACTGGGCAGCCAACGGGTGCTGCCGGGGCGGCTGTTGGAGTCGGGGTTCACGTTCGCGTTCCCGGGGATCGACGAATCGATTGCTTCGGCGTCGCGGGTGTAGCGGGGTCTGCGGGTTGCCGGGTCCGGGCCTTGTGGGCTGGTGTTCGTTTTTGGTCTCCGGGTCGTCGGGTCCAACGAGCGTTGCACGCGGCGTAAATCACGCCGTCCGGACACACCCACCCGCAGGCCCTCACCCTGACCGGCAGCCGACAACCGCGACCAACAAGCCCGTCCGGCGCTTGCGGACAACGACCACCGGGCGGAACCGGCAAACGCACCCCCGCAACCGCCGGACGGCAACGCGTGCGCCCCACACGCATCCATGCCCCCGCCACTGCGCGACTGCGAACATCCGGTTCCCTTCCTAGTCTCGACCCGCACTCGGGTATTCCCCGAGCGGGTCGGGGCAGGAGCCCAGGACCGCAGCCGCGCCGACCTCGGGGAGGGGCACGTGCTCAGTACTGAACATCACGCGGACGTCGTCATCATTGGCGCCGGAATCGCCGGCCTGTCGGCAGCTCATCAGCTGACCCGCGCCGGCGTAACAGTCACCGTCCTGGAAGCCGCCCCTTACATCGGCGGCAGGATGGCCACCGAGCATCTCGACGGCTTCCGGCTCGACCGCATGGGCCAGTTGCTCAACACCTCGTACCCGGAACTGCTCCGCACCCCGGCGCTCCGAGACGCCTCCTTACGGACGTTCTCGCCGGGCGTGCTCGTCCACAGCGAGGGCCGGTGGCACCGCGCGGGTGTCACCGTCACCGCGGGGAGCGCACGGGGCGCACTCACCGCCGCACGCGCCCTGGCAAGCGCCCCGCGTTCCAGGGCGCGGACCCGCGTCCCCGGGGCCAGGGCCGTCACACGGCCGGGCTCCCGGCCCCCGCTGGGCAACGCGCTCGACCAGGCCCGTCTCCACGCGGCCTTCGGCCGCCTCGCGACCACCCCGGTGAACCGGCTGCTGGCCCGCCCCGAACGCCCCGCCCTCGCCGCGCTGTCGGCGCGTGGCCTGCCCGCGCGGACCGTCGACGGCTTCGTACGCCCGCTGCTGTCCGCGCTGTTGTGCGATCCGGATCTGACCACGTCGAGCCGCTGCGCCGACCTGGCGCTGCGCAGCTTCGCCCGCGGTCGGCTGTGCGTCCCCGAAGGGGGCGCCACCGCCCTGCCGGAGCTGCTGGCGGCCACGCTGCCGCCCGGCACGGTGCGGACGGGTGTGTGCGTGACGAACGCGTCGATCAGCTCCGTCGGTACGAAGGAGCACGGCGAGATCACCTGCCGCTCGCTGCTCGTGGCGACGGGCGCCCGCGCCGCCGCCGAGTTGCTGCCGGGCCTGCGGGTGCCGGACTTCCACCCCGTGACGGTCCTCCACCACGCGGCTCCCACACCCCCGTTGACCGACCCCGCTCTGCTCCTGGACGGGGACCGGCGCGGCGGCCCCGTGGCGCACACGGCGGTCATGAGCGCGGTCGACCCGTCGCGCGCCCCGGCCGGCCGGACGCTCATCTCCTCGACGGTGCTCGGGCTCCGTACGCCGCCTCCCGGGGCGGAACTCGACGGCGCGGTCCGCGCGCATCTCGCCACGCTGTACGGCGTGTCGACCACCGACTGGGAGCTGCTGGCCGTCCAGCACGACCCGGAGGCGGTCCCGGCGATGCCGCCGCCGCACGATCTGCGCCGTCAGGTGCGGCTGTTGTCGGGTCTGTACGTGTGCGGCGACCACCGCGACACGAGCACCGTCCAGGGCGCGCTCTCGTCGGGCCGCAGGGCCGCGTACGCGATCCTGGACGACCTGGGCGTACGACCGGGCCACGGGCCCGTACAGATCCCGACGGCGGCGTAGGGGCGCGCCCAGGGCGTCCCGTACGGCCGCGCGGCCCGGCCCGGTCAGCCGAACGCCGCGATCCGGTCGCGGTACTTGCGTACGGCCGCCGCGTCCCGGTACGGCTCCAGGCGCCGCTCGAAGTCCCGTACGTAGTCCACCGCGCGGGCCGACCGGATCTCCGTCGCCTGCTGCGCCGCCTCCGCTCCCAGCGCGCACGCCTGGTCCAGTTCGCCGAGTCCCAGGCGGGAGGAGGCGACCACCACCCGGCAGAAGAGCCGGCTGCGCGCGAACGCGGGTGACCGTAACCGCAGTGAGCGCTCCGCGTGCTGGACGGCCGCGCGGTACTGCTGGAGGTCCCGGTAGCTGTGCCCGAACTCGTCGGCGAGCTGCCCTTCGTCGAAGGTGCGTGCCCAGTGCGGCACTTCGTCGCCGGGCCGGGCCGACTCCAGGGCGCGCTCGGCCCGTACGAGCGAGGCGGTGCAGGCCCGTGCCTCGCCGAGCACGCCGTGCCCGCGCGCCTCGACGGAGTGCAGCAGCGCCTGCACCACGGGCGGCGCGGCGGAGCCGACGCCCTGTTGGGCGACGCGGGCGAGCTGGACCGCCTCGCGGCCGTGCCCGAGGTAGACGGCCTGGCGGCTCATGGTGATCAGGACGAAGGAGCCGTACGCCCGGTCGCCCGCCGCCTGGGACAGCCGCAGCGCCTGGACGAAGTAGCGCTGCGCGAGCCCGTGCGCGGCGATGTCGTACGAGGTCCAGCCGGCCAGCCTGGTCAGGTCGGCCGCGGCGGCGAACAGCCGCCGCCCGGTGGTCTCGCCGTAGACGCCGCGGAGCATCGGCTCGCACTCGTGCTCCAGGTACCGGACGAGCGCCTGCCGCGCGTGGCCGCCGCCGTACGCCTGGTCGAGGGTGCGGAACAGCTCGCTGACGGAGCGCAGGGCCGCGACGTCCCCGCCACCGACCCGCTGGCCCGCGACGCGGTCGGTCTGCCGGCGGGCCGGCGGGACGCCGGCGGGCACGGCCGCCTGGCGGGGCACCGTGGCGCGGCCCTGGGCGGGTACCCGGACGCCCGCGCCGCCCCCCGTACGGCTCGCGCCACCGCTTCCGTAGGAGGGTGTGCCGTACGACGCCGTGCCCGGCGACGTGCCCGGCCCCGTGGCGGCGAGTTGGTGGCCGGCCGGCTGTCCCGGCATCCGCGCCGGTTCGGCGGCCACCGGCGCGGCCGGCCCGTCGTGCCCGACCCGTTCGTCGGCGCGGCCGATCAGCCAGTCCCGGCTCGGCACGACGAGCCCCGCCGGGGTGAACGCGATCTTGCGCAGCTCCGCGTGGCTCCCCGAGTCCTTGCGCCAGAGTCCGCCGACGATGTCGACGGCTTCCTCGGGGGTCGCCGCGAACTCCAGCCCGGCGTACACGGGCGCGCAGGCGTCCAGCCCCAGGTCCTGCGCGGAGAGCCGTCGGCCGAGTCTGCGGGTGAAGACCTCGGCGATCAGTGCGGGCGTGGTGCCGCGTGGCTGCTGGCCGCGCAGCCAGCGGGTCACGGACGTCTTGTCGTACCGCAGGTCGAGGCCGTGTTCGAGCCCGAGCTGGTCCACCCGGCGGGCGAGACCTGCGTTGGAGAAACCGGCTTCTGCGATGAGCGCGGCGAGCTGGCGGTTGGGGATGCGCTGCGGAGGTCGTTCCGACATCAGCTGTACGGTCTCCTGCCTTCCGGGCCCCGGGAGCAGCCCTCATGGAACGGCGTGAATTTAGCGGTCGGAGCTGCCCGCGCCGTCACGTTCGTCCCACATTCATCCGATCGTGTGAGGATTGCGGGCTTGGCTGACGGGACGCGCGTACGGGCGCGGCAAGGCCCTGAGAGCCCTTCGGGCCTGCCGGACCGCCGCGCGGGACGCGGCCGTACAGTGGCTGAGGCGCGATATGTGCACCGTGCCCGGCTGTCGTGGGACACCCCC
This sequence comes from Streptomyces sp. NBC_01508, assembly GCF_045040315.1. Taxonomy (NCBI): domain Bacteria; kingdom Bacillati; phylum Actinomycetota; class Actinomycetes; order Kitasatosporales; family Streptomycetaceae; genus Streptomyces; species Streptomyces sp. NBC_01508. Next base: position 6,399,452 of record NZ_CP109419.1, on the reverse strand, counting down.
CTGATCCCGGGCACATAGCGAGGGAGGCAATGCCGTGAGTGAGCTGCGGTTCGTCCATCTGGGGTTCGGCGGCGACGCCGTCGAGTACCGGGAGGCGTGGCAGAGGCAGCGCGACGTCCACGCGGCCCGCTTCGCGGACGAGATCCCCGACACCTGCCTGCTGCTCGAACATCAGCCCGTCTACACGGCGGGGCGGCGTACGCAGGACAGTGAGCGCCCCCTGGACGGCACTCCGGTGGTGGACGTCGACCGGGGCGGCAAGATCACCTGGCACGGCCCGGGCCAGCTCGTCGGCTATCCGATCCTGAAGCTGCCGCGTCCCGTTGACGTGGTGGCGCACGTACGCCGTCTTGAGGAGGCGCTGATCCGTACGGCGACCGAATTCGGCGTGGCGACGACGCGTGTCGAGGGCCGCAGCGGCGTATGGGTGCTCGGCGATCCGGTGGAGGAGCGTCCGTCCCCGGGCGGCGCGGGCGGTCTGTCGCTGGACTTCGATCCCCGGGTGAACGACGGGGAGTTCGACCCCCGGCTGAACGGCCCCGAGTACGCGCCGTCCAACGCGGGCCAGCGCCGCGAGGACCGCAAGCTCGCCCAGATCGGCATCCGCGTCGCCAAGGGCGTGACGATGCACGGCTTCTCGGTGAACGTGAACCCGGACAACACCTGGTTCGACCGGATCGTGCCGTGCGGGATCCGGGACGCGGGCGTGACGTCGCTCTCGTACGAACTGGGTCACGACCTCACGGTCGCCGAGGTGCTTCCCGTGGTGGAGCGTCATCTGCGGGACGTACTGGAGCAGGCGGAGCCGAAACCCCGCGAGGCCGACGCCCAGGCCGAGGCCGGAGCCGAAGCTGGGGCCGGAGCCGGAGCCGAAGCCAGGGCCGTCGCGCCGGCGCGCGCCTGACCGACCCCGACGGCCGGGCTCCCCGGCCGTCACCGCCGCGGCCGGCGGGGAATGCCCTGCGCCGGCCACCGGTTGGCCCAATGCCATGCGACGCCATGGCCACGCAGTACCAAGCAATCAACGGGCGTACTCTGGTGTTCGCCGAAGATTCGAATGCCGCGCCAGCAGAGAGAGGTGCCGGACGTGTCCGCTGTCGCACCCGACGGACGCAAGATGCTGCGCCTGGAGGTCCGGAACAGCCAGACCCCCATCGAGCGCAAGCCCGAGTGGATCAAGACCCGGGCGAAGATGGGGCCCGAGTACACCGCCATGCAGAAGCTCGTGAAGAGCGAGGGTCTGCACACCGTGTGCCAGGAGGCCGGCTGTCCCAACATCTACGAGTGCTGGGAGGACCGCGAGGCGACCTTCCTCATCGGCGGCGACCAGTGCACGAGGCGTTGCGACTTCTGCCAGATCGACACGGGCAAGCCCGAGGCGCTGGATCGCGACGAGCCGCGCCGGGTCGGCGAGTCCGTCGTCACGATGGACCTGAACTACGCCACGATCACCGGCGTCGCCCGCGACGACCTTGAGGACGGCGGCGCCTGGCTGTACGCGGAGACCGTGCGCCAGATCCACGCGCAGACGGCCGAGCGCCAGGCGGGCCGTACGAAGGTCGAACTCCTCATCCCCGACTTCAACGCGGAGCCCGCCGCGCTCGCGGAGGTCTTCTCCTCGCGCCCGCAGGTGCTCGCGCACAACGTCGAGACGGTGCCCAGGATCTTCAAGCGGATCCGTCCCGGCTTCCGTTACGAGCGCTCCCTCGACGTCATCACGCGGGCCCGCGAGGCCGGTCTGGTCACGAAGTCCAATCTGATCCTCGGCATGGGCGAGACCCGCGAGGAGATCAGCGACGCGCTGCGCGATCTGCACGACGCGGGCTGCGAACTGATCACGATCACGCAGTATCTGCGCCCCTCCGCGCGCCACCACCCCGTCGAACGCTGGGTGAAGCCGCACGAGTTCGTGGAGCTGAAGGACGAAGCCGACGCGATCGGCTACTCCGGTGTGATGTCGGGGCCGCTGGTCCGGTCCTCGTACCGCGCGGGGCGGCTGTTCCAGCAGGCGATGGAGCGCCGCGGCGCTCAGACGGTCCGCCAGCCGGTGTGAATCCGGCGGCTTGTGCCCGCGCGTTCAGCGCGCCCACTGTGTGAATCCGAGCACAAGCGACTACTTAGCAGTAACGGCCGCACCGCCGCGGCCCGTACGCTCCCCGCAGGTCGGGGCGGCGTCCGGGCCGCGGCGCCGTTCGGTGCCCCGGCTCCGGGCATTCACGGCCGTTTGACCGCTTGGTCACGCACTGGTAACACCGGTGGGTAACCCTCGTCAGTACGCACCCGCCTCCTCTCCACCCGCACTCGTTCCTAGGGGGAACAGCCACCATGCAGGCCGCGCCGGTACGACCCGTCACCGAGGTGATGGCGGCAGCCACCCGCCCCACCGCCCTGCCCTCCGTCTCCCACGCCCTGCGCGCGATGGAGTCGCTCCTCCTCGGCGGCGGCCAGCGCACGGCCCGCAGGAACGCCTGGACGGCCGTCCTGGCGGACCGCCGCAGGGCACAGGACCGGGTCGAGGCGCAGCACGTACTGGAGGCCGTGTCGGGCCGCGCTTCCCGAGCCACGTAAACTTCGGCTCATGGCGAGGAAGGAAAAGGCAGACACTGCTGCGGAAACTGGGCGACTGAAGCAGATCGCTCTTACCTACAAGATGACCCGACGGGCCGACAAGAAGGTCGGTCTCGTCGTCGCGGGTGTGGGAATCGTCACCTTCGGTGTCTTCCTCGCGATCGGCTTTCTGGTCGGTCACCCCATTTATCTGGGCATTCTGGGCTTCATTCTGGCCTTCCTCGCGATGGCGATCGTCTTCGGACGCCGCGCCGAGCGTGCTGCCTTCGGGCAGATGGAGGGCCAGCCGGGAGCGGCGGCGGCCGTACTGGAGAACGTGGGCCGCGGCTGGTCCACAACCCCGGCGGTCGCGATGAACCGCAGCCAGGACGTGATCCACCGCGCGGTCGGCAAGGCCGGCATCGTGCTGGTGGCGGAGGGCAATCCGAACCGGCTGAAGAGCCTGCTGGCGGCCGAGAAGAAGAAGATGGCGCGCATCGTCCTCGATGTGCCGGTGCACGACATCATCGTCGGCGACGGCGAGGGCCAGGTGCCGCTGAAGAAGGTCCGTACGACGATGCTCAAGCTGCCTCGGGTGCTCTCCGGCCCGCAGGTGACGGCGGCCAACGACCGGTTGCGGGCGATGGGCGACCTGATGAGCAACATGCCGCTGCCGAAGGGCCCCATGCCGAAGGGCATGCGGATGCCGCGGGGCGGAAAGATGCGCTGACCGGTCTTCTCCGGTCTTCGGACACATGTGAGGGCGGCGTGGAACGCGAGTTCCACGCCGCCCTCTCCTACGCGTGCCCGCGCTTGCGGACACGGCCTAGATGCGTACCTGTACGGCGCGGGCGAGCCGGTCGTGCAGCCCACGACCGTCGCGGTCCCAGATGAGGGCGGGTACGGCGAGACACAGCAGCACGCTGCGGGCCAGGGCCCATCCGAAGCCGAGCCGGCCGCGGCTCTCGGAGACGACCCGCAGGCCGAAGACGCGCTTGCCGACGGTGGAGCCGACCGTCCCGACGGTGAGGATGTTCATGAGGAGGAGCACGCCGAGCGCGTAGTTGCTCGCCGACTGCGGGGTGTCGGCGAGGAGCCCGTACGCGATCAGCATGCACAGCGCCCAGTCGAGGAAGAGCGCGCCGAAACGCCGCCCGAGCGGGGCGGCGGAACCGGGGCCTTCCTTCGGCAGACCCAGGCCCTCGCCCCGGTATCCGAAGTCCGCGCCCATGTCCTCGGCCGCGGCGCGCGGTCCGGAGAGCCATGATCCGATTGCTTGCCTGTTGTCCACCCGACCACGGTACTGCGCGGGTGTACGCGTGCGGGGTCCAGGGGTGGCCACCGCGGCCGGTCGATTCCGGCCGCGGTGGCCTGTCTGTGGAACGGCACACACCCAGCCCGGTTAACTTCGGCGAAACAAACGGGTCATGCCTGAGAAATCCCGCATACCTATGGTCGGGTCCTGCGTGTGCCACCGCACTGGCCACACGACCAGTAGCGATAAACCCCCGCCCCTCGCCGGGACGGGAGGAGGAGGAGCTGGATGTTCCAGAACGCCGACGAGGCCAAGAAGTTCATCGCGGACGAGGACGTGAAATTCGTAGACGTCCGCTTCTGCGACCTGCCTGGCGTGATGCAGCACTTCACGATCCCGGCGAAGGCGTTCAACCCGGATGACGAACTGGCCTTCGACGGCTCGTCGATCCGCGGTTTCCAGGCCATCCACGAGTCGGACATGGCGCTTCGCGCCGACCTGTCGACCGCCCGGGTGGACCCCTTCCGTCGGGACAAGACGGTGAACATCAACTTCTTCATCCACGACCCGATCACGGGTGAGCAGTACAGCCGCGACCCGCGCAACATCGCCAAGAAGGCCGAGGCCTACCTCGCCTCCACCGGCATCGCGGACACCGCGTACTTCGGCCCGGAGGCCGAGTTCTACGTCTTCGACAGCGTGCGCTTCAACACGACGTCGAACGAGAGCTTCTACCACATCGACTCCGAGGCCGGCGCCTGGAACACCGGCTCGACCCAGGACAACCGCGGCTACAAGGTCCGTTACAAGGGCGGCTACTTCCCGGCCCCGCCGGTCGACCACTTCGCCGACCTGCGCGCCGAGATCTCCCTGGAGCTGGAGGCCGTCGGCCTTGAGGTCGAGCGCCAGCACCACGAGGTCGGCACCGCCGGCCAGGCCGAGATCAACTACAAGTTCAACACGCTGCTGGCCGCGGCCGACGACCTGATGCTCTTCAAGTACATCGTGAAGAACGTCGCCTGGCGCAACAACAAGACCGCGACCTTCATGCCCAAGCCGATCTTCGGCGACAACGGCTCCGGCATGCACGTCCACCAGTCCCTGTGGGCCGGGGGCGACCCGCTCTTCTACGACGAGCAGGGTTACGCGGGCCTGTCGGACACCGCCCGCTACTACATCGGCGGCATCCTCAAGCACGCGCCGTCGCTGCTGGCGTTCACGAACCCGACGGTCAACTCGTACCACCGCCTGGTCCCCGGCTTCGAGGCCCCGGTCAACCTGGTCTACTCGCAGCGCAACCGCTCGGCCGCGATGCGCATCCCGATCACGGGCTCCAACCCGAAGGCCAAGCGCGTCGAATTCCGCGCCCCGGACCCGTCGTCCAACCCGTACCTGGCCTTCTCTGCGCTGCTCCTCGCGGGCCTCGACGGCATCAAGAACAAGATCGAGCCGGCGGAGCCGATCGACAAGGACCTCTACGAACTGGCCCCGGAGGAGCACGCGGGCGTGGCCCAGGTCCCGACCTCGCTCCCGGCGGTACTGGACGCCCTTGAGGCCGACAACGAGTACCTCCAGGCGGGCGGCGTGTTCACGCCGGACCTGATCGACACGTGGATCGACTACAAGCGCACCAACGAAATCGCCCCGATCCAACTGCGCCCGCACCCGCACGAGTTCGAGCTGTACTTCGACCTCTAAACCGCGGGGTCCGGCCACTTGGGCGGATGGCTCACGAACAGGCGCTGACCTGCGAGAACACTTCTCACCAGTTCTCACAGTGACCGCTCGCTTTCCACCCCCTTGTGCACCGAGTGTGCACCACCGGACCGATTCCCTGACGCGACGTCAGAACCACTGCGAGGGCCGCTACCCCACTGCCGGGGTAGCGGCCCTCGTCGGCTTGTTCGGTCGCTGTGTGCGGCGGCAGGTATCCGAGAGCCGCCCTTTAGCCGCAACTGCAACCACGCAAGAGGCTGCTCTCAGTCGCGGCGCTCGGCTTCGCGTCGTCGCCGCGTCCTGAGCATGCGACGAGAGTGCGGGTGAGGATGGCCGCCGTGATTGCGACACGCACACGCATCTGTCCCCCCAAAGATGTTCTACAGAGGCATGACCGTAGCGGCCCTACTTCGACCGATGCGACGAGGTCGTTCCGTCGGTGACGCAGTTGCGGACCAAGAGGTGCCGTATGGATGGTGGGGTCCTGCGGCAGGTTGGAGTGCCGAACACCCTTTGTCCGTACACTTGAAGCCGGCGCGGGGCCAGAACGAGCGGGAGAACCATGTTCAAGATCCCCGATCGCGTCGCAGACCTTTTCGGTGACCACGCCATCCGTATCGAGGTGTGGCGAGCGCTCACCGCAGCCGGACAAACCCAGGGCTACGAGGAGAAGTATCTGGAGGACGGCCCATTCGGTGAGGTCGTCCTCATCACCTACGGGCGGTTGAAAAACTTCGACATGGCAGCTCTGCCGGACGATCAACGCGAGTTGGTGGCCGGAGCGAAGGCGCTGTCACACCGTCTCGCCACCGCCGGGCATGCCATCGATCTGGCGTCCACAGCTGACCAGCGCGCCAACGAGGACTGGCCCCAGCTCCTCGCCTTCGTACAGCAGAAGTGTGCAGCCCGAATGGGGCTTCCCGGCCACGAGGGATGGGAGCGCTGCTTCACGTACATCGTTGGTCGAGCAGAGGCGTTCGTTCAGCCGACCCGATCAGCTGAAGACCGCGACGCCGGGTATGCCGTCCTCCGTCACTTCGCTTCGTTCTTCCGCCGTGACGCAGGCTTCGAGCAAGGGTGGCTCATCGAGGTACCTGACATCGGCTGACGGTTCTGGAATCCAGCGAAGCGCCAGGGCCGCGTCTGCGTCTCGCTCTCATCCGAGTGCGGGACGCAGTGCTGTCAGTCCACTCAAGAAATTGTTCAGCGGGCGCAGGGGAACGGTCCCCATCGGGGCTAGCCTCGCCGTTTCAGTTGGGGTTGCTGGGCGGCTGAGCGAGGTTGTTTGAGGCTGGGTCGGCCGGTGGGCATGGTGAGGGCCCGACGCGGGGTCGGGTTCTCCGAGGTCCTTGGGTTGAGGTGGGCGGGGGTGGTGGGTCAGCCGGCGGGGCGGGGTAGTGCGGCCAGTCGGTGGAATGCGGCCGTGAGCTCGTGTCGCCAGGGCCAGGTCGCCGATATCCGGAGGCGGAGGCGGCGGCTGCCCCGGGTGATTCTGGCGGCGACGTGCAGGAGCCGGTATCGGAGTTTCTTGGGTTCGGCCGTGGCGAGTTCGCCGTCCAGGAGGAGGGTGCGGGTCCAGGCAAGGAGGTCGATCGCCGCGAGGCTGAGTTCGAGCCAGGCGGCGTTGACGCCGAAGCGGCGGGAGGGAAGCGGCCGAAGCCGGTGGTCTTGCCGCACCGGATGTGGTCTTCGACGGTGGCGTGCTGGCGGTGGCGGACCTCCAGGAACTGGGCGGAGCCGGAGGTGAACGGGGTGTCGGTGAGAAAGACCTGGTGCCGCATGCCTTCGTCCTGGTCGAAGAGTGAGAGCTGGGCTCCGGGGTGGGGATGTTCGCGGCGGACGATGATGCGGGTGCCGTCCGGGTAGCCGGCAAGGTCGGTCATGCCGGTCAGTTCGGCGACCTCGGCGGACTCGCGGAGGGTGCCGTCCTGGTCCAGGGCGGGGTGCCAGACCTGCTCGGGCAGGGCCCGGATCGCGCGGCGGACTGGTTCGGTGACCGCGTATCCGACTGAGAAGAAGGTGCGGATTCCGCGTGTTCGCAGGTCTCGGATGTGGCTGAGGAACGCTTTCGCGGATCCGGCGCTGTCGGTGCGGATCAGGATGTCGGTGCCGTGCCGGTGGGCGTCGGGGATCTGCGCGAGAGCGTCGTCCAGAACCGCGATGTGATCCGCGGCCGTGTTGGCTCCGGAGTTTCCGGGCCGGAGGCGCCCGGACATGGCCTCGCCGGTGTTGGCCAGGAAACACAGCAGGGGGTGGAAGCCGAAGCCGCCTTTGTAGGTGGGTGCGGCCTGGACCTTCTCCGAGTGGCAGGTGATCAGCGTGGCGTCGATGTCCAGGACCAGTCCGGGCACTTCCCGCCCGCCGGCTTTCGCCGCCGGTATGCCGCAGCGGGTCTCGGATGCCTGGAGCCAGGCCACTTCCCGAGCCTGAGCCCGGGCTGAGCGCAGGCGGCCCAGTACGCGTTCATCGACGGCGGCCAGCACCCGCCAGGCAGTCGGTGTCGAGGCGATGGGGCCGAACACCTCGCGCTGGTCGCGCAGGACGGCCAGATCCGTGATGGTCTCGCCGCCGGCAGCCACCATCACCGCGAGGTCGGTCGCGATCCGGCCCGGGTCATGACCAGTACCGCGTGGCCGGAGCGGTCCGAGCGCGGTGGAGTACGCGCTGGTCAGTCCGGTGACATCGGCGAGATCAGCCAGCAGCCGTGCCCCGGCATGACCGATCACCCCCGCCCCGTCAGCAGAGACATGAAGCCTGGGACGCGAACCGATACCCTGCACGCAGAAAGTGCCTTCCACCTGGACCGACAGAACCCCTCGACAAGGTTCATCGTCCCAGCTCGGAAGGCACTTTCGCGTTCACGGCCAGCAACTGGTCGCACGCCAACTGAAACGGCGAGGCTAGTGCATCACGTTCCCTTAGGCGCCCTCGTGGCATTGCGAAGCACAGTCGCCTGCCTGGGAAGCGACGAACGGGGCGGGGCCCAATCCGGAACAGCCGGACTCGCGCGGCCCGCTGGTGGCCATGAACTCGCTCTCGCGCCCGTCGGGCATGCGGAGAATTCCAGGCGCGCGTCAAAGAGGTCGACGTCTGACGACTCGTCGGCCCGTGTGACGCTGCCGGCCCAAGTGCTGTCCCGGTCAGACTCGCGGTTGTCCGAGCGGCTGGGGTCGTAGCGAAGCACAAGGGAGACCGTGACAGGCGCTTCGCAGCCGTCAGGGAAGGTGACGACTGCGGGGCCGGTGTAGCGCGGGCGCCCATCGTCAGGGTGGAATCGGGGACGTGTAGACATGGCGCGAGACTAACGCGAAGGCGCACCCAACTGCTCTGCGAGAAAGCCCAGTTGACAGTGAACACTCTCGAAAATATGCCAATACCGTGGCAGTCGAGGGCTCTGCGGTGCCGCCCGCCTAAGACAAGGTGACGCCGAACTCAGATAGCAGTTCACGCGTACTGAGTACGTCGATGCCCCACTCGCGCGACCGGCCCGTGAGCCGTCTTTCGTTGGTTACGAGCGCGCACTTCTCATATCGGGCAGTCGAGGCGATCAAGGCATCGCGCGTATGCTTGATGTTTCCTGACCTGAGTGCGTCCATGAGGTCCTCGTCCGCATCGCTTCCGACCCGACAGAAGTTGACCCGCGAGAAGTCCACGGCCGCAGATCCCGTAGGGACCAATCGGCCAAGGTCCGCCATGAGCAGGACAAGCCAAGATCGACGCTCCTGGTCGGGGATCGCCGTGAGTTCGTCCATCGTGACATGGGTGTAGAGCACTTCTAGGTCACCCGCCGTCACCGCCGTCTTGAGCGCTTCAAAGGCGCCAACACTCTCAGCTATCTGGTCGATGGCGTTGGAGTCGAAGACCACTCGTCGCATGACCAGAAGCCTACGACGCTAGTGGACCGAGATCGGCCCCACTCGCACCCCGCCGCCTGGCTCTTGGCACAGCACCACACCACGCTGCTGTCTGGCCTCGCAGGTGAGCGCCGTCCAGATCATGGCTGGCGTGGAGACCTGTATCTGATCGGACCCCCAAATAGCTCGTCAGGCTGGCACCTTCGCCGGTGTCGCATCCACGTCAGCTCCGTGCCGCGCCGACCACACGAACGAAATCCCAACCCAAAGATCGACTCGCTCGCCATCTGGAAGCCTCTCCCCCGCCAGCCCCTCACCCCAAACGAGGACCAGCACAGAAAGGAGAACCATGGCAGCACCCACGAAGCCGAAGCCCGTCCTTGACAACTGCAATCACACACCGAAGGGCGTCATTGCGGACAATGAGGCCCTTCGGTACACCGTGTCCGCTGAAGCGCCAGCGGGAGTAATAGGAGCCCTCGAACTTCTCAGCAGAGGGCCACCAGCACGGTCGCCTGAGACACTGAATTGTGACGATGAGCGAGGATTCCGAAAGTTCACTGCTCGACTTGCCACCGGACGTAGCCGATGGGGTTGTAGCTGAGCTGTCTGACCGGGGAAAGAAGGCCGTGGCGGCACTGCGGACCGCGGCTGTTCTGATCGCGCAAGCGGTTCATGATGAGACTGGACTAAGGCTGGCGGAGAGCGCCGCGTATAACCTGCGCGAGGCACTGGATGCGGTGGTGACCGGACGTACTCCCGCCCCCGGCGGATTGCCCTTGGTCGTTGAGGCGTGGGACCAGTTTGAACGCGAGCAGGCTCAGCCCGGCAACGACGACGTTGCCTCGCTGGAGACGTTCGGCATGGTGATGCGGAGCACGACAAAAAAGCAGGATCGCAACTCCTACCACGAGGCCAAACTGCTCGGCTACCTTCGTGACAAGTCGGGTGTCGAACCTCTCTTCGGCGGCCTCGATCCGATCGGCGAGTACAAGCGTCTCCGCAGGACAGCGAGTCAGGGACTGCATCAAGAGACGGCGCTGGACTCTGTTGCCGATCTCTACGAGCGGACGCTGGCATGGTTCGTCCGCATGTTCTCGCCCCCGGACACCGTCGTGCTAGCGCTTCGGGAGTTGGCCGCAGAAACATGGCGGAGTCCTGACCAGATCGATCGTTTGCGGGAGTTGGCGTCGAACCCGCACCACCTCAGAGTGTTCTTCACGCATCTGGTTGATTCGGCGTGGCTGGTTCCCTTGTACAGGGCCGGTGTGGTGCCGCCGCCTGACGGTAAGGAGTCATGGCCGGTGGTCGGCCTGCTACATGGGCTCGGTCGCACGACACCTTCAGTGGTTGCCGAGTTGGCGCAGCTACTACTGGCTGACTGCAAGCAACTGCCAGGCAGTCAACGGTTGGAGGCCCGGTTCAAGCTGCTTACCCTGGCTGTGCAACTTGGACCTGCCGGCCACAGGATCGTCGGCGACGTCGCCACGGCGCACCCGGACAACACATCCGTACGATCGCTCGCGGCCAGCGCGGTCAGACGGGCCGAACCTGCAGACCGGGTCGTCGAGCGCGTTGCCAACGTCGTGCTCAACGGAGATCCAGGGGACCGCGACAGTTACTACTACCGGTTGCTGCTAGACCAGTTGATATCCGGAATGACCCCGAACAACGCTGAGAGGCGAGTCCGGATGGTCGCGGCCAAGCTGCGGCACGCCGCCCAGAAGCCCTCCGCCGTCTGGTTCATTCCGGACATCGCCAGGTTGAGCTCGAACCTCGGCGAAGACGATCGTCACCTCCTGGTCGTAATCTCTCACTACCTCGCGCGGATCGTGGTTCGTGCACACGCTCTCGGTGTGCCGAGCCGGCGGCTGCTCGATTCGCTCGCCGAAATCTCCGGCGAGATCGGGGAACGCCTCACGTGCCGCGTTCTGGCGCTGGCCAATGACATCCCGGTCAAGGAAAAGATCGACCACGTAACGCGGCGCTTGGCGTCACAGACGGCCACCGGTGACGACCAAGACCTTGTCGCCGCAGTGCTTGCCTCAAACCCTGAGTACGCCCAGCTCGCTCTGTGGACCGATGCGCTCGGATCGCCTTCGGACCCGCCCGACGACCCCGCCTTGCTGCCAGCAGACTGGGCCAAAGCCTGGCGATGGTCGGCGATCCTGCCTGGGTGCCTGCTCACGCGGTGGCAGGTACCGATTGCATCGGTTTCTGCCCGGCACGGTGAGATCGGTCCGGAAGCATTCAGCCAAAGGATTCCCGTCTTTCAAGCAAAGTGGGGACAATCAGCTTACGAAAGCGCTGACTTGACGGCTCTGTCCGTGCTCGATGCGGCCCGCCTGGTCGCCGGATGGCGTCCAGATAACAACAGCGACCTACGGATGAATGGCGCCCGCGAGCTCGCCCGCGTCCTCCAGAGCGTCGTCGCTGCGGATCCTCATGCGTGGACAGCAGATGCGGTCACCGTGGTCGAGACACTGCGCGAACCCGTCTACGTCCTGCACTACCTTCGCGGTCTCACCGAAAGGGCGGCCGACATCCTTCCCCGAAGCGTGGAGATCATCACCGCAGCCTGCCTCGCAACGTCCGAGAGATGGACCCCGACAGTCCTCGGCAACGACGATTTCGACTTCGAACCGGACTGGCATCGTGTCGACTCGGCCACTGTCGACCTGATTTCCGCGCTGGCCGATCATGGTGCACTCTTCGCCGAGCACCTTGACACCGTGTGGTCGTTGGCGCTGGCCGCCCTCGATTCGCTGCCGCGTACCGGCGACTCCGCCATGGACGACCCTCTCCACAGAGCAATCAACACTGCCAGCGGACGAGGGCTGCAGGCAGTGCTCTCCCTCGCCCACTGGGAACACCGCAATGCCGCAGCAGTCCGGCCACAGTTCCTCGACACCCTTGACCATCTCCTCGACGTCACTGGCCCGGTCGGCATGGAGCACCGGGCGATCCTGGCATCGCAGCGTCCGCGTCTGGAACTCATCGCCCAAGACTGGCTCAATCGAAGGACCGACGCATTGTTCCGCGACCACGGATTTGGACCGGCCGCTGTGGACGTCACGCTCAAATACGCTCGCTACACCACACCGTGGTTGCATCGGACGTTGCGCGACGACATCATCGTTGCTGCACTGCGGGGCGCCGAAAATGCGGTCGCGAGCCTGCTCACGGGGATGCTGGAAGGCCAGCGAGGCTATGACATTGACACGATCATTACAGCGCTGCGCGAGGAACCCGGTGTCCTGAGCAAGGCCGCCGAAGACATGGCATTCCTGGTGCAGGACAGCCCCACCGACGCACCTCAGATGGCCCTGGCGGTCCAGTTCTGGCAGGCCCTCCTTGACGCTCGTCGCGATGTCGTACCCGTCGAAGTGCTTCGATGCACCGGGCGTTGGGCCTTCGTCACCGGCCTCCCCGACAGGACCTGGTCGTCGCTCACCGCCCAGACCCTCATCACCACTGAGGGCGTAATCGACTACGCCATCGAGGTCGCCGACCGCTGTGAAACCGTCCCAATTCCAGGGGCCAGCACCAGAATCCTCCTGCTGCTTCAGGGGCGCGGCGAACTGTGGGAACAGCACCACATCGGCCGCGTGGCACTCAACGCCTTGCGTACCCTGAGCGTCGGCCGCCCCGATGAAAACTTCTCAGCACTGCGGACACGGCTGATTGAACTTGGATATGACGAAGCCGCCGATCTGAATCCCGTCGTTGCGCAGCGCCCGTCGGCCCAGTAGGGCTATTCTAGGAGCCTTTTAGATTCTCCATCTGCTGTCCGGCATGGAGCGAATCGAGCCGGTAAAAGGGCGGTCGGGTGAGGACTGCATTTGATCTAAAGCCTCGTAGCCCCAGGTGAAATGGAAGGCTCGGGCCTCGCTACCGGGTAATGCCGTGGGTGTGATCGGCTTGGCGGAGCACGCTGAGGGCCCGGTTGCGGTCGCCGGGGTCGCCCCCGGTGCCGGGCCCGGTCAGACGCATGGTGCCGAGTCCGAGGCGGGAGACCGTCTTCCCGGCGATGGTGATGGTGCCTGCTAGCCTCGCCGTTTCAGTTGGCGTGCGACCAGTTGCTGGCCGTGAACGCGAAAGTGCCTTCCGAGCTGGGACGATGAACCTTGTCGAGGGGTTCTGTCGGTCCAGGTGGAAGGCACTTTCTGCGTGCAGGGTATCGGTTCGCGTCCCAGGCTTCATGTCTCTGCTGACGGGGCGGGGGTGATCGGTCATGCCGGGGCACGGCTGCTGGCTGATCTCGCCGATGTCACCGGACTGACCAGCGCGTACTCCACCGCGCTCGGACCGCTCCGGCCACGCGGTACTGGTCATGACCCGGGCCGGATCGCTACCGACCTCGCGGTGATGGTGGCTGCCGGCGGCGAGACCATCACGGATCTGGCCGTCCTGCGCGACCAGCGCGAGGTGTTCGGCCCCATCGCCTCGACACCGACTGCCTGGCGGGTGCTGGCCGCCGTCGATGAACGCGTACTGGGCCGCCTGCGCTCAGCCCGGGCTCAGGCTCGGGAAGTGGCCTGGCTCCAGGCATCCGAGACCCGCTGCGGCATACCGGCGGCGAAAGCCGGCGGGCGGGAAGTGCCCGGACTGGTCCTGGACATCGACGCCACGCTGATCACCTGCCACTCGGAGAAGGTCCAGGCCGCACCCACCTACAAAGGCGGCTTCGGCTTCCACCCCCTGCTGTGTTTCCTGGCCAACACCGGCGAGGCCATGTCCGGGCGCCTCCGGCCCGGAAACTCCGGAGCCAACACGGCCGCGGATCACATCGCGGTTCTGGACGACGCTCTCGCGCAGATCCCCGACGCCCACCGGCACGGCACCGACATCCTGATCCGCACCGACAGCGCCGGATCCGCGAAAGCGTTCCTCAGCCACATCCGAGACCTGCGAACACGCGGAATCCGCACCTTCTTCTCAGTCGGATACGCGGTCACCGAACCAGTCCGCCGCGCGATCCGGGCCCTGCCCGAGCAGGTCTGGCACCCCGCCCTGGACCAGGACGGCACCCTCCGCGAGTCCGCCGAGGTCGCCGAACTGACCGGCATGACCGACCTTGCCGGCTACCCGGACGGCACCCGCATCATCGTCCGCCGCGAACATCCCCACCCCGGAGCCCAGCTCTCACTCTTCGACCAGGACGAAGGCATGCGGCACCAGGTCTTTCTCACCGACACCCCGTTCACCTCCGGCTCCGCCCAGTTCCTGGAGGTCCGCCACCGCCAGCACGCCACCGTCGAAGACCACATCCGGTGCGGCAAGACCACCGGCTTCGGCCGCTTCCCCTCCCGCCGCTTCGGCGTCAACGCCGCCTGGCTCGAACTCAGCCTCGCGGCGATCGACCTCCTTGCCTGGACCCGCACCCTCCTCCTGGACGGCGAACTCGCCACGGCCGAACCCAAGAAACTCCGATACCGGCTCCTGCACGTCGCCGCCAGAATCACCCGGGGCAGCCGCCGCCTCCGCCTCCGGATATCGGCGACCTGGCCCTGGCGACACGAGCTCACGGCCGCATTCCACCGACTGGCCGCACTACCCCGCCCCGCCGGCTGACCCACCACCCCCGCCCACCTCAACCCAAGGACCTCGGAGAACCCGACCCCGCGTCGGGCCCTCACCATGCCCACCGGCCGACCCAGCCTCAAACAACCTCGCTCAGCCGCCCAGCAACCCCAACTGAAACGGCGAGGCTAGCGGCGTGCCTCTCATGGCGTGGCCTGGTTGAGGCAGAGCTGGAGCGCGTCTTCGACGGCACGGGCTTGGCTGTTGGGGTCGCTGGTGACGCGTTGATGTGGGATGTCATGCGCGGTGAGGAACGTGTGGGTGTGGTGGTCGACCAGCGACCGGTAGCGGAGGTCGTAGTCGTTTTCGCTTTCGACGGGTAGTGCCGGGTCGAGGACTGTGGCGAGGAGCAGGTGGTACTTCGACGCTTGGGTGGAGGCGAGGAGGCGTAGTCGTTCTCGTTCCAGAGGGTTGGGGGATTCCTGTCGCCATTCCTCGGCGGCGTGGAAGTAGGCGAGCGCGTCCCAGGCTGCGCGGTCGGCGAGGACGACTTGGATCGGTTCGGAATTGGGGTGGGCGGTTACGGCGATTTCGTCGGCGATGCCTTGGGTGATGATCCACTCGGTGGAGGCGGCGGTGTGATGCTGCATCTTGGGCAGGCTGGCAAGTGCGGCTCGTTTTCCGAGTTGGCCGGTGCGGGCTACGGGGATTCCGTGGGCGCGTAGTTCCATCTCGATGCGTTTGAGGAGGGTGGTCTTGCCGGTGGAGTGGGTGCCCATGACGCCGATGCGGATGGGCTGAGGGGTGGTCACCACAGGGTGGGGTCCTTTTCTGGTTCGGGGGCTCCGGGCAGGCCGGGCGGCACGGCCGCAGCGACGAGCTGGTCCCAGGTGTCGTAGTGGTCGGCCATGAGGATCAGGAGCTGGGCGGTGGCGTAGGCGTCGTATGTGGCGCGGTGGCGGTGTGCCGGGGCCGCGGTCAGGTCCGGGCGGAGGTGTTCGATCAGGGCGTCGAGGGTGTACTTGGGCAGGCCGGGGTGGGTGGCTTTGGCCAGGCGGAGGGTGTCGAGGACTCCGGCCGGCCGCCACGTCGGAAGGTGCGCGGACAGCACCCGGTGGTCCACATGTGCGTTGTGCGCGCAGATCCACGAGGTGCCCATGAGCGTGTGGACCTGGTCGGCGATCTCCTCCCAGCCGGGCTCATCTTCCAGGCGCTCGTTCGTCAGACCGTGGACGCGGGCGGCGAACGGGGTCACTGGGTGCCGGGGCTTCGTCAGCCACGCACCCGCCGTGCCGGTGTCGGGCCGTCCCTCGCGTACGGGGAGTGCGGCGACTTCGACGAGGTCGGGCGGGTTGGCGCCGTTGCCTTCGACGTCGACCACGAGCAGCGGGGGCCAGGAGGAGAAGTTCATGCGGGGGTGGGTCCGTTCTCCGCCGTCCAGCCGATGGGGGCCCGGCCGTGTTGGCGGCGGTGATGGGGCTTGGTGCGGTCGTGGCACTGGTAGCCGAAGCCGTGCTGGAGGAAGTAGCGCGGCGGCTCGTCCAGTCCCTCCACGACGATGGCACGGTCGTTGACCTCCACCACACCGGTCGCACCGAGTGCTCGGGCTTCGGCCGTGACGGTGACCGGATCCGGCTTGACCCACGCGGCCCGGCACCGTGCGATCTGGTCCTCGGGGCAGATGTCGCACAACTCCCGGACACCGAAGTGACCGTTGTAGTCGGCCTCTCCGTGCGCGTACGCGACCCCGCAGCTCGTCTTTCGGAACAACGCCCCCCACGTGCCGTCCTGTTGGAAGGCATCGAGAATCCGCTGCTCGGCGACCTCCGGCATGATCTTCCGCCGCGCCGTCTCGTCGTAGGGCATCGGCAGCCCGTGCGCCTTGTAGTAGGAGGCGATCTCCTCGCGGAAGAACAGTCCGGTGAAGACCGTCGCGTGCGCGTGCCGGGACAACTCCCGTGCCCGTTCGATGTCGGCCGTGGAGTCGTTGAGGCCGGGCACGATCGGACGCCAGTACAGGACGGTGCGGTAGCGCTCGGCGTGCTCGTACAGGGTGCGCAGGCTGCGCGCGGCAATGGTCGAGTCGACGGGCTCGATCGCGGGGTTGGCGATGTTGGAGTGCGTGACGAGGACGGTCAGGCGCAGGTGGGTGAAGCTGTTGAGGATCGCGCAGTCCTCGGGCGTCACCCGCCACCGGGTGATGATCAGGACGTGGTTGGTCAGGCCCTGCTCGTCCAGGGCCCGCAGCACGTTGAACACGTGCGGCTTGACGATGGGGAGCATGGGGTCCGTCGCCCGGTTCAGGAGCTGGACGGGCGTCTTGTGTGCCCGGAAGTACGGGTGCCCGACGAGGCGGGCGACGGCCTCCTCGTCGCTCATGAGGCGCCGGGGGGTCTTCATGTCGAAGTTGTCGAAGAGGTGCCGGACGCAGTATCCGCACTCCAGCGGGCAGCCGACGATCCAGTTCAGCGACAACCCGGACTTGCGGTACTCGATCACATCGGCGAGTCCCGGCTTGAGTCCGCCGATCTTCTCGGTGGACAGGATGGGCAGAGCACGGCGTAACGGGGCAACGGAATTGTTCATGCGGATCTCCAGTCGGGGGTGTGGCGAAGCGGGTGCTCGGCTGCCGCACGCTGGTGCGGCAGGTGCTGCTGCGGTGGGGTGAGCAGCCTGCGGCGGCGGGCGCCGTACCAGGTGCCGAAGTCCCGGCGCGCCGAATCGGGATCGTCCGAGGTGTGCACGAGGTTGTTCACCAGCCGGCCGCCGGCGAGCGCCGCCTCCAGGCTGTCGCGGCCGAGGTCCCCGCGGATGGTGCCCCTGGCGGCCTGCGTGGGGTCGAAGTGACCGAGCAGGTCCCGCACCCTGCCGTGGATACCGGCATCACCGTGGGCGAGGGCGACGGTCACCGGCTTGTCCGCGTACAGGACATCGAGCGCTGCGGGGATGTCGCGGCCGGTGAACCAGTCGGCGTCCACCAGCAGGTCCCAGTAGTGCACGTGGGCCTGCCACGCCCTCGCGGTCAGGTCGAGCCTGCCGAGGACACTGACGCCGCAGGCGGCGATCCGCTCAAGGACCCGGTCCGTGAGGCCGGTCTCGGCGCAGTCCGGCTTGCAGAGGATCACCGTCCACCGGTCCCAGTCGACGCCGTCGACCACACCGCCGCTCCACGACGGCTTCCCGGGCGTCGTCATGACCGCGCTCCCGTATCGGGCATGCGCTTGGGCCAGCGGTGACCCACCAGCCAGCGAAAACCGGGGTCGAGGGCGCCCAGAACGCTCTCCTCGACCGGGTCCGCCGGGCAGCGGCGAATCTGGCGGTGCACCTCGAACAGCAGCAGCACCTGCTGCCAGTACGGGTCGAAGCCGAGCAACGCGATCTCCTGCGGTTGCAGGCTGCCCCGGCCGGTGCGCAGTCTCTCCTCGTGCACGAGCAGGTCGGAGATGGTTGAGAAGGACGTGCCGGCAGGCATCCGCGGGAACGGGAACCGCGGCTTCGACGTGGCCAATTCGGCCTCGGCAAGGACCCGCCTGATGCGCGGGACGTCGCGCTCGCCGACATGCGCCGAGCCGATGTGATGGGTGTAGGTGCCCAGTTCGAGACCGAGCTGTACGGCGGCGAACTCCTGGATCATCGTGAAGGAGAACGTGTCGGACAGCAGCCCACGGTCGCAGTCGTTGGCCCGCATGTAGCAGACCATGTGGACCCGGCCCTCGCGTACAAGGAGGTGCAGGGCGACCACACAGGACATGTCGGGGTTGTCGACCACGGCCAGCTCATCGGCCGTGAAGATCGGCAGCAGGCCCCGCTTGCTGTCCTGCTCCGTACGCAGCAGCTCCAGGACCCGGTCGAACGTTGATGTGCCGCCGGGCGTGGGCGGGTTGAACATACGCGCCCCGTACGCGGAGCCGCCCATCGTCCGACCGTCACGCGAGAACTGCCGCACATGCGGCGCGTAGTACGCCAGCATCTCCAGATCGTTGCGACCGGCGAGGTACCACAGGGCCTCGGCGAAGTGCCAGACCGGATTGACCTTCCGCTCGGCCAGATACGGAAGACGCGCACGCGGATCGGCGATCTGGAAACTGAGACCGACGCGCTCACGGGCGACGTTCCCACGCGGCGCATTCCGGTACTCGAACCGATCCACCAGATGACCGAGCACATCCAGATACGCGCGTTCAAAGTCCACATAGACAGGTGGAGTTAACACGGCTTCCTCCTTCAGCGGGTACGGCGGCCGGGGTGGTCATGCTCGCGATCGGAGAGCGGCCAGGAGACCTCGCGCGGCCTGTGCGTCGATGGGGCTGAGTGCCAGGGAGGCGTCGCTGTCGCAGCGGACACAGTCGTGGTGGAAGTACAGATCGAGGAAGCCGCCGCCGGTCACTGCTGCGAAGGCCGCGCCGAGACGGCGCATGACCTGCCGCACCTCGGACCATTCCTCCAGGTTCCGTTCGGTCGTTTGCGCCGGTGCAGCCAGAAGACGGGCGAGCCGGTCGGCGGTGGGGACGGTGACCTCGCCCAGCTCCACCTTGTCCAGGGCTACAGACAGACTGGGGACGTCGAGTCCGTGCTGACGGAATGCGGCGCGGAGAGCCTCGGTGGTCTCCTGGACGAGGGGCATGCTGTCTGCGTCAGCGATCGTGGTGCGCATGGTGGAGTCTCCGGGAAGTACGTGAGCGGGCTTCGAATGCCCTGAGCGGAGTGGCGGGCCAACCGGCCCAGAAAAAATGGCAGTTGCGCTGCCGTTCAGGTCGAGGCGGGGCCCGTTGGCGCCCGCCGTAGCCCGGTCGGTCCTGGTTCTTGGCTGCCTTGTCGGCGGCCCTGCCCTCCGCGTGGTTTCCATCAGAGTCGGCAAGCGACCTTGAGCGGGGCGGACCGGTGCGTGGGCCAGGGCCAGCAGAGGCGGCCGTCACGCGACCTCCTTCACGATGTTGGTTTCCACCAGCCGTTCCAACAGGTCGTTCACAACCCCGGCCATCCGCCGCAGCTGCCCGAGCGCCTGGCGGGAGTCGTCTGGCAGGGCCTCGGAGCGCAGCGTGTGCGCACGCCGAAGAAGAGGGCACACCTCGGCGTCCCCGTCCCCGGCGGACTTGGCGATAGCCACGAGCCGCAGGAGATCGCCACGCAAGCGTTCGGCGATCTCTCCGAACTCGCTCTCACGAGGGTCCTGTTCGGCCAGGACGTCACCGACGTCGTCCACGATCGCTTCCAACGGCTTCACCTGACGAAGCAGGCTGGCGATGCGGGCGAGACCCTCGGAATCGAGGGGTGGAGACCACCGTTCGACCGGGGGCGCTGTGGGCCGGACGGTCTCGGCAAGGACCATCGACGAGGAGTGCATCAGCCGCTCCCGGCGGTGAACGTGCACCAGGTGCAGGTGCCTTTGCGGCCCCAGTCACGGGCGAAGAAAGAGACGAGCTGCATACCGCGTCCACCCTCGTCATCCGGACCCGCCTCCCGCATCTCCGGCCCGCCGGAGGAGCGGTCGTCGACCTCGATCAGCACCTCACCGGCGTGGTCACAACTGATCTGGAAAAAGACCGAGTTGGCGGTGCCGTGGACGATGGCGTTGGTCACGATCTCGCTGACCAGCAGCTGCACCGTCCCGACCACATCTCGATCCCTGACGCCGGCCCTCCCCAGCACGGCGGCCGTCACCCGACGCGCAGCCTCCACCCGCCTCGGATCAGCATCGAACGACATCGCAGCGTGGGCACTTCTCATCGACCGTCTCCAAGTCGCCGTCTCGCCACCCACCGGAATCGTGTCGAGGCGGGCCGGTAAACGCGGAGCGAGCAGAGCGGGAGCGCGCTGTGCGGGAGGCGTCGGGTGCACGGGAATTCCCTCCGAGATCGTGTAACAGCGGGCCCGACCTGGACGGGGCTTCGCGTTCTGCGTGCCGCCAGTCCGCTTCGTCGCGCTGCAAGCAGCAGTCCGGCGCTGTCATGTATGGCCATGCGGGCCTGGTGTTCCTGCACGCACTACGCAACCGGACGAACACGCACAGCGGTACCGTGTGCGCAGCGCGGCAAATTGAAAGCGTTGAAAGTTCGCGGAACGCGGGGAGCTACGCCATGGCCAAGCGCGAGCAAAACGGGTGCCTGAGTCGCCTGCTCAACGAGTCGGCGTGGAGCCACAGCCAGTTCGCGACTGCCGTCAACAAGGTCGGTACCGAGCACGGCCGACCGTTGAAATACGACGCTTCAGCGGTGAGCCACTGGCTGGACGGGACGGTCCCGAGGAAGGAAGTCCGTCCGCTCATCCTGGAGGCCCTCGCGCGCAGGCTCGGCCGCCCGATCACTCACGTAGACGCGGGGCTTCCCTCACCGCTGGATGGCCAGTTCGCTCCCGGAGCTACCGTTGAAGGGTTGCTCAACCTGGGGAGGCAAGACATGGACCCGTCCCGCCGCGGTGTCATGGGCTCGGCTCTGTTCTCCGTCGCGCTCACCATCCCGAACTGGCCAGAGGTCGTAGGCCGGATGGAAGCCGTGCAGGCCGGCCGATCCCGCCGCATCGGATTCGCCGAAGTCGATGCAGTGATCGCCATGACGGAGAAGGTCTCCGAGCTGGACGACATGTTCGGCGGACGCCATGCACGGCCGATGGCTGCCGCGTTCCTGGTCAATACGGTCGGGCCCCATCTTCGGGCTGACGGCACCACTGAAGTACGCAAGGCCATGCTGTCGGCGGCCTCCGACCTCCTCTATCTCACGGGATACATGGCCGTGGACGAGGGCCTCCACGGCCTGGCACAGCGCTACTACGTCAAAGCCCTGGAACTCGCGGGTGCAGCCGAGGACCATCTCACGTACTGCACCACCCTGCGCGGGATGAGCCTTCAGGCGGTGGACCTCAACCACCACGCCCCGGCCCTTCGCCTGGCGAACGCAGCAGCAGCCGCCTCGCCCGCCGCCGGCCCGCGCATGCGGGCATTCCTCGCCGGACAGCAGGCCCACGCCTACGCCGCCTCGGGCGACCGCCGGAACGCCCTTCAGCTCATAAAGGAAGCGGAAGTCGCGATGGAGAAGGCTGAATCACGAACTGCGGCGTTCGGCAGCTACGACCCGTCGTCCCTTGCGTACCACGTCGCACAGGTTCAATACGGCCTTGGAGACGTGGCCGGCTCGGTCAAGAACCTTGAGGAATCGTCGCAGCTCCGCCATGACGTGTACCGCAGGACCCGCGTCCGCTACGACGCCATGCTCGCGGAACGACAACTGGAACTAGGGCACTTGGAGGCCGCATGTGCTACCTGGGGCCGCGTCCTTGACGACTACCCGTTGGTCCAGTCGGGGCGCGCCGACGAACGCGTCGTGCAGATGAAAGCACTACTGCGTCCCCACCTGCGCAACCGCCTGGCACAAGCCCTGTACGAGCGGGCGCGAGCGGTGAACGTCCCGGCCGCCGCGTAATCGACCATCCGCGTCCGCCGGCCTGAATCTGGTTCTGGACGCCGTCATCGTGCACGGCTGGCTTCGGGACGTTGACCTGCCCAGTGCGAGAGCGGTTGACCCGATGTTCACCACGGGCCTGAGCCTCGGTGAGGGGCCGCCGCTCATCCAGGATGGTGACCCACGTGTCCTGACCCTGGCGGCCGATGAGACGGGTCTGGCCGGGTGGCAGGCGTGGCCCGAACCCACCCTTGGCGCACCGTACTTGTGGGTCGCGTCCTTTTCCGCCTCGCACCGGCAAGCTAGCGGTCGGCAGTTCCGCTTCGGCCTGACGAGTGAAGCCTGGTCCCCCCAAAAGAATGGGAGGGAGCCGGGCTTCGCACATTCCTCTCGCACGCTGCGCACGAGCTGCTCGGTCGGGGTTATCGGCGTTGTGGTGGCTGGGGTGGTGTGGCTGTGTGAGGGGGTGTTGTTGGGGGTGGTGTGGTGGTGCGGGTTTTGGCTGCTTGTGCGTGTGGGCTGGGGGTGTGGCGTTGGCTGAGGCGGCGGATGCGCCAGGTGAGTGTGCGGGTGGGGTTGCGGGCGTCGTTGAGGGTGCGCTGGTTGAGGGCCTGGTCGAGGAGGGTGGTGGCGTCGTGGCCGGCTGTTTCGGCTTCGGCGAGGACGGTGGTGAGGGCGTCGAAGGCGGGGTCGGTGAGGATGCGTTCGGCGTGCTCGGGTGCTGTCTGCCTCAGGTACTGGGCGTACCGGTTCTTGGTGCTGGATCCGGGGGAACGGGCGGCGAGGTGGGCAAGGGCGGGTTCGGCGATGTGGCCGTAGGCGGCCTGGAGGTGGACGAGGGTCTGTTCGGCTGCCGCTTCCTGCTGGGCGGGCTGGTGGGTGCGGTGCCAGTGGACCGCGAAGGCGACGGCGGTGAGGGCTGCGTCCAGGAGCATCGCGAGACCGGTTCCGTCCCGGTCCGGGGTGGGGTCGTGCCAGATTCTCTGGATGCTGTGGCGCAGGGCGCGGGCGCTGGTGTGGTCGGCTGTGATGCGGGAGCGGGTGGCGCGTTCGAAGGCGGCTGCGGCCCGTTCGAGTTCCGCCCGTGCCACAGGTGGTGCGGTGACCGGGAACAGGTCGAGTGTCGCGCCGAGGGCGACGAGCTGCCCCTGGGCCACGGTCTCGTTGTGGTGGGTGAGGCGGTGGGGGATGAGTTCGGTGGCCGCGGTGGCCTGGTGCCAGGGGTCGGCCGGGCGGGCGGCGACCGGTTCGGGGGTGGTGTCGTGGAGGCGGTGGCGGATCTTGGGGAGGGAGAGGTCGGGGGCGAGGGTGGATCCGGCGTACCAGACGGGCTGGCCGTGGCGGTTGGTGTCGCCGGGCAGGGCGATGCTGTAGCCGGTGATGTCGCCGGACGGTTCGGTCTTGGGCCGCACCATGACGCCGGTGGCCGCGAGGAGGGTGAAGAACTCGCTGTCGCTGGAGGCGGCGGCGACCGCGCGGCGTGTGCGGGTGCGCAGGATTTCGCGGGGTGTGACGCTCTGGCCCTGGCGTCGGGCTTTGAAGTGTTCCTTGCTGGTGGGGCGTTTGGCGGCGGTGCCGTCGCCGGGTTTCAACCGGCGGAGTTTGTAGTCGGTTTCGATCTGGCGGGCTTCGCGCTGGACGGCGCGGATGTCGTGGTCGCGTCGGGGGCGGCGGCCGTCCTGGCGTACGAGGGTGGCGGCGATGTGGATGTGGTCGTCCGCGTGGCGTACCGCCACCCACCGGCACGCTTCACCGTCCCCCTGTGGGGCGATGCCGGCGGCGGCGACGATCCGCCGGGCGATGTCCGCCCACTGGGCGTCGGTCAGGATCGGGTCTTCGGGTGCGGCGCGGACGGGGCAGTGCCACACGGTGTACCTGGGCGCCTTGTCGCCCAGCATCCTCACAGGCTGGTCGAGCTGCGCGGCGAGCTGGGCCTCCACTTCCTTCGGATGACGGTGGGGGCTGCGTCCGGGGTCGGGCGCGAAGTCGTTCCAGGACGCGACCAGGTGCGGGTCGGTGTGCTCGTTGGCCCGGCCCTTGCCGAAGAGGTAGCCGATCGTGCGGCGCGTGGCATGCGGACCCGCACCGAGAATGACCTTCGGTATCAACGGCTCACCGCCCGTCGGTGACCCGGGCGACGGCCGTGTCCACCTCGTCGATCGATGCCTCGATGCGCTCCAGCAGCCTTTGGACACTGGCGGGGTCGGGCCACGCACGGTCCTGGTTGAGGTGCCATACGAGCTGGTTGAGGTTGCCGCCCACCTTGCCGAGCTGCCCGTTGGCGGCCATCAGCGCCTTGACCATCGACCGGTAGTCGGCCACCGCCGCGGCCGGGTCCTCGGCGCGGGCGGCGGCAAGGGAGCACTCGGCGACATAGCCGCCCACCGTCATGCGGCTCAGGCCGGCGGCGCTCTCGACGAGGTCGAACTCGTCGTCGTTGTAACGGGGGTGGACGCGGCGCTCGCGCAGCTGCTCGTCGCGCAGTCGACGACGCGGCACGGGCTTCTGCGGCACGCTCGGCAACGGGGCGGTGGCTTCTCCCTCGGTCGGCACCCCCGGGCCGGCCGACTCCGGTGCCCCCCAGGCGCCGGACACCTCCGCCCCCCTCGGGGCGGAGACCGGGTAAGGACTCCTTACCCGACAACTTGCTCCCCGCGAAACCGAGTTGGCGTCTGCCTCGACTGGCTGGTGGGCGGGGGCGTTGTCAGCGGGGTTCTGGTGCATGGTGGTGCTCCGGTTGTAGGTGGGGGAGGGCTCGTCACGTCCGTCGCATCCGTCCCGTGGCTGGTCGGAGCAGGTACGGGCAGGCGTGCAGGTACGGCTTGATCCGTTGCGGCGGGGAAGTCCGTCCCTGTACTGACCTGTGTTGGGACGGATGCGACGGACTGATACGGCCCCAGGTGGGTGTGTGGTCAGCGGGCGCGTGTCGGGGCGGCGGTGCCGCCGAGTGGACCGACGGGCAGTGCCCCGGCCGGAGGGGCTGGTGGCTTGCCCTGGACTGGGCGGGTCGGCCCTGCTTCGCGCCGGGGTGCGGGTGTCGGCGTGGGTCGGGCGGGCTCGGGGCAGTAGCGGGCCCAGGCGTCGAGGAACTGGTTGCGGGCGTATGCCTTGGCCTGGCGGCCGTTCTCGAAGCGGTAGTTGGCCGGGCCGATGTCGAAGTCCCTCAGTAGTGCAGCGAGGTGGTAGGCGTTGAGGCCCTTGGTGCCGTAGTCCGGCCAGGGAGATTCGGCGTCCGTCAGGAGGGCGGCGAGCAAGTCGTGTGTCCGCAGGGCCTCTTTGTTGCCTTCCTGTTCGAAGATGCGGCGGATGTCGCGCAGCAGCCGTGTCTTCAGGGTGGTGTATTCGTCATGGACGGCTTGGTGCCGGGTCATGGCCAGGCAGGCGGCGCGGGCGCTGGCGGGCCAGTGGCCGCCGGCCAGGTCGGCGACGATCATCAGCGGCTCCCAGGTGTCCGCTGCCCGGTCCTCGACCGGCATCGTCGGCACCAGAGCGGCGGCCGTGCCGCGCAGCGGGGTCAGCCATGCGGTCAGCCGGTCGCGAAGGGCGTTCAGTTCGGGGACGGAGTACCGCGATCGGAAGGGGGTGATCCGCTCGCCGGGCTTGCGCTTCTGCATCCGCAGCACGACCGCCCGGTCCATGATCGTGTCGGGCAGGTCGCCGATCCCGGCCAGTGCTGCCATCGCGAAGGTGGGAAACGCGGTCGGCTTGTGCTCCGGTCCGGAGATCCGCCAGGCGGGCCGGTTGCGCTGGTGCCCGGCGTTCAGCAGACCGCGCAGATCCTCCTTCTCACCGGCCTTGGGACCGAAAATCGTGTCCGCCTCGTCCACCAAGAGCGTCGGCGGGTTCTTGCCGATCACGCGGAAGACCACGGCCGGCGAGGTGTTGACCGTCATCATCGGCTGATGGACGGTCTCGTGGAGCACGTCCAGGACGCGGGATTTGCCGCATCCCTTGGTCGGGCCCACCACCGCCAACCGCGGCGCGTGCTGCAGGGAGGGCTGAATGTGGGAAGCCGCCACCCACAAGGTGACCGCGGTCAGCGCCTCCTCGCTCGGCAACACGACGTACCGGCCGACCGCCGCACGCAACTCATCCAGCAGCTCCGCTCCCTCGCCATCGGTTCGGTATCCATGGTCGGCTGGTCCCAAAGCGCCTTGGGGACCGGTCCCCTGATCTGGTCCGGAGGGAACGATTGGACCGGTCCCGTCCTGCGATCCCGCATCGCGGGGACCGGAACTCACAGTCTCGTAACGGGACCGCTCGGCGGCTTGGGGACCGGTCCCCAAGCCGCCGACCTGTACAGCTTCCGCAGTTGCAGGTACGGGGTCGATAGCGTGAGATGACTGGGGACCGTGCTCCTCTTGGGGACCGGTCGCCACGTCGTGTGGGGACCGGTCCCCACCTTTCGGAGAAAAGTGAGCGTCCCCGCCGTGGGGACTGTCTGCTGTCTCAATGCGGGGACCGGTCCCGGTCCCCTGGTGGGGAGACCGTGGTCCGGCACGGTTCCCATCGGGCGGGACCACTGCCTGTCCGGGAATCGTCACTGGCGGCCAGTTGGCTTTGTGTCTTGGTTCCGCGTTGGCCGGTGAATCCGAAGCGCCTGGGGACGTAGAGTCCTCCATAGACATTCCTCTCTGCTGAGGGGCGGGACGGCTTAGGTCCCGCCCCTCACCAGTTGGTTCGTTCAGGGGTGGGCGATGCTTGGGAGGTCTTCAGCTCTCGACGTTGGCTCGCCGAGAGCCGTGTTGTTTCCCTTGGAGTCAGACCGTGAGGTCATATCCGGTCTGCTGATCGAGCCAGGCGTCGACCTCACGCCAGCGGTATCGCAGGTGTCGGCCGACCTTGTGGACCCTCGGGCCGATGCCCCGGTACTTCCACTGATAGAGGGTCTTGACCGGCACCCCGAGGTACACGGCGATCTCATCGGTCGTGGCGAGCGGCCCGCGATCAACGGTTGTGGCGGGGCGAGGGAATCTGTTGGACAAGGGCACTCCATATCGGTTGCGGATCGACGATCGTGAGCAACTAAGCCGCAGGGGTCTGGCTCTGCTCACAGGCGTCGCTCGGATTCTTCGACCGACCTGAAAGGCGGGCTGGCCGGAGAGGGCATAACCGTAAGGGCGAATCGCCGGTTGACCAAAAAGCTCAACCAACTGTTCGCCCCTCTCCCGGAACATCCCTTCGGGATCCAATGATCCTTCGCGGGAAACCGGCAGGCCAGGAGCATCCGACTGCGGCAAATCACCCAAAGCCGCCATAACGACAGGGGAAGATACCACGAACTTTCCAATTCCCTGAGACGCCATTCCTCGCCGACCAGAACCCCCAGCCAGTTCTGTAGAGTTTATGAACCAACTCTTGCCACGCTCACCAATTTCGAGTTACAACTACCCGTCATGGTTGCTTACCCAATCGAAATCGGATCATCAGGCGCCGGCCCGGCCGGCGATATCGCGGCCACTCCGTCGGCATGGCGCTCCGCTCAGCGGCAGCTCACGGAGCGTTGCACTTCCCTGTTTCTCGTGATGAAGAACGTCGTCCGGAGCCAGACCCAACGCGGTCATTGCCGATGCGGCTCGGAAACCCCGGTCGCCGACTCCCCCTCCCCCGCCGCATTCCCAGGCGCTCGACACCCCAAGCGGACGGAACACGGCGGCACCTCCCGCTTTGCCAGCCGGGCTGGCAGCCGTATACAGGTGGCCCTTCTTGGCTGAGCCGTACGACCGCTGGCACAAGAAGCGTCCCCAGCCCGGTGAGAAGAAGTGCAAGACCCACGGCAAGGTGCCTTCCAGCGAGCACGAGCGCGGAAAACGCTGGTTGTCCCGGTGGCGTGATCCGGAAGGAAAGCAGCAGAGCGAGAGCTTCGACCGGTTCGATGACGCCCGCCAGTACCTCACCAAGATGCTGGGCGGCGTCGACGACGGAACATACGTCGACCCGAGAAAGGGCGAGGCCCAGCTCAAGGCAGTGGCCGAGCAGTGGCTGGAGAACCAGACCTTCGACAACCCTCGGACCTACGCCCAGTACGAATCCCGCGTCCGCAACCACATCATCGAGCCGCTGGGCCCGCTAAAGCTGCGCCAGATCAAGGCGTCCACGGTACAGAACTGGATCAAGCGCCGACTGCAAGTGCTCGACGAGACGACGGTCGGCCTGGTTTTCACGCACCTCTCGTCGATCCTGGCCACGGCCGTGGACGACGACCTGATCGCCAAGAATCCTTGCGAGACGGGGTCGGTGAAACGGGTGAAGCCCCGGCGGTCGAAGAAGGCGGCGAAGGACGTACCCCTGTCGTGGGAGCAGACGGATGCTCTTCGGCCGCATCTGCCCGAGCGCTACCAGGCCACGGTCGACTGCGGCCGAGGTCTGGGCATGCGGCAGGGCGAGATCTTCGGGTTCAGCCCCGAGGACGTCAACTGGCTGCAGAAGGACAAAGTCGTCCACATCCGCCGCCAGATCGCCCACGACCGCGGCACTCTGGTTTTTGCCCCACCGAAGGGCGGCACGGAGGACGACCCCAAGGACCGCTTCGTGCCGGTCGGCGATGCTCTGGCCGCACTGCTCACCGAGCACATGCGCAAGCACCCACCAGTAGAGGTCACCCTCCCGTGGATGGCCAAGGACGGTGAGCCGGTGGCGGTGCGCCTGGTGTTCACCACACGGGAGCACAAGCCACTGAACAAGAACTACTTCAACTACCTTTGGAAGGGTGGCCTGGAGGCAATAGGCGCGATAAAAGCCCTCAACGACAAGCCTGTTGGCAAGGGCCGCAAGTGGGGAGAGTGCCGCGACAAGATGATGCACGCCCTGCGACACCTCTTCGCCTCCGAGGCGATCAACGAAGGCGTGGACGTCTACACCCTGGCCGACCTCCTCGGTCACGAGGACCCTGCATTTACTCTCCGCCGGTACGTCCACCGCGTAACGGGAGCGGTTGAGAAGGCCCGCAAGGCGATCGGCCGACGATATCGAGCCGCCGCATAGACCCTTCTGCGCCTCGTCCCGCTTCTCCGCAGAGAGGTTGAGCGAAGACATCCCCTCCGCGTCCGACCGTGCCCGACCATGGTTGAGACCGCCACCGCCCGGAACGCGACAGTAGGGGGATCACATGCGCGTTGAGGTTCGTGTCGAGCCAGCAGACGACGAACTCCGTTCTTTGCTCACTTGGCTCCGCCGAGACCCCGACATCCGGCGTACTGCCAGCGTCGAAATGTGCGAGCAACCGCCGCGCGAGGGCGAAATGGGGGCAGTCTCCGACATCCTGCAGTTGGTCACGGAGAACGGATGGAGCGCTGCGAACTTCGCTCTCACGCTTGCCGCTTGGAAGCAGACACGTCCACGAGCCTCGCGCGTGACGGTCCGCCACGAGGATTTCGTTGACGCCTTGACCGACTGCACTGACGAGGAGATCGAACGAATCACACGGCTACTCCAAGAGAGTCGGCGAAACGGCGGGGAGGGCTCGGCAGGTTGAGCGTGTTCCCAGATCCCGGCGCTTCGAGGGCGGTGCTGATCGGAACGAGCACATACGACTTCCTCGAAGATCTACCGGCCGTCTCCAACAACCTCAGCTCCATGGCAGAGGTGCTCACGGGGCCCACATCCTGGAGTCTTGGCAGAGACGACTGCATCGTGCTTTCCAACCCGCCCAGCGCGACAGCGGCCATGGACTCCCTGCGCGACGCCAGCGCCGCAGCCAGGGACACGCTGCTCGTGTACTACGCGGGGCATGGCCTGGTCACGCCAGAAGGCGAGCTCTATCTCGGGCTGCCTCAATCCAAACAGCAATGGGTCGAAACAGGGATTCCGTACGGATGGCTCCGTGGCGCACTGCTGGAGGGGCGAGCGGAGCGAACGGTCGTCATTCTCGACTGCTGCTACGGCGGACTTGCTCTGGGAACGATGGGGCCGTCGGAGTTGGCTGCCCAAGCCGATGTCGAAGGGACCTACTTGCTGGCCGCGGCCTCGGAGAACCGTCAGGCGCTCGCCCCACCCGGGGAACCTCACACCGCTTTCACCGGCGAGCTGCTCGCCATCCTCACCGCCGGTATCGCAGGAGGCCCCGAGCGGCTGGAGCTCGACTCTGTCTTTCGCGAGCTGCGAAGGTCACTTTCGGCAAAGGGTCGCCCCGTTCCCCAGGGACGGGAGCGCAACAGCAACGGCCGGCTCGCGCTGGGCTGGAATCCCGCCTTCAGCCGACCTCCTGTGTCCAGCAGCCCTAGTGACGTGCATGCCGGCCAACGAACGTGGCCAGACCCTGCAGCCATCCGCACCGTCGAAGGGTTCTTCCACGCTCTGGGGCAGGTGCGCATCGCCAGCTCCCTCACGCATGCGGCCATCAGCCACCGCTCCGGCGGGCAGATCGCTCCCGGAACGGTCAGCAACCTCCTCAACCGCAAGGATTTACCCAGGACATGGCGGACAACGAGCGTCTATCTGACCGCCTGCGGAGTACCTGACGAGCAGCTGAATGACTGGCAGTTGTGCTGGGAACGGCTTCGATCTACTCCCCCGGTTGCAAGAGGATCTGAATCCGAGGAGCCACCTGGCCGGAGCCAGAACACCCGCACCACGATCCCTTGGGGACAAGCCTTCCGAAAACTAACGGGACGGCGATTCCGTGGCTGACTGAGCCGTGCGCTGAGGCTCGGGCGTCGTCTTGTCGCCGCCATCGCCGAAGAGAGTGTTCCAGGCAGCGATCACCAAGAGAACACCGACCACGACCACCCAGAGCGCCGGCATCTTGACCTTGCTGGATACGTTCGTCGGCCGCACATAGTGCGCCGCTCGGTAGTACCCCTTTCGCGGTTGTGCCACTGCCCTACCCCCGATTCGGCGCCTGAGTCCGTCAGCTGGAGTGTTACAGAAGAGCTGCGCCGGCGACCGGCGGATGGGGAACAGCGGCTGGATCTGGTCTGCGCGCGTCGCTCCACTGCTTCTTGCGACGGTTGCGGACGATGTGATCAGCCGCTGACGTCCGCTTACGGCTCGCCGATACGCGCGCCAGGTCCACTGGTCAAGCCGCATAGAGCGCCGCCTCGGACGATCGGATGAGTTAGTCCGATCTCTCTCAGAGAGGTGGGAGTCGAAGGGTCGCGCGTACCTCAGCTGTGAACTGCGCAACTGTGAGTTGATAGCGCTCGCCCGCGCAGGACGATGACGATGCGCGGCCACGGACACGAGGTAGACCGGGTCCGTGATCGAGTTCAAGAGCCTCTGAGTCAATCTGCAGCGCTCCGCCTTCCTTTGCTGGCCTGCACCGCGACGAACGGCCAGCAGGGAGGCGGCCGCCCCTCTCGCACGGAGGCGTTCCCGCTGACTCGACTCCAAGCTGTCCTACGTCGAGATAAGGTAGGCGTAGCTACCGGCCTGCGGAGGGCCGGACGTCAGCAGGAGTATGTGAGCCCGGCACTCACAGAAGCTGGGCAAGGGTGTGGAGCACCCACTCCGCGAGTTAGCCAAGTCGTGGTCTCACAAAGGTATGTGACCCTGATGCGCTGGCCGGGCAGCGGTGAGGTGAAGCATGCCCGCAAGTCAACGCACGGCAGCGGCACGTACTCGCGTGCTCTACACAGGCGAGAAGCTGACTGCAGCTCGCTCCGGGATTGCCCGCGACCAATCCTTGGGACTGGACACACATCATCCCGAGCAGTGTGCTTTCCAAGCGCTTCTGGCCCTCGGCTATCTCAACCACGAGGTTGACTAC
This sequence comes from Streptomyces sp. NBC_01508, assembly GCF_045040315.1. Taxonomy (NCBI): domain Bacteria; kingdom Bacillati; phylum Actinomycetota; class Actinomycetes; order Kitasatosporales; family Streptomycetaceae; genus Streptomyces; species Streptomyces sp. NBC_01508. Next base: position 6,367,457 of record NZ_CP109419.1, on the reverse strand, counting down.
GACGGCCCAGCTGGTTGGCGCCTTTCCATCCTCTCTACGTACACCCTTACGGTCTCCCCCCGGTTTAGGCGGCTGGTGCTGATCACCGATGTGCCGGACAACGTGACCGGTCGCCTGGTCCGAGGCCGGTCAGGAGGCAGTGGGCTGCCTGGCCTGCGCATCGAGGAACACTGCGGTCAACGAAGTTACGTCTTGCGGCACTTGCCCACTGGTGCGCAGCTCGTAGTCACAGGCAATCGATCCGGGACACCTGTCGGTGCCCGAAGTAAGTTCTACATCGACGGCCTCACCACCGACACTCCGCTCACGTTCACCGAACAGGATCAGCTGGCTCGTGTGCCCAGCATGTCAGCGGAGGCCAGTCGCCTGGTGTCTGGTGTCTTCTGCCGGATCACTGCTAGTACTGCAACCGCGTTTGCAGTGACGACGTGACGTCGTGGTCGTTGTGCTTGTCATGGGTGGGGACCTCGAAATCGGTGACGTGCGGCGGTGGGCGGTGGGGCTGGAAGAGGTGCACGAGCGGTTTGTGCACCGTTTTCAGCGTTCGGAGCCCCGCGAGTCGGCGCTGGCTTACATGCGCGGGTTGGTGTCGTCGCTGGAGCGGAAGAACGCGTGGACGGTCGCTGAGCGCGCGGGGCATGACCGGCCGGACCGTTTGCAGAGGCTGCTCAATACGTGTGACTGGGATGCCGACGAAGTCCGCGACGATGTGCGGGAGTTCGTGATGGAACATCTCGGTGACCGGCAGGCGATCCTGGTCGTGGACGACACCGGGTTCTTGAAGAAGGGGGTCCGCTCGGCCGGTGTCCAGCGCCAGTACACGGGCACGGCGGGCCGGATCGAGAACAGCCAGGTCGGCACGTTCCTGGCCTACGCCACCGAGGTCGGCCACACGCTGATCGACCGGGAGCTGTACCTGCCCGCGTCCTGGACCGAGGACCGGGACCGCTGCCGCACCGCGGCGATCCCCGACGAGGTCACCTTCGCCACGAAGATCGAGCACGCCAAGGCCATGATCGAACGGACCCTCGCAGCCCGGGTGCCGTTCGCGTGGCTGACGGCCGACGAGGCATATGGGCAGGTCAAGGGGTTGCGCTACTGGCTGGAACAGCGTGGGGTGTTCCACGTGCTGGCCACCCGTCGGACCGACACTGTCGTAACCGCCTCCCGCATGGACCATGTCGTGGAGGAACTGGTGGCGGGCCTGCCCCGACAGGCATGGAAACGCCGCTCGTGCGGGTCGGGCGCCCACGGCGAGCGGGTCTACGACTGGGCCCGGGCACCGATCCGGCCCTGGCGTGAGGAGGGCGTCGAGCACTGGGTTCTGGCCCGTCGCAGCGTCACCGATCCCACCGGGATCGCCTACTACGTGTGCTTCGCACCCGAGGGCACCACCTTGAACACACTGCTGGTGGTGGCCGGCCGCCGGTGGACGATCGAGGAATGCTTCCAGACCGCGAAGAACGAGTGCGGCCTGGACCACTACCAGGTCCGCAAGTACCACGCCTGGTATCGGCACATCACGCTGGCCATGGCGGCCCACGCCTACCTGGCAACGGTCCGTGCGCAGGAGCTGAAAAAGGGGGCTCACGATCCGCTGACCAGTACCTTGTCCCACTGAGCCTGCCCGAAATCCGCCGCCTGACCGCCCACCTCACCGCACGCCTCCTGCCCTCACTCGCCCAGGTCCTGCACTGGTCCCACTGGCGGCGACGAGCACAGCACCGAGCACGCGTCAGCCACTACAAACGACGAGGCCACAGCCCGTGACTAAACCATCGTCACAGCAAACACGGTTGCAGTACTAGAGACCCCCACGGTAAGTGGGCAATCGGCAACTGGTTCTACGACCCGCTGCAACGCCCAGGCTGGCTCGACGGCGAATACCGGCCGGGATATCGCAGACTGCACGGCGCTGGTAACAGTTGGGAGCTGGAGTGGGAGTCGGATCCTTATCCGGATGATCTGGCAGCAGCACTAACTGACCCGGTCATCGGAGTCGCCGGGGCGAAGAAGAGGTCAGCGGCCGACAATCTGACCATTGCTCTCGGAAGCGCCACGCTGCGGCTGAACCGGCGACGGGCACTCGCGTCGTGATTGAGATCCTCTTGGCCGTGGGCACCGGTCTGCCTTGGTGGGCAGCGTGCCTGTTCGTCGGTTTCACCATCCTGGTCTGCTCGTGTCTCCGTGCCCTTCGGCTACTCATCCCTGACAAGTCCGGTGATCGACTGGCCTGGTGGATCGCTGTCCTGGAGCACCGCCGCCGAACTGCCGGAGCCGCCGCGCGGCGGGGCCGGGCTAACGGGAGATACCGCCAGCCAGACCCGCGAAAGACCGACGGGCATAGTGACTCCACCTGACGCTGTTCCAGTGCACCGGTTGTGCGCCACTCACCCTAGTGGCGAGGTATTTACGCAGGTCAGGGCGTTCATCGAGCTGTACTTCGACCTCTAAACCGCGGGGTCCGGCCACTTGGGCGGATGGCTCACGGACGCCGCGAGGGCCGTCACCCCAGTTCGGGGGTGGAGGCCCTCGTTGGTTCGCCCGGCGTCCGGATGCGGTAGCGGTAGCGGTAGCAGTAGCAGTGGCGGTAGCGGCGAGGTTGTGGGGAGTGTCGGTGGGTCAGGTGAGGTCGAGCAGTTGTTCGTGGAAGCCGCCGAAGCCGTGTGTGTGGTCCACGAGGTGGATCTCCAGGATCCAGTGGCAGTGGCGGCCGGCCTTGTCGGTGCGGCGGAGTGGGGTGCTGTTGCCCGGGGCGATGTAGGACTCCACGTCCGCGCCGTCGATGGTCTCGTGCGGGAACTCCCCCACCAGGTGGCCCGCGTGCCAGCCGCCCAGCTCCCAGCCGGCGTCGGCCGCGCGGCGCCCGACCTCGGCGTGCAGCTGTTTGCCGGTGACGTCGGGCGTGCTGTCGAAGAAGTGGCGGCCGGCCGCGAAGACTTCGGGCAGGCTGTCGCGCAGGCGTAGTTTGACCGGGTCGTCGCCGAGTACGAAGGTGCGCCCGAAGTCGGCCTCGTACTCCTCGAAGATCGGCCCGAAGTCGGCGAACACGATGTCGTCCTCGCCGATCAGCCGGTCCGGCGGGTTCTCCCGGTACGGGAACAGCGTGTGCGGTCCCGACCGTACGATCCGTTTGTGCCAGTGCCGTGTCGTGCCGAACATCTCGTTCGCCAGATCGCGGATCCGGTCACTGACCGCCCGCTCGCCCTCCCCCGGCGCGACCAGGCCGCGCGACTCGATCTCCGCGAACAGCTCGGCGGCCTTCGCCTGGGCATCCAACAACCGCGCGGCGCGCGTCGCTTCATCCGGCATACGGCTGACCGTAGGGCGCCCGGCAGACCATCAGCAACCCGCGTATTCAGGCGCGTACGTGGTGGCGGCCGATCGGGAGCATCAGGGGGCGGCCCGAGACGGGGTCCTCGATGACGCGGCTGTCGAGGCCGAACACCGTGTGGACCGTCTCGCGCGTCAGTACGTCGGCCGGGGAGCCGAACGCGTGGAGCCGGCCCGCCGCGAGGGCGATGAGGTGGTCGGCGTACCGGGCCGCGAGGTTGAGGTCGTGGAGGACCATGACGATGGTGGTGCCGCGTGTCTCGTTCAGGTCGGTGAGCAGGTCCAGAACCTCGATCTGGTGGCTCGCGTCGAGGAACGTGGTGGGCTCGTCGAGCAGGAGCAGATCGGTCTGCTGGGCGAGTGCCATCGCGATCCATACGCGCTGGCGCTGCCCACCTGACAGTTCGTCAACCGACCTGTCGGCCAGGGACGTTGTCCGCGTCGCCGCGAGGGCGGACGCCACCGCCTCGTCGTCCTGCTTCTTCCAGCGGGAGAACGCGCTCTGGTGCGGGTGGCGGCCTCGGCCGACGAGGTCCGCGACGGTGATGCCCTCGGGGGCGACCGGCGACTGCGGCAACAGCCCCAGCGTACGGGCGAGTTCCTTCGCGGGCAGGCGGTGCACCTCCTTGCCGTCCAGTACGACGCGGCCCTCGCGGGGTGCGAGCAGGCGGGACATCGAGCGCAACAGGGTTGACTTCCCGCAGGCGTTGGCGCCGACGATCGCCGTGATCCCGCCGGGCGGTACGGCCAGGTCGAGGGAGTCGATGACGGTGCGGTCGCCGTACCCAAGGGTGAGATGTTCGGCCGCGAGTGAATGGGTCGTGGTCATAGCGAGCCTCCCGCGCGGTTGGTGCGGATTATCAGGTGGATGAGGTAGGGGGCGCCGAGGACGCCGGTGACCACGCCGACCGGGTAGCGGGTGCCGAAGGCGTACTGGCCGCAGAGGTCGGCGACGAGCACCAGCAGGGCCCCGACCAGTCCGGCGGGCACCAGCAGGGACGTGCCGGCCCCCACGATCCGGGCCGCGATGGGACCGGAGAGGAACGCCACGAACGCGATGGGTCCGGCCGCCGCCGTCGCGAAGGCGATCAGCCCGACCGCGGCGACGATCACCGTGACGCGGGTGCGTTCGACTCGTACGCCGAGAGCGGCGGCCGTGTCGTCGCCGAGCCGCATCGCGGAGAGGTCGCGCGACCGCGCCAGGAGGACCGGCGTGAGCACGGCAACGGCGACCAGGGCGGGGACGGTCTGGTCCCACGTAGCGCCGTTGAGGCTGCCGGTCAGCCAGCGCATCGCCTCCTGGAGGTCCCACTCGGCGGCCTGGGACAGGACGTACGAGGTGACGCTTTCGAGCATCGCGGAGATCCCGATGCCGATCAGGATGAGCCGTGCGCCGACGACGCCGCCCCGGAACGCCAGGCCGTACACCAGGATCGCCACGGCGAGGGCGGCGGCGATGGCGAGGACCGACACCTGCGTCTCGCCCAGTGACAGCGTCACGATCGCGATCGCCGCGGCGGCGCTCGCACCGGAGCTGATGCCGATGATGTCGGGACTGGCGAGCGGGTTGCGGAGCATCGTCTGGAAGGTGACGCCGGCCAGACCGAAACTGAAGCCCGCCACCACGGCGAGGACGGCCCGTGGCAGTCGGAGGCGTCCGACCGTGAAGGAGGCTCCGGGCACCTGTTCGCCGAGGATCACCCGGACGACGTCGCCGGGCGGGTAGAACGTCCGGCCGGCCATCAGGGTCACGGCGAACGCGGCGACGACGAGAACGGCGAGCACCAGCGTGACGCGGCGTCGCCGGGACGCGCGCCGGACCCGGCCGCGGGCGACGTCACGGGCGAGGGTCTCGACGGACGGTGGCCGGGTGAGGACCGGGGCGGTCACAGGGCACGCACCTTCTGCCGGCGGACGATGTAGATGAAGAACGGGGCGCCGATCAGCGCCGTCACGATGCCCACGTCGATCTCCGCGGGGCGCGCCACGACCCGTCCGACCACGTCGGCGGCGGTGAGCAGCGCCGCGCCGAGCAGCACCGAGAACGGCAGCAGCCAGCGGTGGTCGACACCGACCAGCAGACGGCAGGTGTGCGGTACGACAAGGCCGACGAAGGCGATCGGCCCGGCGACGGCGGTGGCCGCGCCGCACAGGACGACGGCGCCGAGTGCCGCCACGGCGCGTGCGACGGCGACGCGTTCGCCGAGTCCGGCCGCGAGTTCGTCGCCCAGCGCGAGCGAGTTCAGCGCGCGTGCCGAGAACAGGCAGAGGGCGAAACCCACCGCGAGGAAGGGCAGGATCTGCCCGATGCGGTCGAAGGACGCGCCGCCCACGCCGCCGATCTGCCAGAGCCGGAAGCTGCCCGCGATGTCGTTGCGCGGCAGGACGACCGCGCTGACGAGCGAGGCGAACGCCGCCGACGTGGCGGCGCCGGCGAGCGCGAGCTTGAGGGGCGTGGCGCCTCCCCGGCCGAGCGTCCCGACCGTGTACACGAATCCGGCCGAGAGCGCGGCGCCCGCGATCGCGACCCAGATGTAGCCCGTCGGTGAGGTGAGCCCGAAGAAGGCGACGGCGGTGACGACGGCGAGCGAGGCGCCCATGTTGATCCCGAGGATGCCCGGGTCGCCCAGCGGGTTGCGGGTCGCGCCCTGCATCACGGCGCCGGCCAGGCCGAGCGCTCCGCCGATCACGGCGGCGAGGACGGTACGGGGGATCCGTTTGGTGGCCGCCGCCTGCTCCAGGGTGTCGTCCGCGCCGCCGAGCGCCGCCCAGACATCGGCCCAGGCGACGTCGCGTGAGCCGAAGGCGAGGGACGACACCATGATGGCGGCCAGCGCCAGGACGGCGACGAGGAGCCACAGCGCCCGCGTACTCGCCCGCGTACTCGCCGCCTGCCGCCGGGACGCGGGGGCGTCGGGCGGGGCGGAGGGTGAGGGTGAGGAGTGGGGCGGGGTGGAGGGTGAGGTGGGCGGGGCGGGTGCGTCGGGCGGGGCGGGTGGCCGGGCGGCCACCCCATCCGACGGCGTCACTTCGCCTTGTCCGCGGCCTTGGCGAGCGCCGCGACGTAGTCGTCCAGCACCCACGAGATCGACAGGGGTGTCGGGTTGGCGGCGGTCGCCAGTGGCTCGGCGCCCGGCAGCAGGTACGCCGAGCCGCGGTCGATGGCCGGGATCTTCGACAGCAGCGGATCCTTGCGGAACGACGCGAGCAGTTCGCCCGACTCGTCGCCGTACCCCGTGATGATGTCGACGTCGTCGAACACGTCGATCTGTTCGGCGCTCCGCGTCAGGGCGAACTTCTTCGTGCCCTCGGACGCCTTCGCGATGCTGCCCGGGGTTTTCAGGCCGAGATCCTCGAAGAACTGCGCACGCGTGTCGTGCGCCGTGTAGAAGCCGATCTCGCTCACGTCGTTGGGGTCGACATGGGTCATGAACATCGCCGACTTGCCCTTGAGCTGAGGGTACTTGGCGACGGTCTTGGCGATGTCCCCCTCAAGGTCCGTGATCAGCTTCTCGCCCTTGTCCGCGAGTCCGATCGCCTCGCTGTTCAGCCGGATGATCTCGCGCCACGGTGTCGCCCACGGGGCCTCCGGGTACGCCACCACGGGTGCGATCTCACTCAGCGTTTCGTAGTCCTGCTTGGTGAGCCCCGAGTACGCGGCCAGGATGACGTCCGGCTCGGTGTCGGCCACGGCCTCGAAGTCGATCCCGTCGGTCTCGTCGAACAGCACCGGCGTGTCCGCCTTGAGTTCGTCGAGCCGCTCGGCGGTCCAGGGCAGGACCCCGTCGCCGTTGTCGTCGCCGAAGGTCGCCGCGGCCATGCCGACCGGTACGACGCCGAGTGCCAACGGCACTTCGTCGTTGGCCCAGTTCACCGTGGCGACGCGCTTGGGCTCGGCGGGGATGGTGGTCTTCCCCAGGGCGTGCTCGACCGTCAGGGGGAACCCGCTCGAAGTGCTCTTCTCGCTCTTGCTCCCGGTGTCGGCAGGGCCGCCGCAGGCGACGAGACCCGACAGGGCGGCTGCCACGACGAGCGGGCGAAGACGGTGTGAAGACATGGGTCCGTACTCAGCTTTCGGAAGGTCGGGGGTGCGGTCCTCGCACGGCCGGGTCGCGGGACGCGGCACGGCAGGGGGCACCACACCGCCCGAACCAGTTAGGTAAGGCTTACCTTCATACTCTATGAGACGGCGCCACCGTGTCGCAATCAACCCTTTGAGACAGGGGCTGTAGTGATCGGGACACTCGCCGCGCGCTCAGCGCAGCCGGAAGGTGCCCGGAGTCAGCCCGGTCGTACGCCGAAAGGCCACGCCGAAAGCGCTCGCGGAGCGGTAGCCGACCTGCTCCGCGACGGTCTCGACGTCCCAGCCCCGCGCGAGCAGGGCGACCGCGTGCTGCGCGCGGACGGCCGCCACCCAGCGCGCGAAGCTCGTGCCCGTCTCGGTGTTGAACGCCCGGGTGATCGTGCGGGGGCTCACCCGGAGCGCGGACGCCCACTCCGTCAGCGTCCGGGGGTCGCCCGGATCCTCGCGCACCGCGTCGGCGATCGGACGCAGCAGGGCGGAGGTGGGCACATGCACGAGCAGTTCACGGGGTGACGGCGCGAGGACGTCGAGCACCAGCACCTCGGTCGCCGCCCGCGAACCGGCGGAGAGGCCCGGGTCACCGAGCCGTTCCAGCAACAGCCGCAGCAGTGGGGTGATCTCGACGGCGACCGGAGTGGGCGAGATCGAGGAGGTGGTGCGGAAACCGAAGAAGCTCGCGCGGAACCAGGTGCCCGCGACCGCCGAGCCGGAGTGCAGCGTGCCCGCTGGCATCCACAGGCCCAGCGCCGGGGTGACGGTCCAGACCCGGGTGCCGACCACCGCCGAGGACGCGCCGCGTCCGTTCCACAGCAGCTCGTGGAAGGGGTGGGAGTGCTCGTCCCAGACGGTGTCGTGAGCGACGACCTCGTCGTAACCCGCGATGACGAACGTCGCGTCCGTCCCGCCGGGAGCGAGCGCCGGCAGCGATCTGGTCTCCGTGCTCATGCGCGGGTTCCGCCCGCGCGGAATCCGCCCGCGCGGGAGTCCGTGGACCGGCTGACACATCGCATGCCGTCACCCTAAAGGACGAGGTGGGCGGCGCTTCGGCCCCCACCGCTCCCCCGCGTGCGCTGTACGCGAGCGGCCGGGGCGGGAGCATTCGGGACGCGAGCGGCCGGCCGGGGGGTACAGCAGGGGTACAGCAGGCTGTACCGAGCAATGACCGGCTGGCCCGATCGTGGTCCGCGAGACGATTTCCTACGTTGGTGGTCACACCGCACGCGGCGGTGTGACCACCAACTCCCAAGGGGCCGACGGAACATGAGGACCATGACGTATCGCGGGACCACCTCCCGCGCCGTAACCGCCACGCTCGTCACGGCGCTCGCCGGTCTGGGGCTCGCGGCGCCTGCGGCGAACGCGACGGACACGGCGAACGCGACGAACGCGACGAACGCGACGAACGCGATGAACGCGATGAACGCGACGGACACAGCCGGGCCGTCCGCCGCGTCGCGGCTCCAGCAGCAGGTGGACGCGGTCCACCGGACGGGCCCCGTGGGCGTTCTCGCCCGGTCGACCGGGCCGCGCGGCACCCAGTACGCCACCGCCGGGGTCGCCGACGCCGAGACCGGACGCACCGCGCGGCCCGGCGACCGGTTCCGGATCGCAAGCGCCACCAAGACGTACGTCTCGACGGTGGTGCTCCAACTCGTGGGCGAGGGGCGGCTTTCCCTGAACGACACGGTCGAGGAGTGGCTGCCGGGCGTGGTGTCGGGCAACGGCAACGACGGCGCCAAGATCACCGTGCGACAGTTGCTGAACCACACCAGCGGGCTGTTCAACTACACCGCCGACTTCCCCCCGTTGACCAGCGTGGCGGCCTACCAGGCCGACCGGTACACCACGTGGACGGACTCACAGCTCGTGGGCATCGCGATGCGCCACGCGCCGGACTTCGAGCCCGGCGCCAAGTGGTCGTACTCCAACACCAATTACACCCTCGCCGGGATGATCATCGAGAAGGTCACCGGGCACAGCTGGCAGCGCGAGGTGACCCAGCGGGTCATCCGGCCGCTGGGGCTGCGGCACACCGTCGCCCCGACCACGTCCCCGCGTATCCCCGGCTCCCACCTGAAGGGGTACTCCGCCTTCGGGGAGAGCGGGCCGGCCATCGACGTCACCGCGTTCAACCCCAGCGCGGCGGGCGCCGCCGGAGCCATGATCAGTACCACCGGCGACATGACCAGGTTCTACCAGGCGCTGCTGGGCGGCCGGCTGTTGAAGCCCGCCCAGCTGGCCGAGATGAAGACGACGGTACGGGCCGCGGAGCTGGACCCGGTCTGGCCAGGCGCCCGCTACGGACTGGGGTTGCTCGAAGCGCCGCTCACCTGCGGCGGGACCTACTACGGCCACGCCGGCGACCTCCCCGGCTACACCACCCGCGACGGCGTGAGCGCGGACGGCCGGCGCGTCGTCGTCCTGGAGTCGACGGGTGACGGGGCGAGCGACCTGAGTACGGAGCAAGCACAGAACGCCCTGATCGACGGGCAGTTGTGCGCGTCCGGCGCCGAATAGCCGTCCCGGCGACCGTCGGTGACGCCACCGGCGGCGGGTGAACAGCACACGCACGACACCCGCCCCCCGGGCCGGCCCCTCAGGCCGGCCCGTACGATCGGCGGATGCCGAAGCCGCCGTCCACCTCTGCGCGTCAGGTGCTGCGATGGGCGCGCCTGGTGGTCGCCGTGCTCGTCAGCGGGTGCGCGCTGGTCGGTGCGGTACGGCTGGTGGCGCCCGCCACCGGCGGGACGGACGGTGAGCCCCCGGGCGTACGCGGCCAACTGGCCTTCATACGCGAGTCGTTGGACAACGGCGCCGGGGACGAGGCCCAACAGCAGTTCCCTGAGGGGCACTTCTTTCTGCATGCGCTGTACGGGCTGACCTGGGTCGAGTTGGGGCTGCGGGAGCCCGCCGGTGAGTCGGGGGCCGAGCGGCGGGCCGAGGCGCTGCGGGAGGCGCGGTGGGCGCTCGGGCGGCTGGAATCGGCGGCCGGGCGTGCCGCGTTCAGTGCCGAACTGACCCCGTCGTACGGGGTGTTCTACCGGGGCTGGACCAACTGGCTGCGCGGCGGCGTGCTGTCGTTGCGGCCGGAAGGCGAGCGCGACACCGCACAGGTGCGGCGGTTCGCGGCGGACTCCGCGGCTCTCGGCGCGGCGTTCGACGACTCCGATTCGCCCTATCTGACGGCGTATCCGGGGCAGGCGTGGCCGGTGGACTCGACCGTGGCTGTGGCCTCGCTGCGGCTGCACGACACGCTGTTGCCCGCCCGGTTCACCGGCACCGTGGATCGGTGGCTCGACGGGGTACGGCAGCGTCTCGACCCCCGTACGAGACTGCTGCCGCACCGCGTCGCCCCCGACACCGGCGAACCCGTCGAGGTGGCCAGGGGCACCTCGCAGAGCATCATCCAGCGCTTCCTGGTCGAGATAGACCCGGCCTTCGCCGCCGAGCAGTATGTGCGTTTCCGTGACCGGTACGTGGTCACTCCGCTCGGTCTCGGTCCGACGACGCGGGAGTATCCCGAGGGAATGGACGGCCCGGCCGACGTCGACTCCGGGCCGCTGCCCCTCGGGGTGAGTCTGTCGGCGACGGTTGTCACACTCGGCGCGGCGCAGGTCCACGGCGACTCCTCGCTGGCCGAAGGGATCGCCAGCTACGGGGAGTTGCTGGGGCTGCCGGTCAGCACCCCATGGACCAAGCGCTACGCCTTCGGGCTGATCCCGATCGGTGACGCGTTCGTGGCGTGGTCGAAGACCGCCCGGCCGTGGGTCGCCGCGAGCCCGGCCACGGCCCCGCTCCCACCCCCGGCGCACCTGTCGTCGTGGTGGCGCGTGCCCCTGTTGTCGATCCTGCTGCTCGTCGGCACCGCGCCGTGGCTGCCCGCGCTGCTGCGCCGGCAACGACGGCGGGCGCGGCGCCTCGCGTCAGCGCTTGGCGAAGATCGGTTCCCAACGGCCCGGTGAGTAGTCCTTCGGCGTACGGACTCCGCTGAGCGAGACCACCTTGTCGCTGCCGATGGTGATCAGCACCAGACGGTTGTCGAACTCACCGCCGCCGGGCGCGATGTCCCAGGCGATCAGGCGCTTGTCGTCGGCCCAGACGAGAAGTTCCTGGCCCTTCAGCTTGGCCACGCGCTTGCCGGTCTCCGGGTCGAGGACCTGGGTCGCCGTCGTGCGCGCTCCGCCGGCGAAGGGGCCCGCGACGAGTACACCGTTCGGGGAGAGACCCGCCGGGGCCGGGACGAGGTCGAGGTACCTCTCCTTCGGCGGCGCGGGCACCTCCTTGCCGCGCAGGTCGCGGAAGATCCGGCCGGGATCTCGCGCCGTCGGCCTTCAGATTCACCGTCGCCTGGAAGACGTTGTCCAGATAGACGTCCACCGTCCCCGGTGCCCGTGAACGTGTACGACGCGACCGCGTCCACCGTGTTGCTGTGGTGCGTGTCGTCGTTGAAGTCGCCGTAGCCGCGGCTGGTCGTGAGATGCCAGTTGTTGTCGTACGTCAGCGCGGTGTTGTTCAGCATCGGGTCGGCCGTCGCGTTCGACCCCAGCGTGGAGCTGGTGCCGGCCAGGGACTTCAGGCCCTGGTTCGCGGTGCCGGTGAGCTGGGTCTGGGTCTGGGTGTGGGAGCTGAGCGGTTTGGCGGTCCGCTCGACGACGTACACCTCGTTCGCGCCGGTGTTGAAGGTGATCTCGGCGCTGCTGGAGGTCGTCACGACGGCGTTGTCGGACGTCCTGCGGACCCGGACCTCCTGCGTACCCCACGGATTGACGACGCGGGCGGCGTTGCCGAACTGGCTCCAGTCCGACGTATTTGACGGCCTGGACCGCGTCGTTGGCCCATACGTTCCCGTACGGGAACGGCCTGACGTTCCAGATGTTGATCGCCTTCTGCTGGTCGGGATAGCCGATTCCGGTGAGGTCGTAGGGCCAGATCAGCTCGGCCGCGACATTCTCGTTGTTGCGCGTCTGCGCGATCGGCGGCGTGTGCGGCAGATAGGTGTTCGCGTTCGTGTCGGAGGGATAAGCGATCAGGTTGTCCAGGATGTTCTGCCACTGCGGACGCAGCCCGGCGTCCAGGCCCAGTTGGGTGCTCGCCTTGATGGCGAGCGGGAACAGGGTGCGTACGGCGGCCAGGTCCGTGATCGCGTTGGGCACGTTCCAGTACGTCTCGTGGGAGTGGCACGACGCCACGTGGAGAGGTAGTAGACGTTCTCCATGTAGTCCGCTTCACGGGACCCGTTGGAGTACTGCACGAACGACTTCTGCCGGAACGCGTGCCACCAATTGAGGTAGCCGGTGTTCGTGCTGGTGTATCCGGCGGCCTTGACCTCCGCGAGCGCGCGCTTCGCCTCGGCGACCGAGTTGTGGCTCGGCGCGTTGAGGCGGCTGCTCGCGGTGAACCAGATGGTGTAGCTGGAGTCCGGCGTGATCGACAGCCGCACCTTGCGGCCGTCCACGACGCGTGCGGTGTAGGCGGCGCCCTCCACAGTGGCGCCGAGGGTGTAGCCGAAGTTCTGCGGGTCCGCCTGGCCGCGGCTGAGTCCGGCGCCGGTGGAGTCCGCGTAGGTGGACACCGTCCGCCAGGTGTTGATGTCGGGCACGTCACCGCTGTTGCCGAGGTTGGCGACGTCCCACAGGCTCAGGTCCAGCGTGATCGTGGAGACCCCGGAGCGGGTGTCCTCCACATGGATGCCCATGACCTCGGAGTTGGGCCGGCCCATCACCGTGACGGTGCGGTTGTTGTCGTACGTGGTGGTGAGGGTGCCGTCGTAGAGGGAGAGGCGCTGCTGGAAGGTGGAGTAGCCGCTGTCCATGGCCGGGGTGGTGGAGAGGTTGAGCAGTCCGGCGCCGAAGACGGTCTGCTGGGAGGTGTCCACGCCGGACACCTGCATGTTGAGGCCGTTGTCCTGCCAAGCCATCGCGCCCGTACGGCCGTTGCCGACGGTGAGGCCGCGCTTGGGCTCGGTGACCGGCCGGTTGTAGACGACGTCGTGCTTGGAGAGGTACTTCGCGTGGTCCACGTTCAGCGCGCCGGTCGAGGAGTTGAAGGCGGCGTCGGTGGGCGCGGCCACGGCCGGTGACACGCCCGACAGGCCGCTCAGCACGCAGACGAGGACGAGGAGCGCGCCCAGCAGGCGTGCGGCTCGTGCAGGTCGAGAACGACGCCGGAGCCGCCGCCGTTTGCGACGTACGACTCGAAGGCGGTCTGCTGCGCGGCTTTGAGGGCATCGGCGGCGGTGAACGCGCCCGCGTCCTCGGTGGCGGTGACGGTGAACCCGTGGGCGGCGCCGAGCCGTTGGGCGGCGGCGATGCCGGCCGGGATCGCCGAATGCCGGTATCCGGCGGTCTTGGAGAAGACCAGCACCTTGGTCAGGAACGCGGCGGGGGCGGGTGCCTGGGCGGGGGCGGTCCGGGTGGGGGCGGTCCGGCCGCCGGCGGGCGGGGACTGCGGTACGGCGACGAGCGACATGGCCGCCAGGACGAGCGCGATCAGGGCGCGGAACACAGGGCGCACTATCCGGTCCTCTCTCGGGGCGCCCGGGGGCGCTGGCTGAGGGAAGCGGTGATCAGTGATCTACGACTGGTGCACGACTGATCCACGACGAGGCGGCGGCGTCATCAGGCGTAGTGAACATCGGAGGTATAAGGGGGTCAAGGGTCGGCGTCGTACTGTCCGAAGATTAGTTTTCCTCCATGACAAAACACCCTCTTGACTTCTCCCCTGGCGAAGACAGCCCCCAACAGCGCGGCCGGGGCAGGGAATTGGCCACCCCAATTGATCGGATCTTCAAGCAGGGCCGGCGGTGCACCCAGGTCAGCTGGGGTCGAGAACGGGGCGTATGCCGAACTCGTCGCTCATGCCCTCGCCATCGGGGCCGTTGAGGAATTCGGCCATGCCGGGGTTGCGGTTGGCCGTCGCCAGGGGCAGCCACTCGACGAAGGAGCCGTATCCACCGCAGACCGCCTCGCCACCGTCCCCGCCGTAGACGGATCCAGGATCGGACGTCATCTCCGACTCGTAGACGTCACGGGCTATGCGCAGGCCGAAGGCGTTGGGCCGGCGCCGCTCGCCGGTCGGATCGTTGTGCTCCCCGTACGGGGAAAGGTCCAGCGGGCAGGCCGGACCCCAGCGGAACAGCGTCTGCGCACCCGCCCCGCAGGCGTGCTCCCACTCGTCGGGACCGGGCAGCCGCAGGCCCAGCCCCGCGAGGAAATCCGGGACGGATTCGGCCTCTTCGGGAAGCTCCAGCGGCTCCACCGCCATCAGCACGGTGGGCACAACGGCCGTACGCCTCGGTGTGAGGTGGCGCGCGAGATGGGCCACGAGGTCGTCGTCGAAGCCGAACCCACCGGCAAGGCTCTCGGTCCGGTAGGAGTCGACCTGCTCCGGCAGGGGCCGCCAGTCGGCCAGGTCGAAACCCACCGTCACCTCGCCGCCGGGTATCAGGGCGAACCGCTGTCCCTCGCGCTCGATCACCGCGTGGTGCAGAACTCCGCCCAGGTGGGGCGCGCCGTCGAACTCCACCAGCCGGCCGTCCACCAGCCGCGCGGCCTCGCGCGCACGGTGGTGCGCGGCGTCCCGGTCCAGGGCGCGCCAGCGGTCGAAAGTCAGGTCGGCGAGAGAGGCGAGAGACACGATGGGATTCTGGCACCTGCCACTGACACCCCCGAAGGGAGCACGCCCGTGACACAGGACATCGACGCGGCGACCGCGCACGCCTGGAGCGCTCTCGGAGGCGCCCCGGAGTGGGCGGGGAGGGTGACGTACGTATCGGCTCCTGGTGTGCTGCCGTCCCGGCTGCCCGTACGGCAGTTGGCGCGGGCGAGTGTGGGGGTGTGCTCCCTGGCCGCCGCCGAGTTGGCGGCGCTGCGGTCCGGGCGGGCGGTGCCTGCGGTCCGGGTGCACGAGGCGGCCGTGGGGGCGGCGTTCGTCAGCGAGCGCCACCTGCGGATCGACGGACGGGCCTGGTCACCGTTCGCCCCGCTCTCCTCGTTCTGGCGCGCGGCCGACGGCTGGGTGCGGACGCATGCCAACTATCCGCATCACCGGGCCCGGTTGCTGGCCGCGCTGGGGATCCCCGGCGGGGACGACGACGGGGACGGGGACGGGGACGAAGGTGGTGGTGCGCTGCGTGAGCGGCTGGCCGGGGAGCTGCGGTCGCGGCCCGCCCGGTGGATCCAGGAGACCGTGTTCGAGTCGGGCGGGCTCGCCGTGGCCGTGGCGGAGCCCGGCACGGACAGGTGGCCGTTGATCGAGAGTCGGCGGGTCGCCGGGAGCAGCCGGGCGGTCGGGGGGCGGCGGGTGGCGGGCGATGCCGGCGGCCGGCGCCGCCCGGCGGCGGATGCCGCGGCGCTGCCGGCGCACGGGGTACGGGTCCTCGATCTGACCCGGGTCATCGCGGGACCTGTGGCCACCCGCACGCTGGGGCTGCTGGGCGCCGACGTCCTGCGCGTCGACCCGCCCCCACTGCCCGAGGACCCGAAGGCGCACGCCGACACCGGCTTCGGCAAGCGCTCCACCCGGCTGGATCTGGGCGCCGCCGCCGATCGGGCGGCCTTCGAGGCGCTGCTCGACTCGGCCGACGTCGTGGTCCTCGGCTACCGCGCCGACTCGCTGGACCGGTACGGGCTCACTCCCGGCACCCTGCTGGAGCGGCACCCCGGACTGATCGTCGCGCGGCTCGACGCCTGGGGCTGGACGGGACCGTGGCGGGAGCGGCGTGGATTCGACTCGCTGGTGCAGGCGGCGAAGGGGATCTCCCTCATCGAACGGGGAGCGGACGGACGGCCCGGCGTACTGCCCGCGCAGGCCCTTGACCACAGCACCGGCTATCTCCTCGCCGCGGCGATCCTGCGCGCGCTCACCGAGCGCCGGGGCGACGGCGCGGGCCGGGAGCTGCGGCTCTCGCTCGCGGGGACCGCGTCGTGGCTGATGCACGACATCCGGCCGGAGCCCGCGGGTGACCCCGCGGAGGCGAACGAACCCGAGGTGTGGATGGCCGAGACACCCTCACCGTACGGCCGGCTCAGATATGTCCGGTCGCCGGTCAACTACGAGGGTGCGCCGGGTGATTGGGCCGGTCCGCCGTCGATGTGGGGCACCGATCCGGCGCGGTGGCTCTGACCCGGCCTGCCCCGCTCACGACCGATTGTCAGTGGTCGATGTCACTATGAGTCACATGGAGAACTTGGGGTGGGGAATTTTTCTGGAGCGGTGGAGCGCGGAGTGGGCAGCCGCGCCGAGCACGAGGGAGGAATTGGAGGAAGACGGGGACATAGACTTCGCGGCGGAGACGATCGAGGCGGGGCTCGGGTTTCCGCCCGCCGACGAGGAGCGGATCACGGCGCTGGAGCGGCGGCTCGGCGCGCGGCTTCCGCCGTCGTACCGCTCCTTTCTGGCGGTCTCCGACGGCTGGCGGCCCGCCGGTATCGCGGTCTATCTGATGGGCACGACCGAGGGCGTCCACTGGCACGGGGACCCGATGACGATGCGGGAGATGTACGAGAGCAATCTGACCGCCACGTCCCCGGCGCGGGAGGTCCTGATGGCCGGGATGTGGAGCAGAGCCCTTCAGCTGTCCCTCGACTCGGACATGACCGATGTCCTGCTCGACCCGGGCGATGTGAACGCCGAGGGGGAATGGGCGCTCTACGTCTACCGCGGCTATTCGGGCGAGTATCCGGACAGGTACGAGTCGTTCGGCGCGTTCATGCGGTCGGTGTACGCGGGGTTCCACCGTGACAACGGCGCGGATCCCGGTTTCGTCAATGACACGACACGCGCGCTCGACGCGTCCCTTGAGCGGGCGCGGGTGGCCTGTCTGGCCGGGGAGGACGTCGACCGTCAGTTGGAGGTGCTGGCCGAGGCGGTCGAGTACGGCAGACCGCGCGCCTCGAAGCTGCATGTCCAGCTGACGGCGCTGCTCGGCACGGGCGGGTACTTCAACGGACGCGGTCCGCTTGAAGACCCACTGGTCGGCAAGGAGTTCGTCCCCCTCGCGGCGGTTCAGCACATCCGCACCAACAGCACGGACGACAGAAGGTTCCTGACCCCGTTCGACGAGGGTGAACAGGAACAGGCCGTGGCGCTGCTGGCGCGGATCCGCGAGCGTACGTATGTGTACGAGCCACCCGGCCCGTTCGGCGAGGCGGTCGTCACCGCGCGTGAGCAGGCGCGTTGGGGTGACACGGACGGCGCGTGGCGCACGGTGGAGGCGGCGCTGGCCGACTGGGAGCCGTACGAGACCGATCATGTCGCCCCCATAGGGCTGCTCGCCGATCCGCTCCTGGGGCCGATCGTCACGCCGGAGCGCGGGCGGCGCATCCTGTCGACGCCCCGAGGCGCGGGGGCCGCCGGTCCCGGGGAGGAGTTGACGCAAGGGCGCCCTGCGGCCGTGCCGGACGGGCTCACGTGGCTGGCCGAGCCCACCCGACGTGACCACTCGTACCGCTTCCTGCTCGCCGAGGGCGTCTCACCGGCGGAGTTGGCCGAGCGACTGGGCGGCGAGACGCTGCTGCCTCCGCAGAACCTGGTGGAGGGCTACCCGTGGCACGGCATGGCGTCGAGAAGTCCGGACCGGCTCGGCTCCTGCGGTGCGGCGGGCGAAGAAGGGCGGGGGGCCGGCTGGAGCTTCGTGTTCAAGGACGGTACGGAGCCGTTCCCGTCGAGGCGGGTGAGTCCGATGGGCGAGCGGGCTTCGCGGGGTGGCGGGCGGTCGGTGCTGGTGTGGTGCGAGATGCACGGCAACGAGTCCGTGGCGTTCCCCGACACGTTCCACCTCTCCTACTGCGAGGACGGGCGGGAGCGCTACGGATTCACGGTGCAGGGCAAGGTGACGGAGCGGTCCGGGGATCTTCCGGACACACTCGATCCCGGGCTCTTCTTCCCCGAAACGGAGTCCGGCACAGGGCGGTTCGGGAACGAGAGCGAGGGTGAACAAAGGGCGCTGGCCGCCGTGGCGGAGATGTTCGGGCTCTCGCTGCCGCGCTTCGCGATCCAGCACGGGCGGCTGCACGCCGTCATGACCGCGCCATGGGTCGGGCCACCCGTTCCGGGCGAGCCCCAGCTCTCCTTCGTACGGCACCGGACCCCGGCACCGCGGACCGAGACATGACCCGGATCGAGGCGGAAGTCATCGGCACGGAGCGGCTGGTGCTGGTGCCGCAGCGGGTGGAGCACGCGCGGGAGATGGCGGGGGTGCTGTCCGATCCGGCGCTGCACACCTTCATCGGGGGCGAGCCGGCGACCGCCGACGAGTTGCGCTCGCGCTATGCGCGGATGGCCGCAGGGCCAGCCGATCCGGCTGTCTCCTGGTGCAACTGGGTCATCCGGCTCCGGGAGAGCGAAGAGAGCGCCGCGAAGGGGCAGTTGGTGGGGACGGTCCAGGCGACGATCAGCCCGGCCGACCCTGACGACCCCGCCGACCGGGCCGGACTGCCCACGTCTTCCGGCCCTTCCCGCCCTTCCCGCACTTCCGGTCCGGACGCCGGACCCGGGCCGTGGCTTGTCGCGGAGATCGCCTGGGTGGTGGGGGTGGCCCACCAGGGGCGGGGCATCGCGACCGAGGCGGCGCGCGGACTGGTCGGCCGGCTCGAACGGCGCTCGGTGCGCGACATCGCCGCCCATGTCCACCCCGACCACGCGGCGTCGAAGGCCGTCGCGCGGGCGGCGGGACTGGAGCCCACCGACGAGTGGCACGACGGCGAGGTGAGATGGCTGCTCAGACGAAAAGCCAGGCGATGAGTGACAGGGACACCATCGAGCAGAGCGTGGACAGGATGACGGTGTCCCTGGCGAGGTCGGTGTCCAGCCGGTACTCCGAGGCGAAGATGAAGGCGTTCTGCGCCGTCGGCAGTCCCGCGCAGACCACGACGGCGAACAGGGTGTGGCCGCTCAGCCCGAACAGCCAGTGGCCGACGGCGTAGGCGAGCAGCGGCTGGGCGGCGATCTTGAGGGCGACGAGCAGACCGCGTTCGGCGCGTGCGGAGGAGTCCAGCCGCACACGGGTGTTGAGTGACATGCCGAGTGCGAAGAGGGCGGCCGGGACGGCGGCGTCGCCGAGCAGTTGGAGCGGTGCGGTCAGCTCGGCCGGAAGGGGCCGGCCGAGCGCCGAGACGGCCACGCCGGCGAGCGAGGCCGCGATGATCGGGTTGCGGAAGGGCAGTTGGAGCATCCGTAGGGCGCGACCACGCGTCTCGCGCCGTACGTCCAGATCGATGAGGACGAGGACCACCGGCGCGATGAAGAGCATCTGGAAGAGGGCCACGGTGACGACGAAGGAGGTGTCGCCCAGGACGTGTACGGCCACCGGAATACCGAGGTTGGCGGAGTTGACGTATCCCGCCGCCATCGCGCCGATGGCCTGTTCGGCCTGGCCGCGCCGGAACACCCAGCGGCTGAGCAGCAGTCCGGCGGCGAAGACGACGACGAGGCTGAGGACGAAGACGAGGACGCCGACGTTCAGCAGGGCGGTCACCTCGGCTCCCGCCATCGCCAGGAACAGCAGGGCCGGCATGGCGAAGGTGAAGGCGAAGCGCCCGAGCACGTGCTGGGCCTGGCCACCGAGGACGTCGTAACGCGCGGCGCCCCAACCGAGGCCGGTGATCACCCAGATGGGAAGGAACCCGAAGAGGACGGCGTGCATGACCTTCGCCGCCCGCCTATCGCGTGCGTGTCGGTGGAGGCGGCGACTGCGTCGGTGACGGCTGTCGTACGGGTATGTGCCCGGCGTCGGGAGATGTCACCGGCCTCAGCATGCCGGACGCGGCGCGCGCCCGCGCACCCGCCCTGCCCCCACCCCCGTCCCCACCTCTGCCGGGCAACCCGCTGTGCGCGGACCGCACGTGGAAACCCCCGTACGGAACCGGTGCGTCCACCGGCCCCGTACGGGGTCTCGCTGTCTCGCCGCTCCCCGCCCGTCAGCCCGTCAGCCCGTCAGCCCGTCAACGCCCGTAGCGGATCAGGGCGCGCACCATGCGGCACGTCGTGTCGGACGGCGGATGGATGCCCATCAGCGCCGCCGTCGCACGTATCTTCCGGTTGTTCGCACTCGCCGGCTGATACACGCCCGAGTCGAGCAGGGCGATGGCGAGGCGCATGGCCTTGAGGCGACGGTTGTGGCTCTCGTACCACTCACGGGGCTGTCCCGCGGGCAGTGGTTTGCGCTGCACGGACCTGGCTGCTGGCTGTGTGATGTCGAAGAGCTTCGTCGTGATTGTGGCAACGGCCATCGGCGACCTCCCGGCACGGTGGTGGAACCCTCACGAACACTTACGATTCTACCGCCCCCCACTGACAATCGCCCCTGGCCAGAAGGTGTTTGAGGGGGCCGCGACCGCCCTTGCCGCGATACTCGGGGGACACGCGTCCGGCGGCTCGGGTAGGGTCTGGCGGACCACGTACTCGCGAGGAGGTGAGCCCGATGACCAGCACCCGAACTTTCCGGGCCCTCCTGGCCGTCGCGTCCGTCTGACCAGCGCGCCAGGAGACGTCCGTCCACGGACAGACTCACTGAGCGAAGGAAGACATGACAACCGAGCAGTTCCGGATCTCCGTATCCGACGACGTACTCCAAGACCTGCGTGACCGGCTGAACCGCACACGCTTCACCGCGGCGTCCGACAGCACCTTCTGGGCCGGCGGAACCGACCCCGGCCATCTGCGCGCACTCGTCGCCCACTGGGCGGACGGATTCGACTGGCGGCGGGCCGAGACCGCCCTCAACGCCTATCCGCACCGCATCGCCGAAGTCGCGGGACGGCCGGTGCACTTCGTCCACATCCGGGGCAGGCGGGCCGAGGGCGCGCCCGCCCCGCTCCCCCTGATCATGACGCACGGCTGGCCGAGCAGCTTCGTGGAGATGCTGGCGGCGGCCGAGCGGCTGGCCGACCCGGCCGCGTACGGCGGCGACCCTGCCGACGCCTTCGACGTGGTCGTCCCGTCGCTGCCCGGTTTCCTCTACTCGGCCCTGCCCGAGGGGCCGTTCACCCGCAGGGGGGTCGCCGAGATCTGGCACGAGCTGATGACCGGGACCCTCGGGTACGAGAGGTACGGCGCCTTCGGCGGTGACATCGGGGGCGGGGTCACGCAGTGGCTCGGCGCCCTGTACCCCGGCCATGTCGCGGGGATCCACCTCACCTCCGCCGTGATCACGTCCGACTTCGAGAACCGGCCGGCGACGCCCGAGGAACAGGCGTACCTGGACCACCTCGACGCCTTCGACGTCGGGGACCAGGGCTACAGCGAGATCATGTGGACCCGGCCCGACACGATCGCCGCGGCGCTCATGGACTCCCCCGCCGGGCTCCTCGCGTGGATCATCGACAAGTACCGGGACTGGAGCGACTGCGACGGCGATCTGGAGAGCCGCTGGAACAAGGACACGCTCCTGACGATCGCCACGCTGTACTGGGTGACCGGCAGCATCGGATCGTCCTTCCGGCAGTACTACGACTACCCGCTGAACAAGCCGGTGCCGACGATCCAGGTGCCTGCGGCCGTCACCCTGAGCCATGAACCGGCGCTGGCGGGGCTGCCTCGCAGCCTCGCCGAACGGCTCTGCGCCGACCTGCGGCACTGGAGCACGCCGGGGCGCGGCGGGCACTTCATGGCGCACGAGGAGCCGGAGCAGGTGGCGGGTGAACTGCGGGCGTTCTTCGGGCCGTTGAGGTCCGCGGGCTGACGAGAACGACGGAGACGGCAGACCAGCGGGGTGGGTGGGTGCGGGCCGGTCCGCACCCACCCGCCTCCCCCACGGCGCGAGGAGGTCCCGATCCCGCCGCCCCGATCCCGCCGCCCGTTCGCGTCGGGGCTGCCGGAACCACCCCCTCGTCACCGCGCCGTGATCTGTTCCTCCGCCTCCGCCAGGATCTCCGTCAGGCGCAGGCCGAACCGCGCGTCGCACGCGTGCGGTCGGCCCGTGCGCGCCGCCGTGAGCAGGGCGTCGATCGCGCTGCCGAAGATGTCCGCCGGGTCGCCCCAGCCCTCGGGCAGTACGGCCGTCCCGTGCTCGCCCCGCAGTTCGAGCCCCGCGCCCGCGCCCGCCGCCGGGGCGCTCAGGCTCAGTACCGCCGAACTCGTCACACCCGACGTGTGGGTGAGCACCAGATGGGTGAGGTCGGGCTCGGACCGTACGGCCGTCACGGCGGTCACGTCGCCCAGCACCGGCAGCAGCGCGGAGAGCGCGTGCGGGCCCACGTCCCACAGGCCGCCCTTCTCGCGGCGCCAGGGCGAGTCGGCGTACGGGCTCTTGTCGCCCGCCCCGTAGAGCGCCCCGAGCCAGTGGGCGCGTGCCGTGAACCAGCCACCCACCGAGGCCTGTTCCTCGACCCACGCCGCGGTCTCGGGGGCGAAACGGAGGGTGCAGAAGACCAGCGAGGCGACGCCCGCGAGTTCGGCGGCGTCGGCCACGGCTCGCGCCCCCGGCACGGTCGTCGCGACCGGCTTGTCCATCAGGAGGTGGCAGCCGGCCGCCGCCGCGCGGGCGGCGAGCGGCGCCTGGACGTCGGGCGGCAGCGCGAAGGCGACCGCGTCGCTCACGGCGAGCAGCGCGTCGAGCCCTTCCAGACCGCCCGCGCCGTCCCCCTCCCCCGCGTACGCCGTGGTGCCGTGGGCGGCGGCGAGCTCGGTGGCGGCTTCGGGGCGCCGCCCCCAGACACCGCTGAATTCGACGTCCGGGTGCGCCGTGATGGCGGGGGCGTGCGTGCGCCCGGCCCAGGGGCCGGTGCCGAGGAGTGCGATGCGTAGCTGGCTCATGTGGGTCAGTGTGCCGTCCGCGCCCCGGCCCGGCCCAGGGCGGGCCGGGAATTGGGTGGCGCCGTACCGCACCCCCGGTGCTACGTTTCGTGGGCCGGCCGCGGGCCTCCGGTGCGACTTCCGGGACTTGCCTGTACAGCAATAATTTCGCTGCTCGCGCCCCCATGCCCCGGCCGGCTTCCGCATGTACGGGGACACGGGAATTCGGGGACACGGGGATTCTGGGATTCGGGGACACCATGACGGAGATCTACTCCGACCTGATCGCGGCAGAGGACGTGCTGCTCTTCGTCAACGCCGCCGTCACGTCCACGGGCCAGCGCGAGTTCCGCTCCGACGCGTCCCGGCAACGGCTGTCGCTCGACTTCCTCCACGAGTACGTACGGGTCAACTACCGCACCGTGTACGCCGCTTCGCTCGCGCTCGACATCAACGACCACAACGCGGCGCGCGTCGTGGAGCAGTTGCTGCGTACGCCGGGCGAGGCCGCGGAGACCGGCCCGGACCAGAAGCGGACCGAGGGCCGGCTGATCGCCGCCCGGCTGGCGATGCTGCCGCCGCAGCGCGTCTACCGGCTGTTCCGCGCGCTGCGCGCCGCGAAGGTATCCAACCGCCGTACCCGCGCGATCCTGCGCGACTGGCTGGCGGACCGGCCGGACCTGGGCCACGACGCGGTGAAGTACCGCCACGGGCTGAAGACCGCGGCACGCCACTTCCATCTGCCGCTGACGACGGCCACGGGCACCGGCCCGGCCACCGGTGAGCTGGGCGACTTCCTCTTCGAGCCGGGCGTGCGCCCGCGCTACGAGCACGGCCTTCTCGACGCGTACCGCCGCGCGCACTACGAGCAGGGCGCGATCTACGAGCTGCCGTTCACCGTCGCCGAGGGTTTCGCGGCCAAGCACGGCGTCAGGCGAACGGCGTTCGTGGAGCGCATCGCGCCCCGGATGACCCGGCTGGAACGGCTGCGCACACAGCGCGAGTCGGGCGCGGACGCGGCGGGCGCCGCCGTGCGGACCGATCTGGCCGTCATGCCGCTGACCAGGCTCGCGCTGTACACCCTGTCGCTGACGATCGACGAGCGGGTGGGCCGGCGCGCGGAGCTGACGGGCGCGCTGCGCACGGCGGCGCGCCGGGCGGCGGGGCGGTACGCCGGGACGTGGGGGCGCGTCGCCGCCGTACTGGACGACAGCTACTCCTCGTCCGGCTCAGGCGAGAAGCGCCGCCGGCCGCTCGGTGTCGCGCTCGGCGGGCACTTCCTGCTGGAGGCGCTGGCCGCGCCGGGGGCGTACGGCGCGTACTGGACCTCGGGCCGTACGGACCCGCTGCTGGTACGTCCGTACGGACCCACGCCGCTGGGCACGCGTGTCGTCGACGCGCTGGAGTACGCCCCCGACCGGCTCGTCATCGTCTCGGACGGCTGGGACAACGCGCCGCCGGGGCTGGCGGGTGAGGTTCTGCGGGTGTGGCGGACACGTCTGGACCGGGAGCGGCGTACGGCGATCGTCCATCTGAATCCGGTCTACGACGCCGAGGTCTTCGACGTGCGGCGGCTGGCGGCGAGTGTGCCGACGGCGGGGATCCGGGACGCCGAGGATCTGCCGGCGCTGGTGGAGATCGCGCAGTTCGCCGAGGGCCGTACAGGACTGGCCGAGCTCCAGGCGTACCTGGACCGGCGGATCGAGAACTTTCTGCGCACGCACGAGGGAGGCGGGGGGCGGTGACCGGGCTGGACTTCACCGGGCTGACGGCCGGGCCGGCGCAGGTGTGGGGCGGTGTCCGGCTCGTGCCGCTGGTGCGTGAGGAGCCGATGCCGGGGCTGCGTCTGCACCGCGAGGTGTACGGCCGGTTCGGCGAGGTGCTGGTGTCTCCACGTACCTCGTACGTCTCGTACATCCCGCACGGTCTGGTCGCCGACTGGTCCGGCGAGCAATCGGCGGCGTACGGAACGCAGTTGGACACCGTCCAGCCCGTGGCCATGGCCGTCGACCGGCACCACCGCATGCTCAAGCGGCGCCCCTCGAAGAAGAACGGGAAGAACGGGAAAGCCGGGCAGCCGGGCGGTGCCGTCACGCGCTGCCGGTTCCTGCCGTCGCACCTGGCGATGGAGGGCTATCTGGCGCTGCATTTCGGCGGGCCGACGATCGCCTGGAAACAGTGGTCGGACGACGCGGTGCGGCAAGGACTGTCGCCCCGTTCCGAGGCCGCCTTCCTGGGGCTCGACGTGCCCGGACTCGCGGACGCGCTGCGGGTCTTCGAGATCCATCCGGGCCAGTGCGGGGTGATGGTGTACGTCGCCGACGCGCTCGCCGCCGCCTTCGTGGTGCCGCACCCCGACGACTACCGCGCCCTGCACCCGACGCTGCTCCAGGACATGTACGGGGAGTTGATCTACCAGTACGCCTACTTCGGCGGGTCCGTAACGGACTTCGACGCGCGCCTCGGCGACGGGCGGCACATCCGGACGCTCGCCGATCTGCGGGCCGCCGCTCGAAGGCGGGAGCGGGAGTGGCGCGAGTCGCACGACACGATCATGGCGCGTGAACTGCTCGGTAAGTCCTACGCGTTCGAGCGGGTCTACCGCATGGCGTCGTTCGACATGTACCGCTTCCTGCCGCCGTTCCGTATCGGCTCCGACGGGCAGCACATCGGTGAGCTGATCACCGATCACAAGGGGCGCACGGCGTACTTGAAGACGTTCCGGCTGACTTCGGCGCAGACCAGACGCGGCTATCTGCTGAACACCCTGGCCGACAACGGCTGGCATCCGCGGCGGGCGGCGGACCGGTTGGGAACGACACCCGAGGAAATCAGGCGCCGGATCCGCGCGGCGGGATTCGGATCGCGGCTGCGCTGACGTCACGCGACGCCGGTGGTGTTGTCAGTGGCGTGTGCCACAGTGCTCCCCATGCTGGCCATCAGGGTGAAGACAGAGAACTGGCAGGAATACGAGCGGATTTCGGCGGACCGGCTCGGAGAGCTGGTCGCCCGGCTCGGCGGTGTCAACGATCAGTTCCTGGCCGTGGACCGGATCCCCGAGCGGCCGAGCGTGTTCATGCAGGTGGCGCGTCACAGCGACGGGAGCTACACGCTGGAGCACCGCGACGGCTCCGACAGCGACGTGTTCGGCACGGACCTGCCGACGGACCTGCCGGACGCGGAGTCGGTGACCCGGATCATGGTGGCGTGGGCCCGCCAGGAGCCCGACTGGGACGCCGGGGTGGTGTGGAGTGCGCGGGGGCTGCTGAGCGAGGAGCCGGTGCCGGAGCTGGACGACAAGACGCGGGAGGAGATCGAGGAGTACGTACGCGGGCTGATCACGTGCGGCTACGACGGACTGGCGCAGCTCGCGGAGGCCGCCGAGGAGTGGCTGGTGGACGGGGACGAGCGGCCCGTCTCCGCCGCGCAGGCGCGGCGGATCGTGGACCGGCTGTGGCTGGAGCGTGTCGGGGAGCAGGCCCGCTGGGTGGGCGAGACCGACCCGGAGCGGATCACGGCGGTGTTCGCCGGGCTGGACGCGCGGGGCATCGTGGCCCGTGAGAACTTCACCTGCTGCCGCAACTGCGGGCTGGACGAGATCGGCGCCGAGCGCGAGGCCGGCGACACCAGGGAGGTGCGTGGCTTCGTCTTCTTCCACACGCAGAGCACCGAGCGGGTGGCGGCCGGGGGCGGGCTCTCGCTGTATTACGGAGGATTCGACGGCTCGGAGGAGACCACGGCGGCTGTCGGCGGGGAGGTCACGGCGGCTCTGGCGGACGCGGGTCTGTCGGTGACGTGGGACGGTTCGCCGGGTGCGGCGATCGACGTCACGGGCCTGGACTGGCGCAAGCGGCTGGGCTGACGGACGCGGGGCGGGGCGGGCGTGGGGCGGGGGCGGGCATGGAGGGGCGTGGGGCGGGGGCGGGCGTTGCGTGAACGGGCTGTGAACCTCATGAACTGCCCATGAAATGGCCAATGGTTCCCTCTGTGTGTACCGACCTGTGAGAGGGCACTCCTGCCGCGCCCCCGTTTCTGCTTCAATGAGGTCATGGCCAGCCTTCAGCACGACGCGTCGGGTCGCATCGACCTTGAGCCGTTCTGGCCGTCCCGGCAGCACCACGACTTCGACCGGGTGTGTCGGCGCGTGAGGAACGCGCCGGCCCTCTAAAGCCTCTTCCCGGGCCTTCGGCCGTCGCGAATGACGTACGTCCCGTCCTGTCGACTCGACGACATCCTTCGCGCGAAAGAGCTGACCCCTCATGGCGAACCCCCGTCCTTTCTCCACCGTCACCGCGGCCACCGCCGCGGCCGCGGCCTCCACCACCGCCACCACCTCCGGCCGTCACCGACTGAGGGCCGTCGACCGTGACGAGGTCGTACCGCTCGGGACGGCCCGTGCGGCCGGTCCGGTCATCGCGGCCGACCGGCTCGTGGACTTCCTGCCGCCCGGCTCCACCTGGCTTCCCGCCCCGGCGCACACCCTGCCGACCCTGCCGGGCAGGCCGCCGATGATCGGCTACCTCGTGCTCGTGCCGGCCGACCAGCACCCGGTGGCCGCCACCGCCGCCGCCACCGCCCCGGCTCCCGGCGGCGACGCCGGCGAGGGGCCGGTGCGGATCGACTCCGCCGAGCGGACCGTCGAGGTGGCCGGCCGGCCGCTGGATCTGACGTACCTCGAATTCGAACTGCTCGCCCATCTCGTGGCGCACCCCCACCGGGTGCACACCCGCGACCAGTTGGTGACCACCGTCTGGGGTTACGGACACGTGGGCGACGGCCGGACCGTGGACGTCCATGTGGCGAGGCTGCGCCGGAAGCTGGGCATCGAGCACCGGCACACGATCCGGACGATCAGGCGGGTCGGTTACAAGTACGCCCCGTAGGACCGCCGGCGTCTCGGTATGTGTGAGGCCCCCGTCGGTCGAGTCGGACCGACGGGGGCCTCGTACGTCCGCCGTACGGACGGGCCTACGGACGGGCCTACGTACCGGCCCGCGCCCGCGCCCGTGCCACCGCCCGCGCCCGCGCCCGCGCCACCGAGCCGAGCACCACGTCCAGGACCAGGAACGCCGCCAGCGTGATGCCGAGCAGGGGGACGAACCAGCCGGTAAGCGCCGCCGCGGCGATCAGCGGCAGCAGTACGGGCAGCGGCACCTTCCGCCACGCGCCGCGCGCCATCGGCTTGCCCACGGCCGGCTTCCGGTCCTGGGTGGGCCTGCGCTGCCACCACATGCGGTAGCCCCAGACGATGATCAGGATCAGCGAGAGGGCGAGCGCGGCGAGGAGCAGCTGGTTGACGACGCCGAACGTGAGGCCCATGTGGGCGTCGATGCCGATCCGGGTGAGCTGGGCGAGCAACGGGTAGTCGGCGAAGCGCAGTTCGTCGAGGATGAGTCCGGTGCCGGGGTCGACGGCGACGGAGTCCAGCCGGACCGGGAACTGGCTGTCCCGTTGCGCGACGACGTACGCCGCCCCGTCGGCGGGCGGTTTCACGATCACCGGGCCGTCGAGCCCGGCCTGGCGCGCGGCGGTCAGGGCGTTGTCGATGCCGATGTCCATCCCCTGGTGGTCACCGCCCGCCGCGCTGTCGCCGCCGTGCCCTTCGTGCCCTTCGTGTCCTCCGGCACCGGCCGCCGCGCCCTCGCCGCTCTTCAGGGCGGACGAGACGACGGGGGTGGCGCCGCCCAACTGGTCCTGGACGGCGCCGATGTTCGCGCCCGCGTACGTCGACCAGGTCAGGCCGGTCGCGGAGAGCAGCACGAATCCGGTGGCCGCCCACAGCCCGAGCGAGCCGTGCCGGGTGAGTGTCCTGCGGCGTCCGGTGGCGCCGCGTTCGGGCCGGAGCAGGGCCCGCTTCGAGGCCCTTCGGCGGCCGGTCCAGAGCAGCAGCCCGCCGAGCGCGACGACCCACAGCCAGCTGGCGGCCAACTCGCTGTAGACGCGGCCGGGTTCGCCAAGGTGCAGATGGCGGTGGAGCTGGGAGAGCCAGGTGCGCAGCGGGAGGGCTCCGGAGCTGCCGTAGCTGTCCAGCTCGCCGCGTATCCGGGCGGTGTGCGGATCGACGAACACGGCCAGCGACATGCTCTCCTCGCTGTCCGGCATCGTCATCAGGACGCGGGTGGACTCCTCGTCGTCGGACGAGGGCCAGACGGCGGTGACCTTGCCGTCGGGGTGCTCGGCGCGGGCGGCCTCCACCTGCTCGGAGAGCATGGCCGTACGGTCGCTGTCCGGGGAGCGCAGCTCCTGGCGGTAGACGATCTTCTCCGCCTGGTACGAGAGCGAGTAGAGCAGCCCGGTGGTGGCGGCGATCAGCAGGAGCGGGGCGATGAGCAGCCCGGCGTAGAAGTGCAGGCGCAGGACGAGCGGGCGCACCGCGCCCCACGTGGTGATCGTGGCCGCGGGCGGCTTCTTGGCGCCGGGCTTCTTGGCCGGGGCCTTGCCGCGTGGTGAGTCGGCGCCCTGTACGGGGTCGTCAATGGCCATGGCTGTCCTAGGAGTTGGCGGGGCACGGGGAAATCGACGCCCCGGGCCCCGCCCGGTTCAGACCATGGCGGCGGCGGCCCCGGAGGCCGTCGTACGGATCGGGAGCGCGCGGCGGGCGGGCGGGCCGCGCCGCGACACGGCGTGGGCCAGGACGGTGCCGCGCGGCCGGTGCGGCGCGCGGGTGCGGTGCCGGGGCCGTGCGGGTGGCGGCGTTACGGCGAGGGGCCGGGGCGCGGCGAGGAGCAGCCCGAGCGGGGTGAAGGCGAAGGCGGCGACGGTCTCGGCGAGACGGAAGAAGGCGGCCTCGCCGCGGGCCAGCCAGAGTGCGCAGACGGCCCCGGCGAGCAGGTGGGCGGCGAGCATGCCCGGCGAGGTGTCGCGGGCGGCTGCCAGCACGGCACCGACGGCGCCTTCCGTACCCCCGGCCGTACCCCCGCCCGCGCCCATGCCCGCCGCCGTCGCGTGGCCGTGGCCCGCCGGTACCATCGCGCCGTGCGTCCCGGCGGCGGCGAACGTCACATGCAGCCCGGCCTGTGCGGTGAGCACGGCGGGCCCGATGAACCCGATGCCCCGGCGCCGCCCGCCCGCGAGCCATGACAGCCCCGCGAGCACCGCGAACGCGGCCGTAAGCGCACCGAGCGGAATTTCATGAGCGGACATGGACGAATGCCCCACCGCCGCCAGTGTCACGCACACCGCCGCGAGAACCGCGGCCCGCAGGGCGCGCATCGGCGACCGGGCATCTGTCATGGTGCGCTCATGCTGCCATCCCCGTGGCGCGTGCGGCAGATGGCGCGAACGGCGTTGACCTGCTATGCCCGCGGCAGAAGAAATCCGGTGGCCGGACAGCCGCGTGGCAGGGTTTCGGCCATGAGACTTCTGATACTGGGCGGGACGGAATTCGTGGGGCGCGCCGTGGCCGAGGCGGCGCTCGCGCGGGACTGGCAGGTGACCGTCTTCCACCGCGGGCGCCACGAGGCACCGGCGGGCGTGCGGGTCCTGCACGGCGACCGCACGGCGCCGGACGGCCTCGCGGCCCTCGCCGCCGGGGCCGGCGGCGCGGCTCCCGAGTGGGACGTGGTCGTCGACACCTGGTCGGGCGCGCCGTCGGCCGTGCTCGACGCGGCCCGGCTGCTCGCCGGCCGGGCGGGGCACTACACGTACGTCTCCAGCCGTTCCGTGTACGCGTACCCGGCCCCGGCCGGTCTCCCGGAGGACGGCCCGCTGGTGGAGGGCGCCGATGCCGATGCCGGGCAGCGGGACTACGCGCGGGACAAGCGCGGTGGCGAACTGGCCGCCGAGGCGGCCTTCGGCGACCGTGCGCTTCTGGTGCGCGCGGGCCTGATCCTCGGGCCGTGGGAGAACGTGGGGCGGCTGCCGTGGTGGCTGGGGCGGATCGCCCGCGGCGGCGCGGTACTCGCGCCCGGACCGCGCGACAACCCGTTGCAGTACATCGACGTACGCGACCTCGCCGAGTGGACGCTCGACGCGGCGGGGCGCGGTCTCGGGGGCGCGTACAACCTGGTGAGTCCGCCCGGTCACACCACGATGGGCGGGCTGCTGACGGCGTGTGCCGAGGCCACCGGCTCGGACGCCGAGCTGCGCTGGACCGACCCGGACGCGATCCTCGCCGCCGGGGTCGAGCCGTGGACGGACCTGCCGATCTGGCTGCCGCACGGCGGTGAGGCGCACGGCACGATGCACGGCGGCGACGTCTCCAAGGCGCTCGCGGCGGGGCTGCGTTGCCGGCCGGCGGCGGAGACCGTCGGCGACACCTGGGCCTGGCTCAGGTCGGTCGGCGGCGAGGCTCCGCGGCGCCCGGACCGCCCGTCACTCGGGCTCGCGGCGGAGGTGGAGGCGGCGCTGCTGGGGCGGTGACCTGACGGTTCACCGGGTCCGTCCGGTGGCCGGGGAAACGGTCGCCCCGGCATCCCTGGAAGGCGCTGGGGGCGGGGATGCCGGAGGTGTCCGAGTGGTGCTGGCTACACCCCCGATCGGGGGCGGAAGCGGCTCCCGCCGCGCGGGTCCCGCCCGGCAGACTGATGTGCGTGCCCGCAGGCCGGGCCGAGGGCCGATGGGGCACGGGCGACGAGGAGAGGGACGACGATGGACAGGGCGACGGACAGGGCGAAGCAAGTAGTCGCGGGGGCGGCGGCGACCGCGGGCCGGGGGCTGGTGCTCGGGGTCACCGCCCTCGCGGGGTCGATCACGCTGTTCGTCTTCTCGGTCCTCTCGATCGTCTTCATCATTCTCGGCATCGGCGTCTTCACCACCCCCCACGTCCTGACGGCCGTGCGGGCGCACGCCAACCGGCGCCGGCTGCTGGCGGCCACCTGGTCGGACGTCAGGATTCCCGTTCCGTACCGCCCGATGCCCGCCGATCTGCGTACCGGCGTCACCGGTCAGGTCGAGCGGACCACGCTGATGCTGAAGGACCCGGCGACCTGGCGGGACCTGACGTGGCTGCTGGTGGACATGACGGCGGGCGCGACGGTCGCCCTGTTCTCCATGGCGCTGCTCGTCTACCCGCTGGAAGGCCTCGTGCTGGCGGCCGGGCTGTGGCGGGTCTTCGAGGAGGGCGGCGCCTACTGGTACGGCTTCGTCCCCGTCGACAGCCAGTTCACCGGCCTGCTCGCCGCCGCGCTGGGGGTGGCGATCGGGGCGGTGGGTGTGCGGTACGCCCACGAGATCCAGCGCGGTCACTTCCTGCTCGCCAAGTCGCTGCTCGCCCCCGGCCAGGACCAGGAGCTGGCCCGGCGCGTCGCCCATCTCACCGAGACCCGGCACGACGCCGTGGACACCTCCGCCGCCGAACTGCGCCGGATCGAGCGGGACCTGCACGACGGCGCGCAGGCCCGGCTGGTCGCGATGGGCATGGACCTGGGCACGATCGAGGCGCTGATCGAGAAGGACCCGGCCAAGGCCAAGGAGCTGATCGCGCACGCCCGTAAGTCCTCCGCCGAGGCGCTGACCGAACTGCGCGACCTGGTCCGGGGCATCCACCCGCCGGTGCTCGCCGAACGCGGTCTGGGCGACGCGGTGAAGGCGCTGGCGCTGCGGCTGCCGGTGGAGACCGACGTACAGGTGGAACTGCCGGGCCGGACCCGGGCGCCGGTGGAGTCGGCGGCGTACTTCGCGGTCAGCGAGATCCTCACCAACGCCATCAAGCACTCCGGCGCCGACCGGATCTGGATCGACATGACCTACGCGCAGTCCATGCTGCGGGTCGCCGTCGGCGACAACGGCGTCGGCGGCGCGCGGATCGGTTCCGGCAGCGGCCTGAGCGGACTGGAGCGCCGACTCGGTACATTCGACGGCATCCTGGCCGTCAGCAGCCCCGCGGGCGGCCCCACCATGGTCACCGTGGAGATCCCTTGCGAGTTGTCCTAGCCGAAGATCTCTTTCTGCTCCGTGACGGCCTGGTCCGGATGTTGGAGGCGTACGACTTCGAGGTGCTGGCCGCCGTGGAGACCGGGCCCGAACTGACCAGAGCCTTAGCGGAGTTGGAGCCGGACGTCGCCGTCGTCGACGTCCGGCTTCCGCCGTCGCACACCGACGAGGGGCTTCAGTGCGCCCTCGCCGCGCGCAAGGCCCGTCCCGGACTTCCCGTCCTCGTGCTGTCGCAGCACGTGGAGCAGTTGTACGCACGGGAGTTGCTGGCCGACGGCAACGGCGGCATCGGGTATCTCCTCAAGGACCGGGTCTTCGACGCCGACCAGTTCATCGACGCGGTACGCCGGGTGGCCGGCGGCGGTACGGCGATGGACCCCCAGGTCATCCAGCAACTGCTGTCCCGCCGCACACAGGACAAGCCGATCGGGCAGCTGACGCCGCGTGAGCGCGAGGTGATGGAGCTGATGGCGCAGGGGCGGTCGAACGCGGCGATCGCCGGCCAACTCGTGGTCACGGAGCGGGCGGTGTCCAAGCACACGTCGAACATCTTCGGAAAGCTGGGGCTGCCGGTGTCGGACGACGACAACCGGCGGGTACTCGCGGTGATCGCCTATCTGGACCGGGGCCAGCAGTAGCGACCGGGCGGGCACTCAGGGTTGTCCGTCGCCCGTACTGCCCAAGGTGCCGCCGGGCGGGGCGTGTTGAGGGCATCCGCCCGGTTTGTTGATGGGGATTTCCATGAATTCCGATGGCGGCTGAACAGGCCGCGAATGCCGTCCGTATGGAACGGAGCGCTTCCTCCCCCGCCGGCTTGAGGAGTTCCATGGGACGCACGTCAAGAAAACGCTCGACAGTGGCGAACCGGGCCATCGCGGCCGCGGCGGCCTTGATTCTGGGCGGGGGTGGGCTGGTAGCGGTAAATGTCTACGCATCCGCGGGAGAGGGCCGCTCCGGTCAGGAGCAGCGGATCCAGAATGCCGGACGGCAGATGTCCACCATCGACTGTCCCGAGGTCGCCAACGCGCTCACCAAGGTGCCGAGGCGGGCCCGTGCCCAGGTCGACCGGGAACTCGCCCGGATGGACACACAGATCACCGCCGCCTACAAACGGTTCGCCGACAACAAGACGCGGTTGGAGAGAGATCCGGGACTTACCGAGAGGAAGATCCTCAAGCCGCTGAAGCAGAAGAGACTCGCCAGTCTCAAGCGCATCCGTACCGCGCTGAAGCGTGCGGGTCACTGGCAGAGGAGTCTGGATTCGCTCGCCCCGTGCACCATGCGCCCCGATGACAACACCGACGACGGTGACCCGGGCGGCGGCCAGAACGGCGGCCAGGACGGCGGTGACCCGGGCGGCGGTGACCCGGGCGGCGGCGGCCAGCCGCCCGGCACCCCCGGCAACGGCCCCGAAGCCTCCGACTTCGTCGACATCGAGTCCATCGAGCCGAACATCCAGCAGCCCCAGGAGCAGGAACAGGCGTCGACCGGCACCTTCACCACCGACTGCGGGCGCAACGAGAACGGCCTCTTCAACTCGGACAACGTCATCGCCGCCCCCGGCGTGAGCAACGGCGCCCACCACAAGCACGACTACGTGGGCAACCAGGCCAACAACGCCTTCGCGAGCGACGACGACCTGGCCGACGGTGAGACGACCTGCGACGAGCAGGGTGACAAGTCCACCTACTACTGGCCGGTGATCCGCCTCCAGAACGGCCAGAACGAGGGCGACGCGAACGAGGACGGCGGCGGCAAGGACGGCAACGTCGGAGAGATCCAGACCCCGTCCGAGGTCACGCTGCGATTCGCCGGCAGCGCCGTGTCGAAGGTGACCGCCATGCCCCGATTCCTGCGCGTCATCACCGGCGACGCGAAGGCGTTCGTCAACGGCGACGCGAACGCGAACGCCTCGTGGAGCTGTACCGGATTCGAGGACCGTCAGCTGAAGGACAAATACCCGATCTGCCCCGCGGGCAGCCAGGTGGTGCGTTCCTTCGACTTCCAGAGCTGCTGGGACGGACAGAACACCGACAGCGCCAATCACCGCACCCATGTGGCGTTCGCCGACGAGAACGGTCGGTGCCAGGAGGGATTCCAGGCCATTCCGCAGCTGAAGCAGCGGATCGTGTACGACATCCCGCCGGGTCCCGGATTCGCGGTGGACTCGTTCCCCGAGCAGTTGCACAAGCCCGTGACCGACCACGGTGACTTCATCAATGTCTTCGACGAGGACGTGATGAACAGAATGGTCGGCTGCATCAACACCGGTAAGGAATGCAACTAGGCCTCTCGGTGTGACGTGATTCACGAGCGTCGGGCGCCGGGCGGGCCGTGTACGTACACGGCCCGCCCGGCGCCCGGGTGCGTCAGCTCTTCCCGGTGTGACCCGAGTGCCCCGCGCCACCGTCGCTCTCGCCACCGCCGCCACCGCCGCCACCGTCGTCGTCGCTCCCCGAGTGGTGCTCGGGGGCCGTCTCGACCGTCCCGCCCAGCCGGCCGCGCAGCGACTCGACCACCTTCGCGTCGCCGCTGGCGACCCATTTCCGGCCGACGAGATACGAACCGCCGTAGTCGTCGGCCTCGTTGATCCACTCGCGCAGACCGCGGTCGGTCGCGAAGGTGGTGAGGATGTATCTGCCGTCGTCCGTCGTGCAGTTGGCCTGACGCAGTTCCTCGGCGTCGGTCTGCACGTTCGGATCACAGGTGGCCTGCTCGGCCAGCCGTTCGAGGCTCCCGGTCGCCGTCTTCGGCACCTTCGGGGCCTCGTCGTCGTTCGCGCCGCAGCCGCTCAACAGGACCATGGCGAGGGCCAGGGCCGGTACCGCCAGTGCCGGCCGGGTTCGCTGGGTACGCATTCGGCCATCGTGCCCTCTCCACAAGCCCCCGCGCGGGTGAACGACGCATCACATCGTTGCCCACCACCCTCCCCGTCATTAACGTGCGCTCCGCACGCACCTGTTGTCACCCCCCCCATGACTGAGGACAGAGGACCGCTGATGACCGAGCTGCCGAGTCCCACCCCTCCCGCCACTGTCCCGATTCCCTCCGCTTCCTCCGCTCCCTCCGCCCCCTCCAGACGCGCCGTGCTGGCGGGCGCCGGGGCGATCGGCGTCGGTACAGCGCTGATCTCGCACTCCCCCGCCCGTGCCGACGCGCGGGCGACCACCGCGACCACCGCGACCACCGCGGCCACCGCCGTCACCGCGACCACCGCCGCCCGCGCCGCCGTGGAGCGCCTGCTGCCCCGCCACGCCGACCAGTTCCGGTTCCGGTTGACACGCGGCCCCGAGCGGTTCCGGGTCGCCGGGTCCGCCGGCCGGATCGAGGTGTCGGGCACCGACGCCGGCGTGCTGCTCACCGGGGTGCACTGGTACCTGAAGTACGAGTGCGGCGCCCACATCAGCTGGTCGGGCAGCCAACTCGACCTGCCCGCCACCCTGCCCGCGCCCCGCCGCCCGCTGGAGCGCTCGGCGACCGTACGGCACCGGTTCGCGCTCAACGACACGCACGACGGCTACACCGCCCCGTACGCCGACTGGCCGCGCTGGGAGCGGATGCTCGACATCCTCGCCCTGCACGGCTGCAACGAAGTTCTCGTCACCACCGGCCAGGAGGCCGTCTACCACCGGCTGCTGACCGACTTCGGCTACTCCGACACCGAGGCCCGCGGCTGGCTGCCCGCGCCCACCCACCAGCCGTGGTGGCTGCTCCAGAACCTGAGCGCGTACGGCGGGCCGCTCTCCCCCGAGCTGATCGCCGTACGCGCCACGCTCGGCCGGCGCATCACCGACCGGATGCGCGAGCTGGGCATGTCCCCCGTGCTCCCCGGCTACTTCGGCACCGTCCCGGACGGCTTCGCCGCCCGCAACCCCGGCGCGCGGACCGTGCCGCAGGGCAGCTGGAACGGGCTGCCGCGCCCCGACTGGCTCGACCCGCGCACCCCCGTCTTCGCCGATGTCGCCGCCGCCTTCTACCGGCACCAGGGCGAACTCTTCGGCGAGGTGAACCACTTCAAGATGGACCTGCTGCACGAGGGCGGCAACCCCGGGGACGTCCCCGTGCCCGCGGCGGCCCGCGCGGTCGAGACGTCGCTGCGCACGGCCCGCCCCGACGCGACCTGGGTGATCCTCGGCTGGCAGACCAACCCCGTACCGGCCCTGCTCGACGCCATCGACACCGACCGTGTGCTGATCGTCGACGGTCTGTCCGACCTGGACTCGGTGACGGACCGCGAGCGGGACTGGGGCGGCGCGCCGTACGCCTTCGGCACCATCCCCAACTTCGGCGGGCGTACGACGATGGGCGCCAACTCCGACCGCTGGACCGAGCGGTTCACGGCCTGGCGCGACAAGCCGGGCAGCGCGCTCGCCGGCACCGCGTACATGCCGGAGGGCGCCGAGCGCGACCCGGCCGCCTTCGAGCTGTTCAGCGAGCTGGCGTGGCGGGAGGAGCCGGTGGACCGGGAGAGCTGGTTCCGCTCGTACGCCGATCTGCGCTACGGCGGCGATGACCCCTCCGCGCGGGCCGCGTTCGGGGTGCTGGCGGCGACCGCCTACCGGCTGACGACCACCGACGGCCGGCCCGTCGACTCGATCTTCTCCCGCCGCCCCGGCCTCACCTCGTCCGTCGGGACCGCCTTCGACACCGGCGAGTTCGACAAGGCCTTCGGCGCGCTGCTCGACGTGGCGGCCGGGCTGCGCGGCTCGGACGCCTACCGGCACGACGTGACCGAGCTGGGCAGACAGGCGCTCGCCAACCGCTCCCGGCTGCTGCTGCCGCAGTTGCGCGGCGCCTTCCAAGGAGGCGACGTCGCCACGTTCCGCGCGCTGGCGGCACTCTGGCTGAAACTGATGCGGCTGAGCGACGCGATGGCGGGCTGCCACCGTTCGTTCCTGCTCGGTCCGTGGCTGGAGGACGCGAAGCGGCTCGCGACCGGTCCGGCGGAGGCCGCGACGCTGGAGCGGACGGCACGCACGCTGATCACCACCTGGGCCGACAGATCGGCGGCCGGGCACTTGAGCAACTACTCGAACCGCGACTGGCAGGGCCTGCTCGCCGATGTCCATCTGCCGCAGTGGCAGGCGTATCTGGACGAGCTGACCGACGCCCTGGCCGCCGGGCGCGAGCCCAAGGTCTTCGACTGGTACGTGGACGAGGAGGCGTGGACGCGGCAGCGCGGCGCCTATCCGGTGCGGGCGACCGGTGACGCGCACCGCACGGCCCTGCGCGTACGGGACACCCTGGCCACCGCCCCGTACCAGGGCACCGTCACCGTCACCGCCGACCCGCTCACCTTCACACCGGGCAGTTCGGGCACGGTGCGCGCCGACTTCAGATACCTCAACGGGCTGCGCGGCACCGGCCCCGTCGACTTCGCCCTGACCGGCCTCGAAGCCCGGCCGGACGGCCCCGCCCGGCTGCCCGCCGTCGAACCGGCCGGCGCCGGATCCGTCGCCTGGTCGGTGACCGCGCCCGACGAGCCCCTGACGGCACCGCTGCGCCCGCTGCCGTACGCGCTGGCGCTGGAGTACGGGCCACGCGGCGAGGAGCGCGTGAAGACCGTCCAGCGGGGCGTGGTGTACGTCGCGGGGCCGCCGGCCGCCGACTGGCGTACGTACGGCAACAACGGGGCGGTCTTCGGGCAGCTCGGCGAGCGCTTCTCGGTCAACGGCGGCGGCCAGGACCTGTGGCGGGCGACGACGCAGTTCGGCACGGCCTTCAAAGAAGGCGCGTTCAGGGACGGCGTGGGTGTGACGGTGCGGGTGGACGCGCAGGAGAACACGGGGGCGTGGGCCCGCGCGGGCATCATCGCCCGCGACCGCCTGGCGACGCCCGGTTCGCCGGGCATCGTCAACCTGGCCGTGACGCCGTCCAACGGGGTGGTGCTGTCGTACGACACGACCGGCGACGGCACGCTCGACACCTACCGGCGTGTCACCGGCGTCACCGCTCCGGTGCTGCTGCGGCTGGCGCGTGCGGGGGGCCGGTTCACCGGCTCGTGCTCGACGGACGACGGGGCCACGTGGCGGACGGTGGCCTCGGTGGCGGTGCCCGGCGCGGCCGACGTCCAGGACGTGGGGCTGTTCATGACCGCGACGAACGGGAGCAGCGGGCTGCGGGGCACGGTCGAGTTCAGCGGCTGGGCGGTCACGGGGTAGGGCGCGCCCCGCCCTACGGGCGGACGGCGCTGTTCGCCGGACACGGCCCGGGGCGGCCCTGACCGGCGGGGGCCGGACCGGCCGCGCGTGCGGCCGGTCCGGCGACTCGCGGACACCGCATCCGGCCCGTCCGGCGATTTGCGGACAACCCGCCTGGGACACAAGGGGGTTGGGTGACCATCCGACGAATCGCTCGTTCTGCTGAACGTGCCCCCACCCGACGCCGCCACGGCCTCCGCCGCCTCCGCCAGCCCGATTCCGCCCGCCCCCGCGCCCGCCCCCGTCGACGTGGAACAGGCCGAGGCCGCCCTCGTCGAGCACTACCAGCGGCTGGTGCGGCTCGCCTATCTCGTACTGCCGCCGGCCCTCGGCCGCAACCGCCGTGTGCTGACCGCGCACGCCGTCGTCCAGCGCTCCCTGCCGCGCAACCGCACGGCGGCGACCCCCGACGACGGCTACGCCTACGTACGCGGCCGGGTGCTGCGGCAGGCGCTCGACGCGGAGCGCCCGCTGCGCCGCGCGGCGTGGCCCCGGCGCGCCCAACTGCCGCCGCTGCTGCCGCACGTGTGGGGCCTGCGGCTGTTCCCGCGCTCGGGCGGCGCCGACGAACTGGCCCTCGACCAGCGCCTGTCGGCCCTCTCCGGCGGCGCCAGGGCCGCCTTCGTACTGAGGGGGCTGGAACGGCTGCCGGACACGGACGTACGCCGGCTGCTCACCGCCGCCGGGGTGGCCGACGCGCACGCGGCGCTCGCGGAGGCCGACGGCATCGGTACGCGGGGCGTGGCGCTGCTGGAGTCCCCCGAGTACGACCCGTGTTCGCTCCAGGCCCGCCCCACCGATCTGCTGCGCCGGCGCCAGCACGCCCGCGCGGCGGTCGCGGGAGCCGCCGCGCTCGCCGTCTGCGGCGCGCTGCTCGGGCTGCCCGGTGGCGGCTGGGGCGCGAACGGCGCCGCCGCACCCGCGTACGCGCGCAACTCGGCGGCGGAGGCGGCCCTGGACCCGGCGAAGGTGCTGCGCGTGCCCCAGAACGTCTGGCAGGCGTCCGCCCGTACCGACTTCTCCGTGTGGCCCACGCGCGGCGCGCTGGCCGCCGACCGGCCGCTGCTGCGCCGGGCGCTGGCGGTCTGGGCGCGGCCGGGCGCGTCGGTGCGGGTCTCGTCCACGCCGGCCACCCCCGTGGGGCCGCCGATGGGACCGGCGCAGTTGCTGTACGCGGGCGAGGTCGACCGGGCGCGGGTGGTGCTGCTGTACGACGGGCTGCGGATCGCCCGGTACGCGGAACCCCGGACCGGCACGGGCCCGGTGGCGCTGGACTTCGCCCGGGTCGACGGCGCGGCGGCCGACACCGCGCCCGGCGCGGCCCCGGCCACGTACGCACTGGTCGCCGGGCGCACGGACGGCAACGTGCGCTATCTGACGGCGCCCTGGGTGGCGGCGACGTCCGTACGCGATCTGCTCGACCCGGCCGGTGCCGCGCGGCCCCTGCGGCGCGGCGCGGACGGTGTGACGGACCCGCTGCCGACGCCGGGCACGGAGCGGACGTGCGGGGCGTGGGACGTGCTGGAGGTGGCGGAGGGCGGTAAGGGCGGCGCCGTACGGCTGCTGACCGACCTCGGCGAACTGACGCCCGCCCGGCTGACGTCGGGCCCGCCGTCGGCGCCCGCCGACGTGTCGGGCGGCGCGGCGCGCGCCGCCTGGGCGCGGACGGCGTGTCTGCTGCCCGCGGTGCGTTCGCACGGGGTGCGGACGGTCAACTCCTGGCAGTACGCGAACCAGCCCCTGCCCGAGTCCAACGGCGGCGCGCGGTGGGTGTGCACCCGCGCGGACACGTGGCGCGGCACGGAGAGCAGGGTGCTGGCGCAGTTCCAGGCGCCGGGGGCGAAGGGCGGGGCGCCGGGGGCGATCGCGGCGCGGGCGGAGAACACGGCGGCGTGCGGCCCGCGTGAGCCCCATGTGCTGGCGGGCGTGCTGTGGAAGTCGCGCGGCGGCCGGTGGTACGTACTGGCGGCCGGTGGCGGCGAGTTCCGCTCCGTACGTACGACGGGTGGCGTCACGGGCGACGCGGACGGCCGGCTGCTCGCGGTACCTGCGAAGCCCGGCGACCGGGCGGAACTCCACGGGCGGCTAACCGACGGCACACGGGTGGGCGCGCTGCGGTGACCGCCGGGGGCATCGCCACGGTCAGGGCAGGAGCAGCCAGTCGGTGGCCAGCGCCGCCGCGAGGCCGACGCCGAGCAGCCAGGTGGCGAGGCGGGTGCGGCCGTGTCTGCTGAGTTCGATGACGACGCCGCAGAGGATCATCGCGAGCCCGTAGAGGCCGACGACGAGGACGGAGGAGCGGTTGGCGAGCCGCACCGCCAACAGCGCGGCCATGGTGACCAGAAGGACCGAGGCGACCGCGACGCGGATTCGGCGGGCCTGGCGCGGGGTGAGGGCGCTGTCGTCGTGGTCGGTGTCCCCGGGGGCGGTGTCCCCCGGGTCGTCAGCGGCGAAGTCGGCGGCGGGGTCCGGGCCTGCCGCCGGCTCCGCCTCCCCCTCGGCCTCGGGCTTCGGCTTCGGCTTCGGGTCCCGCTTCGATTCCAGTTCCGATTCCGGCCTGGATTCCGGCGTTTCGGTGACCTCTTCCTGGTCAGGTGCGCTCATGGTCGGCGAGCGTAACGGACAGGCTTCGGCCACCGGCGGTTAGGCTGTTCATATGACGACCGGGGTGCGACGCAGAATGGGCGTCGAAGAGCGACGCCAGCAACTGATCGGTGTCGCGCTGGAACTGTTCAGCCACCGCTCGCCCGATCATGTCTCCATCGACGAGATCGCGGCGGCCGCCGGCATCTCCCGGCCGCTGGTATACCACTACTTCCCGGGCAAACAGTCTCTGTACGAGGCCGCGTTGCGGCGCGCCGCCGACGAACTGGCCGGCCGGTTCGTCGAACCGCGCGAGGGGCCGCTCGGCGCCCGGCTGCTGCGGGTCATGACGCGCTTCTTCGACTTCGTCGACGAGCACGGCCACGGCTTCTTCGCGTTGATGCGCGGCGGCCCCGCCGTGGGTTCGTCCACGGCCAACGCCATGATCGACGAGGTGCGGCAGGCCGCGTACGAGCAGATCCTGTCCCACCTCTCCATCCAGTCACCGCCGCCCCGGCTGGAACTGGTCGTGCGTTCCTGGGTGTCGCTCGCCGAGTCGACGGCGCTGCTGTGGCTGGACGGCCGCCGGATCCCGCGCGGTGACCTGGAGTTGCAGTTGGTGCACGACTTCGCGGCGCTGGCCGCGGTGAGCGCGGCGTACGACGACGAGATGGCGCGCATCCTGCTGCCGGTCCTCACCGACGAGCCGCCGGGCGGCCCGTTCGGCGATCTGGTGACCCGACTGACGGCCCTGGCGGCGACGCTGCCCGCACCCGTGACGGCATCGGTGACGGCATCGCTGCCGTCACCGCGCACGGCGTAGCCGCGCGCTGGACACACGGCGAGCGGGGTCCGGTCAGCCCGTCTCCCCGTAGACCACCGTCACTTCCTTGAAGCCGAGGGAGGTGAGCAGCCCTCGCAGCATGCTGGTGGTGTTCGTCTCGGCACGCTTGGTCAGTCCGCTGTCCTTGGCCGCGTCCTGGATGTGCTGGGCGGCGAGCTTGTTGACGGCGCGCTCGTCGGCCGGGTTGTCGGAGAAGAAGTCACCGAGCCGGTCGAGCAGCCCGCGCTGCTTGGAGACGGCGTACGACCGGTCGGCGTCCAGCGTGGCCTTGCCCAGTCGGGCGTGGGGCAGCCGCAGCGTTGCGGTGGTGCGGTCCTTGTTGACCCGCACGTTCTCGTCGCCGATCCCGCCGAGGTCCACGTACGACCCCACGCTGCCGGCGCCCACGTAGAGCGTGCGGCTTCCCTTGATGCTGTCGGGGAGGAGTTTGGCGTCCTTCTCCAGATCGACCACCACCTGGAAGTTCCCGGACGCCGCCTGGTAGCGGCTGAGATCCTGGATGGACTTGAGCAGGGTGGGTCCGGTGCGGTCCTGTGTCTCCTCACCGAAGACATCGTCGAATCCGGGCACGAGATCGAGGCGGCTGCCGATCCCGAGCAGCAGGACGAGCACCACGAGAGCGGCGGGCAGCTTGATCCACCAGGGCGCTCTCGACACACGCGCCCCTCGGGTACTGCCCCGGCTCGGTCCGGGTCCGGGTCCGGGTTCTGGATCCGGTTCTGGTTTCACGTCGGTGGACGTCATACCTACCGGGTTACCCGTCCGGCCGGGTTCACGCCATGGCGGGGCCGCAACAAGTCCCGGCAACTCCGGCGCATGGCAGCGGTGTT
The DNA here is from genome assembly GCF_045040315.1 of Streptomyces sp. NBC_01508. NCBI lineage: Bacteria > Bacillati > Actinomycetota > Actinomycetes > Kitasatosporales > Streptomycetaceae > Streptomyces > Streptomyces sp. NBC_01508. The sequence goes on along the minus strand of NZ_CP109419.1, from coordinate 6,323,978 downwards.
GGCGGGGACGGCCGCCCCAGCCTCAGGGCATCGGCCCGCGCAGCGCCCGCGCCAGATTCTTCACGCTGTCCTCCGACAGGCCCAGGCGGAACTCGCTCTCGTACGCCACGTCACCCGCCGCCTCGCGGGACTGACGTTCGCATTCCGTACGGACCGCCGCCAGTTCCGGGGTGCCGCGCTGGGGGTGGCCGACCATGTCCCAGAACGCCTGGCCGGTGCCGTAGAGGCGGGCCGCCCGTGCGCCTTCGCCCTGGGCGGCGACCGCCGCCGCCATCAGGTCGAGGCCGAGCGCGATACCGAAGCTGTCGCGCAGTTGGTGTTTGCCCGCGAGCATCGAACGGGCGTGGGTCTCCGCCGCGTGCGGGTCGCCGCTCAGGAGGTGGACCAGGGAGAGCTGGTAGTCGGCGTACGAGCGGGTCCAGCATTCGCCGCGTGCCGCGCACTCCGCCCGGAGGGTGGCGGCTTCCGCGCCCGCCTCGTCGAGCCGGCCGAGGCCGGTGAGGGCGAAGACGCGGACGAGGCGGCAGCGCAGCTCGGAGGGGTGGGAGAAGCCGTCGCCCCCGGCGGCGCGCAGCGCGCGGTCGGCCACCGCGTGGCCCGTCTGCGCGCCGCCGGTCATCAGCGAGGTGAGACCGAGGAGGTACGCCGCCGAGAGCGTGGACTCGGGGTCCTTGTCGTGCGAGGCGGCCGTGTCGCACTGTTCGCCGAGGCGGTGGGCGGCCTCGTAGTCGCCCTGGAGCATGGCGGTCAGCCCCAGCGCCCACAGGCTGCGGGTGCGGTCCGGTCCGGGCTCGTGGAAGGCGTCGAGGGTGCGCTCCAGGTAGATCCTGGCCTCGTGGAGGTGGCCGCAGCAGCTCCAGAAGAAGCCGACCCGGCCCGCCATCTCCTGGGCCGCCGCCGGGTCCGTGGCCAGCAGGTGGTCGAGGGCGGCGCACAGTTCGGAGTGGCTGTCGGCGATCCTGCCGTACCAGGCGACCTGGTCCCGGCCGAGCCACCCGGCGTGTGCCCCGCGCACGAGCGCGGCGAAGTGCGCGGCGTGGCGGTCGGCGAGCGCGCGCTCCTCGCCGAGTTCGGCCAGCCACAGGGCGCCGTACTCGCGCAGTGTGTCGAGCATCCGGTAGCGGGTGCCGTCCTGGCGGATCACGGATCGGTCCGCGAGTCCCGTGAGGGCGCGTGAGACGTCGTCGGCGGAGAGCGGGCCGCCCGCGCAGACGGCCCGCGCGTCGGCCTCCTCGATGTCGCCGCCGAACACGGCGAGCCTGGCCCACAGCAGCCGTTCCAGGGGCGCGCACAGTTCGTGGCTCCAGCCGATGGCGGTGCGCAGCGCGCGGTGCCGCCGGGGCCGGGCGGACTCGTCGGTGAGGACGTCGAGCCGGGAGGTGAGCCGTTCGGCGATCTCCTGGACGCTGTTCTCGCCGAGGCGCGCGCAGGCGAGTTCGAGGGCGAGCGGGATGCCTTCGAGGCGGCGGCAGATCTCCTGGGCCGCCGCCTCGGCCGCCGGTTCGTCGAGACAGATGCCGGGTACCGCCGTCGTGGCCCGCTCGCGGAACAGGGCGAGCGCCTGGCCCTTCTCGTCGTCGCCGGCCAGCGGCAGGGGTGGCACCTCGACGCGCTTCTCGCCCTGGGCGCCGAGCGGCTGTCTGCTGGTGGCGAGGACGGTGAGGCCGGGCGCGGCGCCGACGAGGTCGGCGACGAGCTGGGCGCAGGCGCCCACCAGCCGTTCGCAGCAGTCGAGTACGAGCAGCAGCCGCCGGTCGGCGAGCCATTCGCTGAGCGCTTCGACGGGCATCCGCAGGGTGTGGTCGGAGAGTCCGACCGCGTCGGAGACGGTCACGAGAAGGAGCCGGTCGTCGGCGAGCGGCGACAGGTCGACCCACCACACGCCGTCGGGGAACCGGTCGACGGCTCTGTCCGCCGCGCGCAGCGCGAGTCTGCTCTTGCCGACCCCGCCGGGGCCGGTGAGCGTCGTCAACCGGTGTGTCCGTAGCGCGCGTTCGACGGTGACCAGCTCGGTCGCGCGTCCTACGAAACTGGTCGTCTCTTCCGGAAGGTGTCCCACCACGCGGACAGTCTGGCCCAATTGAGGACCTGAACTGCCCGCCATGGTGAGAATCAGTCAGAAACGGACGGGATTGGCCACGCTGCCGACCCCGTCACCGAACCCGCCCCCCTCGTGTCCCCTTCGGTCACCCGCCCGCCCGGAAGACCGCGACCGTCCGCGCCGGCACCGCGAAGGTGCCCGAACTCGCCTCGTACGACACCTTCTTGACGGTCGCGTCCGAGCCCGCCGCCTGCACCGGGTGCAGGCCGTACGCCCGGTCGGCGAGCGCGGTGACCCGCTGCCGCGCGCTGTCCGGCGTGGCGTTGAAGACCACCACCAGTTCGCCGAGGCGCATCGTGATGACGCCCGGCGTCTCGTCGGGTCCGGACAGCGGGAAGGAGAGCGTGGACGGGAACGCGTCGGCGTCGACCCGGCCGACGCCCTCGCGGTCGTCGAAGGGGCGGCCGTCCTTGTCGAGGTACGGATAGGCGCCCTTGGGGCGGTAGTCGTACTTCTTCTCCGCGTAGTCGACGGTGTCGGCCGTGTGGTTGGTGATGACGTCGAAGAACACCTTCATGCCCTTGGCGTGGGCCTTGTCGATCAGCCTCTCCAGTTCGGCGTTGGTGCCGAGGCCCTTGATGTAGTCGAGCCGATCGGTGATCCCCTTGACGTCGCCGCCCTGGTAGAAGCCCTTGTCGGCGGGGTCGAAACCGGTCCGCGTACGCGAACCGGTCAGCCCGCCCCGGTCGTTGGACCGGTCGCCGTTGGCGAAGCGGTCGGGCAGCACGAAGTAGAACTGATCGCGGGTCAGATCGTGCCGGGCGGGTTCGGCGGCGAGCCGGGCGTCCGACGGCGGGGCCGGGCGCGGGCGGCGGCGGCCGGCAGCGCGGGCACCAGGGCCGCGCACAGGGCCGGGGCCACGACGGCGACGGCCGCGGTGCGCGGGAGCGCGGGCAGGGGCGGGCGTTTCACGCGGGGATCTCCTCGGGGTGTACGGGAAGAGGCCGGCCCGGCGACGGCGCGGGGAGGGGCGGGGGGTGCGCGTCGCCGGGGCGGCCGGATGGTGCGGGGGGTGCGGGGGGTGCGGTGGATCAGTTGCGCCAGGTGTCGTTCAACGTCAGCCCGCCCCCGGTGGAGTTGGGCACGGTGGCCGTACGGTTGGCGCCGCTCTCCCACGTCACCGCGCCGGCCGCGTCCTTGCGGAGGTACTTGTAGGCGAAGGACGTACCGGCGGGCAGCGGCACGTCGAGCTTCCACACCGGGTAGGCGGCCGGGTCGAGCTTGAGCGCGCTCCCGGTGTTCCAGTTGCCGAGTTCGGCGCGGTCGCCGGTGACGTAGATGTTCTGGCCGGGCTGCGTCGTGGCGTTGACGCCGAACGTCACTGTCGACTGGCCGGGCTGCGGATTGCCGCCGCCCCCGCCGCAGGTGCGGGCCCCGGCGTGCAGGGCGACCGCCGTGTTGGCGCCGAGCGCCGCGGTGAACTGGCCCGAGCCGTTCACGGTGACACCGTTGCCGCTCTGCACGTCACAGTAGTCACCTGCGGGCAGCGACGTCTGGAAGGTGCGGCTGAGCGCGGAGCCGGTGTAGTTGATGGCGACGTACGCCTTGGAGCCGCGCCCGAAGGCGATCTGGTCGCCGCCGTTGTCCCACCAGTCGGTGACGGCCTGGCCGCGCGCCGCGTTGCGGAAGCCGACCATGGAGGAGATCTCGCGCCAGTCGTGCTGGCACTTCCAGCCGTCCGCGTAACAGGCGTTCACGGTGCCGCCGTTGGGCGGTCCGGCGTCGTGGTCGCCGAACTCGTAGCCGGAGTGCACGTCGGGCGAGCCGTACGGATGGGCCAGCATGAAGACATTGGCCAGCGTGTAGGCGGCGCCGGCCTTGTAGTTGAGGGTGTCGCCGCCGCGCTCGGTGTCGTGGTTGTCCACGAAGACGGCGGACCTGCCGCTCTCCATGAAGCCCCAGCCCTCGCCGAAGTTCTTCAGATTGGCCAGGTTCTCGCCGGTGAAGACCTGCTTGAGGCTCCGGCCGTAGCGGAATTCCTGTACGTCTCCGGTGCCCAGGTACTCGGCCGGCGACACGGCCTCGCCGCCGCCGTAGATGGCTTCCTGCTTCCAGTACACGCCCGGATCGCTCAGCCTGGACTTGATGTTGGCGAGGTCGCCGGCCGGCATGTGTTTGGCGGCGTCGATCCGGAAGCCGTCCACGCCGAGCGAGAGCAGGTCGTTGAGGTAGGCGGCTATTCGGCCGCGTACGTACTCCTCGCCGGTGTCGAGGTCGGCGAGGCCGACGAGTTCGCAGTTCTGGACGTTGCCGCGGTCGCCGTAGTTGTTGATCTGCGAGCGGCAGTCGTCCAGGTCGGCGCCCGAATAGATGCCGGGGTACTCGTACTTGGTGTACGAGGTGCCGCCGGTACCGGTGCCCGATCCGGCCGACATGTGGTTGATGACGGCGTCGGCGACGACCTTCACCCCGGCGGCGTGGCAGGTGTTGACCATGTTCTGGAAGGCGGCGCGGTCGCCGAGCCGGCCGGCGATCTTGTAGCTGACGGGCTGGTACGAGGTCCACCACTGGCCGCCCTGGATGTGCTCCTGGGGCGGGGAGACCTGGACGTAGCCGTATCCGTCGGGGCCGAGGCTGTCGGTACAGGCCTTGGCCACCGAGTCGAACCGCCACTCGAACAGGACGGCGGTGACGTCCTTCTCTCCGGGGGGCGCCGCCTGTGCGGGGCTTCCGGGCGCGACGAGAGCCGCCGCGCCTGCCACAAGGGCGAGCGCGAGGGCGGGAGCTCTGCGGGCCATATTTCCTCCTGCGTGGGGGGAGGTGCGGGTGACGGGAGAGAGACCTCGCATGGCAACGCGCCCTGCCCTCAAGGCTCTTCAAGACTCCTGAATGTTCTTGCTGCAAGAAAGCAAATACTTGCCGCGGAGCAGACCGTACGAGGCCCGTCGGTCCCGGTCAACCCTCTGGACACCACTGGGTAACACCGGGGAAATATCGGCATCGATGATGTGCAAGACCTTCCGCAAGAGATTGCGGCGAGGTACGTTCATCGCGACTCCGGTCCGGTCGGACGGGAGGTCCCGGCAACGCCGGACCCCACGCGCCCGCCGGCCGGACCGGTCACGCACGGGGAGGTTTCGTCCTCGGGGGAGGTTTCGGCCCTGAGCGCCGGACGGGGCTCACTGACAACCCGCCGTCGACCCCCGTACCACCAGCTCCGGCTGGAACACATACTCCGTACGCTGCACGGGACTTCCCCCGATCTCCTCCAGCAGCGCGCTCACCGCCGCGCCCGCCATCGCCTGCACCGGCTGGCGGACCGTCGTCAGCGGCGGGTCGGTGAAGGCGATCAGCTGCGAGTCGTCGAAGCCCACCACCGACACGTCGTACGGGACCCGCAGCCCGCGCTCACGGGCCGCTCGCACCACACCCAGCGCCATCATGTCGCTGCCGCAGACGATGCCCGTGCAGCCCCGGTCGATCAGCGCGCCCGCCGCCACCTGGCCGCCCTCCACGCTGAACAGCGTGTAGCACACCTGCTCCCCGGCCTCCTCGCGCGAGAGCCCCAGCGAGGCGACCAGGGCATCGACGAAGCCCTCGCGCTTGCGCGCCGATGGCACGTAGCGCAGCGGTCCCGTCGCCAGGCCGATCCGGCGGTGCCCCAGGTCGGCGAGGTGCCCGACGGCGATGCGCATGGCCGCGCGGTCGTCCAGGGACACGAACGGCGCGCTGACGCGGTCGTTGTAGCCGTTGATCATGACGAACGGCACACCCCGGTCGATCAGCGCGGCGTAGCGCGACGGATCCGCCGCCGTGTCCGCGTGCAGCCCCGACAGGAAGACGATGCCGCCGACGCCGCGCTCCACCAACTGCTCGACCAGCTCGTCCTCCGTTGCCCCGCCCGGCAGTTGGGTGCACAGGACCGGGGTGTAGCCGTGCCCGGCCAGCATCTGCTCGACGGCCTGGGCGAACGCCGGGAAGATCGGGTTGATCAGCTCCGGGGTCACCAGACCGATCAGCCCGGCGCTGCGCTGCCGCAGCCGTACGGGACGCTCGTACCCGAGGATGTCGAGCGCGGCGAGGACCCGTTGGCGGGTGCTGTCCGCGACGCCGGGCTTGCCGTTGAGCACGCGGCTCACCGTCGCCTCGCTGACCGATGCCTGTCCCGCGATGTCCGAGAGCCGTGGCGTGCCGGCGCCGGTCGCCCTGGGGAGGGGCAGCGTCACACCGTCCACCACACCGTCGTGTCGGCGGGCAGTTCGGCCTCGGAGCCCTCATCGGACTCGGTGAAGGGACCGCTCGCCAGCAGCACCCGGCCGCGCACCGGGATCCGGACCGGCGCGCCGGTCGTGTTGACGGTGCAGAGGAAGCCGGGGCGAGCGAAGACGAGCACACCGCCGGGGGCGTCCTGCCAGTCGACGGACCCCCCGGCGCCGAGCCCGGGGTGCGTCCGCCGGGCGGCGATGGCCGCGCGGTACAGCTCCAGGGTGGAGCCCGCCACGCCGGTCTGCGCCTCGACGCTCAGCGCGCCCCAGCCGGCCGGCTGCGGGAGCCAGCTGCCGCCGGTGCCGAAGCCGTACGACGATCCTTCGCGGGTCCACGGGATCGGCACCCGGCAGCCGTCGCGGAAGCCGTCCTGGCCGGCCGCGCGGAAGTACGAGGGGTCCTGCCTGGCCTCGTCCGGGAGGTCGGTGACGTCGGGCAGCCCCAGCTCCTCGCCCTGGTAGAGGTAGGCGGAGCCGGGCAGGGCGAGCATCAGCAGCGTCGCCGCGCGGGCCCGGCGCAGGCCCCGTTCGCGGTCGCCCGCCTCCCGGAGCTGGGTGCCGAGGAAGGTGGGATGGGCGAAGCGGGTGGTGTGCCGGGTGACGTCGTGGTTGGAGAGCACCCAGGTGGTGGGGGCGCCGACGGGGCGCATCGCGGCGAGCGAGGTGTCGATGACGTCGCGGAGCGCGGCGGCGTCCCAGAAGGTGCTCAGATACTGGAAGTTGAACGCCTGGTGCATCTCGTCGGGGCGCACGTAGTTCGCGGTGCGCTCGACGGTGGGTGTCCACGCCTCGGCGACGGCGATCCGGTCGCCGGGGTACTCGTCGAGGATGGTGCGCCAGCTGCGGTAGATCTCGTGCACGCCGTCCTGGTCGAAGAACGGCATGACGTCATTGCCCAGCAGCTTGAGCTGACTGTCGCCGCCGGCGGCGCCGATGTCGGGCAGCCCGGCGGCCTTGACGAGTCCGTGGGCGACGTCGACGCGGAAGCCGTCGACGCCCATGTCGAGCCAGAAGCGCAGGATGGAGCGGAACTCGTCGGCGACGGCCGGGTGGTCCCAGTTGAAGTCGGGCTGCTCGGGCGCGAAGAGGTGCAGATACCACTCGCCGGGGGTGCCGTCCGGGTCGGTGGTCCTGGTCCAGGCGGGGCCGCCGAAGATGGACTCCCAGTCGTTGGGCGGGAGTTCGCCGTCGGTGCCCTTGCCGGGCCGGAAGTGGTAGCGCTCGCGCAGCGCCGAGCCGGGGCCGTCCTGGATGGCGCGGCGGAACCAGTCGTACTGGTCGGACGAGTGGTTGGGCACCACGTCGACGATGACGCGCAGGTCCAGCTCGTGCGCGTCGCGGATCAGCGCGTCCGCGTCGAGGAGCGAGCCGAACATGGGGTCGATGGCGCGGTAGTCGGCGACGTCGTAGCCGGCGTCGGCCTGCGGCGAGGCGTAGAACGGGCTGAGCCAGACGGCGTCGACACCCAGCGCGCGCAGGTACGGCAGCCGGCTCCGTACGCCTTCGAGATCGCCCATGCCGTCGCCGTTGGAGTCGGCGAAGCTGCGCGGATAGACCTGGTAGATCACCGCGTCCTGCCACCAGCCGGAGCGGTGGGCCGGGGCGTCGTCGGACGTGCCGGTGAAGGGGGCAGCGAGGTGCTGGGTCATGTCGTCCCTGGGGGGTCTGGGTGGGAGCGGCGCCGGGGTCCCGGTGGGGCCACGCGGCGCCGCTGTCACTGTCGCTGTCGTATCGGGTGGTGCGGGGTGGTGCGGGTGTACGGGTGGTGCGGCTGGGGCAGAGGCGCCGTCAGCCCTTGACGGCGCCCGCGGAGACACCGGTCACCAGATGGCGCTGCGCGAACAGGAAGACGATCGCCGCGGGTATCGCGATGAGCACGGACGCCGCTGTCATCGGACCCCATTGGGCGCCGTACTGGTTGACGAACTTCTGCAAACCGCCCGCGAGGGTGAGGTTCTCGTCGCCGACCATGAACGCGGAGGCGTACGCCACCTCACCCCAGGCGGTGACGAAGGAGTAGAACGCGGTCACCGCGAGACCCGGTTTGGCGAGCGGCAGGATCAGCCGCCAGAAGGTGCCGAACGGCGTCAGCCCGTCGACCATGCCCGACTCGTCGATCTCGCGCGGGATGGTGTCGAAGAAGCCCTTCATCATCCAGGCGCAGAACGGCACGGCGATCGTGAGGTACGTGATGACCAGCCCGGCGGCCTGGTTGAGCAGGCCGAGGCTCGACATGATGTTGTACAGCGGCACGATGAGGACCGCCATCGGGAACATCTGCGTGATCAGCAGGGTCCACATCAGGCCGCGCTTGCCGGGGAAGCGGAAGCGGCTGACGGCGTAGCCGGTGGTGGCGGCGGTGAACACGCCGAGCACGGTGGTGAGTCCGGCGATGAGCAGCGAGTTGCCGAACCAGGTGAGGAACGGCGTGTCGGCCAGGAGCTTGGTGTAGTTCTCGAACGTCGTTTCCTTGAAGAAGTCCGTCGTCGTCGCGTACGCGGCGGGCTTCAGCGACGTCAGCAGGACCCACAGCACGGGGAAGACGGCGATGACGGACGCCACGATCAGGGTGGCGTGCAGGCCGGCGGACGCGGCCCGGGAGCGGTCGCCGCGGCGCCGTACCTTCGCGGTCGGCGGGTTCGTCTGCGTACCGGTCACGGCGGTCACCAGGTATCTCCCTGCTTGCGGAGGACTCGTTGGTAGACCACGGCGAAGATCATCAGGAGTACGAGGATGAGCACGCCCCAGGTGGACGACTGTGCGAAGTCGCGTGGGCTGATCTCGAACGAGAACTTGTACGCCTGGGTCACCAGGATCTGGGTGGCCTCCCCTGGACCGCCTCTGGTCAGCAGGAAGATCACCGGGAACATGTTGAACGTCCAGATGGTGCTGAGCAGGATCACCGTCGTACTGACGGACCGCAGGCCCGGCATGGTGATGTGGCGGAACCGCTGCCAGGGGCTCGCGCCGTCCATCTCGGCGGCCTCGTACATCTCGCCCGGTATGGACTGGAGTCCGCCGAGCAGGGCCACGAGCATGAAGGGCACCCCGAGCCAGATGTTCACGGCGATGACCGAGAACTTGGCCCAGGTGGGGTCGTTGAGCCACGGCACGGCGTCGATGCCGCCGCCGGCGAGCAGCTTGTTGAGGAAGCCGCGGTCCTCGTTGTAGAGGAAGCGCCAGGCGAAGACGGACACGAAGCCGGGGACGGCCCACGGCAGGATGAGCATCATCCGGTAGGCGGAGCGGCCCGCGATCCGCCGATTCAGCATGTTCGCCAGGCCGAGGCCGAGGGCGAAGGTGAGGCCGACGCAGGAGACCGTCCACACCAGCGTCCAGCCGAGCGTGGACAGGAACTGATCGCCCGTCAGGGCGTCGGCGTAGTTGTCGAGGCCGACGAACTCGTAGGTGGCGGGCAGGTGGTTGACGCCGATGTTCCGCTCGACGTTGCGCTCGTTGGCGTCGGTCAGCGACAGATAGACGCCGCGGACGAGCGGGTATCCGACGATCACGCCGATCACGGCCACCACGGGGGCGACCATGGCCCAGGCGTACCAGTGGACCGAGAGCGAACGCCGCAGCCCGCCGGGGGGTTTGCCAGTGCCGCGGCTCCGGCCGCGGGCGACATCCGAGTCACCCGCGGCCTTCACCGCCGACTGGCCGGTGTGGACAGCCATCAGCCGGCCTGCCTTCCTTCCTCTCGCCGAAGTCTTACTTCCAGCCCTTGAGCAGCTTGCGGTAGGAGTCGCCGGTCGCCTTGACGCCCTTCTCGGGGGTCGTCTGACCGGTGAGGACCTTGGTGTACTCGGTCACCAGCGGCGCGAACAGGCTGCCGGTCTCCGGGATCCAGGGGCGCTCGATGGCCTTGTCCACGACCGGCTTGAAGAAGCCGACGATCTCGTTGCTCGCGACCTCGGGCCGGGAGTAGACGGACGTACGGGTCGGCAGCAGGTTCAGTTCGGTGGTGACCTTCGCCTGGGACTCGGCGGAGGACATGTACTCGACGAACGCGTAGGAGGCGTCGAGGTTCTTGGAGCCCGCGTAGACGGCGAGGTTGTGGCCGCCCTGCGGGGCGCCCTGGCCGGCCGATCCGGCGGGGACCGGGGCGACGCCCAGGTTGGCCTTGTCCTTGAACTGCGGTCCGGCGTAGGTGTCGGCGATCGCCCACGGGCCGTTGATCATCATGGCCACGTCGCCGCCCTTGAAGGCGGCCTGCATGTTCTCCCAGCCGTCGGTGGCGTCGGTCTTGGCGGCGCCGGAGTCGACCAGGTCCTTGACGACCTCCATGGCCTTGACGCCGGCCGGGCTGTCGACGGTGACGGTCTTGCCCTGGGCGTCGACCAGGTCGCCGCCCTCGCCGTAGAGGAACGACAGGAACCAGTACGCGTCGTCGCCGCGCAGATACATGCCGGTCTTGCCTGTCTTGTCCTTGATGGTCTTCGAGACGGTCTTCAACTCGTCGATGGTCTTGGGGACTTCGACCCCGGCGTCCTTGAAGAGCTTCTTGTTGTAGAAGATGCCGAGGGAGTCGATGACCTGCGGGACGGCGTACGTCTTGCCGTCGTACTTGGTGGAGGCGGCGGCCTGCGGGACGAAGTCCTTCTCGTCCTTCAGCGCGGCGGTGCCGTCCAGCGGGGCGAGGTAGCCGAGGTCGGCGAACTCGGGCGTCCAGGCGACCTCGGAGCGAATCACGTCGGGGGCGCCGGAGTTGGACTGCGCGGCGTTCTTGAACTTGTTCTGCGCCTCGCCGAACGGCACGTTGACGTACTTGACGTCGACGCCCTTGTGCTTGGCCTCGAAGTCCTCGGCGAGCTTCTTGAAGACCTTGTCCTCACTGCCCACGGTGGAGGTGTCCCACCAGGTGACGGTTCCCGTCAGCTCTCCCGAGCCCGACTTGCCGCCGGTGGACTCCTCGTCGCCGCCACAGGCGGTCGCCGCGAGCGCCAGGGTCGCGACCAGGGCGGTGGCCGTTATGCCACGTCGCATCTGAACTCCTTCAACTGCCGTACCGCTCCGTCGCGGCGCCGGGTCGACGTGAAGGTAACAAGGATGAAAGAAGGCCGAAAGAGCTTGCGGAATATTTCTGCAAGCATCTGTGATCGTTACATTCACGTGTCCTCACAGTTGCCGCAAGGGCTCTTGACGGAGAGCGCGCGAGCTGGCACGTACGGTACGTGTCAGCCGATACCGACTCCGTGAGCGTCCGGGGCGCTCCGGCCGGACCATCTCGCAAGGTCTTGCAAGATTTTGCCACCAGGGTGATTGCAAGGCCCTGCAAGGCATCCGGCACCGGCCGCCCCGTCGGCGCCGGTGGCTGATGCAGGCACACGGTGGGCAATCCGGCACCCGCCCGGTACAGTCCCCTTCCATGACCGCACGGCTAGCCGATATCGCAGCCCAGGCGGGGGTCAGCGAAGCGACGGTCAGCCGCGTACTGAACGGCAAGCCGGGTGTTGCCACGGCCACCCGCGAATCCGTACTCGCCGCACTCGACGTCCTCGGCTACGAACGCCCCGTACGGCTGCGCAGGCGCAGCGCCGGCCTCGTCGGACTGATCACGCCGGAGCTGGAGAACCCGATCTTCCCGGCGCTCGCCCAGGTCATCGGCCAGGCGCTGACGCGCCAGGGCTACACACCCGTCCTCGCCACCCAGACCCCCGGCGGCTCCACCGAGGACGAGTTGACGGAGATGCTGGTCGACCGCGGCGTCTCCGGCATCATCTTCGTCTCCGGACTGCACGCCGACACCTCGGCCGACATGCAGCGCTACGAGCAACTGCGCGCCCAGGGCGTGCCGTTCGTCCTCGTGGACGGCTTCTCGCCGAAGGTCAGGGCGCCGTTCATCTCGCCGGACGACCGGGCGGCGATGCGGCTGGCCGTGACACATCTCGTCTCGCTGGGCCACCGCCGGATCGGTCTCGCCGTCGGACCCAAGCGTTTCGTGCCGGTGCTGCGCAAGATCGAGGGCTTCCGCGCCACCATGCGCGAGCAGCTGGCGCTGACCTCCGAGGAGACGGAGGAGCTGATCCAGCACTCCCTCTACACCCTGGAGGGCGGCCAGGCGGCGACGACGGCGCTCATCGGGCGCGGATGCACGGCGGTGGTGTGCGCGAGCGACATGATGGCGCTGGGCGCGATCCGGGCCGCCAGACAGCTCGGCAAGGACGTGCCGCGCGAGGTGTCCGTCGTCGGTTTCGACGATTCGCCGCTCATAGCGTTCACCGATCCACCACTGACCACGATCCGCAAGCCGGTCCCGTCGATGGGCCAGGCCGCCGTCCGTACGCTGCTTGAGGAGATCGGCGGCACGCCCGCTCCGCACAGCGAATTCGTCTTCATGCCGGAGCTGGTGGTACGCGGTTCGACCGCCTCCGGGCCGGCGCCCGGACCCCTGGGGAAATCCCTGGGGGAAACCGGGCGGAACTCAGGGTCGCACGCTCGTCCGTAGGACGTAGCGCATGCGCTCAGGACCCACCCGAGGGATGATCGGTCGAGTGCGGAAATCTGGCAGACTCTCTCTCCATGGGTGAAACGACCGTGAAGATTCCGGAAGGCACGAAGGCCCCGCCGACACCCCCCGCGGGTGCGACGGCCGACGAGTCCGGCCCGGTGTCACGCACCGCTCGCCTGCGCCGGATCCGGTCGCCACGACGCCCGCGTATCTGGTTCGAAATCCTGCTGATCGCGGTGAGTTACTGGACCTACTCCCTGGTCCGTAACGCGGTGCCCGAGCAGAAGACCCAGGCCCTGCGCAACGCGGACTGGATCTGGCACGCGGAGCGCTCGCTGGGGCTCGCGTTCGAGGAGAGCGTCAATCACGCCGTGAATTCGGTGACATGGCTCGTCGTCGCCATGAACTACTACTACGCGACGCTGCACTTCATCGTCACGATCGCCGTGCTGGTCTGGCTCTACCGCAGCCATCCGGGCCGCTACGCGGCGAGCCGGCTCATTCTCTTCGCGACCACCGCTGTGGCACTACTCGGTTACTATCTGTATCCGCTCGCGCCGCCCCGGTTGATGAACGGGCAGAACTTCATCGACACGGTGAAGGTGCACGAGACCTGGGGTTCGATGGCCTCGGGCAACTTCAAGAACATGTCGAACCAGTACGCGGCGATGCCCTCGATGCACATCGGCTGGTCGCTCTGGTGCGGGCTGACGATCTTCGCGCTGGCCAAGGCGCCGTGGGCGAAGATCCTCGGGCTGCTCTACCCGACGGCCACGCTGGTCGTGATCGTCGCCACCGCGAACCACTTCTGGCTGGACGCGGTGGGCGGCATGATCTGCCTCGCGTTCGGATTCGCCGTCTCGTACGCCTGGTACCGCGCGCTGCCGCACCGGCTGCCACGGTATGTCGCGGACGACCGCCCGAAGCGGCGGCGGTGGCTGCGGCGCCCCGGCACGTCCACGGCGGGCACACGGGCGGCGCCGCCCGAGCCCGCCGGACAGACCGCCCGGACCGCCCTGACCGCGCCGACCGGTCAGGAGGTCACCGGTCGGACGGAAACCGATCACGCGGCCGCCGATCAGGCCGCCACCGGTCACGAGGCCACCGCGGCCTCCGCGCCGTCCGGCCGGGGCGCGACCGCGCGGCCCGGCCGGGGAGCCCCGTCCGCCCGGCAGCCGCCGCCGTCCGCTCAGACAGCCCCGTAGAACAGCTCCTCCATCACGGCGCGGGCCCGCCGGGTGGTCCGGCGGTAGTCGTCGATCATGTCGCCGCTGTGGCCGTTGTACGGACCACCCGCGCCGGGCGCCACCGAGCCGGGGCCGTAGCCCAAGTACCGCCCCATCGCGGCCAGTTCACGGCCGTCCGAGGGGAACGTGTCGCCCGCCCTGCCGCGTACGAGCATCACGCCGTTACGGACCCTGGTCGCCAGCACCCAGGCCTCGTCGAGGATCTGGGCGTGCTCAGCCGAGAGCAGGTCCGCGGCGTGCGCGGCGGCCAGCGCCTCGCGGGTGCGGGTGGTGCGCAGGCCGGGTACCTCCCAGGCGTGCCGCATCTGGATCAGCTGCACCGTCCACTCGACGTCCGAGAGACCGCCCCGGCCCAGCTTGGTGTGCAGCGTGGGGTCGGCGCCGCGCGGCAGCCGCTCCGTCTCCATCCGCGCCTTGAGCCGGCGGATCTCCCGTACGGCGGCCTCGCTCAGGCCCTCGGCGGGGTAGCGCAGCGGGTCGATCAGCTCGATGAAGTCGCGGCCCAGTTCCGCGTCGCCGGCCATCGGCTCGGCGCGCAGCAGCGCCTGGCTCTCCCAACCCAGCGACCAGCGGCGGTAGTAGGCGGCGTAGGAGGCGAGGGTCCGCACCATTGGGCCGGTCCTGCCCTCCGGGCGCAGATCGGCGTCGATCATCAACGGCGGGTCGGCCGTGGGCAGTTGGAGGAGTCTGCGCATCTCGGAGACGACGGTGCTCGCGGCCCGTGACGCCTCGTGGTCGCCGACGCCCTCGCGCGGCTCGTACACGAACAGGACATCCGCGTCGGAGCCGTACCCCTGCTCGTGGCCGCCGAAGCGGCCCATGCCGATGACCGCGAACCTGGCGGGAAGGGTGTCGCCCCACGTCTGGCGCACGGCGGCGCGCAACGCGCCCGACAGGGTGGCGGAGTTGAGGTCGGTGACGGCGTTGCCGACCCGGTCGACCAGCTCGCCGGGGTCCTCCTCGGCGGGGTTCTCCTCGGTGCCGTAGCTGCCGATGATGTCGGCCGCGGCGGTCCGGAACAGCTCGCGGCGGCGCACCCCCCGGGTGACGGCGACCGCGATCTCGGCGGTCTCCGCCCGCCCGACGGCGGCCAGCACCTCCAACTCCAGATGCTTGCGCCCGCGCGGTTTCAGGCCGCCGGGGTCGCCCAGGATGGCGACCGCCTCCGGGGCGCGCAGCAGCAGGTCGGGGGCGAGGCGGCCGGCGGACAGCACCCGGGCCAGATTCTCGGCCGCGGCGCCCTCGTCCCTGAGCAGCCGCAGATACCAGGGCGTCTTGCCGAGCGCGTCGGACACCTTGCGGAAGCCCAGCAGACCGGCGTCCGGGTCGGCGGAGTCCGCGAACCAGCCCAACAGCACGGGCAGCAGAGTCCGTTGGATGGCGGCCTTGCGGCTCACACCGGACGACAGCGCCTCCAGATGCCGCAGCGCGGCCACCGGGTCCGCGTAGCCGAGGGCTTCGAGGCGCTGGCCCGCCGCCTTCGGGCTGAGCCTGATCTCGCCGGGGGCGAGCTGGGCGACGGCGTCCAGCAGCGGCCGGTAGAAGATCTTCTCGTGCAGCCGCCGGACCACCGAAGCGTGCCGTTTCCAGGCCCTGTTGAGTTCGGAGACCGGTTCGGTCCGCAGCCCGAGGGAGCGGCCGAGACGGCGCAGATCGGCGTCGTCGTCGGGCACCAGATGTGTACGCCGCAGCCGGAACAGCTGGATGTGGTGCTCCATGGAACGCAGGAAGCGGTACGCCTCGTCGAGCTGCGCCGCGTCGGCCCTGCCGACGTAGCCGCCGGCCGCCAGCGCCCGCAGGGCGACGAGGGTGCTGCCGCTGCGCAGCGAGGCATCGCTGCGGCCGTGGACCAACTGGAGGAGCTGTACGGCGAATTCGACGTCGCGCAGCCCGCCGGGGCCGAGTTTGAGTTCGCGGTCGATCTGGCCGACGGGGATGTTGTCGACCACCCGGCGGCGCATCTTCTGCACGTCGGGCACGAAGTTCTCGCGGTCGGCGGCCTGCCAGACCATCGGCGAGACGGCGTCCACGTACTCCTTGCCGAGCGCGATGTCACCGGCCACGGCACGGGCCTTGAGCAGGGCCTGGAACTCCCAGGTCTTGGCCCAGCGCTGGTAGTAGGCGAGATGGCTGGAGAGGGTGCGTACGAGGGGGCCGTTGCGGCCCTCGGGGCGCAGGTTCGCGTCGACGGGCCAGATGGTGCCCTCGGCCGTCGTCTCGGAGCAGATCCGCATCATGTGGGCGGCCAGCCGGGTGGCCGCCCGCACGGCCTCGGCCTCGGTGTTCGAGGTGTCGGCGGCGCCGTCGTCGGGGGTTCCGTGCTGGTGCGCCGCGCCGTGGGCGGGCTCGCCGACGAAGATGACGTCGACGTCGGAGACGTAATTCAGTTCGTTGCCGCCGCACTTGCCGAGCGCCACGACCGCGAGCCGGCACAGCGCCGCGTCCTCGGGCGCGGCGGCGCGGGCGACGGCGAGCGCGGCGCGCAGCGTGGCGATCGCCAGGTCGGCCAGCTCGGCGGCGGTCTGCGCGACGTCGGTGGTGCCGCACACGTCGCGGGCGGCGAGGGACAGCAGACAGCGGCGGTAGGCGATACGCAGTGTGTCGACGTCGTGCGCGTCGGCCAGCCCGGCCTCGAACTCGGCGACGCCGGGGTGCAGATCGGCCGACTCGTAGGTGACGAGCACCTGCCAGTCGGCGGGATGCCTGGCCAGATGGTCACCGAGCGCCTCGGACGCCCCGAGCACCCCCAGCAGCCTGTCCCGCAGCGGCTTCGCCGCGATGAGCGTGTCCAGCAGGCGGTGCCGGTCGTCGGGCTCGTGCGCCTCGACCAGCCGGACGAGACCGCGGAGCGCCAGATCGGGATCGGCGGTGGAGCCGAGCGCGTCGAGGAGGACGGGATCGGTCCGTACGGACGCCAGCTCGGGGACGCCGAGCAGGCGCTCGGCCGCGGACGGATCGGTGAAGCCGTGCCGGAGCAGACGGGTGAAGTTACTGCTCCTGCGTCCCTGCACCGTCATCCGGCCTTTCGTCTGTCCGATCAAGGTCCGGACCCGAGCCTAGTACTCCGCCGGTCCCGCCGGCCGGGTTGTGGCCCGCCGACCGATGAGTCCCGGCACCGCCGCCGGTCACCACTCGCGGAAGGGTCGTGAGCGTACTCCCGCTCGCGGCCGTACAGCACGCTTCCCGGAGGGACGCGCCATGGCGCACAAGGAACCGACCAGCACCACCCTGGACACCCGCTACAGCGACCCGAAGGCCGTCGCGGACGGCTGGGCCGACGCGGTGACCCGGCTGGCGGCGGCGGAGCTCTTCTGGCTGTCGACCGTACGCCCCGGGGGCCGGCCCCATGTCACCCCGCTGCTGGCGGTCTGGTGGCGGGACGCGCTCCACTTCTGCTCGGGCGAGCGGGAGCGCAAGGTCCTGAACCTCCGGGAGAACCGCGAGGTCGTCCTCACCACCGGCGCGAACGCGCTCGACGAGGGCCACGACCTGGTGATCGAGGGCGAGGCGGTACGGGAGAGCGACGACACGCGGCTGCGTGAGCTGGCCGGCGTGTGGGAGTGCAAGTACGGCTCCGACTGGCACTTCGACGTGAAGGACGGGGCGTTCACCGGGGCGCACGGCCCGGCCCTGGTGTTCGGCGTGACCCCCCGCACGGCCTTCGGCTTCGCCAAGTCCCCGTACGCCCAGACACGCTGGCGGTTCGCCTGAGGGCGGGCCGGGTCATGTCCGTGGTGGCTTAACCGGGTTGCGCGGCACGTCGGCCGCGCTTGTCCTCGATCGCGGGACGGACCCGGCGAACCCGGCCCGGCACCGGCGGTGTGCCGTGTGGTCGGCCTGAGGTGGGGTGGACACGTGGTCGTAGCATGGGTCATCGCCATGGACACGATCAGCATGTGGGAATTCGTCGCGCTCGCCGCGGCGGCCGCGCTCGTCGGCTTCTCCAAGACGGCGGTCAGCGGCGCCAACACGGTCAGTCTCGCGGTGTTCGCCGCCGTGCTGCCGGCCCGCGAGTCGACCGGGGTGCTGCTGCCGATCCTCATCGTGGGCGACACGATCGCCGTCCTCACCTACCGCCGCCACGCGCACTGGCCGACCCTGTGGCGGCTGTTCCCGGCGGTCGCCGGGGGTGTGGTCGTCGGCACCGTCTTCATGGTGTGGGCCGACGACGGAGCCGTACGCGTGTCCATCGGCTCGATCCTGCTCCTGATGGCGGGCGTGACGATCTGGCGGCGGCGGTACGCGCCCGGGGAGGACACCCCGCAGGAGTCGGCGTCGCTCAGGGGCCGCGTCAAGGCCCGCTCGTACGGGGTGCTCGGCGGGTTCACGACGATGGTCGCCAACGCGGGCGGCCCCGTCATGTCGCTCTACCTGCTGTCGGCGGGCTTCCGGAAGCTCGGCTTCCTGGGCACGTCCGCGTGGTTCTTCCTGATCGTGAACACCGCCAAGGTGCCCTTCAGCGCGGGCCTCGGCCTGATCGACCGCGACTCGCTGCTGCTGGACGCGCTGCTCGTGCTCTTCGTCCTGCCCGGCGCCCTCTTGGGCAAGCTGTGCGTGGACCGGATCGACCAACGCGTCTTCGAACGGCTGGTGATCGGCGCGACGATCCTGGGCGGTCTCCAGCTCCTCCTGCGCTGAGTCACCCGCGCCGACCCACCTGACCCGCCCCTACAGCACCGGCAGCAGATTCTTCAGCTCGAAGGCCGTCACCTCGGAGCGGTACTCCTCCCACTCACGCTTCTTGTTGCGGAGGAAGAAGTCGAAGACGTGCTCGCCCAGCGTCTCGGCGACCAGTTCGCTGCGCTCCATCAGCGAGATCGCCTCGCCGAGGTTCTGCGGCAGCGGCTCGATGCCCATCGCGCGGCGCTCGGCGTCGGACAGGGCCCATACGTCGTCGTCGGCGCCCGCCGGGAGTTCGTAACCCTCCTCGATGCCCTTGAGGCCGGCGGCCAGGAGCACCGCGTACGTCAGGTACGGGTTCGCGCCGGAGTCGATGGAGCGGACCTCGACGCGGGCGGAGCCGGTCTTGCCGGGCTTGTACATCGGGACGCGGATCAGGGCGGAGCGGTTGTTGTGGCCCCAGCAGATGTACGAGGGGGCCTCGCCGCCCGAGCCGGCCGTGCGGGTGGAGCCGCCCCAGATGCGCTTGTAGGAGTTGACCCACTGGTTGGTGACGGCCGAGATCTCGGCGGCGTGCGTGAGCAGTCCGGCGATGAAGGACCGGCCGACCTTGGAGAGTTGGTACTCGGCGCCCGACTCGTAGAACGCGTTGCGGTCTCCCTCGAAGAGGGAGAGGTGGGTGTGCATCCCGGAGCCGGGGTACTCGCTGAACGGCTTCGGCATGAACGACGCGTGCACGCCCTGCTCCAGCGCGACCTGCTTCATGACCAGGCGGAAGGTCATCACGTTGTCGGCGGTGGAGAGCGCGTCGGCGTACCGCAGGTCGATCTCCTGCTGGCCGGGGGCGCCCTCGTGGTGGCTGAACTCCACGGAGATGCCCATGGATTCGAGCATCGTGATCGCCTGGCGGCGGAAGTCCATGCCGACGTTCTGCGGGGTGTGGTCGAAGTAGCCGGAGCTGTCGGCGGGGGTGGGGCGGGTGCCGTCGACCGGCTTGTCCTTCAGGAGGAAGAACTCGATCTCGGGGTGGGTGTAGAAGGTGAAGCCGAGGTCCGAGGTTTTGGCGAGCATCCTCTTCAGGACGTAGCGGGGGTCCGCGAAGGACGGCGAGCCGTCGGGCATCAGGATGTCGCAGAACATCCGCGCGGTGCCCGGGGCCTCAGCGCGCCACGGCAGGATCTGGAAGGTTCCCGGATCGGGCTTGGCGATCATGTCGGACTCGTACACCCGCGCGAAGCCTTCGATCGCCGAGCCGTCGAAGCCGATACCCTCGTCAAATGCCTGTTCAAGCTCGGCGGGGGCGACGGCGACCGACTTGAGGAAGCCGAGCACATCGGTGAACCACAGGCGTACGAAGCGGATGTCGCGTTCCTCAAGGGTCCGGAGCACGAATTCCTGTTGCTTGTCCATGTCTGCTGTCCTACCCATCCTTGCCGGTCAGGCCGCCTGCTCCCACGCTGCCGAGTACACCGGGGCACCCGAGCATGACACCACAGGATTTCCGGAAGGTTGCACACCGGCGTACTAAAGCATTGTCGGACACGCGCCCCGTGGGGCGCGCGTCCGGGTGCCTCAGTGGTGGACGGGGCTACGCGGACGGTGCCGGGGGTCAGGCGCTGTGTGCGATCTGGATCAGATTGCCGCAGGTGTCGTCGAACACGGCCACGGTCACGGGACCCATCTCGACCGGCTCCTGCGTGAAGCGCACACCGAGCCCCCGGAGGCGCGCGAACTCGGCGTGGACGTCTTCGACGGCGAAGGAGGTGTACGGGATGCCGTCCGCCACCAGGGCGTCCCTGAAGGGCTTCACGGCGGGGTGTCCGGACGGTTCGAGCAGCAGCTCGGTGCCGTCGGGCTCGGTCGGGGACACCACGGTGAGCCAGCGGTCGTCGCCCACCGGAACGTCGTTCTTCGTCCGGAAGCCGAGCACCTCCGTATAGAAGCGCCGCGCCTCGGCCTGATCGTCTACGAAAACACTGGCCAGATGGATCTTCATGGGGATTCTCCTGATCGCTCGGGTGCGAGCCAGCGGTCGGTGAGGTGTTCGAGCGGGCTCGTATCGAGGTGATGGAACTTGTAGCGGCCGTCCCGCCGGGTCTCCACGAGGCCGGCGGCCTCAAGGAGCGCGAGATGCTGCGAGACGCCCTGCCGGGACAGGTTGAGGCCGTGCTTGGTCGTCAGCCGCGCACAGATCTCGAAGAGCGTCTGGCCGTCGCGTTCGGCCAGCTCGTCGAGGATCTTGCGGCGGGTGTGGTCGGCCAGGGCCTTGAACACATCATCGGACACATCTCCACCATAGGCAAGTCCTTCCTTGCCTATCAAGTCCTGCCCGTGGCCCGTGGCCGGTGGGCGGGCGGTGGCCGTCAGTGGAGCGGGACCGCGGTGTCCGACCAGCCCAGGGGGTACGGCTCCCCCTCGTCGTCCGGCATGGGCCGCTCCCCGCCCGCCTCGGTGAACGCCGTGAGGGCCGCCACGAGCGCCGTACGCTGCTCGGGAGCCAGCCGCCGGACGATCGAGGTGATCTCGCGGTGGCGCGCCGCCGAGACGTCCGCCACGAGCGTGCGGCCCCCCGTCGTGAGCCGCAGTTCGGTCTCCCGCCGGTTGCCGGGGTTGACCCCGCGCTCGGCCAGCCCGGCGGCGATGAGCCGGTCGACCATTCGCATCGCGGTGGAGGGGTTCACCCCAAGCCGCTCGGCGACCGACACGAGGTTGGCGCCGCCGTGGGCGGAGAGGACCTTCAGCAGCCGGAACTGGGGCAGGGTGACCCGGTCCTGGACGGTGGCCAGGGAACGGACGGAGACGGCGACGAGGAGCCGTGAGGCGATCAGCACCGCCCGGGTGACGGCGTCGGTGTCCGCCTCCGCGTCGGTGTCCGCTTCGGGCTCGCTCGGCAAGGGTTCCGGGGGGTCGGCCATGCCTCTTTGTACCGCGCCGGAGCCATCCCGGACCCACCCAGGCCCCTGCCCCGGCCCCGCTCCGTACCGCCGTGTGAACCACTCCCCCAGGCACGTTCCGGACTCGGTACCTCCTGCGCACTCCTGCTCGACCACCTGTACGGACTACGATCTGCGCCCATGGGGGGACGACGGCACATACCCGACGCGCGTCCCACGGCCTTGCTGAGCGCCGTGGCGACGCTGCTCGCCGCGCTCTACTTCTGTCTGGTCCCCGCCGAGACGCGGACGCACCACCCGGCGGCGTCGTCACCGGCGGCGCCGGCGGCCGCGAGCGACGGCATCACCCTCCGTACGGAGGCGGCGAACACCGCCGCCGGTCCCGCCGCCGCGGCCTCCGAGTACACCTGCCCGTACGACCGGGGCAACTGCCGCTTCCTCCCGCACCTCAGTCCGGCCGTGCTCACCGCGCCGCACCCCGCCGACCCGCTCGGCGTCGACGACGTGGCTCCCGCGCGCCTCGTGGTTCCGTCCCACGCCGGCCAGGTGTCCCGCTCCGGAGTGTTTCCCCGTGCGCCGGATCCGCACGTCCTTCAAGTACTGCGGACGTAGCCGGGCCTGGCCCCGCGCCCCCACCGGGTTCCCGTAACTCCCCCACCCCCGTTCCGCAGGTTTTCGAGAAGGACGACACACACACCATGGCTTCCAAGTCGCAGAGCACCGAGCGCAAGGCCCGAATAGAGCAGATGCGCAAGGCCGAGCGCGCACATGAGCGGCGTAACCGCATCCTCACGATCACGGCGAGCACGGTCGTGGTCGTGGCGCTCATCGGTTTCGGCGCGTTCGTGCTGAACAAAGAGTCCGAGGACCAGAAGAAGGAAGAGCGGGCCGCCGCCGAGCCCGTCAAGGGCGAGAAGTCCTGGGAAGCGAAGGACCTGGGCCGTGACCATGTCACCGAGGCGGTCGACTATCCGCAGACCCCGCCGGTCGGCGGCAATCACAACCAGGTCTGGATGAACTGCGGCGGCGACGTCTACAAGGACGCGATCCCCAACGTGAACGCGGTCCACTCGCTGGAGCACGGCGCGGTCTGGGTGACGTACAACGACAAGGCTCCCGAGGGTGACGTGAAGGCGCTCGGCGATCTCGTGGGCAAGACGCAGTACTCGCTGATGAGCCCCGTGAAGGAGCAGGCCGGGGCACTCATGCTGACCGCGTGGGGCAAGCAGGTCACCGTCGACAGCGCGAAGGACCCGCGCGTCGACCAGTTCTTCGCGAAGTACGTGCAGGGCCCGCAGACGCCTGAGCCGGGTGCGGCGTGCACCGGCGGAATGGGCGACCAGTGACCCGCACGAACTGGGCGGCCATCACGGCGGTCGTGCTCGCCCTGCTGTTCGCGGGGGCGGCCACGGTCGCCTCCGCGGGGCGCGACGACGCGCCCCGCGCGGCTGCCACACCCACGGCCGACTCGGCCGAGGCGGGGTTCGCGCGGGACATGGCGGTCCACCACCAGCAGGCGGTGGAGATGTCGTTCCTGGTGCGCGACAGCACGGACGACGAGGAGGTGCGCCGCCTCGCGTACGACATCGCCAACACCCAGGCGAACCAGCGCGGCATGCTGCTGGGCTGGCTGGACATGTGGAAGCTGCCGAAGGTCTCCACGGGCCAGGAGCCGATGGCCTGGATGGCCGAGGACGGCGGGCACGCGGGCACGGGCGGTACGCAGGGCATGGAGGGCATGGAGGGCATGGAGGGCATGGATCACGGCGCCCACGAGGTCCGTGACGGCTCGCTGATGCCGGGCATGGCGACCAAGACGGAGCTGGACACGTTGCGCGCCGCCAAGGGGAAGAAGGCGGAGATCCTCTACCTCCAGCTGATGACCGACCACCACAAGGGCGGCGTCACGATGGCCCGGGGCTGCGCCGAGTTGTGCGAGGTCGACACCGAACAGGCCCTGGCCGAGGGCATGGTGACGGCCCAGCAGTCCGAACTGAACCTGATGGCCGACCTCTTGAAGGCCCGGGGCGCCAAGCCGCGCGCCTGACCGGCCCCGCACGCGTACGCGACCGCTGTCACCCGTTCGGGTGACAGCGGTCGCGTACGCCGGACGGCCCCATGACGATGGGGTCGCTCGGGGCGGACGGCATTCAGGAGGTACGAACCCCATGACCACCGCCAAAGACATCATGCATCCCGGGGCCGACTGGATCCCCTCGCACGAGACGCTGGACCGGGCCGCACAGCTGATGCGCGACCTGGACGTGGGCGCCCTGCCCATCGCCGACAACGACGAGCGGCTGACCGGCATCCTGACCGACCGCGACATCGTCGTCGGCTGTGTCGCGAAGGGCCACGACCCGGCGAAGGTCACCGCGGCCGAGATGGCCCAGGGCACGCCGCGCTGGATCGACGCGGGCGCGGACGTGGACGACGTCCTGCACGAGATGCAGAACCACCAGATCCGCCGGCTCCCGGTGATCGAGAACAAGCGCCTGGTCGGCATGATCAGCGAGGCGGACCTGGCGCAGCACCTGACCGACGCGCAGATCGCGGCGTGGGTGGAACGGGTGTACGCCTCCAGCTGACGGGCGCCGCGGAAGCGGCACGGGACGGGATCCGTCACGGTGGCCGGTTCGTCCTCGATCGCCGGACGGGCTGGTCCAAGACCGTCCGGCGATCGGGGACACCCGCCCGCCACCACATCGCGTCAGAGAGACGATTACACTGGGCCCGTGCCTCAACTACGTCTCGCCCTGAATCAGATCGACTCGACCGTCGGCGATCTCGCCACCAACGCCGAGGCGATCGTGCACTGGACCCGGCACTCCGCCGAACAGGGCGCGCATCTCGTCGCGTTCCCCGAAATGGTGCTGACCGGCTATCCCGTCGAGGATCTGGCCCTGCGGTCGTCCTTCGTGGAGGCGTCCCGCGCCGCCCTGCGCGCGCTCGCCGCGCGGCTCGCCGACGAGGGCTTCGGGGAGCTGCCGGTCGTCGTGGGCTATCTCGACCGGTCCGAGCGGGACCGGCCGCGGTTCGGCCGGCCGGCCGGGTCCCCGCAGAACGCCGCCGCCGTGCTGCACCGGGGCGGTGTGGCGCTGACGTTCGCCAAGCACCATCTGCCCAACTACGGCGTCTTCGACGAGTTCCGCTACTTCGTACCGGGCGACACCATGCCCGTCGTCCGGGTGCGCGGCGTCGACGTCGCGCTCGCGATCTGCGAGGACCTGTGGCAGGACGGCGGCCGGGTCCCGGCGACCCGTGCCGCCGGTGCCGGGCTGCTGCTCTCGATCAACGCCTCGCCGTACGAGCGGGCCAAGGACGACACCCGGCTCGAACTCGTACGCAAGCGCGCCCAGGAGGCCGGCTGCGTCACCGCCTATCTGGCGATGATCGGCGGCCAGGACGAGCTGGTCTTCGACGGCGACTCGATCGTCGTCGACAAGGACGGCGAAGTCGTCGCGCGGGCACCGCAGTTCGCCGAGGGCTGTGTGGTGCTGGACCTCGAACTGCCCGCGGCGGCGGCCGAACCGCCGGCCGGCACCGTGGGGGACGGTCTGCGTATCGACCACGTCGTCCTCTCCGATGAGCCCGTCCCCGCCTACGAGGCGGAGCTGTCCGGCGGCTACGCCGACCGGCTGGACGACGACGAGGAGGTCTACTCCGCCCTGGTGGTGGGCCTGCGCGCGTACGCCGCCAAGAACGGCTTCAGGTCCGTCCTGATCGGCCTCTCCGGCGGCATCGACTCCGCGCTCGTCGCCGCGCTCGCCTGCGACGCGCTGGGCGCGGCCAATGTCTACGGCGTCTCGATGCCGTCCAAGTACTCGTCGGACCACTCGCGGGGCGACGCGGCCGAACTGGCCCGCCGTACGGGGCTGAACTTCCGCACCGTCCCCATCGAGCCGATGTTCGACGCGTACATGGACGCGCTCGCCCTGACCGGCCTCGCGGAGGAGAATCTTCAGTCGCGGCTGCGCGGCACGATGCTGATGTCGCTCTCCAACCAGGAGGGCCAGATCGTGCTCGCACCGGGCAACAAGTCCGAGCTGGCGGTGGGGTATTCGACGCTGTACGGCGACTCCGTCGGCGCGTACGGCCCGATCAAGGACGTCTACAAGACGACGGTCTTCCGGCTCGCCCGCTGGCGCAACCGCGCCGCCGAGGAGCGCGGCCGGACCCCACCGATCCCCGAGAACTCGATCTCCAAGCCGCCGAGCGCCGAACTGCGCCCCGGCCAGGTCGACACGGACTCGCTGCCGGACTACGAGGTGCTGGACCGGCTGCTGGAGATGTACGTCGACCGGGACCAGGGCAAGGACGCGATCGTCGCGGCGGGCTTCGACCCCGCGCTGGTGGCGAAGACGCTGCGCATGGTGGACATGGCGGAGTACAAGCGGCGGCAGTATCCGCCGGGCACCAAGATCTCCGCGAAGGGCTTCGGCAAGGACCGGCGGCTGCCGATCACCAACCGCTGGCGGGAATCGCCGACGCCCTGAACAGCCGTGAACAGCCCTGGCCAGCCCTGAACAGCCCTCAACAGGGCTGACGAAGCTCAGAGTTCGATACGGGCGGCGATCGGCAGATGGTCGCTGCCCGTGCGGGGCAGCGTCCACGACGACATCGGCTCGACGCCCTTGACCATGATCTGGTCGATCCGCGCCATCGGGAACGCCGCCGGCCAGCTGAAGCCGTAGCCGTCACCGGCGGCGCCCTGGGTGGAACGCATCTGCGACGTCACGGCGTTCAGGGAGCGGTCGTTCATGGTGCCGTTGAGGTCGCCGAGCAGCACGACCCGGTCGAGCCTCTCGTCGGCGATCGCCTCGCCGAGCGCGTCGGCGCTGTCGTCACGCTGGTTGGCGGTGAAGCCGGCGTGCAACTTGACGCGTACGGACGGCAGGTGCGCCACGTAGACGGCGACTTCGCCCTGCGGCATCGTCACCGTGGAGCGCATCGCGCGGGTCCAGCCCATCCGGATGTCGACGGGCCGGCTCGCGCTCAGCGGGTACTTGCTCCAGAGCCCCACCGTGCCCTGCACCGAGTGGTACTTGTACGCCCCGGCCAGGGCCTTCTCGTAGATGGGCACCTCCGACGCCTTCAGCTCCTCCAGCGCCACGACCTCCGCGCCGGAGTCCGCGATCTTCCGCGCGGTTCCCTCCGGGTCGGGATTGTCGGCGTTGACGTTGTGCGTGGCGACGGTCAGATCGCCACCGGGGCCCGACTTGCCGCTGAGCAGCCCGCCGAAGAGGTTGACCCAGACAACGGCCGGCAGCAGCAGGGCGATCAGCGCCGTGGCGGAGCGCCGTACCAGCGCGGCCACGAGAAGCACGGGGACGAGCAGCCCCAGCCACGGCAGGAAGGTCTCCATGAGACTGCCCAAGTTGCCGATGCGGTTGGGGATCTGGGCGTGCAGGATCATCAACAGTGCCGTCAGGACGGCGAGCACCGCGAGGACGACACCGCGCCGCCAGATGCCCGGGTCACCGCGCCAGCGGTCGATGAAGGTCCGGATCGGGCTCTTGGGAGGGTCGTTGTCGTCGGCGCCGTCCACCCGGGACTCAGCCGTGTACTCCTGCGTCATTCCGCTGCCCTCACTGCCTTGCCGTTCACGCCCGCCATCGACCCTAGGGGATGACGGGCACTTTCCCTGCCGTCGCCCGACGGCCGTACGGGCTCAAGGACGAGTGGCATGGGGCGGTGGGTTCCGAACACGGGCGGTTACCGGGCCGCTGTGACACAAGACGCACGAGTGGCGCGGACGCCCGGCGGCCGGTCAGCTGTCCGCTGCCGTGGCCGAATCGGGTGCGGTATCGGGTGCCGTGCCCGGTGCGGTGACTGGTGCGATGACCGGTGCGGTGTCCGTGGTTGTGACCGGTGCCGCGTCTCTCGGGCGCAGTCCTTCGAGCAGCGCCCGGACGATGCGCTCGGCGAGATCGTCGTCCAGCGGCGCGTCCTTGCGGTGAATGGTGCGCACGAGCACGGGGCCGACGAAGAGTGCGTCGATCAGCTCCACATCGATGTCGTCCCGGAGTTCACCCGCGGCGACGGCGCGCCGCACCGCCGCCGTCATGGCGGCGCGCCGCGGCTCTATCACCGTGCTGTGGTACGCGCTCCACAGCTTCGGATGGCTCTTCATCTGCGCGAAGACGTTGTACAGCAGGGCGGAGCTGCGCTGGGCGAGACCGCGGCGGCGCATGGACTCCAGGCCGACGAGGATGTCGGCGAGACCGGAGGTGCCCGACAGGGCGGGTTCGGGCGGCTCGATGGTCCGCAGGACGTCGAGGAAGAGTTCTTCCTTGTCGCTCCAGCGCCGGTAGACGGTGGCCTTGCCGACGCCGGCCGTGCGCGCGATGCGCTCGATGGAGAGCCCGGCCAGCGGCTCGCCCTCCTCAAGAAGTCTCACCACGGCCTGGACAATGGCGCGTTCGGCCGCCTCGCTGCGCGGCCGGCCCCGCCGGGGCTCCGGCTCCCGCGCCCGCTCGCGACCTTGCTCTTGCCCTCGCACCGCGCCACCTTTCGCCCCGCTGCCACCACGCCGTCCGCCTCGCGCCATCCCGCCGATTCTCGCCGACGGTGGCGCGCCGGGCGAACCGGCCACCCGGCTGGTGCTGTGACCGGACAACGCGGCCCGTCCGGCGATCGAGGACAAGCGCGGCCCGAGAGCGGCGCGACACCGGCCGAGCCGAGGGCGGTGACGTGCATGGCGCTCAGGAAGGCGTCGTTCGCGGAGGAGAAGGCCGGCTTGTTGAAGCTGGACATGTCGATCGACGGGTGGTCGCTGCGCTTCTCGTGCACGACGAACGCGGCCAGGACGGCCACGCCGCCGATGATCGAGGCCGGCACCGTGGCGTCGGTGAAGTCGGCGAGTTCGCCCGCGCGGATGATCCCGTACACCAGCAGCACGAGTCCGGCGATCGACAGCAGCACGCCGAGCGGGTCGACCCGGCCGGGGTCGGGGTCCTTGGAGTCCGGCACCAGCACCATCGCGAGGAGCGCGACGATCACCACGGGGACGTTGCCCAGGAAGATCGAGCCCCACCAGAAGTGTTCGAGAAGTACGCCGCCGGTGATCGGCCCGATGGCGATGGCCAGTCCGACGCCGCCCGCCCAGATCCCGATGGCCTTGGGCTGCTCGTCGCGCTCGAAGACGCTCATCAGGACGGCGGGGGTGTCCGGCATCACGAACGCGGCGCCGAAGCCCATGAGGGCGCGGTACGCGACGAGTTCACCGGGGGATCCGGACATCGCGGCGAGGGCGGAGCCGAAGACGACGATGCCGAAGAGCAGCACCTTCTTGCGGCCGACGCGGTCGCCGAGCAGGCCGGAGGTGAAGAGCAACCCGGCGAACACCAGCGCCTGGAGCTGGCCTTTGATGAATTGGCCATGGCTTACCCAAAGTCCTCGCCAGAAGCCTTGTTGGAGCGCATTCGAAAGCACACGGCATACGTTGTAAAGTTGCTGGATTCTAAGAAGACACTCGCCGAACACCGGCGCTTGCTAGTGGTCGGTGGCTGGCTCTCGCTCCTCGGTGCCACAGTTCACATCGACCTCAAGCAAGACGATGCAGCTACGGCCCGACTCCACACGGCGGCGACTCTCGCCAGGGAAGCAGAACATCCAGAGATAGAGGCATGGTGTTTCGAGACTGACGCGTGGCGGGTGCTCACTGAGGGCGAATACGTCCGCGCGTTGGAGCTGTCACGCACAGCCCAGAGCTTGGCGCCTGCCAGCTCATCAGCTCTGATTCAGGCGACGGCTCAAGAAGGGCGAGCACTCGCGAGACTCGGTGAGTCGAGAGAGACCTACGACGCAATCGACCGCGTACAGGAATTGTCGTCTGCAATCGGAGATCCGGACCGGCCTGAGCACCATTACAAATACGACCCCAATAAGGCCATGTCGTACACAGCAACGACGTTGGCGTGGCTCGGAGATGCTGCGGCAGAACCGTATGCGCGAAGCGTCATCGAGCGACTGAAGCCCAGCGGTGACCCTTCTCGATGGCCTCGGCGTGTGGCCTCAGCCAACATCGACTTGGCCTTGGTCCTGGTCACGGGCGACCGGCTTGACGAGGCGTGCGACTCGGCACAGAAGGCGATCCTGAGTGGACAGGTAGCCCCGTCGAACCGCTGGCGCGCCTTGGAAGTTGTTATGGCAGTCGAGGCCCGCGGCCTGTCCGAAGGTGCCAATCTGCGCGAGGCGTATCGAGAACTCAGAGCGGCACACGACCTATAGGCGGGCACTCTCCGGTGTGCTGGCGCGGTCTCTTCCTCGGGAGGGGCCGCGCCTTCCCGCGTCCGTGGGTCTGTGGCGTGGGGTTCGTCGTGGTCCTGGTGGTGGTGCTCGCCTTGGGCGGCGAGCTGGTGGCGGGCCGCGGGTGGGCATGTGGCCGGCGGGGTGGGGCTTTGGGCGGGAGCTGCCATGGGGCGAGAGATCGTGACCCGTACGCTCGCCGCGAATCGGGCAGTCCCTGGACCTGCCCGCAATAGCCCGATGGGGGTCCCGATCTTAGAGGCTCGCCCCATGGTGGCTGCCTAAAGCCTCACCCCGCCTGCCACCCCTGAGCCAGACTGGGTTGAGGTTCTTTCGACCACGATCGGGGGCTGTGATGAGTGTTCGCCGTATGACCGTGGGCTCGCCGCTGCGGAACCAGGGGCGGGGCAAGGTGCGCGTCCTCAAGGACGGCGAGGGGCATCAGTGGGTGGCGTGCTCGGGGTGCCGCCTCGACCGCTTCGCGCCCGCGTTCCCGCCCGCAAGGTCTGTGGCGCGGCGCCATGCCGCGGCCTGCTTCAGGTGGCGCACCGTCAGACGAGCGTGAACCTTCCCTTCTGACGCTCTGTGTCGTCTGAGGCGGGGAGCGGCGGCGCCCGGCCGGGACCGGCGCCCGCGCCGCATGCCCGGCCGGGGTGCATGGCCGCTCCGCGCGCCGCAGGCGCGCCCTTGATGTCGGCGCCGGTCATCCGCACCCACCGACGTGCCTGGTCGTCGTCGGCGCCGAGCTGCCCTTCCGCCTCTTCGGGCGGACAGGCGGGCCAGCCCTGCGAAGTTCAGCCCCTCGAAGTCGCCCCAGTGTGCTTGGCGTACCAGATTCTCAGTCATGCACGGCTTCGGGCACCCGGGGGCCGGCGTCGGCCGCGCCGGGTGGTGGCGCGGACGGTGACGGGGCGGGCGGGGACGAGGGTGGTGGTGTGGACATGGCGGTGAGCGTGGGCAATTTCAATACGAGACCGTCTCGTATTGTAAATTCTTTACCCGCGGGACCCGCGAGAACGGAGCAGCCCCACTTCCCGTCGACGGTGCTCGGATGCCACCATGGAGACGGTCCGGGGACGCCGTCAGGGCGCCTCGAGATGACGAAGGAGCCGTAAGCCATGACGTTCGAGGCTGCGCAGAACCCCTCACGTGATCCCAAGTCGCTGTACGGCGGCACGGGCACCCGCCGTGTCACCGTCCACGACATCGCCGCCGCCAAGCGACGCGGCGAGAAGTGGCCCATGCTCACCGCGTACGACGCGATGACCGCCTCCGTCTTCGACGAGGCCGGCATCCCGGTCATGCTCGTCGGCGACTCGATGGGCAATGTCCACCTCGGCTACGAGACGACCGTGCCCGTCACGCTCGACGAGATGACGATGCTGTCCGCGGCCGTCGTACGGGGCACCAAGCGCGCCCTCGTCGTCGGCGACCTGCCCTTCGGCTCGTACCAGGAAGGCCCCGTCCAGGCCCTGCGCAGCGCCACGCGCCTGGTCAAGGACGCCGGGGTCGGCGCGGTCAAGCTGGAGGGCGGGGAGCGCTCGCTGCCGCAGACGGAGCTGCTGGTCCAGGCCGGTATCCCGGTCATGTCGCACCTGGGCCTGACGCCGCAGTCCGTGAACACCCTGGGCTACCGGGTGCAGGGCCGCGGCGACGAGGCCGCGCACCGGCTGGTGCACGACGCCAAGGCGGCGCAGGCGGCCGGCGCGTTCGCGGTGGTGCTGGAGCTGGTGCCCGCCGAGGTCGCCGCCGAGGTCACCCGGTCGCTGGAGATCCCGACCATCGGCATCGGCGCCGGTCCCGACACCGACGCGCAGGTGCTCGTGTACACGGACATGGTGGGTCTCACGGCCGGGAAGGTGCCGCGCTTCACGAAGCAGTACACGAACCTCCGGCAGACGCTCGGCGACGCCGCGAAGGCCTTCGCGGACGAGGTCACCGGCGGAACGTTCCCGCAGGAGGAGCACACCTTCCACTAGATCAACCGGCACCACCACAACAGCCACTGCCGCAAGAGAAGACAGCCCGCCGACATCCCCCATCGGCGGGCTGTCGGCGTTCGCGGGCCGCCCGACAGATGGCTGTCGGGCGGATGTCGGTCGGATGTCGGTTCCTTGTCAGTGGCGGCTGCCACGATCAACGGCATGACGCGAATCGACACCATCCCTGCTGACGGCACCACGGCCGTCACGGTGCGGGGCCTGGTCAAGCACTACGGTGCGACCAAGGCGCTGGACGGCGTGGACCTGGACGTGCGCGAAGGCACGGTTCTCGGTGTCCTCGGCCCCAACGGCGCCGGCAAGACCACCCTCGTACGCTGCCTGTCCACCCTGATCCTGCCCGACGCCGGTACGGCCGTCGTGGCCGGTTACGACGTGGTGAGGCAGCCGCGGCAGCTCCGCCGCACCATCGGCCTCACCGGGCAGTATGCCTCGGTGGACGAGAAGCTGTCCGGCTGGGAGAACCTGTACATGATC
The DNA here is from genome assembly GCF_045040315.1 of Streptomyces sp. NBC_01508. NCBI lineage: Bacteria > Bacillati > Actinomycetota > Actinomycetes > Kitasatosporales > Streptomycetaceae > Streptomyces > Streptomyces sp. NBC_01508. The sequence continues at coordinate 6,291,733 of NZ_CP109419.1, read as the reverse complement.
GGGCGGCTGCTCGATCTGCCCCGTACGGCCGCCCGCAGGCGGGCGGACGAGCTGCTGGAGCGGTTCTCGCTCACCGAGGCGGCGAAGAAGCCGGTGCTCCAGTACTCCGGCGGTATGCGCAGGCGACTGGACCTCGCGGCATCGATGATCGGGGAGCCCGCGGTGCTCTACCTGGACGAGCCGACGACGGGCCTCGACCCCCGTACGCGTAACGAGGTGTGGGCCGAGGTCAAGCGGATGGTCTCCGAGGGGGTGACCGTCCTGCTCACCACGCAGTACATGGAAGAGGCGGAACAGCTCGCGAGCGAGCTGACGGTCATCGACCGCGGCCGGATCGTGGCGGGCGGCAAGGTCGACGAGCTGAAGGCGAAGGTCGGCGGCCGGACCCTGGAGGTCCGTCCGACCGACCCCGGTCAACTGACCGAGATGGCACGGGCGTTGAGCGAGACGGGTCTGGACGGCGTCGCGGGGTCGCAGATCCACGACGGCATGCTGTTCGTGCCGATCCTCGCCGACGAACAACTGACCGCCGTGATCGGTCTGTTGGGTGGGCGCGGGTTCGACATCGCGCACATCGGCACCCATCTGCCCAGCCTGGACGAGGTGTTCCTGGCGATCACGGGCCAGAAGACGAGTGAACAGACCGACGACGTGCGCGACGGCGCCCACGACGACACGCAGCCGAAGGGGGTCGCGGCATGAGCACGGCGACAACGACGAAGGTGACGGACTCCGCGCCGTCACCCCGGACCGCACGGACCGTCCGGGCCACCGTCGGCGACGGCCGGATCGGGGTGCGCGCCAATCTGCGGCACATCGGCGCCCTCGCGCGCCGTAACGCCCTCCAGATCAAGCAGGACCCGGAGTCGATGTTCGACGTCCTGCTGATGCCGATCGTCTTCACGCTGCTCTTCGTCTTCGTCTTCGGCGGGGCCGTCGCGGGCAAGGGCAACCAGTCCGAGTACGTCAGCTATCTGGTCCCGGGACTGATGGCGATGATGGGGCTCAACGTCTCGATGGCTGTGGGCACCGGAATCAACGAGGACTTCCAGAAGGGGGTCATGGACCGGTTCCGTACGATGCCGATCGCCCGGTCCTCGGTCCTCATCGCCAAGATCGTGGTCGAGGTCGGCCGGATGATCGTCGCCTTCGCGATCCTGCTGGTCGTGGGCTTCGTCCTCGGTATGGAGATCGAGACCTCGCCGCTCCAGGTGCTGGCGGCGATCGGGCTCTCGCTGCTGTTCGGCGCGTCGCTGATGTGGATCTTCATCCTGATCGGTCTGACCGTGAAGACGGCGCAGGCGGTGCAGGGCCTGGGATTCCTGGTGCTGATGCCGCTCCAGTTCGGCTCCTCGATCTTCACGCCGCCGTCGACCATGCCGGGCTGGCTCCAGACCTTCACGGACTACAACCCGCTGTCGAATCTGGCCGACACGGCGCGCGGGCTGTTCATCGGCGGCCCTGTCGCGCACGACCTGTGGATGACGCTGGCCTGGTCGGCGGTGATCACTGCGGTCACGGCGCCGCTCGCGGTGTCCAAGTTCCGCAAGAAGACCTGAGGGGCGGGCCCGGCCCCGGGCTCCGTCCGGGGGCCGGGGTACGAGAGACGTGTCAGGCGCCGGCGACGACGACGGCGAATGCCTCGTCGAGGGTGAGCGCGCGGCCCTCGGCGAGGGCCGCGTCGTACGCGGCGCCGTCCAGGCCCCCGGCCCGGACGGCCGCCTCGGCCGCCTCCAGGGTCTCGCGCTCCTGCGAGGCGCGGTAGTGGCCGCGCGGCAGATGCGTCTCGTACGCGCCGATCAGCCGGGCCCCGTCCCGGACCCGCTCCGGTCCGCCGAGCCCGGCCAGCGACCAGCCCGCGGTCAGCAGATGGACCGCGGCCATCTGCGGGGCGACGATCCGCGCCATCGGATCACGCACCCCGGCCAGCGCCTGCCGGGACCAGTCGAGCCCGACCGCGTAACGGGCCTGAAGATTCTCCAGCCAGCCGAGCAGGCCGAAGACGAATCCCTCGAAGATGGCCAGGTTGGAGTGTTTGAACTCCTCGCGCAACTGGTCCAGTTCGTGGCGCGCCTCGGTGGCGCGCCCGCTGCGGCCGAGCCAGATCGCCAGAAAGAGCCGGGCGGCCGGCTCCGCCTCGTAGTCACGCCGGTCGTGCTGCGCCAGGATCTCGCGCAGCATCACCTCCGCCTCGTCCCCCTCGCCCGTCTCCATCATGATGCTGGCCAGGCGCGTACGCAGGAGCGCGACCTGGGACTCCACGCCGAGCAGCCGGGTCTTGTCGATGGCGGCGAGGAAGTCCTCGGTGGCGCGGGCGAATTCACCGTTGCATTCATGGGCTTCGGCGCGCGCCGACAGCGCCTCGGCGGCGCCCCACGCGTCGCCGAGCCGGGTGAAGATCTCCAGGCTCTCGTTGGCGTCCCGGCCCGCGTCACCGACCCATTCGGTGCGGTTGGCGAGGATGTTGGCCCGCACCTGGAGAGCGGAGGCCAGCTCCCACTCGTAGCCGAAGTCCCGGCACGCCTCCACCCGCGCGTCGATCAGCTCACGGAACTGGTCGACCTGCCCCGTCAGCATGACCGCGAAGAACCAGAGCGAGCCGGGCGTACGGCAGGTCTGCGGCAGATCGGGCCGGTAGACCTGGCTGACGCGGCGCAGCCACTCCATGGCCTCGGGCGAGGTCCACTCGTCGAACTCGTGGTTCATGCTGGACAGATGGATCAGCCGGGCCCCGCGCCGCGCCTCCAGCAGCACCTCGGGCGCCATCGGCGGCGGCGCGTCCGTGCACTGTTCGTGGACGGGCGGGGCGGGGACGACCGGCGCGTCGAAGGGGTCGGGGCCGAGGTCCGCGGCGGCGCGCGACCAGTGCCGCGCGTCGGCGCGCAGATCGCGGATCTGCCAGTAGAAGGCGAGCGAGTGCACCAGGCAGAGCGCCTCGTGCTCGTCGGCGCCGGCGACGGCGTGCCGCAGCGCGGTGCGCAGGTTCTCGTACTCGACCGTGATCCGGGTGATCCAGTGGAGCTGCTCGGGGCCGCGCAGCTTCGGGTCGGCCCGCCGGGCCAACTCCCGGAAGTGCACGAGATGGCGGCGCTCGGCGGCGGCGCGGCCACCGGACTCGTCGAGCCGTTCACCGGCGTACTCCAGCACGGTCTCCAGCAGCCGGTAGCGCATCGCCCCGTCAGGCGCGGGGGTGGCGACCACGAGCGACTTGTCGACCAGCGAGCCGAGCAGTTCGAGCGCGTCCGGTCCACACACGGCTTCGGCCCCGGCGAGGTCGCAGCCGCCCGCGAAGACGGACAGGGCGCCCAGCGCGGTCCGCTCGACGGGGTCGAGCAGGTCCCACGACCAGTCCACGACGGCGCGCAGCGTCTGCTGCCGGGGCAGTACGGTGCGGCTGCCGCCGGTCAGCAGCCGAAAACGGTCGTCCAGGCGGTCGGCGATCTGCCGGGGGGTGAGCATCCGCAGCCGGGCGGCGGCCAGTTCGATGGCGAGCGGCAGCCCGTCGAGCCGGCGGCAGATCTCGTCGGCGGCGGCCGGGTCCTCGTCCGTACGGAAGCCGGGCCGGGCGGCGGCGCCGCGGTCGGCGAGCAGCCGCAGCGCCATCGGTTCCGGCAGCGGGCCGACGGGGCGTACGACCTCGCCGGGCACGCCCAGCGGCTCCCGGCTGGTGGCGAGGACGGTCACGCCGGGGCAGCGGGCCAGCAGCTCCTCGGCCAGCCGGGCGGCGGCGTCCACGACGTGCTCGCAGTTGTCGAGCAGGATCAGCATGCGGCGGCGCGAGCAGTGCTCGACCAGGCGTACGAGGGGGTCGTTGGCGCCCGGGTCGACGGCCCGCAGCCCCTCGGCCCCGGCGCCGCGCAGCACGGTCTCACGGGCCCCGAGCGCGACGAGCACGGCCTCGGGCACGGTCGCGGGATCGTCCACGGGCGCGAGCTCGGCGAGCCACACCCCGTCGGGCCAGCCTGCCCCGTCATCCCCGGTGCTCCCGCCGCTCCCGGCGGCCACCTCCTGCGACAACCGCGTCTTCCCGGCCCCACCGGCCCCGAGCAACGTCACGAGCCGCGCGTCCCGAAGATCCCCCCGAAGGGCGGCCATGTCGGCCTCTCGGCCGACGAAGCTGGTGATGTGGGCGCGGAGATTGCCGGAGGGCGCGGGCGGGGTGGCGTACGGGGCGGGCGCCGTCCCCGCACCGGGGCCGGGGCCGCCGGACGCCGCCGCGTCGCGGGGCGCGGGCGGCGCCGCAGCGTGCCGATCGGGTGCCGGCTCCCCGGGGGAATCCGGCTCCGCCGGACCGGCAGCCCCGTCCGGGCGGGACTCGTCGCCCCGGCCGGACGAATCCGTCCCGGCTCCGCCGGGCACCGGGGCACGTCGGGCGGCAGGACCGTGGGGTGGCGCGTGACCAACGGGATCGGACCCGTCCGCCCGACCGGACGACCCCGCAAGGTCGCCGTCACCGCTGGGCACGGCGCCCGGTGCGTTGCCCGGCGCGGCACCAACCGGATGGGATCCGTCTGCCGGGCCGTACGACGGGTGGGCATCGGCCCGCACCCCGCCGGCCCGGGTGGACTGCGTCCCGCCGCCAGGCCCGGCAGGGGCGTGCGGTCCGTGGCCGTCAAGGCGAGGCGCGTCGGACCGGCCGGGTCCCGTCCCCGTCCGGGGCGGCGGACGGCGGGCGCGGGATGTGGCGGCGGGCTCGGGGTACGCGTCCGGGTTCAGCAACTCCTTGTGGAGCGAGCGGAGTTCGGGGCCCGGGTCCATGCCCAGACGGGTCGCGAGGTCGCGGCGGATCTCGTCGTAGGCCGACAGCGCCTCGGCCGTGCGCCCCACCGCACGCAGCGCGCGGATACGCAGCGCCTGGAGCATTTCGTCGATCGGGTGGTCGTCGCAGAGCGCCGCCAGCTCGGGCAGTGCCTCCTCCGCGTGGCCGAGGGCGAGCGCCGCCGTGAGCCGGGCCCGGCGGGCGCCCAGCCGGCGGGTCTCCCAGCGCGCCGCCTCGGCCCTGCGGTCGGGCAGGTCGGACAGCGCGGGGCCGTGCCACAGTCCCAGCGCCTCGTCCAGCAGTCCGGCGGCCCGCTCGGGGCTGCCGTCGTCCAGGGCCCTGATCCCCTCGGCCGTGAGCCGTTCGAAGCGGTAGAGGTCCACGTCCTCCGGGTCCGCGCACAGCCGGTAGCCGCCGGTGTCGGAGACGACGGCCCCGGCCCCGAGCGCCCGGCGGAGCCGGCTGACCAGGGCCTGGAGCGCGCCCGCCGCGTCCGCGGGTGTGTCGCCGTCCCAGACCTCGTCGACGAGCGTGGCCGCCGGGACGGTCCGGCCGGGCCGCAGCGCCAGTACGGTCAGCAGCGCGCGCAGTCTGGATCCGCCGACGGCGTACGGGGTGCCGTCGGCGCGCAGTGCCCGCGTGGGGCCGAGTAGCCGGTAGCGCACCCCACCATTGTCCGGTACGACCATCCGGTCGGCCGCCCGCTCCCCCAAGTCCGTACCCCGCATATGCCGGCCCCCTCCCTCCGTACGCCCAGCCTCGCCGGAACCCACCCCCGCACGCGAGACGTTTTCGCCGTGTCGCCTGTACGGTCAGGCAACCCCGACGCCCGCCCTCCCCTCCAGGAGCCGCGAATGACGACCGCACCCTCCCGTAGCGACCGGCGGATCAGTCCTGTCTTCCTGGGGATCGCCGCCGTCATGGCGGCGACGGGGTGGGCGGTGTGGACGGGCTTCGCGGCGGACGCCCGGATCGCCGTCTTCCTCTTCGTCACGTCCGCGTGGATCGTCTCGCTCTGTCTGCACGAGTACGCGCACGCGCGCACCGCCCTGCACAGCGGCGACATCTCCATCGGCGCCAAGGGCTATCTGACGCTCAACCCCCTGAAGTACACGCACGCGTTGCTGAGCATCGTGCTCCCCGTGCTCTTCGTCATCATGGGCGGCATCGGACTGCCCGGTGGCGCGGTCTTCATCGAGCGCGGGCGCATCCGGGGCCGCTGGCGGCACAGTCTGATCTCGGCGGCGGGCCCGCTGACGAACGTCCTGTTCGCGGTCGTCTGCACCGCGCCGTTCTGGCTGGACGCGCTCGACGGTGTGCCGGTCGTCTTCCGCTTCGCGCTCGCGTTCCTCGCGCTGCTCCAGGTGACGGCGGCGATCCTCAACTTCCTGCCGGTGCCGGGACTTGACGGCTACGGCGTGATCGAGCCGTGGCTGTCGCGCAAGTTCCGCGCCCAGGTGGAGCCGTTCGCGCCGTTCGGACTGATCGCGGTCTTCGGCATTCTGTTCATTCCCGAGGTGAACCGCGCGTTCTTCGACGGGATCGACGCGATCCTGAGCGGGCTCGGCATCTCCGATCTGGAGACGTACTGCGGCCAGAACCTCTACCGCTTCTGGACGGCCCGCAACGAGTTGTGCCAGTCATTCGTCAACTAGCGCGCCCGACCGCGCGGCCGGCCGTCTTCACCTTGCGCAGGTAGTACCAGGCCATGTTCGAGGACAGGCCGGCCAGCAGTACCCAGACGACGCCGAGCCAGCTCTCCCCCCGCACGAAGGACACCACGGCCGCCGCGGTGGACAGGAGACAGACGACGAGGGCGTAGAGAGCGAGGCGGGGCATGGGGTCGGCTCCTGGTCCGGGGGTGAGCGGGGCGTGCCTACGACGCCCGCGAAGTCCCGTCCAGTGTCCCCCACGCCCCGGCCCCGTCAGACGTCGGTGACGCGCAGGCCCGCGTGGGCCTTGTAGCGGCGGTTGGTCGAGATCAGGTTCGCCACCAGCGACTCCACCTGGTGCGCGTTGCGCAACCGCCCCGCGAACACCCCGCGCATACCGGGGATACGGGCCGCCAGCGCCTGCACGATGTCGGTGTCCGCCCGTACCTCGCCCAGCACCATCACATCGGTGTCGATCCGCTCGACCGCGGGGTCCTGGAGCAGCACGGCGGACAGATGGTGGAAGGCGGCGGTCACGCGGGACGCGGGCAGCAGGGCGGCGGCCTGTTCGGCGGCGCTGCCCTCCTCCGGCTTCAGCGCGTAGGCGCCCTTCTTGTCGAAGCCGAGCGGGTTGACGCAGTCGACGACGAGCTTGCCGGTGAGTTCGTCGCCGAGCGATTCCAGCGTCTTGGCGTGGCCGTCCCACGGCACGGCGACGATGACGATGTCGCTGCGGCGCGCGCACTCGGCGTTGTCGGCGCCCTCGACGCCGAGGCCGAGTTCGGCGGCCGCGGCCCGGGCGCGCTCGGCGGCGCGGGAGCCGATGATCACTTTCTGGCCGGCCTGTGCCAGCCGGTAGGCGAGACCGCGTCCCTGGTCGCCGGTGCCGCCGAGAACACCCACGGTCAGGTCCGAGACGTCGGGAAGCTCCCAGGGGTCCTTGGCGGGAGGCTTCGGCGTGCTGCCACTGTCAGTAGAGGTCATGCCCGTGACAGTACCTATCGGTACTGGAGCGGCCCCGCACGACCCTGACTGCGCCCGCACGGCGCCCGCACGGCCGGAGCGACCCGTTCGGGTGACGCCGTGCCGACCCCCGGCGCGGGGCGTGGCGCTGCGGCAGGATCCCGGCCCATGGATGCCGTACGTGTCGCCCTGCTCCGTGAAGTTCTGGCCGGTACGCAGTGGCCGGCGGCGACCCGCCGGTTCGCCGTGTCCCTGCGGTCCTCCGTCGTGCCGCACGGGGGCGGGCTGCTGCTGGTGGGGACGCGGGCGTACGAGCCGTGGCACCTGGCCGCGCATCTCGTGGACGAGGCGGCGTGGTCCGGCCGCCCGGAGCTGGCACCGCTGCTCGTACGGCACCGGGTACGCCCCGGCGACCCCGCGCATCTGGCCGTCGGGCTGGGCAGGTTGGAGGGCGCGGGGCGCGGCGAGACGCTGCTGCTGGTGGCCCCGGAACGGCCGGACGGCGGGCTGCTGGAGCGGGTGCACGACGCCCGGAGGGCGGGGGCCACGGTGCTTTCGCTGGGCAGTGGGGACCCCGAGGTGGTGGGGCTGGCGCACGACGCGCTCACGATCACGCCGGACGTCCGGGCGGAGGGCGAGGGTGAGGTCGCGGGGGAGGCCGAGGGGGACGGGGCGGGGTCGGGCGTCGACCTCGACATGGTGCAGCACCTGGTGAGCGCGGCGGCCGGCGAGAACAGCCTGCCCACGACGCGCGGCAGGCTCCGCTTCCGGGACCGGCTGTGGCGGCTCGCCGACCAGCTGACGTCACCGCCGCCCGCCCGCTGGTAATGGACTTGCCCGGTATGACAGTCACGACGCACCATGGTCCCTCGTGACCAAAAAGCTCTCCGCGATCCTGCCTGACCTCACTCCGCTGCGCACATTGCGGGAGTTCAGACTCCTGTGGATCCAGGGCCTGGTGACGTATTTCGGCAGCTCCATGGCCATGATCGCGCTGCCGCTCCAGATCAAGGACCTCACGAACTCCCCGCTCGCGGTCGGCGCGATGGGCGCCGTCGAGCTGATCCCCCTCATCGTTTTCGGGCTGTACGGCGGGGCGCTCGCCGACGCGGTCGACCGCCGCAAACTGATCCTGCTCTCCGAGGCGGGCCTGGGGCTGCTCGCGGTGGTCCTGCTGATCAACGCGCTGCTGCCGCGGCCGGCGCTCTGGCCGCTGTACGTCGTGGCCGCGGGCGTCTCCGCGCTGGCGGGCATCCAGCGGCCCGCGCTGGACTCCCTGATCGCGCGGATCGTGCCGCACGCCCAACTGACGGCGGCAGCCGCGCTCAACGCGCTGCGCTGGCAGATCGCGGCGGTCGCGGGTCCCGCCGCGGCCGGTGTCGTGGTCGCGGTCTCCGGGGCGGCGACGGCGTACGCGCTGACGGTGACCGGGTTCGCCGCCTCCGTACTGATGTGCCTCCGGCTGCGGCCGGCGCCGCCTTCCAAGGAGGCGGCGAAGCCGTCGCTGCGCGGAATCGCCGAAGGCGCGCGGTACGCGTGGAGCAAGCCGGTGCTGCTGGGCACGTACGCGATCGACCTGGGCGCCATGTTCTTCGCCTTCCCGCTCGCGATCTTCCCGTTCCTGGCGGAGGACCTGGACGCGGAGTGGGCGCTCGGCCTGATGTACGGGGCGATCCCGCTCGGCTCCATCCTGATCAGCCTGACCAGCGGCTGGGCCTCGAAGGTCCGGCGGCACGGCCTGATGGTGGTGTACGGCGCGGGAGCCTGGGGCCTGGCGATGACCCTGGCCGGCTGGATGCCGAACATCTGGCTGGTCCTGTTCTGCCTGATGCTGGCCGGCGCGGGCGACATGCTCAGCGGACTGGGCCGCTCGACGATCTGGAACCAGACGATCCCCGAGGAGCTGCGGGGCAGGCTGGCGGGCCTGGAGGTGCTGTCCTACAGCGTGGGCCCGCAGCTCGGCCAGGTCCGCGCGGGCACGGTGGCCGGCTGGACGGGCACCCGGCCGGCGGTCTGGAGCGGCGGGGTGGCGTGCGTGGTGGCGGTGGGGCTGCTGGCGGCGGTGCTGCCGAAGCTGATGACGTACGACTCGGAGACGGACGAGGACGCGGTGCGGCGGAAGGCGCAGCAGGAGGCGGAGGTCGCGGGCGCGGATGCGGATGCCGCTGCCGCTGCCGCTGCCCAGGCGCCTGGACCGGGTGCGGCGGTCTGACGCGCGACGTCGGGCTCAGGTACCTGGCGGGGACCGCCCCGGGGGCCGGGGGTCCGTCCTCAAACGCCGGACGGGCTTGAAATGCCCAACCCGCCTCCGGGCTGGGGCACCACGCGGGAAACCGCCCCCGAGGCCGGGGTTCGTCCTCGAACGCCGGACGGGCTGGAGTGGGCGTCAGGTTGGGGGTGGGGGGTCGTTTGGGGTGTCGTGCCAGCGAGGGTCCGTCTCCCAGTCGAGGTTGCGCTCGGCCGCCGTCTCCATCGCGTGTTCCGCCTCCTGTCTGGAGGCGTACGGGCCGAAGCGGTCCTTGGCCGGACAGTCGGGGCCCTCCTCGACCCGCTTGTGCTGGAGGCAGTAGTACCACTCGCCCGGCTTACCCGCCGTGCGCTTCTTGAACAGGGCCATCGTCGGCTCCTTCCTCTTAACGCCATGCTGCCCCACCGGCGGCTTTTGAACGCTGGTTAGACTCGCTGGCATGTCTGGCCAGTCGCTGCTCGTCCCCGGGGAACTGTCCCCCGTCCGTTCCGTTCCCGGAAGAATCCGGCGTCCCGAGTACGTCGGGAAGCCTCTGCCGACCCCGTACACCGGTCCGGAGGTGCAGACCGCCGAGACCGTCGAGCTGATGCGGATCGCCGGGCGGATCGCCGCCCAGGCGATGGAGGAGGCCGCGAAGCACATCGCGCCCGGCGTCACGACCGACACGCTCGACCAGGTCGCGCACGAGTTCATGGTCGACCACGGGGCGTACCCCTCCACCCTCGGTTACCGCGAGTTCCCGAAGTCGCTCTGCACCTCGGTCAACGAGGTCATCTGCCACGGGATCCCGGACTCCACCGTGCTGCGCGACGGTGACATCGTGAATCTCGACGTGACCGCCTACATCAACGGCGTGCACGGCGACAACAACGCCACCTATCTCTGCGGTGACGTCGACGAGGAGTCGACGCTCCTGGTCGAGCGGACCCGTGAGTCCCTGAACCGGGCCATCAAGGCGGTCCGGCCCGGTCGGCAGGTCAATGTGATCGGCCGTGTCATCGAGTCGTACGCCAAGCGCTTCGGCTACGGCGTGGTCCGGGACTTCACCGGGCACGGCATCAACTCGTCGTTCCACTCCGGGCTGATCATCCCGCACTACGACAGCCCGCACGCGACGACCGTCATGCGGCCCGGCATGACCTTCACCATCGAGCCGATGCTCACGCTCGGCACCCACGAGTACGACATGTGGGACGACGGCTGGACCGTGGTGACGAAGGACCGCAGGCGGACCGCGCAGTTCGAGCACACGCTCGTGGTGACGGACACCGGCGCGGAGATCCTGACCCTGCCCTGACCCCGCCCTGACCTCGGGCGCGACCCAGGTCGCGACCTCTCGCGGGGCCATTCGTGCGACAGGTGTCCCCCGCGCGGCCATGGGGTACCTCTTTTACCGACAGGACGTCGGGAACCGGTTGACTTAGGTAAGCCTAAGTAGCAGGATCGGCGGAGGCAAGCGCTTCTGCTGCCGCCGCCGGATCTCGGTCTGGTTTTCCGTCCCCCTCGGTCCCGGAGGCCCGCCTTGGACGCAACCGCCACCCCCTTCTCCACGCTCATCCGTGTCGCGTCACACGCGCAGCACACGGAGGCGGAGACCTCCACCTTCATGAGCGATCTGCTGGGCGGCCGGCTCGGGGTGGACGCGTACACGCGCTACACCGAACAGCTCTGGTTCGTGTACCGGGCACTGGAGGGCGCCGCCGGGATACTCGAACGGGACCCGGTCGCCGGCCCGTTCATCCGGCCCGAGCTGATGCGCACCGACGCCCTGGAGCGCGATCTCACACATCTGCGCGGTGCCGACTGGCGTACGGGCCTTGAGCCGCTGCCCGCCACCGCGGCGTACGCGGCCAGGGTCATCGAGTGCGCCCGCACCTGGCCCGGCGGCTATGTGGCGCACCACTACACCCGCTATCTCGGGGATCTCTCCGGCGGCCAGATCATCCGTGACAAGGCCGAGAAGACCTGGGGCTTCGCGCGCAAGGGCGACGGCGTCCGCTTCTACGTCTTCGAGGAGATCGCCAATCCGGCGGCGTTCAAGCGCGGTTACCGCGAGCTGCTGGACGCGGTGCCGGCGGACGACCTGGAGAAGCAGCGCGTGATCGACGAGTGCAAGCGGGCGTTCGACTTCAACGGGGCCGTATTCCGTGAGCTGGGCGGGGAGTTCCCCCTCAGCGCGTAGCCGAGGCCGGCGCGTGGCCGAGGTCAGCGCGTGGCCGAGGTCAGCGCGGGAGCAGCAGGCGGACGCGTCCGCCGATCTCGATCGAGCCGTCAGGGCCGGGGGCAGTGAGGATCTGCGACCCCCGGCCCTGTGTGATGTTCAGCGCGCGGCCCAGTTCGGCGGTGAGGAGCAGGGCCGCCGCGCCCGTCGCCTCGTCCTCCATGATGCCGTCGTCGCGGCGCGGGAAGCCCCGCGCCCTGACCCGGCCGGCCGACTCGTCCTGCCAGGCCCACGCGTAGAGCCAGCCCTCGCCGGGCGGCGGGGCGGGGAGCGCGTCGACCTCGGCGACGGTCTCGTACCGGCGCAGGATGCGCGGCGGGGACCATTCGGGGCGTGCCGTGATCCAGGTGAACTCGCCGTCCTGGCGCACCCACACCTCGCCGACGGGCGGGTTGATCACCTCCAGGTCGAGCAGCCAGGCGGCCCCGACGAGCGGGTATCCGGCGAACAGCAGCCGCAGGCCCGGGGTGTAGATGTCCACGTGGCCGCGCTCGGGGTCGTCGACGAACACGGTCTCGCTGAAGCCGAGTTCGGCCGCCAGCGCCTGCCGGGACGCCTGGTCGGGGTAGTCGCGGCCGTCCCGTACGACTCCGAGCGCGTTGCCGTGCCGGCCGTCGCCCGCGCAGAAGACGCGCAGCACTTCCACGTCGCCGCTGCCGATGTCAGTCATCCAGGCATTGAAGCATCACGTACGTGGTGTACCTGACAGCGCGGGGCCGTACCGCGATTTCCGTGCGGTACGGCCCTGCCCCGTGTCGGTGCCCGGCGGCTCAATTCACCGGTCAGACCTGACCGTTGGCCGTGTTACGGCGCCGGGCGACGAAGACCGCCGCGCCGCCCGCGACAGCGAGCGCGCCCGCGGCGCCGATGAGCGCGCCGGCCGGGACGTCCGCTCCGGTGCTCGCGAGGTTTCCGGTGCCGCCCGCGGAGCCGCCGACCGAGCCGCCGCCCGCCGCGCCGGCCGTACCACCCGTGGTGCCGGAGCCGCCGCCCGAACCGCCCGTACCGCCCGAACCGTCCGGAAGCTGGGCGTCCTTCGTCAGGGAGACGGCCGTGGTCAGGGCGTCGAGCGTCTCGCCCTCCTGGTACATGCCGCCGAAGGCCTTCGAGCCGTCCGCGGTGAGCGTGGCGGGCACGGCGTTCAGCGTGACGACGCCGTCCTTGGCCTTCAGCTCACCGGTCGGCAGATCGAGCGTGGCGATGGTCAGGTCCTTGAAGGTGGAGACCTTGTGCGTCGTCCGGTCCTTGGTGCTGACGTCCGCGACGAGGGTGCCCTTGCCGTTGTCGACCTCGGCCTCCAGACCGCTGAGCTTGAGGTCGAGCACGTACGTGCCGGCGTCCTCGTGGCCCAGGAAGCGGACCGAGCCGCCGAACTCGGCGGACAGGGTCTGCGCGTCCGCGTCGAAGGAGCCGGTGGCCTTGGGGAAGCGGTACGCCTCGCCCGACCGGGTCGCGCCGTCCGCGAGTTCGACCTTGCCCTTGGCGATGGGGCCCGTCACATACGAACGGAACTTCTTCTTCACGCCCCAGTCGAGGTTGCCGTCGACGATCGGGCCGTCCACGACGGCCGGGTTCGTCGGCTCGTCGGTGGGCTCGGTCGTGGGCTCGGTCGTGGGCTCGTCCGTCGGTTCATCGGTCGGTTCATCGGTCGGCTCGTCCGTGGGCTCGTCGGTCGGCTCGTCCGTCGGTTCATCGGTGGGGGCCTTGCCCGCCGTCACGGAGAGCGTCGCCGGGTCGAGTTCGGCGCCCGCCGCGTAGAAGCCCGCGAACGCGTCGGAGCCCTCGGCCGTCAGCTTGGCGGGGATGTCCTTGAAGACCAGCGCGCCGTTCTCGCCCTGGCCCGGCTTGACCGCCGTCAGATCGAGAGCGGCGATCGGGACGTCGTCGCGGGTCTCGGTCTTGCCCTCGGTCACGCTGGTGACGTCGGCGGTGATCTCCCCTTCCGTTCGGCCGGTGTTGACCTGCACATCGCTCAACTTGACGTCGAGAACGCCGTGGTGACCCTCGAAGTGAACGCTTCCCTTGAAGGTGGTGGCGGTGGCGTGCGTGCCGGTGTCGTAGGTGCCCGTGCCGTCCGTGAAGGTGAACACGCCGTTGCCGGTGGCCTGGGTGGCACCGTCGGCGGCCGTGATCTTGCCACTGGCTATGGGCGAGAGCAGGTACTTGCGGAAGGACTCCTTGAAGCCCCACTCCAGGGTGCCGTCCTTGAGTTCGAGCTGCGGCGCGGGAGGAGCGGCGGGGGCAGCGGGCGCGGCGAGGGCGCCGGGTACGGCGAGCGCGGTCGCGCCGATGGCCACGACGGTGGCGACCGCTGCGGCAAGGGCCAGGGGGCGGCGGGTGGTTGGCATGTTCGGGGTCTCCTCGATGGGTGGGAGTGCGCGAAAGGGAGTGAGGGGTGGGGCGGGGAAGGAAAGTCAGGAGTTACGGCGCCGGGCGCCGAGGTACACCGCGAGGGCGGCGGCCAGCACCAGAGCGGTGCCGATGCCCACGTACGTAAGGGCGTTGGAGGAAGAGGAGGCGGAGGCGGACGCGGCATCGTCCGCCCCCGCCGGCTTGGTGGACCCGCCGGACGCGTCGGACTTCGGCTCGGCGGGCGCCTTGGCGTCGCTGCCCAGGTCGGGCAGCGCGGGCAGCTCCGCCTTCTTGTCGACGGCGACGGCGAGCGAGACGGGATCCATCACCGTGCCCGCCCTGTACATGGAGCCGAAGGCCTTGGCGCCGCCTTCGGTGAGCGTGGCGGGGGCCTCGGTGAGTGCGGCGAGACCGTTCTTCGGGGTGAGGTCCCCGGCGGCGAAGGTGACCAGGGCGACGGCCTTGCGCGGCGCCTGCCCCTCGCTCGTGACATCGGCGGCCAGGGTGCCCTTGCCGCCCTTCACCCGGACGCTGATCTCGCTGAGCGTCAGGTCGAGTTGGGTTCCGGTGAAGTGGACCCTGCCCGCGAAGTCGGCGTCGAGCGTCCGCTTCTTCGCGTCGTACGTGCCCTCGCCCTTCGGGAAGCGGAAGAGCGCGCCGCCGTCCTGCGCTCCGCCGTCGAGCGTCCACTTGCCCTTGGCGATGGTGCCGGTGACGTACTCACGGAAGGTACGGCGTACGCCCCAGTCGACGGCCGCGTCCTGGATGGCGCCCTTGGCCTGCTTGCTCCTGGCCTTGTCCGCGCCCTTGCCCTTGTCGTCCCCCGCCTTGCCGCCCGGCTGCCTCGCGGTGTTCTTCGCGGCGGCCACGTCCACGGAGAGGCTGACCGGGTCGAGCGGCGTGCCCGCCGTGTAGTACCCGGCGAAGGCGGTGGCGCCCTGTGCGGTGAGCGTCGCGGGAACGTTGCTGAGGGCGACCGGGCTGCCGCCGCCCCTCATGTCGATCCCGCCGAGATCGAGGGTGGCGAGCGGGACCTGCGCGGAGTTGGTGACCTTGCCGCTGCCCTTGGCCTTGCTGGTCATGTCGGCGTGCAGGGTGCCCGCGCCGCCGGAGATACGGACCGTGGGACGGCTGATGGTGAGGTCCAGTTCGGACGATCCGTCGGCCTTGGTGTGGCCGACGAAGCGGACGCCGCCGCTGAATCCGGCGCGCAGCGCACCACTGTCGGGGTCGTACGTCCCCGAGGCGGAGTGGAACCGGAACAGGCTGTCGCCCACGGTCGCCGCGCCCCCGCTCAGGCTCCAACTGCCGCCCGCCACCGGGCCGGTGACATAGCTCTGGAAGGAGCTCTTGATCCCCCAGTCGAGCCGGCCGCCCTGCACGGTGCGGTTCGCCGCCTGGGCCGTGGCCGCCGGGAGCAGTGCCCCGAGGAGCGCGGCGAGGAGCGCGACGGCGAGAGCGCGCACCGGTCTTGACGACAGCATCAGAGAATCACTCCCACGTTGGAGACGTCGGCGGCCACGGGCACGCCGAAGAAAGCCCGGTTGAGACCCACCCCGGACCTGGTAAGCAAGGTAAGGCTAACCTAAGCTATCTCCAGTCCGGCCGGAACCCTTCCGTCCGGACCGCTCAACCGGAATCCACCCGGGACTCCACAGACGACGGGACGGTGCACTCCGTGCGCACTCAACGCCCGGTGGGCGCACTCATCGCGGTGCTCACCCTCGCCCTGGCCGCCACCGGCTGCGGCGGAAGCGGAAGCGGGAGCAGCGGCGACGGCGGGGAAAGCGGCGCCGCCAAGGGCGCCCGGACCACGGCCACCGCCGACCGCGTCGAGCCGCTGGCCACCGTCCCCGAGCCGAAGCTCCCGGTCACCGTGGACTCCGCGGACGGCACGAAGGTCACCGTCACCTCGGCCGACCGGCTCGTGCCCCTGACCGGATCGCTCAACGAGATCGTCTTCACCCTCGGCCTCGGCGAGCGGGTCGTGGCCCGCGACATCACCGCCACGTTCGAACAGGCCGAGAAGCTGCCCGTGGTGACCCGCGCGCACGACGTCTCGGCCGAGAGCGTGCTGTCCCTGCGACCCACGCTCGTCATCGCCGAGACCACCACCGGACCGGCGGAGGCCGTCGACCAGATTCGGGACGCCGGGATCCCGCTGCTCGTCATCGAGCCCGCCAAGAGCCTGGACGCCGTCGGTACACGCATCGAGACGGTGGCGCGGGCGCTGGGCGTCGACGCGGCGGGCGACGAGCTGAGCGCGCGTACGGCCGGGCGGATCGCCGCCGTACAGAAACAAATCCCGGCACCCGAAAGGGGGAGCGGGGACGGCGGGAAGCCACGCGTCGCCTTCCTCTATCTGCGCGGCACGGCGTCCGTCTATCTGCTCGGCGGCCGTGATTCCGGGGTGAGTTCACTGCTGGAGGCGGCCGGTGCCGTCGACGCGGGCAAGGAGTCCGGACTCGCCAAGGACTTCACCGCGATCACCAGCGAGGCGCTGGCGAAGGCCGCGCCCGACGCGATCCTCCTGATGAGCAAGGGACTCGACTCGGTGGGCGGCCCCGAGGGTCTGGTGAAGATCCCCGGCGTCGCCGAGACCCCGGCCGGTCTCGACCGCAGATTCATCTCCGTCGACGACGGCGTGCTGCTCAACTACGGGCCCCGTACGGACCAGGTGCTCGCGTCCCTGGTCGAGCAGCTCTACCCGGACGGCGAGTGAGATGACGACGACCGCACCACCCACCGTGACAACCACGCCGCCGGACCGACCGCCGTCCGAAGCCGCCCCCAAGGAACCCCAACGGCGCGGCACCACCTGGCTGTTGACCGCCGGGCTGCTGGGCGTACTGCTCCTGCTCTGCCTGCTCTCCGCCGGGCTCGGCGCGTACGACATCCCACTCGGCGACGTCCTGTCCTCCGTCCGGCACCGGATCGGCCTCGGCGGCGCCGCGCTCGAACGGGTCCCCGAGAGCGTCCTGTGGAACGTCCGGCTGCCGCGCGTCGTCCTCGCGCTGCTCGTCGGCGCCTCGCTGGGCTGCGCGGGCGCCCTGATGCAGGGCGTGTTCGGCAATCCGCTCGCCGAACCCGGAGTCATCGGCATCTCGGCGGGCGCGGCGGTCGGCGCCGTCGCGTCGATCGCGCTCGGCCTGAGCTTCTTCGGCAACTGGACGGTCACCGTCTGCGCGTTCGTCTCCGGGCTCCTGACGGTGCTGCTGGTGTACGCGATGTCCCGCTCCGGCGGCCGTACGGAGGTGGTCACGCTCATCCTCACCGGCATCGCGGTGAACGCCTTCGCGGGTGCGCTCATCGGGCTGTCCATCTTCTTCGCCGACAACGCGCAGATCACCCAGATCACCTTCTGGCAGCTCGGCTCGCTCGCGCAGGCGACCTGGCCCAAGGTGCTCGCCGTGCTGCCGTGCGCACTCCTCGGTCTGGCCGTCGCGCCCTTCTACGCGCGGAAGTTGGACCTCCTCGCGCTGGGCGAGCGGCCGGCCAGGCATCTGGGCGTGGATGTCGAACGGCTCCGTGTCCTGCTCGTCCTGGTCGTCGCGCTGCTCACGGCCGCCGCCGTGGCGGTCGCGGGGATCATCACTTTCGTCGGGCTGCTCGTCCCGCACCTGCTGCGGATGGCAAACGGCCCCGGCCACCGCTTCCTGGTGCCGGGCAGCGCGCTCGGCGGCGCGCTGGTCCTGGTCGCGGGCGACCTCGCGGCGCGTACGGTCGCGGCCCCGGCCGAACTGCCGCTCGGCGTCCTGACGGCGCTCTTCGGCAGTCCGTTCTTCTTCTGGTTGCTGCGCAGGACGCGGCGCAGGCAAGGGGGTTGGGCATGAAGGCCGGTATCGCGTTGCGGAGTCTGCTGGTACGGAACCTGCTCACCGCACGGAACCCGTTCGCCGCACGGAACCCGTTCACCGGACGGAGCCGGGAGCTACCCGCGCCCGTCGCCCACGGAGACGTCGTCGCCGAGGCGCGTGGCCTGCGGGTACGGCTCGGCCAGCGCGACATCCTCGGTGACGCCGACGGCGGTGTCGACCTCGTCGTACGCGCCGGTGAGGTACTGGCGCTCGTCGGACCCAACGGGGCGGGCAAGTCGACGCTCCTGTCCGCGCTCGCCACCGACCAGGGTGCCGACAGCGGCGGGGTACGGATCGGCGACCGGCCCGCCCACGACTGGTCGGCGCCCGAACTCGCCCTGCGCCGGGCCGTGTTGCCACAGGCCGCCACGCTCTCCTTCCCGTTCCCGGTGGCGGAGGTCGTCCGGATGGGCCGCGCGCCCTGGGCGGGCACGGCGGCGGAGGACGACGACGAGGCGGCCGTGGCCGAGGCGATGGCGGCGACCGAGGTCGGCGAATTCGCGCGCCGCCCGTTCTCCGCGCTCTCCGGCGGCGAGCGCGCCCGCGTCGCGCTCGCCCGGGTCCTCGCCCAGCGCGCCCCGCTGCTCCTCCTCGACGAGCCGACCGCCGCACTCGACCTGCGGCACCAGGAGTTGGTGCTGCGTATCTGCCGGGCCCGCGCTGCGGCCGGTGACGCCGTCGTGGTCGTCCTGCACGATCTCGGGCTGGCCGCCGCGCACGCCGACCGGGCCGCCGTCCTGCACGAGGGCCGGATCGTGGCGGACGGTCCGCCGGCCGACGTGTTCGGCGACCAACTCCTCAGCCGTGTCTACCGGCAGCCCGTCGAGGTCTTCGCGCACCCGCGCACCGGGACCCCGCTGGTGATTCCCAGGCGGACCGGTAGGGTTCGGACGGTCAGCGGGGGTAACGGAGCAGAAGGCGACCGATGAGAAGGCCGATTCGGGCAGCGGCGGGGCTGGCGATGGTGACGGTGATGTCGCTGGTCGCGAGTGGGTGTATGACGGTCCACGGGGAACTGGCGGTGCTTCCGGGCGCGAAGAAGTCCGAAGCGGCCCAGGCGCTCGCGGATTTCACCGAGGCGTACAACAAGGCGGACAAGGCGTACGACCCGGGGCTGGACGCCGGGCGGGTCACCGGTGCGCTCGGCGCGATCAACCAGGCCGGGCTCAAGGCGAGAAGCATCACGACGCCGGGGGGCAACAACCGGCACCAGCCGCTGGAGTTGACCGACGCGAAGTACCTCATCCCCAAGAAGGCCGGCTGGCCCCGCTGGTTCGTCGCCGACACCGACAGCAACCGCGACAAGGACGACGGCCCCGGCGACAACCGCTGGGTCCTGGTCTTCGTGCGCAACGGTGCCGACCAGTTGTGGGAGGTCGCCTACCTCGCGATCCTCACGCCGGACGAGGTCCCGGAGTTCAAGACCGACAAGGACGGTTACGTCGAACCGGTGGCGGCGGACAGCGGGGTGCCCGCGGTGGCCCCCGGCGATCTGAGCGCCGAGTACGCCTCGTATCTGAAGAGCGGCGAGCCGGACCACTTCGCGCCGGGACCGCACACGGACGCGTGGCGGGACATCCGGGAGAAGAACGCCAAACTGCCCGGTCTCACCATCCAGTACATCGATCAGCCCCTGAAGAGCGGGGACTTCGCGCCGCTCGGCCTCGCCACGAAGGACGGCGGCGCGCTGGTCTTCTTCGCGATCAAGTACTTCGACCGGCAGACGGCGGCGCCGGGCTACAGCCCGAAGGTGTCCCCCGACGTGAAGGCGCTGATGACCGGCGAGGTGAAGGACACCCTCACCAAGGAGTGGGTGTCGAGCCAGGCGGCGCTGGTGGAGCCGGGCGGTGCAGAAGGGGACCGGGTGAACGTGGTGAGCAGACTGCAAGGGGTGACCGGGGCCGAAGGCTCCTGACACCCCTCGCAGGGGACACGGGCATCGCGCGCCGGTGGTCAGCGGCCGAGCGGCCAGGCCACCGGGTGCGGGTCCAGCTCGTGGTTCTCGCCCGCGTACCGCGCGCACGCGTCCGTCAGTGACTCCAGCAGCGTCAGCGGGTCGGGCAGTGGATGCTCGGGGCCGCGCAGCCAGGTCATCGACAGGTCGCCGGGCAGCCTGGCCGGCGGTACGAGGACATAACTGCCCCGGCAGTGCCAGCGGAAGCCCGGATGCTCGTCCATCGTCTCGGGGTGGCAGTCCAGTTCACAGGGCCACCACTCGTCCTCGTCCTCGGGCGTGCCGCGGGTGGCGGTGAAGAAGAGCATCCGGTCGCCGCCGGAGTCCGCCACCGGACCGACGTCGATACCCGCGCCGAGCAGCCGCTCCAGCGCCCTGCTGCCCGCCTCCAGCGGTACGTCGAGGACGTCGTGCACCATGCCGGTGGCCGTGATGAAGTTGGCCTCCGGCTGGTTCCTGGCCCAGCGCTGGATCTGCGCCTCGTCGGTCGTGGACTGCGTCTGCCAGGCGAAGGAGACGGGATGCCTGGCGGGGGTGGGGCAGCCGATGCGTTCGCACGAACATCGGTAGCCGATGGGATGTGCGGCGGGCGAGACGGGCATACCGGCGGCGGCCACGGCCAGAAGCAGCGCCTCGCGTGCATCGGCGTCCGTGGCGGACGCCCGGCCGTCGTCCTGCTTCCCGGCGAGTCGGCGCAGCCACTGGGAAACCCTGCCCTCAGTGCCGCGGTAGCGGCCGAAATCGTCGCCCATCTATCCCCTCACCTCATGCATCGGTCCTCTCGGACTCTTCCATGTTCGCACCATCCTGCGCTTCGGGGGGCCGCACTCCTCAACCGGGGTGGGGAGGCGGATGCCTGTCACCGGGCGCCATCACGCGCTATAGCGGGAAATCGCCCCCCGATGTGGGCGATGGGAACCGGTGGTGTTCGACACATTCACCGCATCCGAATCAGGTCCGGTCCAAGTCCGGTCCAAGTCCGGGCCGGCTCCGGGCGCCGGTACGGCACTCAGTGCCGGGGGGCCAGCCCGTTCAGCGCGTAGTCGACCAGCGCGTCCGCGTAGGCGTGCGTGAGCGGCAGCGTGCGCAGCAGCCAGCGATGCACGAGGGGGCCGGTCAGCAGCTCCATCGCGGTGCGCGGATCGATGTCGTCCCGTACGGCGCCCGACTCCTGGGCGGCCCGCAGCCTTCGTACGTAGAGCGCCGCCTGCGGCTCCAGTAGTTTCTCCACGTACTGGGCGCCGATCCTCGCGTCCACGATGCCCTCGGCGGCGAGCGCGCGGAGCGGGGCCTCGAATCCCTGATCGTTCAGCTCGTCGACCGTGGCGCGCAGCACCCCTTTGAGGTCCGCCGCCAGATCGCCGGTGTCGGGGATCTCGTAGTCGCCGTCGGCCGCTTCGGCGGCCTGTTCGGCCAGGTCGAGGAAGGCTTCGAGGAGTACGGCGGCCTTCGACGGCCACCAGCGGTAGATCGTCTGCTTGCCGACGCCCGCGCGGGCCGCGATGCCCTCGATCGTCGTCTTCGCGTAGCCGGCCTCGCCGACGAGCGACAGGGCGGCGGCGTAGATCGCGCGGCGTGACTTCTCACTGCGGCGGGTGGAGTCCGGTGCCTTGCTCTCAGCCATCACGCCAGCCTAGCAGTGCGGCGAGACGCTACGTCTCGCCCTGCGCCGATCGCCTGCCGAGCATGGCCAGAGCGATGACCAGGCCCAGTGCCGCGACGAGGCCGACCACGCCGAACGCGGCCTGATGGGCGGGAACGAGCGTCTGCGGGGAGGCGGTCCCGGGTGTGGGTGCGTGCGCGGCGACGACGCTGCCGGCGATGGCTACGCCGAGTGCGGTGCCGATGGCGAAGCAGGTGTCGGCGAGTCCGGCGGCCAGACCGGAGTGCTGTTCGGCGACACCGGTGAACGCCGCGATCTGGGCACATACGGTGGCGGTGCCCATGCCCGCCCCGAAGACCAGCAGGGCGAGCATCAGCGGTTCCGGTGAACTGTGCTCGGACACCACCCGGTTGAGCAGCAGGCAGGCTCCGCCGAGCAGGGCGGTGCCGACGACCGCGACCGGACGCACGCCGGTCCTGGTCACCACCCGCTGGCAGACCAGAGCGCCGACGACGGCCGCCACGGTCATCACCCCGGCCGTGAGGCCGAACCGCACGGGCGACCAGCCGAGCACCGACTGCGCGTGGACGGTGAGGACGATGAGCATGCCGTCGACCGCCACGCCCGTGACGAGGAGCAGGAGACCGCCGCCGATCAGGGAACGCGACCGCAGGACCCCGAACGGCACCAGCGGCGCCTTGGACCGCCGTTCGATCACGACGAACAGGCCGGTCAGCGCCATCGCACCCGCCAGCGGCCCGAGGACCTGCCGGCCGGACCAGCCGACGCCTGGGACGCCGGTGATGGCGTAGACGAACAGCACAAGAGCCGAAGTGACCGTCAGCGCTCCGGCCAGGTCGAAGGAGCGGACACGCACCCGGTCGCGGCTCTCGATCAGCATCACCGGCGCGAGCGTCAACACCACCACCCCGACCGGGACGTTGATCCAGAAGACCCACTGCCAGCCGAGCGTGTCGGTGATCAGGCCGCCCAGCAGCAGCCCGGCGGTGGCACCGAATCCTCCGATCCCGCCCCAGATTCCCAGTGCCCTGTTCCGCTCACCGCCTTCGGCGAAGGCGTTCATCACCATGGACAAGGCCGCGGGGGCGATGACGGCGGCCGACACACCCTGCAGAGCGCGGGCCGCGACCAGCACTTCGACCGTCGGGGCGAACCCGCATCCCAAGGAGGCCAGCACGCGCAGCGACATTCCGGCCAGGAAGACCTTGCGGCGGCCGAGCAGATCCGCGGCGCGGCCGCACAACAGCAGCAGGCCGGCGAAGGCCAGCGCGTAGGCCGTGACCGCCCACTGGACGGCGGCGCCGTGCGCCCGGAACTCCCGCTCGATGGCCGGCAGGGCGGTAAGCAGGCTGGTCCCGTCCAGGATGGTCATGAAGAACGCCGTGCCCAGCAACACCAGCACCCGCCACTTCGAGGGGGAAGGCCGCGGGCGCCGGTCCTGCGATCCGCAATAGTTAAGCATACCCTTAACTATGAGACGGCACGCTTTCACAGTCAAGCGCTTCCTTAACCAACGACCCGATCACCAACGACCCGATGGCCAACGACCCGATCACCCGGCGCGGTCCGTCCGTTGCCGTTGCGTGAACCACCCGATCGGATCACTGCGCGAACGGCCCGCGCGGCGGACCATGGGCTCAACGCACACACCTTGTGCGACCCATCGTTCGTGAGGAGCCCTAGTTGCCTCGTGACGCCTCGCCCCGCCGCTATCTGATGTGCCCACCGGCGCATTTCAGAGTGACGTACTCGATCAACCCGTGGATGGATCCGTCGAAACCGGTGGACCTGCCGCTGGCTCTCGCGCAGTGGGAGGTGCTCCGCGACCGCTACCGCGCTCTCGGTCACACCGTCTCCCTGCTCGAACCCCAACCCGACCTGCCCGACATGGTGTTCGCCGCCAACGGCGCCACGGTCATCGACGGCCGCGTGCTCGGCGCGCGGTTCGCGCACCCCGAGCGCACCCGGGAGGCGCAGGCGCATCTCGCCTGGTTCCGGGCGCGCGGCTTCACCGACATCCGTGAGCCGGCGCACATCAACGAGGGCGAGGGCGACTTCGCCGTCACCGCCTCGTACATCCTGGCCGGGCGGGGCTTCCGGTCCAGCCCGCTCTCGCACGACGAGGCACAGGAGTTCTTCGGCCGGCCGGTGATCGGCCTCGATCTCGTCGACCCGCGCTACTACCACCTGGACACGGCGCTGTGTGTCCTGGACGACGCGGCCGACGAAGTCATGTACTACCCCGGCGCGTTCTCGCCCGGCAGCCGGGCCGTACTCGCCCGGCTCTTCCCGGACGCGCTCGTCGCCGAGGAGCCGGACGCGGCGGCGCTCGGGCTCAACGCCGTGAGCGACGGCCGCCATGTGCTGCTGCCGCAGGCGGCGGCCGGGCTCTTCGCGCCGCTCAGGGACCGCGGTTACGAGCCGGTCGCCATGGACCTGGGCGAACTGCTCAAGGGCGGCGGCAGCGTGAAGTGCTGCACGCAGGAGCTGCGACAGGAGCAAGAGCTGGACGTACGAAGGGAGTTGCTGCTCTCAGCGTGATCCCGGTCTCAGCGTGACTCCGGCGGGTGATCCCGCGCGTCGTGGGGCGGCCAGGCGTCGCCCCACGACGCGTCTCGCGCGCAGCGGTAGAGCGGCCCGTGCCGCTTGCTCACCGTCTCGCGTCGCAGCCCCTCCGTCTCCGTACAGAGGTCGAGCAGCATCTGCCCCTTGCGGGTCTGCGGCTTGCGGGTCACCCGCGCCCGTACCGGCTCCGCGTCGAAGCGCACGGCCGCCACGTAGCTGAACTTCTCGTCCTCGTACGCCAGCGAGCCCCCCTTCACCTGCCGGTGCAGCGACGACCGGCTGACGCGGGCCGCGAAGTGGCACCAGTCCGTGCCGGGTTCGATGGGACAGGCGCCGCTGTGCGGGCAGGGTGCCGCGACCCGCAGGCCCGCCCCGATCAGCACGTCACGGGCCTCGATGACGCGCTGATAGCCGTCGGGCGTCCCGGGCTCCACGATCACGACCGCCTGTCCGGCGCGCGCCGCCTCGGCGACGAGGGCGCCGCGGTCGCCGTCGGTCAGCTCGTTGAGGACGTAGCTGACGGTGACCAGGTCGCAGTCGGGGAGCTTCAGCCCCGTACCGATCCTCGTACGGCGCCACTCGACGTCCGCCAGCGCGGGCACCCCCGACTCGGCGGCCAGTTCGCGGCCGAGCGCGAGCGCGGGTTCCGCCCAGTCGAGCACGGTGGTGTTACGCCCCCCGGCCCTTGCCCCCGCCCCGCCGTCATCCGGCCAGGTCGCCTCGGCCGCCCAGACCGCCGCCCCCGTACCCCCGCCCACGTCCAGGTGGCTGCCCGGCGCCCACCCGGGCGCGGCCACGGCGAGCGCGTCGAGCGCGGACCGTACGGCCTCGAACGTGGCGGGCATCCGGTAGGCGGCGTAGGCGGCGACGTCGGAGCGGTCGCGCAGCAGCGGTGTGCCGGTCGGGGTGGCTCCCCGGTAGTTGGTGATCAGCCGCTCGACGGCACGGGTGGCCTGGCTCGGCGGCAGTCCGTCGAGCAGCCCGGCGAGGGCGGCGCGCAGGGCTTCGGCGGTGGGGAGGGATGCGTTCACCGCCGAAATTCTATGCGCCCGGGAAGTGGCCGGAACACGCCCGTCCGAGACTCCGTGGGGACGTAACGGGGACGGAATCGGGACTGAACCGAACCGCGGGGAGCACCGGCCCAGTTGCTACGCTGACGGCCGTTGCCGCTCCATCGCCACACCGTGCTCGCGGGGGGACCAAGTTGTCGTTTTACCGGGCTCGCGGTCTGACACCGATGTCCTTGATGACCAAGCGGCAGAAGATCGTTCGCCTCTCACTGATCGCCGGGGTACTGATCCTGGCGATGCTGCTCATCCTCGCCAGTTGCGGCGGGACCAAGGACGACGCCAAGCCCGGGAAGCCGGTGGCCGCCACCGGTCCCAAGACCCAGCTGAACGTGCCCGCCGGCTACAACACCCGGCACGGCTGGGAGATCACGGATGTGTCGCCGCAGTACGCGGTCGCGTCCGCGACCGGTCTCGTGGCGTATCTGGCCCGGATCGACGAGAGCCGCTACCAGCTGCGCACCCGCAACGCCGAGACCGGGAAGGCCGGCTGGTCGGGCGAGGCGTGGCGGCCCCTGGCGCCGGTGGACCGCTATCCCCGGCTGCTCTCGGTGACCAAGGGCGACAAGCAGTACTTCGTGACGTGGTCCTACGGCCGGCTCGGCGAGTACGCGCTGGCGTCGGCCGACTCCCTGGTCTCCCTCGACGTGTACGACGCGGCCACCGGCGAGCAGCGGCGGGTCGAGGTGCCCTGGGGGGACGCGCCGACCGTCACCGGTACCGGCCCCGGCATTCTGATCAGCGACGGCAAGGCCGTCAGCGCGGTCGTGGACCCGTCGACAGGCGAGGTGTCCAAGACGGCGCCCGGCTCGCTCGGTTACCCGAAGGGCTGCCCGAACTGCAAGAAGCTGACCGAGGTGCGCGGGGTGACCGCGAGCGGTCTGCTGGTGAGCGGGGCGAAGGAGTTCTGGGTACGGGGCGGCTGGTTCAGCCGGAAGGTCGCGCCGAAGGGCACCGAGCCCAAATCCGGGGTGCCGGCGTCCGTGTCGTCCGGCCATGTGCTGGCCAAGTGGCAGAAGAAGAAGGGCGCGAAGGACGCCGCCACGCACGAGCTGTGGGCGGTGCACGCCCTGGACACCGGCAAGGCCGTGGCGCAGGTGCGGTGCCGTAAGCCCGCGATCGACTCCGGCGCCGAGCCGCAGCTGCTGTCCTCCCCCGACGGCCGCTATCTCGTCGCGGGCAGGCTCGCCTTCGACCTGGACGAGAAGACGGCGTTCTGCTTCGAGGAGACGGACGGCACGAAGCCGCTGACGCTGACGTCGGTGGCGGACACGGGCGTGGCGTACGGGGCGACGAGCGCCCGTACGGTGGCGGACGCCCTGTCCGGCGGCGGCAACCCCGTACAGGTGAATCTCGCCACGGGTGAGCCCGAGCCGCTGGCCCTCAATGTGCGGCTGCCGGCCGGTGACGCGAACGGGATGGGGCTGTTCCGCTGGACGGACGGCAAGGACCGCTTGCGGCTGATCGCCTACGCGCGGCGCGGCGAGAGCTGACGGTTCACCGGCCGGCCGAAGGCCGTTTCCGGACCCGCCCCCGATTCCGCCCTCGAAGCCGTCCCCGAAGCCGTCCCCCGGCCCCGGCCCCGAAGCCCGCTCAGGGACCGGTCAGTTCAGTCGTCGCCGCCCGGTGCTGCGCCTGCCAGGGGCGGCACAGCGCCAGGAAGCAGACCAGCGACCCGGCTCCGCAGGCCACCTGCACGACGGCCATCGGCACCGCCGTCGCCTCGCCCGCGATCCCGACGAGCGGCGAAGCGACGGCGCCGATCAGGAACGACGCCGTACC
The DNA here is from genome assembly GCF_045040315.1 of Streptomyces sp. NBC_01508. Lineage (NCBI taxonomy): Bacteria > Bacillati > Actinomycetota > Actinomycetes > Kitasatosporales > Streptomycetaceae > Streptomyces > Streptomyces sp. NBC_01508. Next base: position 6,264,689 of record NZ_CP109419.1, on the reverse strand, counting down.
GATGAGGGCCGACGCCGACCCGGCTGCGTGCGGGGTCCGCATCAGCGCCAGGGCGTTGGTGTTGGGCATCGCGAGCCCCATCGCCGACATCAGGACGAACAGCCCGGCCGCGACGGGGAAGAGGCCGATGTCGCCGAACACCCCGCTCGTCATCAGGAGCAGCGCCACCCCGGCGAGCGTGATGACGACCAGGCCGAAGGCCAGCACCTTGTCCATGCTGACCCGGCCGACGAGCAGCCGGCCGTTGATCTGGCCGACGATGATCAGGCCGATGGAGTTGACGCCGAAGAGCAGGCTGTACATCTGCGGTGAGGCGTCGTAGATCTCCTGGACCACGAACGGCGAGGCCGCGATGTACGCGAACAGGGCCGCGAAGGCGAGCCCGCCCGCCAGCATGTAGCCGGTGAAGACCCGGTCGGCGAGCAGCCCGCGCATCGTGCCGAGCGCTTCGCCGACGCCGCCGCTGTGCCGCTTCTCACTCGGCAGCGTCTCGTGCAGCCACTTCACGACGACGAGGGTCAGCGCGATACCGACGCCCGTCAGGACGACGAAGATGCCGCGCCAGTCGGTGAACTGGAGCACCTGGCCGCCGATCACCGGGGCGATGACCGGCGCGACGCCGGAGATCAGCATCAGGGTGGAGAAGAAGCGGGCCATCTCGATGCCGTCGTAGAGATCACGCACCACGGCGCGGGCGATCACGATGCCCGCCGCGCCCGCCAGTCCCTGGAGGAGGCGGAAGCCGATGAGCAGTTCGACGGTGGGGGCGAAGGCGCAGATCGCGGTGGCGAAGACGTAGACGACCATGCCGAGCAGCAGCGGCTTCCGGCGTCCCCACCGGTCGCTCATGGGCCCCACGACGAGCTGGCCGAGGGCCATGCCGGTCAGACAGGCGGTGAGGGTGAGCTGCGCGGTCGCGGCCGACGAGCCGAGGGCGCGGGTGACTGCGGGCAAGGCCGGGAGGTACATGTCCATCGACAGCGGCGGCAGGGCGGTGAGCCCGCCGAGGACGAGCGTGACGACGATGCCCGCGCGGCGCGCGGCCGGGATGCCGACGGCGGTGTCGGTCTTGGTCGGGGTGGAAGCGGTGGGTATATGTCCTTTTCGTGCGCGTATGGTCTGGCCGCCGTCCGGCATTCGCATCTCCATGTAGTTGAAACCCTCCCTATGCTCTCAGTTCCGGCCGATTGGTCGTGACCTTTTCTGTGCAGGGGACATATATGACGACGGAACACGACAGGGGCGCCGCGTCCGGCACCGGCCCGGTGCGGTGGGGTGTGCTGGCGACGGGCGGTATCGCGGCGACGTTCACCGGGGACGTGCGGCGTCTGCCGGGCGCCGAGGTCGTCGCCGTGGCCTCGCGGAGTGAGGCGTCGGCGAAGGCGTTCGCCGACCGGTTCGACATCCCGCGGGCGTACGGCGACTGGGCCGGGCTCGTCGCCGACCCGGACGTCGACGTGGTGTACGTGGCGACGCCGCACTCCGCGCACCGCGCCGCCGCGGGGCTCGCCCTCGAAGCGGGAAAGGCGGTGCTGTGCGAGAAGGCGTTCACGCTCAACTCGCGCGAGGCGCGGGAGCTGGTGGCGCTCGCGGGCGAGCGGGGTCTCTTCCTGATGGAGGCCATGTGGATGTACACCAGCCCGGTCGTCCGCCGGATGACGGAGCTGATCGCGGACGGTGCGATCGGCGAAGTCCGCACGATCCAGGCGGACTTCGGGATCCAGGGGCCGTTCGGTCCGGAGCACCGGCTGCGCGATCCCGCGCTCGGCGGCGGCGCGCTGCTGGATCTGGGGGTCTACCCGGTGTCGTTCGCGCAGCTGATCCTGGGCGAGCCCGACCGCGTACAGGCCGACGCGCTCCTGTCGCCCGAAGGCGTGGATCTCAACACGGGGATGCTGCTCGGCTGGGACCGGGGGGCGACGGCGCTGCTCAGCTGTTCCGTGACGGCCGGGACGCCGTCGACGGCGACCGTGACCGGCACGGCGGGCCGGATCGAGCTGCCGAGCGGCTTCTTCGCACCGGCCGGCTTTGTGCTGCACCGGGACGGTCGGGATCCCGAACAGCACACCGTTCAGAGCTCGTTGGAGGGGCTGCAGCACGAGGCGGCCGAGGTGATGCGGTGCCTGCGGGCCGGGGAGACCCAGTCGCCGCTGGTGCCGCTGGACGGCAGTCTGGCGGTGATGCGGACGCTCGACGCGGTACGTGACCGCGTCGGCGTCCGCTACCCGGCGGACGAGATCTCCTGACGGAGCGTCAACTCACCTGCCGTCAGGCAGGCTTGAGGCCGGGCGCGCCCGCCTCCGTCACGAAGGATCCGGCGGTCGTGACGGGGGCGCCGGGCGTCGTGACGGCGGACACCGTACGGAAGTCGGCGCGCGCCTGGCTCCTGCCGTACGTGACCGTCACATAGCCGCGCCGCCCGTTGTAGAACTTCATGTGCGGGTTGGCGGTGGTGAGGTTGTCCCAGTTGGCCGGCTTCTCGGCGCCGTCCTTGCCGCTGCTGACGGAGGTGGCGACGATCTCAGTGCCGACGGTGCGGGAGCCGGGGTTGTCGAAGTCGGCCTTGAGGTCGAAGCCGTAGCCGACGTGCACGTCACCGGTGAGCACCATCAGGTTGTCGACGCCGGCGCCGGCCGCGCCGTCGAGGATCCGCTGCCGGGAGGCGGGATAGCCGTCCCAGGAGTCCATGGAGTACTTGAAGTCGTCCCTCGGTACGTCGCGGCGCCGGGCGAACGTCACCTGCTGCGGCACCACGTTCCAGGTCGCGCGGGACTGCTTCCAGCCGTTCAGCAGCCACCGCTCCTGCGTCTGACCGGTCATGGTGCGCGCGGGGTCCTCGGACTCCGGTCCCGGGACCTGCCAGCCGTCCCCGTACGCCTGGTTGGAGCGGTACTGGCGGGTGTCGAGGATGTCGAACTGGGCGAGGCGCCCGAAGTGCAGCCTCCGATAGAGCCGCATGTCGGGTCCGTCCGGCCGCTGCGGGGTGCGCAGGGGCTGGTTCTCCCAGTACGCGCGGTAGGCGGCGGCCCTGCGAAGCAGGAACTCCTCCGGCGGTACGTCGTTCTCGGGTGTCTCGCCCGCGTAGTTGTTCTCGGTCTCGTGGTCGTCCCAGGTGACGACGAAGGGGTGCGCGGCGTGTGCGGCCATCAGGTCCGGGTCGGACTTGTAGAGGCCGTAGCGCAGCCGGTAGTCCTCCAGCGTGACCGTCTCGCGGTTGTAGTGCGCGGGCAGCCGCCGGTCGGTGTAGTCGCGTGCGCCGCCCGCGGCCGTCACGGCGTACTCGTAGAGGTAGTCACCGAGATGCACGACGACGTCGAGGTCTTCGGCGGCCAGATGCCGGTAGGCGGTGAAGTACCCGTCGTGGTAGGCCTGGCAGGAGACGGCGCCGAGCCGCAGCTCGGTGATGTCCGCGGAGCGCGCGGGGGCGGTGCGGGTGCGGCCGACGGGGCTGATCCAGGTGCCGGCCCGGAAGCGGTAGAAGTAGAAGCGGTCCGCGTCGAGGCCGGGGACCTCGACGCGCACGCTGTGGCCGAACTCGGGGTGGGCGGTGGCGGTTCCGCGTCTGACGATCCGGGTGAACCGCTGGTCGTGGGCGACCTCCCAGCGTACGGAGACCCTGTTGCCGGGCAGGCCGCCGCCGGGCTGGTACGGGCTGGTCGCCAGGCGGGTCCACAGGAGTACGGAGGCGGGCTGCGGGTCGCCCGAGGCAACGCCCAGCGTGAACGGGTCGCTCTTGATCCGTGCGGCGTCCAGCTCGGCGGCGCTCGCGGCGCCGGCCGTGGGCAGGTTGACGGCGAAGGCGAGCGCGGCGGCGGCGCCGGTGACGGTGAGGAACCGGCGCCGGCCGAGGTGGGCGGCGGCGGCCCTCAGCTCGGGCGGGTGCGCGGCGACGGCCTGGCGGGCGGACGTACTGGCGGGCGTACCGGTGCGTGCGGGTGTCATCTGAAGTGCCCCTCCCCTGACGGCTGTTGTCAGAGCGAGTGCAGCCGGACACGGCGTCCGATCGTTGTCGGGTACACAACATTGGGATGTCCGCCTGATGAGTTCCCCGTGCGCTCGTCGTACGCCACCGGCCCGATGAGCCCGGTCGCGTCCCGTACGCTGCGGGGCCATGAAAGCTGTGCGGAAGATCGCTGTGGTGACCGGAGCGGGTTCGGGCATCGGACGGGGCGTCTCGCTCGCCCTGGCCGGGGCGGGCTGGTCGGTGGTGCTCGCGGGACGGAAGGCGGAGCGGCTGGCCCAGACGGCGGCGCTGGCGGCGGACGCGGGGCCGGAGACCGTGTGCGTGCCGACGGACGTGGCGCGGCCGGAGGACGTGGACGCGCTCTTCGCGACGGTGCGCGAGCGGTACGGCCGGATCGACTTCCTGTTCAACAACGCGGGCACGTTCGGCCCCGGCGGCGTACCGCTGGAGGAACTGCCCTACTCGGCCTGGCGCAAGGTCGTCGACACCAACCTGACGGGCTCGTTCCTCTGCGCGCAGGCGGCGTACCGGCTGATGAAGGACCAGGACCCGCAGGGCGGGCGGATCATCAACAACGGCTCGGTCTCGGCGCACGCGCCACGCCCGGACTCGGTGGCGTACACGGCGACCAAGCACGCCCTCACGGGCCTCACCAAGTCGCTGTCCCTGGACGGGCGTCCGTACCGCATCGCCTGCGGCCAGATCGACATCGGCAACGCGGCGACGGACATGACGCAGCGCATGCGGGCGGGCGTCCCGCAGGCGAACCGCGAACTGGCGGTGGAGCCGGTCATGGACGCGGCGGACGTGGCGACGACGGTGCTGCACATGGCGGAACTGCCACTGGAGGCGAACATCCAGTTCGCGACGGTGCTGGCGACGACGATGCCGTTCGTCGGGCGGGGGTAGACCGGATGGGCCCTCCCCGGCCGGCCGGGGGAATGACTCCCCGCCCCCTGTCGTTGGCACGCGCATGAGCGAACCCACACCGACCGGCGAAGTCCTGCGTTACACCGCCTTCTCGGCCGACCCCGCCGGCGGCAACCCGGCCGGCGTCGTGCTCGACGCCGCGGGGCTCACGGACGACGCGATGCTCGCGATCGCCGCCGACCTCGGGTACAGCGAATCCGCCTTCCTGACGGCGGCCCCGGACGGCGTCGGTGCGCCGGGGCGGGCCTTCACCGTCAGGTACTTCAGCCCGAAGGCCGAAGTCCCGTTCTGCGGGCACGCCACCGTCGCCACCGCGATCGCACTGGCCGACCGGATCGGCGCGGGCGACCTGGTCTTCGCCACACGCGCCGGGACCGTGCCGGTGACGGTCACCGCCGGCGGGGACGGCGGTTCGCCGCGGGCCACCCTCACCAGCGTCGAGCCGTACGTCGAGGACGTCGCCGCCGCCGACCTCACCGAGGCGCTGGCCGCGCTCGGCTGGCCGGCCGGCGATCTCGACCCCGCGCTGCCGTCGCGCATCGCGTACGGCGGCGCCCGCCACCTGGTCGTCGGCGCGTCGACCCGCGCCCGGCTGGCGGACCTGTCGTACGACTTCGCCCGCCTCGAAGCGCTGATGCACCGGCTGGACCTGACCACGGTCCAACTGGTGTGGCGCGAGTCGGCGGACGTCTTCCACGTACGCGACCCGTTCCCGGTGGGCGGGGTGGTCGAGGACCCGGCGACGGGCGCGGCGGCGGCGGCGTTCGGGGCGTACGCGCGGGAACTGGCCCTCGTCCCCGAGACATCGGTGCTCACCCTCCACCAGGGCGCGGACATGGGCCGCCCGGCCGTCCTGACGGTGGAACTGCGCGCGGGCGACGCGCGAGTACGAGTGTCGGGCACGGGCGCGCCCATCCCGGCTTCGCAGCCCGTCCGGCGCGTGAGGACAGAACACCAAGCCCGTCCGGCGCGTGAGGACAGGACCTAGGGCGTGTTGCGAAAGTAGCGCCGTCCGCCCGAAGGGCGGGGCCGACGGCGTCTGGTGCGTGCGATCGCAAGGCGGAGGATCGCTCTCGTACTGGACGTACTTGGATGATTCCGACAACGCGGCGAGTGCGCGTGCCAGGCGTCGTCGGCCAGGCGGGACTTTCGAAACCCGCCCTAGGGTCCTTCCGGCGCCAACAGCTCTGATATCTCCAGGAGTTGCGCGGCGCTCAGCGGGCCGAACTCCCGCGCGCCCGCGTTCTCCTCGGCCTGCGCGACCGACCGGAAACCCGGAATCGGCACGGTCAGTTCGCTGCGCGCCCACAGCCACGCGAGCGCGCCCTGCGCGAGGGTGCGTCCGTCGCTGGTGAGGACGGACCGGACGGCGTCGACCCGCGCCACCCACTCGGGCAGCGCCCCGCCGCCCTCCCCGAACCACCGCAGCCACGACGGCGGCACCGCCCTGATGTCACCCTTGGCGCCCCGGCTGCCCGCACCGGTCTTGTCGGTCAGCAGCCCCATCGCGAGCGGTCCCCGGTTGATGCTGAGGAGCCCGCGCCGCGCGCACAGGTCGAGCATCGCGGGGGCGTCCTCGAACACGTTGCACTGGTGCTGCACGGCCACGCAGTGCGGTCCTTCGGCGAAGACGGCCGCCCGCGCCGGGTCGTCGGTGCTCCAGCCGTACGCGCGGATCAGCCCCTCGGCCACGAACTCCTCGCACAGATCGCGGAGTTCGGCGCCCACGGCGAGCGGGGCGTCGCCGGTGTGCAACTGGTACAGGTCGATGTGGTCCGTGCCGAGCCGGCGCAGTGACGCGGTCAGCGCCTGCCGCGCGTGGGCCGGGGTGAGGACGGCGCCGGTGGACGTGCGGGTCGTCTCGTCGAAGGAGTTGCCCCACTTGGTGGCGATGACCACTTCGTCCCGCCGTCCGGCGACGGCCCGGCCGAGTACCCGTTCGCTGTGCCCGGCGCCGTACACGTCCGCCGTGTCGAAGAAGTTCACGCCGAGTTCGAGCGCCCGTCTGATCGCGGCGACGGACTCGTCGTCGTCCACCTTTCCCCAGCCGAGCGGATTGCCGTCAAGATCCTGCCACTCGCCTCCGATGGCCCAGCAACCGAAGCCCAGCGGACCGATCTCGGGCCCGCCACGTCCCAACGTCGTTGTCTGCATGGCGGAACGGTAGACGCTGGAGCGCACTCGAAGGCAAGAGCCTTCTTGGGCAAGCCACTTCGGCCGGTGGGCTACTTCGGATCGGCGACCCGCGCGTACCAGCCCTCCGCCTCGTCCGGCCCCAGGACGCGCTCAAGCACCAGATTGCCGCTCATGTGGGGGAAGTACCGGCCGGCGGGCCAACTCCGTTCGTACGGCGGCGGGTCGAGGACCAGCAGCCGCGCGCCGTCCACCACGGGGATGTCGGACGGCGTCCCCTCGTTCCAGATCCAACTGCCGTCAGGGGCGAGAAGGTTGTACGAGCCGACGGTGAGCACCTGGCCCTCCGTCTCGCGGCACACGGCTATCGCCTCGGCGGTGGGGCTCTCGCCCGGCACGTGCAGCCCTCCGATGAGCGCCCCGGCGACCAGCGTGTGGAGCTGGAAGTTGTCACCGATGCCGGTCATCCGCATCAGGTAGGCGGTGCGCGTCGCACGGTGCAGGACGACCAGCGGCTCGTCGTCGAGCACGCGGAGCGCGTACACAAGGCCCTTGAAGTCCTCGCCCGTGTCGCCCGCCGCCGACTGGACCCGCTCCACGAGAGACCTCAACTCGCCCCCGTCCGAGGCGATCCGCTGCCGTACGGCCTTGCTGCTGAGCAGCGCGAGCGACGCCATCCGCCACTCGGGCAGCGTCCACCAGCCGAGCGCGGCCTCGACACCGACGCGCTCGACCACCTGGTCGTCCAGCTGGACCCGGCCCGGATCGGGCAGTTCGCCACCGCCGGTGGCCGACCACCGCTCGGTGAATTCGAGGGCGGCGGTGAAGGCCACCCGTACCGCCGCGAAGAGACCCGGCACGCACGGCACGGGGTCGGCGCCGCGCTCGACGCAGGCGCCGACCAGCATCGCCGTCACCGTCCGAGGCCCCGGCGGGACCTGCTCCAGCAGCGTGGCCAACCGGGGCGCTCCCCGATCGAGTTCGTCCGGACCCGCCTGCTGGAAAGCCTGCTGGAGAAGCGGGAGGGCGCGGTCGAAACGCTCGCCGTCCCGATCGCGGACGGCGGACTCGAACACGTCGAGGGCATCCGTGAATGTGTGTGGTGCCGATGTCATCCGAGAACCCTATTCGAAGGCCACGGCCGCCGGCGCGTGCGCCTCGTCCTCCACCGCTCTCCGGTCGGCGGCGGTGCCGGGCGGGGTGTTCCGCACGCCGCAGGCGCCGGCCGGGCCCGGTCAGGCCGTGCCGGCTCAGCCCGAAGGCGAGTACCCGCGCCCGGTCGACGTCGGGACCGGCACCGGCACCGGCACCAGCACCGGGACGGGCGGCACGGTCCGCGCCGCAGTCCGCGTCGCGGCCCGCGTCGGCTCGGCGTCGCGCTCGTTCACGTCCACCTCTCACTCCTCCGGCTCGCGCTGCTACCCACGCGCTCCATCCTGCCCGCCTATGCTCACGGCATGGAGCAGAGCGAGGTCCTGAAGCGCGTGATCGGCATCCTGACGCAGGCCGGTGACTGGCAGCGCCGACTTGAGGAGGACACCGGTCAGGAGCAGGACATGGACGCCGAGATGGGCGTCGTAACCGAACTGCTCAACGAGACGATGCCACGGGTCGAGGTACCGGCCGACGCGACCCCCGAGGAACTCAGCGCCCTGCTCGGCCGGGAGGTCGGCGGCGCCGTGGAACAGCTCGTCGGGGCGTTCACCCTGGCCTTCGTGACGCTGGCCCGCGTGCACGACGCCGGCGGCCCCGACGTCTCGTCGGCCGACATCCTCCAGGATCTGGCACTGCGGGCCGAGGAGATCTGACCACCCGGCCGGACCGGAACTACCGGCGGCCCTGATTCCGCGGGTGGTCGCGCGCCGCGCGTTCGTTGCCGAACTTGTACGAGCCGGTCCACCGCGCCATGACCAACTGGGCGTCACCCGACTCCACTTGGGTCAGGAACTTGTCGGCGCGCGCTCCGCGCAGTGTGCTCGCCACCCGGCCCTGGTGGGTGATGACCACACTGCCGTCGGTGTGCCGCTCGTAGCTGAAGCCTCTGGGTGGTGGCATGAGCAGGATTCTCCCCTGTGGTCCCCGGATCGGTCACGTCGATATCAGAAGTCGCGGAACGGCCGTTCTGGCCGCGACGGCCCCGCCGGCCGCTTCCGCCCGGACGAAGAGCCGGACGAGAGGATGCAGCCGCGCCCGGTGGTGGCCGCCGCCGTCGCCGGGTGCCCGGGGCACCATCTCCACCCAGTGTGACGCGGCCAGTTCGTCGACGAGATCCTCCGCCCGGTCCGCCTCCAGGCCCAGGTCCCGCGCGGCGTGGTACGCCGGGACGCCGTCCGCCGCCCCTTCCGCCGTGGCCGACGCCGCGAGGAAGCGCAGGAGTCCGCGGCTCTCCGGCGCCAGCCGGACGTACGCCGCGCGCAGCCGGGTGTGCAGCGACAGGTCGGCGAAGGCCAGCTCGGCGAGCCTGTGGTGCGGGGACGCCAGCCGGTCGGCGAGCCGGGTCAGCGGCCGGTGCGGGCGCGCCGACAGCTGTGCGCCGGCGATCCGCAGAGCGAGCGGCAGGCCCGCGCACGCGTGGACGATGACCGAGGCGGCGTAGGGCTCGGCCGCCGTACGGGAAGCACCGGCCAGCTTCCCGAGCAGGGCGAGCCCGTCGGCCGCGCCGAGGGGCCCGAGCGGTATCCGGCACACGTCGCCCAGGGCGTGCAGTCCCGAGCGGCTGGTGACCAGGGTCGCGCACCCGACGGTGGCGGGCAGCAGCGGACGTATCTGCCGCTCGTCGTCCGCGTCGTCCAGGACCAGCAGCAGCCGCCGGCCCGCGACCCGGGTCCGGTAGGCGCGTACCCGCGCGTCGTACGACGCCGGGACCTCGTCCGGGGGCACGCCGAGCACCCGCAGCAGTTGGGCGAGCGCGTCCGCGGGCGCGAGCGGCTCGGAGCTCGATCCCCGCAGGTCGAGATGGACCTGGCCGTCGGGGTAGCGGTGGAGCGCGCCGTGGGCCGCGTGCAGCGCGACCGCGCTCTTGCCGACGCCCGGCATCCCGGTCACGGCGAGCACCGCCCGGCCGCTGTCGCGCGGACCAATCCCGACGAGGACGTTGCGTATCCGCCGGACCTCCTCGTCGCGGCCGGTGAAGTCGGCCGGTGGGGGCGGGAGTTCGGCGGGCACGGCCGCCGTGTGCGGCGCCGCGTGGGCCGTACGTCCCGGGGCGGTGGCCCGGCCGGGGGCGGTGGCGTCGGGGGCACGCGGACCGGCGGGCGCCGGCGACGCGTGGGGCGGCCCGGTGGGTGACGCGCACCCGGCGAGCATGGACTGGTGCAGCCGGCGCAGTTCGGCGCACGGTTCGATGCCCAGCTCCTCGTTGAGGGTGGCGCGTGCGGCGCGGTAGGCGGCGAGCGCGTCGGCCTGCCGGCCCGCGCGGTAGAGCGCGAGCATCAGCTTGCCGCGCAGTGCCTCGCGCAGTGGCTGGGCGGCGATGAGCGCGGTCAGTTCGGGGATGAGGGCGGTGTGCCGGCCGAGTTCGAGGTCGGCGTCGACGCGCCGCTCAACGACGCCGACGCGCTCCTCCTCCAGCCGGTCGCGCTCCAGCGAGACGAGCGGTTCGCAGACCCCGCCGAGCGCCACGCCCCGCCAGACGGCGAGGGCGTGGCGCAGAAACCTGGCGGCGGTCGCGGGATCCCCCGCGCTCAGCGCGGTGGCGCCGCGCTCGGCGTACTCCTGGAAGTCCAGCAGGTCGATCCGGACGCCGTGTTCGGGAAGGCGGATGAGGTAGCCGGGGCGGCGGCGTTCCACCGCGGCTCCCGGACCGATCAACTGCCGCACGCGCGAGGCGTATGTGTGGATCTGGGCGGCGGACGTGGCGGGCGGGGCGTCGCCCCACAGCAGTGCCGTGAGCGTGCTGTCGGGGACGACCCGGCCGCGGGCGAGCAGCAGCGCGGCGAGGACGGTACGGGGCTTGACCCCGCCGAGGTTGAGGGGCCGGCCGTCGCGGTGGGCCTCGACCGGCCCGAGCAGACTCACGGTCAGCTCGGACGGCACGGCCCCCGCCGGCCTCACGGTGGTCACGGGCCCCAGATGTTCTCGTCGTCCGCCCGTGCGTGGCCGAGCTCGCCCCCGACGCGCGGGGCCGCCCCCGAGAGCGCGGCGCCTGGCGCCGGGTATCTCACCGTGTACCGGAACGAAGTCTTCATGTGTTCTCCCCTGTGAACCCATTGGACGGGCGTGCCGGTCCCGCCACGAACGGGCGGGACGAGCGGCCGACAGGGGCAACTTTCCCTGCAGCCGACGGACTTGCCCAGGTCGAGCGAGTGACAGGGAACTGCAATGGCAGGAGGCGGACAGCCGTGGCCGGCCCCCGTGCGAAGCCGCCCGCCACTGGGGCGTGGCGTAGACACCCGGCCGCCGCTCGGACCGGGTGCCCTCGGACGGGGCCGCCCTCACCGGGTCCGCTCAGACCGGTCCGCCCTCAGCAGGTCCGCCCTCACCGGGGGTCGGCCCGCTGGGCCGACAGCTCCACCAAGGTGGTCAGTGGCACGGTGGACCACCGGTCGAGGCGGCGGCCCCCGACGGTGCAGCGCGCCAGCAGTCGGTCCGCCACCCGCTCCGCGTCGGCGAGCGTGGGCAGGGCGAGGAAGAGCACCGCTTCGACGGACGACGGCGGGGCGTGGCGCGCGTACACATGCTCCAGCCGGTCGGCCGGGTCCGCCGCGTCCCACAGCGAGAGGCGCACGTCGGCGGGGTGCGGAACGTCGCGCGGCGTCCGGGGGTCCGCCGCTCTCAACCGCGCGCTCACGAGGTACATCTCGGGCACCCTCCCCGGCGGACGTCCGCACCTGGCCGAAAAAAGTCAGCGCCAATCGACCCGGCAATCCTTTGGAGGCTTCCCATAGAGTGTGCCCGCACAGCTCGTCGGGCCCGTGGTCCCGCGGTTGTACGAGAAGTCTTGCGCTGTCGCCCTTGGGGGAGGGGAACATGCTTGGCCAACTTGATATGGGTCCGGACGACGAAGCCGTCTACCGCGCGATGCTCTCGGACGAGGTGGAGGGGGTCGCCGATCTCACCGAACGCCTCGGCTGGACCGACGAACGGACCCGTGCGGCGCTCGACAGACTCGCCGCGCTGTCGCTCGTCAGACCCTCGGCGGACGGCGGGCCCGGCCGGCCGGTCGACCCCGAGCTCGGACTGACCTCGCTGCTCATCAGCCAGGAGGCCGATGTGCTGGAGCGTCAGCAGCGGATCGGGGCGAGCAGGCTCGCGATCACCCGCATGCTCGCCGAGTTCCGCGCGAGCGGCGGTCACGCGGTCCCCGAGGTGCAGAAGCTCCAGGGCACCGGCGTGATCCAGTCGAAGATCGAGCACCTGGCGAGCACCTGCACCACGGAGGTGGTCGCCTTCGTACCGGGCGGCGGCCAGAACGAGGAGCAGTTGGAGGCCGCCAGGCCGCTCGACGAAGCGGTCACCGAGCGGGGTGTGCGACTGCGCTACATCTTCCTCGACAGCGCGCACAACTCCCGTGCGACCAGGAGCTATGTGCAGTGGCTCGGGCGACGCGGCGGTCGGGTCCGTACGGTGTCCAGGCTGCCACCCCGGATGCTCATCTACGACGGCCGGACGGCGATGGTGCCGGTCGAGCCGGGCGCGGCCGACCGCGGGGTGCTCGTCCTGAACAGCGGGGGCACGGTGGCCGCGCTGCTCACCCTCTTCGAGCAGATGTGGAAGACCGCGCGCCCGATCGGTCAGCCCGCGGGAAGTCCCGGCGATACGCCGCCGCCGCAGGAGCGGGCCGTGCTCGAACTGCTCACCACGGGCCTGACGGACGATGCCATCGCGCGCCAACTGGGCGTCTCCGTAAGGACGGCACGGCGTATCACGGCCGATCTGATGCACCGTCTGGGCGCCCGTAGCCGCTTCGAGGCGGGCGTGCTCGCCGCGAGCAAGGGGTGGGTCGATCGCTGAACGCGGTGCGGCCCGCGGTGTCCCGCCGACGCGGACCCGCGGGAGCGGGAGAGGATGTGGCCGCCCCTCTGGCACGAGAACTCCCCCACTGTGGCCGACCGAGGCCCGTACGTACGACGTGAGCGTCACCGGCGTCAACAGTGCCCCGGGTTCCTATCCTTTCTCTGCACCCGTCAGTTGGAGACCGGGCACGGACCGTGACCGCGGCTCCGCCTGGGGCCGGGGCAGCGGCTCGGTGGCGAGTGCGGCGGCCGGCGTACGGGCCGCCCGGAACCAGTCGATCGTCGCCAACAGCCCGCGCTCGGTGGTGAACTCGGCGCGCCAGCCGAGCCCTTCGTACGCCCTGGCCGTGTCGGGGCATCTCACCGACGGGTCGTCCACCGGCCGCGCCACATGGACGATCTCGGCCTGCGACCCGGTGAGGTCGCGGATCTGTTCCGCGAGCGCGAGCATCGTGGTCTCCTCCTGATTGCCCAGATTGACCGGGCCTTCGAGAGCGGACGCCGTCATCCGCACGATGCCCTCGATCAGATCGGAGACGTAGCACAGCGAGCGCGTCTGTGAGCCGTCGCCGGTCACGGTCATCGGCTCGCGTGCGAGCGCCTGCCGGATGAAGGTGGGCACGGCGCGTCCGTCGTGTGCGCGCATCCGGGGGCCGAAGGTGTTGAAGACACGGATGATGCCGGTGTCGACACCGAGCGTGCGGCGGTACGCCATGGTGATCGCTTCGGCGTAGCGCTTGGCCTCGTCGTACACCGAGCGCGGCCCGACCGGGTTCACATTGCCCCAGTACGTCTCGGGCTGCGGGTGCACGAGCGGGTCGCCGTACGTCTCCGACGTGGAGGCGAGGATGAAGCGCGCGCCCTTGTCCCGGGCCAGGTCGAGCAGATGCCGGGTGCCCTCGGATCCCACCCGCAGGGTTTCCAGGGGCAGTTCGAGATAGTCCACCGGCGAGGCGGGTGACGCCAGGTTGAGCACGGCGGCGACCGGCCCCGGGATGTCCAGCGGTCCGGCGGAGACGTCGGCCGTCAGCAGCCGGAACCGCCCGTGGTCGGCGAGGTGCGCGACATTCTCCGGGGAGCCCGTGACGAAGTTGTCGACGCAGACCACCTGCCAGCCGTCGGCCAGCAGCCGCTCGCACAGATGCGACCCGAGGAATCCCGCCCCGCCGGCCACCACCGCCGTCCTGGGCTCCTCGGCTGTCACGGACTTCCCGGCCGTCCTGGGCTCCTCGGCTGTCCCGGCTCCCTCTTCCGTTCCGGTCATTCTTCCCACTCCATCCATGTCGTCGCCATTCCTTTTCCCGAATCACAAGGCATGGCAGCGAATTTGACAGCACGGGCGCCGCTCCCGCAAGGGTGAACTTCTCATACGAGGCCGGACATGCGTTCCTCATATCCAATGTGAGATCTTCACGCCGAGCCGCGGGGTGGCTTTCTCATGTCCGATCGATGAGGAAGAAACTACCGGCGGGCATCCGTGCGGGGCAGGATCGTCCCTGTCGAGAACGGCCGACAACATTGTGGCCGCAGGAGCCCCAATCGAAGAAGGAGCAGCTCGCCATGGAGCAGAGCGCGATAACCGCCGACAATGTCGAAGAGCGGATTGCCAAAAACATCTCGGAGCGGTTCGCCGACGACCACGAGGTGCTGAAGCTCTCCCAGCACTTCCGCCGCGAGGGCTATGTGAAGCTGCCCGGCCTGGTCTCCCAGGAGATCTTCGACGCCGTCGCCCTGGAGACGCACGAGCTGATCGACACCCACCAGAAGCGGATCGACATCCGGCTCAAGGCGACGGGCGACTCGCCGCGCTACATGTCCACGGCGGGCCAGAAGGCCATCGCCCAGGACGGCTCGCTCATCCCCGCGGTCTACGAGTCCACCGCGCTCAAGGCGTTCCTCTCCCGGATCGCCGCGGAAGAGGTGCTGGACTGCCCGTGGGACGAGGAGAAGTACATCATCACCCGTCAGCACCAGAAGGGTGACACCCACGGCTGGCACTGGGGCGACTTCAGCTACACCGTCATCTGGCTGATCGAGGCGCCGTCGCTGGAGTTCGGCGGCATGCTCCAGTGCATCCCGCACACCGACTGGAACAAGGACGACCCGCGCGTCGAGGAGTACCTCCAGCAGCACCCGATCCGCTCGTACGGCCACGCCAAGGGCGACCTGTACTTCCTGCGTTCGGACACCACGCTGCACCGCACGGTCCCGCTCAACGCGGACAAGACCCGCATCATCCTGAACACCTGCTGGGCCGGCCGCCGGGACATGGACAAGAAGGCCACCCACGAGACCATGCAGGCGATGTTCGACTGATTTCGCCCGACGGCAGAACAGGAGACCGGCGAGCCGCGCAGCAGAGGATGACCAGAATGCCTGCCACGCTTTCGATCACCGCGATGGTGCCCTGTTTCAACGAGGAGGAATGCATAGAGCAGGCATATCTGGAAATCAAACGAGAGATATACAGGTACGAGGATTCCGAGATCCTGTTCGTGGACGACGGGTCCACGGACGGGACGCTCGGCATCATCAAACGGATCGCGGCCGAGGATTCCCGCGTCCACTATCTCTCGCTCGCCCGCAACTTCGGCCTCGAATCAGCGTTCACAGCGGGTTTCTCCTACGCGTCGAAGGAATGGACCGTCCAGCTGGACGCCGATCTCCAGTCCCCGCCGGCCGAGCTGCACAAGCTCGCCCAGCGGGCCGTGGAGGGCGACTACGACGCGGTGTTCGCGACCCGGGCGGGCCGGCAGGACCCGTGGCACCGCCGGCTGGGCACCTACGCCCACCAGGCCATCGCAACCCGCGCGCTGGGCATCGAACTGCCCGTCCACGCCTCGGTGTTCCGGGTGGTCCGCACATCGGTGGCGCGCAAGGTCTCCGAATGCCGGGTCAGTACGCCGTACTTCCTCGCGACCCTGCCGCTCATCGGCGCGCGGTACACGACGATGCCGACCGCCCACGCCCCGCGCCGGGCGGGGCGTGCCAAGTGGTCGCTGGCCGGTCTGTGCCGGCACGCCGTCGATCTCTTCGTCGGCTTCTCCTACCGGCCGCTCGCGCTCGTCTACTTCGCCGCCGCGGGCGCCGCGGCGGCGGCGGCGGTCCTGGCCGTGGCGCCCGCCGCTCCGCGGCTGCTGGCCGTGGCGTCCGTCCTGCTGCACGCCCTCGGTATCGGTGCGCTCGCGCTCATCTCCCGCTACATGGTGCGCATCATGCGCGGCGGCGCCGGACTCCCCCGCTACCAGATCCGCGAGGCCAATGTGCCGATCCGGCCACGGGACGACCTCTACTCCCACCGGAACGAGATCCACGAGACCACCGGCGGCCGGGCCGTGTCCCTGTCGCTGTCGCAGACAGGGAAACTGCCATGACAGAGCCATACATCCTGGTGCTGGGCGGGGGCGAGGACCAACTGCCCGCGTACCACGAGGCACGCCGTCTCGGTTACCGGGTGATCGGTGTCGACCAGCGCCCGCAGGCGCTGGGCGCCGCCGCCTGCGACCTGTTCCTGTGCATGACCACCCGCGCGCCGGAGCGGATCGCCGCCATGGTCGGCCATCTCGACATCGCCGCCGTGCTCTCCCCCGCCAGTGACGCGGCGCAGGAGTCGGTGGCCGAGCTGAGCCGGCTGCTCGGCACTCCGTACCAGCCGGCCGAGGCGGCCGTACGCGCCTCCATCGACAAGGGCGCGTTCCACCAGGTGCTGGAGCGGCTGGGGCTGCCCGCCTACGCGTACACCCAGTCGGCCGACGCCGACGAGCTGCTGTCGGCCGCCGAGAGGCTGCCGCTGCCCGTCATCGTCAAGCCGAGCGACTCGTCCGGCAGCAAGGGCGTCCAGGTCGTCGCCGACCGGTCGGCCCTGCCGGAGGCGGTCGCCGCCGCCCGGACGTACTCCTTCTCCGGCGCGGTGATCATCGAGGAGATGCTGCTGGGCCGGCATCTGTCGGCCGAGGCGTTCCTGCGCGAGTCACGGCTGGCGACGATCGCGGTCACCGAGCGCACGACCACCGGCGCGCCCCACATGATCACCACCGCCCACACGGTGCCGGCCGAGCTGGCTCCGGCCACCGAGATCCGGCTGCGCTCCATGATCATGGACATCAGCTGCGAACTCGGCCACACGGACGGCCCGGTGAACTTCGACTTCGTGGTGGACAGCGCCGAGGAGATCCGCTTCATCGAGATGGGCGCCCGCCTCGGCGGCAACGGAATGCCGCTGCTCGTCCGGCACGCCTTCGGCATCAACACCTACGAGGCGGCGCTGCGGCTCGCCCTGGGCCAGCCGACGGAACTGACGCCCCGTCACAACCGTAAGACCGCTCTCCAGATCCTCATGTCCGACACCGACGGGATCCTGCGCGCCGTCGAGGGCGCCGACGAGGTCCGCGCCCTGCCCCAGACCGCCGAACTGCAACTCTTCGCGGGGCCCGGCAGCCGCGTGCACCGCTACACCCAGGCCGGGCACAAGCTCGGCTATCTGCTGCTCGTCGCCGAGACGCACGACGAACTCCGTGCGGCACAGGCCCGCGCCATGTCACTGCTGCGCTTCGTCGTCGAGCCCGCCGGCGCCGGAGCCGGAGCCGGAGCCGGAGCCGGAGCCGGCGCCTCCGCTGTCAGCAACCCACGCCCCCATACCCTTACGGAGAAGATCCGTTGATCACCCTCCGCCGCAACGCGGCCTTCCTGATCCTCACCGCACTCGCCCTCACCTTCGCCGGCATCGTGTGGTTCGCCATGCCGCACGACCGTGAGGTCACGAGCCTGGGCGTACTGCTCTTCAAACTCGTGCCGTTCGTCCTGGCCACCGAGGCGATCGCCCAACTCGACCCGGAGCAGGCGAAGAAGTGGCGGCTGCACCTGGTCGTACCGCTCTGCTTCCTGGTGTACTTCTGCTACTTCGTGCCGAAGATCTTCTTCTACGCCGAAGTCCACCCCACGCTGTACTACAACATTCTGACGCTGACGCCGTTCCTGATCCTGACCTTCGTGTTCTCCTTCCGGATCGGCGCCGGAGCGGCCCACCTGGTGCGCCGGATGTCGTACGCGATGATCCTGCTGATGCTGTCGGGCCTGGAGGATCTCGCCTACCTCACGGTCAACGACCACACCGACCCCGCCTACGCGACGATCCCCGAGGTCTGGGAGTGGGCCTCGCACATCACGGTCTTCATCGGCCACGCGCCGAGCAAGTACGAGGCGTACGCGTTCATCGCCGTGCATGTCGTGCTGGTGCTGTTCGTGCTCTTCGCGCCCACTCGCTGGTTCACCCCGGTGGCGCGGGTGTTCGGGCGCGGACAGGCCGGATCGGCCGGACGGTCCGCATCAACCGGATCGACCGGATCGACCGACGCTTCGGAAGGCGCTTCGGAAGGCGCTTCGGAAGGCGCCGACACCGCCGCCAAGACCCACCCCACCGCGGTCGGCTGAGCGGGCGACGACGATGTTCCTCCGAGAGGCCTGGTACGTACCGGTGGGCATCGCCCGCCAGTACGGCACCGGGACCGCCCTGAGACGGCGTCAGCTCTCCCAGCTCAACGGGATGCTGGCACACGCCCGCGCCCATGTGCCGTACTACCGGGACGATCCCGCCTACCACCGGCACCCGGGACCGCTGCGCGACCTCGCCGAACTGGCCGAACTGCCCGTCATCGACAAGGAAGTGCTGCGCGGGCACCCGCTGGAGGATCTGGTCGCCGACGGCGTACGCCACGAGGAACTCCCGACGTTCCGCACCAGCGGATCCACCGGCCGCCGGGTGACCGTGGTGCACGACCGGCGCAGCCACGACTACCACCTGGCCTGCTGCGTACGCCGGTTCCTGGCGACCGGCCGCTATCTGCCCACCGACCGGCTCTCCCACATCCGGCCCTTCGCACCGCCGTCGCGCGGCTACGAGAAGGCCGGCCTGTTCCGCCGTCATGTGCTGCTCACCGACCGGCCGATGGACGGCATCAAGGCCGAACTGCTCACCGCGCGCCCGCAGGTCCTCATCGGCTATCCCGTCCATCTCCGCGCGCTGCTGCGGGCGTTGACACCGGGCGAGCTGGAACTGCTGCGGCGGACGCTGAAATTGGTGCTCACGGAGTCCGAACTGCTCGTCGACGCCCACCGGGCGCTCTTCCGGCGGGAGTTCGGGGCCCCGGTGCACGACGAGTACTCGGCGTTCGAGGTGCTCAACATCGCCTACGACTGCAAGCACGGGCGGGCCCACCTCGCGGAGGACCGGCTGCTGGTCGAGATCATCGGACCGGACGGCCGGCCCGTGGAGGACGGGCGGGAGGGCCGGGTGACGGCGACCGCGTTCATGGAACGCGCGATGCCGCTCGTCCGCTACGACCTCGGGGACGTCGGCCTGATCGACCCCGAACCGTGCCCGTGCGGGCGGCGGTTCCGCACCCTGCGGCTCACCGCGGGCCGGGTCAACGACTCCGTGCTGCTGCCCACCGGCCGCCAGCTGTACCCGGACACGTTCCTGCACCTGGCCGCGACGTTCCCCGGCATCGCCGAGTGCGGTGTGTACCAGAACGCCGAAGGGGCGGTACGCCTCAGCGTCGTACCGTCCGAGCCGGCCGACCCGTCCCCCGAGGCCTGGGCCGACCTCTGCGAACGGGTGTCGGAGCGGCTGCTCACGGTGGCCGGCTGCGCCTTCCCGCTGGAGATCGTGCGGGTGGCGAGCGTGGAGATCACGGCGGGCGGCAAGGGCCGGTTCGTCACCTCCGAGCTGACGCCGCCCCCGTCCGTCGGCGCCGCCGGTCCGGCATGAACGGTTCGAGGGGCCGGACCGGCGCGACGGCCACGACGAAGGACACCGCGGACACGAGGGACGCGCAGGACACGGCGACGGTCTCCGTGGCGGCCGGGTCACCCGGCGCGGGCACGGGCAAGGCCGCGTCCCTGCGACCCCGCGCGGGCGTTCTCGTCTCGCTGCTCGCCGGCCGCACCGCCTTCCGGCTCTCCCTGCTCGGCACGAACGCCGCGCTGCTGGCGAGCTGGGGCCAGGGTCCGTACGAGCACTACGCCCAGGCCATGGGCACCGCACAGGTGCTCACCACGGTCACCTCGCTCGGCATCGAGAAATGCGCGCTCAAGCTCGTCCCCCGGGCCAGGCGCACCGGCCCCCAGCTCCTCACCGTCTTCCTCGCCACCTCGCTGCTGCTCACCGCGGCGGCCGTGCTCTGGCTCGGCTGCGCACTGCTGTTCGCGTCCGCCGGCCACACCGGCATGCTGCGTCTGCTGGCCGGGCTGTACGCCGCGCTGCTCGGGCTCAACATGGTGCTCGTCGGCCTGTGCCGGGCGCTCGGCCGCAACCGGGCCGACGTCCTCAACTTCTCCGCCCTGTCGGCCGTCGTCCTCACCGGGGCCGGCGGCGCGACGCTCCTCGGCTGGGGTCCGCTCGTCTTCACCGGCTGGCTCCTCGGCGGCACGGTCCTGCTGAACCTGGCCCTGCTGCCCTCGCTGCGGGCGGCGTCGGCGCGGCCCGTCCGCCCCGGCCTGGCCCGCCAGGCGGTCTCCACCTCACTGCTGATGGCGGCGGGGGACGTGGCGGCGAGCGGCGCGGTCAGTGTGCTCTTCGCCGTCCTGGCCGCCTCCCGGCACCACGAACAGAGCGGCCATCTCTATCTGATGGTGCTCGCCTCCTCCATCATCCTGAACGTCTTCGGCTATGTGCTGCGGCTCTTCCAGCCGCTGGTCTCGCTCAGCCTCCGGTCGGTGGACACCGGCGCGCTGCACCGCGGGGTCGTCGGTCGGCTGGTCCCCGTCGCCGCCGTGGGCACGGTGTGGACCGCCGGGGCGTTCGTACTCGTCCGGCACGCCGAACGCGCGGCGGGAGTACCGCCGGCCGTCGCCGTACTGCTGCTGTATCTGCTGTGTGTCCCGCTGTTCTTCGCCGTCGGCAGCCTCAACTACCTGCTGGAGAACGCCACGGCGCGCACCCTGCGGGCCACGGCGGTCAGCGCCCTGGTGGGCCTGGGCTGCGCGGCGGGCCTCGGGCTGGTCTTCGTTCCCGCCATGGGCGCGCTCGGTGCCGTCACCGCGCTCGCCGCCGGGGAGATCACCCATGCCCTGGCCGCGCGTCTGCTGCTGCGCCGGCGCCGTACGTGAACCCGACGCCGTATCCGTACGGCACCGAATCCGGGAGTTCCCCCATGACCGAGACCAACCGTCCGCAGGCCGCGGGGCAGTCCCCGCACGGCGACCGCGACCACCACGATAGCCGCGACCACCGCAGCGCCTGGCGCGGCATCGTCCTGCCGTTGCTGATATCCCTCGCCGCCCTCGGCGCGCTCGTCGCCGTCTTCGGCCTGGGCCTCGACCCGCCCGACGCCCCGGCCGCCGCGACCGGGGCCGGTACGCGGACGTCGGACACCGGTCCCCCGGCGAGCGAGACGATCCTGCGGGTGGTGGCCGCGCTCGCGGCGGTGGCCGCGGCGGCCGCCGGCGGCGGCTGGCTGGCCCGGCGCCTGGGTCAGCCTCCGGTCGTCGGCGAGATCGCGATGGGGCTGCTGCTCGGCCCGTCCCTGCTGGCCGGTCTGCTCCCCGCGTCGGCCGAGATCTTCTTCCCGGAATCGGTGCGGCCGCTGCTGTCCCTGCTCGCGCAGGTCGGTCTCATCCTGTTCATGTTCGCGGTCGGCTCCGAGTTCGACGTCTCCCAACTGCGGCGCAGCGGACGGGTCGTCGGCGCGGTCAGCCAGGGCAGCATGATCATCCCGTTTGTGCTCGGCGCGCTCTCGGCGATCGTCGTGTACCGCGAATTCGCCGCGGGCGGGGTCGGTTTCGTCCCGTTCGCGATCTTCCTCGGCACCGCGATGAGCATCACCGCCTTCCCGGTGCTGGCCCGCATCGTGCAGGAATCGGGGCTCTCCCGGCATCCGCTCGGCACGATGGCCATGGCCTGCGCCGCCGCCTGTGACGTGGTCGCGTGGTGCGCGCTCGCCACCGCCATGGCGGTGGCACGGGCGGACGGGCCCTGGGGCGCGGTCGGCACGGTGCTGCTCGCGGCGGCGGTGACGGTACTGATCCTGCGGCTGGGCCGTCCCCTCGTACGGGCTGCCGAGCGGTGGGCCGACCGGACGGGCGCCCCACCCGCGGCCCGGCTGGTCTTCCTCCTGCTCCTCGCGTTCTCGCTCGCCTGGGTCACCGACCTGATGGGCGTCCACTCGATCTTCGGCGCGTTCCTCGCCGGGCTGCTCGTCCCGCACCGCCCGGGGAACCGGATGACCGCCGTGCAGAGCGGTATCGACTCCATCAACCGCCGGGTGCTGCTGCCGCTGTTCTTCGTGACGGTCGGCATGTCCGTCGACCTCACGGCCGTGACCGGCCGGGCCGGGCTGCTGCTGGCCGGGGCCGTCGCGATCGTCACCGCCGTGGTCGGGAAGCTGGCCGGGACCGCCGTCACGGCACGGTCCGCGGGCCTGTCCTGGCGGATGTCGCTCGGCCTCGGCGTCCTGCTGAACGCGCGAGGTGTGACCGAGATCGTCGTACTGCGCGCGGGACTTGAGGCCGGGCTCATCAACCAGAACGCCTTCACCGTCCTTGTCGTGATGGCCGTGCTGACCACCGTGATGACCGGCCCCGCACTCGGCCTTCTGAAGCTCCGCCACCCCCGCACCGACGTCGGCACCGAGCCGGATGCCCCGTCCCGCGTACCCGGAACCCCCAAGGAAAAGGAACTGGTATGAACCCCCCAGCCGCAGCCCCCTCGCCCGGCCCCGTCTCCCTCGTCACGGGCGGCGCCGGCTTCATCGGCTCCCATGTGGCCCGCGAACTGCTCGCCGCCGGCCACCGGGTGATCGTTCTCGACGACCTCAGCGGCGGTGTCTGCGGCAACGTCCCGGCGGGCGCGGAGTTCCGCCACGGCAGCGTCTGCGACCCGGAGGTGGTCGACTCGCTCTTCGCGGCCCACCGCGTCGACTACGTGTTCCACCTCGCCGCGTACGCCGCCGAGGGCCTGAGTCACTTCATCAAGCGCTTCAACTACATGAACAACGTGCTCGGCAGCGTCAATCTGATCAACGCGGCCATCAACGCGGGCACCGTCAAGTGCTTCGTCTTCACCTCGTCGATCGCGGTGTACGGAGCGAACCAACTGCCCATGAGCGAGGAGCTGACGCCCGCCCCCGAAGACCCCTACGGCATCGCGAAGCTCTGTGTGGAGCAGGAACTCAAGGTCACCCACGAGATGTTCGGCCTGCCGTACATCGTCTTCCGGCCGCACAACGTCTACGGCGAGTACCAGAACATCGGCGACCGCTACCGCAACGTCATCGGCATCTTCATGAATCAGGTACTGCGCGGCGAGGAGCTGACCGTCTTCGGTGACGGTGAACAGACCCGCGCCTTCAGCTACATCAAGGACGTCGCCCCCGTCATCGCCCGCTCAGTCGACACCCCCGCCGCGTACAACGAGGTCTTCAACGTCGGCGGGGACCACGTCTACAGCGTCAACCGCATCGCGACGGCGGTGTGCGAGGCCATGGGTGTGGAGCCACGCGTCAACCATCTCGTGGAGCGTCACGAGGTGCGCGACGCCTACGCGAGTCACGAGCGGGCCCACAAGGTGTTCGGCGCGCCGGAGGTGCCCGTCGGCCTGGAGGAGGGAATCGCGCGGATGGCGGCGTGGGTGAGGAAGGTGGGGCCGCAGGAGCCGTCCGTCTTCTCCGGCATCGAGGTCGTCCGGAAGCTGCCGCCGTCCTGGAGCGCGGCGCTGGAGCAGCGCCGCACGATCTGAGCGGTGTGACACGACGGCGATACGGCCGTGACGGTACGGCGCCGGCACCGGCCGCCGCCCGTCACGGCCGTACTCGTCTAGGGCCTGTCCAGCACACCGCGAAGGATCGGGCGGGCATGCCGCGGGCAGGTTGCCGGGCGGTACAACTCCCCTCCCTCCGGGCGGACATGGACAAGAGTGGGACGACGGCGGCGCAGCATCGTCAGGACGGTGCCGCCGTCCAGCAGCCGGGCGTGCACCCGCGCCGGATTGAGGTGCAGTTCGCCGCAGGACGGGGGCACGGCGCCGAGATGGCCGAGCCAGGGCTCGTACCAGAGGGAACCCGCGGGGCGGGGCGTGGCGCGGATGGCGAGACCGAGCCTGAGTACGGTCAACGGGCCGGAACGGGTGCCGGACCCGGTCCCGGCACCGGTGTCCGTATCCGCGTCCGTATCCGCGTCGGTCACCAGCAGGGCGGGCGGCCCCGTCGGCCTCTCCGGCAGGGCGTAACGGCCGGGCTCCGCGTACGGATCGGTCTCGGCGGCGGCGGAGAGCCGGACGCGCCAGGTGACGCCGTACGCCCGTACCGGATCACGCAGCGCGTCCCCCGTCTCGTACACCTCGGTCCCCCGGGCCGGGCGACGGCCGGCCAGGCACAGCGCCTCGTACAGCTCGGCGACCCGCTCGGCCGCCGGGCCGCCGGGGCTCGGGTCGAGCTCCGGATCGCGGCGTGGCAGCAGGGCCGCGCCAAGCGGCATCAGCAGATGCCGCCGCAGTTCGGCCTCGTCGCGGGTGAGCGGCGGCAGTTCGCCGGCACCGCTCTCCAGGTACCGCTCCCGGTAGTGCGGAACGGTACCGAGGGCGCGCCGCACCGACCGCGTGTAGAGCCGTTCGTGGCGCCGGCGGCGTAGAAGTGACATGTCAGCGGTTGGTGTTCTGGTCGTGGAGCAGCAGCCAGTCCCCGTCCCCGGTCGCGCGGGCGAAGGTGAGGCTGAGGAAGTAGCTCAACCGGTAGGGCTTTCCGTCCTCGTCCAGGTCGTGGTAGTCGACGGCGAGTACCACGATCGCCGTGTCGCCCTGGGTGAGGGTGCGGGTGACCTCGGTGTTCATGGTCCAGTCGGGGTCCGCGAACCAGCCCTTGTGGAAGGCGCGGATCTCGTCGGCGCCTTCGAGTACCCGGCCGTTCGGCAGGATGAAGGTCGCGTCGGTGTGCACGGTGGCCATGAAGGCGTCCAGGTCGCGGTCGCGGACCGTCGTCAGGTGGTGGTCGAGCGCGGTGGTGAATTCCATGGGGCCTGATGCCCTTTCTGTTCTCTGTTGCTGTTGCTGTTGCGCTGTCGCTGTTCCGCTGTTGTCGTTCGTTCTCGTTGGACGGGACAAGAAGGATAGGGAGGAGCGCCGGTCACCAGGGTGCGAACGGTGCGACCACCGCGTAACGCGCCAGTGGTTCACCGCCGAAGGACTCCTTGATCGCGCGCATCCCGGGACCGAAATCGACGGCGGGCACCCCGGTGACGATCAGTTGCTCGATCTCCCGCAGATAGAGGTCGAAGTAGAGGTCGCGAACGCCGCCGGCCGCGCCGGTCACCGTGGTCATCCACCCCTCGGGCGTGTCGAGCACCAGGTCGAAGGAGACAGGCAGCCCGGCCCCCTTCTCCAGGTGGGCGAAGTACGCCGCTCCGGGGCGCTCGTTCAGCCGCTCGAAGTAGCCGGGCGGCAGCGGGGCGACGCCTTCCGGCCGGCCGGTGTACTTCATCCGGGTCAGCTGGTCGAGTCTGCTCGCGCGCACCGGGTCTATGGCGGGCGCGGCCACCACCGACACCAGTTCCGGATCGTCGCCGACCCTCTCGTACAGCGCAGTCAGCCGGCGCCGTCTGCCGCGCGGCAGTTCGGCGAAGTACGCGTCCATCGAGTCCCATCGGGTGCGCAGCACGGTGGTGGGGGCGATCGGCCGCCGAAGTCTGGCCGGGCCGTCCAGGTCCGGGAGTTCGGCGGCGGTCGCGGCGAAGTGCAGTACGCCGACACAGCGCGCACCCAGTCGGCGGCGCAGCGCGCGCTCGAAGGTGCGCACGGCGAACCGGCGCTCCGTGCGGCCGAGTTGGGGGCCGTACAGCCGCCCCCCGCTGAAGCTGTACGGCAGACGCGTCTGGAACCAGCCGGGCGAGGCGGCCCGGCCCGCGGGCCGGAAGCGCCGCACCAGCGGGAAGACACCGAGCCGCCCGCAGAACGCGGCGACCGGTTCGCCCGCGTCGCGTATCAGCCCGGCGAAGTACGGCCGGGGGCTCGCCCACGCGGCTGCTTCCAGCAGGGCCTCCTCCCACAGCACACCGGCTCGGCCGGCCCGCACGAAGGCGTCCCAGCCGTCGGGGGCGGCGCCACCCCCCGGTACGAAGATCTCAGCTCGCACGGTCGGCCTCCCGTGCCCCGGCCGGCGGTGTCCAGGCCTGCGGTGTCCAGGCTTCTTCCGCGGTCCGGCGGGCGCTGTCGAGCACCGCGAACGCCCTTTCCCTGAGGGGCTGTTCGCCACGGTCCCGATAGGCGGTCAGCGCCTGGGCGAGCACCGGCGGGGTGAACGCGTCGGTGAGAGTGTCGAGCCGGGGGCCGTGTCCGGTGCCGAACAGCGCTGCGTAGATCTGCCGGAAGTCCGCACGGGTCCTGGGGCGGTCCGCCCTGGGGGCGCCGGGGCCTTGGTGGTGGGCGAGTTGCCCGATCAGCGTGTCGACCGCGGTACCCGCGCCGGCCGGTGCCGGGGCCGCCGCCCCCTCGTACGGCCGCCGCCCGTGGATCGCGGCCCACGCCAGCGCGTGGCCGACCCGTTCGGCCAGCGACTCCGGCTCCGCGTGGGGGTGTTGGCGCGCCAGGTGGCGCAGCGCGGCGGGCCGGTCGTAGCCGTGCCCGTACAGGGCGCCGAGGACCGTGCGCATCCGGGGCAGGGCGGCGCGCCGCGCGGGGTCCTCGTCGGTCAGCAGCTCCCAGAGGGTCCTGGCACGCGCGTCGCCGTCGCCGTCATCGGCCCCGTCGTCGGCCCTGTCGGCACCGCCGTCGGCGCTCGACACGAAGCGGTCGAACGCGTCGTACGCGCCGAGGTAGGCCGCCCGGCCGAAGCCCAGACGCAGGTCGGAGAGGCAGTTGCGGCGCGCGTACAGCCACAGCACCAGCGGGGCGGGGAAGACGGTGAGGAGATCACGTACGTAGGGTCCGCCGCCCAGCGAACCGGAGATCTTGCCGGCGCCGCCGTCGCCGCGCACCAGGCCGTACGGGACGATGACCGGCTGTGGCGTGTTCAGATACCGCTCGAAGAGCGGCCGGGTGCGGTCCATGGTGCTGCCCGCGCTGCAGTGGTCCTGGCCGGCGGGCTCGCAGTCGATGTGCTCGTGGGCGACGCGCAGGGTCCAGTCCAGCGCCCAGGAGGGTTTGACGGCACCCGGCGAGCGGACGGTCAGCCGGGCCCCGCAGGCCCGGCAGGCGTAGCGGGCGGCCGTCGCGTCCAGACCGTGGATCTCGGTGGTGTTGCGACCGCACTGGAGGCAGTAGACGGCGAACAGGTCCGGGCCGTCGCCGCTTCTCCTGCCGAGCAGTTCGGCGAGCTTCCCGGCGTCCCGCTGGTAGCGGCGCTGGATGACCTCGTACTCGCCGGCCAGATACCGTTCGCGCTGGTAGTGGGTCTGCCACGAACTGCCGGGCGGGGTACGGCCGTCCACGTCCGCCGCCGGTGGCAGGATGCCCACGGCGCGCAGTTCGGCGAGGTAGGTGCGGCAGATCCCGGTGGCGCGCTCCCCGCGTACGGCGAGCGGACGGCCCGCGCAGTCGGCGAGTTGGGGGTCGCGGGCCGCCTGGCTCTCGCGTACGGGGTCGTAGTCGTCGAAGCTCAGCAGGATCGCGGACCGGCGCCCGAGCCGGGTCAGCGCCCGGTGCACCAGATGGGCGCAGACGGTGTCCCGGAAGTTCCCGATGTGGAAGTGGCCGGTGGGCGACATGCTCGTCTGGATCAGCACCCGGTGGTGCGGCGGATGCCGGTCGGCGAGCCTGCGCGCGTAGTCGAACGCCCAGTGCGGTGCGGAGCTGTCCTGCGCGAAGAGATCGCGGTGGCTGCCGCCCGTACGTCGTCGTGTCCCCAACATGGCGACGAGTACAGCGGATCGGCCCATAAACCGCCTATACATGACCGCCCGTACAGGCCACCCGTACGCGGCCGTGGTGGTCGTCGGCGGGGGCAGCGGGCCGGGCACTCAGGCGAGCCAGCCGTTCTCGCGGGCGACGCGCAGCGCGTCGACGCGATTGCGGGCACCGAGCTTGTTCACGATGGCCGTCAGGTAGTTGCGTACGGTCCCCACCGTCAGGTTCGTGGCGCTCGCGATCTGCGTGGCCTCCGCCCCGTCCCCCACCATGGCGAGCACCTCGGCCTCCCGTGCGGTGAGCGGGTTGTCGCCGATCTCCCAGGCGGAGATGGCGAGTTCGGGGTCGATGACCCGGCGTCCCGCGCCGACCCTGCGTACGGCGTCGATCAGTTCGCCGGGCGGGGCGTCCTTGAGGAGGAAGCCGCACACCTGCGCGTCCAGGGCCCGCCAGAGCTGGCCGGGGCGGCCCATCCCGGTCAGGATCAACGTGCGGCAGTCCGGGGCCTGTTCGCGCAGCCGCGCGGCGGCGGTGATGCCGTCCATACCCGGCATGCCGATGTCGAGCACGGCGGTGTCCGCACCCGTTCTGAGTACCGCGGCGACCGCTTCCGTACCGTTCCCGGCCTGGGCGACCACCTCCAGATCCGGCTCCAGTTCCAGCAGCCCGGCGAGCGCCGACCTGATCATGTGCATGTCCTCGGCGAGCACGATTCTCTGCATGTGTCCCTGTGTCCTCAACCGTCCCCACGACCCCGAACCGGGCCGTCCAAACCGAGGGCCGGCCCTCGGCCCGGCCTTGTCTACCACCGATCCGGCCGTGCCCGGCGGACGCGTATAGCGCAGTGATAGCCCGGAGCGCGAGGGTGCTGACCGGCACGGACCACCAGGAAGGGGGCAACATGTCGACGGCGGACTCCACCGCACAGCGACACGTCGTCGTACGCGAACGCCTGCGCTTCGCCCGCGATCTGCACGATCTGCTGGGGCCCCGGCTGTCGGCCGTCACGCTCCAGTGCGAGCTGGCGCGGCGCATGATGGACAGCAGGCCCCAGACGGCCCGCGAGGAACTGGACCGGGCGCTGTCCGGGATGCGGGAGGTCATGGCCGAGGTGCGTCAAGTGGCGCACGGCTACCACTGCCTGTCGCTGGAGACGGAGGCCGACGCCACCCTGGCCGTGCTGCGGTCCGCCGGAATCCGGGCCACGGCCCAGCTGCCGCCCGAGCCCCTGCCCACGCCGGTCCAGACGGTGCTGGCGACGGTGATCCGGGAGGCCGCCGCCAATGTGCTGCGGCACAGCAGGGCCGGGCGCTGCCGGACGACCGTCGAACTCCTCGACGGGGCGGTGCGGTTGACGATGACCAACGACGGCGTCAGCAAGGCGGCCCCGCCGGCCGCCCCCGGCTTCGCCGATCTGCCGGCCGGAATGGGGCTGCGCAGCCTGACCGAGCGCGTGGAGGCGGTCGGCGGCCGGCTGACCCACGGCCCGGTCCCGCCCCACCACTACACCCTGCGGGTCCACCTGCCGTAGGCCCTGTCCGGCGGACCTTCCCGAGTGCGACCGCCGCCACGAGGACCGGTACGCCGCCGGACTTCGAAGGAGTGACCCTCAAAGTCCTCTGCGACACCCCGCACCTGTCCATGTACAACAGCGTCCTTGTCCCTGCCTGGCAGGGGTTGACCGGTGGCACATTGCTGACGAGCGCCGTCGACCAACTCGCGTCGGCCATCGAGGGGAAGCGGAGCGCGGCCACGGCACCGCGGAACGCGCGGGCGGCCTGGAAGTCGTAGGCCACGCCGGTCCTCGATCGATGGACCGGCACGGACGGGCACGGACCGGCGCGCAAGGGCACCCAGCGGTCACAGCCGGGGCGGCAGACGAGTCGAGCTATACGCCGGATTCTGTCGCCCGGTCGCCTCGCGGCGGCCGGGGAGACGGCCATCCATCTAGGACCGACGTTGCCGTCGGCCTCCTGCGGTCTACCCGCGGACTCGGGCGGGCAGCCCTCGAACGTCCGCGCAGGACCGTCTCGCGACGGCCCCTCTTGACCTTGCTCCAAGTGGGGTTTACCTAGCCGCCTGAGTCACCTCAGGCGCTGGTGGTCTCTTACACCACCGTTTCACCCTTACCGAGGACCGTCCTCCCGAAGGAGCACAGTCCCTGGCGGTCTGTTTTCTGTGGCACTGTCCCGCGGGTCACCCCGGGTGGGCGTTACCCACCACCTTGCCCTGTGGAGTCCGGACGTTCCTCGGGAAGATCCGGAGATCTTCACGCGGCCGTCCGCCCGGCTCGTCTGCCGTGATCGTCATGGTACCCGCCCGATCGGCCGATCGATCGATCACGCTTGACCTTGTCGCAGCGTCAGGGTTTCTACTGAACTCATGCGAATCGGAGAGATCGCCGCCCTCGTGGGGGTCACCTCGCGGGCGGTGCGGCACTACCACCACCTGGGCCTGCTGCCGGAGCCCGAGCGGCTGCCCAACGGCTACCGCGTCTACTCCGTACGGGACGCCGTCCTCCTCGCCCGGATCCGGCGGCTGTCGGAGCTGGGGCTCAGCCTGGACGAGGTGCGGGACGTGCTCGCCGACGACGCCGGGCGGGAGCTGGCGGAGGTACTTGGCGAGCTGGACGCCGATCTGGCGCGGCAGGAGCAGGAGATCCGTACCAGGCGGCGCAGGCTCGCCGAGCTGATGGCGGGGACGCTGCCGCCCGAGGGGCCGGTGTCGCCGACGCTGGAGCGGTTGCTGGGGGCCATGCCGGAGACCACGTCGGTGATGGCGGCCAAGGACCGCGAACTGCTCACGCTCCTCGACACCGTCGGCGGCGACGAGACCGTGTACGACGCCCTGCGCCCCCTGACGCACGACCCGGACCTCCTCGCGCTCTACGAACGCCTCGACGCGCTCGCCGACGCGCCGACGGAGGATCCCCGCGTCGGACCACTCGCCGCGGCACTGGTCGACGCCATCCCGGACGAGGTGCTGGCCGCGATGCCGAGGACGCCAGGACCCGGGCTGGAGGGGTTCGGCGCCGCGTTCCTCGCCGACTTCGCGCCAGCCCAGGCCGAGGTGGCACGACAGGTGATGGAAGCGCTCGCGAAGCGGATGAACGAGAAGAACACGAAGGGGGAGGGACCGCGGTGAACAGAGTCCTGTGGGTGCTGGTGCCGGCCGAGGTCACGCTGGTCGGGTGTCTGCTGGCGGGCGTGGACGTCCCGGCGCCGGTCATCTGGACCGCCGAGACCGTCGTGCTCGCGCTGCTCGTGACCGAGGCCGTGCTGGTGCGGCGGCACTACCGGGCGGCACGCGTCGCCGGGGCCGGGCGCCGGGCCGCCCTCGCACGGGCCGTGGAGGCGGCCGTGCCGGCCACCGCGCGCCGGCTGCTCCTCAACGAGGCGCGGGGCGTGACGAGTCTCGTACGGTGGGTGGCCCGGCGGCGGCACGGCGTGGGCGAGGGGGATCTGGCCGCCGCGTACACCGGGCCGCAGACGGCGATGATGTACGGCTTCCTCTTCGTGTCCGTGGTGGAGACCGTGGCGCTGGCGATCCTCATCCCGTGGCCGCTGGTGCACATGATCGTGCTGGTGTTGGACGTGTACGGCGTGCTGATGGTGCTGGCGCTGCACGCGGGCTGCGTCACCCGGCCGCATGTCGTGGGCGCCGACGGGTCGCTCCGGGTGCGCTGGGGCGCGCTGTTCGACATGCCGATCGCAAGCGGTCAGATCACCTCGGTGCGCGTCGAACGCCGTTATCCGGAAGGCTCGTTGATCAAGATCGACGAGCCCGGCGGGACGCTCGACCTGATCGTGGGCGGCCAGACGACAGTACGGGTGGACCTGACCGAGCCGGTCGGGTTCGTCCGGCCGATGGGCGGGCGCGGCACGGCGACGGCGGTCCGCTTCCACGCGGACGACCCGGCGGCGCTGGTGGCCGGGCTCACCCGGATCCGCGAGACGCTCGACGTCGCTTAACCTGGCGGACCGGGGCCGCCCCCACTCCCCGGTCCGTACGCCCTTGAGGAGAACCACCGTGCTCGTGCTGCTGCCACCGTCGGAAGGCAAGGCCGCTTCCGGCCGCGGGGCTCCGCTGAAACCGGAGGCGCTGTCGCTGCCCGGACTGGCCGGGGCACGGGCCGCCGTGCTGGACGAGCTGGCCGAGCTGTGCGCCGCCGACGAGGAGAAGGCCGCGGCGGTCCTGGGCCTGAGCGAGGGCCTGCGCGGCGAGATCGCGAAGAACGTGGAGCTGCGGACCGCGGGGACGCGGCCGGCCGGGGACATCTACACCGGCGTGCTGTACGACGCGCTCGGCCTCGCCACGCTGGACACCGCCGCGCGGCGGCGGGCCGGGAAGTCGCTGCTGGTCTTCTCCGGGCTGTGGGGCGCGGTGCGGATCGGCGACCGGATTCCGTCGTACCGCTGCTCGATGGGCGTGCGACTGCCGGGCATCGGCGCGCTGGGAACCCACTGGCGCAACGCGATGGCCCCGGTACTGCCCGAGGTGGCCGGGGACGGGCTCGTACTGGACCTGCGGTCGTCGTCGTACGCGCCCGCCTGGAAGCCGGCGGGCGAGGTCGCCGCCCGTACGGCGACGGTGCGCGTCCTGCACGCGCAGTTCGTGGACGGTGTCGAGAAGCGGTCGGTGGTCAGCCACTTCAACAAGGCGACGAAGGGGCGGCTCGTGCGGGACCTGCTCATGGCCGGCGCGAAGCCGCGGAAGCCCGAGCAACTGGTGAACACGTTGCGCGAGTTGGGGTATGTGGTGGAGGTGGCGGCGCCCGGCGGGACCGGGCGGTCGTGGTCGCTGGACGTGGTGGTGACGCAGATCCACTGAGCCGCGCCGAAATCGCCCGCGTTGCGCAGGACGCAACACCCGTTGCGAGGAGCGTGGGCGGGACGGCAGGATGGCGGCATGACCTCCGTGCTCGACCTCGCCCCCGTTGTCCCTGTCGTCGTCGTGGACGATGTCACCGACGCCGTACCGCTGGCCCGCGCCCTCGTGGCCGGCGGACTGCCCGCGATCGAGGTGACGCTGCGTACCCCGGTCGCGCTGGAGGCGATCCGGGCGATCGCCGCGGAGGTGCCGGACGCCGTGGTCGGCGCCGGGACGGTCATCTCGGCACGGTCGGTGACGGACTCCGTGGACGCCGGGGCACGCTTCCTGGTCAGCCCCGGCTGGACGGACACGCTGCTGACGGCGATGCGGGCGTCGGGGGTGCCGTTCCTGCCGGGCGTCTCGACGACGTCGGAGGTCGTGGCACTGCTGGAGCGCGGCGTGACGGAGATGAAGTTCTTCCCGGCGGAGGCGGCCGGCGGCACGGCGTATCTCAAGGCCCTGTCGGGCCCCCTGCCCCAGGCACGGTTCTGCCCGACGGGCGGGATCTCCCTGGCGTCGGCCGGGTCGTATCTGGCGCTGGGCAACGTGGGCTGCGTGGGCGGCTCCTGGATGCTGCCGGCGGACGCGATCGCGGCGAAGGACTGGGGCCGGGTGGAGAAGCTGGCCCGCGAGGCGGCGGGGCTGCGCTGACGCGCGGGTCGCCCGGCGCTTCCGCCGGCGGCTCACCCCGGTCCGCCGTTCCTCGCGACCGCGGCCATTCCCGTGACGCGGCGTCCAGGGCTGATGCCGCCGCCGCGGTCAGGACATCGGCGGTGAACGGGGCGAGGATCACGCCCGGCCGCTCCCTCACCTCAGGGCGTCACCGATCTCAGCGCGTCTCTGACCTCACGGCGCGACTCCACGCACTTGCGGTGCGGTCGGGCACTTCAACACCAAGGGGAGGCGGGTGCCTTGGCCCGCCTTCGTCCGCGACGAGCGCGTACGCACGGCGGCCGAGAACCTGTGGGTCCGGCTCATGCGAAGGTCAGCACCTGACGGCCCGTCAACGGCCGGTATCCCAGCCGCTGGTAGAGCGCGTTGCTCGTCGGGTTCGCCAAGTCCGTGAAGAGCAGCACCTGTTCGGCCCCGGCGTCTCGCGTCGCCCGGCTGACCGCCGCCGTGACCGCACCTCCGTAGCCGCGTCCGCGCAGCCGAAGTGGCGTGTAGACGGGGGACACCCGGGCCTGGCCCGCGACGATCGGTGAGACCGAGGCCATCGACACCGGGGCGCCCGCGACGTCCCACACCCAGAGCCGGCCGCCGGCGACGCGCTCGGCCGCGGCCCGTCCGTAATCCCCGCCCGGCTGGCCGGTGTCGGCGGCGAAGGCGCTCAACCACTCGGTGACGAGCGGCAGATCGGCGCCGGCCGCGAGCCGGGACCGGCCGGCGGGGGCGGGGTCCGGCGGGGTCAGCTCGCCGAGGCGGAACAGCCGTACCCGGTGCGAGACCCGCCCGCCGCCGCGGCGGCCGGTCCACTCGGCGGCGAACGCCTCCGCGCACCCCTGCTCGCCCTCCACGGAACCCAACTCCGGTTCGACGGCGCGCAGTACGGGGACGAGTTCGCGCGCCGCCCGGTCCGGCATCGGGCCGAGCAGCGGGCGCAGGGGCAGCGTCTGGAGGAAGGCCGCGGACACCGGGGCGTCCTCGTACTCCCGCCAGAGGCCGAACCGTACGGGCGCCCGTACCCCGCCGGTCCGGACCGACTCGCTGATCGTCAGCAGCAGCGTCGACCGCGCGGCCTCCCGCGCGAGGCACGGACCGGCCGCCGTACGGAACTCCTCGGCGTCCTCGGTCAGTTGCCAGCCCACGCCACCACTCCCCCCACTCCCGCACACCCCCCCCCGCCCGCTCAGCGCAGATGCGACGTGTCGTTCAGCAGACGCAACGACGCGTTGCCGTCCGCGTAGTAGGCGACCGCCGACAGCGACGCCGCCGACAGCTCCATCCGGAACAGGGACTCGGGCGGCGCGCCCAGTGCCAGTCGGACCAAGGTCTTCACCGGCGTCACATGTGTGACGACCAGCACCGTGCGGCCCGGGTGCCTGGCCAGCAGCGCGTCACGGCTCGCGGCGACCCGCGTCGCGACCGAGGTGAAGCTCTCGCCGCCGCCCGTGGGCGCCACGTCGGGCGAGGCCAGCCAGGCGCTGAGATCGTCCGCGTACCGCTCCCTGACCTCGGTGAACGTCAGCCCTTCCCAGGCGCCGAAGTCCGTCTCGCGCAGCCCGTCCTCGATGCCGACCGCCAGGCCGAGCCGGGTGGCGACGGCGTCGGCCGTCTCGCGGCAGCGCCGCAGCGGCGAGGAGACGACGGCCTGGATCGTGCCGCGGGCGGCCAGGGCCGTCGCGACGGCGTCGGCCTGCCGGCGGCCGACCGCCGACAGCTCCGGGTCACTGCCGCCGCTGCCCGAGAAGCGCTTCTCGGGCGTGAGGGCGGTCTCGCCGTGCCGCAGCAGGACGAACGTGGCGGGCGTGCCGAGGTCGGCGGCGCCCCAGCCGGAGGTGGGCGCGGCCTGTTCGGGGACGGCGGCGGACAGCTCGAACGAGGCGGCCAGCGCCGCACGCGCCTTGGCCGCGCCGGCCGCCGCGTCCCCCGGCGGCCCCGCCGGGGCGGGAGCGCCGGCCGACTGCCGGGCACCACGCCGCGCACCCGCGTCCAGCTCCGCCGTGGAAGCGGACGGCTCCCACTGCTTGCCCTTCTTGCCCGCGTCCATCGCCTCGTTGGCGAGCCGGTCGGCGTGCTTGTTCTTCTCGCGGGGGATCCACTCGTAGCGGACCTGCCCCGCCGGCAGGATCCGCGCGGCCTCGGCGGCCAGCGGCTTCATGTCCGGGTGCTTGATCTTCCAGCGGCCCGACATCTGCTCCACGACGAGCTTGGAGTCCATCCGCACATGTACGTCGGCGGCCGGGTCGAGCGCCTTCGCGGCCTTCAGGCCGGCGATCAGCCCCTTGTACTCGGCGACGTTGTTCGTGGCGACGCCGATGTACTCGGCGGCCTCGGCGAGCGTCTCACCGGTCACCGCGTCGATGACGGCGGCGCCGTAACCCGCCGGGCCCGGGTTGCCCCGCGACCCGCCGTCCGCCTCGACGACGAATTTCGGCATCTACAGACCCGATTCGGCGGTACGGACGAGGATACGGCGGCAGTTCTCGCACCGCAGGACGGTGCTGGGGCTCGCCGCCTTGACCTCGTTGACCTCGGTGATGTTCAGCTCCAGCCGGCAGCCCTCGCAGCGGCGCTGGTAGAGGCGGGCCGCGCCGACGCCACCCTGCTGCACGCGCAGCTTCTCGTACAGCTTGAGGAAGTCGGCGGGGATCGTCGCCGAGACGGTCTCGC
Organism: Streptomyces sp. NBC_01508; assembly: GCF_045040315.1. NCBI lineage: Bacteria > Bacillati > Actinomycetota > Actinomycetes > Kitasatosporales > Streptomycetaceae > Streptomyces > Streptomyces sp. NBC_01508. The sequence goes on along the minus strand of NZ_CP109419.1, from coordinate 6,228,676 downwards.
GCTCCTTGGCCGCCGTCGACTCCTCGGCGGCGAGCTTCTCGGTGGCGGCGTCGCGGCGCGCGAGGGCGTCGTCCGTCTTGGCCTGGACGGAGGAGACGCGTCCGGTCAGCTCGGCGGCACGTTCCTGCGCGGCCTCACGGCGCTCCATGACCTCAAGGACGACGTCCTCCAGGTCACCCTGGCGCTTGGCGAGCGAGACGATCTCGCGCTGAAGGCTCTCCAGATCCTTGGGCGAGGTGACGGCGCCCGAGTCCAGGCGCTGCTGGTCGCGTACGGAGCGCTGGCGAACCTGGTCGACGTCCTGCTCCGCCTTCGTCTGCTCGCGGGCGGTGTCGCTCTCCTCGGTCTGCGAGGCGACCAGCAGGTCGCGCAGCTGTGTGAGGTCCTTGGTCAGCGACTCGATCTCGGCGTGCTCGGGCAGCGACTCGCGCCGGTGGGCGATCTGCTGGAGTCGTGTGTCGAGGGCCTGGACGTCGAGGAGTCGGATCTGGTCGGCGGGTTCGGCGTTCAGTTGGGGGCTCCTGAGGAGTGGTGGGCGGACCAGGGGTCGGTGACCGTCTTCGAGACGTGGACCCGCAGGTCCCAGCCGTGGCGGTCGGAAATCTCGTCGAGCTGGGTGGCCGCCAGTTCGCACCAGGGCCACTCGGTGGCCCAGTGCGCGGCGTCGACCAGCGCCAGCGGTGAGTGCTGGGTGGCCTCGGAGGCCGGGTGGTGGCGCAGGTCGGCGGTGAGGAAGACGTCCACGCCCGCCGCCCGTACCTGGTCGAAGAGGCTGTCGCCGGATCCGCCGCTCACGGCGACGGTGCGCACGAGGGCGTCGGGGTCGCCGGCCACCCGGATGCCCTGCGCGGTGGCGGGCAGCCGGTGCGCGGCACGCGCGGCGAAGTCGCGGAGGGTCGCCGGGCGGTCGAGTTCACAGATCCGGCCCAGACCCCGGCGGCCGGCCGGGTCGGTCGGGTCGGGCACCAGGGGGCGTACGACACGCAGGTCGAGCGCGCCGGCGAGGGCGTCGGAGACACCCGGGTCGGCGCTGTCCGCGTTGGTGTGCGCGACGTGCAGCGCGATGTCGTGCTTGATGAGCGTGTGCACGACGCGGCCCTTGAAGGTGCCGGCGGAGACCGTCGTCGTCCCGCGCAGATAGAGCGGGTGGTGGGTGAGGATCAGATCGGCGCCGAGCCGCAGGGCCTCGTCCACGACGTCCTGGACGGGGTCGACGGCGATCAGCACACGGGTCACCGGGGCGTCGGGATCACCGCAGACGGTGCCGACGGCGTCCCACTGTTCGGCTCGCTCGGGCGGCCAGAGGGCGTCGAACTGGGCGAGGACTTCGGACAGGCGGGGCACGGTGCAAAGGCTACCTGCCGGCCATGGTGCTCCCACCATGGCCGGTGGCACGCATTCGCCCCGCCCGCGTCACTTCGCCAGATACCCGCGCAGGTCGTCCAGCACCAGCTCCGCCGCCGTGACGCCGAGGCCCAGGTACCAGGTCTCGTCCGGTACGTCCTCGGCCTGTCCCGACTCGACGGCCTTGAGGTTCTTCCAGAGCGGGTTGGAACGCGCGGTGTCCCGCTGGGTGGCCTTGGGGTCGCCGTACACGCCGGTGAAGATCCAGTCGGCGTCCGCCTCGTCGATCTTCTCGGGGCTGACCTCGACGGCGAGATCGTTGATCTGCTGGTTCGCGGGCCGCGGCAGGCCGGCGTCGTCGAGGATCGTGCCGATGAAGGACGCCTTGGCGTACAGCCGGATCTTGCCCGGCATGTAGCGCACCATCGAGACGGTCGGCTTGTCGGCGCCGATGTCGGCGGACAGCGCCTTGACCTTCGTGTCGTACGCGCCGAGCGCCTTCTCGGCCGCCGCGCCGCGGTCGAGCGCCGCGGCGTTGAGCCGGAAGTTCTCCTTCCACGTGAAGCCGGGGCGGATGGAGAACACGGTGGGGGCGATGGCCGACAGCTCGTCGTACTTGTCGGCGGCGCGGAGCTGGCTGCCGAGGATGAGGTCGGGCTTGAGGGCCGCGATGGCCTCCAGGTTGAGGCCGTTGATGGTGCCGACGCTCGACGGGCTGCCCGCGCCCTTCTTCAGGTAGGCGGGTATGCCCTCGTCGCCCTCGGTGGGCGCGTAGCCGACCGGTTCGACACCGAGCGAGACGACGTTGTCGAACTCGCCGACGTCGAGCACGATGACCCGCTCCGGCCGCGCCTTCAGGACGGTCTCGCCCATGGCGTGGGTGACGGTACGGGGGAACTCGCCCGGCTTGGCGTCGGTGCCGTAGCCCGCGGTCTTCTTCGCCGCCTCCGCGAAGTCCTCGCCGCCCTGCGCGACGGCCTTCTTGTCCGCGCCGGCGCCGGGGGCCGACTTCTCGTCGGACCCTCCGTCGCTTCCGCAGGCCGCGAGGGAGAGGGCGGCGGCGAGGGCCACGAGTGCGGCGGTGCCGCGGCGTCTGACGGACATCTGCGCTCCAAGCATCTTACTTAGGGGTACCTTACTTACGGTCCACAGGAACGTAGCAGGTCAGGACGGCTACGCGACAACCGCTCCCCCGTCTGCCGACGCCGGGAGCGGCCGGGTCCGCGTCCCGTGCCACCGGCGTCCGTAACGTGGTTCGTCAACTCGCCCGGAGAACGGCGCACATCACCACAGCGGAAGGGCGCTGCGCCCTACCCTGGAAGCGACGAAGCTGCGCAAGGAGAGGCAAAGCCGTGATGTCTCCAGATGCCACCCCTGACCCGTACGCCGATCCGTTGGTCTTCGGCCAGCGCCTTCAGATCCTCCGCACGCGCAGGGGCGTGACCCGTGAACAGCTCGGGGGGTTGCTCGGGCGCACCGGATCGTGGGTCAAGGGTGTGGAGAGCGGACGGCTCAAGACGCCCAAGCTCGCGGTGATTCTGCGGATCGCCGAGATCCTGCGGGTTCGGGAGCTGTCCGAGCTCACCGGGGATGAGAGCGTCCGGATAGATCTGTTCGCCGGCCCGGGACACCCACGGCTTGGCGCCGTCAGGGCGGCCGTCGACGCGTACCCCTTCGCCGCTCCGCAGGCGGAGGCCCCACCCACCGCGCACCTTCGCGCACGGCTCGCCCGTGCGTGGGCGGCACGGCACTCGGCCCCCAATCACCGAGATGTGGTGGGGGCTCTGCTGCCCAACCTCATCCGGGACGCGCAGTTGGGCGTACGACAGGCCGAGCGGGCGGTGGAACGGCGCGCGGCACAGGCCGTGCTGTCCGAGGTCTACTCGCTGGCGCAGTTCTTCGTCGCGTACCAGCCGGACGCGCCCCTGTTGTGGAGGGTCGCCGAACGCGGCCTGGTCGCCGCTCAGGAGTCCGACGATCCGCGCGCCATCGGCGTAGCCGCGTGGCTCGCCGCGCAGGCGCATCGGGACTCGGGTCCCGCGCACTTCGACGCGGCCGACGCGGTGAACCTGGAGACTCTGCGGTACTTGGAACCCCTTTTGCCTGACGCACCGCACACTGTGCTGGCTATCGCGGGAGCGCTCACCTTCGAAGCCGGATACACGGCCGCACGGCGCGGTGAGACGGGTACCGCATGGCGCTACTGGGACCAAGCGCGGGACATGGCAGCGCGTTTGCCGACCGACTACTTCGACCCGGTCACGTCCTTCTCCCGGCCGATCATGGCCGCCCACGCGGTGACCGTCGCTGTCGAGCTTCACGCGGGCGGCGAGTCCGTACGGCAGGCGGCGGCGACCGACGCCGCCACCATTCCGTCCCGCCCTCGCAGGGCGCGGCACCGTATCGAGGTAGCGCGCGGCTATCACCTCGACCGGCAGCCTGACGTCGCACTGGCCACGCTCGACAAGGCGCACGAGGCGGCACCCGAGACGATCAAGTACAACGGCTACGCGAAGCGGATCGTGCTGGAAGAGGCAGAGTCGAAGAGCCCTGAGCGCAGGCGCCGTGCGGCCACTCTCGCCGTGAAGATGGATCTTCTCGCCGCATGAGCGAGGGGGCACAATCCGTGCCCCCATCAGGTCCCTCACGCTCCTAGGGCATGTTTCGAAAGTCCCGCCTGGCCGACGACGCCTGGCACGCGCACTCGCCGCGTTGTCGGAATCATCCAAGTACGTCCAGTACGAGAACGATCCTCCGCCTTGCGATCGCACGCACCAGACGCCGTCGGCCCCGCCCTTCGGGCGGACGGCGCTACTTTCGCAACACGCCCTAGCGTTGATGGCCAGCAGACCCCCGCAGCCGCGCCACGGCGGTTGGGGGCATGGCCAACGCCTCCGCAGGAGCGATCGACGTGTACGACAGCCATCTGGTCCCACGTGACCGTGAGTCACGAACACCCCCGCCTCCCCCGCTCCAACAACCGCTCACCGGGGCCGAGTTGGTGATCGCGCATCGCGGGTTCTTCCGGGAGCGCCAGGTACCGGCGTGGGTACCGAGCACGTACGCCGTGCCGACACCCGGGATCCTGCGGGCCGTTGAGGCCGCCCTGCGTCGGATGTCGGTGTGACCGGCGGGACGTTCAGCCAATACCACCAACTGGCCGCGCTGCGAGCCGTCGGCGAACAGGCGCTCACGGACTGCGTGAACCACTCGCAGGGGTGCCCGCACTGCCGCACACCCGGAGTGATCTGTCTGACGGCCGAGAACATCCGCGCCGCCTGGCTGGATTCCAAGCGCGCCGCCGACGCCTTCGCGTGGACCGGCTTCCTCTCCCACACGCAGAAGTGCGCCGTCTGCCGGGCCACCGACAGGCTCTGCGGGATCGCCACCGAGTGGAAGGAGACCGTCCGCGTTACTCAGAAGGCGGTGGAGGCGGACGGATGAACGACCGACTCGCGGCGATCGCGGCCGGGTTCCGTGTGTTCGGCGTCGCCGTCTTCTGTGGCGCGATCGCCGCCCTGGTCGGCAGCGGTCGCCTCTGATCCCGCACCCAGACCCTGTCGCACACCGAGGGCCACCGCCTGCGCGTGGCAGTGTGCCAGCGCCGCCGTCACCTCCGGCCGGTCCGGGCCCGCGTCGTTCGCCAGTAGTTCGCCGGCCGTCGTCATGGCTGCCCAGAAGTCGGGCGGCGAGCCCCGCCCGTCCCGGAACCGGGTCTTGGCGAAGTACAGGAAGATCTTCCTGAGCTCCCCGCCGCGAAACCACCCGAGCAGGCTGCCGGGCCAGCCGCCGCGGGCACCGGCGGCGGTGCCCAGCAGGTCGCGGATACGCTCACCGCGCTCGTCAAGTACTCGGTCCACGACGAACATGTGCCCCCAGCGGAGGACGTCGGCGACGAGTTCTTCCTCTCCCACCGCGAACTCCACGAAGATCGGCTGGAGTTCGCGCAGCCGGGCTTCGGCTTCCGGCCGGGGTATGCCCAGGGCAGAGCACACGGCCAACGCGCAGACACCCCACTCGCCCGTCCGCGCGGCCAGCTCGGCGAAGACCTCCTCCTCGCTCCGCCCCGCGGCAAGCATCTCCTGGGCCGCCAGGGCCGGCGCATCCTCGTCCGCCCCACTGTTCATGGCGCGAGGTTACTCGGCCCGGTGGCGAGTGGTCCGGGGCGGCTCCTGCGGCACGCGCTCACCCCTGGCGGCCGGCGGCCAGAGGGTCACCCCGGGTGGCCCGCTCACGGGTACGCGCCCCGCCTCCGAGCACAACCACCCCCTCTCCCACAGCCGAACCCTCGACCGGCCACCCGTACGTGTGAAGCGAGTGGTCACGTGTTGTTCGGCAGCGAGTGCGAACCTAGCGTCGTCGCCGGAGGTGACGGAGCGATGACAGTCTGTGTCATTGACGGCGTGCAGAGCGTGCAGGGTGTCGCGGCGGACGGAGACGTCCCGCGGGCGGGGCTCGCGATCGCGGCGGACGGTTCGTACGCGGCCCGGCTGACTCTCGGTAACGGCCCTTTCGACGGCGCCGCGTGGTTCCCCGAGCGGTGGACGCTCGACGGGCCCGAGCCGTACGCGGTGCCGCTCCCCCTCAATCAGCCCGAGGAGCCCGGCACCGACGTGCTGCCGCTGGCCGACGGGCGGGTGCTGATCCATCGGCGGGTGGCGGAGCGGCAGGCGTTCTCGCTGCTGTATCCGACCGGGCCGGGGACGGGTGAGCTGCCGCTGGGGGCGGTCGAGTGCCCGGAGTTGACTCTCCTGCCGCCGTCGCCGGACGGCACGAGCGCCTACGCGCTGGCGCCCGGCGACGGCGGCACGACCGTCTGGCTGGTGGCGGGCGGCGCCTTCGGGCCGGAGCCGGTCGCGACCGTGCGCGGGCGCTGTACGGGCGGCGTCTGGCTGGACCGTACGGGGCGGCTGCTCACCGTCGACCGTGAACTGGACGGTGTGGTCAAGGCGGTCGCCGTCGATCTGGAACGGGGCGGCGAGGTCAGCCCGTTGCTCCAGATCGCGGAGGGCAGCAACGACCGGCTGCTGCTGGCCGACGCCGACAGCGGTCTGCTGCTGATCCGTTCGGACGCGCCCGGCCGCGACCTGCTGGGCTGGGGCGTGTTGGGCAGCGCGCGGCCGGTGCGCTTCCCGGAGTGCCTGCGGCCGGCCGGCCGCGTGGTCACGCCTTTCGCCGTGCAGCCGGGGCAGGTTCTGATGCCGGAGAGCTGCGCGGTCGCACTGCGGATCGACGGACCGGACGGTACGCGGGTGGGGACATGGCGGCCGTCGGTGCGACAGCTCCGGGAACAGGCTCCGCCCGAGGGCTGGTTGACGGGGACGGGGCTCTGGTCCAGGGACGGCGTGCTCCAACTGCCCTACGCCACCGGCACGATGCCGTGCGGCGTGGCCCGGCTGGGGGTGCCGCGCGAAGCCCCCCGCGACGTACCGATGGACACCTGGCACGGCGCGGCGCAGAACCTACGGCCCGAACAGAACCTACGGCCCGAGCAGAACGTACGGCCCGAATTGACCACACAACCCGCACAAGTGGAAGCCGCAGGTGGGAATGGGTCCCCACGTCGGCCAACTCACCTGGTCCGCAAGCCGGTTCCGTTGCAGCAGGCCCCTCTCACCGGGCGTACGGCCCCCGGATAGGGCTGGTTAGTATCTTGGCTCGGGTCCGGCCGGTAAGAACGGGGACGGCCGGTTCCGTGTGCCAGAGAACAGCCACAGCAGCGATGCTGCGATTTATCGGAGTGACTTCCCACATGTCTGAAAGCCGAACAGACACGGCCCAGGACCGTCCGCATCAGGCGGCCGGCGACCGGGACGAAACCGGCCACGGAAAACATCGGGGCGGGGCCGCCGCGACGGACGACTCGCAGTCGTCCGCACATGGCCGCCACCGCCGTCCCGGGAGCAGCATCGAGACGCTCTGAGTCTCGCCCTCAGCCACCGGACGGGGCGAACAGCCCCGTCCGGGGCCGGGGCAGGACATTTGTCCCGGCCGGGTCCGTACATGCGCATCTGCCGAGGCCCGGCCACTCTGCGTAGCGTCGTCGGCATGACACAGCCAACGGCAACGGCAACACCAGCAGCAATGACGGCGACCACGCCGCCCGCACCCGCGGTGAGCGTCGAAGGAGCCGTCAAGTCCTTCGGCACCGTACGCGCGGTGGCCGGCGTCGATCTGCGCATCGCACGCGGCGAGACCATCGCCCTCCTCGGACGCAACGGCGCCGGCAAGTCCACCACGATCAGCCTGCTGCTCGGCCTCGACGAGCCCGACAGCGGACGCGTCCGTCTCTTCGGCGACACCCCCGAGCGCGCCGTGCTCTCGGGGCGGGTCGGCGCGATGCTCCAGGAGGGCGGGCCGATCCGCCGTACGAAGGTGCGCGAGCTGGTGTCGTTCGTCGCGAGCACCTACCCGCACCCGCTGCCCGTCGCCGAAGCCCTGGACCTCGCCGGGCTCACCGAACTCGCCGGGCGCCGCGTCGACAAGCTCTCCGGCGGCCAGTGGCAGCGCGTCCGCTTCGCGATCGCCCTCGCCGGCAGCCCCGAGCTGATCGTCCTCGACGAGCCGACGGCGGCACTCGACGTGGCGGCCAGGCGCGCGTTCTGGACATCCATGCGCGCCTACGCCCGCCGGGGCAACACCGTCCTGTTCTCCACGCACCACATGGACGAGGCGGACGACAACGCCGACCGGATCGTCGTCATCGACCGCGGCCGGATCGTCGCCGACGGCAGCGGCGGGCGCATCAAGCGCGCGGTCGGCGGCCATCTCGTCGCCTTCGACCTCGCGGGGCGCGGCACGGAAGGGCTCGGCACGCTGCCCGGAGTCGTCTCGGTGGAGGTACGGGGAGACAGGGCCCGGCTGCGTACGGACAACTCCGACGCGACCGTCATGGCGCTGTTCGGCCTCGGCAGGGTCAAGAACCTGGAGGTCGCCCACGCCACGCTGGAGGACGCCTTCCTCACGCTCACCGCCGCACAGGACGCGAAGGAGACGGTGTGATGCCCGACTACGTCACGCTCGAAGTACGGCGCACACTGCGCGACCCGGGCTTCGTGATCTTCAGCGCCGGGATGCCCGTGCTGATGTATCTGCTGTTCACCAACCTCGGCCCGGCGGGCGACGACACAGACGCCTGGAAGACGACCGCCATGGTCGGCATGGCCGCCTACGGCGCGCTCGGCGCCGCCGTCAGCGTCGGCACCGGCATCGCCGACGACCGTTCGCTCGGCTGGCTGCGCCAGTTGCGCATCACCCCCATGCGGCCCCGTCAGGTCGTACTCGGCCGCGCGGTCACCAGCTCGGTGACCGTCCTGCCCGCGATCCTGGCGGTCCTGACGGCCGGTGCCGTGACCAACGGTGTACGGCTCGACGCGTGGCAGTGGGCCGTGCTGGTGCTGCTGCTGTGGGCGGGCACGCTGCCGTTCACGCTGTTCGGGATCGGCAACGGCTACCGGCTCTCCGCGCAGACCGCCGGAGTGATCAACATGGCCGCCCTGATGGGGCTGGCCGTGCTCGGCGGGCTCTGGTTCCCGATCGAGGCGTTCCCCGGCTGGCTGCGGAGCGTCGCCGCGTACACACCCGCCCACAGCTTCGCCGAACTCGGCTGGGCCACCACCGCCGGCCACGCCCCGGGTATGGCGGCGGTCGCGGTACTCCTCGGCTGGCTGGCCGTGTTCGGTTCGTACGCTGTGACGTCCTACCGCAAGTCTGCGAGGACGGTATGACCGGCAAAGGAATCAAAGGAATCAAAGGGACCAAGGCAAATAGAGCGACCAAGGGGCGGCGCGGGCAGCTGCCGGGGCCGCCCTCCGGCTACGCCCTGCTGCCGTGGCTGCTGCTGGGCCTCGGCTCCTTCTCCAACCTCGTCCAGGGCGAGACCCCCAACCCCTGGTTCGGCGCCATCGGTCTGCTGGTCTTCAACTCCCTCTACATCAACGTGGTGTTCCGCGCCTTCCACCCGGTCTCGCGGCACAGCCGGGGCACCTGGTGGGCGCTGGCCGGGCTGGCCGCGACGACGTTCGGTCTCGGCGGCACCTACGGCGGGAGCTGGCTGCTGTTCTTCCCGCTCTTCGGACTCGCCTGCGGCACCGTGCTGCGCGGCCGGAACCTCGTCCTGGTCGGTGCGCCGCTGACGGCGACGGTCGCGGTCATCGCGGCGCTCCACGACGGCTGGGGCGCGATCACCATCGCGTACGGCACGGTCATCTCGATGTCGGTCACCGCGGCGATCCTCGCGCTGTCCGAGACGGTCGTCCAACTGCGCGCCACCCGGCAGGAGTTGGCGCGTTCCGCGGTCGAGGAGGAGCGGCTGCGCTTCTCGCGTGACCTGCACGATCTGCTCGGCCACACCCTGTCCGTGATCGTGGTGAAGTCGGAGGCCGCGCGCAGGCTCGCGCCGCGCGACATGGACGCGGCGCTGGCGCAGGTCACCGACATCGAGTCCGTCGGCCGGCAGGCGCTGACCGAGATCCGCGAGGCCGTCACGGGCTACCGCGACGGCAGCCTGTCGACCGAGCTGGACCGGGCGCGCTCCGCGCTGACCGCCGCCGGGATCGAGCCCCTCGTACGGCAGTCGGGGCCGCCGCTGGGGCCGCGTACGGAGGCGCTGCTCGGCTGGGTCGTCCGGGAGGCCGTCACCAACGCCGTACGCCACAGCGGGGCGACGCGGTGCGAGATCACGGTGGACGGCGCGCCGGAACAGGTCCGGCTGGTGATCACGGACGACGGTCGCGGCGTACGCTCTGGACCGGCCGAGGACGTGGGTGGGGGGACGAGCGGCGGTACGGGGCTGAGGGGCCTCACCGAGCGGCTGGCCGTGGCGGGCGGTTCACTCGAAGCGGGCTCGGCGGGCTCGGCGGGACGCGGCTTCCGGGTGACCGCCGTACTCCCGGTGGATCCCGCGACGGACGTGCCGACGACAGCGACAGCTTCACCCCAATCACCGACTTCACCGACTTCACCGACGGAATCGGAGCGACCGGCATGATCAGAGTCCTTCTCGCCGAGGACCAGGGCATGATGCGCGGCGCCCTCGCACTGCTGCTCGGCATGGAGAGGGACATGGAGGTGGTGGCCCAGGTGGCCACCGGGGACACCATCGTCGCCACCGCCCTCACCGCACGCCCCGACGTGGCGCTGCTCGACATCGAACTCCCCGGCCGCAGCGGTCTCGACGCCGCCGCCGACCTGCGCGAGGAGGTCCCCGACTGCCGGGTGCTGATCCTCACCACCTTCGGACGGCCCGGCTATCTGCGCCGGGCCATGGAGGCGGGGGCCGCCGGCTTCCTGGTCAAGGACGGGCCGGTGGAGGAGCTGGCCGAGGCGATCCGGCGGGTGCTCGCGGGCGAGACCGTGATCGATCCGGCCCTGGCCGCCGCCGCGCTGAGCGCGGGGCCGAGCCCCCTGACGGCGCGCGAACGGGACGCGCTGAACGCCGCCGTGGACGGGGCGACCGTCGCCGACATCGCGGCGAAGCTGCATCTGTCCGAGTCGACCGTACGGAACTACCTCTCGTCGGCGATCGGCAAGACGCACACCCGTAACCGCATGGAGGCCGTACGGGCGGCCCGCCGGCAGGGCTGGCTCTGAGGCGCGCGCCAGGCACGTGCGCCGGACGGGTGCGCCCGACGCGTGCGCCGGACGGGTGCACCGGGCGCGTGCGCCGTTACGTGTCCGAGTGCCGCGGCAGCCAGAAGAACATCAGCACCGCCGCCGCGAGCAGCAGCCCCGCCCCGGTCAGGAAGGCCAGCGCGTACCCCTCGGTGAGCGCCACGGGATCGGTCCCGTGGGACGTGCGCGCCGCCGCGACCGTCGAGAGGACCGCGAGGCCGATGGCTCCGCCCATGGTCCGCGAGGTGTTCACGAGGCCGGAGACCAGACCCTCTTCGCCGGGTGCCGCGCTCTCCGTCGCGAGGGCGGCGAGCGGTGTCATGGCCAGTCCGGCGCCGGCCGTCATGAGGATGCCGGGCCCCAGGATCGTCCCGAGGAAGGTGCCGTCGGCGGTCATCATCGACTGCCAGCCGAATCCGGCGGCGCCCACGAGCGCGCCGATGACCGCGACGTGCCGGGCGCCGACGCGCCGCATCAGCAGGGGCGCCAGCTTGGAGCCCAGTACGACACTCAGTGAGCTGGGTATGAGCGCGAGGCCCGCCTGGAGGGGCGTGTAGCCGAGAACGTTCTGGGCGTAGACGGTCAGGAAGAACCACATCCCGAACGACGCCGAACCGGTCACCACCATCCCGGCGTTGGCCGCCGAGACCGCCCGCACCCGGAAGAGTCTCAGTGGCATCAGCGGCGTCCTCGTGCGCGCCTCCACCACCAGGAAGGCCGCGAGCAGCAGCAGTCCTCCGAGCAGCGGCACGAGGGTCGCCGCGGCTCCCCAGCCCGACTGCTCGGTCTGCACGATGCCGTACGCGACGACGGCGAGGCCGCCGGTGACCAGTACGGCGCCCGGCAGGTCCAGCCTGCGCCGCGCCTCCTTCGCCCGGCTCTCCGTCAGCCACAGCACGGCGGCGACCAGCACCAGCGCGCCGGCGGGCACGTTGATCAGCAGCACCCAGCGCCAGGACAGCAGGTCGGTCAGTACGCCGCCGACGAGCCCGCCCGCCGCGCCACCGGCCGCGCCGACCGCCGCCCAGGTGGCTATGGCCCGCGTCCGGGCCGGCCCTGCGGGGACGGCGGCGGTCAGGATGGTGAGTGTCGCGGGAGCCAGTACGGCGGCGCCGAGGCCCTGCACGCCCCGGGCGGCGAGCAGTTGCCAGCCCTCCTGCGCGAGACCGCCGGCCAGGGACGCGGTCGTGAAGACCGCGAGTCCGGCGAGGAACATCCGCTTGCGCCCGAAGATGTCGGCGGCCCGGCCGCCGAGGAGCATGAAACCGGCGAAAGCGATCGTGTAGGCGTTGAGCACCCACTGGAGACCGATGGTGCTGAGGCCGAGGTCGGTGCGCATCGACGGCAGCGCTACGTTCACGACGGAGACGTCGAGGACGACGAGGAACTGCCCGGCGCACGCGGCGAGAACGACGGCCCAGGTGCGGGCCGACCGGGTGGCGGCGGCACCGGGTTCGGCCTTGACGGGTTCGACGTCGGCGGGTTCGTGCTCGCCGGGTTCGGGGGTGGTTTCGCTGTCGGTGACTGCCGGGACGTGGACCATGGCGGTAATAGTCGCAGCGCCGACCCAGCCCCGTACATCGGGAATTCGATGTACGAACACCGGGCGCGCGATGTAGGACAGGTTGTAGGCGGCAGGACGAACCCACGTACCGGGACCGGAATACCGGGCCACCGCCAAGCGTTCTATTCCCGTCCACTCCTACCGCCCCGCCCACCCTTCCCCTGCCCGGAGGCTTCACCTATGCCGCAAGCGACGCCCGACAAGTACTCCGGATCCGGCCCCGTCCCCGGGGCCGTTCCGCGTAAGCGGGGGACCGGCGGCGTCGTCCCTGTGCTCGCCTTCACCGGGATCACCGTCGCCGTCATGCAGACGCTGCTCGTCCCGATCATCAAGGACCTGCCGGCGCTGCTGCGTACGTCGCCCGACAACGCGACATGGGTCATCACGGCGACCCTGCTGGCCGGTGCGGTGTCCACCCCGATCGTGGGGCGGCTCGGCGATCTGTACGGCAAGCGCCGGATGTTGCTCGCGAGTCTCGCCGTCATGGTCGTCGGCTCGCTGGTCTGCGCGTTCACCGACAACTTGACGGTGATGATCGCCGGCCGTGCCCTTCAGGGCGTCGCGATGGGCGCGATACCCCTGGGCATCGGCATCATGCGTGACGAGTTGCCGCGCGAGAAGCTCGGTTCGGCGATGGCCCTGATGAGTTCGTCGATCGGGGTCGGTGGTGGGCTCGCCCTGCCCGGTGCCGCGTTGGTCGCCCAGCACGCCGACTGGCACACCCTGTTCTTCGGCGCCGCCGGGCTCGGTGTGCTGTCGATGGTGCTGACGGTCCTGGTGGTGCCGGAGAGTTCGGTGCGGGCCGGTGGCCGGTTCGACTGGTTCGGCGCGCTCGGGCTCTCGGCGGGTCTTGTCGCCCTGCTGCTGCCGATCACGAAGGGCAGCACATGGGGCTGGACGTCGTCCACGACGCTCACTCTGTTCGGGGTGTCCCTCGTCGTTCTCGGACTGTGGGGGTACATGGAGCTGCGCCTCAAGGCCCCGCTCGTCGACCTCCGTACCAGCGCGCGCCGCGAGGTGCTGCTCACCAACCTCGTCGCGATGATGGTCGGCGTCGCGTTCTACGCGGTGTCGCTGATCCTCCCGCAACTGCTTCAGCTCCCCACGTCGACCGGTTACGGCCTCGGCCAGTCGATGGTCGTCGCGGGCCTGTGCGTCGCCCCGCTCGGTCTGACGATGATGCTCGTCGCCCCGCTGTACGCCCGGATCTCGGCGCGGCGCGGCCCCAAGGTGTCGCTGATGATCGGCATGGCAATCATCGCGGTCGGCTACGGCGCCGGGCTGGTCATGATGAGCGCCGCCTGGCAGACCGTCGTCATCTCGGTGATCATGGGCGCGGGCATCGGCCTGGCGTACTCCTCGCTGCCCGCCCTGATCATCGGGGCCGTCGACCCGAAGGAGACCGGCGCGGCCAACGGCCTGAACACGCTGGCGCGTTCGATCGGTACGTCCGTGTCCAGCGCCGTCATCGGGATGGTGCTGGCGCGTACGGCGATCGGTACGGGTCCCACGGCGGTGCCCAGCCTGCACGGCTTCCGCATCTCGTTCGGGATCGCCACCGTCGCCGTGCTCGGCGGTCTGGTGCTGGCGGCGTTCCTGCCGGCCCACCGGGCGTCGGCCCGGACCGAGTTGCTGGCGAGCAGCGAGGGCGACGCGGCCCTTTCCGGCGGCGTTCGGGGTTTCCACGGCCGGGTGCTCGCCGCCGACGGCACCCCCGTCGCACGGGCGAACGTCACGCTGATCGACCCGCGCGGCCGTCAGGCGGGCCTCACCACGGCGGACGGCGAGGGCCGGTACGCGCTGGCGGCGCCGGCCGCCGGAGGGTACGTCCTGGCGGGCTCGGCCACGGGCTACGCACCGCACGCCCACCCGGCGACGTATCTCGGTGGGGCGCTGTCGGTGGATGTCGATCTCGTGCTGGCTCCCCGGGCGGCGGTCCGCTCGTAGGACGGCGTACGGCAGCATGGGCGACCGCAGCATGGGCGACCGCAGCCGCGTGAGCACACGCGACACCACGCAGGAGGAACAACAGATGACCGCCGGGACCACCCCGTCCCTTTCCCTCTCCTCTTCCCTCTCTTCTTCCCTCTCTTCTTCCCTCTCCCCTTCTCCCTCCCCCGACGTCCTCGCCGCCTTCGAGCGCGCCAAGGGCTTCATGCCGGCCGGCGAGGGCCTTGCCCTGTACGCCGCCGCCACCGAGGCCGCCGCCCTCGGGCTGCCGCTGCTGGAAGTCGGCACGTACTGCGGCCGTTCCACGATCCTGCTCGCCGACGCCGCCCGCGCCGCCGGTGTCACCGCGCTCACCGTCGACCACCACCGCGGCAGCGAGGAGCAGCAGCCCGGCTGGGAGTACCACGACCCGGCGGTGGTGGACCCCGAGGCCGGCCGTATGGACACGCTGCCGTCCTTCCGCCGCACGCTCCACGCGGCCGGTCTGGAGGACCATGTCGTGGCGATCGTGGGCCGCTCGCCGCAGGTGGCCGCCGTCTGGGGCGGCCCGCTGGGCCTGGTGTTCATCGACGGCGGCCACACCGACGCGCACGCGAACGGCGACTACGAGGGCTGGGCCCCGCATCTCGCCGAGGGCGGGCTGCTGGTCGTGCACGATGTGTTCCCCGACCCGGCGGACGGCGGCCAGGCCCCGTACCGGGTGTGGTTGCGCGCGCTGGCGTCCGGCGCGTTCGCGGAGGTCTCGGCGTACGAGTCGCTGCGTGTCCTGCGACGTACCGGCGCAGGAACCTGACGCTCCGGCCTTCACGCACTAGCATCGCCGGGTGTCGTACGACGAGAGCCAGCCCTCTGCCCGCCGCCGCCGGACCTCGCGGCGCACGTTCACCATCGCCCTCGCCGCGCTCGTGCCGGGCGCCTTCGCCGGGTGGCTGATCTGGCAGGCCACCGGCGGGGCCGACGGCGGGGCCGCCCCCGCCGGGCTCCCCGCGCCGGGCGCGAGTACGTCCGCCGCCGCCCCGGCCGAGCGGCCGGGGTCGTCCGGGCCCGAGCCGAGGCCGTCGCTCCCGAAGTCACCGTCGAAGACCCCGTCGAAGTCCGCGTCCGGCGACGACGCCGCTCCGGGGGACGCGCGGCCCGCTCCCGGAGACGGGCCGCTCGCGGGGCGGACCGTCGTCATCGACCCCGGGCACAATCCGGGCAACTTCAAGCACACGGCCGAGATCAACAAACTCGTGGACATCGGAACCAACCGCAAGGAATGCGACACCACGGGCACTGCGGGCAACTCCGGTTACACCGAGGCCGAATTCACCGCCGATGTTTCACAGCGCCTCCGCACTCTCCTCCGCAAAGAGGGCGCGACGGTGAAACTCACACACGAGAACGACCGCGCGTGGGGACCGTGTGTGGACGAGCGCGCGGAAATCGGCAACAAGGCCAAGGCCGATGCCGTGATCTCCATCCACGCGGACGGCTCGGCCGTCGGCAACCGCGGCTTCCATGTCATCCTCCCCGCCCTGGTGAAGTCGGGCGGAGCCGACACCACGAAGATCGTGGGTCCCTCGCGCGAACTCGGTGAACGCGTCGCGGGCAATTTCGTACGCACGACCGGAAGCGCTCCGTCCAATTACCTCGGCGGGGGCACGGGACTTGATGTGCGCGACGACCTCGGCGGGCTGAATCTGTCGACCGTGCCGAAGGTGTTCGTCGAGTGCGGCAACATGCGTGACGCGAAGGACATCGCCCTGCTGACGAGCGCCGACTGGCGCCAGAAGGCGGCGCAGGGAATGGCGGACGGCATCAGTAGTTTCCTGAACCGATAGCCGTACGGCGGGAACAACGGTCGCAAGCGCGTACACGAGCGCGGACACGAGCGCGGACAAAACTCGGGGGAACGCGGGAGAACGCCGGGGAACACCGTCCGAACTGCCGGAAACGGCAACGGATTCACAACGAAAAGACGGGGATCGATTCTTCGGCGCGCACTCCCGCAACCGTTGGAGGGCCCGCCGTGGTCCTCTCCTGAGGTGGCCCGGAACCAAGGAGACGCCCCGCTCGGGCAGACGCTAGATTTATCCGTACGATAGGGAGCCGCCCCCGAGCTTCGCACTCCGCACCGTCGCCCTCGCGCCGGTGGCGACCGCCCCGACGAGACGATCTACGAAGGACTCTTCACGTGAACATCCGCTCCCTCACACGAGGCGATGGCGTGGTGATCGGAGCAGCGGTGGTGCTGTTCATCGCCTCGTTCCTCGGCCTGTCCAGCATCGACTGCCCGCAAGGTGTCGACTGTTCGGGCTTCGACAGCCCGAACGCCTGGGACGTGCTCGGCCTGGTGATGAGCATGTTCATCACCGGCATCATCGGTGCCGCGCTGATCGTCGTCGGACGTGGCATGCCGGGCCGCAAGGTGGCCGGGCTCGACATCGGCCAGTTCGGTGTCGCCCTGACCGTCTTCGCCCTGTGGACCGCGTTCTGGAACATCATCGACGCGGACAACGCGGGCGCCGGCATGATCCTCGGCCTGCTCTCCGCCATCGTCCTCGCCGCGGGCGCCCTCGCCACCCCGCTCGTCCCCGCCCTCAAGGCGCCCCTCGTCGGCGCCCCGAAGCCGCAGGTCGCGTCGCCGTACGGCCAGCCGGGCCAGCCCGGCCAGGGTTACGGCTACCCGGGCGCCCAGCAGCCGCCGTTCGGTGGCCAGCCGGGTCAGCCCCAGCCCGCGTACGGCGGTGCCCAGCCGGGGCAGCCCGGCCAGCCGGGCCAGCCGGGCCAGCCCGGTCCCGGCCAGCCCTCGCAGGGTGGACAGCCGGGGGGCGCGCCCGCCGGTAACTTCGAGCCGTTCTGGTTCGCCGTGCCGGTGGCCCGTCCCCTGTACGGCGAGGACGGCTCGCCGTCCCCGATCGCCGAACTCGCGCCCGGTACTTGGTACTTGGCGGTCGAGCAGCGCGGTCCCGGTCTGATCGCCCAGACGCAGGACGGCCGTCGTGGCCTGCTCCAGGACACGACCGGCATCCAGCGCGGCTGAGCACCCCGCGCCACTCACCACGCACACCCGCAGCACCGCGGCCTCTCGCCCTCCCGGGCGGGGGGCCGTTGGCGTGTACCAGACACAGCAGGTGGGTCCGGTAGGGGTTTCACCCGCCTCGGAGCGGCAACACGGACGTCATGGCCTCACGTCAACGCAGTGGAAGCAGCGCAGCAGCCACGATCCTCATAGTGATCGCGGATGTCATGGCCTTCATCTTGGGCCTGTGGATTTTGATGTACCTGCTGGACGCCAACCGCGCCAACGACCTGGTGAACTTCGTCCAGGACGCGGCACGCTGGCTGGCCGGCTGGTCCTACGACCTGTTCACCTTCGACGAGGCATGGGCGCGGGTGGTGTGCGGCTACGGTCTCGCGGCCGTGGTGTACCTGTTCGTCGGCCACGGGCTGGCCGGTCGGATCCGCCGGGTCTGACGGACCTGCCGGACCCGCCGGATCCGAACGCGCGGCCGACGTCCGTCCTCAGCCGACCCGTTCGCAGCAGTCCGGGTCGAGTCCGGACGGCAGCCGCTCACCGCTGAAGACCGCCGTGGTCGCCTCGTCCCCCCCGAGCGCGGCCACGGCCAGCAGCAGTGACGCGGCGGTCCAGCTCGTCAACTCCTCGGGCCAGAAGGCAATTTGCCCCTCGAAGACGTAGCCCGTCCAGTACATTCCGCCGTCCGCGCGCAGGTGGCTGATGGACTGGAGTACGTCCAGCGCCCGGTCGGACTCGCCCACCACCCACAGCGCCAGGGCGAGTTCACAGCTCTCGCCGCCGGTCACCCACGGATTGGGCAGCACACAGCGCACCCCCAGCTCCGGTACGACGAAGCGGTCCCAGCCCTCCTCGATCCGGGCCTTCGCCCGCGGTCCGCTCATCGCGCCGCCGAGTACCGGGTAGTACCAGTCCATCGAGTAGCGGCTCTTGTCGAGGAACCGCTCGGGATGCTCCTGGATCGCGTGCGCCAGCGATCCGGCCGCCAACTCCCAGTCGGGCTGGGCCTCTTCGCGTTCCTCGGCGATGGCGAGCGCGCAGCGCAGCGCCTGGTGCACGGACGAACTGCCGGTGAGCAGCGCGTCGTTGACGGGGGTGCCGTCCGCCTCGCGCTTCCAGCCGATCTGCCCGCCGGGCCGCTGGAGTGCCAGGACGAACTCGACGGCGGAGCGCACCACAGGCCACATCCGGTCGAGGAACGCCTCGTCGCCGGTGGCCAGGTAGTGGTGCCAGACGCCAACGGCCGGATACGCGCAGAAGTTGGACTCGCGGCTCAGGTCGGTGGGCCGGGCGGCGTCGCCGTCCGCGTAGGCGGCGTACCAGGACCCGTCCTCGTTCTGGTGCCGGGCCAGCCACTCGTACGCCCGCGCCGCCGCCTCGTGTTCGCCGGACGCGTCGAGCGCCATGGCGGCCTCGGTGTGGTCCCACGGGTCGAGGTGGTGGCCGCGGAACCAGGGGATGGCGCCGTCCGGGCGCTGTACGGCGAGGATGCCCGCGACGGTCTCGTCGGCCTGATCAGCCGTCAGGACGCCGGGCAGGACGAGGTGTTCGGTGCGGTCGGGGCCGCGACCGGGCAAGGTCACTTGCCCTCCGCGGTCGGCAGGTGCGGCTTGGTGGCGTAGGCGACGAAGCTCTTGCCGACGACGGGGTTGAGCAGTTGCTCGGCGAAGCGGGTCGCGAAGGGCTTCTTCATGATGTCCCAGACGAGCAGCTTGTGGTACGCGCGGACGGGCAGCGCCCGGTCGTTGTCCACGCCGAAGGCGCACTTGAGCCACCAGTAGGGCGCGTGCAGGGCGTGCGCGTGATGGGTGCCGTACGGCCGGAGCCCGGCTTCCCGCATCCGGCCGAGTAGTTCGTCGGCCCTGTAGATGCGGATGTGGCCGCCCTCGACCTCGTGGTACGCGTCGGAGAGCGTCCAGCAGACCTTCTCGGGGCCGTACCGGGGCACGGTCACGGCGATCCGGCCGCCGGGCCGCAGGACGCGGACCATCTCGGCGAGTACGCCCTTGTCGTCGGGGATGTGCTCCATGACCTCGGAGATGATCACGACGTCGAAGGACTCGTCGGGGAAGGGGAGGTTGAGCGCGTCGCCCTCCATCGCGGTGGCGGTGGCGCCGGGTGGCGCCTCGCCTTCCTCCTTCATCGCGGCGAACCAGGTGGCGACCTCGCGGATCTCCGCGCCGTTCCGGTCGAGGGCCACGACTTGGGCGCCGCGCCGGTAGCACTCGAAGGCGTGCCGGCCCGCGCCGCACCCCAGATCGAGCACCCGGTCGCCGGCGGCGAGCGGGAAACGGGAGAAGTCCACGGTCAGCACGGGTTCCTGCTTTCGCGGTCGGGGTTCAGAAGGCGAGGGGGGACGGGGTCGGGCCGGGGTGACGGGGGGACGGGGTCGGGCCGCGAACTGCGGACCGCGGGCTACGAGTCGGGGCGAGGCCCCATCAGCGGGCCGCCCCCGCGCGTGCGGCGACGGCCGCGCGGTACAGCTCGACGGTGCCCTCGGCGGCCCGCGCCCAGGTGAACCGGCGCAGCACGCGCTCGCGCCCCGCCGCACCAAGCCGTTCGCGCAACTCCCGGTCACCGAGCAGCCTGTTGAGCGCGCCGGCCAGGGCGTCCGCGTCGCCGGGCGGCACGGCCAGACAGCTCTCGCCGTCGGCGCCCGCCACCTCGGGGATCGCGCCGCCGGTGGTGGCGACCAGCGGGGTGCCGGTGGCCATGGCCTCGGCGGCGGGCAGCGAGAACCCCTCGTACAGCGACGGCACGCACGCGATCTGCGCGCCGCGCACGAGGTCGACCAGCTCGGCGTCGGAGATGCCCTTGACGAACTCGACGGCGCCGCCGAGCCCGTACCGCTCGATGGCCCGGTAGACCGGCCCGTCCTCGGCGCGCCTGCCGACAACGACGAGACGCGCCGCCGGATTGGACGTACGGAGCTTGGCCAGCGCCTCGACCAGGTGGACGAGTCCCTTGAGCGGTACGTCGGCGCTGGAGGTGGTGACGATCCGGCCCGGGATCTCGGGTACGGCGGGGTCCGGCGAGAACAGGCCCGTGTCGGCGCCGATGGGGACGACCCGTATCCGGTCGGGCCGTACCCCGAGGTGGTCGGTGATCTCCTGCTTCGAGCTGCCGGAGACGGTGACCACGGCCGGCAGCCGGCGCGCGACGCGCTCCTGCATGCGGGTGAAGCCGTACCAGCGGCGTACGGAGGCGCGGGCGAGTCTGCTGCCCGCGGCGTCGATCTCCAGGCGCCGGTCGACGGTGATGGGGTGGTGAATGGTGGTGACGAGGGGGGCGCCGAGGTCGCCGAGGAGCCCGTAGCCGAGGGTCTGGTTGTCGTGGACGATGTCGAACTCGCCCCGGCGGGCGGCCAGATGGCGGCGGGCGCGGAGCGAGAAGGTCAGCGGTTCGGGGAAGCCGCCGGTCCACATGGTGGCGACTTCGAGTGCGTCGATCCAGTCGCGGTACTCGCCGCGCTTCGGTGTCCGGAAGGGGTCGGGCTGCCGGTAGAGGTCGAGACTGCCGAGTTCGGTGAGCGGGACGCCGTCGTCGAGTACGGGGTAGGGCTGGGCGCCGATGACCTCGACGCTGTGCCCGAGGCGGGCCAGCTCGCGGGAGAGGTGCCGTACGTAGACGCCCTGGCCGCCGCAGTAGGGGTTGCCCTTGTAGGTGAGGAGCGCGATGCGCAGCGGCCGGTCCGCCGCCGCGGGAGTGCCGGTGGACCGGCCGGTGGACCGGTCCGTGGGGGTACCCGCCTCTACGGCCTCAGCGGTCACTCTCGGCCCTCACTTCTCACTTCACTTTTGCCGGAGCGTAACCGCTCGCGTCAATCCGGAACAAGTTCCCGCCGGGTGGTCGGGACGACACCGCGAGCCTCGAATCTACCGGCAGGTAGCGCGGCCCAGCAGGGCGGGCCGGGTGATTCGCACCACCAACGGACCGTGCCGCGCCGCCGGAGACGGTGCGGCGGCACGGTCGCTGACGGGGCGTCAGTTTCCGGCTGTCCGCCGTCGCCGCACGAGCTGCCGGGAGCCCGCCCCGCGACGGCGGACGCGCCCGGTCCGGGAAGCCGCGCGAGGGGACCGGCGCCCGGGGTGCGACCACCGGCGGCGGCGTCCGGACCGGCCGAAAAGGGGCCGGTAGAGTGAGCGCGTCGTCATCATGCCCGTACGGGGGGAAGCCGGTGCGAATCCGGCGCTGACCCGCAACCGTGAGCCGCCCTCACCGGCGGCGAGTCGGAACACCCCGGACGCGGACGTGACCGGCTCGCGCCACCGGAAACCCCCGGTGGCCGGCACCGTCGAGGCATACGGAGCCGGAGCCCGGTGCCTGCGTGCGCCTGCCCGGTTCCGCGTTCTCGCGTTCCGCGTTACAGCAGGAGAGGCCCCACCCGCCATGAACACCGTTCGCCGCCGCGCGGCGCGCAGCGCCGCCGCGTTCGCCGCAGCCGCCGTCCTGTGCGTGGCCGCCGCCCCCTCCACGGCCACCGCCGCCGCACCGGCCACCGCCGCACCGACCGCCAAGCAGGCGCCGTCCGCGCCGCCGGTCGAGCTGCCCGCCGGGATGTACGGCACCACGGACCCGACCTACGACGGGGTCTGGCGCCAGTCGCTCGCCATGCTGGCGCAGCGCGCCGTGAACGTCATGCCCGCCGACTCCGCCGTCAACTGGCTGCTCGGCCAGCAGTGCGACAGTGGCGCGTTCCCGGCGTACCGCCCCGACGCCACGAAGCCGTGCGACGCGACGACGGTCGTGGACACCAACTCCACGGCCGCCGCCGTGCAGATACTGGCCGCGCTCACCACCTACCCCGACGCGATGAACAACGGGCTGAGCTGGCTCACCTCTGTACAGAACGAGGACGGCGGCTGGGGCTACAACGCGGGCGCTCCCAGCGACGCCAACTCCACGGGCCTGGTGATAGGAGCACTGGCCGCGGGCGGCGCCCCGGTGGGCACCCGGCTGTCGACGGATGGCAGGTCCCCGTACCAGGCGCTGAACAGCTTCGCGATCCCCTGCGACGCGAAGGAGGGCGGCGGCGCGTTCGGGTACCAGCCGGACAAGTCGGGCAAATTGCTCCCCAATGCCGATGCCACGGCCGCCGGTCTGCTCGGCGGGATCGGGAAGCGGATGGTCACGACGGGCGTCGAGCCCGGCCCCGCGCCCGTCTGCCAGGACCTGCACCCGCTCACGCCGGAGCGCGCGGCGCGCAACGGCGCGGCGTATCTGGTGAAGGCGCTCGCCAAGACCGGCCATCTCGACCAGCCGCCGATGCCCGGCGCCGCCGACTCGGCGCCGCTGCCGGACCACGGCAACACGGCGGAAGCCGTGGTCGCGCTGACGACCGCCGGATACGGCAAGCAGGCGGCGGCCTCGATGAAGTGGCTGGAGAAAAACTCGGCCGCGTGGGCGAAGGAGAACGGCCCCGCCGCGTACGCCCAGTTGATCTTCGCCGCGCACACGACGAGCACCGACCCGCGCACGTTCGGCGGCACCGACCTGGTGAAGGCCCTGAACGCGACCGGGCCCGCGCCCAAGTGGATCGGGCCCAAGCCGCTGACGACCGACGAGCAGCAGAAGGTGCTGGCGGAGCAGAAGGAAGAGAAGAGCAGCATGTCCGGGAACCTGTGGACGATCGGGATCGGGCTGTTCGCCGCGCTCGCGATCGGGGCACTGTTCGTGGTGCGGGCGAAGCGGCGCCGGTCGTGAGGCGGGCGCCCGCACGCGCCCGGATACGGGCCGCGACACGGGGCGGGGTACGAGCCGCGACACGGGGCGGGGTACGCGCCCGGCGGGTCCTCCCGCTGGTCGCCGTCCTGCTCGCGTTCACCGGCGCGCTGACGGTGCCGGGCACGGGGACGGCCCACGCGGCCGGCTACCGCTACTGGTCGTTCTGGGAGAGCGACGGCGCGACGTGGACGTACGCCACGCAGGGACCGGCCCTCGCCCGCCCCGCCGACGGCGCGGTCAACGGGTTCCGCTTCGCGGTCAGCGCCGACAGCCAGGACGCGGCGAAGCCCCGCGAGACACCGGACTTCGCGGCCGTCTGCGGGTCCACGCCCGCGAAGGACGGCAGCAAGCGGATCGCGGTGGTCGTCGACCCCGGTACACAGGCGGACGCCCCGGACGGCGAGACGCCGCCGGCGCCGCGCGCCGCGTGCGCGCGGGTGGACCCGGAGGCGACGAGCGCGGACGCCCTCGCGGCGGTGGCGAAGCCCCTGCGCTACAACAGCGAGGCGCTGCTCTGCGGGATCACGGACTACCCGAAGTCGGGGTGCGGCGAACAGATCGCCGACGGACCGACGCCCACGGAGTCCCGCGCCACGGGCGCACTCCAGAAGAAGGACGACGAGGACACCGGCGGCTCCCCGTCGGTGGGCATCCTCGTCGGAGCCGCAGCGGTACTCACCCTGACCACGGCCGCCCTCTGGCAGGCCCGCCGTCGCCGCGCCTGACCGCCCGGCCGGAGACCCCCGGCCGGGCGGGTCGACGGACGACGCCCTGGCGTCGGCCCTCACGACGCCGAGCGTGCCGAACGCGCCGTCCGCCACCGAGGCGGGCGCGGTCGACCCCACCGACCGGAAGGCGGGCGCGCCGACCGGCACGGACCCGGCTCCGGACGGACCCGCCGAAGCACGCGCGGGCGCGAACGACCCCACCAGTGCGCCCCCGGACGTACCGACCGGCAGGAGCACAACCGGAAACCCGGATCCCGAACGCGAGACCGGCACCGGCCTCGTACCGAAGCCCTCCGCCGAGGCGCGCGTGCGCGCGGACGCGGGCGCGGGCGCCCCCATCGGCCGGAACACTGGCGCGCCGGGCGGGACACGTCCCGCTCCCGGCAATGCCGCCGGAACACGCGCCGGCACCGGCGCGGGCAGCGCCATCGGCGTACCACCAGGCACCGACCCACGCCGGGACGCCAACCCGAGCACGCATCCCTCCCCGGGGCGCCGGGCCGGGCGGCTCCCCCGCCGGGGCACCCTCCGGGCGCCCGAGGCCACCCGCAGCAACGCCCTGCACGCCGGGGCGTGGTGGCTGTGGGCGCTCGGGCTGGCCGTGGCCGCTTCGCGGACCACCAATCCCCTGTTGCTCGGGCTCCTCGTCGCGGTGGCGGGATACGTCGTCGCCGCGCGGCGGACCGACGCGCCGTGGGCCCGGTCGTACGGGGCGTTCGTCAAGCTCGGACTCGCCGTGATCGTCGTCCGGCTCGTCTTCTCCGCCTTTCTCGGCTCGCCGATCCCCGGCTCGCACCTGATCGTCACCCTGCCCGAACTGCCCCTGCCCGACTGGGCGAAGGGCATCCGGATCGGTGGCCGGGTGACGGCCGAGCAGCTGGTGTTCGCGCTGTACGACGGCGCCAAGCTCGCCACGCTCCTCATCTGCGTGGGCGCGGCGAACGCGCTCGCCAACCCGGCCAGACTGCTCAAGTCCCTGCCGGGCGCGCTGTACGAGGCGGGTGTCGCCGTCGTCGTCGCCATGACCTTCGCGCCGAACATGGTGGCCGACGTGCTGCGCCTGCGCACCGCCCGCCGGCTGCGCGGCCGGCCGGCCGGCGGGGTGAAGGCGGTCCTCCAGATCGGACTGCCGGTCCTGGAGGGCGCGTTGGAGCGGTCCGTCGCCGTCGCCGCGTCGATGGACGCACGCGGCTACGGCCGGACGGCCGCCGTACCGCCCGCCGTCCGGCACACCACCACCGCGCTGACCCTCGGTGGCCTGCTGGGTGTCTGCGCGGGGTCGTACGGGCTCCTCGCCGCCGAAGGCGCCGTCTACGGGCTGCCGCTCCTCGGCATCGGCCTCGCCGCCGCGCTCGCCGGTCTGCGGCTCGGCGGGCGCCGTTCGGTCCGTACGCGCTACCGCCCCGACCTGTGGGGCGTCCGGGCCTGGCTGGTCGCGGGGTCGGGCGCGGCCGTCGCCGCGCTGATGATCCGGGCCGGCGCGGCCGACCCGGCGGGCCTGCACCCCGGTGTCGTCCCGCTCGTGGCACCCGGTCTGCCGCTCTGGCCCGCCGCGGGCATCCTGCTCGGCCTGCTCCCGGCCTTCGTCGCACCCCTGCCGCCCGCCCTCACGAACAAGGAGAAGACCCGGTGATCCGGTTCGAGCAGGTGTCGGTGACCTACGCCGACGCGCCGGCCCCCGCCCTTCAGGGGGTCGATCTCACCGTCACCGAGGGCGAGTTGGTGCTGCTCGTCGGCCCCTCCGGCGTCGGCAAGTCCACCCTGCTGGGCGCGGTGTCCGGGCTCGTCCCGCACTTCACCGGCGGCACGCTGCGCGGCCGGGTCACCGTCGACGGCCGCGACACCCGTACCCACAAGCCGCGCGAACTCGCCGATGTCGTCGGCACGGTGGGCCAGAACCCGCTCGCCCACTTCGTCACCGACACGGTCGAGGACGAACTGGCCTACGGCATGGAGTCGTTGGGGCTGGCCCCCGACGTGATGCGGCGCCGGGTCGAGGAGACCCTGGACCTGCTGGGCCTGGCCGAGCTGCGCGACCGCCCGATCGCCACCCTCTCCGGCGGCCAGCAGCAGCGCGTCGCGATCGGTTCGGTACTCACGCCGCACCCCAGGGTGCTGGTCCTGGACGAGCCGACGTCCGCGCTCGACCCGGCGGCGGCCGAGGAGGTGCTGGCCGTACTGCAACGGCTCGTGCACGACCTGGGGACGACCGTGCTGATGGCCGAGCACCGGCTGGAGCGGGTCGTGCAGTACGCGGACCAGGTCATCCTCCTCCCCGGTCCCGGCGAGGCGCCGGTCGTCGGCGAACCGGAGCGGATCATGGCCGTCTCCCCCGTCTGTCCGCCGGTGGTGGCGCTCGGCAGGCTGGCCGGCTGGGACCCGCTGCCGCTGTCCGTACGGGACGCCCGCCGCCGGGCGGGCGAGCTGCGCGCCCAACTCGCGACAACGGTGCCCCCGTTGGCGGCGTTCGAGACGCCACCCGCCGCACCCGGCCCCCGACCCGGCGGCGGCCCCCGCACCGCGCTCGGCCGCCTGCTGCACCGCCGGCCGGAGCCGGAGCCCCAACTCCCGCGCGCCGAGGTCGCGTCGGTCACCCGGCTCGCCGTACGGCGCGGGCGCGTCGAGGCGCTGCGCGGCATCGGCCTGACCGTCACCCCCGGCGAGACCGTCGCGCTCATGGGCCGCAACGGCGCGGGCAAGTCCACGCTGCTCGCCACCCTCGTCGGCATGGTCGAACCCTCGTCCGGCTCCGTCACGGTCGGCGGGCGCACCCCGCACCGTACGCAGCCACGCGAGCTGATCCGCCGGGTCGGGCTCGTCCCACAGGAGCCGCGCGACCTGCTGTACGCGGACACCGTCGCCGCCGAGTGCGCGGCGGCGGACGCCGACGCGGGCGCGGCGCCCGGCAGTTGCCGCGCCCTGGTCGACGAGCTGCTGCCGCACGTGCCCGACGCGACGCACCCGCGCGATCTGTCGGAGGGGCAGCGCCTCGCGCTGGCGCTGGCGATCGTGCTGACGGGCCGGCCCCCGCTGCTGCTCCTGGACGAGCCGACGCGCGGCCTGGACTACGCGGCGAAGGCCCGCCTGGTGGACGTACTGCGCGCGCTGGCCGCCGGGGGGCACGCGATCGTGCTGGCCACCCACGACGTGGAGCTGGCCGCCGAACTCGCGCGCCGGGTGGTGATCCTGGCGGACGGCGAGATCGTCGCCGACGGGCCGACGCCCCAAGTGGTCGTCTCCTCACCGGCGTTCGCACCGCAGGTCGCGAAGATCATGGCGCCGCAGGAGTGGCTGACGGTCTCTCAGGTGCGCCGGGCGCTGGCACCCGGCGCCGGGGAGGATCCGGCACCGTCCGGCGCCGGTACGACAGAGGATCCGGCATGACCACCGCACCCGACCCCCAGGCCCGCGCCGTACGCCTCGGTCCCCGTTCCGTCGCCGCGCTCACCCTCGTCAGCGCGATCGGCGTGATCGCCTTCGGGTGGCCGCTGCTCGCCGACTCCGCCTCCGGGCTCGCCCACTCCCAGGACGCGCCCTGGCTCTTCGCCGTACTGCTCCCGCTCCTGGTGGCCGTCGTCGTCGCGACGATCGCCGACTCCGGCCTGGACGCCAAGGCGGTCGCCATGCTGGGCGTGCTCGCCGCCGTCGGCGCCGCGCTGCGCCCGCTGGGCGCCGGGACGGCCGGTCTGGAGCCGATGTTCTTCCTGATGGTGCTGAGCGGCCGGGTGCTGGGCCCCGGCTTCGGTTTCGTGCTGGGCTCCGTCACCATGTTCGCCTCCGCGCTGCTGACCGGCGGCGTCGGGCCGTGGATGCCGTTCCAGATGCTGTCGATGGGCTGGTTCACGATGGGCGCGGGGCTGCTGCCGGGCGCCGACCGGCTGCGCGGGCGCGCGGAGCTGCTGATGCTCGCCGCGTACGGTGCCGTCGCCGCCTTCGCGTACGGCACGATCATGAACCTCCAGGGCTGGACCTATATCGGCGGGCTCTCCTCCGGGATCTCGTTCCTGCCGGGCGACCCGGTCCACGAGAATCTGGTGCGCTTCCTCGCGTACTGCGCGGCGACGTCGTTCGGCTGGGACCTGGGGCGGGCGGCGCTCACCGTCGTACTGGCGCTGACGATCGGCGCCACGGTCCTGAAGGCGCTGCGCCGGGCGACGCGGCGGGCCGCGTTCGACGCGGAGGCCACCTTCGAGGAGCCGAAGCCCCCACAGCCGGAGTTCGGCGCGTCCCCGCAGTTCAACGCGGCAGCCCCCCGCGCGGAGTGATCCCGTGCCGCGTGCGCGGCCGCCGGAACTCCCACAGCGCCACGGCGGTCACGGACCGGGACCCGGACCCCACGGCGCGCCGCCCCCGCCACCACTCATCGTTGCGTGCGCCCCCCTGTCCCACCGCGTACGAGTCCAAGGCCCGCACGGAGCGGACACGGTGAGCCAGAGGTCAGGAGGTCCGGGCCGGTTCCAACTCCAGCTCGGCCACCTTCTCGCCCCCGCTCGTCTCCCCCGTCGGCCGGAACCCGAGCCTCAGGTAGAAGCGTTCGGGCCCGTCATCGCCGAGCTCCCAGCTGGTCGTGAGCCGGGTGCCGCCCCGGCGGCGGATCTCGGCGGCCACGGCGTCGACCGCGAAGCGGCCGTAACCACGGCCCTGTTCACCGGCCGCGATGTTGAGGCGCCACAGGCCCGAGCGGATGTCCTTGCCCGTCCCGTCGCCCGCGAAGTCGATGTCGATGAAGGCCATCAGAAAGCCGACGGCCCGGTCGCCGTCGAGGATGAGCCGGGGCCAGGCGACGTCCCCGTGGACGTACGCCTCGGCGAGGGACTTCACGACGGGGGCGACCAGACGCTCCTGGTCGGGGCGGACCTTGACGCCGAGCGCGGCGTCGAGGTTGTCGACGGTGATCTTCTCCAGCCGGAGCGTGGTTGTCATGCGAAAACGATAGGACGGCGGATCAAGTGGTTTATCGCGCCGCCGACTTCTCCGCCCCGTCCCGCGCCCCCGGCACGACCGTGCCACCGGGGTCCGCCCCGTCCCCGGCCTTCAACCCCGCGACGGCCCCCGGGGCTTCCACGGCCCCCGGCGCCGGCCGCACCGGCGCCACCGCCCGCCGGAGCCCGCGCGGCCCCGCCAGGACGTACGTGAGGGCGAAGCCCGCGCCCACGACCACGGCGCCGCCCGCCGCGTCCAGCACCCAGTGGTTGGCCGTGGCGACGATCGCGCAGACCGTGAAGAGCGGGTGCAGCAGCCCCAGGAGCTTCATCCACAGCTTGGGCGCCAGCAGCACGATCATGATCCCGCACCACAGCGACCAGCCGAAGTGCAGCGACGGCATCGCCGCGTACTGGTTGGTGATGGTGGTCATCGGACCGTAGTCCGGGTTCGCGAGGTCCTGCGGGCCGTGCACCGTGTCGATGTAGCCGAGGCCCGGCATCAGGCGCGGCGGCGCCAGCGGGTAGAGCCAGAAGCCGAGCAGCGCGAGGAGCGTGGCGAAGGCGAGCGAGGCGCGCGCCCAGCGGTAGTCGGCGGGCCGTCGTACGTACAGGACGGCGAGGATGGCCAGCGGCACCACGAAGTGGAACGAGGTGTAGTAGAAGTCGAAGAATCCTTCCGCCCAACTCGCCTTCACGACCGCGTGGTTGACCCAGTGCTCGATGTCGATGCCGAGGGCTTCCTCGATGGCGATGATCTGGTGCGCGTGCGACTCGGCGGCCTCGCGCCCGCCGGTGGCGGCGGCGCGGATGTGCGAGTAGACGGAGTAGCCGACGCGGATCGCGAGCAGTTCGAGCAGCAGGTTCGGCCGGGTGACGAGCCGCCGCCAGAACGGCACGAGCGGGATCCGTCTGAACCGCGCGGCGACGGGCTTCGCGTACTCGGTCGCGATCGGCCGGGTGAAGTACGGCGACGTACGGGTCTGGAACGGTACGGCGCAGGCGGCGGCGAGGGCCGCGATCAGCAGCACGTTGTCCCGCACGGGGTGCAGGAGCTCCATGTTCGGCAGCATCATCCTGCCGGGCAGCGTCATGACTATCACCACGACCACCGGCCACACGGGCCGGTCGGCGGCGCGCGTGCCGACCCGGCCGACGACGGCGAGCAGCAGCCACAGCAGCTGGTGCTGCCAGGCGGTGGGCGAGACGGCGACGGCCACACAGCCGGTGATCGCGACGGCCAGCAGCAGTTGCCCGTCCAGGGCGTAACGCGCGGCGCGGCGCAGTCCGACGAAGCAGACGGCGGCGGCCAGCACCACGAACAGCGCGATCTCCAGCGGCCCTTCGAGGCCGAGCCGCAGCAGCGCGCCGTGCAGGGACTGGTTGGCGAGGCTGTCCGGGCTCTCGCCGAGGCCCGCGCCCGCGACATGTCGTGAGACGTACGTCCACGAATCGCTCGGCAGCGCCACCCAGGCGAGCGCGGTACAGGCCGCGAAGGTGCCGGCCGTGGTGAGGGCCTGGCGTCTGCGGCCGGTCAGCCAGAGCAGCGGGGCGAAGAGCAGCACGGCGGGCTGGAGGGCGGCGCCGAGTCCGATGAGGATGCCGGGGACCGGCTGGCCCCGGTCGCCGCGCGCCACGAAGAATCCGAGCAGGACCAGCAGCACCGGGATGATGCTGGTCTGGCCGAGGTGGAAGCTGTTGCGGACCGGCAGGGACAGCATGAGCAGGCTGATCGCGACCGGCGCGGCGAGCAACCGCGTACGGCGTGACACCGTGCCCGGCAGGGCGCGCGCCGCGACGAGGCCCAGCGCGACGACGAGCAGCAGGGTGCCGAGGGTCCAGACGACACCGAGGGCCTGTTCGGCGGTCCGGCCCAGTGGTTTGAGCACCAGCCCGGCGAAGGGGGTGCCGGTGAACTTCCCGCTCTCGTACAGCGAGCCCGACACACGCAGCACGCCGTTCTCCCCGATCCAGGTCTCCAGATCGAGCAGCCGCTCGCCGGGCGGCAACCGCAGGACGGCCACCGCCTGCCGTACCGCGAGGCCGGCCGCCAGTGCCCAGAGCACCGCACGCGCGGCCCCGAATCCATTGCCTGCCACCGTGCTGCCCCGCACACCCTGCTCCGCATTCGCCACGCCGCGCCGACCCTCCGCTTCCAACCCTCGACCCTGGGTCATGAGCCTCGCATTCCCCCACTGTGGAGACTCAGGCAACCCCCTCTTCGCCTGAGTGTCATCCCTGTTCTGTCCAAATGCCGATGAAAGCACCGATGACACCACAGTCGGCCGACCTCGGCACCGGGACCCCCGGGAGCAGGGCCAGGAACCGTACCAGCGGCCGTGCCGTCTGAGGCGTTGTGTTGACGCGCCGGGCTGACGGCGGGCGACGAGGCGTGGAGGGGTACGGGGGATGAGAAAGGCCCAACGGGCGCTTCTTGTGGTGTGCGCGCTGCTGTTGACGCAGTTGGGGTCACTGATCGCCCCGGCGTACGCGTGCGGCTGCGGCGCGATGGTGCCCGGCCGGCAGTCCACGATGGGGGTCGACCGGGAGACGTCGGTGGTCCGCTGGGACGGCACCACGGAGCAGATCGTGATGCGTTTCACGGTGAACGGGAACGCGCCGGAGGCCGCGTGGATCATGCCGGTGCCGAGCCGCGCCGAGGTGGAACTGGGCGATCCGGACCTCTTCGGCGAACTCGAAGACCTCACGGCACCGCAGCGTCGCACGCGCCACTACTTCTGGCCGCGCGACAACGACTGGCCGTTCTCCCCGGACACCGACGGGGCTTCGGCCGCCGCGCCGCCGGAGGCCGGGGAGCCGCCGGTCGGCGTCGTCGGCCGCGAACGGCTCGGCGACTTCGACGTGGCACGCCTGACGGCGACGGACCCCGACGCGCTGCGGAACTGGCTCGAAACGAACGGCTTCGAACTCCCGGCGGACCTCGCGGCGGGGCTCCAGCCGTACGTGGACCAGAAGTGGGAGTACGTCGCGGTGCGACTGACCCCGCAGGACGAGGGCACGCCCCTGCGCGGGACGCTCGACCCGCTGCGGCTGAGCTTCGACAGCGACCGGCTGGTCTACCCGATGCGCCTGTCCCGCCTGGCGGACCAGCCCCAGTCCCTTGGCCTGTACGTCCTGGCCGACCACCGGATGGAGCCCCGCGCACCGATCGGCGGGGACGAGCCAAAGGTCCGCTTCGCGGGCCGGGTCTCGCCCGAGGACGCACCGGCGCTGGGTGAACTGACGGGCGCGGGGCGGACGTTCCTCACGGCGATCGACCAGCACTTCCCGCAACCCGAACGCATCGACGCGGACCACGAACTGCGCGCGACCCCGTCGGACACGCCGTACCAGCAGGTGTACTACGACGACGAGCTACGCATGATCGCCGGGGTCCCGGCGTGGCTGGCGACCGTGGGCGGGGTGTCCATGGTGCTGGTGGTGGGCGGGGCGGTGCTGCGGGTACGGCGTCGGCCCGGAGCCGTCCCGCCGCCGCGCCGGGTGACGTGACGACATCGTCCGATGCCCGAACTGACCAATCCCCGCTCCCTCCTCCGCCTTCACCGCATGGCGGTGTCCCCGCTCGGCGCCCGCCCCTGCCGTCGAACGGTCGACGGATGGACCTGGGCGGGCGACACGGTGAGGCTGCCGACGTATCCGGTGCGGGTGATCGCCCAGACCGTGCCGTCCGGGCCGATCGCGGTGGCGATCGGTGCGTCCGGCAGGTCGGTGGTTCCCAGCAGCCGCCCGGTGCCGATGTCCCGCACTCGCAGGGAGTCTTGCGCCGTACCCACGAGGACGGCCCGCCCGTGCACAAGCCCGACCTGGGGGTGCGACAGACCCAAGTCACCGCCCAGCCCAGGGCCCAGGGGCTCCCGACGTGCCAGATCCCACACCTGACAGTCACGCCGGCCGCCGACCTCGAACAGGGCCACAGGCCGTCCGTTCAGACCCCAGAGCCCGCAGTCGAAGCCGCGCACCAGCAGTGGAGCGCCGACGGGAACACCCGAGGTCACGTCCCAGAGCCAACGGCCGTATGTGTCGGCCACACGCCACCGCTCCTCCGGCGGGGTCTCCTCAGGGACGTGGAACTCCAGCCAGGCGTACGACCGTTCGCCGGTCGTCACCAGACGGAAACACCTCCATCCCTCGGGAACACTCCAGGACCCGAGCGTCCGATCGTCATGACCGATCCCGTCGCGGAACGTCGCGGTGCGCGAAGGGTTGTCGAATTCGCAGGTCAGGATGGCCAATTGCCCATCGAGGCCCGCGGGTGCCACGGCGTCGACGAAGCTGTCGTCGTCAGCCGGGCCGGGGACGACGTGCCCAACAGACTCGAAGCCGTCCCGGGTCACCCGCAAGACGCGACAGCCACGCGGACGGCCGGTGATGTGCAGCACAAACGTGCTGCCTTGCCAGGTGAAGCCGGTGAAGTGCTCAGCGGGGTCGTGCCACCATTCCTTGTCGCCGAGGCCGTGGACATCGACCACCTCACCCGTGGAGGCGTCGCGCAGGTCCACGCGCTGGTAACCCTCCTCGGCGCAGTACATCCCCGCGAGCAGGGTTCGGCCGTCGACGACGAGGACCTGAAGTGCGCCGGCGCAGTACTCAAAGGCCCGTGTCTCCCTGCCGGGGACCGCCCAGCGTGTCTGTCGCATCGGGGAAATGTAGCGCCGCTGCGCCGCCGCCTCCGAACAGTGCCGTGGCATCACGTCTCGCGTAGTGTCGGATGCCATCGCGTGGCCGATGTACCCGCCGAGATGGACCAGCGTCACACCACTCCCACCTGCGAGCAGTCCGGATACAACCCTCGCGGCCCGTCGCGAGTCAGACACCGAGATGAAGCGAGGGTCTTCGCACAGCCGGGCCACAGGAATGGCATACGATGCGCGAGACTCGCATAAAGATCACATAAGAGGATGTACGAACCATGACAGCCCGCGCCCCCCATCGTTCATTTCGCGGCATATCAGCCGTTGCCGCCCTAGTCGCGATCGGCGCGGTGGGCTGCTCGGACGTCACCGACGCCGTCGACAGCGCCAAGGACGGCGCGAAGACGGTGGCCCGCCAGCGCTCGGTGTTCTCGCTGGACGTCGGTGACTGCTACAACCAGAGCGGCAAGGCCGAGGGGACGGCGTACACCGTCGAGATCGTGCCCTGCGACGAGGCGCGCGAGGGCCAGGTCGTCGGCGAGTTCGCGATCGACGAGGGCAAGGCGTACCCCGGCGACGAGAAGATCTCGTCGATCGCGGACAACCGCTGCCCGGTCGAGGCACAGAAGTACGCCCCGGACACCTGGGCGCTCCCCAAGGGCGTCGAACTCTTCTACTACACCCCGACCAAGGAGAGCTGGGCCACGGGCGACCGCGCGGTGAGCTGCACCTACACCGCGGAGGGCAAGTTCAGCGAATCGCTGGCCACCGCGAAGTCCCTCAAGCCCGAGCAGAACACGTACCTCAAGGGTTCGAACGCGGTCTACGACGCCCTGTGGGCGAACCAGCCCGTAAAGGACACCGTCGAGGACGACCTCGCCGGCTACAAGGCACAGGCCAAGGCCGTCGCCGACGCCCTCGACGCACACGTCAAGGGCCTGGACGACATCAAGGGCACCGAGGTCGGCAAGCTCCGCACGACGCTGACGAAGGCGGCGGGGAACTGGGAGAAGGCCGCGAACGCCGCGAACACCGACGCGTTCTACCTCACCTACGACCCGGCGTTCACCGACATCGACCCGACCAAGTCGGTCGCCGCCCGCAAGGAACTGGGCCTGGCCACCACCGTCCCGGCCGACGACGCCGAGGTCTGGGCGGGCTGACGCTCACGCCCCACCGGATCAGCGGGGCCGCGGCCACCAAGGCGCGCCCCCGCTTCCTGGGCGTCCGGCGGGCGCGGTGTCCCCCACCGGGAGATCGACCGCTGTTCCCGGGCGCCGGGACAAGACTCAGAGCGCGGCGACGAAGGCTCGCCAGCCCCTGGGCGAAACGGTGAGGACGGGGCCGTCCGGGTCCTCGCTGTCCCGGACGGGGACGACGCCGTGCGCGTCGGCGAAAGTGGGCGACCACTCGACGCAGTTGCCGCCTTCAGGGCTGCTGTAGGAGGACTTGACCCACGTCCTTGTGCCGGCGGAGCTACAGCGCCGCGACGAAGGCACGCCAGCCCCTGGGCGAAACCGTGAGAACGGGGCCACCAGCCAACTTGCTGTCCCGGACGGGGACGACACCGTGGGCCTCGGCGAAGGCGGGCGACCACTCGACGCAGTTGCCGCCGTCCTGTCCGCTGTATGTCGACTTCACCCAACCATGCTGCGCGACGACCAATGCGGTCATGATGCCTCCATGAGTTCACGGATCAAGCCTGCGGACGCAGTTGGTGACAGAGCCGATGCAGTCAGCACATCGTAGGCCCGCTCCAAGTCCCGAACCACAGCCAATTCGTCAGTGATCGTAGCGGACCGAACTCCCTCGGCGTAGACGATAGAGGTCCCGTCAGAACTGGTCAGGACCGACATTGAGCCGTCCATGAGACCGTGCGTCGAGGCGTGCAGCGGCAAGACTTGAAGCACATTGGTGTGCACGGCTGCTCGCGTGAGTAGAACCCCGAGCTGTTCCCTCATCACTTCCCGGCCACCGACGTTGCGCCGGAGCACCGACTCGCAGACGACGACTGACAGGTAGGGCGGACTGCTTCCCTTCAGCACGTCCTGGCGAGACATCCGAGACCCGACCATCGTCGCGATCTCCCGGTCGCTGGCCCGGAGATCACCGTTCCTCAACAGTTCACGCGCGTAGGCCGCCGTCTGGAGCAGCCCAGGGACGACGGTTGGTGACCACTCGGTGATCTTGACCGCGCGCAGCTCTACCTCCATCCGGCGTCGGGAATGCGCGGGAAAGTCGTCCGCCCGCGACTTCTCGTACAGAGACTTGAACAGCCCGTCCGTATCAAATACCTGGTCGAACAGCGGCGGGAGGTTGCTGGGAATCGGCCCCTCTCCGCGCTCCAGGCGCGAAATCGTCGACGCGGAAGTACGCACCTCTCGTGCGAGTTGCTTCTGCGTCCACCTACCCGCCGGGCGCAACTCACGCGCGTCGCGCAGGGCCTCGCCGAACTCCTGTCGGGGACTGGCCATCGTATTCGTCCACCCTCCGTCAACTTCGCGCTTCCGCCACGAAGAATTCCGCCGCAACCACCGCCCCGGAAAATCTTGCTGGCCATGACATCAGCGCAGGTCAGAGCGGCCCACATATGCCGTTGCAACCAGAGCGCAGGTTGAACCGCGATTGCCTTCCAAAGGTACAGCGCCCTGTCGCACTCTGAACATCCCCAGTTACTCCCCGTAGAAGGGTGCGACGTGGAACCAGATCCCCCCGCCCCGGACGACCAACTGACCGTCCTCGTAAAGGAAGGCGCCTTCTACCGGCTCCGCCCCCATGACCCGCCCGCCGCAGGCGAATACGCCACGGTGACGGCAGACCTTCTCAACAGCGTTCTTCACGGACTGAAAGGGCTGCCGGAATGACCCGCAGCAAGGCGCGACAATTTCTGTCCC
Organism: Streptomyces sp. NBC_01508; assembly: GCF_045040315.1. Taxonomy (NCBI): domain Bacteria; kingdom Bacillati; phylum Actinomycetota; class Actinomycetes; order Kitasatosporales; family Streptomycetaceae; genus Streptomyces; species Streptomyces sp. NBC_01508. The sequence continues at coordinate 6,192,267 of NZ_CP109419.1, read as the reverse complement.
AGCTCTCCGAAGTCATCGGCGCGGACGGCGTCGTCGTGGTACGGAAAGTCGAACCGGGCGCGGAAGGCGCCGACTTGAGCCCCGGGTCCGTGCTCAGTTGGCCGCCGTGCGAATGCGGGCACCCCAAGTGCCCGGACTACACGTCCGGTTCACCCGCCGAAGAACTCCGCTCGCGCCTGGCCGAGAAGAACAGGCTCAGCCGGCGCGACGGCACGTAAAGACCCGCGACGGAGCCCGGCCGGCCGCTCAGTCGCCGGGCCCCGTCCCGACGTCGGCGTCGGATCCGCGGCCACCCAACCGGGCCGGAGGCCGCTACCCCCCGGTCACCGGCCCGCGCGGCGTGTCCGCCTGCCAGCCGGCGAACAGGGGGACCTCGCCCGTGCCGTCCAGGACCACCACGCCGAACGGCCGGTCGAAGGCGATCCGCAGCACGCGCGGGGGCCGGGTCGGGGGCATCCCTCCCGGGGTCATCACGACCACCGTCACCGCCGCCGCCTCGACACCCCGTTCGGCGACCTTCACCACCGCTTCCTGCACCACCTTGTCGATCTTGAGCCGTTCCGGGGACAGCCCGGAGAAGTCCGCGTGGTCGGTCGTCGCGTATGTCACGCCGAGCGCCGGTAGTTGGGGCGTGACCTCGACGGTCGTACGGAGTTCGAGCCGGGGCAGCGCGAGGGAGATGAACTCGGCGTCGACCGGGGCGCGGCGCTCCTCGGGCGCCCACGCGGCGGGCAGCACGTCCGCCGCCCTCGCCCCCCGCGCACCCAGCACGAACCGCACGCGTACGGCGGACCTGCCGCCCTCGCAGCGCAGTTCGACCACGTGCGCGCCGTCCACCGTCCATCCGGAGGTGGCGGCGAGGTGCTGGTGCATGGTCGGCACGTGACGTACCGATCCGGACGCGTCCGTGAAGGGCCGGTCGGTGGTGGCGCTCCCCTCGAAGGGCACGTACCAACGCGCTTTCAGTGCGAGGACGTTGACGAGCGCGAGCATCGTGTTCTCGTCGATGTCCGTCGGCAGTCTCTCGATCAGCCCGCCGGTCGCCTCCCGTACCCACGCGTCCATCTCGGCCGGGTCCATGGGCCCGAACCCGATATCGGACAGCACTTCCCGATACGCGCGGTAGACCGGGACGCGGCTCCATACCCGTGTGGCCACGCCCAGTTGGTCGGTCTCGGCGAGCGCGCGGGCGGTGTCGGTCACCGCCCTGGCGACGTCCGCCCCGCCCAACCCCAGCAGCGCCCCCAGCTCGTTGGCGGTCTCGCCGCGCGCTCCCGCGGTCACCGCGCCGAGCGCCAGCCACAACCCGGCGGGCGAACAGACGAAGTCACCATCGACGCCGCCCTGTTCACCCTCGCCGCGCACGCGAAGCCATCGCTCGGCGAGCGCTCGCATCGCCCCGGCGTGTGTCGTCCGTGCTATCGGATGTCCCTGTCCCTGTCCCATGCGGTGAGCGTACGGCGGGCTCACCCCTTCCACGCCGCCGCCGGCCGGTCCGCCGTCGCGGCCTGTTCCCACAACTCGGCCGAGTCGTCTGGCATGGCGGCGGCGTAGAGCTCCGGACGGGCCAGCGTCGGTATGCGACGGAACCAGTCGCGGGCTGTCGCGGCGTCCGCCACCTTCAGGCCCAGGTAGCTGAGGCACAGAGAAATCGCCGTACGGGCTGTCACGAGCCCGTACGGCGATTTCAAGGAGCGCCGTGTCCCAACACGGCGTCCTCGGCTTCTCAGATCCGGAGCAGCCGCTCCGTGACCTCGCGGTAGCTCCGCAGCGCGAGCCGCAGATCCTCGGTGTCGGCCGCCGAACCGCCGCTCTTGTCGCCGCCGGCGTCCCAGCTGTCGCGCAGGGCGCGGGGCCGTTCGGCGAGAACCGTCGCGAGGCGCTCGGCGGTCTCCTCCAGTACGCCCGCCGCTTCCTCGACCGAGCGCCTGGGCCCGTCGATGAAGGTGGACAGGGCCTCCTGGAGGCGCAGGTTCAGCCTGTCGCACTCGTCCTGCGGGATCAGGCGGGGCGTCTGCGCCGGGGCGGACTCCGGCGTCCGGCCGGGCGCGGTCTCCCGCGCCGGTGCGGGCGTACTCCTCGGCGCCGATTCCGCCCTCGTGTCCGGCGCCTTCACCGGGTGCACCGGGTCCTGGACCGGACCGGCCAGCGGGTCCCTCTTCGGATCTCTGGCCGTCGCGGGCGCGGGCGCGCTCTTCGGGGGCATCGCGGGCGCCGTCGCGGGCGCCGTGCCGGGCGGCGTCATCGGCGGGGTCGTGGGCCGCACGGGCCGGCGCCCGGCGTCGGCACCGACCGCGGTGGCGGCGGGGTCGGACTCGCTCAGCGGCACAACAGGCGTCGCGGGCTTGCTTCCGCGCTCGCTCCGCAGCGCCTCCTCCCCCTTACCGGTCTTCGCCCGCTGGTCCTGGGAATCGTTGGAGTCGTACGGGTCGTACGTCATCACGCACCACTTCCTTTGGGCGTCAGTGCGGAGTTCCGGCCGGGGATACCGGGAAGGTGCCGGGGGTTGTCCTCCTTGGAGTCGAGGACCAGCCGCTCGAAGAGCCGACGCGCATCGACCATCGCCTCGCGCAGTTCCTCGGTGCTCGCGCCCCGGCCCGCGTCCGAGGCCGCGTGGTGCACCCTGCGGTAGCCGTCGACCTGGTGCGCGTGGTGCACGGACAGGGCGTCGATGTGCTCGGAGTGCTCTCCGGCATCCGGGTCCGGGTCCGGGTAGCCCCGGTCGGAGGCCAGCCGGGCGATCAGCTTGTCGGCCTCGACGACGGCCTGTCGCGGGGAGTCGACGAAACGCTCCTGGATACCGGCCCAGTGGGCGACGTACTGGTCGCGCGCTTCGGCGGGCAGCGGGCGCGGGCGCAGTTCGCCGTGGCGCTTGACCCGCTCGGTCAGCTCGTTCTCGGCGGCCTTGGTGTCGCCGTGGTGCCGGTTGACGGCGCGCTCGTACTCGGGGCCGAACCGCCGCTTCAGCCCGGCACGTCCGCCGCCCTTGCCGGTCCCGTACAGGACGGCGGCGGCAGCGACGGCGATCACCACGATCAGCGCGACGACGATCAGGACAGTGGACATGATTGCCTTCCTGGTTTCGACTCGTGTCTGGTGAACGGGCGCCTCATGGAGTCGGGTTGCCCGGAATCGGCCGGCCAAACAGGACAGGGCCGGACCACCCCACCCCACCGCCCCCGCCGATCTCGACCCGCCGGTCGACTCGCCGGCGGAAATTCCCTACCGCGACGGCCGGAACGGGCGGAGACTCGTCCCATGCCTGACATGTCGTCGTTCCGGGAGGCGGTCACCGCGTGGGCGGCCGGTGGCCCGAGCGACCCCCCGCGCCGGCTGGCCGCCCGGCTGCCCGTCCGGGCGGTCGTCCTGCTCGAAGGGCCGAGCGACGCCGCGGCGGTCGACGCGCTGGCCGCGAGCCGTGGCCGGGACCTGGCGGCCGACGGAGTCTGCGTCCTGCCGATGGGCGGTGCGATGAGCGTCGGGCGCTTCACCCAGCTCCTCGGGCCACCCGGCCTGGGCCTGCGTCTCACGGGACTCTGCGACGAGCGGGAGCGTCCCTACTACGCCCGCGCCTTCGAGCGGGCCGGCGCGGCACAGCAAGAATTCTTCGTCTGCGCGGCGGATCTGGAGGACGAACTCATCCGCGCGCTGGGCGTGACACGGGTCGAAGAACTCGTCCGGGCGGAGGGTGACTTGCGCGCCCTGCGGACCTTCCAGCACCAGCCCGCACAGCAGGGGCGCACCCCGCAGCGGCAGTTGCGGCGCTTCCTCGGTACGAAGAAGGGGCGGAAGATCCAGTACGGCCGCGTCCTCGCCAAGGCCCTCGACCCCGACCATGTACCCGCCCCGCTCGACGGCCTGCTCGCCAGCCTGCGCACCAGCTGATCCCGACTTCAGACCGCGTGACCACCTCACACCGTGTGATCGCCGCGCGGCTCCGCCCCGTTGGGCCGTTCGCCGTCCGACCCGCAGAACTCGGCGCTCAACTCCTTTACCAGCTGCACCAGATCGGTCGGCCGGTCCGGCCCCCACCAGTCGCCCAGCAGCTCCGACAGCGACTCCTCCCGCGCCCGCGCCAGTACCTCCGACACCTCCATCCCGTGTTCGGTGAGGACCAGTCCCAGGCCCTCGCGGCGGGCGAGGCCCCGCTCCTCGATCTGCCGGGACGCGTCGTTGACGACCTTCAGCGGTACGGGTGAGGCGTCGGCGAGGCGGGCGGGCTCGACCACGCCGTGCCGCCTGATGCGCAGCAGCATCCAACTGGCGGCCGGGAGCAGGTCGTACCCCGCCTTCGCGGTGATCGTCTCGTAGATCCGCCGGCGCCCTTCGCGGGTGCCGAGCACGGACAGCATGCGGGCGCACTCGTCGCGCGAGGAGCGTTCGACGGGGTTGCTGGCCAGGGTCTCGCTGATCTCGGGGGCGGTCACCGAGCCGCGCAGCGTGTCCTCCCTGAGGAACCAGGAGAAGGCGAAGGCGACCAGGACCACGGGCACGGCGTACAGGAAGACACTGGTGATCGACGACGAGTACGCGTCGAGCACCCCGGCGCGCATCGCGGGCGGCAGTTGGCCGACGGAGCGGGGGTCGGCGGCGAGCTCTCCGGGGCTCACGCCGGGCGGGAGCCGCTGTCCGGCGAGCGAGTCGGTGAGCTTGTTCGTGAGCAGGTTGGCGAAGATGGTGCCGAAGATGGCGACACCGAACGAGGCGCCGATGGAGCGGAAGAACGTCGCGCCGGAGGTGGCGACGCCCAGATCCTCGTAACGGACGGCGTTCTGCACGACCAGCACGAGCACCTGCATGACGAGGCCGAGACCCGCGCCGAAGACGAAGAAGTACGCGCTCATCTCCCAGGTGCCGCTGCTCACTTCGAGCCGGTGGAGCAGCAGCAGCCCGATCGCGATGATGCCCGTGCCGGCGATGGGGAAGACCTTCCAGCGGCCGGTACGGCTGACGATCTGGCCGGACGCGGTGGAGGTGATCAGCAGCCCGAGCACCATCGGCAGCATGTGCACGCCGGACATGGTGGGGGTCACGCCCTGCACGATCTGGAGGAACGTCGGCAGGTAGGTCATGGCGCCGAACATGGCGAAGCCGACGATGAAGCTGATGACGGAGACGAGCGTGAAGGTCCTGATACGGAAGAGACCAAGGGGCAGTACGGGCTCCGCGGCCCGCCGCTCGACCCGGATGAAGAGGATCAGCAGGACGACGGCGAGGACGGCGAGGCCGATGATCTGGCCCGATCCCCAGGGCCAGGTGGTGCCGCCGAGCGAGGCGACGAGGACCAGGCAGGTGGCGACGGCGGCGATGAGGAAGGTGCCGAGGTAGTCGATGGTGTGCTTGGTGGAGCGCACCGGGATGTGCAGGACGGCGGCGATGACGAACAGCGCGACGGCGCCGATGGGCAGGTTGATGTAGAAGACCCAGCGCCAGCTCAGGTGTTGGGTGAACAGTCCGCCGAGCAGCGGGCCCAGCACGCTGGTGGCGCCGAAGACGGCGCCGAACAGGCCCTGGTACTTGCCTCGTTCGCGCGGCGAGACGATGTCGCCGACGATCGCCATGGACAGCACGATGAGCCCGCCGCCGCCGAGACCCTGGAGGGCGCGGAAGCCGATGAGCTGGACCATGTTCTGGGAGATTCCGCACAGGGCCGAGCCGATGAGGAAGATGACGATCGCCGTCTGGAAGAGCTTCTTGCGGCCGTACTGGTCGCCGAGCTTGCCCCACAGCGGGGTGGCGGCGGTCGAGGCGAGCAGATACGCGGTGACGACCCAGGACAGATGGTCGAGGCCGCCGAGGTCGCTGGCGATGGTGGGCAGTGCGGTCGAGACGATGGTCTGGTCGAGCGAGGCGAGCAGCAGACCGAGCAGCAGAGCACCGATCGACACGAAGACGGTCCGGCGGCTCTGGCCCTCGCCGGGTACGGGATTCGTGGGCGGGGTGCTCACTTCCTGAGCCATCGGCATCTCCTCGGGTGTACGTCTGCCCCCATCCTTAGTGTTCTGCTCTCTTATGGCCTGTTATGTCCTGCCGAACGCGGTCTCCGTCGGGGCGGCGGGCGGCTGGACGGTGGACATGGCGCCCGGCGGCTCGGGACCGGGCTGCATAATCGCTGACAGCCCAAGGGGAGGGGACCCACGTTGACCGGACAGCACTGTCCCGAATGCGGTACGCCGCGGGACGCGTACGGCCGATCGGGCGGCGGCTGCGACTGCCCGGAGCGGGCGGCGGCAGCGGCGAACGCGGCGGCCGAGGACTTCGAGCCGCTGCGAATACGGCCGTATGTGGTGCTGGCGGAGCCGGACGGCGCCGTACCGTCCATCCCGCCGCCTCCGCCGCCGTACGACTCCATGCCGTTCGCCACGCCGCCGTCGCCGCCGCCCACGCCATCGTCGATACCGGCGCCGCCGCCGCCACCGCAGGGCGGCGACCGGTCGGAGGGGACCGACCCCGCCGAGACGATGCGGCTGTCGCTGCCGGGGCTGCGGACGACGGCGCCGCTCGGGGCCGCGGCTGATCCCGAACGGACCGGTGGGCGCAGGACGTTCGTCATGGTGGCGCTGGCGGCGGCCGCCGTGGCGGTGATCGGTACGGCGTCGTTCGCCGGGGGGCTGTTCACCGGTGACGACGGCGGTGACGAGGCGACGTCCGAGCTGAATTCGGGGCTGTCGACGGTGAGCGCGGAGCCGGACGCGTCGGCGTCCGCCTCGGCGTCGGGGCCGGCGTCTGCGTCGGCGAGCGCGTCCGCCACTGCGAGTGCGTCCGCGCCGAAGCCGGCCGCGAGCGGGCCGCCGTCGCCGTCCGCGAAGCCCGCCGCGCCGAGCACCGCCCCGACGAAGGCGCCGCGGCCGGACGGCACGGCGACGACGAAGGGGGCGGGGGCCGAGGCGGGGTTGCGGCGCGGGGACAGCGGGGCGGAGGTCGAGGAGCTTCAGCGCAGACTGTCGGAGATCTGGCTGTACAACGACGCATACGACGGTCGGTACAGCGACCGCGTGGAGGCGGCGGTCCGGATCTACCAGTCGTACAAGAGCATCGAGGGCGATCCGAGCGGGGTGTACGGCCCCAACACCCGGCGCGCGCTGGAGGCGGAGACCAGCGGGCAGGGCCGGGAGCAGGGCGGCGGCGGACCGGGTGGTGGTGGACCGGGTGGTGGACCGGGCCGGGGAGAGGACGGCCGGGACTGACGGGAGGCCGGAGGCCGGGAGGAGTGTGGGGAAGGGCCGGGGTGGCGTGACCCCTCACCGACTTTGTATAGTCGTTGAACAAAGCGGTTCCCGTCCGTATCCCTGACCGGCGGGCGGGAGCCGCTCTTGTCCGCGCCTTCCCCCGCGCTTCCCCCTGCTTGGAGTCCGCCGATGCCGGCCAACGCCCCGACCACGACGACATCCGTCCTGACCGTCCGCGCACTACTGCTCGACATGGACGGGACCCTCGTCAACTCCGACGCCGTCGTGGAACGCTGCTGGCGCCGCTGGGCGATCGAGCACGGCCTGGACCCGGAGGAGGCGTTGAAGGTCGTCCACGGCCGCCAGGGCTATCTGACGATGGCGGTGCTGCTGCCGGACCGGCCGATGGAGCTGAACCACGCGGACAACGACGTGATGCTGGCGGAGGAGACGGCGGATCTGGACGGGGTGGTCCCCATCGCGGGCGCGCCCGCGTTCATGGCGGCGATCGCGGCCCTGCCGCACGCCCTGGTCACGTCGGCCGACGAAGCCCTCGCCACGGCGCGCCTCACGGCGTCCGGCCTCCCGATCCCGTCGATCCGCGTCACGGCGGAACACGTCTCCGAGAGCAAGCCGGACCCGGAGGGCTTCCTGAAGGCAGCCGCGGAACTGGGCGTCGACCCGGCGGACTGCCTGGTCCTGGAGGACTCCGACGCGGGCATCACGGCGGCTCGCGCGGCGGGGATGCGGGTGCTGGGGGTGGGTCCGCGGGCGGTTTCCCTGTCCCCGACGGCCCACACGTCGGACCTCACGGACGTCGCGGTGACAGCACTGCCGGACGGCACGATCGAGGTCCGCGTCGGCGCCTGACTTCCCGCGCCCCCTCGCCCCCGCGCCCGGCCCCCCGCCACTGAGCTGGGGGCCACGGCCCGTTCCCGCGCCAGCCGGCGCCGCTCAGCCGTCCCCACTCAGCCGGCCCCGCCTTCGCGCCCCGCGCCGTCGGCCCCGCCGAGCCCGTACAACCGCGCCGACGCGTCCACATGCGCCAGCCGCCGCATCGCGTTGAACACCGCCTCCCCCAGTACGGTGCCGATCACCACGCTCTCCACCAGATCCTCGACCGCCACCCGCCGGCCCACGTAGCCGAGGTCGGCACGGGCGACCGCCTCGGCGGCGTCGGCGTACGTGTCGAGCAGTTCCGTGAACGCGCCGTGGCCGACTCTCGCCATGGCGGCCAGGGCCCGTGAGAGATCGTCGGCGGCCGGGTTCGACTCGTGGGTCCGCCAGCCGCGGCGCGCGATGAGCTCATCGACCGCGGCGTGCGCGGCCTCCGCCTCGGCGTCGTCATCGGCGGCTCCCGCCGGACCGAGCCGGTCCGCGGCGGCGCCGAGCACCTTGTGCAGCGGGCGGTCGGGGTCGTCCACCGCGCCGAGCACCTCCGCGATCGCGGCCACCTTGAGACCGCCCACGTCCAGCAGCGCGCGGATGAGACGCAGCCTGCGCTCGTGCGCCGCGCCGTACTGAGCCTGGTTGGGGCTGCTCAACTCGCCCTGCGGCAGCAGCCCTTCACGGACGTAGTACTTGATCGTCGGCACCGGCACACCGGTCCTGCGGCTCAACTCGCCAATACGCACGGCCTGTTCACTCTCCTGCTCACTGCCCCGCCCACTGCTCTCCGCACTGCTCCGCGCACCGCTCTGTTCGCGCGCCCACTCGCCACTCCGGCGCGGGCCGCGCCCTTGTTCAGCGCCCTTGCCATCCCCGCTTCCCATCATAGATACTCGCGCTATCGGATAGCGGACAGTGCCACTATCCATTTTCCAAGATCACGAAAACAAGGGGATTCCTGTGTCTTCATGGCGCTCTTGGCACCGGCCACTGGTGGTGTTCTCCGCGTCGATGGCGGTCCTGGCCGTCCTGTCCGGCGTAGGGCTCGTCGTGGACGACCGCGAACTCACGGGAGCGCGGATCTGGTTCAAGCCGCTCAAGTTCGCGGTGTCGTTCGCCGCGTACGGACTCTCGCTCGCCTGGATGCTGTCGCTGCTCGACCGCGGGCGGAAGGCGGGCTGGTGGGCGGGCATGGTGGTCGTCACGGCCAGCGCCGTGGAGATGGTGATCATCATCGGGCAGGTGGTGCGCGGGAAACGCAGCCACTTCAACCGCCAAACCCCTTTCGACGAGGCGCTGTTCAACGTGATGGCCATCACCGTCGTCATCCTGTGGCTCGGCACCCTGGTCATCGCCATCCTGCTGCTGCGCGCCCGGATCGCCGACCGCACGTCCGCCTGGGCGATACGGTGCGGGATCGCTCTGGCGCTCGCCGGGGCCGCCGTCGGGTTCCTGATGACCCGGCCGACGCCCGATCAGCGAAGGGACACGTCCTCGATCGTCGGCGCCCACAGCGTGGGAGTACCGGACGGCGGCCCCTCCATGCCGCTGACCGGATGGTCGACCACCGGCGGCGACCTGCGGATTCCGCACTTCTTCGGCATGCACGCGCTGCAACTGCTCCCGCTGGTCCTCATGGTGCTGCTGGTGCTCGCGTCGCGCCCCCGGTTCGGCCGCCTCACCGACGAGCGCGTACGGGCGCGCCTCGTACTGATCGCGGCGGGCGCGTACGCCGCCCTCCTCGGCCTGCTCACCTGGCAGGCGCTGCGCGGCCAGCCGCTGATCCACCCCGACGCCGCGACGCTGACGGCGGCGGGACTGATCCTGGCCGCCACGGTGGGCGGGGCGTACGTGGCCCTGCGGGCCGGGGTGGCCCCAACCACCCCTCATCGCACTCCGATTGACGACAACAGCGACGACACCAGCGGCGAAAACGGCGACGCCGACGAGAACACTGACGACACGAAGGAACTCGTGGCATGACCGGCTTCCTCTTCGAACTCGCCTTCTGGCTGGCCGCCCCGGTCTGGCTGCTCATGATCTTCGCGCCCGGCCGGCGGACGACCGCCCGCGTCGCCGCGTCGCCACTGACCGTCGTCCCCATCCTGCTCGTCCATCTGGCGATGGCGCTCCCCGTCCTCCCCGAACTCTGGGCCGCGGTCAGCAGCCCCGACATCGACGGATTCCGCGAACTGCTCGTCCTCGCCGACGGTGCCGGTGCGATCTGGGCCCAGATCATCGCCTGGGACCTGCTGATCGGCCAGTGGATGTACCGGGAAGCGCGACGGATCGGCGTACATCCGCTGATCATGGGGCCGCTCCTGGTCCTCACCATCCTTCTGTCGCCGTTCGGGCTGCTCCTCTTCCTCCTGCTGCGCGCGGCGAAGTCGGGCGCCTCCCGGCCGAGCGAGGACCGGGCGGCGCACCCCGGGACCGGGTAACAGGTGCGGGAGGCGTGCTATACAAAGCCGGTGCCCAAGCGAGAAGCCGAAGTGGTTCGCCGCGAAATGCTCCAACGCCCGGTGGACCAGAGCCGATACCGGGGCGTGGTCCGGTCGGACAAGACCGTGCGGTGGGCGGTGGACGAGCTGCGGAAGGTCGAGCAGTTACGGGGGCGGCCCTCGGACTCATGGCCCACCACGACCGCGTTGCCCGGGTCGCTGGACCAACTCGCCGATGTGCTGACGGAGTTGGGGTGGGACGACCTCGCCTCACTGGCGCGCCGTGAAGAACTCGCGGCGTATCGGGGGCTGGCTGCCGACCGGCCGGGCGCCTTCTCCGGAGAAATCGCCGCTGCGCTGTCGGCGCTGCGCGGCAACCTCATGACGATCGAGCGCTACGAGGAGGCGCTCGAAGTCGTCGATGAGCAGCTGCGGCTGTCGGGTACCGGCCGAACCGACCAAGGAAGGGACAGCGAGGCCCCGTACTGGCGGACGGAGATCCTTGCCAGGCTCGGCCGCCATGGGGCGGCGGTGGAGGCCGCGGCCATGGCGGTGGACGAGATCCGAGGGCGGCTCAAGCGCCCCGGTGACGTTTCGGTGGACCTCGGCCACGCGCTGGCGGCCTACGCGGATCAACTCGACGCCGTCGGCCGTGTTTCCGAGGCAGCGGATGTGACCGCCGAGGTCGTGGCGTACTGGCGGGAGCATTCGGACTCCACGGCCCAGTTCCTCTTCGCGGTGGACCGGCTCGGCGAACGACTGGTTCGAAGCGGGCGGACCGAGGAAGCGGGCGCGTGTATCACCGAGGCGATACGGAAGGTCCGGCGCCGTAAGCCTCAGCACGAACTGGCAAGAATCTGGCACGACTTCAGCGTCCGTCTGCTCTCGCTGGATCTGCCGACGAATGCCCTGGAGCCCGGCATGAAGGCGGTGAAGCTCCACCGTGAACTCGCCTACTGGGCACGGGAGCATCACCGGAAGGTGGAGACCGCGGACGACTGGGACGACGACCATCGCTACACCTGGGCGTATCTGCTCCAGCGGCGACGCGAAGAGCTGAAATCGTCGCACGACGACGTCCGCCGGGCCGAGCGGAACCTGCGTGAAGGGTTGCTCACCCTGAGCGCCTGCCTGCGCCGGCTCGACCGCCTTGACGAGGCCACGGCCGCGGAGGCGGAGGCCGCCGCGGTCGCCGAGTCCCTGGCACGTTCGTCGGACTACGTTCCGCCGGACCCGGACTGGGCCTGACAGGTCAATGCCGGCGGTTCCGGCAACGGGCGACGTCCCGATGCGTTCGGCCCCGGGCGACGTCCCGATGCATCCGCCCCCGCGCCACCAGCTCCAGCACCACGCTCACCGCCACCGCCTGCACCGCCATGAGCGCCACCAGTACGAACAGTTGGACCGCCCCCGCGAGTACCGGTGACGCGCCTCCCAGCAGCATGCCGACGAACGCGCCCGGCAGCGTGACGAGGCCCACCGTGCGCGTCTGGTCGAGCCCCGGCAGCAGCGCGTCGGCCGCGGCGGGGCGGGCCACCTCCAGGCGGGCGTCCCGTTCGGCCAGGCCGATCGCGAACCCGGCCTCCACCTCGCCCCGGCGAGCGCCGAGTTCGTCCAGCGCGCGCCGCCCGCCGAGCACCGTCGCCGTGAGCGCACCGCCGATGAGGATGCCGGTGACGGGGATGAGGGCGATGCCCTTGACCGGTACGAGTCCGGTGAGCAGCAGCGCAGCGACCACCGGCGCCACTCCCGCCCCGATGGGCACCGCGGCCCACCACCACGTCCCGTTGGCCGTGACGCGGCGCCCGGCGGTGCGTACCGCCACCGCGTACATGAGCGCGACGAAGGCCAGCAGCGCCGGTACGGACCCGACGACCCACCCGATCACCAGGGCGACCACGCCGAGTTGAACCGCCGCCCGCACCCCCGCCGTCGCGATCTCGCGCGCCCGCCCGAGATGCGCGAGCGCCGCGGTGCCGGCCGCGGCGACGAGCAGAACGGCCAGGACGACCCCGAATGTGACATCGACCTTCAGCAGCATGTGCCCACCCCAACCCTGATCCGCAGCGGACATATTCCCGGTATGTCAGATAACACCCATACGCGGGACGTTGACACCTCCCCGGCCCGGTACGAGTAATCCCCAAACTCTTGATGTGACGTGCCCATGTCGTCACCCTGTTACCTGGCGCCCACCTCGCGGCAATGCGGCGCCACCACCATGGGCGCTCGGGCCCCGACCCCACAACGGTTTCCGAACGGCTCACTTCCCCCCACGACAAGGGAGTTCGCATGTCAGGTATCTACGCGCGTCAAGCCCGTCCCGCCCGCCGAATAGCCGTCATCGCCGCGACCGCCGCCCTGGTGTCGGCCACCGCGCTGCTCGGCGCCCCCACCGCCCAGGCCGCACCGCCCACACCCGTCAGCGCCGCCACCGCCCGCACCTACCTCAGCCAGCTCACCGTGTCCGCTGAGGGCTCCACCAGCGGCTACAGCCGCGACCTGTTCCCGCACTGGATCACCCAGTCGGGAGCCTGCGACACCCGCGAGACGGTACTCAAGCGCGACGGCAAGAACGTCGTGCAGAACTCCAGCTGCCAGGCCACCAGCGGCAGTTGGTACTCCGAGTACGACGGCGCCACCTGGACCGCCGCGAGCGACGTCGACATCGACCACATGGTGCCGCTCGCCGAGGCGTGGACCTCCGGCGCGAGCGGCTGGTCCACCGCCCAGCGCCAGACCTTCGCCAACGACCTCACCCGCCCGCAGCTGATCGCGGTCACGGACAACGTGAACCAGTCCAAGAGCGACCGTGACCCGGCGGAGTGGATGCCGCCGAGCGCCTCGTACCACTGCGTGTACGCCCGGATGTGGGTCGACGTGAAGCACCACTACGACCTGCGTGTCGACTCGGCGGAGAAGAGCAAGCTCCAGAGCGTCCTGAACGGCTGCTGAACAGCTGCTGGGCGGCTGCTGAGCGGCTGCTGAGCGAGAACGGCCACTCACGACATCACAGGCCGGAACCTGGTCCGTCCCCTCCGTCGTTCCGTACCGTACGGGGCGACGGAGGAGGCACCATGACCGGGCTGCGCCTGGGACCACTGCTGCGCTATGTCGACGGGGAGTCCGCCGGCACGGCCACGATCTGGGTCGAGACGGACCGGCCGTGCACGGCCGAGGTCCGCTGCGAGGGCGGCGCGTACGGCTCGTCGCGTACGTTCCTGATCGCCGGGCACCACTACGCCCTGATCCCGGTGACCGGGCTGACCCCCGGCACGGCGGTCGCGTACGAGGTGCTGCTCGACGAGCTGCGCGTCTGGCCGCCCGAGAACTCGCCGTTCCCGCCGAGCGTGATCCGTACACCGGCCGCGCCCTCCCCGGCAGCGGGGGCGGGGGCGGGGTCGGAGAACGCCACCCCCGCCGAGGTGACCCCCGCGCCCGAACTCCGCGTCTCCTTCGGCTCCTGCCGCTGGGCCTCCGGACCGGTCGGCGAGCCCGACCCGGTCGGACCCGACGCCCTCCAGACCCTCGCCGCGACCCTCGCGGCCGACCCCGGAGCCGTACGCCCGGACGTCCTGCTCCTGCTCGGTGATCAGGTGTACGCCGACGAGACGTCGCCCGCCACCCGCCGCCGGCTGGCCGAGCGCCGCGATCTGGCCGAGCCGCCGGGCGCGGAGGTCGCCGACTACGAGGAGTACACCCTCCTGTACGACGAGTCGTGGAGCGATCCGCGGGTCCGCTGGCTGCTCTCCACCGTCCCGAGCTGCATGATCTTCGACGACCACGACGTGATCGACGACTGGAACACCAGCGCGTCCTGGGTGGCCGGGATGCGCACCGAGCCGTGGTGGCGCGAGCGCATTCTGAGCGGCCTGATGTCGTACTGGGTGTATCAGCACCTCGGCAATCTCTCCCCCGCCGAGCTGGCGGCGGACCAGCTGTACGCCGCCGTACGGGCGGAGCCGGACGGCACCGGCCGGCTCCGGGAGTTCGCCGCCGAGGCCGACGCCGACCCGGCACGGGTGCGCTGGAGCTACCGCCGCGACTTCGGCCGGACGCGACTGCTGATGGTCGACTCACGGGCGGCCCGCGTCCTGGAGGAGGGACACCGGGACATGCTGGACCCGGAGGAGGCGGGGTGGGTGCGCGACCAGGCGCTGACCGATCCGGGCGACCGTGACCACCTCCTGATCGGCACCTCCCTGCCCTGGCTGCTGCCGCCGCTGGTGCATGACGCGGAGAGCTGGAACGCCGCGCTGGCCCGGGGCGAGCGCGGGAAGCGGTGGGCGCGCTTCGGCGAGAAGCTGCGCCGGGCGGCGGACCTGGAGCACTGGGCGGCGTTCCCGACGTCGTTCGAGAAGCTGGCACGGCTGATCGCGGAGGTGGGCGACGGGCCGGACGCACCGGCGACGGTCTGTGTGCTGTCGGGCGATGTGCACCACGCGTACGTCGCCGAGCCGGCCTGGCGTAAGGGGCGGCAGCCGCGCTCCCGGGTCGTCCAGCTGACCTGCTCCCCCGTGCACAACTCCATCCCGCTCACGATCCGCCTCGGTTTCCGGTTCGGCTGGAGCCGGGTGGGGCGGCGGCTGGGGCGCGCCTTCGCCCGGCACGGCCGGGTGGCCGCACCGTCCGTCACGTGGGGGAAGACCGGCGGCCCGTGGTTCGGGAATCAGCTGATGACGCTGACGCTGCGGGGCCGGGCGGCGCGGCTGAGTCTGGTTCAGGCGCGAGCGCGGGACAGCGGGCCGGAGTCGGGGGCGCGGCTCATGACGGTCGACGAGCGGGAACTGACCTCGGAGTGACCTCCGCGCCGCCATCTCGCCCTGATTGACGGCGTTTTGGTGGCTCCCGTCCCACCATGCCTGGTTCCTCCGTACCGTCCACTGGTCTGCCCATGCCCCACCCAAGGGGACCTCCGCCCCAGTCGCGACATCACCAACGAAAGAAGCAGGTCAGGCGGCACGGACCGAATTCGCTCCGGAGAACGGGGGCGGGGCCGAGAAACACCCGTCGACTGGATGTTGAACTTGCAAGCATTCTTCAGGGCTGCCTACCGTGAAGGTCTCGTCGGTTACGTCCCGAACCGAAGGAGTCCCACCCCCCATGTCAACACGTCTCAACCACGCGCAGCCGTACGCCCTCGGACTCTTCCGCATGGTGATCGGACTGCTCTTCGCCTGCCACGGCGCCGCGACACTCTTCGGCGTCCTCGGTAAGGACACCGCCCAGGCCGGCACCTGGCCCGGCTGGTACGCGGCCGTCATCCAGCTCGTCGGAGGCAGCCTGGTCCTCCTCGGCCTGGGAACCCGGATCGCCGCGTTCGTGGCCTCGGGGTCCATGGCGTACGCGTACTTCAACGTCCACCAGCCCGACGGGCTGTTCCCCCTGCAGAACGGCGGCGAAGCCTCGGCGATCTTCTGCTGGGCCTTCCTGCTGATCGTCTTCAACGGCCCCGGCGCGCTCTCGCTGGACCGGCTCATCGGCGCACGCGGCACACGTGAGCCGGAGCGCCGGGAGCAGCCGACGGCGGTAACGGCCTGACCGACCGTCAGACGGTTCGGAAAGGCGGCGCACACACGGCGCCCGGATCCCGTTTCGACGGGGTCCGGGCGCCCGCGCGTGAGGGAGACTCGGCCGGACACCCACATTCGGCCATTCCTCGATCCCGGTAATCGAACAAACAGGAGGTGGACAACACCCGCCCCGTGGGAAGGTGGTCCACCACACGGGCGTACGCTGTATGGCTGGCAGCCACCCCCATTCGCCTCGCGCGAGGGCGGGCGGCGGGCAGGGGGATACGAGGCCGGGGGATTTCGGCTTCGTCACGGAAACGGGGAATGTAAAAGTGCTGGAGAGTCTGGGCGCGCTGACCGGCAGCCCATGGATCTACGCCGTCGTGGCGCTCTCCGTGCTTCTGGACGTGTTCCTGCCCGTGCTGCCCAGCGGTGTGCTGGTGATCACGGCCGCCACGGCGGCGGCAGCGGGGACCTCGGCGGTCGCCGACGCGGCCGGCAAGGTGTCGCACGTGGCCCATGTGCCGCAGGAAGTGCCGTCGTTGCTCGTGCTGATGGTGTGCGCGGCCGTCGCCTCCGTGATCGGCGACTTCGTCGCGTACCGCCTCGCCTGGCGCGGCGGGGACCGGCTGGCCCGCGCGATCGCGCGCTCACGCAGACTGACCACCGCGCAGGAACGCCTCGGCGCGTCCCTCACCGGCGGCGGGATCCTCGTCGTGATCGCGCGCTTCGCACCGGCGGGCCGCTCGGTGGTCTCGCTCAGCGCGGGCGCCGCGCACCGCAAGATGAAGGAGTTCCTGCCCTGGTCCGCGCTGGCGGCCGTGGCATGGACGGGATACAGCGTGGGCCTCGGCTACTTCGGCGGCCAGTGGCTGGGCGCGAGCTGGTCCGGCGCGGCGGTGTCCGTGCTGGCGCTGTTCGTGGCGGGGACGGTGGCCGCGTACGTCGTACGCCGCCCGACGCGCGGACGCGCCGCAG
This sequence comes from Streptomyces sp. NBC_01508, assembly GCF_045040315.1. Lineage (NCBI taxonomy): Bacteria > Bacillati > Actinomycetota > Actinomycetes > Kitasatosporales > Streptomycetaceae > Streptomyces > Streptomyces sp. NBC_01508. The sequence continues at coordinate 6,175,278 of NZ_CP109419.1, read as the reverse complement.
CGCGGGAGCAGGCACCGGCCCCGACGACGGCGCCCTCGCCGGCCGTCTGAGGCGGATCGGCGCCGCCCGGTGCTCGTCAGGTACGGGCCGCGCCTCGTACCTCGATGCCGTCGAGCAGCCGCATCGTCGAGGCGGCGATCTCCTCGACGGCCCGGTCAAACACCTCACGATTGTGGGCCGCGGGCGCGCGGAAGCCGGAGACCTTGCGTACGTACTGGAGGGCGGCGGCCCTGATCTCCTCCTCGGTGGCCTCTTCGGGGATGACGGGCGGACGGAGAGTCTTAATGCTGCGGCACATACGTCAAGTGTCACCGATCACGGCCCATCGGGGCCACTTGGTCCATCTCTCATACACCGTGACCGTCGAATCGGTTCCACGCCGCTGGTTCGAGCAGGCGGTCGTCACGCCGTACGCGTGCGGGAGTGGGACCGGCATGTGGCGCTGCGCGCCGTCCAGAGCGTCACCGACGACGCGGTGACGGCGGAGATCGAGGCGGCACTGCGGAACGACCACCACCCACGGGCGGCCACACCGCGCGGCTCGACCACCGTCCCGGCCGGATGTCCGTACGGGCGACGCCTCGCCAACTGCCCCACGGGCGCTGGGAGACAAGGGCCTCGCTGACGGCCAACGGCCGTTCCGCGCTGCGCATCGCCGCCCGCCCCCTCCGCCGGAACTTCGCCGGCGCGCTGGACACGATGGCCACGCGCCGGAACGACGTGGTCCCCGGCCTGGTGGCGCGGAACATGCCCCGGCTGCGCGAACGGCTGGCCGCGGCGGTGCTGGAGACACCACCGCCCCGTCCGGCACCGGAGGACGCACGTGGCCCACAAGACGGGTCCTAAGGCATGTTGCGAAAGTCCCGCCTGGCCGACGACGCCTGCCACGCGCACTCGCCGCGTTGTCGGAATCATCCGAGTACGGCCCAGTACGAGAACGATCCTCCGCCTTGCGATCGCACGCACCAGACGCCGTCGGCCCCGCCCTTCGGGCGGACGGCGCCACTTTCGCAACACGCCCTAGGGACGCACCGCGACGCCCCAGCCCGGGTTGTACGTGTCCGGCACCCGGCGGTGCGGCCAGTCCCGTGCCCAGCGCGGCGGGTCGGCGCGGCGCAGGATCACCGCCGTGGCGGGTGCCGGGTCGTCCATGGCCGCCGACGCGCAGCCCATGGTGTACGCGACGGGGATCGCCAAGCTGTTCCCCTTGATCAGGCACGGCGGCCGCACCCCCTCCTCGCGCAGTACGGCGCTGATCCGCAGCCAGTCACCACGCGCCCGTTCCTGGACGCCCACATGTGTCCGTACCTGCGTGAGCTGTACGGCTCCGTGCCCCAGCAGCACGACGACGAGCGCGACCGCGACCGGTCGCGAGCCGCGCGCCCGGTCCGCGACGGCGAGCAGGCCGAGAGCGGCGGGCAGCACCAGCAGCGCGTAGCCGGGCAGCAGGAAGCGGGGCGCCGCGTAGGGGACGAGGAAGAGGTACGGCAGCGAGGCGGACGCCGCGACGGCCACCGCGAGCCACATCGGCGCGGTCGCGTGCCCGGCGCGACGCGGGGTCCACAGCCCGAGCACGACCAGCAGCGGGAGCAGCAGCCACCATTCGACGACCCCGGAGGCGACGGTGTCGCCCGTACACGGCCGGCAGAGCAACGGGCCGTCCAGGGCGGTGAGATGGGCCTTCAGCGAGAGGACGGGCCGCATACCGCCCTGGGTGTCGCTCGCCTCGGCGAGCCGCCGCGAGACACCGCCGAACCGCAGCCACGCCTCCACGACCCACGGCAGCGCCCCCGCCGCGACGCCCGCCACCACGGCCATGAGCCGCCCCCGGCCGCGCCACGCGGGCACCAGCAGCGCGGCGACGGCCAGCGGAAGGGCCACGGCCGCACCGTCGTTGGGCCGCATCAGCGTGACGACGGCCAGCCCGGCGACGATCCCGGCGTACGCGCCACGACCGGGGTCCCGGCGCAGAAGACAGCCAGTTGCGGCAGCGGCGCCCATCGCCGTGTAGTGGTTGGGCATCGCGGAGTTGGCGTAGAACAGGGCGAACCACAGGCTCCCGTACAACCCCGCGGCCACCCACACACCCGCCGGCCGCCGCAGCACCCCCAGCCACGGCCGAAACCCCAGATAGAGCGCGCCACCCGCGAGCGCCGCCATCCACAGCCGCAGCAGCACGACCGAGTCGCTCCACGACGCGACGGGCACGAGCAGCAGCGGCACCCCGCGCGTACGCGGCGCGCTGAACGGCACGGCGGGTCCGTACGGACCGAACCGGCTGGCATAGACGATCTCGTCCCACCCGAGCGGCAACCCGAACGGAACGAGCACCCCGGCGACGACCACAAACCCCAGACACACCCAGGCAAGCCCCCACCGCGCCCGGCCCGCTCCCCGACCAGCCCCATCGCCGGCCCGCGGAACGGCAAGGCTGACGGACGGCATGACGTCGCTCTGCACGCGTGGCACTCCCCCGTGTCGTACAACGACGCACCGCGCCGCCACTGTCCCGCCGTGTTTCGGGCGGTGGTCAACCACCCCCTGCGGAACACCCCGCACAACACGACACTTCAGCCCAACTCAATCCAATTCCCGGCCATCCCATGGACTTTCCGTGGAATCGCTCATGGAAAACGGCCTCCCGTCCCTGACTGGACAGGAGGCCGGAACAGGTCTCACCTGTGGCTACTTCGGTGGGCGCGGACGGTTTCGAACCGCCGACATTTGCTTTGTAAGAGCAACGCTCTACCCCTGAGCTACGCACCCGTGGACGAGGCAACAGCGTACATGGCACACGGCCCCCGCTCACAAACGCCTTCGCGGGCGGGGGGATACCCCCACCACGGAGACGGTGGCCGACCGGATCGTTCGGTGGCGCCGGGATTCATAGGGTGATGGCACATCCGCAGGACCACCTTGGGGGACCGATCACCATGGAATCGCACCGCACACGTCACACACGTCGCACCCGCCGCGCCCGTACGCTCGTCGCCGCCGGCGGGGCCGCGCTCGCCGTGGTCGCCGTCAGTGGGTGCGGGAGCGCCGACGCCGACGAGGCGCCGACCGAGAAGCGGTCGTTCGCCTTCAGTGGGAAGACGCTGACCATCGCGTCGGCGAACTCCTCGATCGAGCTGGTGCCGGCCGATGTGAAGGACATCGAGGTGACCCGTCAGGTCGACGGCTGGGTGTTTGTCGGCTCCGGACCCGACCCCGTCTGGAAGCTGGCGGATGACACCCTCACCCTCAAGGTGACATGCAAGGCACTGGTGAACAACTGCGAGTCCCGGCACAAGGTGAAGGTGCCGCGCGGGACGGCCGTGAAGGTACTCAACGACAACGGCACGGTGCGCGCCGACGGGTTCGACACCGCACTGAACCTCCGCTCCGACAACGGCGCCGTCGACGTACGCGACTCCAGCGGCCCGCTCGACCTGTTCAGCGACAACGGCAAGGTGACGACCGAGGGCGTGTCCTCCAAGTCGGTCCACGCCCGGTCGGACAACGGAGCGGTGCGGCTGAACCTCACCTCCGTACCAGACAAGGTGGACACCTTCAGCGACAACGGGTCCGTCACGATCGACCTGCCGAAGTCCGACACCGCTTACGCGGTGACCGCCGAGAGCGACAACGGGAGCGTCGACGTGGACGTGCCCAAGGACGACGGCAGCGCCCACGTGGTGAAGGCCCGCAGCGACAACGGCAAAGTCACAGTCCGAAGCGCGAACTAACCGACCCGTGTGTTCGTCCCTTCCAGGTGGGAGACTGTTACTGGGCAGGGCGTAATCGGCACGGGAGAGGGATGTGACGGCGACACACGCGCAGCCGCACGCACGAGCGAGGGCGGGTGGCGTCCGTGATGTCCTCACCCTGATGCTGCTGCCGGTGCCGTTGATCGTCGCGACCCTGCCGGGAGCCTTCGCCGGCGGGGGCACCCGGCGCTGGTTCGGCGGGCGTGGCGAGAATCAGCGGGCCGAGGCGCAGGCGGCCAAGGACGCCGCCGCCGCCGCTTTCTACGAGTTGGACACGGCCCAGCGCGACCTGCGTATCTCGATAGAGACGATCACCGCGGTGGACAGCTCGCCGGGCGCGCGGCGGGCCGTGGACGAGTTCGCCGCCCTGGGACGGCGGATCGACGAGGTCAGCAGCGGCTACATCAACGCCGTCGACACACACGATCTCGACCGGGACGACCTGGAGCCGTCCGCCGCCTCCACCGCCCGTACGGAGCTGACCAGGGCCAAGGACGAGCTGGTCAGGGTCAAGGGCGAGCTGGACCGCTTCGAGCGCGGGCTCGGCCCGCTGCTCGACAAGGCGGAGACGCAGCTCGCGCGGCTGGCGCCCGCCGTGGAGCGGGCGCGGCAGACGCTGCTCGCCGCCAGCAACGCCCTGGACGCGGTGCGCGGCTCCGGGCTGCGGGCCGACGACCTCGCGACGCGGCTCGCCGCGCTCGGCCCGGAGCTGACCAAGCTCAACCAGGGCGCGGGGCAGCACGGCGTGGCCGAGACCATTCAGCGCGCCGACCGGGTGCTGCGGGACGCCGAAGCCGTACGGGCCGAGGCCGAGCGGCTGCCCGAGCGCGCGGCGGAGATCGACCGGCGGCTGGTGTCGCTGCGTACGCGCGCACAGGCCCTGACGACGCGCGCCGGCACGGTGGAGCCGGTGCTGAGCGAGCTGCGGCGCCGGTTCAGCGCCGCCTGCTGGCAGGACCTCCAGCCCGTACCGGAGCAGGCGGCGACCTCCGTGCACCAGGCGGAGGAGAAGCTGAAGGAGGCCGCGAAGGCACGCGACGAGCAGCGCTGGCCGGACGCGACGGCCCTGCTCAGCACGGTCCGGGCGCTGCTGAACTCCACCGACGAGGCCGTGTCGGCCGCCGGTGACCGGCTCCAGCGGCTCAACGCCGTCTCGAAGGACCCGCAGCGGGAGATCGACCGGACGCGGTTCGCCGTACGGGACGCTCAGCGCCTCGCGATGGCGGGCCGCAACACACCCGACCCCCGGCACGCCCGCCCGCTGGACGACGCCGTGGCACGGCTGGACCGGGCGGTGGCCGGGCTGGAGGGCCGGCATCCCGACTGGTGGCACTTCCTGACGGAGACGGAAGCGGTACGCAACACGGTGACCCGCGTGGTCGGGGAGATCCGGGACGAGCGGGGCGCGGGGGCCTGACCAGCCCGCCCAGGCGCCTTCGTACCGTCCGACTTGTCCCCTGCTCGTGCCGGACGGATCCTTGAGGTACCTACGCGGCACGCACGTACGCACCGGCTGAAGGGGGCCGCTCATGTCCGGTTCAGGGATCCGTTCCCACCCCGCACGGCAACGACAGCGCGGGGTCAGGCTCGACGAACATCTGCCCGTCGACCACAGCCTGAGCCGGGTGTACCGCGTCGGTGCGGGACTGATCGGTCTGGTGCTGCTCGTGTTCGGCATTCTGGGGCTGATCGACCAGGTCGGCGTCTTCGGCACCGGCAGCCACACCACCGCCGGCCTGAACACCAACGGCGCGCTGAGTGTCCTGTCCATCTGCGTCGGCGCGCTGCTCTTCGTCGGCATGCTGATCGGCGGGAACTTCGCCTCGACGCTGAACATGGTCCTCGGCCTGCTCTTCATCGCCAGCGGCTTCGTCAATCTCGCGCTGATCGACAGTTCGTTCAACCCCCTCGCCTTCCGCATCCAGAACGTGCTGTTCAGCTTTGTGGTGGGTGTGCTGCTCATGTTCTTCGGCATGTACGGGAGAGTCAGCGGCAGCCTGCCGCACGACAACCCGTACTGGCGGGCCCGTCACCCGTCCCAGGTGGAGGACGAACGGACCGGCCGGGCCGCCGCCGGGCAGCGGGCCGTCCACGCCCACCGTGCCGTCACCTCCCACCGGCAGGGCGCCCACCGGTCGGCCGGATAACCTGACCGCATGCCTCGCTACGAGTACCGCTGCCGCCCCTGCGACACCACCTTCGAACTCAGCCGTCCCATGGCCGAGTCATCGGCGTCGGCCACCTGCCCCGCCGGCCACCAGGACACCGTGAAGCTGCTGTCCACGGTCGCCGTGGGCGGCTCGGCGAAGGGCTCACCGGCCGCCGCCTCCGCCCCCTCGCCCGGCGGCGGAGGCGGCTGCTGCGGCGGGGGCTGCTGCTCCTAGGAACCGCCATTGCTGAACAGGGCCTAGCGTGGGAGTCATGATCGCAAGCAGCCCACAGCAATGGGTCAACACGCTGATGGACACGCTCGGGGCGCCGGGCGCGGGCATAGCCATCGCGCTGGAGAATCTGTTCCCTCCCCTGCCCAGCGAGGTGATCCTGCCGCTCGCGGGCTTCGCGGCCAGCACCGGCAAGATGAATCTGATCGCCGCGCTGCTGTGGACGACCGCGGGCTCGGTCGTGGGCGCGCTCGCCCTGTACGGGTTGGGGGCGTGGCTCGGCCGGGAGCGGACCATCGCGCTCGCGGCCAAGGTGCCGCTGGTGAAGGCGAGCGACATAGAGAGGACCGAGGACTGGTTCCGCCGGCATGGCGCGAAGGCTGTCTTCTTCGGCCGGATGATCCCCGTGTTCCGCAGCCTGGTCTCCGTGCCCGCGGGCGTCGAGAGGATGCCGCTGCCTCTCTTCCTCTGTCTGACCACGCTCGGGAGCGCGATCTGGAACACCGCGTTCGTCTTGGCCGGCTACGCGCTCGGCGAGAACTGGAAGGAGGTGAGCAGCTATGTCTCGACGTATTCGAGGGTGGTCCTGGGCGTCGCGCTGCTCGCGCTCCTGGCCCTCGTCGTCCGGCGGGTCGTCAAGTCCCGCAACGAGCGGCGGCAGCGGCGCGAGTGAGCCGCCGCAGGATCTCCTCCCCGGCGGCCACGCCGGTCTCGGTCACTGTCTCCACGTGCGGGGCGCTCCAGCCGGTGTCGGCCAACTCGCCGTGGCCGGGCCGCCAGCCGCGGTCGGCGGCCAGCAGCAGATCGGCGTCGAGGAGCGAGTCCCCGGCGGCGAGGGTCAGTTCGGCGCCGGTCCGGCGGGCGACCTCGCGTACGGCGGCGCTCTTGGTCAGCGGGCGGGGTACGGCGTAGATCTTCCGGCCCTGGAGGGAGACCGTCCAGCCTCGGCCGTCGGCCCACTCGGAGAGTTCCTTCACCCAGCCTTCGGGCAGTAGCGCGCGGTCGACCACGAGATACGCGAAAAGGTCTTCGGCGATCCGCTCCTTGAGCAGCCAGGCGGGGTCGGCCGCGGCGAGCAGGTGTTCCCTGATTTCCGTCAGGGGGGCGCAGCTCGCAGCGAGGCGGTCCCGCACCCCGGTGTGCCACGCGGGGTCGGACTCGCCGTCGACAAGGAGATGGCCACCGTTGGCGCAGATCGCGAACCGGGGGGCGGGGCCCGGCAGATGGATACGGAAGTACTGCTCGCGGGTGCGGGTCGTGGTGGGGACGAAGACGGTGGCGCCGGCGAGGTCTCCGAGCAGCCCGGCGGCGGTCTCCGTCAGATACGACAGGGGCTTGCTCTCGTAGACCTCGACACAGAGCAGCCGGGGCGCCGCGGCGTCGGGCATGGCGAGTTGGAGGGCCGCCGACGAATAGATGAGGGTGCGGTCGAGGTCGCTGGCGACCAGGGCCGGCGCCGGGGCCTGGCTGGTCGTGGGATGGGGCGTGTTCACGAGGCGGCCACCGCCGTGCCGTCCGCGCCCGTGGCGCCGCGGGTGTAGCGGGGGTGGATCAACCCGACGCAGGTGTAGGGAAGTTGGTCGACCTCTTCGACGGGTACGCCGCGCTGCCGGGCGAGCAGCCGGACATGGTCGAGGTCGGCTCCCGCGCCGCGTTTGGCGAGGATCTTCCAGGGGACGCGGCGCAGCAGGACGCGGGTGGTCTCGCCGACGCCGGGCTTGACGAGGTTCACGTCGTGGATGCCGTACTCCTCGCTGATCCGCTCGACGGCGGCCCAGCCTTCCCAGGTGGGTGCGCGGTCGGTGGCGAGGAGCTCCTTGACCTCGGTGTCCACCGCGTCCGTGACCTCGCCGAAAGGGGCGGCCACGGTGTCCAGGAAGTAGCCGGACACATCGGCGTCGGCGAGTTCTCGGTAGTGCTTCGCGCCGTGGAAGTCGTCGGGGCCGACGAGATCGGCGCGCAGGACGGTGCGGGAGATGAGTCCGGAGACGGTGGAGTTCAGGCAGGCGGAAGGGATGAGGAAGTCCTCTCGGGTGCCGTAGGTCCGTACACAGCCGCCGGGGTCGGCGAGGACCGCGATCTCGGGGTGGAAGTCTTCGAACTCGGCCAGTGCGTCGGCCAGTTCGCGGGTGATGGCGCCCTTGCCGGTCCAGCCGTCGACGAAGACGATGTCGGCGGGGTTGTGGTGGGCGGCGAGCCAGCGGATGGCGTTGGTGTCGATGCCACGGCCGCGCACGATGGAGATGGCGTAGTGCGGCAGATCCAGGCCGTGCCGGTACTGGGCCCAGCGGCGCATCAGGACACCGACCGGTGTGCCGGCCCGGGCGAGTGAGACCAGGACGGGCCGGGCCCCGGTGGCTTCGCGCGAGGTGGGATCGGCGTAGCGCCGGGGGTGCTCGGCCAGCACGGTCTCGGTGACGGTGCCGACGGCGCGGGCGATCCGGGCGGCGGAGACAGCGAGGGCGGACCGGAAGAGTTCCTGGTACTCGGCGCTCGGCTGGTACTCGACGGGCAGTGACTCCGCGTAGTGGGCGCCGCCGCTCTGGATCGCTTCCTCGCGCTCTTCGGTCGGGGCTTCGAGTTCCACGTCGGACAGGTCCTGGAGGAGCCAGCCGACGTCGTCGGCGGCGTACGAGGAGAAGGCGGGGCCACGGAGGGGGGCGGGCAGCATGGCGGGGTCCTGCCGGTCGGGGAGGTGCGAGGGAGCGGGGGCGCGCACGGGGGCGGGAACAGGGACGGGGAGGTACGCGGGGACGACGGCGAGCACGACGCGCGGGACATGGGCGGCGAGCTGTGCGAGCAGGCCGCCGGGGGCGTGCAGCTCCGGGGAGTCCGCCAGGGAGTCCACGACCGCGACGACGGCGTCGAAGCCGCCACCGGCGACGTTGTAGGCGTACCGGTCGCCGTCGCCGGTGCCGTCGCCGGCCGGGAAGGCCGCGGTGTCGTGGGCCGGGAAGACGAGCCGGCTGCGTATCGCGTAGCCGGGGTCGTCCACGGCGAGGACGGGCGAGCGGGTCGTGGTCGAGTAGCGGACGTCGATGCCGGGATCGGACCGCTCCAGCTCCAGGGCGAGGCGCAGGGGCGCGTACATCAGCTCCTCGAAGCCGAGGACGAGTACGCGCCGGGCGTCGCCGATCCCCTGGGCGAGCGCGGCGGCCATGCCGGGGACGGCGGACTCCAGGCGGGCGCGGTGGGCGGGCGTGAAGCCGTGCCGCCCACCGTCGGGCAGCCCCTCGGGCCAGCCGAGCCGTACGCGCACGATGTCGCCGCCCACGGTGTCCGGTGAGCGTACGCCTTCACCTTCGCCTTCGCTTACGTCCGCGTCCGCGTCCGCGTCTGCTTCTGTGCCCGCGCCCGTCCCCGTGTCACCGTCGTACTGCGCGACCAGCGCCTGGCCGCGTGCCAGGACGCCCTCCGGGAGGGTGACCGTGCCCGAGGCCATCGCCACCAGGTCGACGCGGGCGCCGACGTCCTTGGCGAACTCCGCGAGCCGGCCCCGGTCGGCGGCGGAGCGCATGTCGACGAGGGCCACGATCACGTACCACCGGCGCGGGTAGCGGGTGTGCAGGGAGCGGATGGTGTTGAGGACGGTGTTTCCCGTGGAGAACTCGTCGTCCACCAGGACCAGCGGACCGTCCCCCGCCAGCAGCTCCGGGTCCTCGGGGAGCAGCAGATGCGAGCTGGCGTGCGAGTGGGACTCCTCGAAGCCGCCCGCGGTGGCGACACCGGGCACCGGACGGCGGGTGGAGTGCAGGTACGGGGCGCGGGCCACGCCGTCGGCCACCGAGTGGCCGAGGCCGGTCGCGGTCTCCGCGTAGCCGAGGATCACGGTCCGCTCGACGGCGTCGCCCAGCAGGTCCCGTACGCGTTCGCCGAGGGCGACGCCGGCGCCGTGGACGACGGAGGGGCGCTGCGGGACGTGTTTGCCGAGGACGTTCGAGACGAGGAGGTGGGCGCGCTTGGGGTTGCGGCGCAGGGCCAGGCCCAGCAGCTCGCGCAGTTCGTCCCCGCCGACGAGCTGTACGCCCAGCCGTTCGGCGACCCATGACCCCGACCACACCACGGTGATGTTCTCCTCTGCCCTTGCGGCTGTCCTTGCGGCTGCCCTGCCGATTGCCGTGCCGATTGCCGTGCCGATCCCGCTCACTCCCCCAGCCCGGCGGCAAGCAGCTCCACGAAGCCGATGTCCTCCCTGGCGACACCGAAGACCTCGGCGCGCTGCATGGTGCGTTCGGCCCAGGCGCGGTGGGGCTTCACCTCGTTCATCTTGTTCGTGTACGCGGAGCGCAGCACGCCTCCCCCGCCCCGTTCCGGCCGCAGGATGTCCTGGGCGTCACTGAACTCCTCGTGACTGACGACCGACAGCGCGTGCACGGGCATGACGTGCGAGGGATGGATGCAGGTCTTGCCCACCAGTCCGTTGGTCTGGTCGAGCTGGATCTCGCGCAGCAGTCCGTCGAGGTCGTGCTCGATGAGCGCGGTGCGCAGTTCCTCGGCCCGTCCTTCGAGGAAGGGGCTGCGGCGCAGCTGCGGTTTGAACATCCGCTCGTGGAGTCGGAAGTACTCCCACACGGGGCCGGTGATCGTGAAGCCGGTGCCGTCTGCGCGGCCGAGGACGTTCACCACGTCGGCGATGACGGCTGCGACGATGCGTACGTCGTACGCGGTCATATCGGGCGAGCGGCGGAGCCCGTACGCGGAGCAGAAGTCGGTGACGCCGAGCCGCAGCGCCAGGATCCGCTCCCGGTACTTGTCGACGGTGCGGGCGATGCCGGTGAGGGTCTCGGCCCGGGTCTCCAGGTGGAGCAGTTCGGGCGATTCGAGTACGGGCATGGCGAAGAGCCGCTGCCCGCTCTCATGTTCGGCTGAAATCAGTGCTTCGAGGAAGGGGACTCCCCGCTCCTCGGTGAATTTCGGAAGTACGAATCCGGACAGGATGTGCGCTGCGGGGCCGAGCCGGCGTACGAGGTCGGGTATCTGGTCCGGTTCGCGGACCCGGACGAACAGCAGCGGCAGCTCCACGCCACGCCGGTCGAGGTCGGAGAACTGCCGGATCAGGTTCCCCTCGGCCCACTCGACCTCGGAGTCGTCGATGGAGTCCTCCAGGCACAGCACCATCGACACGACGCCCCGACCGGCCAGCTTGACCACGTCCTCCGCCAGCCGCGACCTGGTCGCGGGGCTGTAGAGGGTGGCTCCGAGGGCCGCCGACAGCATGCGGGCCGGGGACGCCGCGGTGAACTCGCCGGGCTCCTGGTGGAACAACCCCTGGCGGGCAGTGGGCGGAATATGCCCGAAGTGACGCATTTACATCCCCCGTACTGCCACGGTGGTCGCGTTGACATGTGGCCGGTAATAGTACGTATGGACGGGAGCCAAGAGTTCCACACGCGGATGAATTTCAGGTAACTCGTCCACTTCTCGCCCCTGTCTCAGCCGCGCCCCCTCCCTCCACCATGCCCCCACGTTGTCCGCGCGGCCTGCGGGAAGGCAGGATGACCGGCATGACGCACGCGATGGTGAAGGGCTCGAACGTCCCCCTCGACGCCATGGCCGTAAGGGCCGTGCTGCGCTGGACCCCGGGTCCCGGGGTGCCCGACGTGGACGCGTCGGCGCTCCTGCTGGGCCCCGAGGGACGTGTGCGCTCCGACGAGGACTTCGTCTTCTACAACCAGCCACGTCACCCGTCGGGCCTGGTCAGGCGGCTACCGAAGAAACAGGTGGCCGAAGGGCTGACCGACACCGTCGAGGCCGATCTCGCCGCCCTCGACCCGAGCGTCGACCAGGTGGTCCTCGCGGCGTCGTCGGACGGGGCGAGTTTCCAGTACGTGCACGACCTGCGGGTCCTGCTGTACGACGCGGGCCAGGCCGACGGCGACCCGCTGGCCGTCTTCGATGTACGCCCGGAGACCGGCGAGGAGACCGCGATCATCTGCGGTGAGCTGTACCGGCGTGGGAACCACTGGAAGTTCCGGGCCGTGGGCCAGGGGTATCCGACCGGTCTGATCGGGCTGGCGACGGCCTTCGGCATCTCGGTCGACGAGACGGAAGGGGCCGCCGGGGCACCGGGCGCGGAGGGGGCGACCGCCCTGCTTCCCGGCCGGCCGGATCCGGCGCACGGCGCGCCCCAAGCGCCCCAGGTGCCCCTGGCACCGCCCACGCAGCCCACGCAGCAGCCGCATTTCCCGGCCCAGCCCGCCTACGGGTATCCGCAGCCCGCGTCGGCGCAGCCCGGCTACGGCTATCCGCACGCGCCCGCCCCCGGTGCGGGGCCTCAGCCACCACTGGCGCCGCCGGTACCGCAGGGGGCTCCGGCGTACGGCTATCCGCAGCCGGCCGCGGCGGCGGCCCACGCGCCGGACCCCAATTTCCGGCTCCCGCCGATGGGGCCCCAGTTCGTCCGGCCGTAGGTGGGCCTCCCGCTCGCCGCCCGCTCAGGTCTTCGTCTTGTAGCCCCGCCCCCACTGGAGACCCCACCCGTACAGCCGGTCGAGTTCCGCCTGGAAGCCGTACACGAACTTCACCTCGCGACGCACCACCAGCTCGCCCTTGACGGTCTCCATCGAGAACACCGCGCACGACCGGGCCTGCGGGGCCCGCTCGTCCAGTTCGATCTCGACACGCGGCCCGTTGCTCGGGTAGAGCGTGACGTTGGCGTGCGTCCGGTCGAAGGCAGGGGTGCGGTCGTAGATGTAGACGAAGACGAGCAGCCGTTTGATCTCTTCCCGGTGGTCGAGGTTGATGAATATCGTCTCGCCGGAGGGAGCGCCGAAGCGGTCGTCGCCGCTGAGTTTGACGTACGGCGCCTCGTTCAGGCTGCCGAAGAAGCCGCCCAGCGGCTGCACAACACCCTTGCTGCCGTCTGCCAGTTCGTACATGCACCCGATGTCGAGGTCGACGTTGACCACGCCCAGGGTGTGCGCCTGAACCACGTCGGGCTTGAAGAGCTTGAAGGGGTGCCGCAGCAGTCCGCCGCTCCGCTTCGACCGTCCCTCGATGTCCGAAGTACGCATCCGCCACGACAGGTTGACCCGCAGGTTCCCGGTGGCGGCGCCCTGCTTGGTGAGTGAGACCGCCGGATTGCGCTTGGTCAGTTCGATCGAGTTCGTCGAGGAGTTGCCCGAATCGAATTGTGATGCGTTGCCTCGCCACAGATTGTCCCAGAAGGCCATCCCCGCCCCACCCCCACCATTTCCCACTTGTCGGACGCCCTAGGGGACGCCGTACAGAACGTGAACAGCGGGGCGGCCAGAAGGCTTCCGCCTCAGACCGCCCCGCTCAGAGCGTTCCCGCTATTCCCGTCCGGTCACACCCCGGAGGCGGACTCAGGCGTGGACTTTCGTCTTGTCGTCCGAATCCCCGCCGCCTTCGGCCGCAACTCGCTTGTTGCGGAGCACAGATGACCAGAAGGAGGCACCGATCAGCACCACACCGATGAGGCCGGTGATGAACTCGCTGATCCCGTGCTCGATGGTGATGAGCAGGAGGACGGCGAGCGCGCCGATCGCGTAGTGCGCGCCGTGCTCCAGGTAGACGTAGTCGTCGAGGGTGCCCTCGCGGACCAGGTAGACGGTGAGCGACCTGACGTACATCGCACCGATACCGAGGCCGAGCGCCATCCAGAAGATGTGGTTCGTGATGGCGAACGCGCCGATCACGCCGTCGAAGGAGAAGGACGCGTCCAGGACTTCGAGGTAGAGGAAGAGGAAGAAAGCGGCCTTGCCTGCGAGGCCCACGGCCGAGACCTGCTTGCCTTCGGCCTTGGCCTTCTCCTCCTCCTCGTGTTCGCGCTCCTCTTCCTCTTCGATCTTGTTCTCGAAGAAGCTGGAGAGCCCGTTGACGACGAGGTAGGTGATCAGACCGGCGACGCCGGAGAGCAGTACGGTGGCGGACTTGTCCTCGTACCCGGTGCTGGTGTGCGCGTTGGTGGCGAACGTCATGGCCGTGACGAGCAGGACGATCAGCGCGACGCAGGCCGACAGCATGTCGACCTTGCCGAGCTTGGACAGCGGGCGCTCCAGCCAGCCGAGCCACTTGATGTCACGGTCTTCGAAGATGAAGTCCAGGAAGATCATCAACAGGAACATGCCACCGAAGGCGGCGATCGACGGGTGCGCGTCGGTGACGAGTGCCTCGTACTGTTCGGGCTTGTCCATCGCCAGCTGAACGGCCTCGATGGGACCGACCTTGGCGCTGATCGCCACGATGGCGATGGGGAACACCAGCCGCATACCGAACACGGCGATCAGGATGCCGATGGTGAGGAAGATCTTCTGCCAGAAGGCATTCATCTTCTTCAAAATCCCGGCATTGACAACGGCGTTGTCGAAGGACAGCGAGATCTCAAGGATCGACAGGATCAGTACGATCCCGAACGCCTCCCACCCCCACTGCCAGGCCGCGAAGGCAAGGCCGGCCGCCGTGACGGCGAACGACCAGCCGAAGGTTCTCAGGATCACTGACTATCCCATCTGGTGTTAACGGGTCTTGCCCCGCGCAGAGCACTGCTTTACGAAACGTTGACCCCGAAGTCTAGAGCGATACCACGCAGTCCCGACGCGTACCCCTGCCCCACGGCCCTGAACTTCCACTCACCGCCGTAGCGGTAGAGCTCGCCGAAGATCATCGCGGTCTCCGTCGACGCGTCCTCCGTCAGGTCGTAGCGGGCGAGTTCCTGACCGTCAGCCTGGTTGACGACGCGGATGAACGCGTTGCTCACCTGGCCGAAGGTCTGGCCGCGGGCGTCGGCGTCATGGATCGACACCGGAAAGATGATCTTGTCGACATGCGCGGGCACGATGGGAAGGTTGACCAGCAGGGACTCGTCGTCGCCGTCGCCCTCACCCGTCAGGTTGTCGCCCGTGTGCTCGACCGAACCGTCGGGGCTGGTGAGGTTGTTGTAGAAGATGAACCACTCGTCACCGAGCACGCGCCCCGACTGACAGAGCAGTGCGCTGGCGTCGAGGTCGAACGGCGCTCCGGTGGTGGAGCGCGCGTCCCAGCCGAGACCGATCAACACCTGGGTGAGGTTCGGTGCGGCCTTGGAGAGGGAGACATTGCCCCCCTTGGCGAGTGTGACGACCATGATGGTGAGTCCTCCCCGGGTGATGTGGTGCCGGGCCCGGCGCGCCTGACGCCGTGCTCGTGGTGCGTGGTGCGTTGTGCGGGTGCGTGGTGCGGGTGCGTAGTGCTTGTCGTACGTGGTGCGTGCCGCTCGTACAGGTCGGAACCCGCACGGTGAGGCGCGTCCGGCGCCGCACTGGGAGGTGCGGCGCCGGACGGACGGACCAGCGGGCTCAGACGTTGACGCCGAAGTCCTGCGCGATGCCACGCAGGCCAGAGGCATACCCCTGTCCGATGGCGCGGAACTTCCACTCGGCGCCATTTCGGTAAAGCTCGCCGAAGACCATCGCGGTCTCCGTCGACGCGTCCTCCGTCAGGTCGTACCGCGCCAGTTCGTTGTTGTCGGCCTGGTTGACGACGCGGATGAACGCGTTGCGCACCTGGCCGAAGGACTGCTGGCGGTTCTCGGCCTCGTAGATCGAGACCGGGAACACGATCTTGTCGACGTCGGCGGGGACGGCGGCGAGATTGACCTTGATCGCCTCGTCGTCGCCCTCGCCCTCACCGGTGGTGTTGTCGCCGGTGTGCTCCACGGAGCCGTCGGGGCTCTTGAGGTTGTTGAAGAAGACGAAGTTTCCGTCTCCGGTGACCTTGCCCTCGGCGTTCGTCAGCAGGGCGCTGGCGTCGAGGTCGAAGTCGTTACCGGTGGTCGTACGGACGTCCCAGCCCAGACCCACGGTGACCGCGGTCAGGTTGGGCGCGGCCTTGGTCAGCGAGACGTTGCCGCCCTTGCTGAGGCTGACTCCCACGAGTCCTCCCTTGATGAGTTTCACAGGGGCGGGCGGCCTCGGCGCCGGCCACTTCGGCCGTCGTCGCCGCGCGTCGCGCCCCCTGGTGCAATGTGCATCGGATCAACGATCGAATCGTAGTGGCCGGTTCCCGCCCCTTGTGCGGTTTACCGGGACAACCCCGCCCTCACATGGCCTTTCGCGAGAGACGGCAATCAGGAGTGGCGAGTTGTCGTCATAGTGCGGCGAGGGCCTTGACGTAGTCATCGAGGTCGCGGGCGTCCGGCAGCCCGTTGACGACCGACCAGCGCACCACGCCCGCCTTGTCGATGATGAAGGTGCCGCGCAGCGCGCAGCCCTTGTCCTCGTCGAAGATCCCGTACGCCCGTGCGGTCCGCCCGTGCGGCCAGAAGTCCGACAGCAGGGGGTACTCCAGCCCCTCCTGCTCGGCGAAGACCCGCAGAGTGTGGATGGAGTCGGTGGAGACGGCGAGCAGCTGGGTGTCGTCGTTGACGAAGGCGGGCAGTTCGTCGCGCAGTGCGTGCAGCTCGCCGGTGCACACGCCGGTGAAGGCGAACGGGAAGAAGAGCAGCACCACGTTCCGGCCGTCGCCCTCGGGGCCTGCGCGCAGCTCGGAGAGGCGTACGGTGCGCCCGTGGTTGTCCTTCAGGGTGAAGTCGGGCGCCTCGGTGCCGGGCGCGACGCCTGTCCGCGCCGTTCCGCTGGTCGTCCCGGTGGTCGCCCCCGTGGGTGTCCCCGTTGCCCCCGTGGTTGTCTCCGTCATCCGTGTCAGCCCCCTTGTCTCCGGCCCTCACCGACCTGTGCACGACCCTGCGCAAGGGCGGCCCCCGGCGGCGGATGCCGGCGGGGGCCGTCAGTGCGTGCGAGGCTTGCGAGGCATGTCTGCCAGGCTGCCGCTTCGGCTCTCGCGCTCGGATGCGGCGCCCGTTCTCAGCGCTTGGACTTCGTCGCCACCTTGGGCGTGACCAGCCGGCTGCCCGTCCAGTCCTTGCCGGCGTTGATGCTCTTGGTCTGCGCCAGGCCGGCGGTCTGGGCGGCCTCGTTGATGTCGCTGGGCTCGACGTAGTTGTCACGGCCGGTCTTGGGCGTCAGCAGCCAGACCGCCCCGCCTTCGTCGATCAGACCGATGGCGTCCACCAGCGCGTCCGTCAGGTCGCCGTCGTCGTCGCGGAACCACAGCACGACGGCGTCGGCGACGTCCTCGTACTCCTCGTCGACGAGCTCCTGGCCGATGACGGCCTCGATGGACTCACGGAGCTCCTGCTCGACGTCGTCGTCGTAGCCGATCTCCTGGACCACCTGTCCGGGTTCGAACCCAAGCCTCGCGGCCGTGTTGGTTCGTTCCTCCGCGTGGTCCGCGGTCGCGCTCACGGATTGCCTCCTGATCATGTTTTGGAAAATGCTTCAGCCACGCGCGTACGCGGGGTGCTGGCCGTAGTCCACACGGGCCGGGCGGATCGCGCAAGTACCCGACGGCCGAGACCGCCGAAACGGGTATGTTCCGGGCTGCTTCGTCGCATCTCCTGACACCCCTGTAACACCGGCCGCGATGGACGTCGGGAGTTTCCTCCCCGTTTGTCATCCTACGCGGCTTCGGTAGGCCAATCGGGTCCGAACGGTCGAACGAAACGCATAGTCGCCTTGGGCGTAAGATTGCGATTTGGCCGGACCCGGAACACGGACCCGGACACAGCCCCGGAACACGGCGGACGACCAAGCGGAGGACGGAATCCCGCGGAATTCGTCGTGGTGTGAGGGTTACCCATCGGTAGAGGTGACGTTTACGTCGCCGCGGTACACGATGGATACGCCGTACGGCCCGCTCCCCCCGTGCCTGTTCCCTGGCGGCAGAAGAGGCAAGTTCCACCACCCCGTCCCACCACCAGCCGCAGTAGCCGCAGTACCCGCAGGACCCACAGGCGCGCCCCGCGAGACGACGTGACCGGTCGGACGACCGGCCCGGCCCGGATGCGGGGTGCGACACGACCCGAACAGCGAAGGAACAGTGTGGCTTCCGGATCCGATCGCAACCCGATCATCATTGGCGGCCTTCCCAGCCAGGTCCCGGACTTTGATCCCGAGGAGACCCAGGAGTGGCTCGACTCGCTCGATGCCGCCGTCGACGAACGGGGGCGTGAGCGCGCCCGCTATCTGATGCTCCGCCTGATCGAGCGGGCGCGCGAGAAGCGCGTGGCCGTGCCCGAGATGCGCAGCACCGACTACGTCAACACCATCGCCACCAAGGACGAGCCGTTCTTCCCCGGCAACGAGGAGATCGAGCGGAAGGTCCTCAACGCGACCCGCTGGAACGCCGCGGTGATGGTCTCCCGCGCGCAGCGTCCCGGGATCGGCGTCGGCGGTCATATCGCCACCTTCGCGTCCTCCGCATCCCTGTACGACGTGGGCTTCAACCACTTCTTCCGGGGCAAGGACGGCGGTGACGGCGGCGACCAGATCTTCTTCCAGGGGCACGCGTCCCCGGGCATCTACGCCCGCGCCTTCCTGCTCGACCGGCTCAGCGAGGCGCAGCTCGACGCCTTCCGCCAGGAGAAGTCGAAGGCCCCGGACGGGCTGTCCAGCTACCCGCATCCGCGGCTGATGCCGGACTTCTGGGAGTTCCCGACCGTCTCGATGGGTCTCGGTCCCCTCGGCGCGATCTACCAGGCGCGGATGAACCGCTACATGGAGGCGCGCGGCATCGCCGACACCTCCCGGTCGCATGTGTGGGCGTATCTGGGCGACGGCGAGATGGACGAGCCGGAGTCGCTGGGGCAGCTGTCGATCGCGGCCCGTGAGGGTCTGGACAATCTCACCTTCGTCGTCAACTGCAACCTTCAGCGGCTCGACGGCCCGGTGCGCGGCAACGGCAAGATCATCCAGGAGCTGGAGTCGCAGTTCCGCGGGGCCGGCTGGAATGTCATCAAGCTGGTCTGGGACCGCTCCTGGGACCCGCTGCTCGCGCAGGACCGCGACGGTGTGCTGGTCAACCGGCTGAACACCACGCCGGACGGTCAGTTCCAGACGTACGCCACGGAGACGGGCGCGTACATCCGGGAGCACTTCTTCGGTGACGACCAGCGGCTGCGCGCCATGGTCGAGTCCATGACGGACGAGCAGATCCTGCATCTGGGGCGCGGCGGACACGACCACAAGAAGGTTTACGCGGCGTACGCGGCGGCGAAGGCGCACACGGGCCAGCCGACGGTGATCCTCGCGCAGACCGTGAAGGGCTGGACGCTGGGTCCGAACTTCGAGGGCCGTAACGCGACGCACCAGATGAAGAAGCTGACCGTCGCCGACCTGAAGGGTTTCCGGGACCGGCTGCATCTGCCGATCACGGACCGGGAGCTGGAGGACGGGCAGCCGCCGTACTACCACCCGGGCAAGGACTCGGAAGAGATCCAGTACATGCACGACCGCCGCAAGTCCCTGGACGGTTATGTGCCGACCCGCGTGGTGCGGTCGAAGGCGCTGGCGCTGCCCGGCGACAAGACGTACGCGGCGGCGAAGAAGGGGTCGGGGCAGCAGTCGATCGCCACCACCATGGCGTTCGTGCGGGTGCTGAAGGACCTCATGCGGGACAAGGAGATCGGCAGGCGTTTCGTGCTGATCGCGCCCGACGAGTACCGCACGTTCGGTATGGACGCTTTCTTCCCGAGCGCGAAGATCTACAACCCGCTGGGGCAGCAGTACGAGTCGGTCGACCGTGAACTGCTGCTGGCCTACAAGGAGTCGCCGACCGGGCAGATGCTGCACGACGGCATCTCGGAGGCGGGGTGTACGGCGTCGCTGATCGCGGCGGGTTCGGCGTACGCGACGCACGGCGAGCCGCTGATCCCGGTGTATGTCTTCTACTCGATGTTCGGTTTCCAGCGGACGGGCGACCAGTTCTGGCAGATGGCCGACCAGTTGGCGCGTGGTTTCGTACTGGGCGCGACCGCCGGTCGTACGACTCTGACCGGTGAGGGTCTTCAGCACGCGGACGGCCACTCGCAGTTGCTCGCCTCGACCAACCCGGGCTGTGTCAGCTACGACCCGGCGTTCGGCTACGAGATCGCGCACATCATGCAGGACGGGCTGCGCCGGATGTACGGGCAGCCGCACCCGGGCGAGGACCCGAACGTCTTCTACTACCTGACGGTCTACAACGAGCCGATCCAGCACCCGGCCGAGCCCGAGAACGTGGACGTCGAGGGCATCCTCAAGGGCATCTACCGCTACAAGCAGGGCGAGCGGGGCGCCATCCCGGCGCAGATCATGGCCTCCGGCGTGGCCGTGCCGTGGGCCGTCGAGGCGCAGCGGATCCTCGCCGAGCAGTGGGACGTGCGCGCCGATGTCTGGTCGGCGACGTCGTGGAACGAGCTGCGCAGGGAGGCCGTCGACGTGGAGCGGCACAACCTGCTCCACCCGGAGGAGGAGCAGCGCGTGCCGTACGTGACGCGCAAACTGTCCGGCGCCGATGGCCCGTTCGTCGCGGTCTCGGACTGGATGCGCGCCGTGCCGGACCAGATCTCGCGCTGGGTGCCGGGGACGTACCAGTCGCTGGGCGCGGACGGTTTCGGCTTCGCGGACACGCGTGGCGCGGCCCGCCGGTTCTTCCACATCGATCCGGAGTCGATCGCTCTCGGCGTGCTCACGGAGCTGGCCCGGGAGGGCAAGGTGGACCGCTCGGTGCTGAAGCAGGCGGTGGACCGCTACCAGTTGCTGGACGTGGCGGCGGCCGACCCGGGCGCCGCGGGCGGCGACGCGTAACGAACAGTGGGTGGGCGGTGGCCGGTTCCGTGGGTACGGAGCCGGCCACCGCCCGTGCCGCAGCCGGCCGGGTACGTCCCGTACCCCCGCTCAGCGCTCCCAGACCTTGAAGGCCCGTACGCGGTGGGGCGACTGCGGGATCCAGGTGCCGTCGCCGGGGTACGTCTCGAACTCGCCGGTCTCCTCGCACTCGTGCGACTGGTAGGTGGTGACGGGCCGTCCGATGCGGTTGACCAGGGACTGGGCGTCGGTGCCGGGCGGCAGCGGGACGCAGTTCTGGATCTCGGTGCGGAACAGTTCGTGGGTCTGGCGGGCGCCCCGGAAGTCCGGTTTCCCCCACAGACAGAGTTCGCCCGGTCCGCACACACCGCGTGGTACGGCGGCGGCGTCGGCGGCCGGAGCCGCGGCCGGCAGCAGGACCGTGGCGGCGGCCAGGGCGGCCGCGGTGAGCAGGGTGGCGGGCGTGGTCGTGGCCATGGTCGTACGCATGATGGTGAACCCCCGTGTCGTGCCGATCAGTTGTCGGCACTCTGACCCGGCGGCCCGCTCCACGGGAAGAGGATCCTGCCTCACTCCACCCGAACAGGCGACGGCCCCGCCGGGGTGTCCGGGCGGGGCCGTCGTCCTGAATCGCGCTGTGTTGACGCACGTCGCGCCGAATGTTGGTCGGGTCAGATGTGGACGCCGCCCCCGGCCGCGTCCGCGTTGTCGCCGCGCTTGGTGCGGGTGGCGACGAACGCCGCGATCACCGCGACCACACCGGCGACCAGGAACGCCAGGCTCATCCCGGACACGAAGGTGTCCTGCATGACTCCGGTGATCTTGTCGAAGACATCGGGCGTCATGCCGGGCGCCTCGGCCAGCTCCGGCGGGGCGACACCGATCTCGGCGGCCTGCTCCAGCTTCGGGTCCAGTGGCAGCGGAACGCCCGCGTCCTGCCAGTTGCCCTCAAGGTCGGCGCTGACCTTGGCGGACATGACGGCGCCGAGCACCGCCGTACCGAGCGCGCCGCCGACCTGCATCGCGGCCTGCTGGAGACCACCCGCGACACCGGACAGCTCCAGCGGCGCGTTGCCGACGATGACCTCGGTGGCGCCGACCATGACCGGGGCCAGGCCCATGCCGAGCAGCGCGAACCAGACCGACATCACCAGCGTGCCGGACCCGGGCGACAGGGTGGACATGCCGAACATGGCGGCGGCGGTGGCGACCATGCCGCCGACCAGCGGGACGCGTGGTCCGAACTTGGTGATCAGCATGCCCGCGACGGGCGAGGCGACGATCATCATGGCGGTCAGCGGCAGCAGGTGCAGACCGCTGTCGACGGGGCTCATCCCGTGTACGCCCTGGAGGTAGAACGTCACGAAGAACAGGCCGCCCATGAAGGCGAAGGCCATCAGCACCATCAGGATCGCGCCGGCGCTGAGCGGGACGGACCGGAACATGCTCAGCGGTACGAGGGGTTCCTTGACCTTCGTCTCCCAGACGGCGAACAGGACGAAGCACAGGGCCGCCGCGCCCAGGAACGCCCAGGTGCCGAGCGAGGTCCAGCCCCAGGACTCGCCCGCCTTGATGATCGCCCAGATCAGCGAGAACATCGCGGCCGAGAGCAGCAGGATCCCGACGACGTCGAAGGACTTGGGCGCGTTCGCCGCGCGGTGGTCCTTGAGGATCACCAGGCCGAGGATCAGGGCGAGGATGCCGACGGGCACGTTGATGAAGAACACCGACTGCCAGCTGACGTGTTCGACGAGCAGACCGCCGACGATCGGGCCGCCCGCGGTGGAGGCGCCGATGACCATGCCCCAGATACCGATGGCCATGTTCAGCTTCTCGGCCGGGAAGGTGGCGCGCAGCAGGCCCAGGGCGGCCGGCATCAGCAGGGCGCCGAAGACGCCCTGGAGCACGCGGAAAGCGACGACGAACCCGACGCTGTCGGAGAAGCCGATGATGGCGGAGGCCGCGGCGAAGCCGGCGATGCCGATGAGGAAGGTCTGGCGGTGGCCGAAGCGGTCGCCGAGCTTGCCCGCGGTGATGAGAGCGACGGCGAGCGCGAGGAGATAGCCGTTGGTTATCCACTGCACCTGGGCGAAGGTCGCACCGAGGTCTTCTTTGATCACCGGGTTGGCGATCGCGACGATCGTGCCGTCGAGCGCGACCATCATCACGCCGATGGCGACGGAGAAGAGCGTCAGCCAAGGGTGGCCGCGCAGCCCCTTGGGGGCTTCCGGAACCGCGTCCCTGGGATCGTTCGGCGCCGGTTCGACGGTAGTCTGACTAGTCATGTCGCGAGGCTAATGACAGCGTCTGACAGTTGACAAACCATTTCACCTGTCTGTAACTGTCATGTGGCTCACATCTCACTTCGAGCCGACATAGGCACACGAAATACGCACACGAGATTACGCGCACGAAGCGCACCGGACGTGACGGGCGCACCGGTCGCACCGGTCGTACGGGAAAGAGGACCGGAGAACGATGGACGGGCAGCGGGCGGCACAGCACCCGGCCGGACTCCGCGAGTTGAAGAAGCGGCGCACGCGTGGCGCCCTGCTGCGGGCGGCCCTCGACCTGTTCACGACGCGGGGGTACGACGAGACCACCGTCGACGAGATCACCGAGGCCGTCGACGTCTCCCAGCGCACCTTCTTCCGCTACTTCGCCGGCAAGGAGGAGGCGGCCTTCACCATCCAGGACATGGTGGAGACGCGCTTCCTGGCGGAGCTGCGTCAACGCCCGTCCGAGGAGACCCCGTTCGAGGCGATGCACCACGCGGTGCTGGCCGCCTGGAACAGCATCAGCGAGGCCATCGAGTCCCTGGTCCCGGTCGAACTGCATCTGCGCGTCTACCGGATGATCGAATCCACCCCCTCCCTGCTGGCCGCGCATCTGCGGCGCGCCACCGAGCTGGAGGAGCAGGTCGCGCGGGTGATCGCCGAGCGTGAGGGGCTCGACGTGGAGAGCGATCCGCGTCCGCGCGTGGCCGTCGCCGCGTTCTCCGGGGTGATGCGGGTGGCGGGACGGCTGTGGGGACAGGGCCGGGAGACCGGTCTGGACGGGCTGCGTGAGCTGACGGAGTCGTATCTGGACGAGCTCGTGCCCGCGCTCGCGGGTGACTGGAGCGCTCCGCGAGAGCCGTCGACCGGAGTACGAGAGGACCTGTGAGCACTCACGGCGGGTGACGCCCGCGCCCCGGCCGCTGCCCAGCAGCCGTCCGCACGAGGCCGATTCACACCTTCCGCCCTGTTACGTACGCCACAGGCACGCTCTATTGCGTGCGCGCCACCCCGACCGAGCGTAGCCAAACGCCAGTTCACCCCTCGACGGGGAGTGACCTGTCTCACGCTCACCCCGAGGGCCGCCGTACGTCTCCTAGTGTGTCGTGCGGTGACTTCCTTCGACTCCTCCCCGTCCCTCACCGCGTGGCGCACTCTGCTGGCACTCGCAGTGGTCTTCGTGATGCTGGCGACCACCGGGTGGACCGCCCTCCAGCAGCACGGCGAGCACGGCACCGCGCGGGAGAGAGCCCTGTCGGCCTGGGAGAAGGGCCGGGTCGGGCTCCTCGACCTGCCGGACCCCGGGTCGTCGCCGCGGCGGCTGGCCGCGTTCTTCGCCTCGCTCACCACCGCGCAGCGGATCCGGCTCGCCGACCGCTACCCGCTGGTGGTGGGCAACCTCAACGGCGCGCCCCTCACCCTTCGCTACCGGGCCAACCGGCTGGCCGTGATCCAGGCGCGCGACGTCGAGCGCGGACGGATGCACGACAGCAGGCTGTCCTTCGCGGGACGGCACCAGGCGACGCTTCGGATGCACCGCTTCGAGTCGATGACGACCGGCGACCGGCACATCCTCGCCTTCGATCCGACCGGCAACGGCCGGGCCGCCGAGGTCTTCGGCGATCTCGGCAGCGCCGAGCGCGTGTCGGTGGTCGTGCCGGGCGTCGACACGAACCTGCTGACGTTCGAGCGGACCGACCGCCACTTCACCGCACCGGTCGGCATGGCCGCGTCGCTGTACGACGCGGAGCGGGCGGCCTCGCCCCGTACCCGTACCGCCGTCATCGCCTGGGCCGACTACACGGCACCCGCCGGTCTCGGCATGGACGCGGCGATCGGGAGACTGGCCTCGAACGGTGCAGTACGCCTCAACGCGCTCACCGCGGCGCTGCCCGGCGACTCGCGGGTCTCGCTGATCTGCCACAGCTACGGCTCCGTGGTCTGCGGCATCGCCGCGCGCCAACTGCCCGGCCGGGTCACGGACGTGGCGGTCGCGGGCAGTCCCGGCATGCGGGTCGACAACGCGGGACGCCTCGACACCCACGCCCGGGTCTGGGCGATGCGCGACCAGGACGACTGGATCCAGGACGTGCCCTACCTGGAGGTCGGCGGGCTCGGCCACGGCGCCGACCCGATGGCACCGGACTTCGGCGCACGGGTGCTGTCCGCGCGGGGCGCGGTCGGCCACAGCGGCTATTTCGAGCCGGGGACGGAGAGCTTGCGGAACTTCGCGGACATCGGGGTCGGTTCGTACCGCGACACCAGCTGTGCGGACGACGGTGACGCGTGCCGGAGCGACATCTCCGGCGCGGAAGTGATCTGACGCGCGTAGAACTCGGTGGGCGGGGTGGGTGCCGAGGGGCGACGTGCGGCCTTTCGCCGCATACGATGAGGCACATGGGTGATGTGCTGGCCGGAATTCATGCCACCTGGGAGTTCGAAAGCGACTCCGTGCTCATCCGCTTCGAACGGGGGATACGCACGCCAAGACTCTTCCAGGCACTGCGCGAACGGCGCGTACCGCACGAGGCGTTGGCGTCGGTGACGCTCTCCCCGGGCAAGCGCGGGACGGTGGTGCTGCACGCCGTGCCCCGAGCGGGCGCCGACCCCCTGATGGAGGCGGCGGCGGGCCAGCTCAAGGACACCGGCGATCCCTACCGGCTGGTGCTGCCCGCGGAGCGCGAGACGCTCGCGGAGTACTACGCGGACGAGTTGCGCGCCGCCATCGCCACGACCGGGCCGCTCGACGAGAAGGAACCGGCCGACCGCTATCTGGTGGACCCTCCCCCGGCGCCCCTGCACTTCAAGGCGTACGACGGCAAGGCGTCCTTCGACGGGGCCAAGGTGTCCTTCCGCTGGTTCTGGACCGGCGCGTCGTCGGCGAAGTGGAAGGCGGGCGACCAGCGCTTCGGCGTCCCGGAGCTGTGCGGCGTCGAATGGCGCTCCCCCGAGGTCTTCGACGGCTACCTGCGGCTGCTGCGCCGCGGCGACCGGCAGCAGCCCGCGCAGGCCGACCACGACCCGGCGGCCGTGGTGTTCGGCCTCGGCTATGGGCCGGTCCACGAGTCGCTGCCGTTCGCGGCGGCGGTACTGGCCGCCGTACGGACGTCGGGCTCCGGTCCCGCCGTGGACGCGGTTCCGGCCCCGGTGCCGGTGATGGCGTCGGGCCGGCGCGACCCGGCCGACATCGCCGATCGGATCAGGCACCTCGGGGAGCTGCACGAGGCGGGGCTCGTCACCGACGACGAGTTCAGCGCGAAGAAGGCGGAGCTGCTGGCGGAGCTGTGACGCGCGTAGCCGGCCGACCCCCTACTGGGGTATGAGCCCGACGGTGGCTCCTGGGTATGACGCCGCCGGTACGCGCGCTGCATACGCTGGACCGGCCATGAGTACCGAAGATCCACCTCCCCCGCCCGTCCCCCCGGCGACCCGCGCCGCCCGTGCCGGTGAGTCGCTGCGCTCGCTCGGCAACGCCCTGCGCACCCCGGCCGTGTCCACCGAACCGCTGCTGGCACACGCCGCCAAGCGGTGGCAGCGCTTCGCGCCGTACGTCATCGCCTTCGGCTTCGCCGTCGCGCTGCTGCCGACCACGGTGACCGTGCTCGTCCAGGACTACCAGCTGGCCGGCGGCTGGGCGGGGGCGCTCGCCACCGCGCAGGCCGCGCCGCTGCTGCTCGCCGTGACCCGGCCGCTCCAGGCCTGGTGGATCATCTTCACGGCGGACATCGTCGGCGCGGTGCTGCTCCTGACTTCGGCGGGCGACCTGGACGGCCGGTCCTGGCCGTGGACGCCGATGGCCGTCGTCGGCTACCTCCTGCTGATGGCGTGCCTGGGGCTGCGCGAGCCGCGCCGTACGCTCCTCGCCGTCTGGCTCGCGACCGGGGCGGCGGGGCTGGTCTTCGAGCTGATCTCGCAGGAGCGCAGCGACGGCGTCCACCTCCTGCTGTTCGTGCTCAGCGGGACGATCCTGCTCGTCACGGCCGCCCTGCGCGAGCGCGGTGACGCCCAGCGCAGGCTGGTGGAGCAGAAGACCATCAGCGAGGTCGAACGCGCGCAGCGCACACTGCTGGAGGAACGGACCCGTATCGCCCGCGAGTTGCACGACGTCGTCGCCCACCACATGTCCGTGATCACCGTGCAGGCCGACTCGGCGCCGTACCGGATCGACGGGCTGCCGGACGCGGCGCGCGAGGAGTTCTCCACGATCGCCGCCGGTGCCCGGGAGTCGCTGACCGAGATGCGGCGGCTGCTGGCGGTGCTGCGCAGCGACGGCTCGGCGGGTGAGCGGGCGCCGCAGCCGGGACTGAGCCGCGTCCAGCAACTGGTCGAGGCGACGGTACGGGCCGGGGTGCCCGCCGAGCTGTCCCTGGCGGCGGATCTCGGCCCCGTCCCGCCGTCGGTGGACCTCTCCGCGTACCGCATCATCCAGGAGGCCCTGTCCAACGTCGTACGGCACGCACCCGAGGCACCGACCCGGGTCTCGGTGACCGGGAACGCAGACTGGCTGACCGTGCTGGTCGTCAACGGGCCGCCCGCGACGGCGCGCACATCCCCGCTGGAGGCGTCCGGCACGGGTCACGGGCTGATTGGTATGCGCGAACGCGTACGGTTGACCGGCGGCACGCTGGACACCGGACCACTGCCGGACGGCGGGTTCCGGGTCGCCGCGAGGCTGCCGCTGGCCCCGGACGCCGCCCCGACCTCAAAGGACCCTTCGTGACCATCCGCGTGATCATCGTCGACGACCAGGCCATGGTGCGGGCGGGGTTCGCCGCGCTGCTGTCGGCGCAGGCCGACATCGACGTGGTCGGCGAGGCGCCGGACGGCCGCCAGGGCATCGAGGTCAGCCACCGCACCCACCCCGACGTGGTCCTGATGGACGTCCGGATGCCCGAGATGGACGGCCTGGCGGCGGCCCGCGCGCTGCTGGACCCGCCGGTGGGGGTGGTGCACCGGCCGAAGGTGCTGATGCTGACCACCTTCGACGTGGACGACTACGTGTACGAGGCGCTGCGCGCCGGAGCCTCCGGGTTCCTCCTCAAGGACGCGCCGCCCGCGGACCTGATCTCGGCGGTCCGCGTGGTCGCGGCGGGCGAGGCGCTGCTGGCGCCGTCGGTGACACGCCGGCTGATCGCGGACTTCGCGCAGCAGCGGCCGGCACCACGCAAGGACCGCTCGCTGCGGCTGAAGGGGCTGACGCCGCGCGAGACGGAGGTGCTCGAACTGATCGCGCGGGGGCTGTCGAACCAGGAGATCGCGGATCACCTGATCCTCGCGGAACAGACGGTGAAGACGCATATCGGGCGGGTGCTGGCGAAGTTGGGGTTGCGGGACAGGGCGCAGGCGGTGATCTTCGCGTACGAGTCCGGGGTGGTCGCGCCCGGGGGTTGATCGCCTGCCCCCGGCGGGGGGCGGCGGGGGCGGCCCTGCGGGCCGGGGTCGGCCTCAAGCGCCGGCCGGGCTGGGGTGGTTGGGGTGCTGGCCGGGTTGGTCGGACCGGGTCCGCGTGGTGGCGGGGTTCGTCCTCAAGCGCCGGACGGGCTTGAAATGCGCCCGCCCGGCGGCGGGTTGAGGCGCCTGTGGTGCGGCCGGTGGCCGGGGGCCGCTCCGGGTCATGCCCGGAGCGGCATGATTTACGGCGCCCAGCGGTCTTGGGAGGGCTGGTCCGAGTTGCGCCACACATCACGCTTGAGTGTCCGGACACACCCACCCTCAGGCCCCGAACCCCGACCGGCAGCCGACAACCGCAACCACCAAGCCCGGCCGGCGCTTGAGGCCGAACCCGACCCGCAGGCGCGGACAGACGCGCACCCCGACTGTCAGCCGACACCCGCAACCCACCCAAGCCCGTCCGGCGCTTGAGAACAACGGCCACCGGGGCGGCACCGGTGAACCCACCCCGCCCCCTACCCCAGTAGCACCCCCGACTTCACCCCCCGGTGTGACGCCCCCGCACCCGTCGTCTTCCTACCTTCCTCCCGCCACGACACACCCCGTGGCCACGACGAGGGAGACGCGAAATGCGCCGCTACAGAAGGACCTTGGTCGCCATCGCGCTGATGGCCACCCTGGTGTCGGGCACCGCCGGATGGGCCGCCGGGAGTGGGCAGCGGCCGGTCGACGGGCCGCCGCCCGGTACAGCGGCCTGGCGGCACGACGGGGCGTTCGGGCGCGCGCTGCCCGACCCCGAGACCGCGGCCCCCGCCCAAGTCGCCGCCTTCTTCGCCACGTTGAGCGCCACGCAGCGGCAGGAGCTGACCGAGCGGCACCCCTCGGTCGTGGGGAACCTCGACGGCGTCCCCGTCGAAATCCGGTACCGGGCCAACAGGCTCGCTCTCGCGAAGGACCCCCGCTACAGCCGTCTCGCCGCGCCCGGCCGGCAGATCGTCGCCTTCGACCCGAGAGGCCGCGGCACCGTCGCCGAGGTGTACGGGGATCTGCTGACGTCCCGTCATATCGCTGTCGTGGTACCGGGATCGGACATCGACGCGGGGACGTACGACCGGTCCGGAGACGCGTACGGCACCCCCGCCGGGATGGCCACGTCGCTGCGGACCGCGACCGGAGGGCGTACCGCCGTCGTGGCGTGGGCCGGTTACACGACGCCCGTCGGCGTGGGGCTGGACGCCGCGACCGGGGAGCTCGCCGAGGTGGGGGCGGAGCGGCTGGCCCGGTTCACCGAGGGGCTGGCGGCGGTCGGCGCCGGGACACCGAAGCTGTTCTGCCACAGCTACGGCTCCGTGGTGTGCGGGCTCGCCGCGAGTGAGGCGGCGGCCAGCGACATCGTGGTCCTGGGCTCCCCCGGCATGCGCGCCGACACCGTGGACGCGCTGCGCACGGACGCCCGGGTGTGGGCCGCGAAGGACCCGTCGGACTGGATCTCCAAGGTGCCGAACGTCGAGTTCCTGGGCCTGGGCCACGGCACGGACCCGGCGGCGGCGGACTTCGGGGCGCGCCGGGTGCCCGCGCGGACGGCGCACGGGCACACCGGTTACTTCGCCCCCGGCACGGACTCGCTGCGCGCCTTCGCCTCCATCGCGACGGGTGGTGAGGTGCGATGAGGCTCGTCGAGAGGATCGAGGCGCGCACGCCCGCGTCCCGGGACCGCGCGATCGACGGTCTGCGCGCGCTGGCGCTGCTCGCGGTGCCGACCGGGCACTGGCTGCTGGGCGGATTCACCCTGGACGGCGGCGCGTTGCGCAACGCGAGCCCGCTGGGCACGTTCGGCTTCCTCGCGCCGGTGAGCTGGGTGCTCCAGATGCTGGGCATCTTCTTCCTGGTCGGTGGTTACGCGTCGGTGCTGTCGTACGGGCGCCGGAAGGGGTCCACTGCGGCATGGCTTCGCCAGCGTGTCGTCCGGCTGGGGCGGCCGGTGCTGGGTGTGACGGCGGTGTGGGCGGTGCTGATTCCGGTGCTGTACGCGGCCGGTGTGCCGGGGACGACGCTGCGTACGGGCTCGACGCTGGTGGTGCAGCCGCTGTGGTTCGTGGGGGTGTACGTCGTGGTGACGGCGCTGACGCCGTACTGCGTGCGGGCGGCGCGGCGCCTGGGCGCGTGGGCCGCCGCGCCGTTGCTGGGGGTGGTGGCCGTCGTGGACGTGCTGCGGTACGGCCCGTTGGGCGATTCCATGCCCGGGTGGCTGAGCGTGGTGAACATCCTGCCGGGCTGGCTGTTCGCGTATCAGCTGGGCGTGTCGTGGGGTGAGGGCAGGATCGGCCGGCGTGGTGCGCGGGTGCTGCTCGTGGGCGGCGGGGTGCTCTTCGCCGTACTGCTGCTGGTCTTTCACTACCCGGCGTCGATGGTCGGGGTGCCCGGCGAGGCGCGGACCAATTCGCATCCGCCGTCGCTGCTGGTGCTCGCGCTGGCCGCCGCGCAGAGCGGTGCGGCGATCCTGCTGCGGGACCGTATCGCGCGAGTGCTGCGCAGGCCCGCGCTGTGGGCGCCGGTCGTGGTGATCAATCTGTCGGCGATGACGATCCTGTGCTGGCACCAGACGGCGATGCTGGCGGCGGCGGTGCCGGGGTCGTATCTGGGCGCGGTGCCGGGGCTGACGACGGCGCCGGACTCGCTCGGCTGGATTCTGGGCCGGGTGCTGTGGATGCCGCTGTTCGCGGTGGTGCTGGTGCTGATCGCCCGGTACGCGCGGGTCTTCGAGACGCCGTGGCAGTCGGGGACACGTACGGCGAAGGCCCGCCGGGCGGCGGCTGGGCTGCTCGCGGCGGGCTTCGCGGTGTACGCGCTGGCGTCGTGACGCGGGCACTACTCGCGGGCCGTGGCCGTCGACGACATGTCCCGGTAGCGGTCGCCGGTGACCTGGCCGGCGATCGGCTCCAGGAGCGCCAGTTGCTCCGGGGTGAGGGTGATGCGGGTGGCGGCGGCGTTCTCCAGCAGGCGCGAGCGCTTGCGGGTGCCGGGGATCGGTACGACGGTCAGGCCGTGCACCTGTGCCCGCTGCCGCACCCAGGCGAGCGCGATCTGGCCGAGGGTCGCGCCGTGCGCGGCGGCCACGGTGCGCACGGGTTCGAGGAGCGCGGCGTTGCGGCCCGCGTTGTCGCCGGTGAAGCGGGGCTGGTCGCGCCGGAAGTCGTTGTCCGTGAGTTCCTTGTCGGCCTGCGTGAACGAGCCGGTCAGGAAGCCGCGGCCGAGCGGTGAGTACGGTACGAGTCCGACGCCCAGCTCCGCGGCGGCGGCCACCGCGCTGGTCTCGACGTCGCGGGAGAACAGCGACCACTCGGACTGGAGCGCGGTGATCGGGTGCACGGCGTACGCCTCGCGCAGCTCCGCGCCGGTGACCTCGCTGAGGCCGAGGTGTTTGACCTTGCCCTCGGTGACGAGGTCGGCCAGCGCGCCGACGGACTCGGCGAACGGTACGGCGGGGTCGCGGCGGTGCGTGTAGTAGAGGTCGATGACGTCGACGCCCAGGCGCCGCAGGGAGCCTTCCACGGCCTGCTTGATGTATGCGGGGTCGTTGCGGATGCCCCGGTGGGTGGGGTCGTCGCCGCGCTCGATGCCGAATTTGGTGGCGAGGGTGATCTCGTCGCGGTGTGCGGCGACGAAGGGCGCGAGGAACGTCTCGTTGGCGCCGCGCCCGTACACGTCGGCGGTGTCGATGAGGGTGACCCCGGCTTCGACGGTCGCTTCGAGGGTGTCGCGGGCGGCGGTCTCGTCGGTGTCGCCGTAGAACTCGCTGATGCCCATGGCGCCGAAGCCCTGGACGCCGACCGTGGGTCCGGTGGCGCCGAGTGTCACCGTGCCGATCTTCTCCGTGGTGCTGGTCATGAGGCCCTTTCCGACGCCCGGTGCGCACCGGCGTAGTAGTCGATCTTGCGGTCGAGTACGGCGAGGGTGTCGTGGAGTTCGGCGATCCGGGTGCGTACGTCGCGCCGGGTCTGCTCCAGCAGCTCCTGCCGCCGTTCGAAGGTGTGCTCGCCCTCCCGGACCAGTTCGGCGTAGCGGACCATGTCGGCGACCGGCATGCCGGTCAGGCGCAGTTTGCCGACGAAGGTGAGCCAGTCGAGGTCGCGATTGGTGAAGCGCCGCTGCCCGGTGTGCGACCGCTCGACGTGCGGCATGAGCCCGATGCGCTCGTACCAGCGCAGGGTGTGCGCGGTGAGGCCGGTGAAGGCGACGACTTCGCTGATCGTGTACTGGTCCCGGCCGACGGGGCGGGGGTGCGGCGTCGGGGCCGATACGCAGATGTCCTTGGGCCCGGTCCGGACGGGGGTGCTTTCCATCAGCGTCATACCTTCAACGTAGAACCTTGGAGTGCGCTCCAGGCAAGTGGAACCCGTGACGATTCTCGCGCGTCGCCGTCCCGGGGTCCGGGGCCGTGGGGGGCCGGTCTACGCTCGTGGGCATGCAGAGCCTGGCGATGATCGAGAACTGGCCGGTACCGGCCGCCGCGGCGGCCGTCGTACGGGCGGACGGCACGGTGACCGGGTCGCACGGCCCGGCGTCGCGCCGTTTCCCGCTGGCGTCCGTGACCAAGCCGCTCGCCGCGTACGCGGCGCTCGTGGCGTACGAGGAGGGGGCGATCGAGCTGGACGAACCGGCCGGGCCCGAGGGCTCGACGGTCCGCCATCTCCTCTCGCACACCAGCGGTCTGGCCTTCGTCGAGCACCAGGTGGCGGCCCCGCCCGGCACCCGGCGGCTGTACTCGAACGCGGGTTTCGAGGTGCTCGGGGACCACATCGCCAAGGCGACGGACATCCCGTTCCCCGAGTATCTGCGCCAGGCGGTCCTCGAACCGCTGGGCATGGTGTCGACCACCCTGGACGGCTCGCCCGCCTGGGCCGGCACCTCGACGGTGGACGACCTCGTCCGGTTCACCGCCGAACTCCAGGCGCCGCGGCTGCTCGACCCCCGTACGGTGCTGGAGGCGATGACGGTGGTCCATCCGGGACTGTCCGGGGTCCTGCCGGGCTACGGGCACCGGAACCCCAACGACTGGGGCCTGGGCTTCGAGATCCGCGACTCCAAGTCGCCGCACTGGACGGGGAGTTCGTCGTCGCCGCGCACGTTCGGCCACTTCGGGCAGTCCGGCACGTTCCTGTGGGTCGACCCGGACGCGGGCGCGGCGTGCGTGGCGCTGACGGACCGGGACTTCGGCCCGTGGGCGGTCGAGGCGTGGCCGCCGTTCACGGACGCGGTGCTGGCGGAGCTGCGGGGTCTCTAGGAACCCAGTTCCCAGATCAGTACCTCGGCCGGGGTCAGCGCGGTCAGTTCGAGGCCGTCGGAGTCCGTGATGCGCGCCGAGTCGCCGGGGCCCAGTTCCACTCCCGCCAGGACCACCAGTCCCCGCACCACGTGCAGATACGCGTACGCCGCGTCGGGCACCGCGGACCGTTCGTCCTCCTTCAGCCGGCGCACGTGCAGCATGGCGCGTGCCTCGGGCAGGGCGTAGGGCGTGGAGTCGGCGATGCCGTGCACGATCTCGTACCGGGGGTCGCCGCCGGGGGCGAGCGGGGCGAGCCACATCTGGACGAAGACCAGCGGCTGTTCGCCGTCGTTGCGCTCCACGTGCCGTACGCCGCCGCCCGCGCTGAGCCGCTGGACGTCGCCGGGCCGCACCAGCGTGGCGTTCCCGGCGGAATCGCGGTGGGTGAGCTGTCCTTCGACGACCCAGGTGACGATCTCGGTGTGGCTGTGCGGGTGTTCGTCGAAGCCGGCGCCGGGCGCGAGGCGTTCCTCGTTGCAGGCGATCACCGCGCCGAACCGGAGGTTGTCGGGGTCGTAGAACTGCCCGAAGGAGAAGGCGTGCGAGGACTCGATCCCGGCGGACGGGTCACCACCGGGATAGCGGTCGTCTGCGTACCGAACGGAAATCACGGTCCCCACGGTAGACCCGGCCCGGCACGTGGCCGTCCCGATAAGGCAGTCTTGTCCCGTGCCTGAACCCGCGAACGAAGCCCATCCGCATCCCGCGACCCTGCGCCGACTGGAGAAGTCGGCGGGCAGGCTGGCCGCGAACGCGATCGCCCGCATGGACGAGAAGCTGCCGTGGTATCGGGCGATGCCGCCGGAGAACCGTTCCTGGATCGGTCTGGTGGCGCAGGCCGGTATCGCGGCCTTCACCGAGTGGTTCCGGCACCCCGAGACCCCGCAGGCCATCTCCACCGACGTGTTCGGTACGGCGCCGCGCGAGTTGACGCGGGCCATCACGCTGCGCCAGACCGTCGAGATGGTGCGCACCACCATCGAGGTGATGGAGTCGGCGATCGAGGAGGTCGCGGCGCCCGGTGATGTGTCGGTGCTGCGCGAGGCGCTGCTCGTGTACGCGCGGGAGATCGCCTTCGCGACGGCGCAGGTGTACGCGCAGGCCGCCGAGGCACGCGGCGCCTGGGACGCGCGGCTGGAGTCGCTGGTGGTGAACGCGGTGCTGTCGGGCGAGGCCGACGAGGGCGCGGTGTCGCGGGCCTCGGCGCTGGGCTGGAACTCGCCCGATCATGTGTGTGTGCTGCTGGGCACCGCGCCCGACGGGGACAGCGAGCTGACGGTGGAGGCGATCCGCCGGGCCGCGCGGCACGCCAAGCTCCAGGTCCTGACCGGGGTGCTCGGCGACCGGCTGGTGGTCATCGCGGGCGGCAGCGACAATCCGCTCCAGGTCGCGAAGGCGCTGATCGGGCCGTACGCGGCGGGGCCGGTGGTGGCGGGGCCCGTGGTGCCCGACCTGCTGGCGGCCACGAGGTCGGCGCAGGCGGCGGCGGCCGGGCTGAAGGCGTGTTCGGCGTGGCAGGACGCGCCGCGTCCCGTACTCTCCGACGATCTCCTGCCGGAGCGCGCGATCGCGTCGGATCCGGCCGCGCGTGAGCAACTGGTGGAGGAGATCTACAGACCACTCGAAGAAGCGGGCTCGGCGCTGCTGGAGACTCTGAGTGTGTATCTGGAGCAGGCGAGCAGTCTGGAAGGCGCCGCGCGGATGCTGTTCGTGCACCCCAACACCGTGCGCTACCGGCTTCGACGTGTGACGGACGTCACCGGTTGGTCGCCGTCGGACGTCCGTTCCGCTTTCACTCTGCGGATCGCCCTGATCTTGGGAAGGCTGGCCGACGGGGAATCACCCTCCTAGCCTTTTGTGGGACATCAACAATTCCCCCGACGGTTCTTCGTCCTTGTCCCCACGGGCGGCGGAGGCCGTCCGCACGAGAGAGTGTGAGGGTGCTCGTACTCGTCGCTCCCGGCCAAGGCGCTCAGACGCCCGGCTTCCTGACTCCCTGGCTCGACCTTCCCGGCGCCGAAGACCGGCTGCGGGCGTGGTCGGACGCCATCGGCCTCGATCTGGTCCACTACGGCACGAAGGCCGACGCGGACGAGATCCGTGACACCGCGGTGGCCCAGCCGCTGCTGGTCGCCGCGGGGCTGCTGTCCGCCGACGCCGTACGCGGGCTCGTCGGCGACGGTGCGCGGATCGGCGCGGTCGCCGGGCACAGCGTCGGCGAGATCACCGCCGCCGTGTACGCGGGCGTGCTGAGCGAGGAGGCCGCGCTGGGCTTCGTCCGTACGCGCGGACTGGCCATGGCCGAGGCGGCGGGCATCACGCCGACCGGTATGGCGGCGCTGCTCGGCGGCGACCCGGACGTGACCCTGCCGCATCTGGCGAAGCTCGGCCTGACCTCGGCGAACGTGAACGGCGCCGGCCAGATCGTGGCCGCCGGCACCCTGGAGCAGATCGCCGCGCTGGAGGCCGACAAGCCCGAGGGCGTACGGCGCGTGGTGGCCCTCAAGGTCGCGGGCGCCTTCCACACCGAGCACATGGCTCCGGCGGTGGCGACGCTGGCGGACGCGGCCGGAAAGCTCGCCGTGTCCGACCCGGCCCTGCCGTACGTCTCCAACAAGGACGGGCAGACTGTGCCCACGGGGGCCGAGGTCGTCGCACGTCTGGTGGGCCAGGTCGCCAACCCGGTCCGCTGGGACCTGTGCATGGACACGTTCAAGGAGCAGGGTGTGACCGCGCTGATCGAGCTGTGCCCCGGTGGCACGCTGACCAACATCGCCAAGCGCGCCCTGCCCGGTGTACGGATCCTCGCGCTGAAGACCCCCGCCGACCTCGACACGGCTCGCGAGATCGTCGCAGAGCACGCTTCCTAAGGAGCCCGAGAGAGCATGGCGAAGATCAGGCCCAGCCAGGGCGCGCCGTACGCCCGCATCATGGGTGTCGGCGGCTACCGTCCGACGCGCGTGGTGCCCAACGAGGTGATCCTTCAGACGATCGACTCGTCCGACGAATGGATCCGCTCCCGCTCCGGTATCGCGACCCGGCACTGGGCCTCCGAGGAGGAGACCGTGGCGATGATGTCGATCGAGGCGTCCGGCAAGGCCATCGCCGACGCCGGGATCACGCCCGAGCAGATCGGCGGCGTGATCGTGTCGACCGTCTCGCACTTCAAGCAGACGCCGGCCATCGCCACGGAGATCGCCGACCGGATCGGCGCGGGCAGGCCGGCCGCGTTCGACATCTCGGCGGGCTGCGCCGGCTTCGGTTACGGGCTGACGCTCGCCAAGGGCATGGTCGTCGAGGGCTCGGCGGAGTACGTCCTGGTCATCGGTGTGGAGCGGCTGTCGGACCTGACCGACCTCGAAGACCGGGCCACGGCCTTCCTGTTCGGCGACGGCGCGGGCGCGGTCGTCGTCGGCCCGGCGCGGGAGCCGATGATCGGTCCGACGGTCTGGGGTTCCGAGGGCGACAAGTCGAACACGATCATGCAGACCGTGCCGTGGGACGACTACCGTAACGGCACGCCGCAGAAGTTCCCCGCCCTCACCCAGGAGGGCCAGGCGGTCTTCCGCTGGGCCGTCTTCGAGATGGCGAAGATCGCCCAACAGGCCCTCGACGCGGCCGGGATCACCTCGGCGGACCTGGACGTCTTCATTCCGCACCAGGCCAATATGCGGATCATCGACTCGATGGTGAAGACTCTGAAACTGCCGGAGCACGTCACGGTCGCCCGCGACGTCGAAACCACCGGCAACACCTCGGCCGCCTCGATCCCGCTCGCGATGGAGCGGCTTCTGGCGACCGGTCAGGCGAAGAGCGGCGACACCGCGCTCGTCATCGGCTTCGGGGCGGGTCTCGTGTACGCCGCGACGGTCGTTACCCTCCCCTAGTGCCCCGACCGGCAATGTTTGCCCGAAAGGAGCGTCGTCCAGTGCGTGCGACCGCAAGGCGGCCGGAAGTCCTCGTAGCGGAGCTACCAGGGCTTTTGGCCGACGCGGCGAGCGTGCGTGATGGGCGGCGCGACGGAGCGAAACTTGCCGGTCGGGCACCAGGCACACCGGAGCCTTCCGGACCGTGCTTGTACAAATCCCTCTGCTCACGCTGAATATCGAAGGAGCGCCCACATGGCCGCCACTCAGGAAGAGATCGTCACCGGTCTCGCGGAGATCGTGAACGAGATCGCCGGCATCCCGGTCGAGGACGTCCAGCTGGACAAGTCCTTCACCGACGACCTGGACGTCGACTCGCTGTCCATGGTCGAGGTCGTCGTCGCCGCCGAGGAGCGCTTCGACGTGAAGATCCCGGACGACGACGTCAAGAACCTGAAGACCGTCGGCGACGCCGCCGACTACATCGCGAAGCACCAGGTCTGATCCAGGTCGCGCGGCTGACGCCACCCGGTGGTGGCGCCGTAAAAAAATTCCGCACCCTCTACACGTGGAGAAAGAATTCCAGTGAGCCCGACCAATCGCACCGTGGTCGTCACCGGTATCGGCGCAACCACACCGCTGGGTGGCGACAGCGCATCGACCTGGGAGGGCCTGCTCGCCGGCCGCTCGGGCGTCAAGCCCCTCGAAAGTGAGCGGTTCGCCGATCTGCCTGTCCGGATCGCCGCGCTCGCCGCGGTCGATCCGGGCGACGTGCTGCCCCGTCCGCTCGCCCGCAAGCTGGACCGCTCGGCGCAGTTCGCGCTGATCGCGGCCCGTGAGGCGTGGGCCGACGCGGGCTACAAGGCCAAGGCGGGCGAGGACGAGTCCATCGCCCCCGAACGCCTCGGCACGGTCATCGCCTCCGGC
This sequence comes from Streptomyces sp. NBC_01508, assembly GCF_045040315.1. Taxonomy (NCBI): domain Bacteria; kingdom Bacillati; phylum Actinomycetota; class Actinomycetes; order Kitasatosporales; family Streptomycetaceae; genus Streptomyces; species Streptomyces sp. NBC_01508. The sequence goes on along the minus strand of NZ_CP109419.1, from coordinate 6,136,738 downwards.
ATCGGCGGCGTGACCACCCTCCTCGACCAGTACGACGTGCTGAAGGAGAAGGGCGTACGCCGCGTCTCCCCGCACACCGTGCCGATGCTGATGCCGAACGGCCCCTCCGCGAACGTCGGTCTGGAGGTGAACGCCCAGGCCGGCGTGCACACCCCGGTCTCCGCGTGCGCGTCGGGCGCCGAGGCCATCGGGTACGCCGTGGAGATGATCCGCACCGGCCGCGCCGACGTCGTGGTGGCGGGCGGCACGGAGGCGGCGATCCACCCGCTGCCGGTCGCCGCGTTCGCCAACATGATGGCGATGTCGAAGAACAACGACGAGCCCGAGAAGGCGTCCCGCCCGTACGACAAGGCCCGTGACGGCTTCGTCCTCGGCGAGGGCGCGGGGGTCGTGATCCTGGAGTCCGCCGAGCACGCCGCCGCCCGCGGCGCGCGGGTCTACTGCGAGGTGCTGGGCCAGGGCCTGTCCGCCGACAGCCACCACATCGCCCAGCCGGAGCCGACCGGCCGCGGCGTCGCGGCGGCGATGCGGAATCTGCTCGACAACACCGGCATGAAGCCGTCGGAGGTCGTGCACCTGAACGCGCACGCCACCTCGACGCCGCAGGGCGACATCGCGGAGATCAAGGCGCTGCGCCGGGTGCTGGGCGAAGACCTCGACCATGTCGCCGTCTCCGGTACGAAGTCGATGACCGGCCATCTGCTGGGCGGCGCGGGCGGCATCGAGACGGTGGCGACGGTCCTCGCGCTGTACAACCGGCTGGCCCCGCCGACGATCAACCTCGACAACCCGGACGAGGAGGTCGACGCGGACATCGTGCGCGGCGAGCCGCGGGTGCTGCCCTCGGGCACGATCTCGGCGATCAACAACTCGTTCGGCTTCGGCGGCCACAACGTGGTACTGGCGTTCCGCTCGGTCTGAACGACCTGTTCCCGACCGCCGGACGGGCTCGAAATGAGCCCGTCCGGCGGGTACTTCACGCCCGTCCGGCGATTGAGGACAAACCACCCACCGGCCGGCACTGGCTCAGGTGTCGAAGCTCGCGAAGTACGTCGCCGCCATGTCCTGCGCGCCGTGCCCCTTCGCCTCCGCCCGCGCGAAGCGGTTCGCCCCCGCCTCCGCGATGTCCAGGCGAACCCCCTCCGCCTCGCCCGCTGAAACGATCAGCCGCGCGTCCTTCGCGGCCGTGGTGAGGGCGAAGTTCGGGGTGTAGTCGTCATCGAGGATCGCCGACGCCTTGATGCGGAGGTAACCGCAGTCGAGGCTGCCGCCTGCCATGGCGTCCAGGAAGCTCCGCGGGTCGACGTCCAGTCCCTTCGCCAGGGCCAGCGCCTCGGCCGTTCCGTGGGTGAGCGTCAGGACCCAGCTGTTGCAGACGAGTTTGAGCCTCGTCGCCGCACCGGACGCGCCGTCCGCGCCGACCCAGACGGTGCGGTCGCCCACGGCCGCCAGCACGGACGTGACGGCCTCCCGCGCGTCCTCGGGACCCGCGCCGAGAACGACGAGTTTCCCCTGTTCGGCGGGGCCCTTGGTGCCCAGCACGGGCGAGTCGAAGAAGACCAGTCCGTGCGTGTCCGCCAGCTCCGCGAGTGGGGTGAGCCCTTCCGTGCCCACCGTCGTCGTCTGGAGCCAGACGGTGCCGGGCCGCAGCCCCGGGGCCGCCGCCGTCATCGTCTCCAGGACGGCGGCGCCGTCGTACAGCATCGTGAGGACGACGTCCGCGCCGCGTACGGCGTCCGCCGGGCTGTCCGCGACGCGCGCCCCGTCGGCCGCCAGCGGCTCCGCCTTCGCGCGGGTACGGTTCCAGACCCGGACGGCGTGCCCGGTCCGGCTGAGATTGCGGGCCATCGCGGCGCCCATGATGCCCGTGCCGAGAACAGCTACTTCGAGTTGATCAGCCATCCGCCCACGGTAGAACGAGGCCGTACGGTCCGCCTCAGACGACCTGGTGCAGCCAGCGCACCGGGGCGCCCTCGCCCGCGTACCGGAAGGGCTCCAGCTCGTCGTCCCACGGCTTGCCGAGCAGCTTCGCGACCTCGGCCGCCAGCTGCGTCTCGCCGGTCAGCGACCGGGCGAGGGCGGCGCGCAGCCGGTCCTCGGGGACCAGGATGTCGCCGTGCATGCCGGTGACGGCGTGGAAGATGCCCAGCTCGGGGGTGGCGCTGTAGCGCTCGCCCTCGGCCGTGGGGCTGGGTTCGGCGGTCACCTCGAAGCGCAGCATCTGCCAGCCGCGCAGCGCGGAGGCGAGCTTGGACGCCGTGCCGGCCTCGCCCTGCCAGGAGAACTCGGACCGCCAGGTGCCGGGTGAGGCGGGCTGCCGGATCCAGTCGAGCTGCACGCGCAGGCCGAGGACGCCCGCCACCGCCCATTCGACGTGGGGGCACATCGCGCGTGGCGCGGAGTGAACGTACAGAACACCACGTGTGGTCACCGGGACCTCCAGTGTGGGACGAGGTTCGCCTTGCCCAGGCGGCCTCAGTAAACAACATCGGGCATGAAGACCCGCAAAACGGACAGTATGTGACGGGATGTAACGTACCGGAGTCGAAGAGCGTTGTTGACTCCGGTACGACGCCTGAAAAGCTACCTTGCGCGGGGGGCGTGGGGGTGCCGTACTGTCGGTCCCACGGGCGATATACGCGAAGCTTTCACTCGCCAGGACGCCGCCGTACGCATGACGACGCCCACCCGGAGGGTTCGGACGATGCCTCAGAGCCCTCAGGGACCAGGTGAGCGACACCTCGGCGGACGCCCCGCCCGCCGCCGCGCTCCGTACGCGGGCGCCGCCGCCACCTGTGCCGGGCTGCTGGTCGCGGTCGCCGCCCTGGCCGGTTGCGGCGCTCCGGACGGCGCGGATCCGGACTGGACGAAGGCGAAGGCGAGCCAGTCGCCGCCGCCCAAGCCCGTCTGGGACCGCAGTCCCACCTCGATAGCCGCCGTCGGCGACTCCATCACCCGTGGCTTCGACGCCTGCGGGGTGCTCAGCGACTGCCCCGAGGTGTCCTGGGCGACGGGCACGGACGACGGGGTGCGCAGCCTCGCCGCGCGGCTGCTCGGGAAGACGGGCGTCGCCAACCGCAGCTGGAACTACGCGCGCTCGGGCGCGTCCGTCGCCGAGCTGCCCGCGCAGCTGACGAAGGTGGCGGCCCACAAGCCGGATCTGGTCACGGTCATGATGGGCGCCAACGACGCGTGCAAGGACGAGGCGGAGCTGATGACGCCGGTGGCCGAGTTCCGCGCGTCGTTCGAGGAGTCGATGCGCCGGCTGCGCGCGGACTCCCCCAAGACGCAGGTGTACGTGGCGAGCGTGCCCGATCTGAAGCGGCTCTGGTCCGAGGGGCGGGACAATCCGCTGGGCCGGCAGATATGGAAGCTGGGGATCTGCGCGTCGATGCTGGGCGATTCGCAGGACATGGGCGCCGCGGCCCAGGAGCGGCGGGCGACGGTGCGGGCGCGGGTGGTCGCGTACAACAAGGTGCTCAAGGATGTGTGCGCGAAGGATGAGCGCTGCCGTTACGACGGCGGGGCGGTCTTCGACTTCCGGTTCACCGGCGACCAGTTGAGCACGTGGGACTGGTTCCATCCGAGCAGGAACGGCCAGGGGAAACTGGCCGAGATCGCCTACCGCAACGTCGTCGCGGCCGAGTCCCCGGCGTAGGGTCGGCGACCGTGAGCGAGTCCACGGTGAACGGCATGACGCCCGAGCTGGCCGGTTCGGCGCCCGACGGCACCTCGGTGCGCCGCTGGGTCCTGGAGCGGGCCGGTGTGCGGGTGAGGGTGCTGACGTACGGCGGGATCCTCCAGTCCGTCGAGGTGCCGGACCGCGACGGGGTGCCCGCGAACGTGGTCCTCGGCTTCGATGATGTCGCGGGGTACGCCGGCTGCCCGTCGCCGTACTTCGGCGCGCTGATCGGCCGGTACGCGAACCGGATCGCGGGCGGGACGTTCACGCTCGACGGGCGGACGTACCGGCTGCCGCGCAACAACGGGCCCAACTGTCTGCACGGCGGGGAGCGCGGCTTCGACAAGCGGGTGTGGGACGCGGAGCCGGCCGCGGACGGGCACGGCGTACGGCTGTCGCTGGTGAGCCCGGACGGCGAGGAGGGGTTTCCCGGCCGGCTGGAGGTCTCGGCGACGTACACGCTGGACGCGGTGGGAGCGCTGCGGATCGACTACCGGGCGGTGACGGACGCGCCGACGGTGCTGAACCTGACGAATCACACCTACTGGAATCTGGGCGGCGCGGGCAGTGGCGGCACCGCCGGGCACGTGCTGCGGATCGCGGCCGGCCACATCACGCCACTGGACGGCGACTCGGTGCCGACGGGGCCGCCCGTGCCGGTCGACGGGACCCGTTTCGACTTCCGTGAGCCGCGCGAGGTGGGGTCGGGCTACGACGACAACTTCGTGCTGGACCAGGGGCGTTCGGCTGATTCGGTGGCGGTTGAGCTGTACGACCCGGTGTCGGGGCGGGTGTTGACGGTGGCGACGACCGAACCGGGCATGCAGCTGTACACCGGTGACCACTTCGACGCGGGGCCGTTCGAGCCCGGCGACGGCATCGCACTGGAGACCCAGCACTTCCCCGACTCGCCGAACCGGCCGGATTTCCCGGGCACGGTGCTGCGGCCGGGCGAGGAGTTCACCTCGGCGACGACGTACGGGTTCGGGCTGCTCTGAAGTCCTCAATCGCCGGACGGGCTCAACAGAGGCCGTCCGGCGATTGAGGACAAGCGCGGCCCGCGAGCCGCGCAACCCGACCAACGACCGCGCGTTCACCAGTCGCGCGGAACACCCGCCGGAGCCGTACCCCCGGTCAGGGGAGTACCCGGGTCCGCACCACCGGACCCGGCAGCCGCACCGGCCCCCGCACCCGCCGCCTCCCCCGTCAGGTCACGGGCCATCAGCGTCGCTCCCGCCACCGCGCCCGGCATCAGGAATACCGCGACGAACGGGACCAGGAAGGCGAGCGTCAGCGGGACGCCGAAGCCCAGCGTGAGCAGCCGGCGGCCCCGCAGCATCGTGAGGCGTTCCCTCAGTTCGATGCCGCGCCGCTGCATCGCGACCGCGGTCAGTTCCTCGGCGAGGAAGAAGCCGGACACACAGAAGCCGAGCACGGGGACGGCTGTCTGGCCGACGACGGGGATGAACCCGAGGGCGAAGAGCAGGACGCCGTACAGCACCACCCGCCCGAGGACCCGCAGGCTGTCCCGCGCGGAGATCCACAGTTCGCGCCAGAGCGGCAGTCCCGACTCCGGTACGTCGCCGCCCTCCGACCGGTCCACGGCCTCGGAGAGCGATTCGTAGAAGGGCTGCCCGACCAGCAGTGTCACGGCCGTGAAGGTGATCACGGCGAGGAACATCACGAGCGCGACGAGCAGCACGGTGAGGAAGCCGCGGAACAGCCCCTGCCACGGCGACGACCAGTCGTCGGCGAAGGGCGTCGCCCAGGCCGTCAGGTCGTCGGCGCCGTAGAAGAGGCCGACGAGCGCCGCCGCGTACAGCACGAGGGTCACCAGACCGGGCAGCAGCCCGAAGCCCAGCCATCGGCCGTGCGCGCCGACCCAGCGCTGGCCCTTCACCAAGTACCCGAATCCCACACCCAGATCACGCATGCGGTCAGCCTATCGGGGTTGTTCCACGGCTGTTTCGGGGTGGTTCCCGGCCGGTTCCATGGGGCGGCTGGGACGGACGGGACTCCGAACACCCCTTGTTGTTGACACGTTCAACCGGTATGACCTGCCTATTGAACCGAACGATCGCGACCGCACGACCCGGAGGTACATCCGCATGAGGATGCCCAGACCTGTTCTGCTCGCCACCGCCACCGCCACCGCGGCCCTGATGCTCGCACCGCTGCCCGCGATCGCCGTTCCCGGCGCCGACGGCGGCCGGCCGTCGCACCCGGTGCGCGACGGCGGCACCACGGACTCGCGCGTGGCCTCGGCCGCACTGCCCTCGGCCGGTGCCGCCGCCCTCTCGTCGGTGGGCACGACCTCGCTCGGCCTGCGCAAGGACGGCGGCTATCCGCGCCGTACCGTCCTGGACACGCTGCCCGAGAACCCGGCCGACAAGTCCATCAAGCTGGGCCTGGCGCCGTACCACTCACTCGCTCCGCGCCTCAACGCCCTCCAGGAGCTGGGCAGTCGGGTCAGTGTCGAGATCGCGGGCCGGTCGGCCGGCGGGCACGACCTGTACCTCGTCACGGTCACGGCGCCGGAGAGCGCGAAGGAGGCCGCCGAGCAGGAGCGGATGCGCGAGCGCATCGAGGACTCCCCCGCGTCGGCCGCCAAGGACCGGCGCATCAAGGAGAGTTACAAGACTCCGGTCTTCATCAACAACAACATCCACGGCAACGAGTGGGAGGGCACCGACGCGGCCCTGAAGCTCATCGAGGAGCTGGCGAAGGCCAAGGACAGCCGTACGAAGAAGCTGCTGTCCACGAGCCGGATCCATCTCAACGTCACGGCCAACCCGGACGGCCGAATAGCCGGAACGCGCGCCAACGGCAACGGCATCGATCTCAACCGCGACTTCATCACCGCCTCACAGCCGGAGGCGCGGGCGGTCCGGCAGATAGCCGTCGACAAGACGCCCGCGGTCATGCTTGATCTCCACGGCTACGTCAACGGCACGCTGATCGAGCCGACGACGCCGCCGCACGGCGAGAACTACGAGTACGACCTGTTTCTCAAGAACTCCTACGCCAACGCCCTCGGTATGGAGGCGGCGGTCGACGACCTCGGCTACACGGCCGACAAGGACGGCGTACAGCCGCCCGTCATCCCCTTCCGGGACCAGGAGGAGGGCTGGGACGACTGGCCGCCGATCTTCACGCCGCAGTACATGGCGTTCCAGGGCGCGGTCGCCTCGCACACCGTCGAGATCCCGATGCGGGTCAACAACAACGACTACAACAACCTGCCCGTCGAGGAGTTGCGCCGCAGGTCGGCGATCAACACCGATGTCGCGGGCGCCGCGATGCGCTCCACGCTCGACTTCGCGCTGGAGAACCGCAAGACGCTGATCGCCGACCAGATCGAGACGTTCCGGCGCGGCGTCGAGGGTGAGAAGCAGCGGGTCGTCTCCGAGGAGACGGTGCCCGGTGTGCCCGGCATCGGCCCGGAGGACATCTACACGACCGACTTCCCGCGGGCGTACGTGATCCCGGCCGGCGACGGCCAGCGGTCGGCCTCCGCCGCCGCGCGGCTCGTCGACCACCTCATCGCCAACGACGTGAAGGTCGAGCAGGCCCGTAAGGGCTTCAAGCTGGCGGGGCGCGCGTATCCGGCCGGTTCGTACGTGGTCGACATGGAGCAGGCCAAGCGCGGGATCGCCAACGTCATCCTGGACGAGGGCCGGGACATCAGCGCGGACGTGTCGTCGATGTACGACATCTCGGGCTGGAGCCTGGGGCTGCTGTGGGGCGCGAACGTCACCAAGGTCAAGCGGGGCTCGCTGGACTTCTCCGGGCGCGAGGTCAACGCCGCCGCGCCCGTCGGCTCGGTGGCCCGTAGCGGCGATCTGAAGCTGCGGCTGGACGACCCGAAGGAGTTCGCCGCCGTCAACTCCCTGCTCGCGCAAGGTGTGAAGGTGCGCAGGACGGCGGACGGCGCGGCGATCGTGCCGTCGTCGGCCCGTAGGAAGGCCGAGATCCTGGCCGACCGGTACGGCGTCGTCTTCGCCGCCACGAGGGACAAGGGCGTCGCGGCGCTGCGGCGTACGACGGTCGCCGCGGCCGTGAACTCGGGCGAGCTGTTCGCGCTGCGCGAGATGGGCTTCGAGGTGCTGCCCGTGTCGACGGCGACGGCGAACGCGGGCTTCGACTGGTCGAAGGCCGACGCGCTGTACGTGTCGACGGGGCTGAGCCACAAGGGGCTGAACGGGAGCGCCCGTGCCGCGCTCGGTGAATTCCTCGCCGGGGGCGCGCCCGTGGTGGCGCTGGGCTCCGGCGGTGCGACGTTCAACGCCGAGGCCGCGCTGCTGGCGGCAACCCCGGTGCGGGGCAACGGGAACGCCAACGGTGTGGTGCGGGTGCTCAACACACCCGGACCGGTCACCGGCGGCACCCAGCCCCACTCGTTCGTCTACTCGCCGATCTGGTTCACCGGGCTCGGCAAGGGCGTGCGTACGGAGCAGTCGTACGGCGGTGGCAACCCGCTCGTCTCGGGCCACTGGCGCGCGAACGAGGACGGCACGGGCGGCCCGCAGGCGGCAGCGGGGCAGGCGGCGATCGTGAGCGGTACGTCGGCGGTGGGTGCGCCGGTCACGCTGTTCGGCACCGAGCCGCTGTTCCGTGACCACCCGAAGGGCTCGTTCGCCCAGGTGGGCCGGGCGCTGCTGAACCGGCTTCCGTAGGGGGCGGGTACGGCGGGTACGCGCAAGGGCCGCACCCCGCTCGTGGGGTGCGGCCCTTGCGTACGTACGGTGCGGTCGGGCTGGTTGTTGCCGGTCAGACGACGGACAGCTCGACCTTGATGTTGCCGCGCGTGGCGTTGGAGTACGGGCACACCTGGTGCGCCTTCTCCAGCAGGTCCTTCGCGGTGGCCGCGTCCACGTTCGGGATGGACGCGGTCAGCTCGACCGCGAGTCCGAAGCCGCCGGCCTCGGTCTTGCCGATGCCGACCTTCGCGGTCACCGTCGAGCCGGAGATGTCGGCCTTCTCCTTGCGGGCGACGACGCCGAGCGCGCTCTGGAAGCAGGCGCTGTAGCCGGCGGCGAAGAGCTGCTCCGGGTTCGTGCCGGCGCCGCTGCCACCCATCTCCTTGGGCGGGTTGACGACGACGTCGAGCTTGCCGTCGTCCGTGGCGACGCGGCCGTCCCGGCCGTTCTCCGCGGTGGCGACGGCGGTGTAGAGGGTGTCGATCTTCTGGATGCTCATACGGGAGGTCCTTCTTCTTGTACGCCGCGGCTCGCGCCCACGGACCGCGGCGGCCTGGAACGAGCCTAACGGCTGCGCATCAGTTGAGGGTGACGACCATCTTTCCGGTGTTGTCGCCGCGGAGCAGGCCGAGGAAGGCCTCGAAGCCGTTCTCGATGCCTTCCACGAAGGTCTCCTGGTACTTCAGCTCGCCGGAGGCGAGCCAGCCGGCCACGTCCTTGACGAACTGCGGCTGGAGCGCCTTGTGGTCGTTCACGAGCATGCCTTGGAGGCGCAGCCGCTTGCCGATGATCTGGGCGAGGTTGCGCGGGGCGGGGGTGGGCTCGGTGCTGTTGTACAGCGAGATCATTCCGCAGATGGTGGCCCGGCCGTGCACGTTGAACGAGTCGATCGCGGCTTCGAGGTGTTCGCCGCCGACGTTGTCGAAGTAGACGTCGATGCCGTCCGGCGCGGCTGCCTTGAGCTGTTCCTTGACCGAACCGCCGGTCTTGTAGTTGAAGGCGGCGTCGAAGCCGTACTCCTCCGTAAGAAGCTTGACCTTGTCGTCGGATCCCGCCGAGCCGATGACCCGCGACGCGCCCTTGATCCGGGCCAGTTGGCCCACCTGGCTGCCGACGGCGCCCGCGGCGCCGGAGACGAACACGGCGTCACCCTCCTTGAAGGAGGCGACCTCGAAGAGCCCGGCGTAGGCGGTGAGGCCCGTCATGCCGAGGACTCCGAGGTAGGCGCTGAGCGGCGCGAGCGAGGCGTCGATCTTGATCGCGTACCGGGCGGGCACCTCCGCGTACTCCCGCCAGCCGAGCCCGTGCAGCACCTGGTCGCCGACCTCGAACCCGTCGGCGTTCGAGGCGATGACCTCGCCGACGGCGGCGCCGTCCATGGGCTGGTCGAGCTGGTACGGCGGGGTGTACGACTTGACGTCGTTCATCTTGCCGCGCATGTACGGGTCGACCGAGAAGTGCTTGGTGCGGACGAGGATCCTGCCCTCGCCCGGCTCGGTCACCGGGACCTCGCGCAGGGCGAAGTCCTCGGCCTTGGGCCAGCCGTGCGGGCGGGCGACGAGATGCCATTCGCGGCTGGTGGCGGGAAGAGCGGTCATGGGTGCGGTGCCTCCTCGGCTTTCGGGGGTGAAGGAGATGCGGGACGGATGCGGGACGGATGCGGAATTAAAGCTTCACCACATGAAACAACCATGCACCTGGATATTTCATGCTGTCAAGTAAACGGGTACTGTGTTACGTATGGCCACTGAGCACACGAACCCCTTGACCCTCGAAGTCGTCGAACTCATCGGCACGGTCGTGGCCCGCTACTACGAGGAGTACGACCACGCCGCGGCGGAGCACTCACTCACCGGCGCGCAGGCGCGCGTACTGGGCCTGCTCTCCATCCAACCTATGCCCATGCGCCGGATCGCACAGAAGCTGAAGTGCGAGCCGTCGAACGTCACGGGGATCGTGGACCGGCTGGAGACACGCGGCCTGGTCGAGCGGCGCCCGGACCCCTCGGACCGGCGGGTGAAGCTCGCGGCGCCCACCGAGATGGGGCGCGAGACGGCGCGGCAACTGCGGGACGGGCTGAACTTCGCACGCGAACCGCTCGCGGACCTGTCGGTGGACGAGCGGACGGTGCTGCGGGACCTGCTGCGGCGGATGCTGGGGGCCGACGCCGGGCAGTGACGGCCCCGCCCCGCCCTCAGAAGCAGAAGATCAACAGAACGCAGTCGTCGTCCTCCGCCGGGGGCGGCGTGGAAGTGGAAGCGGAGGGCCGCGGCGGCTGGGGTTCGTTCGGCCGGCCGGGGGTGCTCGGGTCGGCCGTGGGCCGGGTGGAGCCCGTAGGGCCGGGCGAGTCCGTCGGGTCCGGCTCGTCGCTCGGGCCGGCCGACTCCGCCGGCGCCGCGGACCCCTCGCCGTCGGACGACCCGGATCCCGTCCCCGACGGATCGGGCGAGCCGTCCCCGCCGGGGCCGGACGAGCCGGTGGACGCGGAGGGCGTGCCCGTCACGGGGTCCGGGTCCTTGGGTTCCTTCGGGCCGGCCGGGGGCGGTCCGCCGTCGATGTCGATGGCCCTGTCCTCCTGTACGGAGGTGGCGTCGCCGCCGGACTCCAGCGCCAGCTCCGCCAGGCTCAGCGCGCCGACGGCCAGGACGAGACCCGCCACGGCGAGCAGGACGGCCCGGCCCTTGCGCCGGTGGGTGCCGCGCTCGGCCCGCATCTCGCGGCGCTCGCGCCGGGACACCTCGCGCTTGCGGGAGCCGCGCCGGCGCGGACCCGACACGGGATCCCGGCCGTTTTCGCGCGTGGCGAGGACCACCTCCGCCTCGTGCGGGACAGGGTCGTGGAGCCGTAGCTCCTCGGCGGGCGTACCGCACCCGGCGCACGCCAGGGCGCCGTTGAGGTGCCGCCGACAGTGATGGCAGTAGTCCATGGCGCCCTGAAGATAATCCGGTAAACCACGATGCAGGCACCCGTTCGGTGAAGATCCTGTGCGGAATCGAACCTTCGACCAATCCGCCGTCCGACCTGCCCCGAAGGGGCACGATGTCGCTATGAATGCCACGACATCAGCCAGAGCCGGTGGAACCTCCCGGCCTTTCGGACCGCGCGACTTCCAACTCGTACTGCTGCGCCGAATGGCCGACCACCAGCCCGAGTTGACCGAGGACGCCCGGCGCGCACTGGGCGCCTCGCTCGCCGATTCACGGGAGGCGAACCGGCGCTGGCAGGCGATGGTCCGCTCCCCCCGCGCCCGCGGCACGCTGTCGCGCTACCGCTCGGTGCTGGGTCCGCCGGAGACGACGTTCCCCCGGCAGGTCGGCGATCTGGCGTGCGAGGTGCTGCTGTGGCCCGTGCCCCTCTGGCCCGCGCTGCGCTTCGAGGTGACGGCGGCGCCCGGCGGGGGCGTGTGGAACGAGTGGCTGGTGCGCGCGCCCGGCGAGCCCGGTCCCGAGCTGCGTACGGCCGACGATCTGCGCCCCTGGTCGTGCACGGTCGACGAGGTCGCCCGCGCGTTCGCGCCGGCCAGACCGATGGAGGGTACGGCGCCGACCCGCTGGGGTCTCGCGTTCGACGTGCCGGGGACGGGGCCGTGCGTCGCGGAGTTCACGTGGGGCCTGCTCCAGCGCTGGTCGCCGAGGACATGAGGGGCGGGGCGCGCCCGGTGCGGTGACCGGGAAGGGGCACCGGGTGTCCGTGCGGCGGCGCGTCAGGGCCGCTTCCCGGCGTGACGTCAGCTCCGTGGCCCCGTCGCCCTGCGGCTCCGTACCCCCCGACCGGCGCATCCCAGCGCGCGCACCGCTCCTCCCGCGCCCACGATGCGAAGAGGACCGGCGGCCCGCCGGTGATCCACCTCAGCGCTACCGGGAGAAGACCCCGCCGTGACCGTCAGCCTTGAGCAGTTGCGCCGTTGCCATGTCGCCGTCGACCTCGGGGCCGCCAGGACCCGGGTCTTCGTGAAGGGAGCCGGGCTCGTCGTGGACGAGCCGAGCGTCGCCGCAGTGAACACCAGGACCGGCGCGCTCATCGCCGTCGGCGCCCTGGCCGAACAGATGACGGGCCGTACGCCGCACTACATCCGTGTCGCCCGCCCCGTGACCGGCGGCACCGTCGTGGACATCGAGATGGCCCAGCGGATGCTGCGCCACCTCCTCGGTGAGAAGCTGCGCCGCCAACTGCGCAGGAAGCCGCGGCTGCGGGCGGCGGCGTGCACCCCCCACGACAGCGACCCGCTCGCCCAGCGCGCGGCGATCGAGACCCTGGTCGGCCTCGGCGCCCGCCGGGTCGAGCTGGTCGACACGCTCATCGCCGCGGCCGTCGGCTGCGGGCTGCCGGTGGAGAAGCCGACCGCCACCATGATCATGGTGTGCGGGGCGGCGACCACACAGGTCGCCGTGTTGTCGCTCGGTTCGATCGTGACGGCCCAGCGGATCCCGGTCGGCGGCAACGCCATCGACCACGCGGTCATCCAACACCTGCGCCACCAGCACGAGTTGATGCTGCCGAGCCAGTCCGTCCGGCCGCTCCAGCTGGCGCTGCGCGGTAACGGCATCACCGCGGACGGCCCCCTCTCGACGGAGATCCACGGCCGGGACGTGGCGACGGGGCTCGCCCGGTCGGTCGTCGTGGACACCGCCGCCGTACGGCAGGCCATCCACACCCCGCTCACCGCCGTGCTCGACGGCATCGGCAAGGTGCTGCGCGACTGCCCGCCGGACCTGGTGGCCGACCTCGCCGACACCGGGATCATGATGGTCGGCGGCAGCGCGCTGCTGCCCGGCCTGGACCAGATGCTGCGCGACGCGACGGGCATGCCCGTGCACATCGCCGAGCGGCCCGACGTCTGCGCGATCCTCGGGCTCGGGGCGATGCTGGACGGGAAGATCCAGCCTTTGGTGCTCAATCCGCTGGCGCACGCCGAGTGACGTGACGGCGGGCGGCGAGGGGCCGAACGAGGCGGCGGACCGGGACGAGGCCCCCGCCGCCCCCGAAGCTCCCGAGGCCCCAGGGGCTCCCGAAGCTCCCGGCGAGCGGGAACACGGCGGCCCCGACGGCCCCGGTGAACCCGGTGAGCCCGGCGAGCGGGAACCCGGGCGCCCCCACGTGACGGCCCCCCGGCTGCCCATGCTGCTCGACGCGGTCCTCAACGTCGGGACCGAGGTCGAACTGGCCTCCACCCTCCAGCACGTCGTCGACAGCGCCGCCGACCTCACCGGCGCGCGCTACGGCGCGCTCGCGCTCGCCGGACCCGCCCACGGCCGCGGACCCGACCGCGGACCCGACCGCGGCCGGAGCCGTATCGCCGAACTCTTCTCCGTCGGACTCAGCGACGACGAGCGGCGCCGCATCACCCGGCTCCCCACCGGACACACCGGACTGCTCGGCCACCCCGGCAGCTCCCTCAGCCTCGGGGTGCCCGTCCGCGTCAACAACGACGTACTCGGCCATCTCTGTCTGGCCCGCAAACGGCACGGCCCCTTCACCGAGGAGGATCTGGCCCTGCTGCGGGTACTCGCCTCACAGGCCGGGATCGCGATCGGCAACGCGCGGCTGTACGGCACCGCCCGCCAGCGTGCGCGGTGGATCGAGGGCGCCGCCGCCGTCACGACCGCGCTGCTCACCGGCGAGAGTGCGGCGGACGCGCTGACGACGGTGGCGAAGTCGGCGCGGATCCTGGCCGGAGCCGCCGCCGGGGTGGTGCTCCAGCCCACCGGCGAGGGCGGCATGGAGATCGTCGCCGCCTCGGCACTGGACGACCCCGGCGACATCGTCGGTACGAACATCGCGCCCGGCTCGCCCGTACTCGTCCAACTCCTCAGCGGCGAACCGGTGTACATCGACGACTCGGCGACCGACCCCCGGATGACCACCCATGTGCGGACCCGCTTCGGACCCAGCATGATGCTGCCGCTCCAGAGCGGCGGCCGGCTGATCGGCACGCTCGCGCTCCCGCGCAGACGCGGCGGACGCCCGTACACCGCCGTGGACCGGATGCTGGCCTCGCAGTTCGCCTCCCAGGCCGCGCTCGCGCTGGTGCTGGCCGACGCCCAGCACGACCGGGAGCGGCTGGCGGTCTTCGAGGACCGCGACCGGATCGCCCGCGACCTGCACGATCTGGTCGTACAGCGGCTGTTCGCCACCGAGATGATGCTGGAATCGACGCGGCGGCGCGCGGGCGAAGGGGAACTGTCCGAACTGCTCGGCCAGGCCGTGGACGAACTGGACTCCACGATCCAGGAGGTACGGACCACGATCTTCGCCCTCCAGCAGCCCCCCGCCGACGCGCCGACGAGCCTGCGCGGCAAGGTACTTCGCGAAACGGCGGGCGCGGCGGCCCTGCTGGGCTTCCAGCCGTCCGTGCACTTCACCGGGGCGGTCGACACCCTCGTGGGAGACCCGCTGCACGCCGACCTGCTGGCAGCGCTGCGCCGCGCACTGGCCGCCGCGCACCGGCGCCCCGGGGTGACGTCGATCAATGTGGAGGTCGACGCGACGGCCCAGCTGCCGGGCGGTCGGGACGGGGTGCGGCTGGTGGTCTCGGACGACGGGGAGCGTGCGGCCGGCGAGGAGGACACGTCGCCGGTGACGTGGGAGGCGTCACGGTAAGGGGGCGCGGTGAGGGGGCGCGGTGAGGGGGCGGTCGGACCTCACCCGGACGGCTCTGCCAGCCTGAACGGATGACGATGAAGCAGCTCTCGTGAGCGACGATGAGAAGTCCCGACTCGGTGAGTTCGGCGCCCGGTTGGAGAGCGAGGACATCGACGTCGTCCGGGAGGCTCTGGACGACTACCAGCAGGCACAGGCGGACACCAGGTGGGGCGTGGACAACCCGTACTGGCCGCTGGACAACGAGGTGCGCTTCGCCGCCCGGGACCTCCTCGGACGACCTCCGTCCGGCAACAGCCACGAGAGCGCTCTGGTGGCGCTGTGGCACCTCGCCGAGGAGGGGGACGCGGACCTGATCGCCGATGTCCTCGAAGGCGCCCCGGACGCCGGGGCGCGACAGACGGCGCTTCTCGCGGCCGGCACCGCCCTCGCGGAGGGCGAGGAGCCGAACCGGCGGCTGCTGGCGCTGATCACCGCGATGGTGCTGGACGAGAGCCTTGATGTGGAGGATCGCAAGGACGCCTTGTACGCCCTGGACGATCTCGATCTCCCGGAGGTCGAGGACTTCATCGTCCGTGTCAGTGAATCGCCCGAACTGGAACTCCAGGTGTACGCGGCGCGCTATCTCGCGGCGCCCCTACGGCTCCGCGTCCACCGCGACCGCGTCGGGCGCCTCGCGAAGTCCTGGCCCGAGGACGCGGGTGGGGTGGCCAAGCTGATTCACGAAGCGGTCGAGGGCTTCCACAGCACCTACTGGAAGGACACCGCACCGGACGATCCGGCACTCCGTGAGGCCCACGACGAGCTGCGGTTCCCACCCGGCGACGAGGGATGCCTGCGCGCGTTCGCCACCCTGCTCCGCAGCGAGGACCCGACAGCAGTCGGCATCGCGCTCGACCATTACGAGTCCTGGAAAGGGCTGCGTCATGTCCTGGAGGACGAGGAACGCGCGGATGCCTACCTGCCGGAGGTGCTGGCCCGCGCCCGTGAGGTGCTTCGGCGGCCGATGTCTCCCGCCGAGGTGAGCGCGCTGAACATGATCGGGACACAGCACGCCGAGCCCGGCGACGCCGGGCTCCTGCGGGACGTCCTCACGCGCACGGACTCGGACGCGGTGCGCGCCAAGGCCGCCTGGACAGCCGGTGGAGTGCTCGACAAGGCCGAGGTGAGGGACGAGAAGCTCGTCGCCGCCCTGGGCGACCTGATCCTCGACGCGTCAACCGGCGCGACGGAGACGGCGATCCGCGTCCTGGCCGACAGACTCGGCACGGACGCGGACGGCATCCTCCTGCGGGCGCTGCGCGAGGGTGAGCCGAAGGTGCAGGCATACGCGGCCTATTACCTTGTCCAGACGGGAGCCCTGGATCGGCACCGCGCCGTCCTGGAAGAGGTCGCCGAGAGCTGGGGCGTGCGGCCTCCCCAGCGTCCCTGGGGCCAGGACCCCATTGACCTGATCTTCGGCAGCCCGCACAGCGTCCACTGGGAAGGACACCGGCTCGCGGACCCGAAGCTGTATCGCGCCCACAAACGGCTGAGAGCCCCCACGGCGGACGCCTCGTACCATCAGGCGATGCGCACGCTGCTCGAAAGCGACGACCGGGCGGCCGTGGGCATCGCTCTCGACCACTGGTGGTGTCCCGACGGCGCGGTGAAGCGGGGCGGCGAGGAAGCGCGCGCACCGGAGAGGGTACTCGTCCTGGAACACATCCGGGAGACTCTGCTGCGGCCTCCCTCACCGGCCGACTTCAACAGCGCGTACGGTCCCGAGGCCATGCACCTCACCGCGCTGTCCGCGCTGGACGTCGTGGCGTCGGAAGAGCCGTCCCTGCTGGCCGACATCGTTCAGGCCCCAGGGAGCGATTACGTTCGCGGGCGGGCTCTCGACGCGGTGGAAACGGTGTTCAAGGACGCCCAGGAGACCGATCTGCGGCTCGTCGAGACGTTGGGGAATGTCGCCCGCGACGAGAACGTGCCGCTGGACGACCGCGTCAGGGCACGGGACGTGCTGGCCGAGTCCGCGGTGACGAACGCCGTGGAGGACACGCCGTAGCGGGTCGCACGGGTGCGGGACACGCTCAGCTCCGCCAAGGAGTGAGGCGGGCCGCACCTCGCACAACAGGAGTCCCGGTACGGCGGGTTCGCCGTACGGGGCCCGCTGCCTCATCGCCCGGACCGAGGGGGCACCGGCACCCGGGCCGGGCCGTTCTCAGCGCAGCTTGGCCGCTCATGCCGCCTCGAACCGGGTCACCCAGTGCTGCGTGCGGTCAAGATACGCCGTCTCCGCCTCGGCCCCGGTCTTCCCGTACGCGCCCGAGAAGGTCTGGTCGCGCAGGGCCGAACTTGCCCCGCGTAGACCGGCCTTGGCCTGCCCGGTTCCCCGGTCGAGGCTTCGGCGTACGGGACCGGCAACTGCCCACCTTTCGGACAGTGTTCTGTGACTGAACAAATAAGGCGCCGGCCGCGCGCCCGAGGTCAGCGAGGAGACGGCTGCTCGGACCGGTCCTGGCCCTGGCCCTGGTCCTGGCTCTGGTCCTGACTCTGGTCCTGGTCCTGACTCTGGTCCTGATCCTGGTCTCTGCCCTGCGACCCGGCGGGGCGCGCGCCCGCCTTCCCCGGCCCGACGAACACCGTGGCCGCGAGCGCCAGGACCAGCAGTGCGGCGCAGACATAACTGGAGATCGCCAGCCCGCTCGTCATCGCCTCCCGCGCGGCGTCCGCCACCGCCGCCGTCTCTGGTTCGGCCGAGAGCGACGCGATCGCCGAGCCCGCGCTGCGCGTCACCGCCTCGCCGAACCGCCCCGCCTCCTCGTCCCGCATGCCCAGCTCCGCGAGCCGGTCGCGCAGACCGGAGTTGAGGGTGCTGAGGAACAGCGTGGTGAGCAGGGCGATGCCCAGCGCGGACCCGAGTTCGCGTGCGGCGCTCTGGATGCCCGACCCCTGGCCGGCGCTCTCGGCGGGCACATCCACCAGTACGACGTTGGTGACCTGCGCCGTCGCGAACCCGACGCCCACGCCGTAGACGAACAGCGCGAGCGTGATCAGCCACCAGGCGCTGTCGGTGGCGGCGATCAGCCCCAGCGTCACCAGCCCGGCCGCCTCCAGGACCAGCCCGATCCGGACCTGCCCCAGCGCCGAGACGGAGGCCACCATCGAGAAGCTCGCGTTGCTCGCGGTGAAGCTGCCCACCGCGAGCGCGACCAGCGCGAGCCCGGCCTGGAACGCGCTGTAATCCAGGGCGAATTGGAGCCAGAGCGGCAGCACGGCGATGATGCCGAACTCGCCGAGGCCGACGAACAGCGTCACGATGTTGCCACCCCGGAACGAGGCGACGGAGAACAGCCGTACATCCATCAGCGGCTCGGCGCCCGCCCGCCCGAGCGCCGCCTGCCTGCGCCAGAACGCGCACATGACCAGGGCCGACACGAGGAACGCGACGAACACCGGCGAAGGGCCGTCGCTCCATGAGAGCCCGCCGACGTTCAGCGGCTCGGTGGTCAACAGCCAGCCGTACGTGCGTCCTTCGATCATCGCGAACGCCAGGAGACCGAGCCCGATCGCCGACAGCACGGCGCCGACACGGTCCACGCTCCCCCGGGTACGGGGTGACGCGGGCAGATACAGCAGCACGCCGGCCATGATCAGCGCGATGAGCGGGATGTTGACGCCGAAGGCCCAGCGCCAGGAGAAGTCGGCGAGCCAGCCGCCCAGCAGCGGCCCGACGGCCGCGGCGGCGCCGATGGTCGACCCCCAGACGGCGAACGCCTGGCCGCGGGCCTTGCCGGTGAACGTCGCGTTCAGCAGCGCGAGCGAGGTGGGAAGGATCATGGCCCCGCCGATGCCTTGCAGAAAGCGGGCGAGGATCAGCAGACCACCGTTGGGGGCGAGGGCCGCCAGCAGGCTGGTCGCACCGAAGACCGCGAGACCGATGAGGAAGATCTTCCGCGCGCCGTGCAGATCGGAGAGGCGTCCGGTGAGCAGGAGCAGCGCGGCGAAGACGATCGCGTACGACTCCTGCACCCACTGGGCCTCGCCCGAGCCGATCGACAGGTCGTCGATGATCGGGGCGACGATCACGTTGACGATGGTCAGGTCCACGACGATCAGAGCCACGCCCAGGGATACGGCGATGAGGCCGAACCACTGGCGCGCGGAGGGGACTTGCGCTGTGCCGTCCACCAGGACTCCATTCCAATATATCTTTGTCGCAAAGCTAGTTGACTTTGCGGCAAAGGTAAATTGGTCACGGTAGGTTGTCAAACAGCACGCGGACAGCCGTGCGGCCGGCCGCGAATCACGGGAAGTGGAGCATGTCGATGGAACAGCCGGAGTCCGGCGACCTGGAGGCCCAGCGCGACCGCCTCATGGACGGACTGCGCGCCTTCGGCGCCAACTACACGGAGTTCACGCACCGGTTCGCGACCTGGCTGGGCCTGCACTCCACCGACGCGGCGGCGCTGACCGAGATCCTGTACGCCGAGGACACCGGCACTCCCCTGTCCCCCGCCCGGCTGAGCGAGCGCGTGTCCCTGTCGTCCGGCGCGACGGCCATCCTGCTGAACCGCCTCGAACAGGCCGGGCACATCGTCCGTACGAGGGAGAACACCGACCGCAGAGTCGTCACACTCCGCAGCAGCCCCGACATCCGGCCACGCGCCATCGAGTTCTTCGGCCCCTACTCCACGCGCATGACGGCGGAGATGTCGCGCTACACGCCCGCGGAGCTGCGGCAGTTCGAGGACTTCATCGGCAAGCTGCGCGGGACCATGAACTCACTGCTCGCGAACGAGTACCGGCCCCCCGGCCCCTCCGGCGGCAACAGCCGCAACGGCGGCAGCAGCCCTTCCGGCGCCAACAGCCCGTAGGCCGACCGCCGCTCCCGGTTCATTTCGTTCTCAGGTTGCGGCTTCCGGCCCGATTCTTCGCGATGTTCCGTATCTTCCTGGCGTTGCCGGACTCTGCGAGCGGGGCGAGTACCGGCAGCGACTGCGACTTCTCGGCGAGGAGACGCTGCATCCAGTACGTGACTTCCGCCAACTCGGCCACGCTCGGCACGTGACCGTCCTCGATGGAAAGGCGGAACAGCCAGTCGCGGATGCGGGGCTTCAACGACGCCCTGCGCAGCTACTCGGTGTGGGACTACGGCAACCACGGCAACCACGGCCGTCTCGACCTGTGCGTCCTCGACCATCCCGGTTCGGGACCCGGAGCCCGCTGGTCCCGGCAGGTCCGCATCGGGCAGGAGGTCGCCTTCCTGCGGCCCGAAGGACGGCTCGTCCTTCAGGAGAACGCGCCGTAGCACCTGTTCGTCGGGGACGAGACCGCCTCGGTTGCCTTCGGCGCCATGCTCCGCACCCTGCCCGCGGAGGCACCCGTCCACGGAGTGCTCGTGGCCGACGCGCCCGAAGACCGCCTGCCCTTGCCCCGGTCCGGCGAACTCACCTGGACGTACCGGAACACCACACACCCGACCGACACAGACCTGCTGCTCCACACCCTCCGGGCACTCGACCTGCCCACCGCCCCCGGCGTCGCCTACGTGGCCGGGGAGGCCCGCACCTGCCAGGCCGTGCGCCGGCATCTCACCCACGACCGGGGCTGGCCGCGCAAGGCCGTCGTCGTCAAGCCGTTCTGGGCTCCGGGCAAGCGCGGCCTGGACTAGAAGGTTGATGAAGATCTTGTTGAGGGGCTGCCCGAGCGTGGCGCGTACCGTACGCTCCGCCGCCGGCGGGTCGAGGCCGCCGCCCCGCGCGTACGCCGACTCGAACTCCGGTGCCCCAGCGCCTGTTGGGCGGCCTCTGTGATCCGGTCCACGTCGCCGCGTTCCGCCGAGGGCAGCGGCGCGCCCGTCGCCGCGCGGGCCGTCGCCGCCGCGCCCAGCAGCACCGCCGCCGAGCCCCAGCGGTCGCCGGCCGCCTCGAAACGCCGAGGACTTCGACCCGCGTCTGACGCCCGCCGACGAGCCCGACTGGGAGAACCGCGACAAGGTCTACTCCCCCGAGGTCCGCCCCCACCCTGACGGCGACGGACGACGCGCTGTCCGCGTTCGCCGCACCCGCCGGATCGCGCGCCCCGCACGGGGAGAGTTTGCCGGGCGGGTAGCGACTGTGCGACTCTCCGGTGTCATCTCTCGAAAGGGCTGACCGTGACACTCGGCATGGTTCTCGGCGACATCTCCTCTCGCGCTTCGACGCGGGAGCGGTGGACCGGCCACGCCTGCCTCTCATTCGCGCCTGTGCCGTAGCACGCGGTACAGGCCGTTTCTCACACTCCTCGTCGAAGTGCTCTTCGTGCCCCCGCACGTTCGATCACGAGGAGTACGTGATGCCCACGATCAGCTGGACCGACCGCGACCAGACCGAACGCACCGCCGACTGGCACTCCGAGAGCGAGGTGCCGGCCCCTGGTCAGGTCGTCGTCGCCGACGACCGGATGAAGGCCGACACCGCCTACCGACTGGCCCGCAAGGGCACCGCCCTGCTCTGGCGGGGCGACTTCCACAACGCGCGGCAACTGCTGTCGGCGATGAGCCGCCGCGTCGAACGCGAACCGACCCGTCCGGGCAACACCCCCGCCGAGTCGTTCCGTCTGCACCGCCGCGCCCGCGGCCATCGCGCCCGGGTACTGGGCAAGTTGCTCGTCACCCTGGAGGACGACCACTCGCTCGCGCTGCGCAGGGCGCCCGATGTCCGCCGGGCGTGCGCGGAGGCGTACGGTCCGCCGTCCGGCGTCCGCGTGGTCGCGCTCAGCGAACTGCTGGGCGTGATCGGCGCGCGGCAGTGGCGCGTCAAGGGGGTGGATGTGCCGGCGCTCGGCTCCCGCGTGCATCCCCACTACGGCGTGTTCTCGCCGGTCAGAGGGGAGTACGTCGACCTCGTCGCGCACGCGCCGCTGGATGTTCGGCCCCGCACGGCCTTCGACCTCGGCACGGGCACCGGTGTGCTGGCCGCCGTCCTGGCCGGGCGCGGACCCGACCGTGTCGTGGCCACCGACATCAGCCCGCGCGCCCTCGTCTGCGCCGACGACAACGTCCGCGCGCTGGGCCTCGCCGAGAAGATCGAGATCGTGGGCCCGTGCCTGTACCCGCAGGGCCGCGCCGACCTGGTCGTCTGCAACCCGCCGTGGATTCCCGCGCGGCCGACCTCCACCGTCGAGCAGGGTGTCTACGACCCGGACAGCGGCATGCTCCACGGCTTCCTGGACGGGCTCGCGAGCCATCTCGAACCGGGTGGTGAGGGCTGGCTCGTCCTGTCGGACCTGGCCGAACACCTCGGTCTGCGGACCCGGCACGAACTGCTGTCGGGCATCGGGGCGGCGGGTCTGCGCGTGGTGGACAGGACCGACACCAAGCCGCGCCATCCACGGGCGGCGGACACCACCGACCCGCTGCACGCGGCGCGCGCCGCGGAGATCACGTCGCTCTGGCGCCTGAGCAGCGCCTGAGCAACGTCTCGGCAGCACCTTGCGCCGGACAAGAAACCGGTCAGTACTCCCGCGCCCGCCCGGGATCGCCGGCACGTGCCGCAGCAGTACGACCACCAGCACCGCCGTCACCAGCGCGAACGCCACGCTGACGACGGCCGCCGCATGGAACCCGGCGGTGAAGGCGTCCCGCGCGACCACCAGCAACTCGGCCCGGCCGGGGCTGTCCTGCGCGGGCGTCGTTGGTGCGGGCGTCGTTGGTTGGGTCGGTACTGATGAGGTCATGGGTGGACTGTGCGACGGGGTGTCCCGGGTCCGGCTCGGACGGTTTTGCGGTCCGGTTCGGACGCCGGTCCCCGCCGCCGGGTCAGCTCAGCAGCCCTCGCAGGGAGACCGCCGTCCGGGCGATGAACGCGTCGCGGGTCGTCTCGTCCAGCAGTTCCAGCGACAGGAACGGGTTGAGGTCTTCCAACTCCACCAGCAGCAGCTCCCCGTCCGGCGCGCGGCACGCGTCGACGCGCTGGATGCCGTGGTCGAGGGTGTTCCAGTCGATGAACTTCCGCGCGAAGTCCAGGTCGACGGCCTTGGCCTCGTACGGTACGAGTTCCCAACGCCGGTCCGGGTCGGGTGCGTGGAGCGCGTACTGAAAGTCGTGGTCGACGAAGTAGAAGGAGACCTCGTAGCGGAAGGGGACGCGCGGCTGTACGAGTACGTCCCCGAGAGCCCTGCCTCGATCTCCGCCTCGATCCCCGCCTCCCAGTACGTCACCCAGCCGGTCGCGCGGCACGAACCGCAGCCCTATGGAGTCCGCCCCGTCCTTCGGCTTGACGACGTACTCGTCGGCGTCCGGCAGCCGGCCCAGATCCTCGGCCCTGTCGACGGTCGGTATGACGGGAAACCCCGCGGCGCTCAGCTCCACCAGGTACTGCTTGCCCGCCATGTCGCCGCGCCCGGTCAGCGGGTTGTAGACGCGCACGCCGTCGGCCGACGCCCGTTCCCGGAAGGCGTCGTAGACCTCGCGGTAGTGGGTCACGGGGCCGCTGTTGCGTACGAGGACACCGTCGAAATCGCCCATGAGCCGGGCGGCGTCGGCCGGATGGCAGGTGGCGATGGTGAAGTCCCGGCGCAGCCGGGCGCAGAGCATGATGTCCTCGTCGCAGTAGCGGCGGCCCCTGGCCTCGTAGGCGAGGTCGGTGACGTAGAGGATGCGGGGAGACAGGGCGGCGGCAGGCATCGTGCTCCTGAGAGATACGGGGATGTCCGCAGGCTACGCGGCAGGACACCCCCACGCCCACGCCCTCACACAGCCACGACGCCCGCTTCCGTCGCCTTCACGCTCGCCCAGACCGGCACCCCGTCCGCGAGCCGGAGTTCGGCGGCGGCCTGCGGGGTGATCTCCGCCACCAGGTCCGGGGCCTCGGGCGAGGTGATCAGCACGCGCAGCCGGCTGCCGCTGGCGGTGATCTCGCGTACGGTGCCGGGCCAGACGTTACGGGGGCTGCCGCTCGGCCGGTCGCGGTGCACGGACACGGCCTCCGGCGCGATGATCGCCAGCGCGCGGGTGCCCGGCGGCAGCGGCTCGGCGACGACCAGCAGGCCGCCGCCGGTGAGTGTGAGCCCGTCCGCGGTGGCGGTGCCGGGCCACGCGTTACGGCCGAGCATCCGGGCCACCCAGGGCGAGCGGGGGTGGCGGGTGACATCGGCGGGCGGCGCGTCCTGGACGACGCGTCCCTCGTCCAGGACGAGGACCCGGTCGGCCAACGACACTGCCTCCACCGGGTCGTGAGTGACCATCAGACAGACTCCGCCGAAGCCTTCGAGGTGGGTACGCAGGGTGTGCCGTACCCGGGACCGGGTCGTCTGGTCGAGCGCGGCCAGCGGTTCGTCGAGCAGCAACAGCCGGGGCCGGGTCGCCAACGCCCTTGCCAACGCCACCCGTTGGGCCTGTCCGCCGGAGACCTGCGCGGGTCTGCGGTGCGCGAGGTGGCCCACATCGAGCCGGTCGAGCCACTGTTGGGCGGTCCGGCGGGCCTCGGCGCGGCGGACGCCGTGGGCGCGGAGCCCGTATGCCGTATTGCTCAGGGCGCTCAAGTGCGGGAAGAGCGCGCCGTCCTGGGGCACCCAGGCGACGCCCCGGCGGTGCGGCGGGAGCGCGGTGACGTCGAGCGCGCCGAGGCGCAGCTCGGCGTGGGCGCGGGGGGTCAGGCCGAGGAGGGCGCGCAGGAGGGTGGTCTTGCCGGCGCCGTTGGGGCCGACGACGGCGATGGTGGTGCCGGGTTCGGCGTCGAGTACGAGACGGGTGAAACCGGTGACGTCGGCGTGCAGCGCCCAGCGTTCACCGGTCGGCTCCTTCACCGGCCCCGGCCCCGGCGCCGCCCGGCCCGGCTCGGTGTCGTCCTCGTCGGGTGAACTCGTCTGTCTCCGGGCGGCCTTGTTCGCACCGTCCCGGGTGTCGCGTGGCGTACCCGTCCAGCGCCCGCGCAGCGCGATCAGTACGGCCATGGCGATGACGAGCAGCAGCAGCGAGACGGATGTCGCGGCCTCCGGCGAGCTCTGGAGCAGCAGATAGACCTGGAGCGGCAGCGTCTGGGTGGTGCCGGGCAGATTCCCCGCGAAGGTGATGGTCGCGCCGAACTCGCCGAGCGCCCGCGCCCAGGTCAGCGCCGCCCCGGCGAGCAGTCCGGGAGCGACCATGGGCAGCGTGACGGTGGCGAACACCCGTACAGGCGAGGCCCCGAGGGACGCGGCGGTCTCCTCGTAGGTGGGGCGCAGTCCGCCCAGCGCGCCTTCGAGGCTGATGACGAGGAACGGCATCGCGACGAACGTCGCCGCCACGACCGCGCCCGAGGTGTGGAACGGCAGCGTGATGCCGAACGTGTCCTCCAGCCAGGGGCCGAGCAGCCCGCGCCGCCCGAAGGCGAGGAGCAGCGCGACGCCGCCGACGGTGGGCGGCAGCACCATCGGCAGCAGGACCAGCGACCGTACGAACGCCTTGCCGGGGAAGTCCACCCGCGCCAGCAGCCAGGCCAGCGGCACCCCCAGGACCAGGGAGAGCGCGAGGGCCCAGAAGGAGACGAGGAGCGAGAGCTTCAGCGCCTCGACGACTCCGGGGCTGGTCAGATGCGTACCGACCTCGCCCCAGGAGGTCCGGGCGAGGATCCCGACGAGCGGCAGCAGCAGGAAGGCGACGGCGAGCAGCGCGGGGACGGCGAGCGCGAGGGGGGCACGGGTACGGGTACGGGTACGGGTACGGCCCGTGGCGGCCCGGCGGGTGAAGCTGAGGCGGCTCATCGGGCTCCTGCGATCGCTGGCATCCGCCTCGCGCGGCGGTGACGGGCCTGACATGGCCTGTCCTGACCTGACCTGCTTCGCAAGCGAGTTGGCGGGGCTGGGCGTGCCGGACCGCCGACTCGCTCGCGAATCGGGCGGGTTACGGCTGCTGGAAGCCGGCGTCCTGGAGGAGCTTCTGCGCCTCGGGGGTGCTGAGCCACGCGACGAACGCGGCTGCCGCTTCCGTGTGTTCGGACGTCTTGAGCGTGGCGGCCGGGTATTCGGCGACGGCGTTCTGCGCGTCGGGGATCTCGATCGCGTCGACCTTGTCCGTGGCGGTGGCCGCGTCCGTCTTGTAGACGATCCCGGCGTCCGCCTCGCCGAGTTCGACCTTGCTGAGGACGGCGCGGACGTTCGGCTCCTGCGAGACCGGCTTGACGTCGATCTTCTGCGCGTCGAGCACCTGTTCGCTGTACCGGCCGACCGGGACCTCGGGCGCCGCGAGGACGACCTTGAGCTTGGTGTCGGCGAGATCCTTCAGATTCTCGATCTTCTCCGGGTTGCCCTCGCCGGTGGCGATGACGAGCCGGTTCTTGGCGATGACGGTCGGCGTCCCGGTGTCGGCCTTCAGCCCGCCCATGGTCTTGGTGTCGGCGGTGACCAACGCGTCGGCGGGGGCGCCCTGTTGGACCTGCGCGGCAAGTTCCTGGGAGCCGGCGAAGGAGAACGTCACCTTGGTGCCCGGGTTCTTCTTCTCGTACGCGGCGCCCGCCGTCTTGAAGACGTCGGTGAGCGACGAGGCGGCGAGAACGGTCAGGTCGGCCTTCGGGGCGCCGGTGGCCGACCCGGTGGACTTGGCGCCGGTGGCGCTGTCGTCCTCCTTCTTGTCGCTTCCGCCGCAGGCGGCCAGCGGGACGAGCAGGGCCGCGGTGAGCGCCGTGACGGCGGTGCGGCGTATGGCGGGGCTGAGGGTGAAAGACATGAGGGTGAGACTCCCTGGCAGGCGGTAAGGGGTCAGCCGCGTCAGACGCGGTCGATGTGCACGCTGGTCGACTTCACACGGGCGGTGGCCTGCATGCC
Source organism: Streptomyces sp. NBC_01508 (assembly GCF_045040315.1). Lineage (NCBI taxonomy): Bacteria > Bacillati > Actinomycetota > Actinomycetes > Kitasatosporales > Streptomycetaceae > Streptomyces > Streptomyces sp. NBC_01508. The sequence goes on along the minus strand of NZ_CP109419.1, from coordinate 6,109,987 downwards.
GACCTCAAGACCAAGCTCCTCGACGGCCTCCCTGGTCAGGAGCGAGACGAGCCGGTGCGGGCCGGCCTGGATCTCGACCTGGGCCGCCACGTCGCCGAGCTTGACGGCGGTGACGATGCCCGGGAAGGCGTTGCGGGCGGAGGTGTACGAGACGTCCTCGTCGCCGCTGCCGCTCTGGCCGACCTCGATCGAGAACGCGGCGAGGTCGCGGCCGTCGATGAGCCGTCGGCCGCCGTCGTCGCGATGGGTGGCGACCCGGCCGGCGTCGGCCCAGCGGCGAGCGGTGTCGGTGCTGACGCCCAGCAGGCGTGCCGCCTGACCGATTGTGTAGGACTGCATGCGCGGAAAGATAGGCCGCCAAGACTCGCATTTGCAAGGTTTGGGGTGAATATCCATAGCAGATGCATGTCGACTCGGAGGAACACCCAAGGGCGACGGACGGCTCACTCGGGGCCAGGGCCGGGGCCGGGAGCCGAGCTACTGAGGCCGAGGTCGGGAGCCGGGCCGGGGACGAGGCTCGCGCCGACCCACACGCTCGTGATCGCGCTGATGTAGCGCGCCCCGCACCGGTCGGTCGGCACGACGAGCTGGCTGCCCGCCAGATCCAGCGCCACCCCGTCGAGCGCGGTGGCGAGCAGCGCGGGCACATCGCCGAAGTCGGGGTCTATCTCACCCCAGGACAGCACCGTGTGGTGCCCGTCCCCGCCGGTGACGGCCAGCAGGAAACGGGAGCGGTCCCGGCGGCGCCGTACGTCGAAGTCCGGCCGCGCGTCGGCGACGACCTCACGGAGCAGGGGTCCTTCGAACCGGTGGTGCCGCGGCCCGCTGCTCGCACACTCGAAGACCACGTCGGCGCTGTGCTGCTCCCACCCCCGCCGGAGATCGGCGACGGTCAGCGTGCCGGGCCGGCCCACCTCACCGCGCAGGGCGAAGGCTCCCGTACGTACCGAAGTAGGGCCGCTGGGTGGCGTCTTGAGTCGGCCCATCGAAATCCCCCTCCGAACGGCGCACACGCGACAACCACGACGAGGTGATGCCCGCCGGGCGGCCCGTGGAATCATATCTGCGAGCTTCGAAGCTGCTTTGCCCTTGCTTCTGCGGTTGGAAGGCGCCGAAACCGGCCGCGATTGCGCCAACGCGGGCCGCGCTCCCCGGGAGGGCGAGGGCGGCGATCGCCCGGTCTGGACGTGGGCGGCCCCAGCGGTCACCCTGGGCGGGAGGGCGAACGCGCGGCCGGGACTTGGCAGTTGGGGGACCGATGAGCGACGACTACGGCTGGGACGACGGCGGAAGCGACTCGGGCTACGGATCCGGAGGGCCGAGTGGGCCGAGTGGATACGAGGACTCCGGAAGCTCAGGAAGCTCAGGAGGGTACGAGGACTCCAGCGGGTACGAGGACGCCAGCGGATACGGCAGTTCCGGCGGGTCCGTGACGATCGCCGCCTCCCACGAGACGGAGAGGCCCGTGTACGACGGGAGTTCGTCGGCCGCCGCGAGCCCGGAAGCCCTCGCCGCCGGTGGCGAGCCGGACCCCGAGGACGGCTGGAGCACCCTGCGGGTCGCCGCGGCGGCGGGAGGCGGACTCCTGGTCTCGGCCTTCCTCGGCGCGGTGGGTGCCCAGTTGGGCGAGCGGAGCGTCCAGGGCGCACGGGACAGGTTCGCCCGGCGGCGTAACGGTGCGGGCACCCGCGAGGGCGACTCGGCGACCCAATCGGCCTTCCTCGACGCGGTACGTGTGGTCTGCGACGCCCGTCCCTCCGACGGCGTCGCGGTACGTCTGTCCGGCCCCAATCGCACCGTGACCGTCGTACACGCCTCCCTGCCCCCGGACGCCGTCGCGCAGTTCCGCCGGCTGGACCTGGCCGATCCGCAGATCGCCGACCTGGTGGTCACCTGGGAAGGCAGGGTGAGCGGCTACAACGTGCACGACGTCTGGGTGGATTCCAGCGACGTATGGGCCACGTCCTTCAAGCCCGCACGGGCGCGGGGCGACGTGCGCGACCGGGCGATCCGGTACGTCTGGAACGATCGGATCCTGCTGTGGCAGCGCCGTACCGACGAGCCGTGGCGGTCCGGCGACGACGCGGGAGGACCGTAACCGGCAGCCGGATAAGGCCGGTTGGCCGTTTGCGGTTGGCCGTCTGCGGTTGGCGGTTGGCGGTTGACCGGGGCGCTCAGCTCGCGGACGTGGCGTAGACGACGAGGTTGTCGCGGTACTCGCCCCGCCCACGGTCGTACGTACCGCCGCAGGTGATCAGCCGCAGGGCCGGCGGGCCGGTGGTCGCGTAGACCTGGCTGTCGGGGATGGCGTTCTTCTCGTACTGCCGCAACGCCTGGATGGTGAACGTCACTTCGCCGCCGTCCTCGCGACGCAGGGTGACCTTGTCGCCGGGGCGCAGCGAGGAGAGCCCGTGGAAGGCACCGGGTCCGGTGGCCGAGTCGACGTGCCCGACGACGACCACCGCGCCGGGGTCGCCCGGCCGTGGCCCGTCGCTCCACCAGCCGACGCGGGCGGGGTCCTTCGGTACGCCGAGGCGGCCGTCCTGCTGCACCCGCAGGCCGAGGAGTCCCTGGTCGAGCCCGATGGCGGGTATCCGTATGCGGGTCGGAGGTGCGGCGGTCGCGGCGCTCCCGGAGGGGGCGACGGCCTCGTCCGGGCCCGAGTGAACGGGCAGGGTGCCTATGTCGGTGCGTCCCGGCGCCGGCTCAGGGGATGAAAGCAGCGCGGACACGCCGACGCAGGCCAGCGCCGTGCCGACGACGACCGTCCCGGCGGCGGCTGTTCGGCGCCGCCTCGGCGGCCGGAACTCTCTGCCGGCGCGCGGTCGCCCGCCCCGCCGGAAGCGGGGCGGGCGACCTGAGAAGAGCGGGCCGGTCATACCTGCTCGGCTCGCCGTCGGCGCAGGGCCATGACACCGGCACAGGCCAGCAGCGCGCCGCCGCCCACGGCCGCGACGGGCACGACGGGGAAGCCGCCGCCGAACGAGGTGCCGCCGAGGCCCGCGCCGACGCCGCCGTCGGGGTGCAGGGCGTCGGCCTGGTTGACGGCCGCGGTGTTGGGCTGCGCCACGTACGGGAACGAGTCACCGGGCTCGCGGTAGGGGGTGTCGACGGCGTCACCGGCGGCCAGCGCGGGCACGATCTTGCCGGTCTGCGCGGCGCCTTCGAGGGCCTGGAGCGAGATGTCGACGACGTCGTCGTTGAGCCGGCGGCCGTTGGGGAAGCCGGCCAGGTCCTTGCCGAGGACACCGAGCCGGTTGGGCTTGGCGGCGGGCGGGACGGACATGTTCAGGCGCAGTTCCTCGGCCGGGACGATGGCCGCCTTGTCGGCGTCGGCGTTGAGCTGCTGCGCGTTGAGGTCGGCCTTGATGGGGCCGCACTCCTTGCAGATGCCGGTGAGGAAGATCTCGACCAGGTCGTCGCGCGGGGTGGCGGGGGCGGGGACCCCGTAGATGCTCTGGATGAGCTTCGGGACGATCGGGTCCTTCACCTTGTCGACGACCGGTGTGACGGAGGCGTCCTTGTCCGGGGTGAGCGCGTTGAAGGCGTCCTTGTACTTCAGCGGTACGACGACCTCGTTGATCAGCGGGTTGCCCAGGCGTGAGACCTGGCGCCAGCCGCCCTCACCACCCTTGTCGGGTGTGCCGCCCGCGTCCCGCGCCTTGCCGTCCGTGGCGGCGCCGTCCACAGCCGCTCCGTCCACAGCCGAGGCGCTCGCGGCCGAGTCGTTCTCGCCGCCCTTGCCGCCGGTGACGTCGGCGCCCTTGCGGTCGGTCGTGGACCACACGCCGATCACGGGGTTACGCGTCACGTCGCCCTTCAGGGCCACGGACTTCTTCGGCACCTGGATGGCGATCGTGTTCACGTTGTAGCCGGCGAGCGTGTTGTGGCCGGTCTCCTTGAGATTGCCCCCGTACAGGAGGTCGAAGATCCGCAGATCCAGGAAGAAGGGGTCCGACGCCTGGCCCGCCATCGTCTGGCCACCGTCGGGCAGCGACTTCACGGCCTGCTTGCGCAGCGACGCGTAGTCGGGCATCGACGCCTTGCCCACGTTCGAGGGGGCGGCGGGTGCGTCGTTGAGGAGCGTCTTGCGGTTGCCGCTGCTGTCGGTGACCGTCAGGTCGTACGTCTGGCGGAAGTTCAGGGTCGGGTCGTCCAGGTTCTTGACGACACCGGTGTTGTAGAGGAACTGGTCCGCGGAGTCCCGGATGTGGTCCGTGAACTCCCAGGTGTAGGTGGTGTCGGGCTTGCCGTCGCCGTCCGCGTCGATCTTGATGTTGTAGCGCGCGTCGTTGGCGAACGGGTAGAAGTTCGGGCCGCCGTTGGGCTCCTGGAACGGGATCCAGTTCGCCACCAGGGTGACGGTGTCCGGCTTGTCCGGGCTGGTGAAGGCGTAGACGTCGGTGTTGTCGGCCTTCGGGTCGCCCGCGGTCATCGGCGCTTCGCGGTGGCTGGAGGCGGAGCTGGTGGCGGGAGCGAGCCCGGTGACGGCCGCCGCGGCCACCAGGGAGAGCGTGCCGACCGTGGCGAGAGTGCGCTCGCCGCGCCTGGACGCGTGCTTTCGTCTGGACAGACGTGAGGGCTGCATGGGTCATCCGATCCGGTGAGAGCCGCCGCGCGCCTCCGCGTCGTCCGGGGGCGCGGCGGCTGAACGCTGCGGTTGCTCCGAGCGCCACCCGGGCCGGCCCGCGGAGGCGCCCTGATCGGCGATGGCTACGCGGCGAAAGCCCCATACTGTGACGGAGAGCTACCCATAGGGCACCACGCGTGAGGAGACCCCGCAACGGCTCCTCGGCCGAATGGGGCGCGAAGGCGGGGACACGCCCTAGGGCGTGTTTCGAAAGTCCCGCCTGGCCGACGACGCCTGGCACGCGCACTCGCCGCGTTGTCGGAATCATCCAAGTACGTCCAGTACGAGAACGATCCTCCGCCTTGCGATCGCACGCACCAGACGCCGTAGGCCCCGCCCTTCGGGCGGACGGCGCTACTTTCGCAACACGCCCTAGAGTCCCTGGACCTGGTGGAGTTGCCCTGCGGGGACGCCGGAGAGGCCGTCGAGGGCGCTGCCGAGCGCGTCCCGCGTATCGCTCGTGTCGCTCGTGTCGCTCCGGGAGGCGAGATGCGCGGCCACGGCGGGGTCCGTACGCGCCAGGAAGGCCAGGTGCCTGACGGCGTGCGCGGCGACGTGATGCGACTTCAGACCGGGTGGGGCGGGGTGGCCCGGCCGCGGGGACCGGGCGACGGCGTGCGGGTCGGGCAGCGGGGTGCCGGGCAGGTCCGGCGCCGGGTCGGGATGGACGAGGTAGGTCAGCACGATCTGGCCGTCGTCGGTCGCACGCCAGCTGGTGGAGTGCACGAGGTGGCCTCCCTCGTCGCGTTCCGCCGGCAGCGCGAGACGCCGCGCGGTGTCGTCGGGACGGGCCCGGCCGCCCAGCGCCGTGATCAGCCGGCGGTAGGCGAAGCCCTCGGTCGGGTCGTGCCGCAGCAGCAGAGCTTCGACGAGGACGGTCGGTGGAGCGGCGGCCGGTGAAGCACCGTGAGAGACGGACGTCATCGGGTGACGGCTCCTGGGTCGGCGGACGAGCCCGACGTCACCGCGGGCCCTGGGCCGAACCTAATGCACAGCCTGTGCAACTGCATCTCGCACGCACAGGACGCGTGGGACACACAGGGCACACAGGGCACACAGGGCACACAGGGCACACGTTGCCGATTCCGCAAGGAAATTTGCCCCCAGGCGGTCACCCTGGCCACTGTGCGGGCAGACACGGAAACCGGCACGCGACACGAGAACGCGCCGACACCCCTCGCACCGGCGCCCCCTCACACGTAAGGAACTCCTCATGGCCGACACCAGGCCCCCTCGCACCGGCGCCGACGAGGCGTCCACCCTGCTGGGCTTTCTCGACTACCTGCGGGACGCGATCACCGACAAGGTGACGGGCGTGCCGGAACCGCAGATCCGCACCGCGGGGGTGCCCTCGGGCACCAGCCTGCTGGGGCTGGTCAAACACCTGACCGCCGTCGAACGGTTCTGGTTCCTCGGCGAGGACTCCGACGACTGGGCGGCGACCATGCGGCCCACCCCCGACGAGAGCACCGAGCAACTGCTCGCCGACTACCGGAAGGCCGTGGAGCAGGCCAACGAAGTGGTCGGGGCCTGCACGGACCTGAGTCGTCCGGTACGTCATCTGCCGCGCCCCGGCTCCGGACCGTCGATGCGGTGGATTCTCACGCACCTGATCGAGGAGACCGGCCGGCACGCGGGCCACGCCGACATCCTCCGCGAGCAGATCGACGGCACGACCGGCCGCTGAACTTCTCGCTCAACGCTCTTGCCCGCCGGAGTCGGCCGGTTCGTCGCCGGCAGCCGCCGTGAAACTCCATTCGCTGCCGTCCGACGTGTCGCGTATCCGCACACCACCGGCCGTGAGCGCCGCGCGTAACTCGTCCGCCGCACCGTACGTCCCCCGGGCCCGCAGCCGCCGCCGGAGATCGAGCAGCGGACCAACGATCCGCCCCAGGGTGGCTTCCGGTTCGTCCAGGCCCCGTTGGGCGGGCCGTACGCACTGGCGGATCATGCCGCGCAGTACCGTACGGGCCCACTCCCCGCCCTGGTCCTCCTCCGTGTCCGCGCCCCAGGCCGCGATCACCGCCTCCAGATCGAGGACGGCGCCCACCATCGCCTCGGCGTCGCGCGCCGCGAGGGCGCCGTCGAAGCGGGACTCCGCCGCGGCGACCGCCTCCTGAAGCGTCGCCGGACCGTCCTCGATGGAAGAAGCACCTGACTCACCGTCAACTGTCGTGCGAGGTAAGGGAATCGCGTCCGCCACCCGGCCCCTGCCGCTCACCAGATCACGCAGCCGCTCCAGGGGCAGGACGGTGCCCGCGCGGACGGGGACGCTGACGCCGCGTCGGCGTACGGTCAGCACGCCCCGCCCCCACACCCGCGCCAGCGACGTGTCCAGGTCGACCACGAGCGCGGTGTGCTCGTCGATCCCCAGGACAGCACTGTCGTCGGGCAGTTCACGTTCGAGGGCGGCCAGCCGGGGTTCACCGAGATAGCAGAAACGGGTGTCATGCGTGCCGCCCTCGGCGTTGTCGTAGTGCGGGATCACCGCGACCGGCAGACCGAGCGCCCCCATCAGGTCCAGCCCGTCGAGCCACACCGGCGGATGACCGGCCTTGTACACCTCGTACACCGGCAGCGCCGCGAATCCGGCGGTGCACGCGGCGGCGGAGGCCATCACCGTCACCCCGTGGCCACGGCGCACCCGCTCGTACAGGATCTCCCCGACGCGCTGGGTGTGCCAGCGGCCCAGGGCGTACGACGGGCTGCCGGGACCGGAGAACACCCAGTCGGCGCGCCGCAGTTGATCGCGCACCCCGTCCGAGTCCGTGTCCGCTTCCGTGTCGGGCGCGACCACCGTGGTCAGCCCGACGCTGCGGCGGAAGTACTCCCGTGCGCCGGCGGAGATTGCGTCCCGGTTGACCTGGAAGCCGTACGGCGTCTCCAGGATCACCGCGCCCGGTCCGTTCCCCAGGTGGGCGACCAGCTCACGGTGCAGCGTCACCATCGTGGGGCTCGTCTCGCCGGAGCCCATCAGTGCCAGAATTCCCCGTGCGGCGTCCACGCCGACCCACCCCACCCGTCCGGTCCTGCGTGCCGGACCACCCGCAGGACCCGTATCCGTACCCGCAGGACATCCGACCCATACCGGCACGCCCCCTCGAACCGGGCAGGTGCGGGTCACCAAGGTCCGGTGGCCGCGCGCACGGTGAGCCCGACGCCCACCAGCAGCACGAGGGTGGAGGTCGTGACCGGACCCCAACGGGCCAGCTTCCGGAGCCCCTTCCAGCGGGTGGCCGCGGCGGCGCGCGTACCGTGCTCGACACGGTCGCGCAGCCGGACCAGCAGGAGTCCGGCCAGGGTAAGCGTGCCGGCCATGCCGAGTCCGTAGCCCAGAACGAGCAGCACACCGAAGGCGGTCCGGCCCAGGGCGACGGCGCCGAGCAGGACGACGAGCGCCGAGGGGCTGGGGACGAGGCCGCCCGCGACCCCCATGCCGATGAGACCGCCACGCGTCGCGGTGGCGGGGTGGGTGTGGGTGTGGGTGTGCGGTTCGGCGTGGACGGGGGTCAGAACGGCGACGGATGACGACCCGTCGCCGAACGGCGGCTCCGGATGCGGGTGATCGTGGCCATGGTCGCGCGGCCCGTGCCCGTGATGCGCGTACGCGTGCGCGTGATGGTGATCGTGACCGTGCGTGGGCCGGCCCCGTACTGCGGAGCGCAGCAGCCACAGCCCGATCCCCGTCACCAGCAGCCCGCTGGCCAGCCCGAGCCACGTCAGCACGGTCTCCCCGGCGAGCGACGTGGCGACCGGCAGCAGCAGCCCGAGGACGAGCACCCCGGCGGTGTGGGTGAGCGTGACGGTCGCGCCGACCGTCACCGCGTCGCGCGGCGTGCCGCGCCGGCCCGCCAGATAGGCCGCCATGATGGTCTTCCCGTGACCGGGCATGGCCGCGTGCGAGGCGCCGAGCACCACGGCGAGCAGGAGGGCCAACAGCCCTACGGGAAGCGTGAGTTGGCGCGTACCGACGAGTGAGTCGAAGACGCCGGACACCTTGTCCAGCGCGGCCGTCACCGGACCGGGGACCCACTGCGCGCCGGGCAGCGCGGCAGCCCCCACCGAACCTCCGCCGTCCCCGCCCGATCCGCCCGGCTCCGTGCGCAGGGTGGCCGACCGCTGGTCGAGCGGAGACGCCAGCGGGTCGGTCGGATAGCGGCGCAGTTCGTCGGTGGCGGAGGCGGCGGGCACGTCGCTCGCCTCCAGCGTGACACCGCTCCCCCGCGCGGTGATCTCCTGCCAGCCGATCCGGCGGCTGTCGTAGGCGGTGCGCACGGTGACGTCCGCCGGTCGCCGCAGATCCGCCGGGGCGGTGAGCGCGCAGCGCAGCCGGCTCGTCCGGAGCCCGGCCTCGCCGGGGTGGTAGGTGAAGCCGCTGTCCCGGACGGTGAAGTCGAGAGCCGTGGCGCCGTTCTTGACCCGCAGCCCACCGGCGGCGCTCGCGCAGGCCGTGCGCGCGTACTCCCGGGCCTCGGCGGCGTTCACGGCGCCGCTGCCGTCACGGTCGACGCCGGGAAGTTCCTGCGCGGCGGCGATCTCGGCGCGGTCGACGACGAGTAGGGCGTCGACGCGGTCCGGGTGGAGCGTGAGACCGGTGTGGTGGTTGACCGTGAAGTTGCCCAGCGGGTGCGCGGCGGCGGCGGGTGCCGCCGCGCCCGCGGTGACGGTCGCGGCGGCCAGCAGGATCCCGGCGGCGAGGGCGCGGCGCGCTGTGGGATTCATGAGGCGCCCTCGCTCCGGTCGAGGATCCGGTCAAGGGCGGTGCGGGCGCGGGGAGCGTGCAGCGGGTGGAAGTGCGGGTCGATGACCAGGGCCTGTTCGAGGTCCTTTCGCGCCGCCGAGGTGTCCCCGAGCGCGCTGTGGATCATCGCCCGGTGGTAGTGGAAGAGCGCGCTACGCGTCCCGAGCGCCAGGGCGCGGTCCGCGTACGGAAGGGCTTCCGCGTCCCGCCCCGCGCGGTGCGACGCCCAGGCGCAGGCGTCCTGTACGGCGATGAAGGGGCGTGCCTCGACGGCGGTGCGCGCCATCGTGACGGCCTGCCTGGCGTCGCCGTGATCGGCTTCGAAGAGGATCGCGTCCGTGTCGGCGGGGGCGTTCCCGGCCCGGCGCACCTGTTCCTGGGCGCGCAGGACGCCGTACTGCGTACGGGCCTCCGCGTCCCGCCCGAGGGACTGCTGGAGTTCGCCGAGGCCCAGGACGTACTGCGGCAGCGGGGCGATCGCGACGGCCGCCGTGTAGTCCGCGACGGCCTGCCGCTCGTGGCCGAGCGCGGCGTGCGCGCGGGCGCGGGCCTCAAGCAGCGGCGCGTCGTCCTTGGCCGTGCGAAGACCGGCCGAGGCCTCCCGCAGGGCGGTCGTGGGATCGCCCGACTCCTGTGCGAGCGTGGCGAGATGGAGCCGCGCGAAGGACCGGTCCGGCGGCGAGGCCGCGTCGTCCAGCGCGCGCTTCATGAGCGCGCGGGCCTTCGGGAGGTCACCGCGCAGCTCCCAGGTGTAGGAGGCGCGGGCGAGCGAGGAACTGTCGGGACGCAGGTCGGTCATGCGCTGTACGGCGCGGTACGACTCCTCGTACCGCCCGAGTTGGGTGTACGCGTCGGCGAGCACGGCCTGCGCGGCGGCGTTCGACGGGTTGGTCGCGGCGGCCTTGCGGCCCCAGGTCAGTGCGGTGGCGAAGTCGTGCCGTGCGGCGGCGAGCGCGCCCATGCCGGTCTCGGCCTGGTAGTTGTCGCGCGGCTGGACCTTCAGCGACCTGCGGAGGGCCGACTCGGCCTTGGCGTAGAGGGCGGGATCGGCGGTGGTACGGCCCTGTTGGACGTACGCCATGCCCAACTGCGCCCAGCCGACCGGGTTGTCCGGCAGTCTGCGCAGGTCCGCGCGGAGCGCGTCGATCGATCCGCGCGGTGAACTCGCGCCCGGCCGCTCGTCCTTGGCGGTGCCGGGGTCCTGGTTCAGGGGCGAGAGCCCGACGGCGCCCGCCAGGAACAGCGCGGCGCCCAGGGCCACGGTGACCACGGTGGCGCGCAGCCTTCTGCGGCCGGAGGGACGGGAGTTCGGGTCGGCGGCCTGATCCGGGGCCGGGTCGGGGGTGCCGGTCTGCTGGGGCACGGTCCTCCTCGCGGAGCGCGTACAGGTGTGGGGGCACCGCGTTCTCGGTGCTCGATGGCGCGTGGCGGCCGGGCGGGGGCGGGGCCCCCCGTCCGGCCAGAGGTGGACCGGTGGTCGGCCGGTCATCCTTCGGTCAGTCGGTCAGTCGGTCAGTCGGTGCTTCGGTACATCGCCTCGGCGTCGCGGCGTACGGGCGCGACGCCGGGGTGTCGGTTCCGGTGTTCGCTCAGCCTGCGTCGGTGTTCCTGCGGCGCCACAGGCGGAATCCGCCGGTGCCGAGCAGGAGCGCGCCCACGCCGCCGATGGCCACGGCGTTGGTGGGGTCGAGCGCGGTGGACGCCTGGTCGGCGTCCGCGGCCCGGTTCTTGCCGCCCGACTTGCTGGTGCTCGGGAGCGCCAGGTACGGGAAGGTCTTCCCGAAGCGGACGTCGTTCGTGTTGACCTTGTCGCCCGCGGCCAGTGCGGGGACGAGCTTGCCCGTCTGGGCGGCGCCCTCGACGGCCTGGAGCGAGATGTCGATCGCGTCGTCGGCGAGGCGCCGTCCGTTGGGGAAGCCGGCCAGGTCACCGGCGAGGACGCCGAGCCGCTGCGGCTTCTTGGCGGGAGCGACGCCCATGTTCAGCCGCAGTTCCTCGGCCGGGAAGATCTGGCCGGGGTCGGCGTCCTTGTTGAGCCGGTGGGCGTTCAGATCGGCCTTGATCGGCCCGCACGCCTTGCAGATACCGGTCAGGTAGATCTCGGCGAGGTCGTCGCGGGGCGTCTTGGGCGCGGGGATCCCGTACACCTTCTGGATCAGCTTCGGCAGGATCGGGTCGTAGACCTTGTCCACCACGGGCTGCACGGTGCGGTCCTGGTCCGGCGAGATCGAGTTGAAGGCGTCCTTGTACTTCAGCGGAACGACGACCTCGTTCACCAGCGGGTTGCCCAGGCGCGAGACCTGCCGCCAGCCCTCATGGCTCTTGTTCGCGCCGCCCATGACAGCCGCGCCCCGGCGCTCCGTGGTGGACCACACGCCGACGACCGGGTTGCGGGCCGCGTTGCCCTTCAGGGCCAGGTACTTCTTGGGCACCTGGAGGGCAACCGAGTTGACGTTGTAGCCGGCGAGGGTGTCCTGGCCGCGCTCGCTGAGGTCACCGCCGTACAGCAGGTCGAAGACCCGCAGATCGGCGAAGAACGGGTCCTCCGCCTGCCCGGCGAACGCCTTGGTGCCGCCGGGCACCGGCCGGACGGCCTGGGCCCGCAGGGCGCCGTAGTCGGGCATCGACGCCTTGCCGACGCGGGAGGGGGCGACGGGTGCGTTCCGCAGCAGGGTGCGGGTGTTGCCGCTCTCGGTGACCGTCAGGTCGTACGTCTGACGGAAGTTGAGGTTCGGGTCGTCGATCCTGCGGACCGGACCGGTGTTGTAGAGGAACTGGTTCTCGGCGTCGCGCACCTCGTTGCGGAAGCGCCAGGTGTACGTGACGTCGGCGACTCCGTCACCGGTGTTGTCGATCTTGATGTGGTAGCGGGCGTCGTCCGCGAACGCGTAGAAGTTCGGCCCGCCGTTGGGCTCCTCGAACGGGATCCAGTTCGCGACCAGCGTCACCGTGTCGGCGCGGTCCGGGCTGGTGAACGCGTACACGTCCGTGTTGTCGGCCCGCGGGTCACCGGCGGTCATCGGCGCCTCGCGGTGACTGGACGCGGCGCTGATGCCGGGCGCGAGGGTGAGCACGGCCAGCCCGGTGGCGAGGGCGCCGGCGCCCAGCACGACCAGGGACTGATCGAGCGTGCGTCGTGAACGCGGCCGTGCGGAGGTCGTTTTCAAAGGTGTTCCTCTCGTCTGCGAACCCGCCCCCGGCGTGGGCGGAGCCGCACGGCCGGGGGCGGGATTCAGCTGGAAGGTGTGTGATCGCTCGACCCGGCGGGCGGGACGCGGGCGGGACGTCGGTACGCGTCCGGACGGCTTCCACGAAGGCACCCGGGCAAGGTGCCTTCGCCGGTCGAGGAGCACCGCGCACCGGAGGACCGGCACGCAGAAGGCAGACAAGCATGAGGAAGAGGCCGCAATTTCGCATTTCGCCCGGACCGATCCCTCGGACGGCCCGGAGGCCGGCGCGTAACCGCAGGTGGCGAGCGGTTGACGGGACACCGCGAACGGACCGAAACACGGTGCGACACGGGGTGCCGCGTTAGCCCGATGGAAGGGACGCGGCCAGGCGCCACCGGTCCTACAAAAGGGCCGACGGCAGGTGGGTCAGGTGCGAGCGGGGACGCGCACCTGACCCGGCGTTCGACCGGCCCCGTGTGGTCGACGGGCGACGGGCCGGCAAATCCGACTTCAGGTGGTTCAGACGGTCAACAGGGCCGGGCTGGCGGCCTTGTCGGTGCCGATGAAGGTGTCGGGCACCGGGTACTGACCCAGCACGAAATGCAGGATCGACGCGTGCATGGCCTCGACCGGGGCGATGGTGGCCGCGGTGTTGATGCCGCCCGCGCTCTTGACGTTGAACGTCGCGAACACGTACGTCTGCGCCGCCTGGTCCTCCAGTCGCAGCGCCAGCCTGGCCACCCCGGGCACGTCCTTGACCTGGCCCAGCGCCTTGGTGACCGCGGCCTGGTTGGACAGCGGAACGCCAGTGATCTTGGGCTTGCCCGACGACGCCAGGACGTCGTTCCACACGTTCGCGTGGTCCTTGTGCTGAGCCATCGCGGTCTGCGCGAAGGTCGTGAACGCCGGCGGTACGGTGCCGAGCTTGCCCGCCTTGGCCGCCGCGAGAGCCGCCTCGTACGCGCCCACGGCCTGGTTCTCCAGGGCCACCGCCAGCGCGACGACCTTCAGATCACCGGTGTAGGTGCCGGACGCGGACGGTGAGGCCCCGGATCCCGACGGGCTGGGGCCCGCGGCGTCGACCTCGGACTTGCCACCGCACGCGGCGAGCGCGAGCAGCGCCGCGGACGCGCCGGCGCCCACCAGGAACCGGCGGCGGGCCAGGTGCGCGTGCCGCTCCCGGTCGCCGTCCGTGGTTCCGCCGCCGCCGCCGTCGCCGCCGCCGCTGAGATCGCGCAACTCCCGCGAGAGGTCACGGGCGGACGCGGTCATCGCCGGCAGGGTCGCCCGGTGCGCCCCGTCCAGTTCCTCGGTCAGCCGGGCCAGTTCGCCCTCGCTGATCGGCAGCTCCCGGCCACCCTTGTTGTCGGTGCTCATTTCACGGCCCCTTCGCTGACCGGCGACGCGTCCTTGGTGGGGTAGAAGGTGTCGGGGATGCCGACGCTGCCCGCGGCGGCGGGAAGCTTCGCGGCGTCCGTGGGAATCGCCACGAGGGTCTCCAGGTTCGCGGCCAGCAGCGCCTGCACCGCCAGCAGCGTGGCCCGGTGCTGGGCCTCGACGGGCGCGACCGAGGCGAACAGCTGCCGCAGATTCGCGTCCTGGACCTGGCCGACGTTCTTCGTGTACGTCTGCGCGGCGACGTCCTCCAGCGTGATGGCCAGCTTGACCACGTCCGCCGGCGTCTTGAGCGACGGCAGTTGCTGCTTGACGATCGCCGCGTACTTCGGGTCGGGCGCGGTCTGGGCCTTGCCGCCGGCCTTCGTCGCCGCCGAGTTGAACGCCTTGCCGTGCGCGAGGTGCTGCTCGGTGGTCTTGGTGATGAACGCGAGCACGGTCTGGTTGCCGTTCTTGATGAACGACAGCCCGGCGGCGGTCTGGTACACGCTCACCGCCAGGTTCTCCAGCGACGCCGCGGTCTGGAGCGCCATGACGTCGGTACTCGCCGCCGCCGCGCGCCCGGAACCCAGCAGGGTCGCGGCCCCGAGACCGCCCAGCAATGCCCCACTCCGCTGCCACCAGCGCCTGTTCGCCGGCTCGGCGGCCTCGGTGTAGTCGGTCAGCGCGGCGTTGGTGACCCGCAGCGCGTCACTGTTCAGATCCTGCGACTGCTCGGTGAGTTCCCTCAGCAGCCTGGTGTCGACGTTGTCTGTTCCCATCGCGTCCCGTCTCCTTCCCCGTGCCCGAACGGCACAGGTGTCGGGCCTCACCCTTCGTCAGGAGGGAGAGGGGAACGCGTCGGATGCCCCCGAATGACGCGCCGGCCTACTCGAAGGAGCGACCGAGTCGCACGTATGCCGGGGCGAGAGACCGGCGACAGGCCGCGTCCACGGCCCGGAACGGAACGAACGAAACGAGGGAAACGAACGAAAGACGGTGGTCGCCACGTCGGCGTGGCAACCACCGTCGCCACGTTGTGGCAGGTAGAAACGATCCTGCTAAGGGCACGCCTGGTGGGGCGGGTGGGACTCGAACCCACGGCCGACGGATTATGAGTCCGCTGCTCTAACCGGCTGAGCTACCGCCCCTAACGGCGCGTCGCGCACATTTGTGCGCGCCGTCTGCCGCAGCATAGCCGCTCATACGATCTCCTGCCTCGGATGGTCGGCAACGCCTGACCATGAGGACTTCGCCGCGCGTCGGCCGGTTCCAGGAACCCCGAAGATCACCCGGAAGACGGTCGGCGAAAGTGCCGGCGGAGGCGTCGGCGGGGGTCGCCGAGCGTCGGCGGACACAAGGAAGAGGACCCCGAGGGGTCCTCTTCCGTGTTTGCTCTCCCGGCTGGACTCGAACCAGCAACCCTCCGGTTAACAGCCGAATGCTCTGCCAATTGAGCTACAGGAGATCGCGCTCCCCCGACTGGACTCGAACCAGTAACCTGCCGGTTAACAGCCGGCTGCTCTGCCAATTGAGCTACAGGGGATTGCTGCGTATGCACCGAACGCACTCACCCCGGCTCTCCCGGGCGGCGGACGTTCGCTGCGACACATACATTAGCGCAAGCAGGGGGGTGCTCCGCCAATCGGTATCCCGCCGGGTCACACTGGGTGATCTCGGGCCTCGGGGGTAGGCGGACGTCACGGCTCAAGGTCCGATGCCAAGGAACTAACGAAGGGTGGCAGGCCATGCGGCGCCTCACGTTCATCGCGGGACTGGCTGTCGGTTACGTACTGGGAACCAGGGCCGGGCGCGAGCGCTACGAGCAGCTCAAGAAGTCCGCCAGCCGGATCTCGCAGAACCCGGCCGTGCGCAACGCCGCCGAGACGGCGGCGCTGTCCGGCCGCGAGTACGCCGGCAAGGCGTACCACTCGGTGAGCGAGAAGGTCGGGGACAAGGTCCCCGGGTCCGTCGCCGACCGGGTCCGGTCGCTGCGGTCGCGGAACCACAACGGTGAGGACGACTGGGGGACCACCAACACCTGACCCCCTGGGCCGGGCTTCCGGCACCGGTTCGCGTCCTCGGGCGGTCCCGGAAGCCTCCGCCGCTTCGCGCGTGCGGCAGAATCGTGTCATGGGAATAGTCGCCGGGTTGGACAGTTCGTCGGGTTCCACGCGCATCGTCGTGTGTGACGCGGACACGGGTGCCGTGCTGAAGCAGGGATACGCGGCACATCCCGTGGAGGCCAAGGCCACCGAGGTCGATCCGCAGGCCTGGCTGCTGTCGCTCGGTGAGGCCGCGGGCGGCGGGCTGTTGGAGGGCGTGCAGGCCATCGGCGTCTCCGCGCAGCAGCACGGGCTCGTGCCGCTGGACCAGTCCGGCAATCTCGTACGCCCCGCGCTGCTCGGCAACGACAAGCGCGCGCAGGTCGCCGCCGCCGATCTGATCGAAGCCCTCGGCGGGCGGCAGGCCTGGGCCGAGGCCGTCGGGTCGGTGCCGCAGTCCGGTCAGCCGGTGGCGAAGCTGCGCTGGCTGGCCCGGCACGAGCCGGACGCGGCGCGGCGTACGGCGATGGTCCTCCAGCCGCACGACTGGCTGGTGTGGCAGTTGCTCGGCCGGCCCGCGCGGCGCACGACGGACCGGGGCGCGGCGTCCGGTTCCGGTTTCTGGTCGGCCCGCACGGGTGCGTACCGGCCGGATCTGATGGAGCTGGCGCTGGGCCACCAGGCTGCGCTGCCGGAGGTGCTCGGCCCGGCCGAGGCCGCCGGGACCACCCCCGAGGGGCTGCTGATATCCGCCGGTACGGGCGAGACCATGGCCGCCGCCTTCGGGCTCGGCGTCGGGATCGGGGACGCGGTCGTGTCGCTGGGCGCCTCCGGGTCGGTGATGACCGTGCACCACGAGGCGCTGGCGGACCCCTCCGGGATGATCACGTCGTTCGCCGACGCCACGGGGATGCATCTGCCGGTCGTCCACACGCTCAACGCCGTACGGGCTCTGCGCGGCACGGCGGAGCTGTTGGGGACCGAGGATCTGGAGGAGTTGTCGGCGCTGGCGCTCAAGTCCACGCCGGGCGCGTCCGGTCTGGTGTTCCTGCCCTATCTGGAGGGCGAGAAGACGCCGCATCTGCCGCACACGGCAGGCACGTTGAGCGGTCTGCGGCGCGAGTCGATGAAGCCGGAGCACCTGGCGCGGGCCGCGTTCGAGGGGATGCTCTGCTCGCTGGCCGACGCGATGGACGTGGTGCGCGGGCGCGGGGTCGAGGTGCGGCGGGTGTTCCTGCTGGGCGCGGCGGCCGGGCTGCCCGCCGTACAGGCGGCCGCGCCGGGGATCTTCGGGGCGCAGGTCGTCGTCCCGGAGCCCGCCGACTACGCGGCGCTGGGCGCGGCGCGGCAGGCCGCCTGGGCGCTGGGGGTGTCGAAGAACACGCTGTCCCCGCACAGCCCGCCCGACTGGCGTGGCGCGGCGGCGCGGGTCTTCGAGCCGGGCGAGGACGCGGCGGTCGGCGCGGCGGTGCGCCAGCAGTACACGGCCAGCCGCGAGCACATCCACCCGGGCGCGTTCCCCTCGGGGTCGGGGGCGTAAGGGGGCTTGGTGGGTGGGGCGTAGGACCTGGCACGGGGCGGGGGATTCGGTGGGCGGCGGGATGTTAATCGTTCTTGACCGGTCCTTTGTGGAAAACCTTTGGGTTCCGGCGGGCGGAGTGGCGCAGGATGGGTTCGACCCCCGATCTTGCCGAGCCCGAGAGACCGCACGTGCTGCTACGACTGCTCAGAACACATCTGGCCCCCTACAAGAGAGCCATCAGCCTGCTGGTGGCGCTCCAACTGCTCCAGACCTGCGCCAGCCTCTACCTGCCCACCCTCAACGCCGACATCATCGACAACGGTGTCGTGAAGGGGGACACGGGCTACATCATGGAGTTCGGCGGTCTCATGATCGCCGTGAGCGTCGCCCAGGTTCTGGGTCAGATAGGCGCCGTCTACTACGGTGCGCGCACCGCGTCGGCCCTCGGCCGTGACGTGCGGGCCGCGATCTTCGACCGGGTGCAGAGCTTCTCCGCCCGCGAGGTCGGCCAGTTCGGCGCGCCGTCGCTGATCACGCGTACCACCAACGACGTGCAGCAGGTGCAGATGCTGGTGCTCATGTCGTTCACGTTGATGGTGTCCGCCCCGATCATGTGTGTCGGCGGCATCATCATGGCGCTCGGCCAGGACGTGCCGCTGTCGGCGGTGCTGCTCGCCGTCGTGCCGGTCCTCGGCATCTCCGTGAGCCTGATCGTGAGGCGGATGCGCCCGCTGTTCCGCACCATGCAGGAGCGGCTCGACACGGTGAACCGGGTGCTGCGGGAGCAGATCACCGGCAACCGCGTCATCCGGGCCTTCGTGCGCGACGAGTACGAGAAGGAGCGGTTCAAGGGCGCCAACACCGGTCTCACCGAGATGCAGTTGGCGACCGGCCGGCTGATGGCGCTGATGTTCCCGGTCGTGATGACGGTCGTGAACGTGTCGTCGGTCGCCGTCGTCTGGTTCGGCGCGCACCGGATCGACAGCGGCGGGATGCAGATCGGCGCGCTGACCGCGTTCCTCGCGTATCTGATGCAGATCGTGATGGCCGTGATGATGGCCACCTTCATGTTCATGATGGTGCCGCGTGCCGAGGTGTGTGCCGAGCGCATCGAGGAGGTGCTGGACACCAGGTCGAGTGTCGTCCCGCCGAAGGATCCGGTGCGGACGCTGCGCCGGCACGGTCATCTGGAGGTGCGGGGCGCGGAGTTCCGCTATCCGGGGGCCGAGGAACCGGTGCTGCGCGATGTGTCGCTGACCGCCCGGCCGGGCGAGACGACCGCGGTCATCGGCTCGACCGGCAGCGGCAAGTCGACACTGCTGGGGCTGGTGCCCCGGCTGGTCGACGCGACGGCCGGCGAGGTGCTGGTCGACGGGGAGAACGTACGGGGGCTCGATCCGGCGCTGCTGGCCAAGACGGTCAGCATGGTGCCGCAGAAGCCGTATCTGTTCTCGGGGACGGTGGCGACGAACCTGCGTTACGGGAATCCGGACGCGACCGACGACGAGCTGTGGCACGCGCTGGACGTCGCGCAGGCCAAGGAGTTCGTCTCCGATCTGGAGGGCGGGCTGAACGCGCCCGTCGCGCAGGGCGGGACGAACGTCTCCGGCGGGCAGCGCCAGCGCCTCGCGATCGCGCGCACGCTGGTGCAGCGGCCGGAGATATACCTGTTCGACGACTCGTTCTCCGCGCTGGACTACGCGACGGACGCGGCCCTGCGCGCCGCCCTGGCGCGCGAGACCTCCGAGGCGACGGTGGTGATCGTCGCCCAGCGGGTGTCGACCATCCGCGACGCCGACCGGATCATCGTCATGGACGAGGGCCGGGTGGTCGGTGAGGGGCGTCATCACGAGCTGATGGCCGAGAACCAGACGTACCGGGAGATCGTGCTCTCCCAGCTGACCGAGGCGGAGGCGGCCTGATGAGCAGTCATGGTGCACGCATGATGACGGCCGGCGCGGGCGCTCCCGACCAGCGGTCGATGGACTTCAAGGGGTCGAGCAAACGGCTGCTGCGGCAGTTGGCGCGCGAGAAGATCACCCTGTGGTGGATGCTCGCCGCGGGTGTGCTGAGCGTGGCCGCCTCGGTGGTCGGCCCGAAGATACTCGGCTCGGCGACCGACCTGATCTTCGCGGGCGTCGTCGGCCGGCAGACGCAGAGCGGTGTCAGCAAGGAGGACACCGTCTCGCGGCTGCGGGAGGCGGGCGACGGCGGGATAGCCGATCTGCTCTCCGGGGTGGACTTCACGCCGGGGCAGGGCATCGACTTCGACGCGGTCGGCCGGGTCCTGCTGATGGCACTGGCGGTGTACGTCGCGGCCGGGCTGCTGATGCTGGTCTCGACACGGCTGTCGATCCGGGTCATCAACCACACCATCTACCGGATGCGTGAGGACGTACAGGCCAAGCTGTCGCGGCTGCCGCTGTCGTACTTCGACCGTCAGCAGCGCGGCGAGGTGCTGAGCCGGGCGACGAACGATGTCGACAACATCGCGCAGACGCTCCAGCAGACGATGGGCCAGCTCGTCAACTCACTGCTGACGATCGTCGGCGTCCTGGGGATGATGCTGTGGATCTCGCCGCTGCTGGCGCTGGTCGCGCTGGTGACGGTCCCGCTGTCGGTGCTGGTGGCGACGAAGGTCGGCAAGCGCTCGCAGCCACACTTCGTGCAGCAGTGGAAGTCGACGGGCACGCTGAACGCGCATGTCGAGGAGATGTACACGGGCCACTCGCTGGTGAAGGTCTTCGGGCGGCAGGACCAGTCGGCGAAGGCGTTCAAGGAACAGAACGACGCGCTGTACGAGGCGGGTTTCAAGGCGCAGTTCAACAGCGGGATCATGCAGCCGCTGATGTTCTTCGTCTCCAACCTCAACTATGTGATGGTGGCGGTCGTCGGCGGGCTGCGGGTCGCGTCGGGCACGCTGTCCATCGGCGATGTGCAGGCGTTCATCCAGTACTCGCGCCAGTTCTCGATGCCGCTGACGCAGGTGGCGTCGATGGCCAACCTCGTCCAGTCCGGGGTCGCGTCCGCCGAGCGGATCTTCGAACTGCTGGACGCGGAGGAGCAGGAGAAGGACGCGCCCTCGGCCACGCGCCCGCAGGAGCTGCGGGGACGGGTGGCGCTGGACAACGTGGCGTTCCGCTACGAGCTGGACAAGCCGCTCATCGAGGACCTGTCGCTGTCGGTCGAGCCGGGCCAGACGGTCGCGATCGTCGGCCCGACGGGCGCGGGCAAGACGACGCTGGTCAATCTGCTGATGCGGTTCTACGAGGTGACGGCCGGCCGGATCAGTCTGGACGACATCGACATCGCCACCATGTCGCGGGAGGATCTGCGGTCCCGCATAGGCATGGTCCTCCAGGACACCTGGCTGTTCGGCGGCACGATCGCGGAGAACATCGCGTACGGCGCTTCGCGCGAGGTCACCCGGGAGGAGATCGAGGAGGCGTCGCGGGCGGCCCACGCGGACCGTTTCATCCGCACACTGCCCGACGGCTACGAGACCGTGATCGACGACGAGGGATCGGGCGTCAGCGCGGGCGAGAAGCAGCTCATCACGATCGCTCGGGCGTTCCTGTCGGATCCGGTGATCCTGGTGCTGGACGAGGCGACCAGTTCGGTGGACACCCGTACCGAGGTGCTGATCCAGAAGGCGATGGCCCAACTGGCGCACGGGCGGACGAGTTTCGTGATCGCCCACCGGCTGTCCACGATCAGGGACGCGGACGTGATCCTGGTGATGGAGAACGGCTCGATCGTGGAACAGGGCACGCACGAGGGGCTGCTGACAGCGCAGGGCGCGTACGCGCGGCTGTACGCGGCGCAGTTCGCGCAGGCGGTGGCGGAGATGGACTAGGGCGTCTCGTTTGGATCTTCGGGGATCAGCCCGGGACGTCCGGTGCGGTGCGTCGCAAGGCGGAGGATCGTGCTCGTACTGGACGTACTCGGATGCCTTCGAAAACGCCGACAACGAAGCGAGGCGCCGTGCCAGGGCGACCCGGACCCCCGAAGACCCGCCGCACAGGACCTGGGGCGTGACCGGGCCGGCCGGTGGGCCGGTTCGTCCTCGATCGCCGGACGGGCCGCGTGTTCTGTCTCAAGCGCCGGACGGGCTCTGAGCCCGTCCGGCGTGGCGCTCAGTCCAGGTAGCCCCGCAGTTGGTCCGCGAACGCGTGGTCGCGCAGTTTGTTCAGGGTCTTGGACTCGATCTGCCGGATGCGTTCGCGGGTGACGCCGAAGATCCGGCCGATCTCCTCCAGTGTGCGCGGGCGGCCGTCCGCCAGGCCGTAGCGGAGCTGGACGACCTTGCGTTCGCGCTCGCCGAGCGTGGACAGGACCGCCTCCAGATGCTCGCGGAGCAGCAGGAACGCCGCCGACTCGACGGGTGAGGCGGCGTCGCCGTCCTCGATGAGGTCGCCGAAGGCGACATCGTCCTCCTCGCCCACCGGCGCGTGCAGCGAGACGGGTTCCTGGGCTAGCCGCAGCACCTCGCCGACCCGCTCGGGGGTCAGCTCCAGTTGGCCGGCGACCTCTTCGTGGGTCGGTTCGTAGCCGCGCTCCTGGAGCATGCGGCGCTGGACGCGGACGACGCGGTTGATCAGTTCGACCACATGGACGGGGACGCGGATCGTACGGGCCTGGTCGGCGAGCGCGCGGGACATCGCCTGGCGGATCCACCACGTCGCGTACGTCGAGAACTTGTAGCCGCGGGCGTAGTCGAACTTCTCCACGGCCCGGATCAGGCCGAGGTTGCCCTCCTGGACGAGGTCGAGCATCGTCAGTCCGCGGCCGACGTAGCGCTTGGCGACGGAGACGACGAGCCGCAGGTTCGCCTCGATGAGCCGGCGTTTGGCCATCCGGCCGAGTACGACGAGCCGGTCGAGGTCGACGGCGAGCTGGGAGTCCAGGTCGGGCGTGGAGCCGAGCTTCTCCTCGGCGAAGAGTCCGGCCTCGACGCGGCGCGCGAGGTCCACCTCCTCGACGGCGGTGAGCAGTTGGATCCGGCCGATCTCCCGCAGATACTGCCGGAAGAGGTCGGACGACGGCCCGCCGCTGTCGGCCTTGCCGCGCGTCCCGGCGCGCTCCGGGACCCCGGGGATGTCCACCGGGTCCTCGGTGACGGTCTCCGGGGCGGACTCGGTGGTCGCCTCGGGGTGGTGCGCGGCGCGGCTCTGCGGTGGAACCGCGGGCGCCAGGTCGGTCTCGGTCAGGGTCTGGGTCTGCACGGGGGCGGCCTCCAGGGTGATCGCTGCCGGATCGGGGGCGTGCGGCAGCGGGACGTCGGCGGCCGGGCCGCCTTCAGTCCCGTACACGATGAGCGGATCCGCGGGGGTGAGAGGTCCACCGTGGGTGGACCGTCCGCGCTCCGAGAACTCAGGCACCGCTGCCCAGTGTGGGGTACAGCGCACTGCCGCCACGAGGGTCGTGCGGGCACTTTCTGAGTCCCGTGCGTAACCGGGCAGTTACCGAAGGATGTTTGGAACGGTGGAAGCTGGGGTGGGTGGGGGTGGAGTGGCGGATACGGAGCCGGGTCCGCCCGATGGCCGGTTCGTGCTCCGCCGCCGGACAGGGCCTAGAGCGCCGCCGCGCCGCTGTTGCGCAGGGACTGGCGGTACTGCTGGAGCACCCACAGCTCGTTCTGGACGGCCTGGTGCCGTTCGTGGTCGTCTCCGGTGCCCAGACGGGCCAGGGTGCCGGTCACGTCGTGGATGCGGATGTCGACGGCGCGCAGCCGGACCCGGACCAGTTGCTCCCCCGCGTACGCCTCGTCGATCGTCTTGCCGTGGAACACCTCCACCGCCAGCTCCGTGACCAGCGCGCGCACCGCGTCGTTCGGCGCGGCCTCGCGGACCCCGGCCAGATACTCGGGCGCGGAGGCCATGCCCTGTTCGGCGCCGCCCGCGTCCTCGACGGCCCGGCGGACGGCCGCGTACGGCGGGGCGGTGAACTCGTCCACGCCGTACGCGTCGAAGGCCGGGGAGACCAGCTCCGGCCGCTGGAGGGCGAGCTTCAGCAGCTCGCGCTCCGTGCGGTGGGCGGGGCTGCGGAGGTTGAGCGCGGGGCCGGAGGGGGCCGGGGAGCGCCCGGAGTCGTACGACGGCGACGGGTGGCCCGCCTGGCCGCCGCGCTCCGACGCCGGACCGCGCCCGCCCCGGTCGCGGGCCCAACGGGCCATCTGTGCGACGCGCTTGACCACGAACTGGGTGTCGAGGATGCCGAGGATGCCGGCGAGCTGGACGGCGACCTCGTGCTGCGACGCGCCGTTCTTGATCCGGGCCACGATGGGGCCCGCCTCGTCCAGCGCGGACGCGCGGCCCGCCGGGGTCTCCAGGTCGTACCGGGACACGATCTGGCGGATCGCGAACTCGAAGAGCGGCGTGCGCGGTTCCACCAGGTCCTGGACCGCCGCGTCGCCCTTGCTGAGCCGCAGTTCGCACGGGTCCATGCCGTCGGGCGCGATCGCGATGTATGTCTCGGCGGCGAACTTCTGGTCGTCCTCGAAGGCGCGCAGCGCGGCCTTCTGGCCGGCCGCGTCGCCGTCGAAGGTGAAGATCACCCGCGCGCTGCCGTTGTCCATCAGCAGCCTGCGCAGGATCTTGATGTGGTCGGTGCCGAAGGCCGTGCCGCAGGTGGCGATGGCGGTGGTGATGCCCGCCAGGTGGCAGGCCATCACGTCCGTGTAGCCCTCGACCACCACCGCGCGGCTGGCCTTGGCGATGTCCTTCTTGGCCAGGTCCACCCCGTAGAGCACCTGGGACTTCTTGTAGATCGCGGTGTCGGGGGTGTTCAGATACTTCGGCCCGTTGTCGTCGTCGCGCAGCTTGCGCGCGCCGAAGCCGACGACTTCGCCCGAGATGTCCCGGATGGGCCACATCAGCCGGCCCCGGAACCGGTCGATCGGGCCCCGGCGGCCGTCCTGGGAGAGCCCGGCGAGCAGCAGCTCCTTGTCGCTGAATCCCTTGCCGCGCAGGAAGCGGGTCAGATGGTCCCAGCCCGCCGGGCTGTAACCGACGCCGAAGTGCTCGGCCGCCGCCTGGTCGAAGCCCCGCTCGGCCAGGAACTTCCGGCCGATCTCGGCCTCTTCGCCACCGAGCTGCTCCACATAGAACTCGGCCGCCGCCTTGTGCGCCTCCACCAGCCGGATGCGCTCGCCCCGCTGGTGGGTGGGGTTGTAGCCCCCCTCCTCGTACCGCAGGGTGATGCCCGCCTTGGCGGCGAGGCGTTCGACCGTCTCGGAGAAGGAGAGATGGTCGATCTTCATCACGAAGGCGATGGTGTCCCCGCCCTCCTGGCAGCCGAAGCAGTGGAAGAGACCCTTGCTCGGACTGACCTGGAAGGATGGGGACTTCTCGTCGTGGAAGGGGCAGAGGCCCTTCATGTTGCCGCCGCCGGCGGGGCGCAGTTGCAGGTACTCGGACACGACGGTGTCGATCGGGACCGCGTCCCGAACCACCTTCACGTCGTCGTCGTTGATCCTGCCTGCCACGCGAGAATTCTACGTGCGCGCACCGACAGTCCCTTACGCCCGGTCCGCGGATCGGCGCGGGGGCGGTCAGGTACCGAGCGTGTCCAGCGGCACCGTCGGGTCGGCGAGGGCGTCCAGATCCTGCGGGACACCGGAGCGGATGAGCCGCTGGATGTCGCCGGTGACGTCCCACACGTTGACGTTCATGCCCGCGAGCACCCGGCGGTCCTTGAGCCAGTAGGCGATGAACTCCCGCTTTCCCGCGTCGCCGCGTACCACCACCTGGTCGTAGCTGCCGGGCGGCGCCCAGCCCGAGTACTCCAGGCCCAGGTCGTACTGGTCGGAGAAGAAGTACGGGACGCGGTCGTACGTCACGTCCTGGCCGAGCATCGAGCGGGCGGCGGCGGGGCCGCCGTTGAGCGCGTTGGCCCAGTGCTCGACGCGCAGCCTGCCCGCGGGCAGTTCGGTGCCGGGCGGCGAGAACGGGACGGAGGCCACGTCGCCCGCCGCGTAGATGTCCGGGTCGCAGGTGCGCAGCGCCAGGTCGACGGCGATGCCGCCGCCGTGCTCGTCGCCCACGAGGTCGAGTCCGGCCGCCTCGGCGAGTCCCGTGCGGGGCGCGGCGCCGATCGCGGCGAGCACGTCGTGCGCCATGTGCTCCTGGCCGTCGTCCGTACGGACGGACAGGACCATGCCGTCCTGTCCGACGATCTCGGTGAGCCGGGCGCCGAAGTGGAACCGTACGCCGTGCTCGCTGTGCAGTTCGGTGAAGAGCTGGCCCAGCTCCGGGCCGATGACCTGGTGGAGCGGTGTCGGGTGCGGCTCGACGACGGTGACCTCGGCGCCGTATCCGCGGGCGGCCGCGGCGACCTCCAGCCCGATCCAGCCACCGCCTGCGATGACCAGATGGCCGTTGTCACGGCCGAGGGCGGTGAGGACGTGGCGCAGCCGGTCGGCGTGGGCGAGCCTGCGCAGATGGTGGACGCCCACGAGGTCGGTGCCGGGGATGTCGAGGCGTCGGGGTTCGGAGCCGGTGGTCAGGAGCAGCTTGTCGTAGCGCACGGAGGTGCCGTCGCCGAGGTGGACGCAGCGGGTGTCGCGGTCGATCCCGGTGACCGTCTGGCCGAGGTGCAGCTCGACCTGGTGCCGGGCGTACCAGGCGGGCTCGTGGACGAAGACGCTGTCGCGCTCCTCCTTGCCCATGAGGAAGCCCTTGGACAGCGGGGGACGTTCGTAGGGGTGGTCTCCCTCGTCCCCGATGACGATCACGCGGCCGGTGAATCCGTCGGAACGGAGGGTTTCCGCGGCCTTCGCCCCGGCCAGCCCACCACCGACGATGACGAATGTCCGATGTGCGTCGACCACTTGATGCCTCCTCGTTGTGCTGCCGCCATCTGTGAGCGTCCCGCACGGAGCGTGATGGCGAAAGAGGGGAGGCTCCACGGGCATGGTTCCGGCTTGATGTGGCTACCTTGCTACACGCGTCACCCCTTGGCGGGGCGGCTCGGCCCGCTTCGGCCGTTGGCTGAATATGACGGGTGCGGGATGACGGGTGAATGACGGGTGCGGGATGACGGGGGCTGCTCTCCCGACGGACCGCGATCAGGTGCGGCCCGTGAGCGCCGTGTGCAGCGAGCGCGCCGCCGCATCCGTGAGAGAGGCGATCTGGTCGACGATCACCCGCTTGCGGGCGCGGTCGTCGGACGCCGTCTCGAAGAGCGCGCGGAACTGCGGGTCGAGCCCTTCTGGGGCGCGGGCCGTCAGCGTCCGCGCGAGTTCGGCGAGGACGATGCGCTGGTCCGCGCGGAGCGATTCCTGGTCGGCGCGCTGCATCACATAGCGGTGCGCGACGGCCTTGAGTACGGCGCACTCGTCGCGCGCCTCGCGCGGGACGACCAGCGAGGCGCCGTACCGGGTGAGCGGGCCGGTGCCGTACTCCATCCGCGTCGCGCCCTCGGCGGCGAGGCAGAAGCGGCCGATGAGCTGGCTGGTGGCGTCCTTGAGCCTGGCCTGGGCGACGGCCGTCCCGTCGTAGCCGTGCGGCCACCACTCCTGGGCCATCAGCCGGTCGAGCGCGGCGGCCAGTTGTTGCGGGTCGGTGTCGTGCGGTACGTAGCGGCCGATCGCGACCGCCCAGATCTCGGCCCGTTCGGGCCCGGAGACCAGCATGCCCGGGTCGACGTGGCCGGCGTGCAGGCCGTCCTCGAAATCGTGCACCGAGTACGCGACGTCGTCGGCCCAGTCCATGACCTGGGCCTCGAAGCAGGTGCGGTTCGGCGGGGCGCCGCGCCTGGCCCATTCGAAGACCGGCAGGTCGTCCTCGTACACACCGAACTTCACCGAGCCTGGGTCGGTGGGGTGGGCGCCCTGCGGCCAGGGGTACTTCGTGGCGGCGTCGAGGACGGCGCGGGTGAGGTTGAGGCCGACGCTGACGAGGCGGGCGCCGCCGCCGGTCTCCGCGCCGGCTTCGACGGCCGCCTCGGCCTGGGACGCGGTGATCGCCGGGGGCACCGAGTCGGCGCGGACGAAACGCTTCGGCTCGATCCGGGTGAGCAGCCGCAGCGACTGGGCGTTGCCCTCGAAGCCGCCGCAGTCCTTGGCGAAGTCGTTGAGCACCTGTTCGCCGTTGTGGCCGAACGGCGGGTGCCCCATGTCGTGCGAGAGACACGCCGTCTCCACGAGGTCCGGGTCGCAGCCGAGTGCGGCGCCGAGTTCGCGGCCGACCTGGGCGCACTCCAGGGAGTGGGTCAGCCGGGTGCGCGGGCTGGCGTCCCACTCCTGGCTCTGCGATCCGGGTGTCACGACCTGGGTCTTGCCGGCGAGACGGCGCAGGGCGGAGGAGTGCAGGACGCGTGCGCGGTCGCGCTGAAAGGCGGTGCGGCCGGGGCGCTTGTCGGGCTCGGCCGAGAAGCGTTCGGTGGCCGCCTCGTCGTAGGCGCTGTCGTGAGGTGCGGTGATGCCGTCCATGCACCGAAGGTAACCGGCTGGGCGGTCAGGGGTGTCCGCGCCTCGTCGTAGCGGTGCGGCAGGAGGCGGGCCAGGTCCGGGTGGTCGCCGAGCGGGGCGGCGGCGATCCAGGGCGCGTGGGCGGCGGCGCGGGTGGCGAAGTGGCCGGGGGCGGTGAAGTACGAGGCCAGCGCGGTACGGCCGCGCCCGCGTGCGGCCGGCTCCCGTACGGCGTCGGGGACGGTGGGCGCGGCGGCGGACGCGTACGCGGGGACCACCGGTACTCCCCCGAGCCGCGCGCCGGCAGCGTGGCCGTACGGCGGGTGGCGGGTGGCGGGTGGCGGGTGGCGGGTGGCGGGTGGCCGGGCATCGCCGGACGGGCTGGATTGGTTCCATCGCGCCCGCGTGCGGCCGGCTCCCGTACGGCGTCGGGGACGGTGGGCGCGGCGGCGGACGCGTACGCGGGGACCACCGGTACTCCCCCGAGCCGCGCGCCGGCAGCGTGGCCGTACGGCGGGTGGCGGCGGCCGGGCATCGCCGGACGGGCTGGATTGGTTCCATCCGGCGGGCCGGGCTGTCCTCAATCGGCGGACGGGGGGGCTTGATTGGGCGGCTACGCGGTCGGTGGCGCCGTCTCGGTCGCGAGCCAGGCGAGGTACGGCGCGTTACCCCGTACCACCGGAACGGCCAGGATCTCCGGCGTCTCGTAGTCGTGGGCGGCCGTCAGATGCGCCTCAAGTGCTTCGTAGCAGACGGCGGTCGTCTTGAAGAGCACCTGCCACTCCTCCGCCGTCTCGATCGCGCCCTGCCAGCGGTAGACGGAGGTGACCGGCGCCGAGATCTGCGCGCACGCGGCGAGCCGCGCCTCCACCGCGCCCCTGGCCAGAGCCTCAGCCTTCGCGGCGCTGTCGGTGGTGGTCAGTACGGTCAGAAACTCGGCACCGGTCATCTGCGGTACTCCTCCGGTCGGGTCAGGCCGCCGCCGCCGCGAACTGCGAGGCGTACAGGTGGGCGTACGCGCCCCCGGACGCCAGGAGTTCGTCGTGGGTGCCCTGTTCCACGATATGGCCCGCTTCCATCACGAGTATCACGTCCGCGTCCCTGATCGTGGAGAGCCGGTGCGCGATGACGAAGCTCGTGCGGCCCTCGCGCAGCGACGACATGGCCCGCTGGATGAGGACTTCGGTGCGGGTGTCGACGGAGCTGGTCGCCTCGTCCAGCACCAGGATGGCCGGTTCGACGAGGTACGCCCGTGCGATGGTGAGCAGTTGCTTCTCGCCCGCGCTGAGGCCGCCGCCCTCCTCGTCCACGACGGTGTCGTAGCCGTCGGGGAGCGTACGGATGAACCGGTCGGCGTGGGTGGCCATCGCCGCCTCGACCACGCGTTCGCGCGGGACGCCGCCGGGGACTCCGTAGGCGATGTTGTCGGCGATCGTGCCGCCGAACAGCCAGGTGTCCTGGAGGACCATGCCGATCCCGGAGCGCAGTTCCCGCCGCGACATCGTGGCGATGTCGACGCCGTCGAGGGTGATCCGGCCGCCGGTGACCTCGTAGAAGCGCATCAGCAGGTTGACGAGCGTGGTCTTGCCCGCGCCGGTGGGGCCGACGATCGCGACGGTCTGGCCCGGTTCGACGGACAGCGACAGGTCCTTGATGAGCGGTTCGGCGGCCTCGTAGCTGAAGGCGACCTTCTCGAAGGAGACGCGGCCGGAGCGCTTGCCCGGCTTCGTGCCCCGCCCGGCCGGCTCCACGGGCTCCGCCGGCTCCACGGGCTCCGCCGACTCCTCCTCCTCGTCCAGCAGCTCGAAGACGCGCTCCGCCGACGCGACGCCCGACTGGAGGAGGTTCGCCATGGCCGCGATCTGGGTGACCGGGCCGTTGAACTCGTAGGAGTACTGGACAAACGCCTGCACGTCGCCGATGGACAACGTCCCCGACGCGACGCGCAGCCCGCCGACGACCGCGATGAGCACGTAGTTGAGGTTGCCGACGAAGGTCATGGCCGGCTGGATGAAGCCGGAGATGAACTGGGCCCGGAAACTCGACGCGTACAGCGCCTCGTTGTGCTCCTCGAAGGTGCGCACCGCGTCGTCCTTGCGGCCGAACACCACCACCTCGGCGTGGCCCGTGTACATCTCCTCGACATGCCCGTTGAGCTTGCCGGTCACGGCCCACTGCCTGACGAACTGCGGCTGCGCCCGCTTCCCGATCAGTACGGCGCCGAGCACCGAGACCGGCACGGTCACCAGCACCACGAGGGCCAGCAGCGGCGAGATCCAGACCATCATCACCAGCACACCGACGAGGGTGAGCAGCGCCCGGATGATCTGGGCGAAGACCTGTTGCAGAGTCTGGGTGATGTTGTCGATGTCGTTGGTGGTGCGGGAGAGGACTTCGCCGCGCGGCTGCTTGTCGTAGTACGCGAGCGGCAGGCGCGAGAGCTTCGTGTGGGCACGCTCGCGCAGCCGGTGGCCGACCCGCTGAACTACTTCGGTGGCGAGCCGCAGTTGGAGCCAGGTGAGCCCGGCGGACACGGTGATCAGGGCGAGTACGAGGCCCAGGCTCTCGCCCACGTCCCGGAAGTCGACTCCCCCGGGGTTCCCCGCGCCGGCGACGACGAGGTCGGTGGCGTGGCCGAGGATCCTCGGGATGACGACGGTGAGGGTCACCGCTCCCGTGCCGGCGGCGAGTACCGCGAGGAGCAGGGCGAGTTCGGGGGCTCCCGGGGTGACCATCCGCAGCAGCCGGACGCCGGAGCGGCGGAAGTCCAGGGAGCGTTCGAGGGAGGGTGTGGCCGACGTGCCAGGGCCGATCCGGGGCGCGGGGCCGCCCCGGCGTTCGGGGGCGCTCATGCTGCTTCCTCCTCGGTGAGCTGGGAGAGGACGATCTCCCGGTAGGTGTCGTTGTCCCGCATGAGCTGTTCGTGGCTGCCGGTGCCGACGACTCGCCCCTGGTCGAGGACGACGATCCGGTCCGCGCCACGGATGGTGGACACCCGCTGCGCGACGATCACCACGGTCGCTCCGGTGGCCCACGTCTCCTCCGCCAGTGCCGTCCGCAGCGCCGCGTCGGTCGTGTAGTCGAGCGCGGAGAAGGAGTCGTCGAACAGGTACAGCGCCGGTTTGGTCACCAACACCCGTGCGATGGCGAGGCGTTGGCGCTGGCCGCCGGAGAGGTTGCCGCCGCCCTGGGAGACCGGGGCGTCGAGCCCTTCGGGCAGCGCGGCGACGAACTCCCTGGCTTGCGCGATCTTCAGCGCCTGCCACAGCTCTTCGTCGGTCGCGTCCGGCTTCCCGTAGCGGAGGTTGGAGGCGACGGTGCCGGAGAAGAGGTACGGCTTCTGCGGGACGAGGCCGACGGTGCGGGCGAGCAGTGCCGGGTCCATGTCCCGTACGTCGACTCCCCCGATCCGTACCTCGCCCGCCGTGGCGTCGAAGAGTCTCGGCACCAGATGGAGCAGGGTCGTCTTGCCGCTGCCCGTGGAGCCGACGACGGCGGTGGTACGCCCCGAGGCCGCCGTCAGGTCGATGCCGGTCAGCACCGGTTCCTCGGCGCCGGGGTAGCTGAAGCCGGCGCCCCGGATCTCCAGTCGGCCGGGTTCGCCGCGAGGGCCGTGGAGCGCCGTCACGGACGCCGACACGGACGGGGAGGGCGGGACGACGCTGGACTCGGTGTCCAGAACCTCCTTGATGCGTTCCGCGCTCACGGCGGCGCGCGGCACCTGCATCAGCAGGAACAGCGTCATCATCACGGCCATCAGGATCTGCATCAGATAGCTCAGGAAGGCGATCAGCGAACCGGCTTGCAGCTCACCGGAGTTGATCCGGTGTCCGCCGAACCAGATGATCGAGACGGTCGCCAACTCCCAGACGAGGATGACGGACGGCATGATCAGCGCCATGAGCCCGCCGACGCGCAGGGCGACGGTCATCAGCTCGCGGTTCGCACCGCCGTACCGCTTCTGCTCGTGCTCGTCGCGGACGAAGGCCCTGATCACCCGGATGCCGGTGATCTGCTCGCGCATCATCCGGTTGACGTTGTCGATGCGTTCCTGCATACCGCGGAAGAGCACCGGCATACGGACGAGGATCAGCCCGATCACTCCGGCAAGGAGGGGGATGAAGAGCAGCAGGAGCAGCGCGAGCGGGGGGTCCTGGTCGACGGCCATCACGGCGCCGCCCATCCAGGTCAGCGGCGCGGCGACGAGCACGGTCAGGGCGAGGACCGTGAGCGTCTGCACCTGTTGCACGTCGTTGGTGGTGCGGGTGATCAGTGAGGCGGTGCCGAAGTGGCTCATCTCCCGTGCGGAGAAGTCCTGTACGCGGGAGAAGACGGCGGACCGCAGATCACGGCCGACGCCCATGGCGACGCGGGCGCCGACGTAGACGGCGGCTCCGGCGGCGGTGATCTGGAGCAGGGTGACGGCGATCATCACGGCTCCGGAGGACAGAATGTGGTCCGTCTCGCCGCGCAGGACGCCGTTGTTGATGATGTCGGCGTTGAGGGTGGGCAGATAGAGGGTGGCCAGGGTCTGGATCAGTTGGAGTACGACGGACAGGGCGAGCAGCCCTCTGTAGGGGCGCAGTTGGGCGCCGAGAAGTCGGATCAGCATGTCGCGCGCCCATCAACCGGCGTACGCGCGGACGGACTTGGCCTCGCGCAAGGCCAGACCCCACCAGGCGAGTTGGTCGAGCATCGCGGTGGCGGCGGCATCGGCGCCGTCGGGGTCCCGGTGCCGACCCTCGTCGTCGAAGAGCGCGCCGGCGTTGTGGAAGGAGACGGTGTCGCGGACGGCCACGGCGTGCAGTTCGGCGAAGACCTGGCGCAGATGCTCGACGGCGCGCAGGCCGCCGGAGATCCCGCCGTAGGAGACGAAACCGACGGGCTTGGCCTGCCACTCGGCGAAGTGCCAGTCGATCAGGGCCTTGAGGGAGGCGGGGTAGGAGTGGTTGTACTCGGGGGTGACGACCACGAAGGCGTCGGCCCCGGCCAGTCGGTGGGTGACCTTGGCGAGCTGGTCACGGACCGGGACGGACGGGCTGAAGGAGAGTGCGGTCGGCAGGTCGGTGTCGGCGAGGTCGATCAGCTCGACGGCGAAGTCGTCATGTCCGGTGGCCCGGGAGACGAACCAGTCGGAGACGACGGGGCCGAACCTTCCTTCGCGGTTGCTGCCCATGATGACGGCGAGCTTGAGGGGCGCCTGCGGGAGCTGGGGGGTCCGGGGGGACGTCTGGGTCTCGGAATCGTTCGTCGTGATGTTCATGGGACGAGCGTGATACTTAAACCATGGTTCAGGTCAAGCTACTGTGTCCTACATGACTCAACTCTCCTGGAGCGCCAAGGAAGCCACGGTCGGCGAACTGGCCGAACGCAGTGGCGTCTCCCCCTCCGCCCTGCGCTTCTACGAACGCGAGGGACTGATCACCAGCCGCCGCACATCGGGCAACCAGCGGCGCTACAGCCGCGACACCCTCCGGCGTGTCGCCTTCATCCGCACCTCGCAGCGCCTCGGCATCCCGCTCGCCCTGATCGGCGGCGTGCTGGCGCTGCTGCCGGAGGACCGTACGCCCACCGCGGAGGACTGGGCCCGGATCTCCGAATGCTGGCGCGACGATCTGGAGGCCCGGATCCGGACCCTCCAGCGGCTGCGCGACCACCTCGCCGACTGCATCGGCTGCGGCTGCCTCTCACTGGACCGCTGCGCCCTGTCCAACCCCGGCGACGAGTTGGCCGCACAGGGACCCGGGCCCCGCAGGCTGATCGAGGACTGACCGGTTCTACCGTGGCCCCATGGCGCCTTCCGAAGTTTTCGAAGTCATCGAGATCAACGGCGAGCCGGCCGCGGAGGCCGCGCCGCGGGTCCACGCACTCACCAATTACGGACACTTCACCGCGATGCAGATCCGGGGCGGCCGGGTACGCGGACGGGACCTCCACCTCGCCCGGCTCGACTCGGCCACCCGCGAGCTGTTCGGCGCGGGCCTGGACGGGGAGCGCGTACGGGAACTGCTCCGGCACGCGCTCGGTGACGTGTCCGACGCGTCCGCCCGCGTCTACGTGTCCTGGCCGGAGGGCGACAAGGGCGCGCGGGTGACGGTCACCGTCCGGCCGCCGCAGACCAAGGCCGGCCGGCCGCACGGCCTGATGTCGGTGCCGTACGCCCGCGAGGTCCCGCACATCAAGCGCCCGGGCGGCTTCGGCCAGATGTACCATCTGCGGGCCGCCGAACGCGCGGGCTTCGACGAGGCGCTGCTGACCGCGCCCGGCGGGCTGGTGGCGGAGGGGGCGATCACCAACATCGCCTTCTGGGACGGCACGTCCGTGGTCTGGCCGCAGGCGCCCGCGCTGCTGGGGATCACGATGGCGCTGCTGGAGCCGCGGCTGCCTTCCGTACGGCGCCCGGTGACGCTGGCCGACCTGCGCTCGTACGCGTCGGCCTTCATCACGAACTCGCAGGGCTTCGCGCCCGTGGACCGGATCGACGACGTGGCGTTCACGGTCGACGCGGAGCTGATGGGGAGGGTGGCGGCGGCGTACGAGACGGTGGAGTGGGACGTGCTCTGAGCCGGTCCGAGCCCGCCCCCGGCCGGTCCGAGCCACCCCCGCTCCCGCTCCTCACCCATTCGGCACGACTGGTCACCCGGCGTGTCGCACCGCCGATCGTGCGCCGCTGACCTGCGGAAATATCAACTGGCAAGTGGGACACGCCGTACGGAACCGGCCAATCTGATCCTCCATCAGCAGGCGTGCGCGCCGGGCTGCGCCTTATCTCGGAAGAGACGAGAACCGCGCCGCCACGGAGGACACCATGCGCACCACCGCCCGCCTGCTGACCGGTACCGCGCTGGCGGTCGCCTCGCTCGGAGTCTCCCTCGGGGCCGCCACCGCCGCGGTCGCCGGTGACCGCGACCGTGAGAGGGGTGAGCTGGAGCTGTACCCCTCGACGTCCGCGCCCGGCGCGACCGTCACGGTCAACACCACCGCCTGCGGCAAGGGCGGCCGCGGCAAGGGCGACGCCAGCTCCCTGGGCGCGGGCGAGTTCCACCTGCGGCCCGGCGACTACAAGGACATCGTCGTCGGGCAGTTCCGGGTGCCCGAGAACACCCGGGCCGGCACCTACGGCATCTTTGTACGCTGCGAGAACGGCAGAGAGGCCCGCGGCGACGTGACGATCGAGCACCACCGCGAGCAGCAGCCGTCCGGCCACGTGCGGACGGGGGTCGGCGGCAGCGTCGGTCCCGACACCACCCAGATCGCGGCGGGGGCGGCCGTACTGGCCGCAGCCGCCGTCGGCGGGACCTGGCTCCTGCGCCGCCGGGCGAGCGGCGCGCAGGGCAGCTGACGGGGCGGGGCTGCCGTCCGGCCTGAACCGAACGGCAGCCCTGGCGGCCTCCACCGCCCCCGTACCGCCGTGGTCCCCGCCCCCGTCATGCTCATCGCTGCCGGGGGCGGGGGAACAACTTCCGGAGGACCCATGACCGCGACCCTGACCGCGACCCTGACCGCGAAGGCCGATCCATGACCGGCAAGGGCAAGGCGTGGCTGCTGGCCGGCGCGGCGTGCGTCGGCGTGTGGCTCGTACAGAACGGCTCCCAGACCATCACCCCGCCCATCCCGTCGGCCGCCCAGGCGTTCGCCGCCGGGCCCGGCTTCCACACGGACGCCGCCGCCGACCCGATGCCCACATCCGCGCCCGTACGGCTGCGGATACCCGAGATCGGCGTCGACGCGCCCGTCGCGCCGCTGGGCCTGGCGAAGGACGGCAGCCTCGACGTGCCGCCGGCCGAGAACGGCGACACCGCGGGCTGGTACAAGCACGGCACCACCCCGGGGGCCAAGGGCACGGCGATCGTCGCGGGGCATGTGGACAACGCACATGGTCCGGCCGTCTTCTACAGCCTGGGCACCCTGAAGAAGGGCCAGCGGATCGAGGTCACGCGCGAGGACCGGCGGACCGCGGTCTTCACGGTCGACGCCGTCGAGGTGTACGACAACGCCGACTTTCCCGACCAGAAGGTCTACGGGAAGAAGGACCGGGCCGAACTGCGAGTGATCACCTGCGGCGGCGGATTCTCCGAGAAGACCGGCTACCAGGGCAACGTGGTGACGTACGCGCACCTCATCGGGGTCCGGGACGACGCGTCGTAGGGTCCGGCGGTCCCGTGGCCGGGCTGTCCCGTGGTCCGGCTGTCCGGCTGACCCCTCGCGCCGTCAGGCCGTCCACTGGTCGAAGGCGAGCTTCGCGACCAGTGAGAACACCACGACGAGCAGCACACCGCGCACGAACTCGCTGCCCTTCTTGAGCGCCATCCGCGCGCCGAACATGCCGCCCGCCAGGTTGAACACCGCCATCAGCGCGGCCAGTTGCCACAGCACGGTGCCCTGGTAGGCGAACATCGCGAGCGCCCCGCCGTTGGTGCAGACGTTGACGATCTTGGCCGTGGCCGACGCCGCGACCAGGTCGAGGTGCAGCACGGCCGTCAGCGCCAGCACGAGGAACGTCCCCGTGCCGGGGCCGAACAGCCCGTCGTAGAAGCCGATCCCCCCGCCGACGAGGACGATCGCGGTGATGTGCCGGCCCCGGGTGACCGGCCCGCCCGCCCGCGCCCTGCCGAAGGCGGGCCGCAGCATCACGAAGGCGGCGACGGCCAGCAGCACCACCATGATGACGGGGCGCAGGACGTCGCTGCTGATCCCGGCGGCGAAGAACGCCCCCGTCATCGACCCGGCGAGCGCCATCAGCCCGATCCGTACGGCGCTCTTCACGTCCACCGGCGCCTTGCGCACATACGTCACGGCGGCCCCGGTGGTGCCGACGATCGCCACGGCCTTGTTGGTACCGAGGATGTGCGCGGCGGGGACCTGTGGCAGACCGAGCAGCAGCGCGGGCAGGAGCAGCAGCCCGCCCCCGCCCACCACGGCGTCGATCCAGCCGGCGGCGGCTGCCGCGAGGCAGAGGACGACGAGCATGGTCAGCGATATCTCGGGCATGATCGCGACCTTATGGGACGAGGCGGTCGGCCCTCACACCGATATCCGGTGAGGTGGCGCACGCCACGTCCGCGACGGCCTCCGCCCCGCGATTCGCCGCCGCACACCCACTTCGCACCCCACTTCGCACCCCGCCTCACGTCCCGCCTCACACCCGGTACCGGGCCGCGCCGAGGGCAGCGTTCCGAGCGGGAAACAGTGGTGGTGCCGCCGGGTAGCACCGGCCGCGCAGTCTGCGGACATGACGGCTGACGGCCGCACCCCGGACGAACTCTCCCTGGCCGAACCGGACTTCATGGCCAGGCACGGTATCGAGCCGCATCTCGACGACCCGGCCGAGACCGACCGCGCCACGCGCACGGGTCACCTCGCGCGCCGGACCGACCGTCCGGGCGTCAGCACACAGGCGGTGACGGCCTACGCCTCCAGAGTCGAATCTTGACCGATCGTTCCACATAGGCTTAAAGTCAGGCAGGTGGCCAGGACCAAGGAATTCGATCCGGACGCCGCGCTCCAGTCGGCCCTTGAGCTGTTCTGGCGGCGCGGCTACGAGGCGACGTCCATGGCGGACCTCGTCGAACATCTCGGCATCGGCCGCGCCAGTGTCTACGCGACGTTCGGCAACAAGCACGACCTGTACCTGAAGGCGCTGGACCGGTACGGCGAGACGCACGACCCGCCGCTGCTCGACGACCTGGCGAAGCCGGGGCCGGCGCTGCCCGCGGTGCGGGCGATGGTGCGGCGGTTCGCCACCGACGCGGGCACCGAGCCACAGCGCTCGAAGGGCTGCTTCATCACCAACACGGCCGCCGAGCTGGGTCCGCACGACCCCGAGGCGGCCCGCCGGGTCGAGCTGAGCTGGCAGCACATCGAGACACTGACGCACGCGGCGCTCGTCCGGGCCCAGGGCCAGGGCGAGTTGTCGCGGGACCGCGATCCGCGGGCACTGGCACGGCTGCTGCTCGTGCTGATGCAGGGCATGCGGGTGGTCGGCAAGAACTCGCAGGACCCGGCGCGGGTGCGCGACGCGGCCGAGCAGGCGCTGAGTCTGCTCGACTGACGGGACCGGCCCACCTCACCACCCGGGCAGGCCGGTTTTCCGCTGCCCTCATAACAGAACGATCGGTCCAGATAAGTGGCCCGGTACACAGGGGGACGGCATGACCGCGAGCACGACCACCACACCTGGCATCGGCACGCCCGTCCGGTCCGCCGCCGCCTTCGCCCTCCTGGGCACCGTCCAGGCCACCCTGATCTTCACGCTCGCCGCCCTCGCCGTGCCACTGCCCGGCATCGGGCGGGAGTTCGCCCTCGACCGGTCCCAACTGATCCTGCTCAGCGCCGCGTACGGACTCACCTTCGCCGGACTGCTGCTCCTCGGCGGCCGGCTCGCCGACCGGTACGGCGGGCGCCGCGCGCTCACCGCCGGCCTGCTGGTCTTCGCCGCCGCGTCGGCCGCCGCCCCGTTCGCCCCCGGATACGAGTGGCTGCTCGCCGGCCGATTCGCGCAGGGCGTGGGCGCCGCACTGATCGCGCCGGCCGCGATGAACGTCCTGCGCACGGCGTCCGGTTCGCCCGCCGCGTACGGCAGGGCCATGGCGACCTGGGGCGGGCTCTCGGTGCTCGGCGCCACCGCGGGCAACCTCGGCTCGGGCATCATCTCGGCTCTGCTGTCGTGGCGTTGGAGTTTCGCCGTACCGCTGCTGGTGGCGGGCGCGGCCCTCGCGCTGGCGCCCCGGCTGCTGCCCGCCACCCCGCCCGGCGCGGGCCGTTCGCTGGACCTGCCGGGCGCGGTCCTCGCCACCGGCGGGATCACGCTGGCCAGTTACGGCCTCGTCCTGACCGACGCCCGCCCGTGGACATCCCCGGCGGTCCTCGTACCCCTGGCGGCCGGAGTCGCGCTCTTCACGGCGTTCCTGGTCGCCGAACGCCGGTCCCGCGACCCGCTGTTGCCCCCGCGCTTCGTCCTCGACCGCGGGCGGGCGACGGGTCTCGCCGCGATCGCGCTGACAGCGGCGGGCACGTCCATGACGTTCATCCTGCTGTCGATCCACCTCCAGCAGGGGCGCGGCTACTCGGAGTTGGGGACCTCGGCCGCGTTCACGCCGTTCGCCGTCGCCCTGTTGGCGGCGGGCCGGGCCGCCGGGCCGCTGATCGCGCGGTACGGGGCGCCCCGGGTCACGGCGACGGGGCTGGCGACGGGCGCGGCCGGTCTCGCGCTGCTGGCCACGACGGGGCTGGGCGCCACGCCGTACGCGTACGGGCTGCTGCCCGGCCTCGTGCTGCTGCCGGCGGGCGCCGCCCTGTCCTTCGCGGGGGCGGCCGTACTCGCGACCGGCGGGGTCCCGGACCGGCAGACGGGCCTGGCGGGCGGCGTGCTCAACACGGCCATGGAACTGGGGCCGACCGTGCTCCTCGCCGCGCTGCTCACCCTCGGCGGCGACGCGGTCTCACTCGCGGCGACGGCGGGCGCGTTCGTGGCACTCTCCCGCGTCACGGCGGCGACAGCCGCGCTCACGGGCCGTGAGGCCCGGAAGGCGCGGGAGCACGCCCCCTGACACCGGCCACCGCTTCCCCCTCCACCAGCTCCTCATCTCACCGTCCGAATCCAACGTCCACATCTCACCAGGGAGTTGTTCCATGTCCGCTCGCTTCACCGACAAGACCGTCCTCGTCACCGGCGCCGGTTCCGGAATCGGCCGTGCCGTCGCCGTGGCGTTCGCGGCCGAAGGCGCCTCGGTCGTCCTCTCCGGCCGGGGCGCCGCGCCGCTGGAGGAGACCCGCGCCCTGATCGCGGCGGCGGGCGGCGACCCGCTCGTCGTCACCGCCGACGTCTCCCGCGCGGACGACGTGCGGGAATTGGTACGGACGACGGTCGAACACTTCGGACGGCTGGACATCGCCGTCAACAACGCGGGAATCTTCCGGGGCGGCGCGCCCCTCGCCGACCTCCCCGTCGAGGACTGGCAGGCGCTGCTCGACATCAACGTCACCGGCGTCCTGCACTGCCTCCAGGCGGAGACAGCCCATATGCGGGCCAACGGCGGCGGCGTCATCGTCAATGTCGCCTCCAACCTCGGCGCGCACATGCGCATCCCGAATGTGGCCGGCTATCTCACCTCGAAGGCCGCCGTCTCCACACTGAGCCGCGCCGCCGCCCTGGACCACATCCAGGACGGGGTACGGATCAACGCCGTCAGCCCCGGCGCGACGGACACCACCATGTCACTGCTGCCGGGCGAGAGCCCGGCCGACCGGACGGCGCGGATGAGGGAGCAGTCGCCGCTCGGCCGGGTCTCGACGACGCGGGAGGTGGCGGCGGCCGTGCTGTACCTCGCCTCGCCGGACGCCGCGTCCGTCGTGGGGGCCGACCTCGTGGTCGACAGCGGCGCGGCGGCCTGACGCCGCGCCGCGGCACCACCGCCGCTCCCCCCGCCCCTCCGGTCACGGCCGTAGGCTGGACGGAAAGGTGCCACAGGGGGTCAGCGACAGGGAGTGCCGCATGCCGAGGACCGGCTGGAATCTCAGCGACATGCCCGACCAGCACGGCCGGACGGCGGTGGTCACGGGCGCCAACAGCGGGATCGGGCTCGTCACGGCCCGCGAACTGGCCCGGCGGGGGGCGAGGGTGCTGCTCGCCTGCCGCAGCGAGACACGCGGCGAGGCGGCGGTGGCGCACATCGTCTCGCAAGTGCCGGACGCCGAAGTGGAGTTCGGCGCGCTGGACCTCGCGGACCTGGCCTCCGTAAGGGACTTCGCGGCCCGGTACCCGTACGACGGGCTCGATCTGCTCGTGAACAACGCGGGTGTGATGGCCCTGCCGTACGGGGTGACCGCCGACGGCTTCGAGACCCAGTTCGGCGTCAACCACCTCGGCCACTTCGCCCTCACCGGTCTCCTGCTCCCCCGGCTGCTCGGCGCGCCGGGGGCGCGGGTGGTGAGCGTGTCGAGCGGCCTGCACGCGCTGGCGAACATCGACATCAACGACCTCAACAGCGAGCACGGCTACCAGCGTTGGGTCGCGTACGGCCGGTCGAAGTCGGCGAACCTGCTGTTCGTCCACGAGCTGTCGCGGCGGCTGCGAGCGGCCGGCTCGGACATCGTGGCCGCCGCCGCCCAGCCGGGCTACGCGGCGACGAACCTCCAGACGGCCGGGGTACGGATGGAGGGCCGTAGGCGGACGGAGCGCGTCGTGGGCCTCGCCAACCGGATCATCGCCCAGCCCGCCGAGGCCGGCGCCCTGCCCACCCTCTACGCGGCCACGGCCCCCGGCGTACGCCCCGACTCCTTCACCGGCCCCCGCATCCAGGGCTGGCGCGGCGCCCCCACGGCGTCGTGGCGCGCGAAGTGGACACGCAACGACACCGCGGGCGAACGGCTCTGGGCGGAGTCCGAGCGGCTGACCTCGGTCCTGTACGAAGGGCTCAGCCCCACCCCGCCGTCAGCCCCCGCGGGCTGACGCGGGTGGCCGCGCGAGCCGGCCAACGCGCTCGGCCGCCACGCCGGTGCCGCGGCCGGGGAGGTTCACCGGGTCCGTCCGGGCAGCCGGTTGGTCCTCAATCGCCGGACGGGCTCCCCAGGGAGCCCGTCCGGCGATTGAGGACCGGCGCGGCCAGAGTCGTACGCAGCAGGTCCAGGAAGACGGTCGTCGCCGGACCGGCCTGACAGCCTGTCCGCCAGGCCAGCGCGACCCGGCCGCGCAGCGGCGGTTGAGTGATCTCCAGCGTCCGCAGCCCGTACGCCGACACCACGTCGGCGGAGAGGGCCGGAACCACCGCCACGCCGAGACCACGGGCGGCGAGCCGCGCGAGGAACA
The DNA here is from genome assembly GCF_045040315.1 of Streptomyces sp. NBC_01508. Taxonomy (NCBI): domain Bacteria; kingdom Bacillati; phylum Actinomycetota; class Actinomycetes; order Kitasatosporales; family Streptomycetaceae; genus Streptomyces; species Streptomyces sp. NBC_01508. The sequence goes on along the minus strand of NZ_CP109419.1, from coordinate 6,068,287 downwards.
GCGGAGCGGCTGCCTCGAAGGCGATACGGGGCCGGAACCCCGCCTGCTCGCAGGCGCGGTCCAGTACCGCGCGCACCCCCGTGCCACGCGGCAGGCTGATCAGCGGGCGATCGCGCAACTCGGCCAGCGGAATGCCCGTACGACCCGTGCCCGTGCGGGCGGGGTCGTCCCGGGCGACGGCCGCGACCAGGGGTTCGTCGATCACGACCTGGAGGGAGATGCCCGGCGGGGGTTCCTCGTCCGCGACTCCGACCACGGCGATGTCGAGTTCCCCGCGAGTCAGCGCGGCGAGCATCCGCTCCGATGTGTCCTCGGTCAGGGCGATCTCGACCTGGGGGTGTTCGTCGTGGAAGCCGGCCAGGACGGCGGCCATGTCGAATTCGTAGGCGCCGCCGCCCGAGACGATGCCGATCGCGACCCGGCCGCGCAGCAGCCCCGTGAACTCCTCCACGGCCTGCCCCACCGCTTCGACGGCGGTGAGCGCGGCCCGCGCGTACGGCAGGACCGCCTCGCCGACCTCGGTCAGCGTCACCGATCGGCCGGAGCGGTCCAGCAGGGGCTGCCCGAGTTCCCTCTCCAGCTGCCGGATCTGAGCGCTCACCCCCGGCTGCGCCAGGTGCAGACGGGCGGCGGCGCGGGTGAAGCTGGCCTCTTCCGCCACCGTGACGAAGTACCGCAGGTGCCGAATGTCCATAACTGGCAATTCTAGCTGCGAGAATTACCAGCTCTTGGACTTATGGCTGGCCTGTCGCGACCCTTGGACCATGGGGAACACGACGAACCGGAGACCACCGAGGGACATCAGAGCCGCGATCGCGGCCGAACGCCGGGAGCTGGCGGCGCTGCTGGACGGCCTGTCCGCCGAGGAGTGGAACGCTCCGACCCTGTGCGCGGGGTGGCGGGTACGGGAGGTCGCGGCCCATATGACGATGGGGTTCCGGTACTCGCTGCCCACCATGGTGTGGGAACTCGTCAAGGCGCGGGGCAGCCTCCACCGGATGACCGATCGACGCGCCCGCAAGGACGCGGCGGCCCATTCGACACGTGAGCTGGCCGCGCTGCTCGCCGACAACGCGGACCACCCCTGGACGCCGCCCGTCGGCGGGATCGAGGCGGCCCTGGGCCACGATGTGATCCACGGCCTGGACATCACGGTCGCGCTGGGCATCGGCCGCCGGATTCCCGAGGACCGGTTGCGCGTTCTCCTCGAAGGCGTGAACGCCAAGTCCCTCAAGTTCTTCGGCGCCGACCTCGACGGCGTCGAACTCCGCGCCGACGACGTCGACTGGTCCTTCGGTACCGGAACGCCGCTGTCCGGCGCCGCGCAGGATCTCCTCCTGCTCGCGTACGGCCGCCGGCTACCCCCGGGGCATCTGCACGGCGAACCGCGCGATCGCTTCGTCACCGTGCCCGGGTGAGCCGGGGGTGGCCGGCGGCCGTACACCTGCCTGTTCACCTGCCTGTTCACCTGCCTCTTCGCCTGCCTGTTTCCCGGCCCGCGTCGGCCCGCGTCGGCCCGCGTCGGCCCGCGTCCGGCCCGCGTCCGGCCGCGCCTTCCGTTCCTGGAGTCCTTCATGACCGACGACAACCGCCCCGCGCACACGCCGGGCTCGCCCGTCACCTTCATCAACGTCTTCGAAGTAGCCGGCGGAGACCTCGACGCGTTCGTCGCCCAGTGGGAGCGACGCGCCGCGATCATGAGCACCAAGCCCGGCTTTCTCGATTCCCGGCTGCACCGGGCCCGTTCGTCGGCGAACAGGTTCCAGTTCGTCAATGTCGCCCACTGGGAGAGCCAGGAGGCATGGGAATCGGCCACCGCGGACGTCGGGTTCCGCCAGCGCACCCAAGCCGCGCACGACGACACACGCACGCCGATCACGTCGAACCCCGGCCTGTACGACGTGGCCTCCGAGTTCTCCACCGTGCGGGCGGAGCCGGGGCGGCCCGGCTGACCGCCCCGGCGGGGCGGGGCATCACGGCGTCGTGTTCGCGCCGATGACCGGGCGTGCCGCCCCGGTGTTCAGCCGGTGGCCATCCGGTCGCTCTACGCTGCTGCGTGCACGCGACCGCACGCCCACCCACCCCCCATGGAGCGGCCCAGTGGAACGTCGCAACTTTCTGCGTGGAGCGATCGTCTCAGGCTCCGCCGCCGCACTCGGCGGCACTCTCTGGCGCGGCAGCGCGTACGCCGACCCCGCGCAGCCGGGCGCGGGACCGTACGGAGCGCTCGCCGCCGCCGACGCCAACAGCATCCGGCTGCCCGCCGGGTTCACCAGCAGGGTCGTCGCCCGGTCCGGGCAGAGCGTGCCCGGCACGTCGTACACCTGGCACAACGCCCCTGACGGCGGCGCCTGTTACGCCGACGGCAGCGGCTGGATCTACGTCTCCAACTCGGAGATCAACCCGTCCGGCGGTGCGGGCGCGGTCCGGTTCTCCTCGGCCGGCGCGATCACCGGCGCGTACCGGATCCTCGCCGGCACCCGGCAGAACTGCGCGGGTGGCAGCACCCCGTGGAACACCTGGCTGTCCTGCGAGGAGGTGGACCGCGGGTATGTGTACGAGACCGACCCGTGGGGCGTCGACGCGGCGGTACGGCGCGACGCGATGGGCCGGTTCAAGCACGAGGCCGCCGCGGCCGACCCGGTGCGCCGGGTGATCTATCTGACCGAGGACGAGTCGAACGGGTGCTTCTACCGCTTCACGCCCACCACGTGGGGCGATCTCTCCTCGGGCACTCTTCAGGTGCTGCGGGCCGGCACCGCCACCTCGGGCGCCTTCACCTGGGCGCCGGTGCCGGACCCGGACGGCACGCCGACCCTCACCCGTGACCAGGTCTCGGGCGCCAAGCGGTTCGACGGCGGCGAGGGCTGTTACTACGCGGACGGCTCGGTGTGGTTCACCACGAAGGGCGACAACCGTCTCTGGCGGGTCGATCCGGCCGCCGGTACCTACGAGTTGGCGTACGACGACTCGCTGGTCACCGGCGGCGGCGCGCCGCTGACCGGCGTCGACAACGTCACCGGTTCGTCGTCGGGCGATCTCTTCGTCGCGGAGGACGGCGGGAACATGGAGATCTGCGTGATCACCCCTGACGACGTCGTCGCGCCGTTCCTGCGGGTCGACGGGCAGTCGGGGTCCGAGATCACCGGTCCGGCGTTCTCGCCGGACGGTTCGCGGCTGTACTTCTCCAGCCAGCGCGGCACGAGCGGCAGTTCGTCGGGCGGCATCACCTACGAGGTGACGGGGCCGTTCCGCACGTAGCGCCCGCCCGTCTGCCCGCTCGTGACCGTCCGCTCGTGACTCAGTCGCCGGACGGGCGGGCTCCGCCGTACAGCACGGCGGCGCCCAGCGGGGTGAGCGTGTGCAGGACGGCGTTGCCGTGGCGCAGGGTCACCACCAGTCCCGCCTCGCGCAGGACGCACGCGTGCTGACTGGCCGAGGCGAGCGACACCCCTGCCCTGCGGGCCAGTTCGCTGGTGGTCGTGCCGTGCTCGATGGCGCCCAGGACGGCGGAGCGCGTACGGCCGACCAGCCGGCCGAGGGACGGTCCGGCGCCCCGGCCGCCGTGTCCGGCGGCGGTCGGGCCATCCGCGTGGGTGACGGGGTAGACGAGCACCGGCGGCAGTCCCGGATCGCGGTAGACGACCGGGGTGTCCCGGCAGAAGAACGACGGCTGGAGCAGCAACCCCCTTCCGTCCAGCGACAGTTCACGCTCCACGGGATAGTCCGCCTCCAGGACCGGCGCGCGCCAGCGGATCATCGGCGGGAGCGTGGCGAGCAGTTCGTCGGCGCCGCCGTCGAGCAGCGCCCGGCCCCGTACGACGCGGTCCGCCTCCGTACGGGCCCTGATGTGCGGCCAGTACGGCTCCACGGCGGCCCGGTGGTACGCGCGCAGCGCGCCGGCGAGCCGGCCCAGCCCCGCTGGTTCGTCCTCCCGGAGCGCGGCGACCCGGGCGGGGAGCGCGGGCGACCCGGAGCCGAGCAGGGCCAGTTCCGTACGGACCCGCACCCCCGGCGTCGCGCGCAGCGCCTCCAGTCCCTCCGCGAGCCCGAGGCGGCTCTCCGGGGGGTTGAGGAAATCCGGGAAATAGCCGCGCCGCGGTATGAGCGCGCCGAGCAGACGTGTTTCACCTTTCAACCTCACGCGCGTTTCCCTGCGCCATTCCCCGAAAGCGGGTGCGCCCCGCCGGTCCCGCAATCGGTGAAAGCTGAGAATCGTTTCCCACAGCGGGTCGGGACCGGCGGCCATCCGGACCCCGCCCAGGTCTCTCCCCGTGAAGTGAATGCGCAGCACCGATCCCCCACCTGTCGCCTCTGTTACATCCGCAATCGCCCCCAAGCGATGAGTATGCACGCCATCACAGGCCGTCACCATGGGGTTTCAGCCACAGTTGAAACGCATCGCGCGAATTGGGTGCGGAACGGAAGGCTGTACCAGGTCAGGCGCGAAACCCGAGCCACCGAAAAAGGCCGGCGAAGGCCGTGGGGGGCTTTGCCGGCCCGACGGCGGTCGGTGAGGGTTGCGGCTCCGTGCCCGGCGGGAAAATGGGGCGCGGCCGGTGGGTGGGGATCCACCGGCCGCACTCCGATTTGTTTGAGTCCCGGCCTTATCCATTCCGGGAAGAGCGCCAGTAGGCGATTTCACATTCGGCGGGACACCGCCTGATGTGACGCGGTCTCAGCGCGAGTCGCCGCCGCCGTCCGACTGCGCCGCCGCCCGCCCGGCCTCCAGCCGCGCCACCGGGATCCGGAACGGCGAGCAGGAGACGTAATCCAGGCCCACCTCGTGGAAGAAGTGCACCGACTCGGGGTCGCCGCCGTGCTCCCCGCAGACGCCCAGCTTCAGATCGGGCCGCGTCCTGCGCCCGGCCTCGCACGCGCTGCGTACGAGCGCGCCGACACCGTCCATGTCGATGGTCTCGAACGGGGACACCCCGAAGATGCCCTTCTCCAGGTACGCGGTGAAGAAGCTCGCCTCGACGTCGTCGCGGGAGAAGCCCCACACGGTCTGGGTGAGGTCGTTCGTACCGAAGGAGAAGAACTCGGCGGCTTCCGCGATCTGACCGGCCGTCAGGGCGGCGCGCGGCAGTTCGATCATCGTGCCGAGCGACAGCTTGAGGTCGATCCCGGTGGACTTGATCACCTCGGCGATGACCTGCTGGGCCTCGTCGCGGACGATCTCCAGCTCCTGGACGGTGCCGACGAGCGGGATCATGATCTCGGCGCGCGGGTCGCCCTTGGCGTTCTTCCGCTCGGCCGCGGCCTCGGCGATGGCCCGTACCTGCATCGCGAACAGTCCGGGGATGACCAGGCCGAGCCGTACGCCGCGCAGTCCGAGCATCGGGTTCTGCTCGTGCAGTTTGTGCACGGCCTGGAGCAGCCGCAGATCGTTCTCGTTGTGGTCCTTGCGGGACTCGGCGAGCGCGACCCGTACCGACAACTCCGTGATGTCGGGCAGGAATTCGTGCAGTGGCGGATCCAACAGCCTTACGGTGACGGGCAGTCCGTCCATCGCCTCGAACAGCTCGACGAAGTCCTTCTTCTGGAGCGGCAGGAGTGTCCGGAGCGCCCGCTCACGCTCGTCGTCGGTGTCCGCGAGGATCAACTTCTCGACCATGGAACGGCGTTCGCCGAGGAACATGTGCTCGGTGCGGCACAGTCCGATGCCCTGCGCGCCGAAGCGGCGCGCCCGCAGCGCGTCCTCGGCGTTGTCGGCGTTGGCGCGCACCCGCAGCCGGCGGCGGCGGTCGGCGTACGCCATCATCCGGTGCACGGCCTCGACCAGTTCGTCGGCGTCGTCGGCGCCCGCGTGCATCCGGCCCTCGAAGTACTCGACCACCGGCGAGGGGACGACCGGGACCTCACCGAGGTAGACCTTGCCGGTCGAACCGTCGACGGAGACGATGTCGCCCTCCTCGATGACGGTCTTGCCTGCGGTCATCCGGCGCCGCTTGGTGTCGACCTCCAGCTCCTCGGCGCCGCAGACACAGGTCTTGCCCATGCCACGGGCGACGACGGCGGCGTGCGAGGTCTTGCCGCCGCGCGAGGTGAGGATGCCCTCGGCGGCGATCATGCCGTCCAGGTCGTCGGGGTTGGTCTCGCGGCGGATGAGGATGACCCGCTCGCCGGAACGCGACCACTTGACCGCGGTGTACGAGTCGAAGACGGCCTTGCCGACGGCGGCGCCGGGCGAGGCGGCGATACCGCGCCCCAGCAGTTCGGCGCCCTTCCCGCCGTCGTCGAAGCGCGGGAACATCAGCTGGGCGAGCTGCGCCCCGTTGACGCGCTGAAGTGCCTCCGCCTCGTCGATCAGGCCCTGGTCCACGAGTTGGGTCGCGATCCGGAAGGCGGCACCGGCGGTGCGCTTGCCCACGCGGGTCTGGAGCATCCACAACTCACCGCGCTCGATGGTGAATTCGATGTCGCACAGGTCCCGGTAGTGCGTCTCCAGGATCTCCATGATCTGCGTCAGCCGGTCGTAGGACTTCTTGTCGATGGTCTCCAGGTCGGCGAGCGGCACGGTGTTGCGGATGCCGGCGACGACGTCCTCGCCCTGCGCGTTCTGGAGGTAGTCGCCGTACACACCCTGGTGGCCGCTGGCCGGGTCGCGGGTGAAGGCGACGCCCGTGCCGGAGTCCGGGCCGAGGTTGCCGAAGACCATGGAGCAGATGTTGACGGCGGTGCCGAGGTCGCCGGGGATGCGCTCCTGGCGGCGGTAGAGCTTGGCGCGGTCGGTGTTCCAGGACTCGAAGACGGAGCGGATGGCGAGGTCCATCTGCTCGCGCGGGTCCTGCGGGAAGTCGCGGCCCGCCTCGCGCGAGACGATCTTCTTGAACTGCTTGACCAGCTTCTTCAGATCGGCGGCGTCGAGATCGATGTCGGAGGCGGCCTTCTTCGCCCGCTTGGCCTCCTCCAGCGCCTCCTCGAAGAGGTCGCCGTCGACGCCGAGGACGGTCTTGCCGAACATCTGGATGAGCCTGCGGTACGAGTCCCAGGCGAAGCGCTCGTCGCCGGACTGCTTGGCGAGGCCGGCGACGGAGGTGTCCGAGAGCCCGATGTTGAGGACGGTGTCCATCATGCCGGGCATGGAGAACTTGGCACCGGACCGTACGGAGACGAGCAGCGGGTCGTCGGACTGGCCGAGCTTCTTGCCCATCTTCCGTTCGAGGGCGTCGAGATGTACGCCGACCTCGTCACTCAGTGCCGCCGGTTCCGTACCGGTGTCGAGGTAGACCTTGCACGCCTCGCTGGTGATGGTGAAACCCGGAGGGACGGGCAGGCCGAGGTTGGTCATCTCGGCGAGGTTGGCACCCTTGCCGCCGAGGAGGCCCTTGAGATCCTTGTTGCCCTCGGTGAAGTCGTAGACGAACTTCTGGTGCTGGGGGGCGGTGTCTCTCGCTACGTGGGGGTCTTTGCTTCTCGACACGGATCTCGACTCCTCCGGGAGGCGCTGGCTGCCCTGACGGCCAGGAACATACCCAGATCGAAGGTGCCTGGACATGTCCACCTGTCCGTCATACGGCCGCAACCACCCGTCCGCCACTGGATCGAATGCGTGTGACGGGGAGTCGGCCGGCCCGGCCCCCTTCACGCCTCGAACCGGGCATGACCTTCGCATGACGCAAGGCGCTCACCTGAGCAGGTATCGCGACTTCTGAGTTCACCTCTCGAACGCGGATGAGGTGGCACCCAGTGCCACCCTTTCCGGAAGTGCAGTCGGGCGCCAGCCGCTCGTCTGAGCGAGTGGCCTATCAGGCGTGGCGAGAATCACTACGGGGACGGGCGCCCCACTGGACTTTCGACAGTGTCGGAGCGTCCTCGCGATCCGTACGGTCGTACGGGTGGACAGCACGACGACCGACAGACCCGCCGGCAGGCCGCTCTCCTCCGGGAGCCTTCTGACGGCGGCAGCCGCCGTGAGCGCCGGGCTGAGCGCGGTGAGCCTGTGGTGGACCGTGCCGACGGTGCTCGCCGCGTTCCTCGCGGGGCGGCGGCCCGGCAGGACGGGGCCGACCGCGCTCGTGCTGGTCGCGGTTCTCGCGGCCGGCGTGGTGGCGGTGACCACGGTTCCCGCCTGGCTCCCGCTCGGGAGCCGGTTCGTCGGGGTGATTGCCTTCGGGGCGATGCTGCCGTGGTTCGCGGGGCGATTCCGGCGCCAGTGGCAGGACCTCACGCAGGCCGGCTGGGAGCGGGCCGAACAGCTCGAACGCGAACAGCGGTTGGTCGCCGAGCAGGCCCGATCGCGCGAACGCGCCCGTATCGCCCAGGACATGCACGACGTACTCGGCCACGACCTCAGCCTGATCGCGCTGTCGGCCGGGGCGCTGAAGCTCGCACCCGGCCTCGACGAACGGCACCGGACGGCCGCCGGGGACATCAGGACGCGGGCGGCGACCGCCGTGGAGAAGCTGGGAGAGGTGATCGGCGTGCTGCGCGAGGAGGCCGACGCGGCTGCGGAGGTACGGGGGACGGGCATCGCGCGGCTGGCCGAGGAGGCGTCCGCGTCCGGACTCGCCGTCGAGTTGTGCGTGGACGGTGAGCCGGCGGACCTGCCGCCGATGGTCGGGCGGGCCGCGCACCGCGTCGTACAGGAGGCGCTGACGAACGTCGCCAAGCACGCGCCGGACGCCACGGCGACGGTGCGGGTGACGCACTCGGCCGGGGAGACGACCGTCGGGGTGGAGAACGGCCCGTCGCGATCGGCGTCGTCACCGTCCCCGACGAGGACGGCGGCGGGACGCGGTCTCATCGGCCTGGACGAACGGGTCCGGCTGGCCGGCGGCACCTTCGAGTACGGTCCGCGCGACGGCGGCTTCGCCGTGGGCGCCCGCATCCCCCACGCCGCACCGGCCCGACGGCCGACGCCGACCGCCACCCCCGGACCGCGCGGTGAGCTGCCCCGCGAACACCGCCACGCCCGCCGCCGCGCCACCGGAACCCTGGTCGCGGCGCTCATGCTGCCCCTGGTCACGGCGGCGCTGCTGAGCGGGGCGCTCGCCCGGTGGGAGATGCTGTCGGCGGCGCGGTCGGTGCTCGAACCGGGCGACTACGCCCGCCTGCGGGTGGGCCTCGACAGGTCGGCGGTGGCACCGCTGCTGCCCGACCGTGAGACGAACCAACGGCCGCCAGGCGCGGAACCGGAAGAGCGAGGGACGACGTGCGAGTACTACGCGATGACGGCCGACCGCTTCGACGACCGCTCCGGCGACGTCTACCGGCTCTGCTACCGCAAGGACACCCTGGTGTCGCTGGACGCCCTCACCCCATGAACGGCCGGACGGGCTCACGATGATCCGTGTACTGATCGCCGACGACGAACCGATGATCCGCGCCGGGGTACGCGCCGTACTGGCCACGTCCCCGGACATGGACGTGGTCGCCGAGGCCGGAGACGGACACGACGCCGTGGAGCTGGCCCGGCGCCACCGCCCGGCCGTGGCGGTCCTCGACATCCGCATGCCGGGTCTGGGCGGCATCGAGGCCGCCGCCGAGATCCGCGCCACCGTGCCGGAGACGAACGTCATCATGCTGACGACGTTCGGCGAGGACGACTACATCCTCCAGGCGCTCGGCGGCGGCGCGGCCGGGTTCCTGATCAAGTCGGGAGAGCCGGAGGAGCTGATCGCCGGAGTCCGCGCGGTGGCCGAGGGCGCCGCGTATCTGTCGCCCAGGGTCGCCGCCCGCGTCGTCGCCCATCTCGCGGCGACCGGCGCGGGCGCCGTGGCGGGCCGCCGTGCCGCAGCCCGCGCCAGGACCGACGCGCTCACCGACCGGGAACGGGACGTACTGGTCTGCCTGGGCAGCGGGCTCTCCAACGCCCGGATCGCCCGCCGTCTGCGTGTGGTGGAGGGCACGGTGAAGGCGCACGTCAGCTCGATCCTGGCCCGGCTGGGCGTGGGCAACCGGGCGGCCGCGGCGATCGTGGCGCACGAGGCCGGGCTCGTTCCGCCGCCGTAGCCGGTCGTAACCGACCGGGCCACCAAGGGAGTTGGTGCCGAAGGACGGGGGCGAGGGGCGACTTTCGTCAGTACGGCGAGCTGTGCTCCGTTCCTAGGCTCTCGCCCATGAACCGAACTCACCGCAGGACAGCGGCCGTTGTCCTCACTCTCGCACTTCCGCTGTCGGCCGCCGCGTCGGCGGGTGCCCAAGCGACTGCCCAAGCGACTGCCCGAGCGACACCACCCTCGGCCACCGCGACGGCAGCACCCGCACCCGCGCCCACACCCACCGTCCTCCAAATCCCCCGCCCCACTGGCCCGTTCGCGGTCGGGCGGGACATCCGTCACCTGGTCGACCAGAAGCGCCGTGACCCATGGATACCCAAGGCCGGTGCCCGCGAGCTGATGGTGTCGATGTACTACCCGGCCCGCGCCGGCGGCCCCGGCGCCCGTGCCCCCTACCTGACCACCGAAGAGGCCCGGCTGCTCCTGGAGGGCCGGCGGCTCGACGGTGCCGTCGCCGTCGAGCAGGTCACCGGCACCCTCACGAACGCCCGTGCCGGTGCGCGTCCCGTCGGCGGCACGCACCCGCTGGTGGTGCTCTCCCCCGGCTTCAGCCTCACGCGGGGCACCCTCACCACCCTCTCGGAAGAACTCGCCTCACGCGGCTACGTCGTGGCCCTGCTGGACCACGCGCACGAATCGTTCGGCACCAGCTTCCCCGGCGGGCGCACCCTCACCTGTACGGCGTGCGACATCGTCGAGGCCGCGCCGAGCGACGAGGCGTCGCGCAAGCGGCTGGCCAGGGCCGCCACCGACCGCGCGGCCGACATCTCCTTCGTCGTGGACGAACTGACCGGGCGCCCGGCGGCAGGAGAGCCCGCCTTCTGGAAGCACGCGGCGATGATCGACCCGAAACGCGTCGGTGCGGCGGGCCACTCGCTCGGCGGCAACGCCTCGGCGCACGCCATGGCCGTCGACCCCCGGATCCGCGCGGGTGTGAACATGGACGGCACGTTCTTCCGGCCGGTACCCGCCGCCGGCCTCGGCGGGCGCCCCTTCCTGATGCTCGGCACACTCGACGGCCACGCGCCCGCCGGCGAGGACACCACCTGGCCCACCGCCTGGCAGCGCCTCGACGGCTGGAAGCGCTGGCTCACGGTGCGCGACTCCGGCCACTTCACCTTTACCGACCTGCCGGTCCTCGCCGGACAGCTCGGTATGACCGACCCGTCGGCACCACTGCCCGGGGACCGGTCGGGCGCGATCACCACGGCGTACGTGGGCGCCTTCTTCGACCAGGCGCTACGGTCCGTCCACCAGCCGCTGCTGGACGGACCGTCCGCGGCCGACCCGGAGGTCACGTTCCAGAACCCTTGAGCCGACGTCAGCGGGGGCGTTCGAGCAGGGAGCGGACCTCGGCGAGCAGGGTGCCGTAGTCGTCGCCGTACGTCGCCGCCGCGGCGAACAGCGCGTCCACCGCCGCCTGGAGCGGGTCCGGATCCGCCGCCGCGAACACCGCCGGGACGGCCAGGTGCGGCTGCGAGATGGCCGTCCCGCTCCGGGGGACGTTCACCAGCGTCAGCGGCACCCGTTCGTCCGTGGACAGCAACTCCCACACCCGGTCCGGCTCGTCGAACGGCGGCGCCAACTCCCGTCCCCGGTCGAGGGTTTCGAGGGTGGGCGCGACCCAGTCCAGCTCCGCCAGGCCCGCCACCGTACAGGCGCGGTTCGCCGCCAGCCGTGCCACGGCGCGCTGGGCGTCCGGGCCTGCCGCGTCCAGCGCGTGCAGGAGGTGGACGTCGAGCTCGACCATCCCCGACACATTGCCGCGTACGGCGCGCAGTCGGTCGCTCGGCAGTCGGCCGCCCCAGGCGCGCGCCTCCGCGTCGACCCGCTCCCGCTCGCGCTCCAGTTCGGCGAGACGCGCCGCCTCCGCCACCTCCTCGGGGGTCGGCGGGGGCGGCAACTTGCTTGCCCATGTGTGCCAGTAGGCGGCGTGTCCGGTGGTCTGCCGCACGATGCGGGCCGGTGCCGCCCGATCGCACGGCCAGAACTGCAGTAGGTAGTGGTCCACGGGCTCTTCGGACTCCCAGGAGTCAGGGTCCCTCGCCTCGGCCATCCCCCGCGCGCTGTACCGGACCCGGTAGTCGATCTCTTCGAGGTCCAACTCCCGGGAATCGCCTCCCCATTCCACGAACAGGGCCCCGGGCGACAGCGGTCGGAACGACACTTCCACCACCTCCTCCCACCGGGGACCGAGCGGCGGCGGCTCGTCGTGCCGCTCGACGGTGAGTCCGACTTCGCCCGTGTGCAGCCCGGTCAACAGGAAGAGCGATCCGGGCACGGCGCCCCCGCACAGCCCCGCCTTCTGTCCCGCGAAGGCCGCGCCGAGGTCGCTCCCGGTGCATCCCTCCGGATCGCTCAGCACATACATCTGCCCGTAATCCACGCGCACTTCGCCGAACAGCAGTGTCTCCACAGCGCCCCCACCCGTCTCGTCGCCCCATGGGCGGACCCGTCAGCCGCCCGACGTGTCCAGTTCCGCGTCCGCGCCGAGACCCGCGCAGTCGTACGGGTCCTTCAGCCAACCGTCCGGCAGGACCACCCGGTTGTTCCCCGACGTCCGCCCGCGCGGTCCGTCGGCACCGTCGGGCCACGGCTGGTCCAGGTCCAACTCACCCAGCAGCGCGTCCAGTTCGGCGAGCGACGAGGTGATCGCGAGCTTCTTGCGCATTTCGGAACCGACCGAGAAGCCCTTCAGATACCAGGCCACGTGCTTACGGAAGTCGATCACCCCGCGCGCCTCGTCGCCGATCCACTCCCCCAGCAGCTCCGCGTGCCGCCGCATCACCCCGGCGACCTCGCGCAGCGCGGGCCGGGCGAGCTCCCCCGTACCCTCGAAGGCCGCCACCAGATCGCCGAAGATCCACGGCCGGCCGAGGCAGCCGCGCCCCACGACCACACCGTCACAGCCGGTCTCCCGGACCATCCGCAGCGCGTCGTCCGCCGACCAGATGTCGCCGTTGCCGAGGACGGGGATCTCGGGGACGTGCTCCTTGAGCCGGGCGATGGCGTCCCAGTCAGCGGTGCCGCCGTAGTGCTGGGCGGCCGTCCTGCCGTGCAGGGCGATCGCCGTCACACCCTCTTCGACGGCGATGCGGCCCGCGTCCAGGTAGGTCAGGTGGCCGTCGTCGATGCCCTTGCGCATCTTCATCGTGACCGGCAGCTCCCCGGCGTTCGACACCGCCTCGTGCAGGATCGCGCGCAGCAGGGGCCGCTTGTACGGGAGGGCCGAGCCGCCGCCCTTGCGGGTGACCTTGGGGACGGGGCAGCCGAAGTTCAGGTCGATGTGGTCGGCCAGGCCCTCGTCCGCGATCATGCGGACGGCCTTGCCGACGGTGACCGGGTCCACCCCGTACAGCTGGATCGAGCGCGGTGTCTCGGTCGCGTCGAAGCGGATGAGCTGCATCGTCTTCTCGTTGCGCTCGACCAGCGCCCGCGTGGTGATCATCTCGCTGACGAACAGCCCCTTTCCGCCCGAGAACTCCCGGCACAGCGTCCGGAACGGAGCGTTGGTGATCCCGGCCATCGGCGCGAGCACCACGGGCGGGCGCACGGGGTACGGGCCGACCGCGAGCGTGCTGGACGGTGCGGCGGCCGGGGCGGGAGACGGGGCGAGCGGAGCGGTCATCCGTCCATTGTCGCGCATGGCGGGGGAGGCGCCGCCGGGCGCCGGACTCTACCATCGCCCCATGCCAGCCCCCCAGCCCCAGCCCTCGCCGGAGCCGTCGAAAGAGCCCGTGGAGGAGTGCGGTCGCCGCAGGCGGATGGTGATCCTGGGGACGTGCTGCATGAGTCTGCTGATCGTCAGTCTCGACAACACGGTGCTCAACGTGGCGCTGCCGTCGATGCAGAAGGATCTGCACACCACGGTCGCCGGTATGCAGTGGACGATCGACGCGTACACCCTGGTCATCGCCTCGCTGCTGATGCTCGCGGGCTCCACGGCCGACCGCATCGGCAGACGGCGGGTCTTCAAGACCGGGCTGGTGGTCTTCACCCTCGGCTCGGCGCTGTGCTCGGTCGCGCCGAATCTTGAATCGCTGGTCGCGTTCCGGATGGTGCAGGCGGTCGGCGGCTCGATGCTCAACCCGGTCGCCATGTCGATCATCACCAACGTCTTCACCGAGCCGCGTGAGCGCGCCCGTGCGATCGGCATCTGGGGCGGGGTCGTGGGCATCTCGATGGCGGCCGGGCCGCTGATCGGCGGGCTCCTGGTGGAGACGGTCGGCTGGCGCGCGATCTTCCTGATCAATGTGCCGATCGGAATCACGGCGTTCATCCTCACCTGGCGGTACGTCCCCGAGTCGCGCGCCGCGAAGCCGCGCCGCCCCGACCCCGTCGGCCAACTGCTGGTCATGGCCACCCTCGGCGCGCTGACGTACGCGATCATCGAGGCCCCGACCGCCGGTTGGACGTCGCCGCTGATCCTGTGCTTCCTCGGGGTCGCGGTGTGCTCGCTGGCCGGGCTGGTGCTGTACGAGCCGAGGCGCCCGGAGCCGCTGATCGATCTGCGCTTCTTCCGCAGCGCGCCGTTCAGCGGGGCGACGGTCATCGCGGTGTGCGCGTTCGGCGCGCTCGGCGGCTTCCTGTTCATGAACACGCTCTATCTCCAGAACGTCCGGGACCTCTCCGCCCTGGAGGCCGGTCTCTACATTCTGCCGATGGCGGCGCTCGCCTTCGTCTGCGCGCCGTTGTCGGGGAGGCTCGTCGGTTCGCGCGGGCCGCGCCTCCCGCTGCTGCTCGCGGGCACGGCCATCGCGGCGAGCGGGCTGCTGTTCGCGGGCTTCGAGGCGGAGCGGCACACGGTGCTGCTGCTCATCGGATACATGCTGTTCGGCGCGGGCTTCGGCATGGTGAACGCCCCGATCACCAACACGGCGGTGTCCGGGATGCCGCTCTCCCAGTCGGGGGTGGCCGCCGCCGTCGCGTCGACCAGCAGACAGATCGGGCAGACGCTGGGCGTCGCGGTGATCGGCGCGGTCCTGGCGGCGGGCGCGGCGGGGGCCACGCACCGCGGCGGCATCGACGAGTCGGCCTTCGCCGCCGCGAGCCGGCCCGCGTGGTGGATCATCACCGGGCTCGGCGTGTGCGTGCTGGTGGTCGGCGCGCTGACCAGCGGGGAGTGGGCGCGGGGTACGGCGCGCCGCAACGCGGAACGGCTGGAGCCGGCGTCGGCACCGGGCTCGTAGACCGCACTCGGGCGGACGAACGGCACTACGCTCCCCGGCCGGCTGACGGGCCACGCGGCGACCGACGGCCCGGACCACCGAGGTGGTCCGGGCCGTCGGCGCGCTGAAGCGGTGTGTCAGGACTGGGCGGCAGGCCCGTCGGTCACGCCGTTCGCCTCGGGGGTGTCCGTCGCGTCCGTGGTGGCCTCGTCGGGCTCCGTGCCGGTCGCGCGCTCGCGCATCCTGCGCACCAGTTCCTGCTTCTTGTCCTCGGCGACCTTGCGGTCGGCGTTCCGGGCGGGGCCGTTGCCCTGCTGATCGGCGCGGGACAGCTTCTTTCGCTGTCCGCCCACGCCGAGAAGGTTGTTCCGGCTTTTTGCCACGGGTTCTCCCGAATTGGTGAAGGCGAAGTGATCTGCGGATTCGTCTGGTGAGAGGCGGACCGTGACCGCCGCGTTCTCACTCGTAGATCTGGAAGAACATGCCAGAGACGCTACCACCGGGCGGGTGGCGCCCGTCACCTCATTTTTCCCGGCCCCGACGCGCTCCCCGACGACCTGCGAGGGCTGCTCAGCCGCTGCCGGACACCGTCGGGTCCACGGTCGCCCGGTGCGCCTCGGCCAGATGTTCCTCCGCCTTGAGCCACGGCAGGAACTGGGCGTCCTTGGTCCAGTCGCAGGTGTCGCAGGTCAACGCCCGCCGCATGCCCGCCTTTTGGACATGGACGACATGCTCGCGACCGTGCTGGTCCCACCGGCTTACCTTGCTGCTGGTCGTGGGCGGCATGGGTGCCTCCTGTAGACGGATGCGGCCACTGAGCAGTGTGCGACGAAGCCCCCGGCTCCGTCACGGAACCGGGGGCTTCGAGCCACGACCGTAATCAGCGGCCTTGAATCAGCAGCCGAGCAGCCGCTCGCCCAGGTAGCCCTGGATCTGGCTGAGCGAGACGCGCTCCTGCTTCATGGTGTCGCGCTCGCGCACCGTCACCGCGTCGTCGTCGAGCGTGTCGAAGTCGACGGTGACGCAGAACGGCGTACCGATCTCGTCCTGCCTGCGGTAACGCCGGCCGATCGCGCCCGCGTCGTCGAACTCGATGTTCCAGTTCTTCCGCAGGTCCGCCGAGAGCCCCTTCGCCTTCGGCGACAGCTGCGGGTTCCGCGACAGCGGCAGCACCGCGACCTTGACCGGCGCCAGGCGCGGGTCGAGGCGCATCACGGCGCGCTTCTCCAGCACGCCCTTCGCGTTCGGCGCCTCGTCCTCGTTGTACGCGTCGAGGAGGAAGGCCAGCATCGCGCGGCCGACACCGGCGGCGGGCTCGATGACGTACGGCGTCCAGCGCTCACCGGCCTCCTGGTCGAAGTACGACAGGTCGTGGCCGGACGCCTTGGAGTGCGCGTTGAGGTCAAAGTCCGTGCGGTTCGCGACGCCTTCGAGCTCGCCCCACTCCGAGCCGCCGAAGCTGAAGCGGTACTCGATGTCGGCGGTGCGCTTGGAGTAGTGGGAGAGCTTCTCCTTCGGGTGCTCGAACCAGCGCATGTTCTCCTCGCGCAGGCCCAGGTCCCGGTACCAGTTCCAGCGCTGCTCCATCCAGTAGTCCTGCCACGTCTCGTCCTCGCCGGGCTTGACGAAGAATTCCATCTCCATCTGCTCGAACTCACGTGTGCGGAAGATGAAGTTGCCGGGCGTGATCTCGTTACGGAAGGACTTGCCCATCTGCGCGATGCCGAACGGCGGCTTCTTGCGCGATGTCACCTGCACCTGGGCGAAGTTGGTGAAGATGCCCTGGGCGGTCTCGGGGCGCAGATACGCGACCGAGCCGGAGTCCTGTGTCGGGCCGAGGTGCGTGGAGAGCAGCCCGGAGAAGGACTTGGGCTCGGTGAAGGTGCCCTTGTTGCCACAGTTGGGGCAGTTGAGGTCCTTGAGGCCGTTGACCGGCGGCTTGCCGTGCTTCTCCTCGTACGCCTCCTCCAAGTGGTCGGCGCGGAAACGCTTGTGGCAGGAGGTGCACTCGGTGAGCGGGTCGGTGAACGTGGCGACGTGGCCCGAGGCCTCCCAGACCTCGGGGGCCAGGATCACCGACGAGTCGAGACCGACAACGTCCTCGCGCGAAGTGACCATGTAACGCCACCACTGGCGCTTGATGTTCTCCTTCAGCTCGACCCCGAGCGGCCCGTAGTCCCAGGCGGCACGCTGTCCGCCGTAGATCTCGCTGCACGGGTAGACGAAGCCACGGCGCTTGCTCAGGTTGACGATGCTGTCGATCTTGTCGGCGGCCACGGTGCTCTCTTCATTACGACGACGAACGGCGAATGCTTCAGATTAGCGGCGGGCGCACCCCCTGTATCAAATCGGTGTCCCGCAGTGGCTCTCACCACCCCTTGTTGACAATCGTTTCCACTTTTGTTGAAAATGACTGTCATGAACGTACGACGCCTCATACCCACCGCCGCGCTCGCCGGATCCGTCACCCTCGGCCTGGTCGCGCTGATCGCGTGCTCCCCCTCCGACGCGGCCGACAGCGAGGGCGGCGCGGGCGGGAGGAGCGGCGGCAAGCTCGCGGTCGTCACGTCGTTCTACCCCATGCAGTACCTGGCCGAGGAGATAGGCGGGACGCACGTCGACGTCTCCACCCTCACCAAGCCGGGCGTCGAGCCGCACGAACTGGAGCTGGGGACCCGGCAGGCCGCCCAGCTCGGCGAGGCCGACTACATCCTCTACCTCAAGGGCATCCAGCCCGCCGTCGACGAGGCCATCACCGCCGCCGGCGTCAAGAACACCGTCGACGCCGCCTCCCTCACCACGCTGGAGAAGCACGGCGCGGAAGACGGACACGACCACGGGGAAGACGGACACGAACACGAAGCGGATCACGGGCACGAGGGCGAGGGCGAGGCCGGTACCGACCCGCACATCTGGCTCGACCCCGTGAAGTACACCGAGGTCGCCAAGGGCGTCGGCGCCTCGCTGGAGAAGGCCGACCCGGACAACGCCGCCGCGTACCGCAAGAACACCACCGCCCTGGTCGAGCGCCTCACCACCCTCGACACCGCCTTCGAGCAGGGCCTCGCCGACACCGCCACCAAGACCTTCATCACCACGCACTCGGCCTTCGGCTATCTCGCCGAGCGCTACGGCCTCACCCAGGAGTCCATCTCGGGCCTCTCCCCCGAGTCCGAGCCCAGCCCGGCCCGGATCAAGGAACTGCGGTCCGTCGCGGACAGGGACAAGGTCGGCACGGTCTTCTTCGAAACGCTCGTCAGCGACAAGACGGCGAAGACCGTCGCCGCCGACAGCGGTCTGCGGACGGACGTCCTGGACCCCGTCGAGGGAATCACCGACAGGTCCAAGGGCGCTGACTACGTCGAGGTCATGGAGTCCAACCTCGCCGCGCTGGAGAAAGCCCTCGGCGCGAAGTGAACCAGCCGACAGCGGCAACGGAGGTACGGGACGTGACGACGACGCAGACCGGGCAGACCGGGCAGACCACCGGGCAGGACGCCAGGGACGAGAGCGGCACCCCCACCGTCCTGTCCCTGCGCGGCGCCACCGCCACGCTCGGCTCCCGCCCCGTGCTGCGCGGCATCGACCTCACCCTGCGGCGCGGCGAGGTCGTCGCGCTGCTCGGCGCCAACGGCTCCGGCAAGTCCACCGCCGTACGCTCCGTGATCGGCCAAGTCCCGCTCACCGGCGGCGAGGTGACCCTCTTCGGCACCCCGCTGCGGCGCTTCCACGACTGGGCGCGCGTCGGCTACGTACCGCAGCGCACCACGGCCGCGAGCGGCGTGCCCGCGACCGTCCGCGAGGTCGTGGCGTCCGGGCGGCTCTCCCGCTCCGGGCTGCTGCGTTGGCCCTCCAAGGCCGACCGGGCGGCCGTCCAGCGCGTCATCGAGCTGGTCGGGCTCGCGGACCGGGCGAAGGACGCGGTCGGCGCGCTCTCCGGCGGCCAGCACCAGCGGGTGCTCATCGCGCGTGCCCTGGCCGCCGAACCCGAACTGCTGATCATGGACGAGCCGATGGCGGGCGTCGACCTGGCCAGCCAGGAGATCCTGGCGGCCACGCTGCGTGACCAGGTGGCGGCCAGCACGACTGTGCTGCTCGTCCTGCACGAACTGGGCCCGCTGGAGCCGCTGATCGACCGCGCGGTGGTGCTGCGCGACGGCTGTGTGACACACGACGGGCCGCCGCCGAAGGCCGTGGGCCAGCACGCGCTGCCCGGCCATGACCCCGATCCTTTGACCAATCAAGGCTGCCATCCGCACTCGTCGGCCGGCGAGCCGCTCCGTACAGGACTGCTGACCTGATCATGGAAATCCTTGAGACCGCCCTCATGCAGCGGGCCCTGATCGCGGCCGTGCTGGTCGGCGTCATCGCGCCCGCCGTCGGCATCTACCTCGTCCAGCGGCGCCAGGCCCTGATGGGCGACGGCATCGGCCATGTCGCCATGACCGGTGTCGGTCTGGGCTTCCTGCTCTCCACCAGCCCCGTGTGGATGGCGACGGCCGTGGCGATCGTCGGCTCCATCGCGATGGAGCTGATCCGGGCGTACGGGCGCACGCGCGGCGACATCGCGCTGGCCATGCTCTTCTACGGCGGTATGGCGGGCGGCGTCCTGCTGATCAACCTCTCGCCGACCGGCTCCAACGCCAACCTCAGCTCGTATCTCTTCGGCTCGCTCGCCACGGTCTCCGAGGCCGATCTGGACGCGATCTGGATCCTGGCCGCCCTGGTGGTGCTGGTCACCGTGGGGCTGCGGCGGCAGCTGTTCGCCGTCAGCCAGGACGAGGAGTTCGCGCGGGTCACCGGGCTGCCGGTGCGCGCGCTCAACCTGCTCGTCGCCGTCACGGCCGCCGTGACCGTCACCGTCGCGATGCGGGTCGTGGGCCTGCTGCTGGTCAGCGCGCTGATGGTGGTGCCGGTCGCCGCCGCGCAGCAGATCACCCGGTCCTTCGCCGTCACCTTCGTCCTGGCGGTGGCGATCGGTACGGCGGTCACGCTGGCCGGCACGGTCACCTCGTACTACCAGGACGTCCCGCCCGGAGCGACAATTGTGTTGCTGGCCATCGGCGTCTTCCTCGTCCTGACCGTGCTCGCGACGCCACTGGCGAGACGGCGGGCACGGGCGTTGAGGTCGGCGGAGAGCGAAAACGTCCAGGAGGCGACGGACCCGGTCGGCGTTCCCGATGGTCCCGCCGTTCCCGCCATGCGCGGACCGTCGGACGGGGCGACGGCCTGACGCGAGCTGGCAGAATGGCCCGACAGATGAGCGATTCCGGGCACATGTATGGGAGGCATCCGTGACGACTGCGCCTGGCGGTGGGGCGAGCACCGCCCCGGTACGCGGCCGATCGACCCGGCAGCGTGCCGCCGTGGCCGCCGCGCTGGACGAGGTGGACGAGTTCCGCAGCGCGCAGGAGCTGCACGACATGCTGAAGCACCGCGGCGACTCGGTCGGGCTGACGACGGTCTACCGCACGCTCCAGTCGCTCGCCGACGCGGGCGATGTCGACGTGCTGCGCACGAACGACGGGGAGTCCGTCTACCGACGCTGCTCGACCGGTGATCACCACCACCATCTGGTGTGCCGGGTGTGCGGCAAGGCCGTCGAGGTCGAGGGTCCGGCCGTCGAGCAGTGGGCCGAGACGATCGCGGCCGAGCACGGCTTCGTGGCCGTGGCGCACACGGTGGAGGTCTTCGGCACCTGCGCGGAGTGCGCCGCGGGCAACGGCCCCGGAGCGGGCACGGGCGCCGGTACGTCGGCCGGTCGGGACCGGTCCGGCACCGGCCGCTGACCGGCGCGGGGCGCCGGCTGTCCCGGCCGCCCCGCCCCGTACGTCCAATCCGTACGCCCGCCGTATGTCTCCCCCGTACGCCCCCGTACGACCGATCCTACTCGCCCTCGCCCGCGTGGTTCTTCTCGCTCAACTCACCGGACTTGTCGGACTGGTTGGGCAGCGCCCCGCCGAAACGGCGGTCCCGGTGCGCGTACTCCAGACAGGCCCGCCACAGGTCCCGCCGGTCGAAGTCCGGCCACAGCACGTCCTGGAAGACCATCTCGGCGTAACTGCTCTGCCAGATCAGGTAGTTGGACGTCCGCTGCTCGCCGCTCGGCCGCAGGAAGAGATCCACGTCCGGCATGTCCGGGTAGTACAGGTACTTGGCGAAGGTCTTCTCGTTGACCTTGGACGGGTCGAGCTTTCCCGACGCCACGTCCGCCGCGAGCGCCCGCGCCGCGTCCGCGATCTCCGCGCGGCCCCCGTAGTTGACGCAGAAGTAGAGCGTCATGGCGTCGTTGTCGACGGTCTGCTCCTGCGCGACCTGGAGCTCCTGGACGACCGACTTCCACATCTTGGGCATCCGGCCGACCCAGCGGATCCGGATGCCCAGCTCGTTCATCTCGTCGCGGCGGCGGCGGATGACATCGCGGTTGAAGTTCATCAGGAAGCGCACCTCGTCGGGCGTGCGCTTCCAGTTCTCGGTGGAGAAGGCGAACAGGGAGAGGTTCTTGACGCCCATCTCCAGGCAGCCCTTGAGCACGTCCAGCACGACGCCCTCGCCGACCTTGTGGCCCTCGGTGCGCGGCAGACCGCGCTCCTTGGCCCAGCGGCCGTTGCCGTCCATGACGCACGCGACGTGCTTGGGCACCAGCTCGCCGGGGATCTTCGGCGGGACCGCACCGGAGGGGTGCGGCTCGGGGACCTTGTACTCGCGGCGGGGCCGGCCCAGGATTCCGCGTCGTGCCATGCGCTCGTGTCTCCTCGATTTTCCGTGCTGGTTCTTCACTAGTTCTTCTCTACGTATCTGAGTGAGCGCAGACCGCGCTCCAGATGCCAGTGCAGATACGCGGACACCAGCCCGCTGCCCTCCCGGACATGACGAGCCTCGCACGCGTCCGCCGTCCCCCAGTCCCCGGTCAGCAGCGCGCTGAGGAGACCGACCGCCTCGGACGACGGTACGACGCTGCCCGGCACCCGGCAGTCGCCGCATATGACCCCACCCGCCGCGACCGAGAAGAACCGGTTCGGCCCGTCGAGACCGCACTTCGCGCAGTCGTCGAAGCTCGGCGCGTACCCGTTGACCGCGAGGGAGCGCAGCAGGAAGGCGTCCAGGATCAGATGCGGGGCGTGCTCGCCGCGCGAGAGCGTGCGCAGGCCGCCGACGAGGAGCAGATACTGCTGAACCGCGGGTTCGCCCTCGTGGTCGGTGAACCGCTCGGCGGTCTCCAGCATGGCCGTACCGGCCGTGTAGCGAGGGTAGTCGGTGACGATGGCGCCGCCGTACGGGGCGATGGTCTCGCTCTGCGTACAGAGCGGCAGTCCGCGTCCGACGAGTTCGCTGCCGCGTGCGAAGAACTGCACGTCGACATGGGAGAACGGTTCGAGCCTGGCGCCGAACTTGGACTTCGTACGGCGCACTCCGCGCGCCACGGCCCGGACCCGCCCGTGGCCACGGGTGAGGAACGTGATGATGCGGTCCGCCTCACCCAGCTTCTGGGTGCGCAGCACGATGCCGTCGTCGCGGAACAGGCTCATGCGCGCCATTCTCCCGCACCGGGAAGGTGCGCGGGGCTGGCGCCCCGGTATTCGGGTCGGCCTCGATCAGCCGCCGTCCGGCGCCGTGATCCGGACGTCACCCGGGGTCACCAGCCCCGACTCGTAAGCGATGATCACCAGTTGGGCCCGGTCCCGCGCGCACAGCTTGCCCATGATGCGGCTCACATGCGTCTTGGCGGTCAGCGGGCTGAGGTCGAGCGACTCCGCGATCTCCGTGTTGGTGAGGCCGCGTGCGACGAGGGCGAGCACCTGCCGTTCGCGGGCCGACAGACAGTCGGGGCCGACGGCCGGCGAGGTGTCCGGGACACGGCTGCGCGCGCTCAGCACGCGGGCGATCAGCCGCGCCGTGGGGCCCGGGGAGAGCAGCGAGTCGCCGGCCGCCACCGTCCTGATGGCGGTGAGGAGTTCGGCCGGTCTGGTGTCCTTCACGAGGAAGCCGGACGCGCCGGCGCGCAGCGCCTCCACGACGTGGTCGTCGGTGTCGTACGTGGTGAGGACCAGCACCTTGACGCCCGTGAGGTCGTCGGCGGCGGCGATCAGCCGGGTCGCCTCGATGCCGTCCATGTCGGGCATCCGGATGTCCATGACGACGAGGTCGGCCCGTGCGGAGCGGACCAGTTCGACGGCTTCCCGGCCGGTGCCGGCCTGGCCCACGACCTCCATGTCGGCGGCGGACTCGACGAGCATCGCGAAGGCCGCCCTGACGAGGCGCTGGTCGTCGGCGAGCAGGACACGGATCATGCGACGGACTCCCGCCGGCCGCCCGGCTCGACCGCGTCGCCGGCCGGTGGCCCGGCGTCGGCCGGTGCCGCCTCCACGGCCCGTTCGCCGTGCTCCCGCAGGGGCAGCACCGCGACCACCCGGAAGCCCTCGTCGTACGGTCCCGCGTCCAGCGTGCCCCCCACGCTGCGGGCCCGCTCACGCATGCCGACGATGCCGTAGCCGGGTTCGGCGGGTGGCTCCTTGCCGCCGAGCGCGCCCCCGTTGTCGGTCACGGTGACGTGCAGGGCGTTGTCGCACGTCTCCACCAGCACCCGCACCCGTGGGGCGGGGCCCGCGTGCCGTACGGCGTTGGTGAGCGATTCCTGCACGATCCGGTACGCGGCGGCCTCGGCCACCGGCGGTACGCGTACCTCCCGCGTCCGCACCGTGAGCTGTGTCTCCGCGCCCGCCGTCCGCGCGGCCTCCACCAGGCCGGACAGCGCGGACAGATCGGGCAGGGCGCCCCAGGTGCCCTCATCGCCCTCGGCCGTCCCGGCGGCGCGCAGCACCTCCAGCGTGGTGCGCAGTTCGGAGCGTGCCTCGCGGCAGGTGTCCGAGATGCCGTCGAGCGCCTGCGTGATCGCGGCCCGGTCCAGCCGGTCGGGGTCGACGGTCAGGACGTGCGACGCCACCGACGTCTGTACGCCGATGAGCGTGATGCTGTGGGCCAGCAGGTCGTGCAGGTCCCGGGCGATCCGCAGGCGCTCCTCGGCGACGCGCCGGGCGGCCTCCTCCTCCCGGGTCCGTTCGGCGCGTTCGGCGCGTTCCACGACCGCCGCGATGTACTTGCGGTAGACCCGTACGTCCATGCCGATGACGACGACCGCGATGATCCAGCCGGACGTGCGGAGCATCTCCAGGCCCTGGTCGACGTTGACGAAGAACATCACCGCGAGCGTGAGACAGACGATGCCGACACCGAGCAGCGCGGCGCGCAGCGGCGGGCCGGTGACGGCGACGGTGTAGAGGGCGACCATCGTGGCCGGGGTGGTCGCGGCGTGCGAGTAGTCCAGTACGTGGTACGTGGCGACGAGGGGCACCATCACCAGCAGGACGGCCACCGGGTGGCGCCGCCGCCACACCAGGCACCCGGCGACGGCGGCGAACAGCGCCCAGCCGAGGACGTCGAGGGACCTGCCGGAGCCGGGCCCGGCCAGGCCGAGCAGCATGCCCAGCGCGCCGACGACCGCGGTGACCACCAGGTCCGTGCGCAGTGGGTGCGGTGCGTCGAGCGGGTCGCGGTTGAGCACCGCGAAGACGCGTTCGGCGCGCGGTCCTCTGCCGGAGGTCTCTGACACGGGTCCATCCTCTCTTGTCGCGCCCCGGCACGGTAGGCCCGTGGGCGGCGCCCGGTGCGGTACGGCTCCCTCCCCCTCGGAGCCGTACCGCACCGGAGACTCACGGCCGCTCAGACGCCGGTGCCGACCGACTCCCGCTCGCGGTCGCCGTGTTCACCGCCGCCCCGCTCCCCGGCGGGCGGCGGCGCGGCCGGCCGCTCGGACAGCGCTCCCGGCCACCAGACCTTGCGGCCGAGCAGCACGCTCGCGCTCGTCACCAGATACGTACGCACCAGGAAGGTGTCCAGCAGGACGCCCACGGCGACGAGGATGCCCATCTCGGCGAGCACCACCAGCGGCAGGGAGGCCAGGACACCGAACGTCGCGGCGAGTACGACACCGGCCGAGGCGATCACGCCGCCCGTGCTGCGCAGCGCGCTCAGCGCGGCCTCTTTCGGCTCGGCCCCCTTCAGGGCCTCTTCCCGCATCCGGTGCATCAGGAAGATGCCGTAGTCGACGCCGAGGGCGACCAGGAAGACGAACGAGAGCAGCGGAAGCCCCGGATCGACCCCGGCGAAGCCCAGCAGCGGCTCGAAGACCAGCCCGCCGATGCCCATCGCCGCACCCCACACGACCACGACGGCGACCACCAGTATCAGCGGTGCGACGAGGCTGCGCAGCAGGGCGACGAGGATCAGCAGGACGGCGAGGACGACGAGCGGGATCACGTACAGCTGGTCGCTCGCGTTGGTGTCGGCGAGGTCGAGCTGCTGCGCGCTGGGCCCGCCGACGTACGTCTCGTCGCCGAGGGCGGACCGCAGCCGCTCGATGGTGGCGGTCTCCCTCGCCGACTCGGGCGCGTCCTTCGCGAAGACGGCGATCTCGGTCCAGCCGCCGCCGCTGCGGCCCCGTTCGGCATCGGCGACGCCGGGGTCCGTACGGGCGGTGTCGAGCGCCGTGTCGGCCCCACCGGTCGGCGCCATGACGCTGATGGGCTGGGCGCTCTGCTCCGGGTAGGCGTCGGTCAGGCGTGCCATGGCGGTGACGGACTCGGGCCGGTCGACGAAGCTGTCCTCCTGCTTGAGCGCGCCGGGCAGGTTCAGCACGCCGAGGGCGAGGGCGCCGAGCAGCACCAGACCGGTGCCGAGCACGGCGACCGGCCGGCGGGCGGCCGACGTGCCCATGGCGGCGAAGAAGGAGCGGCGCTGCTTGACCTCACTGCCGTAGGCAGGGATCAGCGGCCAGAAGACGCGGCGGCCGAGGAGCACCAGGACGGCGGGGAGCAGCGTGAGCATCGCGATGAGCGCGCACACGACGCCGACGGCGGCGATCGGTCCCATGCCCCGGCTGCTGTTGAGGTCGGCGGCCATGAGGCACAGCAGGCCGGCCGCGACGGTGCCGGAGGAGGCGAGGACGGCGGGGCCGCAGCTGCGCAGCGCGGTGCGCATGGCGTCGTACGGGTGGGGTACGCGGCGCAACTCCTCGCGGTAGCGGGCGACGAGCAGCAGCGCGTAGTCGGTGCCCGCGCCGAACACGAGCACCGTCATGATGGCCGCGCTCTGGCTGGTCACGACCACGTCGAAGGCCTGCACCAGCCCGTAGACGACCGCCATGGAGCTGACGGCGGCGGCGCCGACGACGAACAGCGGCACGATCCACAGGAACGGGCTGCGGTAGGTGATGATCAGCAGAAAGGCGACGACCAGCACGGTCGCGATCATCAGGGTGCCGTCGATGGACTCGAAGACGGTCTCCATGTCGGCCATGAGCGCGCCGGCCCCGCCCACCTCGATGTCGAGCCCACCGCTTCCGCCCCCGCCGCCGTCGGTCGTGGCGACGGCGCGTACGTCCTCGACGAAGGCCTTCTGCGCTGCCTCCTTGTCGACGCCCGGCCCCTCGGGGGCGGCGCTCGCGATCGGGTACATCAGGGTCGTGCCGTCCTTCGACGGGATGCCCTTGGGCGGGGCGGTGAGCTTCTGCTCGGCCGCGATCCGTGTCAGCTGCTCCCCGGCGGTCGTCCGGTCGGCGGCCGTGAGTCCGCCGTCGCGGTGGTAGACGACGATCAGGTCGGTCGTCTCACCGCCGGGCAGCTCCTGGCGGACCTTCTCCACCTGGGTGGAGTCGGCGCTCGCCGGGAGGTAGTCGACGGCCTCGTCACGCTGTACGCCGCCGAGCTTCCCGGCGAACATGGCGGCCACGGCGATCACGATCACCCACAGCCCGACCACCGCCCAGGGCAGCAGACGTCTGCGTTTGTTCTCGGGCCCCATCGCGGGCCCCCCTTCTGCACAGCCGGTCAGAGTCTGGTCTCAGCCTCGGGCCGGGAAGGGGCGGATTCGTCGCGCGTGAGAGCGAGATGGGGGTTACTACGCCAGGTGACAGGGGCGCGCGGCTACTCCCGGGGGAGTACGCGGGCGACGTACACGGGCGAGCGGAACGGGGGCTCAGGAGGACGGCGTACGGGCCGATTCGAGCAGCCGCGCCGTGTCGTCGGCGCACAGCTGCAACGCGCCGCCGACGGTGGACAGCACGTCGCGCTCCGCCGCGCTGTACGGCCCGTCGGCGAGGGCGATCCGGGCGCCCTGGAGCAGGATCGACTCCCGCCCGGCCGCGGCGAGATGCGGGGCCAGCGGCTCCAGCGCCTCGTGCAGCTCGATGGCGAGCGCCGCCCCGCAGGGCCCCGGGTCGATCAGGAACCGCCCCGTGTCGGCGGCCAGCGCCTCCACCAGCTCCGTGAGCTGCTCCTCGGTGCAGTCCTCTATCCCGGCCGCCCTGACCGCGGAGACGGCGGTCTCCCGGACCGTACGCGCGGATGTGCCGCCCGCGGCGAGGACGGCGAGCGCGACCGTGTGCACGGCGTCGCGGAGCATCGCCGAGAAGCGGACGGTGGTGGGGTGGTCGAGGATGTCGGTGCCGAAGTGGCCGTGGCAGGCGGCGCATTCGATGACGGGGCCGGCCGGGCCGCGCGGCACCAGCGGCACTCCGAGCACGGCGAAGCGTCGACGGCCGGTGCGCCGGCGGTAGTTGCGGTCGCCTCCGCAGTCGGGGCAGAAGAACTCCCCGTCCCCGATGGTGTTCCACGCGGTGTGAATGCCGCAGATGCGCAGTTTCCTGCCGTTCGATGCCTGGTCTGACAGCACGTCGCGCACCTCCATAACGCTTCGGCAACTTTGCCGCATTGACGTGATGTTAACCACAGTGACGATGCGGCGTCATTACCTCGGCGTCAGGTCGCCACGACATGGCCGAACCCCGCCCACCGCGATCGGTGGACAGGGCTCCGGGCCGGGTGGTAAACGCTCAGGTCAGCGCGTTGCGCGGTTCACCGCGGAGACAACGGCCTTCAGCGAGGCGCGGGTGGTGTTGGCGTCAATACCGATACCCCACAGCACCTTTCCGTCGATCGCGCACTCGATGTACGAGGCGGCCTGCGCGCTCGCGCCCTCGCTCATGGTGTGTTCCGAGTAGTCCAGCAGCCGGGCGTCGACCCCGACGGCGGCCAGCGCGGCGAAGAAGGCCGAAATCGGCCCGTTGCCGGAGCCGGTGAGCACGGTGTCCTCGCCGTCCACGACGGCTTCGACGGTCAGGGTGTCCGTGCCGTCATTGTCGGTCGTGGTCTGCCCGGAACGCAGCTGGAGCCGTCCCCAACGGGCGTCGGCGTCGCCCGGGCTGGGCAGGTACTCGTCCTCGAAGGCCGACCAGATCGCCTTGGGGGTGACCTCGCCGCCCTCGGTGTCGGTCTTCGCCTGGATGATCCGCGAGAACTCGATCTGCATCCGGCGCGGCAGGTCCAGCTTGTGGTCGTTCTTCAGTACGTAGGCGATGCCGCCCTTGCCGGACTGCGAGTTGACCCGGATGACCGCCTCGTACGAACGGCCCACGTCCTTGGGATCGATCGGCAGGTACGGCACGGCCCACTCGATGTCGTCGACCGTCACGCCCCGGGCGGCGGCGTCGGCCTCCATGGCGTCGAAGCCCTTCTTGATGGCGTCCTGGTGGGAGCCGGAGAAGGCGGTGTACACGAGGTCGCCCGCGTAGGGGTGACGCGGGTGGATCTCCATCTGGTTGCAGTACTCGCTGGTGCGGCGGATCTCGTCGATCTGCGAGAAGTCGATCTGCGGGTCGACGCCTTGGGAGAACAGGTTCATGCCCAGGGTCACCAGGTCGACGTTGCCGGTGCGCTCGCCCTGGCCGAACAGACAGCCCTCGATCCGGTCGGCCCCGGCCATGAGCGCCAGCTCGGCGGCGGCGACGGCGGTGCCGCGGTCGTTGTGCGGGTGGACGGAGAGACACACGTGCTCGCGGCGGGACAGGTTCCGCGACATCCACTCGAAGCGGTCGGCGTGCGTGGACGGCGTGGACCGCTCGACCGTGGCCGGCAGGTTGAGGATGATCTCGCGGCCCTCCTCGGGCTGCCAGACGTCCATGACGCCCTCGCAGACCTCCAGGGCGAAGTCCAGCTCGGTGTCGGTGAAGATCTCCGGGCTGTACTGGTAGCCGAAGACGGTCTCCGGGCCCAGGATCTTCTCCGCGTACTCGGAGACCAGCCGCGTACCGTCCACGGCGATCTGCCTGACCTGCTCACGGGTGCCGCGGAAGACGACGCGGCGGAAGGTGGGGGCGGTGGCGTTGTACAGGTGGACGGTGGCGCGGTGGGCGCCGACGAGCGACTGGACGGTGCGCTCGATCAGCTCTTCCCTGGCCTGGGTGAGGACGGAGATGGTCACGTCCTCGGGGATGGCGCCCTCTTCGATGATCGACCGCACGAAGGCGAAGTCGGTCTCGCCGGACGACGGGAAACCGACCTCGATCTCCTTGTAGCCCATACGCACCAGCAGATCGAACATCTCGCGCTTGCGGGCGGGCGACATGGGGTCGATCAGGGCCTGGTTGCCGTCACGCAGATCGGTGGAGAGCCAGCGGGGCGCCTGGGTGACGCGGTTGTCCGGCCACGTGCGGTCGGGGATGTCCACGGCCTCGTAGCGGCCGTACTTGTGGATCGGCATCCCGGACGGCTTCTGGGTGTGCGTCGCGTTGGTGACGGGGGTGGGACGGCCGACGGCCGATCCGCTCACCGCGGGGTCGGGCATGCGCTCAGACATTGCGTGGGGCTCCTCGTGTGTCCGCTGGGACGGCCGACGGGGCGGGTAAACCGCATCACCAGACTCCGCGGGGAGGGGGTCGGCCTACGACTACGGACCCTCGCCGCGGCAGCTAAGGAGAAGCAGCCCGAAACGCATGATGTGCCGCAGCCTAACGGAGCCGCGCGGTCCTCGCGGGGCCGTATCAGTATGCGGGATCACCGGGGGCGCGGGTCAAATCCCCTCAAAACCCCCGACCCCGGGGGCTGCGCGCCTCAGAACCCGAGCTTGCGCAGCCGCACCGGGACTTTCCTGTCTGCCGCACTCGCACGGCTCGGCCCCGGGGGCCTCCCCGGCTTCGAGCGGCTGCGCCGGTCCCGCTCAGAATCCGAGCTTGCGCAGCTGCTTCGGATCGCGCTGCCAGTCCTTCGCGACCTTGACGTGCAGATCCAGGAAGACCGGGGTGCCCAGCAGGGCCTCGATGTGCTTGCGGGACTTCGTCCCGACCTCCTTGAGCCGCTTGCCCTTGGGGCCGATGATGATCCCCTTCTGGCTCGGCCGCTCGATGTAGACGTTCGCGTGGATGTCCAGCAGCGGCTTGTCCGCCGGCCGGTCCTCGCGCGGCAGCATCTCCTCGACCACGACAGCGATCGAGTGCGGCAGCTCGTCCCGTACGCCTTCGAGCGCGGCCTCACGGATCAGCTCGGCCACCATGACCATCTCGGGCTCGTCGGTGAGGTCGCCCTCCGGGTAGAGCGGCGGGCTCTCGGGCAGCAGCGGGACCAGCAGATCGGCGACCAGCTCGACCTGGTCGCCACTGACGGCCGAGACAGGGACGATCTCCGCCCACTCGAAGCCCAGCTCCTTGCCGAGCTGGTCGATCGCGATGAGCTGCTCCGCCAGGACGCGGGAGTCGACGAGGTCGGTCTTGGTGACGAGCGCGACCTTCGGCGTCTTGCGGATCCCGGCCAGCTCCTTGGCGATGAAGCGGTCACCGGGGCCGAGCTTCTGGTCGGCGGGCACGCAGAAACCGATGACGTCGACCTCGGACCAGGTGGTCCGTACGACGTCGTTCAGCCGCTCCCCGAGCAGCGTGCGCGGCTTGTGCAGACCAGGGGTGTCGACCAGGATCAGCTGCGCCTCGGGCCGGTGCACGATGCCGCGCACCGTGTGGCGCGTGGTCTGCGGCCGGCTGGAGGTGATCGCCACCTTCTGGCCGACCAGAGCGTTCGTGAGGGTGGACTTACCCGCGTTGGGGCGACCGACGAAACAGGCGAAACCGGCCCGGTGGGGGGCTCCGGTCGGTTCGGCGGAAGTCTCGGGAGACGAAGGGGTACGAGCGCTCATGCCGCCCATTCTCCCCGATCGCCCCGCCCCCGCCGACCAGTCGGCCCCCGCGACAGCCGCAGAGGGCCCCTCCGGATGCCTCAGCCGGCGGTGACGGTCAGCCGCACGGTCCCGTCGGGAGCGGCCACCAGCACGGGCGTCCCGGCGCCCCCGAGGTCTCGTACGGCGGCCCGGTCCTCGTCACTCACGACCCCCGCCTCGCTGACGACGGCGGCGGCCTCCAACGAGGTCGCGCCGCTCGCGACGGCCATCGCGACAGCGGTCCGCAGCGCGCTGAGCCTGAGGGAGTCGAGCGCCACGGTCCCGGCGGCATACGTCCGCCCGGTGTCGTCCCGCACGGCGGCCCCCTCGGGCACCCCGTTGCGGGCGCGGACACTGCGGGCCAACGTGATGATCTTGCGGTCCTCGGGATCGAGGTCGGTGCTCTGCGTCATGGACCCGAGCATAGAGAGCCGGCTCAGCCGAGCAGACAGAAGGGATGCCCCGCCGGATCCGCGAAAACCCGCCACCCGGCGGGTTCGACACGGAGCAACACGGCACCGAGACCGAGGACTTGCTCCTGTGCCCGGTCGATGTCCTCGACATCGAGATCCAGATGGAACTGCTGCGGATACTCGGCGTCCGGCCACCGCGGCGCCCGGTACCCCGCCACCCGCTGAAACGCCAGGACGAGACCGTCACCGGTGTGCAGGGTCGCGAAGTCGTCGTCCACGGCCCACGGAGGGGCGGGCTGATTCACGGCGCCGCCGAGGAGCGCCTGGTAGAACCGCGCGAGTTCCTCCGGTTCGGGGCAGTCCAGCACCACACACTGCAGTTTGCCGATCACTGGTCGATCGTCCTTCCGTCGGTCGGGGCCGCTACGCGTCGAAGTCGTACTCCAGGATGTACGACGCCGAGTCGAGAATCATCTCGTTGACCTCGACCGCCCGCCCGTCGGCGGTGAACGCCGTGCGGCAGACCAGCATGACGGGCGTCCCGGCGGACAGGGCCAGCCGCCGCGCGACTCGTCCTGGGACGGCATCCGCGAGCGGACTTCCTCCCTGAAGTGCGCGGGTTCGTGGCCGAGTTCGGCGAGGCGCGCGTAAATGCCACCGGCCCCGGTGTCCTCCCGCGTGATCGCGGACCCCGCGACGAGGGCGGCGGGCAGGTGGCTCACGGCCAGCAGCACCGGCTTCCCGTCCAGGACGAAGCGCCGACTCCGTACGCACACGGCGTCGCCCGGCGCGAGGTCCAGCACGTGGGCGACCCGTTCCGGGGCGGGCTCCTCGGTCACGGCGATCCGATCGACGACGAGGTCGCGGTCCTGGACGTCCGCCGCCCAGATCGACCGCCCGGCGCCCCACCCCTCACCCGACACCCGACCGGCGACGGCGTGCTGTGGATGCTGGGCGAGAGCCCCGACGAACCTGGCAGCTCCGGGGCGGAGTTCGATGAACTCATCACAGCCCAGCCGCCGGTCCGCTCGCCCTGCGCCGTGAAGTCTGCCCAGGTCTGCCCGCATCTGCGTCGACGGTGCACGGTCCTGCGGGCGCACTCGTTCGACCTCGTCGGAGTGCGAGGAGCCCTCTACCGTCCGGGGCGACCGGTTCCCGTCCCCTGGGACGCGGCGGGCGTGGGCTTCGGCGATCCCCGAATCCGTTGGATCCGCGCCGGGCAGTCACTCGCGCGGCTGGGCGGAACCACCGACCTCGACCTCGACCTCGACGCGCTCCGTGGAGGGCCGTCGGCGCACGCAGCGCGCCCCTTGGCTGACGGAGCGTTAGCCACCCCGAGTCCGCCGTGACATGAGAGCTTAAGATCACATGAATGGCATCCCAATAAAGCATGAAATACCCATGTCTTCTAGCTTTTGATCTCGGGTATCGTCCCGTTCCACGCGGCTCGGATATCTGACCAGGACCGGTGCCGTTGGGGGGAGAGCGGTTGCCGGGCTCCCGGGGCAGGTCTTCTGAGCGAACGAGGAAGAAGGTCATGAAGCGCATACTCATACGCTCTGGTAAGAGCCCGTTCTACGTCGCCAGTCAGCAGGAGTTCATCCAGAAGGACCTGATCGGCACAAACTCCGGGAATCTGCTCTTCAGCGACGCCGCGCACAAGATCCTGCTCACCGAGCGGACCGAGGTGACGTCCAACGGGATAGGCACCGTCGCGACGCCGGAGCGGGCGCGGCAGATCAACGAGGACTACGACGTCTTCGTCATCCCGCTGGCCAACGCCTTCCGGCCGTCCTTCAAGCCCAATCTGAACAAGCTCTCCACCCTCATCGAGCAGCTCACCATCCCCGTCGTGGTCATGGGGGTCGGCGCGCAGGTGCCCGAGGACTACGACACCGCCCGGCTCGCTCCCATCGAGTCCTCGGTCAAGCGGTTCGTCAAGGCCGTCCTGGAGAGATCCGCGTCCATCGGCGTACGCGGTGAGCTGACCGCCTCCTACCTGGAACGGCTCGGGTTCAAGCAGCACACCGAGATCATCGGCTGTCCGTCGATGTTCCTGCACGGGGACACCTTCCCCACCCCGCGCGACCCGGGCACGCTGGACGCCCACTCCCGGATCGTGATCAACATGTCGCCGGGCGCGATAGCCGTCGGCGACATGGAGGGCATGGCCCACCACGCGCTCGAACGCTTCCCGCACCTGCGGTACTACGCGCAGAACATCGCCGACGCCGAAGTCCTCTTCTGGGGCGACACCTCCGCCGTCACCGGCCCCAAGACCCGCTTCCCCCGCCGGTTGACCCACCCGCTGTTCGAGGAGAACCGGGTCAGGGTCCCGCTGGATCCCAAGACGTGGATGGACGAGCTGTCGACGTACGACTTCGTCTACGGCACCCGCATCCACGGCAACATCGCTCCGCTGCTCGCCGGCACCCCCAGCGTCGTGCTCGTCCACGACTCGCGGACCCTGGAGCTGTGCCGTTACTTCGGCATACCGCACCGGATGCTCAGCTCCACGCCCGCCGACATCCATCCGCAGGAGCTGTACGACCAGGCCGACTACAGCGAGATGGTGAACGGGCACAAGGAACGCTTCGACCGCTTCGTCGGCTTCCTCGACAGGAACGGTCTGGAGAACACCTTCACGCACGGCGACGGCGGCGCCGCCTACGAGCTGCGGCTCGGCGCCCTCGATCTGCCGCCCTCACTCGGCGTGTGGGACGGCACCGACGACGGCTCGCTGCACTACCGCTTCAGCCGGCTGCACGAGCGGCACACCGTGACCGACCGCCGTATCGAGATTCTCACCAAGAAGAACACCGAGCTCCAGAAGAAGCTCGCGTCCATGGAACGGCGGCTGTCCGATCTGGAGGGTGGCTCGCCGCTGCGGATCGGTTCGGCCGTCCGTCGTCAGGTCCGGCGCAGGCTGCGGCCCAACAGCTGAGCGCACCCGGGCTTCAGAGCCGGTCCAGCCGAAGACGCTCCGCCTTCGGCAGACCGGCCACCACCAGGTCGTAACTGTCCTCGATCAGCTCGCGCACCGTCCGCGCGGGCAGCCCGGTGACCGTGACCGTGTTCCAGTGCCGCTTGTTGAGGTGCCATCCGGGGACGATCTCCGGATGGACCGCACGCAGCCTGATCGCCTCGTCCGGATCGCACTTGAGCGAGATCTTCAACGGCTCGGCGTCCAGGGCCGTGAGCGCGAACACCTTCCCCACGACCTTGAAGACCGAACTCTCCGGGCCGAAGGGGAACTCCTCCGTCGCCGCGTTGAACTCCAGGCAGAACGAGCGCAGTTCGTCCCGCGACAGCGGACCTTCGGCAGAAGCGCTCATCGCTTCTCCGCCGGTTCCGCCGGTTCCGCGAGGACCGTCACGATCTTGTTCCGCCGACCCGCCGGGGACTCCGCCGTCAGTCGCAGCGTGCGCCCGTCCGGCAGCTCCACCAGCGCGCTGGCTCCGGCGATCGGCACCCGGCCCAGCGCCTTCGCGAGCAGACCGCCGACCGTCTCCACGTCCTCGTCGTCGAACTCGTCGAGCCCGTACAGCTCCCCGAGATCGCCGATGTCGAGCCGGGCGGTGACCCGGTAGGAGTCGGTGCCGGTCTCCTCGACGGGCGGCAGCTCACGGTCGTACTCGTCCGTGATCTCGCCGACGATCTCCTCCAGAATGTCCTCGATCGTCACGATGCCGGCCGTGCCGCCGTACTCGTCGATGACGACGGCGACGTGCTTGCGCTCCTGCTGCATTTCCCGCAGCAGATCGCCCGCGTTCTTCGTGTCCGGCACGAACGCCGCCGGGCGCATCGCCGTGGAGACCAGATCGGTCTCGGAATCACGGTTGATGTGCGTCTTCCTGACGAGGTCCTTGAGGTAGACGATGCCGACGATGTCGTCCTCGTTCTCCCCCGTGACCGGAATCCGGGAGAACCCGGAGCGCAGCGCCAGCGTCAGGGCCTGGTGGATCGTCTTGTAGCGCTCGATGCAGACCAGGTCCGTACGCGGGACCATGACCTCCCGCACCAGCGTGTCGCCGAGTTCGAAGACCGAGTGCACCATCCGGCGCTCGTCGTCCTCGATCAGCGACTCCTGCTCCGCGAGATCCACCATCGCCCGCAGCTCGGCCTCGCTCGCGAACGGTCCCTTGCGGAAGCCCTTGCCCGGTGTGAGGGCGTTGCCCAGCAGAATCAGCAGCTGCGGAACGGGGCCCATGATCCGGGCCAGCGGGAGCAGCACGTACGCCGCGACGGTCGCCGTGTTCAGCGGGTGCTGGCGGCCGATGGTGCGCGGTGAGACGCCGACGGCGACGTAACTCACCAGGACCATCACGCCGATCGCGACGAGCAGCGCGGCCCAGGTGTCGGAGAACTCCTCCAGGCAGACGTACGTCACCAGCACCCCGGCCGCCATCTCGCACGCGACCCGCACCAGCAGCGCCACGTTGAGATAGCGCGTGGGGTCGGCGGCGATCTGCGCCAGTTTGTCGGCGCCGCGCCGCCCGGAGCGCTCTGCCTCGGCGGCGCGGAAGGTGGAGACGCGGGCGAGCCCCGCCTCCGCGCAGGCCGCCAGCCAGGCGACGACGACCAGCGCGACCGCCCCGATGATCAGTTGCGTGATCACGAGACGGTCGGCGCGGGAGAGGGACCGGTGAGGCCCTGCTCGGCCCGCCAGCCGTCCACGATGGCCGCCTGGAGGCCGAACATCTCGGCCTTCTCGTCCGGCTCCTCGTGGTCGTACCCGAGGAGGTGCAGCACGCCGTGCACGGTGAGGAGTTGAAGCTCCTCGTCCATGGAGTGCCGCGTCGGCGCCTCCTCGCCCTGGGTCTTCGCGACCTCCGGGCAGAGCACGACGTCACCGAGGAGCCCCTGCGGGGGCTCCTCGTCGTCCTTCACCGGCGGACGCAGCTCGTCCATCGGGAAGGACATGACATCGGTCGGACCGGGGAGGTCCATCCACTGCATGTGCAGCTGCTCCATGGCGGCGGAGTCCACCACGATCACCGACAGCTCGGAGAGGGGGTGGATACGCATCCGGGTGAGCGCGTAGCGGGCGGCCCCGAGGATCGCCTGCTCGTCGACCTCGGTGCCTGACTCGTTGTTGACGTCGATCGACATGGTGCGGTGTGACTCTCCCCGATAGGTGCCGCTGGGCCGCGAGGCTCAAGGCTCAGCTGTGCGGTTCGTTGCCGTTGCGGCTGTCGTACTGCTCGTAGGCGTCGACGATACGGCCGACGAGCTTGTGCCGTACGACATCGTCGGAGGTGAGCCGGGAGAAGTGCACATCCTCCACGTCGTGCAGGATGTCCTGGACCTGGCGCAGCCCGCTCTTCGTACCGCCGGGGAGGTCGACCTGGGTGACATCGCCGGTGATGACGATCTTCGAGTCGAAGCCGAGCCTCGTCAGGAACATCTTCATCTGCTGCGAGCTGGTGTTCTGCGCCTCGTCGAGGATGATGAACGCGTCGTTCAGCGTGTTGTGCGTCAGCAGATAGTCCTCGGTGACGTAGAGCGAGTCCTCCGCCGCGACCTGGATGCAGACCGCCTCCTCGCGGCCCGCCGGGTCGATCCGGTCGATGAACCGCGTCGGCCGGCCCCCGCCGCTCGCCAGGTACTTCTCACGCTTGCGTCCGAGACGGAACGGCTCGACGCCCTCAGGAAGGCGGATGTCGATGATGTGAGCGTCCCTGCGGTGCTCCACGTCCCGACCGTTGGCCCTGCCCGGCCGCCTGCCGGCCGCCGCCCTCCGGCTGGAGTAGGCGACGCCTCCCAAGGACTGGACCAGGCTGATGACGTCGTCGCGCAGCAGAATCGACGTGGTCGTGTACTGGATACGACAGGTCCGGTCGGACTGCGTGACCGGGCCCCCGTCGGAATCCAGCAGTCCCTGGAGCAGGGCCAAGCGAACGTCCGCGGAGTTGTACAGATAG
The DNA here is from genome assembly GCF_045040315.1 of Streptomyces sp. NBC_01508. Lineage (NCBI taxonomy): Bacteria > Bacillati > Actinomycetota > Actinomycetes > Kitasatosporales > Streptomycetaceae > Streptomyces > Streptomyces sp. NBC_01508. The sequence goes on along the minus strand of NZ_CP109419.1, from coordinate 6,030,740 downwards.
GCGTCGGGGACGAACTTCGAGCACGACCTGGTGCCGAGCAGATCCAGTTCGCGGAGCACCCTCGTCACCGGATTTTCCAGCGTCACCACGTCACCGGGGGACTTCACCCTGTTCGGGGTGTAGTTGACCTGGTCCTTCCAGTTCACCGCGACACCGGGCAGCGCGGCTTCGAGCAGGGGGATCAGCTCCTCGTCAGCCGTCGCGAACGATGGCGTGGTGGAGCCGGTCAGACACCCGTCACCGAGCAGGAGCCCGAGCGCGTACGCGTCCATGGGCACCTCCCGTTCCGGGAAGCACACCGGCTGGGTCAGCATCGGCAGCTCGTACCGGCGCGCGTGCCCGGCACGAAGGTTGCCGATCATCTCCTTGGTCTCCAGGACCCGCCATGGCTTGTCACGCCTTCGGTCCGAGGCGGTCCGGACGGTCCAGAGGTGCTCCCCGCAGCAGAGGGTCGACGATCCGTCCTGTGCCGTGACCCGGTAGATGTCCTTCTCGCCCTGCGGATACACGCCGAGGACGGGTGTCGGCTCGCCGTTGGACCCGATGACCAGGTCGCCCACCATCAGCTCCCCGATGGGGCGCCAGCCGTCCGGCGTGAGCACGTTCGTAAAGAGGGGTTGGGAACGGCCGCGCATGTACGCCAGCGGCGCGACCTCGATCGTGCCCGCCGCCATCAGGCGTGGGATCGAGTCGGGGTCGAGCATGTCGTGCAGCGCGTCGTAGAGGGGGCGCAGATACGGGTCGATCTTCTCGTACAGCGTGCCGGGCAGGAAGCCGAGGCGCTCCCCCGCCTCCACCGCGGGCCTGGTCAGGATGATCCTGGTGACCTGCTTGGACTGCAGGGCCTGTACGGCCTTGGCCATGGCGAGATAGGTCTTGCCGGTGCCCGCCGGGCCGATGCCGAAGACGATCGTGTGCTTGTCGATCGCGTCCACGTAGCGCTTCTGGTTCAGCGTCTTGGGGCGGATCGTGCGGCCACGGCTGGAGACGATGTTCTGCGTGAGAACGTCGGCGGGGGTCTCGGGTCCGTCCGCGCCGCCGTTCTCGCTCGCCCTGAGCATGGCGATCGAGCGTTCCACTGCGTCCTCCGTCATCGGCTGACCGGTGCGGAGCACCAGCATCATCTCGTCGAACAGGCTCTGGATCAGCGCGACCTCGGCCGCGTCGCCCACGGCACTGATCTCATTGCCCCGGACATGGATGTCGGCGGCCGGGAACGCCTTCTCGATCACGCGCAGCAGCGAGTCACCGGAGCCCAGGATCGTCACCATCGGGTGCTTGGCGGGGATCGTGAAGTGGGCTCGTGCCTGACCGTGCGCGGGGGTGGGGACTGTGGGTGTCTGAGTCATGGGCCGGCACTGTGGCCTGCACATACCTCCCGTTGCGGGGTTCTCGCCGCTCGACAACCTCTGGGTACCAGCGTACGACCCCGCACCGACAACGCCGTAGGGCTTTTCCGCGCGCCTTCCCGCACGGCTCCCGTGTGGCTCCCGCGCGCCGTTCCCTGGTGCTCTCCGCGAAGGCGTGTGGACCCCGTGCCGCCTCAGGCCGAGCGGCCGAAGCCGATCGTCGGTACGGCCCTGCGCAGCGGCCACGGCCGGCTCGGCGCGGGCAGCAGACCCGCCAGGAAGGCGTACCGCCGCAGCGCCGCCGGATCCTGGTCCGACGACGCCCGGACGCGACTCCACCAGGCGGCGACCTCCGACCAGCCGGGCGCCGACAGCGATCCGCCGAACTCCTGGACCGACAGTGCGGCCGTGAGCCCGGAGAACGCGAGCCGGTCGGCGAGCGGCCAGCCGGCGAGGGTGCCGGTGACGAACCCGGCGACGAACACGTCGCCCGCGCCCGTCGGGTCCAGCGCCTCCACGTCGATCGCCGGCACCTCGGCGGTGGCGCCGGTGGCGCTGTCCACCGCGTACGCGCCCTCGGCGCCCAGGGTCACGACCACCAGCGGCACCAGGTCGGCGAGCGCCCGCGCGGCGGCCCTGGGGCAGTTGGTACGGGTGTAGCGCATCGCCTCGTCGGCGTTGGGCAGGAACGCCTCGCAGTGCGCCAGGTCGGGTAGTGAGGCGAGGTCCCAGCGGCCCGTGTCGTCCCACCCGACGTCGGCGAAGACCCGCGCGCCGTTTCCGGCGGCGCGGGCGATCCACTCCTCGCTGCGGCCCGGGGTGAGCGCGGCGACGGCGGCACGCGCACGCGGCGGGCACTCGGGCAGGGTGCCGTCGGGCGGCGGGGCCTCGTGGCCGTGCGAGACCATCGTGCGCTCGCCCTCGTACGCCATGGAGACGGTGACCGGGGAGTGCCAGCCGGGCACGGTGCGCGAGCGGGAGAGGTCGATGCCCTCGCCCTGCTCCAGCGCGTCCCAGCAGTACTCCCCGTAGTGGTCGTCGCCGAAGGCGGCCGCGAGCGAGGTGCGCAGCCCGAGCCGGGCCAGCGCGCTGGCCATGTTGGCGATGCCGCCGGGGCTCGAACCCATGCCCCTGGCCCAGGACTCGGTGCCGCGCACGGGGGCGCTTTCGAGGCCGGTGAAGATGATGTCGAGGAAGACCGTGCCGGTCAGGTAGACGTCGCAGTCCGGGTCGTCCGGGGCGCGCAGGGCGCCCAGCGGGTCGACATCGGCGGTGTGGTCCTGCGGCGTTCCTGCACTTGGGGTCACGGTCGCGCTCCCGGATCGGCGTACGGATCCGGACAGTGTGCCCGATGCCTCTGACAGTCGGCGTGAGGCCGGGGCCGGGCCGGGGCCCTGGTCCCGCGGGGTGGGGATCATCCGGAGCGCTTGGGCAGCGGGACCCGTACGAGGTCGGCCGCGACGGTCAGTTCGCCTTCGTACCCGGCCGCCCTGGCCTGCCGTTCGAACTCCGCCGGGTCGCCGTAGCGCTGCGAGAAGTGCGTCAGTACGAGGTGCCGTACGCCGGCCTCCCGCGCCACCGCCCCCGCCTGCCCCGCGGTCAGATGGCCGTGGTCCACGGCCAGTTGGCCGTCCTCGTCGAGGAAGGTGGACTCGATGACCAGCATGTCGCAGCCGTCGGCCAGCGCGTGCACCCCGGGACAGAGCCGGGTGTCCATGACGAACGCGAAGCTCTGGCCCCGGCGCTCCTCGCTGACGTCGGCGAGCGTCACCCCGCGCAGTTCGCCGTCCCGCGCCAGGCGCCCCACGTCGGGCCCCTGGATGCCGTGCGCGGCGAGGCGTTCCGGGATCATCCGGCGGCCGTCGGGCGCGGTGATCCGGTAGCCGTAGGACTCGACGGGGTGCGAGAGCTTGTGCGCCCGGAGGGTGTACGCGTCGGTCCGGGCGAGTACGCCGTCGGTGTCGACGGGCGCCTCGGTGATGCCGACGGTCTCGCGGTACGCCGTCGCGTAACGCAGCCTCCTGAAGAAGACGTGTCCGCTCGCCGGGTAGTGCGCGGTGACCTCGTGCGGGACGCGGTCCAGGTTGACGCGCTGGATCACCCCGGCGAGGCCGAGCGAGTGGTCGCCGTGGAAGTGCGTGACGCAGATCCGGTTGATGTCGTACGCCGCGACCCCGGCGCGCACCATCTGGCGCTGGGTGCCGTCACCGGGGTCGAAGAGGATGCCCTCGCCGTCCCAGCGCAGCAGATAGCCGTTGTGGTTGCGGTGCCGGGTGGGGACCTGGCTGGCGGTGCCCAGGACGACGAGCTCTCGTACGGACAAGGTGTCGGCCGCCCTACCCGGGGGGCCAGTTGAGGCCGCGGCCGCCCAGCACGTGGGCGTGCGCGTGGAAGACGGTCTGGCCGGCGCCGCTGCCGGTGTTGAAGACGATCCGGTAGCCGCTGCCGGCGGTCTTGTCCTCGGCGGCGACCTCGGCGGACTCGCGCAGGATGTCGGCGGCGATCTGCGGCTCGGCCGCGGCGAGCGCCGCGGCGTCCGGGTAGTGGACCTTGGGGATCACCAGCACATGGGTGGGGGCCTGCGGGTTGATGTCCCTGAAGGCCACGGTGGTGTCCGTCTCGCGTACGAGGGTGGCGGGCACCTCCCCGGCGACGATCTTGCAGAACAGGCAGTCGGCCTGTCGTTCACCCGCCATGGTCCGGGTCTCCTCGTGTCGTTCGGCCGGTCGCCCCTGGTCGCTTCCGTACGGAGGCAGCCTATCCGGCCACAGGTGCCCGGACCGCGTCCGGGCGCTCAGGACCAGCGGCCCGTGCGGCCCAGCAGCAGCGCGCAGGCGGCCGTACCGGCGGTGGACGTCCGCAGGACGGTGCGGCCGAGCCGGTACGGGGTGGCCCCGGCGGTCGCGAACAGCGCCAGTTCGTCCGGCGAGACGCCGCCCTCGGGGCCGACGACCAGCACGATGCTTCCGGCGGTGGGGAGTTCGGCGGTGGCGAGCGGTTCGCTGCCGTCCTCGTGCAGGACGGCGGCGAAGTCGGCCGTGGCCAGCAGCGCCGCGACCTGTTTGGCGGACATCGCCTCCGTGACCTGGGGGAAGCGGAGCCGACGGGACTGCTTGCCCGCCTCGCGGGCGGTGGCGCGCCATTTGGCCAGGGCCTTGGCGCCCCGTTCGCCCTTCCACTGCGTGACGCACCGTGCGGCCTGCCAGGGCACGATCGCGTCGACGCCGGTCTCGGTCATCGTCTCGACGGACAGCTCGCCGCGGTCGCCCTTGGGCAGTGCCTGGACGACGGTGATCCGGGGCACGGGCTCGTCCTGCGTACGTACGCCGGTGACCTCGACGTCCAGGCGGTCCTTGCCGTGGACGGCGGCGACCGTGCCGTGCGCGCCGGTGCCGGCGCCGTCCGTGAGGACGACCTCCTCGCCGACGCGCAGCCTCCTTACGGAGACGGCGTGGCGGCCCTCGGGGCCGTCGAGCGTGACGATCCCCGGCCGCAGGGTGGTGGCGGCGTCGGTGGTGTCGACGACGAAGACGGGTGCGGTCATGAGGTGTCCCCCAGGGTCAACGAGGCGCGGGCGGCTTCGAGTTCGTCGACGAGGACGCCGACGAGCTGTCCGGCGGGCAGAGCGCGGGCCATCCGGTGGCCCTGGCCGGCCCACAGGGCCATGCCCTGCGGGTCGCCGACCTTGGCGGCGGCCTTGCGCAGCCCGGCGGTGAGGTGGTGCACCTCGGGGTACGCGGGCGGGGCGTAGGGGCCGTGTTCGCGCATGAAGCGGTTGACGAGACCACGCGCGGGCCGGCCGGAGAAGGCGCGGGTGAGTTCGGTGCGGGTGAACAGCGGGTTGGTCATGGCGTGCTTGTGCAGGGCGTGGGCGCCGGACTCCGGGCTGACCAGGAACGCGGTGCCGAACTGCGCGGCGTCGGCGCCCGCGGCGAGGACGGCGGCGATCTGGCCGCCGCGCATGAGCCCGCCGGCCGCGATGATCGGCAGCCGTACGGATTCCCGTACCTGTGTGACGAGCGACAGCAGCCCGATGCCCGCGCCGTCGGTGGCGGGGTCGTCGCGGTGCGTGCCCTGGTGGCCGCCGGCCTCGATGCCCTGGACGCAGACGACGTCGGCGCCCGACCACTCGGCGGTCTGGGCCTCCTCGGGTGTGGTCACGGTCACGACGGTGAGGGTGCCGACGCGGGTGAAGGCGTCGAGGACGGTGGGCGTGGGGCAGCCGAAGGTGAACGACACGACGGGGACGGGATCGTCGAGCAGTATCGCGAGCTTGGCCTCGTACCCGTCGTCGCGGCCCGCCTCGGGGTCGCCGAGGGGGGTCTCGTACCAGGTCGCCTCACCGGCGAGCTGATCGCGGTAGACCTCCACGGCGGCGTGGTCGTCGTGGTGCGGCTGCGGCATGAACAGGTTGATCCCGAAGGTGCTGCCGCTGAGCCCCCGGAGCTGCTTGACCTCCTGGTACATCCCGTCGGCGGTCTTGTACCCGGCGGCGAGGAATCCGAGCCCTCCGGCGTCACCGACGGCCGCGACCAACGGGGGGCAGGACGCGCCGCCGGCCATGGGAGCCTGCACGATCGGATACCGGCAGAGATCGGTCAACACGGAGGACATGCACGCATGGTGCCATGTCCCTCCGGGGGTGCTGATGCCGGTTCGTCCTCAATCGCCGGACGGGCTGTCGAAAGCCCGTCCGGCGCTTGAGGACAGAGATCCGCCGGACACGCCCTAGCGGCCGTTGAACGCGTCCTTCAGCCTTGAGAAAAGCCCCTGTTGACCCGGTTGAAACTGGCCGGTGGGCCGTTCCTCGCCCCTGAGCTTCGCCAGCTCTCGCAGCAACCGCTCCTGCTCCGGGTCGAGTTTCGACGGGGTCATGACCTCGACATGGACGATCAGGTCGCCCCGGCCACCGCCCCGCAGATGCGTGATGCCGCGGCCGTGCAGCGGGATCGACTGGCCCGACTGGGTGCCCGGACGGACGTCGATGTCCTCGACCCCGTCCAGCGTCTCCAGCGGGCACTGCGTGCCCAGCGAGGCCGCCGTCATCGGGATGGTCACCGTGCAGTGCAGATCGTCGCCGCGCCGCTGGAACACCGCGTGCGGCAGCTCGTGGATCTCGACGTACAGGTCACCCGCCGGGCCGCCGCCGGGCCCGACCTCGCCCTCACCGGAGAGCTGGATACGGGTGCCGTTGTCGACGCCCGCCGGGATCTTGACCGTGAGGGTGCGGCGCGACCTGATGCGGCCGTCGCCCGCGCACTCGGGGCAGGGGGTCGGCACGACCGTACCGAAGCCCTGGCACTGCGGGCACGGCCGCGAGGTCATGACCTGGCCCAGGAAGGACCGCGTGACCTGCGAGACCTCGCCGCGACCGCGGCACATGTCGCAGGTCTGCGCGGAGGTGCCGGGTGCGGCGCCCTCGCCCGAGCAGGTCGTGCAGACGACCGCCGTGTCGACCTGGATGTCCTTGGTGGTGCCGAAGGCCGCCTCGTTGAGGTCGATCTCCAGCCGGATCATGGCGTCCTGGCCGCGCCGCGTCCGCGACCTCGGCCCGCGCTGCTGCGACGTCCCGAAGAACGCGTCCATGATGTCCGAGAAGTTGCCGAAGCCACCGGCCCCGAAGCCACCGGCCCCGCCGCCCGCCTGCGAGAGCGGGTCGCCGCCGAGGTCGTAGACCTGCTTCTTCTGCGGGTCCGACAACACCTCGTAGGCGGCGTTGATCTCCTTGAAGCGCTCCTGCGTCTTGGGATCGGGATTGACATCCGGGTGCAGCTCGCGTGCGAGCCTGCGGAATGCCTTCTTGATCTCGTCCTGTGATGCGTCGCGGCGTACGCCGAGTACGGCGTAGTAGTCCGTGGCCACTTACGACTCCGCCAGGATCTGTCCGACGTAACGTGCCACTGCGCGTACCGCTCCCATCGTTCCGGGGTAGTCCATGCGGGTCGGTCCGACCACGCCGAGTTTGGCGACTGCCTCGTCGCCCGAACCGTAGCCGACCGCGACGACGGACGTGGAGTTGAGGCCCTCGTGGGCGTTCTCGTGCCCGATTCGTACGGTCATGCCCGAGTCTTCGGCCTCGCCGAGCAGCCTGAGGAGCACAACCTGCTCCTCAAGTGCCTCCAGCACCGGCCGGATCGTCAGGGGGAAGTCGTGCCCGAAGCGCGTCAGATTGGCGGTGCCGCCGATCATCAGCCGTTCCTCGGTCTCCTCGACCAGCGTCTCCAGCAGCGTCGCGAGGACCGTGGTCACCGTCCCCCGGTCCTCCATGTCGAAGGATTCGGGCAACTCCTGCACCAGCAGCGGCACATCGGAGAACCGGCGGCCGACGACCCGGGCGTTGAGCCGGGCCCGCAGGTCCGCCAGCGACGTGTCGCCGAACGGCACGGGACAGTCGATCATGCGCTGCTCGACCCGGCCGGTGTCGGTGATCAGGACGAGCATCAGCCGCGCGGGGGCGAGCGAGAGCAGTTCCACGTGCCGCACCGTCGAGCGGGTCAGCGAGGGGTACTGCACGACCGCGACCTGCCGGGTGAGCTGCGCGAGCAGCCGTACCGTACGGGCCACGACGTCGTCGAGGTCGACGGCGCTGTCGAGAAAGTTCTGGATGGCCCTGCGCTCCGGCGCCGACAGGGGCTTGACGCCCGCCAGCCGGTCGACGAAGAGCCGGTAACCCTTGTCCGTCGGAATACGCCCCGCACTGGTGTGGGGCTGGGCGATGAAGCCCTCGTCCTCCAGGACCGCCATGTCGTTACGGACAGTGGCCGGGGAGACACCGAGCTTGTGCCGCTCGGTCAACGCCTTGGAGCCGACGGGCTCCTCGGTGCCGACATAGTCCTGGACGATGGCGCGCAGCACCTCAAGCCTGCGTTCGCTCAGCATCGCGCACACCTCCAGCTCTGGGTCCTCGGCTCCGGCTTGGCACTCGATGCGTAGGAGTGCCAGCATTCCCCGGGGCCAGTGTACGGCCGTGAGGTACGCCCCTAGCAAGGCCGACCGGACACGCTACCGCGCGGTACCGCCCGCCCCACCGATAGCGTCGCCGTATGAACGTCCGTTGGGAAGAGCACGGCTGGGAACGGATCGCCCCGGGAGTCGGCAGACGACGGCTGCCTGGCTGGGATGCGACGGTCGGTCTGGTCGTGGGCGAGGACGCCGTCCTGCTGTACGACACGGGCTCCACGCTCCGTGAGGGCGCGGAGATCCGCGCGCAGGCGCAGGCGCTGTGCGGCGGCCGGCGCGTGACGCACATCGTGCTCAGCCACGCCCACTTCGACCATGTCCTGGGCACGGCGGCGTTCTCGGGCACCCAGGTCTACGGCGCGGTGGGCCTGGCGGAGCTGCTGCTCCGGGACCGCGAGAGCCTGCGCGCCTCGGCCGTACGGCACGGGGTGTCCGCCTCCGAGGCCGCCTCCGCGGTGGACGTGCTGGTCGTGCCGGGGCACCCGGTGTCGGGTGAGTGGACGCTCGACCTCGGCGGGCGGCAGGTACTTCTCGCCAATGTCGGCCCGGGGCACTCCGGGCACGATCTGGCGCTGCTCGTCCCCGCCGGCCGGGAGGCCGGCCGGGAGGCCGTCTTCTGCGGGGACCTGGTCGAGGAGTCGGGCGAGCCACAGGCCGGCGACGACGCGATCCCGGCGCGCTGGCCGGCGGCGCTGGACCGGCTGCTGGCGCTGGGCGGGGAGGACGCGGTGTACGTGCCCGGCCATGGCGCGGCCGTCGACGCGGCGTTCGTACGGGCGCAGCGTGGCGCGCTGGCCGCGCGTTTCGGCTCGGCGTAGCGCCAGGGCCTGTCCGGCGGATCTCCGTGGACCCGCGCGGATCCGCCGGGTTGCCCCCCGGTCCCGTTATCGTCTGCGGATGCGCAGTTACAGCCCTGATCTGACCCCGCCCTGGAAGCGTTCGAAGCCGGTGCCCGAGGTGCCCGCCGAACCGGATCTGGTGGTCGAGGAGGTGTCGACGGGCTTCTGCGGCGCGGTGATCCGCTGCGAGAAGACCGCGGAGGGTCTGACGGTCACCCTGGAGGACCGCTTCGGCAAACACCGGGTGTTCCCGCTGGTGGAGCGGGGGTTCATGCTCGAAGGCCGGGTCGTCACCCTGGTCCGGCCGGCTGCCGGCGGTCCCGCCCGTCCCGCCCGTACGGCCTCCGGCTCGGTCGCCGTCCCGGGCGCGCGGGCGCGGGTGGCCCGTGCGGGGCGTATCTACGTGGAAGGGCGGCACGACGCGGAACTGGTCGAGCGGGTCTGGGGGGACGACCTGCGGATCGAGGGCGTGGTCGTGGAGTACCTGGAGGGCATCGACGATCTCCCGGCGATCGTCGCGGAGTTCGGCCCGGCGGCGGACGCGCGTCTCGGCGTGCTGGTCGACCACCTGGTGCCCGGCTCCAAGGAGTCCCGCCTCGCCGGGCAGGTCACCGGGGAGGACGTGCTGGTCGTGGGCCATCCGTACATCGACGTCTGGGAGGCGGTGAAGCCGTCGTCCGTGGGCATCCCGGCGTGGCCGGCGATCCCGCGCGGCCAGGACTGGAAGACGGGGGTCTGCCGCGAGCTGGGCTGGCCGGAAAACACCGGTGCGGCGTGGCAGCGGATCCTGGCCTCGGTCCGCTCCTACCGGGACCTGGAGCCGGCGCTGCTGGGGCGGGTGGAGGAGCTGATCGACTTCGTGACGGAGCCGGGGTTGGGTTGACCCTGCGGGCCGGTGGTCGTTGTCCTCAAGCGCCGGACGGGCTTGGTGGTTGCGGTTGTCGGTCGGGGTTCGGGGTCCGCGGGTGGGTATGTCCGGACGGCGCGATGTGTGGCGCAACCCGGACCAGCAGCTCTCCGGTGACCGCTGGGCGCCGTCATGCCGTCCGGACATGACCCCGGAGCGGCACCCGGCCACCGGCCCGCACCACAGACGCGTCAACCCACCGCCGGGCCGGCGGAATTCAAGCCCGTCCGGCGAATGAGGGCAACCACCCACCGGGCGGACCCGGTCAGCGAAACCCCGGCCACCACCAGCCCGCCCGCAGGGCCGAACCGTCAATCCACCAGGTCCCGCACCACCGCGTCCGCCAGCAGCCGCCCCCGCAGCGTCAGCACCGCCCGACCCTCCCCGTACGGCCCCGCCGCCAGCCGACCGTCCGCCAGCGCGCGACCAGCCGCCGCCAGCCCCGCCGGCCGCAGCAGGGACAGTTCCACGCCGTCCGACAGCCGCAGTTCCAGCAGGATGCGCTCGACGCGCCGGTCCTCCGCCGTGAGGAGTTCGCGGCCCGCGCCCGGTGACCGGCCCTCCGCGAGCGCCGCCGCGTACGCCCCCGGGTGCTTCACGTTCCACCAGCGCACCCCGCCGACATGGCTGTGCGCGCCCGGCCCCGCGCCCCACCAGTCCGCGCCGCGCCAGTAGAGCTCGTTGTGCAGGCAGCGACCGGCGTCGGTGGTGGCCCAGTTGGAGACCTCGTACCAGGAGAACCCGGCCGCGCCCAGCGTCTCGTCCGCGATCAGGTAGCGGTCGGCGTGCTCGTCGTCGTCGGTCATGGGGACCTCGCCGCGCCGGATGCGCCGGGCCAGCCCCGTGCCCTCCTCGACGATCAGCGCGTACGCGGAGATGTGGTCGGGTCCCGCGCCCACCGCCGCCGCCAGCGACGCGCGCCAGTCGTCGTCGCTCTCGCCGGGTGTGCCGTAGATCAGGTCGAGGTTCACATGGTCGAATCCGGCCGCGCGGGCCTCGGCGACGCAGGCCTCGGGCCGCCCGGGGGTGTGCGTGCGGTCGAGCACCTTGAGGACGTGCTGTTTCGCGCTCTGCATGCCGAAGGAGATCCGGTTGAAGCCGCCTTCACGCAGCTCCGCGAGGTACTCCGGGCCGACGGACTCCGGATTCGCCTCGGTGGTGATCTCGGCGTCGTCGGCGAGGCCGAACTCGTCGCGTACGGCGCCCAGCATCTGTACGAGGTCGGCCGCGGCCAGCAGCGTGGGCGTACCGCCGCCGACGAAGACCGTACGGGCGGGCCTGGGGTCGTCGCCGAGGATCTTGCGGGCGAGCCGGATCTCGTCGGTCAGGGTGTCGGCGTAGTTGTCGCGGGAGGCCAGCACACCACCCGAGCCGCGCAGCTCGGTCGCCGTGTAGGTGTTGAAGTCGCAGTATCCGCAGCGGGTGGCGCAGTACGGCACGTGCAGGTAGAAGCCGAGCGGCCGGTCCGCCGCGCCGTCCAGGGCGTGCGGGGGCAGCGCGCCGGACTCGGGCATGGGGTCACCGTCGGGCAGGGCGGAAGGCATGCCCCCAGTGTCCCGCACCCCTGCGGGAAGCTACACCGCGCGCAGCACCAGCATCGCCAGGTCGTCCGATGGCGGGCTCGGGTCGAAGTCGTGCACGGCTCGTCTTATCCGCTCGGCGACGCCCTGGGCGCTCAGGCCCGTGCAGCCCGCCAGGATCGCGGCGAGGCCGTCGTCGTCGTCCAGGAGCAGCCGCCCGGAGCGGCGCTCGGTGATGCCGTCGGTGACGCACAGGAGCGTGTCCCCCGACGCCAGGTCGAAGCTGAGGCTCTCGTACGCGACGTTCTCGTCGACCCCGAGGAGCAGCTGCGGCTCGGCCGCCACCCGTACCGTCCCGTCGGGCCGCAGCAGCAGCGGCAGGGGGTGGCCCGCGCTCGCGAGGGTGCAGCGGGCGCCGCCTTCGGTGCCGGGGAGTGGTGCCAGCTCGCCGTAGAGCAGGGACAGGAAGCGTGACTGGCCGCCGTCGGCGAGCCCGCCGCCGTGGCCGTCGTCGAGGCTCTTGCCGATGTCGCGGATGTCACCGAGCGGGCCCAGGTCGCTGAGGCCGGGGAGCCCGCTCTCGCCGCCGGAGAGATCCTGTCCGCCGGCGACGGCGACCATCAGCGCGGCGGCCTCGGCTGCCTCCATCGCGTCGTCCAGCAGGAGCCGGTTGAGCCGGTCGAGGACTTCGCCGACGCCGTACCCCTCACGGGCGAGGAGCCGCAGCCAGGGCCGGGCGAGGCCGGTGACGACGGCGGCCTCGGGGCCGCTGCCCTGGACGTCGCCGAGCATGAAGCACCAGCGGCCGCCGGGCGGGGCGGGAAAGACGTCGTAGAAGTCGCCGCCGACCACGCCGTCGTCGGCGGGCTCGTACACGAGGTGGCTCTCGACGCCCGGGATCCTGGCCACCTGGCTGGGCAGCAGACTGCGTTGCAGGACGCGGCTGATGGTGGCCTGCCGGGTGTAGCGGCGGGCGGCGCCGATCGCGAGGGCGACGCGTCGGGCGAAGTCCTCGATGAGCGCGACCACTTCGTCGGGCATCCGGGCGAGCCGGCGCCGGCCGAGGACCAGGGTGCCGAGGGGGCGGCCGTTGGCGACGAGCCGGCAGGCGACGGCCGCGCCGTCGTGCGCGCCGGTCTGGCCGGAGCCGGGCCAGGGGACGGGTACGGGGACGTTCCGCCCGCCGCTCGCACCGGTGCCCGTGCCGTCCCGCTCGCGCTGGGAGTCGAGCAGCCGCGGCGGCTCCTTCTCCAGGAGGGTGCGCAGCAGCTCGATGCGGGACTCGTCGGCGTGCCAGACCCGGGCGAGCCGGGGTGCGGCGCCCGCCCTGCCGTGGCCTTCGCCTTCGCCGTCGAGCCAGATCGCGCACCAGTCGGCGAGCCGGGGTACGAGCAACTGGCCGGCGAGGGCGGCGACCAGGTCCTCGTCGAGCTGTCCGGCGAGCAGGTCGGAGGCCTCGGCGAGGAAGGAGAGGGCGCCCCGGCTGATCCAGTCCGGGTCCTCGCGCGGCATCCCGCGCGGTGCGGGGGCGAGGATCTCGGCGGCGCGCAGGCCGCGGCGCAGGGCGGGTTCGCCGACGACCCCGGTTCCGTTGACTCCCGCGGCTGAGTCGGCTCCGGTGCCGGCCGTGGTTTCGGCGGTCGGCCCGTCGAGCGGGAGGCGGGCCCAGACGGTCTTGAGGCCGGTGCGGTACGTGATGCCCCAGCGTTCCGCGAGGGCGGCGATGAGCTGGAGGCCCCGGCCGTACTCGGGGGAGCCGCCGCCCGCCGGGCCGTGGGCGTCGCTGCGTACGGAGCGGGCGGGGTGGTGGTCGGACACCTCGATGACGAGTGCGGCGGGCTCCCGGGGCTCCCGCTCGGGGTGCGCGTCAGGCTCGGGGTCCGTGGGGGACGTGCCGTCGCCGGACCCGCCGGGACCGTCGGACCCACCGGACCCGTCGGACCCACCGGACCCGTCGGACCCACCGGTCCCGTCCCGGGGTTCGGCCTCGGACGGGTCGTCGGGTCCGTCGCCGTCCGGCTCCCGCTGGGCCGCTTCGAGGCGGCAGAGCAGTTCCACGTTGGTGCCGGCGTGCACGACGGCGTTGGTGACCAGTTCGTCGACGATCAGCACCGCGTCGTCCGCCAGCCCGTCCGAGCTGTGCCGGCCCGGTGGGCACGCCTCGTCGCCCTGGCAGAGGGCGCAGGTGGTGAGCAGCCCGAGGCTGGTCCACTCGGCGAGCGCCGCGCGCACGAAACGGCGCGCGGCGGACGGGGCGAGCGGGTTCCCCGGCAGGCTGGTGCGTGCCGTGCGTCGCTCGTCGTCCCGGAACGTACGGCTCCGCGCTGGAGTCAGCACTTCCGGATCGTCCGGTTTCCGGCGGTCCCCTATAGGCCCCACATGCGGCTCCTGGTTGTTTCTTTCGTTGCGCCGCTCACGACCCCGACAGAGTGACAGACTGAGCGTGCCCATAAGCGTCGAGTCATCGAAATGGGCGAAGAAGTGGGCGAGGAACGGAGCTCAGAGGCCACTTCCCGGCCGCCGCACCCCCGACACACTACGCACCCGGATCCCCCGCACCCGGCCATCACCTACTCGGACGCCATCCACGATGACCAACCGGATACCCACCGATCCACCCGCCGACACCCCGGTCACCGACCGTGCCGGCATCCTTCTCGTCGACGACATGGAGGAGAATCTTCTCGCGCTCGAAGCGGTGCTGGCATCGCTCAACGTGCCGCTGGTGCGGGCCCGTTCGGGCGAGGAGGCGATGCGGGCCCTGCGTCGTGAGCGGTTCGCCCTGGTCCTGCTGGACGTACGGATGCCGGGCATGGACGGCTTCGACACCGCCGCCGGCATCAAGCGCCTGGATCAGGCCAAGGACGTCCCGATCATCTTTCTGACCGGCAGCGATCCCGACAGCGGCTTCACCTTCCGCGGCTACGCGACGGGGGCCGCCGACTTCATCCCGAAGCCGTTCGACCCGTGGGTGCTGCGCGCCAAGGTGACGGTGTTTCTGGAACTGCACCGCAAGAACCGCCAGTTGGAGGCCCTGCTCGCCCAGGACCAGGTGCAGCTCGCCGAGATGGCCCATCGGCTCTCCGCGATCGGGTCGATGCTCGACGCGAACGACGCGCACGAAGCACATGACGCGGGTGTCCCGAACGGCGCGGACGGTGCTGGCGGCCCGGCCGCCACGCACGGGCCGGACGGTCACGGCGAACTGGCGGCGCTGCGCGACCATGTGGCGGGGCTGGACAATGTACTGCGGGAATTACGGCGCGGGCGGGGCGGTCGGCCGTAGTCCCCGGCCGACCGCCCCGCCCGCGCCCTGATGCACCAGGCGTAGGCGCGGCTACGCCTCCCGCGACCCCGCGTACATCTCGTCCAGCAGGTGCTTGTACTCCCGCTCCACGACCGGCCGCTTGAGCTTCAGGCTGGGCGTCAGCTCACCGTGCTCGATGTCCAGGTCGCGCGGCAGCAGCCGGAACTTCCTGATCGTCTGCCAGCGCTGAAGGCCCTCGTTGAGTTCCTTCACATAGCCCTCGATCAGCTCCTGGGTCCGCGGCGACGCCACGACGTCGGCGTACGACGCGCCCTCCAGGCCGTTCTCTGCCGCCCAGCCGAGCAGGGCCGGTTCGTCCAGCGCGATGAGCGCGGTGCAGAAGTTGCGGTCGGCACCGTGCACCAGGATGTTGGAGACGTACGGGCACACCGCCTTGAACCGGCCCTCGACCTCGGCCGGGGCGATGTACTTGCCGGCGGACGTTTTGATCAGGTCCTTCTTGCGGTCGGTGATCCGCAGATAGCCGTCGACCGACAGCTCGCCGATGTCGCCGGTGTGCAACCAGCCGTCGGATTCGAGGACTTCGGCGGTCTTCTGGGGCAGCCCGTGGTAGCCGTCCATGATGCCGGGGCCGCGCAGCATGATCTCGCCGTCGTCGGCGATACGGACCTCGCAGCCGGGCAGCGGCTTGCCGACGGTGCCGGTGCGGTAGGCCTCGCCCGGGTTGACGAAGCTCGCGGCGCTCGACTCCGTCAGGCCGTAGCCCTCCAGGATGTGGACTCCCGCGCCGGCGAAGAAGAAGCCGATCTCGGGCGAGAGCGCGGCGGATCCGGAGATCGCGGCGCGCAGCCGGCCGCCGAACGCCGCGCGGAGCTTGGCGAAGACGAGCTTGTCGGCGACGGTGTGCTTGGCGCCGAGGGCGAAGGGCACCGAACTGGTGCCGGTATGGCGGAAGTTGTCCTGGCTGACCTTCGCGTACTCGCGTGCGACGCCCGCGGCCCACTGGAAGATCTTGTACTTCGCGGGACCGCCGGCCCGCGCCTTGGCCGCGACCCCGTTGTAGACCTTCTCGAAGATGCGGGGCACCGCGGCCATGTAGGTCGGCCGCACCACCGGCAGATTCTCGATGATCTTGTCGACGCGGCCGTCGACGGCGGTGACATGGCCGACCTCGATCTGACCGGAGGTCAGCACCTTGCCGAAGACGTGCGCCAGCGGCAGCCACAGGTACTGAACGTCGTCCTTGGTGATGAGCCCGGTGCCCGCGATCGCCTTCGCCATGTAAGACCAGTTGTCGTGCCGCAGCCGCACGCCCTTGGGTCGGCCCGTGGTGCCCGAGGTGTAGATGAGAGTGGCGAGCTGTTCGGCCGTGATCGCGCCGACCCGCTCCTTGACGGCCTCGGGCTGCTCCTGAAGGAGCTTCGTCCCGCGCTCCTCCAGCTCGGCGAGGGAGAGCACCCAGCCGTCCGGGTCGCCCTCGGCGGGCTTCGCGTCGGCCGCCTCGATCACCACGACATGGGCGAGGTTCGGCAGCTCGGCCCGGCGCTCGCGCGCCTTGGCGAGCTGGTCGGCGTCCTCGGCGATGAGGACGCGGCTCGCGGAGTCGGCGAGGATGTACGCGCACTCCTCGGCGTTCGTCGAGGGGTAGACCGTCGTGGTCGCGGCGCCCGCGCACATCACACCGAGGTCGGTGAGGATCCACTCGACCCGGGTGGCGGCGGCGAGCGCGACGCGCTCCTCGGGCCGTACGCCCAGCGCGATCAGACCGGCCGCCACCGCGTACACCCGCACCGCGGCCTGCCCCCAGCTGAGGGACTCCCAGTCGTCGGGGCCGCCCTGGCCCGAGGCGGGAGGAACGGGATAGCGGTAGGCCTCGGCGTCCGGCGTGGCCGCCACACGCTCCATGAAGAGGGCAGCCACCGACGGCGGCCGGTTCTCGATCAAGGTCTTTGTGTCGCTCACGACGTCCTCCGGGCCCCGCAAAGCTTGCGCGACTGGCTAGTTGTTTAACTGGTGAGTAACCATCGAGCAGTGATCAGACTAGAGCGCGCCCGGCCGGTGCGTAAGGGGACGCGGGAAGCCGCTTCATAACGAACCGGACCCGTGAACGCCGGTCGGGTCCGCGCGCCTGTGCGCACGGACCCAACCGGTCCTACTCGCGGGTCACTTCCCGGTCACTTCCCCCCGGCACCGCCGCGCGTCACTTCTTCTTGCTCGACGATTCGTCGCTCGACAGCACCGCGATGAACGCCTCCTGCGGGACCTCCACGCTGCCGACCATCTTCATCCGCTTCTTGCCCTCCTTCTGCTTCTCCAGCAGCTTGCGCTTCCGGGAGATGTCACCGCCGTAGCACTTGGCGAGGACGTCCTTACGGATGGCGCGGATCGTCTCGCGGGCGATGACCCGCGAGCCGATGGCCGCCTGGATGGGGATCTCGAAGGCCTGGCGCGGGATGAGTTCCCTGAGCTTGGCGACGAGCCGTACGCCGTACGCGTACGCCTGGTCCCGGTGCGTGATCGCGGAGAACGCGTCGACCTTGTCGCCGTGCAGCAGGATGTCGACCTTGACGAGGTTGGCGGTCTGCTCGCCCGTGGGCTCGTAGTCCAGCGAGGCGTAGCCGCGGGTCTTGGACTTCAGCTGGTCGAAGAAGTCGAAGACGATCTCGGCGAGCGGCAGGGTGTAGCGGATCTCGACCCGGTCGGCGGAGAGGTAGTCCATACCGAGGAGCGTGCCGCGGCGGTTCTGGCACAGCTCCATGATCGAGCCGATGAACTCGCTGGGCGCGAGGATCGTGGCCCGGACGACCGGCTCGTGCACCGAGTCGATCTTCCCCTCCGGGAACTCGCTCGGGTTGGTGACGGTGTGCTCCTTGCCGTCCTCCATCTCGACCCGGTAGACCACATTGGGCGCGGTCGCGATCAGGTCGAGGTTGAACTCGCGCTCCAGCCGCTCCCGGATCACATCGAGGTGCAGCAGCCCGAGGAAGCCGACGCGGAAGCCGAAGCCGAGAGCCGCCGAGGTCTCCGGCTCGTAGACCAGGGCGGCGTCGTTGAGCTGGAGCTTGTCGAGGGCGTCGCGCAGCTCGGGGTAGTCCGAGCCGTCCAGCGGATAGAGGCCGGAGAACACCATCGGCTTGGGGTCCTTGTAGCCGCCCAGCGCCTCGGTCGCGCCCTTGTGGAGGGACGTGATCGTGTCACCGACCTTGGACTGCCGGACGTCCTTCACGCCGGTGATGATGTAGCCGACCTCGCCGACACCGATGCCGTCGGCCGGGGTCATCTCGGGCGAGGAGACACCGATCTCCAGCAGCTCGTGGGTGGCGCCGGTGGACATCATCCGGATGCGCTCGCGCTTGTTGAGCTGGCCGTCGATGACACGGACGTACGTGACGACGCCCCGGTAGGAGTCGTACACCGAGTCGAAGATCATCGCGCGTGCCGGGGCGTCGGCGGCGCCGACCGGCGGCGGCACGTCCTTGACGACCCGGTCGAGCAGGACGTCGACACCGACACCGGTCTTGGCGGAGACCTTGAGGACGTCCTCGGGCTGGCAGCCGATCAGGTTCGCCAGTTCCTCGGAGAACTTCTCGGGCTGCGCGGCCGGCAGGTCGATCTTGTTGAGCACCGGGACGATGGTGAGGTCGTTCTCCATCGCCAGATAGAGGTTGGCGAGGGTCTGCGCCTCGATGCCCTGCGCGGCGTCCACCAGCAGGACCGTGCCCTCGCAGGCGGCGAGCGAACGGGACACCTCGTAGGTGAAGTCCACGTGGCCCGGGGTGTCGATCATGTTCAGGACATGGGTGGTGCCCTGGTCCGGACCCTCGTTGGGGGCCCACGGCAGCCGGACCGCCTGGGACTTGATCGTGATGCCGCGCTCGCGCTCGATGTCCATCCGGTCGAGATACTGAGCGCGCATCTGCCGCTGGTCGACCACTCCGGTCAGCTGGAGCATCCGGTCGGCGAGTGTCGACTTGCCGTGGTCGATGTGCGCGATGATGCAGAAATTACGGAGCAGCGCCGGGTCCGTACGGCTCGGCTCGGGCACGTTGGTAGGGGTCGCGGGCACGCAGGGTCCTGATTCTTGAGACGCGCGGCGTCTCGTCTCGGGTCACATCGGATCGATACGTAGGCTCCATCGTCCCACGGGTACGGGGCTGCGCCCGGTTTGGGCCGGTCGGACGGTGGCTGGTAGCGTGGGCAGCTGTGTCTGCTGCCGTCTCGGCGCGGACGCTCATTCAAAGATCATCGAACCTGAAAAGGCATTTCGTGGCGAACATCAAGTCCCAGATCAAGCGGAACAAGACCAACGAGAAGGCGCGCCTGCGCAACAAGGCCGTCAAGTCGTCGCTCAAGACCGCGATCCGCAAGGCCCGCGAGGCTGTCGTCGCCGGTGACGTCGAGAAGGCCAATGTGGCCGTCCGTGAAGCGTCGCGCAAGCTCGACAAGGCCGCCTCGAAGGGCGTCATCCACAAGAACGCCGCCGCCAACAAGAAGTCGGCGCTGGCGTCCAAGGTTGCCGCCCTTCAGGGCTGAGCGATTGTCTGCTCACTCTTGATTCCAACCGCCGGAACGGACTCAGCGGGCCCTCTCTACCGCTCCTGACCGGTGTCTTTACGGATTCGCACACGACTGCGTTCGCCACGCGGGTGCGGATCCACCCAGGTTTGACGCCGAAGGCCCCGGTACGGCGTACCGGGGCCTTCGGCATGTTTGGTATGCGGGTCTCGTGCTGAGCGGTCAGCGGCCGGCGCGGGCCGCGTGGGCGATCGTGACGACCGCCTTCTCCAGCGCGTACTCGGGGTCCGCGCCGCCACCCTTGACGCCTTCGTCGGCCTCCGCGACCGCGCGCAGCGCCGTCGCCACCCCGTCCGGGGTCCAGCCGCGCATCTGCTGGCGCACCTTGTCGATCTTCCACGGCGGCATACCCAGCTCACGGGCGAGGTCGGCTGGCCGGCCGCCGCGCGCCGACGACAGCTTGCCGATGGCGCGCACGCCCTGCGCGAGGGCGCTGGTGATCAGTACGGGCGCGACGCCGGTCGAAAGCGACCAGCGCAGCGCTTCGAGCGCGTCGGCCGCGCGGCCCTCCACGGCCCGGTCGGCGACGGTGAAGCTGGAGGCCTCGGCGCGGCCCGTGTAGTACCGGGCGACGATCGCGTCGTCGATCGCGCCCTCGACATCCGCGGCAAGCTGGGACACCGCGCTCGCCAGCTCCCGCAGATCGCTGCCGATCGAGTCGACCAGCGCCTGGCAGGCCTCGGGCGTGGCCGAGCGGCCCAGCGCGCGGAACTCCGACCGTACGAAGCCGAGCCGCTCGGCGGGCTTGGTCGTCTTCGCGCAGGCGACCTCACGGGCGCCCGCCTTGCGGGCCGCGTCCAGCAGGGCCTTGCCCTTGGGGCCTCCCGCGTGCAGCAGCACGAGCGTGATCTCCTCGGCCGGTGCGTCGAGGTACGCCTTCACGTCCTTGATCGTGTCCGCGGCGAGGTCGTGCGCGTTCCGTACGACGACGACCTTGCGCTCGGCGAACAGCGACGGGCTCGTCAGCTCGGCGAGGGTGCCCGGAAGCAGCTGGTCGGAGGAGAGGTCGCGCACGTCCGTGTCCGGGTCGGAGGCGCGGGCCGCCGCCACGACCTGCTGGACGGCGCGGTCCAGCAGCAGGTCCTCCTGGCCCACGGCGAGCGTGAGCGGGGCGAGCGGATCGTCGGGGGAAGTCTTCCTGGTGGCCATCGCGGTCCAGCATCGCACGGCCCACCGACACCGCCCCGCGTACCGCCCGCCGTACGGGAGAATGACCGGGTGAGCGACGTTCGACATGTACTGGTGCTGCCCGACCGCGACACCGCCGAGGAGCTGGCGGGTGAACTCGCCGACCGCTTCGGGGTGCTGGAGGAGCCCCAGCTCGTACGGGACGCCCTGGCGGGCGAGGACGACGCCGAGGACGCGCAGTGGCTGGTCGTGATCGAGGACGAGCACTCCCGCCTCGACCCCACGGCACTGGACGCCTTCGCCGCCGAGTACGAGGGGTGGCTCGAAGCACCGCAGGGGTGACCGGACCTGGTCGCGTACGCCCGTGCCTGACCAGTGGGTCAGACCTTGCGGACGATCTGGATGTCCAGGTCGATGGAGATACTGGAGCCGACGACGGCGATGCCGCGGGCGAGCATCGTCTGCCAGGTGAGGGTGAAGTCCTCGCGGTGCAGCTCGGTCGTGGCGCGGCAGGCCGCGCGGGTCTCGCCCTCCATGCCGCTGCCGATGCCCAGGTAGCGGGTGTCGAGTGTCACCGTACGGCTCACGCCGTGCAGGGTCAGCCCGCCGGTCACGCCCCAGTGGCCGCCGCCCCGGTGGACGAAACGGTCGCTGTAGAACTCCAGCGTCGGATAGTTCGCGACGTCCAGGAAGTCCGCCGAGCGCAGGTGGTCGTCGCGCATCCGGACGTTGGTGTCGATGGACGAGGCGTCGATGACGACGTGCATCGCGGACCGGTCCATGCGCTCGGCTATCCGCACGGCGCCGGCGAAGGTGTTGAACCGGCCGTGGATCCGCGCCAGTCCGATATGGCGCGCGGTGAAGCCGATCTGGGAGTGCATCGGCTCGATCTCCCACTCTCCCGGCTCGGGGAGTGTCGGCGGCTTCGCGAGCTGGAGGGTCACGTCGCCGAGGCCCGTGTGCGCGCTCTCGCTCACCGCGGCGTTGCCGTGGTGCGGGGTGAAGCCGTCGGCCGTGACCGCGAGGCGGTACTCACCGGCCGGGACGGTCGCCATGACCGAGCCGAACGGATCGGTCTCCCCGCCGACCACCTTCCGCCCCAACCTGTCGCTGAGGACGAACTCGGCGCGGCGGACGGGTTCGCCGCCGGGGTCGAGAACGCGGCAGCTCAGTACGCCCGCCGTGAGGGGCACCGGCACCGCCGCGAGCGGACCGGCCTCCGCGGCACCGGCCGCGCGCCCGCCGAACCAGCGTTTGAACATTCCTGTACACCCCATGCGATTCGGGACTCATGGCCCGTGCCGGGCATCAGATCGTTGCCGAATACACGGACCGTCGACGAATAGGCATTCGATCACCCTTGTGCCGTTCAGGGCAAACACGGGCGCTCGGAGATGATTTGACCGTTCACCTACCCGCAAGTACCTGACGTCCAACTACGTCACTCCTCCTTCCTGTTGACCCCGACCTGCGGCACCTGGTCCAGTTCAAGGCCGAAGTGTTCCCGGTAGGCGGCCAGGATCTCGGCGTCCCCGGCCAGCTCCCGCTCGCGGCGCTCGCCGCCCACGGTGCTGACGAGCCTGTCGCCCGCGAGCGTGATCCGGCCGTCGTGGGTGTTGCGGGAACAGACCAGGGACCGGGTGAAATGCGAGTCGGGCGACGTCCGGTGGTACCAGGCCCCGGCGGCGAAGTCGGCCAGCGCACGCGGTCGTTGGTCGACACGGAACTGGGGCTTGCCGTCCCGCACGACATCGACGTCCCCGTCCGGCCCCGCCACGACCCGGAACGTACCGGCGGGGTCCCGCTGGTCACCGCGCTCGTCGAAGGCCAGCGGGTGGGTGCTGTGGTTCCCGAAGCCGACGTCGGCGAGCCACCGGTCGGCGCCGCGTCCGGACCCGGTCCGCGCGGGCGTCTCCACGAGGAGCGTCATGTGGTCGTACGGGATCCCCAGGGCGCCGTCCGCCGTGAACACCCGGGCCTGAAGGCGCGTCACCCGGAAGCCGAGTTCGCGCAGCAGCACCGCGAAGGCGCCGTTGAGTTCGTAGCAGAGACCTCCTCTCTTCCGCTCCACGACCTTGGCGACCAGCGCCCCCTCATCGAGGACGATCTCCTCCCCCAGATGCACGGACAGATTCTCGAACGGCACGGTCCGCAGGTGCCGAACCTGAAGATCCCGCAGTGCCACGGCGTCCGGTACGGCGGGCCGGTCGGCGCCGATCCGGTGCAGATAGCCGGAGATGGTCCGAGACATGTCCATGTCCCCAGTCTGTCCCGGTACCCTCCCTCCCACCATGCGTCTTTCGTCCTGGTCCGCAGGGCCGGGACGGCCCCGCGGACCGGCCGCCGGACCCGGTCACCCCGGCCCGCGCGCCACCGCCCGCAGCCCCGCTCCCGCGCCCGTCACCGCGACGGCGCCGTCCGTGTCGGTACGCATCACCACCGCTCCCCCGGCCCGCAGCGCACCGACCGTACGCGGCGAGGGGTGGCCGTACGGGTTGCCCCTGCCGCAGGAGATCAGCGCCAGCCGGGGTCGCACCGCTCGCAGCAGTCCGGGGTCCTGGAAGGCCGAGCCGTGGTGCGCGACCTTCAGCACGTCCACCGGTGGCAGCGCCGGGTGGTCCCTCGACAGGCCCTGCTGGGCGGGCGGTTCGAGATCACCGGGCAACAGCAGCGTCGGACCGCCCGCCGTCCGGACGAGCAGGGTGACGCTCGCGTCGTTCGGCCCGCCCGCGCCCAGCCCCGGCCCGGCCCTCGGCCACAGCACCCGCCAGTCGAGCGGCCCGACCCGGCGCCGCTCCCCCGGTATCGCACGCACCAGCGGGACATCGGCGGCCTCCGCCGTCCGCCGTACGAACTCGCTCTGCTCCCAAGGCTCTTGAAGGGTCGTCGTCTGGATGGCACCGACCCTTCTGCCGCGCAGCACCCCGGGCAGCCCGGTGACATGGTCGGCGTGGAAATGGCTGACCACGAGCAGCGGCACGCGGGTGATCCCGAGGTCCCGCAGACAGCGGTCGGCCAGCCGGGGATCGGGACCCGCGTCCACGACCACACCCGCGCCCTCGCCGGCCGCGAGCACCATCGTGTCGCCCTGACCGACGTCGCACATCGCCACCGCCCAGCCCGGCGGCGGCCAGCCGGTGACCAGCCGGGTGAAGGGGGCCGGCCGCAGGACGGCCAGCAGCAGGAGCACCGCGCAGGTGGCGGCGGTCCACGGGTGGCCGCGTATGCGCCGTACCGCGCACACGACGAGGACCGTGACCACGGCGAGCAGCGCCCCGCCCCGCCAGCCGCCGGGCCACTCGGCCTCGGCGCCCGGCAGCGCCGCGCCGGTACGGGCGACCGAGGCGATCCATCCGGCGGGCCAGCCCGCGCACCGGGCCAGCAGCTCGGCCACCGGTATCGCGACCGGTGCCGTGGCCAGCGCCGCGAACCCGAGGACCGTCGCGGGCGCCACCGCCAGTTCCGCGAACAGATTGCAGGGGATCGCGACGAGGCTGACCCGCGCGGCGAACACCGCGACCACCGGTGCGCACACGGCCTGCGCCGACGCCGCCGCGGCCAGCACCTCGGCGAGCCGGGGCGGCACCCCGCGCCGCCGCATCGCCGCACTCCAGCGCGGCCCGATGGTGAGCAGCGCACCCGTGGCGAGCACGGACAGCACAAAGCCGAAGCTGCGCGCCAGGGCCGGGTCCCAGAGGACGAGGAGCAGTACGGCGGCGGCCAGCGCCGGGATCAGCGATCTGCGCCGGCCGGTGCCGATGGCGAGCAGGGTGATCAGTCCGCAGGCAGCCGCCCGCAGCACGCTCGGTTCCGGTCGGCAGACCACCACGAAGGCGAGCGTGAGGGCCCCGCCGAACAGGGCGGTCGAGCGCAGCGAGATCCCCAGCCGCGGGGCGAGCCCGCGCCGCTCGGCCCGCAGCGCCAGCCCCGGAGGCCCGATGAGCAGGGCGAGAACGATCGTCAGATTGCTTCCGGAGACGGCGAGCAAATGCGAGAGGTCGGTCGCCGTGAACGCGTCGTGCAGCTCGGGCGGGATACGGGAGGTGTCCCCGACGACCAGTCCGGGCAGCAGCGCACGGGCGTCCGGCGGGAGCCCTTCCGTCGCCTCCCGCAGCCCGGCGCGCAGGTCTCCGGCCGTGCGTTGCAGACGGGTCGGCGGGCGTACGACCCGTGGCGGGCCGCTCCCCTCCACCCGCAGCAGCGCCGCGTACCGCCCGTCCCCCTCCGCCGGCGGTGCGAGCCGCCCGGCCACCCTGAGCCCGGTGGACGGCAGCAGCCGCCGCCACGCCTGGGTCCTTTCATCGGCCCCGGCCCCGCTGGCGGCGAATACGAGCACCGGCGTACGGACGGTGGTGACGGCTCCGTCGGCGGACGTCACGCGTGTCAGGTCGGCGTCCAGGACGAGGCCGGCCGACGAGAGCGCGTCGCCCCGGACCCGTGGCCGGGTGGAGCGGGGGTCGGAGGTGACCGTCAGGTCCACGGTGACGCGTGCGTACCGCTCCGCCAGTCCCGGCACCGGGCCTCGGTGGCGGTCCGCGCCGTGCAGCCAGGCGGACCCCGCCCCGGCGGCGGCGCAGAGCAGCACCGCGGCGGCGGCGACACCGTTCACCCGCCGTCGCACGCCCGCGCGGCGCCCCGGCGCCGCCGCCAGAGCCGCCCGCACCAGCAGCACACCCGTCACGGCCAGCCCGGCCAGCACCGCGCCGGCCGTCCAGCCGGCCGGCGCATCCGGCGCCAGCGCCGCGGCGACCCAGGCCGCCAGCGCGGGCGGGACCAGCCGCAGATCGGCCGGGCCGTCCTCCTGGCGGGGGTCCGCGGCGCCCAACGGGTGCCCCGAGGCCGCGTGGACGGCCGCGCGGGTCACGGCCGCACACGGGGCTCGATGTCGGCGAACCGGCGGTCGCCGATCCCGTTCACCTCGCGCAGTTCGTCCACGGACCTGAATCCGCCGTGCCGGGTGCGGTAGTCGACGATGTGCTGCGCGAGCACCGGGCCGACGCCCGGCAGTGTGTCGAGCTGTTCCACGGTGGCCGTGCCGAGACTCACCGGTGCCCCGGCGGGCGCCGCGCCGCCGGCGCCCGGCCCCGCCGCTCCCCCGCCGGGCGCGGCCTGTCCGGCAGGTGCGGGGCCGCCCACGACCACCTGCTCGCCGTCCATCAGCACACGCGCCCGGTTGAGCCCGCTCAGATCGGCGCCGGGCCTGACTCCCCCGGCGGCCCGCAGCGCGTCGGTGACGCGCGACCCCGCGGGCAGCCGGTGCACGCCGGGGCTGCGCACCTTGCCGCTGACATCGACCACCACGCGCCCGGCAGGCGACGCGGCGGCAGGTGGAGGTGCCCCCGACGACGGTCCCGGTTCCCCCGCCGGCCCGGTCGCGGCCACCTCCGCACGGACCGTCTCGGGCGCGCTGACCGGCTGCGGCCGGCCGGACCAGAAATGCTGCGCCGCCAGCACGGCGGCCACGACGAGCACGACCGCCAGCGCGCCCAGCGTCTTCGGCTCAAGCCCACACCTGAGCTGCACCCACAACGGCAACCGCTCCCGTACGGCGAGCCACACCCGCTCGCGCCGCCCGCCCGGCCGCTCCCCCGTCCCCGGCGGCGCCACCGCGCGACCCGCGCTTCCGGCACGGCCGTTGTCGACACCACCGGCCGTCGCCCCGGACGGAGTTGGCGCCGGGGTCGGCGCCGAAGCCGGAAGCGGAAGCGGGATCGGAGTTGGCGGCGGGGTTGGAACTGGAGTTGGAAGTGGAGTTGGCGGCGGACTCGCGCCCGGCATCATCGCGCCCGATGTCATCGCGTCCGGCGTCACCGCGAACAGGGCATCGGCTCGGTGGCGTAACGCGGTCGTCGCGGGTGTCGTCCCCGCCCGCCGGTGGCGCGAGCGCGGCGCGGCGGAGGCATGGCGCGCACGGCCGTCCGACATCGGGGCGCGGCCTGGGCCGCTGGTCACGGAGCGTGATCGAAGAGTCATGCCCCGACGGTAGGCACTCCCGCCCGATCCCGCCGAAGCCGTCGAATTACCGTGGATAACTCACCAGTTGTGGATAACTCGGCCACCCGAACGAGTGCTTCCGCCACCCACCCCCGACTCACCCACCCCCGACGCAGCCGCCCCACCTCAGCCACCCCCACCTCAGCGCGGCGAGATCACAGCCCCCAACAGCCCCGGCCCGGTGTGCGCCCCGATCACCGCGCCCACCTCGCTCACATGCATCTCCACGAGGCCCGGCACCCGCCCCCGCAGCCGGTCGGCGAGCGCGGCGGCCCGTTCCGGCGCCGCGAGATGGTGCACCGCGATGTCGACCTGACCGGTCCCCGCCCGCTCGGCGACGATCTCCTCAAGGCGCGCGATCGCCTTCGACGCCGTACGCACCCGCTCCAGCAACTCGATCCGGCCACCGTCCAGTTGAAGCAGCGGCTTCACGGCGAGCGCCGACCCGAGCAGTGCCTGCGCGGTACCGATACGGCCGCCGCGCCGCAGGTAGTCGAGCGTGTCGACGTAGAAGTACGCGTACGTCCCGGCGGCCCGCTTCTCGGCCGCCGCCACCGCCTCGTCCAGCGAGCCGTCCGCCTCCGCCGTCTCGGCCGCCGCCAGGGCGCAGAAGCCGAGGGCCATCGCGACCATCCCGGTGTCCACCACCCGTACGGGCACGGGCGCGTCGCGCGCCGCGAGGACCGCGGCGTCGTAGGTCCCGGAGAATTCCGCCGACAGGTGCAGGGAGACGATGCCCGTGGCCCCGGCCTCGGCGGCGGCCCGGTAGGTGGCGGCGAAGACTTCGGGGCTCGGCCGCGAGGTGGTCACGGAGCGGCGCTTCTGGAGCGCGAGGGCGAGCGATCTGGCCGAGATCTCGGTGCCTTCTTCGAGTGCCCGGTCACCCAGAACGACTGTCAGCGGCACCGCGGCGATGCCATGGCGTTCCATCGCCTGCGGCGGCAGGTAGGCCGTTGAATCGGTGACGATCGCGACATGGCGGGACATGAGCGGGAGGTTACCCGCCGCGACCACCGGCCGGGAGCCCGGCCCCGCCTCGCCGGTCGAATTCGAAGAGGTCCCCATCGGCTTCCGCCCTCTTCCTTGCTTCGACGTTCTCCATCTCGACGGGTCCATACCTCTGACGGCCCGTCACCCGCCATGCGTCTGCCCTGTCCGGCACCCCGTAACCACCGCCGCACATGGGCGGCGGACTCACACCGGACGGTCAGTTCGTCGTCTCCGGCCGGGCCGACTTCTCCTGCCACGGATAGGTCGTCTGCCGGGGGTCGGGCGGGTCGATCGCCTGCGGCCCTTCGGCGTGCGGCGGCGGCTCGGGCCAGGTCTGGTCGGCGAGCGTGGGCTCCGCGCCCGCCGGCCGCGCCGTACGCTCCGGCCGGCTCGTGGACTCCGGGGCGGGCGCCTGCTCGGGCTCCGGCCACTCCACCGGCCCCGCCTGCGGGTTCGAGCCCGTCCGAGGGTTCGACCCCGCCTGCGGGTTCGGCCGCGCGGAGGGCTCGGCTTCCACCGCCGACCAGTGCCGCAGGGCGCCCGACTCGACGTCGATCTGTTCGCTCAGAAGCGTCAGCTCGTCCTCGGAGAACTTCCGCGCCCGGTCCCTGGCCGCCCACCGCAGCGAATCGGCCGACTTCGTGATCCGTTCCGTACGCTCCCGCAGCTCGGGCAGCCGCCGCGAGATCGTCGCCCGGTCCGGGTCCCGCTCCAGCCGCCTCAGCTCGTCGTCCAGCTCGCGCCCGTACACACTCAACCGCTGGAAGAGGCTCAGCGACTCCGAAAGCGAGGCGTCCTCCGCCTCGTTCGCCCGGAGCGCCTCCTGGGTGGAGCGCATCGACGTACGCAGCGAGAGCCGCAGCTGTGCCAGCTCGGCCGGCACGCCGGTCTGCCCGAGGCTCTTCGCTCTCAGGGTGGTGTCCTCGACGGTCCGGCGGGCCTGCGTGATCGTACGATCCACGCCTCGCTTGGCAGCGCGGACCGCCTTGACGCTCACGAACACGCCCAAAGCCACGAATGCGACAAAGAGCAGCGCCACGATCAAAAGCACGGCCTCCATGTGGATGCCTCTCCGGTGTCGATGTCGGTCCCTCCACCGTAAACGGAACGGGCAGCCTGAGGGTTCCGTCCGAACCCCCAAACTGCCCGTAAGGGAAAGCCCCGTGCCCACAGAAGCCCTGCGGGAGCCGCGCGGGAGCCCCACAGGAGCCCCGCAAGCCCGCGGCGACCCCGCCGGCCACTCCCGCCCGTACCCCACTGGGGCTTACGCGGTCACGATGTTGACCAGTTTCGGCGCCCGCACGATCACCTTGCGGATGCCCGCGCCGCCCAGCGCCGCGACCACCGCGGCGTCGCCCAGCGCCAGCGCCTCCAGTTCCTCGCCCGAGATCGACGGGGAGACGTCCAGCCTCGCCCTGACCTTGCCCTTGACCTGGACGACGCAGGTGACGGTCTCGTCCACCACGTACGCCGGATCGGCGGCCGGGAAGGCCGCGTGCACGACCGAGCCGGTGTGCCCCAGCTTGCGCCACAACTCCTCGGCCACGTGCGGCGCCAGCGGCGCCACCAGCAGCACCAGCCGCTCCGCGACCGAGCGGGCGACCGGCCCGCCCGTCTTGGTCAGGTGGTTGTTCAGCTCGGTGATCTTGGCGATGGCGGTGTTGAAGCGCAGCGAGGCCATGTCCTGGCCGACCCCGTCGATCGCCTTGTGCAGGGCACGCAGCGTGTTCACGTCGATGTCGGCGTCCGGGACGTCCACGACCGTGACCTCACCGGTCGTCTCGTCCACGACATTGCGCCACAGCCGCTGGAGCAGCCGGTACTGGCCCACCACCGCGCGGGTGTCCCACGGCCGTGAGATGTCCAGCGGGCCCATCGCCATCTCGTACAGCCGCAGCGTGTCGGCGCCGTATTCCGCGAAGATCGAGTCCGGAGTGACCGCGTTCTTCAGGGACTTGCCCATCTTGCCCAGCAGCCTGGTGACCTTCTCGCCCCGGTACCAGTACCCGTCCTCGCGCTCCTCGACCTCGGCGGCCTCGACCGCGATGCCACGGCTGTCGCGGTAGAGGAACGCCTGGATCATGCCCTGGTTGTACAGCTTGTGGAACGGCTCGACCGCCGAGACATGACCCAGGTCGAACAGCACCTTGGACCAGAAGCGCGCGTACAGCAGGTGCAGTACGGCGTGCTCCTGGCCGCCCACGTACAGGTCGACGCCACCGTGCGGCATGCCTTCGCGAGGGCCCATCCAGTACTGCTCGACGGCGGGGTCGACCAGCTTCTCGGTGTTGTGCGGGTCCAGGTAGCGCATCTCGTACCAGCACGAACCGGCCCAGTTCGGCATGGTGTTGGTCTCGCGGCGGTAGCGCCGTACGCCCTTGCCGTCGCCCAGGTCCAGCTCGACGGCGACCCAGTCCTCGTTGCGCGACAGCGGTGTCTCGGGCCGGGTGTCCGCGTCGTCCGGGTCGAACGTGCGCGGTGAGTAGTCGTCCACCTCGGGCAGTTCCAGTGGCAGCATCGACTCGGGCAGGGAGTGCGCGACGCCGTCCTCGTCGTAGACGATGGGGAACGGCTCGCCCCAGTAGCGCTGCCGGCTGAACAGCCAGTCGCGCAGCCGGTAGTTGATCGTTCCCTCGCCGATGCCCTCGGCGACCAGCCATGCGGTGATCTTCGCCTTGGCGTCGACGACGCCCAGCCCGTCCAGCGCGATACCGGGGGCCGACGAGTTGACGAGCTCCGCTTCGTGCGCGACG
This sequence comes from Streptomyces sp. NBC_01508, assembly GCF_045040315.1. Taxonomy (NCBI): domain Bacteria; kingdom Bacillati; phylum Actinomycetota; class Actinomycetes; order Kitasatosporales; family Streptomycetaceae; genus Streptomyces; species Streptomyces sp. NBC_01508. Next base: position 6,000,457 of record NZ_CP109419.1, on the reverse strand, counting down.
AACGCGTCGTCCCACTGCGTGGGGTCGGTGCCCCGGCCGTCGCGCGGCTCCACGACGCAGCGCATCGCCAGCTCGAAAGCGCGTGCAAACGCAAAGTCTCGGCTGTCGTGCGCCGGGACGGCCATGATCGCGCCGGTGCCGTATCCCATCAGGACGTAGTCCGCGATGAAGACCGGGATCTGCTCGCCGTTGGCCGGATTGGTGGCGTACGCCCCGGTGAAGACGCCCGTCTTGTCCTTGGCCTCGGCCTGCCTTTCGACGTCGGACTTCGACGCGGCCTGCTTGCGGTACGCGTCGACGGCGTCCGCGGGCGCCGCGTGGCCGCCCGTCCACACGTCGTGGGTGCCCTCGGGCCACGCGGCCGGGACGATCTTCTCGACCAGTTCGTGCTCCGGCGCCAGGACCATGTACGTGGCGCCGAACAGGGTGTCCTGACGGGTCGTGAAGACGGTGATGGCACCGGCGTCGCCGACCGGGAAGTCGACCCGCGCGCCCTCGCTGCGGCCGATCCAGTTGCGCTGCTGGAGCTTGATGGCCTCGGGCCAGTCCAGCGCGTCCAGGTCGTCCACCAGCCGGTCTGCGTAGGCGGTGATGCGCATGTTCCACTGGCGCAGCTTGGACTTGAAGACCGGGAAGTTGCCGCGCTCGGAGCGTCCGTCGGCGGTGACCTCCTCGTTGGCCAGGACGGTGCCCAGGCCGGGACACCAGTTGACGGGGGCCTCGGAGGCGTACGCCAGCCGGTACTCGCTCAGGACGTCGGCACGCTCGTTCGCGGTCAGTTCGCGCCAGCTCCGGCCGTCCGGCGTCGCGCGCCCGCCGCTCTCGAACAGCGCCACCAGCTCGGTGATCGGGCGGGCCTTGTCGGCGTCCGGGTCGTACCAGGAGTTGAAGATCTGTACGAAGATCCACTGCGTCCAGCGGTAGAAGCCGGGGTCGATCGTGGCGACCGAGCGCCGCTTGTCGTGCCCCAGGCCCAGCCGGCGCAGCTGCCGCGTCATGTTCTCCATGGCGGCCTCGGTCGACACCCGGGGGTGGGTGCCGGTGCTGATCGCGTGCTGCTCGGCGGGCAGGCCGAAGGCGTCGAAGCCCAGCGTGTGCAGCACGTTGTAGCCGCTCATGCGCTGATGGCGGGCGTAGACGTCGGTGGCGATGTAGCCGAGCGGGTGGCCGACGTGCAGACCGGTGCCGGAGGGGTACGGGAACATGTCCATGACGTACCGCTTGGGGCGTGCCACGACGGCCGGGTCCCCGGCCAGATCACCCGTCGGGTTCGGCGCCTCGTAGGTGCCGTCGGCGTCCCAGAAGTCCTGCCAGCGTGCCTCGATGTCGGCGGCCATGGCAGCCGTGTAGCGGTGGGGCGCGGTCGGCGCGGTCGTCTCCGCGCCGGCGGCGGCCGGATTCGTCTCGCTCATGTCCTGAAGCTCCATCGATCGTCTCTGCCGCGGGAATGAAAAAACCCCTCACACAGGAGGGGGCAGCCACGCTGATTCCGACCGGATCTGTCATCCGTCGGTACTGATCAGCGCGGCTCGCTAAGCAGAAGGCGTACGGCACGCATAGCGGCAGGGTACCGCAGCGGGCACAGGGCCCGCACGGCGCATTCGCGCCGGTGACGGCTCAGACGGGCCGTTCGAGGGCCATACGCGGGCCATACAGGATCGTTCGAGACCGGAACAGGCAATCGGTGGCTATGTGATTCATCGAACCTTCGATGCCCGAACCACTCCGCGTATCGCCCCTATCCGGGGCAACCCCAGGGGCAGTTGACACTCGATGCCCTCGGTAAACATGCAAACGACGAACTCCCCAGCAGGGGGCGACCTAGCATGCGGCAACGGGACCGCTTTGCCGAGCCATTCGGAGTTGCCCCTATGAACCTTCAAAGAAGGATCCGTTCATCGCTTCCCCCGAGCCACGGCATGGGCCGCTCGGTCCGAGGAGGGCTGTCGGTCGCCGCACTCGTCCTCGTCCCCCTCCTCGCCGTAGCGGGAAGTGACGGGTTCCGCGCGATGCTCGACTTCACCACCGGCGTTCTGTCGCTGGTGTCCCTGACGGCGGCCGTCGCCTGGGGACTGATGGCCACCGACCGGCTGCTGCTCTCCCCGCGCCACCGGCTGCTCGCCCAGGGCATCCACCGGTTCACGGCGATGGCCTCCCTCGGCTTCCTGCTGCTGCACGCCACGGTGAAGGTCTCGCTGGGACATGTCGCCCTGGTCGGCGCCGTACTGCCTTTCGGCCTCGGGATCACCGGCACCGACGGCCTCATCGGCTTCGGCTCGCTGGCCGGCTTCCTGATGGTGATCGCCGCCGCGACCGGCGCGCTGCGCAGTGCCTTCGCCGTCCCCGGCAAGATCGCCGGCCGCTGGCGCGCGCTGCACATGCTGGCCTATCCGGCCTGGTGCTTCGCGCTGATGCACGGGCTGTACGCCGGGCGTGCGGCCGCGACCTGGGTGATGACCCTGTACTGCCTGGCGCTCGTCACCGTCATCGGCGCGGTCTCCGTACGACTGCTGCCGCGGCCGGCCCAGCGCCGTATCGCCGACAAGATCCTGAAGCTGACCGGCGGCGTACGCGAGAGCCCCGAGCAGGAGCAGTCGGGGCGCCGTGACCCGGCCCGCGAAGCGCTGCCGGGTGCGGCGCCGGGTACGGCGGGTATGCCGCGGGTGGAGTTCGAGCAGCGGTTCCCGCGCCGGCGGCCCGCGTCCGCACCGGCCGCTCCCCCGGCGTCGGCGGCGCCGCTCGGTCCGCCGCTGGGCGCGGGGCGCGTCCCGCCACGCATCGCCCCGCCGTCGCCTCCTCTTTACGAGGCGACGGCGGGGCGCCCGCCCGGCGCCGACCCGTTCACGGACACCGTCGTCCCCGGCTCCTTCGCGCCCCCGTCCGCCGCGCCGTACGCCGCCGCGCCGCCGTCGCCGACCCCGGCTCCCTACCCGGACCCGCTCGCGGACACGTTCGTCGATCCGGGACGTGGCTCCCGTACGGGCCGCCCCGGCCCCGGTACGGGCCTGTCGGCCGGGTACCGCGCCGTCTCGCTCGGCGCCGATCCCTCGGCCGGCACCGGAGCACCGGCGCCCTCGCCCTTCGCCGGCCCGCCCCTCGCCGACCTTCCCTTCGCCGGCCCGCCCCTCGCCGACCTTCCCTTCGCCGACCCGCCCCTCGCCGACCTTCCCTTCGCCGACCCGTCCGATCCGCTGACGCCGGTCGAGATCCCGTACGCCGAACGCGTCCCGGTGACCGAGGAGATACCGGTCATCGGCGAGCCGTCGGCGGCCGGGGCCGGTCTGTGGCCGACGCCGTCACCGCCGCCTCCCGTCCAGGCCCATGCCCAGGCCCGTGTCCAGGCCCGTGTCCACGAGCCGGGCGCCGCCGCCGCGCCGCCCGTGGCCGACCCGTACCAGCGGCAGGAGACCTACCGACAGGACCACCAACGGCAATTCCAGCAGGAGTACCAGCGAGCTGAGACAAACCAGCGGTCCGACACGTACCTACAGTCGGCCCCCTACCCGCAGCCGCAGCCCGACGCCGCCCCCGGGCCCGACCTGTACCAACAAGCCGATCCGTACCGGCAGTCGGACGACGCCTTCCAGCAACCTCCCGCCAACGGCGGGGGAACCCCGAGTGCCGGTGAACCCTGGTACCCACCCGCAGGAGACCGACCGTGAACGCCCCTCTCCCCGATGTCCCCGAAGTCCGTGTCGTCGGCCTTCCCCAGCTGACACAGGGATTCGACCTCGTCGAGCGAATCGACCTCTCCATGCACCTGAAGGTGCACGGGCCGCTGGAGCCGATGACCGGGGAACTGCTCGCGCAGCTCGCCGAGAACATCACCCTGCGCGGACGCGGGGGCGCCGGCTTCCCCTTCGGCAAGAAGCTCCGCGCCGTCGCCAAGGCGTCGATCCGGCGCGGGGTGCGCCCCGTCGTCGTCATCAACGGCAGCGAGGGCGAACCGGCCTGCCGCAAGGACACGGTGCTGCTCAACCGCGCGCCCCATCTCATCCTGGACGGCGCCCTGTTGGCGGCGGAGGCGCTGGGGGCGCGCACCCTGGTCGTCGCCGTCACCCGCAACTCGACCGAGATATCCATGCGGGCCGCACTCGCCGAGCGCGGCCTGTCCGACCGGCGCGGGCAGCGACTGCGGGCACGGGTGGTCCGTACGCCCGAGCGCATGGTCTCCGGCGAGGCCTCGTCCGTCATCCGCGCGGCGAACGGCGGGCCGGCCCTGCCGCCGGGCCGCCGCGAGCGGGCCGCCGAATCGGGCGTCGGCGGCGCCCCGACGCTGCTGTCCAACGCCGAGACGTACGCGCAACTGGCCATCGGCGCCCGGATCGGCGCGCGCCGTTACGGTCACACCGGGCTCGACGCGGAGCCGGGCACCGTCATGCTCACCGTCTCCGGCGCCGTCGCGCGCCCGATGGTCGTGGAGGTGCCGACGGGCGTGCCCCTGCGGTACGTGCTCCAGCTCGCCGGGGCGCCGCCGCTCCCCCAGGGTGTGCTGACCGGCGGCTACCACGGCGACTGGATCGACTCGGTGGCCGCGCACGACGCCGTCGTCTCGCGCGAGTCCCTCGCTGCGGTGGGAGGTCCGCTCGGCGCGGGCGCGATCCTGCCGATCGGCCCGGAGACCTGCCCGCTGGGTGAGGCGCTGCGGGTGGCCAACTGGCTCGCCGCCGAGACGGCCGGTCAGTGCGGCCCCTGCAAGCTCGGCCTGCCGGCCGCGGCGGGCGGTCTGAGCGACGTGCTGAACGGGGGCGGTCCCGCGGCCCTGGAGGCGCTGCGCGAGGTCACCCAGGCGGTACGGGGACGGGGGGCGTGCAAGCATCCCGACGGGTCCGCGCGGTTCTTCATGTCCACCCTGTCCGCCTTCACTGACGACCTCGCCGCGCATGTGCTGGACGGCGGCTGCGGGCGCGACACCACCGGTGTCCTGCCGCTACCGGGTCCGGACCACCAGAGCGCGGAGGAGTCCATCCCGAGCGGCGAGAGGCTGGCCGTGGACTGGACGCTCTGCCAGGGCCACGGGCTCTGCGCGGACATCGTGCCCGAGCTGATCCGGCTCGGCCCCGACGGCTACCCCGCGCTCGCCGACGCCTCCGTACCGATGCATCTGCGGGGCCGCGCCCAGCGTGCCGTACGGCGCTGTCCGGCGCTCGCGCTGCGTATCGAGCAGCCCGCGCCGCGGCGCCCCGCGCGGCAGGGAGGCCCGGCGGCCCTGCCGCCGGGCGGTGGCAGGAAGGCTCTCGGCAGCGGGCGCTGACGCGCCCGCCTCCTAAGGAGGCCGGTCGTCAGTGCGGCCGGTAGACCGAGACGAGGAACGAGACGGTCACCGGGAGCGGAGTGGTGAGCGACGCGACGCTCCGGTGCACGTCTTCGACGCTCAGATGGTGGGCGCTCGGACCCATCAGGATCAGATTCCGTACGTCCTGACCGGTCATGGCCGCCTCCCGCTCCACGACATCCGTACGCTCCTGCCGGAAGTGACCGGACAGCGTGCGGCGCAGCCGGTCCTCCTTGGCCGTGTCGACGGACAACATGCCCAGGCTCGCGGGGAGTTCCGCGAGATGGCGCGCGGTGGGGGTGACGACGACGAGGGCGCCGTCCGGCCGCAGGACGCGCTGGAACTCCGGGCCGTTACGGGGCGCGAAGACGTTGATCACGACGTCGGCGGCGCCGCTCACGACGGGCAGCGGCTTCCAGATGTCCCCGGTCGCCGCGCCGGCGCGCGGGTGGGCACCGGCGGCCCGGCGCAGCGCGAACTTGGACGCGTCGAGGCCCAGTCCCACACCGTCGGGCAGGGCGTCGAGCACGGTGGCCAGGTAGTACCCGGTGCCTGCGCCGGCGTCCAGGACGGTGCCGTCCGGCGGGCACAGTTCCGCGACGGTGTCGGCCAGCGCGCGGGCGAGCGGCTCGTAGTGGTCGGCTTCCAGGAACAGCGTCCGGGCGGTCACCATGTCCGCGCTGTCGGCGTTCGCCGTGTTCGTGTTGCCGGTCAGCAGGCTGACGTAGCCCTGGCGGGCGACGTCGAACGAATGGCCCCCGGCGCATCCCAGGGACTTGACGCCCCGGAGGGTCTTCAGGGATGCCGCGACGCCGTGCGGGGGTGCGAGCGGTCCGCCGCACAGGGGGCACCTGAGCACACCGAGCAGCCGGTGCCAAAGGTCGGGCGCGGTGGGCGAGTTGGACACGGCGTTCCTCCGCGACGGGCGGTCAACGAGAAGGGCGGTTTCAACGAGAAGGGGCTGTCAACAAGAAGGGGCAACAAGAAGAACCCGCCCGGACGCGGCGTCCGGACGGGAACTTCTGAGATGTGGAGCTAAGGAGAATTGAACTCCTGACCTCCTGCATGCCATGCAGGCGCTCTACCAACTGAGCTATAGCCCCTTGTGAGGTACCGCACTTCGGGCATCCCCTGAGCGGCGGTGCCAACATTACACGGTCCCTCGGGCCCACCGCCAAATCGTTTCCGATTTGTACCGATAAGACTGCTACTGTCACCCTTCGTGACCGTATCAACGCCCGTGCTCACGCGAGTCACCGCCGGTCGGCGGTCCGTCCTCGCCGGCGCCTGTGTCTGCCTGTTGTCCTTCGCCGGGTTCTGGATCGCGCAGCGCCTCGCCGCGGTCTCGATGATCGACCTGATGGTCTACCGGGCCGAGGGCCGCACCGTGCTCGACGGGCTCGACCTGTACGCGATGCGCGCGACCCGGGCGGGTCTCCCGACAACCTATCCGCCCTTCGCGGCACTGCTGTTCACGCCGCTGACCCTGCTGCCCGTCCCGGAGATGCGCACCCTCGCCACGGTGGGCAATCTGCTGCTCCTCGTCGCGTTCGTCCACCTCTCACTGAGGCTGACGTTCCGGGACGCGGTGCGGCCCGGCGCCGCGCTGTGGGTGGCCGCCGCCGCCGTCTGGTGCGAGCCGGTGTGGACGACCCTGCGCTACGGACAGATCAATCTGCTGATCGGCGTCCTGGTCCTGTGGGACCTCACGCGCCGCGGCGGCCACCGCTGGGCGGGCGTCGGCATCGGTCTCGCCGCGGCGATCAAACTGACCCCCGCGCTCTTCGCCGTCATGCTGCTGATCACCGGCCTGCTGCGGTTGCGCGAGGCCGGCTGGAACCCCTGGCTGCGGCAGGCGGCCGTGGCCACCGGCGCGTTCCTCGCCGCCAGCGTCGCGTCGGCCGTCGTCCTGCCGCACGACTCCCACCGCTTCTGGACCGAGATCGTCTTCCGGGCGGACCGGGTGGGGCGCGTGGAGGCCGCCGCGAACCAGTCGCTGCGCGGGGTGTTCGCACGGGCGCTGCACACCACCGATCCGTCGCTCTGGTGGCTCCCCGTGGCCACCGTGGTCGCCGTGGCCGGGCTGGCCGTGGCGGTGGCCGCGGCCCGTCGCGGCGGGACGGCGGAGGCCACCGTCGCCTGTGCGGCCACCGCACTGCTGATCAGCCCGATCTCGTGGTCCCACCACTGGGTGTGGTGCGTGCCGATGGTGCTGCTGCTGGTGGCGCACGGGCGGACGGAGTGGGCGGCGGCGGTGGGGATGGGCTTCTACGCGTACGCGCTGTGGCGGGTGCCGCACGGCGCGGCCGAACGGCTTGAACTCGCCCAGAGCCGTTCGCAGATGGTGCTCACGGCGCTCTATCCGACGATGGCGCTGGGGCTGCTGGTGTATCTGTCGGTCGCCGACCGGAAGGAGCGGGCGCCCGCGGGTTACGCGGTGGCGAACGAGTAGAAGCGCTTGAGCGCGCAGTGCTCGTCGAGGAGCCGGCCGTAGATGGGCTCGCCCTCCAACTCCCGGTAGGTCTCGATGGGGTCGCCTTTTATGATGAGCGCGCGGGCGCATTCCTCGCACCAGTACTGGAACGAGACGTTGAGCGGATCCATGTCCCGGACGATGGGGGTGCCGCTGCCGCACCAGTCGCATTTTCTCCTGTGTGCACCCATCACTCAGCTCCAGCTGTGGCCGCAGGCCGTGCACACGTAGGAAACTCCGCCGTTGTCGCCGAGCACTTGGGCCACATGGAAAGAACCGCACGACGGGCAGCTCAGGCCGGTGGCCGAATCCGCCGCCGCGAGCAGGTCACCGACCTTGTCGATGCTGCTGGCGGGCATCGCGCTCGCTCCTCCCCATCCGTGCCGTCATCCCCCTCCGGCTGTCCGATTCTGTCATGGCTTGGCAAGAAGGACACCATGATCAGGCCGGGTGGTCGCCTTCGGCGGGGCCTTTACGCCGTCCCGGACCGGCGGCCGTACCGCACCGCGCCGAGAACCGCGCCGAGAACCGCGGCCCCGGCCAGCGCGAGTGCGCCGGCCCACAGCGCGTGGCCGGACGCGACAGGCCCCGGCCCGTCCAACTGGTTGAGGTAGAGCGTGCCGAAGGTGGCGACGCCGATCAGCTGGCCGAGCTGCGTCACGGTCATCAACAGCCCACTGGCGTCCGTCGCGTCCTCCTTGACGACGGTGGCGAGCGCGCCCGTCAGCGTGGGGCTGTACCCGAGCGCCAGGCCCGCGCCCAGGCCGAGGAACGCGACGTACATCCACACGCCGCCCTCGCCGCCGTCACGCAGCACCAGTCCGACAGTCACCGTGAACAGCGCGATGAGAGTGAACCCGGCCGGGATCAGCCTCCTTTGGAGGCGGACGGGCCAGCCGCGCCAGGTCAGCCCGACCACGCCGAAGACCACGGCCGTCGGCGCGAAGCTGAGCCCGGTGCGCAGCGCGCTGTGCCCGAGGCCGCCCTGGAAGTGCAGCGCGAAGATGAACAGGAAGCCCGCGTTCACCGCCATCACCAGGGTGATCCGCAGGGCCGCGTGACCCATTCCCGGCAGACGCAGCACATGCGGTGCGATCAGCGGGGCGCCGCCGCGCCGGGCGAGCCGGGACTCGTACCCGAGGAAGGCACCGAAGGACAGGGCCGCGGCTCCGAGCGACAGCCAGGTCCACAGGGGCCAGTCCTGATCCTGCCCGAGGACGAGCGGGACGGTGAGCAGCGAGACGGCGGCGGCCAGCAGCACGAGACCCGGCAGATCCAGGCCACGGGTCCGGCCGCCGGACGTGGGCCGGTCGTCCGGCAGCAGTCGCGCGCCCAGGACGAGCAGGGCGAGCCCGACGGGGACGTTGACCAGGAACACCGGCCGCCAGCCGGTGCCGAGGAGATCGGCGCTGACCAGGAGTCCGCCGGTGACCTGCCCGGCCGCCGCGCCGGTGGCGATCACCGCCGCGTACGCGCCCAGCGCCTTCATCCGCCGCTCGCCGGCGAATTCGCGCTGAATGATGCTGAGCACCTGCGGGATCATCAGGGCCGCGCCCGCGCCCTGCACCAGCCGGAAGGCGATCAACTGGCCGGTGCCCGCTGCCAGTCCACAGGCGAGCGAGGCCGCCGTGAACACCGCGAGCCCGCCGAGATACGCGCGGCGGTGGCCCAGTATCTCGCCGAGCCGGGAGCCGGTGATCAGCAGGACGGCGTACGAGATGGTGTATCCGGCGATGACCAGTTGCAACTCGGCTCCGGAGGACCCGAGTTCGGTACGGATCGTGGGCGCGGCCACATTGACGATGAAGCCGTCGAGCAGGGCCATGAACTGCGCGGCCAGCACGACGGCGAGCAGCGGGCCGGGCCGTCTGTCAGTGCCACCGGCTTTACTGGGTACCGGGGTTACGGATGAGGTGGTCGTCATGGCCGTGAGCCTCACCCGATTCGGACACCGGTGCCGAGAGCCCCCTGATACGGGTACTGGCAGCACCTGGCAAGGGCGGGGCGGGCGCGGCACGATGGGGGACATGACGGCGATGACGGTGACACACACGACGGGAGGGCGACGCCCCCAGCTGGCGGCGTTCCTGCGCGGGCGGCGGGCCCGGGTGACACCGGCGGACGTCGGGATGGCGCCGGGGCTGCGACGGCGCACGCCCGGTCTGCGCCGTGAGGAGGTCGCCCAGCTCTCCGGTGTCGGGGTGACCTGGTACACGTGGCTGGAGCAGGGCCGCCCCATCAACGCGTCCGCGCAGGTGCTGGACGCGGTGGCGCGCACGCTCCGTCTCGACCAGAGCGAGCGCGAGCATCTCTACCAGCTGGCTCAGGTGCCGTACGCGCCGGACCGGGAGGTCGCCGCGCACCGGGTGAGCGATGAGGTGCGGAGCATCATCGACGGCCTCGACCCGCATCCGGCCGTCGTCTACAACGCGCGCTACGACATCCTGGCCGCCAATGCCGCCTATCTCGATCTGTTCGATCTCCCGGCGCTGCGGGAGATCGGGGTGCGCAATGTGCTGTGGATGCTCTTCGCCGTCCCGGAGGAGGACTGTCCGCTGGTCTGCCGGGAGAAGGAGCTGCCGGTGATGGTGGCCACGCTGCGCGGTGCGTACGGACGGCATGTGGGCGAGCCCGCGTGGGAGTCGTTCGTACGGCGCCTGTCGGCGGCCAGCCCGTATTTCGCGGAGCTGTGGAGCGGCGGCGACGTGGTGCCGCCGGGCCCCCGGGTGAAGAGGTTCCGGCACGAGGTGGTCGGTGAGATACGGATGACGTCGGTGTCGCTGTCGATCGACGGGATGCCGGACTGCCGGATCGTGGTCTACACCCCGGACGACGAGGAGAGCCGCCGAAGGACGGCCGCGCTGCGCAGCCTGCGCCCGCGACAAGAAATCCCGCCCTCGTGATGAGGACGGGATTCAAGGTGAAGGTGTGGAGCTAAGGAGAATTGAACTCCTGACCTCCTGCATGCCATGCAGGCGCTCTACCAACTGAGCTATAGCCCCTCATGTTCTTCGCGCTCCGCGCTGTGAACAAGAAGAACTTTAGCCTGCGATCTGCCGGAAAGTGAAATCACGCCCGGCGGGGTCCGGTGCCCTCGGCGGCCGTCGGTCAGCCACCGGTCAGTCGTCGTCGCCGAGCACCGGCTCGGGGAGTGTCCCCGCGTTGTGCTCCTGAAGACGCCAGCCGCGCGCACCCTCGCCCAGGACGGACCAGCAGCAGTTGGAGAGCCCGCCGAGACCTTCCCAGTGGTGGGCCTCAAGACCGAGCAGCCGGCCGATCGTGGTGCGGATCGTGCCGCCGTGGCTGGCCACGACGAGCGTGCCGTCGTCCGGCAGCTTGTCCGCGTGGTGGAGCACGACGGGCGCGGCCCGGTCGGCGACCTCGGTCTCCAGCTCGCCACCCCCGCGCCGTACGGGCTCACCGCGTTTCCACGCCTGATACTGCTCGCCGAACCGCTCCACGATCTCCTCGTGGGTCAGGCCCTGCCAGGCACCCGCGTACGTCTCGCGGAGCGCGGAGTCGTAACTCACGGGGAGCCCGGTCAGCGAGGCCAGCTCGTTGGCCGTGGCCACGACGCGCTGGAGGTCGGAGGCGACGATCGCGTCCGGGCGCAGCGACGCGAGCAACCGGGCGGCGCGACGGGCCTGCGCGACGCCCTCCGCCGTCAGCTCGATGTCCGTCGTGCCCTGGAAGCGGCGCTCCACGTTCCACGCCGTCTGGCCGTGCCTCCACAGGATGACGCGGCGGCCCCTGCCGGCCTTGCTGCCGTTCAGCTCAGCTCACCGTCCACGGTGCCGTTCACCTCGGCGTGCTCGGCGCCCTTGCCACGGGTCTTGGCGGCGTCGTCCGGCAGCGGCAGCTCCGGGCAGTCCTTCCAGAGGCGTTCGAGCGCGTAGAAGACCCGCTCCTCGCTGTGCTGGACGTGGATGACGATGTCGACGTAGTCCAGGAGGATCCAGCGGGCGTCGCGGTCGCCCTCGCGGCGCACCGGCTTGGCGCCGAGCTCCTTGGAAAGGCGCTCCTCGATCTCGTCCACGATCGACTTGACCTGACGGTCGTTGGGCGCGGAGGCGAGCAGGAACGCGTCGGTGATCGACAGCACGTCGCTGACGTCGTACGCGATGATGTCGTGCGCGAGCCGGTCTGCTGCCGCCTGAGCGGCGGCGCTGATGAGCTCGATGGAGCGGTCCGTGGCGGTCACAGGCGATGCTTTCGTCGGCGGTCTGGAGACCCCCAGGGTCTCACGGACCGCCGACAAGCCGACGCAGCTTTTTGATCAGCCGCTTTCGTAGTCCGCGCCGAGGGTGACCGAGACATCGGCGTTGGGTGCGGCCTTGCCCTTCTTGACCGCGCTCACCGGCAGCCCGAGCGTCTTGGCGACCTCTTCCGCCTGCGCCTTGTTCTTCGCGTCACCGTAGGTGACCTGCGAGGACGCGGCCGGATCGGCCGTACCGCCGTCCACGAAGGCGTAGCCGCCGTTGATGATCGAGACCCGTGCGGCATCCGTGTCCGCCTTGTCGCCCGTGGCGTTCTTCACACCGACCCGCAGGGCGGCGCCCTGCTCGGGGGCGCTGACGTTGCCGCCGAGGACGTCCTTGACGACGGTCTCGGTCGCCTTCTCGCCGAGGACGCCGTCCCCGGCGACGGGCAGGACCGTCGTCTTGTAGTCGCCGACCTTGGCGTAGGCCGCGAGCTTCGCCAGGGCAGCGCCCAGATCCTTCTCGGTCATCGGCGGTTCGAGGATCTGCGCCAGGGTCTCGACGGTGATCGTGGCGCCCTTCGGGTCCTCCGAGATCTTCCGCAGGACGCCCTGCATGACCGAGCCGAAGCGCTCCAGCTGCTTCACCTCGGACTCGCCGGGACCCAGATACGTGGCGTAGGCGACGGCGGCGGGGCCGTTCAGCGTCTGTTCCTCGCCCTTGGTGACCAGCGGGTCCTCGCCCTTCTTGGCGGCCGGGACCTCGGTGTTCGTGGTGATGTCGACGTTGCCGACCAGCTCGACGAGCATCTCCAGATACGGGGTGTCGAGCCGCCAGGTGCCGGAGATCTTGGTGCCGAGCAGGGTGTCGACGGATTCGCGGGTGCCCTGGGAGCCGTGGTCGGCGACGGACTTGGCGAGGGTGCCGGTGGTGCCGCTCTCCGCGTCGGCCACGACGAGGGAGTTGGGCAGCAGGACGGTGGTGCCCCGCTTGGTCGTGGAGTTGTTGACGAGCAGCGCCGTGGAGGTGTCCTTGTTCTTCGTGTTGTGCAGATTCACCATGATCACGTCGCGCTTCTGCGGCCCGGTGGCGGTGTTCCCCTTCTCCGCGTCCGCCGAGAAGCCGGGCAGCTTGCCCGCGTACCAGAGGTAGCCGACGCCGCCGACGACCACCAGCGCCATGACGACGACGAGGGCGACGACGCGGCTACGGCCGCGGCGGCGGGCCTCCTCGCGGCGCTCGGAGCGGCTTTCGGTGAACTTGAGCCAGTCGATGACGTCTTCGGATTCGGCGTCCGGCTCTTCTATGAAGGAGAACTGCTCGGTCTTGTACTCGCCGTCGGGCGCGGACCGCCGCTGCCCGGGTACGGCGGGCTCGGGGGCCAGTACGGGGGTGGGCGCGGGTGCGGGTGCGGGCTCTGCGACCGGCGCCGACTCCTGCTGCTGGTGTTGTTGCTGCTGCTGCTGCTGCGGAATGTTCCACTGCGTGGTGTCGACAGCCGCGGGCTGCTGGCCGGTGTCGTAGCCGTAGCCCTGCTGCTGTTGTTGCGGCTGCTGTTGCTGGGCGTACGGGTCGTACGGAGCCTGCTGCTGGGCGTACGGGTCGTAGCCGTACCCCTGTTGCTGCGCGTACGGGTCGTACTGCTGCCCCTGAGGCTGCTGTTGCTGCTGTGGATCCTGCTGTTGCTGTTGCTGGTACACCGGTTGCCCGTACTCGTCGTAGCCCACGATCTGCGGCTGCTGGTAATACGGGTCGTACGGGTCGTACGGCTGCTGGTCGTTCACCGGTGCCCCTCTCCGTGGCTCATTCGCCGCGGTACAACTGGCGCTTGTCGATGTAGCGCACCACACCGTCCGGCACCAGATACCAGACCGGATCGCCCTGCGCGACCCTTCCCCGGCAGTCGGTCGACGAGATCGCCAGCGCGGGCACCTCCACCAACGAGACGCCGCCCTTGGGCAGTCCGTCGTCCGTCAGATCGTGTCCGGGCCGGGTGACACCGATGAAGTGGGCCAGCGCGAACAGCTCTTCCGCGTCCCGCCAGCTGAGAATCTGGGACAGCGCGTCCGCCCCGGTGATGAAGAAGAGATCCGCGTCGCCGTGCAGGGAGTGCAGATCCCGCAGCGTATCGGTGGTGTACGTCTTGCCGCCACGGTCGATGTCGATACGGCTGACCGAGAACTGCGGGTTGGAGGCCGTCGCGATGACCGTCATCAGATAGCGGTCCTCCGCCGGCGAGACCGCCGAGTGGCTCTTCTGCCACGGCTGCCCCGTCGGTACGAACACCACCTCGTCGAGGTCGAACAGCGCGGCCACCTCGCTGGCCGCCACCAGGTGTCCGTGGTGGATCGGGTCGAACGTCCCGCCCATCACCCCGAGACGGCGCTTGCCGCCACCTCCCGCGCCGGCCGGCGCTGCCTGCTTTCCCATGCCTGCGGAGCCTACTGGCACGGCGTTACGGCTCCGTCTCAGCGGTCGCGGTTGAAGCGGGTGGTGATCCACAGCGCCAGAAGCAGCGCGAACAGCGCGCCACCACCGGTGAGGTACGCGTTGAGGCTTTCGTGGTTGCCGCTGTGCTCGCCGCCTTCGGCGGCGACGGTGACCAGGTTGGCTGCGGTGCTGTAGAGGCTCATCTTCGGCGGGACCTATTCGATCGGGAGCATCGGGAGCGGAGACTTCGCGCACATCGTATGCGGGCCCTCCGGGCACGCTCACGCCGACTCGGACGTTGTTGTCGACGACGGCGCACCGCGGCCCACGCACAACCGTAGCCGCAGCACATACGGTGGGGGCTGTCAGGGGGACGAGCCGACGACTCGTACGAACAGGGGATTTTCCATGACCGAAGACAGCCACGAGGCAGCCAGTCACGAGAATGTGCCGAGCAGGCAGCGCAAACGCTTCCCCGGCATCTCCTCACGGGCGTACGAACATCCCGCGGACCGCTCGGCCCTGGTCGCGCTGCGCAAGCTGAGCGGTTTCGACACGGTCTTCAAGGCGATGAGCGCCCTGCTGCCCGAGCGCAGCCTGCGACTCCTCTTCCTCTCCGACTCGGTGCGGGTCAGCGACGTGCAGTTCGCGCATCTGCACACGATGCTGCTGGACGCCTGTTACATCCTGGACCTGGAGAAGGTCCCCACGATGTACGTCGCGCAGAATCCGATGCCCAACGCCATGTGCATCGGTCTCGACGAGCCGATCATCGTGGTCAACACGGGTCTCGTCGAGATGCTGGACGAGGAGGAGATGCGGGCGGTCGTCGGGCACGAGGTGGGCCACGCGCTGTCCGGGCACTCCGTGTACCGCACGATCCTGTTGTTCCTGACGAATCTCGCGCTCAAGGTCGCCTGGATCCCGCTCGGCAATGTCGCGATCATGGCGATCGTGTCGGCGCTGCGCGAGTGGTTCCGCAAGTCCGAGCTGTCGGCGGACCGGGCGGGCCTGCTGGTCGGCCAGGACGCCCAGGCGTCGATGCGCGGCCTGATGAAGATCGCGGGCGGCAACCACCTCCACGAGATGAACGTCGACGCGTTCCTGGAGCAGGCGCGGGAGTACGAGGCCGGGGGCGACCTGCGCGACTCCGTACTGAAGATCCTCAACGTCCTGCCGCGTACGCACCCGTTCACGACGGTGCGCGCCGCCGAGCTGAAGAAGTGGGGCGAGAGCCGCGAGTTCCAGCGGATCATGGACGGGCACTACCCGCGTCGTTCGCAGGACAAGGACACGTCGGTCAGTGACTCGATCCGTGACTCCGCCTCGCACTACGCGGACACGGTCCGCACCAGCAAGGACCCGCTGATGAAGCTGGTCGGCGACATCGCGGGCGGCGCGGGCGACCTGGGCGGCAAGCTCCGGGACCGGTTCACGGGCGGCTCGTCGGGCAACACCGGTGGCGGCAACGCCGACAACGGCAACGGCGACAGCGCCGAGGGCAACGGCAGCCGGCCGACGGGCGACGGCGGCGGCAAGTAACCGGCACATAGCCGCCGCGCGGGCTGCGTTGGTGTCCTCAACCGCCGGGCTGTGCGCGGCTGTCCAGTACGCCGCACAGCCCGGCGGTGGGTGGTCCCGTCGCGTACGGATCGGTGCCGGCCGGGCCCGCGGGCGTCGCCCTGCCGCCGGCCAGCAGCGGCCGCAGTGTGCTCGGCGACCCGTTCGAGCACACCTGTGGTCCCGCCTGCACCTGACTGATCAGCAACTCCGCCCGGTGTCTGGGCAGATCCTCGCGGTCGAAGCGGAAGTGCAGTGTCCGGCGGACGGTGAACAGCGAAGCGTCCCGCTCCGCCGGCTGCCCGGCCGGGCGCAGCGCGTAGACGAAGGTGTGGTCCGAGAGCACGTCGATCGTGCCGGCCGCCGACTCCGCGTAACGGAGCGTGCCCCGGACACGGACGGCCGGTTCGGCGAGCGTCACCTTCGCCGGGTCGAAGCGCACCAGCCAGCCCGCGGGCGCGTGTCTGCCGTCGTCGGCGGGGTCGGCGAAGCTCTGGTCGAACTGGGCGAGCTGATCCGGGTCCAGCAGCGTCCGCACCGAGCGCCGTTCGGCGCCGGTGAGGACGTCGGGGTCGACGGACGAGGCGACGAGGTAGTCCTTGGCGGTGGTCAGCGCCGTCATCACCTCGTTCTCGGTGAAGTGCGGTGTGCGCCGGGACGGTGGGAGCGGGATCCCGGAGGCGCCCGTGGGGAACTTCGCCGCGGGGCTGCGCCGCAGCAGGCTGTCGGGGTTGTCGCCGGGCACCGCGCCGGCCGGGGCGAGCGGAATGACCATCATACGCAGCGGTTCCGCCGAACGGGTGAGCGGCGGCCGGTACGGGGGCCGGACCTCGACGTAGACGGCGGTGCCGAAGGCCACCGCGATCACCAGCACCAGCAGCAGTACCTGGACCGATCCCCTCCGGGGAGTCGACGAGCCGAGGTCGGGCCGATCGGCGGGGTCACGCCGGCGTACGGCGTGGGAGCGGTCGCCCATCCGCTCCCGGGCGGAGAACTCCTGGAGCCGGGCAGCGCGGATGAACGATTCGTCGAAGACGACGGACCGGTACTCGTCCTCGTCACCGCCGGGATTACCGTCAGGCGTGCCCTCGGGTGGGTCTCCGCGCGCTGCCATACCTTCAGGTTAGGTCGGCCGGGCCGAACGTAAACGCGGACGCCGTCCTCAGGAGCGACCCCCGCGACGCGGCGTCACCACGCTCCCCCGGGACTCACGAGGCTCTTGGGACTGACGGGACACATGCGACCGACGCGGGCCTCACTGGGTGCTGCGCGGCACCGCCGAGACCTCGGGGACCGAGTACCGCGTCGAGGCCGCCGGACCGCCTCCGCCGCGCGATGTGTCGACGCCCGTCGTGGCGGGCGGCGGCACCCGGTCCTGGCGGTTGCCCGAGGCCCCTCGGTAGACGGCGGTGAACGCGAGGGCGACCATCCCGATGCCCATCACCACGGCGAGAATCCAGGCGACGGGCCGGTGCCAGCGGGCGCTGCCGCGGTAGGGGCGCAGGGCGCCGCCGTGGCGTCCGTAGGGGCCGAAGTCGCCGTGCGGATCGTCCGGGTCGTACGCGGCGCCGTACGGCCGTCGGTCGCCGTACTCACCCTCCGGGCCGAAGCCGTCCTCGTAGCGGTCGTCGTCGGACGAGCCTCCGTAGGACCGCGCACGGGCCGCCTCGGCGTCGGCGCGCGCCTGCGCGGCGGCCAGCAGCCGCTCGACGGCGGTCGGTTCATGGACGGGTGCGGACCGGATGAAGTCCTCGTCGAACACCACGGAGGCGAAGTCCTCGTCCGCGCCTCCGCGGTCGTCGTCGGGCTCCCAGCCGTCCGGGAACGGCTTGCCCCCCACGTCGTCCGGCACCATCTCAGAGTAGACCGGGGAGGGCGTTTTCGGCAGAGACAGCGGAGATTCCCCCGGATTCCCCCACCCCACTACCGGGTGTGACCGTCACCCGTGACGATGTACTTGGTCGAGGTCAGCTCCGGCAGCCCCATCGGCCCCCGCGCGTGGAGCTTCTGCGTGGAGATGCCGATCTCGGCGCCGAAGCCGAACTGGCCGCCGTCGGTGAACCGCGTCGACACGTTGACCGCGACGGTCGTGGAGTCGACCAACTGGGTGAAGCGGCGGGCCGCCGCCTGCGAGGTGGTGACGATGGCCTCGGTGTGCCCGGAGGACCAGAGCCGGATGTGGGCGACGGCCGCGTCCAGCGAGTCGACCACGGCGGCGGCGATGTCGTACGACAGGTACTCGGTCTCCCAGTCCTCCGCGGTGGCCGCCACGACGGTGGCCTTCGTGCCGCCCGCCGCCGCCGCGAACTCCAGCACCCGCTCGTCGGCGTGCACGGTGACCCCGGCCTCGGCGAGCGCGTCCAGGGCACGCGGCAGGAACGCGGCGGCGACGTCCTGGTGGACCAGGAGCGTCTCGGCGGCGTTGCAGACGCTCGGGCGCTGCGCCTTGGAGTTGATGAGGATGTCGACCGCCATGTCGAGGTCGGTCTCGGCGTCCACGTAGACATGGCAGTTGCCGGTGCCGGTCTCGATGACGGGGACGGTGGACTCCTCGACGACCGTACGGATCAGCGAGGCGCCACCGCGCGGGATCAGCACGTCCACCAGACCGCGGGCGCGCATCAGTTCGCGTACGGAGTCGCGGTTCTCGCCGGGCACGAGCTGGACGGCGTCGGCCGGCAGCCCGGCCCCGCCGACGGCGTCGCGCAGCACGCGTACGAGCGCGGTGTTGGAGGAGTACGCGGAGGACGAGCCGCGCAGCAGTACGGCGTTGCCGGACTTCAGGCAGAGCGCCGCCGCGTCCACGGTGACATTGGGGCGGGCCTCGTAGATGATCCCGACGACGCCGAGCGGGACGCGCACCTGGCGCAGGTCGATCCCGTTGGGGAGGGTCGATCCGCGCACCACCTCGCCGACCGGATCGGGCAGCGCGGCCACGTCCCGTACGTCGGCGGCGATGGCCCGTACCCGCTCGGGCGTGAGGGTCAGCCGGTCGATGATCGCCTCGCTGGTGCCCGCTTCCCTGGCCCGCGCGACATCCTCGTCGTTCGCCTTGATGATCTCCTGCGTGCGGACCTCAAGGGCGTCGGCGATCGCCAGCAGCGCGTCGTCCTTGACCGAGCGCGGCAGTGGGGCGAGATCGGCGGCGGCGGAGCGGGCGCGGTAGGCGGTCCTGGTGACCGGGGTCAGGTTGTCGTACGGCGAGAGCGAGGT
Organism: Streptomyces sp. NBC_01508; assembly: GCF_045040315.1. Taxonomy (NCBI): domain Bacteria; kingdom Bacillati; phylum Actinomycetota; class Actinomycetes; order Kitasatosporales; family Streptomycetaceae; genus Streptomyces; species Streptomyces sp. NBC_01508. Next base: position 5,981,307 of record NZ_CP109419.1, on the reverse strand, counting down.
CATGCCCGCAGAGTAATGCGCGCGCTGCGGGCACTTCCCCCGTATCCCGTACTGCGAGACGGCCGCGACCTCTACGGTGTAGGGCGCGGCCCCTGCTCGCCCCGGCTCCGCCCCGGCCGTCAGAACGGGTGGACGCCCACCGGCGCCGCGGGCGGTGGGCCGTAGCCCTCCGCGATGCGCAGGTGGTAGGTCTCCCTGTCGATGACTTCGAGGCCGACGATCTCCCACGGCGGCAGCTTGGCGCTCGACCGGTGCTCCCCCCAGAGCCGCAGCGCGACGGCCGCGGCGTCGTGCAGATCCCTGGCCTCTTCCCAGTAGCGGATCTCCGCGTGGTCGTTCGCGTATCTGCTGGTCAGCAGGAACGGATGGTCGTGGGCGAGCTGTTCGAGGCCCCGTCTGACCTCGGTGAGCGGCGCCTCGGAACCCGACACGCTGAGCGTGATGTGCCAGAGCTTCGACGCCGCGCGGTCCTCCCCGCGCGACTGTGTCTTCCGGGACGTGCCCGGATCCTGTACGTCGTCGAAGGCGTCGAAGTCCGGCCCGGCTCCGACGCTGGTCAACGTCCGCTCTTCCCCCGCGGCCCTCCGGGCGTGCAAGGTGCCTCCTCCTGACCCGGGGGACCCCGCCCCCGGGCGCGTTCGTCTCACCGGCGGCCTCCTGTCGCTGCGTCGTCCTACTGCTACCCCGCCTCGTTCCCCTGAGACAAAGTTGACCAGCCCGGGACGGGGCATGGGGTGCTTTCGGTAAAGGTCCCTTCCAAAAAACCGGAGTTTCAGCCGTTTCAGGGGAAGGTCAGGGATGCAGGATGACCAGATCGTCTCTGTGTACGACCTCCCGCTCGTACGCGGGCCCCAGATCCCGTGCCAGGTCCCGGGTGGAGCGGCCGAGTAGCTGGGGAATCTCCTTGGCGTCGAAGTTGACCAGACCACGCGCGACGGCCCGGCCCGCCGTGTCCCGCAGCTCGACCGGATCCCCCGCGCTGAACTCGCCCTCGACCGCGGCGATCCCGGCCGGCAGCAGTGAGGTGCGCCGCTCGACCACGGCCCGTACGGCGCCGTCGTCGAGGGTCAGCGCGCCCTGCGGGGTGGAGGCGTGGGCGAGCCAGAGCAGCCGGCCGGCCGACCGGCGCCCGGTCCGGCCGAAGTACGTGCCGGTGTCACGTCCGGCGAGGCCGTCGCCCGCGTGTCCGGCCGACGTCAGTACGACGGGAATGCCCGCGGCGGCGGCGATCCTGGCCGCCTCGACCTTGGTGACCATCCCGCCGGTACCGAGCCCGGCCTTGCCCGCGCTGCCCATGGAGACGCCGACCAGGTCGGCGGGGCCGTCGACGCGGGCGATCCGCGCGGTGCCCGGCTTGCTGGGGTCGCCGTCGTACAGGCCGTCGACGTCCGAGAGAAGGACGAGCAGGTCGGCGCGGACGAGATGGGCGACGAGCGCGGCCAGCCGGTCGTTGTCGCCGAAGCGGATCTCGTCGGTGGCGACGGTGTCGTTCTCGTTGACGACCGGGACGATGCCCATGGTGAGCAACTGGTCCAGGGTGCGGTAGGCGTTGCGGTAGTGGGAGCGACGGCTGGTGTCGTCGGTGGTGAGCAGGATCTGGCCGACGCGCAGCCCATGGCGCGCGAAGGACGAGGCGTAGCGGGCGACGAGCAGCCCCTGCCCGACGCTGGCCGCCGCCTGCTGGCGGGCGAGGTCGCGTGGGCGGCGCGCGAGCCCGAGTGGGGCGAGACCGGCGGCGATGGCGCCGCTGGAGACCAGCACGATCTCCTTCTCGCCGCCGCCGCGGGCCTTGGCGAGTACGTCGACGAGGGCGTCGACGCGGTCGGCGTCGAGTCCGCCGGAGGCGGTGGTGAGCGAGGAGGAGCCGACCTTGACGACGATCCTGCGGGCTTCCGATACGTACTGCCTTGCCACTGTCACGCGCCCGAATCTATGCCAGCGGGTCGCGTCGGCGCGCGCTCGTTTCACGCGCTGGACAGGGCGCGAACGGAGCCCGGACAGGGTCCGGGAGGGGTGGGAGGAGCGCCGACACACCCGGCGGGAAAACCATGGGCGCCGTCAACTGCGGCTCTGCGAGCATCGGTTCGTCCCCTTCCATCCATCCGAACCAGATCCGAGCCACAGCCGATTCACATCCGATTCACATCCGATTCAGGGGGAGAGCGCATTGCCACAACGACGGATCAAACGACGGATCACAGGCCCACGCCGCGGACGAATCCTCACGATCGCCGCCGTCGCGGCACTCACGGTGAGTGTCATGACCCTCCCGGCGGCGGGCGACGCAGCAGGTCCCACGCCGCCGCCCGATCAGCGGCCCACGGGGACGGCGCAGGAGCCGGACGCCCGAAAGGCCGCCCCGCCGGAGTCGGCCGCGCGGGACTGGAGCGCGCCGGGCGGGACCACCGATCCCGGTCAGTTCGCCATGCGCAAGGGCAGCGATCTCAGCGGCCGTATCAAGGCGCTGGACGCCGCGCTGCCCAAGCAGGGCGTCCAGAACCTCCTGGCCCAGGCCAATCGGAAGGTGACGACCGGAGCCGCCTGTGCCACGGACCCGTTCGGGCGGGGTGATCGCGGCGCCCCGCTCGCCCCGGTCCGGAAGTTCTGCTGGGAGCCGGACGACGCCACCAGCACCGAGTGGATCCCGCAGGCGGTCTCGGGGGTCTCGGACGCCCAGCAGGACGAGGTGTGGGGCACGGCACGGCCGATTCTGATCGGCGCGTACGACACCGAGAATCCCGGCCGCGGCAACGGCTGTACGGCTGCCGAATCGGATGCCTGCAACGAGAAGGGCATCCGGGTCACCTTCCTCGACCCGGCGACCGACAAGTACCGCCATGTGCTGCTGGCCTGGCCGTACGTCAACAATCCCGGCAACACCTCGTTCGACGCGGTCCACGCCTCGGAGAATCCGCAGCAGAACGGGATCCACGCCGGCGGCATGGTCTGGTACGGCAACTACCTCTATGTCGCGGACACCATGAACGGCGTGCGGGTCTTCGACATGCGCTACATCATGGATCTCAACCCGGACGGCGACGCCGCGACCGACGACCCGACCGCCGACGGCCTCAAGTCGAACGTGCGGGACAAGCGCCAGGTGGGACGGCAGAACAACGTCTGGTACAGCTACGGCTACCGCTACGTGATGCCGCAGGTCGCCACCTGGATCTTCGCCGAGCCGCAGCACAACAGCCACCAGGTCACGACCTGCCAGGACCGTGGCGCGCCGAAGGCGTCGTACCTCTCGCTCGACCGATCGGCGACCCCCGACCAGCTGCTGATGGGCGAGTACTGCCGCGCCACGTCCGCACTGCCGTCGACGGGCCGGGTCAGCGCCTTCCCGCTGAACGGTGACACCGGTGAGATCGCCTCGACCGGTGGCGTCACCGACACGGCGGGCTGGGGCAACTACCTTCCCGAGGAGGGAACTCAGGGCGTCGCGCGGTACCGGGACGACTTCTTCGTCAACCAGAGCCGTAAGTACTCCAACGGCAGCATCTTCCGGGCCGGGCTGGACGCGGACAAGCGGCTGAAGGTCGTGGGCGGGGAGGTCCCGACCGCTGTCGGGCCGGAGGATCTGTACGTCGAGCACGGCAATGCGACCGGCGCCCCGCCACTGCTGTGGTCCGTCTCGGAGCACAGCGCGAACATCGCCGACGCGTCGTGTGCGCCGGGCAGTATCTCTCCCTGCGGGCGGGTGATCTACGCGCACCATCTCGGCGACGTGCTCGCGCGGCCGTAGGGCGGGGCGGACCCGCCGCACACACGCGTACGGCCCGGACGGGCTCCCGCACGGGGAGCGGTCCGGGCCGTACGGCCGTACGTGTGTCGTCGCGTCAGCGGGCGACCGGGGCCTGCGCGCCGTTCGGCTCCGTGGCGTCGGCCGCGGCGCTCTCGGCCGCCGCCTCGGGGTCGGCGGCGGGCTCGGGCTCCGGCTCCGTGCCGGGCTGCTCCTGGGCGCTGAGCCGCTGTGCCACCCCGGTGTTGCGGGCCGCGGCCTTGGCGCCCAGGGCGGCCACGGCTGCGTTGAACTGCTGGATCGACGTCGGCTCGTCGGGCCCGAGCAGATACGTCTTCAGCTCGCGCCTGGCCGACGCCAGCCGGTCGGCCGCCGGATCGGCGACCGCCGTCAGCAACTCGTCCAGTTCCGCCGCGCTGTTGGACAGGACGACCGCGGCCCGTACGGCGGTGTTCTGCCGCTTGAACTCCTCGACGCCCAGCTGTGCCGAATCGGTCACCGCGTACGGCTTGCCGCTCGCGATGAAGTCCGACACCACGCTGGAGATGTCCGAAACCATGCCGTCGGACTGGTTGAAGCAGTCGTACAGCTTGGGCTCGGCGCCCGAGACGACCTTGTGCTCCCACCAGCCGAAGGTGCGCCAGTACGTGTCGTTCCACTCGGCCCGCAGCGTCTTCGCCCGGTCCAGCCGCTCGGGGTCGGCGAGCGAGACGCGTGACTCCTCCGACTCGTCGCCGCCGGAGCGGCCGGGCGCGGTGAGCGCGGCCAGTCGGCCCTCGATACGCCTCAACTCGGCGCGTGCGGCGGCCTGTCCGGCCTGCGCGTCGGCGGCTTCCTTCGTCCAGCGGGGTTCGGCGGCGCGGGCCGCGTTCGCCGCGCCGACCATGGCGGTGATCCGGTTGTGGACGGCCTTGGCCTTCGGGTCGCGGATGCCGGTGAACGGGTGCGGCTTGTAGATGACCCGGACCGGCTTCTCGGCCTTCAGCAGCTTCTTGACGATGTTCTCGCCGGCCAGCAGGAGTGAGGTGTTGCCGGGGTTGTCGTCCCAGCCCTCCCAGGTGGGGGCGTACAGGATCGTCGGTACGGGGTGTCCCGGCGCGCCCGAGCCGGTCCTGATGGGGGCGAGTTGCGGGCGGCCCACCTCGACGATGTCGTCGTCGCGGACGCCGACGTCGGCCAGCGCGTACCGGTCGCGGCCGGCCCGCCCGGCCGTCCACACCTCGTCGTACACCTTGCTGAACGGGTTGACGCTGGCGATCTTGTCGCTGTCGCCGTGGCCGATGAAGACGTGCTTCATGGTCGGCACGCGCAGCAGGTGGATGTTCTTGCCGACGTTGGCCGCGTAGAGCGCGACCTGGACCGACGACAGGTCGAGGTTCATCAGGTGCGTGCCGCCGGGGACACAGAGCACCGGCAGCCACGTCGGGGCGAGTTGGGTCATGATGGCCCGCTCGCGCATGATGACCAGCGGCCGGCCCTCGGACTGCTCCAGGGTCTCCAGCCACATGTTGACCTGGTACGCCGACTCCTTGGAACCGGAGAAGTACAGGACCACCGAAGGCTGGTACTCCCGCAGCCAGTTGTCGACGGCGCCGAGGACGGCGGGCGCCGTCGGCACGTGGCGGCTGCGGCGCAGGTAGGGCACGAGCAGCAGGATGTAGATCGCGCCGAGGACGAGCGTGATGCCGAGGCCCGCGTAGCCGTACGCGTCGGTGCCGGTCTGGGCGGCGACGAGCAGGCCGGCCATCGCGAACACGTCGAGGTGCAGCATCTTCTCGGCGGAGCGGTTGACCAGGTAGTTCGGCGGGGCGTCCGGGATGCGCAGGGCGTGCAGGTCCACGTTGCGGGCGACGACCGGCATGCTGCGGCGCAGCCGGATCAGGGTCGCCAGCGCGCCCTGGGGTGCCTGGATGCCGTAGAAGAGCAGGAAACCGGCGACCGCCGCGTAGAACAGGGGCTGTTCGGCCAGGTCCATCCGGGCCAGGAGCAGCACGAGCAGCAACTGGCGTACCAGGAAGCGGATCGACAGACCGGCCCGGACCTTGTTGAGCCGGTTGATCAGATAGCTGTTCCGCTGATGCAGGAATCGGTCCGCACCGTAGGTCACGGCGCAGGCCGCCGCGAAGAACCAGAGGTTCGGGATCAGCGCGGCGAGCATGACGCACGGGTATCCCAGCCCCATCAGGGCTGCCGCGGCCAGCTCGGCTCGGCTGCCCACGCGGGCCAGGCGAATGGCGGTCGAAATCACGAAACCTGCTCCAGGAGAGGGTGCCGGTTATTTCATGGTTGGCGGGAATTGTGAAGCCGGAGCTTCACGCACACGGGCCTCTGCAATTCGCCGAATGGCGACCGCAAAGGCCCGTAAATGCAAACTTGTCGAGAATTATTACACATCTTCCTGACGGTCAAGAACCGAGGCGAGCGCCTGCTCGAATCCCGAGCCCGCGGCGGAGGCCTCCCGGGTCGGGTCCTGCTGCCGTACGTCGATCACATGACCGGTCAGTTCGGACAGCAGAACGTCGAGCGACGTGCGGGCCACCGCCTCGGAGGAGAGCAGCGAACCGGCGGGCTCGACACCGAACGCCTTGGTGCGCATCGGGGTCGCGGTGCGTTCCGGATTGACGCAATTCACCCGGATGCCGTCCCCCGCCCATTCGTCCGAGAGGGCCTGGGTGAGATTCACCATGGCCGCCTTGGTCGACGAATAGAGGCTGTATTCGGCGCGACCGCGAGTGTAGCTGCTCGATGTGTAGAGGAGCAGCTGGCCCTTGGTCTCGGCCAGATACTTGTACGAGGCGCGGGCGATCTGGACGGGCGCGAGGTAATTGACGTTCAGCGCTTCCTGAATCGTCGTGTTGTCCGTCTCGGCCAGCTTGCCGATACGCAGCACGCCCGCCGTGTTGATCACGTAGTCGATCCGGCCGGTCGCGGAGTACGCCTTCGACAGCGCGTCGTCCACGTGCTCCGGGTTCTCGACATGGGTGCCGGTGGTGGAGCGGCCCAGCGCGTACACCTTCGCGCCGTACTGCTCGGCGAGCGAGGCGATGTCGGCGCCGATGCCGTACGAACCGCCGAAGACGACCAGGGTCTTGCCGGACAGCAACTCGCGGTAGGCCGCTTCGTCCGCCTGGACGGGGGCGGCGGTGGAGGCGAGCTGGAACAGCTTGTCGGCGATGAAGACGTCGACCGGCTGGGTCACCTTCATGTTGTACTCGTCGCCCGCGACCACGTAGATCGGCACGTCGGGCAGATAGCGCAGGACCACCGAACAGTCGTCGGTGGCCTGGAAGTTGGGGTCGCCCGCCGCGATCTCGTACGCCTTGCGGATCGTGGAGAGCTTGAACGCCTGCGGCGTCTGGCCGCGCCGCAGCCGGGAGCGGTCGGGGACCTCGGTGATGAACTCGCCGTCACCGCCGTGGGTGCGGGTCACGATGATGGTGTCGGCGGAGGGGATGGCGACGTCGACGGCCTGATAGCGGTCGAGCGCGTCGACACAGTCCTTGATGACACGCTGTGACAGCAGCGGACGGACGGCGTCGTGGAACAGGACGTTGCGGTCCTCACCGTCGGCGAGGCCCTCGCCCAGTGCCGAAATGGCGCGCTCGGTGGTCTCGTTGCGGGTCTGGCCGCCCTCGATGACCTTCGTGACCTTGGTGAGACCGGCCTTGGCGACGATCTTCTCCACGTCGGGCACGAAACCCGGTGCCATCAGCACGATCACGTCGTCGATCGAGTCGGACTGCTCGAAGATCGACAGCGTGTGCTCGATGACAGCCTTCCCCGCGATCTTCAGCAGCTGCTTGGGGATCGACAGGCCCACGCGCTGGCCGGTACCGCCGGCGAGCACGACGGCCGTGGTACGGGGATGGGCTGCATGCGGCACAGACACAGAACGACCTACCTTGAGATGAGTGGGGGACGCTGTGATGGTCGCACTCTCCGTGACCGTCTCGCAAGGCGGACGCCGGATGCCCCTCACTCACAGGAAACCATCTGTTCACCCTCTGGCCAGCCACATTGGGCCCGCATCCGGCCAAGTACGGCGTGACCGACGCCACATCGGCCCGCCGACCGGGCAGGTACCTCCACCGGACCTCTACTTCGCGTCCGCTATTTCCCGGCCGCGAAGTAAGTTCCACGTAAGCGAAATCCCCTGCTCGTCAGGGGGTTTCCGGGTTTGCCGGGGCACCGCGCTACTTCAGCGGTGCGTCCGCCACGTTGACGATGAGGTCGTTGGTCCCCATGTACATGATCCGTACCCGCACCCACTGGGCCGGCCGGCTCCTCAGTTTACGGACCACTCTGCGCAACGGTCCCCACGGTCGGCTCTTGCGCACCTCCGTGACCGGGTACTCGTAGATCGGCCGCTTCTCCACGACGTCGTCGAGCACCCGCGCGACCTTCACCGGCGCGGCGTCCGGGGCGTACTTGAGCAGCAGGTCCCACGACTCCGACCTGGCGATCTGGCGTCCGGCCGGTCCCGATACGGGGAAGGTGAAGCGGAATCCGCGCTCCCCCTGCCGGGTGCCCGCGTACGTCAACTCCTCGGCGGGCTTGCCCCGTCGGCGTACCACCAGCGAGGGCTGCCGGTCCATCGTGCCGGCGCCGTACAGCTCGCCCGCGAGCGTGATGCGCTTGCCGTCGACACGGATGTCACCGGCCTCCGCGTGGATCGGCCGGACCCAGGAGCGCAGCGCGAGCTGCTTGTGGGGCCGGGTGGCGTACGGCACGAGATTGTGGACGGGCTCGCCGTCCCGCGCCCGTTCGCACGCGCTCATCGCGCCGCGCTGGTCGACGGAGCGGGCCGCGAGCCGTACCCGCCGTCCGGATTCCGGGAGTTCGGCGTAGCACTCCCAGACACCCTCGGCGAAGGCGGCGTCCGCCGCAATCGTGACCGTGCCGTTGCCGGACAGCGGGAAGACATGCTCCTGCGTACGGACGTCGGCGCGCACACAGACCAGCTTCAGGCCGTCGTGGACGACCGCGGCGGCCTGCGGGGCGACGAGGGAGACGGTCAGCGCGCCACCGGGCTCGACCACACAGTCGGCGACCGGCGCGAAGTCGCCCACGGCCACGCGCTGGGCGGCGACGGTCCGCAGCTCGCCGAAGAGTTCCTCGTACTTCTTGGCGATCTGGCCGGGGTCGAACCGCGCGGCGTTGCGTACGGCCGCCGCGCTCATCCGGCGGCGCAGCGGCTCGTCGTCGATGAGGGTGAGCAGCGCCCGCGCGACGGCGTCGGGGTCCGCCACGGGGACCAACAGGCCGTCCACACCGGGCTGGAGGATTTCCCGGGGGCCGTAGTCGCAGTCGCTGCTGACGACGGGCAGGCCGCAGCGCATGGCCTCCACGAGGGTCATCCCGAAGGACTCGTGGCGCGAGGTGGACGCGGCGATGGCGCCCTTCGCCCACTCCGGCTCGATGGGTGAGACCGAGCCCATGAGACGCACGCTGTTGTAGAGGCCCAGCGTGTCGATCTGCTTACGGAGGTTCTCCTTCTCCGGGCCGCCGCCGTAGATCCGCAGATCCCACTCCGGGCGGACGGCGACGACCTTGGCGAAGGCGTCGACAAGCACGCTGTACTGCTTCTCGGAGGACAGCCGCCCGGCGGCGACGATGGTGGTGCCGGAGCCCGTGGACGGCTGGATCGGCGGCTCGGGCACGCTGTTGGGGACGGCGAGCACGCGGGTCGCGGGCAGCGGCATCCGCTCGCGGTAGACGGCGGCGTCGCCCTCGGAGACGGTGACGTAGGCGTCGAGCGCGTCGATGTGCTGGTACATCTCGTTCCGCAGCGCGGGCTTGTGGTGGTTGTACGTCATGTGCTCCTGGCCGATGAGCACGGCGCTCGCCGGGGCGAACTGGGCGACGTACGCGGCGAGTCCGGGCCGGGTCCCGATGACGACGTCGGCGTCCGAGCCCGCGTAGTGGTCCCTGACTCGTTCGTCGGTGAGCTTGCTGTACTCGCGGTAGCGCGCCTCGTACCGCGGGAAGTGCTCGGCGGGCTGGAGATGGAGCGGGTGGTCCTTCTCGTACGCCGGGGAGTCCTTCCAGGTGTGGATGAGCGGCACGAGTGTGATGCGGGGATCGACGTCGAAGAGCGGGACGGGCCGGTGCCGGAAGACCGACACGATCTCCACCTCGTGCTGGTCGGCGAACGCCTCCGCGAGATTCACCGTGGTGCGGATGGTGCCGCCGATGCCATAGATGGTGTGGATGAGGAAGGAGATCTTCATCAACGCTCCGTTCGGTGTGCGGAATCCCCTGGGCGGTCACTCCCAAGTTCCCCTTCAGGTCCGGACGGGTTCACGCGGCGCCCGACCGCCCCTCGAACGCAAGACGGGCGAGGGCGGCCGTCGGTTGTGCGAGCACTTGAAAAGAAACCGTATGAGCCAGTATTCCGCCCATATCGCTCCATACTCGTAGATGCCTTTCGGCCAACCCGGCGCGTCGCCCGGTGCGCGCACGACGAAGGCCGCGGTCCGCTCCTGATGGAGCGGGCCGCGGCCTTGGCGATCGAAGCCGTTGCGTTACATAATCGAGCCGTCACCACTCGAAATCGACGGTTACGGACCCGAACCGGAACCGAACGCGAGTCGGGACCCAGCCGGACGGCGTCCCACCGGGGCCGAACCGGAACCGCTAGAACGGCTTGAAATCGTCGTACTCCTTGTCCGAGTCGTCCCTTTCCGCGTCCCGGTCCTTGCGCCGAATCGCCGCCGGGCGCGGCACCTCCAGCCGGTGGTCCTCGCCACGCCGGCCGAGCATCTCGGCGCCGGCCAGCACGGTCGGCTCCCAGTCGAAGACGACCGCGTCGTCCTCGGGGCCGATCGCGACGCCGTCGCCGGAGCGGGCACCGGCCTTCATCAGTTCACCCTCGACACCGAGCCGGCTGAGCCGGTCCGCGAGATAGCCGACCGCCTCGTCGTTGCTGAAGTCGGTCTGCCGCACCCAGCGTTCGGGCTTCTCACCGCGTACGCGGTAGAGGCCGTCCTCCTCCAGCGCGACGGTGAAGCCCGAGTCGTCCACCGCCTTCGGCCGGATGACGACCCTGGTCGCCTCCTCCACGGGCTTCGCAGCGCGCTGGGCGGAGATGATCTCGGCGAGCGCGAAGGACAGCTCCTTGAGGCCGGTACGGGCCACGGCGGACACCTCGTACACCCGCAGTCCGCGCGCCTCCAGCTCGGGACGGATCATCTCGGCGAGGTCCAGGCCGTCCGGGATGTCGATCTTGTTGAGGACCGCGATGCGCGGGCGGTCGTCGAGACCGCCGTACTGCTTCAGCTCCTCCTCGATCGTGTCGAGGTCGGAGATCGGGTCGCGCTCGGACTCCAGCGTGGCGGTGTCCAGGATGTGCACGAGGACCGAGCAGCGCTCCACATGGCGCAGGAACTCCAGGCCGAGGCCGCGGCCCTGGCTGGCACCCGGGATCAGGCCGGGGACGTCCGCGATGGTGTAGACGGTCGAACCCGCGGTGACGACGCCCAGGTTGGGGACGAGCGTCGTGAACGGGTAGTCGGCGATCTTCGGCTTGGCCGCGGAGAGCACGGAGATCAGCGACGACTTGCCGGCGCTCGGGTAGCCGACGAGCGCGACGTCGGCGACGGTCTTGAGCTCCAGGACGATGTCGCCGGAGCGGCCGGGCTCGCCGAGGAGCGCGAAGCCGGGGGCCTTGCGGCGGGCGGAGGCGAGAGCGGCGTTGCCGAGACCGCCGCGGCCGCCCTCGGCGGCGACGTAGGTGGTGCCCTGGCCGACGAGGTCGGCGATCACGTTGCCCCGCTTGTCGAGGACGACCGTGCCGTCGGGGACGGGCAGGACGAGATCCTGGCCGTCCTTGCCGGAGCGGTTGCCGCCCTCGCCGGGCCTGCCGTTGGTGGCCTTGCGGTGCGGCGAGTGGTGGTACTCCAGGAGCGTCGTCACCGCCTGGTCCACGACCAGGATGACATCGCCGCCACGGCCGCCCGTGCCGCCGTCGGGGCCGCCGAGCGGCTTGAACTTCTCACGGTGAACGGAGGCGCAGCCGTGGCCTCCGCTACCCGCGGCGACATGCAGCTCGACGCGGTCCACGAAGGTGGTCATGGTGTTGCCTCCAGTACAGACGGAAAGTCTTGCCTTCACACATCTCGTGTCAACCGGTTCAACAAGCGAAGGGCGGACCCGCTTCCCCTTACGGGAAGTGAGGTCCGCCCTCGCGAGAAACCGATCGAAATCGCTCTACGGGTACCGAATTACTCGGCGACCGGAACGATGTTCACGACCTTGCGGCCACGGTGGGTGCCGAACTCGACCGCCCCGGGGGCGAGCGCGAACAGCGTGTCGTCGCCACCACGGCCCACACCCGAACCGGGGTGGAAGTGGGTGCCACGCTGGCGGACAAGGATCTCACCGGCGAGCACGACCTGACCGCCGAAGCGCTTCACGCCGAGCCGCTGAGCGTTGGAGTCGCGCCCGTTACGGGTGGACGATGCGCCCTTCTTGTGTGCCATGTCTCCTCAGTCCCTTACTTCTTCGCGGCCGCGGGAATAGCGGTGACCTTGATCGCCGTGTACTGCTGGCGGTGACCCTGGCGACGGCGGTAACCGGTCTTGTTCTTGTAGCGAAGGATGTCGATCTTCGCGCCCTTGTGGTGGTCCACGACCTCGGCGGTGACCTTGATGCCGTCCAGGACCCACGGGTCGCTGGTCACGGCGTCGCCGTCGACCACGAGCAGGGTCGAGAGCTCGACCGTGTCGCCAACCTTGGCAGTGGGAATCTTGTCAACCTCAACGATGTCGTCAACAGCAACCTTGTGCTGACGACCACCGCTGCGCACGATGGCGTACACGCGGATCTCACTCTCGCTCGGAACGGGACTCCTGAAGCCAGCCGCTCACGGGACCCGGGGGCCCCGCTGCATCCGGATTGGACGAGCGGCCTCCGCCGACGGCGTCGAGGACAGCCACCGGAAGGTGAGGTGCTCAGGAGTTGGCGCGCACAGAAACACGCCGACGGTCAAGAGTACGGGGCGGCTGGGCGGGGGGTCAAACCAGGTGGGGGCGGCCGGGCCGGCGGGGCATCGACCGTCAGCGGAGTGGGCCATCGGCAAGGCGCGGAACTCCTTCAGTCTTTGTGGAAGTCCAGATCCTCGTCAACCATGTCGGGGTCCCTGAGATGAAGCACGAGATCACCCGGGTCTTTGTAAGCATAAAATCCACTCTCCGAAGCACCTTCGGCACCGCAGGCTCCGGCGGGAAATTCAAGCGACACCCACGGGCTCCCGCCACCGCGAGGAGGCTGCACACGCCATTTTCCGGCGAGACTCACCGCCTCGTTTCCCTCGATGAAAACCTGCCCACACGTGACGTCGGAGAGTTCCACCGCGCCATCCCTCGAGAACACGGCAAGACCGCCACCGCCGCCACGCCATGTCCCGACGACCGCCTCCTGATTCAGCTTTCTCGACCCGTCGTCGCCTCCGGCAGCGGCGCAGCCCGAAACAGCGAAAAGGAGCAAGAAGAGACCGGACAGTACAATCCGGCGATCCCGCCTAACGGAAATCAACTCGTTCGGTCCATGAGATCTTTATGGCGGTAGGGCGTTGGCCGTTCGGGAATGCCTTCTGCGCCGCGTTGAAGGCCATGCTCAATGCGAGGTTCGAGCTGCCATCCTTGTACCCGCCTCCGCTGGGGCTCCTCATCCCCGATTCGCGAGTCATGTTGTTTGTGAGCGTGAACTGCACATTGGCACTCTTTCTGTCACGTTTGACAGAGGTCAATTTCGCGGTCAGGTTGTAGGAGCCGAGAACTGCGGCGGACTGATTGAAGCTGCGCCCCCCGTCTTCTTCGCTGCTCCACTTCCCTCCGGTCGCCATACCGAAAGCGTCCTCCAGCATCTGGACATATTTTTTCACCTGTCCCAGATCGGAGAGTTTGCGATCGTATCTGGCTGAGTCACCGACCGCCATTCCCTTCATGTCCTCACCGAGCATCTCCCGTACCTGATCGAGCCACCGCTGTCGTTTCACTTCCTCGGTGAACTCATCTCCCTCGCCGAACGCCCAGGTATCAGGCGCGTTTCCCAGCATCCAAGCCGCGAGGACCACATAGGAATCAACGGTTTTCGCGTAGGTCTGCACGCCCTGCCGATACGAGCTCTTGTGAAGTTGGCAGAGAGCACTACAGCTCAGCCCACCGGAACCTCCGGTGCCATCACTCCCACCGGCGGAGCTACCGCCGTTGCAACCACCACAGCCACCGGAACTCCCGTGTGAGCCATTGCCATTGGAATCACTCGGGATCCACGTCTCCCACTCGGGCTCCTCCGGAGTTCCGACGTTACATGGGCCGGATCCGCCGCAGGCCCCGTCGGGGCGAAGCCCACTCGGGTCACTGAGAGAGACCGGGTTGTTGTTGCCGTACGTGTAGCCGTGCGTCTGTTGCGGGTCCGCCAGGTCGAGGATCGGGTCGACGCTGATGAAGCGGCCGATCGACGGGTCGTACTCGCGGGCGCCCAGATGCGTCAGGTCCGTCGTCTTGTCGATCGTGCCGCCGACGAAGCCCTTGTCGCCCGCCCAGTTCGTGGGCTGTGTCCCGCGCGGGGCGCCGAAGATCGTCGTCTTGCGGCGGGTGACCGCCTGGGCCGTGTCCGCCGTGATCTGGGTGGTCGCCGTGCCGTGGTGGTCGCTGAGCAGGAACGTCAGCTTGCCGGCCGTACGCATCGCGACCGTCTGCTCGCCCGCCGTGTAGTAGCGGGTGCCGGTGACCTTGCCGGTCTTGTCCAGGAGGAGTTCGTTGCCGCCGGGGAGGTAGAGGGTGGTGCCCGTCGCGTCGCGGCGGATCATGCGGGCGCCGGCCGTGTCGTAAACGTACGACGTGGTGTCCGTGACCTTCGTGACCGAGCCCAGGTGGCCCTCGTCGTCCCAGACGAAGGTCTGCTTGTCCGCGTTGCCGATCTTGCGGGTCTCCGTGTTGCCCGCCGCGTCGTACGTGTATGTCTCCGTACGCGGCGCCGTACCCGTCTGGGTCACCGACGGGAGGTTGTGCCTGCCCGCCGCGGGGGCGGCGTACGTGCGGGTCGTGTCGGCGGCCGGGCCCGAGGCCGTCGTGTGCTGGGTCTCGGTCTTGCGGTTGCCGACCGCGTCGTACGCGTACGTGCTCCAGTACGCGTCCGGCCCGCCGACCACGGCGGCCGAGGGGGCGGCGGCGCACGTCGTGCCCGTGTTCGTCCACGCCTCGGTGATGCGGCGCAACGCGTCGAGGGCGAAGCACTGCGTGTCCGTCGTACGGGTCGCGTCCTGGCCGTACGCGGTGGCGATCTGCTTGATGTTGCCGGCGGGGTCGTACGTGTACGCCGTGTCCTCGACGCGCCGCGGCGCGACCTCACGGTCGATGTAGGTGCGCTTCAGCTCGCTCGTGTGCTCGTCGTACTCGCTCGCCACCGAGATCGACTGGGCGAATCCGCCCATCTTCTGGATGATCGGGCGGCCGTAGTGGTCGTAGGTGCTGTCCGAGACCAGCGAGTCCGCTCCGGCGCCGACCGTGTCGAGCAGGCCGTGGACCGGCGTGTAGGTGTTGGCGATCCGCTCCGCCGGCAGCCCGCCCATCGCCGGCTGCTCGGTGCGGGCCACCTGCCCGCTGATGGGGTTGTAGCCGGTGGTCCACTTGTAGGTGCCCGCCAGCGCGCCCTCGTTCGCCGGGATCGTCATCTGCGTGAGGATCGGCTGGTAGAAGGCGTCGTACGAGGTGACCGCGGTCTCGTAGGCGTTGGCGCCGACGTAGCGCGTGGTCTTCGCGGTCTGGCCCTTGCCCCGGGACGCGGTGTCGTACGTCCACGTCGCGAGCGTGCTCGTGCCCTTCTTGAGCGCCGTCTGCCGCCCGAGGTCGTCGTAGTCGGTGTGCAGGCTGATGCCGCGTGCGTCCTTTGTGTCCGTGGCGCGGTCGCCCTTGTCGTACGTCGTGGTCGAACTGCCCTTGTCCGGGTCGCTGTTGGTGGTCTGGCGGCCCCGGATGTCGTAGCCGTACGTCCACTTGGCGCCGGAGGGGTCCGTGACCTCGGCGAGGCGGCCCTTCTTGTCGTGCGCGTAGGCGGTGGTCTGCGAGGCCGTGCGCGCCGCGTCCGTGTACTGCTTCAGCTCCGTCGTACGGCCCCGCGCGTCGACCACCGTCGTCGTCGCCGTCGCGCCCTTCGGCGGCACGACCGTGGTGGTGTCGCCCGTGTACGACGTCGTGGTGCGCTTGGTCTCGTCCGTGAACTTCTTGGAGACGACGGCGGTCGGGCGCCCCGCGCCGTCGAAAAGAGTCTCCGTGTGGGCCGGGTACTTCGTCTCCTGGCCGGTGACCAGGACGGGCTCGGCGGGCCCGTCCGCGTAGTACGTCCCCGAGGAGCGGTCCGCGAGGCCACGCGTGTCGTGGAAGGTCTCGGTGATCAGCCGGCCCGCGCGGTCCGGCGACTCCTCCTGCGTCTGTCTCGGCCGCAGCAGCCCGTCGTAGAAGGCGTAGCTGGTCGCGTACTTGGCATCGTGCGTGAGGTTGGTGGTGGTGACGACGTTGACGTTGTCACGGCGGATCAGATACGCGAACGAGTAGTTCGGGGAGTCGGGATTGGTCGCCGCCGGGCGGTTGGGCAGCCATGTCTTGGTGACGCGCCCGAGCGGGTCGTAGGCGCTGGTGGTGACGCGGTCGTTCGCGTCGGTGACCGTCAGGGCCTGGGCGCGCAGCGGGTCCAGGGTGGTGGTGACGGTGTGGCCGAGCGCGTTCGTGACGGCGACGCTGGTGGGCACCTCACCGGTCGCGGGCGTGTGGACGGTGCTGGTGACCTTGCCGTACGCGTCGGCCTCCGCCAACTGGCGGCCGTAACCGTCGAAGCACAGCTCGTTCTTCGCCGTCCCGCAGACGCTGGGGGTGGACGACACGGTGTCGTATCCGTCGCCCTTGCCGTTGACGCGCTCCGTCTTGGTGAGATTGCCCTTCGTGGGGGCGGCGCCCAACGCGAGTGAGTCGTAGTACGTGCGTACGTCGTCGATCACGTCGTCCGGGCGGCTGACGGTCGCTCCGCAGGCGGCGGCCACGGTCTCCGAGCGCGACACCTTGTCCAGCACCCGGGTGGTGGTGTTGCGCGCGTATGTGGTGGTGGTGCACTGCTCGTCGCCGGTCTTGGCCGTGTCGCCGAGCTCGGAGACGCTGGTGACCATGCCGTACGCGTCGAAGTCGCGCGTGGTCCGTACGGTGCGCGTGCCGCCCGCGACGGTGGTGCGGGTCTCCTCCGCCTGCGTCCCGGTGAGATACGCCTCCAGGTCCGGCAGCCCGGTGCGGGCGCGGGTGGCGGTCTTCGCCGAGCGCCATGGGGTGTACGACACCGCGCTGACGAGCGCACCGCCGTCCCCGTTGTAGGTGGCGCTCTCGCGCTGCACCCCGGCGTACTGCTCCCGGTCGGTGACGGCGGTGCCCGCGGAGTTCTTCACCTCGGCGCCGTCCATGCCGCGGAAGTAGCGCGCCTCGCTCAGCAACCGGGTGTCGGCTCCGGCGCCCTTGCGGGTCTGCACCCGCTCGTAACCGCGCGAGAGGGAGTAGGCGCGGTCGGCGGCCTTGGTGAACTCGTCGGTGCTCTTGGCCCATTCGGCGCCTCCGAGGTAGTCGTACTCGGTGACGGTGTCCGGCGTCGCGGCCAGGTTGTCGCCCTCGAAGACCCGCTGCACGACGTAGGAGTTGAACCAGTCCTGCTTGGCGGTGTCGCCTTCGAAGGCCCACTTGACCGGGTAGCAGCGCGTGCTGTTGGAGTCGTCGGTCGGCGGCAGGTTCGTGGCGGTGCAGTCGGGGTCCCGGTAGTCGACGGCTATGGTGCCGCCGGACTCGGTGGTGATCTGGTAGAGCCGCAGGCGGATGAACGGGGCCAGGCCGTCGCCGAGTTTGTCGACGCGGTTGGGCTTCTGCTGACCGGCGAAGGTCACGGCGGGCAGCGCGCTGCTGCCGCCCGCCTTGCCGGTGCGGGTGATGGACTCCAGCCACATCGGGGTGGAGATGCCGTCACCGGCCGCGGGGAAGCCCTGCTTCAGTGACCAGGAGTCGACGTCGCTGTACGCGCCGCCGGTCAGCACCTTGGTGGTGATGGTGGTCAGGCGCTTCTTGGACCAGAAGGTGGGCGAGTACTTGTCCTTGCACTCGGCGTCGTCCTTGCAGTGCTGGTCGAAGGGGACGTCGGGCCAGTTCTTGGCGTGCGACTCGTCGAACGTGCCGCAGTCGGCGAGGCACCGCTCCTCCACGCCGAAGTGGACCTGACCGGCGGACTTGGCGGAGAAGAGACTCCGGCGCCGTCACGGCGTGGACCAGGAGCGCCGGTGGCTGGGACTGGAGCCAGATGAAGATCGTGTCTGGCGACTACACCGGTGACGGCACCGACGATGTGGCAGCCGCCTATCAGTACGACGACGGAATCAAACTCTGGACCTGGATCGGCAAGGGCAACGGCACCTTCAGCGAGCCGGTCAGTTCCTGGGCCGGCTCGTGGACCCTGGACCGGATGACCCTGCACAGCGGGGATTTCAACGGCGACGGACGGGACGATTTCGCAACCTGGTACGACTTCGCCGACGGGCATGACATCGTCCACGCCTTCGCGGGCAACGCCAACGGCACGGTCAAGTCCCCCACGGTCCTGTGGAACGCGGCGGCCGACCGGTTCTGGCGCTCCGAGACGAAGATCGTGGCCGGAGGACTACGACGGCGACGGGCAGGACGGCCTGGCGGCCATGTACCGGTACAACGATGACTCGACGGTCAAGATGTGGACCTGGATCACCACGCCGACCGGCACGTTCAATGAGCCGACAGCGAGTTGGCAGTCCCCACCCGGCAACTGGTTCACCCGGTCCGAGATCTTCGGCCGCTATCTCTGAGCCGTCGAGGGATTCACTGACGGCGTTCCACGACTGCCCCGGCGCCCCGGCACCGGGGCAGTCGTGCGCCGGATCACCGTGCGGGTCGCCGCCGTCTCCGCCGCCGTCGGAGCCCGGAATGACTCGTCTAGGGTGTCGTGATGGTCTCATCCCTCTCCCAGGAGCGCCCCGAAGCCGCCGCAGAAGCCGCCGGAGCCCCCGGATCCGGAGCGGCGGAGCGGGATCCGTTCTTCGACAACGCGAAGTATCTGGCCATCGTCCTGGTCGCCGTCGGGCACTCGTGGGAGCCGCTGCCGGACAGTGGGCGGGTGGTCGAGGCCTTCTACACCTTCGTGTACGCGTTCCACATGCCCGTCTTCATCGTGATCGCGGGCTACTTCTCGCGCGGCTTCGACCTGAGCCCGAAGCGGTTGTGGCGGCTGGTCACCGGGGTGCTGGTGCCGTACGTCGTCTTCGAGGTGGCGTACACGCTCTTCCACCGCGTGGTGGAGGACCCAGGATTCCCGCTGACGCCGGCGGACCCGTACTGGATCCTGTGGTTCCTGCCCGCCCTGTTCCTGTGGCGGCTCACGACACCGTTCTGGCAGCTGGTCCGGTGGCCGGTGCCGCTGTCCCTGGCCGTCGCCGCGCTGGCGTCGATGTCGACCGGGATCGGGGACGACCTCCAACTGATGCGCGTCCTTCAGTTCCTGCCGTTCTTCGTCCTCGGGCTGCGGCTGCGCCCCGAACACTTCGCGTGTCTGCGCCGCACCCGGGTACGGGTCGCGGCGCTGCCCGTCGGCCTGGTCGCCCTCCTGGTGGCGTACTGGTCCGTCCCGCGCCTGAGCACCTCGTGGCTCTTCAGGAGCTACAGCGCCCGTGAGCTGAACGAGCCGGTCTGGACGGGCGCGGTGATGACCCTGCTCCTGTTCGCCGCGGCGCTCGTGCTGGGCGCGTGTTTCCTGGCGTGGGTGCCACGCCGCCGCCTGTGGATGACCGCGCTCGGCGCCGGGACGCTCTACGGCTATCTGCTGCACGGCTTCTTCGTCCGCGGCGCGCGGTATCTCGGCGGCTACGAGAACCCCTTCCTGGAGACCCAGTCGGGCCGGATCGCGGTCACCCTGGCCGCGGCGCTGCTGGTGACGGCGCTGTGCACACCGCCGGTACGACGGGTGTTCCGGTACGTGGTGGAGCCGAGGATGCGGTGGGCACTGCGCCAGGAGGACGGGGCCGGGAAGCGGGCATAGCCGGGCGTGGAACCCGACGTATGCTCAACCGCCGGAAACTTGCTCGGAAATCCGAAAGGCGACAGCGTGAACTACAGGGTCCAGCCAACCGCCCAGGTCGACGAGACCGCGGTGGTCGGTGACGGCAGCAGCGTCTGGGAGCTCGCGCAGATCCGGGAGAACGCGCGCCTGGGTGAGAACTGCGTGGTGGGGCGCGGCGCCTACGTCGGGACCGGGGTGCGGATCGGCGACAACGTCAAGATCCAGAATTACGCGCTGGTGTACGAGCCCGCCGAGCTGGCCGACGGTGTCTTCATCGGGCCCGCCGTCGTCCTCACCAACGACCTCAATCCCCGCTCCGTGGACCCGGACGGCAAGCTGAAGCGCGGCTCCGACTGGGAGGCGGTCGGCGTCAAGATCGCGGAGGGTGCCTCGCTGGGCGCCCGCTCGGTCTGTGTAGCGCCCGTACGTATCGGCCGCTGGGCGATGATCGCCGCCGGCGCCGTCGTCACGAAGGACGTGCCGGACTTCGGGCTGGTCGTGGGGGTTCCGGCCCGCCGGATCGGCTGGGTCGGGCGCGCCGGGGTGAGGCTCGTGGAGCGGGCCGGGGAGCCCGGTGTGTGGGAGTGCCCCAGGACCGGCGCGCTCCACGACGACAGGGACGGCGTCCTCACCGAGCGCCTCTGATCGCCCGGACAGCGAAGTGGTGGTGCCCGCTGCCTCCGACGACCAACTGTTCCTGGCCGCCGATCGCGGCACGAAACCGAAAGGGCCCGATCCGTCTCGGTCCGCGCTTCGGTACCGCATCACGTCGTGCAGGCGGGTGCGGTGTGTCCGGCGCCATACAATCACCCGCCAGAAAAGCTGAGTACGCCGTTCCGCGCGAGCGGCG
Source organism: Streptomyces sp. NBC_01508 (assembly GCF_045040315.1). Lineage (NCBI taxonomy): Bacteria > Bacillati > Actinomycetota > Actinomycetes > Kitasatosporales > Streptomycetaceae > Streptomyces > Streptomyces sp. NBC_01508. Next base: position 5,960,605 of record NZ_CP109419.1, on the reverse strand, counting down.
GGCGAATGCGGACTACCGCGTGGATCGCGGCGGTGATTGCCTATCATGGTCCAGCAGAACCCGTTCGAACGACTGCCGAGCCACATCTGCCGGTCGAGCCAGGTCCGCGATTCCCTGCCCCTTCGTGCGGCGAGAGTACGTGCGGACGAGAACCTGGCCGCGCCGGAGCCCCGGCCGCCTCGATCCTTGCCCAGAAGAAGAGTGTCCGATGAAAGTGATCAGCGTCGTTGGTGCGCGTCCCCAACGGGTGAAGCCGGCGCCCGTGGCGGCGGCGTTCGCCGGAACGGACCACCAGCACGTCATTGTGCACACGGGGCAGCACTACGACGCCGACCTTTCCGATGTGTTCTTCGACGGGCTGGGAATCCCCGCTCCGGACTTCCATCTCGGTGTGGGATCCGGCAGCCACGGTGCCCAGACCGGCGCGGTCCTCACCGCGCTCGATCCGGTTTTCGAGTCCGAGCGGCCGGACTGGGTTCTGGTGTACGGCGACACCAACTCCACTGTCACCGGGGCGCTTTCCGCGCTGGAGATGCATCTGCCGGTGGCGCACCTGAAGGCGGGACTCCGCTCCTTCGACAGGCGGATGCCGGAGGAGCACAACCCCGTACTCACCGACCACTGCGCCGATCTGCTCCTGGCTCCCACCGAGGAGGCCATGCGGCATCTCGCCGCCGAAGGGCTCGCCGACCGCGCGAGGCAGGCCGACGATGTCATGGCATCACACTCGCGCGAGGGTCCGTCCGTGTCGGCCGTCCGCGGCCCTACGCCGGACTTGTCGCGGCCGCTCTCGCCTCGTCCGGGGTGGTGACCGACTCCGGAGGGCTCCAGAAGCAGGCTTTCCTCCTGGAGCGGATCTGCACGACGGTACGCCCCGAGACCGAGTGGATCGAAACCGTGACGGCCGGCTGGAACGTCCTGGTTCCCGACCCGCGAGAACTCACAGCCGAGGAGTGGGCCGCCACTGTGACGCGGACCACTCCGACCGAAGACCCGGGCGCCCCTTACGGCGACGCACTGGCAGCACAGAACGTCATCCGACTCATGGAAGAGTGGAAGGTAGGTAGCCGACGCGCGTGACACACAGGCAAGGGAGGCGACTCCCCCGCGATTCCTGATGTGCACAGTGTCGACGTCAGCCAATATGTCAACGTCTCCCCGATCCGGGCCGCCTTCGAACCGTACGCGCCCCCATCTGATCTATCTCGCCATCGGATTCCCGCCCGCCGCCAAGAGCTGCGCCTGCCGCATGCGCGAGACCGCCAATCAGTTCATCAACGCGGGCTGGGACGTCACGGTCGTCACCATCGCCCAGGATTCCTGGGAGCGGGACTCCGGCATCGACCTCACTCTTCTGAATGAGGTCGACTCCCGAGTCAAGACCGTCGAGCTGCCACTGTCACGCGTCGACCTCGAAACGGACATACGGCTCTTCGACGAAGAACGGGCCGCGAGCCCCAACGGTTGGCTGACGAAGCTGCGCAATCGCCAGCGCCAGACCTTCCCCGAGCCCAACTTCGGTGCGTGGCGGGGCGATCTGGAGCGGGCCGTCCTGGACATCCACGCGGAGCATCCCGCGGATCTGCTGCTCGCGAGCTGCGTTCCGTACGTGACCCTGGCAGCGGCCTGGAAACTCTGGGAAGAGGCCCGGGTGCCCTACGCGGTGGACTTCCGCGACGGCTGGTCCATCGACGTCGTCGACGGTGTCGAGGCATTCTCCCGTGACTCCGAAGAGGCCCGCTGGGAAAAGAAGATCTTGGACAACGCGCTCTCCCTCTGGGTCGTCAACGACCCCATCGCGGATCACTACCGCGCGCGCTATCCGGAGTTCGCCGACCGTGTGCACGTCGTGCGCAACGGATACGACGCCGACAGCGCGCCGGGCCGCGCCCACACCCCCGACGTCGAATCCGGCCTGATGTTCGGCTACCTGGGAACGGTCAACTTCTCGACCCAGCACCTTGAGACGGTGCTCAACGCCTGGCGGACGGCACGCGAACACGAGCCGCTGCTCGCCAACGCGCGCTTCGAGGTACGCGGTCGCATCGGCAACGGCGCCGGACGCGAGGCGAATCGCCACACGGAGCTGCTCAAGCAGGCCGCGGCCGACGGTGTCGTCTTCGGCGGCCCCGCCGCGAAGTCCGAGGTGGCGTCGGTCTACGCGAGCTGGGACGCGTTGGTGCTCATCCTCATCGGCGGTCGCTTCGTGACTTCCGGCAAGGTGTACGAGTACATGGCGACCGGGCTGCCGATCGTCTCGGCCCACGTCGTCGAACACGACGCATCGAACGTGCTGAACGGGCATCCGCTCTGGACGGGGGCCATCGGCATGGACGAGGAGAAGATGGCGGAGGCATTCGCTGAGGCGGCACGCATGGCGATCAAGACCAGCGACGAACTACACGCCGAAGCGATGACCCACGCCGACCGGTTCACCCGCGAGACGCTGATGACCGTCGCGGTCCGGAACCTCGTCGAGGCTCTCACCGAGAAGTCGAGCGTCAGCGGAGGTACAAGCTCGTGATCGAAGTCCTGTTCATCGCCTCGACCCGGCCTCAATTCGGTGTGCTCGCCGACTCGGTAGGGGAGTTCCAAGATCATGGCGCCCGGGTGCGCCTGGCCGGCACCTTCCACGTGCGAGCGGTCACCTCGGACCTCGCCCCGATCGACCTCACCGAGGTCCACCAGCTTCCTCGGAGTCTGGCCCTGCGTGGCTCGGCCGTGCGGCGCAAAGCCGACCGGCTGCCCGCGGGAATGCGCATATGGATACAGGTCAAGGGCGACTCGTGGATGCGCGCATGCGCGCGCCGGGCGCATGTGCTGGTGGCTCTGGACCCCGGCGCCGTCTACACCGTGTGGCGACTGGCCCAGTACAACCGTCACGCCAAGGCCCTCTTCGGCCTCGCGCCCGCCCTGAAGGCCGTCGAAGAGCTGGCGAGTAGCGGTTTCGTCGAGCCCCGCAACGTCCTGGCCGGCATTCCGTCCCCCACCGTCGTCGCGCGCAATGTCCGGCGTTCCGTGAACGGCGTACCGGCCGCGGTCATGCGTACGGTCACCGCGAGGCCACTGATGCGCTCCGCGATCGGCGCCAGGCTGTGGCGCCACGCGGTGACCGCACCAGGTATTCCGGCGCAGGCACGGGTCAACATCTCGCGGCACGTCGCTGAGGGCATGCTCTCGGCCGGCCGCACCAGCGGGGCCGCGATAGCCCTGGCCGCCGCCGCGGCCAGGATTCCGGACCAGGGGCGCAGGGCCGAACTGCTGGACGAGTCCGTGATGAAGGAGATCTCCAATGGGCTCAGCCCACAGGGACTCTCCCAGGCGGTCGGGGCGCAACTCGCCCATGCCGACTCACAGTTCGCCGCCGGCGAGCACGACGAGGCGGCGCAGGCCCTCGACCGCGGTCTCACACTCGCGTTCCACCGCGTGATCCACTTCGACCAGCTCTCCTCACCACTGGCGAAGGACGCGGAAGGCTTCGTCGAACCGCTCTACGCCTCGAAGGCCATGCGGGCCGCCGCCGCCCCCCGAGGCAGAGAGGTCCCGGCAGCGCCGACTCCCACGGACCGCCCGCTCCGGCTGCTCGTGACCACGATCGGCAACGCCAACTTCCTCCACCACATCCTGGCGCACTTCGGGAACCACCCGGGGGTCGAGCTGCGCTTCCTGGACCTGACCTCGCAGAAGTCCCTCAAGCGGATCGCGGGGGCGGCACCGCGGATGCTGGCCGACCGGCTGGCGGATGGGTCGACCGATTATCAGGAAGAGGTCGAACGGCTGATCCGCCCGCATCTGAATTGGGCGGACACAGCGTTCATCGAGTGGTCCGGGGGGCCTGCGGCGATGTTCACGGCGATCGATCCCCGGGACACGCGCGTCATCCTGCGCCTGCACAGCTACGAGGCGTTCACCCGCTGGCCCCACATGACGGATTTCTCGCGCGTCGACGACTTGGTGTTCGTGGCGCCGCACGTCCGCGATCTGGTGACCTCGCTGACCCCTCAGCTGCGCGGTGAGCACGCGCCTCGTATACATGTGCTCGACAACGCGATGGACCTGACCGATTTCCGGCGCCCCAAGTCCCCCGAGGCGCGGTTCACCCTCGGCCTGATCGGCATCGGTCAGGTCGCCAAGGACCCGCTGTGGGCCATCGATGTCCTGCGCCGGATACGCGAGCGGGACGACCGGTACCGGCTGCTGCTGATCGGCGGTGACATCAACCCGAAGGCCAGCCGCGCGACGCTGGAATACCGTCAGGAACTGGACCGGGCGCTCGCCCCGTTGGTGAAGTCGGGAGCGGTCGTAAAGCTCGGCCCGACGAACGACGTCCCGTCCGCCCTTACCGGCATCGGGACGATTCTCAGTTCGTCGGTCCGTGAGGGTTGCCACATCGGTCTGATGGAGGGCGCCGCGAGCGGAGCGCTTCCCGTCGTGCGGGACTGGCCTTTCTACGCGGGCCGTCCCAACAGCGCCCGTACCCTCTATCCCGATTCCTGGGTTGTCGACTCCCCCGAGGACGCCGCGCGGCGGATCGTCGAGCACACGGCCACCGAGGAAGCCTGGCGGGCGGCGGCCAAGCTCGCCGCCGATCATGCGGTGTCCGCCTGGGACTGGCCCGTGGTGCGCGCGCAGTTCGACAAGTTGCTGCTCGGCTCGCGGTAGTGGCCGACGAAGACAGCGCCGGGCGAGGGGTTCACCGGATGACCCGTGAACCCCTTGCCCGTCCCGTCGGACGTCCGCCCGGGGACTCTCGGAGGTGGCGAAACCGCCAGCCCTCCCAGGCCGATGCGACCATCTCACGTACGTCGTGACGCGCCGTCCACCCCAGCTCCTCGCGGATGCGCCCGGCCGAGGCCACCACCCGTGCGGGATCGCCCGGACGGCGCTCCACCACCCGGGGCACGAGGTCGGCCCGGCCGGTGATGTCCTGGATGATCGCGATCATCTCGGCGACGGAAACCCCCTCACCACACCCGATGTTGAGCACCAAGGAGGTGGTGGTGTCCTCGGTGAGCCGTCGTACCGCCGCGAGATGCGCCGAGGCGATGTCCTCGACGTGGACGTAGTCACGTACGCAAGTGCCGTCGGCGGTCGGGTAGTCGGCACCGAAGATACGCGGCGACTCGCCCGCCTCCAGGCGTTCGAAGACCATGGGCACCAGGTTGAGAACACCGTCGTCCCCCAGTTCCGGTGAGACGGCTCCGGCGACGTTGAAGTAGCGCAGCGACACGGTGGCCATGGAGTGCGCGACACCCGCCGCGGCGACGAGGCGTTCGCCCGCCAGCTTCGTCTCGCCGTAGGGACTGAGCGGCAGACATGGCGTTCGCTCGGTGACGAGGTCCGTGTCCGGCATGCCGTAGACGGCTGCCGAGGAAGAGAACACGAATCGAGCGACATCGGCGCGGACCGCGGCCTCAAGGAGGGTACGAAGACCTTCGACGTTCTCGCGGTAGTAGTGGAGCGGCCTGGCGACGGATTCCGCGACCTGCTTCTTTCCCGCGATGTGCACAATGCCGGTGACCGAGTGGCGCTCGATCACCCTGCCCGTCAGCTCGCCGTCCAGTACGCTGCCGATCTCCAGCGGCACGTCGTCGGGCAGACGCTCCTTGCGGCCCGTACTCAGATCGTCGAGCACGACGACGCTCTCACCGGCGTCGGTCATCGCCTTCACCACGTGGGAGCCGATGTATCCGGCGCCGCCCGTGATCAACCAAGTCATGGAGTGGCCCTCCGTGAACAGGCCGTGCCCGCCGGACGGCGAGGCACGGCCGCTGTCAGTGTCTCTCTTCGCGCGAGCGGGGATCAGCCGCCGATGACGACGCGGCGTACGCCGCGCCAGGCATCCGGGTCGGTGGTACGCCGGCCGTCGACGAGCACCGTGACGTCCGGCAGGTCGGCCGGCTTCAGTTCGCGGTACTCGGCGTGGTCCGCCTGGAGCACCGCCGCCGTGACCTTCTGGCCCTCGTGCGGCGGCAGGCCGTGCGCGGTCAGTTCCTCGGACGTGTACATCGGGTCGGAGACGTAGGGTACGGCGCCGCGCGCCCGCAGCGCGTCGACGGTCGGGAAGACGCCGGAGAACGCCGTCTCCTTCACGCCGCCCCGGTAGGCCGCGCCCAGCACGAGCACGTGCGCGCCGGTCAGGTCGCCGTACGCCGCCGCCAGCAGGTCCACGGCGTATTCGGGCATGGCCGCGTTCGCCTCGCGCGCCGAGCGCACGACGGTCGCCGACGGGTCGTTCCACAGGTACATCCGCGGGTAGATCGGGATGCAGTGGCCGCCGACGGCGATGCCGGGCTGGTGGATGTGGCTGTACGGCTGGCTGTTGCAGGCCTCGATGACCTTCTTGACGTCGATGTCGTTCTGGTCGGCGAAGCGCGCGAACTGGTTGGCCAGGCCGATGTTGACGTCGCGGTAGGTGGTCTCGGCCAGCTTCGCCAGCTCGGACGCCTCGGCCGTGCCGAGGTCCCACACGCCGTTCTCGCGCGGCAGGTCCTCGCGTACGTCGAAGTCGAGCACGGCCTCGTAGAAGTCGACGCCGTGCTTGGCCGACGCCTCGTCGATGCCGCCGACCAGCTTGGGGTAGCGGCGCAGATCCGCGAACACCCGGCCGGTCAGGACGCGTTCGGGCGAGAAGACGAGGTGGAAGTCCTCGCCGGGGGTGAGCCCCGAGCCCTCCTGGAGCATCGGCGCCCAGCGGGTGCGGGTGGTGCCGACGGGCAGGGTGGTCTCGTAGCTGACGAGGGTGCCGGGCTTCAGGCCCTTGGCGATCGCCTTGGTGGCGTTGTCCATCCAGCCGAAGTCGGGCACGCCCTCGGCGTCCACGAACAGCGGGACGACGACCACGACGGCGGCGGCCTGCGCGACGGCGGCGGTGGTGTCGGTCGTGGCCGTCAGCAGCCCGGCGTCGACGGTCCGCTTGAGCTTGACATCGAGGTCGTGCTCGCCGGGAAAGGGCTCCGTACCGGCGTTGACCAGCTCGACGACCTTCTCGTTGACGTCGGCGCCGAAGACGCGGTGGCCCTTGACGGCGAACTGCACGGCGAGCGGCAGACCGATCTTGCCGAGCGCGACTACACAGATATTCATCGGATTACTTTCCTCTTGAACCGGGGCAGCAGGCTTCGTACCCGCGTGCGGAAGGATGGTTTCGGCTCCCACAGCGGAGCCGTGGTGATCACCAGTCGCCCCTTGGAATTCACATTGGCCGACGCCCGGTACGGGACGGTGTCGCCCCATCGGCGGGCCAGCGGCATCGGCAGACCCCGGGTGCGGATCGGGATCTCGTACGTCGAGCCGGCGACGTCCACGTAGACACGGGCGCCCAGCTTGGTCCTGACGGGCGGCAGGGGAATGCGGGCGGTGAGTACGGTTCCGGTGGCGTCCGGTGCCGAGGTACGGACAAACTCACCCACGGGCGGCGGGAGTTTGGCCTCCGGCGGCAGCCGTCGGCTGTTCTCCACGCTCTTGGGCAGGGCGCCGGAGCGAAGGCGTGTCACGGCGGAGTCCGTGTCGCCCAAGACCGGGACGAGCACTCTGACAGCGAGGTAGAGGTCCTTCCCGTCCCGCTGTTCCCATTCCGCGGCCAACAGGCGGGTGCCGCCTGCGAGTCGACCCGTGATGGGGCCCAGCAGCCGGAAGGCGCGGAGCGCCGCCTCGTCGGCCCCCGCCCGGAAGCCGGGGTACAGCGCGTAGGCGCGGTCACCGTCGAGGAACGTCGGGGGCAGGGCGCCACCCGCGGTGTCGACGCGGACGAGTTCGGTGAGCGTCCGGCTGTCGCGCTGGAAGATCCAGTGGAAGCGGAGCCGTTGGGGAACGGCGACTCTGTCCTGTATGCGTACGAACAGGGCCTTGTAGTACTCCTCCAGGAAGTCGGCCGTCGCCAGCACGCACGTCTCGCGCCGCACCGGATCCATGGAGAGATAGTTCTCACCGAAGATCCAGGCCAGGTCCACCTTCAGCAGCCTGAGCGCGAACTCGTCGTACAGCTCACCGGGGCCCACGAGCCGGTCCAGCAGGTCGAGGACATACCGGCAGACCTGCAACCGGTCCTCGAACCGGGCCCGGTAGGTGATGTTGCTGTCGTCCGGCCGTCGTACCGCGTAGTAGCAGTCGTAGTCCGCCACGACCGAGACGGTCGCGGCGTGCACGTACGCCTCCAGCGTGAAGGGCATGTCACTGCTTACGGGCAGAGCCTCGGAGAAGCGCATGCCATGCTTCTCGATGAGGGCACGCCGGTAGAGCTTGGTGTTGGAGATCGCGTACAGCGCGCCCGAGCCGACCAGTTCGATCTTGTCCTTGGTGCTCCGGAAGACCGCGTGGGGCACCGACCGGTCCCCCACCGCCACCATCCTGCCGAGAACAACATCCGATTCGTTCCGGTCCGCCATGGCGACCAAGCGCTCCAGCGCCTCACGACCCAGGTAGTCGTCGGAGCCGACAAAGAACACGTAGCGGCCGGACGCCTGATCGAGCGCGCGGTTGCTGGGAGCCGCGGGGCCACCCGAGTTGGCCTGATGAAGCACCTTGACCGTGCCGGGGTGGAGCACGGCGTAGCGGTCGAGCTCCGCCCCACTTCCGTCGGTGGAACCGTCGTCGACCGCGATGATCTCCATGCGGTCGTGGCCGATCGTCTGCCCGACCAGCGAGTCCAGACACTCGGTGAGCGCCGGCATCGTGTTGTACACGGCCACCACGACCGTCACATCGGGCCGGTCGCTCATGCCACCACCCGGCTCTTCGCGGTTCCGGTCCTGCCGCGCTGGCGGCCCAGGAGCCGGGAGTAGGTGCCGTCGAGAATCTCGGCCTGTGCCTCCCAGGTCCATTCGGCGAGCAGATCCCGGTCTTCGTAGACGTCGCGGTACTTCTTGGGGTCGGCGAGAACCGCCTTGACCGCGCGGACGTAGTCCGCGACGTCCTCCGCCGTGAAGACCTCGCCCTGCCCGGTCTTCGCGACCATGTCACCCATCGTCTTCACGTCGCTGACCACGAACGGCAGCCTGGCGTGCGAGTACTCGAAGAACTTGGTGATCAGGGCGATCTCGTGGTTCGGCCAGTGGTGGATCGGGATGACACCCACGTCCGCCGCCGAGAGGAACGGCACGACCTGGTAGTGGGGTACGTACGGCAGTATGTGGACCCGCTCGGTCACATCCAGCTCCGCCGCCCTCACCCGCAACGACTTCATGTACTCCGAGTTCGGTCGCAGCACCACGAACGCGACGTGCACGCCCGGCAGTTGAGGCAGCGATTCGACCATGATGTCGAGGCCGCGCTGCGAAGCCGCCGCGCCGCTGTAGACCGTGAGCGGGACGTCGGGGCCGATGCCGCACAGGGCGCGCAGGTCGGGCACCGGCTCGGCGGCCTCCTCCGGGGAGATCTCGGCGTCCGGGGCGTTGAGTACGACCTCGGGAGTGGTCGGCAGAGCGTGCCGTTCGACGAGCATCTCCCCGAGCGTCGCGGAGACGGTGGTGACCGCGTCCGCGTGCTTCGCGTACTCGCGCTCGTGCGCGCACTGGGCGATGTGCCAACGGGGGTGCGAAAGCCACGGTTTGATGCCCGGCAGGAACTCGTGCGCGTCCCAGACCAGCTTGATCTCACGGCCCTTGCCCTTGGCGCGCAGCTTCGCGCGGGCGCCCACCCCGATCATGCGGAAGTCGTTCGCATGGATCAGGTCGGGTTCGAGGGCGTCGATGACCTTGCCGTACGCCAGTTCCAGGTCCCACAGGTACGGGTCGAGCCGGCGCCAGGCACGGTCACCCATCGTGCGCTGCCAGAACGCGGTGGTGAAGCGGTCCAGCCGGGACGTCATGTCCTTTCGGCGGCGCTCCAGCGAGCGCGCCTGGCCGGCCCGCAGGCTCACCCACTTGCTGAGCACCTTGGAGCCGACACGCGGCAGAATCAGCGCCAACTTCCGGATGGTGGAGCCCGCCAGCTTCGCCTCGATCAGCCGGAGGCTGAGGTCGGCGCGCCACGCCTTCATCCGCTGCCTGCGGTAGGCGGCGAGCGGGCCCGGGCGGTAGGCGAGGGGGGCGCGCAGGATCGCGCGCCGGTACTCGTACCGCCGCCTTGTCATGGGGACGGGTACATGCAGCAGCCTGACCTCGGCGTCCCCGATGCGCCAGGTCTTCTCGTTCTTGTTGGGCGACTTGCCCAGCAGAACGACGTCCCAGCCGGCCGCGGCGGCCGAACGTGCTTCCTTCTGTACGCGCGAATCGCCGTTCACGCCGTTGTCGACGAGCATCACGATCCGCCCGCGCGGGCTCTTGTGCCGCCGTGCCACCACATTGTCAGCCGACATCGCTCGCAGAGCCTCCTGTCTCAAGAACCACCGTGCGACCGCTCGCGGCCGACTCCAGCAACGACGCCGCCACCTCGACCGTGCGCAGCCCCTGCCGCAGGGTGCAGATGTCGTGCGACTCGCCGAGTACGGCGTCGCGGAACAACTCGTGCTCCACCAGCAGCGGCTCGCGCTTGGGAATGGCGTAGCGGATCATGTCGCCCTCGGCCACGCCGCGGAAGGCGCGCAGCGCCTCCCACTCGGTGGTCACCGCCGCGTTGGAGTGGAAGGTCAGGTCGGCGGTCAGGGTGTCGGCGATGAAGCAGCCGCGTTCGCCGGTGACCGAGGTGAAGCGCTCCTTGAGCGGGCTCAGCCAGTTGACCAGGTGGTTGACCATCGTGCCGTCGGAGAGCCGGCCCACGGCGGAGACCATGTCCTCGTGCGGACGGTCGCTCTTGGACACCGTGTGGGCGGCGATCGAGGTGTACGTCTGGCCGGTCACCCAGCCGGTCAGGTCGATGTCGTGGGTGGCGAGGTCCTTGACCACGCCGACATCGGCGATGCGGTGCGGGAACGGCCCCTGACGGCGCGTCACCACCTGGTACACATCGCCGAGTTCACCGGCCTCCAGGCGGGCGCGGAGGCTGCGCAGCGCCGGGTTGCAGCGCTCGATGTGGCCGACGCCGGCGACGAGGCCGCGCGATTCGAACGCCTCGACCAGCCGGCGCGCGCCGTCGACGGTGTCGGCGAGCGGCTTCTCGATGAGCGCGCTCACCCCGGCCTCGGCGAGCTGGAGGCCGACCTCCTCGTGCAGGGCGGTCGGGCAGGCGATGACGGCGTAGTCGACGCCGATCGCGAGCAGTTCGTCGACGGTGGCGAGGACGGGCGCGCCCTGCGCCAGTCCGTTCTTGTCGCCGAGCGGGTCGACGACCCCGACGAGCGTGACGCCGTCGAGGCCGGCCAGTACACGGGCGTGGTGGCGCCCCATCGACCCCAGTCCGATCAGGCCGGCGCGCAGTCCCCCGGTGGTCACAGGTTCTCTCCCAGCTCGTTCACGGCGGTCGCGATCCGCTCCAGTTCGCCCTCGGACAGCGAGGGGTGGACGGGGAGCGAGACGACCTCGGCGGCGGCCCGCTCGGTCTCGGGCAGATCCCAGTCGCGTCCGGCCTTCTGGTCCGGCTCCCAGAACGGCCGCAGCCGGTGGATGGGGGTCGGGTAGTAGACGGCGTTGCCGACGCCCGCCTCGGTGAGCTTGGCCATCGCGGCGTCGCGGTCACCGGTGATCCGGACGGTGTACTGGTGGTACACGTGGTACGCGCCCTCGGCGACCGGCGGTGTCACCACACCGGGCGCGGTGATGTGCTCGTCCAGGTACGCGGCGTTGGCGCGGCGCCGCTCGGTCCAGCCGGCCAGCTTGCCGAGCTGTACGCGGCCGACGGCGGCGGCCACGTCGGTGAGGCGCATGTTGGCGCCGACGATCTCGTTCGCGTACCGCTGCTCCATGCCCTGGTTGCGCAGCAGGCGCAGGGTGCGGGCGATCTCGGCGTCGCCGGTGGAGATCATGCCGCCTTCGAGGGAGTGCATGTTCTTCGTCGGGTAGAAGCTGAAGGTGCCGCCGGAGCCGAACGCGCCGACCGGTGTGCCGTGCAGCGACGCGGCGTGCGCCTGGCAGGCGTCCTCCACGACGGCGAGCTTGTGCTTGTCGGCGATGGGCATCAGCTTGTCCATGGACGCCGGGTTGCCGTACAGGTGCACGGGCATGATCGCGGCGGTGCGCGGGGTGATCGCGGCCTCGACGGCCGCCGGGTCGAGACCGAAGGTGCCGGGCTCGATGTCGGCGAAGACGACGTCGGCGCCGACGAGCCGGACCGCGTTGGCCGAGGCGGCGAAGGAGAAGGACGGCACGATCACCTCGTCGCCCGGACCGATGCCGAGGGCGAGCAGCAGCAGGTGGAGCGCCGATGTGCCGGAGTTCACGGCCACGCAGTGACGGCCGGCGACGAGTTCGGCGAAGCCTTCTTCGAAAGCGACCACCTCGGGACCCTGGACGACCCGGCCGGTACGCATGACACGTACCGCGGCCTCGATCTCTTCCTCCCCGATAACCGGGCGGGCAGCGGGGATGGGTTGCACTTCACTGCTCGACATGGACGTCGTCCTCCTTGAACACCGCGAAAGCTCTCTGTGGCAGAGGCCAGGGGTGCAGCGGGCGTCTCGCGAGGCCGCGTATACCCCCACGGCGTAATTGGCCGACGCCCTGCCGAGGAATGTGGGACCGCTGTCCCTGTACGGGCCGGTCACCGACCGCAGGTTCCGGGCGGGGACTGCCAACGGCGGGGACCGTCGGTCACATTATCAGCAAATTCTCACGGAATTTCGGGCCGGTTAACGGCCAAACGCATCAATTCCGAAAACAGAGAAGCCCGTGCCCCGCCCTGGTTTCCCAGGGGAGGGCACGGGCCGTTCAAGCGGCTGTCACCAAACGTTCAGCTCAGGCGCCGGTGCCGGGAGGGGCACTAGTCATCCGTGGGTACCGACACGGTGGGGACCGTCGCCTGCTCGGCCGCCGACGTCTTCTTGGCCGCCGACTTCGTGGTCGTCTTCTTGGCGGTGGTCTTCTTCGCGACGGTCTTCTTGGCCGCCGTCTTCTTCGTCGCCGCCTTCTTGGCCGTGGCCTTCTTGGCGGTCTTTCGAGCCGCCTTCTTGGCCGGAGCAGAAAATTCCGCATCGTTGTCGTCGGATTCGGCCGACTCCGAAGCCGAATCCACCACCAGGACCGCCGCCTCCTCGGCACCCGCCGGCGAACCGGCCGGGGCCGACGCCTTACGGGTCGCCCTGCGGCGCGCCCGCGGCGGTGCCGCCTCGGGCGTGTCGCCGGTCGGCGCGTCGGTGGCGGGTGTGTCGGTGGCGGACTCGGCCCGTACGGTCTCCGGCTCCGCCGCGACGGGCGGTGCCGACTGCTCAGCGGGCTCGGAGGGCTGCTCGGAGTCGGCCGTCTTCGGCGATCCGGCCGGGGCCGACGCCTTACGGGTGGCCCGGCGGCGGGTACGGCCCTGCGGAGCCGCCTCCTCCACGCGCGCCTCGGGCTCGGACACCGGGACCGGCGCCTGCGCCGGCTCCTCGGCCCGTTCCGTCGGCACAGCCTCGGCCTCGGGCTCGGGCCGCGTCGACCGCGGCGAACCGGCCGGCGCCGACGCCTTGCGCGAGGCCCGGCGGCGCGAACGCCCGCCACGGGCGGCCGTCTCGGCCTCCGCGACGCTGCTGTACAGCTCCTCGTCGGGCACGAACTCGGGCGAGGACAGCGCCACCGGGGCGGCGACCTCAGCCGCCACCTCGGCCTCGGACTCCGTCTCCGGGTCCGTCAGGCCCTCGGCCGTCTCGTGCTCGTGGTCATGGCTGTGGTCGTGGTCGTGGTCCGTGCCGGACCCGCCGCGGCGCTTCTTCGCGCGCTTGCCGTTGCCGCCACCGCCGACGTTGCCACCGCCGCCTCCGGAGCTGGTCGGCTGCTCCATGTGGACGATCACGCCACGCCCGTTGCAGTGGACACAGGTCTCGGAGAACGACTCCAGCAGCCCCTGGCCCACCCGCTTACGGGTCATCTGGACCAGGCCCAGCGACGTGACTTCGGCGACCTGATGCTTCGTACGGTCCCGGCCCAGGCACTCCAGCAGTCGCCGCAGCACCAGATCCCGGTTCGATTCGAGCACCATGTCGATGAAGTCGATGACGACGATGCCGCCCAGGTCGCGCAGCCGCAGCTGACGCACGATCTCCTCGGCCGCCTCCAGGTTGTTCCTGGTGACGGTCTCTTCGAGGTTGCCGCCCTGACCGGTGAACTTCCCGGTGTTGACGTCGACCACGATCATGGCCTCGGTCTTGTCGATCACCAGCGAACCGCCGCTCGGCAGCCAGACCTTGCGGTCCAGCGCCTTCATCAGCTGCTCGTCGATCCGGTACGAGGCGAAGACGTCGACCTCGCTCGTCCAGCGGTTCAGCCGGTCGGACAGGTCGGGCGCCACGTGCGCCACGTAACCGTGGATCGTCTGCCATGCCTCGTCACCGCTGACGATGACCTTGGTGAAGTCCTCGTTGAAGATGTCGCGCACGACCCGGACGGTCATGTCGGGCTCGCCGTAGAGAAGGGTCGGGGCGTTGCCGCTCTTCGCCTTCTTCTGGATGTCCTCCCACTGCGACTGGAGGCGCTCGACGTCGCGGCGCAGCTCGTCCTCGCTCGCGCCCTCGGCGGCCGTACGGACGATGACGCCCGCGTCCTCGGGGACGATCTTCTTCAGGATGGTCTTCAGCCGCGCCCGCTCGGTGTCGGGGAGCTTGCGGCTGATGCCGGTCATCGAGCCCTCGGGGACGTACACGAGGTAACGGCCGGGAAGCGAGACCTGGCTGGTGAGGCGCGCGCCCTTGTGGCCGATCGGGTCCTTCGTCACCTGGACGAGGACCGACTGGCCGGACTTGAGCGCGGTCTCGATCCGGCGCGGGCCGTTGGCCATGCCCAGCGCCTCGAAGTTGACCTCACCGGCGTACAGGACGGCGTTGCGTCCCTTGCCGATGTCGACGAAGGCGGCCTCCATGGACGGCAGTACGTTCTGCACCTTGCCCAGGTAGACGTTGCCGACGTAGCTGGTGGCCTGCTCCTTGTTGACGTAGTGCTCGACGAGCACGTCGTCCTCAAGGACGCCGATCTGGGTGCGCTCGCCGTTCTGGCGGACGACCATCACCCGCTCGACGGCCTCACGGCGCGCCAGGAACTCCGCCTCGGTGATGATCGGCACACGGCGGCGGCCCTGCTCGCGGCCCTCGCGGCGGCGCTGCTTCTTCGCCTCCAGACGGGTCGAGCCCTTGATGGACTGGACCTCGTCCACGCCCGTACCGGGCTCGGTGTCCTTCGTACGGCGCTCGCGCGGCTCGCGGACCTTGACGACCGTACGCTCCGGGTCGTCCACGCCGTTGTTGCTCTCGGCGTCGGAGCCACCGTCACCGCTGCGACGGCGCCTGCGGCGACGCCGGCGGCTGCTGCTGCTTCCGCCGCCCGACTGGTTGGCGGAGTCGTCGTCGTCCTGCTCGTCGGAGTCGCCTTCGGCGCCGGTGTCGGCGCCGTCCTCGTCCTCGGCCGCGTGCTTCTTGCCGCGGTCCCGGTCCCGATCCCGGTTCCGGTCCTCGGGGGCTTCGTCGGACTGCTCGTCCGACTGCTCGTCGGCCTCGGCGGACTCGCCACGGCGGCGGCGCCTGCCGCCCCTGCGACGGCGGCGCGACGGACGGTCGAAGTCGTCGGAGTCGTCCGACTCGGACTCGTCGCCCTCGGCGGACCGCTCGGTGTCGGGCTCGTCGTCGGCGTCCCGCTCGGCAGCGGTGGCGGGGGCCGGTGCGGGCGCGGGCTCGGGCTCGGCGATGTCGGCGGACTCGCCGCGGCGACGGCGCCGGCGGCGGCCCGAAGGCTCGGGGGCGGGCGCGGCGACGGGCTCGGCCGTCGTCTCGTCCTCGATGTCGAGATCGTCCTCGTCCTCGACATCACCGGCGGCGGCCATCGCGGCGGCCGTCTCGGGGGTCTGGAACATCGGCTCGGCGAAGACGGGCGCCTGGAAGACGGCCACGGCGGGCCGGTTGGCGCGCCGACGCGACCGCTCGGGCGCGTCGGTCTCCTTGTCCTTCGCGGCGTCCTTGGCGGCGGACGGGCCGGAGCCGTTGCGCTGCTCGGCCTTCGGCTTGGCCTTGGGCTCCGCCTTCGGTTCGGCGGTGAACTCCGGCGAACCGCCGGCCCTGCGGCGCGTACGGCCACGGGTCGCGGCCTTCTCGGCCGCCTCGACCCGCTCCTCGTCGGCGGTGATCTGCGTGACGGCGGCCGCGGGAAGCGTCTCGCCCGGCACGGTCACGTCGCTCTCGGCGTCCGTGTCCGCGTCGGCGGGGCGGGGGGTGGTGGCCGGTGCGGTCACCTTCCGGGTCGCCCGGCGGCGGGCACGCGGCGGCGCGGCCTCGTCGGCGACCGGCTCGGCCACGGGCTCCGGAGCGGTCTCGGCCGCGGGCTCGACGACCGGCTCCGCCACACTCTCGGCGGGCGCGGCGACCTTACGGGTGGCCCGGCGGCGGGCACGCGGCGGCGCGGCCTCATCGGCGACAGCGGCCTCAGGGGCGGCCACGGCCTCGGCGGCGGCGGGCTCGACCACGGGCTCGACCACCGGTTCGGCGACCGTCTCGGCGGGGGCGGCGACCTTACGGGTCGCCCGGCGCCGGGCACGCGGCGGCGCGGCCTCATCGGCGACAGCGGCCTCAGGCGTGGCAAGGGTCTCGGGGGCGGCGGGCTCGGGAGCGGGCTCGGCCACGATCTCGGCGGAGGCGGTGGCCTTACGGGTCGCCCGGCGGCGGGCCCGCGGCGGCGCGGCCTCGTCCGCCGTGACGGCGTCGCCGTCGGCGCCTGTGGTGGCGTCCTCCGTCACGTTCGCCGTGACCTTCGCCCCTTCGGCGGCCTCGGCCGCCGCGGACGGCGGCCCCGCCGGACGCGACGCGGCGCGGCGCCTGCGGCGCGGCGGCAGCGTGTCGCTGGGGCTGTTCAGTTCTTCTTCGGTGACCCGGTTCGTACCGGGTTCGTTCTGGGACATGCGGGCGGTTCTCCCGTCACGCTCCCGGGCGCCACGCCTTGTTCCGGTCCGGCCGCGGCCCGCGCCAGTGCGCGAATGCCGCCGTCCGGGGCGCGGGCGCCGCACAGGAGCTGTTATGTCTGGGTCGCCGGTTCCGTACGTACGCGTTTGTACGTACGGCCTGGCGAAAGTCTTCGTGGTCGGCGCGCTGCCCGACCCGGGTGGCTCCCGAGGCTGTTTTCAAGGGCTGCGCTACAACAACCGTCCCTACGCGGAACCTGCACCTTCCGGCGCCTTCGCGGCGGCGGGTCCGGCGGCCGTGGACAGGCCTGCCGTGACTGCCTCGCGGTCGGGCGCGAGCGGGTCGGTCACCGTTCCGGACTCCTCGTCGAAGAGCCCCTGCGCCAGCCTGGTCACCGCTGCGGGGACCGGCGGCGCCAGGTCGGCCACAGCTCGGAGACCGGAAAGGACGTCGTCGGGTCGAACGGCGGGTGTCATGTGCCGAACTACCAGCCGCAGTATCGCACAGCGCTCACCCTGCGGCCTATCGGCCTGTGGAGGAAGGGTCCGCAGGTCGACCACGGCTTCCCGGGTGTCGAAGGTCCGCATGCCGTTCTTCGCACGCCGTTCGACCTCCACCACCTCGGCGGCGAGGAAGGCGGTCACGGCGTGCTCGGCCCGCTCGCGCTCCACCCCGTCGAGCCGCAGCTCCCACACGGACGCGGTCAGCCGGTCGGCGAGACCCGATGTACGGGCCTCGACGGCGTCGATGATGTCGAGCCCGTTGGGCAGCGACTCGTCGAGCAGCTCGCGCAGTGAGTCGGGGTCGCGCGGCGCCGCGAGGGCGATCTCCAGATACTCGGCCTCGCTGCCCGTGCCGGTGGGTGCGGCATTGGCGTAACTCACCTTCGGATGCGGCGTGAAGCCCGCCGAGTACGCCATGGGGACGTCGGCGCGCCGCAGTGCCCGCTCGAAGGCGCGCTGGAAATCGCGGTGACTGGTGAACCGGAGGCGGCCACGCTTGGTGTAACGCAGTCGGATGCGCTGCACCGCCGGCGCGGGCGGTGGGCCTTCGGGCTGTCGCTTGCCCAGTGGTTCTTCTCCTCGCTGCGGGGTGCGCGCGGTGGCGCACACCCTCTTAACGCGCGGCCGACCGGGCGGTCGGCCCCGGAAAACCCGGCTCACACCTGCTTGCGCAGGGAGATCTCGGGTGCGGGTACCGCGCCGGGGACGGTTGTTGTACTACCCAGCGTACGCGCCCCGTCGACCGGTGCGTCCACAGGCTCGGCCGAGCGGGGAGGGCCGGCGAGGGCGCGCCACGCGTCGCGGCGGGCCTGCCGGACCGTTTCCCCGGCGGTGCGTAGCGCACTCCTGGCCGCCCGGCCCGCCTCGGTGGCGGCCTTCTTGGCCGGGGCCCAGACGTAGGCGCGTACGACGTGACCGACCGGCGTGCACACGGCCCGGTAGAACCAGCCGACCGGCCGCCCGATCAGGATCCGGGCCAGCCAGGTCACCGCCCGGCCGACCGCGCGGGAGATGTGTCCGGCGATCCGCCAGGCGACGCCGATCGCGTCGGCGATCTCCCGGCAGACGGGGACGAGGACGGTCCGGTGGAGCCGGCTCAGCGGGGTGACGAGCAGGGTGACCAGGAGGGTGTCGACGAGCCGGACGGTGCCGCGTCCGAGGGGGGTGAGCAGCCGTTGGTAAAGCCACACCACCGGCACCACGAGCCCGTAGCGCACCACCGGCACCAGTACATGGCGCCACAGCGCGACCCACGGCCACACGAACACCGCCTTGCCCAGCCACACCAGCGCCACGCCCAGCACGCGCCCGGTCGGCGTGACCAACGTCTCGTACAGCCAGGAGCAGACGAAGCCGACCCCGTGGCCGATCGGGGTGAGGACGCTCCCGTACAGCCACACCACCGGCACCACGAATCCGTACCACGCCACGGGCACCACCACGTACCACCACAGCGCCACCCACGGCCACACGAACACCGCCTTGCCCAGCCACACCAGCGCCACGCCCAAGGCCCGCCCGAGCGGGGCGAGCAGCGTCCCGAAGAGCCACGAGCAGGCAAGGCCGATACCGCGTCCGACCGGCCGGAACACCGAACGATGCAGCGCCCGCGCCCCGGCCGCGAGCAGATCCCACACCAGGCGCACCGGAACGACCAGCACCAGCACGACGATCCGGACCGGAATCCGGACGGCGGTGGTCAGACACCCCTCACCCGGCTCGTACCGCTCGGGTGCCGGCGACCCCGCGGGCGTCTTGTCCAGATCCATGCCCCTCATGACGCACCCGACGTGCGCCCGGCTCCCGGATCGGGATGTCCCATCACATTCGTGCCCGATTCGAGACCGGCACGAGCCAGGCCCGTCGATGATCGGGAACCGGACAGCGGCCGCGAGCCTGGCGCCGAGCCGGGACGTGGCCAGTTGATCAAACATCCGACTCACATCGCGCAAATACCGCACCGCACCCGTCAACTGTCGGATGCGAATCGGCAGCACACCGAAGCAAACCGCCCAAAAGTGGCTTTTTTCGCGATCGTTCGTAACTGTCCGTATCGGATCTGTTGCGGCGAGTCACAACCCCTCTACGGTCATAGCGGCATCAACGCCGTACACCTGGAGGATTCGTGACCCCTTTCCGCAAGCGCCTGACACTGCTGGGCTCGACCGCCGCGCTGGTCGCGGGGGCCCTCGTGCCGACGCAACTCGCCGGGGCGGCCCCGGCAACCGCGGCGGCGGCGTACGAGTGGGTGGCCCTGGGCGACTCGTACACCGCCGGGGTCATCCCGGCCGCGGGCGAGGTCTTCGAGGTCCCCCGCGACGGCTGCGAGCGCACCGACCTCTCCTATCCGCAGGTCATCGACCGCGACCTCGGCTCGCTCATCGAGCTGACCAACGTCAGCTGCGGCGCCGCCACGATCGAGGACATCACCTTCCGGGCCCAGAACCCGATCGGCCGCCATCTGCCGCCCTTCTCCGAGGACCCGGACTACCCGTTCCCCCCGGTGCCGCCCCAGTCCGAGGCCGTCAGTCCCGGTACCGACGTGATCACCGTCGGCGTGGGTGGCAACACCCTCGGGTTCGCCGACATGCTCTTCACCTGTCTGCAAGTGGGCTCTGGCAGCGGCGGCGTGGGCACACCGTGCCGGGACGAACTCGCCGACAGCGTCCCCGATCGGCTGTCCAAAGTGAGCAAGGAGTACGGCGAGATGCTCGCCGCGCTCAAGGAGAAGGCCCCGCACGCCAAGACCCTGGCCGTCGGCTACCCGACGGTCGTCCCCAACGACACGTCCAAGTGCCGGTACAACGACTGGGAGCAGTTCGCCTCGATCACCCCGGGCGACCTGGACTGGCTCCGTGACGACGTGCTGGAGCCCCTGAACAAGGTCATCGAGAAGTCCGCCGGCAACCACGGAGCGTCCTTCGTCGACCTGTACGACTCCTCCCGGAACCACAGCGTCTGTGACTCCGGCAAGTGGGTGGAGGGCGTCTTCACCGAGTTCCCGTCCGAGGTGGCCTTCGTCCACCCGAACGCCAAGGGCCACCAGAACGCCGCCGAGCACGTCTCATCGGCCCTGCTGAACGCCCTGGGCATCAACTGACCCAAGCAAGCCGCCTCCGGCCCATCGGCCGGAGGCGGCTTGTCTCCCGGCCTACTTCACGACGGTGAGCGGCAGCAACTTCTTGCCCGTCGGGCCGATTTGAATGTCCAGGTCCAGCTGAGGGCAGATGGACACATGGCTAAATCCATCGCTACTCTCCGAGCCATGAAGACGTACGACATCGACGCTGAGTGGACCGCTGCGGACCTGGCTCTGCTTAAGGAGCTGAAGAAGGCGGAGGCTCTGCTTCCTGCGGACGCCCCGCGCGCTCTGCTCTCTATCCGCCTGTCCGTACTTACCGAGGACACCACCTCGCCGGTGCGGCAGGAACTCGACCTTCGCCTACTGGCCAGGGACAAGGGGTACCGCGTCGTCGGCGTCGCTTCCGATCTCAACGTCTCGGCAACGAAGGTTCCACCGTGGAAGCGCAAGGAACTCGGCGAGTGGCTCAACAACCGATCACCCGAGTTCGATGCTCTGCTCTTCTGGAAGCTCGACAGATTCATCCGCCGCATGTCCGATCTCTCCACGATGATCGAGTGGTGCCAGCGGTACGGGAAGAACCTGGCCTCGAAGAACGACTCGATCGACCTTGAATCCACTGTCGGCCGGATGATGGTCACGCTCATCGGAGGCATCGCCGAGATCGAAGCGGCGAACACGTCAACCCGCGTGGCTTCACTCTGGGACTACACGCGGACTCAGGACGCGTGGCTCGTGGGCAAGCCCGCGTACGGCTTCGTCACGACGAAGGTGAACGGAAGATCGGCCCTTGCCATCGACCCTGTCGCACAGAAGGCGTTGCAGTGGGCGCGCCGCATGGCGCTGCGGGGAGTGTCCGCCCGGCGCATGGCTGTGTGTCTCGTCCGGTCCGGACTCATGTCCGCAGGGCTCACCACGACGACTCTCCTCCGTCGCCTCCGCAACCCGGCACTCATGGGTTACCGAGTGGAGGAGAACAAGAACAAGGGTGTGCGTCGCTCCAAGCTGATCCTCGGACACGATGGCAAGCCGATCAGGGTGGCCGAACCGATCTTCACTGAGGACGAGTACAACGAACTGCAAGAGGCCATCGACCGGCGCGGCAAGAACCAGCCCCAGCGTCAGACGCACGGCGCGACGCAGTTCCTCGGCGTACTGGTCTGCGCCGACTGCACGTCCAACATGACGGTGCACGTCACGTCCAACAAGTTCGGCCAGTACCGCTACCTCCGGTGCCAGAAGTGCAAGAGCGGGGGACTCGGCGCACCGGACCCACAGGGCGTGTACGACGTCCTGGTGGGCGATGTGCTGCGGGTGCTTGGCGACGTCCCCGTGCAAGTCCGCGAGTACGCCCAGGGTGCTGAAGCTCGCGCCGAGGTGAAGCGGCTTGAAGAGGCCATCGCCTACTACATGAAGGGACTTGAGCCGGGAGGCCGCTACACGAAGACGCGGTTCACTCAGGAGCAGGCAGAGAAGACGCTCGACAAGCTCACGGACGAACTGAGTGCGATCGATCCCGAGACCACACAGGACCGATGGACTCTCATCCACAACGGGAAGACGTTCCGTGAAGCATGGGAGTCCGGAGGGATGGAGGTCATGGCTGAGGACCTCCGCCGCGTGGGCATCACGTGCGAGGTCACACGCACCAAGGTCAAGGGCGTGCGTGCGCCCTCCGTACATCTGCGTCTGAAGATTCCCCGTGACGTACGCGAACGTCTCGTCATCAAGAGCGACGACTTCGCAGCGAAGCTCTGACAGCAGGGACAGGGAGGGGCTCGGCTTGACAGCCGAGCAACCCGCCACGTAGGAATACCTCCCCACTCTTTGACGGAGCGGGGACCGTAGCTCCCACCGTTCAGCGGTGGTAGAGCTGGCCACTCCGCG
The DNA here is from genome assembly GCF_045040315.1 of Streptomyces sp. NBC_01508. Taxonomy (NCBI): domain Bacteria; kingdom Bacillati; phylum Actinomycetota; class Actinomycetes; order Kitasatosporales; family Streptomycetaceae; genus Streptomyces; species Streptomyces sp. NBC_01508. Next base: position 5,938,248 of record NZ_CP109419.1, on the reverse strand, counting down.
AGAGGCCGCGATCCCGAGGGGCTCGCAGGGACGTCGAGGGACTCCCGAAGCGCAGGACGGAACTGCGCGACTTCCAACCGCCGAGCCGTGGCTACGTGCTGCGCTCCATCGACAGGAGTCGCGAACCCTTGATCATCACGAGCGAAATCGTCTGGACCTGCGAGGCGTGTGCGTCGCCCCTCATCGATGGACACGCCCACACCTGCGGCCCCAACGACGGGAGCCGCGACCGGTGACTATCAGCTTCGGTCATGACCGCCCGTGGGGCGGGGTCTCTCAGCATGAGTACCGGCGCATGGCGCAGGACCATGGGCACCCACTCGCGTACCGGGTCCACTTCGCCGCCATCGGATGGGCCGACCGCCACGGACACGCCGCGTTCGAGCCGGGCCGCCTGGCCGCACTGCTCGGCAAGGACGGCAAGCGGCTATCCGACCAGAGCACCCGCAACGCGGTAGCACGCGCCAAGGATCTCCACCTCATCTCGCCCCGTTCCGGCGCGGCCTGCCTGGTGCTTCCGCCTCACCTGTTCCAGAAGGCCAAGGGTGCGCCGGTACCCTGCCGCGTCCACCAGGACAGGTGACCGCACACCACGCGTGTAGTCAGAGCACGCCTGGCGTGTGCTCATACAGCACCTGACCTGCACGAACGTTCACGCCCTCTCTTATCTATTTGGCTCCAGTGCAGTGCGGCCCCCTCCGGGGCCGACAAGGCGTAGCCCCTTGGCTCTACGGCGAACGGAAGCAGGGCGCGGCAGCGCCCACAAGGCAGGGCAGCGGCGAAGGGATAAGCGGCAGGCGGCGGCTACGCCGCCACAGTCCGCAGCCACTACGACAGAGCGGCCCGCAAGGGCCGAAGGAAGAAGCCCGGGAAGCAAGCCCAGTGGGGCGCTGCCACGCCCCCAGAGAGCTTGCCCGCAAGCAGTAGGGGCCTACTCCTTTGGCCGCTACGCGGCCACCTGTCGCAGCCACCTGAGGCAGGGCCAGTCAGCCCATATTCCTTGCACTCTTCCGCCGTCGCCCAGGCGGCAGGCGCAAGCCTGTGACCAGGCGCTACCCCGCAGCCGGCCGGACCTGAGAGCCCACCTGGGAAGGTCTGGAACCGTGGCACGATCTGAGCTGCTAAGACTAGGCGGTGCGAGCTTGCCCCTTTCGGGGGTCATCCCCCACCCCCTCGCCAGCCTGCTTCGACGGGCGTAACCCGAGCGGTCCGGTCGGCGTTGTCCAGACCGTGACAAGGGATGAGTGGATCGCTTACTGGCTTGCTCGCGCGCCGAGGCTTGGTGAAGAGCAGCTCGAAACAGTGCTTCGGCACTTCGGTATCGAGCGCACCCCGGGCGGTGAGTGGCGATCGACCGGCGTCGCTAAGAGTGACCAAGGCCATGCGTCTCAATAACCATCGATAGTGAGACGGTCTGCCACCGTCCCGTCGGTGTCCGTTTCGCTCCCGTCTCGCCGTCTCATAACCCGTCTCAAAAGATCCGCCTCATCACTGGCTTTCGAGACACGTTTATGAGACGGTCCTGTCATGACGAAGACGATCACCCCGGCCGAACAGGTCGAGCGCCACGACTGCCCGAAGTGCCAGGCACCCGCAGGAAGCCCTTGCCGTACCGGCGCGGGCAAGGTGGCAGCGAACTACCACACAGGCCGCTTCGCTCTGGTGCCCGCGCTCAAGGCTGAGCTGACCGTGAAGACTCCGGCCGACCGCAACCCCGGTAAGGCATGGGCGCAGGGCGCAACCGTGGCACAGGCACCCGAAGGGACGCCGGGCGCAGCGATCCGGCTTGGCTACGCTCGTTGCTCGACCGTGGGTCAGGAACTCCAGTCCCAGTTGGACGCGCTTGCCGGGGCGCAGTGCACCCGCGTGTTCTCGGAGAAGATCAGTACCCGTGTGAAGGAACGCCCGGAGCTGGAGAAGGCGCTCACGCTGGCACGCGAGTTCAAGCAGGCAGCACCTAACCAGCCGGTCATCCTGACCGTGGTCGAGATGAAGCGTCTCGCTCGCAGTGCGGCAGAGCTGATGTCCCTGTCCTCCGCCCTTCAGGCGGACGGCATCCAACTGGAACTCCTGTCCGGTCCCCTCCAGGGTGTGTACGACCCGAACGGGGCGGGCGCGATCGTGTTCGCAGTTCTCGCCGTCAGTGCGGAGGTCGAGCGGGAAGGCATCCGGGAGAAGACGTTGGAAGGCTTGGACGCTGCGGCCCGCAAGGGCAACCACGGAGGACGCCCGACTGTGGTGGACGACGACAAGCTAGCCGTGGCCCGTGCCCGGTACGCCAAGGGCGAGAGCGTGAGCGCCATCGCTAAGGCGCTGGGGATCTCCCGCGCCACTCTGTACCGGCACATCGGCGAGAGCGCCTGAGACGGACCTCTGCCCCTGTGTGCGGCGTGCCGCGCAGGGGCAGAGACTTCCGCACCAAAGGCCCCTCCCCGTCAGGCCGTGACTTCGGAGTGAGCCGGTACCGGCGGGCGAACGCCCGTCAGGATCTCCGCGTGAGCGAGCAGACAGGGAGCAAGGTCCGGGTACCAGCCACGGGCGACGGCTTGCAGCATCTCAGCCAGGGCCGCGAGTTCTCCGATTCGGCCGGCTGGACTGTCCAGGATCGAAGCGAACCTTTTCCGGATGCGGTCCGCTACGCCCGGCACCAGCAGGCTGTTCGCGTGGAGTAGACCCGCGTCGAAGCCGAGGGGCACCCGCCCCCACCGCTCCCAGTCCAGCAGGTTCATGGGCACGACCGTGAGGTTGCCCCAGTGCAGGTCACCGTGCCCTGTCATCCGCTCCACCTTGGCCGGGGCAGGGATACCGAGGAACAGCGGGAAGGCGCGTTCCATCCACTCGTCCCGGACGGTGACCCTCACTCCGTCCGCTTCGCTCAGCGTGCCGAGTGCCTGGCACAGGTCGTCCCACCATGCGTCAGGCAAGCCGGGGTCGCGGTCCAGGTCCGCCCGGTCCGGGGACACAACGGGTTGTGCCACGTAGTCGAAGGCTTCCGCCTCGAACGCCCACTCGCTGTCAGTCCAGTCGTGCACCGCGTGCAGGCGTGGACGCGGGACAGCGTCAGACACCAGCAGGGATGCGCCGACGATGCCCTCCCCCTGCATCCGGCCCGCGTTCCTCAGAGCAGTGCGGCTCACCCGTAGCCACCGGTCCCCCGCTCTCCGGCCGAGGGTGACCCCTTGGAACCCCCACGCCAACGGGCCAGTGCACGTCAGGGCCAGAGCCTTCGCCGCCCGGTCGTGGGCGGCTTCCATCAGGGTCTGTACGTCCTCACTCGGAGGAGAGTTCATCGGTCACCTTCCTGAGTTCTCCGGCCGTCAGAGAGGCAGCCAGAGCTTTCGCCGCATCGTCCCAGTGCTCGCGGGTGCTCGCCGAAGTCAGGACCACATCGAGGCCGGGGCACGATCCGGCAGCCAGCAGGGCAGCGGCTGCGGGCGACAGGCCGGGGCGGATGAAGTCCACCAGTTCCGGTGTCATGGCACTGAGCAGTTCGCCGCCGTGCAAGGGAGCAGACCCGAACGTGATGAGCCCCGCGTCTTTCGCGTCCATCAGCGGTCCAACCCCGTTGAGCGCCCGTCTGATCAGGTCGTCCATGATCAGGCTGACCGGCATCTGCAAGCCCGTGAGGTGGTGCTCTACCGAGCCCGCTGCCTCTCGGGCCAGGCCGAGCAGCTCGGGGACCGTGAACGCTTCGGAGGTCAGACCCGACCACGTAGCTACCCCGTAACCGCCGATCCGGCCAGCCTGGGAGTATTCCTCCAGCACGGCGAACGCTTCCCGTACACGCCCGTGTAGAGCGGAACGGTCGAGGCCGTGCCCGTGGTGCTCAGGGTTGTGCACGAACACGATGTCCGCCCGGCCGAGCACGGCCAACGAACGCTCCGTCTGCCATCGAACGAAGTGCGGAGCGAGGCTGTGCCCACAGGCGGCCTCTTCCTGGCTGAGTACCCTCTCCGCCTGAGCGGCGTGCCCTTGCTTGCCCGTGAAGAACCCCGTCTTCGTGGATACCCGCACGGTCGGGTACGTCCGGAGTACCGGGCGCAGCGCCTCGTGTGCGTAGCCGTGGGCGTAGTTGGGTGCCGTGTCCACCCATGGGCTACCCGCAGCCAGGGCGGTACGTGCCGCCTGACCCACGGCACGCACGCGGTACGTCCCCAGGGACAGCACGGCCGTCACCGCTCTGACCCCACGACCGCGACGACGTGCCCCTCTATGAGGGCCGAGACAAGCTCGGCCATGTCCTTGACCTCCAGTCCCGCACGATCGGCGATGTCCCCGAGCGTGACGGGCGCACCGGCCAGCAGCGCACTCAGGGCAGGTTCGGCCGACTCGGCGAAGTCCCAGGCGGTACCGGCCGCCGAGAGCGTGACCGTGCCATGTGCGCTGTTCGCCGTCAGGCGGCCCCGGGCAGTGGTCACCTTGACCGTGATCCCCCGCTGTGCTGGCAGCCCTTCCACGTAGGGCAGTGAGGGGATCGCGTGACCCAGGTCTGTCGTGTCGATGGACTCCGCCCACCGCTCCACCAACCGAGGGTCCGCCATCATGTCGAGCACCTCACCGCGCACGGCCGCGATGAAGTCCGACTGTTCCGCCAGGGGCAAAAACCGCGGGACGTCCTTGCGCAGTGAGAGGGACGACCGGAGCTGATCCACGACCCAGATCATGAGGTCCGCGCCCGTGTGCGGAACCATGCCGAAGGTCAGGTGTAACGACTCCGTCCCTTGGTCTGCGGTGACCGCGTGCCACCAGCCGCGCGGCAGGTAAAGCACGTCACCAGGGGACAGAACGATGTCGGCTACGGGGTCGCCCTCGGGTGTTTCGGGAGACTCCACGTCCCGGAAGGTCGGAGCCTCTCGGGTGGAACCGTACAAGCGCCACCGCTTCGAGCCGTGAACCTGCACGACCACCACATCGTGATCGTCCCAGTGCAGGCCGAAGCCCTCCCGGTCGGTCCAGGACGCGTACGCGTTGGCCTGCACGGACGTGCCGAGGAACCGTTCGAGACCTTCGGCAGCCGCACCCACCGCCGGGTGGATCTTCTCTACCGAGTCCAGAACCAGCGATGCCCCGTCCCTGAGCTGGGTGTGGAATTCCGCCGGCTGGATACGGGACCAGCTCACCGCGCGACGGTTCGTGGTCGGGATCGCGTAGCGATGAAGTGGGACCATCTCGCCGTCGAGCGACAGGCGCAGCCGGGGCGGCTCAAGGCGCTGCGAAGCGATGATCCGATTCAAGTCGTCGAAGGAGAACAGGCCCGCCGTATCGGCGGTGCCAGGGAAGTGCGCGTAGGAGCGGTGGTACGTCTGGGCGAGGAACGCATCCCCACCCAGACGCCCCGCCCACGAAGCCGCATCAAGCATCGTGGGCTACCCCGCTAGTCGTTGCCGTCGGAACGGCCACTGGTGTTGTCGGACTCCTGCTCGGTCCGCGTCCTCGCGGCCACGATCTGCCGCTTCGCGATGAGCAGGCCACCCCCTACGGGGGCCGTCGAACCGGTGTTCTCTTCCACCATCGGACTTACCTCTCTACTCGGGAACACCCGCCGGGAATCCGGCGGGGAGTCTGGGAAGGCATCAGCCTCACGGCAGCTACCGCATGGCGATGACTCCGGCCACAACCAGGGCGGAACCACCGAGGACCATGGCTAGGTAGAGCGGGCCCGCGTACCGGCCTACGTGGCGCAGCGTCCACTTCGCTCCCGGCATCAGTGCTCTGTGGGCACGCGGAGTGCCGCCGCGATCTGCTCGACCGCGTCAGCGCGGATCATGCCGAGATGGACGTACGCGCCTCCGCTGTGGGTCACTACGGGACGCACGCTGCTCCACACGCTTTCGTGGATACCCAGAGCAGCGAGAGCCGCACGCAGGGACTCAGCTGCCTCAGTGGCCTTAGCGCGCGAGTCTCTCCAGGTCTGCATCTCCATCAGCCAGCCACCGACCTAGGGCAGCCGTTCGCGTGGCGATACGTGGTCAGGGGCGACCCGGACGTCCGATCAAGGACGATGCGACGGGCAACCTCCAAGGGCTCCAGAGGGCGCAGGCACGCGGCACAGTCCTGCCCCGCAGGGGCATAGGTCACGTACTCCAGCGCACCCCGCTCCGGGGCCTCCTCGCTCACCCTGACCATGTCGCCGCCTCCGCCTGACTCGGTGTGCAGACGACGCTAGGGACCTACGGGCATGCGGCTCTACCTTGTTGCACGCTGTTGCACGGGATCACCCGAGCGTGGAGAGCGCGTCACGGATCAGACCCTTCGCCGGCTCGCCCCGCACGGCCACCCGTGACAGCTCAGCGAAGGCGCGTAGGTAAGTGTGGATCTCTCCCGGAGTGGTCAGGTTGATCTCAGCTGTCAGCGTCTCCACGGCTACCTGCTGATCGTCGAAGGAGTAGAACGCTTCGAGCGGCCACACCGTTCTACGGGCGTGCTTCGGGATGATGCCGAGCGCCACGTTCGGCCGACGCATGACAGTGAGCAGATGCTCAAGCTGGTCCCGCATGGCTTCGTCATCGCAGACCCGATAGTGGAGAACTGTCTCTTCGAGGAGCAGCGCGAAGCGGTGGTCACCCTCACGGATCACCCGCGACCTGTCGAGCCTGGCAGCCACCGCGTCAGCCACGTCATCCGGTGTGCCCTGAAAGGCCGTGATGGCTCTCAGAAGCCCTGTCGCGTACCCGGCGGTCTGGAGCATGCCCGGCATGACGTTCGAGGCGTAGACGCGGAACGAGCGGGTGCGCTGGTAGAGCGGGACAGTCTGCTCATGGACACGGCGCATGCCGTCCTTGTGGATCTGCCGCCACTCGACGTACATGGACTCGGCGTTCCGCGACGCGGCGATGAGGTCAGCCGCCTGGCCGTCCGCTCCACAGGCCGAGCACCACGCCCGGATGTCCGCATCCGAGGGAGGCGTGATCCCCCGCGCGATGCGGGAAGACTTCGCCCGGTGCCAGCCGCACCGAACGGCCAGCTCATGACCAGACAACCCCGCGTCCTTCATCAGCCCTTGCAGGCGGGAGGCAACCGCCTGACGCGCGGCTTGGGCACTGGAAAGCGGAGAGGTAGGCATGAGCTGGCCGGTCAGGAATCAGACGGTGTACTTCTCGTGCGGGATGCCCCGCTCCCACACCGCCTCGAACGCCGACGCGCACAGCTTGGCTACGGCCGCGTCCTCCGTCTGGTCGGTGTGGACCCACCTGCCGACGCCGTCGAAGACGTTGAACTGAACAAGCCTGCCGTCGAACAACCAGAAGTCGTTGCCCGGCAGGGCCAGGTCCGAAGCGCTGCGCCGGGGCAGCCAACGGATCTGCTCTCCGGCCGCCACGTTGGTGAACGTGCCGGAGTGCTCGAACGCGATGTAATCGCTGACAGGCTCCGACACGATGCGGGCACGCCGGATGACGACACCCTTGGCCGTGACCTCCTGAACGAGGTCAAGCCACGGACGCCACCAGGAACCCCGGTCATCCGGGTCCAGCCGGTGCCCCTCCTGCCACGCCGCGAAGCCTTCGATCTCGTTGTCCACGCCGTACCCGTCGCGCATCTCAAGATGCACCGCTGACTCTCGCACCGACCTGATGAGGTCAGAGAAGTCAGTCAGACTCTGCGACACGAAGCGCCTCCCTGAGAAGCGGGACCATCCGCTTCGGAACCCTGATCACCGACTCATGCCCAGGGATCAGAACATCCTGCGAGCTTTCCCCCGTGGTCTGCTCGTCTGCTGTCCACCCCTGGATCACAAGATCCTTCGACTCCTGGTCCACCCACACAGCAGGTGATCCGTGATCTCCGGACTCAGGATCTTTACCAACGAACCGTAAGGCCATGAGGTCCCTCCCTGTCGAGCGCGTTGCGCCTGGTTGCACGACCCTCACCCTGCCGGACTGTGCTGGTCAAGGGGGCGTGTTCACCCCAGCCGGTCAGGGGCGGTTGCGTCCCAGGGAGGGCACGCAAAAGGCGTCCGGCTCTGTGTCGGGCCGGACGCCCCCTACCTACCTACACCCACTCCACGGCCGAGACGATGCGCCCGCCGTCTTGCCGAGGGGCAGGGAGCGGCGTTCGCCGCAGCGTGCGCGAAGCCTGCTCACGCTCTCTCGCACCGAGCCCTCGAAGGATCTCGGCCCGCTCCGCATCGGTCATGCCCGCGAGCGACTCAGCCATCCGCCGGACAGCATCTGCGCTGGTCACGAGGGTTTTACCACCGTGAGCGGGAGCATCTTCTTACCGCTCTCACTCAGTTGTGGCCATGTGTCGAACTGCGGGCACACGCCGCAGTCGAAGCACGGTGTCCAGCGGCAGTCCTCGACCTCGGTCTCGTCGAGCGCGTCCTGCCAGTCCTCCCAGAGCCAGTCCTTGTCGAGACCGGAGTCCAGGTGGTCCCAGGGCAGGACCTCCTCGTAGGCGCGCTCGCGGGTGGTGTACCAGTCGACGTCCAGGCCGACCTCGGGGAGCGTCTTGGCGGCGGCGGTCATCCAGCGGTCGTAGCTGAAGTGCTCGCGCCAGCCGTCGAACCGGCCGCCGTCCTCGTAGACCGCGCGGATGACCGCGCCCACCCGGCGGTCGCCGCGCGAGAGCAGACCCTCGACGATGCCGGGCTTGCCGTCGTGGTAGCGGAAGCCGATCGAGCGGCCGTACTTCTTGTCCGCGCGGATCTTGTCGCGGAGCTTCAGCAGCCGCGCGTCGGTCTCCTCGACGCTCAGCTGCGGCGCCCACTGGAACGGGGTGTGCGGCTTGGGTACGAAGCCGCCGATGGAGACGGTGCAGCGGATGTCGTTCTGGCCGGAGACCTTGCGGCCCTCGGCGATGACCTTGACCGCCATGTCGCCGATCTGCAGGACGTCCTCGTCGGTCTCCGTCGGCAGCCCGCACATGAAGTAGAGCTTCACCTGACGCCAGCCGTTGCCGTACGCGGTGGAGACCGTACGGATCAGGTCCTCCTCCGAGACCATCTTGTTGATGACCTTGCGCAGCCGCTCGGAGCCGCCCTCGGGGGCGAAGGTGAGGCCGGAGCGCCGGCCGTTGCGCGTCAGTTCGTTGGCCAGGTCGACGTTGAAGGCGTCGACGCGGGTGGACGGGAGCGAGAGGCCGATCTTGTCTTCCTCGTACCGGTCGGCGAGGCCCTTGGCGACGTCGGCGATCTCGCTGTGGTCGGCGGAGGACAGCGACAGCAGGCCGACCTCCTCGAAGCCGGTCGCCTTGAGCCCCTTCTCGACCATCTCGCCGATACCGGTGATGCTGCGCTCGCGGACCGGCCGGGTGATCATGCCGGCCTGGCAGAAGCGGCAGCCGCGTGTGCAGCCGCGGAAGATCTCGACGGACATCCGCTCGTGCACGGTCTCGGCCAGCGGTACGAGCGGCTGCTTCGGGTACGGCCACTCGTCCAGGTCCATGACGGTGTGCTTGGAGACCCGCCACGGGACGCCGGACCGGTTGGGGACGGTACGGGCGATACGGCCGTCCGGCAGATACTCGACGTCGTAGAAGCCGGGGACGTACACCCCGCCGGTCTTCGCGAGCCGCAGCAGCAGCTCCTCGCGACCGCCGGTCCTGCCCTCGGCCTTCCAGGCCCGGATGATCTCGGTGATCGTCAGGACGGCCTGCTCGCCGTCGCCGATCACGGCGCAGTCGATGAACTCGGCGATCGGCTCCGGGTTGAACGCCGCGTGGCCGCCCGCGAGCACGATCGGGTGGTCGACGGTGCGGTCCGCCGCGTTGAGCGGGATCCCGGCCAGGTCGAGCGCCGTGAGCATGTTGGTGTAGCCCAGCTCGGTGGAGAAGGAGAGCCCGAAGACGTCGAAGGCCGAGACGGGGCGGTGCGCGTCCACGGTGAACTGCGGGACCCGGTGCTCGCGCATCAGCGCTTCGAGGTCGGGCCAGACGCTGTACGTGCGCTCCGCGAGGACACCCTCGCGCTCGTTCAGGACCTCGTACAGGATCATGACGCCCTGGTTGGGCAGCCCGACCTCGTACGCGTCGGGGTACATCAGGGCCCAGCGGACGTCGCACTCGTCCCAGTCCTTGACGGTGGAGTTGAGTTCACCGCCGACATATTGGATCGGCTTCTGCACATGCGGGAGCAGAGCTTCGAGCTGTGGGAAGACCGACTCAACAGCAGACATCACGGCGACTTTCGTGGGCTGACGGGCTGACGGGGTGACGGGGTGACCATCCAGGCTACCTTGACCACCACCCACCCCTCACCGCGCGAACGCGGCCTCTCGCGCCGCGGGCGGGGCGTTGACCGGTCGCGCGGCTCGTCGGCCGCGCTTGTGCTCAATCGCCGGGCGGGCTCAAAAGAGCCCGCCCGGCGATTGCGGACGAACCGGCCACCGGACAGAGCCGGTGAACCTTTCCTGGCCCTCGCGGCCTCTCGCGAGGCGCACGCCGGCGCTCAGCCCGCCAGCGCCGTCCGCAGCCTCCGCTTCGCCGACTGCCGCCAGACCCGGGGCAGTTCGCGCTCCCGGTCCGCCGCCCGCGCCTCTTCCTCGCCGTACAACAGGCCCCAGGTGAAGGCGGACTCGCCGGCGGCGTGCGCCTGGATCGCGAGGTCGCGCAGGGCGTCGCGGGCCACCACGCTGTCCTGGTGGTCGCCGAGCACGCCCTGCACGGCCTTCATCCGCGTCGAGAAGCGCTTGGCGGGCTTCCCGAGGGCGGGCCGGGCCGCCTCGGCGGCGTACCGGACCCGCTTGGCGGCCTTGCGGGCGTCGTGCAGCGCCAGGTCGCGCTCCTCCCCCGGCGCGAGCGCCAGCGCGTGCTCGACCCGGCCCGCGAGGCGGTCGTAGTCCTTGACGATCGCCCGGGGCAGGGCCTTGGCCGGTTTCCGGCCGGCGCCGTCCAGCAGGGGCGGATCGGCGAGCAGCGCCTCCACGGAGTCCAGCAGGCGCAGATAGCGCGCGCTGTCGAGGACGCCGAGGGTCCTGGCCCGCGCGTCGGTGCGGCCCGCCGCGTCCCAGATCCGGAGCCGGGCGTGCACCGGTCCGAGCAGCAGGGTCGTGTCGTGGGCACTGACGCGTTCGGCCAGCCGCTCGGCCAGTACCTCCTGGTCCCGGTCGACGCCCAGCTCCCCGGCGAGCCACTTCAGCTCCGCGCCGATCGGCCGGGTGACCTCCCGGTCGAGCACCTTCTTGTACGTACGGAACGCGGACCGCATCCGCCGCGTGGCGACGCGCAGTTGGTGCACCGAGTCGGGCAGGTCGCGGCGGACGGCGGGGTCGTAGGAGACGATCGCGTCGGCCTGCTCGCGCAGATAGGCCAGTACGTGGTCCCCGGCGGTGGCCGGTGCGCGCTTCGATGCCGCCCTGGCCCGCTTCCCACCGGCGGGCGCGGTCTCGGCCAGTGCCCTGGCGAGCTTGGAGGCGGCGGACGCGGGACGTACTCCCGCCTTGCGGAGCACCTTCTCCACGGCGTCGAGCAGCGCCGGGTCGCCGTCGTCGGCCAGCTCGACCTCGATCTCGGTCCAGTCGGCCGTACCGCCGCCGGCGGGCAGGCGTTCGGCGCGGACGGAGTCCACGGCCACCTCGGCGAGTGTCCGGCCGGCCCCGTCGACCAGCAGGCGCAGGTCGCGTGCGGTCCGCAGCCGTACGACGGGGGTCAGTTCCGCGCTGCGGACCCGCGAGCGCACCAGTGCGGCGAGCTCGTCGGGGAGGGTGTCGGAGAGCGGTGCCTGGATCTCGTCGCGCACGCCGGCGCCGACGGGGAACTTGAGGTGCCAGCCCTCGTCGGCGCCGCCGGTCCGGCGGCGGAGCGTGAGGGAGTCGGCGGTCAGGCGCAGGTCCGGGGTGTCGTGGTAGACGGCGTCCAGCTCGGTGACGCCCTCGTGGGTGACGGCCGAGACGGCGCGGACCTTGGTGAGGTCCGGCAGGAGGGATCGCCCGGGTGGCTCCGATCCGCTGCCACCGGCCATCGACCGCTCCGGGAGAGCGTACTTGCGTTCGATCTCACGCTTTGTGTCAGCCATCTTCACCAACGTAGCCGCAGGGGCCACCGAGCGGCAGCCCCCGCGACGGTCGAACCGGCAGATCAAGCCGACATGGGCCGCTGCACCCTGATCGACTGGAGCAGGCCGACCGCGATCCAGACCGCGAACATCGACGTGCCTCCGTAACTCACGAACGGCAGCGGCAGCCCCGCCACCGGCATGATCCCGAGCGTCATCCCGACGTTCTCGAAGGACTGGAAGGCGAACCAGGCGATGATCCCGGCCGCCACGATCGTCCCGTACAGCTCGGTCGTCTCACGGGCGATCCGGCAGGCCCGCCACAGCACCACACCGAGCAGCAGCAGGATCAGCCCGGCGCCGAGGAAGCCCAGCTCCTCGCCCGCGACGGTGAAGACGAAGTCGGTCTGCTGCTCGGGGACGAACTGCCCGGTGGTCTGGGAGCCCTTGAAGAGCCCGGTGCCGGTGAGCCCGCCCGAACCGATCGCGATCCGCGCCTGGTTGGTGTTGTAGCCGACGCCCGCCGGGTCCAGCTCCGGATTGGCGAAGGCGGCGAAGCGGTTGATCTGGTACTCGTCGAGCACCCCGAGCGCGGCGACCGCGACGGCGCCCACGACACCGGCGCCGACGAGCCCGAAGATCCACCGGTTGGACGCCCCGGAGGCGAGCAGCACACCGAGCACGATCACCGCCATGACCATCACCGAGCCGAGGTCCGGCATCATCATGACGATCACGATCGGGATGACCGCCAGGCCCAGGGACTTGGCGACCGTCCGGTGGTCCGGATGGACCTGATCACCGGCGTCCACTCTGGCCGCGAGCATCATCGCCATGCCCAGGATGATCGTGATCTTCACGAACTCCGAGGGCTGGAGGGTGAATCCGCCGCCGAGCACGATCCAGGCGTGCGCGCCGTTGATGGTGGCGCCGAGTGGGGTGAGGACCAGCAGCACGAGCACGACGGAGACGCCGTAGAGCACCGGCACCGCGCCGCGCAGGGTGCGGTGGCCGAGCCAGATCGTGCCGATCATCAGGGCCACCCCGATGCTCGTGTTCAGTATGTGGCGGAAGAGGAAGTGGTACGGGTCGCCCTGGTTGAGATCCGTACGGTTGCGGGTCGCCGACCAGACGAGCAGCGACCCGACCGCCGAGAGCGCGAGCGCGGAGAACAGCAGCGGCCAGTCCAGCCTGCGCGCCAGGGAGTCACGGGCCGCGAGCGTGGCCCACCACCCGCGCTCGGGACCGTATCCGGAGACGGAGAAGCCGCTCGTGCCGGCCATCGTTCAGTCCCTCCGCGCGGCTGCGCCCGCAAGCTGCTGTGGGTCGTCGGCCGGCGCCTGCCCCGGATCGGCCGGGGTTTGGCCGGTGCCGTCGGGTGCCTGATCGGTGTCGCCGTCCGGCGGGGTCTCGCCGCCGTCCAGGGGCTTCTTGTCCGGTACGTACGGCTTGACGGCCGGTGCGTCGATGGAGCCGTCGGGCTCGATCTTGGGCAGCGACGTGCGCGGCTCGGGCAGCAGGGCCTTCTTCAGGTTCTGCCCGCCCTTGGCGTCGAGGCCGTACATCGCCTCGTAGATCTTGCGTACGGCGGGGCCCGAGGCCCCGGAGCCCGTACCACCCTGCGAGATCGTCATGACGATCGTGTAGTCCTCGGTGTACGAGGCGAACCACGAGGTCGTCTGCTTGCCGTAGACCTCGGCCGTACCCGTCTTGGCGTGCATCGGGATCTTGTCCTGCGGCCAGCCGCCGAACCGCCAGGCGGCCGAACCGGTGGTCGCCACTCCCGCGAGGGCCTTGTCCAGCTGGTCGCGGAGCTTGCGGTCGATCGGCAGTTTGCCGTGCGACCGGGGCTTGATCTCCTCGACGCTCTTGCCGTCGGGGCTGACGATCGCCTTGCCCACGCTCGGGTTGTACATCGTGCCGCCGTTGGCGATCGCCGAGTAGATCGTGGCCATCTGGATCGGGGTGACGAGTGTGTCGCCCTGGCCGATCGAGTAGTTGACCGCGTCACCGGCGCGCATCTTGTTGCCTTCGAGGCAGCCCTCGTACGCCAGTTGCTCGACGTACGTGCCGCCCTTCTTGCCCTGCTTGCACCAGCCGGCCTTGTTGGCCTCCCAGAAGTCCTGCTTCCAGGCGCGGTCCGGGATGCGGCCGGCGGTCTCGTTGGGGAGGTCGATACCGGTCTCCTTGGCGAGACCGAACTCCTTGGCGGTCTTGTAGAACCAGTCGTTGGCGCCCTTCTTGGGCTTGTTGCCGCCGTCCTTCTGCCACTCCTTGTGCGCGAGCCCGTAGAAGACGGTGTCGCAGGAGACCTCCAGGGCGCGGCCGAGGTCGATGCTGCCGTAGCCCTGGGACTCGAAGTTCTTGAAGACCTGGTTGCCGATCGAGTACGAACTGGGGCACGGATAGCTGCCGTTGAAGTCGTATCCGGCCCTGACCGCCGCCGTCGACGAGATGACCTTGAAGATCGAGCCGGGCGCGGCCTGCGACTGGATCCCCCGGTTCAGCAGCGGGAAGTTGGACTTCTTGCTGGTGAGCTTCGCGTAGTCCTTCGCGGAGATCCCGCCGACCCAGGCGTTGGGGTCGTACGTCGGCTGGGAGGCCATCGACACGACGCGGCCGGTCTTGGACTCCAGGACGACCACGGCGCCCGCGTCGGCCTTGTAGTTCTCGTTGGTGTTGCGGTCCATCTCCTTGCGCGCGGCCTTCATCGCCTCGTTCAGCTCGTACTCGGCGACCGCCTGCACCCGCGCGTCGATGGAGGTGATGACGTTGGAGCCCGGCTCGGCCTGGTCGCTCTTGGCCTGGCCGATGACCCGGCCGAGGTTGTCGACCTCGTAGCGGGTGACGCCCGCGTCGCCGCGCAGATACCTGTCGTACGTGCGCTCCAGACCGGAGCGGCCGACCTGGTCGGAGCGGAGGAACGGCGAGTCGGTGTCCTGCGCCTTGGTGATCTCCTCGTCGGTGACCGGCGAGAGATAACCCAGCACCTGGGCGGTGTTGGCCTTGCCCGGCGCGGCGTATCGGCGCACGGCGGTCGGTTCGGCGGTGATGCCGGGGAAGTCCTCGGCGCGCTCACGGATCTGGAGCGCCTGCTGGGTGGTGGCCTCGTCGGTGACGGGGATCGGCTGGTACGGCGAGCCGTTCCAGCAGGGCTGCGGGGTTTCGTTGTCGCAGAGCCTGACCTTGTCCTGGACGTCCTTGGGCTTCATGTCCAGGACGTCGGCGAGGCGGGTGAGGACCGCTTTCCCGCTGTCCTTCATCTTCATCAGCTCGGTGCGGCTGGCGGAGACGACGAGACGGGTCTGGTTGTCGGCGAGCGGCACTCCGCGCGAGTCGAGGATCGAGCCGCGGACGGCCGGCTGGACGACCTGCTGCACATGGTTGTTCTTGGCCTCGTCCGTGTACTCCTCGCCGTTGCGGACCTGGAGGTACCAGAGGCGTCCGCCGAGCGTGAGCAGGAGCGAGAAGACGAGGACCTGGATGACGACGAGCCGGATCTGGACCCTGGGCGTCCGTCCGGTCTCCGGAATGTTGCTCACAGTCGTTTGACCCCCTTGATCCGTCCGGCCCGTGCCGCGCGGGAGCGGGCCGTCCTGAGCCGCAGTCCGCCGCGCTGGTTCCCGATCTTCAGTCCGGTCCCCGCCGCCAGCCAGCCGGAGGCGACATCGCTGCCGCCGCCCGACTTCTCGGCGAGCGGGTCGTTCTCCGCGCGTCTGGCCAGCGCCATGATCAGCGGGACGGTGAACGGGGCGAGCAGCAGATCGTAGATGGCCGACGTGACGACCAGGTTGGTGAGGCCGACATGGCGGGCGGCGGTGTCACCGACGAGGGCGCCGACCCCCGCGTACAGCAGGGTCGTGGTGACGGCCGGGCCGACCACCACGACCATCGGGCCCAGCGCGGTGCGCAGTTGGCCGTTGTCGGGCTTGGCGAGCCCGGCGAGATAGCCGATCAGGCAGAGCACCAGCGCGTAGCGTCCCACGGCGTGGTCGGCGGGCGGCGCGAGGTCGGCGAGGAGCCCGGCGCCGAAGCCGATGAGCGCGCCGCTGGTGTGTCCGTAGACCAGGGCGAGCGCGACGACGACGAGGAGCAGCAGATCGGGTACGGCGCCGGGGAGTTGGAGGCGGGCGAGTACGGACACCTGGATGACCAGCGCGACCACGACCAGGGTGACGGAGAGCAGCGTCCGGTTGAAGCGCATGGGGATCAGCTCTACTCCTGCTCGTTGACCTGGCCGTCGCCGGGGGCGGCCTGGCCGCCTGGCGACGGGGTGACCGTGACGGTGACGGTCGGTGTGGGCTTGGGCTTTTCGGGCTTCTTCGGCAGGACCATGTCGCGCGGGTCCTCGCGGGGTGCCTGGACGACGACGCCGACGATGTCGAGCTTGCTGAAGCCGACGTACGGGCGTACGTAGATGTCGCGCGTGAGGTCGCCGCCGGCGGGGTCGACGCGGACGACCTGGCCGACCGGCACTCCGGGGACGAACGGCCGGTCCTTGCTGGATCCGAACGTGACCAGCCGGTCGCCGTTCTTCACCTTGGCCTTGCCGTTGAGGAGCTGGACGTTGAGCGGCTGGTCGCCCTGGCCGGTGGCGAAGCCCAGTTCGTCGGACTTCTCCATCCGGGTGCCGACCGTGAAGTCCGGGTCGTTGGCGAGCAGTACGGTCGCGGTGTTCGGCCCCACGGTGGTGACGCGGCCGACGAGCCCGTCGCCGTTCACCACGGTCATGTCGCGCTTGAGGCCGTCGTGGGCGCCCGCGTCGATGGTCACGGTCCAGGAGAAGCCCTGGGCCGCTCCTATGGCGATGACCTCGGCGGCCTTGATGCCGTACTGGCCCGCGCCCGCGGTCTTCAGGAGCTTGTCGAGCTCCGCCACGCGGCTGCGGTTGCGGTCGTCGCTGCCGAGCCGCTGCTTGAGCGCCGCGTTCTCCCGCTCCAGGGCGGTGACGCGGTCGTGCCGTTCACCGGAGTCCCGTACGGCGCCGATGGCGTTACCGACCGGGTCGACGGCTTTCGCGACCCCGTTCTGCACGGGCCCGAAGACCGTGGCAGCGGCCTGGCGGGCACCGTCGACGGGTGACGCCTCTCCCCCGCGGATATCCACCGTGATCAGTGCGAACGCGATGGCGATCAGCAGCACCAGGAGCAGCCGGCTCTCTCGTGTGTCCCTCACGTGCGGCGGCCGTGCCTTCCTCGTTGGAATGCCTCGTCGGAAAGTTCCGCGCGAATCACGGAATCCCCGGAAGGGATTCGTCGTAATTGGCACATCGGATAGGTCTTGATCGGATTGGCCTTGTCTGTATATCAACGATCCACCGGCGGCGACGCCGGCGTGCCATATGGGGTGTCCCCCGGGCCTGTTGGGACCCGGGGGATATGCACGCCCTTTTCATGATCCGCTTCATGATCCGCGGATCAGGCCGGCCGGCGATCCGTCATCTGCGTGGTGAGGCGTCCAGCACCTGCTGGAGAGCCTCGAACTCCTCGACACACTTGCCGGAGCCGAGAGCCACCGAATCCAGCGGGTCCTCGGCGATGTGGATCGGCATGCCGGTCTCCCGGCGCAGCCGCTCGTCGAGGCCGCGCAGCAGGGCGCCACCGCCGGTGAGGACGATGCCGCGGTCCATCACGTCGCCGGACAGCTCCGGCGGACACTTGTCGAGTGTGGTCTTCACCGCGTCCACGATGGCGTTGACCGGCTCCTCGATGGCCTTACGGACCTCGGCGGCCGAGATGACGACGGTCTTCGGCAGCCCCGACACCAGGTCGCGGCCGCGGATCTCGGTGTGCTCGTCCTTGTCGAGGTCGTAGGCCGAACCGATGGTGATCTTGATCTGTTCGGCGGTCCGCTCACCGAGGAGGAGCGAGTACTCCTTCTTGATGTGCTGGATGATCGCGTTGTCCAGTTCGTCACCGGCGACCCGGATCGACTGGGCGGTGACGATGCCGCCGAGCGAGATCACCGCGACCTCGGTGGTGCCGCCGCCGATGTCCACGACCATGTTGCCGGTCGCCTCGTGAACGGGCAGCCCCGAGCCGATGGCGGCGGCCATGGGCTCTTCGATGATGTGCACCTGGCGGGCACCCGCCTGGGTGGACGCCTCGATGACGGCGCGTCGCTCGACTCCCGTGATGCCCGAGGGCACACAGACGACGACCCGCGGGCGGGCCAGATAGCGGCGCTTGTGGATCTTGAGAATGAAGTAGCGCAACATGCGTTCGGTGATCTCGAAGTCGGCGATCACGCCGTCCTTCAGTGGCCGGACGGCAACGATGTTGCCCGGTGTCCGGCCGATCATCTTCTTCGCTTCGGAGCCGACCGCGAGGATGCCGCCCGTGTTGGTGTTGATGGCGACGACGGACGGCTCGTTGAGCACGATCCCCCGACCCCTGACGTACACCAGCGTGTTGGCGGTCCCGAGGTCGACAGCCATGTCACGGCCGATGAACGACATCTTGTTCCCCATGAGGATGCGTCTGGCCTTCCCAAATCGAGCATTGACGGCTTTTCAGGATGGCGAGGTGGATGCTGTGGCGTGGAGGCTTCCATCGTAGTGCCGCCCGCACGGACGCGGCGCGGCAGATCCACCTCTAATAAAGGTGACGATGTGTCGCAGCCATGCGTTCCCGATCTGGCTCCGCATATGCCGGGGGTGACCGAATTCCGTCGGTCGCCGTAGGAGCGCTCAGCGCTGTATGGCTGACGTGTGGTCAGGAAAGACCAGGGTAAGGGGTGTCTTTCAGTGCTCGGGAAAGAAAAGTTTCAGTTCCCGAATGGCGGACTCCTCCGAGTCCGAAGCGTGGATGAGGTTCTCCCGGACGATCGTGCCGAAGTCCCCCCGAATGGACCCCGGGGCCGCGGCGATCGGGTCAGTGGGACCCGCGAGGGTCCGTACGCCCTCGATGACGCGCTCGCCCTCGACGACCAGCGCGACGACCGGGCCCGACGCCATGAACTCGATCAGCGGCTCGTAGAAGGGCCGGCCCTTGTGCTCGCCGTAGTGCTGCTCCAGCGTGCTCCCGTCGAGCGTGCGCAGCTCCAGCGCGGTGATGCTCCAGCCGGCCTTGCGCTCGATACGGCCGATGATCTCTCCCACCAAAGCGCGGCGGACGGCGTCCGGCTTGAGGAGGACGAGAGTGCGCTGGGTCATGGTGTGCGGCTCCTTGCGGGCATTCGCTGCGGGCAAACGGGTGAAGTGGTGTGAGGCTACAGGTGCGCGGGGGCCGTGCCGTACCCGGTCCGGGTACGGCACGGCCCCGATCCCCGCCTACGTCTGCGGCTCCGCCGACGCCTGTGTGTCCGCCTGCTCCGCCCACCGGGCCTTCGCCTCGTCGATCTTGCGCCCGAAGTGCACCGAGGCCCACCACAGCAGACCGAAGAGCACCCCCAGGAAGAACATCACCGGCACCACGAAACCGCCCGCGATCAGCGCGATCTGGAACGCCCACCCGAGCCGCACCCCGCCCGGCCTGGTGACCATCCCGCACAGCAGCAGGGACACCAGCATCGCGATCCCGCAGACCGTCCACACGGCCGTCATCGACAGGTCGTCCGACTTCATGGCGACGAGCCCGGCGAAGCCGATCACGAAGAACTCGCCGATCAGCGTCGACGCGCAGAGCGTACGCATGCGATCAGCCCTTTCCCAGAAGCAGCCGGGCCTCGCCGACCGTGATCACCGAACCGGTCACCAGCACCCCGGCGCCCGCGTACTCGTCGTCCTCCTCGGCGAGCGTGATCGCCGCCTCCAGCGCGTCGTCCAGCCGGGGCTCCACCTGCACGCGGTCGTCGCCGAACAGCTCGACGGCGACGGCCGCCAGCTCGTCCACGCCCATCGCCCGGTCGCTCGAATTCTCAGTGACGACGATCTCCGCGAGGACCGGCTCCAGCGCTTCGAGCAGCCCGCGCACGTCCTTGCCGGCGCTCGCGCCGACCACCCCGATCAGTCTGCTGAAGCCGAAGGACTCGCCGATCGCCGCCGCGACGGCCCGCGCGCCCGCCGGATTGTGCGCCGCGTCCAGAACGACCGTCGGCGAGCGCCGTACGACCTCAAGACGGCCCGGCGAGAGAACGGAGGCGAACGCCGCGCGCACCGTGTCCAGGTCCATGGGGCGGGCGTGCTCGGCGCCGACCCCGAAGAACGCCTCGACCGCCGCCAGCGCCACCACGGCGTTGTGCGCCTGGTGGGCGCCGTGCAGCGGGAGGAAGACCTGCTCGTACTCACCGCCGAGACCGCGCAGCGTCAGCATCTGCCCGCCGACCGCGACCTCGCGCGAGACGATGCCGAACTCCATGCCCTCGCGCGCCACCGTCGCGTCCACGTCGACGGCCTTCTTCAGCATCACCTGCGCCGCGTCCACCGGCTGCCGCGCCAGCACGACCGTCGCACCCTGCTTGATGATCCCGGCCTTCTCCACGGCGATCTCGCCCGGCGTGGAGCCGAGCCGGTCGGTGTGGTCCAGGTCGATCGGGGTGACGACGGCGACGGTGGCGTCGATCACGTTCGTCGCGTCCCAGCTGCCGCCCATGCCGACCTCGACCACCGCGACGTCCACCGGGGCGTCCGCGAAGGCCGCGTACGCCATGCCGGTGAGCACCTCGAAGAACGACAGCCGGTAGTCCTGCGCGCCGTCCACCATGTCGACGTACGGCTTGATGTCCTCGTACGTCTCGATGAACCGGTCCGCGGTGATCGGTTCGCCGTCGAGGCTGATCCGCTCGGTGACCGACGAGACGTGCGGGCTGGTGTAGCGGCCGGTGCGCAGGTCGAACGCGCCGAGCAGCGCCTCGATCATGCGGGCCGTGGACGTCTTGCCGTTGGTGCCGGTGATGTGGATCGACGGATACGCCCGCTGGGGGTCCCCGAGCACGTCCATCAGTGCCTCGATGCGCGCGACCGACGGCTCCAGCTTGGTCTCGCCCCAGCGGCCGGCCAGCTCCTGCTCGACGGCGCGCAGCGCCTTGTCGACCTCGGGGTCGGCGGGCCGGGACGGGACGCCGTCACCCTGCGGGGGGCCCGCCTGGGCGCGCAGCGTGCGGCTCCCGGCCTCGATCACGGCGAGGTCGGGGTCGCGGGTTGTCTCGGCGCGGACGATGTCGTCGAAATCGTCGTCGTGCTCGCCGGGCTGGTCTGGCTGGTCGGGCTGGTGCTCGCTCACGGGGCCAGTCTACGGAGCGGGTACGACACGTATGCCGCCCCGCCCCGTCGACCGGTACGGACCCCCGCTCTCAGCTCTCCGGGAGAGCCGCGAGCTGCGCCGTGATCCGCTCGATGTCCGCCTCCGCCTTGGAGAGCCGGCCGCGGATCTTGTCGACCACGTTGTCCGGGGCCTTCGCCAGGAACGCCTCGTTGCCGAGCTTGGCCGTGGCCTGCTGCTTCTCCTTCTCGGCCGCGTCCCGGTCCTTCGTCAGGCGCTTGCGCTCCGCCGGGACGTCGATCGTGCCGGACAGGTCGAGCGCGACCGTGGCGCCCGCGACCGGCAGGGTCGCGGTCGCCTGGAAGGCGTCGCCCTCCGCCTGGAGACGCAGCAGCTGCCGGATGGCCGCCTCGTGCGCGGCGAGCGGCGTGGCGGACAGGTCGAGCCGGCCCGGGACCTTCTGCCCCGGCTTGAGTCCCTGGTCCGCCTGGAAGCGGCGGACCTCGGTGACCACCTGCTGGACGTGCTCGATCTCACGCTCGGCACCCTGGTCGCGGAAGCCCGAGTCGGCCGGCCAGTCGGCGACGACCACCGACTCCTTGCCGGTGAGCGTGGTCCACAGCGTCTCGGTGACGAAGGGGACGATCGGGTGGAGCAGACGCAGGGTGACGTCCAGAACCTCGCCGAGGACCCGCCCGGACACCTTGGCCTGCTCGCCGCCCGCGAAGAACGTCGTCTTGGACAGCTCGACGTACCAGTCGAAGACCTCGTCCCACGCGAAGTGGAAGAGGGCGTCGCTGAGTTTGGCGAACTGGTAGTCCTCGTAGAGCGCGTCGACCTGGGCGACGGTCTCGTTCAGCCGGGAGAGGATCCAGCGGTCCGCGGCGGACATCTGTGAGGCGTCGGGCAGCGGTCCTTCGACCGTCGCGCCGTTCATCATGGCGAAACGGGTGGCGTTCCAGACCTTGTTGGCGAAGTTGCGGGAGCCCTGGACCCAGTCCTCGCCGATGGGGACGTCCACACCGGGGTTGGCGCCCCGCGCGAGGGTGAAGCGGACCGCGTCGGCGCCGTACCTGTCCATCCAGTCCAGCGGATCGACCGCGTTGCCGAAGGACTTCGACATCTTCTTGCCGAACTGGTCGCGGACCATGCCGTGCAGGGCGATGGTGTGGAACGGCGGGGTGCCGTCCATCGCGTACAGGCCGAACATCATCATCCGCGCGACCCAGAAGAACAGGATGTCGTAGCCGGTGACCAGGACCGAGTTCGGATAGAACTTCTCCAGGCTCGGGGTCTGTTCGGGCCAGCCGAGTGTGGAGAACGGCCACAGGCCGGACGAGAACCAGGTGTCCAGGACGTCGGTGTCCTGGTGCCAGCCCTCACCGGTCGGCGGCTCCTCGTTCGGGCCGACGCAGACACTCTCGCCGTCCGGGCCGTGCCAGATCGGGATCCGGTGGCCCCACCACAACTGCCGTGAGATGTTCCAGTCGTTGAGATTGTCCATCCACGCGAAGTAGCGCGGCTCCATCTCCTTGGGGTGGATCGTGACGCGGCCGTCGCGGACGGCGTCGCCGGCCGCCTTGGCGAGCGTGGCGACCTTGACCCACCACTGGAGCGAGAGGCGGGGCTCGACGGTCGTCTTGCAGCGCGAGCAGTGGCCCACGGAGTGGACGTACGGCCGCTTCTCGGCGACGATCCGGCCCTCGGCGCGCAGCGCCGCGACGATGGCGGAGCGGGCCTCGTAGCGGTCGAGTCCCTGGAAGGGGCCGGGGGCCGTGATGACGGCCCGTTCGTCCATGACCGTGATGTTCGGCAGGTCGTGGCGGCTGCCGATCTCGAAGTCGTTCGGGTCGTGGGCGGGGGTGACCTTGACGGCGCCCGTGCCGAACTCGGGGTCGACGTGGGTGTCCGCGACGACCGGGATCGTACGGTCGGTGAGCGGCAGCTTGATCCGCTTGCCGACCAGGTGCGCGTAGCGCGGGTCGTCGGGGTGGACGGCGACGGCGGTGTCACCCAGCATCGTCTCGGCGCGGGTGGTGGCGACGACGAGCGTCTCGTCACCGTCCCCGTACTTGATGGAGACCAACTCGCCGTTGTCGTCCTGGTATTCGACCTCGATGTCGGAGATGGCGGTCAGACAGCGCGGGCACCAGTTGATGATGCGCTCGGCGCGGTAGATCAGCCCGTCGTCGAAGAGCCGCTTGAAGATGGTCTGGACGGCGTCGGACAGCCCGTCGTCCATCGTGAACCGCTCACGGGACCAGGCGACGCCGTCGCCGAGTCGGCGCATCTGCCCGGAGATCTGCCCGCCGGACTCTTCCTTCCACTGCCAGACCCGCTCGACGAACGCCTCGCGCCCCAGGTCGTGCCGGGACTTGCCCTCCTTCGCCAGCTCCCGCTCCACGACGTTCTGCGTGGCGATACCGGCGTGGTCCATGCCGGGCTGCCACAGCGTCTCGTAACCCTGCATGCGCTTGCGGCGGGTCAGGGCGTCGATGATCGTGTGCTCGAAGGCATGGCCGAGGTGCAGGCTGCCGGTGACGTTCGGCGGCGGAATGACGATGGTGTACGGAGGCTTCCCGCTCTTCTCGTCAGCCTCGAAGTAGCCGCGTTCTACCCAGCGCTCGTACAGTTTCCCCTCCACCTCGGCCGGCGCGTACTGGGTCGGCAGTTCAGGGTTGGCTGCGGGCTGCGCTTGAGAGTTCTCGGTCACAGCCACAGTTTAGAGGCGTCACAGCTCTGCACTGAAACGGGATAGTTCGGTAACGGTGCGCCCCCCGATGGTCCATGTCGCCGGTACTTCAGTCAGGATGTCGGATACGCATAAGCATCTGGAGGGGACAGAGCACATGAGCTACAACCAGCCGGGCCCGTACGGTGGGCAGCAGCCGCAGGGCCAGCCCGGACCGTACGGACAGCAGCCGCCGCAGGGCCAGCCCGGCTACGGGTACCCTCAGCAGCCGCCGCAGGGTGAGCCCGCGTACGGCTACCCGCAGCAGCCGCCGCAGGGTGAGCAGCCCGGATACGGCTACCCGCAGCAGGCGCCGCAGGGAGTCCCCCAGCAGGGCTACGGCCAGCCGCAGCAGCCGGGCCCGTACGGCGGAGCCCCCGGCTTCCCGCCGCCGGAGGGTGGCACACCGAAGAAGAAGACGGGCCTGATCATCGGCTCGGTCGTCGTGGCACTCGCGGTGATCGGTGGTGGGGCGTACTTCCTGGTGGGCGGAGGCAGCAGCGATGTCGCCGACGACGGCGCGCACAAGCTGACCACGCCCGCCACGGTGATCGACGGGGAGTACAAGAAGAGCGAGGACTCCGGCTCCGACAGCGGCGGCATGTCCAAGGACGACCTCAAGGACGCCGAGAAGTGGGGGGTCAAGAACCCCAAGGACGTGGCCGCCCAGTACGAGTCGGGTGACGCCGAGAAGAACCCGTTCGAAGCGAAGTTGCTCGTCTTCGCGGGTGTCTGGGGCGAGGTCGAGAACCCGGACAAGGCTGTCGACGGCATGTTCAACTACATGAAGTCGCAGTCCGAGAAGGAGAAGGGCGGTGACACTCCCACATTCGAGGGAGAAGCCAAGTCCTTCAAGCCCGAGGGGCTCGACGGCGCGGTCATGAAGTGCCAGATGGCCAAGATGAAGATGGCCGAGGGCGAGGGCCCCTCGGAGATGAACTTCCCGATCTGCATCTGGGGTGACTACAGCACGCTGGGCTTCGCCATGCCGGTCGACATGGCGACCGCGCTGGCCGGCAAGGGCGGCTCACTCGAGGACGCCGCGAAGACAACCGCCAAGCTGCGCAACGACGTTCGCGTCAAGGTCTGAAGCGGTCGCTCGAAACGACAGGGGCGCCCGGCCGGTTGAACCAACCGGCCGGGCGCCCCTCTTCGTACGTATGCGTGTGGCGTGACGTGTGACGCCGTTACGCGGACTTCTCGTGGCGGCCGTCGTTCTTCACGATCCGCGGCTCGCGCGGGACCAGCGTCGGGTTCACGTTGTTGCGCACGACGTCCGCCGTGATGACCACCCGGGCCACGTCCTTGCGGGACGGGACCTCGTACATCACCGACTGGAGGACTTCCTCCAGGATCGCGCGCAGACCGCGGGCGCCCGTGCCGCGCAGGATCGCCTGGTCGGCGATGGCTTCGAGCGCCGGAAGGTCGAAGTCCAGCTCCACACCGTCGAGTTCGAACAGCCGCTGGTACTGCTTCACCAGCGCGTTGCGCGGCTCGACCAGGATCTTGAGGAGCGCCTCACGGTCCAGGTTGTGCACCGAGGTCAGGACCGGCAGACGGCCGATGAACTCGGGAATCATCCCGAACTTCACCAGGTCCTCCGGCATGACCTCCTGGAACTGGTCGCTCTCCTCGATCTCGCGCTTGGAGCGGATCGTCGCGCCGAAGCCGATGCCCTTGGCACCGGCCCGTGACTCGATGATCTTCTCCAGGCCCGCGAACGCGCCGCCCACGATGAACAGCACGTTCGTCGTGTCGATCTGGATGAACTCCTGGTGCGGGTGCTTACGTCCGCCCTGCGGCGGGACCGAGGCCGTCGTGCCCTCAAGGATCTTCAGCAGGGCCTGCTGGACGCCCTCGCCGGAGACATCGCGGGTGATCGACGGGTTCTCGCTCTTGCGGGCGACCTTGTCGATCTCGTCGATGTAGATGATCCCGGTCTCGGCCTTCTTGACGTCGTAGTCGGCCGCCTGGATCAGCTTCAGCAGAATGTTCTCGACGTCCTCGCCGACATAGCCGGCCTCCGTCAGCGCCGTCGCGTCCGCGATCGCGAACGGTACGTTCAGCATCCGGGCCAGCGTCTGGGCGAGGAGCGTCTTGCCGGAGCCCGTGGGGCCCAGCAGCAGGATGTTGGACTTGGCGAGCTCGATCGCGTCGTCACGGCTCGTGCCGCCGCCGTTCTCGCCGGCCTGCACGCGCTTGTAGTGGTTGTACACCGCCACCGAGAGGGCCTTCTTCGCGGGCGCCTGCCCGACGACGTACCCCTCAAGGAACTCGTAGATCTCCCGCGGCTTGGGCAGTTCCTCCCACCGCACCTCGGAGGTCTCGGCCAGCTCCTCCTCGATGATCTCGTTGCAGAGGTCGATGCACTCGTCGCAGATATAGACCCCGGGACCTGCGATGAGCTTCTTCACCTGCTTCTGGCTCTTCCCGCAGAACGAGCACTTGAGCAGGTCGCCGCCATCACCGATGCGTGCCACGAGGTGCTTCCCCTTCGCCTGGGAGCAGCCTGGTTCAGCGGCTCCTGTGCCTCATACCCGACGGTACCTTGCCTGGCCCCCCGTACGGGCCCCCCTTGGCGCGGTTCAGGCGCACGTGCGACCACCAGGGCCGCGCCAAGGGCACCGGACGGGTCTAGGTCGTGTCTGACAAATCCCGCCTGGCGTGCGACGCCCGGCACGCACGCTCGCCGCGTTGTCGGACCCGCCCGAGTACGTCCAGTACGCGGGCGATCCTCCGCCTCGCGATCGCACGCACCGGACGCCGCACGCCCCGCCCTGCGGGCGGACGGCGCCATTTGTCAGACACGACCTAGGCCGCTGCCGCCGCCGTGGTCTTACGGGTCGAGACGATCTGGTCGACCAGACCGTACGCCAGAGCGTCGTCGGCGGTCAGGATCTTGTCGCGCTCGATGTCGTCGCGGACCTTCTCGATCGGCGTCGTGGAGTGCTTGGCCAGCATGTCCTCAAGCTGCGCGCGCATGCGCAGGATCTCGTTGGCCGCGATCTCCAGGTCGGAGAGCTGCTCGCGGCCGGTCTGGCTGGACGGCTGGTGGATCAGGACGCGGGCGTTCGGCAGGGCCAGGCGCTTGCCCGCCGTGCCGGCCGCCAGCAGGACCGCGGCCGCGGAGGCGGCCTGTCCCATGCAGACCGTCTGGATGTCCGGCTTCACGAACTGCATCGTGTCGTAGATGGCGGTGAGGGCCGTCATCGAGCCGCCGGGGCTGTTGATGTAGATCGAGATGTCACGGTCGGGGTCCATGGACTCCAGGCACAGCAGCTGCGCCATGACGTCGTTGGCCGACGCGTCGTCGATCTGGACACCGAGGAAGATCACGCGCTCCTCGAAGAGCTTCGCGTACGGGTCGTACTCGCGTACGCCCTGCGAGGTGCGCTCCACGAAGCGCGGGATGACATAGCGGTTGTCCACCTGAGGGCCGGTGTAGAGGCCGCTCGCAGAGGCGCCGGGGTAGTTGTTCATCTGGGTGTTCACCATCCTGGTGGCGTTCGATGGGCTGACGTGGCCGGGCCGGGGCGTGCTGCTCACCCGCTCAGGCGCCGGTGCCGCCGCCGCCCGGAACACCCGAAGCAGCGGAGATGATCTCGTCGATGATGCCGTAGGACACGGCCTCCTCGGCGGTGAACCAGCGGTCGCGGTCACCGTCGCGGATGATGGTCTCCTCGGTCTGACCCGTGTGGCGGGCGGTGATCTCGGCCATGCGCTTCTTCGTACGGAGCAGCTGCTCGGCCTGGATCTTGATGTCGGAGGCGGTGCCGCCGAGGCCCGCGGAGCCCTGGTGCATGAGGATGTCGGTGTTGGGCAGCGCGAAGCGCTTGCCGGCGGTGCCGCCGGTCAGCAGGAACTGGCCCATGGAGGCCGCCATGCCCATACCGATGGTGATCACGTCGTTCGGGATGTACTGCATGGTGTCGTAGACCGCCATGCCCGCCGTGACGGAACCACCGGGGCTGTTGATGTAGAGGTAGATGTCCTTGTCCGGCTCGGCCGCGAGGAGAAGGAGTTGCGCGGTGATCTTGTTGGCGATGTCGTCGTCGACCTGCTGGCCGAGGAAGATGATCCGCTCACCGAGCAGTCGGCTGTAGACCTGGTCGCCGAGGCCACCACCGAGGGACGGCTCACCGGCGGCGTAAGGCATCAGATTCGTCACGTATCCACCTGCTCGTCTCTGACGGCTCCGGCCGTCTCAGCGTCTTTCGTTCCGGGGGACGGGGGAGACCCCAGCCCTCGTATTCATGGACCCTAACGCGCTGGTCGGCGGGCGCCATCCCGCTTCCTGGACTGTTCGCTGGCAGCGCAAGGTAGTTGGGTCGTCGCAGGGGGCGGGGGAACGGAACGGGCCCCGGGCGCGAGTCGCGTCCCGGGGCCCGGAGATCCGGACGAGCGAGGGCGCTCAGCCCTCGTTCTTCGCGTCGGCCTTGGCGTCCGCCTTCGCGTCCGCTGCTTCCGCGGGCGCGTCGGCCTCGTCGGAGGACGCCTCGGCGGCGTCGACCGTCTCGGCGGTCGCGTCCTCCTCGTCGTCCTCCAGGTCCACGACCTCACCGTTGGTGTCCGTGACCTTGGCGGCCTCGACCACCACGGCGAGCGCCTTGCCGCGGGCGACCTCGCCGACGAGCA
Source organism: Streptomyces sp. NBC_01508 (assembly GCF_045040315.1). Taxonomy (NCBI): domain Bacteria; kingdom Bacillati; phylum Actinomycetota; class Actinomycetes; order Kitasatosporales; family Streptomycetaceae; genus Streptomyces; species Streptomyces sp. NBC_01508. The sequence continues at coordinate 5,909,813 of NZ_CP109419.1, read as the reverse complement.
TCGGCACCTGACCGCCTTCGACGACGGCCTGCGCGAACTGGTCGGGCGACATGCCGGAGGACTGCGCGCGACGCATGAGGTGCTCGGTGAGCTCCTCCTGGTTCACGTTCAGCTTCTCCTTGTTGACCAGCTCGTCGAGGATGAACTGGGTCTTGATGCCCTTGACCGCCTGCTCCTTGGTCTCCTCGTCGAACTCCTCCTCCGTCTTGCCCTGGATCTCCAGGTACTTCGGAAGGTCGAGGCCCATCTGACCGAGCTGGTGGTGCTCCAGGTTGTGCTTGCGGGTCTTGATCTCGTCCTCGAGAAGCTTCTCGGGGATCGGGACCTCGGTGAGCTTCAGCAGCTCGTCCAGGACGCGCTCCTGGGCCTGGGTGGCCTGGTCGTACTGCTTCATGCTGCCGAGGCGCTTGCGGCTGTCGGCCTTCAGCTCGTCCAGGGTGTCGAACTCGCTCGCCATCTGCGCGAACTCGTCGTCCAGCTCGGGCAGCTCGCGGGAGGCGACCAGGGTGACCTTGACGGCGACCTCGGCGTCCTTGCCCTCGGCGGTGCCGCCCTTCAGCTGGGAGGTGAAGGTGGCCTCGCCACCGGCCTCCAGGCCGGTCACGGCCTCGTCGATGCCTTCGAGCAGCTCGCCGGAGCCGATGGTGTACTGCACGTCGCTCGCGACGCCGTCCTCCAGGACCTCGCCGTCGACCTTGGCCTCAAGGTCGATCGTCACGACGTCACCCTCGGCGGCGGCGCGCTCGACGGGGTTGGTGGAGGCGAAGCGCTCGCGCAGCTCGTCGACCGACTTGTCCACGTCCTCGTCGGACACGTCGACCGCGTCGACGGTGACCTCGATACCGGAGTAGTCCGGGACCTCGATGACGGGACGGATGTCGACCTCGGCGGTGAAGGACAGCAGTTCGCCGTCCTTCAGCTCCTTGATGTCGACCTCGGGCTGCCCCAGGACATTGAGCTCGCCCTCGTTGACGGCCTCCGTGTAGAACTTCGGAAGGGCGTCGTTGACGGCCTCCTCCAGCACAGCTCCACGGCCGAACCGCTGGTCGATGACGCGGGCCGGGATCTTGCCCTTACGGAAGCCCTTCACCGTGACCTGGTCGTTGATCTTCTTGTACGCCGCGTCGAGGCTGTCCTTGAGCTCCTCGAAGGGCACCTCGACAGTGAGCCGAACCCGGGTCGGGTTCAGGGTCTCCACGGCGCTCTTCACGGTTTCGGTCTCCTTGGTGGCTGATTCTGGGGTTCTGCCGCACCCGCCGTGAACTCCGGCGGACCAGCGGATTCGGCCCGGTTCTGCACGGTCTCTTCAGACACATGGGCACGCAGCTTGCATAGTAGCCGCAAGCAGGATGAGGCCCACAACGCGATCATGAACGGGCACATGTACTGATGGTCGGGGTGGCCGGATTCGAACCGACGACCTTCCGCTCCCAAAGCGGACGCGCTACCAAGCTGCGCCACACCCCGTCGGTGCGACACGTAGGGTACATGCCCACGGGCGGTACGCCGGACGTATTAAGCGCCGAGGACGCGGTGTGCGTGGGACGCCACCGACCCGCTACGATGTTTCCCGTGCCGGAGTCCTTGTGACCTGCGGCGCGTGCGGGCGTAGCTCAATGGTAGAGCCCTAGTCTTCCAAACTAGCTACGCGGGTTCGATTCCCGTCGCCCGCTCCATATGACTCAGGGCCAGGCCGGAGGTTGATCCTCCGGCCTGGCCCTGAGTCGTTGCCCTGCCGTGCCGTCAGATGACGACCTTCGTTCCCTCGGGGACCTGGAGGCAGGGGGAGCCGAGGTCGACGGTGATCATGGATGGATCGTCACTACGTCCGCGCCGGTCCAGGAGTGTGATAACCAGCGAGTATCTCTTCTTCGTTGCTGTGGCGGTGAGTTCGAGGCTCTTCGCGCGACTGGAGTTGGGACCGTAGCTTTCGATCTTCCAGCCTTGCGCGGGAAGTTCGCCCTTGAGCCGAAGCATCGCCTTTTCCATGTCTGGCACAGATACGCCGTACAGGCTCCATGGGTGAACCAGCGAGTAGAACTTGTCGAAGTCCCTGTCACCGCACGGCGTAGGCGTGGGGCCGGCGTCGGATGTTTTGCCCGGCAGATCGATGATGCTCCTGATCTGGTCGGCAAAGGTCACCGCGTCGGCTCGCGCGACGTCCACTTCTCGCGTCTCGGGGTTATCTTCAGAGCCATTCATTCCTGAACATCCTGTGATTCCGGCGGCAATTGATGTCACGAGCATTGCTATCGCCACACGCCTAGTCAAGCGTCACCTCGTCGTATTTCCCAGTGATCACTAGAGCCTGATTCCTCAGACTCAAGGATCCACCCTCCCAGTAGCCACTGTGATCCGCGGTGTCGGTACGCATGATGTTGGCGCCGAATTCGCGATCGGTGGGGACGTTGCCGTCGCCCCCGAGACCGACCAGGCCTCCCCCTGTAGGCACTTGATCGACACTGAAGGAACCTGCCATCGCCCATACGTGTCCCTTGTCCACGTCAAGGTTGTCCGCATGGCCCGTCTGCATGCCGGGGCTGCCCGCGACCACGATGTCGTCCGCGGCGAGGTCACCATGTTTCGATGCCTCACCGATGGCGGTGCTGCCATAGCTGTGCCCGACGATCGTGGTGTGACTGCTGTCGGGGCCGCCCTGGGCTTGCTGAACGCCGCTCATGAACTGGTTGAGAGCGGGAGCCGCCTTCTGGGCGTATTCGGGGTCGGTGGCCTCCGGAATAAGGTCACCGTCCATGATCGGAACCGCAGACCTGGGGGTTTCGTAGTCGAGCCAGGTGATGGTGGAAATCTCTTTCTCAGGGGAAAGCCGCTGACTCGATGACCAAAGGGTCTCACCCCGTGACAGGTCACCACCAATATTGGGAAGACCGGCTCCGGTCCCCGGCACATACACGGCCGTATGATCCGCCGTATCCGGGTTGCCGTTCGCGATGATGACGCGGCCGTCCCCCGCCCCTACGGGGTCGAAACCCAGAAGGTAAGCCTGCGGAAGAATTTGTTCACCAGGTCTTGGGGACGTACCGGTGCGGTCGAAGCGCTCCTCGATCTTCCCCATGCCATTGAGAGATTCCTCCAAGAACTCGATCCGCTCCTCCCCTCCGGTCTTGTCCTCCCATTCTTCGTACTCAATTGTGGTGCCGGACGTCGGAGGCTGGTACTTCATGGGCATCTTCGGGAACGAGTCCAGTTCCTGCTGGAACTTGGCCCTCTTCTCCTCCAGTACCGTGCGGTTGGCATCGTCGCGGACATCGCTCGGCAGTCCGTCGAGTGCGCCCACCGAGGCGGGATAGAGCGCGGTGTATCCGGCCCGTTCGTCGGCGGTGAGTCCTTTCCACCATTTGGCGTTCTCCGCAGGGGACTTGCCGTCCGGGAGGTCGTTCACGCTGAGGTAGCCGCCCGAGGCCTTTCGCATCGCGAGGGTGTCGTTGTGGGCGTCGGCCCAGTCCTTGTCCGAGACGGTGAGGTCGTTGTGAGCCTTGAGCCGCTGCAACTGGGGGGCCCATTTCTGGTCCGCCCTCGTCGCTTGATCGAGCGCGTCACCGATGCGGTCGGCGAAGCCCTGGGCCTTCTTACGCTTGAAGTCCGCGTCTTCCTTGACCTCACCGAACGTCGCTTCCCAGTGCACCGATCCATCGTCCCGGACCGTGAAGCCGGCGCTGACAGCGTCGTCCATCGCGTCGTTCAGCTTCCGCTGCGCCGAGCGCAACTCGCCGGCGAAGCCGTTCAACGCCAAGGTGATCAGGCCGCATTCGACCTGCGCGTAGTGGAAGTTGTCGCTCAGCCGCCCCAGCCGCTTCAGGGCGGCTGTCAGCGCCACGCCCTTCAACTCACCACCGCGCATCTGGACCATGGCCTGGTCGGTGATGCGGTCCTTGGCCGCATGGGCCGCCTTGCCGACCGCCTGATAGCCGTCGGCGGCCTGCTCGAACTCGGCGGGCTTCACATCCCGTAACGTGCTGAGGTTCGTCATGTCGGGTCATCGCCCCCCGGTGGACGGGTGGCCGCCGCCTGGCACCGGCTCCTCGGGCTTGGTCACCTGCTGGTTGAACGCCTCCCTGATGGCCTGGTCGTTCTTGTAGAGGTCGTTGCCCACGTGCCGCAACTTCCCCGCGACTTCGCCGCACTCGCGGCCGACCAGGTTCAGGTAGCGCCGCCAGGTCTGGTAGACCCCGGTCTGCGCCGAGCCGGTCACGAATCCCGTGACCGTGTTGTCGCTCCCTCCGAGTCCGGCCTGTCCGTCGTCGAGCTTGACCGTCGCCTTTTTGAGGTCGCCCCGCAGCTCGGCGATGCTCGTCGCCGCTCTGCTCCAGGCGGCCTTCGAGGTCTTGAGGTCACCGTCGCCCGAGCCGCCGCCGTCACCCGCGGCGGCCAGGTTCATCCTGGTCGCGGCCTCCGCCTTGAGCTGGGCCCACTCCTCATCGAATGTCACAAATGCCTCCCCGTGTCCCCGTATCCGCTGCTACTCGTCCAGCGGTGACGGGAGTTCACCGGCCGCCGAACGAGCTACGTCACGATCACAGCGCGTGTGTTCGGGGACAGCAAGACGGCTCGCCCGGGAAGGAGCAAGCCGTCTCATGTGGCGCCTGGCGTCGGGAGTGGCTAGAAGTTGATCTGGTTGATCGTGTCCGCCAGCGAGTCGAGGAACCTGTTCACCGACGGCGCCATGTCCGTGGACGCCAGGAAGAAGCCGAACAGGATCGCGACCACGGCCGGGCCGCCCTTCAGGGAGCCGCCGCGGATCAGTACCACGAGGACGATCGCCAACAGCAGCACCACAGACAGTGAAATGGCCACAACTGATCACACCCTCGGTCGGTCCGCCTTGCCGGCCGCGGGAGTTCACGGCCTCACACATCCCGCTCCCTCCATCGTGCCACCAACTGCCCCTCAGGTGTTGGCCCGTGACGAATCGCCGAGGTAAGGAACACGCCAATCGGACGGCGGGTGCGCCGGGCGGGCGGGCGGTCACGCCCGGGGCGGGTGGTAAAAGCGGGCGGTAATTCGGCGTGATCATTTCGCTGGACACACAGCTTCTTCACAGCAAATTGCGAGGCGGCTCCCAGATATCTCCGCAGGGAATTCACTCGCAGTCACGTTGAGGGCAATACCCTGATGATATGCCCCATTTAAGGGGGATTAACAGGGTCATATCTATCGGTGGGCGACTGTTTCGGTGTCCAACACCCCGATTGCACGGGACGTTTTACTCATCGCATTGCGCGGCGCTATGGTTAATCAGATGTCCCACGCTCCGCACGGATATGAGAGGGCCCCGCTCCCCCGCACGCGGGAGTTGGATCCCGTCCCCCCAACGGCATCGACCACATCGGCCGCTGTGGCCGAAACCCCTGTACGGACCCCTCAGGATTCCGCGAAGTCGACGCCCCCCACGGCCAAGACGTCCACGAAGCGAGACGCGTTCTTCGACAACGCGAAGTACCTGGCCATCGTGCTGGTGGCCATGGGCCACGCCTGGGAGCCGGTGATGGAGGGCAGCCGGGCGACGAAGGCGCTCTACATGGTCGTCTACTCGTTCCACATGCCGGCCTTCATCATCATCTCCGGCTACTTCTCCCGGAGTTACACCGGCCGCCCGCACCAGATCCGACGGTTGCTGACCGGGATCGCCGTCCCGTACATCGTCTTCGAGGTGGCGTACTCGCTCTTCAAGCGGGCCACGAACGACCCGGGTCACCCGGTCAGTCTGCTCGACCCCTGGTATCTCACCTGGTTCCTGGCCGCGTTGTTCGTCTGGCGGCTGACCACCCCGATCTGGCTGTCGCTGCGCCATCCCCTGCTGGTCGCCCTCGGTATCGCCGCGCTCGCCTCCTTCACGCCGAACATCGGCGAAGACCTCAACCTCCAGCGCGTGTTGCAGTTCCTGCCGCTGTTCGTGCTGGGGCTCGTCCTCAAGCCCGAGCACTTCCAGCTGGTCCGCCGGCGTGAGGTGAAGCTGCTGGCCGTGCCGGTGTTCGTGGGCGCGCTCGCCTTCGCGTACTGGGCGGCCGTCCGGATGCAGAACGCGTGGTTCTACCACAACAGCGCGGCGCAGGATCAGGGGGCGCCGTGGTGGATGGGCGTCGTCATGACCTTCGCGCTGTTCGGCTGCTCGGTGGTGCTGACGGCCGCGTTCCTGGCGTGGGTGCCGCGCCGCAAGATGTGGTTCACGGCGCTCGGCGCGGGCACGATCTGCGGCTATCTGCTGCACGGTTTCCTGGTCAAGGGCGCGGTGTACAGCGGGATATTCGACACCAACGTCTGGCTGACCGAGCCGGCCGGCCGGGTCTTCCTGACGCTGCTCGCGGGCATCGCGATGACGCTGCTGTGCACACCGCCGGTGCGGCGGTTCCTCCGCTTCACGATGGAGCCCGAGATGACGTGGGCGTTCCGGCAGGACCCGGTGCGGGACCCGGTGCGGGACCCGGCTGGGGATGCCGCTCGGGATTCGGCGTCACGCGCCGGGCAGGCCAAGTAGCCGCCGCACCTCCGCGTATTTCTCGGTGAGCCTGATCCGGGTCGCCTCGTCCAGCACGGCGAGGCGGCCCGGATCCGCGTTGTGCGCCAAGTCCGCCTCCTTGACGAGCAGCGCGCCCGGTGTGGCCAGTACGCGACGGGTGTACGCCTCGGTGTCCTCGCCCCGCACCTTCGTCACGGCCAGGACCATGTCCTTGACCGCCCGGGGCAGCGCGGCGGCGTCGAGCCAGGCACGAGAGAGCGCGTCGTCCTCGACGGAGTCGTGCAGCCAGGCCGCCGCGATCTGCTCGTCCGAGCCGCCGCGCGCCCTGACCCCGTCGGCGACCGCCCGGAGGTGTTCCGCGTAGGGCCGGCCGGCCTTGTCGGTCTGGGTGGCGTGGGCCTGACGGGCGATCAACTCCACGTCGGCCAGGCTGAGATGCGTCATGTGTCCGCCTCCAGGCGTTCGATGCGTGTGCGACGTGTGCTTGATGTGTGGTGAGTCAAAAGTTGCAGAATAAATCGTTTGGTAAACTAATTACTGACGCTTCCTTGACGCGCCTTTGACTTGATGGAGGAACGGTCCCATCGGACACGCAGACACGCTCATAGCCATGGGTGGCGCCTTCCTCGCCGCCGCATTCCTCGCCCGCCTCGGCAGCCGGATCGAGCTGCCGACCATCCCGCTGTTCATCCTGGCCGGAATCCTGCTCGGCCCGCACACGCCCGGCATCGTGCTCGTCTCCGACCCGCACGAGCTGGAGATGCTTTCGGCCCTCGGCCTCGTACTGCTGCTCTTCTACCTCGGCCTCGAATTCCATCTCGACGATCTCAAAGCGGGCGGCCGGAAGATGGCCCTCGCCGGCGGCGCCTATCTCGCGCTCAACGTGGGTGCCGGGCTGGGCTTCGGCTTCGCGCTGGGCTGGGGCACCTCCGAGGCGCTGGTCCTCGCCGGTGTGCTCGGTATCTCCTCGTCCGCCATCGTCACGAAGATCCTGGTCGACCTGGGCCGTATCGGGAATCCCGAGACCAAGCCGATCCTCGGGATCATCGTCGTCGAGGACATCTTCCTGGCGCTGTACCTGGCCGCGCTCCAGCCGATCCTGTCCGGCGCCGACAGTCTCTCGGCCGCGCTGGCGGACGGCGGGAAGGCGTTCGGGTTCCTGTTGCTGCTGGCGCTCGCCGCGCGCTTCGGCAAGAAGGTCATCGGCCGCCTCATCAACACGAAGGACGACGAACTGCTCGTCATCTCCTTCCTGGGCGCCGCGGTCTTCATGGCCGGGGTCTCCGAGTGGTTCGGTGTCGCGGACGCGATCGGTGCGTTCATGGTCGGTCTGATGCTGGGCAGTACGGCCTCCGGCGACCGGATCCGTACGCTCGTACACCCGCTGCGGGACGCGTTCGGCGCCATCTTCTTCTTCGCCTTCGGGCTGTCCATCAATCCGGGTGACCTGCCGACGGTGCTGTGGCCGGTGCTGGCCGCCGTCGCCGTGACGTTGACGATGAACATCCTGGCCGGGCTGGTGGCCGCCCGCGTCTACCGCTTCGGGTCCGGTCCCGCGGCGAACATCGCGACGACGCTGGTGGCACGCGGCGAATTCGCCCTGATCCTCGCCACGATGGCGGCGGGCGCGGCACTGGACGCGCGCCTGGCGCCGTTCATCGCGGGTTACGTCCTGATCCTCGCGGTCCTCGGCCCGCTGGCGGCGGCCAAGTCGCACTGGCTGGCACGGATACTGCCGGGCGGCGGGCGCGGCGGCGGTTCCTCCGGCGGTGACGTCCCGGACGGTGAACTGTCGCTGACGAAGACATCGGGCGCCTGAGGCGCGACGGGGGGCCGGCACCGACAGGCGCCGGCCCCCAACCGATCCGCTCAACTGTGGACATCGGCATACCGCGCGGAGCCACGGTCGAGCACCAACGGCATCGCGTTCAGCCACCTGCCGGGCTGGACGCGCGACGGGGCAGCAGCAGTGGCGTGGCCAGGAGCAGCAGGCCGGCGAGTGCGATCGCCGTGCGGGGTGCCGTTGCGGCGGCCAGCAGGCCCCACAGGGCGGTCAGGGCCGCGGTGCTGGTCTTGGTCGTGATCGACCATGCCGACAGCGTGCGGACGAGCCGGTCCTTCGGGATCTGTTCGAGGCGGTACGTGGCGTACACCGGGTTGAACACTCCCATGCACGTGATCAGTCCCAGTTCGACGGTGATGACGAGCGCCAGCCCGGCCGGACCGGGTCCGACGAAGGCCAGGGCCACCGGCCAGCACGCGCGCAGGGTGCCCGTGGTGAGCATGACCCGGTGCCGGCCGAACCGGGCGACCAGGGGCTGGGCGAGGCGTGCGCCGATGATGCCGCCGACGCAGGGCGCCGCGAACGCGAGGGCGTACTGCCAGGGGGCGAACCCGAGCGGGCCGAGCATGAGGACGGCCAGCAGGGGCACCGGCGCCATGATCAGGCCGTTGACGAGGGCCGTGTTGAGGAGCAGCGGGCGCAGGGCGCGGTGGGCGAGGACGTACCGCCACCCTTCGAGCAGGTCGGCGGCGCGGAACCCCGGTGCGCCGGTGCGCGCCGGGCGCGGTTCCTGTCCGCCGATCGCGCGGATGCCCGCGGCCGACAGCAGATGGCTGACCGCGTTGGCCACGACGGTCGTCACCGGGCCGAACAGCCCGATCGCGACCCCGCCGACCGGCGGCCCGAGGATCGTGGCGGTCCAGGTCGTGGACTCGAACCGGCCGTTCGCGACGAGCAGTTGCTCGGGGCGTACGAGCGCCTTGAGGCAGGCGCCGCTCGCCGCCGTGAAGGTGATGTCGGCCGCGGCGACGACGACCGAGACGAGGAGGAGCTGGCCGAAGCCGAGCGCGCCGATGGCGTACGCGGCGGGGACGCTCATCAGGGCGGCGAACCGGATCAGGTCCATCGTCACCATCACGGGCCGCTTGCGGCGGAACTCCACCCACGCCCCGAGCGGCACCGCCACGGCCGCGCCGACCGCGAGGCCCGCGGCGGCCAGCAGGGACACCTGGGTCGGCCCGGTGTGCAGGACGAGGATCGCGATGAGGGTGAACGAGTCGAAGGCGAGCCGGGAGCCGAAGGTGCTGGCCGCGTAGGCCGCCCAGAGCCATGCGAAGGGCCGCCCCAGCGACTGCGGGGGTCCCTTGGGTGCCTTGGGTCCCTTCGACAGCGACCACGGGGGCCGCTTCGACGGGGGCGCCCCGGCGGGCGGTACGTCCGGCGGTACGTCCGGCGGTACGTCCGGCGGTACGTTCGGCGGTACGTCCGGCGGTACGTCCGGCGCCCGAAGACTGAACCGCCGCACCCCTTCCTAGCCCTCGCGGCAGATCAGCAGCAGCGCCCTGTCGTCGTTCACGTGCTTCGCCACCGCCTCGATCAGGTGCCAGGCCGCGCCCTCGAAGCCCGCCGCCACGTAGCGGTCGGCCTCGCCCGAGAGCCGGTCGATGCCCTCGCTGAGGTCGCGGCCCGACGCCTCGACCAGGCCGTCCGTGAACAGCATCAGTACGTCGCCCGGCAGCAGGGACCCCTTCACCGGGTCGAACTCCGCACGGTCGTAGACGCCGAGGAGCGGGCCCTCGGCCGCCATCTCCTCCCAGCGGCCACTGCCCGCGTGGAGTTGGAGCGCGGGCAGGTGGCCCGCCGACAGCAGTTCGTACTCGCCCGAATCGAGGTCCAGGACGAGGTGGATGGAGGTCGCGAAGCCCTCGTCCCAGTCCTGGCGGAGCAGATAGCCGTTGGCGGCCGGCAGGAAGGCGTGCGGCGGGAGCGAGCCGAGCAGCCCGCCGAACGCGCCGGACAGCAGCAGCGCGCGGGAGCCGGCGTCCATGCCCTTGCCGGAGACGTCCGTGAGGACGACTTCGAGGGTGCGGCCCCCGTTGGTGCGGGCCGCGACCACGAAGTCACCGGAGAAGGACTGGCCGCCGGCCGGCCGCAGCGACATCTCGCGGTGCCAGCCCTTGGGCAGGGACGGCAGGGCGCTCTGGACCCTGATGCGTTCGCGCAGGTCGAAGAGCATCGTGCCGCCGCGCCGCCACGGCACCCCGACGCGGGCCCTGAACTGGGCGATCAGCAGCCCGAAGAGCCCGCAGGCCGCCACCACCAGGACGGTGCCCGGTGTCACCGTGGCCGGCCCCTGGTCGTACGGGCCGAGGACGAGCGATTCGATGATCAGCGCGGTGGCGGCCGCCGCGTACAGAGCGAGCAGGCTGGAGGGCCGCAGCAGCAGCCCCCCGGCCACGATCGGCAGGACGAGCGCGGAGGGGGCGAACCAGACGGGAACCGCCATGGTGGCGAAGGCGATCCCCGGGACGGTCAGCAGCAGTCCGACGAGTGCGATCCAGTCGGAGCCGTCGCCCCGGAAGTAGTCGACACCGGACTTGCGCACAGCACTGCGGGCCCGGTGCACCGACTTGCGCATCCGGGCCGTGTACGAATCAGCTTTCGCGCCACCGGCCATTGTCGTTGGACCTTATCCATCAGCGGGCCCCGCGTGCAGGGGGACCCCTGTGACATTGCGTTCGATACCGGGTCGCCTTGACCGCCCGCTCTTTGGTACTCATGGCATATGACCACAGACTTGCGCGTACTTGACCCCTCCGAATGGGACCGCTGGTTCGGGACGTTGGAACGGGCCTTCGGCGGGGCGCTCACCGACTCCGCCGAAGGCCGCGAGGCGTGGCGGTCCGTGACCGAGCACGAACGGTCCATCGGGGTATGGGACGGCGAGGAGTGCGTGGGAACCGCGGGGGCCTTCACGTTCGGGCTGACGGTGCCGGGCGGCGCCGTGGTGTCCGCGGCGGGCGTCACGGCGGTGAGCGTCGCGGCGACACACCGGCGGCGCGGGATCCTCACCTCCATGATGCGGCGGCAGTTGGACGACGTCCGTGCGTGGGGTCAGTCGGTCGCGCTGTTGACGGCTTCGGAGCCCGAGATCTACGGCCGGTTCGGATACGGCGTGGGCACGCGGCAGTTGAGCGCCGAGATCGACTCCTCGCGGGTGTCGGTCAGGGTGCCGGCCGACGCGGGCGGTGCGCGCGATGCAGGTGGTGCGGGCGGTGGGAGCGGTGCGGGCGGGATACGGCTGCGCTTCGTCGCGGTCGACGACGCGCGGAAGCCGATCGAGTCGCTGTACGCACGCCTGGTCGCGACCCGCCCCGGCATGCTGGAGCGGCGGCCCGGCTGGGACCGGAAGCTGCTGATCGACTCCCCGGAGGGACGCGAGGGTGCCGGCGCGCTCCAGTGCGTGCTCGCGCGGCGCGGCGAGGGCGACGACGCCGAGACGGTGGGGTACGCGCTCTACCGCATCAAGCCCGTCTGGGACGCGGCGGGGCCGAACGGCACGGTCGTGGTCGATCAGGTGGCGGCCCTGGAACCGGTGGCGTACGCGAGTCTGTGGCGCTTCCTCACCGACATCGATCTCACCTCGACGGTGAGCGTGGCGAACCTGCCCGTGGACGACCCGATCCAGTTCCTGGTCTCCGACGTCCGGCGTGCCCGCGTGGGCGTGCGGGACTCGCTGCACGTACGGCTGGTGGACGTGGGCACGGCGCTCGCGGCGCGGGCCTATCAGACGCCGGTGAATGTGGTGCTTGAGGTGGACGACGCCTTCTGTCCCTGGAACGAGGGACGTTGGCGGCTGACCGGTGACGCGAGCGGCGCGTCGTGCGAGCGGACGGCGGACACTGCCGATCTGTCGCTGTCCGTACGGGAGTTGGGCGCGATGTACCTGGGCGACAGTTCGCCGGCGGCGCTGGCTCGGGCGGGGCTGGTACGCGAACTGCGCCCCGGCGCGCTGACGGAGGCGTCGGTCGCCTTCGGATCACCGGTGGCGCCGTGGCTGCCGCACGGTTTCTGAGGGCGCTTCCGACGCCCCGCGCTCGTCCTCAGTCGCCGGACGGGCTCGATTGGCAGCCGGGGCACCAGAAGAGGTTGCGGGCGACGAGTGGTGCCGTGCGGATCTCGTGGCCGCACAGATGGCACGGCATCGTCGCCCGCCGGTAGACGTACACCTCGCCGCCGTGGTCGTCCACGCGCGGCGCGCGGCCCATCGCCTCGGGCAGGTGCTCGGGCCGTACGGTGTCGATGCGGTTGTTCCGTACGCCCTCGCGCATCAGCCCGACCAGGTCGGCCCAGATCGCGTCCCACTCGGTGCGGGTGAGGTCGCGGCCGGCGCGGTACGGGTCGATGCCGTGCCGGAAGAGGACTTCGGCCCGGTAGACGTTGCCGACGCCCGCGATGATCTTCTGGTCCATGAGCAGGGCGGCGACGGTGGTACGGGAGCGGGAGATCCGCGCCCACGCGCGCTCCGGGTCGTTGCCGGCCGCGCTCGGCGGGCGCAGCGGGTCGGGACCGAGCCGGTCGTGTATCGCCCGCTTCTCCGGTTCGTTGATCAGGGCGCAGGTGGTGGGGCCGCGCAGCTCCATGTACGACGTGTCGTTGAGCAGGCGCAGCCGGACGGTGTCGGTGGGCGGCGGGGCGGGGGTGTCGCCGAGCGCGACCTTCCCGAAGAGGCCGAGGTGGACATGGATCCAGTCGCTGTCCCCGAAGCCGACGAAGAGATGCTTCCCGTGGGCGCTCGCGCCGTCGATCACCCGGCCGTCGAGGAGCGCCGCGCTGTCGGTGAACCGGCCCTGAGGGCTGCTGACACGGGCCTGGTCCGTGGCGAAGCGGTGAGTCAGGTCCTGGGCGAGCCGGTGGATCGTATGCCCCTCGGGCACGGGGTCTCCTTGGCGCGTGGGGGGGTGACATGGCGGTGCCGCCGGGCACGCGCGCCCGGCGGCACCGTTCGCTGTTCCGGGTCGGACTTCGGGCGTCAGGCGTCAGACTTTGGGCTTCGGACTTGAGGCGTCGGGCTTCGGGCTCAGTCCTGCTTCGGGTGGTGCGCCGGGATCGGGGGCAGTTCGCCGGTCGTCTCGTACGAGGCGAGCATCTCGATGCGGCGCGCGTGGCGCTCCTCGCCCGTGTACGGGGTCGCGAGGAAGATCTCCACGAACTTGGTCGACTCGTCCTGGGTGTGCATCCGGCCGCCGACGGAGATCACGTTGGCGTCGTTGTGCTCGCGGCTGAGCGCGGCGGTCTGCTCGTTCCAGACGAGCGCGGCGCGCACGCCCTTCACCTTGTTCGCGGCCATCTGCTCGCCGTTGCCGGAGCCGCCGATCACGATGCCGAGTGACGACGGGTCGGCCGCCGTCCGCTCCGCGGCGCGGAGGCAGAACGGAGGGTAGTCGTCCTGGGCGTCGTAGATGTGCGGGCCGCAGTCGACGGGCTCGTGGCCGTGGGCCGTGAGCCATTCGACGAGGTGGTTCTTGAGTTCGAAGCCGGCATGGTCGGAGCCGAGATACACGCGCATGGGCGAAGTGTGGCACGTGGGGCGCGGTGCGGAACGCTCCGGGGTCGGGAGTGCCGTACCCATACATGACGGTGGATGTCAGGTATCGGGGTGAGGCTGCCGGTGTCCTGACGCGCTTCGCGGCGCGATGCAGGTGTGCGTGTACCAGTGGCTGTATCAGTGGATGGAGAACTTCCCATGTCCGACCCGACCGACAACTCGCTCTCGGCGCTCCCGCACGTCTTCCGGCCCGGCGGCCCCGGCTACGACGAGGAGTTGTCCGGTTTCCAGCTCGGCTTCTCGCCGCGCCCCGACGTGATCGTCGGAGCCACCGGCGCCGACGACGTGCGGACGGCCGTCGCCCACGCCGCCGCGCACGGTCTGCCCGTGGGTGTCCAGGCCACCGGCCACGGGGTACCGGCGGCGGCCGAGGGCGGGCTGCTGATCACGACGAGGCGGATGGACGGCGTACGGATCGATCCCGGGGCGCGTACCGCCAGGGTCGAGGCGGGGGTGCGCTGGCGGGAGGTGGTCGAGGCCGCTGGGCCGCACGGGCTCGCCCCGCTGAACGGTTCGTCGCCGGTTGTCGGCGCCGTCTCGTACACGCTGGGCGGTGGACTGGGCCTGCTGGCACGGGAGTTCGGCTACGCCGCCGACCATGTGCGCGCCCTGGACGTGGTGACCGCCGATGCCCGGCTGCGGCGGGTGACCCCTTCGAGTGATCCCGAGCTGTTCTGGGCGCTGCTCGGCGGCGGGCAGAACTTCGGCGTCGTGACGGCGCTTGAGATGGGTCTGGCGCCGGTGGCGCGGCTGTACGGCGGGGCGCTGCTCTTCGACGGTGAGCTGCGCGACGACGTCGTACGGACCTATCTGGAGTGGCTCGGGACGGTGCCCGACACGCTGACGTCGACGCTCGCCGTCATGGTGTATCCCGACATTGAGCAGGTGCCGGCGTTCCTGCGGGGGCGGTACACCTTCTCGATCCGGGTCGCGTTCACCGGCGATGCGGCGGAGGGCGAGCGGCTGGTGGCGCCGCTGCGGGCGATCGGGCCGACGATCACGGACTCGCTTCGGGAGATGCCGTACACCGACTCGGCCACGATCCACAGCGATCCGGAATTCCCGCACGCGTACTGGGGGGACAACGCGATGCTGTCGGGGCTGGACGCGGAGACGCTGACGGACCTGCTGGAGCTGACGGGTCCCGGCGCGCCGACGATGTGCGTCGTCCAGCTCAACCCACTGGGCGGGGCGTTGGCGAAGGAGCCGGCGGTGCCCAACTCCGTGCCGTACCGCGACGCGGCGTTCCTGATCCGGGGGCTCTCGCCGCTGGCCGGTCCGGATCTGGCGGTGGTCCGGGAGTTGTACGGCAGGTTCTTCGACCGGCTGGCCCCGGTGACGGTGGGCCGTTCGCTCAACTTCGTCTTCGCCGACGGTGCCAGGACCGAGGGGCTGTACGACGCGCAGACGGCGCGCCGGCTCGCCGGGCTCAAGGCCCACTACGACCCGGCGAACCTGTTCCGCCGCAACTACAACATCGCGCCGTCGGCCACGCCCTAGTCCTGGCGGCCGACGAGCTTCCAGGAGGCGGGCAGCAGGCCCATCGCCAGCGCGGCCTTGAGCGCGTCCCCGAGCAGGAACGGGGTGAGCCCGGCGGCCACGGCCGCGCCGAGTGACAGGTCGGCGACGACTGCCAGGTACGGCACGCCGACCGCGTAGATGATCAGGGAACCGAGCACCATCGTCCCGGCGGTGCGCGGCACGGACCGGTCGCCGCCGCGCCGGGCCAGCGAGCCCACGACCGTGGCGGCGAGCAGCATTCCGAGCACGTAGCCGAACGAGGCGCCGCCGGGACCCGACGAGCCCTCGGAGAACCACGGCATACCGGCCATGCCGACGAGGGCGTAGACGGCGAGCGCGAGGAAACCGCGGCGGGCGCCGAGCGCGGTGCCGACGAGCAGCGCGGCGAAGGTCTGGCCGGTGACCGGGACCGGGGAGCCGGGGACCGGCACGGCGATCTGCGCGGCGATGCCGGTGAGTGCGGCTCCGCCGAGTACGAGCGCGGTGTCGACGGCGTACCGGTTCCGGGCGGCGGGGAGCAGATCGGCGAGGACCGCTCCGGTACGGGTGGTGGCGGCAGCAGTGCTCATCGGGACTCCGCGAGGTGAGGGTGGGACGGGTGGGCAGGGGAGGCTTGCTGACGGTAGCCCACCCGGGTACGCCGGGACACGGGTGACTGAGCACAACACGGCGGCCCGGCTGATGGTGGACTCCCGACAACTGGGGCGCCCCATGCGGCCGATGGGCGTGACGCTCGTCACCCAATTCGCTCAGGTGAGGGGTCGTGCCGTCTCGGCGTAGATCATTTTGCGTGGCGGAGCAGCTGTCGAGCAGACTGTGACTTTCCACCAAAGGGGCTGCCGGGGCCGGTCGGTGGGTGCCTCTTCACCTTGGGTGAGCCGGGTGTCCGGATGCCGGGACCGGGTTTCGGGTGAGCGGTGCGCGCGGCCAGACTGTGGCCTCCTCCCCCCATCCACCAGCGAACAGGGCACCCCCATGTCACCCCCCACCACCGACGCCTCGTCCTCCTCGTCCGCCTCCCCCACTCCCCTCCCCGACTCGGCGCTCACCCACGGACTCAAGCAGCGCCATCTGTCGATGATCGCCCTCGGCGGCGTGATCGGCGCCGGGCTGTTCGTCGGCTCGGGCGCGGGCATCGCCTCCGCCGGTCCGTCGATCGTCCTCGCGTACGGCGCCTCCGGACTGCTCGTCATGCTGGTGATGCGCATGCTCGGCGAGATGTCGGCGGCCAACCCGGCGTCCGGTTCCTTCTCCGTCCACGCCGAGCGGGCGATCGGCCCGTGGGCCGGCTTCACCGCGGGCTGGGCGTTCTGGGTCCTGCTCTGTGTGGCGGTGGGACTTGAGGGGATCGGCGCGGCGCAGATCGTCTCCGGCTGGCTGCCGGGGACTCCGGAGTGGGCCTGGGTGGCGGGCTTCATGCTGGTCTTCCTCGGGACGAATCTCGCGGCCGTGAAGAACTTCGGCGAGTTCGAGTTCTGGTTCGCCTCGCTCAAGGTCGGCGCGATCGCGCTGTTCCTGGTGCTCGGCGTGCTCGCGATCCTCGGTGTCCTGCCCGACACCGAAGCACCCGGCGCCGCCAATCTGACCGGCGACGGCGGCTTCCTGCCGAACGGCTCCGAGGGCCTGGTGATCGGCCTGCTGGCCTCCGTCTTCGCGTACGGCGGTCTGGAGACCGTCACCATCGCGGCGGCCGAATCGCAGGACCCGGTCCGGGGGGTCGCGAAGGCCGTACGGACGGCGATGTGGCGCATCGCGCTCTTCTACGTCGGCTCGATGGCGGTCATCGTCACGCTGGTGCCGTGGGACGACCCGAAGATCGTCGAGAAGGGCTCCGGCCCGTACGTCGCCATGCTCGACCGTCTCGACATCCCCGGCGCGGGCCAGATCATGAACGTCGTCGTCCTGGTTGCGCTGCTGTCGGCGATGAACGCGAACATCTACGGCGCCTCCCGCATGGCCCGCTCCCTGGTGGTACGCGGCCAGGGCCCGAAGGCCCTCGGCAAGGTGACGGGCGGCGTCCCACGCCGCGCGGTGCTCGCCTCGTCCGCCTTCGGCTTCCTGTGCGTACTGCTCAGCTACTGGCGTCCCGACGACATCTTCGCCTGGCTGCTGAACATGACGGGCGCGGTGATCCTCGTCGTCTGGGCGTTCATCGCGGTCTCCCAACTTGTGCTGCGCCGCCGCACGGAGCGCGAGGAACCGGAGAAGCTGGTGGTGCGGATGTGGCTGTACCCGGCGCTGACGTGGGTCGCGCTGGCGGGGATGGCGACGATATTCGTCCTGATGCTCCGTCAGCCGGGCACGCGTGACCAGTTGGTGGCGACGGGGTTGCTGACGGTGGGGCTCGCGACGATCGGGGTCGTGAGGCAGCGGCGGGCGGCGTCGGGGTGACGGAACGGCGCTGACCGCGCCCCTTGCCGGGTCAGGGACGGCCGGCACCGTCCATTACCTTTGGACCCGTTGAGCAGAGGGGGAGTTCATGTCGGCAGCGGGCCGGTTTCAGGCAAGTGGGTGCCGAGGGCGGGAAGTTGAGATACCGCGGCCTGCCGGGAAGCAGGGGCCGGTCATCTTGGAGTTCAAGGGGGGCCTGTCCACGACATTCCAGGTGGACGCGCTGCGGCGATCGACGACACGCAAGGACGACGGCGGGTCGGTGCTGCGCGTGTACGGGTCCCAGCCACACAGAGGGCTGCTGCCGGCCGGCTACAACCGGGTGAAGATCACTCGCGTCAAGCCGAAGCCAAGCACGGGGACCGGCTTCTCCCGCTGGCGCCTGCGAACCGTCGAGGCCGCTGAACTCCCCGTGCTGACAGACACCATGTCCGGCAAGCACCAGGGATTTCTGTACTTCGACGGTCACGCGAGCGTGTCGTTCGCCTGGCTGGGTGACACCGAAAGCGGCGAACTGCATTTCACGCCCGCCGCCGGGGGCAAGGCCGAGAGCCTCACGCGGCGCGGCGACATCCGGGGCGTGGTCACCGTCCCAGGCAGTGGTTTCCTCGCCGTCTCGACCTGGGGCAGGTGGACGCTGGAAAGGCGATGACGCAGCGCCTCGTAGGCCGGGTGCCGGGCCGGCCGGACGACGCCGAGCCGCCACCGCCCCGACACCCATACCGGCAAATACCGGCAAAGGAACCTCGCGGGCTCGCGTTCCTCAGTTGTTGATCGAGCAGTCACAACTGCCCTGCCGCCAGCGCGTGTTGGCGCCCCTCTACACTACGCCGCATGCCAGATGATCTTGCGCTGCCCAGCGCGTACGCGGAACTGATCGCGGAGCTGGCCCGTCCGGTGACGGGGCGGATCGAGAAGACCTTCGGCGACCGCTGGATCGTCCGCGATGCCGAGGACGGCCTGCTCCTGCTGGCGCCGGACCTGTCCGTCGTGGCCCGGTTCCCGATTCCGGGGCGGTTTGTCGAGTCCGGGTGGTTCAACCACGACATCAGCCCCGATGGGCGGTTCGCCTCGTTCGCGGGTACGCGTCACACGGTGTGCGTGCGTGCCGACGGCAGCACCGTGTGGGAGGTCCGGCATCCCGCGCTGGGGGATGTCGACGGCGACGATGTCCCGGCGTGCGCGGTGTTCGCCCCCGGCGGGGCCGAGTTGTGGGCCTTCGTACCGGTCCCGGACGAGGAGTGGGACGAGGACGCCGATGTCACGTACACCGCCCGGCGCTGGGTGATCGCGCTTCCGGACGGCGTCGTGACCGGTACCTCGCCGTCGTACTACCAGGGTCCGCACAAGGTGCTGATCCACCCCGACGGACGGCACGTGAGCTCCGCGGAGTTCGACGGTTCCTCCGACGACGGACGATGGACGCGTTGGGACGCGGACGGTCAACCCACCACGCCGGCAAGGGGTTTCGCGGTACCGCTCGACGCCCATGCCGAGACGGCTACCTGGCTGGCGAACGCGTTCGGCACCCTGCGACTGCACGACTTCGGTCCGTCCGACGACGACAACGCGGCGCGCGATCCCCGCGTCGAGTCCTCGGCCTCTTCGTTCCTGTGGGCCTGGTTCCTGGATCGCGGGCGTGTGCTCGCGCTGAGCGACACCGAGCCGCACCACGTGCTGTTGACGGCCGACACCTTGGAACCGCTGGCCCGCATCCACTACCCCGACTCCTACGACAGCGCCGATCACGTGCACCTGTGCCGCGCCGGCGACGGCACATGGGTGACCGTGACATCCCGCGTCGCGGACGACCCGCCGCGCGTGTGTCGCTGGCGCGTCACCAACCCCGCGAAGGACGCCGCGCGTGAATCCGCGCTCAGTGCGACGGAGGCGCGAGGAGGCCCACAGGGGTGACCACTTGGGAGTGGATGACGGCGTCGAACCAGCCCGCCAGTGATCCGTCCGAAATACGGTAGGCGTCGTTGTCTTCCGGGTCGTACGCGGGACCGATCATGCGGGTCTTGGTCGGGGCGTCGAGCCAGGCCCGCACCGAGGCGGGGCTGTCGGTACGCAGGTTCAGGAGATACGTGTCCAGATCGGCGCGCCCCAAGGTGGCGTCGGCGAAATCCTCCGGTGGTGAGGTGATGAGGTAGGGAGCCGTGCCGTGGTGGAAGGTCAGGCCGATGGATACGTAACGTGTCCCGAAACGCTCCCGTAGGTAGCTGCCGGCGTTCCGGTGCCCATGCGGCGAAGGCGTGGAGTAGGTGTTTCGCGAACTGCTGACGGCGGTGTGCGCGAGTCCGCCCCAGTAGACGATCTTGTCGCCGGTCTCTTCCTGCCAGCGGATCGTGCTCTCGGCCAGACCTTGTTCGATACCGGCGAGGCTGTCCATCCGCAAGCCCGGTGTCCGGGGGCGACCGAGGTCTTCGACGAAGCGAACCGGGTCGTCCTCATGCCGGCGGTTGTACGAGCGCATCCACCGCACGACATCAAGGATCTCCTCGGTCTGCCAGAACGACCGGGCCTCCGACAACAGCGCCTTCGGGTCTCCCGTACCGGTGCTGATGTATGCGTCGAGGCCGAGCCGTACGGCATCGTCGCCTTCCAGGGCCAGCGAACGGAATCCTTGCTGCTCGACCAGGAACCGGACCGCCCGGTGCGCGAGGGTGGACAGTTCGTGGGCCTGGCGGGTGGCGGCGCCGACGGCCACGACCGCGGAGTCGCGTACGAGGTCGGCCAGTGGCAGCAGATCAGCCAAGGGGGCCTGTGGGTCCAGGGTGGTGAGTGGGTGGGCGTGCTGCCTGATCCACTGGGCCACGGTCGTCTCTGTCGTCTCTGTCATCACGAGCGCTCCTTGATTCGGCATGATCCGTCGCTGAGGTGGTCAATGTCCTCTGGCATCGAGCGTCGTACATGAACCAAGGTTGAAGTCAAGTGGCGTCGGACCGCGCGTGGGACAGCACACGGCCCGGCCATCACCCGTGGCGCTTACCGCCTGGGCAGCCAGTGGCCTGGACGTCGACCGCGGTGCCGGCGCGTTCAGCAGTTTTGACGAAACGCCAAGGGTGCTACCGCAGGTCACATGCCCGCATGTCCGCCTCGTCATCCCGCGCCCCAGAAGTCGGCCCACAGTCGGGCGGCCTCGACGGTTGGTCCGATTCCCGCTACGCCGTATTCCTTCCAGTCCTCCCATGACCGTGCCTCCGCCTCCACGAGCACGCGCACTCCGTCACGGGGCGCGTCAGCGAAGGCGGTTACGGTCAACGCCCACTCCGCCGCCTGCTCCGGGGGCTGCTTTCCGTCCAGGACAAGCCGGAATCCCCACAGGGCCGCGTCGATCCATCCCGGCCCGCGTGCCGCCCACGCCCAGTCGACAAGCCACGTCCGGTCGCCGATAAGGAAGTTCGTCGCCGCGGGGTCGGTGTGCAGGAGACACCGGCCGGTCAGCAGCGGTTCGGCCTCGGGGTCGCAGTAGTACCCCCACCTGTCCCAGGCCGTCATCAGCCCGATGTCCGGTGCCTGGCGAGTACTCAGCTCCCGCAGCACCTTCGCCACCGGCGCCAGATGCTTGCCGCCGGGCGTGAAATCGGCCCACGGAGTCGCGGTGACACCCTCGAACCCCAACAGCCGCCAGCCGCCCGCCTCCAACTGCCACAGCAGCTTGGGGGCGTAGCCGGGCAGGAAGAGGCTGACCTTCGCTTCCCTCTCCAACTCCTCGGCCCGCTCGTGCTCGACGGGCAGGCCCTTGACGAAGATCTTCGTGCCGTCCGGGAGGAAGAGCAGCGTGGCGATGCCGGAGCTTTCCCCCGTGGTCATCTCGGCCGTCTCGTACGCGGCCCCCACCCGGCTCTCCACCGCCGCGCGGGCCTGGTCGGGGAGCTGGCCCCAGCCAATGTGTTCGACGCGCATAGTCAGCGAGGCCCCGGCGGGTTCGGAGGGAAGGGCGGGTTCTTGTCCGGCCCCGGACCGCTGGGGGGACGCCCCGGTGGCGGCTGGGAGGGAGGACGGGCGGGAGGACTCCGTACTTCGACCGGCATCGTCATGGGACGAGGTTAGGGCGGCGCGGCGAGCTGTGCCGCCAGAAGGCACCGATGCCCTCGGCCGACGTGAGGGGCATGCGACCAGGGAGCTTCCGCCGATATTGAGCGGACGCCACGCCATGTCCCGGACGGCCTGTCTTCGCCTGGTCGATGTCTCTCACGAGGTCACCCGAACCCGGAACGGTTCACTCGCAGTTCAGGAGGACGGTGCGTCCAGGTTCGGCTTCCGCCTCACCTCAGTCACGGACACGCTCTCGTCTTCGGGGGCGCCGAAGGGTTCCGCGATCACGCCTGTTCCGGTGCCGATGACTTCCACTGCCAGGTGGGAGCCCATGAACCGAAGGTCCACTCGGGCGCGCGGGTCGCCGCCGAGGTCGGGCATCTTGTGGATGCGGTCGGTACGGTATCCGGCGGCGATAATGGTCTGCTGAAGTGTGCTGTAGGTGGTGTGCGGCTTTCCGGCTGCTTTGGTGGTCAGGCGCTCGGCGTGCTTGGCGGCGGCGCACTTTTCGATTTCGCCGAGTTCGACTTCCTGTGGTGGGCCGGACTGCATGGGCTTGTCGGGCATCTCACCTGACTCATCGACGGGGATGGGTATGTCGCCGTTCGCGTCAGGTGTCCCGGCGGGCTTGTCGGTGCGGGGGGCTGCACCGCTGGGGATGCCGCCGGGCAGTGTCCCGGGATCTGGTGCGGCGCCGCTGCCGCTGGGGGCGTCGGGGGAGCATTGGCGCGCGAACTTGGTGAGGATGTCGAGGAACTGCTTCTCGGTGGGCTGCCGGGCGGGTGAGGCGGAGACCTGGGAGCCGACCGGGGTGGTGGATGTGGATGAGGCTGTCTGGGTGCCGCAGGCGGTCAGGGCGAGGGAGCCCGCAGCCGCTATGACGATGGACGCAGTGAAGCGAATTGATGGCATGGATGAATCTTTGCCACACGCTCAATGGGGCGCATGAGCATGCGTACTCATGGTTTGATCACGGGCCAAAAGTAGTCGTCGAGATCTGTGGACCGATTGATCTCAGTCTCGTTGTGATGGCTTGATTTCGACGAGTTCGGTTTCGAAGCCGTCATCGTTCTCCAGGAACGGCCCCGGCGTAGTTCCGCTCTGCCGGGATTCATGATGGTTGATTAGATGTCGTAAACGGCGCGAGCGTCCCGTGGTGGAGTAGGTCGCGGCGGGCGTGGGCGATGCCGGCTCGTCCGGCGAGGCGGATTGACTACGTGCGAAGTGACGAGCCGGCTCCTGGGCGGAGATGTCGATGCCATCGGGGTCGAGCTGGAAGAACGGCCGCAGGCCCGCCATCCTCGGAACGGCCATGTAGAGGAACTTGCCGTCCCTCAGTGCGCGTACCCGTATGGGGAGTTGAGCCCGGTCCGGGTTGGCCTTGACCGTGTCGGCACGCTGCCGTTCCGTCAGTTCGGCCAGCCGCTGAGCAGTCGCCTCGGCACCGTAGAAGCCGGAAATCTTGCCGTACGAGTCCCCCGGCGCACCGGCACCGTCTCTCCCACGCGTTCGACCCGTTCTGCATCGCAAGAGCGCCCGACCTCGGTGGAGGTCGGGCGCTCTTGATGCGGTGGCGCTATGGTCGCTTGAACTCACCGTCCGCCACGCCGCCTTCGAACGCGGCCCACTCGCCGGACGTGAAGACCAGCGCAGGGCCGCCGCCCCGATCCTTGCTGTCACGCATCGCCACCCGACCACCGCCGAGGAACGCGACCTCGACGCACTGGGCGTTGTTTGCCGAGCGGCTGGACTTACGCCACACCGCACCTGTCAGATCGGCACTGTTCACTTGAACTCACCGTCCGCGACGCAGCCTTCGAACGCGGCCCACTCGCCGGACGTGAAGACCAGCGCAGGGCCGCCGCCCCGATCCTTGCTGTCACGCATCGCCACACGGCCGTCGCCGAGGAACGCGACCTCGACGCACTGGTGGTTGTCCGCTGAGCGGCTGGACTTGCGCCACACCGCACCTGTCAGATCGGCACTGTTCACTTGAACTCACCGTCCGCGACGCAGCCTTCGAACGCCGCCCACTCGCCGGACGTGAAGACCAGCGCAGGGCCGCCGCCCCGATCCTTGCTGTCACGCATCGCCACACGCTCGTCGCTAAGAAACGCGACCTCGACGCACTCTCGATCACCGTTACTACGGCTGCTCTTACGCCAGACCGCATCGGTCAGGTCGGCACTGTTCACTTGCTCAGCTCCTTCGCTGCTTGCTTGAGGAGGCTCGTGCTGCCTGCTTCGTCAAGCGCCGAGTCCCAAATGGACATGAACGCGCTGTCGTACCGCTCGACCTCGTTGGGCTTGTCGAGGTAGAGCGCTCCGGTGAAGCCCTCGACGTAAACCGTGGGTGGTTCTGTGCCCCGGCCGCCCCCGACGCTGGGGAACCGCAACGTGACGAACGGGCCGGACATCATCCCGGCGTGCAGACCGGCGGAGTAAGGCACGATGCGGACGGACACGTTACTCAACTCGCTCAAGTGAACCAGGCGCTCCAACTGCTTGGCCATGACTTTCGCACCGCCTACGGGACGGCGTAGAACGGCCTCGTTGAGCGCTACGTCAACCCTGGGTGCCGCCGTCGCCCGGGTGAGGAGTGCCTGCCTCGTGGTGCGCACCTGAACGCGTCGCTCCACCTCGGCGTCGTCCCGGTCAGGATCTGACCGTTTGATGAGCAGACGGGCGTAGTCCGGTGTTTGGAACAGGCCGGGCACCAACTCGGCTCCGTACCAAGACAGCCGTTCCGCCGCTTCTTCCAGCCCGATGTAGAGGTCGAAGCCTTCCGGGATCACGTCACCGTACGAGTGCCACCAGCCGCGCCCCTTCGTCTCCTTGGCCAGCCCCATCAACGCCTCGGTCAACTCCGGAGGCGCGCCGTACACCTTGCACATGGCCTCGACGTCAAGGCTACGAAGCGACGTCTGACCCGTCTCGATACGCCAGATCTTCGGCTCCGACCACTCCAGTTCCTTGGCCGCCGCCCTGACGGTGAACCGCGCCTTGTTACGTAACTCGCGCAAGTGCCGACCGAGTTGCCGACGCGGCACGGTCGAGCCCGTGGTTGCAACAGTCACGCACGCCACCTTCCTTCGATATGAAGCACCCTTACATCCGAAACGTAGGCCCCAGGGCTTCCAATTCGCAATGCCAGACATACATTCGATGAATGCCGTTCGATTATTAAGAAATGTAGTCTTGCATTACCTGGCTTTACAGTGCTTCACTCGCTAACCCAAGGAATCGCCGCGACCACTCTCCGTGATCGCAGGCACGGCGAGGGAGTGTGCGCTGCTGTGAATCCGCTGATCTACGGGTACGTACGGGCGTTGCCCGGCTTGGGCGTTGAGGACATCGACCGCTTACGCGGGGACATCGCGGCGTTCGCCCAACACCAGGGCTTCGTCCTGCCGCATGTGTTCACCGAGCACACCTGGACCCGCGTGACCGCCTGGGAAGCCCTGGTCACCGCCTGCCGGTGGACCCGCACCCGCAACGTGGTCGTGCCGTCCTGGCAGCACCTGAACACCCAGCGCTCCCTCAGCACCACCGCTCAGCAGACCTTGCAGGACGCCATCCGCGGGCAGGTGTGGTTCGCCTCCGCCGTCATCCGAACCGGAGAAGCATCATGAACGAGACGACCAACCAGCCCGCGCCGGCCTACGGATACCTGCGCGTGTTCTCCGACGCGGACTACCGCCAGGCGCCCGGCCGAGAGCGGGACATGGAGCGCTTCGCGCAGGAGCACGGACTGCGACTTGTCGCCGTCCAGCACGAGTTCGCCTACGGCAAGCTCGACGCCTTCACCGCGTTGGTCGACACCCTGCGGCGCACCGGCGCCCGCGACGTACTCGTGCCGTCCCTCGACCACCTCGGACAGAGCGGTGCCCTGCAACGCGTAATGCTCTCCCGGCTGGAATCCGGCCTCCACGCGACCGTGCACACCCTCGACGCCTCATAGCGCCGTGCCACTCCCGCGCGCCTGGGACCGACTGACCCTCGTCGCCCTGCCCACCGCCGTGAGCTGCGCCCGCGCGTTCGTCGGCCGCACCCTGCGCTGGTGGGGCGCCACCCACGTCATGGACGACGCGCTGCTCGTCGTCTCCGAACTGGTCGCCAACGCCGTCACAGCCACCGGCCCACGAACTCCCCATCCCACGTGGACAGATGTGACGGCTCAACACCTCATCGGCGTACAGCTCCGCCTCAACGGCATGTACCTGTACGTCGAGGTCTGGGACAGCGGTCGCGAAACCCCCACCGCCAAGAACCCCACCCCCGACGACGAAGGCGGACGCGGACTCCTCCTCGTACAGACACTCGCCACACGGTGGGGCACCTATTGGCCCCCGGCGGGCGGCAAAATCGTCTGGGCCGAGCTGCCCCTGCCTCACCCTCCCCACCTCACCACGGACGTCCCGCCCCTCCCCCACCGCATTCCGGAAGGCGTCCGCGTGGCCCCGGGCAAGGCAAAGCAACAGGTCGAGACCGCCCTCATGCAACGCGTGCTGGACGGACTGCGCGGGCTGCGTTGAGCACCCCGGACAGTGCGCGATGTTCGTTGCGAACATCGCGCACCAACCGGCGCGGGGCGGCGAGATCGACCATGGCTACGGCCTGTCAGGCAGTTGGCAGGCCCAAAGCCCGCAGAGTGCCAGGCGGCACTTCAAGACTTTCGAGTTCGCGGGCGAGGCGCAGCACCTGGTCCGCGACGGCGAGTTCGCGGGGTGTCTCGGGGACGGTGTCGCCGATACTCCGCAGAAACTCCGCGATCTTGCGCCAGGAGTAGGAAACCGTCGCTCCCGGCGGACCGGGCAGCGGCTCCGGAAATCCTGGCAGCGCCGCAAGTGACTCCTCGTTACGGTCGCAGCGCTGCGCCGCCTCCCCCAGCGTCACCGTGTCGTCGTGGCGGACACTGACGGCGTGCAGCCCTGGGACGAGCCGGATATCGCGGGCCACTTGGGCGACCGCGTCAAGAAACGACGGCGCCTCGATGTCGCAGGACAGCTCGCTCAGTTCGGCGGGGTCCGTGTGAACCGCAAACTGACTCGGGTGCTCAGGGCCGAGGACGTACGACACAGATCCGTCAGCGAAGGCGTCGCAGTGGTCGAAGGCGTTGGCCTGCTCAGCGGTCAGAGGCTGGTTGAGACGAAGGACGAAACTCCACTCGGACACAGAAAGCACTCCTCTCAGTGCTGATGGTCACGGACGAACCGGTCGATTCGCTTCGCCTCATTGCCGGGGTTCTTGGGCGTGCCGGGCACGGTGTGAGTATCTCCGCAGGTGCAGCACACCACCCATCCCCACCGATGACCATTCCTATCGGGCGTGATTTTGCAACCAGCCCTCTTCGCGCGTTCGAGGGGCAGCCGCGACGTCCCCGGCTTGGTGTCGCCCTTTTGCAATCGTGCGCAGATAATACCCAGAGCTACGAGCAGGGTACGTTCAGCGACAAAATGGCGGCCTGGCCACCCGCCACCCGCAGCTCCGTCACCGCCGCGTTCCGCAGGCTCGGGAACACCCGGCGGTAGTCGCTCAGCGGGATCGACAGCAGGTCGCAGAGCACCAGCCGCAGCAGGGTGTTGTGGGCGACGACCAGCACCCGGCCGCCCTCGTGGGACGACGCGATGCGGTGCAGGGCCGCCGTACCCCGGGCGGCGGCGGCACGCGGGTCCTCCGCGTCCGGGAAGGGGTTCAGCACCGGGTCGGCGCGGAAGGCCGCCGCGGCTGTCGGGTCCACCGTCTCGAACTCGGCCAGTGTGCGGCCCTCCATCACCCCGAAGTCGCATTCGCGCAGGTCGTGTTCGCGTTTCGGTACGAGGTCGAGTGCCCGGCAGGCCGGCTCCGCCGTGGCGATCGCGCGGGGCACCGTCGACGTCCACACGGCGTCGATCCCAACGCCCAACGCCGCCTGCTGTCCGGCCCACTCCCCCAGCCGCGCCGCCTGGGCCCGGCCCTCGTCGGTGAGGCCGATGTCGCTGACGCCCGCGTAGCGGTTCTCGGCGTGCCAGAGCGTCTGGCCGTGGCGGGCCAGCAGCAGGGTCGTACTCACGAGGTCTCCAAAGCGTCGGCGCGGGTGTGGGCGTGGGTGGCGACGGGTGACGGGAGCCAGCCGCGCCGTTCCAGTTCGTCGACCATGTTCAGGTACGGCTCAAGGAAGCGCGCGGTGCGCGCCGGGTCGGGGTGCAGGATGTGGCTGAGGCCGACCATGCGCTCGGCCGCGTCCGCGAGGGTGGGGGCGGCGCCGGCGCCGTACGCGGCGAGGACCGCCATCCCGAGCGCCGGTTCGCTCTGCCGGGGGATGTGTACGGTCCGGCCGAGGATGTCGGCGCGCAGCTGGTTCCAGTACGCGCTGCGCGAGCCGCCGCCGGTGAAGGTGAGCGGGCCGTGCTGCGGGGCGCCGAGGTGGTCGAGGTAGTCCAGGCAGAGCCGTTCGGTGTGGCCGACGCCCTGGAGGAGCGCCGCCCAGTGGTCGGCGTCGGAGCGGGGTTCGCCGAGCAGGAAGGGCGTGGCGTCGGGGGCGAGGAAGGGGAACCGTTCGCCGCGCGAGACCAGGGGGTAGGCGAGGGCGGTGGACGGTTCGTGCGCGGGGGCGAGGGTGTCGAGGTGTGCCGGGTCCGCGTCGGGGAAGGCCCTGCCCAGGGCGCCGGCTCCGACGCCGGAGGCGCCGCCGGGCAGCCAACTTCCGTCTGCGGAGCGGTGGTTGTAGACCACGCCGGCGCTGTCGTGGACGGGGTCGGCGGTGACGCCCTTGAGGACGAGCGTGGTGCCGAGCACCGAGTTCCAGGACCCGACGCTCAGCGCGCCCGAGGCGATCTGGGCCGCGCAGCCGTCGGTCATTCCGGCGATCACGGGCGTGCCGGCGGGGATGCCGGTGGCCGCCTCGCCCTCGGCGCCGACCTCGCCGAGCCGCGCGCCGGGGCGTACGACCTCCGGGAAGAGGTCGTCCCCCAGCCCCAGCTCGCGCAACGCGTCGCGCGGCCAGGTGTCCGTCGTCAGGTCGTAGCCCGTCTTCAGCGCGTGGCTGGAATCCGTCGCGGTACGGCGGCCGACCAGGCGGGAGACGACGAAGTCGCTCTGGTGGGTGAGGCGTACGCCCGCGCTCGACGGTTGTTGCTTCAGCAGCCACATCGCCTTCGGCAGCGCCCACGTCGGCTGGACGCCCAGTCCTCGCTCGCGCGCCAGCGCCGCCTCCGCCGTGGCGCGCCCGTCGTCGTACATCAGGGCGGGGGTGAGCGGGCGGCCCGCCGCGTCGGTGAGCAGGACCGTGCCGGACGTGCCGCACACGGCGAGCGCGCGGACCGGGCCGGGTGGCCTCTCCCGCAGGGCTTCGCCGGTCGCCGTGCGCACCGCCGCCCACCAGTCGTCCGGCGACTGCTCGTGCCGTACCCCGTCGCGGCTGCCGGCGAGTGGGGCCGCGCCGCTGCCGAGCATGGCCCCGTCGTCCCCGACGAGCACGGCACGGACACTCTGCGTGCCGAGATCAAGACCCATCCACATATCGGCTCCTTCTGTGAAGTTCTCACTCTGCACCGAGATTTTCCAATGCGCGAGGGATTGACGCACAACTTGCCGTGTTCCAAGCTCTGTTAACCACTCGCGGGAACACGTTATCTACGGGTGGGAACGTGGGAACATCGACTCCTGCCGGACCGTGGAGGTCACGGATGGACATGTACAGGCAGCTCGGTCACGACCGGCGGCGGTTCCTCGCGCTCACGGCGGCGGCGTCATCCGTCCCGCTGCTGAGTGCCTGCGGGGCCGGCTTCGGTGGTGGTGAGGACAGCAAGGGCGACGGGTCGGCGGCCGATGACGTCACCGGCTCGTTCGACTGGCAGCGGCACAAGGGCACGACCGTCAAGGCACTGCTCAACAAGCACCCCTACACGGACGCGCTGATAGCCAACCTCAAGGCGTTCACGGAGAAGACCGGTATCAAGGTCGAGTACGACGTGTTCCCCGAGGACAACTACTTCGACAAGCTGACCGTGGACCTCTCCAGCGGCCGGGCGTCGTACGACATCTTCATGCTCGGCGCGTACATGGTGTGGCAGTACGGCCCGCCCGGCTGGCTGGAAGACCTCGGGCCGTGGATGCGCAACGAGTCGGCCACCGGCGCCGAATGGGACCAGGACGACTTCCTGCCGAACCTCCTCGAAGGCACCCAGTGGTCCCTGAAGCCCGGCACGCCGCTCGGGCAGGGCGGGCAGTACGCGCTGCCGTGGGGCTGGGAGGCCAACGTCGTCGCGTACAACACGGAGGTCTTCGACAAGCTGGGGCTGCGGCCCGCCGAGTCCTTCGACGAGCTGCGGGAACTCGCCGGCACGATCAAGCGCAAGGCGCCGGGGGCCGGTTACGACGGGATGTACGGGATCGCGGTGCGCGGCTCGCGGAGCTGGGCGACGATCCATCCCGGTTTCATGACGATGTTCTCCCGCTACAAGCTCAAGGACTTCACAGTCGACGGGGAGAAGCTGAAGCCCGCCATGAACTCCCCCGAGGCCATCACGTTCACCCGGGACTGGGCGGACATGGTCAAGAAGGGCGGGCCGCCCTCGTGGACCTCGTACACCTGGTACCAGTGTTCGAGCGACCTGGGCGCGGAGAAGGCGGGCATGCTCTTCGACGCGGACACCGCCGCGTACTTCCAGGCGGTGAAGGGCGCCTCGCCCGCCGCCGGGAAGATCGCCTTCCATCCGGGGCCGAAGGGTCCCGACGGGTCGCTCGCGACCAACATGTGGATCTGGTCGCTCGGGATGAACGCCAAGAGCAAGAAGAAGAGCGCCGCCTGGCTGTTCCTCCAGTGGGCCACCGGCAAGGAGCACCTGCGCAAGGGCGCGATCGAGCACAACCACATCGATCCGGTGCGCAAGTCGGTGAGCGACGACCCCGCGTACCGGAACAAGATGAAGGAACTCCCCGGCTTCATCGAGACGTTCGAGGCCGTGCAGGACCAGACGCGGATCCAGTTCACGCCGCAGGAGCAGTTCTTCGACGCGACCACGAGCTGGGCGTCCGCGCTCCAGGAGATCTACGGAGGCAAGAGCGCGGGGCCGGTGCTGAACGGCCTGGCGGACGATCTGGCCTCGAAGGTCGGGTGACGCCTCATGTCCTCGTCGACTGAGGCCGGTCACGGGGCGGTCTCGTCCGACGACGCGGCCGTGGCCGGCGCCCCTGAGAAGGCGTCGGCCGCGGGACGGGGTTCGGGCGCCGCCCCACCCGCGGGCTCCGCGCGGCAGGACGGACCCGGCGCGGAACGGAGCATCCCGCGCTGGCGGCGCTCCCTGCGGCCGTATCTGCTCATCGTGCCCGCCCTGCTGCTCACCGGCGGCATCCTCTATCCCTTCGGACTCGGCCTGTACTACACGGTGTTCGACTTCGCGGCGAGCAAGCCGCAGCCGGACTTCGTGGGCCTGGAGAACTACCGGCGGATCTTCACCGACTCCTCCTTCTGGGACTCGGCGTGGGTGACGGTGCTCTACGCGGTCGGCGCCGCCGCAGTCGAGACGGTGCTCGGCGTCGCCGTGGCCCTGCTGCTGCACCGCTCGACCCTGGTCGGCCGGGTGCTGGAGAAGGTCCTGATCCTGCCGCTGATGATCGCGCCGGTGATCGCCGCGATCATCTGGAAGCTGATGCTCCAGCCGTCGGTGGGGGTGGTGAACCATCTGCTGCAACCGTTCGGTCTGGGCGGGGTGCAGTGGACGGACACCCCGACGGGCGCGCTGCTGTCGTCGATCGCCGTGGATGTGTGGGTCTACACCCCGTTCGTCGCGATCCTGGCGCTGGCCGGGCTGCGCTCGCTGCCCACGTCTCCCTTCGAGGCGGCGGCGGTTGACGGCGCGGGCTGGTGGTTCACCTTCCGCAAGCTGACGATGCCGATGCTGTGGCCGTACGTCCTGGTGGCCGTGATCTTCCGGTTCATGGACTCGCTGAAGGTCTTCGACATCATCTACGCCCTGACGGAGGGCGGCCCCGGCGACTCCACGGTGGTGCTCCAGATCCGCGCCTATCTGGAGGCGATCCGCTTCCAGCGCTACTCGTTCGGGCTGAGCTACATGATCGTGCTGTGGGCGGTGGTCTATCTGGCGGCGATGGTGCTGGTGCGCTATCTGGCCCGGGTTCAGAACCGGGCCGCGGAGGTGCCCAAATGACGAAGCGACAGACCGTTTCCAAGCCGAACGGCACAGTGAAGCGGCGGTTGCTGGGGTTCGCCGCCGACGGCGCGCTGATCCTCTACTTCCTCTTCGCGCTCTTCCCCATCGTGTGGATGGTGATCCTCTCCCTGAAGCCGACGAACGAACTGTTCAGCACCTACTTCTCCTTCACCCCGACGCTGGACTCCTACCGCACGGTGCTCGGCGCCGGCGAGGACGAGGGTGTGCCGTTCGTACGGTTCTTCGTCAACAGCCTGGTGGTGTCGATGGGGGCGGTCGGGCTCTCCCTGGTGATCGGGCTGCCCGCCGCGTACGCCGCCGCGCGCTGGAAGTTCCGCGGCTCGGAGAATCTGATGTTCACGCTGCTGTCGTTCCGGTTCGCACCCGAACTGACCGTGATCATCCCGCTGTTCGTGCTCTACCAGAAGCTCGGACTCTTCGACACGTACGTCGGCATGATCTGGGTCCTGCAACTGGTCACGCTGCCACTGATCGTGTGGATCATGCGGTCGTACTTCGCCGATCTGTCACCGGAGCTGGAGCAGGCGGCGCTGCTCGACGGCTACACCCGCAAGCAGGCGTTCCTGCGGATCGCGCTCCCGCTGGTGAAGCCGGGCATCGCCGCCGTGTCCCTGCTGGCCTTCATCTTCGCGTGGAACAACTTCGTCTTCCCGCTCATCCTCACCTCGTCGGAGGCACAGACCGTGACCGTGGGCGCGCTGTCGTTCCTCGGCGGCGACCGTCCCAAGTACAACCTGACGGCCGCCGCCGCGCTGGTGTCGGCGATCCCGCCGCTGCTGCTGGCTCTCACGATCCAGCGGTATCTGGTGCGGGGACTGTCGTTCGGGGCGGTGAAGTCATGACAGCGACCGCATCCGGCACCACGTCCGTCTCACTGCGCGGCGTCCATAAGTCGTACGGGCGCGCCACCGCGCTCGACGGGCTCGAACTGGACGTCGCCGAGGGCGAGTTCTTCTGTCTGCTCGGCCCGTCCGGCGCGGGTAAGACGACCACGCTCAAGACCGTCGCGGGGCTGGAGGAGCCGGACTCCGGCACCGTCGAGCTGGGCGGCCGGGACATGACCGGTGTCGAGCCGTACGACCGGGGCGTGGCGATGTGCTTCGAGTCGTACGCGCTGTATCCGCACCGCTCCGCCTACGACAACCTCGCCTCGCCGCTGCGCTCCCCCAAGTACCGGCTGCCGGCCGCCGAGGCCCGGGTCCGGATCCATGAGATCGCCGAACTCCTCGGTATCGAGAAGCTGTTGGAGCGCCCCGTCGGGGCACTGTCGAACGGGCAGCGGCAGCGGGTGGCGCTCGGCCGGGTACTCGTACGGCCCGCCCGCGCGTTCCTCCTGGACGAACCGCTCTCCCACCTCGACGCCAAACTCCGCCAGGCGATGCGCGCCGAACTGAAGGCCATCGGCGATGTCCGGCACACCACCACGCTGTACGTCACGCACGACTCGGTGGAGGCGCTGGCGCTCGGCGACCGGATCGGGGTGATCAGGGACGGGCGGATCGTCCAGACCGGGACCCGGGAGGACATCTGGCACCGGCCGCAGGACACGTTCGTCGCCCGCGCCTTCGGGCGCCCGCTGATCAATCTGCTGCCGGGGACGGTCACCGCGGACGGGCACTTCGGGTCGGCGGAGGGCGGCTTCGAACTGCCGGTGGACGTACCGGCGCCGCCGGGCACCGCCGTACAGCTGGGTGTACGGCCGAGGGACGTCACCCTCGGCGGCGAGACGCCCGGCGCGCTGGAGCTGACCGGCACCGTCTACGTCACCGAAGTCCTCGGCCGCGCCACCGAGGTCACCGTCCGGCTCGGCACCCAGCAGCTGTCGCTCGTCGCCCCGCGCGCCGCCGCGGCCGGCCTGCGCACGGACGATCCGGTGCGGCTGCACGTCCAGCCTGAGAGCCTGCTCCTGTTCGAGGCCGACCGGCCGGAACGTCCAGGACGAAGGATCAGCCCATGAGCAGCACCCAGCAGCAGCGCGGCCCCGCCCCGCGCCAGGCGGCGATAGCCGAGTACGTCCTCGCCCAGGGCGAGGGCACCGCCGCCGAGCTGGCCGAACGGTTCGACGTCAGCCTGATGACCATCCACCGGGACCTGGACGAGCTCGAACGCAAGGGAATCGTCAGGAAGTTCAGGGGTGGGGTGACCGCCCAGCCGTCCGGTGTCTTCGAGTCGAACGTCGCCTTCCGGCTCAAGGCGATGCGCGAGGAGAAGGCGGCGGTCGGCCGGCACGCGCTGAGCCTCATCGAGCCGGGCATGGCGGTGATGCTGGACGACTCGACCTCCGCCCTGGAGATCGCGCGCCGCCTCGGCGCCATCACCCCGCTCACCGTCGTCACCAACTTCCTGGAGGTGATCAACCTGCTGTCCGGTGAGCGCGGCATCCATCTGATGGGGCTCGGCGGCGACTACGACCCGCTGCACTCCTCGTTCCTCGGTGTCAGCTGTGTCGAGGCCGTGCAGTCCCTCCAGGTCGACATCTGCTTCACCTCCACCTCCGCCGTCTCCGGTGGGTTCGCCTACCACCAGGAACAGCACATCGTGTCCGTGAAGCGGGCGATGCTCGACTCGGCGGCCAGGAACGTACTGCTGCTCGACCACTCCAAACTCGGCCGGGTCGCCCTGCACCGGCTGGCCCCGCTCTCCGTCTTCGATCTGGTGCTCGTCGACTCCGGCGCCTCCACCGAGGCACTGCGCGACCTCGACGAGCACAAGGTCCCCTATCAAGTCTGTGAGGTGGGCGATGACTCAACTCGCCCTGCGTGAGCTGCGTAAGACGTATGTGTCACGCGGCCGTCCCCCCGTCGACGCGGTACGCGGCATCGACCTCGACCTGCGCTCCGGCGAACTGCTCGGTCTGCTCGGCCCGTCCGGCTGCGGCAAGTCCACCACGCTGCGGATGATCGCCGGCCTGGAGGAGGTCACCGGCGGCGACATACTGGTCGGCGGGGACTCCGTCGTCGGCCGGCCGGCGCGGGAGCGCAACATCGGGGTCGCCTTCGAGAACTACGCGCTCTACCCGCCGCTGACCGTCGCGGAGAATCTCGGCTTCGGGCTCGCGGCGCGCGGTCTGCACGGGCGCGCGGAACGGGCCCGGCGGGTCGCCGACATGGCGGAGCGGATCGGCGTCACCGAGCTGCTCGCCGCCCGGCCCGCCGGTCTGTCCAGCGGCCAGAAGCAGCGCGTGGCGCTGGCCAGGGCACTGATCCGGGAGCCGGACGTACTGCTGCTTGACGAGCCGCTGTCCCATCTGGACGCCGCGCAGCGGGACACGACCCGCCGCGAACTCAAGCGTATCCAGCGGGACTTGGGCCATACGACGATCCTCGTCACGCACGACCAGGAAGAGGCGCTGTCGCTCGCGGACCGGATCGCCGTGATGAAGGACGGCGTGATCCAGCAGCTCGGCACGCCGTACGAGATCTACGACGCCCCGGCGAATGTGTTCGTCGCCGACTTCGTGGGGGAGCCGGCGATCAATCTGCTGCCGGGCGTCGTGGAGGCCGGCGGGTGGGTACGGCTGGCGCCCGGGGTGGGGTTCGGGTGCCCGGCCGGTCCGTCCGCCGGCCGCGCGGTGGTGCTGGGCATCCGTCCGGAGGATCTGCGGCTGACCCGGGAGGGTGAGCCGGGACCCGGGACGGGGGACACCGGGCCGGGCGGGGCGGCGGACGACGCCGTACGGGCTACGGTCAGCGCCCATGAGCCGCTCCTGGAGTCCGGAATCGCCACGCTCACGCTCGACGGCGTCGCCGAACCCCTCGTCGTGGAGACCGGTCCGGAGATACGCCTCGACCGTGGCGACACCGTGCGCGTCACCGCCGACCCGCGCCACACGCATGTCTTCGACGCCGAGACGGGAGCAGCCCTGACATGAGTGACATGAAGATCCTCGCCGCCGGTGACCACTTCGTCCTCAACTCACTGATCACCGAGGCCCTGCGGAGCGTGGTCGCCGCACCGGCCGAGATCACGGAACTCGCCCTCCCCTGGCCGCTGACGCCCTTCGGCAAGGTCGCCGAGGTGGACGAGGCCAACGACTGTGAGGACGCGCTGATCGAGGCCCTGGACGGGGTCGAGGTCTGCGTGACCCAGATGGGTCCCTTCACCGAACGGGTACTGGCCGCCTCCCCCGCGCTGCGGATGATCGCCGTGTGCCGGGGCGGCCCGGTCAACGTCAACGTCGAGGCCGCCCGGGCGCGCGGCGTCAAGGTCTGCTTCGCGCCGGGGCGCAACGCCGCGGCCACCGCCGAGTTCACCGTCGGGATGCTGCTGGCGGCCCTGCGGCGGATCCCCGAGGCGCACAACTCCCTGGTCCTGGACGGGGAGTGGGACGCCACGCACTACACGTACGAGCGCAGCGGCCCGGAGCTGGAGGACGCCGCGGTGGGGCTGATCGGCTACGGCGCGGTCGGCAGCAGGGTCGCCAGGGTGCTGACGGCGTTCGGCGCCGAGGTGGAGGTGTACGACCCGTACGTACGCGGCGACGTGTACGGCATGCGCTCCCCGTCGCTCGAAGCGCTGCTGTCCCGGTCGAATGTCGTCACCCTGCACGCCCGGCTCACCCCGGAGACCCGTGGGCTGATCGGCGCGCCCGAACTCGCCCTGATGCCAAGGGGATCGGCCCTGGTGAACGTGGCGCGCGGCGGGCTGCTCGACACGGAAGCGCTGTGCGACGCGCTCGACAGCGGGCAGCTCGCGGCGGCGGCGCTCGACACGTACGAGCAGGAGCCGCTGCCGCCCGGCTCGCGGCTGCGCACCACCCCGAACGTGGTGCTGACCCCGCATCTGGGCGGGGCCAGCAAGGCCGTGGCGCACAAGGCGGCGCGGATCGCGGCGGCGGAGGTGGGGCGCTATGCCAAGGGCGAGCCGCTGGCGCACTGCCTGACGTAGTGGTTGACGTAGTGGTTGACGTAGTGGTTGACGTAGTGGTTGACGTAGTGGTTGACGTAGTGACGTAGTGACGCGGTGGTGAACCGACCGACCTGAGGAGAGCGTGATGTACGTCGGTATCGATGTCGGCACGTCCATGGTGAAGGCGGCGGCGTTCGACGAGGCGGGCCGCGCGCTGGCCGTCGAGTCCCGCCCGGTGCGCCTCGACATCCACGGCGGCCATGTCGAGCAGGACATGGAGGAGGTGTACGGCGCGGTCCTCGACGCCCTCGGTACGCTCACCGCCGCCCTGCCGGGACCGGTCGAGCTGGCCGGGCTCACCGGCCAGGGCGACGGGGTCTGGCTGGTCGACGCCGAGGGGCGCCCGGTGCGGCCGGCGATCTCCTGGATGGACGGCAGGGCGCACGAGTTCGTGGACGCGTGGCTGGCGTCCGGCGTCTTCGAGTCGGTGTTCCGCCGCAGCGGCAGCGCGATGTTCCCCGGCTGTCCGGGGCCGGTGCTGGCCTGGCTCGACCGCCACGAGCCGGCCGTGCTGGATGCCGCGACGACAGCCCTGTACTGCAAGGACATGGTCTTCCAGCGGCTGACCGGGGTGCGGGCGACGGATGTCTCGGACGCGTCGATGCCGTTCCTGGACCCGAGGACGCGGGCGTATTCGGGCGACGTACTCGCCGAGTTGGGTCTCGCGCACCGGGCGCGGCTGCTGGCCCCGGTGAGCGATCCGGTCGCGACCGGCGAGCTGCCCTCGGGCGTACGGATCGCGAACGGTCCTTACGACCTGCCGGCCAGCGCGCTGGGCGCGGGGGTCACCGAGCCGGGCGACGGGCTGCTGATCATCGGCACCTGTCTGGCCTCGCTGGTCGCGACGGACACGCTCGACCTGGACGGTGAGCCGGGCGGGCTGCACATCTCGACGGACCGGCCGGGGCACTGGCTGCGCGCCATGCCCGCGATGGTGGGCACCGCCGCGCTCGACTGGGTGCTGACGATGACCGGCACGGACCTCGCGGAGGTGGACGGGCTGCTGGACGCGGTGGAGCCGGGCGCGGGAGGGGTTCGGGTGCTGCCCTATTTCGCGCCGTCCGGCGAGCGAGCGCCGTTCGTCGACCCGGCGCTGCGGGCCGAACTGACCGGTGTCTCCCTGGAGTCGACGGCGGCCGATCTGATCCGGGCCACCTGCGAGGGCATCGCCTACGCCGCCCGCCACTGCCTTGAGGCGGCGGGCCTGACGGGCAGCCTGGCGGTGTGCGGCGGCGGCACCCGGAGCCCCGCGTGGATGCGGCTGTTCGCCGATGTGCTCGGCAGGCCGCTGCGGATCGTGGAGGGCGAGGTGGGCGCGCGTGGCGCGGTCATCGCGTCGGCCGCCCGGCACGGGGTGGCGCTGGACGTCGCCGCGTGGACTGCCCCGACGGCGGTGGTGGACCCGGATCCGGTGCGGGCGGCGTACTACGCGAAGGGGTACGAGGACCATCTGGCGCGGCTGGGGGCGGCGCGGGCGCGGCACGGTTCGTAACGGGCCGGTCCGGCCGGTACCCCGGCACGTGGTCCGCCTATACACCTATACACCGGTTCGTCACCGTATGTCACGCCCTCGGGCACCCGTGGTGAACCCCGCATGGCCGGCCGCCGCACAGCCGGTGAATCCCTCGCGCGTCGCGCCAACTCGCGCTGTCCGCCTGCCTATCGTGCTGGCGCCGCCCCCGGAATATGCCAACTGCCCACCGTTCACGAGCCTGACGAGGGAGACCCGTATGTCCGCACAGCCCAGACGCCGCTCGATACTGCTCGCGGCCGGCGCCGCCACCGCGGCGAGCGCACTGCCCGGCCCCGCGGCGGCGGCCGCGGCGACCCGGCGCCCCGGCGCCGGCCGTCCGGTGGTCATCGGCCACCGGGGCGCCGCCGGGTGGCGGCCCGAGCACACGGCGGCGGCCTACACCTACGCCGTACAGACCGGCGCCGACTGGATCGAGCCCGATCTGGTGCCCACCAAGGACCATGTCCTGGTCGTGCGGCACGAGAACGAGATCTCGGGGACGACGGACGTCGCGAAGCGCCCGGAGTTCGCGGACCGGCGTACGACGAAGACGATCGACGGAAAGCCGGTGACCGGCTGGTTCACCGAGGACTTCACGCTGGCCGAGCTGAAGACGCTGCGGGCGGTCGAACGGCTGCCGTCGATCCGTAACCGCAACACCGTCTTCGACGGCCGTGAGCCGGTGATGACCTTCGAGGAGGTCGTGAAGCTGGCCCGCGAGCTGTCCCGGCGCCACCGCCGCCGGGTCGCCGTCTTCCCGGAGACCAAGCACCCCACGTACTTCCGCTCCATCGGGCTGCCCCTGGAGCCGGCGCTGGCGCGGATCGTGCGCCGCTACCGGCTGGACGCCGACGAATGCGTGGTCCAGTCCTTCGAGCCCAGCAGTCTGGCCGCGTTCGCCGATGAGCGGCTGCGGCTGCCGCTCTGGCAGGCGCTGGGCACGACGGGCGCGCCGTACGACCACGTCGCGGCGGGTGACCCCACGACGTACAAGGACATGATGACGCCGGAGGGGCTGCGGAAGATCGCGCGGTACGCGGACTGGATCGGCCCGGACAAGTCGTCCGTGGTGGAGCCGTTCACTCTGCTGGCCGACGCGCACCGGGCCGGTCTGAAGGTGGGCGCGTACACCTTCCGCGCGGAGAACCAGTACCTGCCGGCGGCGTTCCGGCGGGGCACGGATCCCAACGCGTTCGGTGACGCCTTCGCCGAGTACGCCCTGCACTTCGGCCGTGGTGTGGACGCCGTCGTGACGGACTATCCGGACATCGCGGCGATGGCGCGGGACGCGGCGGACACCTAAGTCCTGCCCGAACCCTAGGGTCTGTCGCCCAACGCCTGATCAACACCGAGCCCTCTTGCTGTTAGCGTGCTGTTGCATAGGATGCGCAATAAGCAGCGAGAGGGCTCGGCCATGGCCATCTACACACTCCCCGAACTTCCCTACGACTACGCGGCGCTCGAACCGGTCATCAACCCGCAGATCGTCGAACTGCACCACGACAAGCACCACGCCGCGTACGTGAAGGGTGCGAACGACACCCTGGAGCAGCTGGACGAGGCGCGCGACAAGGAGTCCTGGGGCGCGATCAACGGCCTCCAGAAGAGCCTCGCCTTTCATCTCTCCGGCCACATCCTCCACTCGATCTACTGGCACAACATGACGGGTGACAACGGTGGCGGCGAGCCGCTGGCGGCCGACGGTGTCGGTGACCTCGCCGACGCGATCACCGAGTCGTTCGGCTCGTTCGCCGGCTTCAAGTCCCAGCTGACGAAGGCCGCGGCGACGACGCAGGGATCCGGCTGGGGCGTCCTGGCGTACGAGCCGGTCAGCGGCAAGCTGATCGTGGAGCAGGTCTACGACCACCAGGGCAACGTCGGGCAGGGATCGGTGCCGGTCCTGGTCTTCGACGCCTGGGAGCACGCCTTCTACCTCCAGTACAAGAACCAGAAGGTGGACTTCATCGAGGCGATGTGGCGCGTCGTCAACTGGCAGGACGTGGCGAAGCGTTACGCGGCGGCGAAGGAGCGGGACAACGTCCTGCTGCTGACCCCCTGACGCGGCACCGCCCGCCCGTACCGCCACCGCCGTACCGCCACCCCCACAGACGTCCTGCTCGTGATCGTCTTCTCAGCCTTCACTTGCGGACGGAATGACGAAGGACCCTCGCGAGGACATGACTCGCGGGGGTCCTTCCATCTGCCGCTACTCGCCCGGCGCCGCGAGCGTGGCCCGGCGCAGCGCCGGGAACGCGGCGGCCACCGCGAGCGTCGCCACGACGCACACCACTCCCCCGGTCACGACGGCGGCCGACGCGCTCGTGAGTTCGGCGAGAAACCCGACCGCCGCGTTGCCGAGCGTCGGCGAGACCGTCGCCTGGACCATCCACAGGCTGCTGACGCGCCCCCGCAGACCGTCCGGTGTGCCGTGCTGGAGGAGCGCCGAGCGCAGCGTCTCGGAGATGAGGTCGCCGAGCCCGGCGAGGGCGAGCAGGACCAGGGCGAGCGGCAGCAGCGAGGTGAGGCCGAAGCCGGTGAGGGAGACACCCCACAGCAGTACGGCTCCGATCAGCGCGTGACCGCCGGCGCGGGCGGTCCAGCCGCTGGTCGCGGCGCCGACGAGGGCGCCGAGCGCGGGCGCGGCGTACAGCAGGCCGACCAGGCCGGGGCCGCCGCCGAACTGCTCGTCGGCGAGCACCGGGTAGAGGGCCTGCGGCATCGTGAAGACCATCGCCGCCGCGTCGATGAGCAGCAGTCCGACGACGAGGCGGTGCCCCCGGATGTAGCGCAGGCCGTCGGCGACGGACGTGAACGCCTGCCGTACGCCCTTGTTCGGCGCGGCGTCCGGTGCCGTGTCCGGCGCGGCGGGCGGCAGCGGCCGTACGAACAGCAGCGCCGCCGAGAAGACCAGGAACCCCACCGCGTCGACGGCGTAGCAGACGGCGAGGCCGGGTCCCGCGATGAGCAGACCGCCGACAGCCGGTCCCAGCAGGGCCGCGAACTGGGTGGAGGCGGCCGTCAACGCGCCTGCCGCGGCGAGGCGCCGGCCGACCCACCGCAAGCGCGCCACCCTCACCCGTGAGTCGGTGGGGCGGGCGGCGCTGGACTTTCTCGGGGAGCACGGGGCCTCCGAGCTGACGATGCGGTCGCTGGCCGCCGAACTCGGGGTGTCACCAAAGGCGTTGTACAACTACATCGAGGACCGCCGCGATCTGATCACCGTCGCGGCCGAGATCTTCGAGGCCGAGTGGCGACCGCCGGAGCTGGACCCGGCGCCTGGCAGGTGGCGTACGTCGCTGCGCGCGTTCTGCCGGGATCTGCGGGCGCACCACCGGAGCCGTCCGGGCATGACCACACTGGCGTTGAGCGAGAACATCACCGCGGCCCGCCATCCGGTGATGCTGCGGAACGTGGACGCGCTGATCGGGTTCTTCGCGGCGACCGGGCTCACGCCCCGGGACGCCTACCGCGCGTGCATGGAGTCGATCAGACTCGTCGTGGGCTTCGTGGAGTTCACGGATTCGCCGCACGACCGGCCGCCCGCCCATCTCGACCCGGCGGATCTGGCACAGTCGCCGCCGCCGTGGCTGCGCGCGGAGCCGGGGAGTGCGGCGGCCGGGTTGGAGCTGCCCCACCTCGACGGGGCCGGCGGGTCGGCACCCGACCCGCCGGACACCCTCTTCGAGTTCTCCCTGGACGTGTTCGTCGAGGGGATCGCGGCCCGCGCCCAGCGGCGTGGGCCGTGAAGCCGCAGGACTGTGAGGCCGTAAAGCCGTGAGGCTGCGGCTCAGTCGAAGATCGGATCCTGCGTACGGGTGCGCTTGATCTCGTAGAAGCCGGGAATCGAGGCGACCATCAGCGTGCCGTCCCACAGCTTCGCGGCCTCCTCACCCTTGGGCGCGGGGGTGACGACCGGGCCGAAGAACGCGATCTGCTCGCCGTCCGAGCCGGGAACCGCGATCACCGGGGTGCCGACCTCCTGGCCGACCTTGTCGATGCCCTCCTTGTGGGAGGCGCGCAGCTCGGTGTCGTAGGTGTCCTTGTCCGCGTAGTCGATGAGGTCCGCGGGCAGGCCGACGTCCGCCAGCGCCGCGGCGATGGTGTCGACGCCGTTGCCCTCGCCGGCGTTGTGGAAGCGGGTGCCGAGCGCGGTGTAGAGCTTGCCGACGACCTCGTCGCCGTGCAGCTGCTGGGCGGCGATCACGACGCGGACCGGGGCCCACGCGGCCTTCATGCCCTCCCGGTACCGCTCGGGAAGCTCGTCGAGCTTGTCCTCGTTCAGCACGGCCAGGCTCATCACATGCCAGTTGACCTCGACGTTCCTGACCTTCTCGACCTCCAGCATCCAGCGGGAGGTCATCCAGGCCCACGGACAGAGCGGGTCGAACCAGAAGTCGACCGGTGTCTTCGCACTCGTTTCACTCATGGGCGTGTCTCTCCTAGAGAAATAGAGGGCCGCGGTCCAACGATGGGCACCGTACGGGGCAACGCCACCGGCCGCCGGAGTCATTCCCGGGAGCCGCCGGCCAGGTGCCCCGTGGGAGAATTCGAACCGTTGTAGGTGGAAACACGCACGAAGGAGTGCCCGTGCCCGGTGAGAACCTGTCCCGCGACGAGGCCCGTGAGCGGGCCGAGCTGCTGTCCGTCGAGCGGTACGAGGTCGCGCTCGACCTGCGTTCGGCGGTCGGTGAGCCGTCGGACGGCGCGGGTACGGCGGGTACGGCGCGTACCTTCCGTTCCGTCACGACGATCCACTTCCGGTCGGCGCGGCCGGGTGCGGACACCTTCGCCGATCTGGTGGCGCCGAGCGTGACGTCACTGACCCTGAACGGCCGCGCGCTGGACCCGTCCACCGTGTTCGACGGCGCGCGGATCGCGCTGCGCGGGCTGGCCGAGGAGAACGTGCTGGTCGTGGACGCGCGGTGCGCCTACAGCCGTACGGGCGAGGGCATGCACCGCTTCGTCGACCCGGAGGACGGCGAGGTCTATCTCTACACGCAGTACGAGCCGGCCGACGCGCGCCGCGTCTTCGCCAACTTCGAACAGCCCGATCTGAAGGCGCCGTTCAGCTTCGAGGTGACCGCGCCGCGGGGCTGGACGGTCTGGAGCAACGGCGCGGCCACCGGGTCCGGCGCCGAGACCGGTGTGTGGACGTTCGCCGAGACCGAGCCGATCTCGACGTACATCACGGCCGTCGTGGCGGGGCCGTACCACCACGTCACCGATGTGTACCGGCGCGCGCTGCCCGACGGCTCCACGCTTGAGATCCCGCTCGGCGCGCTCTGCCGCAAGGGCCTCGCCCGGCACTTCGACGCCGACGACATCTTCCTGGTGACCAAGCAGGGGCTGGACTTCTTCCACGACAACTTCGACTACCCGTACCCCTTCGGGAAGTACGACCAGGCGTTCGTGCCGGAGTACAACATCGGCGCGATGGAGAATCCCGGCTGTGTGACCTTCCGCGAGGACTACGTCTTCCGGGGCAAGGTCACCCGGGCCTCGTACGAGCGCCGCGCGAACGTCATCCTGCACGAGATGGCGCACATGTGGTTCGGCGACCTCGTGACGATGAGCTGGTGGGACGACCTGTGGCTGAAGGAGTCGTTCGCCGACTTCATGGGCACGCTGTCGCTGGCGGAGGCGACGCGCTTCACCAACGCGTGGGTCACCTTCGCCAACAACCGCAAGGCGTGGGCGTACCGCGCCGACCAGCTGCCGTCCACGCATCCGGTCACGGCCGACATCCGCGACCTGGAGGAC
Source organism: Streptomyces sp. NBC_01508 (assembly GCF_045040315.1). Lineage (NCBI taxonomy): Bacteria > Bacillati > Actinomycetota > Actinomycetes > Kitasatosporales > Streptomycetaceae > Streptomyces > Streptomyces sp. NBC_01508. The sequence continues at coordinate 5,865,636 of NZ_CP109419.1, read as the reverse complement.
GCCAAGCTGAACTTCGACGGCATCACGTACGCCAAGGGCGCGTCGGTGCTGAAGCAACTCGTCGCGTACGTCGGACGCGAGGCGTTCCTGGAAGGCGCGCGGCGCTACTTCAAGCGGCACGCGTACGGGAACACCCGGCTCGGTGATCTGCTGGCCGTCCTGGAGGAGACGTCGGGGCGCGACATGGTGTCGTGGTCGCGCTCCTGGCTGGAGACGGCGGGCGTCAACTCCCTCACCCCGGTGGTCACTTACGACGCCTCCGGGCATGTGACGGAGCTGGCCGTGCTCCAGGAGGCCGCCGCGTCGCACCCCGAACTGCGCCCGCACCGGGTGGCCGTGGGGCTCTACCGGCGCGCGAGCGTGGACGCCGAGCTGGTCAGGTACGCCCGCGCCGAGGTCGACGTCGACGGGCCGCGCACGGTCGTCGCGGAGCTGGCCGGGGCCGAGCGGCCGGACCTGATCCTGGTCAACGACGACGATCTGACGTACTGCAAGATCCGGTTCGACGAGAGCTCGCTTCAGACGCTGCGCGAACACCTCGGCGAACTCACCGACCCGCTGGCGCGGGCACTGTGCTGGTCGGCGCTGTGGAATCTGACCCGGGACGGGCTGATGCCCGCGCGGGACTTCATCGCTCTGGTGCTGAGGTTCGCCGGGCGCGAGTCGGACATCGGCGTACTCCAGCGGCTGCACGCCTGGGCGCAGGGCGCGTTGGTCCACTACGCGGCGCCGGGGTGGCGCGAGGAGGGCGCGCGGGCGCTGGCCGAGGGCGCGCTCCGCGAGCTGCGGCTGGCCGAGCCGGGCAGCCAGCACCAGTTGACGTGGGCGCGGTTCTTCGCGTCGACGGCCGCCTCGGACGCCGATTTCCAGCTGCTGAAGGGCCTGTTGGGGAACACGGCGAAGATCGACGGCCTCGATGTCGACCAGGAACTGCGCTGGAGCTTCCTGCGTCCGCTGGCCGAGCACGGCCTGGCCGACGAGTCCGTGATCGAGGCGGAACTGGCCCGCGACGACACGGCGTCCGGCAAGCGGCACCAGGTCCGCTGTCTGGCCGCGCGCCCCTCGGAGGAGGTCAAGGCGACCGCGTGGGCGGACCTCGTGGACTCCGACGCCCTGTCGAACGCGCTGGTGGAGGCGACGATCGCGGGCTTCGCGCAGCCGGGGCAGCGGGAGTTGACCGCGCCGTACACGGAGAAGTACTTCGAGGTGATCGAACGGGTGTGGGCCGAGCGGTCGATCCAGATCGGCATGGATCTGGTGGAGGGCCTGTATCCGAGCCTCCAGGACCGGGAAGAGACGGTACGCGACACGGACACCTGGCTCGCCGCGCGTCCGGACGCGCCACCGGCCCTGCGCCGCTTGGTACTTGAGGCGCGGGACGATCTGGCGCGGGCGCTGGCGGCGCAGGCGTGCGACGCGGCGTCGGCTCCGGCGTCCGTGACATCGGATTGAGCGGTGCGGGCGGTCGCGGGCGGGGCGGGTCCGAAAGCGCCCCGCCTGATCGGCAATCGAACGTCCGTACTTTAGGACGAGCTTGTCCGGATTTGTCGACGGGCTCGTAACAGCGGTTAGCGGGTGGGCCGTTCGCGGGGAAGCCCCGGACATGAACAACTCCTCCACCTCCTGCGGCGGCGAAACCCCCTCCCCGCTCTCCCCCCGCCCGCTCAGCCACCTCGTCGGCGCGCGGCGGCGCGTACTGTCCGCCGCGCAGTTGCGCGAGCACGGTGTCAGCGCGGCCCGCGCCGCCGCGCGCTGCGGTCCCGGGGGTCCCTGGCAGCAGTTGCTGCCAGGGGTGTTCCTGCTCCACCAGGGACCGCCCACCAGCGAAGAGCGCCTGCACGGCGCCCTGTTGTACGCGGGCCGCCGCCCGGCCGGCGCCGCCCGCGGGGACGTCCCCGCGCAGCCCACCGGCACCGGCGCCCCCCGCGACACCGCCATGATCACCGGCCTGGCCGCCCTCACCCTGCACGGTCTGTCGTCGTCCCCCTCGCTGACCGCACTGCCCCATATCGACGTACTGGTCCCCCGCACCCGCCGGCTGCGCTCCACGGGCTGCGTCCGCATCGTGCGCGCCCACGCGCTGCCCGGCGCGGAGCGGGTCACCGGCCTCCCCGTCGCCCCGGTGGCACGCGCCCTCGCCGACGCGGTCGCCGGACTCACCGACCCGGCTGCCGTACGCCGGCTGCTCACCGAGGCCGTGCGCCACGGGCACTGCGAACCGGCCGCCGTCGTCAGGGAGTTGAGCCAGGCCCGGCTGCTGTCCCGGCCGCATGTGGTGGACGCCGTCGACTCGCTGCTCGCCGCCGGACGGGCCATCGCCGAGGGCCGGCTCTACGAGATGGTGCGGACGTACGGGCTCCCCGAGCCGGTCTGGAACGTCGACCTGCGCCTGCCGGGCGGCCCGCACCTCGGCGGGCTCGACGCCTACTGGCCGGACCACGCGGTCGCGGTGGAACTGGACACCCGCGCGCCGCGCCACGGCAAGACACCGCAGGACGAGGTCGTGTGGTCCGCCGGCGCCCGCAAGCGCGAACACCTGGAGCGCCTGGGCATCACGGTCGTCCATCTGACGCCCGGGAAGCTGCGGGACTCGCTGGAGTTGCAGGCGACGGTCGTGCGTACGGCCCTGCTCGCGGCGGCCGACCGGGAGCCCCCGGCCCGGGTGGTCGTGCTGCCGAGTTGACGGCCGCCCAGCGACTCGACCCGGACGGGTCGGTCCGAGGCGGCGGTCTCGGCGGTCACGACCGCGATATGTCGCCGCCCACCGACGGCGCCGGTCCGAAGAAGGCCCGGATATCGGGTGGTTGGTCCTCGATGGCGGGTGCCGCGTGGTGGCGGATGTACGCCAGCGCCACTTCCCTGTACCGACAGCTCTCCACAAACCCTGGTCATTTACGCAAAGCTGAGCGGTCATCCGGTACCGAATTCCGGACTGTCTCTTTCACAACCAGGGATGCTGATGACCTCCGAATCCGAGCGCTCCATATCCGGGCCGAGACGCGTGGCTCGGGTCGCCGCCGCCACGGGCCTGGCCGCCGCGCTGATAGCCTCCGGCGCACTGCCTGCCTTCGCTGCTCCGGCAGCCGACGACCCGGCCGCCTCCGCACCTGTGAAACCCGCCAAGTCGGCCTCCGAGAAGCTCGGTTCGGCCGATGTCGACCTGCTCGACAAGGCCGTCGCCGAGGGCGACAAGAACGTCACCGTCATGGTGGCCACCGCTCCGGGACAGACCGAGCAGGTCTCCGACCAGTTCGACGCCGTGTCCGGCGCGGTGGTCGGCAAGACGTACGACAAGCTCGGTTACGTACGGGCCACCCTGCCCACCGGCAAGGCCGAGGCCGTGCTCAAGGCGGCTCAGAAGCTGTCCTCCGTCCATGGCATCGACCTCAAGCACGAGATCGAACTGGACGACCCGACGCCCGCCGCCGACACGGTCAAGGGCGCCGCGAAGGCCAAGGGTGCGGTGGCCGCGACGGCCCCCGGAAAGAACACCCCGGCGAAGAACCCGTACAACCCGTCCTTCGAGACCGGCGCGGTGGACTTCGTCAAGCAGAACCCGAAGGCGGACGGCCGCGGGGTCACCATCGGCATCCTCGACTCGGGCATCGACCTGGGCCACCCGTCGCTCCAGAAGACCAGCACCGGCGAGCGAAAGATCGTCGACTGGGTCACGGCGACCGACCCGGTCAACGACGGTGACGGCACCTGGCGTCCGATGCAACTCGACGTCAAGGGGCCGTCGTTCACGGTCAACAACCGGACCTACTCGGCCCCGGCCGGGAACTACAAGTTCAACCTGTTCGCCGAATCCGCCACGCGCGGCGGCGACATGGCCGGTGACCTGAACCGGGACGGCGACACCACCGACGTCTGGGCGATGCTGTACGACCCGGGCACCCGCACCGTCCGTGTCGACCTCAACAACGACGCCAAGTTCGGCAACGACACGATCATGAAACCGTACCGCAACGGCTTCCAGATCGGCTACTTCGGCGAGGACAACCCGAAGACCGAGATCGTCGAGCGCATCCCGTTCGTCGTCGAGGTCCGCGAGGACGTCGTCAACAACGCGGGCGTCAAGTCCGACTACGTCAACATCGGTGTCATCGAGGGCTCGCACGGCACCCACGTCGCCGGCATCACCGCGGCCAACAGCCTCTTCGGCGGCAAGATGAACGGCGCGGCGCCCGGCGCCCAGCTGGTCTCCTCGCGCGCCTGCACCTGGAGCGGCGGCTGCACCAACATCGCCCTCACCGAGGGCATGGCCGACCTCGTCATCGAGCGCGGTGTGGACATCGTCAACATGTCCATCGGCGGACTGCCCGGCCTCAACGACGGCAACAACGCGCGGGCCGAGCTGTACAACCGGCTCATCGACACCTACGGCGTCCAGCTCGTGATCTCCGCGGGCAACGACGGCCCCGGCACCAACACCATCAGCGACCCCGCCGTCGCGGACAAGGTCATCTCGGTCGGCGCCTCCATCTCCAAGGACACCTGGGCGGCGAACTACGGCTCGGTCGTCACGACCGACTACGACATGATGCCGTTCTCCGCCCGCGGTCCGCGTGAGGACGGTGGCTTCGCGCCGATCATCTCGGCCCCCGGCGCCGCCATCAACACCACGCAGACCTGGTACCCCGGCGGCCCCGTCGCCGAGGCCGGCTACCAGCTGCCGCCCGGCTACTCGATGCTCCAGGGCACCTCGATGGCCTCGCCGCAGGCGACCGGCGCGAGCGCGCTGCTGCTCTCGGCGGCCAAGCGGAAGGGGATCGAACTGACCCCCGCGAAGCTGCGCACCGCCCTCACCTCCACCGCCACCAAGATCGCCGGCAAGAAGGCGCACGAGCAGGGCGCGGGCCTCATCGACGTCGTCGGCGCGTGGGACGCGATCACGGACGGCGCGAAGGCCAACGAGTACGCCGTCAAGGCCCCGGTCGACACCTCGATCGACTTCGCGCTGAAGACCCCGGGCTTCGGCACCGGTGTCTACGACCGCGAGGGCGGCCTCCAGGCCGGCAAGAGCCGGACGTACGACGTCACCATCACCCGCACCACCGGCCCCAGCCGCCTGGTGGAGCACCAGCTCAACTGGAAGTACAACGACGGCACCTTCAAGCTGCTGAGCGGCAAGAAGGTCAAGCTGCCGAAGAACAAGGCGGTCACCGTCACCGTGCAGGCCAAGCCCGACCAGGCCGGCACGCACAGCGCCATCCTCGAACTGGACGACCGCTCCAGCACGGGCGTGGACAAGCAGATCCTCACCACGGTGGTCGTCGCCAAGAAGCTGGCGAAGCCGTCGTTCACGTACTCGTCGCTGGGCTCGGTCGAGCGCAACGGCACCGAGTCGTACTTCGTCACCGTCCCCGAGGGCGCCAAGACCCTTGAGGTCGCGCTCGGCGGACTCGCGGACGGCAGCCAGACCCGCTTCATCAGCCTGCACCCGCAGGGTGTGCAGATGGAGGACAGCTCGACGATCTTCTGCTACCCGAACTACCCGAATCCGGCCAACACCTGCCGTCCGGACCTGCGTTCGTACGCGGACCCGACACCGGGCGTCTGGGAGATCGAGGTCGAGTCGCGCCGTACGTCGCCGCTGCTGAACAACCCGTACAAGCTGGACGTCACCGTGCTCGGCGCGTCCTTCGACCCGGCGGTGACCACGCTCCCCGAGGCCAAGATCGGTACGCCGACCCCGGTCGAGTGGACCGTCACCAACAAGTTCGCCGCCATCGACGGCAAGCTCGCGGGCGGCTCGCTCGGCTCGGCGAAGGTCGACCGGCCTTCGATCGCGCAGGGCGAGAACAAGGAGACGACCGTCACCCTCGGTGCGGGCGTCGAGCGGCTCGACGTGGCCATCGGCGGAGTCTCCGACCAGTCGGCGGACCTGGACCTCGCGGTCTACCGGGACGGCGTGCTCGTCGGACAGGCCGCCGACGGCGACTCCGAGGAGGCCGTCAGCCTGATCAAGCCGGCGGCCGGTGAGTACACCTTCGTGGTGGCCGGCTACTCGGTCCCGGCCGGGACCACCGCGTACGACTACCGCGACGTCTTCTACTCGGCGACGCTCGGCGAGGTCACGGTCGGCGACGCTCCGGTGAAGCTCGCCAACGGCGCGTCGGCGGAGGTCTCCGCCGAGGTGACGGTGGCCGGCGCGGCTCCGGAGGGCCGGCAGTTCTTCGGCGAGGTCCAGCTGCTGAACGCACGCGGTACGGCCGCGGGCACCGGCAGTGTGGTGATCGAGAAGGTCCTGCCGTAACGGTCCGTACTACCTCCGTACGTAGGGCGTAGGGACACGTGACACGAGGGGCGGGCGTCCGCACGGGCGCCCGCCCCTTACGCGCGTCCGCTGCCTGTGACCGACGCCGCACCGTCCCGACCAGCGGAACGGATTGGACAAGGCAGGCGCGGAAAGACGCATCATGGACGCGGCACCCGGGCCGCATGTACGTACGCAAGGAGTCCCCGTGAAGGTCGGAATCGTCGGAGCCACCGGTCAGGTCGGCACAGTCATGCGCACCATCCTGGCCGAGCGGCACTTCCCCGCCGACGAGCTGCGGCTGTTCGCCTCCGCCCGCTCCGCGGGCTCCACCATCGAGTGGCGGGGCGAGCCGATCACCGTCGAGGACGCGTCCACCGCCGACTACAGCGGCCTGGACATCGTGCTCTTCTCCGCGGGCGGCGCCACGTCCCGGGCGCTCGCCGAGAAGGTGGCGTCCCAGGGCCCCGTCGTGATCGACAACTCGTCCGCCTGGCGCGGCCACCCCGAGGTTCCGCTGGTGGTCTCCGAGGTCAACCCGCACGCGATCGCCGACCGGCCCAAGGGCATCATCGCCAACCCGAACTGCACCACGATGGCCGCGATGCCCGTGCTGCGCCCCCTGCACGACGAGGCGGGTCTCGTGGCGCTCGTCGCCACCACCTACCAGGCCGTGTCCGGCTCCGGTCTCGCGGGCGTCGCCGAACTGCACGACCAGGCCCGCAAGGTCGTGGAGAACGCCGACCGGCTGACCTTCGACGGGGACGCCGTCGAGTTCCCCGAGCCGGCCGTCTACAAGCGTCCGATCGCCTTCAACGTGCTGCCGCTCGCGGGCTCGATCGTGGACGACGGGTCCTTCGAGACGGACGAGGAGCAGAAGCTCCGCAACGAGTCCCGCAAGATCCTTGAGATCCCGGAGCTGAAGGTCTCCGGGACCTGTGTGCGGGTGCCGGTCTTCTCCGGGCACTCCCTCCAGGTCAATGCCCGCTTCGAGCGCCCGATCAGCGTGGAGCGGGCGTACGAGCTGCTGAAGGACGCCCCCGGCGTCGAGCTGTCCGAGATCCCGACGCCGCTCCAGGCCGCGGGCAAGGACGCCTCCTATGTAGGACGCGTCCGCGCCGACGAGACGGTGGACAACGGCCTGGCGCTGTTCGTCTCGAACGACAACCTGCGCAAGGGCGCGGCGCTGAACGCGGTGCAGATCGCGGAACTGGTCGCGGCGGAGCCGCGCGGCGACAACTGACACCACTGGTGCCGCCACCAGCCCGTCGGGGTGGGTGGCGCAGTCGGCGGGGAACTGTTCCCCCAGCTTCGTCAGGGCCCGGCGCAGTGCGATCCGCACGGCGAAGTACACGCTTTCGGGAGGGGATTGCGACACCGCATCGTGCCCGCCGCCGGTGATATCTTCGAGGGCATGGCGGTCCGTGGCGGTTCCCGCCGGGGACCGGGGGTGCCACCATGACGCCATATCTGCCGCGCTCGGCCACCGGGACGGGGATGCCGCTCTTCTGCCTGCCCTGCGCGGGCGGCGGCGCATCCGCCTACCGTGGGTGGCAGCAGGCATTGGACAAGCTCGGCTCCGGGCTGCAAGTGCTTCCGGTGCAGTTGCCGGGCCGCGAGGAGCGGGCTCACGAGCGCCGGTTCACCGAGGTCGCGGCCCTGGTCGAGGAGATGGACGAGCACCTCGACGCCGCCCTCGCCCGGCCTCACCTCCTGTACGGGCACAGCATGGGCGCATTCGTCGCCCACGCCCTGGTCCTGCGGCGGCAGCGGCGCGGTGCGCTCCTGCCGCGGGCACTCGTGCTCAGCTCCCACCGCGCCCCGCACGTGCCTCCCAACCGCGTCCTGGATCCCGGCGCCGACGACCGGATGCTGGCCACGCGGCTCGCCCAACTGGGCGGCATCCCGCCCGAGTTGGCCGACCGACGCGGATTCCGGTCCCGGCTTCTGCCGCTGATCCGGGACGATCTGCGGCTGTGCTCCACAACCCTGCCCATGACGGAGACGGAGCCTCTGCGCGTGCCGCTGCACCTGTTGGTCGGCGCCCACGATCAGCTGGTGCCGGTGGCCGCGATGGAGGCATGGTCCGCGCACTGCGGCCTGGACAGCGAGCTGCGCACGATGCCCGGCGGACACTTCTTCGTCCGCACCCACGAGAACGCCCTGCTGCGCCACCTGGCCGCGGTGGCGGACCGGTACCGCGCTGTTCCTGCCCGGCGACCCCGTCACTCGGCAGGACACCGGACGCGCAAGACACCTGGTTCAGGGCAGGAGACCGAATCGTGCGCGGGGTGATCGCCCTGCGGGGAACGACGGTACGGCGCGAGGTGGCCATCATGGTCGGCGAGGGAACGACGAACCGCCGGATCAGCTCCGAGCTGGGCATCTCGCGGTGGACTGTGACCAACCACCCGCGTGCCGTCATGCGGAAGCCGGGTTGTGGTGACCGGGTGCACGTGGTGGGTCCCCTCGGGCAGGCCCGGCGGTGAGCGTGCGGACACACGGAGGCGTGCGCCTGTGGACGGGCCGCGCACCGGACACCGCCGCGGCCGAGGACGTGGCCCTGCTGGACGAGCTGGAAAGACGCCGCTTCGAGAAGTACCGGGACCCGGTCACGGCCGCCCACTACGCGGGCGCCCGGGCCGCGATCCGGCGTACGGTCGCGCGCCGGCACGGCGTCCGGCCGGCCGAGGTGGTGTGGGGCACCGGACCATGCCCGGGCTGCGGCAGCGACCGGCACGGCCCGCCGCTCATCCGCGCGCCCCGCACCGACTGGCGGGTGAGCATGTCACGCTCCGGCGCGTGGTGGATGCTCGCCCTCTCCCACTCGGTACCTGTCGGTGTGGACATCGAGTACCGCCGCCCGCTCGCGGTGCCCGCTGTGGTGCGCCGCTGCCTCGGCGCCCAGGAACGCGCCTACGTCGCCGCGGCGCCGGAGGGCTCGGCGCGGGACGAGGCGCTGATGCGCTGCTGGGTACGGAAAGAGGCCGTGGTCAAGGGCTGGGGCATCGGGCTGGGTACCGACCTGACCCGCCTGGCGGTCCGTCCGGACCGGCCCGACGCGGTTCTGGAGCGTACGCGGGCGCAGGGCGCAGCCGCGAGGGAGCTGTGGGCGGTCCAGGACGTGCCGGCCGGAGCGGACTGCTTGGCCGCGCTCGCCCGCCCCGCCGGGGAGTCCGCGCCGCTGGTGGTACAGCCGCCGGAGTCCGGGGTGTGGCGCGGGGGTGACACCGCGGGCTCACCGCGGCCCGGGGCAGGCTGAAAGGGCACGGAAAGGAGCCGCCGGCTCCGGGGGGCGCTCCGGGGCCGGCGGCACGAAGAGACCAGTCCTCAGAAGACCAGCGGTCCAGGCGTCTGCTTGGAGACGGCCTTGCACGTGTTCGGCACGCCGAGAATGCTGAGGCTGAGCGACACGTCGCTGGAACCGGCGGCGGGGATGTAGGAATCGAGGCTGTCACCGGCGACGATCGCCCCGGGCAGCGGGCCGATGGTCAGCGGCTGGCCGGCGGGCGCTGCCTCGTTGGCGGTACCGGTGAAGTCCACCGTTCCACCGGAGGCCCTCTCCAGGCGCAGGGTGGCGGTGACGGAGTCAGCCGGAATGTCGGCCGGAGCGAGACCGCCGCTGGTGGACACCTTGACGGAGCCGACGCTGCCCGAGGCCGAAGCCTCGATCTTCAGGTCGGTGACCCCGAAGGCGCCGCAGTCGTACGTCGCTGTCACGGTCTGCGCCGCGCCGGGGACCGCGGAGGCCGGGGAGGCAAGGGCCATCCCGCCGAGCAGCGCGGCAGCGGCGGCAATGGTACGTGCCTGGACGATCCGACTCATGTCTTTTCCTCTTCTCACTCGTGACAGGGGGTGCTGAGGCCTGGTGGGATCGGCCACCCATGCGTGCGATCGCAAGGCGGCCAAATGCCCTCGTAGCGGGACTGCTCGGGGGTGGACACGGTGCGCTCGGGCCGGTGGACGTGGCGGAGCCCGTCCGGGCCGACCGCTCGGTCACTCGCGCACACCCCCCGCCCGCCAGTGCACGGCCGCCGCTCCGGCGAAGTCCCCGGCATGGGCGAAGCCGGCCAGCATCAGCAGGCTGCCGTCCGCGACCCGCCCCTCGCGGATACCGTGGTCAAGCGTGATGGGGACGCCCGCGCCGAAAAGATTCCCAAATCGGTCGAAGGTGTCCAGATGACGCTCCGAAGGGATGGAGAGCCGCTCCTGCCACTGCTTCAAGAACATCCGGTTGGGCTGGTTGGTGATCAGCAGGTCGATGTCGCTGGTCTTGAGGTCGAGTTCCTCGCACACCCGGCCCACCACCTCGGGGACGAGCCGGTTGCCTCGCTCGACGATGTCCGACACCTTGTCGGGGGTGAATCCGACGTGCATCTGGCTCTCCCCCGCCTCCCAATACTTGCGGCCGTCGTGGAGTGTGAGGCCGCAGTCACGGGTGTAGTCGCCGCGGTTGGTCACCGCGACACCGAGCACCGGCGACTCGTCAGAGGCAGCCAGGTAAGCGGCAGCGCAGCCGTCCCCCGGGATGACGGCCTCCGGGAGCTTGCGCACCTCGGACTGGGTCATCACCGGACCCGCGCTGTTCTGGACGTTGAACAGCAGCGCGGAGGTCGCCTGGCCCGAGCCGATCAGGGCTCTGGCGAGCCGGAGCATATGCACGAAGGAAGCGCAGCCGCCGTTGTGGGCGTCCAGCACCCAGTCGGCCCTGACTCCGAGCCGGTGGGCGACCTCGGCGCCCGGCCCGGTGAACGGCACCTCCGGCAGCAGCGTGTTGGTGATCACCACATCGGCACCCCGGAGCGCGTCCTTGCCGATCCGTTCCGCGAGGAGCGCGCCGGCCTTCTCCATCATGTCCGCGGGAGTCTCGTCGCGGGACACCTGGTGCCGGTGGCTCGGCGCCTTGAACATGGTGTTACCGGTCAGCTCACCGTCGTTGACCTGGTACGGGAGGAAGTAGTCCGTACTCACCGGATCCCCCGGCAGGTAGGAGGCGAGTTCGAGCAGACTCACCGTCCTCATGCTGCGGTTCCGTGGCGGAGTTCAAGGATCTTCTTGAGGTTGTCGATCTCTATCTTGTGCCCGGCGTAGAAGAGGCCCCAGGTGTCACCGACCCAGGGGCGATCGGGGCTGGAGGCCAGCTCGGGGTGCGGGTTCTTGTCGTAGTTCGGGTGGTGGCAGTTGGTCCAGATGACCACTGAGCCGCGCTTGCCCAGCACGGTCTCGGCCGAGATGATCCGGTGGATGTAGATCATCCACAGTTCCTCGCCCTGGTCCCAGGCGCACTTCATGTCCACGGTGAGCGCGTCCGGGTTGCCGTCGATGCGCAGGAAGATCTTGGTCTCGTCGTCGAGCAGGGTGTCGCGGCCCTGGTAGAGGCCGGGGGCGCTGGTAGGCGCGAAGTCACGGGTGCTGTAGGTGTATTCGTTGAGGTTGCGCTCGTCGGTCAGGTAGTCGTAGACGGCCTGCGGCGGTGCGTCGATGTACTGGTGGACGGTCACGAACTCGCCGTACACCTCGTCGTAGGTGAAGGCGTCCTTGGTCAGCTTCGCCGCGTTCGCGAACGCCTCCTCCCGGGGCGTGGTCTCCCAGCGCAGCAGCCCGGGAACATCCTTGAGGTCGTCGGGGACCGCGGGCGGCGGGGTGTAGCCGACGGTGGGGTCGTTGTGCGTCGGGGCGGTGGTCATCCTGGTACAACTCCTAGGTTGGCGGGCCGGTTGGAGCCGGCGGCGATGGCCTGCTGAAAGGGGCGGAAGGGGGGCACCTCGGCCGGATCGACATCGACGCAGATCAGTGCGGGCGCGCGGGTGGCATGGACCCGTTCGAGCGCCGCGCGCAATTCGTGGGCGCTACGGGGCGTCACCGCGTCCAGACCGGGGAACATGGCCGCCATGCCGTCGCCGATCCGGGCCGGGCGGAAGAGGTTGTACGAGTAGTCGCCCGCGTAGAACAGCCGCTCACGGGTGTAGCACATGCCGTGGGACTGGTTGTTGAAGATGATGAAGGTGACAGGTAGTTGGTGCTCGATCGCGGTGTGCACCTCCATGCCGTGCATGAAGAACGCCCCGTCGCCGGCCACCACGCAGGTGCGCCGCCCGGTGGCGAACGCGGCACCGACCGCGGCACCGAAACTGTGACCCATGCCGCCCATGCCCAGGGCGGTGATGAACCGGCCGCCCGGGGGCAGGCCCACATAGTTGAGCGCGACCGCGCCGGTGTTGCCCGCGTCGCTGACCACGATGGAGCGCTCGGGGAGGACCGCGCCGATCACCCGGGCCGCTGTCGCCATGTCCAGCACCGCCGTCGAGGTGTCCGGCACCGCCGCGGCCCTGTCCAGCACCGCCGTCGAGGTGTCCGGCACCGCCGCGGCCCTGTCCCCCGCCGCCGTCACGTCCATCGGTGCGAGCTCAGGCCGACGCGGGTTGTCCACCAGAGCCCGTGCGGCGCCGCCGCGCTCCTGGAGCCCCGCTCTGGGCGCGAGCAGTTCCCCGGTCAGCATCGTCATCTCCTCGGCCAGGTCCCCGGTGAGCCGCACCAGGTCCTCGTGCGGCTCCAGGAACGGGGCCCTGGGGTCGAGGCAGACGACTGGTACGCCCTTGAGGTGATCGTGCAGCCCGGCCCCCGCCATCTGCGGCAGCCGGGTGCCGACCAGCAGGACGGCGGAAGACTGCTCCACCGCGGCCTGCACCTGTGCGCTGCCGATCACTCCGGCGATGCCGAGGTGACGGGGGTCCCGGTCGTCGAAGACGTCCTTGGCGTCCGGTGCCACCGCGACGCGCGCCTCCAACGCCTCGGCCAGAGCGGCCAGTTGCGGCCGGGCATCCGCTCTCGCCACGCCCTCGCCCGCGATCACCGCGACGCCCTGCCGTGCCACGGCCGAGCGCAGCAGGGCCACCGCCCGCCCGCGCTCCGCGTCCGCGGAGCGCGGGCGGGCGGTGCGGGTCAGCGCCCCGGGTGTGCCCCACGGTTCGAGTACGGACTGCTGGACGTCCTTGGGCAGCAGCAGGACGGCGGGGCCGGGCGCGGCCAGCGCGGCGGCGAAGGCCCGTAGCAGCTCCTGCGTGATCGCCTCCGGGTCGGTCACCCGTACGCAGTGCACGGCGATCTCCGCGAACAGCCGGGTCGCGTCGATCGAGCCCGCGAGGCCGCTGGTCTCCTGGAAGGAACCGCGACCGTCCAGTGACAGGGGCGGCTGGCCGATGAGCGCGACGGCGGGTACGTAGGAGGCCCGCAGTTCAGCCAGTCCGGGAACCAGATTCATGGCACCGGCACCGGAGGTGGAAGCGATCACGGGCATCCGCTGGGAGGCACGGTGGTAGCCGTCCGCCATCGTGGCGGCCGAGAACTCGTGTTTCGCGAGCACGCCGAGCGGGCCGTCCGCCGAGAGGTGGAGTGCGTCGTAGAGGTCCTCGATATTGGCGCCGCCGACTCCGAAGACATGCCGAACTCCCTGGCACCTCAAGAAATCGACGATGAAGTCGACCACACGGGATTCGCTTCTCATATACCGTTCTTTTCTCAGGCGGTGGTCCAATTATTGAATTCCAGCGGCACAGCATCGGCAAGTGACACCTCTCTGTCACCCGTCAAAGAAATGCACATAGCAGGGATCTGTCATGCGTCGCGCTGTGGACCGGGTTAGCTTCCTTCAATCGCGATCAATCGAGAGGAAATATCCGTGATCACCGTCGAAACCGTGTGCACCCTCATAGCGAAGAAGCTCGGCAACAAGGCCGGCCAACTTACTCTCGACGCTGACACCGCCTTCGACTCGGTTGGCCTCTCCAGCCTCCAGATCGCCGACATCGTCTACACGATCGAAGACGACGCCGAGGTCGAACTGGACCCGAGCCAGGCAGCCGGCGTCAAGACGGTCGGCGATCTGGTCGACCTGATCGAGACGACCCGGGCCGCCGGTGCGACAACATGAACCCGGCCGCCTACCGAGGTGCCACCGCCGAGGCCATCCGGCACCACTACGACGTCTCCAACGACTTCTACGCGCTGTGGCTGGACCGGTCCCTCACCTACACCTGCGCCCTGTGGGCCGAGCCCGCACCCGGCACGGAGGCTGTGCCGGACGACCTGGAAACGGCGCAGGCACGCAAGCTGGACTACCTCATCGAAGGGGCGCGCGCCGGTGGCACGCGGCGCGTCCTCGACGTGGGATGCGGATGGGGCAGCGCGCTGAGCCGGCTGACGCAGGTGCACGGCGTCCAGCACGCGGTGGGCCTCACGCTCAGCGAGAGTCAGGCCGCTCTTGCCGAGTCGGCCCGCATCCCCGGGGCCGAGATCCGGGTGGAGAACTGGCGTGACCATCAGCCGGCCGAGCCTTACGACGCCATAATCTCGATCGGCGCCTTCGAGCACTTCGCCCGTACCGGGCTCTCGCGCGCCGAACGCGTGGCGGCCTACCGGGAGTTCTTCGAGCGCTGCTTCGAGTGGCTGCCGCCGCGCGGTCGCCTTGCCCTCCAGACGAATGTCAAGGGCAACAACACGGTGATGGACAAGGCAACCGTGCGCGAGTTGATGTTCATCATCGAGACCATCTTTCCGGAATCCGAAATTCCGGCACTCTCGGAGGTTGTCGAGGGAGGAGAGGGGCTCTTCGACGTCGTCTCCCTGCGCAACGACCCGGACCACTACAGTCGGACCTGTGTGGAATGGCTGCGTCAGCTGAGGAAGAACCGAGAGGCGGCCGTCCGGTTCTCCAGCGAGGAGAACGTTGCCAACTACGAGAATTATCTGGAGGCGAGTGTCAGGCATTTCCAGAATCGCCATCTGGGACTGTCGAGAATTATTTTCCAGAAGGGGCGCTGAGTGATTAGCGGAAAGCATGTCGTCTACTGGCACGAGACGGAGCCGGTCGTCCCCGAGCCGCCGCTGCGCGAGAACGCGGACTGCGACATCGCCATCGTCGGCGGCGGTTACACCGGGCTGTGGGCCGCGCACTTCCTCAAGGAAGCCGAGCCCGCGCTCGACATCCGCGTCGTCGAGGCCGAGTACGCCGGGTACGGGGCGTCCGGCCGGGCGGACGGCTTTGTCACGCCGACCATCGGCAAGGACATCCAGGGCCTGGTCAGAACATTCGGGACGCGCCGCAGCCTGGAAGCATCGCAGGCGGTAGGGCGCTCCGTGCTGGAGATCGGCCGCTTCGCCCGCCGCAACAAGATCGACGTCGAGTACGAGGCCAACGACTACCTGATGGTGGCCACCACCCAGGCGCAGTTGCACCGCCTGCGCGCGGACCGCGAGCTCGCCGGCGCGATCGCCGGCCGGGATCAGCCGCCCCTCCTCTCGGCGGCCCAGGCGCGGGAGGTGATCGGCTCCCCGGCCGTGCTGGGAGCCGCCCGCACCGGCGGCGCACTGGTCAATCCGTTCAAACTGGCCCGCGGACTGGCCCGCGTGGTCAAGAAACGGGGGGTGGTGATCCACGAGAACACCCCGGTCCTGGAAGTGCGGCCCGGGGTACGGCCGCAGGTGGTCACTCCCGGGGGCACGATCACCGCCGACAAGGTGATCGTCGCCGCCAACGCGCTCCAGTTCACCTTCCGGCAGTTCCGCAACAAGACGGTGCCGCTGTGGAGTTACGCGATGGTGAGCGAACCGCTCACCGAGGAGCAGCTCGGCCGCGTCGCCTGGGCGGGCCGCGAGGGCATGGTCGAGGCCAAGACGTTCCTGACCTGCGCCCGCTTCACCGCCGACAATCGCCTGCTGTGGGCGGGCGGCCCCGCCTTCTACTTCTGGGGCCGGGACACCCGTCGCCGCCGCATGAACGACCAGCGCGCCTACCGCGCTCTCTTCGAGGAGTTCGGCCGGTTCTTCCCCATGTGGCGGGACCTGCGATTCACCTACACCTACGGCGGCGTCATGGACATCACCCGCGACTACGCGCCGCACTTCGGCTCGCTGCCGGGCGGCAACATCTTCTACGGCTACGGATTCAACGGCAACGGCATCGCCGCCACCCACACCGGCGGCAAGGTGTTGCGGGACCTGGTACTGGGCAAGGACTCGGAATTCTCCCGTTTGCTCTACGTGGACGACGCACAGCGCTCGGCACGCGCCTTCCCACCGGAGCCCCTGCTGTACATCGGGGCCCGCGCCACCGCACGCCTGATGGAGTGGAAGGAGTCCCGGGCATGAGCACGAGCCGCACCGTACTGCTGACGGGGGCCGCCGGCGTCGTCGGCCGGGCGATCCTGCGAGAGGCCCCGGGCCGCAACCTCCGGCTGGTCTCGATGGTCCGGTCCGGGGGCAGCGCACTGCCCGCCGACGCGGACGAACAGCTCACCGCCGACCTGGCCGAACCGCGCTTCGGGCTGGACGAGGACAGCTATCGGGCGCTGGTCCGCGACGTGGACACCGTCATCCACTCGGCCGGGCTGACCGAGTGGGGTCTGCCGGACGAGCGCTACCGGCCGGTCAACGTGGAGGGCACCCGCCGGGTGATGGAGTTCGCCGAAACGGCCGGCGCGACGGTGCACTTCATGAGCACCGCGTTCGTCGCCGCGCTGTCGGCGGGCGCGCCGCACCGGCTCAGTGAGACCAACGTCACCACCAACTACGTTCGCTCCAAGCTCCGTTCCGAACAGCTGCTGCGCGACAGCGGTCTGCCGCACACCGTCTTCCGGCCGACCAACCTGATCGGCGACTCCCTGACCGGCTGGACATCCCGGGGGCAGATCGTCCAGCTCATGTCGGACTGGATCTGTCGCGGGCGGGCGCCGTTCCTCCCGGTGCACCGCGGCAACCGGATCGATGTCGTACCCCAGGACCTGCTCGCCAAGGCGGTACTCCGCTGCGTCGAACTGGACGAGAACAGCGGGGAGTTCTGGGTGACCTACGGCCAGGAGGCGATGGACATGGAGACCGCCGTCGAGGTGTGCGCCAAGCACGCCTCCTCACTCGGGCGCCCCCTCACCCCGCCGCCGATCACCGACCCCGACACCCTCGACCCCGAGGAGCTGCGCCGGCTGCCCCCGCTCGCCCGCTCCTACCTCTCGGTGTTGCGAGACGTCAGCGAGGTCACCCGGTGCGGCGGCGGCGTACTGCCCACCTCCATGTCCGAGTTGCGCGAGCGCTACGGCCTGCCGCACATCGCGGACACGGAGGCCTATGCGCGGACCCTCGCCTACGCTTCCGCCCACCTCAGCTAGCGAGCCGGAAAGGACACGCTGTGGACCAGGACATGCACGAGGAGTGGCAGCCGCCCCGACTGGAGAAGACCGTCGCCGTGGTCACCGGAGCCAGCCGGGGGGTAGGACGCGGCATCGCCCTCGCTCTGGGCAGCGCCGGGGCGACGGTGTACGTGACCGGGCGCAGCACGCGCACCGCCGGGCGCACCGAGGACCTGCCGGGAACGGTGGACGACACGGCCGAGGAGGTCACCGCCCGCGGCGGCACCGGCATCGCGGTGCGCTGCGACCACCGCTCCACCGACGACAACCAGGCGCTGGCCGACCGCGTCGCGGCCGAGCACGGCTCCCTCAACCTGCTGGTGAACAACGCCTGGGCCGGCTACGAGCGCTCCGCCGACGTCCGCTTCGACGCCCCTTACTGGAAGCAGCCGATGTGGCGGTACGAGCTGTGCGAGGGCTCGCTGCGCGCCCAGTACGACGTGACCAGGCTGCTCACCCCCCTGATGACGGGGCAGCCCGGCGGGCTGATCGTCGGCATCGGCTTCACCGACGGTGACACCTACCTGGGCCAAGCCGCCTACGACGTGTTCAAGTCGGCGAGTGACCGGATGAGCAAGGCGTTCGCCGCGGACCTGCGCAAGCAGCGGGTCGCGGCCCTGTCGGTGCACCCCGGCTTCGTACGCACCGAGCGGGTGGAGGCAGCCTGGGAGGCGCTCGGCGACGGGCCCGCCGCAGTCGTCCACTCCCCCGAGTACGTGGGCCGCGCGATCGCCCACCTGGCCGCCGACCCACAGGTGTTGGACCGCTCCGGCCAGGTGCTCTCGACCGGTGACCTGGCCGAGGAGTACGGGTTCGACGACATCGACGGCCGGCGACTGCCCGCCTTTCGCCTGGAGGGCCGGATGAGCCTCGCCACCCGCATGGACCGGCTGAACCGGGTCATCAGCCGTACCGGTGCCTCCTGACCTCCTCGGCACCATCCCGCTGTCCCGCGGCACGGCACAACGCACCCGACGTGAAGGAATCTCAATGAGCAGGGGAACAGACCGGTCCACCAAGGGCTCCTCGATCGGCGCGGTACCCAGAGCGGCCGGACTCGCGCTCGCGGTCACCTGCGGCGCGCAGTTCATGGTCATCATCGACGACACCGTCGTCGCCATGGCGCTGCCGACCATCCGCGAAGAGCTCGGCTTCGAGCGGGCCTCGCTGGCCTGGGTCGTCGATGCCTACATGCTGCTGTTCGGCGGCTTCCTGGTGCTTGGTGGCCGCTGCGCCGACCTGTTCGGCCCCCGTCGGGTGTTCCTCACCGGGCTGGGGATCTTCACCCTCGCCTCGCTCGGGTGCGGGCTGGCCGACTCACCTGAAACGCTGATCGTGGGCCGCGGGGCCCAGGGGTTCGGGGCGGCGCTGCTGAGTCCGGCCGCCCTGACCATCCTCATCACCGTCTTCACAGAGGCCAAAGAGCGGCGCAGGGCGCTGGGTATCTGGGGCGGGCTCACCGGCATCTCCGGTGTCTCCGGGGTGCTGCTGGGCGGCGTCATCACCGATCTGATCGACTGGCGATGGGTGTTCTTCGTCAACATCCCCATCGGCGTCCTGCTGTTCGCCCTCACGCTGCGGCCCGCGCTCGCCGACCGCGCCGAGCGGCCCGCCAAGCGGCCCTCCATCGACGGCACCGGGGCTGTGCTCATCACCGGCGCGCTGCTGCTCCTCGTCTACACCGTCATCAGCACCAACCACCGCCCGTGGGGATCCGCCGCGACGGTGGGCGGTCTGATCGGCTCCGCAGTGCTGCTGGCCGCGTTCGTGGTGCGGGAGCAGCGCGCCGACGAACCGCTGATTCGGCTCGGCCTCTTCGCCAACCGGCAGATCGCCACCGCCAACGTCATGATGCTGCTCGCGGCCTCGGGACTGTACGGGATCTTCTTCTTCCTGACCCAGTACATGCAGAACCTGCTGCACTGGTCGCCGCTGAAGGCGGGCGTCTCCTGGGCACCGTTCGGCGTCACCATGGCGGTCTTCTCCGGGATAGCGATCCAGCTTCTGCCGAAGGTGGGCAGCCGTGTGCTGTGCCTTGTCGGCCTCGGTTCGGCGACCCTCGGGCTCGGGCTGCTGCTCAGGGCACCGCTGGAGGCGTCGTACCCGGCAGATCTGCTGCCGACCCTGCTGCTGTGCGCGGCGGGTTACGGGCTGGCCATGGTGCCGCTGGTGGTGGCGGCCGTCAGCGGAGTGCCCAAGGCGGACTCCGGGGCGGCCTCCGGGGTGCTCAACACCGGCCAGCAGATCGGCGGCGCGATCGGACTCGCCGTCCTGGCCACCCTGGCGAGCAGCCGGCTGGAGGACGAGGTCTCCTCCGGCGCCGCTCTACCGGAGGCGCTGCTGACCAGCTTCCACTCGGCGTTCCTGCTCGGAACGGTGCTCACCGGGTGCGCCGCGCTGCTGTCGCTGGCACTGCCCGCGCTGCGCACCGAGTTCGACCCGGAGACCACCTCGGGCGTCTGAACCCCGCAAGCCCGCGCCCCTGGCAGGACGACAGGACGACAGGACGACAGGACGACAGGACGACCACGCGCAACAGAACCAGACACGGCAGGAACGAGAGAAGAGGACAGCAAGGATATGGACGGCAGGGAACACCGCTGGTACATGCTCGTCGCGTCACTGCTACCACTGCTCGCACTCGGCGCAGCCATGGTGCTGGCCTGGAATCACATCTTCGGCTGGACCGATGTGCTGGTCACCCTGATCATGTACGCGATATCGGGCCTCGGCATCTCCGCCGGGTACCACCGGATGCTGACACACCGCGCGTTCGAGACGTACAAGCCGATACGCGTCGCGCTCGCCACGGCAGGCGTGTTGGCGGGCCAAGGGCCGCCGATCATCTGGGCGGCCCACCACCGCAAGCACCACCGGGTCGCCGACAAGGAGGGCGACCCGCACAGCCCCCATCTCGGCTTCGAGCCCGGATTCAGGGGTGCGATGGCCGGCATCTGGCACGCGCACCTGGGCTGGCTCTTCAACGAGGGGCTCAAGTCCGAGCCCATCCGCTACTGCCCGGACCTGGTCCGCGAGAAGCCGCTGCGTTGGCTGAGCGAGAACTTCATCGCCGTCGTCGCCGCCGGCATTCTGCTGCCCGGCCTGCTGGCCTTCGCCATCACCGGGGGCTCCGTCGAGGCGCTGCTGACCGGCACCCTGTGGGGCGGCCTGGTGCGGATCTTCCTGATCAATCACATGACGTACGCGGTGAACTCCATCGGCCACTACTTCGGCAGCCGGCGGTTCGATACCACTGACGAGTCCCGCAACGTCGCCTGGCTCGCCCTGCCGTCCTTCGGTGAGGCGTGGCACAACAACCACCACGCCTTCCCCCGCTCCGCGCGGCATGGGATGAAGTGGTACGAGGTCGATCTCTCGGCCGTCTTCATCTGGAGTCTGGAGCGGACTCGGCTGGCCTGGAAGGTCATCCGGATCGACTCCGAGCGGATGACGATGCGCGAGGCCGGAGTCAGCCGGGTCCAGGGCAGCAAGCTCAGCCGAGAGGAGCTGCTGACCGGGCAGCAGCACATCGTCCCCATGGCGCACCGGTCGCGCGACGGTTCCGACATCTCCCTCGTGGACGTGGAATAGCCATGGCAGCCACCGGCACCGAACTGTGGAACCTGCTGCTGCGCGGCCGGTCCCGGGGAGTCCTGCACCACTGGGACGGGGAGGGCTTCGGGCACACCCCGTGGCGCGAGGTCGTCCGGGAGGCGCATGGCATGGCGGCCACGCTCCGTGCGGCCGGTGTGCGACCCGGGACCCGGGTCGCCACCGTCCTGACCAACTCGGTGCACACCGTGCGCGGCCTGCTGGCGGTCTGGCTGGCCGGCGGCACCGTCGCGTCCTTCCCCCTGCCGGCCCGCGGCCAGACCCCCGAGGAGTACGGGAGTCAGCTCACGCGGCTGACCGAGCGGCTCGATGCCACAGTGCTGCTGACGGACGAAACCATCGCGCCGATGGTGCCGGCCGAACTGGCCGCGCGGCTCCCGGTCCGCAGCTGGACCTCGCTGTACGGCGGCGGGCACATCGACCCGTCGCCGCCCGGCCCGCAGGAGACCGCCTTCGTCCAGTATTCGTCCGGCAGCACCAGCGTGCCCAAGGGCTGCGCGCTCACCTCCCGCGCCATCGCGACGCACTTGCACATGCTCTACGACCTGGCGGACGGGCGCGTCGGCGCCGAGACGATCGTCTCCTGGCTGCCGCTCTCCCACGACATGGGCATCTTCGGAACCCTGCTGAACGCCTGGGCGTTCGACTACGACTTCGTCCTCTCCTCCCCCGAACGCTTCGGGATGGCGCCGCGCACCTGGTTCCGGGACATCTCGGAGTTCGGCGCCACCATGTCCGCCGGCACCAACACCGCCCTGTACCTGGCCGCCAGGGCGCAGGGCCGCACGCCGCTGCCCAAGCCGCTCGCCCTCAAGGTCTTCGTGGTGGGCGCCGAGCGGGTGGACGCGGCGACCTTGGAGGCCACCATGGCCGCGTTCGGGCCCTCGGGCCTGTCCCGGGCGGCGTTCATGCCCGCCTACGGCATGGCCGAGGCGACCCTGGCGGTCTCCAGCAGCCCGACGTGGCAGGAACCGTCCACCCTCAGCTTCGATGGGGCGGGGCTGATGGCCGGCGAGATCGTCGAAGTCTCCGACGACACTCCGGGCGCCACGCGGTTGGTGTCCAACGGCCCGCCGCTGCCCGGGGTCACGGTGACCACCCAGGAGCCGGGCCGGGTCTCGCAGCTCCTGGTCTCCTCCCCCAGTCTGGCCTCCGGCTACCTCGGGGACCCCGTGCAGACGGCCGAGCGGTTCCGGGACGGCGTGCTGCACACCGGCGATCTGGGCTTCGTCCACAAGGGCGAGGTGTACTTCGTCGGCCGGGCCGACGACCTGATCTCGGTAGGGGGGCGCAACGTCTACACCAGCGAGATCGAGTCGGCGGTCGAGGCGCTCGGCTCGGTCCGCACGGGGTGCTCGGCGCTGGTGGACGTGGCCGACCGCGGCGTCTCCCGGCTGGTCCTGCTGCTGGAGCCCAAGCGGCGGAGCGACGACTTCCACCTGATCGCCGACCGGGCCGCCGCCGTCGCGCGTGAGAAGTCGGGCATCGCGCTCGCGGAGTGCGTCTTCGTCGAGCGCGGCCACCTGCCCCGGACCCCCAGCGGGAAGGTCCAGCGCTTCCGCTGCCGGGCCGCCCTGAGGCCGGACGGGGTCGCGTTCAAGACCCTGGCCCGGGTCGTCCTCGGCTGACCCGTCGACACTGTTCGAGAGAGGGATTCCCATGCCGCAAGACCGCTCGGCTCTGTCGTACTTCTTCACCAACACAGAGATCACCGGCCGGGAGGACTGGCTGCGCCTGCACCTCAACGAGAACCCGTACGGCCCCCCGCCCGGCACGGTCGAGGACGTGTGCGCGGAGGCCTCGGACCACCTCAATCGCTACCCGGACAGCGAGTGCGCAGCGGTGCGGGAGCGTCTGGCCGAGCACCTCCGGGTCGCCCCCGAGATGATCGCGCTCGGCAATGGCACCGACGAGCTGGTGCTGCTCGCCTCGCTGACGTTCCCGCGCGGGACCGACGACTTCGTCGCCACCACCAGCAGCACCTTTCCCGGCTACGTGACCTCGGCCGCGGCCGTGGGCGCGCGGACGCGCACCGTCCCGTTGACGGGCGCGGCGATCCCGGTCGCCGGCCTCACGGCCACCATGCGGCAGGGTGCCGCCCTCGCGTTCGTCTGCAACCCGCTCAACCCCACCGGGGCGCTGCTGGACCGCGACGAGGTCCTGGAGCTGATCGACACCGCCGAGAGCACCGGAACCGTGCTGGTCTTCGACGAGGCGTACATCGACTTCGCCGGCCCCGCCCACGAGTTCGCGCTGGAGGCGGTACGGGAGGGGCGGCGGGTGTTGGTGACCCGCACCTTCTCCAAGGCGTGGGGCCTGGCCTCGGTACGCGTGGGCTTCGCCGTCGGCCCTCCGGAGCTGATCGGGCAGCTCAACACCACCGCCATGGCGCTGCCCTTCAACGTCAACCGCCAGGCCCAGCGGGCCGTGCGGCGCGCCCTGGAGGTACCCGAGTACCTGGACCGGGTACGCGCGGACAACGCCAGAGTCAGGGAGCTGCTGTGCAAGACCCTCGACTCGCTGGGTCTCGGCTACTTTCCCTCGGCGGCGAACTTCGTGATGGCCCAGGTTCCGGGGAAGGGCGCGGAACCTGGCGACAGCACCCGCCTCGCTGCCCGTCTCGCCGAGGAGCACCACATCCTCGTCCGCGATCTGACCGCCCTCGGGCTGCCGGGCCTGCTGCGTATCTCGGTCGGTACGGAGGCGGAGGTCGAGCGCCTCGCCACAGCTCTGACCCAGCTGCTCGGCCGCCCGTGACCCGGTTCCGTGCCGAGGGCCGCCCCGCACGGAGCCGCATTCCGACGCCGGATCGGCACATCTCAGCAATGGAGCGGAGCAACCGGCCATGAGCCACTACAAGTCGAACCTGCGGGACCTGGAGTTCGTCCTCTTCGAGGTGCTGGGCCGCGCCGAGGCATACGGCCGGGGGGCGTTCGCCGCAACCGACCAGGAGACCGCGCGGGCCATGCTGGCCGAGGTCGAGCGCCTGGCGGTGCACCAGCTGGCGGACGCCTCAGTGGCGGCGGACCGCACCCCGCCTGTCTACGACCTCGCAGCTCGCTCGGTCACGCTGCCCGACTCCTTCAAGCGCGCCTATCGGGCCTGGCTACAGGGTGGCTGGCACCTGCTCGACCTGCCGGCGTCGCTGGGCGGGGCCGAGGTGCCGCCGTCGCTGCGCTGGGCGGTGGCGGAGTTGGCTCTGGGCGCCAACCCCGCGCTCTACCTCTATCAGGGGTTCGTCGGCTTCGCGCGAGTCCTCGACCGGCTCGGCAACCAGGAGCAACGGCAGCTCGCCCGGGTGATGGTCGAACGGCAATGGGGCGCCACCATGGTGCTGACCGAACCTGAGGCGGGCAGTGACGTGGGCGCCTGCCGGACCAGAGCGCGGCGGCAACCCGACGGGAGCTGGCACCTGGAGGGGGTCAAGCGGTTCATCACCTCCGGCGAGCACGATCTGGCCGAGAACATCGTCCACTTCGTACTCGCCCGGCCGGACGGCCACGGTCCCGGAACCAAGGGGCTGTCACTGTTCCTGGTGCCCAAGTTCCGGATCGCCGAGCCGGCGACCGGCCGGTTGGGGGCCCGCAACGGGGTCTACGCCACCGCGCTGGAGGACAAGATGGGCCTCAAGGCCTCGGCCACCTGTGAACTCACCTTCGGGGCCGAGGATCCGGCGGTCGGCATGCTGCTCGGCGAGGAGCACAACGGCATCCGGCAGATGTTCCAGCTCATCGAGCAGGCCCGGATGATCGTCGGAACCAAATCGGCGGCCACCTTGTCCACCGGGTACCTCAACGCCGCCGCGTACGCGAAGGAGCGGGTGCAGGGCTCGGATCTGGCCGCCCTCGGCGACCGCTCCGCCCCCAAGGTGCCCATCATCCGGCACCCGGAGGTACGGCGCTCCCTGCTGCTCCAGAAGGGCTTCGCGGAGGGGCTGCGCGCCCTGGTCCTCTACACGGCGACCGTGCAGGACCGGATCGCGGCGGCGCTCGCCGAGGGGCGCACCGACGAGGAGGCGACGGCGCTCAACGACCTGCTCCTGCCCATCGTCAAGGGCTACAGCTCCGAGCGCGCCTGCGAGCAGCTCAACCACGCCCTACAGATCCTGGGCGGGGCCGGCTACATGAAGGACTTTCCGCTGGAGCAGTACATCCGGGACACCAAGATCGACACCCTGTACGAGGGAACCACCGCCATCCAGGGGATGGACTTCTTCTTCCGCAAGGTCGCCCGGGACCAGGGCTCGGCCCTGCACGCGCTGCTCGCCGAGGTGGAGAAGGAGGCGCGCGGCGAGACGGGCGGCGGCCTGGCGGCCGAGCGCGCTCTGCTCTCGGAAGCGGTGGCCCAACTGCGCGCGATGGCAGACGCCATGGGCACGCGCCTGCTCAGTTCGCTGGAGGAGCCGACGGCCGTCCACCAGGTGGGGCGGAACACCACACGGCTGCTGATGGCAACCGGCGACGTGCTGCTCGGCTGGCTACTGCTACGTCAGGCGACGGTGGCCGAGGAGAAGCTGGCGACGTACCAGGATGACCGGAACAGCGCCGAGCATGCCTTCTGTCTGGGCAAGATAGCGACGGCCAGGTTTTTCGCACAGGAGGTGCTTCCGCCGCTCGCCGCCCAACGCGCCCTCGCCGAGCGTCAGGACAGCGTCCTGATGGAGCTGCCGGACGACGCCTGGTGACCACCTGCCGGGCCCGCGATCCGTCGGCTCGCCACCCGTGAAGCGCCCGCCCCCTCCAGGGCGTGTTTCAGAAGTCCCGTCATCGTTGCGCATGTAAGGAGCCGCTCGTGACCGAGTCCGACACCACCACCCTCGCCCCGGGCCACCAGACGATGCTGCTGGCTCACCGCGCCATGGTGCGCGACCTTGAGCGCATCGCCCGCGCCACCCGTGAACTGCCTGCGGTCAACGCCGAGCGCACCACCGCTCTGCGCGACTACGTGGAACGAATCTTCAAGCTGATCGAGCACCACCACGAGGGCGAGGACGACTTCCTCTGGCCGAAGCTACGCGAACGCGGCGCCGACGAGGAGGCGCTGGCGCTGATGACCGCCGAGCACGAGGAGCTCACCAAGGTCCTGCACGCCTGGCACACGACGAGTCGGCGGCTCGGTACCGACGAGGCGGCCCCGGCTGAACTGGCCACCCGGACGGACGAGTTGCGCGAGCAGCTTGCCGAGCACGCCGCCGACGAGGAACGCGAGCTGACGGGACGACTGGCCCCCGCCCTGGACGGCAGAGTCTGGAGGGGCTTCGCGAAGCACATGCGCACGACGGCACCGGTCTGGACACTACGGTTCATGCCGGCCTGGCTGCTGTCCGTGGCGGGTCCCGGAGAGCACGGTGGTGTGCCCGCCGCACCGGTCGGGCGGCTGTTCAGCGGCTGGTTGGAGAAGAACCGGCTCGCCGCCTTCGGTGAGCACTACCGAACACACCGGCCGGGGGACTGATCCACCAGCGCCCACCGTCGGCGCTCCTCAAAGCGGAACGCCGTTGACCATCCGCCGGACAGGTCTAGGGCATGTTTCGAAAGTCCCGCCTGGCCGACGACGCCTGGCACGCGCACTCGCCGCGTTGTCGGAATCATCCAAGTACGTCCAGTACGAGAACGATCCTCCGCCTTGCGATCGCACGCACCAGACGCCGTCGGCCCCGCCCTTCGGTCGGACGGCGCTACTTTCGCAACACGCCCTAGGGCCTCTCGTTTGGATCTTGCCGGGCTCGCGGGGTCTGGCACCGCGCCTCGCCGCGTTGACGGCGGAAGGGCAGGCACGGCTCCCGCCATGCCTCCCTCCTCCGCCTCGCGATCCACGGCACCAGACCCCGCTCCCTGATCCGGCCCGATCCAAACGAAAGACCCTAGCGGCGTACCTCGAAGAGGAAGCAGCCGTACTCCGCCGCCCGTACGTGCACGAGCGCGACCTCCGGGTCCGCGAACGCCTCGGCGAACGCCGCGTCGAAGCCCTCGTCCGCCGCCTCGGGGATCTCCAGCAGCCGGCCGCCGGCGATGCGGCCCTCGGAGTCGTAGCGGCGTACGGTGCGCAGCGCTCCGGGCCTGGCGAACGGGTAGCCCGTCGCGTCCCCGGCCGGACCGTCACACTCGTCGGCGTGGATGAAGACGGGTCCCTGCTCGTCGTACGCGCCGGGCTTGGCCCAGTTCTCGGCGGCCCAGCGGCGCAGAGGGGCGTACGTGACGAGCGTGATCCGCTCGCCCGCGCGGCTGCGCCGCAGACAGCAGCGCAGGGGGGCGCCGCCCTCGGGGTCGGTGTATGGGGTCCGGGTGGCGCCGGAGTCGTCCGTGTCGCGGAGCTGCTTGAGGGCGGCGGGCTCGATGGGCCGTGCGACATGCCGTGCGGTGTGCTGCGTCATGTACCCGAGCATCACCCCGCCGGGCTCCGCTGACCGGCGGTTTCCGGACGTCGCGGTGCGGGCCGGGGGCGCCGTGACTACTCCCGGCGGCGGACCGGGTCCGCATGGAAGGATGGGCGAAAACGTACCGATCCGAGGAGATGACCGGGTGCCTGGCACAAATCTGACCCGTGAAGAGGCGCAGCAGCGGGCGCGCCTCCTCACCGTTGACTCGTACGAGATCGACCTCGATCTCAGCGGCGCGCAGGAGGGTGGGACCTACCGGTCCGTCACGACCGTGCGCTTCGAGAGCACGGAGGCCGGGGCGGAGACCTTCATCGACCTGGTCGCGCCCGCCGTGCACGAGGTGGTGCTGAACGGCAAGCCCCTGAACGTGGCCGCGGTCTTCCGGGACTCGCGCATCGCGCTGCGTCATCTGCGGCAGGGCGCGAACGAGCTGACGGTGTCCGCGGACTGCGAGTACACCAACACCGGTGAGGGTCTGCACCGGTTCGTCGACCCGGTCGACCAGCAGGCGTATCTGTACACGCAGTTCGAGGTGCCGGACGCGCGGCGCGTGTTCGCCTCGTTCGAGCAGCCGGACCTCAAGGCGACGTTCCGCTTCACCGTGACGGCGCCCGAGGGCTGGACCGTCGTCTCGAACTCCCCCACGCCGGAGCCCGAGTCGAACGTGTGGCGCTTCGAGCCGACGCCGCGCATCTCGACGTACATCACCGCGCTGATCGTCGGCCCGTACCACTCGGTGCACAGCACGTACGAGAAGGACGGCCAGTCGGTGCCGCTCGGCGTCTACTGCCGGCCCTCGCTCGCCGAGTATCTGGACGCGGACGCGATCTTCGAGGTCACGCGCCTGGGCTTCGACTGGTTCCAGGAGAAGTTCGACTACGCGTATCCGTTCGCCAAGTACGACCAGCTCTTCGTGCCGGAGTTCAACGCGGGCGCGATGGAGAACGCGGGCGCCGTCACCATCCGCGACCAGTACGTCTTCCGCTCGAAGGTGACGGACGCGGCGTACGAGACGCGTGCCGAGACGATCCTGCACGAGCTGGCGCACATGTGGTTCGGCGACCTGGTCACCATGGAGTGGTGGAACGACCTCTGGCTGAACGAGTCGTTCGCGACGTACACCTCGATCGCGTGCCTCGCGTACGCGCCGGACTCGCGGTGGCCGCATTCGTGGACGACGTTCGCCAACTCCATGAAGACCTGGGCGTACCGGCAGGACCAGCTGCCGTCGACGCACCCGATCATGGCGGACATCACCGACCTGGACGACGTGCTCGTCAACTTCGACGGGATCACGTACGCGAAGGGCGCCTCCGTACTGAAGCAGCTCGTCGCGTATGTCGGGCAGGACGAGTTCTTCCGTGGCGTACAGGCGTACTTCAAGGCGCACGCCTTCGGCAATACCCGTCTGTCCGATCTCCTCGGCGCGCTGGAGGAGACCTCCGGGCGTGATCTGAAGACCTGGTCGACGGCGTGGCTGGAGACGGCCGGCATCAACATCCTGCGGCCGGAGATCGAGCTGGACGAGGCGGGGCACGTTCTCTCCCTCGCCGTACGGCAGGAGGCGCCCGCGCTGCCCCCGGGCGCGAAGGGCACGCCCGTGCTGCGCCCGCACCGCATCGCGATCGGCTGCTACGACCTGGCCGCGGACGGCAAGCTGGTCCGCACCAGCCGCATCGAGCTGGACGTCGAGGGCGAGCTGACCGAGGTGCCGTTCCCGGCGAACACGCCGCGGCCCGCGGTGATCCTGCTGAACGACGACGACCTGTCGTACGCCAAGGTCCGCCTGGACGAGGAGTCGCTGCGGGTCGTCACCGCGCATCTCGGGGACTTCACGGAGTCGCTGCCGCGCGCACTGAGCTGGGCGTCGGCGTGGGACATGACGCGCGACGGCGAGCTGGCCACCCGCGACTATCTGGCGCTGGTGCTTTCGGGCATCGCCAAGGAGACGGACATCGGCGTCGTGCAGTCGCTGCACCGCCAGGTGAAGCTCGCGCTGAACCTGTACGCGGCGCCCCAGTGGCGCGAGGCGGGGCTCGCGCGGTGGACGGAGGCGACGCTGGCGCATCTGCGGACGGCGGAGCCGGGCAGCGACCACCAGTTGGCGTGGGCGCGCGCCTTCGCGGCGACGGCCCGCACCCCGCAGCAACTGGATCTGCTCCAGGGGCTGTTGGACGGTACGGAGTCGGTCGAGGGGCTGGCTGTGGACACCGAGCTGCGCTGGGCGTTCGTCCAGCGGCTGGCGGCCGTCGGTCTGCACGACGAGGAGGAGATCGCCGCGGAGTACGAGCGCGACCGTACTGCGGCGGGTGAGCGGCACGCCGCCGCGGCCCGCGCGGCGCGGCCGACCGAGGAGGCGAAGGCCGAGGCGTGGGCGTCGGTCGTGGAGTCCGACAAGCTCCCGAACGCGCTCCAGGAAGCGGTCATCGGCGGCTTCGTCCAGACGGACCAGCTCGAACTGCTGGCACCGTACACGGAGAAGTACTTCGCGGTGGTCAAGGACGTGTGGGACGCGCGCAGCCACGAGATGGCCCAGCAGATCGCGCTGGGGCTGTACCCCGCGCTCCAGGTCGGGCAGCCGACCCTGGACGCGACGGACGCGTGGCTGGCCTCGGCCTCCCCGAACGCGGCGCTGCGCCGCCTGATGTCGGAGTCCCGGTCGGGCTTGGACCGCGCGCTGCGGGCGCAGGCGGCGGACGCGGCGGCATAACAACTGGGGGCGCGCGCCTCGACGGCGCGCGCCCCGCAGGTCCTTCTTCGCGGGCCGCCCTCCGCATGCGGATCTCCCGCCTCGCCGTGTCGCACGGCGAGGTGCCGCCGGAACAACACCCGGCAGTCGGCCGCCTCGCTCAACTCGCCCGCGTCTGTGGCAAGTCGCTCGGCCCACCGCCAGTCAACGCACTCATCGCACCCGTCGACCGGCTCGGGGTCCGGCTCGGGGTCCGGGTGGGGGACGGATGGGGGACGGGTGGGGGACGGATCCGCCGCGCGGGAGTCCGAGCGGTTCTGTCAGCCACACATCCTCGGGCCGCACCTCCCACCCGGCCCCGCCAAGCACGGGGCGCAGACGCCAGCGATCGGCCGTCCCGCCACCGAACTCGGCGAGTCTGCCCGTTGTCATGTCAAGGACCGGCGAACCCACATCGGGCGACGCCTTGTCGACCATGGCTTGCTCCTCTGCTCGCACACCCATGGCGATACGCAACTGGCTTGGGGAGCAGCCCCCTTGTGCGCCTGCCAGCCGCACCATGGCGTTGGGTGGACCCTAGAGCACACCATCGCGTTTCCTCAACAGTGAGGAACTGCATCAGGCTCGATCGAGTGGTCCCGCTGTGGCAGAGTGATGCCTGAGCATCAAGGCTGGGGAAAGGAGCGCGATGACATCCGCAAGGCGGCCGACCTCGCGTCAGGCACGACTGGGTTCCGAGTTGCGCAAGCTACGGGAAGCTGTGCCCATGTCCGGCGCGATGGCGGCTTCGCACCTCGGCGGCGAACGGTCTCTGATCAGCCACGTGGAGGCCGGTCGATGGGGAATCAAGCCCGAACGGGTCCAGTTCCTTGCTTCACACTATGGCGCGACCGACAAAGACTTCGTTGACGCACTCGTCGCGATGGCACGAGAACGAGGCGACGGGTGGTGGGAGAAGTTCCACGGATTGCTCCCTCCAGTACTGCTGGAGCTGTCGGAGGTCGAACATCACGCCACGTTTCTGCGCACCGCCCAAGCACTCATCGTTCCGGGGATCTTCCAGACCGAGGAATATGCGCATGCGGTCTTCTCAACAGCCAATCGCGGCATTTCGGATGACGAACTGAGCGCACGGGTCCAGCATCGGCTGGCACGGCGCGAAATTTTTGACCGAGAGCACCCGACGCCGTACGAGGCGGTCATTCATGAGGCCGCGCTGCGGATCAACTACGGCAGCCGCCAAGTCTCACGCGATCAGTTGGCTTTCCTACTCGAAGCCACCGACCGGCCGGGCGTCTCCATCCACGTGATCCCGTTCACCGCGGAATCCTACATCGGATTTGTGCCACAGATGTTTTATGCGGGCGGGTCCGTGCCCCAACTGGACACCATCATCGTTGAAAGTGTTCTTGGACTTGTGTTCATGAGCGAAGAGGATCAGTTGAAGAAATATCGGTCGCTGTTTGATGAGTTCAAAGATCTCTCGCTCGACACGGAGAAGTCGAAGGTCATGATCGACCAGATCCTTAAGGAAAAGTGAGGGTGGTATTCGTGGGCAGAGAAACCGGTTGGCAGAAATCATCGTTCTCCCAGGGGGCCGGGGAGTGCGTAGAGATTTCCGCCACTTCTGGAAGAATCTTCATACGTGAGAGCGACAGCCCGGAAAATATCGTGACCACAAACCGTAAAAAACTCGGAGCGCTCATTCTGGGCATCAAGGCCGGGGAGTTCGACCACCTGCTCTGACGCGTGCGGCACGGGCAGAACACACAGAAGCGTCGCCCGGCACCTGATGAGGTGTCGGGCGACGCCCAGTCGGTCCCGGTAGGTCAGACCCGGTGTTCCTTCTTCGACTTGTCGAGGACCATCACCAGTCCGGCGATCACCGCGAACAGCGCCAGCGGCGCCGCCACGTACAGGCCGAGGGTCTCCACGACCGTCAGGCCCGGTCCCGGGTCGTCACCGTCGTCAGGGGTGAGGGCGAACACGGGAGACGACATGAGCAGCATCATCAGCGTCGTTCCGGCCACGACAGCGCCGGCGCGCAGGGCGTTCTTCTTGTCCACGGTGCCAACGTAGCGAACGCGTGGGGCGGGTGCGCGGCCGGGGGTCCCGTACAAGGTGTCAAGTCGCCACAGAGGGCCGCAATACGCCCATCAGGGCGTGCAACCGGGGTGAGGCGGCCAGCTCCTCCAGCGTCAGCGGCCGGCCCTGCGCGTCGGCGACCGGAAGCCGCCAGTTCGGATACTGGTCCCAGGTGCCGGGCAGATTCTGCGGTCTGCGGTCACCCACCGCGTCGGGCAGCCAGACGCCGACCATGCGCGCCGGTGTGCGCAGCAGGAAGCGGTGGAACGCGCGGATCTGCTCCTCCTCGTCGCCGCCGTCCGGCGCCAGCAGCCCGAGCCGGGTGAGCGTGCCCAGCCAGTCGGCGACCTCGGCGGACTCCTCGCGCCGCTCCTGCTCCAGCGGACGGCCGAGCAGCCCCAGCCGGTGCCGCAGCTCCACGTGCTCGCCGGTGAGGCGCGCGGCGGTGGAGGGCAGGTCGTGGGTCGTGGCGGTGGCGACGCAATCCTCGCGCCAGCTCTCCGGGGCCAGCGGACGGCCGGTCCCCGCCCAGTCGCGCTCGAACCAGAGCACGGACGTGCCGAGCACCCCGCGCCGGTGCAGCGCCTCCCGTACGCCGGGCTCGACCGTGCCCAGGTCCTCCCCTATGACGACGGCGCCCGCGCGGTGCGCCTCCAGGACGAGGACGGCGAGCATCGCCTCGGCGTCGTAGCGCACATATGTGCCCCGCGTCGGGTCCGCGCCCGCCGGGACCCACCAGAGCCGGAACAGGCCCATCACATGGTCGATGCGCAGGGCGCCCGCGTGCCTCAGCAGGCCGCGGAGCAGTCCTCGGTACGGCGCGTAGCCGGAGGCGGCGAGGACGTCGGGGCGCCAGGGCGGCAGCCCCCAGTCCTGGCCGTGGGCGTTGAAGGCGTCCGGCGGGGCGCCGACCGACATGCCTTCGGCGAACGCGTCGCGCTGCGCCCAGGCGTCGGCGCCGCCGGGATGCACGCCCACCGCGAGGTCGTGGACGATGCCGACGGCCATGCCGGCGTCCCGCGCCGCGCGGCCGGCCGCCGCGAGCTGTTCGTCGGTGAGCCAGGCCAGCCAGCAGTGGAAGTCGACGCGGTCGATCAGTTCGTGCCGGGCGCGGCTCGTCTCGGCGGAGCGCGGGTCGCGCAGCCCCTGCGGCCAGTCGTGCCACTCGGAGCCGTACACCTCGGCGAGGGCGCACCAGGTGGCGTGGTCCTCCAGGGCCTGGCCCTGCTCGGCCAGGTAGTGGTGGTAGGCGGCGCGGCGGCCGGGGCCGAACGGGACCTCGCGCACGGTGTCCAGGGCCGCGCGCTTGAGCCGCCACACGGCGTCGCGGTCGATCAGCTCGCCCTTGTCGAGGACGGCGGCGCGCAGGCCGGCGGCCCGCTCCAGCAGCCCGTCGAGCCGCTCCGCGCCCCGGCCGGTGACGTACGCGTACTCGGGGACGGCCTCGACCCGCAGATGGACGGGGTCGGGGAAGCGGCGCGAGGAGGGGCGGTACGGCGAGGGGTCGGTCGGGTCGCCGGGGACGGCGGCGTGCAGCGGGTTGATCTGTACGAAGCCGGCGCCCAGCGCGCGGCCGGACCAGGTGGCGAGTTCGGCGAGGTCGCCGAGGTCGCCCATGCCCCAGGAGCGGGTGGACAGCAGGGAGTAGAGCTGGACGAGGAAGCCGTGCGTACGGGGCGGCGGCTGCGGCACCTCGCGCGGCGCGACGACGAGCACGGCGCCCGCCGTACGGCCGTCGGCGGCGACGGCGGCGAGCCGGTGCACCCCGAGGGGCAGATCGGGCCAGGAACGGCTCACGGGGGCGGAGCCGGGGGCAAGGACAGCGGCGGAGCCGGGGGCCGGACCGGCGGCGGCGTCGAGCGACGGCCACTCGACCGTGTCGCCCTCCTCGGTCTCCACCCGCAGGGCCGTGCCGGGCGGCAGATCGGCCAGCGCCCGCGGAAGCGCGGGCGGCAGTACCGCTCCGTCCGATTCGGCGGGGGTGGTCCACACGACCACGGTGGGTGGCAGCAGGCGGTTCGCGGCGGCGGATTCGGCGCGGGTCAGCGCGGTCCGGACGGCCTCGTCCGTGGACGCGTCGACGCCCAGCGCGGCGAGCACCGCGACGACCGTCTCGTCGGGGACCGGGACGGTGACGTCGGGGCCGGGTGAGTGGACGGTGGCGACACCGTGCAGCGCCGCGAGCCTGGCCAGGCCCATTCAGACTCCTGAGAACTCCGTGCCACCGGCCGTACCGGGCGCGGTCGGCTCGCTGGTGAGGGGTGCCGCGTCGGCGAGCGGGGGCTCGCTGGTGAGCGGTGCGGCGTCGGCGAGGGGCGGTTCGCTGGTGAGCGGGCCGCCCGGGATGTCGCTGGTCAGCGGTCCGGGCAGGGTGACGGCGAGGGGTTCTTCGCCGGCCGGGTCACCAGGAACCACCTGTTTGGAAAGGGCGGAGAGAAGCAACTGTGCGGATGCGGCCATGGCGGCGCCTCCAAAATGGCTCGGAACAACTCGAATTCAACGGGACACAGCAGCCCTACCCAGTCGGCACGGCCGCAGACGTACTGCTCCGGTAAACGTGCCCCGGGTCACGATGCGTTCCCCGAGCGGGAGTTGATCCCCCCTACCTATCACAACGGGCAAAACAGACACAACGGCCACGCGCATTGACACCTTCACGCCGGGGTGGTGGGCTCGACGCCCATCGAAGGAGACCGGCGAGCCACAAGGGGAGCAGGGACGTGCAACTCGGGCGCAGGAAGCGGACGGCGACGGCGGTCGCGGTCGCCGTGATCGGCGGACTCCTCGGTACGGCACCCGGCGCGACGGCGGCCCCCGCCGATCCGGGCTCCCCCGCGGCCACCACGCCCGACGGCGAGGGCGAGTCGGCGCTGCCCGCCGTCTGGCCCCGTCCCCAGTCGCTCAAGGCGGGCGGCCGAACCGTCGCCCTCGGTGACGAGGTCACCGTCGTCGCGCCCGCCGACGCGGATCCGTACGCCGTGGCGGCCCTGACGGAGACGCTGCGCGAGGCCGGGGTCCGTACGGTGCGTACGGCCGCCCCGCCCGCCTCCGGCCGCCCCGCGGCCACTCTCCCGCCCGGCGGCGGCCCGGTCGTGCTCGCGGGCGGCAGCGGCGCCCAGGACGCCCTGAGGACCCTGCGGGCACGGGAGCGGACCGATCTCCCCTCCGGGGGCTACCGGATCGCCGTGGGCACCGTCGCGGGCCGCGGGACGGTCGCGCTCGACGGCGTCGGCGACGACGGTCTCTTCCACGCCGCGCAGACCCTGCGCCAGCTGATCGGCGGCAAGCCGGGCCGGGCAACGGTCCCCGGTGTCCTGGTGCGCGACTGGCCGGGCACGGCCGTACGCGGAATGACGGAGGGCTTCTACGGGGAGCCCTGGGGCCATCAGGAGCGGCTGGCGCAGCTGGACTTCATGGGGCGCACCAAGCAGAACCGCTACCTCTACGCGCCGGGCGACGACGCCTTCCGCCAGGCGCGCTGGCGCGAGCCGTACCCCGCCGCGCGGCGGGCCGAGTTCCGCGATCTGGCCGAGCGCGCGGGACGCAACCATGTGACGCTCGCGTGGGCCGTGGCACCGGCCCAGGCGATGTGCATGACGTCGCAGGACGACGTGAAGGCGCTCAACCGCAAGGTCGACGCGATGTGGGCGCTGGGCGTGCGCGCCTTCCAGCTCCAGTTCCAGGACGTCAGCTACAGCGAGTGGCACTGCGACGCGGACCGGGACACCTTCGGTTCGGGTCCCGGCGCCGCCGCGAAGGCGCAGGCGCGCGTGGCGAACGCGATGGCCGGGCACCTCGCGCGGCGGCACGCGGGCGCCGAGCCGCTGACCGTGATGCCGACGGAGTACTTCCAGGACGGCGCCACCGAGTACCGCACGGCGCTCGCCGCCGACCTCGACGGGCGGGTCCAGGTCGCGTGGACGGGCGTCGGGGTGGTGCCGCGCACCATCACCGGCACCGAACTGGCCGGTGCGCGCGAGGCGTTCAAGCACCCGCTGGTGACGATGGACAACTACCCGGTCAACGACTACGAGCGCGGGCGTATCTTCCTCGGCCCCTACACGGGCCGTGAGCCGGCCGTCGCCGCCGGTTCGGCCGCGCTCCTCGCCAACGCGAGTGAGCAGCCGTCCGCGTCCCGTATCCCGCTGTTCACGGCCGCCGACTACGCCTGGAACCCGCGCGGCTACCGGCCGCAGGAGTCCTGGCAGGCGGCCATGGACGATCTCGCGGACGGCGACCCCAAGGCCCGTGAGGCCATCGGCGCGCTCGCCGGGAACGACTCCTCGTCGATCCTGAACCCGACCGAGTCGGCGTATCTGCGCCCTCTGTTGAAGGAGTTCTGGAGCACCCGTACGGGTGCGGCGTCCGCGAAGAACCCGAAGGCCAGGGACGCGGCGGCGGGGCGGCTGCGGGCGGCCTTCACCGTGATGCGGCAGACACCGGAGCGGCTGTCCGGCACGGCGGACGGCCGACTGGACGACGAAGTACGGCCGTGGAGCGAGCAGTTGGCGCGCTACGGCCGGGCCGGGGAGCTGTCGGTCGACATGCTCCAGGCGCAGGCCCGGGGCGACGGCGACGCCGCCTGGCAGGCGTCGCTCGACCTCGAACCGCTGCGGGAGGCGGCGGGCGGCAGCGCGGTCACGGTCGGCGAGGGCGTACTCGACCCGTTCCTCGACCGCGCGGCCAAGGAGTCGGCGGTTTGGACGGGCGCCGACCGCTCCGCCGGACCGGAGGCCCGCGCCACCCGGAGCACCGACGCGTACACCGTCGGTGTCGGCCGCACCCGCCCCGTCGGCGTGATCACGACCATGACGGAGCCCGGGACGGGCGACGGCGCCTCGGTGGAGGCGCACGTTCACGGTGAGGGCTGGCGGCGGCTGGGCCCGGTGTCGACGACCGGCTGGACCCAGACGGACGCCAAGGGGCTGCGCGCCGACGCCGTACGGATCACCTGGCCGGGCGGGACGGCGCCGTCGGTACGGCGTGTCGTGCCGTGGTTCACCGACGAGCCGCGGGTGCGGCTCGATCTCGCCCGGAGCGTCGCGGACGCCGAGATCGGCGGGAAGGCGGAGACGGTCGACGCGGAACTGGAGGCGCGGCGCCCCGGCCCGATCAGCGGCGCGCTGACGGCGAAGGCCCCGGACGGCGTCAAGGTGACGGTGCCCGAGCGGGTGACGGTGCCACGCGGCGTCGTCACGACCGTGCCGGTCCGGGTCAGCGTCCCCGAGGGCACCGCGGCGGGGACCTACCGGGTCCCGCTGACGTTCGGCGGTGAGGAGCGCGTCCTGACGGTGCGGGCCTCGCCGCGTACGGGCGGCCCCGACCTCCTTAGGACGCCGGCCGTCACGGTCTCGTCGTCCGGCGACGAGACGCCCGACTTCCCGGCCGCCGCGGCGGCCGACGGCGACCCGGCCACCCGCTGGTCGTCACCCGTCGAGGACGGCGCGTGGTGGCAGGCGGAGCTGGCGGAGCCGGTGAGGCTGGGCCGGACCGTACTGAACTGGCAGGACG
This sequence comes from Streptomyces sp. NBC_01508, assembly GCF_045040315.1. Classification (NCBI taxonomy): domain Bacteria; kingdom Bacillati; phylum Actinomycetota; class Actinomycetes; order Kitasatosporales; family Streptomycetaceae; genus Streptomyces; species Streptomyces sp. NBC_01508. Next base: position 5,827,921 of record NZ_CP109419.1, on the reverse strand, counting down.
CCTACGCGAGCGACTACCGGGTCCAGGTGTCGGCCGACGGGCGCGTGTGGCGGGACGCGGCGCGCGTGTCGGAGGGCAAGGGCGGGCGCGAGTCGGTCCGGATGGACGCGAAGGACACCCGCTTCATCCGGATCCAGGGCGAGCGGCGCGCGACGGAGTTCGGATACTCGCTGTGGTCCGTGGAGGCGTACGCGGTGGCGGAGGACACAGAACGCGGTCCGTCCGGCGACTGAGGACACAGTGACGGGCCGGGAGCGGCCCGGGAGCGGCCCGAACACGCACCGGGCACGGACCGGGCACGCACCGGGCACGACAAAGGCCCGGATCCTAGGCGGAAATGCCGTCGATCCGGGCCACCGCGTCCTCCGCGCCGAAGGGTTGCAGATACGGCATCCAGCGCGGATCCCGGTGCCCGGTCCCGATGATCCGCCACGCGAGCCCGGACGGCGGCGCGGGCTGGTGGCGCAGTCTCCACCCCAGCTCCCGCAGGTGCCGGTCGGCCTTCACGTGGTTGCAGCGGCGGCAGGCGGCCACCACGTTGTCCCACACGTGCTTTCCGCCCCGGCTGCGCGGGATGACGTGGTCGACGCTGGTGGCGACGCTGCCGCAGTACATGCAGCGTCCGCCGTCCCTGGCGAAGAGCGCGCGGCGGGTCAGTGGTACGGGCCCCCGGTAGGGGACCCGTACGAACCGCTTCAGGCGTACGACGCTGGGCGCGGGCAGGACGCGGGTCTCGCTGTGCAGAAAGGCGCCGGATTCCTCCAGGCAGATGGCCTTGTTCTCCAGAACGAGGACGAGCGCGCGGCGGAGCGGTACGACGCCGAGCGGCTCGTACGACGCGTTGAGGACCAGGACATGTGGCACGGTGCCTCCAGTTACGCCGGCGGCGCGTGGCTCGCGCCGGGACGATCTGTCTCAGTCTCTCCTCATGGCTGGTCGAAACGCCACCACGTCTTGGTAACGGGCTCGGAGTGTTTTCGCCCACACCCGCCCCGCACCCCCTGACCTGCCGTGTCCGCGCCCCCGCGCCTTCCTGGGACTTCGTCCCGGTACCGGCGGGTGAGGAGTGTCTCTCCCCCGCGCACGGCGCCGGCGCACGCGCGATGCCCCGTTAGTGTGGTTGGTCCCGCCCGTATTTCCAGGAGGTTCCCGCCGTGTCCCTGTCCGCCGCGCCGGCCCCGGACCCGTCGTCAGGGCCCGCCACGTTCGAGGAGGCGGCGGAGCGCGCCAACGACGCCGCCGGCTGGGTGGAGCAGAACTGGTCCACCTGGCTGAGCGTCGGCCTGCGCATCCTGCTGATCATGGTGATCGCGCTCGTCCTGCGCCATGTCCTGCGGCGCACCATCACCAAGCTGATAGCCCGGATGAACCGCAGCGCGACGGCGGTCGAGGGCACGGCGCTCGGCGGCCTGCTGGTGAACGCCGAACGGCGCAGGCAGCGTTCGGAGGCCATCGGGTCGGTGCTCCGGTCGGTGACGTCGTTCACGATCCTGGGCACGGCCGCGCTGATGGCGCTCGGGGCGCTGAACATCAATCTGGCGCCGTTGCTCGCGTCGGCGGGTGTCGCCGGTGTGGCCCTGGGCTTCGGTGCGCGCAATCTCGTCACCGACTTCCTCTCCGGCGTCTTCATGATCCTGGAGGACCAGTACGGCGTGGGCGACACCATCGACGCGGGCGTCGCGTCCGGCGAGGTCATCGAGGTCGGGCTGCGGGTGACGAAGCTGCGCGGCGACGACGGCGAGATCTGGTACGTCCGCAACGGCGAGGTGAAGCGGATCGGCAACCTCAGCCAGGGCTGGGCCACGGCCGGTGTCGATGTGACGGTCCGGCCGACCGAGGATCTGGACCGGGTGCGCGACGTCATCACCGCGGTCGCGGAGAAGATGGCGAAGGAGGACCCGTGGGCCGAGCGCCTGTGGGGCCCGGTCGAGATCCTGGGCCTGGACTCCGTCCTGCTCGAATCGATGACGGTGCGGGTGAGCGCGAAGACGATGCCGGGCAAGGCGCTGGGCGTGGAGCGCGAGCTGCGCTGGCGGATCAAGCAAGCGTTCGACGCGGCGGGGATCCAGATCGTCGGCGGGCTGCCCCTGGCGGGCACGGAGGCGGCGGCGGCCGACCCGACGGCCGGTGTGTCCGCGCCGTCGGCCCTGGCGAGCCCCACGTCGCCGCAGTCGCTCGCGGCGTCGCCGATACCGCCGCAGGCCCCGAACCCCAATCTGGCGAAGTAGGGCCGGGAGGATCGTCCGTCCGTCCGTCTCCGATCGCCGGACGGGCTCGACGCGAAGCGTGTGAACCGCGCCCCCGCAGGTAACGCTTTGGTTGCCTCGGGGGCGTCGTACGTGAACGGGTATTGACTGCTCCCCGACCTGCGGCCTACTTTCCTCCCATCAAATAGGAAACTTTCCTAACAGTGTTGTGAAACTACGACACGGGGGAGAGCAGTCGCCGAAAGGCAGGTGCACACGTCGTGAGCGACCCGTCCACGCCGTCCCCGGGCACACCCCGCGTCCTGCGCGCGATGAACGACCGTGCCGCGCTGGATCTGCTGCTGGCGCACGGCACCCTCTCCCGTACCCGGATCGGCAAACTGACCGGTCTCTCCAAGCCGACGGCCTCCCAGCTGCTGGCCCGTCTGGAGGCGGCCCGTCTCGTCGTCGCCACCGGCACCACCGAGGGGCGCCCGGGGCCCAACGCGCAGCTGTACGCGGTGAACGCGGGCGCCGCCCACGCCGCCGGTCTCGACGTCAACCCGGAGCGCATCCTCGCCGCCGTCGCGGACATCACCGGCGCCACCGTCGGCCGGTTCGAACTGCCCACGCCGGGGCGCCGGGCGGCCGACGGCGTCGTGACCCGGGTGACCGACGCGCTGGAGGGGGCCGTGAAGGCCGCCGGGCTGGCGCGCGGCGACGTGCACCGCGTCGTCATCGGTACGCCGGGCGCCTTCGACCCGTCCACCGGGCGGCTGCGGTACGCCTCGCACCTGCCCGGCTGGCACTCCCCCACGCTGCTCGACGAACTGGCCGGCGCGCTGGCGATGCCCGTCGAGTACGAGAACGACGTGAATCTCGCGGCCGTCGCCGAGCAGCGGCTGGGCGCGGCCCGCGGCCACGACGACTTCGTCCTGCTGTGGAACCAGGAAGGTCTCGGCGCCTCCCTCGTCATCGGCGGCCGGCTGCACCGCGGCTTCACCGGCGGCGCCGGCGAGGTCGGCTTCCTGCCGGTGCCGGGCACTCCCCTCGTACGCCAGGTGGTCAGGGCCAACAGCGGCGGCTTCCAGGAACTGGCGGGCGCCCAGTGCGTACCGCGCCTCGCCCGCGGCCTCGGCATCGAGACGCCGGAGCAGCCGTACGCGGATGTCGCCGCCGCCCTCCTTACGAAGGCCGCCGCCGGACACGAGGAGGACCCGCGCCTGGCCGAGCTGCTGCGGCTGTTCGCACAGCGGCTGGCCACCGGTCTCGCGTCCGTGACGGCGGTGCTCGACCCCGAACTCATCGTCCTCGCCGGCGGGGTGACCACCGCCGGCGGCGAACCGCTGCGCGCGCTGGTCCAGGCGGAGCTGGCCGAACTGGCCGCGTCCAGACCCCGGTTGGTCATCGGAGAGGTACAGGACAACCCCGTGCTGCGCGGCGCGCTGGAGAGCGCCCTGGTGACCACCCGCGACGAGGTCTTCGACACCTCCCGCTGATCCGCCCCCGCGCCCGACCGGCCCCGCAAGCGCGCACAAGCCCCCGCAAGCCCTCCCAAGCCCCCTCGAAGCCCCGCCACACCCCTTTCAGGTCCCGACCGACACCCACCGACACCGGGAGTTCCGTCATGCCCAGAAACCGCCGTCTGACCGCCTCCGCCGTCGCGGTCGCCGCGCTGTCCGTCCTCACCGCCGCCTGTACGGGGCAGTCCGGCAACTCCGCGACGGACGACCCGAACGCCAAGACCACGATCACCTTCTGGCACGGCTGGAGCGCGCCCGGCGAGGTGAAGGCGATCAAGGACAACATCGGCCGCTTCGAGGACGCCCACCCGAACATCAAGGTCGACGTCGTCGGCAACATCAACGACGACAAGCTCAACCAGGCGCTGCGCGCGGGCGGTTCGAAGGGCCCGGACGTCGTGTCGTCCTTCACCACCTCCAACGTGGGCAAGTTCTGCTCGTCCGGCGCCTTCGCCGATCTTGAGCCCTTCATAAAGAAGGACAAGATCGATCTGGCGAAGACGTTCCCGAAGGTGCTGCTCCAGTACACCGAGTTCGAGGGCGACCGCTGCGCGCTGCCGCTGCTCGGCGACGCGTACGGGCTGTACTACAACAAGGACGCCTTCAAGGAGGCGGGCGTCACGGCCCCGCCGAAGACGATGTCCGAGCTGGCCGACGTCGCCAAGAAGCTCACGAAGCCCAAGGGCGACAGCTACGAGCGGGTCGGCATGATGCCGACGTACCACGGCTACGAGACGGTCGTCGAGCACTACATGTCGAGCTGGGACCACGCGTACTTCGACAAGGACGGCAAGTCGAACATCGCCAAGGACCCGGCGTTCGCCGAGATGTTCACCTACCAGAAGAAGCTCGTCGAGGACCTGGGCGGCTACCGGAAGCTGGAGAAGTTCCGCAGCACCTTCGGTGACGAGTGGGGCGCCAAGCACCCCTTCCACACCGGTCAGGTCGCGATGCAGCTGGACGGCGAGTGGCGGCTCGGCATGGCCAAGGAGGCGGGCGCCGGCTTCGAGATCGGCGTGGCGCCGATGCCCGTCGCCGACGACGAGGCCGACAGCTACGGCAAGGGCTTCCTCGCCGGCACGATCATGGGCATCGCGCCGCAGAGCAAGAAGCAGAACGCCGCGTGGGAGCTGGTGAAGTACATGACCACCGACACGAAGGCGGTCGTGGAGTTCGCCAACGGCATCCGCAACGTGCCCTCCACGTACGCCGCGCTCAAGTCGCCCGACCTGAAGTTCGACCCGCGCTTCAAGACGTTCCTCGACATCGCCCAGCACCCGGAGTCCAGCACCCCCGCGGGCGCGATCAACGGCGCGACGTACCAGCAGACGCTCCAGGACTTCGGCTACCAGTACGAGAAGGGCTCCGTGAAGGATCTCCAGGAGGGCCTGGAGAAGACCGCGCGGCAGATCGACCGCGACATCGAGCAGGCCAAGTAGCGGGCCGGGAAGTCTGCTGATGGCCGGCAACACGCTCCGTTCGAAGCGGCGCGGGGGCGCGCTGCGGACGGTGGCGTTCATGTCGCCCTGGTTGATCGGGTTCACGGTCTTCTTCGCGTATCCGCTCGTGTCGACCGTGTACTTCTCCTTCATGAAGTACGACGGCTTCAACTCCCCCGTCTGGAACGGGCTCGGGAACTGGTCGTACGTCTTCACCGACTACCCGATGTTCTGGCCGTCGCTGCGCAACACCCTGTGGCTGGTCGTGGTCATGGTCGCCTGCCGGGTGCTGTTCGGTCTCGGCGTCGGCATGCTGATCACCAAGATCAAGACGGGCACCGGGGTCTTCCGGACCCTGTTCTATCTGCCGTACCTGGCCCCGCCCGTCGCGGCCACGCTGGCCTTCGTGTTCCTCCTCAACCCCGGTACGGGGCCGGTCAACACCATCCTCGGCGACCTCGGGCTGCCCACCCCCGGCTGGTTCAACGACGCCTCCTGGTCCAAGCCGGCGCTCACGGCGCTGGCCGTCTGGGGCATCGGCGACCTGATGGTGATCTTCATGGCCGCGCTGCTGGACGTACCGAAGGAGCAGTACGAGGCGGCCGAGCTGGACGGCGCGTCGTCGTGGCAGCGCTTCCGCTTCGTGACGCTGCCGAACATCTCGCCGATCGTGCTGTTCGCCGTGGTCACCGGTGTGATCCAGGCGATGCAGTACTACACACAGCCGCTGGTCGCGGGCAAGGTCGCCTCCGGTGTCATCGGCGGCTCGGGCCAGCAGTTCGAGCCCGGCTACCCCGACAAGTCGACGCTGACCCTGCCGCAGCTCGTCTACAACCTCGGCTTCCAGCGCTTCGACTACGGCGCCGCCTGCGTCGTCGCGCTCGTCCTGTTCGCCCTGGCCATGCTCTTCACCGCGTTCCTGATGCGGCGTCGCGGCGGACTGATCGGAACGGGTGACTGACCATGTCCCAGCAACTCCTGGACGCACCCGACCGGCCCGTGAGACCGGCGGACGGGGCGCTCACACCGGCGGCCCGCACCGCGCGCCGCAAGGCGGTCCTGCGCTGGATCGGCGTGCACGCGCTCGGTGTCGCGGCGGCCCTGTTCTTCGTGCTGCCGTTCGTCTTCCTCTTCCTCACCTCGGTGATGAGCGACCAGCAGGCGCTCACCCGCGACCTCACCCCCAACAGCTGGGAGTGGGGCAACTACACCCAGGTCTTCGACACACCGGGCTTTCCGACCTGGTGGAGGAACACCCTGCTCTACGCGGGTCTGGGGACGCTGCTGTCGGTGGCCTCCTCGATCCCGGTGGCGTACGCGCTGGCCAAGTTCCGCTTCCGCGGCCGGCGGTTGTCGCTGATGCTCGTCATCTCGATGATGATGCTGCCGCCCCAGGTGATCATCATCCCGATGTATCTCTTCTGGGCGAAGCAGTTCGACCTGTCGGGCACGCTCTGGCCGCTGATCATCCCGATGGCGTTCGGCGACGCGTTCTCCATTTTCCTACTGAGGCAGTTCCTGCTCACCATCCCCAACGAGTATCTGGACGCGGCCCGCGTCGACGGCTGCGGCGAGTTCCGGACGCTCATCAGGGTCGTCCTGCCGATGGCGAAGCCGGGCATCGCCGCCGTGGCGCTGTTCCAGTTCTTCTACGCCTGGAACGACTACTTCGGCCCACAGATCTACGCGTCGGAGAACCCGGCCGCCTGGACGCTCAGTTACGGACTGGAGTCCTTCAAGGGCGCGCACCACACCGACTGGAACCTGACCATGGCCGCGACCGTTCTGGTCATGGCCCCCGTGATCGTCGTCTTCTTCTTCGCACAGAAGGCATTTGTCGAGGGCGTCACACTGACCGGAGTGAAGGGCTAAAACAATGAAGCTCGCAGTAGTGGGTGGCGGGTCCACCTATACACCTGAGTTGATCGACGGCTTCGCCCGGCTGCGGGACACGCTGCCGATCAGTGAACTGGTGCTCGTCGACCCGGCGGCCGACCGGCTGGAGCTGGTCGGCGGTCTCGCGCGGCGGATCTTCGCCAAGCAGGGGCACCCCGGAAAGATCGTCACGACGTCCGATCTGGACGCGGGCGTGGCCGGCGCCGACGCCGTACTGCTCCAACTGCGCGTCGGCGGGCAGGCCGCGCGGCGGCAGGACGAGACATGGCCGCTGGAGTGCGGCTGCGTGGGCCAGGAGACGACGGGCGCGGGCGGTCTCGCCAAGGCGCTGCGTACGGTCCCGGTCGTGCTGGACATCGCCGAGCGGGTACGGCGCGCCAACCCGGACGCGTGGATCATCGACTTCACCAACCCGGTGGGAATCGTGACGCGCGCCCTGCTCCAGGCCGGGCACAAGGCGATCGGGCTGTGCAACGTCGCGATCGGCTTCCAGAGGAAGTTCGCGAAACTGCTGGACGTCGCGCCCTCGGACGTCCACCTGGAGCACATCGGGCTGAACCATCTGACCTGGGAGCGCAGCGTACGGCTCGGCGGTCCCGACGGCGAGAACGTGCTGCCCAAGCTGATCGCCGAGCACGGCGACGCGATCGCGGCCGATCTGCGGCTGCCGCGCCGGGTGCTGGACACCCTCGGCGTGGTGCCCTCGTACTACCTGCGCTACTTCTACGCGCACGACGAGGCCGTCCGGGAGCTGGGCACCAAGCCGTCGCGGGCCGCCGAAGTGGCCGAGATGGAGGCGCAGTTGCTCGCCATGTACGGGGACCCGGCGCTGGACGAGAAGCCCGAGCTGCTGGCCAAGCGCGGCGGCGCCTTCTACAGCGAGGCCGCCGTCGATCTGGCCGCCGCGCTGCTGGGCGACGCGGAAAGCGGCGGCAGCCCCATCCAGGTCGTCAACACCTACAACAACGGCACGCTGCCGTTCCTCGCCGACGACGCGGTGATCGAGGTCCAGGCCAGGGTCGACGCCTCGGGGGCGACGCCACTGGCCGTGCCCGAGGTCGACCCGCTGTACGCGGGGCTGATCGCGAACGTCACCGCGTACGAGGATCTGGCGCTCCACGCGGCGCTGCACGGTGGGCGCGACCGCGTCTACAAGGCGCTGCTGGCCCACCCGTTGATCGGCCAGTACGAGTACGCCGAGGGCCTGACCGACCGTCTGATCGCACACAACCGGGAGCACCTCGCGTGGGCATGAGCCGGACCGGACCGGCGGCGGGACGCGGGAGCGTCCTGGCCGTCGACGCCGGGAACAGCAAGACCGACGTGGCCGTGATCGGTGCCGACGGGCAGGTGCTCGGCGCGGCGCGCGGCGGCGGCTTCCAGCCGCCGGTCGTGGGCGTGGAGCCGGCGATCGACCGGCTCGCCGCGATCGTCGCCGACGCGGCGGCCGACGCGGGCCTGCCTACGGAGGGGATCGCCGGGCATGTCTCCGCGTGTCTGGCCAACGCGGATCTCCCGGTCGAGGAGCGGGAGTTGGCGGCGGCGGTGCAGCGGCGCGGCTGGGGCGGCAGCACCGAGGTGCGCAACGACACCTTCGCGATTCTGCGTGCCGGGCTGCCCGGCGGCGCCGAACCGCGCGGAGTCGCCGTCGTGTGCGGCGCGGGCATCAACTGCGTGGGCATGCTGCCGGACGGCCGTACGGCGCGGTTCCCCGCCATCGGCCGGATCTCCGGCGACTGGGGCGGCGGCTCCGGGCTCTCCGAGGAGGCGCTGTGGTTCGCGGCGCGCGCCGAGGACGGGCGGGGCGAGCCGACAGAGCTGATGCGTACGGTGCCGGGGCACTTCGGCCTCGACTCGGTGTACGCGCTGATCGAGGCGCTGCATCTGGGGCACATCCCGTTCGCGCGCAGGCACGAGCTGGCGCCGGTCCTCTTCGCCACCGGCGCGGCGGGCGACGCGGTGGCCCGGTCGCTGGTAGACCGGCTCGCCGCCGAGGTCGTGGCGCTGGCGGGGGTGGCGCTGGAGCGGCTGGGGCTGCTGGACGAGGAGGTCCCGGTGCTGCTGGGCGGCAGTGTGCTGGCGGCCCGGCATCCGCGACTGGACGACGGGATCCGGGAGTTGCTGGCGGCCCGCGCGCCGAAGGCCGTGGTGGGGGTGGTGACGGAGCCTCCGGTGCTGGGCGCCGGACTGCTGGGGCTGGACCACATCGGGGCCGGGCCGGAGTCGTACGCGAGGCTGCGGGCGCACTACGCCTGACGCGGGCACGAGCGGGCGCGGGCCGGGCGCGGGCTCGGCGCGCGCCCGGCGCGGACGGGTCAGCGCCCCGTGATCGAACCCTCACGAATGGGAACCGATCACAGGTTCCTGACGTATTCAATGGGGGGAGCATGGCGGGGAGATCGGGCCCCGGCAGGATCCGTCCGCGCAAGATCCAGTCAGATCCTGTGCGGATACCGATCCGTGCGGCCATACTGCTGGCCGGGAGTGGCCCCTGAAGTCCGCCGAGGGGCGCGACGCCGTCAGTGACCGAGGGGGAGGCCGAGTGACATACCCGCCGAATGTGCGCACAGCGCCTGTTCCGGCACCGACGCACACGCCCGCGCCGTCGGCTCCACCGTCCGCGCCGCCACCAGCGGGGCGTGGTGCGTGGGCCGAGGGCAGGGAGCGGCTGCGCGCGGCGGCGACGACGGAGCCGGGCCGGCTCCAGATCATCGGGGCCGTACTGGCTCTGCTGGTGGTGGTGTTCGGAGCGGTGACGGCCTTCGAGGTCGGCGACCGGTCCGCCGCCGCCCACGACGTCGTCGACCGCAGCCAGCCGCTGAGCGCGGACGCGGCGAACATCTACCGCTCGCTGGCGGACGCCGACACGGCCGCCGCGAGCGGCTTCCTGGCCGGCGCGCAGGAGCCGGCGAAGGTGCGGAAGCGCTACAAGGACGACATCAAGACCGCGTCCCTGCTGCTGGTCAGAGCCGCGGCGAACACCGAGGGTTCCAGCGAGTCCCGCCGCCAGATCGCCACGCTCAACAGGCAACTCCCGCTCTACACGGGCCTGATCGAGCGGGCGAGGGCCAACAACCGGCAGGGACTCCCGCTGGGCGGCGCCTATCTGCGCTACGCCAACCAGCAGATGACGAAGGAGATCCTGCCGGCGGCCGAGAAGCTGTACGCGTCGGAGACGGCGCGACTCGATCAGGACCAGCGGGACGCGCGGGTGTGGCCGTTCCTGGCCCTCGCCGCCGGGGTCGTGGCGCTGGGCGTCCTGGTCTGGGCGCAGCGGCGCAACTACCACCGGACGAACAGGGTGTTCAACCACGGCCTGCTGGCCGCGACAGCCGCCGCCACGGTCGTGCTGCTCTGGCTGGCGGTGGGCCACACAGTGGCGCGTACGCAGCTGAACGAGGCGAACGCGCAGGGCCAGAAGTCGCTGGCGGTCCTCAACGACGCCCGGATCAGCTCGCTGAAGGCACGCGCGAACGAGAACCTGACGCTGGTCGCCCGTGGCGCCGTCCTGACGAAGGACGGCAAGAGCGACCAGTACGAGACGGACCACCAGGCCGACATGAAGCAGCTCGACGCCGCGCTGGAGAAGGCGCGGAAGCTCGCCGGCGGCGACAGCGAGGGTTCCCTGCCGGTCGGCCAGGCCCGCGCGGCGGCCACCGAGTGGCAGAAACTGCACAAGTCGGCGAACGACACCGACAAGGCCGGTGACTACGACGGCGCGCTGGAGAAGGTCATCGGCGAAGAGGGTTCGACGGGCGAGTCGTTCGACCGGGTGGACAACGCGCTGGACAAGGCGATCGCCCACGAACAGGTGGAGTTCACCGACGCGGCCGAGGCCGGCCGGGACGCGCTGACCGGGCTGTGGATCGGGGCACTCGTGCTGGCTGTGCTGGGCGCGGTGGGCGCGATCCTGGGTATCAACCGCAGGCTTTCGGAGTACCGGTGACAGGGGGAGGAATGACAGCCGACACCACGGACCCGACCGGCACGGACGGGCCGCGCGAGCCGTACCGCCGGGAGGGCGACCGCCGCCCCGCCGCCCGCCGTACGGGAGTCACGGTCGCCGCCGCCGTCGCGCTGGCGGCGACGCTCACCCTGCTGCCGCTGTCGCGCGACGACCGGGTCGGCGGGGGCCAGGAGCCGCAGAAGATCGCGGCCGAGGCCGCGCCCGGGGCCGCCGCCGCACCGGACTGCGAGGAGCCGGAGCGCAGTCTGCGGCCCAACGCGGTGGACGGACCGACCATCGACCGCATCAAGGCCCGTGGCGACCTGATCGTCGGCATCGACCAGAACAGCTTCCGGTGGGGCTACCGCGACCCCGCCACCAAAACCATCGAGGGCTTCGACATCGACCTCGCGCGGGCGATCGCCAAGGACATCCTCGGCTCCCCCGACGACATCATCTTCCGCGCCATCCCCACCAACCAGCGCGTCGGCGCCCTGGAGAACGACACGGTGGACCTGGTCGTACGGACGATGACGATCAACTGCGCGCGGATCGAGCAGGTCGCCTTCTCCTCCGCCTACTTCGAGGCCGGCCAACAGGTGCTCGCGCCCAAGGACCCGGACTCGGACATCACGGGGTACGACGAGTCGCTGTCCGGCAAGCGCGTCTGCTCGGCGGAGGGCTCGACGGCGTACGACGCGCTGGCCGAGGAGTCGTACGGCGCGACCTTCGAGGACAAGGACGACGGCAGCGACCGGGACGAGGACAAACTGACGGTGCCGAACCAACTGGACTGCCTGGTGCGGCTCCAGATGGGCGAGGTCGACGCGGTGGTCACGGACAACGCGCTGGCGGCCGGCCAGGCGGCGCAGGACCCGGCAGTCGTGCTGGTGGGCAAGCCGTTCACCAAGGAGTTCTACGGTGTCGCGGCCAAACTGGGCAACGACGACCTGGTGCGCCGGGTCAACAAGGTCCTGGAGGACTACCGCGCGGGCGGTGACAGGAGCCCCTGGATGGTGTCGTACAACAAGTGGCTGAAGGCCGGTCTGCCCGGCATCACCGCACCACCCAAGCCGAAGTACAAGGACTGAGGACACAGGAACCGAGGCACCGAGGCACCGAGGCACCGAGGCACCGAAGAGTCGGAACCAGGACCGAAGATCGCGCAACGACGCCGGCACCGGCGCCGGAAGCGGTCAGGGCAGAGCGGAGAGGTGATCGATGGGCGACGCGGGCTCCTTCCCCGGCTCGACAGGGAAGTCGGCCGGTCCCGCCATGGACCGGGACGAGGCGGACCGTGCCCTCGCGCGCCTCGGCGCGGAGCACGAGGCGATCGAGACGTCCCTGCTCGCCCTCCAGGACCACGCGGGCCGCCGGCTGCTCGAAGGAGCGGGCCTCACCGGAGTCACCAAGGACCGCTGGGCCACCACCGAGCAGACGATCACCCTGCTGTGGAGCTACTTCGACGCCTACGCCGCCGCCCTGCGCGGCGCCCGCGAGGCCCGCGCCCGGCTGCGGTGGCTCAACCAGCAGGATCTGGTGGACCTGACCGAGAAGCTGCGGGGCCGCAGCGTCACGGTCGCCGGCTCCGCCACCGCCACCCCGTCCGTCGCGGGACCGGCCAAACTCTCCGAGCAGTTCACGCTCGCCGAGCTGGTCGCGCGGATGAACGAGCTGTACGCGCAGTCGCTCGACATGGTCGTCGCGTCGGACTCCGTCTGGTCGGCGCTGCCGGCCCGGATAGACCTGCTCGCCGCCGAGCTGAACCGCACCCGTTCGCTGGCGCACTCGGCGGGGGTCCGGCCCGGGGAGCACCCGGCGGGTGACGACCTGGAGGAGATCACCGACGAGCTGGGCACGCTGCGCGCGCAGGTGATCTCCGATCCGCTGGCCTTCTGGCAGCCGGTGCACGGCAGTTCGGCGCCCGGCGGCGGCAGGCCCGACACCGAGCGCTACGACCGGGCGGCCCGCGCGCTGGAGGACGTACGCCGGGAGATCGACGCGGTCCTGACGGTGCGCCAGGATTCCGAGACGCGGCTGCTGCGGCTGCGGGACGTGCTGTCGCGGGCCGACCGTACGCTCACCGAGGCCCGGTCGGCCCGCGGCGAGGTGCTGGCGAAGATCGCCGCCTCCGAGGTGCCCGCGGTGAGCGGTCCCTCCACGGCGCTCCAGGAGCGGCTGTCGACGGCCGCCGAATACCGCAGACACGCGCAGTGGCACCGCCTCTCCCCGCTGCTGGAGTCCCTGGAGCGCGAGGCCGAGGACGAACTGCACCGGGCCCGCGAGTCGTTGACGGCTGTCACGGCCCCGCTCGCGGTCCGGGCCGAGCTGCGCGGCAGGCTCGACGCGTACAAGGCGAAGGTCGCCAGGCACGGGCTCGCCGAGGACACGGTGCTGACCGAGCGCTACGACGCGGCCCGCCGGATGCTGTGGAGCGCGCCCTGCGATCTGCGCGTCGCCGAGCAGGCGGTGCTGCGCTACCAGCGGGCGGCGGCCGACGCGATGGCCCAGCGGCAGTCCGGGCCCACCGACCGCGGGGGGAACGCGTGAGCATCGACGGACGGGCAGGCGCCGGCCGGACAGTGGGCGGCGATCCGAACAGACTCAACAGCGTGAGCGAGCGGGGGGAACGATGAGCGGGACGAGGAGATGCCAGCGCCCCGGTTGCGAGGGGTCGTACGAGGACATGGGCGGCGGTGAGCTGTACTGCGACAACTGCGGTCTGGCCCCGGTCGTCTCGCCGACCGGCATGGTGTCGTCCCCGCCCACCGGGATCACCGGCGGCGGCAGGGACAGCAAGTCGAGCGGCAAGGGCAGTGGCCGGGGCAGCGGTTCGTCCCGCGCGTCCTCGCGGGCCTCGTCGCGTTCGTCGACGTCGCGTTCTTCGACGTCGCGGCGTTCGGTCTCGGGGCGGCTGTCGCGGTCGCTGTCCGGCCGGCTCTCCAGCCGGTCGGTCTCGGTCCGCAGCTCCGGCGCCGCCAGCGGCGTCTCGGGGCGCAACCGGCTGGGCGCGGGCCTCGTCTCCGTACCGGACGTGCCGAGGCCCGATCCGCACTCGGCGGTGATGGCGAGCGCGGAGGTCCCGGAGCGCAAGCGGTACTGCTCGCGCTCCGACTGCGGCGCGCCGGTGGGCCGTTCGCGCGGGGAGCGGCCGGGGCGTACGGAAGGGTTCTGCACCAAGTGCGGCCATCCGTACTCATTCATGCCGAAGCTGCGCGAGGGTGACATCGTCCACGGGCAGTACGAGGTCGCGGGCTGTCTGGCGCACGGCGGTCTGGGCTGGATCTACCTCGCCGTCGACCGCGCGGTCTCCAACCGGTGGGTGGTCCTCAAGGGCCTGCTCGACACGGGTGACCAGGACGCTATGGAGGCGGCGATCTCCGAGCGGCGCTTCCTCGCGGAGATCGAGCACTCCAACATCGTCCGCATCTACAACTTCGTGGAACATCTCGACCAGCGGACCGGCTCCATGGACGGCTACATCGTCATGGAGTACGTGGGCGGCAAGGCGCTCAAGGAGATCGCCAACGAGCGGCGCGGGTCCGACGGCAAGCGCGACCCGCTGCCGGTCGAGCAGGCGTGCGCGTACGGCATCGAGGCGCTGGAGGCCCTGGGGCATCTGCACAGCCGCAATCTGCTCTACTGCGACTTCAAGGTCGACAACGCGATCCAGTCCGAGGACCAGCTCAAGCTCATCGACATGGGCGCGGTCCGCAGGATGGACGACGACGAGTCGGCGATCTACGGCACCGTCGGCTACCAGGCGCCGGAAGTCGCCGAGGTGGGCCCGTCGGTGGCCTCCGACCTGTACACGGTGGCGCGCACCCTCGCGGTGCTGACGTTCGACTTCCAGGGGTACACGAACGTGTTCGTGGACTCGCTGCCGGACCCGGACAACATCGAGGTGTTCCGGACGTACGAGTCGTTCTACCGGCTGCTGGTGCGGGCGACGGACCCCGATCCGGCGCGGCGGTTCGCCTCGGCGCAGGAGATGGCCGAGCAGTTGACCGGTGTGCTGCGGGAGGTCGTGGCGTTGCAGACGGGGCGGCCGCGGCCGGCGCTCTCGACGCAGTTCGGTACGGAACTGCGCGTCACGGACACGCGGTTGTTCGCCGACACCTCGCAGGAGGTGTCACGGCTGGGGCTCCGCCCCGAGCCGGAGCGCACGGGTCTGCTCGGGCGCCGCGACAAGGCCGCGGGGAGCGCGAACGGCGCCGCGAACCGTGGCGCGATCGGTGGCGGGATCGGCGCCGCGAACGCTGGCGGGATCGGAGGCGTGGCGAACGCTGGCGGGATCGGAGGCGTGGCGAACGCTGGCGGGATCGGAGGCGTGGCGAACGCTGGCGGGATCGGAGGCGTGGCGAACAGGCCCGCGATCGGCGCCGCCGGCGGCGGCACCACGCCGCCGCCCGGCCACCCGGCGATCCAGCCGCCCCCGCCACCGTCCGCCTTCGGGGCGCAGCCCCAACTCCCTTCCGGAAACGGCGGTCAGGGCGCGACCCTGGGCGCGACTCAGGGCGCTGTCCCGGCGCCTCGCACCGCACCGGGCGCCGCACCCGCCACCCCCGCCGCACCCGCCGGCGAATCCCTGGAGACCGGCGCCCGGCTCGCGCACATCGACGCCCGCGCCACCGCGCTGGCGCTGCCGGTGCCCCGGGTCGACGCGAACGACCCCAACGCCGGCTTCCTGGCCGGCCTGATGACGTCCGCCCCCGCCGAGCTGATCTCCGCGCTCGCGGCGGCGCCCGCCGACTCCGTCGAGCGCCGGCTGCGCGAGCTGCGCGCCCGGCTGGAGATGGGTGAACTGACCACGGCGGCCAAGGCGTTGTCCGAACTGGAAGCGCGCCACGCCGACGACTGGCGGGTCGTCTGGTACCGGGGCATCGCCTCGCTCGCGACCGGTGAGCACGAGATCGCCGCGCTCTCCTTCGACGCGATCTACGACGCCTTCCCCGGCGAGGCGGCGCCCAAGCTGGCGCTCGGCGTCTGCGCCGAGGTGCTGGGCCAGTTGGACAACGCGGCGGAGTACTACCGCCTCGTATGGATGACGGACCCGAGCTATGTCAGCGCCGCCTTCGGCCTCGCCCGGGTGCAGAACGCGGCGGGTGACCGGACCGGAGCCGTACGGACGCTGGAGTCGGTCCCCGAGGCGTCGATCCACTACACGGCGGCCAGGATCGCGGCCGTACGGTCGCGGCTGCGCGGCCGTGACCTGCGCGAGCGGTCGCCCCTCACCCCGCCGGAAGCCGCTGCGGACACGCCGCTGATCGACGACTTGAGGGCGGCGGCCGACCAGATTTCGCGGCTGGGCCACTTCGGTCTGGACGCGATGCGGCGCGAGCAGTTGTCGACAGAGGTTCTGGGCACGGCTCTGGACTGGGTACTCTCCGGTGGTCCAGGGAATCGACCCGGACAGACCACGCTGCTCGGCAGTGAACTGGACGAGCGCGGTCTGCGCTTGGGACTGGAACGCTCGTACCGGGTGCTTGCCCGGCTCGCTCAGCGTGGCGAGGAGAGGATCGACCTGGTGGAGCGGGCCAACCGCTTCCGCCCCCGGACGTGGGTGTGAATTGATGTCGCAGAAGCACCAGCTGCCAGCCCTTTCGCGGTGTCCCAGTTGCGAAGAGCCACTGGAGTCGGGCGACC
The DNA here is from genome assembly GCF_045040315.1 of Streptomyces sp. NBC_01508. NCBI lineage: Bacteria > Bacillati > Actinomycetota > Actinomycetes > Kitasatosporales > Streptomycetaceae > Streptomyces > Streptomyces sp. NBC_01508. Next base: position 5,811,285 of record NZ_CP109419.1, on the reverse strand, counting down.
TGTTCTGCGGGGCGTGCGGGTACGACCTGTGGACCGTGCCCCCGCCCCCGGACGACCACCCCACGATCTTCATGAACGGCGCACCGGCGCAGGCAGGGGCCGCCCCGGGGGCGGCGCCGCCGGGCGCCGTCGACTGGCCCTCCGCCGCCGAGGGGGGCAGCGCGGGCACGCCCGCCCCGGTCCAGCGGCCCGGCGAGCTGCCGGGCCTCGACTCGGCCGGGGTGCCGCTGTCCGGGCACACCGCCGGCGGGCACCGGCCCGCGCCGACCACCTCGCCGACCGCGGCGCCAACCGCGTCACCGACACCCGCTGGTGACTTCGAACTGCCCGCGCCCGCGCCGGCGTCGGTACCGGCGGGCTCCGCCGGGGCCGCGCCCTCGGTGCCCCATGTCACCGACCTCCCCTCGGCCGAACCGGCCGACCCGCGCACGGCGCCGCCCGCCGCCCCGGCCGGTACGAAGCTCTGCGTGGCCTGTCGCGCGGGCCGTGTCGACACCGACGGCTACTGCGAGAACTGCGGTCACGCCCAGCCGCGCGAGCGTGACCATCTGGAGCAGGAGCTGGACGCCGTGGCGGCGGTCAGCGACCGCGGGCTGCGCCATCACCGCAACGAGGACGCGTTCGCCGTGTCGTCGGCCGCCCTGCCGGACGGTTCGCCGGCCGTCATCGCGATCGTCTGCGACGGGGTGTCGTCGGCGACCCGCCCCGACGAGGCGTCGGCGGTGGCCTCGGTCGCCGCCAACGAGGTGCTGCTGGCGGCGTTGCCGCGCGGCACGCACCCGCAGCAGGCGATGCACGAGGCGATCGTGGCCGCCGCCGAGGCGGTCAACCTCCTTGCCACCCGGCCGGGTCGGGCCGGCGAGCCCGAGTCCGCGCACCGCGCGCAGAACGCGCCGGCGTGCACGATCGTCGGCGCGGTCGTGGCGAGCGGGCTGCTGGTCATCGGCTGGGTCGGCGACAGCCGCGCCTACTGGGTGCCCGACGACCGCACCGGGCCACCCGCCCGGCTCACCGAGGACGACTCCTGGGCCGCCCAGATGGTCGCCGCGGGCCTGATGAACGAGGCGGAGGCGTACGCGGACGAGCGGGCCCACGCCATCACCGGCTGGCTCGGCGCCGACGCCTACGAACTCGAACCGCACACGGCGTCGTTCAAACCGGACCGCCCCGGTGTCGTGGTGGTGTGCACGGACGGCCTGTGGAACTACGCGGAGAGTCCACAGGAGATGGCCCGGGTCCTGCCGCCCGACGCCGCCCGACGGCCGCTGCGCGGCGCCCAGGTGCTGGTCGGCCACGCGCTCGACGGTGGGGGCCACGACAACGTAACAGTGGCCCTGCTGCCGTTCGCCGTACCGCAGCAAGGGGCAGGATCGAACCGGGCCTGAACCCTTTGGCCCGGCCTGAGCACCCCACTGCCAGGACCGCAAGGCCGGAGCGGCGGTGCGGACCGGCACCCGGTTCAAACCCGGGAGCACACCCGCCCGTTGCCCCGCTGTCCTTCTCAACGTCTTTTGATTTTTCTGCCAGTGGAGCGTCAAGGAGCCGATACAGATGGCGAACTTCTCCAAGTCGACCGTGCCGCAGTTCTCCGTCGAGGTGTACCAGAACGAGTACCTGCCGGAGGGCGGGCGCGAGGTCAACGCGATCGTGACGGTCACGTCCACCGGGGGTGGTACGACCGGCCGGGGACCGCTCGCGGCGGCGCCCCCCACCCCGACAACACCGCCGGCGCCGGGCCAGGGCGGCCCGAACGCGGCCGTGGTGATCATGGTCGACTGCTCGGGATCGATGGACTACCCGCCGACGAAGATGCGCAACGCGCGTGATGCCACGTCCGCCGCCGTCGACACCCTGCGCGACGGTGTCGCCTTCGCGGTGGTGGCCGGCACACATGTGGCCAAGGAGGTCTATCCGGGCGGCGGCGGACTCGCGGTCGCGGACGCCGGCACCCGAGCGGAGGCCAAGAACGCCCTGCGCAGACTGAGCGCCGGCGGCGGTACGGCCATCGGCACCTGGCTGCGGCTCACGGACCGGCTGCTGGCCTCGGCCGATGTGTCGATCAGGCACGGCATCCTGCTCACCGACGGCCGTAACGAGCACGAGACCCCGGAGGATCTGCGTGCCTCGCTCGACGCCGTCGCGGGCCGGTTCACCTGTGACGCCCGCGGTGTCGGCACGGACTGGGTGGTGAAAGAAGTCACAGGCATCGCCTCGGCGATGCTCGGCACGGCGGACATCGTCGCCGATCCCTCGGGCCTGGCCGCCGACTTCACCGAGATGATGGAGAACGCGATGGGCAAGGAGGTCGCGGACGTCGCCCTGCGGCTCTGGACACCCGTCGGCGTGGAGATCAAATTCGTCAAGCAGGTGGCGCCGACGGTCGAGGAGCTGACCGAGCGGCGTACGGACGCCAACCCCCGTGCCGGGGACTACCCGACCGGCTCCTGGGGCGACGAGTCGCGTGACTACCACGTATGTGTCCAGGTCCCGGAGGCGGGCGTCGGCCAGGAGATGCTGGCGGCCAGGGTCTCGCTGATCCTCCCCGCCGCCGACGGCACGTCGCAGGTGCTGTCCCAAGGGCTGGTACGGGCGGTGTGGACCGACGACATGGTGGCGTCGACGTCCATCAATCCGCAGGTCGCGCACTACACCGGCCAGGCCGAACTGGCGCAGGTGATCCAACAGGGCCTGGAGGCCCGTAAGTCGGGGGACTTCGACGGCGCGACCGCCAAACTGGGCCGCGCGGTACAGCTCGCGTCGGACTCGGGGAACGCGGATACGGCGAAACTGCTTTCGAAGGTGGTGGACGTGGTCGACGCGGCGACGGGTACTGTGCGACTGAAAGCGAAGGTCGCGGACGCGGACGAGATGACACTGGAAACTCGCTCGACGAAAACCGTTCGCGTCAAGAAGTAGCGATCAGCGCCACACAGCGATCAACAGCGGCCTGCGGGCCGGACGAGGAGAGGGGGAAGCGCCGACATGCCGACTTGCCCGAACGGACACCAGTCGGGTTCCGACGACTGGTGCGAGGTCTGCGGCCATCGCATGGCCGGAGCCGGCGCACCCGCCGGCTCGATGCCGCCTCCCCCACCACCGCCCGCGCCCGGTTACGGCTATCCGCAGGACCCGAACGTGACGGCTCAGGCGGAGCTGTGCCCGCAGTGCCGCACTCCGCGCGAGGGCAACGCCCTGTTCTGCGAGGAGTGCCGGTGGAACTTCCTCACGAACACGGCGACCTCGTACACGCCGCTGGCACCGCAGCACCAGCAGCCCGGTGGGCCTGGTGGTCCCGGTGGGCCTGGTGGGCCTGGTGGGCCGCCGCCTCCCGGGCTGAACCTGCCGCCGGGCTTCCAGGCCCAGCAGGGGCCGCCCCGGCCGCCGGATCCGTACGACTACCAGGGCTCGCGCCCCTCGCAGCTGAACCGGCCCGCCGAGCCGCTGTCTCCCGAGCAGCAGGGACCGCCCGGACCCCCCGGACCACTCGGCGGACCCCCCGGACCGCCCGGCGGACCGCCCGGACCCCCCGGCCCTCCCGCGCCTCCTGGACCTCTCGGCCAGCAGGGACCGCCGCCGCCCCCGCCGTACCAGCAGCAGCAAGGCCCGCCGTCGCCCCCCTCGTTCCAGCAGTCGGGGCCGCCGGCCCCGCCGCAGCAGACCGGTGGCGACGACTGGGTGCTGCCGCCGCCCTCGCACGCGCAGGCTCCGGCGCCCCCGCAGCAGTTCCAGCAGGGACCGCCGCCGCCTCAGCAGCAGCACGACCCGATGCAGCAGCACCAGCAGCCGCCGCCGCACCAGTACCAGCCGCCGGGCAACTGGACGGCGGTCGTCGCACCGGACCGTGACTACTTCATGGCGATGATGCAGCGCAGCGGCCCCGAGGCGACGGGCCTCAACCTGCCCGCGTACTCACCGGAACAGCACCTTCCGATGACCGGGAACCAGATCACCATCGGCCGCCGGCGCCACTCCACCGGCGAGTCCCCCGATGTCGACCTGTCCGTCCCGCCGGAGGACCCGGGCGTTTCGCACCAGCACGCGGTCCTGGTTCAGCAGCCGGACGGCAGCTGGGCGGTGGTCGATCAGAATTCCACCAACGGCACGACGATGAACGGCGGCGAGGACCCGATCCAGCCGTATGTCCCCGTCCCGCTCAAGGACGGCGACCGCGTGCACGTCGGTGCCTGGACGACGATCACGATCCGCCGGGGCTGACAGAGAACACCGGAAGTCGGTCAGGTCGTCAGCGACCAGGCGTACGGCCCCGAGGGGTCGTCCAGCCAGGCCCACTGCCGGTCCGGGCCGACCGTGATGCCGAACCTCTCCCGCTGCGGGCGCCCCTCGCGCTCCCAGAGGGAGAGGGCCTCGTGCGGATCCAGGCTGCCCGCCGTCAGCGAGAGCATGAAGCGGAAGAGATCGTTCTCCAGCGCCCGCCTGGGCAGCCCGCCGATCCGCTGGAGAACGGGCAGCCCCGGCTCCCGCGAGCCGCCCCGCAGCGGGACGAAGAAGGCGGACGTGTGCAGGAAGTGCCCCTCCGCGTAACGGCCGTGCGGGTCGTCGGCGACGTCCAGCGCGATCAGCCCGGTGGCCAGCGGCGCCAGGATCCGCGCCCCGTCCGCGCACTGCGCCAGCCAGCCGGACGGCACCGCGGGCAGCGTGCACGTCGCGATGATCCGGTCGAAGGGCGCCCGCCGCCGGCAGCCGGTCGCGCCGTCGCCCGTGACGACCGCGGGCCGGTATCCGGCGGTGGCGAGATGGGTACGGGCGGACTCGGTGATCTCCGGATCCAGATCGACGGTCGTCACGCGCTCGTCGCCCAGCCGGTGCGCGAGGAGCCCCGCGTTGTAGCCGGTGCCCGCGCCGATCTCCAGGACGCTCTGCCCGTCGCGTACGTCCAGCTCCGCGAGCATCCGGGCCATCAGGGAGGGCTGGCTGCTGGAGGAGATCAGTTCACCGTCCCGTACGCGGGTGGCCAGCGCCGCGTCCGCGTACGCGCCGCGCAGCCAGCGCAGCCGTCCGACCGGGTCGGGGTCGTCGCACCACAGCCGGTCGTGGCCGCCGGGTCTGCCGACGAAGTAGTACGGGACGAACAGATGGCGCGGCACCTCGTCGAACGCCGCGCGCCAGGCCGGGTCGTCGAGCACCCCGTCGTCCGCCATGCCCCGCACCATGGCGGCACGCGCCTCGGCGGCGGCGGTGCTTGTGGCATCGTCGCCCGGCCCGTACGCCTCGCGGTGCTCGCGGTGAACGCCCATGACTCCACTGTCCTGTGTCACGGGCGCGGAAGCGAGCAGTACCCGCACCCGGACCCCCGGAGATCCGCCGGCCAGGTCGTAGGGTCTTTCGTTTGGATCAGGCCGGATGAGGGAGCGGGGTCTGGTGCCGTGGATCGCGAGCCGGACAAGGGAGCCATGGCGGGAGCCGTGCCTGCCCTTCCGCCGTCAACGCGGCGAGGCGCGGTGCCAGGGACCGCGAGCCCGGCAAGATCCAAACGAGAGGCCCTAGACCTCAAGTACTCGGCCGGTGGGTCTGAGACCATGGAAGGGTGAACGAGATTCCGCGCGGCACGCTTTCGGAGCAGACCTTCTACGAGCAGGTCGGCGGCGAGGAGACCTTCCGGCGCCTGGTCCACCGCTTCTACCAGGGGGTCGCCGAGGATCCGCTGCTCCGGCCGATGTATCCGGAGGAGGATCTGGGTCCCGCCGAGGAGCGGTTCACGCTGTTCCTGATCCAGTACTGGGGCGGTCCGCGCACGTACAGCGACAACCGGGGCCATCCCCGGCTGCGGATGCGTCACGCGCCGTTCACCGTCGACCGGGCCGCGCACGACGCGTGGCTGCGGCACATGCGGGTGGCCATCGACGAGCTGGGGCTCTCCGAGGAGCACGAGCATCAGCTCTGGAACTACATGACGTACGCCGCCGCCTCGATGATCAACAGCTGAGCGCCGTCCGCCGACCCTCCGAGGGCGTGGCGACCGGTCGCCACGCCCCGTCACGCACCCCGTCACCCGCCCCGGAATGCGGAACTCCTGTTCCGGACAACGGTCACGATCAGATCAAAGTACGCCCGTAAGCGGTTTCCACGGGCGGCTCCCCTCTGAAAGTATCCGAGACTCCGGGGGATTTCGGGGGAGGACGACGGATCGGCGGGGGACGCGTGACCGGATTCGTGTTGCTGCGCGTGCGGGCGCATCGGCTGCTGCTCGCCGCGGCCTTCCTCGCCGTACTGCTGACGACCTCCGTGCTGTCCGCCCTCACCGCGTTCTCCGGCTCCATCGGGGACGCCGCGCTCCGTCACACGCTCCAGGGCCGGGAGGCCACCGCGGCGGCGCTCGTGATCACCGCGCAGGTCCCGCCGAGCGACCGGGAAGCCGCGAACGAGGCCGCGTCCAAGGTCGCGCGGGAGTCGTTCGACGGGCTGCCGGTCACCGTACGGAAGCTGGAGCGCTCGGGGTCGTACGCGCTCCCCCGCGGTCTTCAGCCGCCCGCCGCCCGCGAGGGAGATCCCGACCTCACGCACTTCGCGGCGCTCGACCGCTCGCGCGTGCGGCTGGTGGCCGGGGAGTGGCCCGCGGACTCCTCCGGCGCGGACCCGGTGCAGGCGGCGTTCCCCGAAGGGGCGGCGAACCAGCTCGGGCTCAAGGCGGGGACGCGGCTCACCCTGGCCGACCGGCTGGACGACAAACCCCTCACGATCCGCGTCACGGGTATCTACCGGCCGGCCGATCTCACCGATCCGTACTGGCAGTTGGACACCCTCGGCGGCCACGGCGTCCAGACGGTCACCTTCACCACCTACGGCCCGCTGCTCACCGACCCCGCCCTCTTCGACTCCGGGCGCCTCCGGGCGGGCGACCTGTCCTGGCTGGCCGCCGCCGACTTCCGGGACATCACCACCGGCCGGATCGACTCGCTGCGCGCGAGCGCCGAGCGCGGGCCCAAGTCCCTCGCCGCGCAGCCGGTCTTCGCCGACGGTGTGACCGGGCGGACCGCGCTGCCGGGTGTGCTCGACCGGACCGAACGCGCGCTGCTCGTGTCCCGCTCCACGCTGCTGATCGTCACCGTCCAGCTCGTGCTGCTCGCGGGTTACGCCCTGCTGCTGGTCGCCCGGCTGCTGAGCACCGAGCGGACCGGCGAGAGTGATCTTCTGCGGGCGCGCGGCGGCTCACGGCGCCGGATCGTCTGGCTCGCCACCGTCGAGGCGCTGCTGCTGGCGCTGCCCGCCGCGCTGTGCGCGCCGCTGCTCGCGGGGCCGCTGACCCGGCTGCTCGCCGACAGCGACGCGCTCACCGGGATCGGGCTGCGGCTCGGCGACACCTCCACCGCCCAGGTGTGGCTGACCGGCGGCGGGGTCGCGCTGGCGTGCGCCGCCGCCGTCGTGGCGCCCGCCCTCGCCTCGGCCGGTGTGACCCGGCTGCGGCGCGGCAGGGCGGGACCGCTGCCCGGCCCGGTGCGCGCGGGCGCCGACGTGGGGCTGCTGGTGGTCGCCGCCGTGGCGTACTGGCAGCTGGACCGGCAGACGGCCACCTCGGGCAGTGGTGCGCTCAGCGGTGACACCCGGGGCGAGCTGGGGGTCGATCCGCTGCTGGTCGCCGCTCCCGCGCTGGCGCTGCTCGCGGGCACCGTACTGACCCTGCGCCTGCTGCCGCCCGTGGCGCGCCTGGCCGAACGGCGGGCGGCGAGCGGGGCGGGGCTGTCGTCGGCGCTGGCCGGCTGGCAGTTCAGCCGCCGGCCGCTGCGCGGCGCGGGTCCGGTGCTGCTGCTGGTGCTGGCCGTGGCGATGGGGATGCTGGCGATCGGGCAGAGCGCGTCGTGGGACCGTTCGCAGGAGGACCAGGCGGACTTCAGGACCGGCGCCTCGCTGCGGGTGTCGGCGAACCGGCCCGGGGATCCCGGGCAGGCGGGGATCTACGCCGCGCTGCCGGGGGTACGCGCGGCGGCCCCCGCGCACCGTGCCAGTGCCGAGCTGTCGGCGGACCGGACGGCGACCGTCCTGGCGCTGGACACCACGCAGGCCGACGAGCGGATGCTGCTGCGTGACGACATGTCCGGGCTGTCCGGCGACGGGGGCGCCGCCCGGCTGCTGGAGGCGGTGAAGCCGCCGAGTGCGGGGCGGCCGGGCGTCCCGCTGCCCGACGGCACCCGGCAGTTGCGGATGACGCTGCGGCTGACCGACACCGGGGCGGACGGCGGGGTGTCGCCGTCCGGAGACGCCCCGTTCACCACGGTGATCGTGGAGGACCGTTACGGCATCGCCTACCGCGTGCTCGCGGGCGAGGTGCCCGTCGACGGCCGCCCGCACACCGTCACGCTCGATCTGACCGGCGCGGCGAACACCGTGCCCGGCCCCGAGGCCGCGAACACGCCGCTCACCCCGGCGCAGCCGCTCGCCCTGACCGGCCTGGAGCTCGAATCGACCGCCCCGCAGGGCAGGAGCGAGACCCACCGGCTCAGTGTCGACGCGCTCCAGTCACTGGACGCCGAAGGCACCACGCGTCCGGTCGACGTCGCGGCCGACTTCGACTGGCGGGCGGCGCTCCTCGGGTCGCTGGACGGCGAGGTGGACCCGGACGTGCCGCTGAAGCCGACCGTGTCGGCGGCGGCGCCGCTGTCCCTGTCGTACGAGACGGGGGTCGGCCCGCAGCCCGGGAACCACATCGACGCGATGCGGAACATCAACGTCCATGTGGGGGTGCCGCGCGCCGAGCCGCCCGCCGTGCTGCCGGCCATCGCCACCGACGGCTTCCTGCGCGCCGCCGGGGCGAAGACCGGGCAGAGCGTGGACGTGCAGATCTCGGGCGAACGGCTCCGGGTGAAGATCGTGCGCGCGATCGGCCAACTGCCCACCACCGGGCCCGGCGCCCTGAGCGCGCGGGCCGCGGCCGAGACCGCGGACGGCGGGCGTACCGGCGACGGCGGCGGGCTGCTGGTCGATCTGCGCGCCGTCAACCAGGTGCTGGCCGACCGGCGGGACGCGTCGCTGCCCCCCACGGAGTGGTGGTTGAGCGCGGCACCGGGCGACACGCCGGGGATCGCCGAGGCGCTGCGGAACCGGTCCGACGTCGACCCGGCGCAGGTCCTGGTACGCGACGAGACCGCGGACGAGCTGCTGGGCGATCCGCTGGGGGTGGGTCCGCAGTCCGCGCTGATGGCGGCGGCCGTCGCGGCGGCGGCGCTCGCGGCGGTCGGCTTCGCGGTGAGCACGGTGGGGTCGCGGCGTGAACGGGCCGCTGAATTCGCCCTGTTGAGGGCGTTGGGCACACCACGCCGGCAACTCGCCCGGCTGATAGCCACCGAACAGGGCCTGCTGCTCACGGTCGCGCTCCTGATCGGCCTCGCCCTCGGCGCCGTACTCACCAGGGCGGTCGTGCCCCTGGTCGTCCTGACGGGCCAGGCGACGCAGCCGGTGCCGGGCGTCCTGGTCGACCTGCCGACCGGGCAGGTCGCGGCGCTGCTGGCGGGGGTGTCCGCGCTGCCCCTGCTGATGGTCGCGTCCCTCGCCCTGCACCGCACGGACCCGGCGTTCACGCTGCGCGAACGGGGAGGCAACTGAGATGCGGACTCCCGCACGGGGTGATGGTGGCGGGGAGCCGGCGGACGGGGGCGAGCCGGGCGACGGCAGCCGGTCCGACGGCAGTACGCCGCCCTACGGCGGCCACAACAGCGCGCCGACCGACAACGGCGAGCGCGGCCCGGCCGGTTCCGGCGGCCCGCCGGGACGCACCGGCCCCCGTGCGCGCCGCCCCGCGCGGACCGTCGCGCCATGGGTGCGGACGCGGCTGCGTACCGCGCCCGGTGCCGCCGCCGCGATGGCCGTGCTCGTCGTGCTCACCGCGTACCTCGCCGCCGCGTTCCCCCGTTCCGTCGAGACCTACGAGACGAACGGCCTGCGCCACGACATCCGTACCGCCACGGCCGGCGAGAGGGTCCTGGCGGTCACCACGGCGGCGTCCGGCCCCGGCGTGCCGCAGGCGAAGCGGGAGGAGGGCCTGCGCGGTACGTGGGTGGCGCAGACGCAGCGGAGGATCATCCGGAATCTGCCGGCGCCGGTACGGGCCGACGAGGGCAGTTCGGCGTACGGCGTACGGAACTCCGAGGCGGTCGAGGGCACCGATCCCTGGCTGCCCGCGCCGGACAATCTGCCGCCGAGGTTCACCCTCGCCGCCCAGGCGGGCCTCGACCGCCACTCCACGCTCCGTGAGGGCCGGTTCCCCCGCGCCGACGGCGCCGTGACGGCGCGCACGGGAGAGGTGGAGGCCGCGGTCACCGCCGAGACCGCCGAGTCGCTGCGGATCAAGGTCGGTTCGGTGGTGCACGTGCCGGGCGTGGACCGGGACGACGTCGGCGTACGGATCACCGGAATCGTCGCGCCACGGGACCCGGACAACAGTTACTGGTCCTTCGAGCCCACGCTCGGCTCCCCCGCCCTGGTCGCCGACCAGACCGTCCCCCTCATTCCGCCGCCCCGCTACTGGCGCGCCTCGATCCTGCTGGCACCCGACGCCGCGCCCGTACTGCTCGGCACCACGGGTGAGCCCGAGGTGTACTGGCGGATCGCGCCCGACACCACGTCGCTCACCGCGCACGACGCGCCGCGACTCGCCTCGCGCATCGCCTCGTTGGAGAACGGCCCCGAGCTGGCCGAACTGCGCACGGACGTCGTCGGTCCCGCGGCCGTGGTCGCGACGAGACTTGACGAGGTCGTCGCCGCGCACCGCTCGATGCGTACGGCCATCGCTCCGGTCGTCGCCGTCGCCGCGCTGGGGATCGGGGCCGTGGCCGCCGTCGTCCTGGTGATGGCGGGCGGCCTGACCGCCGCACGGCGGCAGGCCGAACTCGCCCTGCTGCGCTCGCGCGGCGGATCGCTGCGCGGGATCGGCGGCCGGCTCCTGGCCGAGACGGCGGTGATCGCCGTACCGGCGGCGGGCGTCGGTCTGCTGCTGGCCGTCCTGACCGTCCCGCAGACCCGGCTGCTGCCCGCCGTGGCCGCCGCGAGCGGCGCCGCCCTGCTGGCGTGCGCCGCGCTGCCGGTGCGGGCCGTCGTACGGCACCGCAGGCCGCTGCCGCACGGGGGCCGCGAGGATCTTGTACGAGCCCGGCCCTCGCGCCGTCGCACGATGGCCGAACTGACCCTGCTCGCCCTGGCGGTCGGCGCGGTGGTCGCGCTGCGCCGACGCGGCACGGGCGGGCCGGCCGACGCCGGCTCCGCTACCGGCGCCAACCCCGGCTCCGGCGGGGTGGGCGACGTGGACTATCTCGTCAGCGCGGCGCCGGTGCTGGTGGGGCTGATCGCCGCGCTCGTTCTCGTACGCCTGTATCCGCTGCCGCTGCGTCTCGCCGGCCGCCCCGCCGGACGGCTGCGCGGAGCAGTCGGCTTCCTCTCGCTGGCCCGCGCGGGGCGCGCGTCGTCGTCGGGCGCCCTGCCGCTGCTCGCCCTGCTCGTCGCGCTGACGACGGCGGCGTTCGGCGGATCGGTGCTCGCCGGGATCGACGGTGCCAGGGAGCGGGCCGCCGTGCTGGCGACGGGCGCCGACGCCCGGATCAGCCTCGTCGGCCAGGCGCCGGTCCTGCCCGAAGGGCTGGCGGCGGCCGTGCGGGACAGCACCACGGTCGATGAGGTGGCCGCGGTGCGGATCGAGTACGGCGTATCGCTCCCGTCCGACAGCAAGGGCTTCCGGACGTCGCTGGGCGTGACCATGATCGGCGTGGAGCCGCAGGCGTACGCGCGGCTGGCCCGGCAGACCGGCCTCGGGGAGTTCTCGGCCGACACCCTCAAGTCCGTGGGCGGGGGCGGTGTGCGCGACGGCGGGTCGGACCGGAACCGGGTACTGCCCGCGCTCGCCTCACCCGCCGTCGCCGAACGGCTCGGCGACCGGCCGCGCGACATCCAGTCGACGGCCGGGGACTTCAAGGTGCGGGTGGCGGAGATACGCCGGACCACCCCGGCGTCCCCCGGCAACGACTACCTCGTGGTGAACGCCGCCGACCTGACGCAGCGGGCGCCGACCACGCTGCTGGTCACCGGCGCGAAGCTGGACGGCGCGGCGCTGCGCCGTACGGTCGCCGGATTCGACGGGACGTCGGGGGAGAGATCCGCCGGCGGCTTCACCGTGAAGTTGCGCACCGAGGAGCGGAAGGCGTTCGTCAACACGCCCATGCAGGAGGGCGCCGAGCGGATCTACGCGGCGGCGATCGCGGCGGGCGCGGGCTACGCCCTGCTGGCCCTGCTGCTCTCGCTGTCACAGACGGCCCCGGAGCGCGTCGCGCTGCTGGCGCGGCTGCGCACCATGGGCCTGACGACCCGTCAGGGACGCCAACTCCTGGGCCTGGAGGTCCTTCCGCAGGCGCTGCTCGCCGCCGTGGGCGGGGCGCTGGTCGGCTGGGCGACCGTCGTACTGCTGGCGCCCGGAGTCGATCTCGTACGGCTGGCGCTCACCGCGACGTCCGACGTGTCGCTGGACGGGGCGCCGCTCCGGGCCGACGCGTGGTCGCTGGTGCTGCCCGCCGTGGGGGTGCTGGCGCTGGCCGGCGCGGTGTCGGTCGTGCAGGCGTGGTGGGCGGGACGGCAGGGATCGATCAACGAACTCAGGGCAGGAGAAAGCCGATGACGTCAGCGGGAACGACGCTGGAGCAGTTGGAGCGGCGCGCCGGCACCCACCGCGACCGGCCCTCGTACGGGCACGACGCCCTCATCGCCTGCGACCGGCTGGTGCGGATCTTCACCGCCGACGGCGTGGAGGTGCAGGCCCTTCAGGGGCTCGATCTGCTGGTGGCCGAGGGCGAGTTGATGGCTCTGGTGGGCGCGTCGGGAAGCGGCAAGTCGACGCTGATGAACATCCTGGCGGGCCTGGACGTCCCGACCGCCGGTGCCGCGAAGGTGGCGGGCCGCGATCTGCTGGGCATGGACGCGAAGGCGCGGCTGCGCTACCGGCGGGAGGCGGTGGGCTTCGTCTGGCAGGAGACCGGACGGAACCTGCTGCCTTATATGACGGCCGGTCAGAATGTGGCGCTGCCCATGCAGTTGAGCGGCGGGGGTGGCCGAGGTGGCCGCCGCCGCCGTACGGAGCGCGCCGCGCGGGCCCAGTCGCTGCTGGCGATGCTGGACGTCGCGGACTGCCGCGACCGCCGCCCGCACCAGATGTCCGGCGGCCAGCAGCAGCGCGTCGCGATAGCCGTCGCGCTCGCCAACTCGCCTTCCGTACTGCTGGCCGACGAACCGACCGGCGAGCTGGACTCGGCGACCGGCGAGCAGGTGTTCGCCGCGTTCCGGCGGGCCAACGAGGAGTTGGGCACGACGATCGTGATCGTCACCCACGACCAGGAGGTCGCGGGCGAGGTACGCCGGACGGTCGCCATCCGGGACGGCCGTACCTCGTCGGAGGTCCTGCGCCGCACGGAGGTCGACGCGACGACGGGCCAGGAGTCGGTGGTGGCCCGGGAGTACGCGATGCTCGACCGCGCGGGACGCCTCCAACTGCCCGCCGAATACACGAAGGCGCTGGGTATGGAACACCGCGTGATGCTGGAACTGGAACAGGACCACATAGGAATCTGGCCGGACACCCCACCCGAGTGACGGCCCTTCCAAGCCATGCCCGTCCGGCGATTGAGGACATCACCCACCGGTCCGGACCGATCCGGACCCACCCGCAGACGGCCTTTCAAGCCCGTCCGGCGATGGAGGACACCACCGCCCACCGGCGGGACCCGGTGCACAAACCGCGCCCCGGTGAACAACGCCTCGTCGGCGACAAACCTACGTCGGGGTGACGCTCAACCCGCCGATGCCACCCGCTCCGCCCGCCCGTACGGCGATCGACCCGTACGGCGTCCGCAGCCGCAGCCACGTACCGGTCCCGAGCAGCGCCACGGGCGCGTCCTCGGGCATCGGGCGCAGGAAGCCAACCGACTGCGCGGCGTGTACGGCGCGCAGCGGCAGACCCGTGTCGCCGACCGGCCGCGACCAGATCTCGTGGCCGATCCGGTCCCTTTCGGCGCGGTCGCGGTGCGCGGCGGGCAACGCCTCGTCGCGCGCCCGGAATTCGGCGACCGCGGTGGCGACCGCGGCGCGCAGCCCGGCGGGTCCCGGCAGGCCGGGGACCTGCCGCCAGCCGCCGCGTGGTGGCAGCACCCCGGTCCACGGCGGGCCGGTGACGGCGGCGGGCAGCGCGAAGCCGCCCGTCAACTCGTCGATCGATTCGAGGAGTTCACCGGCGGAGACGGTGACGTCCAGCTCGGGCGACCGCGCCCCCAACCGCGCCGTGCGGATCGCCAGAACTTCGAACGCCGGTGGCCGCCCGAACACGGCCACCGCCCCGCCGCCCGCCTGGAGGCGCACCGCGGCGGCCCGGTCGTAGCGGATCAGCCGACCGAGGAAGGCGGCGAGATCCGCCGCCTCCGCCGTGTCGGCGAGCCGCAGAACCCGCGCGGTCGTCGCCGTCATGCCGCGAGAGCCTCCGCGTCGTCCAGGTACTTCAGGAGGAAGGACTTCTCCTCGGCGGTGATCCGCCGCGGCCGGCCCGCCTGGAGGTCGTAGGGCACGACGACCGTCGAGGCCCGCACGTACACCTGGTCCTCGTCCTTGATCTCGTACGCGATCGTGAGCGTCGCCGCGCCGATCTTCGTCACCCACAGCTCGACGGTCACCGGCTCGTGCCGGTGGACCAGCGGCAGCTTGTAGTCGATCTCGTGCCGGGCCACGACGGACCCGCCGGAGAAGGACGGCGAGCCGTCCCCGGGCGCCAGCCGGAACATGAAGTCGATGCGCGCTTCCTCCAGATAGCGGATGAAGACGACGTTGTTGACGTGCCCGAAGGCGTCCATGTCCGACCAGCGCATGGGGCAGCTGTAGTGGTGGCGGGCCATGTCAGCCTCGGGTCAGCTTCTTGTACGTGGCGCGGTGCGGCCGGGCGGCGTCGGCACCGAGCCGCTCCACCTTGTTCTTCTCGTACGACTCGAAGTTACCCTCGAACCAGAACCACTTGGACTCGCCCTCGTACGCCAGGATGTGCGTGGCGACGCGGTCGAGGAACCACCGGTCGTGGGAGATGATCACGGCCGCGCCGGAGAACTCCAGCAGCGCGTTCTCCAGCGACGACAGGGTCTCGACGTCGAGGTCGTTGGTCGGTTCGTCGAGGAGCAGCAGGTTGCCGCCCTGCTTGAGCGTCAGCGCCAGGTTGAGGCGGTTGCGCTCACCACCGGACAGGACCCCGGCCGGCTTCTGCTGGTCCGGGCCCTTGAAGCCGAACGCGGAGACGTACGCCCGCGAGGGCATCTCGACATGGCCGACGTTGATGTAGTCCAATTCGTCGGAGACGACGGCCCACAGCGACTTCTTCGGGTCGATGTTGCCGCGGTTCTGGTCGACGTAGCTGATGTTGACGGTGTCGCCGACCTTGATGCTGCCGGAGTCCGGCTCCTCGAAGCCCTGGATCATCTTGAAGAGCGTGGTCTTGCCGGCGCCGTTGGGGCCGATGACCCCGACGATGCCGTTGCGCGGCAGCGTGAAGGAGAGGTTGTCGATGAGGACCTTGTCGCCGAACGCCTTGCTCAGGTTCTCGACCTGGACCACGACGTTGCCGAGCCGCGGGCCCGGCGGGATCTGGATCTCCTCGAAGTCCAGCTTCCGCATCTTGTCCGCCTCGGCGGCCATCTCCTCGTAACGGGCCAGCCTGGCCTTGGACTTGGCCTGGCGCCCCTTCGCGTTGGAGCGGACCCACTCAAGTTCTTCCTTGAGCCGCTTGGCGCGCTTGACGTCCTTCTGGCCCTCGACCTTGAGACGTGCCTGCTTGGTCTCCAGGTACTTGGAGTAGTTGCCCTCGTAGCCGTGCAGACGGCCGCGGTCGACCTCGCAGATCCACTCGGCGACGTTGTCGAGGAAGTACCGGTCGTGGGTCACGGCGACGACGGCGCCGGGGTACTTGGCGAGGTGCTGCTCCAGCCACTGCACGGACTCGGCGTCCAGGTGGTTGGTGGGCTCGTCCAGCAGCAGCAGGTCGGGCGCTTCGAGCAGCAGCTTGCAGAGCGCGACACGGCGGCGCTCGCCGCCGGAGAGCGTGGTGACGGCCCAGTCGCCGGGCGGGCAGCCCAGCGCGTCCATGGCCTGCTCCAACTGGGTGTCCAGGTCCCACGCGTTGGCGTGGTCCAGGTCCTCCTGGAGCTTGCCCATCTCGTCCATCAGGGCGTCGGAGTAGTCGGTCGCCATCAGCTCGGCGACCTCGTTGAACCTCTTCAGCTTGCCCATGATCTCGGCGGCGCCGTCCTGGACGTTCTCCAGAACCGTCTTGGTCTCGTCCAGCGGCGGCTCCTGGAGGAGCATGCCGACCGAGTATCCGGGCGACAGGAACGCCTCGCCGTTGGACGGCTGCTCCAGCCCGGCCATGATCTTCAGCACGGTGGACTTACCGGCGCCGTTGGGGCCGACCACACCGATCTTCGCGCCGGGCAGGAAGCTCTGCGTCACGTCATCGAGGATGACCTTGTCGCCGTGCGCCTTGCGCGTCTTGCGCATCGTGTAGATGTACTCAGCCAAGAGAAACCGTCCGGCAGATCGAGAAGGGCCAATGTGCGGCTCCACCGCGTGAGGGCAGATAAACCCATCTTGCCGCACGTCCCCGCCCAGGGAGAAACCGCCTGTCCAGGCCTCGGACATACCGTCCCGGCCTTCGGTCCCCGCGGAACGCGCGTGCCGATGCCGTACGGGGTACGGCGCCGGCACGCGGCCCCGGCGCGCGACCGGATTCGTCTGCGCGTCGGGGCCGCTGTCAGTGGCGACCGTGTGCCGTACCGGTCAGCGGATGGTGCGGGTCGGTGGGGCAGTGGGGCGGTGGGTCGGTGGGTCGTACGGGTCGGTGGGTCGGTGGGGCGTGGTGCTCGGCGGGTCGTGCGGTGCGCCGGGTCGGTCATTCCTCGGCGGAGGGCTCGTTCTTCTTGCGGAGGAAGAAGACCGCCGCGCCGCCCAGCAGGACCAGCCCGATCGCGACGCCCGCGATCATCGGGGTGGCGTTGGAGGTGCCCGTCTCGGCCAGGTCGAGCCCGTCCGTACCGGCGGTGCCGCCCGCCGTGGCCGGGGCCAGCTGGGTGGTGGTCCCGTCGGCCGGCGGGCCGGGGTTCCCGGTGGTCCGGCAGTCGAGGACGCCCTGGAAGCTCTTGGTGAAGCCACCGGGCCCGGTGACCGCGAAGTCGTACGCCTGGTCCTCGGCGACCGGCACGGTGACGGTCCTGGACTTGCCGGCCTCGACCTCGTACTGCGCACCGGCGAGCTCGAAGGTGAACGGCGCGTCGCCCTTGTTGGCCGCCGTGACGTCCACGCCGCCCTTCGCGCAGTTCTTCTCGGCGGTGATCGCCGGTATCGCGCCCTTCGCGGCCCAGGTGGCGGTGGCCGTCGCCGACACCGTGGACTCGCTGGAGCCGGCCAGGATCTGGGTCTGGCTCTTGGTGACCCCGGCAAACGCCCTGCCCACCGGCACCGACGTGGTCGCCTGCACGCTCAGCGCGGCCGTGCCGTCGGCCGTGTCCTCGGGGACGTCGAAGTAGAGCTGCGCGCCGTCGGTTACTTCGGTGACGGGCTCGCCGGCCTTGTCGGTGACCTTGATGCCCATGGCGGCGGCGTCGGCGGGCGGGGACACCGCGACACTGTCCGCGTCGGTACGGACGGCGACCGGCCCGATGCGTTCGCCGCTCCTGCCGGAGACCGCGCCGGGCTCCAGGGTGAGCGACGCCTTGGGCTCACCGAGATGGTCGGCGCCGCGCTCCAGCCAGTCGGCCAGCTTCTCGGCCTGCGGGTCCACGGCGTCGACATCGACGTTGTCGGAGTGGCGCCAGATGGCGACCTGCGTACCGGCGGCGGCGGTCCGCGCGGTGAGCGGCCCGGTGCCCGCGTCCTCGGCGAGCGCGGCGAGGTCGTCGACCTGGGGGTAGGAGTTCTGGAGGATCCAGCGGATCTTCCCGGCGTTCTTGTTCGCGCCGAGCGAGGTCTGGGTCCAAGGGGTCTCCAGATACTTCGCCTGGTCCTGGGTGGGGTTGTGGATGTCGATGCAGTACGTCTTGAGCGTGCCGCCCCCGTCGACGGTCATCTCGAAGAGCCCGGCGGGCAGTTCACGCTTCTCGCCGTCCGTGTGGAGCACGGCCTTGTCGAACGTCATGAGGCCGTCGAGCGTGGCGGCGGCACCGCCGCGGTGCTGGAGTGCGTCGTCGGCCACGGCCGCACCCGCGCCGGCTATGGAGCCCGCGACGACAAGACCCGAGACGGCCATCGAGGCGGCGAGGCGGGCGGCGCCCCGCCTCCGAGCGGTTGGAACCAGGTACGCGGACAACACGGACAGCGCAGACAACACAGATCTTTCCCTCCGGGCGAAGTCCTCCGCGTGGGACGCGTGGGGGGATTGCCTCGCCAGCAGACTCAAGTGCCCCATGAGTACTCGGGAATCCTATGGATGGCGGAGACCGCCGATGCCCGTTCGTACGTTCCGATAACCGTTCCGAATCGGAATCGTTATCGCTCGCACCTTCGAACCCATTCGACTATCGACAAATCTCCACAACTCCCCGGTCAGAGCGGTCCGGTCGGTGCCACGGCCGCCCCGGCCGGCTCCGACAACTCGTCATGTTCGGACAACCACGGTTGCGTATGCACCGGTTTGCGGACCGCACCACCACCCGCACCGCCAACCCCAACGCCACCCGCACCCGCACCCGAAGCGGCGTTCGCTGCCGACGCATCCGCCGGACGCCCCGTCAGCGCCGGATTCGCCCGCGTCACCCGCTTGAACGCCGAGGTCCCCCACGTCAGATCGTGTCCGATCGACACCGCGTCGATGTCCACGAACGTCCTGCGCTGACCGTCCTTCGCCTCGTCCCGCACCCGCAGCCTGCCGTGCACGACCAGCGGGTCACCGACATTGACCGACGCGGTGAGATTCGCCCCGAGATTCCGCCACGCACAGACGGTGTAGAAGCTCGTACTCCCGTCCGCCCAGCCCGAATTCCGGCGGTCCCAGCGGCGCGGCGTCACCGCGAACCTGAACCGCGCCACCCCGCCCGTCGACGTTTCCCGATACTCCACCCCTGTCGCGGCGTTCCCCACCAGCGTCACCACGGTGTCGTTCATGACAGCCCCCTCCTCCTTCTCCGGTGCCGGCGCTCACCGACCACTTCATGCTGACCCGGATGGGAAGTTCCCGCCGATGCCTGTGGACTACTCGCCAGTTGTGGATATCTCCGTCACCCGTACGTGGTCGCGCACCCGACCGCCGGCGGGGGCGACGCTGCTACCTCGTCACCCCGGACACGGTCGAGTACTGCTCCCGCACCTCCCGGTACCGCATCAGCTCCGCCGCGATCGGATCGAGCACCTTGGCCCGCCCGCAGCCCGCCGCCGCCTCGCGCAGCCGGCGTTCGGCGTCCTGCCCGTACCGCCTCGCCGGTCCCCGCGCCGCCGCCGCGCACGCCCACTCCACCAGCGGCCCGCCGATGATCCCGGCCAGCATCACCAGCACGGGCGGGACGATGCCGGGCTGGAGCACCCCGACGATCTGACCGACCAGCCACAGCGCGCCGTAGATCTGAAGCAGCGTCATGGACGCCTGCGCGAGCACCGCGGCCGGCCACCAGGCGGGGCGCGCGGGGCGACCGCTCGGCGGCCCCGCCGTCACGGCCAGCTCGTCCAGGGCCTCCGGCAGCCCGACAGCACCCCGCACCGCCGCTTCCCGCACCGCCTGCGCCCACGGCCCCGGCAGCCCGGCCGCCGCGTCGTCCGCGACGGTACGGACGGCCTGCTCGACCCGCTGTCGGGCGGTGAGTTCGTCCTCCACGATCACCTCGGCGCGCGGCACGCCGCCGCCGGGCGTCCGGGTGCGTTCGTACCAGCGCCACAGCCGCAGCCACGGCGTCCCGCACGCGCGCCCCGCGTTCCTGCGCCACTCGCGCTCGGCCGCCTCTCCCGTGGCCACCGCGCCCACCGCTCCCGCGAGCCGTTCGGCGAACTCCTCGCGGGAGCGCTCACCGAGGCCGGTGCGCCCGTCGGCGACGTACACCGAGCGCAGCCGCGCAGCCGCGGCGTCCACATCGGCCGACAGCCGCCTTGCGGCGGCGCTGCGCTCCTGGACGAAACGGCCCACCAACTCGCGCAGTTCACCCACACCCTGACCGGTGAGCGCGGAGATCGGCAGCACGGTGGCCCCCGGTTCGCCGTGCTCGCCGAGCGCCATGCCGTCCTCGTCCAGCAGCCTGCGCAGATCGTCCAGAACCTGGTCGGCCGCCTCTCCGGGCAGCCGGTCGATCTGGTTGAGCACGACGAAGGTGATCTCCGCGTGGCCGGCGAGCGGTCGCAGATAGCGCTCGTGGAGCGCGGCGTCCGCGTACTTCTCGGGGTCGACCACCCAGATGACGGCGTCGACCAGGGCCAGTACACGGTCGACCTGGTCCCGGTGCGCCACGACGGCGGAGTCGTGGTCGGGCAGGTCGACGAGGACGAGACCCTGTAGTTCCTCGTCCCCGTCACCGCCCGCGAGCGGCCTGCGACGCAGCCTCCCAGGGATGGCGAGCCGGTCCAGCAGCCCGGCGGCGCCTTCGGACCAGACGCAGGCGATGGGCGCGGACGTGGTGGGCCTGCGCAGCCCCGTCTCCGAGATCGGCACTTCGGCGAGCGCGTTGAACAGCGTCGACTTGCCGCTGCCGGTGGCACCCGCGATGGCGACGACCGTGTGCCGCGACGAGAGCCGCTGCCGCGTGGACGCCTCGTCCAGCACGCGCCCCGCCTCGGCGAGCGTGGTCCCCTCGATACGGGTCCGGGACAGCCCCACCAGTTCGCGCAGGGCGTCGAGCCGTACCCGCAACGGCCCTTCGTAGGCGCCTCCGATGGGCTGGTGCGCGGCGGCCGGGGCCGCCGTACCGCCGTCCCCGTCGACCCCCTCCACACCGACGGTGGCGCCCGCGCCGCCCGCGCGCTTGCGCCCGGCCGCGTGCCGGGCGATCAGCCCGTCGTCCCAGCGCCGCGCGGCATCGCCGTCCGCGCCGCCGTCCGTAGCGGCTTCCGCGCCGGCATCGCCCGCAGCGACCCGCCCCGTCCGCCCCGTCCGCCCGGCCCGCAGCTCGCCGGGGTCGGCCCCGTCCGTCAGCGTCGTCACGTCCGTCACATCCGCCATTTCGGTCACATCTCCTTCTGGAGTACGGAGAGCGCGGCGATGAGTTCCGCCTGCGGCTCCGGTGCCACTTCGAGCGCGTCGAGGGGAGCCAGCCGCCGGTCCCGTTCCCCGTTCAGTACGTCGTCGATGTACGTCGCCACCAGGTCACCGCCCTTGTCGCGCAGCCGTAGCGCGCCCTGTGCCCCGATCCGCTCGGCGAGCCGCTCCCCCGCCACGCGCGTGCGGTGCCCGCCCAGGAGGGCGGCGGCCAGGAGCGCGGCGACCGTCTCGGCGTCAGGCGCGGCGTTGCGTTCGAGGAGCCGTACCTCGTCCTCCGCCAGCTCCTCGACGACCCGGCGCCAGCGCCGTACGGCCATCCCGATCCGCTCCGACACCTCCCCGTCCGGCCCCGGTGTCAGGACCGCCGCCGAGGCCGGCTCGCGCCGCCACGCCTCGGTGACCTGCTCGTCGGCGGCGGCGACGGCGCACTGGAGCAGCGCGGCCAGGCTCTCGACCAGCGAATCGAGCAGTTCGCGCGCCGAACTGTCCCTCGGATAGCCGCGCCAGCGGGTCCGCGCGTCCCCGGCGAGCACGGCCCCCGCCTTGAGCCGCCTGCGCACCCGCTCACGCTCGGACGCGTACGCTTCCTCGACCACGCCTGTAAGGCGTACGGCGGCGGCGTACTGCGCCGCGACGGCGCCCGCCAGCTCCGGCATCCGCACATTGAGCGAGCCGATGACTCCGGCGGCCGTACGGACGACGGCCTGCTGACGCGCCGCCGGATCCCGCACCCGGTGCGCCAGCCAGGCGAGCAGGGGCGCGACGGCGGTGGTGGGCAGCAGCCCGCTGCCGCCGCCGGCCGACTCGGGCAGTTCGGGGATGGTGAAGCGGGGTACGTCGCCCAGGCCCGCCTTGGTGAGCAGCGCCGCGTACTGACGTGACACTTCGTCAATCACCTGGTGCGGCACCCGGTCCAGGACGGTCACGAGCGAGGCGTCGTACTCCTTCGCCGTACGCAGGATGTGCCAGGGCACGGCGTCGGCGTACCGGGACGCGGTGGTCACCATCACCCACACGTCGGCCGCGCAGATCAACTCGGCGGCGAGAACACGGTTCCTGACGACGAGCGAGTCGATGTCGGGCGCGTCCAGCAGGGCGAGGCCGCGGGGCAGCGCCACGGCGGTGTCGATACGCAGCGCGTGCTCGTCGTCGGCGCTCCAGGCCCCGGCGCCGCCGTCCTCCTCCTGCTGGGTCAGCCAGACGCGCGTCAACTGCGGGAGGACCCGTACGCCGTCGAACCAGTGGCAGTCGTCGGGGTGGCACACCAGTACGGGTGTACGCGTCGTGGGCCGCAGCACGCCCGCCTCGCTGACCCGCCGCCCCACAAGGGAGTTGACGAGCGTCGACTTCCCGGCCCCGGTGGATCCCCCCACCACGGCGAGCAGCGGCGCTTCGGGGTCCCGCAGCCGCGGCACCAGATAGTCGTCGAGCTGCGCGAGCAGTTCCTCCCTGGTCTGCCGGGCACGCGGAGCCCCGGCGAGAGGGAGTGGAAGACGCACGGCGGCGACACGGTCGCGCAGCGCGGAAAGTGCGTCGATCAGCTGAGGCCGTACGTCCAAGGTCACCACATGCGAAGAATGCCCAACTTTGGCGGCTTTTTGAAGCGTATAGACATCTCCTGCGCGCCGGTCAGCCCCGGGGGACAGACGGGACGAGTGGGGCGCAGGCATAACGAGTGCACAACACCCGCTGCTTCAGGCGCGAAAAGCACTGCAGGAATCGCACCTGCCTGCGATTATCGGTTCGCTTCACCGAACCTCCACATCGTGCCACGCAGGTGAAGCAACCGGGACAGGGTGAACGGAGCCCTATCCTTGTCCCGGCACAGGTCACGGACCACTCGGACTGCCCACCGGCACTCCGGACCCCGGGACCAGATTCCGGCCCCCGTAGCTCAGTGGATAGAGCAGGCGCCTTCTAAGCGCTTGGCCGCAGGTTCGAGTCCTGCCGGGGGCGCTCATTCATGCAGGTCAGAGCCTGCTCCAGGCCCTTCGCGAGATCGCTCGCGGAGGGCTTTTTCGTTGCCCGCGAGGGCGTTCTGTCGGTTGACGCGCCCTCGGTCGGAACGCTGTGTCCCACATACGTCCCCCGGTCGGGGCAACAAGCGTGGCGATCGCCGGCTGGGAGGAGGTCGGCGATGCGAGTGGCCGCGCGTCGATCGCCGATGTGGGCGATCGTCCGGCGCGGGCGTATCCGGATGAGCTGCCCGGCAGGGTGGACAACTGGAAGCATCAGCCGTGGCGCTTCATCACGATGGAGACCGGAGACCTGGCCGCGATGCCCCGCAAGTTCCTGGGAGTTGTCGCCATCGGGCGGCTGACCGGCGGGTACGAGTACCGGAGCGAGGCACAGCCCCCGGCCTCAGGCACACGCGCAAGGTGGAGTGGGTGCGCACCCGGGTCGAGCGGGCCGCGATCGGTGGCGACCTACGCGACAGCAGAGGACGACGCCTGCTGGGCAAGGCCGGGACGGCCGTACGAGCAGGACGATCTCGTCCGCCAGATCACCCTCCGGCCCACCGGCCAGGACGACATCCCGATACAGCGGTTCCATTGCCTCCTTGGCCTCCGCCGTCCGCCCTTGCGCAAGCAGCAACATGCCGATGTCGTGCCGCAGTTCCACTGCCTCTTCGCTCGCGTCGCCGTCAACAGCGCGTACGACGTCCAGCACTTCTCTCAGCTGCGCCAGCGCGTCGGTGACCCACGGGAGCGTCGAGCGTGGTCGAGTGCCTTCCGCCCGCAAGCGCGGATACGAGCGGGAAGTCATGCCGGCCAATGTCAACACGGTCGGTTAAGCGCATGGCCTGATCCGCGAGGCGTTCAAGATCTACCTCGGGAAGACCGCTCCTCCCACAGTGATCTGATCCAAGCGCACCCGCTCGACTTAATGACACGATTGTCATGTCGTGGAGACATGCTGTACGCGACTCCCTCTCCGGACACCGATGACCGGCGGACCCTCGACGAGATCGAGAGCATGCGCCGATCGCTGCGCCACATGGTCCGGGCCACCCCGCGCTGGACCCGCCAGCTGCGCCGCAACCTCACCGCCCGTGCGATCGCCGGATCGAACACCATCGAGGGGTACGCCGCGACGGTCGACGACGTGGAAGCCCTCATGTCCGGCGAGGAACCGCTTAGAGACCGGGGAGAAGACACGTGCCGAGTTGGAGGGCTACCAGCGCGGTGTGACCTACATCCAGGCTCTCGCCGACGCCGGGGAGGACATGGCCCACCTCAATCTCGTCAGGATCCACCCGTGGAAGGACGGGAACGGACAAATGTCCCGCGCCCTGTCCACCCTCGTGTTTCTCCCGCGAGGCCCTGATGCCGCCCGAGTTCTCCTCCATCGAGGAGTGGCTCGGCCGGGGACAGAACACGTACGCGTAGTACCAGATCCTGGAGGACGTGGGCGGCCCGCGCTGGAGTCCGGAGCGGGACACCCGGCCCTGGATCCGGTTCTGCCCGACCGCACACCACCGCCAGGCCCAGCAGGCCCAGCGTCGCTTCGATGTGATGTCGCGGGCCTGGACCCGTCTGGTCGAAGGCGCCGACGCAGCCGGGCTGGACGAGCGGGTCGTCTACGCCCCGCTGCCCGCGTTCTCGCACGCGAAGGTCCGCCGCACCGTCTACCAACAGGACGCCGGCCTCAGCGATCAGCAAGCCATCCGCGACATCCGGGAACTCGTCGCCCGCGGCTGGCTCGTTCCCCACGGCAAGGCCCGAGCCCGTTACTACGCCCCCGGTCCCCTCATGGACCCGGTACGGGACGAGATCCGCCAGTCCATGGAGCCGTACACGGATCCCTACCGACGTACTCGATGACCTTGCGTGCCGCCGGCTCCACCGAGTCGTACTACGCCGCTGCGGCTTCCAGCGCCGTTCCCTGGTCTGGCCACGACGCAGCGGGCGTAAGCGGCGTAGAGCATGGCCACTCCGCTACCTGTGCTGGAGGAACACCGTTGTTCGGCCAGCTGGTCAGGCAGGTGTGCCGCAGGTCGTAGACGCGCTTGCCGGTCGGGGAGTCCAACTCCGCGCGGTACACGGCAGAGCGGCCCCGGACCCCGTCTTCGTGGGATTCCGAGGCCGCTCTGCACGCTGCCGACAGCGGGAGATTCCGCGCGCTTTCAACGCGTCTCAGGCGGTCGTCCCGCCGGCCGGCGACGCGGCGTGCGCCGATCCCCACGCCGCGACTCACTGGCCGAAGCCCGAAGCCCGAAGGCCTGTCGGGCAGTTGGCCGGAGCCTCGGCGCCGGATACCACCGGACAGCGGCGGCCGTACGCCCCCGCTGCGGCCCCGGCGCATACGCCTCACCCCAGGTCGTGCCCCAGCCCCGCCCCCGTCGGCACCCGCACCCGCCCCGTGTCCGCCGACGCGAACGATGTCGGTGCCAGCGGCTCCTCGCGCACCATCAGCGGCCCGACCAGGTCCGCCGCCACCGTCGCGTGCGGCAGCGCCGCCGCCAGATGGACCGCCGCGAGCGTCGCCACCCCCAGCTCCGGCATCGAACCGATCTTCACCGCGAGCCCCGCCGCCTCCGCGATCGCCGCGATCTGCCGCGCCCGGTGCAGTCCGCCCACCTTGAGGATCTTGATGTTCAGTACGTCGGCGGCCCCACGGCGGACGATCTCCAGCGCGTCGTGCGGCGAGTGCACGCTCTCGTCCGCCATCACCCGTACCCCGACCTTGCTGCGCAGGGCGGCCATCCCGTCCAGATCCCAGCGCGGCAGCGGCTGTTCGACGAGGTCGAGCCCTGCCTCCGCCATCCGGGTCAGGGTCCGGGCGGCGACGGTGGGGCCGTAGCCCTCGTTGGCGTCCAGGGAGAGTTCGGTGCCGGGCGGCAGCACGGCGCGTACGGCGCGTATCAACTCGATGTCGGCCGCCGGGTCCACGCCGCCTTTCACCTTGATGTGCGCGAAGCCCTTGGCCGCGTACGTGGCGGCCTCCGCCGTCATCTCGTCCAGGGTGCCGAGGCCGACGACCCAGGTGGTCGGCACATACTCGCGGACCTGGCCGCCGAGCAGGAAGTGCACCGGCCAGCCGGCGGCCAGTCCGGCGAGGTCGTGCAGGGCGATGTCGAGGGCGCCCTTGGCGAGGCGCTGGCCGCGGATGGCGGTGTCCATGGCGGCGTGCGCGCCGGCCATGTCGCGCGGGTCGCGGCCGAGCAGCGCGGGGCCGACATGCTCGGTGACGGCGGCGCGGACGCCGGCGAGGGTGTCGCCGGTGTACGCGGTCATGGGGGCGGCCTCGCCGTAGCCGGTGAGGCCGTCGTCGGTGGTCACCTCCACGACGAGGCTGACCAGGTCGGAGCTGGTGCCGCTGCTGATGACGAAGGGGCGTACATACGGTGCGCTGACCACACGAGTGCGGACCGAGGTGATTCTCAAGCGCGGCTCCTCATCCAAGTTCCGGCCTAGAAGTTCCGGCCTAGACCGTAATTCGCGGAAGCGCCTGTGGCAAGAAGTGCGGACCGCCGGGCTCCTGCACCGACACCGGCACCGGCACCGGCCTCCCGGCGCCGGGAGGAGCCTCGCCGTCGGTTCGTACGGCGCTACGCGGCCGGGGCCTCAGAGCCGTACCCGGTACACGATCGGCGGCCGGCCCGTCTGCCCGTGCTGCTCGCTGCCGATCGGCACCGCCACCCCCGCCCGCTCCAGCCGCTTCAACACACGTCTGGCGGTGCGCTGTTGGACGTCTAGATGCTCCGCCACCGCGTGCGCGGTCAGGCCCTCGCCGTCGCCCGCGTCGACCAGCTCGCGCAGCTTGTCGAGCGTCTGCGGGTTGAGCCCCACGCGCCGCGCGAGCAGCACGCTGTTCTCCGGCCCGGTCGGCGCGGACGCCCGGCCGGAGTCGGTGTCGATCACCATGTCCACGTCGTCCCGCATGGACACGACCCCGGCCACGGATCCCACCGCGCCGGCCCGGTTGACCGCCCGCCGCGCCAGCGACTCGGCCTCCGCCGCCGTACGGCCCAGACCGAAACCCACATGCACCGAGGTGTGCCGGGAGGCGAGCGCGTCGAGCAGCGGGAGCCGGGTGAAGTGTTCGCTGGCCTTCTCCAGCGCGCCGCGTGTGGTCACCACCAGCCGCCGCCCGTCCGGCAGATAGGCCAGGCTGCCGCCGAGCGCGGCGAGGTCGGCGGCCAGTTCGGAGTCGTCGGAGCCGGGCGGGATGTCGACGATGCCCATCGCCACCTGTGTGTCGCCGCTCTGCGCGGCGGAGGCGGCGAGCACCAGCGACTGCACCGTGGCGCGGATGGAGTGCCGGGAGGGCGCGAGGCGTACGGCGTGCATCTCGTTGTCGAGCGTGTGGAAGGTGGAGCCGAGGCAGGTGAGTGCCACCCGGGTGCGCTTCTTGTCGCGGGCGCCGAGATGGAAGGAGACGAGGTCGTCGCCGGTCAGCCCGGGGCGGTACGGCAGCACGTGCACGTGCTCGGTCGGCAGCTTGGCCTCGGTCATGGTCTCGACGACCTCGGCGCGCTGGAGCGTGTCGATGGAGATCCGCGACACGTCGTGGCCGAGGCGCAGCAGTTCGACGAGCGCCCGCAGCAACGTCGCCCCGTTGTACGGCACATACATCGCCGGCCGGTCCAGCAGCCCGGCCTCCGCCGCGCGGGCGTGTGGCACGACCCCGGTGAACAGCAGGGCGTCGGCGCCGGACGCCGCCGCCTCGCGGACGACGTCGAGGGTCTCGTCCTCGTGCCGGTAGTGCAGGCCGAGCAGCCGTGTGGTGCCGGGGGCGCCGACCGCCCGCACCTTCTGCACCAGGTCCTCGGGGCCGATCACCCCGATGGTGAACGCCATGCGCCCCGTCTCCTTCATCCATGCCGCCTGTTCTGGCCGGGTCCCAAACATCGTGGGTAAGTCTAGGCATTTACGGACCGCACCGGCTCCACGGCTACCGGGGTTGACGCACCGCAAAGAGCGATTTACCTTTCGGTCCAGGCCATAAACGCGTTGCGTCGAGAGGATCACGCCGTCATGTCCCGACAGGACGGACCGCTGCCCACCGTGCTCGAACCGCGCGGCCGCACGATCGGCGAAGAGGAGCGCGCAGCGGTGCTGCGGGTGCTCGACTCCGCCGTGCTGTGCGGCACGTTCGGCGGCGAAGTACCGGCGCTCCAGCGGGAGATGGCCGAGCTGTACGGACGGGCCCACGCCGTCGCGTGCAGTTCCGGCACCGCCTCGCTGCATCTGGCGGTCGCGGCGGCCGGCATCGGGCCGGGCGACGAGGTGATCACCACGCCCATCTCCGACTTCGGCACCGTGGCCCCCATCCTGGCAGAGGGCGGGCGGCCGGTCTTCGCCGACGTACTGCCCGACGACGGCAACCTCGACCCGGCGGCGGTCGCCGCGGCGATCACCCCGCGCACGAAGGCTGTCCTGGCCGTCCACCTCTTCGGCGCCGCGGCCCAGGTCGCGGCGCTGCGCGAACTGTGCGACCGGCACGGGCTGGTGCTCATCGAGGACTGCGCGCAGGCGTGGCTGGGCGAGGACGGCGCGGGGCGGCTGCTGGGCACGTACGGCGACATCGCCTGCTTCAGCCTCCAGCAGTACAAGCACATCACGGCCGGCGACGGCGGCCTGGCGCTCACCGACGACCCCGAACTCGCCCGCCGGATGCGGCTCTTCGCCGACAAGGGCTGGGACCGGACGGAGGGGCGGATCCACCGCGTACCGGGGCTCAACTACCGCATGCCGGAGCTGACGGCGGCGGTCGCGCGGGCGCAGTTGGGGAAGGTGGCGGAGGTCGTACGGGTACGTCGCGCACGGGCGGCCCGGCTGGCCGACGCGCTCGCCGGGGCGGCGACCGTACGGACCGCGCCGCGGCCCGCCGGGCACGCCTGGTGGGTGTACCCGCTGCTGGTGGACGACAACGCCCGCTGGGCGAAGGCGCTGACGGCCGCGGGCGTCCCGGCCGCCGCCGGCTATCTGGAGCGCCCGCTGTACGCGAACCCGGTGTTCACCGGCTACCCCGAGGGGCTGTGCCCCCGGGCGGAGCGGCTGATCGGGCGCACGCTGCTGGTGCTGGACTGGAACGAGGGGTACACGCCGGCCGACGTGGACCACATCGCGCGGGCGGTCCTGGCGGCATCCGTATGACGTACGAGTGGCTGACCCCGACCCCCGCCGAGCGCGTGCGCTGGGACGTGGACGTGCTCTACGGCCCGTGGCCCCGGCACCACCGCGACACGGACCTCGCCGAGGTCCGCGAGCGGCTGGCGCGCTCCCCCGTCGAGCGGGCGCTCGCCCTGTCGACGCGCGGCGCCCTCTTCGACGCGGAGTCCGGCAACGCGCAGACGCTGCGCGAACTGGCGGACTGCCCGGAGCTGTTGCCGGTGGGTACGGTGGACCTGCGGGACGCGTGGGGCGCGCAGGAGCGGATCAAGGGGCTGCACGCGGCGGGGGTGCGGTTCCTGCGGCTGTTCACCGTCGAGCAGGGGGCGGAGCCGGGCTTCCCGGGCTATCGGCATGTGGTGGACGCGGCGCTGGCGCGCGGGATGGTCCTGCTCCAGGACGGCGACCCGCGTCGCTTCGGCCCGGCGCTGGCGGGCCGGGGGGCGCGCGTGATCTTCCTCGACCTGCATACGTACCTGCTGGGCGACTTCCTGCTGCTGGCCCGCCACGAGCCGGGGTTCATGGCGACGACGCGGCTGCTGTCGGCGCCGGACTCGGTCGAGCGGGTGGTGGCGGCGGTGGGGGCGGGCCGGCTGGTCTTCGGCTCCCGTACGCCGTTCACGGACATCTCGCCGCAGACGCTGCGGCTGCGGTACGCGCGAATCGGCGCGGCCGACCGGGACGCGATCGCGGGCGGGAACGTCGAGGGGTTGCTGGAGATGCTGGAGTTGCCGAGCTGATGCCGATCATCGACGTACACGCACACTGGGGCCCGTGGCCGTACCACCGCGACGACGCGGCGGGCGCGGAGAGCGCGGAAAGCGCGGAAAGCGCGGAGACGAATCTGCGCCTGATGGACCGCTACGGGATCGACACGCAGATCGTCTCGGCGGCGGAGGCGGTGACGTACGACGCGGTGGCGGGGAACGCGGCGCTGGCGCGGGTGCTCGCACGGACCCCGAGGCTGTACGGCTACGCGGTGGTAAACCCGAACCGCGTCGAGGACAGCGCGGCCGACCTGCGCCGCCTCCTGGACACGGGCCGCTTCGTGGGTGCCAAGATCCACACCCACTACCCGGGCCGCGCGATCAACTCCCCCCAGATGCGCGAGGCGTTCGCCCTCCTCGACGAACTGGCCCTCCCGCTGCTCCTGCACACCTGGGACCCGGACGTCGCCCTCCTGCCCGGTCTCCTGGCGGACCTCCCCCGCCTGCGGGTGATCGTCGGTCACGCGGGCGGCGACGCGTGGCGCGAGGCGGCCCACGCGGCGGCGGAGTGCGACCGGCTGTACCTGGAGCACTGCCGCACGGCGACGGACGCGGGCCGTATCCCGTACGCCCGCGAGGCGGGCGTACCGGTGGACCGCCTGCTGTTCGGCACGGACTCCACCCTGGTTGACCCGAGCGTGTCCCTGGGCGTGCTCCGCGACGCGGACTTCACACCGCCGGAACTGGACCAGGTCCTGTGGCGCAACGCGGCGGACCTGTTCGGCCTGCCCCGACCGGGCTGAGCCGGCCGCCCCTGTCCGCCGACCGCCTGTCCGCTACCCCGCCCCGTCCCCCGCCAGCCCCTCCAAGCACCTCACCACTCGATCCCGCTCCGCCCGCGGCAGCGGCGGGCCGAACGGGTCGTGGGCCGCCGCCTCCGGCAGCAGGCCCTCCCACACCGCCGCCCAGTGCATCCGCTGCACATAGCCCTCGATCGGGGAGTAGAAGGTGGCCTCCGCGAAGCGGTCCAGACGGGCCGACGCTCCCACGAACGCCGTGTGGTCCGCCGCGCGCCAGGCGTCGAGGACCGCCGTCGTCAACTCCGCGCGGGCCGCCGCGATGCCGACGAGAGCCGTGTCGGCGCCCCACATCAGGCTGGGGCCGAACATACGGTCCTCGCCGGTGACGACCAGTCGGTCCGTGGCCTCGGCCGTGCGGATCGCGTCCTGGCAGGCCATCGCGCGGTCCAGGGTGGCCAGTTTGAGGCCCAGCGCCCCCGGCAGGGCCAGCAGGTCGCGGACGAGCGCCGGCGGGTACTCGTATCCGCCCGCCTCACCGTGCAGGAAGAACCCCAGCACCGGCAGCCCGCTCGCCTCCGCCACGCGCTCGTGCAGCCGGACGGCGCGGGCGTGGCCGTCCGGGTGGGCGGCCAGGGCGTGCAGCGGGTACACCATCACCGCGTCGGCGCCCAGTTCGGCCGCCGTCACCGCCATCGCCTCGACCGCGGCCTCCGCCTCCTCCACCGTCGCCGGCGCGAGGTCGCGGGGGACGCCCGCGCCGACGACGAGGGGCTTGTCCGTCGCCGCGCGCCAGGTGCGCAGCACCCGAGCGCGGTCGGCCGCCGAGAGGTACAGGCCACGACCGGTGTGTGCCCACACCGCGAAGCCGCCGACCGGTGCGGCGTCGAGCTTCGCCGCGTACGCGCGCAGGGCGCCGTGGTCGACGGTGCCCCGCTCGTCCATCGGTGTCAGTACCGCCGGGAGTACCGTCCCCCGCAGCCGCCGGCGCAACTCGCCTGTTATGTCCACCACTTGTTCCTCAAACCCTTTGGTATCCACAGACCACACGCTAACCTTTACGGTCCAGACCGTAAAGGGATAGGAGTCCGGCCATGCGCCTCGGCCTCTACGTCAACCTGTTCGCCGGCAAGGACGACCGCCCCGCACTCGCGGACGCCGTCGAACAGGCCCGGCTCGCCGAACAGGCGGGCTTCGACTGGGTGGTGCTCGGCGAGCGCCACCTGCACCGCCCCGGCTACCACGAGGCGCTGACCTCGCTGACCTGGCTGGCCGCGCACACCGAGCGTATCGGCCTGGCAACCGCCGGGCTGATCGCGCCCGTCTACCAGCCGGTGTGGCTCGCCGAGACCCTTGCCCATATCGACGTGCTCTCCGGCGGCCGGCTCACCGCGGGTCTCGTACTCGGCTACCGGCCCGAGGAGTTCGCCCTGTACGGCGTCCCGCCGCGCGAGAAGGTCGCGCGCTTCGAGGAGTGTCTGGAGCTGATCACCCGGCTGTGGACCGAGGAGTCGGTGACGTACGAGGGGCGCTTCACCTCCGTGACCGACGCGTTCCTCTCCCCCCGCCCCGCGCAGCGGCCCCGCCCGCGCCTGTGGAACGGCGGCCGGGTGCCCGCCGCGCTGGCGCGCACGGCACGGATGTGCGACGGCTGGACGACCTCCTTCAACGAGACCGACGCCGAACTCCCCGCGAAGATCGCCGAATACCTCTCCTACGAACGCGGCCCCGACACCCTCGGCGCCGACGTGCTCGTCTGCCGCGAGGGGTACTGCGCCCCCACCTCGCAGCAGGCCCGCACGGCGCTGGAGGACCCGCTGCGCGGGCTGTACGACGCGTACGGGTCCTGGAAGCGCACGTCGATGGACGCGGCCCGGTACGCGCAGGAGTGGGACGACATCGCCGCGCGCAGCGTCGTCGGATCCCCGGAGCAGTGCGTGGACGGCCTCGGCCGCTACGCCGCGATGGGCGCGGACGGCGTGATCCTGCGCGTCCAGCCACCGGGGATGCCCCAGGCGGACGCCCTACGGGCCATCGAGGGCTTCGGCGAGGTGCTGGGGCGGCTGAGGGGCTGAGCCCCAGAGGTCCGCGAAATCCGGGGCGCACGGCGTATTGCCGCCACCTCCCACTCCATTTACGGTCAGGACCGTAAATCACTCCCGTTGGAGGTCCCATGCGTCGTGCCCTTACGGCCGCGTGCCTGCTCGTCGTGACCCTCGCCGTACCGGCCCAGGCCGAAACCGCCCCCGATACGTCCACGTCCACGTCCACATCCACCACGCCGCCCGCCCCCGCCCAGTGCGGCTTCGCCGACCTCGGCAGCCTCCCCCTCACCGGCGCCACCACCGCCGGCACCGCCATGGACCGCGGCCGCGTCTACTCCGTCACCTCCTCCGCCTCCGGACCCGCCCTCCTCGGCATCCGCGACGCCGACGACGGCACTCTCATCGCCGAACACCCGCTCCCCCAGGCCCTCGGCTCCTGGGCCGTCGACGTCGGCCCCGACCACAGCGTCTACGTCGGCAGCTACGGCAGCGCCGAGCAGAAGGGCCGGATCTTCCGCTACGACCCCGACGACGACAAGGTCACCGAACTCGGCGTCCCCGTCCCCACCGAGACCTTCGTCTGGACCGTCGCCGCCACCAAGGACTACGTCTACGGAGGCACCTCCCCCAACGGCCGCCTCTTCCGCCACGACCTCGCCACCGGCGAGACGAAAGACCTCGGCTCGCCCGTACCCGGCCAGACCTACATCCGCGACCTCGCCATCGGCGACGACGGCACCGTCTACGCCGGCATGGGTCCTTCGAGTATGAAAGTCGCCGTGCTCTCCCCCGACGGCGACGTCCGCCGCGTCATCGAGCCACCGCTCGACGCCACCGGCTGGTCGTACGACGTGGATGTCGTCGGCCGCTACCTCCTCGTCCGCTACGAGACCTCCGCCGCCAAGAAGCCGCTGGGCGTGTACGACCTCAAGCGCCGCGAGTGGCTGCGTGTCGTCGACGACATCGAGAGCCTCACCGTCGCCGGCGGCGCCCGCGGCAAGTCCGTCCACCTCGTCCGGAAGGGCGAGTTGATCCGGCTCGACCTGCGCTCCGGCAGGATCACCGGGCTCGGCATGACGGAGTTCGGTGAAGGCGCCGTCCGGCCCCTGGGCTGGCGCGGCAACACCCTCGTCGGGACGTCGTCCACCGGCGGCATGTGGCACTACGACCGCAAGGCGGGCACCGGCAAGCTTCTCGACGGCTCCCTCACCGGGCTGCCCGTGTCCATCCGGTCCCTGGCCGAAGGACCGGACGGGCGCGTGTACGCGGGCGGGTTCTTCACCGGCGGCCTCGCCGCGTACGACCCTGCCACCGGCGCGTCGCAGTTCTGGCCCGGCGTCGGCCAGAGCGAGGGCATGGTCACCCACCAGGGGAAGCTGTATCTCGGCGTCTACCCGGGCGCGCGCATCTACGAGTTCGACGGCGAAGCGCCCAAGCTGCTGCTCAACCTCCACGAGCAGGAGCAGGACCGGCCGTTCAGCATGGTCTCGGCCGGCGACTGGCTCGCCTTCGGCACCGTGCCGAAGGTGGGCACCGTGGGCGGCGCGCTGGGTCTGATCAACCCCGCGACCGGTGAGTCCCGCGTGAAGCGGAACATCATCCCCGGGCACTCGGTCGTCGGCGTGACCTACCGCGACGGCGTCGTCTACGGCGCCACCTCCGTCTTCGGTGGCGTCGGCACACCGCAGGACACGGTCGCGAAGGTCTTCGCGTACGACATCGCCACCGACAAGCTGCTCTGGCAGAGCGCCCCGGTGCCCGGCGACCTGGCGCTCGGGGAACTGGCCTTCGACGAGGGCGGCAAGCTCTGGGGGCTGACCCCGGACGCCCTGTTCGAGATGGACCCGGCCACCGGCGAGACCCTGCGTACGGCCAAACACCAGACGTACCCCTGGGAGAGCGCCACGCAGGTCTGGCACGACACCAACCTCGTGTTCCACGCCGGTTATCTGTGGGGCAAGACCCAGGGCAAGGCGTACCGGATCGACCCGGCGACGATGGAGCTGACGCTGATCGCCCGGCCGATCTCGAATCTCGCGAAGGGCGCCGACGGCAACCTGTACCTGTCGCGCAACGAGAGGTTCTACACCTACCGGGTCTGCTGACCCGGGCACGGGCACGGGCACGGGCACGGGCACGAAGAATGGCACGGAAAGGCGGTGGGGACCGGCCCGAAAGGCCGGTCCCCACCGCCGGATTCCGCCGCCGGTTTCCGCCGCCGGTTTCCGCCGCCGGTCCGCTCACGCCGGGCGCGTGAACGCCTCCCGCACCTTCCGCGCCGCCCGCGCGATGTCCGCCATCGCGTCGTCGTCGGCCATCAGCAGGTGCTGCCGCACCCACACCGTGGCATCCGCCTCCGCCTCCGCCACCGGGCACGGCCGGGCGTACGCGGCGAGCGAAGGCTCCACCGACAGCGAGCGGTAGCCGGCGTCGAGCGGGATCCCCTCGGCCGCCATCGCGGCGATGAAGTCGTCCTTCGTACGGCCCCCGAACGCCTTCGCGTCGTACCGCAGCAGCGCCAGGTGCCAGGTGTGCCGCTCCGTGTCCGGGGGCGCCGGGCGTACCGACAGGCCCTCGACGTCCGCCAGCGCCTCGGCGAGCACCGCCGCGGAGCGCGTCCGCCGGTCGATCTGCGCGGGCAACCGCGCGAGCTGCGGCCGCAGTACGGCCGCCTGGAAGCCGGTCATCCGCAAATTCCAGCCCAGCGTGGGGTGTTCGTACCAGCCGCCGTCCAGTCTCCGCCCGACGTTGTGCAGGGACCACAGCCGCTCGTACGTGCCGCGGTCGGCGGTGACGACGGCACCGCCCTCCCCCGCCGTCATGGCCTTGCTCGCCTGGAAGCTGAAGCAGCCCGCGTCCCCCAGCGTCCCCGCCGCCCGCCCGCCGCGCACCGCGCCGTGCGCCTGCGCCGCGTCCTCCACGACCGGCACCCCGGGCGCGCCGGCGTCGGCCACCGCCCCCGAGATGTGGACCGTCATGACGGCGCCGGTCCGCGGTCCGACGAGGGCGGCGACCGCCTCGGGGTCGACGAGCAGCGTGTCGGGGTGTACGTCCGCGAGCACCGGCCGGGCGCCCGCCAGTACCACCGCGGAGGCGCTGGCGACGAACGTGTACGCCGGGACGATCACCTCGTCGCCGGGCTCGACGCCCACCGCGCGCAGGGCGAGGAACAGCCCCACGGTGTTGTTGACGGTGCACACCCCGTACGGCGCGCCCACCGTCTTCGCGAACGCCGCGGCGAAGTCCTCGACCTCCGGCCCGTTGGTCGCGCCCCACCGCCCGCTGTCGAGCACGGCCAGCAGCGCCGCGCGCTGCTCGTCGGTGGCGGGCGGTGGCCACTGGGGCCAGGGTGCGGTGCGTACGGGCGACGACGTCACTGGATTCCTCCGAGGATGCCCCGGCCTTCAGGCCGGGGAGGAACCGGACTCCCGCGCCCGTCTCCGATCTGGCGTGAGGTCGCCAAGTCGCCGTAGACCGCCCACCCAGCCGGGTAAGCTGACTGCCGTACGTTGCGAGAACCAAACGCGTACGCCGTGCTGGTCGAGAACCAAGACAGCACTTGCACCTCCGAGCTATGCCGTATCGAACCGGGCTGGTTTCAACCCGGCTGGTGCTGATCGTGGAAGACCTGTCGGGTCGCTGACCCGCAGGCAGCGTGAGCCAGGAATCCCCCTGCTCCAGCTGGGGGAGGATTCAAAAAAGGCCCTTCATGGTTCCGTAGAGAATTTGTGCGCGCTCCGCCTCGGAAAGCTCCGCCAGCGCTACGCGGCCGAGCCCGACCCGCAGGTCGAGGAAGACGGCGTCCGAGCCGAACGCGATCCGCTCGGCGCCCACTTCCCGTACCAGCCGGACGAGGTGCCGCGCCGTCATCCGCGAACCGCATGTCTCCAGCACGAGGTTCGGGGCCGCAGCCGCCGCACGCGCCGCCGCGGCGAACCCCTCGGGCCACAGCCCGGCGTGCCCCATGAGGAGGGGCAGTGCCGGGTAGCGCGGGCCGACCGCCGCGAAGCGCGCGGGGTCGGACCAGGGCGAGCCGTACTGGCCGTGGGAGAGCACGGGCACGCCGCGCTCCGCCGCGATCTCGAAGGCCTCGGCGTACGCGGGCGAGTCCAACTCGGCTTCGTGCACATCCGGGTGGAGCTTGACACCGACCATGCCGGGTGCGTCCAGCAGGTCGCGCAGCCGGGCGCCGGCTTGCGGGTCGTGCGGCTGGTAGACGGCGTAGCCGAGGAGGCGCCCCGGGTGCCGGGCCAGGTCGGCCACGAGCAGCGCGTTGCCGGCGCGGGCGTCGGGGCCGACGGCCAGCAGGTGGGAGACGCACGCCTGGGCGACGCCGCAGCGGTCCATCACGGCGAGCAGGCTCCGGGCGGAGCCGTCGGGGATCGCGAAGTTGAACCAGCGGCCCAGGTGCGCGTGCGCGTCGATGACGTTCATCCGGCCTCCCCTCGTCCGGTCCCGCGCCCACCGGCCCCGCGCCCACCGGCCCCGCGCCCACCGGCCTCCCGGCTCGCCTCCCGCAGCAGCCGGTCGGCGTTGCCCGCGGCGATCCGCGCGACGTCCGCCTCCGGCAGGTCGAGGTGGTCGAGCTGGAAGCGCGGCCCGGCGTCGTCGGTCAGGGGCGAGCCGGTGCCGAACAGCACGCGGTGCGCCCCGAAGTGCTCGGCGACCCACTCGACCTGCCGGTGGCCGCAGAGCGTGGAGGTGTCGACGTACAGGTGCTCGCAGCGGCCCATGAGTTCGGCCAGCTCGCGCAGGACGCGGTACCCGGTGCCGAGAAGGACGAGCGGCGGCATGCCCGTACGGCGGGAGAGGTGGCGCCGGCCGGCGGCGTCGAGCTGTTCCCAGTCGATCAAGGTCACGGTGCGCCGCTCGCCCAGCAGTTGGAGCAGCCGGGAGCCGGCGTCGGCTCCGTCGCTCGCGTCGTCCCCGAGCGAGAAGCGGTGCGCCGCCGGGTAGAGCCGTACCACCGGCGCCGGCGGCGGCTCCCCCGTGCCGAGCGGGCCGGGGATCACCACCGGCACGGCCAACAGCCGGTCCTCCTCGACCGGCGGTGGCACGGTCAGCGGGTCGCCGTAGACGGCGTGCGAGTGCACCACCCACGCCTCGTCGACGCGCAGCCTGTCCAGCTCCGCGCGCATCGAGTCCGCGTCACGGCCGGGCACGTCATCGTGCGGTACGGGCCCGAGGATCCGGTTGACGTCGACGACCCTCATGACTTCAGCCCTGTCGTCGCGATGCTGTCCGTCAGATACCGCTGGAGCAGCCCGAAGACGAGCAGGCACGGCACCACGGTGATGGTCGCCCCCGCCATGACCTGGTTGATCGTCACATTCTCGCCGTCGAGCGTGGCCAGCCCCACTGTCAGCGTGTGCATGTCCCCGGACTGGGCGATGACCAGGGGCCACAGGAAGTCGTTCCAGTGCCACAGGA
Organism: Streptomyces sp. NBC_01508; assembly: GCF_045040315.1. Lineage (NCBI taxonomy): Bacteria > Bacillati > Actinomycetota > Actinomycetes > Kitasatosporales > Streptomycetaceae > Streptomyces > Streptomyces sp. NBC_01508. The sequence goes on along the minus strand of NZ_CP109419.1, from coordinate 5,773,005 downwards.
AGACGAACACGCCGAGCGTCGCCATGATCGGCCGGATCAGCGGGAGGACGATCGTGGTGTAGATCCGCCACTCCGAGGCGCCGTCGATCTTCGCGGCCTCGAACAGCTCGTCCGGCAGCTGCATGATGAACTGCCGCATCAGGAAGACGGCTTGGGAGTTGGCCAGGGTGGGGACGATCATCCCCCAGTACGTGTCCACGCCGCCCATCTCGGAGATGAGTATGTAGTACGGGATGAGCGTGGCCTGGAACGGCACCATCAGGGTCGCCAGGAACGACCAGAACATGATCTCCCGGCCGGGGAAGCGTTTCTTCGCGAAGGCGTAGCCGGCCATGGAGGCGAACAACAGGATGAACACGACGGAGACCACGGAGTAGATCGTCGAGTTCAGCGCCCAGCGCAGGATGTCGGAACTGCCCAGGACCTCCTGGAAGTTCGCCAGCGTGGCCCGGGTGATGTCGAAGGCACCCGGCAGGGTCTTGCCGCTGTGCGGGGCGAAGGCGACCAGCACCATCACCGCGAACGGGGCGACGGTCACGAACGCCACCAGCACCAGCAGCGTCGGCAGCCCGAGCCGTGCCGGGCCGCGGTCCGCCCGCGGCGCCTTCCGCGTACGGCCTCCGCCGCTGCCCTTTCCGGTGCCCTTGCCTCTGCCTTTGCCGCCGCCCGTGTCCGGGGGCGTGTTGTCGCGGGTGAGCAGAGCCATCAGTCATCCCTCCCGATCAACCACCGCTGGATCAGCGAGAAGACCAGTACGACCACGAAGAGCACCAGTCCCAGCGCGCTGGCGTAGCCGAAGTCGAAGTACTTGAAGCCGGTGTCGTAGAGGAAGTAGACGAGGCTGTAGCTGGAGCGGACCGGGCCGCCGGCCGTCATGACGTACATCTGGTCGAAGACCTGGAACGCCTGGATGGCCTCGATGACCAGCACGAAGAACAGCACCGGCCGCAGCATCGGCAGCGTGATGTGGCGAAAGCGCTGCCAGCCGCCGGCACCGTCGATCGTCGCGGCCTCCGTGACGGCCTTCGGTATCGACTGGAGGCCGGCGAGCAGGATGAGCATCGAGTAGCCGAAGCCCTTCCAGGCCGACGTCGCCGCGATCGAGGGCAGCACGAGCGAGTCGCTGCCGAGGAAGTCGACGGAGCCGAGAGACAGGGCGCCGAGGGCGGAGTTGAGCAGGCCGTCCTCGACCTCGTAGATCCACTTCCAGACGACGGCGGCCAGCACGATGCTGGTGACGTACGGCAGGAAGAACACCCCGCGGAAGAAGCCGCGCAGCCAGATCGTGCGGTGCAGCAGCATGGCGGTGCCGAGGGCGAGGCCGACCGTCAGCGGGACGTAGACGGCGGTGTACAGGGTGGTGACGCCGAGGCTCTCCCAGAACAGATCGTCGTCGATCAGCCGGGAGTAGTTCTCGGCCCCGATGAACTCCCATTCGCCGCTGAGCCGGTAGTCGGTCAGCGAGAGGAACCCCGCCCCGAGCACCGGGCCGAAGCGGAACATCAGGAACAGGAGGAGCATCGGGGCCACGAACAGCAGCCCCGCGCGTGCGTCGTGCCGGCGCAGCGGCGCAATCTTCCGCATCCGGCCGCTACCGCTGCCTGGCCAGCAGGTCGTCGGCCTGCCCGGCCGCCGAGTCGAGGGCCTCCCGCGGAGACTTCTTGCCGGTCATGGCCGCCTGGATCTCCGGGGCGAGGATGCCCATGAGCTGGCGGGCGACGGGGCTGGACTCGCCGGGGACGACGACGGACAGGGCGTCCTGGAGCTGCTTGGCGTACGGGTTGTCGGAGGGCACGGTGACGTCCGTACGCGGCGAGAGGAAGCCGGTCTCCTTGTTGAGGCTGACGATCTGGTCCGGCTGGGTCATGAACGTGATGAACTGCTCCGCGCCCTTGATATTGCCCTTGGCGTTGATACCGAGGGCGCCGGGGACGCCGAAGGCGGCCTGCTTCTCACCGGTGAGGGGGGCGCCGACCAGGACGTTCTCCTTGCCCCACGCCTCCCCGGCGACGCCGAAGTCGATGCCGGAGTTGGTGAAGCCCATCGCGACCTGCTGTTTGCCGAGCGCCTGGTCGGCCACGACGTTGGTGTTCGTCAGCGTCGACTTGGGGACGGCGCCCTGCTCGTAGAGGTCGGTGAGGAAGGTCAGGGCCTCGACGCCCTTGTCGTCGTTGAACGCGACGCTCTTGCCGTCCTCGCTGAAGATCTTGCCACCGGCCTGCCAGAGCAGCGGGTAGAAGTTCAGGTTCAAGGTGGCTTCGTTGCTGGCGGAGTAGTCCAGTGTGGCCAGGCCCTCGGCCTTCAGCTTCGGCGCGGCGGCCTTGACGTCGTCCCAGGTGGCCGGGGGTTCCTTGATGCCGGCCTGGTCGAGGAGCTTCTTGTTGTAGAGCGTCGTCGTGATGGTGTGGTAGATCGGGGCCGCGTACACCTTGCCGTCGTGGGTGAGGGAATCGAGGGCGCTCGGCAGGAACGTGTCCGCGTCCGCCTTGATCGCGCCGTCCACGGGGGCGAGGGCGTCGTTCGCGAGGTACTGGGGTATCTGGTCGGGCTGGAGGACCACGACGTCGGGGCCCTTGCCGCCGCTGAAGGCGGTGGCGAGCTTCTCGTCGCGGTTGTCCCAGGGCTGCTGCTCGATGGTGAGCCGCGCGTCCGGGTGCTTGTTCTCGTACGCCTTCTCCAGGCCGTCCCAGTAGGCCGCGTTGGCCTTGGGATCGCCGATCACCGGGTACATCCAGACGGTCACCTCCTCCGAGACCGAGCCGGACCCGCCGTCGGAGCCGCCGCAGGCGGCGGTGAGGGCGGTGAGGCTGAGCAGGGCGAGGGGGATACGGACGCGCTTGAGCGATGAGTTCATAAGGGCCTCCGAGGGCCTCGGGTTGCAGTGGAGCCCGTCTAGTTTCGGCCTTGACCGAAACTAACCATCTACTTTGGGACTGTCAATGGCTTTGCGGCGAGGGGGATTGAGGCCGGCCCGGATCAGTCGTCCTGGTCGCCGGGGACGCTGTCCCGCGGGTCGACGCGGTACAACTCGGCGCCGCTGCTGAAGTAGAGCCGGCCGTCGGGGTGGGCGATGAGCCGCCGGTGCGCGTGCTCGACGACCAGCACCGGAGGCTTCCGCGACCAGGGATCGACGCGGTAGATCCGGTTGCCGTCGATGCTCGCGTACAGATACCGGCCCAGTACGGCGAGATCGCCGCCGCCCCGGCCGGCGCCCACCGTGAAGCGCCGGACGACCTTGGGGGCGGGCGGGCTGACGCGCGGGCTGGCGTGCGGGCTGATCGCGAAAACCGTGTTTCCGGCGATGCCCCAGAGCTTGCGGTCAGGGCCGATGGCCACGGCGGTGACGGTGCCCGCCCCCGGCACCGGGACCAGCTCCCAGAGCTTGCGCTTCCTTCGGACGTGCCAGGCGAAGACGGCGCCCGACTCGCGCGTGGGCGGGGTGGTGCCGAGGCCGCCGGTGATCGAGCAGCCGCCGTAGACCACTCCGTCCGCGGTGGCGAGGGCGAAGACCGACTCGTCCCGCACGACGTGCCGGGTGACCTCCAACTCGCCGCTGTCCGGGTCGTACACGGCGAGCGCCCCGCCGAGCCGGTCGCCGTCCGGGACGGTGCCCATGACGACCTTCCCGCCCACCTCCACCAGGGCCTTGGCCCGCATCTGGACATCGTCCTTGAGCGTGTAGGCCCGCTCGGGATTGTCCGGGGTGCCGTCCGGCCCCGGGGAGTACTCGGGGGAGCTCCAGGTCTTCCCCGGCTCGTAGCGGTAGAGGCGCGCCTCCGGGTACGTACCGACCCACAGGGAGCCGTCGCCGCCCCGCAGCAGCGACTCGATCTGCGAGAAGCGGTGGAACTCCGGCTTGCCGGTGCGGGTGTCGACCGAGGCGAGGCCGCCGTTGAGGAACCCGCCCGCGTAGACCGTGCCGGGGCCGCCGGCGCCGAGGGCCAGGATCTCGATCGGCTCGTCGCGGCGGACCTTCGACTCCAGGGTGGCGTACGCGCCGGTCCGCGGGTTGTAGCGGAACATCGCGCCGCGCCACAGCGTGCCGACGAGGCTGGTCCCCGGGTAGTCGGGCAGGCCCAGCTCGGCCCAGCCGATGGAGCGGGCGTTCTGCACCCGGCCGGTGAAGGTGAGGCCGGTGCCGGTGAGTTGGCGGGTGGCGGGGTCGTAGCGGCGCAGCTCGCTCTTCTGGATGAGATAGACGCCGCCGTCCGCGTCCGGCGGGGAGATGTTGAGGCCGTGCGCGTCGGGGATCTCGTCGGTCCAGGCGCGGGCGGCGAGGTCGTAGACGAACATCGGACCGGGGAAGGCGCTGCCCATGCGGGCGTAGAGGCGGCCGTCGTGGATGTCGAGGTCGTACACCACCTGGCCGTCGGCGGACGGCAGTCCCGGCGGCTTGGGCAGCTCGGTGAAGGTGCGGGTGGCGGGGTCGAACTCGGCGATACGGGCCTGGGAGTACGCGCCGCTGTAGACCTTGCCACCGGCGCAGGCGAGGCTCTTGACGTACGTCTGGTCGGCGATCGGGCGGCCGAAGTCCTCGACGGCGCCGGTGTCGGGGTCGTAGCGGAAGAGGTGGCCGTTCGGCGACCCGCCGCCCCAGACCTTGCCGTCGGCGTCGACGGCGAGCCGCCAGACGAACGTCTCGCCGGGGACGGGCACGCCGAGATCCTCGACGGTGTCGCCGCCGCGCCAGCGGTAGAGCCGGCCGCCGTTGCCGTACGAGCCCACGTACACGGCTCCGTCGGGGGCGGCGGCCGTCGCCCAGGCGCCCTGGGCGCCGGGGAGGGGTGCGGAGACGAGGACGTCGCCGGTGGCGGGGTCGATGGCGTTGAGGTGGGCGGGCGCGCCGGTGGACACGTTCCAGCAGGCCGGGCGGCCGTCCGGGCCCGGCGCCACGGTGCCGCCGATGAGGAGCACGTCGGTGAGGGGAACGCCGAGGGAGTCGGGGCCGGCCGGCACTGGGCCGTTCGGGGCGGCCGCCCGTACTGGGGCCGCCGCTGTGGCTGTGGTTGCGGCTGCGGGCAGGGCGGTGGCGGACAGTGCTGCGGTCGTGCTCACCAGAAACGCACGGCGCGTCGGCATGGTGTGGAACACCTCCGGTTCCGGGCTTGAGTTACGGCGCCTGAGTTACGGCACTAGCCGAAAGTGATACGCCGTGCCCTAAGGGGCCGTCAAGACTCTGTTCGTGTCCGCAACTTGACCGCAACCATTGACGGTAGGCGTCAGGCTCGCTCTACTTACGGCACTGACCGAAATCTAGACCAGGGGGTGGAACGCCCATGAGGCATTGATCCCTCGCGTTGCCCCTCGCGTTGCCCCTCGCGTTGTCCCTCGGTCTGCTGCTCGGTCTGCCGCTCACCCTTCTCGGCATCACGCCACCCGCCGACGCCGACATCGGCGGGTGACCCGCGGCACCACGACATGCTGTCGGCCTTCCGGATCACGGACTTCCGCCGACCGGGGGCGCCTCCGGCCTGAGTGCGGCCGGGGCCGGCAGTTCTCTGCCCAGGCGCGCGAGAGGGGAAAGCGCCATGAAGAGCGGAGACAGAAGCATGCCGATGACGGTCAGCAGCACGCCGGTTCGTAAATCCAACCGGGTGGCGAGAAAGCCGCCGAGCAGCGAGCCGAGTGGAGTCAGCCCCATGCCCACGAAATCGAGCGTCGCGACGACTCGGCCCTGTATCGACAGCGGCGTGATCGACTGCCGAACGGCCATGACCGTGACATCGACCAGCTGACTGAAAGCGCTGAAAAGGAAGTTGATCGCCATGAGGGCGGCGATCGTAAGAGCGGCGGAGCCACGCAGCGCGGGTACGAACAGCATCACGCCTTCGGCGAATACCGCCGAGGACACCAGCACCACGCCGTAGCCGAATCTCTTCGGCAGCCTGGCCGACAGCACGGAACCCACGAGCGCGCCCGGACCCATGGCCGCGAGCACCAGGCCCACGGCCGTCGCCGAGAGGTGGAGCGTGCGGGAGAGGAAGAGCAGATAGACGGTCATCAGGGCCGCGAAGAAGAAATGGAAGAGGGCCGAGGCGAGACCGACGGCCCGCAATGAGGGATCGCCGACGACGAAACGGAGACCTTCGGCGATCTGCCGTCGCATCCGGGCGGGTCGTTCGACGTGCCGGGGTATCGGCTCACGGTGCCGAATGCGCCGGATCGACAGGAAGGACACGGCGAAGAAGAACGCGCCCGTGACGACGGCGATCGGTGCCGTGAGAAGCGACACGAGCGCACCACCGAGCGCGGGTCCGCCGATCTGCGCCGCGGATCTGCTGCCCTCCAGCGCACTGTTTCCCTGCACCAACTGATCGCGTCTGACGAGCCGTACGAGAGCGGCCTGGTAAGCCACGTCGAAGAACACCGTGAGTACGCCGACGAGAAAACCGAGAACGAGCAGTAACGGAATTCCGAGTACGCCGAAAAGAAAGGCGACCGGGATCGCGGCCAGTGCCACCGCCCGGCCGAAGTCCGCCAGCACCATCACGTTGCGGGAGCGCCAACGGTCCACCCACACGCCGACGAAGAGCGAGAACAGCAGGATCGGTACCTGCTGGACCGCGCGGAGCGCGCCGAGTTGAGTGGCGTCGGCGTTGAGCGCCACCACGGCGAGGAGCGGTACGGTCACCTGGCCGGCCTGCGCCCCGAACTGGGAGGCGGTCTGGCCTGCCCAGAGACTACGGAAGTCGTGATCCCGCCACAGACTCGGCACAGCGGGCCGGGCCTTTCGGGGCGACCGGGCCGGTTGTGGCGGGCGGGGTGGGCGGGGTGGGCGCGGCGGCGGCGGTTGACCGGAGTTGGAGAACGGAGTGGGCACGGACGGCACAAGGCCCCCTTGGAGTTGCTGGGACGAAACCCGCTGAAATGGGGCGGGGAAGCGTTCGCTGTGCCGCAGCTCAAAGGGCAGCACGCGATGACAGGTCGGTCGTGACCTACGACGTCAACGCGCGCTCGGGTAACCGGGCATCTCAACTCCTCTGGAATCACTTGGTGGTTCGAGACTGAAGCGGTGCCTCAGCCCCAGAGCCTCAGCCCCACGTGAGCGGGTCGAGGCGCAGATAGAACTTCTCCCGGTCACGGTCGAGCACGATGCCGTACCTCTTCGCGAACGCCTCGTCCGCGGAGTTCGCCTGCCGTTCGTCCGCCCACGTCTCGCGGGAGTTGGCGAGCAGGAGGGCGATATCGACGTACGGGTCGGCTCCTCCGAGGCGGCCCAGATCGATGAAGCCCGCCACGTTCATGGTCTCCGGGTCGAGGATGATGTTGGGCAGGCACAGGTCCCCGTGGCAGACGACGGTCTCGGCGGCCTCCTGAGCGAGGCGCTGTTCGAGCTGCGGGACGAGGCGCGCGAGCAGTTCGTCGGGGGAAGTCCGCCGCTGGTCCTCGGAGAGGAAATCCGGATTGACCGCCCCTCGCGCGACGACATCACGGGCGGTCGCGAACATCCCCGAGAGGTCGCGCGTGAACGGGCACCGCCGCACCGGCAATTCGTGCAGCCTGCGCACGGCATCCGCGATCGACTCCCACGCCGCCTGGAGTCCCGGAGCCGGCACACGGTCGGCGGGGACTCCCGAGACGGCGCTGGTCACCAGGCAGGCAGCGTCGGGGGTGTCGCGCCAGTCGAGTACGCGTGGACCTGGAATGCCCTGCTCGCCGAGCCAGCGGACACGCTCGCGCTCCTCCTCCAGCGAGGTCGCGGAGTCGGCGGGGACGCACTTGGCGTACCGCGAGCCGTCTTCCGAACGAAAGACACTCGCCTCGGACTCGCCGTCCGTGACGGGCTCCCAGGCGCCACCGCCGTGGCCGGCGTTCAGCAGTGTTCGGAACATCGAATCGATCACGATGGCCAGCCTAGCCAGCACGGCCCCGATCGCACTCGGTTTTAGGCCCTGTCCGGCGAGGACGGGGCGGGACGAGTCAAACCCCTGCCAAGGGTGACACCGCCGCCGGTACGGGTTGTGCGGAGGCGTTCCGCGAATCATGAACGCCCCCGATGCCATCTGTGACCCACCACCCCAACTGGCTACCTTCAGTGGTGAGTCGAACGCAGAAGGCGACATTCGCTGATGGTGCGCCTCTGCTCCTCGCCGCGCATGATCACGGCGAGGAGCAGAGGCGCACCACCCGAGGAGCGAACCACCGTCGACAGGGGCCACGGCCGCGCCGAAGCCGATACGGCACGGCCGTGGCGCCCGTATGAAACTCTTTGGACCTGGACAGCAGGTCACGATTGGTCCTGGTGGCCGGGCCGTCGGGGCGGTCGGATGGGGCGAGCAGCCTTTCCCGACCTTTGGAGGACCCACGCCGTGAACAGCGCCGCTGAGGACTTCGACCGGTGGATCAGGAACGACTTCGTCGCTCTCAACACGCGGCTGGAGGAGGCGTACTTCGCGGCCGGGACACAGATTCTGCACGGTCGACCGGAGCTTGAGACGGTCAAGCGGAGGATCGGCCGAGAGGGTGCCGAACTGGTTCTCCGGGCAGCGGAAGGCGGCTCGACGCCCTCGCCGCGCCCGACACCCTCGGTGCGCCCGATACTTTCGACACCCTTGCTGCCCTCGATGCCCACGGGTGACGACGAACGGTACGAACTCCTGGGCTTGGTGGGGTTCTACCTCGCCGCGTGCCGCCGTCATGAGATCGACGGGCCGCAGTCCGCCGCCTGGCCGCTCGCCCAGTTGCTGGCGTCGTCGCTCGGCGTCGCGCCGCGCTTCGTCTTCGCCCATCAGGCTCTGTACAACCGGGCGGTCGGGGACACCTTCCGTACGTTCACCTCGCTGGCCGACGAACGCGCCTTCATCCTCTACAACGGCCTGTCGGTGCTCGCCTACCAGCGCACGGCCACCGCTCTGCGGCGCATAGCGGCGCTCGGGGTCTCCAGCCCGCTGACGGCGTATCTGCTGCGGGAGGCGCGGTCGGGGCTCGACGACGTGCTGGACCTGGGCAGGACGCTGGGCAAGACACTCGACGTCGACCGGTTCTTCCTCAACATCCGGCCGTACTTCAAACCGCATCGCGTCGGCGGCACGCAGTACCGGGGCGTGAACGCGGGCGACTTCGCGGCGATCAACTCCATCGACGTGCTGCTCGGTCTCTGTTCGCCGTACGACCCCTTCTACCAGGCGCTGTTGACGGAGAAATACCCGTACACACCGCCGGAGGACCAGGCGCTGCTGCGGGCCACCGCCACGGCCGAGCCACTGCTCGACGCCTTCCTCCGGGAGACGGCGGCCGGACCGCTCACGCCTCAACTACGCGACAACACCGAGCTGTTCCTCACCGTCTGCCGTCTGCACGGCGCCGCGTCCGCCTTCCACCACCACCGGCTCGTCGTCCCCTTCCTCCAGGAGCCCGCCGCCCGCGTGCCGCAGGACCAGGAGCCCGAGGCGGCCGACCTGACGACGAGCGGGCCGCCGCTCCACGTGGTCATGGGCACCCTGGCGCGCCTGGTCGACCTCAGGACCGCGCGGCGGCGGCCAGGGGCGGACAGCGGCGCGCGGACGGCGCTCGACCAGCTGCGGCACGCGCTGGACGCCGCCCCGGACACCCATCTCAAGCCCGCCCCCACCTCCACATAGCGGCCGGTCGGGCAGTTCTAGACACCGAGCGGCCAGACGGCGAGGCCCGCGTCCTTCGCGAGCGACACCAGTTCGTCGGCACGCCGGGCCCGCAGGCACGCCACCGGATAGCAGTCCGACTCGATGTCGAGCACCACCAGGGCCGCGCCGACCTCGCGGTAGTGCCGGCCGCACGCCTCAAGGAAGTCATGGGTCGGCAGCTCCGTCTCGCCCTCGTCGAACAGCACCCAGGGATCGACGGACGGGCGTGAGGCCAGCCCTCGCAGCCGGCACCGGATCTCGTCCGCGTCCTCCTTCCAGTCGAACTCCGCGAGCAGCTTGTGCTCGTCGAGCGCGTCCACGAGGGATATCCAGGCGAGCCCCGGAAACGGCTCACCGATGCCGCGGTCCTCCAGCCGGTCCGCGTACGTACGCACGTAGCCCTCGGGGTCCTCGTGGGCGTGCCGCACCTGTTCGGCGACGGCGGGCAGGTCGGGCGCCAGCAGTGCCGCCGCGCCGGTCAGGGACGTGAGGGCTCCGCTGTCGGCAGGACCGGGAACGGGGCCGGAACCGGGACCGGACATGGGTGTGCTCCTTCTGCGGCCAAGGTCAACGAGTCGAAGAGTGCGCGTCGTTCGGCACCTGAATCACCTTGCCACAGGGGTACGACAACGGGCCGCGGCGGTCGCTAGCGTCCGGTCGCCCCCCGCCCCCGGCCCCGTGGACTCCCCCGGCGCCGTGGACGGCGGCGTGCCCGTCGCCCGAGTCCATGATCCGGCGGTGTCCCACGATGTCGGCCAGCCGCCCGCCGAGGGCGAAGAACGCCGCCAGCGTCAGGGGATACGCGTTGATCACCCACTGCATCCCGGAGGACGAGAGCCCGAGTTCGCCGACGATGTCGGGTGCGGCGATGGAGACGATCGCCTGGTCGATGAACGTCATCGAGACGGCGAACAGCATGGCCGCGAGGGCCACTGTCTGATTCGGCGCGCCCTTCGTACTAGGTCCTGTCCGGCGGATCTTCGGGGAGCGCCGGGGTCCGATGAATCGTCTCTTTCACTCATGGGCCGGAATTTTTTTCCCGTTCTGTCACCTTGCGTATATTCGGCGCGCATGATGACGAAGGGTGACAGGTGTTCGCCGACGCGGACACGTCGAGCCTCGGTTCCCCACCGGGTGCCGGCCCGAGTACCGGCCCGGAACGGCGCTTCCGCCGGAGTGGTCCGCGCCGCATGAAGGCCTATGTGTAAGCGGCGGGCCGCAGGGCATCCGCACCCAAGGTCCCGCCGCGTTTCCCCCGTCGCGGCGGGGCCGCTCAGCTGCTCCGGCCGGGCCAGGCGATCTCGTAGAACTTCAGCCGGCCGTCGTCCGCGATCAGCCGCATCCCCACCGAGACCATGACGTGCTGGGATCCGATGTTGTCGTGATCGGTGTCGCCTCTTACGGAGGTGACACCGCCGGCCCACGCGAAGAGCAGCAGGCCGCGCAGCGCCTCGGAGGCGTAACCCCGGCCCCGTACGGCGGGGACGAGGCCGTAGCCGATGGTCACGGCACCGCTGTCGTCCGGCGGGCCGTGGAAGTCCACCCCGCCGACCGCCTGGCCGGTGTCCCTGAGGCGGATCTCGTACGTGCCGAACGGCCGGGGGTCGCCGACGGCCGCACAGGTCGTCAGGAAGCGCGTGGCACCGGAGACGTCGCCCTCGTCGGGGTAGCCGGGCGCCCAGTGCGCGCCGCTCGTCCGGTCGCCCGCGACCAGGCGCTCGGCCTCCGGGGGACTCAGCGGGTGGAGCAGCAGCCGCTCCGTCACCAGGTCGCTCATGCCCCGTGGACCCCTGTTCCGTCGAGCGGCTCACCCGAGTCCAGCGGCCTACCCGGATCCGGCTGCTCACCCGGCTCCGGCGGTTCCTCCATGAGGAGATCCGGCGCGGACGGGTCCGGCGTACGCGGCAGTATGTTGGCGACGTAGTCCTCGATGGTCGCGTCCAGCCCCACGTCGTTCCCGGCGCTCTCGGACAGATACCACCGGTGCTCCAGCACCTCGTGGTAGATCTGCGCCGCGTCCGCCCTGTGGCGCAGATCCAGCGGTACGGCCCGTACGGTCGGCCGGAACACGTCCCGCACCCAGCGGTGCGCCAGAACCTCGGGGCGTGCCCCCAACGGGTCGCCCGGCGCGTAGTCGTCCTGGCCGACCATCCAGCTCTCCAGGTCGTTGAGCAGGCGCCGGGCCTGGTTCTCCTCCGCGTCCAGACCCGTCAGCCGCAGCAGTTGGCGCTGGTGGTGGCCCGCGTCGACCACCTTGGGGAGGAACGTGACGGTGCCGCCCGCAGGCGAACGCTCTATCTGCATCTCCGCGACATCGAAACCCAGTTCGTTGAGCCGACGGATCCGGCGGTCGATGTAGTGCCGCTTGTCGACCGGGTAGACGGACTCACGCGTCAGCTCGTGCCACAGGTCTTCGTAGCGCCGTACGATCGCCGCCCCGAACGGCACCGGGTCGACCGACGGATGGAGCGAGCCCGAGGCTTCGAGGTCCATCAGCTCCCCGGCGATGTTCACACGCGCCAGCTCTATGTCGTAGTCGCGCTGGCCACGGCTGAGCTTCGGCTGGATCTGGCCCGTCTCGGCGTCCACCAGATACGCGGCGTACGCGCCCGCGTCACGCCTGAAGAGCGCGTTCGACAACGAGCAGTCGCCCCAGGCGAAGCCGGTCAGATGCAACCTCACCAGGAGGACGGCGAGCGCGTCCATGAGGCGATTCACGGTGCTCGGCCGCATGGTCGACTCGAACATCGAGCGGTACGGCAGCGAGCCCTTCAGGTGCCGCGTGATCAGCGCGGACTCCAGCGGCCTGCCGTCCGCGTCCACCCGCCCCGTCACCACGGCGACCGGGTCGACCGCCGGTATGCCCAGCCGGTGCAGATCCCTGAGCAGCCCGAACTCGCGCACCGCCGGACGCTCGGCGATCTCCTTGACCGCCAGCACCTCGGAGCCCGCGTCGGCGAAACGCACCACATGGCGCGAGATGCCGCGCGGGAGCGCCACCAGGCAGTCGTCGGGCCACTCTTCGAGTGGGACGCCCCAGGGCAGGTCGAGGAGCACGGCCGGCTGCTCCGGGTTGGTCGCGCTGATCTGGAGCGCCATGGCGCCTGCCTCCGAGGTTCGTCTCTTCGTTCCGTGTCGCCGACTCCGCTTGGCTAGGGTCTGACCTGGACGAGCGCGTGCGTTCCGCTCGTGCGCCAGGCCCCGTTCGCCCCGTCCCCCGTGACCGTGGCTTCGAGTCGCGCCACGGTGCGCGGGGCGAGGCCGACGATCACATCGGACTTCAGGGTACGCAAAGCGGCCACGGGCCCCGGAAAGTGCGCCGTGCGCTCGGCGAACGACGTGGTGGGCGGCCAGAGACGGTCATCGACGAGGCGACGGTAGTTGAGGTCGCCCTTCACGATCGTCAGGGCGGCACCCGCGAACTCCCGCCGCAGGTCGGCGGGCATCGCACGGTAGGGGAACGGGGCGCAGAAGAACCCGTGCGCCCGCACGTCGAGCCGCCCGTCGCCCATCGCGGCCCAGAGCCGCTTTCCCGCCTCGCCCGCGCTGCCCGACGCCTGGGCCAGGCGGCGCGCGCAGTCCACGACGTCGGCCATCGTGGCGTCGGACACGTAGTACGGATACGGCTTCACGTGCAGAACGACGTCGTCCGCGCGCCCCGTCGTAAGGAGGTGGTCGACAAGGACGAGGTCGGGGATCAGCTCGCGGCCGGAATTGTCGGCGATGACGTGGACGGTGGTCCGCACGGCGCCGGGCGAGCGGCCGGTGGCCAGCAGCGACCACAGCACCTCACTGTCGTCCGCGACGAGGGGCGGCGGCTCCTCACCGGCGGAGCCACCCCCGGAGCCCTCGAAGCCCTCAGAGCTCCCGGGGCCCTGCGCACCGACCGAGAAGCCGAGGTCCGCGCGGTTTCCCCACAGCGAGCCCTGGAGGTAGGCGGCGGCCCGCTCCTCGGCCGGTCGTCGGGCGAGCGCGTCGAGCGCCGCGAGTTCGTCGTCGACGAGCGAGCCGCGCAACTCGGCCCGTTTGAAGGGCGCGAACGGGTCGATGCCCTGCCACGGCCCCGGAGCGAAGTAGCCGACCGCTTCGAGGAGCCGGCGGTAGAAGTAGCTCTCGGACCAGAGGAACGGCACGTCGAACCACGAGCGGCCGAAGTACTCGCCGCCCCACGCGTCCCACCGCGCACGGTCGTGCGCGTCCGGACCCAGCGGTTCCAGCACGCCCTCCGTACAGGAGCGGAGCAGCGCGTCGAGCGCCCGGTGCCGTTCCGGGGACCACGGGAAGGCGACCCGTACCTGCTGGATGAGGGCGGGATGGCGCTCGGCCAGCACGCTCCGCGCGAACGAGCCGGGTGCGCTGCTCACGATCACGGGCGCGTCGTCCGCTTCAGGCATGGCTTCCCTGTCCTCCGGAGCTGCTCGGTGCCGGCCGATGTCACCGCCGGTCGCGGTGACCGTCGGTCGCGGTGACCGTCGCACCGTACCCCCCGCGATCGCGCCCGCTCGTCACGCCTCCGCCGCCCCGCTCGGCCCCGATCGGGAGCGTACGCAGAACTACTCATACCCCGCCCGAGTAGCCGCGCGGATACCGAGGCCCGAGCTCCGGGCCGACGCTGATGCGCATGATGAAGACGAACGCGAAGACGCACACGCGGAGGCAGAGGCAGACTCCGACGCACTCGACCGTGGCGGCCCCTCGGAAACGGACCGGTTCGCTGAAGGGCGCGCGGTGGGCGGCGATGCGCGTCCTGCTCGGCACCGTCGGCCGTGCGAGCGCCGGGGTCCGGATCGGATACCGGCACGGCTTCGACAGCGGATCGATGCTGGACTACGTGTATGTGAACAAGGCCGGCGGCTTCCCGGTCGTCGGACACCTCATCGACCGCGTGTATCTGAACGCCGTCGGATGGCGCGCCATCCGGGCCCGTCGTGAACTGCTCAAGGACGTCCTCCGTAAGGAGATCGCGCGGCGCGCGGGCGGCGGCACCGGGGGTGCCGACGGCGGCGTGCGCGTACTGGACGTGGCGTCGGGGCCCGGACGGTACCTCCAGGACCTGCTCGCGGAGTACGAGCCCGGCACCCTGCGCGTCGAGTGCCGCGACATGGACCGCGCGGGTCTCGCGCAGGGCGGGCGTCAGGCGGCCGAGCGCGGGCTGACGGGGATCTCGTACGCGTACGGAGACGCCCTCGACCCGGCGCCCGCCTCCCGGGCACCCGACATCGTCGTCGTGTCGGGGCTCTACGAACTGCTGCTGGACGACGCCGTCATCGCGGCGTCCGTCGCGCGGCTGCGCGGGATGCTGGCACCCGGCGGGGTGCTGGTCTTCACGACGCAGACCCACCATCCTCAGTTGGAGTTCATCGCGAACGTGCTGCCGAACCGCGAGGGCGTCCTGTGGGAGATGAAGTGTCGTCCCGTGGAGCTGGCCGAACAGTGGGCCGCTCAGGCCGGGTTCGGGGAGGTCGCGAGCCGGCGGGAGTCCGTGGGGCTGTTCACCGTCACGACAGCGAGGCGCTGACGATCAGCGCGAATCCCCCGACGGCGAAGAGCGTACGGACGGCGTGGAAGCGGTTCCAGCGGCCCTCGAAGGCCGCGCGGACGGCACTGTCGGGGTTGGTCCCGGGCGAGGCCTCCGACGCCGCGAGGGCGTTGTTGAGCGGGATGTTGCCCGCGACGGTGACCAGGTGGTTGACGACCACGCAGATCAGGCCGGCCAGCAGCAGCCACCCGTGGGTGTCCGAGCGGCCGTCGACGGGGACGGCGAGCGCGGCGGCCGGGAAGGCCACTTCGGCGAGGAACACGAGCACGAACAGCCCGCGCGGGACTTCCTCGTTGATCCGGCGCATGGCCACCACGAACTGGCCGTCCGTGAGCCGGGTCAGCGCGGGCATGATCCCGGTCAGGAAGATGAGCATCATGCCGGCGTACAGACCGGTGAAGACGACAGCGAGCGCGAGCAGAATGGTGGCCATGCCACACATCATGGCTCGCCGGGAGGGTCGGCGCGGCACCATTTCCGCCGGTGACCTTCCGGCGGACCGCCGCACCACCCCCCTACCGCCGATGACTTGACCCGCGACAGGCCCTCACAGCCACCCCGGTTCGGCCCCGGATCAGCCCTCGGTCACTCCCGGACGCGGCCCGCCTGATCGATCGCCTCCGCCAGCTTCCGCACCGATCCGTCCTCCGTCGATTCGGCCAACGCGTGTGCCCGCTCGGCCAGTTCACCGAGACCGGGAGCGCCGGGCAGGGTGCCGTCGGCTGTCGCACCGCCGCGCAGCGCCTCGGCGAAGTACGCGGCGAGGGCCGTGACCTGGAGCCGCGGCTTCGTGTCACCCCAGAGCCGGGGGTCGACCGCGCCCGCGCCGACCGACCCCGACCGCTCGCGCGGCGCCCGGGTCTCGGGGTTCAGCCAGCGCACCGTGGCCTTGGCGACTTCGCCGCTCGCGCCGGGCCGCAGCCTGACGGCGTACAGCGCCGTCACCGTGTGTCCCGGCCCGACCTCGCCGCCGTCGACCCGGTCGTCACGGAAGTCCTCGTCCGCGACGGCCCTGTTCTCGTAGCCGATCAGCCGGAACCGTTCGACCGTGTCGCGGTCGAACGCCACCTGAGCCTTGGCGTCCCTGGCGCGCAGTTCGACGTTCATGGGGAGCTGATCGACGAAGACCTTCCTGGCCTGTTCCCTGTCGGAGACATACGTCGTGTGTCCGTCGCCCTTGTCTGCCAGCTGTTCCATCAGGGTGTCGCCGTAGTCGCTTCCGACACCGACACCGACGCCGAAGAGGGTGATCCCGTGCTCGGTACGCGCGTCCGCGACGCGTTCGAGGATCCCGTCCGCCTGCGTCTCGCCGGTGTTGGCCAGCGCGTCCGACAGCAGGACGACCCGGTTGGCCGCGCCGCTCCTGCGGCCGTCGACGGCCTCGTCGTAGCCCGCCTCGACGCCCGCCCCGACGTTGGTCGAGTCGGACGGTTCCAGCTCCTCGATCACGTCGTGGATCCGGGAGCGGCTGTCGGCGACACGGGTCATCGGCAGCCGGGTCTCGGCCTCGCCGCTGAAGGTGACCAGGGCGATCGAGTCGTCGCCGCGCAGCTCGTCCGTAAGGATGCCGAGTGATTCCTTGACGAGGTCGAGGCGGCCGGACTCGGCCATGGAGCCGGAGATGTCGATCACGAACGTGAGTGCGGCCGGCGGGCGTTCACCTCCGTGGTCGGCCTGGCGGGTGGCGAGCCCGACGCGCAGGAGGGACCAGTCGTCGTCCGCGCCGGGCGCCGCGGCACCGTCCATCGTGACGGAGAAGCCGTCTCCCTCGGGCCGTTCGTAGTCCTGGCGGAAGCTGTTGACGAACTCCTCGGGCCGTACGGTGCCGGGATCCGGCCGCCGTCCCTCACCGAGGGTGCGGAGCGCGTATCCGTAGGAGGCGGTGTCCACATCCAGGGCGAAGGTCGACAGAAGGTCCGGCTCCGGCGCGAACTCCCCCGCCCGCCCCTTGTCGCGCTGACCCTGTTCGCCGTCCCGCCGCCCTTCCCGCCCTTCGCCCTGCTCGACGCCGTCGGCCGACCCCGTGGCACCCGAGCCCGCGGTGGACCCCGAGCCGCTGCCGGGCTCGCCCGCGCCGGCCGGTCTGTCGGCCGCCTTGCTCATGTCCCCCTCGACGCCGCCGGAGCAGCCGGTGAGCAGCAGGGCGCCCGCCAGCAACGCGGCCACCGCCACTCGATACGTCCTCGTGCGGAGCCTCATCACGGTCCCCCAGGAATCGTCAACACGTGTGCATGCGACGTCCGGGACGGCCGGCGGGACCGGCACGGGAGGTTGCGGATGAATCTCAATGCCGCAACGGGCCAAGGGAGTTGCCCGTCGCCGCCCGCTCTTCGCGCCCGCGCCGCGTGAACTCGTTCGCCGCCCGGCGCCGTTGATGCGCGATTCGACTCGTTTGGCATGGAGTCGCCACTCCCTGAACTGGCACTTGTCACGGTGTGCAGTCTCGTGAGTACATGGAGTGGCGTACGGCTCCGAGGGGATGGCGGGGGTGGTCAGCCGTGGCACATGTTCCGGGCTCTGTACTCGACAGGTCGGCCCTGCCGAGAAGCGCACTGCGGGGGGACGCGGTGGAGACTCTCCGACCGGCCGGCCGATCGGTCCGCGGCGCCCATCAGGTGGCCGCCGCGTTGGCGGCGCTCGTCCGTTCCGCGCGTCACGAGCTGCTGACGTTCGACGATCCGGGCCGTTCCCTGGGGAGGGGTCTGCCACCGCCGTTCCTGGAGTTCGCCACCGCGTGCGTCCGCGCGGCCGCGGAACGGGCGGACCCGGAGGCGCCACCCGACGCGGGGGACGACCCGTGTCCCGGCGTGGGGTCCGACGCCGGGATCGCTCCGCTGCCCGCCGTTCCGCTCACGGTCCGCCGGATCGTGCCGCGCCGGGGCCTGGAGGGGCTGCCGTACGCGCTGCGGGTGCTTGCCCGCGGCGCACGGCAGACGGAGTCGATCCCGTTCAAGATGGTCCTCGTGGACCGTACGACGGCCGCGCTCCCCCTCGACTTCGATCTCCATTTCAACGGGGTGCTGTTGATCAGGGACCCTGTCGTCGTCGGGGCTCTGGTCCGTATCCATCAGCACTGGTGGGACCACGGGGAGGAGTTTCCCGTAGAGCCGGATCCACCGGCGCGTCCACCGGCGGGCTCACCGAGGGACCCGTCCGACCCGGCACCGGTCGCCGTGGGGGCGGATCCCGGGGCCGGTTCCCGGGCGGGTGTCCTTCCCTCTCAGTTACGGCCCGTGCTCGATGCCATGTTGTGCGGACTCACCGACGAGGCGGCGGCTGCACGGCTCGGCATGTCACCCCGTACGTACAGCAGACGGGTCGGCGAGCTGCTCACCGCCCTCGGCACGACGAGCCGCTTCCGCGCGGGGGCGGAAGCGGCTCGTCGGGGCTGGGTATGAACGCGACGCGGGGGCCGGCTCACGGCGTCGGGCCACCCGCTCGATTCGGCCGCCCGACCCGACCACCCGCTCGACAGCTCGCTTCAGTGCGGCTCGGCTCAGTGCCGCTCGGCTCAGCTCACGATGTCCTTGCGGGAGAAGTTCCTGAACGCGAGCGCGAAGAGCACCAAGGCGTACGTCACCGAGATCGCCGAGCCCTTCAGCATGCCGCTCCACTCCAACTGGGGCTGGAGCGCGTCCGCCCAGGCGAACTGCCAGTGCGCGGGCAGGAAGTCCCGCCACGTCCCCAGCGCCGTCACCTGGTCCAGGACATTGCCGATGATCGTCAGTCCGACCGCGCCGCCGACCGCGCCGAGCGGGGCGTCGGTCTTCGTGGAGAGCCAGAACGCGAGGCCCGCCGTGACCAGTTGGGAGACGAAGATGAACGCGACCACGATCGCGAGGCGCGGCACGGTGTCGGCCGTGCCCAGCGACCCTCCGGTGGGCAGCTCCAGCGGCCCCCAGCCGTAGGCGGCCGTGCCCGCCGCCAGCGCGACGACCGGCAGCATCACCATCGCCGCCAGGCTCATGGCGAGCGCCACCGCCAGCTTGCTCCACAGCAGGCGGGCGCGCGGCACGGGCGCGGCGAGCAGATAGCGCAGGGAGGACCAGCTCGCCTCGGAGGCCACGGTGTCCCCGCAGAACAGCGCGACGGGTACGACCAGCAGGAAACCCGCCGAGACGAAGAGGCAGGTGGCGGCGAAGTTGGCCCCGGACGAGGTCGCGGTGTCCATCAGGTTCAGCCGACTGCCGCCACCGCCACCGCCGTTCTCGTCGGCTCCCGGTGTCCCGCCGATGGCGAAGGCCACGATCAGCACGAACGGCAGGACGGCGAGCACCCCGCCCATCGCCATCGTCCGCCTGCGCTTGAGCTGTCGTACGAGTTCGACACGGAGCGGGAGGGTGCGGCCCGCCCGGTAGCCCGGAGCCGATTCGGTCAGCGCGCTCATGCGGAGGCTCCTGAGATGAGAGTGAGGAAGGCGTCCTCCAGGCGGCGGTGCGGTCCGACGCCGGTCAGCGTCACATCCATCCGGATGAGCTCGGTGACCAGGGTGTTGGTGTCGGCCCCGTCGAGCCGTACGAGCAGTCCCTCGTCCGTACGGATCGCGGATCCGATCCCGGCCATCGCGGCGATCTTGTCCATGACCGGATCGGGCACCTGTCCTTCCGTGGTGACGAGCACGGTGTCGCCGGAGCCGGTGATCTCGGCGACCGGGCCGGCCTGGACGAGCCGGCCGCGGTCCATGACCACCAGGTGCGTACAGGTCTGTTCGACCTCGGAGAGGAGGTGGCTGGAGACGATGACGGTCCGGCCGTCGGCCGCGTAGCGGATCATCACGTCACGCATCTCGCGGATCTGCGGCGGGTCGAGGCCGTTGGTCGGCTCGTCAAGGATGAGGAGGTCCGGCAGGCCGAGCATGGCCTGCGCGATCGCGAGGCGCTGCCGCATGCCCTGCGAGTAGGTGCGCACCGCGCGGGCGAGGGCGTCGCCGAGCCCGGCGATCTCCAGGGCCTCCTCGATGTGCGAGTCCTCTGCGGGGCGGCCGGTGGCCCGCCAGTACAGCTCCAGATTCTCCCGCCCGGACAGGTGCGGCAGGAATCCGGCGCCTTCGACGAAGGATCCGACGTGCGACAGCACGGGTGCGCCGGGCCTGATGGAGTGCCCGAAGACCCGGATGTCTCCGGCGTCGGGGGTGATGAGGCCCATGAGCATGCGCAGGGTCGTCGTCTTGCCCGCGCCGTTCGGACCGAGGAGCCCGAGCACCTGGCCCTTCTCGACCCGGAAGGAGAGATCCCGTACGGCATAGCGGTCGGCGGACTTGGCGTAGCGCTTCGACAGGTCCGTGATCTGGAGGGGGACGTGGGCCAGTTCCGGATCGGGCGCCGGCGCGCTGACCCGGCGGCGCGCGGTGAGCAGCAGCGCGGCGGCGATCAGCGCGCCTGCCAGTGGCAGGCCCCAGACCCACCAGGCGAGGGTGGGCGCGGCGGTGGTGAGGGCGGGCGCCGTGGGTACGGACAGGCCGCCGTCCAGGGTGACGGTGTAGGTGGCGGGTGCGGCGGGTGAGGCGTAGGCGAGGTCGGTCGCGGCGAAGACGACACGTAGCCGGTGCCCGGCCTCCACCTTGTGGTCGATGGCCGGCAGTGTCAGGTCGACGGTCCTGCCGTCGCCCGCCTTGACTCCCTCGACCCTGATCGGGGCGACGAGTTGTGAGGGCAGTACCTGTTGGCGGCCGTCCGGGCCCACGTCGTAGACCTTGCCGAAGAGCACGGCGTCGTCGCTGTCGGCCTTGACGTTGACACGGACGGTCGGTGAGCCGGTCACCTGGAGCGACGTGTCGAGCGGCCGGGAGTCGAAGCGAGCGAACTGGCCGGGGAAGTCGAGGGCGAGGCCCATACCGAACGAGGACAGCTGGGACAGTCCGCTGCCGAGGCCCGGCACGGTGGAGATGGCGGGCGGGCTCGCGCCGGCGGGATTGTCGAACGACTGCTCGCGCCCGGTCAGCGGGATGTTGGCTATCCCGCTCCGCAGGCCCGGATAGCTGTCGCTGCTGGCCCCCCTCAACAGCGCCCGACCGTCGGTGGAGTCGACTCCTCCGGTCCGGCTGACGCGGAACGCGGGCCCGGTGTCGACGCCCGTGTCCTTCTTGAGGTAGTGGTCGAACCAGGAGGAGATACGGCTCTCGACGCGACCGGTCTCGGCGTTCCCGCCGTCGTGGCCGCCCGCCATCCAGTCGACGGCGACAGGCGCGCCGTTGGCCTTGATCGTCTTCGCCATGGCGTCGGACTGGCCGAGCGGGAACAGGGAGTCGGTCTGGCCCTGGATGATCAGCGAGGGCACCTTGATGCGGTCACCGATCGCGGACGGGCTGCGCTCCGCGAGGAGTTCCCCGGCCGCCGCGTCGGGCTTCCCGGCGACGGCGACCCGGTCGTACATCTCGCAGAGCTGCTTCTCGAAGGTGTCGCAGCCACCGCCGGTGGAGAAGAAGATCCCGGCCCAGAGCTTCTTGAAGACGCCGTCGGGGAAGAGCGAGTCGGCGAGATTCCAGTAGGTGATCACGGGCGCGATCGCGTCGACGCGCGGGTCGTAGCCGGCGCCGAGCAGGGAGATGGCTCCTCCGTAGGAGGCTCCGCTCATGCCGACGCGTGGGTCGCCGTCGGCGTCGAGCTGGACCTCGGGACGCTCGGCGAGCCAGTCGATCATCCGCGAGACGTCCTTGACCTCGTGGGCCGGGTCGTTGAGTCCGATCTTGCCGGTGGACTTGCCGAACCCTCGTGCCGACCAGGTCAGTACGGCGTATCCGTCGCGTGCGAGCTTCTCGGCCTGCGCCCGTACGTCGTTCTTGCTGCCGCCGAAACCGTGGCCGAGCAGGACGGCGGGCCTGCGCCCTTCATCGCCGCCGTCACCGGCGGTGAAGTACGAGGTGTCGATCCGGGCGCCGGGCATCTCCATCGTCTGGTCGTCTCGCTGCACGGTGGGCGCGCTGTCCGAGGCGACGGCGGTCCAGGTGCCGGCGCCGACGAGCACGGCGGCGGCGGCCACGCCCGCGAGCCATCGTTTGCGCAGCCGTGGCCGTCGGGGGGTTGGGATCTCCATGCTTGAACCCTAAACGGCCCTTCGCACCGCCCGCGCTGACACCAGTCGGAACTCACCAGCCTCCTTGAGGAGTACGGGGGAGCGTCGCCGTACACCAGGCGTGGTACGCGGCCCCCGGAGGCCCGGCCGGAGTGGGCGGAGCGCTTTCTCGCCGCTCCGGGTCATCTGATGCTGATCGCCCATGTCGAAGGCGTCCCGGCCGAATCTGTCTCCGGTATCGAGATGCCGCATCCGGACAAAGGCGTCGAGATGTGTCTGTACGAGCTGTCCGTGGACGAGTCGTACCGCCGGCGCGGCATCGGGCGCGCGCTGGACGAGGCCCCCAGGTATCGCCCGCGAGCGCGGCTGCCACGACATGTGGGACGAAGGCCGATTCGCCATGCCGACCTGGGAGTTCCCGAACTCGTAGACCATGCGGAATGCCCTGCTCAGGGGCGCTCGGCGGTGACGAGCCACAGGCGGCTGGTCAGCCGTACGCCCTGCCGGGTCTCGAAGGCGTGGAACGCTTCCGTGGCGGCGTCGTGCGCCCGCGTACGCGTCCGCTCGTCGGCCTCCGCCAGGGCCAGCCAGTGTTGCAGAGGCCCCCACCCCATCAGGAAGGCCGAGGCTTCGGAGGCGTCCCTGCCCCAGTGCTGGGTCAGTGCCAGTGCCCGCAGACCGATGCCTTTGAAGCCCGCCTCGCTCAGCACCCGCTCGGTGTGCGCGGGGTCCGCGAAGGAGGTCGGCTGGTGTCTGCTGTCCTCGTGGAGGGCGGGCAGCGTGACCTGGGTGCCGATCGCCGCGAAGATCACCGCCTGGTCCATCAGGCTGAACGACTGTGGGCAGACGAAGGCGAGCCGCCCACCGGGCCGTAACGCCCGTCCGATGTTGCGGAACGCGGCGGCGGGATCGGCGAAGAACATCACCCCCAAGCGGCTCACGGCGATGTCGAAGGACGCCTCCTCGAAGGCGTGCACCTGTGCGTCGCCCCGCACGAACGTGACGTCCTCGACCTCCTCCGCCACCGCGGACTCCCTGGCCCGCGCCAGCATCGGGGCCGACAGGTCGATCCCGACGGCCCGAGCCCCACGGCGTGCCGCGAGCCGCGTGACCCGTCCGTTCCCACACCCGATGTCGAGGAGCCGGTCACCTTCCTTTATGCCCG
This sequence comes from Streptomyces sp. NBC_01508, assembly GCF_045040315.1. Taxonomy (NCBI): domain Bacteria; kingdom Bacillati; phylum Actinomycetota; class Actinomycetes; order Kitasatosporales; family Streptomycetaceae; genus Streptomyces; species Streptomyces sp. NBC_01508. The sequence goes on along the minus strand of NZ_CP109419.1, from coordinate 5,749,688 downwards.
CCGCTTCCAGCAGCGGGGCATTGGCCGCGTCGTTCAGATGGTCGTACCGATCCTGGTGCTCCGCCCAGTGCCTGCCCTCGTAGCCGTTCCACGCCGCGGCCTGGGCTGAATTCACCATGTCCGTCATGCCTTCCATACTGCCGCTCCTCCCGTCTTGCGCCCATAGCGTGGCGAGAACTCGACGCGCTCGGCGCGCCTGTTTCGCGGCGACGGTCGCGGAGGGGTCAGCCGGCCTCGCCGGTGGCGGAAGCCCGCACAGGCGCCAGCAGGATCCGGCGGGTCGTGGGGTCGACCGCGGTGATCCGCACCGTGAGCGGGTCGCCGACGCGGGCGGTGTCCCCGGCCGGTTCGGACGCCGGCACCAATCCTTCGAATCCGTCGTCCCGTTCCTCGATACGGACGAAGACACCAAAGGCTTCGATGCGCGTGACCCGACCGGTGACTGTCTCGCCCACGCGCTCGGCGAGCCGCGGCAGCGGATCCTCCTGAAGTGCCTTGAGCGACAGCGACACCCGTTCGCGGGTCGGATCGATGTCCAGGATCTCGGCGGTGACCTCCTGCCCGACAGCGAGGATGTCGGAGGGGTGGCCGACGCGCCTCCAGGACACCTCGGGAATGTTGATCATCGCGGTGAACCCGCCGATGTCCACGAAGGTGACGCCGAAGTCGGCGATCACGACGACGGTGCCGGTGACGACCTGACCCCGGCGCAGCGTCCTGAGGAAGGCCCAGTCGCGATCGCTCCGCGTCTGTTCGGTCCACCGTCGGGCCCGTAGGACATCGTCACTGTCGGGCAGGACGGCCGTCATCAGCGGGTGCCGCTCGTCGACGTACCTGGACAGAGCGGTCGCGGCGCGGGCGCCGGCGACGAGCGTGGCCAGCTCCGCGGATTCGCACCCGTCCGCGACGACGCCGGTGATCCTCCCTTCGCCGTCCTCCCATACGAGTTCGACCGGCCCTTCCTCCGGAAGGGCGGCGAGAACGGCCGCGACATCGGTGGACAGGCCCGGCCAGACCGTCAGTTGGGCGCGCGGGGCGAGCCGGCCGCGCACCACGTCGATGAGTCCGTCGTCCAGCCGGTGCCAGCGGGCGCCGTTGTCGACGTGGTTCTCCTCCAGCAGCCCGGCCCATCCCGTCGCCACGCACCAGGACAGCCGCTCCCAGAAGAGATCGTCGGCGGGCCGCTGCTCGCCGGGCCCGTGATCGCTGACCACGTCTTCGGTGCCGGTGCGGGCGCCCCGCTCGTCGCGGTCGGTGGGGTCGTACCTGGTCACGCGGTACACGAAGGGAAGCCCGTGCCGGCCGGGCACCCCAGCCCCTTCGGGGCGGACGGGGCTCACGGGCACAGGTGCCCCAGCAACTCTCCGTCGGCCTCGGCCGGATAGGGCGTCTCCACGGGCAGCAGCCCTTCCGCGGCTGCCAGTTCACGGTCCCGTACGAGCCCGTGCACCCGACGCGCCAACGGCGTCACATCCCGAACGGAAACGATCCACTCGTCGGCGTACCGCCGCGCGGCCTCCCCGGAGAGCCCGAGCTGAAGCGACCGGTACGGCAACGCCCCCAGCCGCAGATCACGTTCCGGATCCCACTGGACGCGGGCCGGACTCCGCTTCAGCTCCCGCTGCCACGTGGCCCGATCGGGGTGCACGTCCGGGTCGTAGTGCGACAGACAGGCGTGCCGCAGCGCCCACTCGAAACCCTCTCGGGTGATCTCGACCGCCAGGACGGTCTCCTGCCCCTCCTTCGTGCCCCAGCCGCAGCGATACATCATCCAGAGAAAGGAGGGCTTGATCCATGTCATCCTGCCGCGCTTCCAGGTGCTCGGAAAGCGTCCGTCGCGGGCGGCGGGAAGACCGATCGACGGCGGGTACGCCTGGTAGACGGTGATCGTCGAGGCGGTGTGGAGCGCGCGGACGCGGTACTTGGGTTCCGGCGGCTCTGCCGTAGGCGGAGTCCGGGGTGTCTGGTGTATCTCGGGTGTCTGATGTATCTGGGGTGTCTGGGGAGTTGTCGCTTCCGGCATGGGAACAGCGTGCTGCGGCGACGCCCGGGCGGCCACCTATTTAGTGAGGCGCCCGAGGTCTGCGTGCCAGGCGCCGCCGTTCGCGCTCAGTCGTTGCGAGGGAAGCCCAGGTCCACGCCCGACGGGGCGTCCGCCGGGTCCGGCCAGCGGGTCGTGGTGACCTTGCCGCGCGTGTAGAAGTGCACGCCGTCGTTGCCGTAGATGTGGTGGTCGCCGAAGAGCGAGTCCTTCCACCCTCCGAAGGAGTGGTAGCCCACCGGCACCGGCACCGGCACGTTCACGCCGACCATGCCCGCCTCGATCTCCAGTTGGAAGCGGCGGGCCGCGCCGCCGTCGCGGGTGAAGATCGCCGTGCCGTTGCCGTAGGGCGAGGCGTTCATGAGGGCGACGCCGTCGTCGTACGTCTCCACGCGCAGCACGCACAGCACCGGTCCGAAGATCTCGTCGCGGTAGGCGTCGGAGTCGGTCGAGACGTGGTCGAGGAGTGACAGGCCGATCCAGTGGCCGTCCTCGTAGCCGTCGACGCGCAGGCCGGTGCCGTCGAGGACGACTTCGGCGCCCTGCGCGGCGGCGCCCGTCACGTACGTGGCGACCTTGTCGCGGTGGGCCGCCGTGATGAGCGGGCCCATCTCGGAGGCCGGGTCGGCGCCGGGGCCGATCTTGATCTTCTCGGCGCGTTCGCGGATCTTCTGTACGAGTTCGTCACCGATGGCGCCCACCGCGACGACCGCCGAGATCGCCATGCAGCGCTCGCCCGCGGAGCCGTACGCCGCCGAGACGGCCGCGTCCGCCGCAGCGTCCAGGTCGGCGTCCGGAAGGACCAGCATGTGGTTCTTGGCGCCGCCGAGGGCCTGGACGCGCTTGCCGTTGGCTGACGCCGTCGCGTGGATGTATCGGGCGATCGGCGTGGAGCCGACGAAGGAGACCGCCGCGACGTCCGGGTGGGCGAGGAGCGAGTCGACGGCCACCTTGTCGCCGTGGACGACGTTGAGCACGCCGTCCGGGAGCCCCGCCTCGGTCGCCAGCTCGGCGAGCAGATTCGCCGCCGAGGGGTCCTTCTCGCTCGGCTTCAGTACGAAGGTGTTGCCGCAGGCGATGGCCAGCGGGAACATCCACATCGGGACCATCGCCGGGAAGTTGAACGGGGTGATGCCTGCGACGACGCCCAGCGGCTGCCTGATCGAGGAGACGTCGACCCGGTTGGAGACCTGTGTCGACAGTTCGCCCTTGAGCTGAGTGGTGATCCCGCAGGCCAGCTCGACGATCTCCAGCCCGCGTGCGACCTCGCCGAGGGCGTCGGAGTGGACCTTGCCGTGCTCGGCGGTGATCAGCGCGGCGATCTCGTCACGGTGCGCGTCGAGCAGTGCGCGGTAGCTGAACAGGATGCCGGTGCGCTTGGCCAGGGAGGACGTGCCCCAGGTGCCGTACGCGGCCTTCGCCGCCGTGACGGCCGCGTCCACCTCCTCCGCGGAGGCCAGCGCGACCTGCGTGGTGACCGCACCGGTCGCCGGGTCGGTGACCGGGCCCCAGTTGCCCGACGCGCCCTCGACGGTCTTGCCACCGATCCAGTGGTTGACGGTCTTCATTACGTCTCCTTCGAGTCCATCGGCGCGGGCGGCGCGCCCCGGGGTGGCGGTGCCGGAAAGGCGGTGCGGTGCGTCAGAGGTGGCGGCGGCGGGCCGCTGCTCTCCGGTCGTACTCCTCACGTGCCGTGACCGCGGACGCGCGGGTCGCCGTCTCGGCCACAGGAACATCCCACCACGCCTGGGCGGGAGGCGCGCCCGACACAGTGTCTGCCGTTTCGGTCTCCGCGTAGACACATGTGGGGACGTCGGACTCACGCGCGGCGGCGAGGGCTTCGCGCAGGTCACGGATGGTTTTGGCGCGGATGACGCGCATCCCGAGCGAGGCCGCGTTGGCGGCGAGGTCGACGGGCAGCGGGTCCCCCGTGTACGTCGGCGAGCCGATCGTGTCGGCCTCGCGGTAGCGGTACGCCGTGCCGAACCGTTCCGCGCCGACGGACTCGGAGAGACCGCCGATCGACGCGTAGCCGTGGTTCTGGAGGATCACCAGCTTCAGTGGGAGGCGTTCCTGGACGGCGGTGACGATCTCGGTGGGATTCATCAGATACGTGCCGTCACCGACGAGCGCCCAGACGGGGCGGCCCGGGTCGGCCAGCATCACGCCGATGGCGGCCGGGATCTCGTAACCCATGCACGAGTAGCCGTACTCGACGTGGTACTGGTCGCGGGAGCGGGACCGCCACAGTTTGTGCAGGTCGCCGGGGAGCGATCCGGCCGCGTTGATGACGATGTCGTCTTCGGTCACGAGTGCGTCGAGCAGGCCGAGAACCTGCGGCTGGGTGGGCCGCAGGAGGTCTTCCGAGGTGTCGAAAGCGGCGTCGACGCGGTGCTCCCAGCGCTCCTTGTCGTCGGCGTACTCGGTGGCGTAGGCGGCGTCGACGCGGTGGCCGGTGAGGGCGGCGGTGAGTTCTTCCAGGGCGGTGCGGGCGTCGGCGACGAGCGGGGAGGCGGCGAGCTTGTGGGCGTCGAAGCCGGTGACGTTGATGTTGAGGAAGCGGACGGACGGGTTCGCGAAGAGCGTCGCCGACGCCGTGGAGAAGTCGGACCAGCGGGTGCCGACGCCGATCACCAGGTCGGCGGTGCGGGCCAGTTCGTCGGCGGTGGCGGTGCCGGTGTGGCCGATGCCGCCGACGTCCGCCGGGTGGTCGTGGCGCAGGGAGCCCTTGCCTGCCTGGGTGGAGGCGACGGGGATGCCGGTCGCCGTCGCCAGGGCGGCCAGCGCGTCCTCGGCGGCGCTGTGGTGGACACCGCCGCCCGCGACGAGGAGCGGACGGCGGGCCGCCCGGACGGCCTGGGCGGCGTCGGAGAGTTCGTACGGATCGGGACCCTGCCTGCGGACCCGCCAGACGCGCTCGGCGAAGAACTCCTGCGGCCAGTCGTACGCCTCCGCCTGGACGTCCTGCGGCAGGGCGAGGGTCACCGCGCCCGTCTCGGCGGGATCGGTGAGCACCCGCATGGCGGCGAGCGCGGCCGGGACGAGCGCCTCGGGCCGCGAGACGCGGTCGAAGTACTTCGACACGGGCCGCAGCGCGTCGTTGACGGAGATGTCGCCCGCGTGGGGCACTTCGAGCTGCTGGAGGACGGGGTCGGCCGGGTGCGTCGCGAAGATGTCGCCGGGGAGCAGCAGGACGGGCAGCCGGTTGACGGTGGCGAGGGCGGCGCCCGTGACGAGGTTGGTGGCGCCGGGGCCGATGGAGGTGGTCACGGCGTGTGTGGACAGGCGGTTGCTCTGGCGGGCGTAGCCGACGGCGGCGTGCACCATGGCCTGTTCGCTGCGTCCTTGGAAGTACGGCATCTCCGGGCCGGCCTGGACGAGCGCCTGGCCGATGCCCGCCACGTTCCCGTGGCCGAAGATGCCCCAGGTGGCGTCGATCAGCCGACGGCGGTTGCCGTCGCGTTCGGTGTACTGGCGGGACAGGAAGGCGATCAGTGCCTGGGCCACGGTGAGGCGGCGCGTACTCATCGGTGGGTCTCCTTGTCCTCGTCCTCATAAGGAGGCTGGCTCGGCGGCCCCTGTGACGGCCGCGGCCCGGGCGCTTCGTACATCGGCAGTCGGGGATCGACCGGCCGGCCGGGCCAGGTGTCGCGGATCCAGCCGTGGTCGGGGTGGTCGCGGATCAGCCACTGTCTGGTCGCGCCCGGTCCGGCCATCACGTTGAGGTAGTACATGGCGCGGCCCGGTGCGGCGATGGAGGGGCCGTGCCAGCCGTCGGGGATGAGGACGGTGTCGCCGGTGCGGACCTCGGCGAGGATGTCGGTACCGCCGGGCCTGGAGGGCGAGACGCGGTGGTAGCCGAGGCCGCCGTCCTCGATCTCGAAGTAGTAGATCTCCTCCAGCTCGGACTCGACGCCGGGGTGGTCCTCGTCGTGCTTGTGCGGCGGGTACGACGACCAGTTGCCGCCGGGCGTGAGGACTTCGACGGCGATCAGCCGGTCGCAGTCGAAGGTGTCGGCGGCGGCGAAGTTGTTGACCTGGCGGGAGCAGTTGCCACTGCCCCGCAGTTCGACCGGAACCTCCGGTGCGGAGCCGTAGCGAGCGGGGAGTCGTCGCTCGCACTTCGCTCCTGCCAGGGCGAAGCGGCCTCCCGCACCGGAGGCGATCTGGGCGTGGGCGTCGCGCGGAACGTACGCGAAGTCCGTGACGGAGCTGAACACGCTTTCTCTGCCCAGCAGTTCAAAGATCTCGCCTTGCGTGTGCACCGTACAACCGCCGCTGAGGGGAAGCACGATCCATTCGCTGTCCCCGCTGTCCAGCGTGTGTGTGCCGCCGGGCGGCAGGTCGAGGACGCGCAGGGCGCTGTGCAGCCAGCCCGCCCGCCGCGGTTCGATGTCGAGGGCGTACGGTCCGCTCGCCGCGCTGCCCGCGCGCACGTGCCGTTCCAGGAATTCACCGTCGGAGCCCGTGTCGGTGTCGGTGTCGGTGTCCGTCGTCATGGTCGTTCCGTATCCCTCCGCACGTCTGCCTACTCTCCCCGTGTCCCTTACAGCTGGCGCGGTCCGGCGGCTCCGGCCCTACAACAGGCCCACGGCGGTGTCGACGGCCGCCGCGACATCGCCGTCCACCGGATAGAGCAGCGAACGCCCCACGACCAGGCCCTGCACCGTGGGCAGCCGCAGCGCCTTGCGCCACTTCTCGTACACGCCCTCCTGGTCGTCACCGATCTCGCCGCCGAGCAGGACGGCGGGCAGGGTGGATGTCTGCATCACCCGGGCCATGTCGTCCGGATTCTCGGTGACCGGCACTTTCAGCCAGGTGTACGCCGAGGTGCCGGCGAGCCCGGAGGCGATGGCGATGGAGCGGGTCACCGCCTCGGCCGACAGGTCGTTGGAGAGCCGTCCCTCCCTGCGGTGGCAGATGAACGGCTCGACGAAGACGGGCAGCCGCCGCTCCGCCATGGCGTCCACGGCGCGGGCGGCCGACAGGAGGGTGTCGGCCGAGCGCGCGTCTTCGTAGTCGACACGAAGGAGCAACTTGCCCGCGTCGAAGCGGAGGCGGGCGATGTCCTCGGCACGGTGGCCGGTGAAACGGTCGTCCAGTTCGAAGTCGGCACCCGCCAGTCCGCCGCGGTTCATGGAGCCGATGACGACACGGTCCTCCAGAGCGCCGAGGAGCAGCAGGTCGTCGAGTATGTCGGCGGTGGCGAGGACGCCGTCCACGCCCGGCCGCGACAGCGCGAGACACAGCCGCTCCAGCAGATCGACGCGGTTGGCCATGGCCAACCGGCGGTTCCCGACGGCCAGGGCGCCACGGGCCGGATGGTCGGCCGCGACAATCATCAGCCGTCCGCCGGGGCGCAGCAGGGGGCGGCGATGGCGGCGGCCGGCGGCCTCGGCGACCGCCTCGGGGTGGTGCGTACGGATCCGCGCGAGTTCCGTCGCGTCGACTCGGGTCACAGGGCGGCCTCCGGCGGCAGCGTTCCCAGTGTCGGGACGGGGCCCCCGCCGAGGACCTGGACGACTTCCCGGGCGTACGGCATGGCGGAGGAGCAGGCGAGCCGGGCGGCGACGATGGCGCCCGCGGCGTTGGCGTACCGCATGGCGCGCTCCAGGTCCCAGCCGGCCAGCAGTCCGTGGCAGAGCGCGCCGCCGAAGGCGTCCCCGGCGCCGAGGCCATTGACGACCTCTACGGGGACGGGCGGCACCTCGGCGGTGGTGCCGTCGCGGTGGACGGCGAGGACGCCCTTGGGTCCCTGTTTGACGACGGCCAGTTCGGGGCCCGCGGCGAGGAGCGCCCGGGCGGCGGCGTACGGTTCGCGCTCTCCAACGGCGACTTCGCACTCGTCCAGGTTTCCCACGGCGACCGTGGCGTGGCGCAGGGCTTGCGCGTACAGGGGCCGGGCCGCCGCCATGAGCGCTCGCGGATCGTCGGATCCGGATCCGGCCGCCGCGGAGCCGTCGGTCGTGGCCGGCTCCGGTGCCTTCCAGAACATCGGGCGCCAGTCGAGGTCGAAGACCGTGATTCCGGTGCCGGGCCGTCGCCCGGACTGCCGCCCCTCCGTGCCGTGCGACCGCGCCTCACCGCGCGTACGCAGGGCCGTCAGTGTGGAGGCCCGGCTGGGCTCCTCGCACAGCCCGGTACCCGTCATCCAGAAGATCCGTGCGGACCTGATGGCGTCCAGGTCCAGCTCATGGGGATGGATCTCCAGATCGGGCGCCTTGGGCTGCCGGTAGAAGTACAGCGGGAAGTCGTCCGGGGGGAAGATCTCGCAGAACGTCACCGGAGTGGGCCACCGGTCGACCGGTGTCACCCACCGGTCGTCGACCTCGAACTCCCGCAGCGCGTGGTGGAGATAGTCCCCGAACGCGTCCCGTCCGGTGCGGGTGATCACCGCCGTACGGTGGCCGAGCCGGGCGGCGGCCACCGCCACGTTCGTCGCCGATCCGCCGAGGAACTTGCCGAAGGTGTCGACCTGCGCCAACGGGACTCCGGTACGCAGCGGATAGAGGTCCACGCCGATCCGCCCCATGGTGATCACGTCGTACGGCTCAGGCATGCGCGTCCCCTCGTTTCGACGGCTGTTCCCAGGTCTAGTGCTCTCTCCCGACCTCTGTCAACGTTTTGTCCTTACATTCGGACGAAGGCTTGACACTCTTCTCGGACGGCCGGGAGGCTGACCGGTATGACCTCCTCCGTACCCCCGCTGAACCGCATCAGGGTCGGGTCGGCGCCCGACTCCTGGGGCGTGTGGTTTCCCGACGATCCCCAGCAGGTTCCCTGGCAGCGTTTCCTGGACGAAGTGGCCGACGCCGGATACGAGTGGATCGAACTCGGTCCGTACGGCTACCTCCCGACCGATCCGGCGCGCCTCGCCGAGGAGACGGCCGCACGCGGTCTGAAGGTCTCCGCCGGCACCGTGTTCACCGGACTTCACCACGGGCCCGCCGTCTGGGACAGGACCTGGGCGCATGTCGCCGACATCGCCGCGCTCACCAGGGAGATGGGCGCGGACCATCTCGTCGTCATCCCGTCCTTCTGGCGTGACGACAAGACGGGGCAGGTGCTGGAGGACCGGACCCTCACCTCGGAGCAGTGGCACGAGCTGACGGCTCAGACCGAGCGGCTCGGCCGCGAGGTGCTGGACCGCTTCGGGCTGAACATCGTGGTCCACCCGCACGCCGACACCCACATCGACAGCGAGGAGAACGTCGGCCGTTTCCTCGACGCCACCGATCCGGCCCTGGTGTCACTGTGTCTGGACACCGGGCACTATGCCTACTGCGGCGGCGACAGCGTCAAACTGATCGAGACCTACGGCGAGCGGATCGGCTATCTGCACCTCAAGCAGGTGGATCCGGAGATCCTCGCGGACGTCGTCGCCAACGAGGTACCGTTCGGGCCGGCCGTCGGACGGGGCGTGATGTGCGAGCCGCCGACCGGGGTACCCGAGCTGGGGCCGGTGCTGACGGCCGCCCAGAAACTGGACGTCGATCTCTTCGCCATCGTCGAACAGGACATGTATCCCTGCCCGCCCGACAAGCCCTATCCGATCGCCGAACGGACGCGCCGGTTCCTCCGCTCGTGCGGCGCGTAACCCCGGTCCCCTGTCGAACAGTTGGGCCATCAACACACGCGACTCCCCTGCGCGGCTTCTGCCACAGAGATCCGCTTAACGTCACACATGTCTCCGTTACGCGGGTTTTCCGTCACAGGGACGCGACAGACCCTCCCTCACCATCACTCTGCGTCGTTGAACGGGCACAGGCTCAGTGATCACCAGCGTTTCAGTCGCAGCCCTCCCGACGGCCCCCCGGCCGCCGCTGCGGCGGACGCAGGGAGGTGCCACGCATGACGGACAGAAGTCTCTGGTCCTACAAGGAGATCGCCGCACACATCCGGGTACAGCCGGACACCGTCCGTTCGTACCGCAAGCACGGTCTACTTCCGCCGCCGGACCACGTGGAGAACGGCAAGCCCTACTGGTACGCGGACACCGTCCGCGCCTGGGTGGCCAAACGCCCGGGAAACAGAGGCCGCAGAGAGTAGGGCGCGGGATCCAACCCCGCGCCGGGTCCGTACAGGACCGAGTTCCGAGGGCTCCGTACTCCACCGCCGGTGGATGTACGGGGCCCTCGGCCCAGTTCAGGCTCAGACCCCGACCTTGTCCCGCTCACCCGCCCCGGACACGGCCCTGTCCGCGCCGTCCGCCTCGACCGCCGGCCGTGGCTCGCCCTCGCTCACCCCGAACCGGTCGTGGAAGCGGCGCAGCGGCCCCGGCGCCCACCAAGTCGCCTTCCCCGTCAGCTTCATCACCGCCGGAACCAGCAGACTGCGCACCACCATCGCGTCCATGACCACCGCGAGGGCGATACCGAGACCGAGCATCTTGGTGTTGGTCACCCGTGAGGTGCCGATGGCGACCATCACCACCGCCAGGATCACCGCTGCCGCCGTGATCAGCCCGCCCGTGCGCTGAAGCCCGAAGACGACGGAGTGCTCGTGGTCACCGCTGCGGTCGTACTCCTCCTTGATCCGGGATATCAGGAAGACCCCGTAGTCCATGGAGAGTCCGAAGGCGACGCAGAACATCAGCACCGGAAGGGTCGTCTCTATGTCCCCCGTTGAGGTGAAACCGAGGAGCCCGGAGAGATTGCCGTCCTGGAAGACCCAGACGACGGCCCCGAACATCGCCGTCAGGCTCAGCGCGTTGAGCACCACCGCCTGGATCGGTATGAGGACGCTGCCGGTGAGCAGGAAGACCAACAGCAGCGTCACCACGACGATGATGCCCGCGGCCAGGGGCAGCCGGTCCGCGATGGCGTCCTTCGAATCGACCAGCACGGCGGCCGTACCGGTGACCGAGGTGTCGAAAGCGGCGGGCTCGGACCGCAGTTCACGGACGAGTTGCTGGGCCTTCTGGCCCACCGCCTCGCCGCGCGGCAGCACGGTGAAGTACGCGTGGTCGCCGGAGACGACCGGACCGTCTATCCGCCGCACATCCGGCAGAGCGGCCACCCGGTCGCGGTAGTCCGCGTACTCGGCGGCGGTCGCCCCGCCCTCGCCCAGCACTTCGAGCCCACCGCCGGGACTGCCGGGGAAGCCGCCCCTGATGTCCTCCTGGACCACGCGGGCCTGCGAGCTCGATGGCAGCTGCCGGTCGTCCGCCGTGCCGAACTTGACCCCCAGGAAGGGCAGTCCGAGCAGCACCAGGCCCGTGGCCGTCGCGACGGCGAAGAGCGGAGCCCTGCGCATCACCAGCGCCGCCGTGCGCCCCCAGCCACCTCCGGACTCGGCCCGCCCTCCTGGAGGGGATGCGGCCGCGATCCCGGCGCCGGGCACCGGCGTGTTCCGCCCCCTGCGGAACAGCCGCCGCAGATCGAGGGAGTTGACACGGTGACCGAGCAGCATCAGCGCGGCCGGCAGCAGGATCAGCGCGGCAGCGGCGGCGAGCAGCACCACCGCTATCCCCGCGTAGGCGAACGAGCGCAGGAAGTACTGCGGGAAGACCATCATCGCCGCGAGCGACACCGCCACGGTCAGCGCGGAGAACAGCACCGTCCGCCCGGCGGTGCGCAGCGTGGTGCCCACCGCGTCCCGCACTTCCGCGCCCTCGGCCAGCTCTTCCCGGAATCTGCGCACGATGAACAGCGCGTAGTCCACGGCCAGTCCGAGCCCCAGTGCCGTGGTGAGGTTCTGCGCGAAGACCGAGACATCCGTGATCTCGGTGATCCCGCGCAGCACGGCATTGGTTCCGAGGATGGCGACGATGCCGATACCCAACGGCAGCAGCGCGGCGATCGCGCTGCCGAAGACCATCACGAGCAGGACCAACGTGACCGGCAGCGCGATCAGCTCGGCCCTCAGCAGATCCTCCTGGATGATGACCTGCATCTCGTGCCGCACGGCGACCGGCCCGCCGACCGAGACGTCCACCGGCCCCTGTGCGCCACGGAATTCGGGCGCTATCCGCTCCAGGGTCTCGCCGGCCTCCTTCTCCTTACCCACGATCCTGGCCGCGATCAGCGCCTCACCCCCGTCCTCGGCGCGCAGCGCGGGCGCCCGCGTCTGCCAGTACGACCCGACGCCCACCACGCCCTCCTCGGCAGCCAGCCGCTCGGTGAGCCGCTTGGCCTCAGCGGCGACGGCGGGGTCGTCCACCCCCTTGTCGCCCGCGTCGACGAGCAGCAGGAGATTCGGCTGGGACGCCGGGAACTCACGCTCCAGCGCCTGCGTGGCGTAGGTCGACGAGGCGGTGGGGTCCTCCCAGCCACCGCTGCCCATCCGGTCGCCGACCCCGCTCCCCGCGACGACCGCCAACGCCGTGATCACCAGGGCGACAAGGAGCGAAAGCCGTGGGCGGGCCGTGACGAACCGGGTCCAGCCGCCGATTCGCGGCCCCCTGTTGACTTCGGACATAGTGCGGTGTCCCCTTCACCGTGACCCAGCGCATGGGTCGACGACTGCCATAGAATGACAAACACGAGTGGTCGCTCGCATAAATCAAGAATGCGAGCGAGGACTCGTGTTTGTCAACCGTCGTCAACCGATTGAGGGATCCTGGGGATTCACGTGCCTGAAACGAGGAGAGGCGGAGCCGTGGAGCGAGACAGCCAGGACAGCGCGACCCAGGACGGCCTCGCCGGCGGCACGGGGAAGCCGCGCCGCCGCCAGGCCCGCGGCGAGCGCCGTATCGCCCAGCTCCTCGAAGCGGCGGGCCGGGTCTTCTGCGAGAGCGGCTACACGGCGGCGAGCACCAACTCCATCGCCCGCGAGGCAGGCGTCTCCCCCGGCACGCTCTACCAGTTCTTCCCGAACAAGGAAGCCATCGCCGTCGAGTTGGGCGACGTACTGCTGAATCGCTGGCGCACGACGTACGGCCAGGCGTTCCTGCCCGCCCACATGAATCTGCCGCTCCCGGAACTGCTGAACGCGGTACTCGATCCGCTGATCACGTTCAACTGCGAGAACCCGGCGTTCACGGTCCTGATGGACGGGTCGGAGATCCCGGGGCAGGTGACGGAGAAGCACGACGTCCTGCACTCCACCCTGCTCACCCGGGTCGAGGAGATCCTGGGCAGCTACCTCTCCGACACCTCCCGAGCGGAGCGGACCAGGACGGCGGAGTTCGTCTTCATCCTGTTCAAGGGCGGCATGGACCTGATCCTGTCCCACGAGGGCGAGGAGCGGGAGGCCTACATCGGAGAGCTGAAGAACGCCATGTTCCGCTACCTGCACCCCCTCGTCGGCGACGCGCTCCCCCACGGCTCACCGCCACAGGAGACGATGAGATCGGACTCCTGACTCCACACGAGAATCACGCACAGCGGCCCGCGGCTCGCATTTATACCCCCTAGGGGTATAGTCTGTGAGCGTCAGGGCGTTGCGGCATTTCCGCCACCCTCTGGCGCACCTTGATTCGCACGCTCGCCCCGGAGGAGAACGCCATGACCGCAGAGACGAAGATCGAGACGGAGACCGCCCAGGCCACCGGCTCCTGCTGCTCGCCCACCGGCTCCTGCCACGACGGCGCCGACGAGACGAAGACGGGCGCCGTCACCACGGTGTACGCGGTCACCGGCATGACGTGCGGCCACTGCGAAGGCGCGATCTCCGGAGAGATCTCCGCACTCCAGGGCGTCACGTCGGTGAAGGCCGAGGCCGCCACCGGCCGGGTGACCGTGACCTCCGAGGCCCCGCTCGACGAGAGCGCCGTGCGCGCGGCGGTCGACGAGGCGGGCTACGAGCTGACCGGCCAGATCTGAACGACCGCACCGAAGGGCCGCACGCGACCGGATCTCATCCCGGCCACATGCGGCCCTTCGGTCACTCCCGCCGCGACAGTCACACCCAACCCTGCCCAACCCCACGACCAGGGGCCTCGGGTACGGGATTTTCGTCTGTTTTCGTAGTAACCAACAATTTGCGGCCCCGCTCCTTCACATGAGGCACAGGACCTTCACAAAGAGATCTAGATCACATAGATTTGGGGGTAACCATCCGGGCAGCTCGCGAGTCTAAGAGGCGATGCCGAGAACGTCTTGGGGGACGTTCATGAGATGTCTTGGGGGATGTCTCAGGCAAGCGTTGGCCGGGGCACGTGCAATTGGGGAGCTTTGAGCGGCCCTCCTGGTTCGTACGTACCCCGGCAGACCGCGTGAAACTGGCTTCTGCCGGCAACCGCAGACGCCCGGCCCGGATCCCGTGGGGGGAATCCGCACCGGGGATATGGGAAGCGCCCCGCTATACCGACCCGTGGGGGGATCGGGAAGCGGGGCGCTTTCTGTTGCGCGCGGCCGACCGGCCGGTTCGCGGAACCGTCGGCCGGATCGCGAGGACCGTCGGCCGAAGGCTCAGCGGCTCTCGACCGGGACGAAGTCGCGCAGGACCTCGCCGGTGTAGATCTGGCGCGGGCGCCCGATGCGGGAACCGGGCTCCTTGATCATCTCGTGCCACTGTGCGATCCAGCCGGGGAGCCGGCCGATGGCGAAGAGCACGGTGAACATCTCGGTCGGGAAGCCCATGGCCCGGTAGATCAGACCCGTGTAGAAGTCCACGTTCGGGTAGAGGTTGCGCGAGACGAAGTAGTCGTCGGAGAGTGCGTGCTCCTCCAGCTTCAGCGCGATGTCGAGCAGCTCGTCGGACTTGCCGAGCGCCGAGAGGACATCGTGCGCCGCCGCCTTGATGATCTTCGCCCGGGGGTCGAAGCTCTTGTAGACGCGGTGGCCGAAGCCCATCAGACGGACGCCGTCCTCCTTGTTCTTCACCTTGCGGATGAAGGAGTCGACATCGCCGCCGTTGGCCTGGATGCCTTCGAGCATCTCCAGCACCGACTGGTTGGCGCCACCGTGCAGCGGGCCCCACAGGGCGCTGATGCCGGCGGAGATCGAGGCGAACATGTTCGCCTGCGACGAGCCGACCAGACGCACGGTGGAGGTCGAACAGTTCTGCTCGTGGTCCGCGTGCAGGATCAGCAGCTTGTCGAGGGCCGAGACCACCACCGGGTCCAGGTCGTACTCCTGGGCGGGGACCGAGAAGGTCATGCGCAGGAAGTTCTCCACATACCCCAGGTCGTTGCGCGGGTACACGAAGGGGTGCCCGATCGACTTCTTGTACGCGTACGCCGCGATCGTCGGCAGCTTGGCCAGCAGCCGGATCGTCGAGAGATGGCGCTGCTGCTCGTCGAACGGGTTGTGGCTGTCCTGGTAGAACGTCGACAGCGCGCTGACCACGGAGGACAGCATGGCCATCGGGTGCGCGTCGCGCGGGAAGCCGTCGAAGAACCGCTTGACGTCCTCGTGCAGCAGCGTGTGCTGGGTGATCTCGTTCTTGAAGGACGACAGCTCGTCGACCTTCGGAAGTTCACCGTTGATGAGCAGGTAGCCCACCTCAAGGAACGTCGAGCTCTCGGCCAGCTGCTCGATGGGGTAACCGCGGTAGCGGAGGATGCCCTGCTCACCGTCGAGATAGGTGACCGCGGATTTATAGGCGGCGGTATTGCCGTAGCCGCTGTCCAGAGTCACCAGGCCGGTCTGGGCCCGCAGCTTCCCGATGTCGAAGCCCTTGTCGCCGACGGTGCTGTCGATCACCGGGTAGGTGTACTCGCCATCGCCGTACCGCAGTACTACAGAGTTGTCGCTCACGTCATCCCTCACCGACGTAGTGCCTCTTCTTCGAGGTGCCCTGACTGTCTCTACCATCCCCCATTTGGCTCAGGAGAGTGCACTCGGGGTCGACCATTAGGCCTATTCGCGGCACTGAGTGCCGCGAACTTCCACATCCTGCCCCCTTCGACCCGGTTCCGAAAGTCCGGGGTGGGCATTCCCCTCTCCGGACACTCCCCTGGAGGGGTCAATACGCCCGGACAGGACCCGCCGTCCCGGCCCCGGGCTCATCCGGTCTCCAAAATCCATCCGGTCTCCGCTGGAAGTTCCCGGCCTGGAGGCTGCCGGACAGCCGGTGGTCGAGGGCGGTGCAGCGCCGGCCCGCGGAGACCGTACGGACAGCCTGGCCTATCGCCTTCCTGGAGCCCACCAGGACGACCAACCTCTTGGCACGGGTGACCGCCGTGTACAGCAGATTCCGCTGGAGCATCATCCAGGCGCCGGTCGTGACGGGGATGACCACGGCCGGGTACTCACTGCCCTGAGAGCGGTGGATCGTCACCGCGTACGCGTGCGCCAGCTCGTCCAGCTCGTCGAAGTCGTACGGCACCTCCTCGTCCTCGTCGGTCCGCACCGTCAGGCGCTGATCGTCCAGGTTCAGCGAGGTCACGACCCCGACCGTGCCGTTGAAGACCCCGTTCTGCCCCTTGTCGTAGTTGTTGCGGATCTGGGTGACCTTGTCTCCGACACGGAAGACACGGCCACCGAGCCGCTTCTCCGGAAGCTCGGGCCGGGCGGGGGTGATGGCCTGCTGGAGCAGGCCGTTGAGGGTGCCCGCGCCGGCCGGGCCGCGGTGCATCGGGGCCAGTACCTGAATGTCGCGCCGCGGGTCGAGTCCGAACTTGGCGGGGATCCGGCGGGCCGCGACATCCACCGTGAGCTTCCCGGCCTCCTCCGTCTCGTCCTCCACGAACAGGAAGAAGTCACTGAGGCCCTGCGTGATGGGCTGGACACCGGAGTTGATGCGGTGGGCGTTGGTGACCACCCCCGACTGCTGGGCCTGCCGGAAGATCCGGGTCAGCCGCACCTGGGGCACGGGCCCGCCGTCGGCCAGCAGGTCCCTCAGCACCTCGCCCGCCCCGACCGACGGCAGCTGGTCCACATCACCGACGAGCAGCAGATGTGCACCGGGTGCCACCGCCTTGACGAGCTTGTTGGCGAGCAGCAGATCCAGCATGGACGCCTCGTCGACCACGACCAGATCGGCGTCGAGCGGCCGGTCCCTGTCGTACGCGGCGTCCCCACCGGGTTTGAGTTCCAGCAGCCGGTGGACCGTGGACGCCTCGGCGCCGGTGAGCTCGGCGAGGCGCTTGGCCGCCCGGCCGGTGGGCGCCGCGAGCACCACCTTGGCTTTCTTGGCCCTGGCCAGCTCCACGATCGAGCGGACCGTGAAGGACTTTCCGCAGCCCGGTCCGCCGGTCAGGACGGCGACCTTACGGGTGAGGGCGAGCCGCACCGCGGCTTCCTGCTCGGGCGCCAGCTCGGCGCCTGTGCGGCCCGCGAGCCAGGGCAGGGCTTTCTCCCAGACGATGTCCTGGAAGGCGGGCATCCGGTCCTCTCCGGCGCGCAGCAGCCGCAGCAGCTGGGCTGAGAGGGACAGCTCCGCGCGGTGGAAGGGCACCAGATAGACGGCCGTGACCGGCTCGACCCCGTCGGGGCCCGGCACCTTCTCCCTGACGACCCCCTCGTCATCGGCGGCCAACTCGGCGAGGCAGTCGATGACCAGACCCGTGTCGACCTGGAGGAGCTTCACCGCGTCCGAGATGAGCTGCTCCTCGGGCAGGAAGCAGTGACCCTGGTCGGTGGACTGGGAGAGCGCGTACTGCAGTCCGGCCTTGGCGCGGTCCGGACTGTCGTGCGGGATGCCCACGGCCTGGGCGATGCGGTCGGCGGTGAGGAAGCCGATACCCCAGACGTCGGCGGCCAGCCGGTAGGGCTCATTCTTCACGACGGAGATCGAGGCGTCGCCGTACTTCTTGTAGATGCGGACGGCGATCGAGGTGGACACACCGACGCCCTGAAGGAAGATCATGACTTCCTTGATGGCCTTCTGCTCCTCCCACGCGGCGCCGATCAGTTTCGTCCGCTTGGGGCCGAGGCCGGGAACCTCGACGAGACGCTTGGGCTCCTTCTCGATGATCTCCAGTGTGTCGACGCCGAAATGCTCGACGATCCGCTCGGCGATGCGCGGACCGATGCCCTTGATCAGGCCCGAGCCGAGATAGCGGCGGATGCCCTGGATCGTCGCGGGCAGGACTGTTGTGTAGTTCTCCACCGTGAACTGCTTGCCGTACTGCGGGTGCGAGGCCCAACGGCCCTCCATCCGCAGTGATTCCCCCGGCTGCGCGCCGAGGAGCGAGCCGACCACGGTGAGCAGATCGGCGCCACGGCCGGTGTCGACGCGGGCGACCGTGTAGCCGTTCTCCTCGTTGCTGTACGTGATCCGCTCAAGAACGCCTTCGAGCACGGCCAGATTGGACATGATCCGACGCTACCGCCCGGCTACGACAGTCGGCCCGCCCTGTGGGCAACTCCCCGCCGGGCAGGGCTCCGAGGCAGCCTCCGGAACAGCTTCAGGGGCCCGGTCCACCGGACCGGGCCCCACGCGCTCCCCCCTCCGAACAAAGCTTCCCGATCCCCCCGGACCCCTCCCCGGAAGCTCTGATGCCATGTACGACCGACGTCACCGCGAAAGGGTTGCACGATTGCGGGCAGTTGTTTTTTCTGCCATCAGAAATGCAGATAGAAGGTGACAGAAGCGTTGATTTGACTATGCGAGCGCCTTCGTCAAGGCAGACGGACGTCCCTTACAGCGTATGTCTCACATACCGCTCCGCGACGTCGGCCAGCAGCTCCACACCGTCGCGCACCCACAGCGTGTCGTTGAAGAGCTCGACCTCGATCGGCCCGTCGTACCCGGCCGCGTCGACGCGTTCGCGCCATGCCCGCAGGTCGATGGAGCCGTCGCCGATCAGGCCCCGGCCGTTCAGCACCCCGGCGGGCAACGGGGTGGTCCAGTCTGCCAGTTGGAAGGAGTGAATCCGGTCCGCCGCCCTGGCGATCGCCGCCGGAGCCCGGTCGTCCCACCAGAGGTGGTACGTGTCCACGACGACCCCGACCTGCTCGGCGGGGAAGCGCTCCGCCAGATCCAGCGCCTGGTCGAGCGTGGAGACGACACAGCGGTCGGAGGCGTACATCGGGTGCAGCGGCTCGATCGCCAGCCGCACCCCGCGCTCCCCGGCGTACGGCGCCAGGACCGCGAGCGCGTCCGCGATCCGTTCACGCGCCCCGGGCAGATCACGGCTGCCGGGCGGCAGCCCGCCCGACACCAGGACCAGGGTGTCGGTGCCCAGGGTCACGGCCTCGTCGATCGCCGCGCGGTTGTCGTCCAGGGCGTCGGCCCGTGCCACGGGGTCGATCGCCGTGAGAAAGCCGCCGCGACACAGGGTGGTGACGGCGAGCCCGGCGTCGCGTACGAGCTTGGCGGCGCCCTCCGTGCCGTACGCCTGCACCGGCTCCCGCCACAGCCCCACACCCGGCACGCCGAGCCGCACGCACGCCTCGGTGAGTTCGGGGAGGGTGAGTTGCTTGACCGTCATCTGGTTGATGCTGAAGCGGCTGAGGTCGCCCGGCAGCCGGGTCGTGCTCGCGTTGATCACTTCGGTCACGTCCGTCGCCTCGTTCACGTGCGTCACTGGTCCACTCCGTACACGCCGAGCAGGGACTTCATCCGGGCCTCGGCCGCCGTCGGGTCCGGGAACAGGCCCAGTCCGTCGGCCAGTTCGTACGCCCGCGCGAGATGCGGGAGCGAACGGGCCGACTGGAGGCCGCCAACCATGGCGAAGTGGTCCTGGTGCCCGGCCAGCCAGGCCAGGAACACGACGCCCGTCTTGTAGAAGCGGGTGGGGGCCTGGAAGAGATGGCGGGACAGCTCGACCGTGGGGTCGAGCAGTTCCCGAAAACCCTTCGCGTCACCCGTGTCCAGAACGCGTACGGCTTCGGCGGCCACCGGCCCGAGCGGGTCGAAGATGCCCAGCAGCGCGTGGCTGAAGCCGCGTTCGTCACCGGCGATCAGCTCGGGGTAGTTGAAGTCGTCGCCCGTGTAGCAGCGCACGCCCTGCGGGAGACGTCGGCGCAGCTCGACCTCGCGGCGCGCGTCCAGGAGCGAGACCTTGATCCCGTCGATCTTGTCCGGGTGTTCGGAGATGACTTGGAGGAACGTCTCGGTGGCCGCGTCGAGGTCCGTGCTGCCCCAGTAGCCGTCCAGCGCCGGATCGAACATCGGGCCGAGCCAGTGCAGCACCACGGGTTCGTCCGCCTGCCGCAGCAGATGGGCGTAGACGGCCAGATAGTCGTCGGGACCCCCGGCCGCGGCGGCGAGCGCGCGTGAGGCCATCAGGATGGCCTGGGAGCCGGTCTCCTCGACGAGCGCGAGCTGCTCCTCGTACGCCGCCCGCACCTCCTCCAAGGAATGTGCTCCCGGCGCGAGTTGGTCGGTGCCCACCCCGCAGGCGATCCGGCCTCCGGTGGACCGTGCCTCCGCCGCCGAACGGCGGATCAGCTCGGCCGCCCCCGCCCAGTCGAGGCCCATACCGCGCTGAGCGGTGTCCATGGCCTCCGCGACCCCGAGGCCGTGCGACCACAGATGGCGGCGGAAGGCGAGCGTGGTGTCCCAGTCGACGGCGACCGGCGCTCCGGGGCTGCTGTCGGCGTACGGATCGGCCACGACGTGCGCGGCGGAGAAGACCGTACGGGAGACGAGAGGGGCTGCGTCGGCGCCCTTGGTGGTGAAGGCGGCCGGTTCGCGGCGCGGCCGGTACGTACGCAGCCGGCCGTCCGCGTCCGGGAGCCGGAGGCCCGGCCCCGCCCTCCTTACGGAGGGGTCGCCGGACGCTGTGGGGGGTGTGGTTCGCGTGGTCACAGCGAGAGCTCCGGTACGTCGAAGCGGCGTCCCTGCGCCGAGGACTTGAGCCCGAGTTCCGCGAGCTGTACGCCACGTGCGCCGGCGAGCAGGTCCCAGCGGTAGGGCTCGCCGAGCGTGACGTGGCGCAGGAAGAGCTCCCACTGCGCCTTGAAGCCGTTGTCGAACTCGGTGTTGTCCGGGATCTCCTGCCACTGGTCGCGGAAGGACTCGGTGGCGGCCAGGTCCGGGTTCCAGACGGGCTTGGGGGTGGCGCTGCGGTGCTGGACGCGGCAGCGGCGCAGCCCGGCGACGGCGGAGCCGTGGGTGCCGTCGACCTGGAACTCGACGAGCTCGTCCCGGTTGACCCGTACCGCCCAGGAGGAGTTGATCTGCGCGACGATGCCGCCCTCCAGTTCGAAGATCCCGTAGGCGGAGTCGTCGGCGGTGGCCGCGTACGGTTTGCCTTGCTCGTCCCAGCGGCGCGGGATGTGTGTGGTGATGTGTGCCGAGACGGAGTTGACCTTGCCGAACAGCTCGTGCAGGACGTACTCCCAGTGAGGGAACATGTCGACGGCGATGCCGCCGCCGTCCTCGGTCCGGTAGTTCCAGGAGGGGCGCTGCGATTCCTGCCAGTCGCCTTCGAAGACCCAGTAGCCGAACTCGCCTCGCACGGAGAGGATCTCGCCGAAGAAGCCGCCGTCGATGAGTCGCTTCAGCTTCAGCAGGCCGGGAAGGAAGATCTTGTCCTGGACGACACCGTGCTTGATGCCGGCGCTCTGCGCGAGGCGGGCCAGATCGAGGGCGCCTTCGAGGTCGGTCGCCGTCGGCTTCTCCGTGTAGATGTGCTTTCCGGCGGCAACGGCTTTCTTGATGGCTTCGACCCGCGCGGAAGTCACCTGCGCGTCGAAGTAGATGTCGACGGTGTCGTCGGCGAGGACGGTGTCCAGGTCGGTGGACCACTCTGTGAGGCCGTGCCGCTCCGCGACTTCTCTGAGGGCGTGTTCACGGCGGCCGACGAGGACGGGCTCGGGCCAGAGCACCTCGCCGTTGCCGAGGTCCAGTCCGCCCTGTTCGCGGATCGCGAGGATGGAGCGCACCAGGTGCTGCCGGTATCCCATCCGCCCCGTGACGCCGTTCATGGCGATCCGCACTGTCCTGCGTGTCACGAAGTTCCCTCCATACGGCCGTAGCAAGCGCTTTCTATAAGGTATGAAGCTAGCCTGCCGAAAGCGACCGGACAAGAGTCCGGCGCCGATCCACCACATCGCCCACCCTCCGGAGGAACCGCCGATGACAGTCACCCTGGCCGATGTGGCGGCCCGCGCCCGGGTGTCGCCCGCCACCGTCTCCCGCGTGCTGAACGGCAATTACCCGGTGGCCGCGTCCACCAGGGAGCGAGTACTGCGGGCGGTGGACGAGCTGGACTACGTGCTGAACGGCCCGGCCAGTTCGCTCGCCGCCGCCACGTCCGATCTGGTCGGGATCCTGGTGAACGACATCGCCGACCCCTTCTTCGGGATCATGGCCGGGGCCGCGCAGACCGAGATCGGCGGCCAGGAGGGCACCGGCCGGGCCGGCGGCGAGAAGCTCGCCGTCGTCTGCAACACGGGCGGCTCCCCAGAGCGGGAACTGACCTATCTCACCCTCCTCCAGCGCCAGCGGGCCGCCGCCGTGATCCTCACCGGCGGGGCCCTCGAAGACCCCACTCATATCGCGGCGATGTCGGCGAAGCTGACCAAACTCGCCGACGCGGGGACACACGTCGTGCTGTGCGGGCGGCCTCCGCTGCCGGGCAGCAGCGCGGTCGTCGCGTCACTGGCCTTCGACAACCGGGGTGGCGGGCGGCGGCTGACGGAGCATCTGCTGGCACTGGGACACCGCAGGATCGGGTACGTCGCGGGCCCTGCGGAGCGCACCACGACCCGGCACCGGCTGGAAGGCCACCGGACGGCGCTGGCCGCCGCGGGGCTGACGGAGGACCAGGGACCGCTGACGGTGCACGGCCCCTACGACAGGCGCTCGGGCTACGAGGCGACGCTGGAACTGCTGCGGCGCTCGCCGGACCTGACCGCGGTGGTCGCCGCGAACGACACGGTGGCGCTCGGCGCGTGTGCGGCGCTGCGTGACCAGGGGCTGCGCATTCCGCAGGACATCTCGGTGGCGGGCTTCGACGACCTGCCGTTCTCGGTCGACGCGGTGCCGGCGCTGACGACGGTGCGGCTGCCCCTGTACGAGGCGGGAGCGCGAGCCGGCCGGCTCGCGATGGGGACCGAGGCTCCGCCGCCGGGCGGGATCGCGACGATCGCCGCGGAATTGATGGCGCGGGCCTCGACGGCGCCGCCGCGGGGATGAGGCCGGGCGGAGGGCTGAGCGGGGGCGGGGCCGTGTCGAGGCCGGGAGCCGGGGCCAGGCTCGGGGGTTCACCCGATCGAGTGTCTTGCCGAGCTTGGCGACCCCGGCATACCGTTGACTCAGTCAAGAAAAAAATGGATGAGTGAAGGGTCGGGGGGCCATGACCATTCAAGAGATCCGCGCGTTCAACCGCTTCTACACCAACCTGATCGGCGCGCTGAATTACAGCAAGCACCTCTATACGCCGTACACGCTGACCGAGTCACGGTTGCTGTACGAGCTGGCGCACACGCCGTGCACGGACGCCGCCGTACTCCGTGCCGAACTGTCGCTGGACGCGGGCTATTTGAGCAGGATGCTCACCAAGTTCGAGCGGGACGGGCTGGTGGAGCGCGCGCCGTCGGAGCACGACGCCCGGCGGCAGCGGATCACCCTGACACAGCAGGGGCACGGGACCGCCGCGCTGCTCGACGAGCGGTCGCGCGAGGCGGTCGGCACCCTGCTGGACCGGGTCGAGCCGGACGAGCGACCACGCCTCGTGGAGGCGTTGCGGACGGCCAGGAAGATACTGAGCGCCGGCGAGCCGGCCACCGGCGGCCGCCGGGCGTCCACGCGTCGCGACGGGCCCGTGCTGCGTGAGCCGGTCCCGGGCGACCTGGGCTGGATGGTGCAGCGGCACGGCGCGGTGTACGCGGCGGAGTACGGGTGGAACGCGACGTTCGAGGGCCTTGTCGCCAGGATCGTCGCCGACTTCGCCGCAGACCACGACGCGCGGCTGGAGCGGGTGTGGATAGCCGAGCTCGACGGGCGGCCGGTGGGCTCGGTGATGTGTGTACGGGACGAGGCGCCCGGCGCCGCGCGGCTGCGGCTGCTCCTCGTCGAGCCGGAGGCACGCGGGCACGGCCTGGGTGAGCGAATGGTCGAGGCGGTGGTGGATTTCGCCCGCGGTGCGGGGTATCGGGAGGTGGTGCTGTGGACCAACGACGTGCTGACCGCCGCCCGCACGTTGTACGTGCGGGCGGGATTCACGCTCGTCGCCGAGAATCCGCACCGTTCCTACGGAGCGGACCTGGTCGGCCAGGACTGGCGACTCCCGCTCACCGACGAGTCCGTCGTGGACTCTCACTCCTGAAAGGAAAACACGGATGAAATTCGCCTTCTCGACCCTCGGTGTCCCTGGCCTCCCCATCTCCGAGGTGGCCGCCCTCGCCAGTGGGACCGGCTACCAGGGGGTGGAGCTGCGCGCCCATCCGGAGGAGCCCGTGCACGTGGGCATCGACGCACGGGAACGGGCCGCCGTGGTGGACGAGTTCAAGCGTCACGGGGTCGAGATCCTGACGGTCTCGGGATATGCGCGGGTGGCCGCCGAAGACGGTGACGAGGAGCAGTTGGGCCATGAGCTCGACGAACTGATCCGGCTGGCCCGCGACTTGGGCGCTTCCTACGTACGCGTCTTCCCGGGCGGCGGCGACCAGGACTCCGAGGTCGCCGACGCGACGGCAGCCCGTCGACTGGCCGCGGCGGCACCCCTCGCCGCGGAGTCGCGGGTGCGGATCCTGCTGGAGACGCACGACTCCCATCGCACGGGCGCCGACGCGATCCGCATCCTCGGACTTGTCGGCCACCAGCAGGTGGGTGCGATCTGGGACGTGCTGTCCACCTGGCTCGGCGGTGAACGCCCGGTCACCAGCCACGCGTCGCTGTCTCCGCACCTCGGCTACGTACAGGTCAAGGACGTCGCGTCGGCCGAGGACACCACGCCGTTGGCGCTGGGCGCGGGGGTGCTGGCGCTGGGCGAGTGTGTCGGCCTGTTCGCCGGGGACGGGGACGACGGGTGGCTCTGCTGGGAGTACGAGAAGCGCTGGTATCCGGATGCGCCAGACCTTCCCGACCTGCTGATCCCCGGCCGCGAGTATCTGGAGGCGCTGCTGGCACGGGGACACTGACGGAGGTCGAGTCGGATCAGGTCGGGGCGCGTCGGGAGCTCGGAGGCCCTGGGTCAGGGCTGCTGGGGCTTGCGGGCCAGCATGTGCGCCTGGGGGACTGCCGATGACAACTCGTACCCGTAGGGCTCGCGCACAAGGCGGGCGTTCACCTGGAACCCGGCCTGGTTCAGCAACTCGGCGATGCGGTCGGGCGACAGCCTGCGGAAGTCGAGGCAGACGGAGTGGCCGAAGGCCTCGTCGAAGTGCAGAGGCTCGTCGCCGACCTGGAAGGCGAGCAACAGGTGGCCGCCGGGGGCGAGCACCCGGTGGAACTGTGCGAAGACGAGCGGCAGTTGCTC
Organism: Streptomyces sp. NBC_01508; assembly: GCF_045040315.1. Lineage (NCBI taxonomy): Bacteria > Bacillati > Actinomycetota > Actinomycetes > Kitasatosporales > Streptomycetaceae > Streptomyces > Streptomyces sp. NBC_01508. The sequence continues at coordinate 5,724,444 of NZ_CP109419.1, read as the reverse complement.
CGGCACGATGTGAATGATCGAGTACCAGGCGACAGCGCCGGCGAGGGAGCCGTCCGGCAGATCCAGGTCGGTCATCGAGCCTTCCTCGAACCGCAGCTCCGGGAAGGTCCGGCGGGCCAGCGCGACCATCGCGGGTGACAGGTCGATACCGGAGATGTCGAGGCCGAGCGTGTGCAGATGGGCGGTCACCCGGCCGGGCCCGACGACGGGACCGGCGCCGTCGGCCTGGACGTATTCGGCGAAGGTGCCGAGCATCGCACGCCCCAGCGGGTCGACCTCCAGGACGGATTCGAAGCGCTCGGCGTAGTCGACGGCTATGGCGTCGTAGCCGGCTCGGGTGTCGCGGAGATAGGAGGGTTCAGGTGCGGTCATGGGCGACGAGGTTAGCCGCCGGCCCGGTGGCCATCGGTGAGGGGGGTGCGGAGGTGCGGCCGCCTCCCCCGCGCCCCAGGGACGTCAGGCCGACGCCGCCCACCAGCAAGGCCGCCGCGAACCAGCGTAGGGGGGTGAGGTGTTCGTCCAGCAGCAGGGCGGCCGAGGACATGCCGAACACCGGGACCAGGAGGGAGAACGGCGCGACCGACGAGGCCGGGTAGCGGCGGAGCAGGAAGCCCCAGGCGCCGAAGCCGAAGATGGTGGTGATCCACGCGACGTAGAAGACGGTGCCCACGCCGGTGAGGTCGAGCGCCCGCAGTGCGGCGAGGTCCGCGTCCGGGCCCTCGATGAGCAAGGAGAGGCCCAGCAGGGGCAGTACGGGGACGACGGACACCCAGACCATGAAGTTCAGCGCATCCGGTGGGGAGGCCTTGCGGGTCAGGACGTTGGAGGCGCCCCAGCAGGCCGCGGCGGCGACGACCAGGGCGAAGGCCGCCAAGGGACCCGAAGTTCCTTCGTCCACCGCCGCGACGGCGATGCCGGCCAGGGCGACCGCCATACCCGACAGCCGCACCCGGCCGGGCCGTTCGCCGAGCACCAGCGCGGCGAAGACCACTGTGAACACCGCCTGGACCTGGAGGACCAGAGAGGAGAGTCCGGCGGACATGCCCTGATCCATCCCGACGAACAGCAGGCCGAACTTGGCGACGCCGAGCACCAGCCCCACACCGGCCACCCACTTCCAGGCGACCTTGGGTCGGCCCACGAAGAAGACCGCGGGCAGCGCTGCGGCGAGAAAGCGAAGGGCGGAGAAGAGCAGTGGTGGAAAGTGGTCGAGGCCCACCTCGACAACCACGAAGTTCAGTCCCCAGACGGCGGCGACCAGAACGGCGAGAGCCTTGTGTGCGGTACGCATAGGGCGAGGATCACCGACGACGACCATGTAGCACCAGCGCGAATGACTTCATGGTTGGATTGAGCACCGCTTATCAATACGCGTCGCCGGAGCGGCGGCGCCGAGGAGTGCGCATGCTTGATCTGGGTCGGCTCCGTGCCCTGCACGCCGTATCGGTCCACGGGTCGGTGGCCGCGGCGGCCTCCGCGCTCGGGTACACCCCGTCGGCCGTGTCGCAGCAGATCACCAAGTTGGAGCGGGAGACCCGGACGACCCTGCTGGAACGGCGGGGGCGGGGTGTCGCACTCACCGAGGAGGCGCGTCATCTGGCTGCCACCGCACAGGAGTTGCTCGCGATAGTGGAGCGCGCCGAGACCACTCTGGAGGAGCAGCGGGGGCAGCCGACCGGCCGGCTCACCGTCGGGGCCTTCGCGTCGGCCGCACGGGGTCTGCTGCCCGGCGTGCTGGCCGAACTGGCCCTGCGCCACCCGGGGCTCGACGTACGGCTCCAGGAGGTCGACCCGCACCTGTCCATCGATCTGGTGGCTCGCGGGATGATCGATCTGGCGGTCGCGCACGACTGGGACATCGCACCGCTGCCCACGCCCGAAGGCGTCGAGCAGGCGGTCATCGGGGACGACCGGTGCGACGTTCTCGTACCGGAGGGTCATCCGCTGGCCGCACGGGCCGCCGTGCGGCGGGAGGATCTGGCGGACGAGCGGTGGATCACCCAGCCGCCCGGGACGGTGTGCCACGACTGGCTGACGCGTACGCTGCGCGCGGCCGGCTGTGAGCCCGACATCGTCCATCAGGCCGAGGAGAGCCACACCCAACTGGCGCTCGTGGCAGCCGGTCTGGGCATCTCGATGATCCCTCGGCTGGGACGTGGACCGTTGCCGGTCACCGTGCGCGCCGTCGCGCTGGAACCGGTGCCGATGCGGCGGCTCTACGCCCTGTGGCGCACGGGCGCGGCACGGCGCCCCGCCGTCACGGCGACGGTGGAGACACTGCTGCGGCACTGGCCCGACGCGGAACGGGCCTGAGGCTTTTCCATGAAATAGCCGGAATCTCCGCTTCCTGGGAACCTCCCGTGGTGCCCGCCCGTCCTCATCCACGTGCTCCCGTCGGCTTTCCGCAGCGCGGTGTCGGCCCTCGTACTCACCGGCTACGATCGCTGACTCCCCTCTCCAGGCCGCCTGCGGCCGGGCAGCACACCGCCACCGGTGCGCCCCCCTTGTTTGCGCCGGTGGCGGTCTCGTGCTCGTGGGTTACGGACGCAGTGTCGGCATCCGCTCCATGTCCTGCTTGTCGAGCTTCGCGTCGTACGCGGCCAGCGGCTTCGCCTTGGCGGCGTCCTCCTGCACGGTGACCGGCGCGACATCCGCCCAGTCGAGGATCCGCGCCGTGGCCTCGGCCTTCTCGTCGGCCACGAGACCGGCGACGTTGGCGCCGTGGTTGGCGCCCGGCGCCGTGTAGACGTGGCTGTCACGCGTGCCGCGGCCGGGCCGGAAGCGTTCGGCGCCCCACGGGTCGTTCTCGCCGTAGACGAACATCATCTGGTTCGCGTGGCGGCGGACCCAGTTGTCGACGGACGGCATCTCCCACGGCCTGAACTTCATGGGGATGTCGCGCGGGACGAAGTTCCGCGGCGGCTGGTAGCCGTAGCGGCTCAGGTTGCCGAGGTGGGGCAACTTGACGTGGGGCGAGCCGAGTTCGGTGCCCGCCTGGTAGTAGTACGGCGTGTACGGGGCGAGGCCCTGGTCGGTGTAGAAGGAGAACCCGGAGATCGCGTCGATGATGTTGTAGATCTCCTCGTCCGACGCGGTGGCCGGCGGGATGTCCGCGCAGTCGGCTGCCAGGCTGTACTGCCAGAAGGCCCAGACGAAGTCGAGCACCACGGCCTCGTACGCCTTGTCGAGCGTGCCGACGGTGGTGAACGTCGCGCCTTCCGCCGCGGCCCACGTCTCGTACCTCTTCTTCAGCGGCTCGCGCCTGATCAGCGCTTCGCGCTGCACGGCGTTGAGCTTGGCGCGGCACTCGGCGGTGCCGACCTGCTCGAAGAAGCGGTCATAGGCGGAATCCTCGTTGTTCACCACGTCGTTGGGTGCGACGTAGGCGACGACGCCGTCCATGTCCCGGGGGTGGAAGCGCTCGTAGTACGTGGCGGTCATGCCGCCCTTCGAGCCACCGGTGGCGAGCCACTTCTGTGGGTAGATCTTCTTCAGCGCGCCGAAGATCCGGTGCTGGTCGGCCGCGGCCTGCTCGTAGTCGAGCTTCGACCAGTCGGCCGGGTCGGGCCGGGACGGTGTGAAGAAGCGGTATTCGAGCGAGACCTGGTTGCCGTCGATGATCCGTGTCGGCTCACTGCGGCTCGGGTTGGTGGACACGCCGTACCCGCTCGTGAAGAAGACGGTGGGACGGCTGGTGTCCTTGTGCAGCAGCGTGAGGCGCTGCTTGAAGGTGCCCTTCGACGGCCGTTTGTGGTCGACCGGCTGGGTGTAGTTGAGGACGAAGTATCGGTAACCGGGGTACGGCTTCTCCTCGATCAGGCTCATCCCCGGGATGGCGAGGATCTGGTCCTTGATGTCGGGGGCCGCGGATCCCGCGTTCCCGTCGGCGGCTGTTGCCGCACCGGCCGCGCCCAGCGTGCCGACGAGCAGCACGAGCGACAGCAGCCATCTCAGCGCCTTGCGCATTCACACTCCCTGTGTTCATGACAGACGCCGCGAACCTAGCCGGGGAGGTGCCCGCGCCGCCAGCCCCCACGAGGTTGTCGCCCCCGGATGGCGCCTGTGGATGACGCCTCCGGGGGCGGCTCCGGGGCCGGCCCCCGGGCACCTCTCACGCCTGCCGCGTACGCGCCCCGGCCGGGCCGACGCCCAAGAGCCGACGGAAGGGTGCGAAGGAGGCGCGAAGAGAAGGTGGAGGGCGGTTCGGGGCCGAAAGCGGAACCGGTCGCCGACTATTCGGGACCGCAATTCCCGGCCGCCCCCCAAGTGGACTCACCCGCCTCCACCGACACTTAACAGAGCTGACACAACAAGAGCATCGCCCTTCCGTCACGTAACCGGCGCGGCGCCTTGCCGGGTACGGAATAGCATCGTCGGACGCACGCCCCGGACGCCATCGAACCGGCCATTCGGCCGTTTATCAACCCTGCCCACGACGGCCCCAATTGGTTGTCTCAGGATCACTTCCCGCCTCGCGGGACCGGGCGCCCTGGTGGGGCGCCCGGTCTCCGGCGCAGGCCTCGGCCGGCACCCGACCGCACCGTCGAGACGTCCGGCGGACACCCTGCCGAGGTACCGAGTCGCGACGTTCCGGACATCACCGCACCCAGGGGACTCACGACAGCCCTGAATGGATACCGTGATCCGCGTCACACATTCCGGGCGTGTCGCACCACCCCCGAACGCCCGCCGCCAGGGCGGAAAAGTGAAGCTGGGAGACCGTGCGGGCACCCCCCGGACCGACCGGTGACGAGCCGACAGCACAGGGCGATCGCATCCCACCCTGTTCACCTCCCCCGTCGGACCGTTTGAACATACGAAGTGGAGGCGAGGTGGAGAGGTGTCATGGCCGCGACTGGCCGACGCCTCGCCCAGATCGAACGCGGGAGAAGACCAACTCCCGCACACGGGCGAACGGATCGGAATACCACTCCGGTCCGATGACTGAAACGGGGGCAGGAATTGACTGACGTATAGACCGGAAGTCCGTACTTCCCGGACCACGCTCGACCGAACCGGAGACAGCCGCTCTTCCGGTGGCAGCACTGCGAACGAGCTTGCTGTCTCGGACCGTCGAGCACCTCGGAATCCGGCGCCTCACCGCCGGACGACCGTGAGGTTGATACAGGTGAATCCACGAAGTGCCCTCAGAGCCCCCCACCTCGGACTGGAAAACGATCACTTGAGAATCCTTCAACTCGTGTCGCAGGGCTGCACCATGGCGCAGGTCGCACGCCGAATGGGAATGAGCGACCGCACACTGCGCCGCAAACTGCGGACCATATGCGAGCGCGTCGACGTCGAAACGCCGATCGAAGCGGTGGTGTGGGCCGTGCGGCGAAGAATCGTCTGATCCCCCCGTCCGATCCATGAACCGACGCCCGCACAACAAGCACCATGCGTCACGGCACCACGCATCACGGCACCAGTGTCACCGCACCGCACATGACGCACCACGCAGGACGCATCACGCACGCGGGCGGCGAGAATACGGAGTTCCTGGTTCGGACAAGTCGGTCCACGAGCGGCGGCATCGCGTGACGGTTGGCGGAGGAACCGTCACCGACCGCCGTTCCCCGGCCCGAACCTCGCGCGACCTCCCACGCGGGTACGGCTGTCCCGGCCGGCCCGCGTGGGGGCGGCACGACGGACCCGACGCAGACGGCAGGCGGCGTACGGCGGCGTGCGCGGCGGTCCCGCACGTTTCCCGCGCCCTGAATTCCTGGACGGCGACGAGGAACGGCGGCTGCTGGTATTCGGGATGCTCGACGGCGTCCGGTCGGGCAGTGAACTGGCCGCGGAGGAGGAGTTCACCGAGGCGATGTCGGCGCAGGCCGGTCGCACGATGGCCGCGCTGCACCAACTGCCGTTCCAGTCGGCGGACTTCCCCGGACCGGACCCGCATCCGTACCCGCCCGTCGAAGACCTGCGGTCACTGCCGCTGGAGCACTACGTCAACGCCACCGGCGCGTTCATCCAGGGCTGGGGGCTGCTGCAGCGCGACGCCGCGCTGCCCGACGGGCTCGAACGGCTCCGGGCGGCCGAGGCCGACGCGGCGCGCGTGCCCATCCACGGGGACCTGAGGCCGGATCAGTTCCTGCTCACCGAATCGGCGTTGTACGTCAACGACTGGGAGGAGTTCCGGCTCGGCGATCCGGCGCGTGACGTCGGGGCGTACGTCGGCGAGTGGCTGCACCGCGCGGTGCCGCGGATTCCCGCGCAGGAGACGGACGACGCCTTCTCGGCGACCCTCACCCACGAGGAGGTCGTGGCGCGCGGCAGGCCGGCTGGTCCCCTCCCCTGCCGGTGACCACAGCGTCCTGCTCACCGGCGAGGAGGTCACCGGCGGCGACCCGGCGCTCGACCTGGGCTGGGTCCTCGGCGAACTGCACGAGCTGCGTGCCGCCGCCGCCCGCGGTCTCGGCGCCGCCGGGCAGGCACCGCCCGTGGACTATCCGGCGGCGGCCCGTGCCCTGCCGGCTACCTCCGTAAGGAGGAGAACAGGGAGGGCGGCGACACCAGCCTCCTTACGGAGTACGCCGCAGCGGAACTGCCACCACCCGGCACCGGCCGCGCCGCCACCCTCCGACTCGCCATCCACATGCGGGACTTCGCGTCCTTCGTGCGGCTGGCACGAGGATCTGCGCCACTACGCCCATCTGCTGGCGGAGACCCTCGACGCGGACGGCGCGCCCACGTTGCGGTGGTGAGCGCCCGCGTCCGGACCACCGTCACGCCCCGGCGACGACGGCTCGCTCCCCCTCGGGCTCGGCCTCGCCGACGAAGCTGCGCCACAGCCGCGCGTACGAGCCGCCGAGCGCCAGCAGTTCCGTGTGCGTACCGTCCTCCACGACCCGCCCGTGGTCCAGCACGACGACCCGGTCGGCCCGCGCCGCCGTCGTCAGCCGGTGCGCGACGACCAGCGTCGTCCGCCGCCCCGACAGCCGGTCCGTCGCCTGGTTGACCAGCGCCTCGGAGGCGAGGTCGAGCGCGGCGGTCGCCTCGTCCAGCAGGAGGACGTCGGGGTCGACCAACTCGGCGCGGGCCAGGGCGATCAGCTGCCGCTGACCGGCGGAGAGGTTACGGCCACGCTCGGCGACCTCGTGCAGATAGCCGCCGTCCAGCGTGGCGATCATCTCGTGTGCGCCGACCGCGCGGGCCGCCGCCTCCACCTCGGCGTCGGTGGCCCCCGGCCGCCCGTAGGCGATGGCGTCGCGCACCGTACCGGCGAAGAGGTACGCCTCCTGCGGTACGACGCCGAGCCGGTGCCGGTACGCGGTCATGTCCAGGTCGCGCAGGTCGGTGCCGTCCGCCGTGACACGGCCGGACGTCGGGTCGTAGAAGCGGGCGACGAGCTTGACGAGCGTGGACTTGCCCGCGCCCGTCTCACCGACGAAGGCGACCGTCTGGCCCGCCGGGATAAGGAGGTTGATGCCCATGAGAGCGGTCTCGTCCTGGACCGGGGCCTTCGTCAGGACCGGGGCCTTCGTCAGGACGACGGCCTCGTCCGGGTCGCCCGCGCCACCGCCCTCCACCAGGCCGCCGTCCAGGCCGCCGTCCAGGGTCCCGTACGCGAAGTGCACGTCCTCGAAGGCGATCTCGCCGCGCAGCGACTCCACGGCGAGCGGCTTCTTCGCCGCCTCCGTGGACGTCGGCTCGCGCAGCAGCTCCTGGATGCGTCCCAGCGAGACCGTGGCCTGCTGGTAACCGTCGAAGACCTGCGACAACTGCTGCACGGGCGCGAAGAACAGCTCGATGTAGAGCAGATACGCGACGAGTGCGCCGGTCGTCAGCGTCCCCGCCTCCACCCGGCCCGCGCCGACGATCAGCACGGCCGCGGCGGCCACCGAGGACAGCAGCTGGACGAACGGGAAGTAGACCGATATCAGCCACTGGCCGCGCACCCGCGCCTGCCGGTAGTGGTCGCTGCGGCCCGCGAACCGCCGCGCGCCGTCCTTCTCGCGCCCGAAGGCCTGCACGATGCGCAGCCCGGACACCGACTCCTGGAGGTCGGCGTTGACGACGCTGATGCGCTCGCGCGCCAGCTCGTACGCCTTGACGCTCTTGCGCCGGAAGAAGACGGTGCCGACGATCAGCACGGGCAGGGTCGCGAAGACCACCAGTGCCAGCTCCACGTCGATGACGACCAGCACGACGAGGATGCCGAAGAAGGTGACGACGGAGACGAAGGCCGTGACGAGTCCGGTCTGGAGGAAGGTGGACAGCGCGTCCACGTCCGTCGTCATACGGGTCATAATGCGGCCGGTCAACTCACGCTCGTAGTAGTCGAGTCCGAGCCGCTGGAGCTGCGCGAAGATCTTCAGGCGCAGCGAGTACAGCACGCGTTCGCCGGTACGCCCGGTCATCCGCGTCTCGCCGATCTGCGCCATCCACTGGACGAACACCACGACCAGGCCCAGCAGGGACGCGGCCCACACCGCGCCGAGCGCGAGCTGTTCCACGCCGTTGTCGATGCCGTGCCTGATCAGGACCGGCAGCAGCAGGCCCATGCCGGCGTCGATGGCGACCAGCGCCAGGCTGGCCGCAAGGGGCAGGCCGAAGCCGCGCAGCAGCCGGCGGAGCCCGTACGACGACTCGGCGGTGACGGCGCGCGCCTCGTCGATCGACGGGACGTCGGTGGCCGGCGGCAACGCCTCGACCTGCGCGAGGAGTTCGGGGGTCGCGCCGGGCGCCGCCGACTCCTCGGCGGGCGCCTCCTCGCGTTCCCACAGGGTGGGGGTGATGCCGCGTTCGGCGTCGAACGCGGCGTCCATCTCCTCCTGGACGGTGCGGTCGTCCTCGGCCGCCGTGGAGCCGACGTGGGCGGGGGTGTGGCCGGGGGACACGCCGCCGAGTTCGTCCGGGTCGGTGAGCAGGCGCCGGTAGAGGGCGGAGCGTTCCTGGAGTTCTTCGTGGGTGCCGATGTCGGCGAGGCGTCCCTGGTCGAGCACCGCGATCCGGTCGGCGAGGCCGAGGGTGGAGCGGCGGTGTGCGATGAGCAGCGTCGTACGGCCGGCCATCACCGAGCGCAGCGCCTCGTGGATCTCGTGCTCGACGCGGGCGTCGACGGCGGACGTGGCGTCGTCCAGGAGCAGCAGGCGGGGGTCGGTGAGGATGGCGCGTGCCAGGGCGATGCGCTGGCGCTGGCCGCCGGAGAGGGTCAGGCCCTGTTCGCCGACGGTGGTGTCGTAGCCGGCGGGCAGTTCGGCGATGAAGCGGTCGGCCTGGGCGGCGCGGACGGCGCGTTCGATCTCCTCGTCGGTGGCGTCGGGCTTGCCGTAGGCGATGTTGGCGCGGACGGTGTCGGAGAAGAGGAAGCTGTCCTCGGGGACGAGCCCGATGGCGGCGCGCAGGGAGTCGAGGGTCAGTTCGCGTACGTCGTGGCCGCCGACGAGGACGGCGCCGTGCGTCACGTCGTAGAAGCGCGGCAGGAGCAGCGACACGGTGGACTTGCCGCTGCCTGAGGAGCCGACGACGGCGACGGTCTCGCCGGGGCGGATCTCCAGCGAGAAGCCGTCCAGGACGGTGCGGCCGTCTCCGTAGGAGAACGTCACGTCGTCGAACTCGACGGATGCCTCGGCGTCGGCGGGGAGGTCCTTCGTGCCGTCCTGGATCGACGGCTCGGTGTCGATGAGTTCGAGGACCCGCTCGACGCCGGCGCGGGCCTGCTGTCCGACGGTCAGGACCATGGCGAGCATCCGGACGGGGCCGACGAGCTGCGCGAGGTAGGTGGAGAAGGCGACGAACGTGCCGAGGGTGATCTCGCCGCGGGTGGCGAGCCAGCCGCCGAGCGCGAGCATCGCGACCTGCCCGATGGCCGGTACGGCCTGGAGGGCGGGGGTGTAGCGGGAGTTGAGCTTGATCGTGCGCAGCCGCCCCGCGAACAGCTTGCGGCCGGCGGCGCGCAGCTTGCCGGTCTCCTGGTCCTCCTGGCCGAAGCCCTTGACGACGCGTACGCCGGAGACGGACCCGTCGACGACTCCCGCGACGGTCGCGGCCTGCGACTGCGCGTACCAGGTGGCGGGGTGCAGCCGGGTGCGGCTGCGGCGGGCGATGTACCAGAGGGCGGGGGCGACGGCGACGGCGACGAGCGTCAGGGGCAGCGACAGCCACGCCATGATCACGAGAGAGATGATGAAGAGCAGGACGTTGCCGATGGTCATCGGCAACATGAAGAGCAGGCCCTGGATGAGCTGGAGGTCACTGGTGGCGCGGCCGATGACCTGTCCGGTGGACAGCTCGTCCTGGCGGCGGCCGTCGAGCTTGGCGATGGTGCCGTACATCTCCGTACGGAGGTCGTGCTGGACGTCCAGGGCGAGGCGTCCGCCGTAGTAGCGGCGGATGTACGTCATGGCGTAGATGACGACGGCCGCGGCTATCAGAAGGCTCGTCCAGACGGCGATGGACCGGGTACCGGTGCCGATCACGTCGTCGATGACGACCTTGGTGATCAGCGGGACGAGGGCCATGACGGCCATGCCGGCGAGGGACGAGCCGAGGGCGAGGATCACATTGCGCCGGTAGCGCCAGGCGTAGCCGACGAGACGCCGGGCCCAGCCCGGCGTCTCCCGCTCGCCCGCCCCGCTCCCGCCGGGCTTCTCGCGCTCCGGGTCTGTCCGCTCCGCCGCCACTGTCGCCGCCTCCCGTTGCCCTGCCGCTCGTTCCGGTGCGGGCGTCCCCCGTGGACGACCACCTGCCGAAAGGCATCAACGCGGCCATGTGCGGATTTCATCCCACCGCAACAAATACCCGTCGCTGGTCGTAGGTGCCCGTCGGAGGAACTAGGACTGATGACCAGGTCGGTACGGCCCCGCTACGTCGGGGGCAGGTTCGTCGAGGGCAGGTGCGTCGGGGCGAACAGCTTCAGGAGCGCCGGGAGCACCACCACCGACGGGCCGGGGGCCGCCAGCGCCTTGGACAGGTCTTCCCGCAGCGTCTCGGGGGTCGTACGGACCGCGGGCACCCCGAAGGACTCGGCGAGCGCGACGAAGTCCGGGCGGGCCAGCTCCGTGCCGGTGCTCTCGCCGAAGGCGTCCGTCATGTACTCGCGCAGGATGCCGTAGCCGCCGTCGTCCACGATCAGCCAGGTGACGGGGAGGTCGTACTGCCTCGCCGTGGCCAGCTCGGCGATCGAGTACATCGCGCCGCCGTCGCCCGAGACCGCGAGAACGGGTTTCGTACGGTCGGCCGCCGCCGCGCCCAGGGCCGCCGGGAAGCCGTAGCCGAGACCGCCGGCGCCCTGGCCGGAGTGCATCGGGCCCGGCCAGGCGGACCAGGCCCAGTAGGCGAGGATCGTCATGTCCCAGAAGCTGGGCGAGGTGGCGGGCAGCGCCTTTCGTACGGAGGCGAGCACCCGCTGCTCCAGCGCCAGATCCTGGGTGTCGATCCGCTTGCGTACCTTCGCCAGCACCGTACGGACCGCGTCCCGCGCGGAGTCGGCGGCGGCCGGGGTGTCGCGGCCGGTGACCGATTCCAGCAGCGCGGACAGGGCCTCCCGCGCGTCGGCGTGGATGCCGAGCGCCGGGAGGTTGGACTCCAGCTTGCCGAGGTCGGCCTCGATCTGGATCACCCGGCCGCGCGGGCGGAACGTGTAGTAGTTGGAGGACAGTTCGCCGAGCCCGGAGCCGACGACCAGCACGACATCGGCTTCCTCCAGGAAGTCGGTGGTGTGCCGGTCCTCCAGCCAGGACTGGAGCGACAGCGGATGCTCCCAGGGGAACGCGCCCTTGCCACCGAAGGTGGTGACGACGGGGGCGGCCAGCTTCTCGGCGAGGGCCCGCAGCTTGCCGGTGGCGTCCGACCGTACGACTCCGCCGCCCGCGATGATCACGGGGCGTGCCGCGTGGGACAGGGTGTGTGCCGCCACGGCGATCAGCTCCGGGCGCGGCAGCAGTTCGCGCGGGGTGGCGTCGACGGCGGTGACGAGCGGCAGCGTCGTCTCCTTGAGGAGGACGTCCTGCGGGATCTCGATCCAGACGGGTCCGTGCGGTGCGGTGAGCGCGGATTCCCAGGCCGCCGCGATCGCGGACGGGATCTGGGAGGCCGTACGGACGACGTGCACGGACTTGACGATGTCGCGGAACGAGGCCTGCTGGTCGCGCAGTTCGTGGAGATAGCCGTGCCGGCCGCCGCCGAGGCCCGCCGACGGGATCTGGCTGGAGATCGCGAGCACGGGCGAGGACGCCGCCGCGGCCTCCTGGAGCGCGGCGAGCGAGGTCAGCGCGCCCGGCCCGGTGGAGAGCAGCAGGGGCGCGACTTCGCCGGTGACACGGCCGTAGGCGTCGGCGGCGAATCCGGCGTTGTTCTCGACGCGCAGCCCGATGTACTCCAGGTCGGAGCGGCGCAGCGCGTCGAACATGCCCAGCGCGTGCTGGCCGGGCAGGCCGAAGACGGTGGTGGCGCCGAGGCCGTGCAGCGTCTCCACGACGAGGTCGCCGCCGTTGCGCCCGGCGGGCGGGTTCAGGGCCCGCGCGGTCTGCTCGGGGGTGTGGCGGGGGATCTCGTGGTGGTGGTCGTGTGTCACTTCGCGCGGACCTCCGCGATCTGGCGGGACATGATCGTGGTCAGTTCGTACGCCGTGTGGGAGGCGGCGACGGACGTGATCTCCGCGTGGTCGTACGCCGGGGCGACCTCGACGACGTCGGCCGAGACGAGGTGGCAGGAGGCCAGTCCCCGCAGGATTTCGAGGAGTTCGCGCGAGGTGAGCCCGCCGGCCTCGGGCGTGCCGGTGCCGGGCGCGTGGGCCGGGTCGAGCACGTCGATGTCGATGGAGATGTACAGCGGGCGGTCGCCGATGCGCTGCCTCAGCTGGTCGGCGACCTCGTCCACGCCGCGCCGCATGACGTCGGCGGAGGTGACGATGCCGAAGCCCATCCGGTGGTCGTCGTCCAGGTCCTTCTTGCCGTAGAGCGGTCCGCGGGTGCCGACGTGCGACAGCGCCTCGGTGTCGAGGACGCCTTCCTCGACGGCCCGGCGGAACGGGGTGCCGTGGGTGTACTCCGCGCCGAAGTACGTGTCCCAGGTGTCCAGATGCGCGTCGAAGTGGAGCAGCGCGACCGGGCCGTGCTTCTTGGCGACCGCGCGCAGCAGCGGCAGCGCGATCGTGTGGTCGCCGCCGAGGGTCATCAGGCGCGCGCCGGTGGAGAGCAGGCCGTCGGCCGCCGCCTCGATCGTGTCGACGGCCTCGTTGATGTCGAACGGGTTGGCGGAGATGTCCCCGGCGTCGGCGACCTGCGCGAGCGCGAACGGCGACGCGTCCTGGGCGGGGTTGTAGGGCCGCAGCAGCCGGGACGCCTCGCGGATCGCGTTCCCGCCGAAGCGGGCGCCGGGCCGGTAGGACACCCCGCTGTCGAAGGGGACACCGACCACGGCGACATCGGCGGCCCCGACCTCGTCCAGCCTGGGCAGCCGGGCGAAGGTGGCGGGCCCCGCGAACCGGGGCACGCGGGACGAGTCGACGGGCCCGCGTGGGCCGCCGTCCCGGCTCTCGGCCGCCCCGGTGTGGGGGGTGTCGGGTCCTGCTGCGCTGCTCATGCTCGTGGAGCCCCTTTCGTGGTGCGTGTTCGTTTCCAGCATGACCCCTCCCACTGACAACGCTGACAACACTGACAACGCTGCCAACGCCGGCGGCGGCGCTGCCGGTGGGCGGGGCCGGGCAGGGCTCAGCTCGTGCTTCCGGCCGGGACGGACGGCTCCCGAGAGCCGTCCCCGGTCCCCTCGTTCCCGTCCGCGCCCTCACCCGCGAGGCGGCGGCGCCACGCCGCCAGCACGGCCGCGTCCGTCGGCTTCGTCAGCAGGCTGACGACGAGGTAGACCGCCAGCGAGGCGAGCAGCCCGTAGTAGATGGGCTCGTTGGCCAGGATGCCGTACGCCGCCATCAGGCCGACGACGGTCAGCCCGCCCACGATCATCGCGGCGAGCGCGCCCCGCACCGTGCCGCGCTTCCACAGAAGGCCGCCGAGGATGGGCACCAACAGGCCGCCGACGAGCAGGTTGTACGCGACGGTCAGCGCCCTGACGACGTCGTTGAGCGCGATGGCGATGCAGATGACGGCGAGGCCCATGACCAGGATGAAGGCGCGGTTGTCCTTCACCTCGTCGCGCTCCCCCGCCGGGTCCGCCGGCCCCGCCCGCCGCCCGAGCAGCTCCCGCAGCCGCGCCCAGATGTCGTTGTTGGCGACGGTGGCGCAGGCGATCAGCGCGCCCGAGGACGTCGACATCACGGCGGCGAGGGCGGCGGCCAGCACCAGCCCCCTTACGCCTGGCGGGAGTTCGTCCTTGACGATGGTGGCGAACGCGTCGTCGGCGCTCGGCAGCTTCGGGTAGAGGACCTTGGCCGCCGTACCGATGACGGCCCCGGCGATCGCGTAGACGAGACAGTAGGTGCCGGCGACGGTGCCGCCCCAGCGGGCGGTCGTGTCACCGCGGGCGGTGAACACCCGTTGCCAGATGTCCTGTCCGATCAGCATGCCGAAGGTGTAGATCAGCACATACGTGAAGATCGTCTCGCCGCCGATGCCCAGCGGGTCGAAGTACTCCGTAGGAAGCTTCGCCTTCATTTCGCCGAAGCCGCCCGCCTTGACGACGGCGATGGGCAGCAGGAGCAGCAGCACCCCGATCGTCTTGACGACGAACTGCACCATGTCCGTGAGCGTGATCGACCACATGCCGCCGAGCGCCGAGTACGCGACGACGATCGCACCGCCCAGGATGATCGCGACGGTGCGGTGCATGTCGAAGAGGACGTCGAAGATCGTGGCGTACGCGATGGTCGAAGTGACCGCGAGCATCAGGGTGTAGGCCCACATCACCAGTCCGGATATGAGACCGGCGCGTCCTCCGTACCGAAGGTCGAGCATCTCGGAGACGGTGTAGACCTTCAGCCGGGCGATGCGCGCGGAGAAGAACACCGACAGGGCCAGCAGCCCGAGGCCGATGGTGAAGACCATCCAGGCGCCGGAGAGGCCGTACTGGTAGCCGAGGCCGACGCCGCCGATGGTGGAGGCGCCGCCGAGCACGATGGCGGCCATCGTGCCGGAGTACATCCAGGGACCGAGCCGGCGCCCCGCCACCAGGAACTCGCTCTTGGACTTGGCGCGGCGCATGCCCCACCAGCCCATGGCGAGCATGCCGGCGAGATAGACGACGATCACCGCGTAGTCCACAGCCATGGGGCTTCCTCCTGATCGACTCCGGGGACCGGAGGTCCGGCCTCGTGTGGGTCGACGGTAGGTGGCGGGAAAGAAACGCTGAAGTGTACGTTTCATCCATTCCTTCCGCCTCCGATGGATGGACCGTCCATGCCGGAACCCTCCGCTCCGCCCACCCCGCCGGTCCCGCTGGCCGCGCTGCTCGCGGACACCACGCTTGGCCTGCGCCTCGTCGCGGGTCTGCCGGGCGACGCGGCGGGCGTCCCCGTCCACTGGGTGCACACCTCGGAGATGGCCGACCCGTACCCGTATCTGCTCGGCGGTGAGCTGCTGCTGACGGCGGGCGTACAGCTCGTGGACGCGCACGCCGACACCTACGTGAGAAGGGTCGTCGAAGCGGGCGCGACGGCTCTCGGCTTCGGGGTCGCGCCGGTGTACGACACGGTCCCGGACAGCCTGGCCGACGCGTGCGACCGGCACGGGCTGCCGCTGCTGGAGATCCCCCGGCGTATCCCGTTCACCACCGTGGCGCGCGGGGTGTGGCGGCTGATGGCCGAGGCCCGCCACCGGGAGCTGCGCCGGGTGACCGAGGCCCAGCAGGGCCTCGCGGCCGCCGCCGCCCGCCCCGACCCGGTCCCCGCGGTGCTGCGCCAGCTCGCGGTACGGCTCGGTGGCCGCGCGGTGCTGTTCGCCCCGGACGGCGCGGAGTTGCACGCCACGGGCCGCGACCCGGCGCCCGGCTCACGTACGGCGCTGGTCCGGCTGGCCCGCGTGGTGAACCCTCCGGGCGGGGTCTCCGCGCCCGCCTCCGCCACCGACACCGTCGGGGACGCGCGGCTGGCCGCCTACGCGCTGGGCGGCGGCCAGGGCCTCGTCCTGGGCGTCGCCGCCGGAGGCCGGGAGGCCGGGGACCACACCGTCACGGGTGTGGCCGTCGTCCTGCTGTCGCTGCTCACGGCGCCGCACCAGGGCGCGGCGGAGGCCGCGCGCTCGGCGGCGCTCGTACGGCTGCTGCTGGGCGCCGAGCCCGCCGAGGCGGCGCCGCTGCTCGGCCCCGGTCCCTGGACCGTCGTGCACGCGCACGGGGGCGCCACGCCCTTCGCGGCGTCCGCGCTGGCGGCGGCGCTCGGCAGCGCGCTGGCCGAGACGGACGGTGGGACCGTACGCGTCCTGACCGACCGTCCGGTCACCGCCCAGCCCGGCTGGACGCTCGGAGTGAGCGCCCCCGCCGGCCCCGCCGCCCTCGCCGAGGCCGACACCCACGCGCGGCGCGCGCTGCGCCACGCGGCGGCCACCCGCACCGACCTCGTACGCCACCGCGAGCCCGGCCCCGACGCCCTGACCGCGCTCGTCTCTCCTGAGGAGGCCGCCGCCCACGCCCGTGCCCGACTGGCCCCGATCGCCGGCTCCCCCGCGCTGACCGAGACGCTGCGCACCTGGCTCTCGCTGCACGGCAGTTGGGACCGTACGGCGGTGGCCCTGGCCGTCCACCGCAACACGGTCCGCCAGCGCGTCGCCCGCTGCGCGGCCCTGCTGGACGCGGACCTGGACGAGACGGACGTCCGGATGGACCTGTGGTTCGCGCTGCGCAGGCTGTGACGCCTTCAACTCCCTGCGCGTCTGGACACCCGTGCGAACCGCCGGGTAACTTTGACTGAGCAAGCGCTTAGACAGGTGGCCGGCCAGTGCGCTCGGAGCGTGCGCCCCGAGCGCCCCCGAGCGGGTTGGGTCGGGTTGGGTTGGGTCGACAGGTCGATACAGGAGGCTTCACGTGCGCCGTACGGTGTTCAACGAGGACCACGAGGCGTTCCGGGAGATCCTGCGCGCCTTCATCGAGGCCGAGGTCGTCCCCGTCTACGACGAGTGGTACGCCGATGGCCTGGTCCCCCGCGACTTCTACTACAAGCTCGGCGAGCTGGGCATCTTCGGCATCGAGGTGCCGGAGGAGTACGGCGGCGCGGGCGAGGAGTCCTTCAAGTTCCAGGCGATCGTCTCCGAGGAGTGCGCCCGTGCGGGTGTCTCCTTCGGAGGTTCGTCCGTGCATGTCGCGCTCTGTCTGCCGTATGTGAAGGCGTACGCCACCGAGGAGCAGAAGAAGCGCTGGCTGCCCGGCTTCGTGACCGG
Source organism: Streptomyces sp. NBC_01508 (assembly GCF_045040315.1). NCBI lineage: Bacteria > Bacillati > Actinomycetota > Actinomycetes > Kitasatosporales > Streptomycetaceae > Streptomyces > Streptomyces sp. NBC_01508. Next base: position 5,707,171 of record NZ_CP109419.1, on the reverse strand, counting down.
CGAGACCATGTACGCCATCGCCATGACCGAGCCCGGCACCGGATCCGACCTCGCGGGCATGAAGACCACGGCCAAGCTGTCCGCCGACGGCTCGCACTACGTGCTCAACGGCTCGAAGACCTTCATCACCGGCGGCGTGCACGCCGACCGCGTCATCGTCTGCGCCCGCACCGCCCCGCCGGGCCCGGAGGACCGCAGGCACGGCATCTCGCTGTTCGTCGTGGACACCAGGTCCGAGGGGTACGCGGTCGGCCGCAAGCTCGACAAGCTGGGCCTGAAGTCCTCGGACACCGCCGAACTGTCCTTCAGCGACGTCAAGGTGCCCGTCGACGACCTGCTCGGCGAGGAGAACAAGGGCTTCTCCTACCTGGGCCAGAATCTGCCGCAGGAGCGCCTGGGCATCGCCGTCGGGGCGTACGCGCAGGCGTCGGCCGCGATCCGGTTCGCCCAGAGCTACGTGCGGGACCGCACCGTCTTCGGCAAGACCGTGGCCTCCTTCCAGAACACCAAGTTCGAACTGGCCGCCTGCAAGGCCGAGGTCGACGCCGCCGAGGCCGTCTGCGACCGCGCGCTCGAAGCCCACGACGCGGGCGAACTGACCGCCGCCGAGGCCGCGTCGGCGAAGCTCTTCTGTACGGAGGTCGCACACCGGGTGATCGACAAGTGCCTCCAGCTGCACGGCGGCTACGGCTACATGAACGAGTACCCGATCGCCCGCCTCTACGCGGACAACCGCGTCAACCGCATCTACGGCGGCACCAGCGAGGTCATGAAGATGATCATCGCGAAGTCCATGGGCCTGTAAGGCCGTACGGCACTGACAGACTCGGAACCATGAATCCCGCACTGGAGTCACTCCTCGGCCTGCTCGACCTGGAGCGGATCGAGGAGGACATCTTCCGTGGCCTCAGCCGCTCGGCGGCGATCCCCCGTGTGTACGGCGGGCAGGTCGCCGCGCAGGCCCTGGTGGCCGCCGGCCGTACCGTCCCCGCCGACCGCCCGGCCCACTCCCTGCACTCGTACTTCCTGCGGGCGGGCGATCCGGGCGCGCCGATCGTCTACACGGTCGACCGCATCCGCGACGGCCGGTCCTTCACCACGCGCCGGGTCGTGGCCGTCCAGCACGGGCAGCCGATCTTCCACCTCTCGGCGTCCTTCCAGACGTACGAGGAGGGCCTGGAGCACCAGGCCGCGATGCCACCCGCGCCGGATCCGCGGAGTCTGCCGACCGCGGCGGAGCTGCTGCCGCGGTACGCGGACCGGTTCGTCGACCCGTCGGTGGCGGACCGGCTGCTCCAGGCGCGGGCCGCGGTGGATCTGCGCTACGTGGACGCGCCGCCGTACGCGACGGCCGGGCAGCCGCGCGAGGCGCGCTCGCAGGTGTGGTTCCGCACGGTCGACAAGCTCGCCGACGACCCGCTGCTGCACGTCTGCCTGGCGACGTACGTCTCCGACATGACGCTGCTGGACTCGGTGCTGCTCGCGCACGGCAGGGGCGGCTGGGCGACCGGTGACATCGTCGGGGCGAGCCTGGACCACGCGATGTGGTTCCACCGCCCCTTCCGCGCGGACGAGTGGCTGCTGTACGACCAGACGTCGCCGTCCGCGTCCGGCGGCCGGGGGCTCGGCCAGGCCCGCATCTACACGCAGGACGGACGGCTGGCGATCTCGGTGATCCAGGAGGGCGTCATGCGCGTGCCCAGGGAGCCCACAGGGACCGGGGCGGGGCGCGACTGAGCCCGGCCGCTGTTCTCAGCGCCGGGCCGCTGTGGTGCCGTGGTGCGCTCGGGAGGCGGGTGGGTGCGGGGTCTCGTACGCCGCTGCCGGGGGTGCGCGCGGGGTCGGACTCAGACGGTGCGGGGGTGCGCGCGGCGTCGGACTCAGACGGTGTTCGTGAGGCCCGCCTCGTTCAGCAGGTACTCCGTCATCGGATCGTAGAAGCGCGGGTCCGTCACGTGGTCGTCCAGCGGGACCGTCACCTGGAGGGTGCCCTCCGCCTCGCCGATGAACAGGGCCGGGTCGTTGCAGTCCGCGTACCCGATGGAGTCGAGCCCTCGCTGGCCCGCGCAGCCCGCCCAGCCGTGGTCGGCGAGCACCAGGTCCGGCTGTGGTCTGCCCTCGCGCTCCAGGCCGTCCAGGATGGCCCGCATCGGCTCGGGCGAGTGCGTGTGCCACAGCGTCGCCCCGCGCTCCAGCATCGCGACGCCCGCGAACTGGAAGACCATGCCCTCGTCGGCCATCAGGCCGCCGGGGATCCGGACGATCTCGCAGCCCGCCTGCCGCAGCGCGTCGGCCGTCTGCCGGTGCACGTCCAGCAGGCCGCCGGGGTGGCCGGTGGCGAACAGCACCCGCTCGCGGCCCGCCGCCGCCTTCCGCAGCCGCGCCGCCATCCGCTCCAGGGCGTCGACGGTCAGTTCGGGGTCGATGGTGTCCTGGCCGTGCCGGTGTTCCGGATCGTCGCTGACGCCGCACCGCTCGGCCATCACGGCGAGCACGTCCTGCTCGTCGGTCCAGCGGTCGCCCAGCTCCAGGCCCAGCCAGAAGTGGCGGTCGCCGTTGGCGAGCTTGCGATAGTGGGAGAGGTTGTTGTCCCTGGGAGTGGCCACGTCTCCGGCGATGCGCGCACGGACGAGGTGGTCGATGAGAGCTTCGCGGCTGGGTATCGGCATGAGCCCATTGTGCCGTCAGGTGTCGGCGCGGTGCCGCTCGTCCCGGTGACTGGATGTCCCCGGCGCGATCCGGGACGGCGTCCGCGCCGAAGAAGACGAAGAAGACTACGAAGAGCGCGTGGACATCAGGAGTGCGTGGACCGGTGGTGCACGCGAATATCAGTGAAGGAGCCTCTTGTGGCAGCGACACCCGGTCTCGGCCGTCCGGTGGAGAGCTTCGCCCTGCCCGGCGGGGTGCTCGACGGGGACGACACCTTCGTACGGAGGGAGTACCGCCTCGACGAGCGCCGTGGCCGTCCGCTGGTCCTGGCCTTCTACCCCGGGGACGACACCAGCGTCTGCACCAAGCAGCTGTGCGCGTACTCCACCGGTCTGGAGACGTTCACCGATCTGGGGGCCGAGGTCTGGGGCATCAGCCCGCAGGACGTCGACAGCCACGAGGCGTTCGCCCGTAAGTACGGCCTGCGGATGCCGCTGCTCGCCGACACCGACCGGGCGGTGGCGCGGACGTTCGGCATCACCGCGCCCGGGATCGGGGTGCGCCGCGCGGTCTTCCTGATCGCGCCGGACGGGACGCTGCACTGGAAGCATGTGGCGCTGCTCGGCGCGACGTTCCAGCCGGTTCGGACGCTGGCCGAGGAGCTGACCGCGCTGACGTCCTGACGTGTCGCGCCGGGTTGCCTCGCGCCGGGTTGCCTCGGATCGGATCGCGTCGCGTCGCCTCGCGTCGTTACGGAAACGTCCCGCCGTCCTCCTCGCCGAGGGCGGCGAACGCGCCGTGCGCCAAGCGGCGCAGGAGCGTTTCCGCCACCGCGCGCCGGGGGGTGCCGCGGCCGTTGGGGCTCAGATGGGGCGTCGAGTTCAGCAGGCCGAAGACGGCGTGCACGGCGCCCCGGGCGACCGGCTCGGGAAGGTCCCGGTGGATCTCGCGGACGACGCCGACCCACAGCTCCACGTACTGCCGCTGGAGCTGCCGTACGAGCTTGCGGTCGCTGTCCCTGAGCCGGTCCAGTTCGCGGTCGTGCAGCGTGATCAGCGGGCGGTCGTCCAGGGCGAAGTCGATATGGCCGTCGATCAGCGAGGCGAGCACGGCCGCCGGGTCGCCGGTCGTGGCGGCCACGCGCTTCCTGCCGCCGTCGAGGAGCCGGCCGCTGATGCCGACGAGCAGTTCGGCGAGCATCGCGTCCTTGCCCGCGAAATGTCGGTACAGGCCGGGCCCGCTGATGCCGACGGCCGCCCCTATCTCATCGACGCCCACGCCGTGGAAGCCACGCTCGGCGAAGAGCCTGGCGGCCTCGTTGAGGATCTGCTCGCGGCGCGTCGGTGCCGCGGTCCTGGTGCTCATGGAGAACCATTCTAGACAGGACGGTTAGCGGTCGTTAACCTGAGAGGGATACGTTAACGCTCATTAACCGAGCAAGGGAGCTCGACCGATGCAGCAGGCACCCGTGCTGGCGAGCGCCGCGGACCCGGCGTCCGCGGCCTGGCGCGCCAATGAGGCGGCGCATCAGGAGCTCTCCGGCGCACTGCGCGACCGGCTCGCCGCCGCCCGGCTCGGCGGCGGTGAGAAGTCCCGCGCCCGCCATGTGGCGCGCGGGAAGCTGCTGCCCCGGGACCGGGTGGACATCCTGCTGGACCCGGGCTCTCCCTTCCTGGAGCTGGCCCCGCTGGCGGCGGAGGGCATGTACGGCGGCCAGGCGCCGGCCGCCGGGGTGATCGCCGGGATCGGCCGGGTCGGCGGCCGTGAGGTGGTCGTGGTCGCCAATGACGCCACGGTCAAGGGCGGGACGTATTACCCGATGACGGTGAAGAAGCATCTGCGCGCCCAGGAGGTCGCGCTGGAGAACAGGCTGCCGTGCGTCTATCTCGTGGATTCGGGCGGCGCGTTCCTGCCGATGCAGGACGAGGTCTTCCCCGACCGTGACCACTTCGGCCGGATCTTCTACAACCAGGCGCGGATGTCCGGCGCCGGCATCCCGCAGATCGCGGCCGTCCTCGGCTCCTGCACGGCGGGCGGCGCGTACGTGCCCGCGATGAGCGACGAGGCCGTGATCGTCCGCGGCCAGGGCACGATCTTCCTGGGCGGCCCGCCCCTGGTGAAGGCGGCCACCGGCGAGGTAGTCACCGCCGAGGAGCTGGGCGGCGGCGAGGTCCATTCCCGTACGTCGGGGGTCACCGACCATCTCGCCGAGGACGACGCGCACGCGCTGCGGATCGTCCGCACGATCGTCTCGACCCTCCCCCGGCGCGGCCCGCTTCCCTGGAAGGCCGAGCCGGCCGAGGAGCCGAAGGTCGACCCCGCGGGGCTGTACGGGGCGGTGCCGGTCGACTCGCGCACGCCGTACGACGTGCGGGAGGTCATCGCCCGGCTGGTGGACGGCTCGCGGTTCGCGGAGTTCAAGTCCGAGTTCGGTACGACACTGGTGACCGGCTTCGCGCGGATCCACGGACACCCGGTGGGCATCGTCGCCAACAACGGCATCCTGTTCTCCGAATCGGCCCAGAAGGGCGCGCACTTCATCGAACTGTGCGACCAGCGGGGCATCCCGCTGCTGTTCCTCCAGAACATCTCGGGGTTCATGGTCGGCAAGGCGTACGAGGCGGGCGGCATCGCCAAGCACGGCGCGAAGATGGTGACGGCCGTGGCGTGCACGCGCGTACCGAAGCTCACCGTCGTGGTCGGCGGTTCGTACGGCGCGGGGAACTACTCGATGTGCGGCCGGGCCTACTCCCCCCGCTTCCTGTGGATGTGGCCCAACGCCAAGATCTCGGTCATGGGCGGCGAGCAGGCCGCCGCGGTGCTGGCGACGGTCAAGCGCGACCAGATCGAGGGGCGCGGCGACCAGTGGCCGGCCGAGGAGGAAGAGGCGTTCAAGGACCCGGTGCGCGCGCAGTACGAGACGCAGGGCAACGCCTACTACGCGACGGCGCGGCTCTGGGACGACGGGGTGATCGACCCGCTGGAGACCCGTCAGGTGGTGGGTCTGGCGCTGACGGCCTGCGCCAACGCGCCGCTTCCCCAGAAGGACAGCACCGCCCCCGGCTTCGGCGTCTTCCGGATGTGAGTGACAGATGACCACCAGGACCACCCAGCACGGCACCACCCCTTCCACGACCGGCATGTTCGACACGGTCCTCGTCGCGAACCGCGGCGAGATCGCGGTGCGCGTCATCCGCACGCTGCGCGCGCTCGGCATCCGTTCCGTCGCCGTCTTCAGCGACGCCGACGCCGACGCCCGGCATGTACGTGAGGCGGACACCGCCGTCCGCATCGGCCCGGCGCCCGCCTCGGAGAGCTATCTCGCGAGCGACCGGCTGCTGGAGGCCGCCGCCCGTACGGGCGCCCAGGCGGTCCACCCCGGCTACGGCTTCCTCGCGGAGAACGCGGCGTTCGCGCGGGCGTGCGCGGACGCCGGGCTGGTCTTCATCGGCCCGACCGCGTCTGCCATCTCCCTGATGGGAGACAAGATCCGCGCCAAACAGACCGTGGCGGCGGCCGGTGTGCCGGTGGTGCCCGGCTCCTCGGGCAGCGGTCTGACCGATGACCAACTGGCCGACGCCGCCAGGGAGATCGGGATGCCGGTGCTGCTGAAGCCCTCGGCGGGCGGCGGCGGCAAGGGCATGCGGCTCACCCGCCTGGAGTCGGCCCTGCGCGACGAGATCGCGGCGGCCCGGCGCGAGGCCCGCGCGTCCTTCGGCGACGACACGCTCCTGGTGGAGCGGTGGATCGACCGCCCGCGCCACATCGAGATCCAGGTGCTGGCGGACGGGCACGGCAACGTGGTCCATCTCGGCGAGCGCGAGTGCTCGTTGCAGCGCCGCCACCAGAAGATCATCGAGGAGGCGCCGTCCGTCCTGCTGGACGACAGGACACGGGCGGCGATGGGCGAGGCGGCGGTGCAGGCCGCGCGCTCGTGCGGCTACCGGGGCGCGGGGACGGTCGAGTTCATCGTCCCGGGCGAGGACCCGGCCTCGTACTTCTTCATGGAGATGAACACCCGCCTCCAGGTGGAGCACCCCGTCACCGAGCTGGTCACCGGCCTGGACCTGGTCGAGTGGCAGCTGCGCGTCGCCGCCGGTGAGCGGCTGCCGTTCAGCCAGGAGGACATCACCCTCACCGGGCACGCGATCGAGGCCCGGATCTGCGCGGAGGACCCGGCGCGCGGCTTCCTGCCGTCGGGCGGCCGGGTGCTGTCGCTGCGCGAGCCGCAGGGCGACGGTGTGCGCACCGACTCGGGCCTGAGCGAGGGCACGGAGGTCGGGAGTCTGTACGACCCGATGCTGTCGAAGGTGATCGTGCACGCCCCGGACCGCGCGACGGCGCTGCGCAAGCTGCGGGCGGCCCTGGCGCGGACGGTGACGCTGGGCGTCCCGACGAACGCCGGCTTCCTACGGAGGCTGCTGGCCCACCCCGCCGTGGTGGCGGGCGAGCTGGACACGGGCCTGGTGGAGCGGGACGCGGAGACGCTGGTGCCCACGGAGGTGCCGGCCGAGGTGTACGAAGCGGCGGCGGCGGTACGGGAGTCGGAGCTGGCCCCCGCGCCCGCCTCCGGAGGCGGATCGGGCTGGACCGACCCCTTCTCCGTACCGAACGGCTGGCGGATGGGCGGCATGACCGTGCCCGTCACCCACCAGCTGCGCGTAACGGGACATGAACCCGTCACTCACCAACTGCTCGGCACCGGACCGTCGCACGTGGAGCCCGGCCGGGTGACCGTCACGGTGGACGGGATGACGCACACCTTCCACCGGGCGGCCGACTGGCTCGGCAGGGACGGCGACAGCTGGCACGTCCAGGACCACGATCCGGTGGAGGCGGCGCTGCTCGGCGCCGCCGGCGCGGGAGGTGTGGACGCGCTCACGGCCCCGATGCCCGGCACGGTCACGGTCGTGAAGGTGGCGGTCGGGGACGAAGTGGTCGCGGGCCAGGGCCTGTTGGTGGTCGAGGCGATGAAGATGGAGCACGTCGTCTCGGCCCCGCACGACGGCACGGTCACGGAGCTGGACGTGACGGCGGGCTCCACGGTCGCCATGGATCAAGTGCTGGCGGTCGTCGCCCCGGCCACGGCTCCCGTGGAGGAGAAATGACACTCCCCATGACCGTCATGGACGAGGGCCTGCCGACCCGGATCCGTATCCACGAGGTGGGCGCTCGTGACGGCCTCCAGAACGAGTCGACGATCGTCCCGACCGAGATCAAGGCGGAGTTCATCCACCGCCTCGCCGCCGCCGGGCTCACCACCATCGAGGCGACCAGCTTCGTCCACCCCAAGTGGGTGCCCCAACTGGCGGACGCCGAGCGGCTGTTCCCGATGGTGCGGGACCTTCGGAGCGTACGGCTGCCCGTCCTCGTCCCGAACGACCGCGGTCTCGACCGGGCGCTGGCCCTCGGCGTCCGTCAGGTGGCCGTCTTCGCCAGCGCGACCGAGTCCTTCGCCAAGGCCAATCTGAACCGGTCGCTGGACGAGTCGCTGGCCATGTTCGAGCCGGTCGTCGCCCGCGCCCGCGACGAACGGCTCCATGTCCGGGGCTATCTGTCGATGTGCTTCGGCGACCCGTGGGAGGGCCCGGTCCCCGTCGGCCAGGTCGCCCGGATCGTCAGGACCCTCATCGACATGGGCTGCGACGAGGTGAGCCTCGGCGACACGATCGGCGTGGCCACCCCCGGCCATGTGCAGAGCCTGCTCGCGACGCTCATCGAGGAAGGCGTGCACGTCTCGAAGGTCGGGGTGCACTTCCACGACACCTACGGCCAGGCGCTCGCCAACACCTTCGCCGCGCTCCAGCACGGGGTGACCACCGTCGACGCGTCGGCGGGCGGCCTCGGGGGCTGCCCGTTCGCGAAGAGCGCCACGGGGAATCTCGCCACCGAAGACCTCCTGTGGATGTTGCAGGGCCTCGGTATCCACACCGGGGTCGATCTCGCCCTCCTCACCGCCACCAGCGTGTGGATGGCCGAACAGTTGGGGCGACCCAGCCCCTCCCGCGCGGTAAGCGCCCTCTCCCACAAGGAGTCCTAGCCATGGCCCTGGACCACCGGCTCTCCGCCGAGCACGACGAACTGCGCCGTACCGTCGAGGCGTTCGCACGGGACGTCGTCGCGCCCAAGATCGGCGACTTCTACGAGCGGCACGAGTTCCCGTACGAGATCGTGCGCGAGATGGGCCGGATGGGCCTGTTCGGCCTGCCCTTCCCGGAGGAGTACGGCGGCATGGGCGGCGACTACATGGCGCTCGGCATCGCCCTGGAGGAGCTGGCCCGCGTCGACTCCTCCGTGGCCATCACCCTCGAAGCCGGCGTCTCGCTCGGCGCGATGCCGCTGCACCTCTTCGGTACGGAGGAGCAGAAGCGGGAGTGGCTGCCGCGCCTGTGCTCCGGCGAGATTCTGGGCGCCTTCGGCCTGACCGAGCCCGAGGCCGGCTCGGACGCGGGCGGCACCCGCACCACGGCCGTACGGGACGGCGACGAGTGGGTCATCAACGGCTCGAAGTGCTTCATCACCAACTCGGGCACGGACATCACCGCCCTGGTCACGGTCACGGCCGTCACCGGCCGCAAGGAGGACGGCCGCCCGGAGATCTCCTCGATCATCGTCCCGTCCGGCACCCCGGGCTTCACGGTCGCGGCCCCGTACTCGAAGGTCGGCTGGAACGCGTCGGACACCCGCGAGCTGTCCTTCTCCGACGTCCGGGTGCCGCTGACGAACCTGGTCGGCGCGGAAGGCCGGGGGTACGCCCAGTTCCTCCGCATCCTGGACGAGGGCCGTATCGCGATCTCCGCGCTGGCGACGGGTCTGGCGCAGGGCTGTGTGGACGAGTCGGTGAAGTACGCGAAGGAGCGCCACGCCTTCGGCCGCCCGATCGGCGCGAACCAGGCCATCCAGTTCAAGATCGCCGACATGGAGATGCGGGCCCACATGGCCCGCCTCGGCTGGCGCGACGCGGCGTCCCGCCTGGTCCACGGCGAACCGTTCAAGAAGGAGGCCGCACTGGCGAAGCTCTACTCCTCCACGGTCGCGGTGGACAACGCCCGCGAGGCCACCCAGATCCACGGCGGCTACGGCTTCATGAACGAGTATCCGGTGGCCCGGATGTGGCGCGACTCCAAGATCCTTGAAATCGGCGAGGGCACGAGCGAGGTCCAGCGGATGCTGATCGCGCGGGAGTTGGGGCTGTAAGCCCCCGGACGGGCTGGTGCCGTGCCGCAGTACGTTTCGGCCGGGACCAGGCCCTGTCCGGCGAACAAGACGTCTCCTAGGCCCTGTCCGGCGGACAGGACCTAGCCGTCGATGTCCACCCCGCGTCTGCGCAGATGTTCCTCGGCCCGCTCGGCCAGGCGGCGATAGTGGGGCCAGACAGGGGTAGCACTTGGCGTGTGGGAATCGCGATGTGCCAGAAACGGACCCGCGGCGCGTTTCAGTGTCACCAGTGCGGGGGCCCAGAGATCGAGGAAGTCCTCCTCGTTCACGTATTTCTTCTTGCAGTAGAACCCGGCGACATCAAGCGTCGCCAGCGCCCTGTTCGCCAGCTCGTACTGCTCAGGGGTCAGGCTTTCGACACCTCCCCGCATTTCATGCAGCACCTTCCGTCCGGACTGGAGCTTCGGGTCGATCAGTGACTCGTGCAGCTTCAGGGAAACATCTCGTCGGTCATTTCGCACCGACCTCAACAGCGAGTACAGGCTGATCAGTAGCGCAACGCCCGAGATCACGACAGCGGAGCTATTCACAGCTTTGTCCCTCGTGGCGAGTTGATCGCACAGGCATGGCGTCCCCCAGGACGTAGCGGTACGAGAGGACCATCATGCGCCTCGTCGAGGCCGAGTTGGCGGCCCTTGCCGAGATGGTGCGCCGGTAGTACGGCACGCGGGAAGATTCACGCACGAACCGTCGCGTCCTCCCGTCAGCGGTGCCCCAGCACGTTCACGACCCGCCCGTTGGGGTCGCGGACGAAGAAGCGGCGGACGCCCCACTCCTCGTCCCGCAGCGTGTGCACGATCTCCGCGCCGCTCGCGAGTACGGCGGCGTAGGCCGCGTCCACGTCGTCCACCTCGACGCTCATGTCGGCGACGACCGGCCCCGTCGCGTCCTCCGTAAGGAAGCTGACCTGGGCGGCGGGGGCGGCCGGAGAGGCGAGGGTCAGGATCCAGCCCTGGTTCATGACCTCCTCGAAGCCGAGCAGGCCGTAGAACTCCCGGCTCCGCTCCAGCCCTTCGGGCTGTACGCGGACGTTGGGCACGACGCGGCGAACGGACATCGCTGACTCCTGTGGCGAGAGGGGACGACTGCCTCCACTCTGCCCCGGACCTCGGACACTCGCCCCGTACGCGATAGTAAGCAAGGTTAGGCTAACCTACCCAGATCGGCCTACCGGCCGGTCTTCGGCTCGTACGAAAGCGGAAACCCACATGCCCAGCGCCCTCAACTCGCCCCTCAGCCGCCGCGGTGTGCTCACCGCCACTGGTGCCGTCGGACTCGGCGTCGCGCTCGCCGCCTGCGGGAACGGCGACTCCGACAAGAGCACGGGCGCGGGCGGCGACGCGAAGGCGGGCCCCTGGTCCTTCAAGGACGACCGCGGCGAGACGGCGAAGGCCGACAGCGTCCCGAAGAGCATCGTCGCCTTCACTGGCACCGCCGCAGCGCTCCACGACTACGGGATCAAGGTCAGGGGCGTCTTCGGGCCGACCACCACCAAGGGCGGCGAGCCGGACATCCAGGCGGGCGATCTCGATGTCACCAAGGTCGAGATACTGGGCAATGTCTGGGGCGAGTTCAACGTCGAGAAGTACGCGGCGCTCGCCCCGGACCTGCTCGTCACCACGCAGTGGGTCGAGGGTGAACTCTGGTACGTCCCCGAGCAGTCCGAGGACAAGATCCTCAAACTGGCCCCCAGCGTGGCGCTCCTGGCGGCGGAGACCACCGTCCCCAAGGCGATCCAGCGCCACGCGGACCTCGCCGAGTCCCTGGGCGCGGACCTGAAGGCCAAGAAGGTGACCGACGCCAAGGCCAGGTTCGAGAAGGCGGCGGGCCGGCTGCGGGCCGCCGCGAAGTCCAAGCCCGACATCACGGTGATGATCGGCTCGGCCAGCCAGGATCTGTTCTACGTCTCCCTCGCCAAGATGTCCGCCGACACCCTCTACCTCCAGGAACTCGGCGTGAAGTTCGTCGAGCCGAAGGTGAACGCGCAGGGTTTCTTCGAGGAGTTGAGCTGGGAGAACGTCGACAACTACCCGGCCGACATCATCATGATGGACAACCGCTCCTCCGCCCTCCAGCCCGAGGCCCTGGCCTCGAAGCCGACCTGGGCGCGGCTGCCCGCCGTCAAGGCGGGCCAGATCGTCCCGCGCGTCACGGAGCCCATCTACTCGTATGACAAGTGCGCGCCGATCCTGGAAGACCTCGCCGCGGCCATCGAGAAGGCCAGGAAGGTCGCCTGACCCATGACGCCAAGGACTCCCAGGACTCCCAGGACGACCGCGACGCCCGGCACGCCGCCCGGCACCGCCCCGTTCCGCTTCTTCGCGCTTCAGGTCCTACGGACCCGGCGGCTCGGCCCGTCGCTGGTCCGCGTCACCTTCGGCGGCGACACGATGCGCGGCGACGGCCTCACCGGCTTCGCCGCCGGCGGACGTGACCAGAGCCTGTCGCTGTTCCTGCCCCTGCCGGAGCAGTCGGCCCCCGTCGTCCCCGTCGAGGAGGGCGACGGCTGGTGGGCGGCCTGGCGGGCGCTGCCGGAGGACGTACGGGCCGTGATGCGCTCGTACACGGTGCGCGAACAGCGCCACGACCCGGACGAGTTGGACATCGACTTCGCCCTGCACACCGACGGCGGGCCGGCCTGCCGCTGGGCGGGTGCGGCGGCCCCCGGCGACCGTGTGCTCGTCCTCGGGCCGGCCGTCGCGGAGAACACCGGGGTCCGCTTCCGGCCCCCGGCCGACACCGACTCCGTACTGATCTGGGCCGACGAGACGTCCCTGCCCGCGGCCGCCGCGATTTTGGAGTGGCTGCCCGCCGGGACGAAGGCGCGGGTCTGGCTCGACGTGCCGTACGCCGCCGACCGTATGGAGCTGCCGACGGCGGCCGACGCCACCGTCCACTGGCTGGCGCGCGACGAGGACGCCCCCTCGGCCCTGGAGGCGGTACGCGCCGCCGAGTTGCCCGGCACCGCGCCGTACGCGTGGCTCGCGGGCGAGGCGGGGAAGGTGCGGGAGCTACGGCGCCATCTCGTACGGGAACGCCAACTCGACCGCGCGCACGTCACGTTCGTCGGCTACTGGCGGCGCGGCCTGAGCGAGGAACAGTTGCGGGAGGAAGCGGCGAAGGCACCGTAAGCGGGCCGTCAGACGGTCGCCGCGACCCGAGCCGGGGCCGCGGGCGTCACGGCCAGGCCGGCCGCGCTCCGCCATGCCGCGGTGACCGCACCGTGGGCCTGAGCCGTCGCGGTCCGCGGATCGCCCGTCAGCCGCACCGGGGCGCCGATGTGCACCCGCAGCTCCGGGCGGCGCAGCGGCGCGCTCGCCAGGCGCGCGAACTGCCCCGGCCCGCTGCCCGACATGACGCGCCGGGCTCCGGTCTGCCCGAGCGGCACGACAGGTGCCCCCGTGGCGGCGGCGAGGCGGGCGAGGCCGCTGCGGAACGGGTGGGGCGGCGTCTCCGTATCGCTCTCGAAGTCGGGTATGCGGCCCTCGCCGTAGATGAGGACGAGTCGGCCACGGGCGAGCGCGGCGGCGGCGTCTTCGAGGCAGTTGGCGGCCCGTGGGTCGGCGCGGCGGACGGGGACGTGCCCGTCACGGGCGAGCGCCCGCCCGAGTAGCGGCACGCGCCACAGTCCCGCCGCCGCCATCACGACCGGCTCGACGCCCAGCCGGCGCAGCGCGGCGAGCACGATCGCCGGGTCGCTGAGCGACGTGTGGTTCGCGGCGACGATGCTCCCGGGCGCCAACTCGGCGTCCCCGTCCAGCGTGACCGTGAGACGCCCGAAGAACGGCACCAGTGCGGCGGCTGTGCGGCTGAGCATGAGGGGCCTCCGGGTTGGGTGACGAGCGGTGGCTCCCATGGTCGCCGGGGGCGCGGACGGCGGCGTGAGTACGCGTACTCAACCGCCCCCCGCCCCGCCGTCCCGCGCCGCACGCCCGCGCTCAGGGGTTGTCCGGGAACCCCCACTCCAGATCGACCGCGGCCGACGGCGCCACGCCTCGCACCGCCGCCGTGACGTCGCGCTCGAACTCGGCACTCCACGCGCCGAATCCAGTAATGATCATCGGCCACTTGCCCGTTGTCGCCTTCACCGAGATCGGCTCCCGGAACTTGCGGAGATTTAGCTCATCGCCGAGCCGGTGCTTCCGCAAGACCTCGGCCAGCGCCATCTTCACCGCCTCCGCCTCTCCGAGGGATTCGAGTGTGTCGACGCGCAGCTTCAAGTGAATATTCACAGACATGCGCGGCACCCTATTGAGGGCCGTCGACCACCACAAATCCTTCTTTCAGCCCGTGAGTTCGTCGGCCGCGCCGGTTCCGGACGGGGCCGGACGGGGCGACGCGGCGACGTCCGGGGCAGTGTGTCGAGTGAACGCCCACAGCACGAGCCCGAGGCAGCTGAACGCGGCCCCCAGCGCGCATACGGCGCCCCAGCCGGCCACCGTGTAGAGGGAGGTTGCGGCGATGGCGCCGGTGGCGCTGCCGATCGAGTAGAAGACCATGTATCCGCCGATCAGCCGACTGCCCGCGTCCGGGTGCAGCGCGTAGATCAGGGTCTGATTGGTGACATGGACCGCCTGTACGGCGAGGTCGAGAAGGATCACCCCGGCGGCCAGTGCCCAGAGCGAGCTGCGGGTGAAGGCCAGGGGCAGCCACGAGGCGGCGAGCAGGGCCAGGGCGACGCCGGTGGTCCGCCGGGAGAATCCGCGGTCGTTCAGGCGGCCCGCCGCCGTCGCGGCCAGGGCGCCGACGACACCGATCAGCCCCAGCGCCCCGATCGCACTGTGGGACATGAAGTACGGGGCCTCGCTGAGCGGCAGCGCGACGCTGCTCCACAGGGTGCTGAAGGCGGCGAAGACCAGCAGACCGAACAGGGCCCGGAGCCGCAGCACTCGTTCCCGTGCGAACAGGATGACCGTGGAGCGCAGAAGCTGTCCGTAGCGCAAGGTCGCCGGCGGAGCGCCACCATGGCGCGGCAGCACTCGGTTCAGGACCAGAGCGAGCAGAGCGGTGAGTGACGCCGAGGCGAGGTACACGGAACGCCAGCCCGCGAGATCGGCCATGAGGCCGGAAACGGTACGGGCGAGCAGGATCCCGATGACCACGCCGCCGGTGACCGAACCGACGACCCGGCCGCGCTTGGCGGGATGGGCCAGTGACGCGGCGAAGGCCACCAGTGACTGGGTGACGACCGCGAGCAGCCCCGTCGCGGCCATGCCCGCGAGCAGGATCGCCGCCGTGTGGGCGGTGGTCACCACGGCCAGCGCCACCACCAGGAGCAGCAGTTGGGCCACGATGAGCCGTCTGCGGTCGGCCACGTCGCCCAGCGGCACGAGGAGGAAGAGTCCCAGCCCGTATCCGGCGTGCGTGAGGGTGACCACGCCGCCGACGAGTGCGGGGCTCATGGCGAGGTCGTGGCCCATGGTCACCAGGAGCGGCTGGGAGAAGTAGACATTGGCCACCGCGGCCCCGCAGGCGACGGCGAACAGGAGGACGACGCCACGGGACAGGACGAATCCCGAGTCTTCCCCCCTTCGGGGGGCCTGGTTCCGTCGTGCCGCAGTTGCCTCAGTTGCCGCAGTTGCCTCAGCTTTCGCGGTTTTGTCGTTGCCGGGCATCGGCATTCCTCCGCCTGTCTTGTCTCATCCATCTGGTTTCATCTTGCTACCAATGACACAGCGACGGTAGCCGCACTTGGTAGCATGTTGCAACCAATATGGGAGTGAGGGACACCATGGTGACCAGGACGCGCTTCGACGACAGCGACTGCCCCGTCGCCCGGTCGGTGGACGCGATCGGCGACTGGTGGTCGCTGCTGATCGTGCGGGACGCCTTCGACGGAAGCCGGCGCTTCGGGGAGTTCCAGCGCAGCCTCGGCGTGGCGAAGAACATCCTCACCACGCGTCTGCGAACCCTGGTCGCCGGCGGCATCCTCGAATCCGTCCCCGCGTCGGACGGCAGCGCCTACCGCGAATACGTACTGACCCCGAAGGGCAAGGCGCTCTTCCCCGTCATCGTGGCACTGCGGCAGTGGGGCGAGCAGAACTCCTTCGCCCCCGGCGAACCACACTCGGAACTGGTCGACCGCCGCCAGGGACAGCGCCTGCGCGCCCTGGAAGTGCTGTCCGCCGACGGGCGCCGGCTGAACCCCGACGACACCGCCGTCCACAAGGTCTCCCACCCGGCGGTCTGAGCCGACCACCGGGGCCGACCACCGGGGCCGACCAGCAGGGCCGACCAGCAGGGCCGACCAGCAGGGCCGCCGACCGGAGCGGCGCCCGGCGGAAGGACGGGATGGGCGAAAGGGCCGGATGGAAGAATCGGCGTATGGCGGAAATCATCCAGACGGACGGCACCTGGACCTTCGACGGCGACACGGTGCGCATAGTGCCCGGCAACGACAAGCGGGTGAGCCTGCTGCGCAAGTCGCTCGGCGAAGTCGCCGTCCCGCTCCAGGCGTTGGCGGGTATCACCTTCGAGCAGGGCCGTAAGTCCGGGCGGCTCAGGCTGCGGCTGCGCGACGGCGCCGACCCGCTGACGAGGGTCGCCGGGGGCAAGCTGGACGACGGCTCCGACCCGTACCGGCTGACCGTGGAGAACGACCGCGCGGGCGTCGCCGAGTACTTCGTCGACGAGGTGCGCAACTCCCTGCTGCTCGACGAGGTCGACGCGGGTCCCACCGAGCGCTATCTGCTGCCCGGCCCCGCCCTGCCGATCACGATGGGCGCCGGTGACGGGACGGCCACCTTCGACGGCGATGAGATCCGGCTGGAGTGGAACTGGAAGACCGAGGAGTCCAAGTCCTCGCGGGGCACCACCACCCTCTCGCTCGGCGATGTGGAGTCCGTGGAGTGGCGGCCGAGCGCCGGTATGGAGAACGGCTTCCTGCGCTTCCGGGTCGGCAGGGGCAACTCCCCGGCGCCCAAGCACGATCCGCACGCCGTGGAGCTGTACGGCTTCCGGAAGGACCCGCTGATGGCGCTGGTCGGCGCCGCCGTGGTCGGCCGGCTGCCGCACCCGAACGCCGCCCCCGCCGCGCCCGCGCCCGCCCTCCTCGCCAAGACATCCGAGGGCACCGACGCCGCCCCCGCCCTCGCGAGTGGCGACGAACATGACGCGCTGCTGCGCAGGCTGCGGGAGCTGGGCGAGCTGCACCAGGCCGGGATCCTGACGGCGGAGGAGTTCACGACCGCCAAGCAGGCCGTACTGAAGCGCCTCTGAACAGCGCCCCCGAGGGGCATCCGAGCGGCTCACGAGCGGCCTCCGGGCGGCCTCCGGGCGGCCTCCAGAGAGAGATCATGGACACTCCTGCCCGGAATCGGGCAGGATTCTTGCAAAGAGCCTCGTCCACCCGCAGTATCTACGGGTGCTCGAACGCCGTTCACCCTCGTCCCACGACGACCTCGTCGACCATCTGGTCCGCAGCACCGCGCTCCCGCGCGGCGAGGCGGCCCGGGTGGTGCTGGACGTCCTGGCGTACTTCGACGAGACCACCGACGAGTTCGTCCGGCGCAGGCACCACGAGCTACAGGCCGGCGGCGCCGTGAACGCGGAGATCTTCGAGCGGATCGCGGCCGAACTGCCGCACCGCGCGGTGGCGCCGCCCGAGCTGTCCCTCAGACAGCTCCGGCGCATCGTCTACGGCTGAGCCGAGCACCGGCACCACTGAACAAGCACCACTGAACAAGCGTCGACGGAGGGGCAGAGACTGATATGTGCGGGATCGTCGGTTACATCGGAAGGCGTGACGTCGCTCCACTGCTGCTTGAGGGCCTGCAGCGGCTGGAGTACCGGGGTTACGACTCCGCCGGGCTGGTCATCACCGGCAAGGCGACCGCGGGCAAACCCGCGGCCCTGAAGATGGTCAAGGCCAAGGGCCGCGTCCGTGAGCTGGAGTCCCGCGTCCCCAAGCGTTTCGCCGGCACCACCGGTATCGCGCACACCCGCTGGGCCACCCACGGCGCGCCGAGCGACGAGAACGCGCACCCGCACCTCGACCCGGAGAACAAGGTCGCCCTCGTCCACAACGGCATCATCGACAACGCCACCGAGCTGCGCGTGAAGCTGGAGGCGGACGGTGTCGTGTTCCTCTCCGAGACCGACACCGAGGTGCTGACCCATCTCATCGCGCGCTCGCAGGCCGAGACGCTGGAGGACAAGGTCCGCCAGTCGCTGAAGCTGGTGGAGGGCACGTACGGCATCGCCGTGCTGCACGCCGACTTCGCGGACCGTATCGTCGTCGCCCGCAACGGCTCGCCCGTCGTCCTGGGCATCGGCGAGAAGGAGATGTTCGTCGCCTCCGACGTCGCCGCGCTGGTCTCGCACACCCGTCAGGTCGTCACGCTGGACGACGGCGAGATGGCCACCATCAAGGCCGACGACTTCCGTACGTACACCACCGAGGGCTCGCGCACCTCGGCCACGCCGACCACCGTGGAGTGGGAGGCCGAGTCGTACGACATGGGTGGCCACGACACGTACATGCACAAGGAGATCTCCGAGCAGGCCGACGCCGTGGACCGGGTGCTGCGCGGCCGGATCGACGACCGGTTCTCGACCGTGCACCTGGGCGGCCTGAATCTGGACGCGCGGGAGGCGCGGGGGGTGCGGCGCATCAAGATCCTCGGCTGCGGCACCTCGTACCACGCGGGTCTCATCGGCGCCGGGCTGATCGAGTCGCTGGCGCGGATCCCGGCGGACGCCGAGCCCGCGTCCGAATTCCGTTACCGCAACCCGGTCGTGGACCCCGACACGCTCTACATCGCCGTGTCGCAGTCGGGCGAGACGTACGACGTCCTGGCCGCCGTGCAGGAACTCAAGCGCAAGGGCGCCCGGGTGCTCGGCGTGGTCAACGTCGTCGGCTCGGCGATCGCCCGCGAGACCGACGGCGGCGTGTACGTGCACGCGGGGCCCGAGGTCTGTGTGGTCTCCACGAAGTGCTTCACCAACACGGTGGTGTCCTTCGCGCTGCTCGCGCTGCATCTGGGCCGGATCCGCGACCTGTCGGTGGCCGACGGCAAGCGGATCATCGCGGGGCTGCGCAGGCTGCCCGCGCAGATCGAGGAGATCCTTGAGTCCGAGGCGGACATCAAGAAGGTGGCGGAGCAGTACGCGGACGCGAAGTCGATGATGTTCATCGGCCGGGTACGCGGCTATCCGGTGGCACTTGAGGCCTCGCTGAAGCTCAAGGAGATCTCGTACATCCACGCCGAGGCGTATCCGGCGTCCGAGCTGAAGCACGGACCGCTCGCGCTCATCGAGCCGGCGCTGCCGACCGTGGCGATCGTGCCGGACGACGACCTGCTGGAGAAGAACCGCGCGGCGCTGGAGGAGATCAAGGCGCGCAGCGGCCGGATCCTGGCGGTCGCGCACCAGGAGCAGCCGAAGGCCGACCAGACGATCGTGGTGCCGAAGAACGAGACGGAGCTGGACCCGATCCTGATGGGGATCCCGCTCCAACTGCTCGCCTATCACACGGCGTTGGCGCTGGGCCGGGACATCGACAAGCCGCGTAACCTCGCGAAGTCCGTGACGGTGGAGTAGCCGGGGCGGGACGGGGCGGGGGCTACGGGATGACCACGACGGGCCGTTGGGCCCGTCGTGCCAGCCGCCCCGCCACCGTGCCGAAGATGCGTCCGACGATGCCGTGCGTGGAGCCGACGACGATCGCGTCGGCCGAGTACTCCTGGCCGACCTCTTCGAGTTCGTGGCAGATGTCGCCGCCGCGCTCGACGAGGATCCACGGCACCTCTGCGAGGTAGTCGGCGCAGGCCAGTTCGAGACCGAGGACTTCGGTGCGGTGGTCCGGCACGTCCACGAAGACGGGGGGCTCGCAGCCCGCCCAGACGGTGGTCGGCAGCCGGTTGGCCACATGCACGATGATCAGGGCCGAGCCGAGTCTGCGGGCCATGCCGATGGCGTACGCGAGCGCGCGCTCGCTGGAGGTCGAGCCGTCGAAGCCGACCACCACTCCGTGCCGGAAGGCGGGATCGCAGGAGTGGCGCGTCTCTTCCGCCGCTTGCAGGTCCGACGCGGGGTCGGTCAACTGCTCGCGGTCAGCGGGTTCGGGGATTTCGTGGCCGGCCATCGATGTCTCGGCGAGGGAGATCCTTGTGTGAAGGAGCAACAATTGACGGGGCAACGGTGCTGTGTCTGGGAATCATCTTCCCAACCCCTTACCCGTAAGGGTACGGCGACACTCCTCTTCTGCCCAGGCACCGGCGCCGCATATGCGGCGCCCTTGGGGAGCATGCCCGAGCCCGTCCGGGATCGCAACGCCGGATGGCACGTACACAGGGACGGGCACGGGGACGGGCACGGGGCCGGGCACGGGCACGCGTGCCGGGACGCGCACCCGGGCGCGCACCGGGAGGCGCGGGGCGGGCCACCTGGGGGGTGGTAAGTGACCGGACGGCCGGGCGCCTCGTTGATCATGGGTCCCCGTGGTCGACGCGGTCACTCCGGTCACCACAGTCACCCCCGTCACCAGGGAGCTCACGTGTCCGTACGACCGCACCACCACGCCTCCCCCTCGGGACCGGACTCCGCGCCGGCCGCGTCAACCGCATCGGCCATGTCAACCGTGTCAACCACATCGGCCGAGTCCGCGAGCGATGTGGTTCGCTGGGCCGCGTTCAGCTGTGTGCTTGTGCCGGTGGCGCTCGTCGTGTTCGGTACGTCCGTCGGCGGAGCCGCCGTATCCGCGCTCGGACTTGTCGCGGTGACGGCGGTCTGCCGGCTGCTGCTGCGCCGCTCGGAGCAGGCCGCCCGGACCGGCGTACGGCGGGTAACTCCCGGTCCCAGGGGGCGCGTCGGGGCGCACGGGCACCTGGCTGAAGTGCGCGGGGAGACTCGTACGTCCGGGCCCGCACACCCGTAAGTTTTCAGCCAACTTCACCCCTGCGACCCATCCTTGGCGAAATGGCCTGCCAACCGCCTTGTCACCAGGGCAGCGAGGTCGTTTCCAGCCGCGAAGAGCCTACGGGGACGGGCCATGCGCGTGAGGCGTACTTCCCTGCGGGCCCCTTGAGTGGAACGCTTCGTGATCGAATGCTTCGCGCCACGTTGCCTTGTCGACATAGTGCTGGATTGCGAACTTGTCACGCCGGCACCACGGGACACAGTAGATTCGATCATGAGTATCGAAGAGTGGGGTCCCGTGCAAAACCGAGGGGAATCGTGCAGGAGCGAAAGACCCGACGCGAACGGGGAGACGCGAACACCGAGGGGGGCTTAGCGCCATGAGCCAGGACTCCATTGCCGCACCGGAGTCAGCACGGAAGCTTTCCGGCCGCCGCCGCCGGGAAGTGGTCGCAGTGCTGTTGTTCAGCGGCGGGCCCATCTTCGAGAGCTCCATCCCGCTCTCCGTGTTCGGCATCGACCGCCAGGATGCCGGGGTCCCGCGCTACCGGCTGCTCGTGTGCGGTGGGGAGGAAGGTCCGCTGCGCACCACCGGCGGGCTCGAACTCACCACGCCGTACGGCCTGGAGGCGATCGGCAGAGCGGGCACGGTCGTCGTCCCGGCCTGGCGGTCGATCACCTCGCCGCCACCGCCCGAGGCGCTCGACGCGCTGCGCCGGGCGCACGAGGAGGGCGCCAGGATCGTCGGACTGTGCACCGGCGCGTTCGTACTCGCCGCGGCCGGCCTGCTCGACGGCCGCCCGGCGACCACGCACTGGATGTACGCGCCGACACTCGCCAAGCGCTATCCGTCCGTCCACGTCGATCCGCGTGAACTGTTCGTGGACGACGGCGATGTGCTCACCTCCGCGGGCACGGCGGCCGGAATCGATCTGTGTCTGCACATAGTGCGTACGGATCACGGGACCGAGGCGGCCGGGGCACTGGCGCGCAGGCTCGTCGTCCCACCGCGGCGCAGTGGCGGTCAGGAGCGCTACCTCGACAGATCTTTACCAGAGGAGATCGGCTCCGACCCGCTCGCCGAGGTCGTGGCCTGGGCGCTGGAGCATCTGCACGAGCAGTTCGACGTGGAGACGCTGGCCGCCCGCGCCTACATGAGCCGCAGGACGTTCGACCGCCGCTTCCGTTCACTCACCGGCAGCGCGCCGTTGCAGTGGCTGATCACGCAGCGCGTGCTCCAGGCGCAGCGGCTGCTGGAGACCTCCGACTACTCGGTGGACGAGGTCGCCGGGCGCTGCGGCTTCCGCTCGCCGGTGGCGCTGCGCGGGCACTTCCGGCGTCAGCTGGGCTCGTCCCCCGCCGCGTACCGGGCCGCCTACCGGGCCCGCCGTCCGCACGGGGACCAGCTCGCCTCGGCGGCGGTGGAGCAGGTCGTACCGGCACAGGTGTCCCCGCAGGCCCGGCGGGCCGCGGCGGCTGCCGCCCCGTCCGGTTCCGCGACGGCCTCGTCGCCGGTGCCGGAGCCGGTCAAGTCCTACTCGGAGGCCTTCGCCTCCGGTCAGGGCCGCCCGAGCCTGCCCGGCCAGCGGAGCGCACCGTAGGGTAAGGCGTATGAACGATCGAATGGTGTGGATCGACTGCGAGATGACCGGGCTCTCGCTGACGGAGGACGCACTCATCGAGGTGGCCGCGCTGGTCACCGACTCGGAGCTGAACGTGCTCGGCGAAGGGGTCGACATCGTCGTGCGTCCCCCGGACGCGGCGCTGGAGACCATGCCCGAGGTGGTGCGGCAGATGCACACCGCCTCGGGCCTGCTGGACGAGCTGGCCGGCGGCACGACCCTGGCCGAGGCCGAGGAGCGGGTGCTCGCGTACGTACGTGAGCATGTGAAGGAGCCGGGCAAGGCGCCGCTGTGCGGCAACACGGTCGGCACCGACCGCGGCTTCCTGCTGCGGGACATGCCGGAGCTGGAGGGCTACCTCCACTACCGGATCGTGGACGTCTCGTCGGTCAAGGAGCTGGCCCGCCGCTGGTATCCGCGCGCCTACTTCAACAGCCCGGAGAAGAGCGGCAACCACCGGGCGCTGGCGGACATCCGCGAGTCCATCGCGGAGCTGCGCTACTACCGTGAGGCGGTCTTCGTGCCGCAGCCCGGCCCGGACTCGGACACGGCGAAGGCGATCGCGGCGAAGCACGTGCTGTAGGGCGTACGGGCCGCAAGGCCGGGCCGGGGCAGGACCCCTCGGCGCCCGCCGTAACTCGGGCGCGAGCACCCTCGCGGACCCTGTACACTTTTTCTCGGCCGGTCGGGCAGGGATTGACCGGGCGTGGTGGGTATAGCTCAGCTGGTAGAGCACCTGGTTGTGGTCCAGGATGTCGCGGGTTCAAGTCCCGTTACTCACCCTGAATGATCAAGGCCGGACCTGGGAAAACAGGTCCGGCCTTCGTCATGTCCGAAACTTTGGGAACACAGCGGGAACACAGGCGCCCCAGATAGTCCTGTCCCCCCATGGCGAGCATCGTGGAACGGCCCAAGAAGGACGGCACGGTTACCTACCAGATCAAGTGGCGGCAGGACGGCCAATGGCAGACCGAGAACTTCGGCGAGCCCGACGCCGCCGGCCAGTTCAAAGCCCTCGTAGAGCGCACGGCGGCCAGTGGCCGCACGGATGGGTCCGCGGGCACGGCTTCGTCGAACCTGACGCGATCCCCGGGACCCGCTCCTCATCGACTACGCCACTCGGTACGTGGACCGGCTCACTGGCGTCGATGTCCGCAGGCGCGAGGACTATCACCGCGAGGTACGGATCCACTTCAGCCTGCTCGTCCGTACCAGGACTGACGGCGTGATGATGCCGGCGACGATCGGGAACCTCACGCGGGAGGACGTGACGGACCGGGTACGGGCCGAGCAGGAGGGCGAGCCGGACCCGGACGACAAGAAGAAGTGGCTGCCAGAAAGGCTGACCCGAAGAGCATCCGCAACCGGCACGGCCTGCTCTACTGCATCATCGAGGGCATCCATGGAGTCCACACCGCAACTGCGCACAACGAACTGCTGCAAAAAGACCAGCCTCCCCCGGCTCGGAACGACTGCGAGCAGTGCGGCCAGCACGTGACCGCGAACCTCGAAGCGGCCAACCGGGCGCAGCAGGTGATCGACGGCCTGCGTGCCGGCCTGGAGCAGGCCCGCGAGCGCCTCGACGTCATCGACGCGTGCGCCACCGCGTGGTTGCGGCCCGACATGAGCGAGCCGTGCCATGCGGCAGGCCGACACCTGAAGACGCTGCTCTGCGTCACCGCCGCCGGGTCCGGTGGGCAGGCCGAGGAGGGGGCGCAGTCGTGACCGAGACCCGTCGCGACGTTTCCTGGACCGTCGTCTTCCGACTCGACGGCACGAACGTCTGGACCGAGTGGTCGACCGGCCACCGGGCGCACGAGGACGCCGTGAGGAACGCCGAAGTCCTCGCCCGAGTCCCGGCCGTGGCCAAGATCCGATTCGACCGCGTCACCGTCCAGCGCGACCGGCACACCCTCAACGACCTCGCACGGATGACCGACGCCTGACCCCGGTGTGGCGCGCCTTGCCCCCACCGGGCGCGCCACACCCCCCCACAGCCCCGCACACTTGTTTGGCGCACCCGGACACCACCGAGGGCGCTACAAAGGCGCACAACACCACGGGGAATTCCCAATGAAGAAGATCCAGACCCTGTTCGTCCGCGACTTCACCGCCCGCCCCTCGCACGTCCTGCCCCAAGTCGCCCCCGGCTGCGAATGGGTGACCGACGAGGAAGGCGTCGCGACCCGCAAGTACGACGGCACGTGCGTCATGCTCGACGAGCACGGCGCATGGTGGGCCCGTCGCGAGGTCAAGCCCGGTAAGACCACGCCGACGGGTTACGTGGCGATCAGCACCGACGAGGAGACCGGCAAGACCGTCGGCTGGGAGTCCATCGAGCATTCCAGCTTCGCGAAGTTCCACGCCGAGGCCATCGGCAACTCGGCAGTGAGCACGCCCGGCACGTACGAGCTTCTCGGCCCGAAGATCAACGGCAACCCGGACGGCTACGACGCGCACCTCCTCATGCCACACGGCTGGTCCGCCCTGTCTATCCGCGAGGACTTCGCCACCGCGCCCCGCGACTACGACGGGCTCCGGGACTGGCTGCGCGCCCGACCCTACGAGGGCATCGTCTGGCACCACCCCGACGGGCGCATGGCCAAGATCAAGGCGAAGGACTTCCCGCGATGACCGCCCCGTGATGTACCTCGTCATCCCGCTGCGGCTCCTCGCCGCGTGCGCGTGGCTCATCGCGCTCCTCACGTCGGAGCGGCGCGACGCACACGCAGTAGATCGGCGGGCCGAACGGGCGGCCCGCCCCGGCACCCCGCGCGAAGACCAGCTCGACCGGCAGAGACGAGACACCGAGTGCTGGCGGCGCGTCGCCGAACGCTGCAAGACCGAAGCGAACACCGCCGAGGCCGCCCTCACCGAGCACGCCAAGAACCACGGCCTCACGGTCCTGCCGTACGAAGCGATTGCCGCCGCCGAGCACTGCGGGCAGCAGCAGGTGGAGTACACCGCCGCCCCGTAGTCGTCTGTACCGAACGCCCGCCCTCATCCAGGGCGGGCGTTCGTGCGCCTTCAGTCCAGCACGCCGGGTTCCTTGTCCGGCTCGCACTGGGGGCAGGGCGGTACACCACCGCGCGTCAGGGACTCGATGGCCTGCGCCCTGGTGATGCCGCGCATGAAGAACGGGTTCCAGCACGCCGAGGTGTGGGCCATCTTCGGCTTCCCGCGCTCCCCAGCCTGGACTGCCCAGTCTGGTGGAGGTGGGGGCGGCCGGCGCCGGGCGTGCTCGGCGGCCCGTCGTTCCTCGTCCTGGATCCACAGGTCGGTGCGCGCTAGGGCGTGTTGCGAAAGTAGCGCCGTCCGCCCGAAGGGCGGGGCCGACGGCGTCTGGTGCGTGCGATCGCAAGGCGGAGGATCGTTCTCGTACTGGACGTACTTGGATGATTCCGACAACGCGGCGAGTGCGCGTGCCAGGCGTCGTCGGCCAGGCGGGACTTTCGACACAGGGCCTAGCTAGGCCCTGTCCGGCGGTCTGCGGCCTGGACGCGGCGCAGGAAGTGGAGCGCGCGTAGGCGTTCCCCCGGAGTAGAATCGGACACACGTTCGAGTGTAGATGGCGGGTACCTGAACAGCGCCATCCCCTAAATCCACTGTCCTGTCGCACTGATCGTTGAGCGAACCTCATCGGAGCCTGACGGATTGCATTTCGTCCCGCTGAAGGTTGACTACACAGGTCAGGGCGGCAGCGATGTACGCCGACAACACCGAGTTGGTGGTCACTGCTTCCGCTCTCCAGCCGTGAACGGGCCGGTTGCGGGGGCTACGCGCTTGTCGACGACGGTCTCCTCGCCGGCTGCCGAGCCCTCCAAGCAGAGCCGTCCGCCCTTGTCACGCAGGTCGAGGAAGAACCGTGTGGTCGCACCGGACTGCTTGAGGTCGTGGATGCGCTCGTCGACATAGCCGAGGTCGTTCAGGATCGCCCTGACCTTGGCGGGGGTGGGCTCCAGCAGATCCGAGAGCGCCTGGGTGACGCGCTCTTCATGGAGGGCGCTCGCGCACCAGTCGCGAGCGTTCAACTCCACTTCTGGCCCCGCAGTAGGGGCGATGGGCTCGATCGCGTCGCTCGGCGGTGTCTCCGCAGAACCGGTTGGCGGCACCTCCGCCGGGGCCGTTGGCGGCACCTCCGCCGGGGCGCTGGGGGGACACGGCTGCGCGATCTTGTCCAGCATCGCCGTGAAGGCCGCGTCGGGCCGGTCTCCGACGGCGGCTGGGGGCTTGGCCTGCTCTCCGCCGTCGTTCGTCCCCTCGGTACCGCATGCGCCAAGTGCGAGCGCACCAAGGGCGGTTAGTACGAAGGAGAGCCGCGGCCGGCGCGAGGAGCGGGCGAACTTGCCGGTCAAGGCAGGGATTCGTCTCATGCGCATAGTCTCCGATCAAACCTCCCCCTGGGCCTGAGTGCGCATACTCATCTCATTCCCGTACCAGTTGACTCAACTCCGCAGCCGCCAGCGGACGGGTACGGGATGCCCTGTTCCGCCCCGCGCCCGGCCATCCCCCCGCTACCGTCCGAATCGTGCCGTACACCTACCGCTGCGAAACCTGCGCCGTCACCGCCCCGCGCCGTACAACCGCGCCCGACGCCAAGGCCGACCGGCGCGAACACCGGGCCGCCGCCCACTACGGTCTCGCCCCGGACGGGGACGCGGTCCTGGAGACCACGGGCTGGGCATCCACGGTGCTGCGCGCGACGGCCGGCGGGATCGCCGAGGCCGTACGGAAGTCGGCGCAGAAGCCACGCTCGCGGGAGGAACCGCCGGAGCACTGGCGGCAGGCCGTGCTGCTCCTCGCGGTCGGCGTCGGGGTGCTGGTGCTGCTCGGCATGCTCGTACGCGCCGTCACCGGCACGTAGACACACGCCCCCAACTCGCCCATGAGGAGCCCCATGACGACCACACCCAACCGTGCCGACGACCGCGACCTGCACATCGCTGCCCTGCGGGCGGCACTCGGCACCGCCAAGAACATGGTGGCGCACGCCGCCGGGCGGGAGGCGGCTGCCGATCCGGCGTACGCAGCCCGGTTGATGGCCGCCGCAGAGAGCATGGAAGACGTCCTGGCACACACCGCCCCTGAGTGACGTGCCAGCACGAAGCCCCGACCATGACGGCCGGGGCAGGGGTGTGCACGCGCTACAGGTCCAGCACCGCCCACAGCCGGCGGCCGTCCTCCGCGGTGTCCGCACCGCACGACGACGCACCCAGCGCGGCCACCGCAGGCAGCACGCTCTCGTCGGTCACCGAAAGCCCGGATCGGTGGGAGAGAACGACGATCAGCGCCTGACGGTCCTGGTCGGCGAGATGCAGGCTCACCCGCCGGCCCCCGTCGTCGACGGCCTTGCCGACGAGGAGGTTCGTCACGTCTCCGGCCATCGCGTCGACCGACCGGTACCCCCACATGTGCAGCTGGTCGACCACGTGCGTGCGGGCCTTCGCCGCTGCCCACGGGGCGGATTCCAATCCCCAGTTCGCGGCACGCCGGTTGACCATGCTCATGCGCTGGCGGCCCCGTACCGCCACGGTGGCGGTCTTGGTGTCCGGCGTGGGGCGCGGGGGTTGGACGGGGCGCTTCGGTGGGGGCGGGGTTTTCGGCGGGTGGTCGGGGTGGTGCTCGGTGTCCATTCGGGCTCCCAACGGGGCGTGTGGGGTTACCCATCGTAGAACGTTGGTTACAGGGCGCACCGGGAATCGACGAAGCCCCGGTGCGCCGGGGGCTCGGTCGTGCGCGCGGGCTACGGGCGCGACGCCGCTTGGTAGTCGGGGTGAGCGGCATACGGGAGGGCGAGCAGGCGCAGCAGCGGCAGGTCACCGGTCGACGTGTACTTGCACCCGTTGCGCTCGAAGTCGTCGGCGTCGCAGCAGTCGCCGAACTCGGCGTCCATGTCGGCGGCGTGCTCGAACGCGACGCGGATCATCCGCCGCTTGGCGTCGATCTCGGCCAGTACGCGGGCTGGGTCGTGGCGGGCGAAGTGCTCGGCGGCGACCAGGCTCTGACGGCCCTCTCCTGTCGTAGCGACGCGCACCGCATCCACCCCGAAGACGGCCTCCTCGGAACGACCCGAAGCGGTGCTGTGGTGCCGGGCGGTTGGAGCTTGCCGCCACGGGGCGGGCGGCGCCTCTGGCGCCACCACCTCATCGTGGTCCAGCCCGGCCCGGAGGAAGTGCACCAGATCATCCACCGTCGGCCTCCTCCCTCGGCCACCGCGCCGACGAGGCGCATCGGCAGACAGGACGTGGCGAGTTGGTACGGGTGCTCGGCGTCCGGTGGGCCGACGGCCCGGTCCCGGGTCATGACGTGCTGGTCGCGGGCCCCGCCGGACAGGACTAGGGCGTGTTGCGAAAGTAGCGCCGTCCGCCCGAAGGGCGGGGCCGACGGCGTCTGGTGCGTGCGATCGCAAGGCGGAGGATCGTTCTCGTACTGGACGTACTTGGACGAGTCCGACAACGCGGCGAGTGCGCGTGCCAGGCGTCGTCGGCCAGGCGGGACTTTCGAAACATGCCCTAGGGCCTCTCGTTTGGATCTTGCCGGGCTCGCAGTCCCTGGCACCGCGCCTCGCCGCGTTGATGGCGGAAGGGGAGGCGCGGCTCCCGCCATGCCTCCCTCCTCATGCGGACTCGTGTACGACGTGCGCCCTTCGCGCGGACGGCAGTTACTGCCAGGCGGCGGCGCGCCTGGTGCGCGAGGAGAGGGAGGCCAGGCGATGAGCGAGCGACGGCTGCCGGAAATGCCCGCCGAGCGCGTCCACATCCCGGGGTTGTGCTGGATCCCACGACCGGGCTCGGGACAGCGCTGCACGGAGAGCGCCGGCCACGTGAACCCGCTGCATTTCGACTGCTACACGAAGGACGAATGACCGCGCCGCGCGGGCGAGACACAGTGAGCGACCCCGGCTACCTGCGGGCGCTGCACGGCCTCACCCCATGATTCCCGCCCCGGACGCTTCCCTGCCAGGACTCCGGCCGGGGCGGGACCAACGGCGCGCGCCGCAAGGGGTGCGCGCCATCATCACAGGAGGCACCATATGTGCGGTGGATGCGGATCGAGCAACGGAAGACGACTCAACGACGGAAACTGGCAGTGCGACGACTGCGGGTCAGTCACCGCCGGATGACACCGACCGTACGGCGTGGGACGCAATCGACCCTGAAGTCCGCGCACGGCTCCCGTTCCTGGACCCGGAGGACTTCACCATCGACAGTGGCCGGGCCCCCGCAGCGGGCGACTGGGACGCGATGAACCAGGCGCTCGACACCGCCGCCGGCTACGAAGCGCTGTAGACCACCCCGGCCGGTACATCCCCCATCGCCGACCGGGCTACTCGCGGACCAACTCGGCGAGCGGTACACCGATGGCATCGGCAATGCGGATCAGCGTGTCGAGCAGGGGCGAACTGTGCGCCTGCTCGATCCGGTTGTACGAGACAAGGCCCATGCCAGCCCGGAGGGCAACTGTCTCCTGGGTCAGGTGGGCGTAGAGGCAGGCCGCACGGATCTGGTCGCCGATGGCCCGGCGGCGGGCGAGCACCCGGTCCGTGGGTGGCGACGAGGAGGACACCCGCCAACGCTCACCGGGTCATGATCCTGAGACGGCCCTCCACGTTCCTTGCTCCCGGGCAGGAGTGGAGCGGTCGAAATCGCCCCCGCCTCGGTGGGGGCGTTGTTGTTCCCCGCTGTGCGGGCAGCGGCTTTTCCACTCACCCTCGCCGCAACGTCCGCGATCTTCGAAAGCCGCTGTTCCCGTGGGGACAAGAGGGGGGATCCGAGGGCGTGAAGTGGTCGCCAGTGGTCGCCAGTGGTCGCGAATGGCACCCATTTGACCCGGTATTCCGCATCGCCGCAGGTCAAGAGTGGGTAACAAAGCTGGTTCAAGTCCCGTTACTCACCCTGATCGATGGAGGGCCGGTCGCGCGAGCGGACCGGCCCTTCATCGTGTCGTCCGCCGTGTCGCCGCCCGGTCCCTTGACACCTCCCATGTGAGCGGGGACGCTCGACCCGTTCCATGGGAGCGCTCCCACATCTGGCCGGGGAAGGACGTCATGCGCACACATTCCCGCACGTCCCGGCGGCGAGGACAGGCCCTGGTGGGCCTCGTGGCCGCCGTCGTCCTGGGGGCCGGGTCGCTGGCCGGGTGTGCCGAGGACCCCGCCGAGCCCCCGATCGGTGGAGCGAGCGGCGGTGGTGCGAACGGCGGCGGTGGTGGCGGTGGTGGCGGCAACCGCGGGACCACGCTCACGGTGGGAGTCTTCGGGGCCTTCGGTCTCAAGGAGGCCGGGCTCTACGACGAGTACATGAGGCTCAACAAGGACGTCGCCATCGAGCAGACGTCCATCGAGCGGAACGAGAACTACTACCCGCAGCTCCTCACCCACCTGGGCAGCGGCAGCGGACTCGCCGACATCCAGGCCGTCGAGGTCAACAACATCGCCGAGGTCACCGCCACCCAGGCCGGCAAGCTCGTGGACCTGGGCCGGGCCGAGGGCGTACGGAAGGACAGCTTCCTGCCCTGGAAGTGGTCGCAGGCCACCACCGCCGACGGCAGGACCGTCGGCCTCGGCACGGACATCGGGCCGCAGGGCATCTGCTACCGCAGGGATCTCTTCGCCAAGGCCGGGCTGCCCACCGACCGTACGGCGGTGGGGAAGCTGTGGGCGGGCGACTGGCGGAAGTACCTGGCGGCGGGGAAGCGGTTCAAGGCCCGGGCGCCGAAGGGGACGGTCTTCGTCGACTCGGCGGCCGGGGTGATGGCGGCGATCACCGGCGGGAACGAGAAGCGGTTCTACGACGCGGACGGCAGGGTCGTCTACAAGACCAACCCGGCCGTACGGCAAGCCTGGGACACCGCCGCCGAGTTCGCCCGTGAGGGGCTGACCGGCAGGCTCCAGCAGTTCACGCCCGCCTGGGACCAGGGCTTCGCCAACGCCACCTTCGCCACCGTCTCCTGTCCGGCCTGGATGCTCGGCTACATCGAGGACAAGGCGGGCGAGGCGGGCCGGGACAAGTGGGACGTGGCGGCGGCGCCCCGGCCGAGCAACTGGGGCGGGTCGTTCCTGACCGTGCCGCAGGCCGGGCGGAACAAGGCGGCGGCGGCCAGGCTCGTCGCCTGGCTGACCGCGCCCGAGCAGCAGGCGAAGCTGTTCGAGAAGCGCGGCAGCTTCCCGAGCGCCCGCGCCGCGTACGACCTGCCGGCCGTCTCCGAAGCGCGGCACGCCTACTTCGGCAACGCGCCCATGGGGCGGATCTTCGCCGACGCGGCGCGGCGCGTGCCGGTCCAGATCGTGGGTCCGAAGGACCTGGTCATCGCCCAGAACCTCGCGGACGTCGGCATGCTCCAGGTCGACCAGAAGGGCCGGTCGTCCCGGCAGGGCTGGGACGCCGCGGTGAAGTCGATCGACAACGCGCTGGACGAGTGAGCGACATGGCAGGCGACACAACCACGGTGGTGCCCTCCGAGTGGGAGGAGGGTACGGCGCGGATTCCGGAGCCGGCCGGCGGGCCGGCCGGGCGCAGGCCACGACGGAGCCGGTGGCACCGCTGGGACACCCGGTGGAGCCCGTACGCCTTCGTCGCCCCCTTCTTCCTCTTCTTCGCGGTCTTCGGGCTCTTCCCGCTGCTCTACACCGGCTGGGCCTCGCTGCACCGGGTCGAACTCACCGCGCCCGACGACATGGAGTGGGTGGGGCTGCGCAACTTCTCGCGGCTGCTGAGGGACGAGTTCTTCTGGAACGCCCTTCAGAACACCGTGACCATCGGGCTGTTGTCGACCGTCCCGCAGTTGCTGATCGCGCTGGGCGTCGCGCATCTGCTCAACTACCGGCTCCGCGGCTCGATGTTCTTCCGGGTGGCCGTCCTGACGCCGTACGCCACGAGTGTCGCGGCGGCCACCCTGGTCTTCGTGCTGCTCTTCGGCCGTGACCACGGGATGATCAACTGGGGTCTGGGGCTGGCCGGGCTGGACGCGGTCGACTGGCAGAACGGCACATGGACGTCCCAACTGGCGGTCTCCACCATCGTCGTCTGGCGGTGGACGGGCTACAACGCGCTGATCTATCTGGCGGCGATGCAGTCGATCCCCGGCGAGCTGTACGAGTCGGCGGCGCTCGACGGGGCCTCGCGGCTCCAGCAGTTCCGCCATGTCACGCTGCCGTCCCTGCGGCCGACGATCCTCTTCACCTGTGTCGTCTCGACGATCGGCGCGACCCAGCTCTTCGGTGAGCCGCTGCTGTTCAACGGCGGCGCGGGCGCGACCGGCGGCGCCGACCACCAGTTCCAGACGCTCGGGCTCTATCTGTACGAGCAGGGCTGGGTGAATCTGCATCTCGGCCGGGCGTCGGCGATCGCCTGGGCGATGTTCCTGATCCTGCTGATCATCGGAGCGGTGAACTGGCTCGTCGCCCGTCGGCTGCGGAGGAGTTCATGACGTCCGGGACAAGAAGCACCACAACGCGACGCGGCGCCGGGCGGCACCGGCACGCCGGGCGGCTCACCTACGCCGTACTGGCCCTGTTCGCCGCCGGCTCGCTGTTCCCGCTCGTGTGGACCGCGATCGCGGCGTCCCGCAACACCACCCGGCTGGCACAGACTCCCCCGCCCTTCTGGTTCGGCCGCAATCTCGTCCGCAACCTCCGTATCGCCTGGACCGACGCCAACATGGGTACGGCGCTGTTCAACACGGTCCTGGTGGCGGGGGCCGTGGCCGCCGGGACGGTGCTGTTCTCGACGCTCGCGGGCTTCGCCTTCGCCAAGCTCCGCTTCCGGTTCAAGAACCTGCTTCTGCTGCTGGTGATCGGCACGATGATGGTGCCGCCGCAACTCGGCGTCGTACCGCTGTACATGCTGATCGCCGAGCTGTCCTGGACCGACCGGCTCCAGTCCGTCGTCCTGCCCACGCTGGTCAGCGCGTTCGGGGTGTTCTTCATGCGGCAGTATCTGCTCCAGGCGCTGCCGACGGAGCTGATCGAGGCGGCACGGGTGGACGGCGCGAGCAGTTGGCGGGTCGTGTGGCACGTCGTCTTCCCGGCGGCGCGGCCCGCGATGGCCGTGCTGGGGATGCTGACCTTCGTGCTGGCCTGGAACGACTTCTTCTGGCCGATCATCGCGCTCACGCAGAGCGGCAACCCCACCGTGCAGGTCGCGCTCACGGGCCTGGGCCGCGGCTACATTCCCGACCAGTCGGTGATCATGGCCGGTGCGCTGCTCGGTACGCTGCCGCTGCTGCTGGCCTTCGTGATCTTCGGCAAGCATATTGTCGGTGGCATCATGACAGGTGCGGTCAAGGGCTGACCGCCCGTTTCGCCCGGTCCGCCGTACCACGACCGACGCGCACCACGACCGACCCGTTCCGCGACCGACCCGTTCCGCGACCGACCCCGCCCCCTCCCCGACCCGGAGCGCACCCATGTCCCTCAGCTTTCCGTCCGACTTCATATGGGGCACCGCCACAGCCGCCTACCAGATCGAGGGCGGCGCGCGGGAGATCGGCCGTACCCCGTCGATCTGGGACACCTTCAGCCACACGCCCGGCAAGGTCGAGAACGGCGACACCGGTGACACCGCCGCCGACCACATCCACCGCCGGGCCGAGGACGTGCGCCTCATGGCGGACCTCGGGGTGAACGCGTACCGCTTCTCGGTCTCCTGGTCCCGCGTCCAGCCCATCGGGCGCGGCCCGGCCGTGCAGCGCGGTCTCGACTTCTACCGCAAGCTCGTGGACGACCTGCTGGAGCGCGGCATACGGCCCGTCCTGACCCTCTACCACTGGGACCTGCCGCACGATCTGGAGACCGCGGGCGGCTGGCCGGTGCGTGAGACGGCGTTCCGCTTCGCGGAGTACGCGCGGATCCTCGGTGACGCGCTCGGTGACCGGGTCGACCGGTGGGTGACCCTCAACGAGCCCTGGTGCAGCGCCTTTCTGGGGTACGCCTCCGGGGTGCACGCGCCCGGCCGTACGGACCCGGTGCTCGCGCTGCGGGCCGCGCACCACCTCAACCTCGGCCACGGGCTGGCCACTCAGGCGCTGCGGACGGTGCTGCCCAAGCGGGCACAGATCACCGTCTGCCACAACACGGCCGCTGTGCGGGCCAGTTCGCAGTCGCCGGAGGATCTGGACGCGCGGCGCCGTATCGACGCGCTGGCGAACCGGATCTTCACCGGGCCGGTGCTGGCGGGCGCGTACCCGGAGGATCTGTTCAAGGACACGGCGCGGATCACCGACTGGTCCTTCGTGAAGGCCGACGACGCGGCGACGATCCATCAACCGCTGGACTGGCTGGGCATCAACTACTACACCCCGCACCTGGTGTCGGCCGCGACGGGCACCGGCGCGGACGCCGACCGCCGCGACAACCGCAGCCAGGCACCCGGCGCGGGCGAGAACTCCCCCTGGCCCGGATCCGAGTCCGTGACGTTCCATCAGCCGCCGGGCGAGGTGACGGAGATGGGCTGGTCGGTCGATCCGACCGGGCTGTACGACGTGCTGATGCGCTACACCCGCGAGGCGCCCGACGTGCCGCTGGTGATCACCGAGAACGGCGCGGCGTACGACGACAGACGGGACGCGCAGGGCGCGGTCCACGACCCGGAGCGCATCCGTTTCCTGCACGGGCATCTGTCGGCGGTGCACCGCGCGATGGCCGACGGGGCGGATGTACGTGGCTACTTCCTCTGGTCGCTGCTGGACAACTTCGAGTGGGAGCGGGGCTACGGGAAGCGGTTCGGGGTGGTGCACGTCGACTACGAGACACAGGCGCGCACCCCGAAGTCGAGCGCCCGCTGGTACGCGCGCCTGACGGAGACGGGCGTCCTCCCGGACCCGCCGGCATAGGGCTTGTCCTCAATCGCCGGACGGGCTCATTTCGAGCCCGTCCGGCGATTGAGGACACAACGGCCACCGGACGGACCCGAGCGGCGGCCGGTGGGGGACGGCAGCCGTGCGGTTCGTACGGTCTCGTGGCAGCACGCTAGCCGCCCCGGACCGGACAAGTCGCCGATAGCGGACGGGTGTTGCCGTTCTTGAGGTCCCCTTAAGGAACCATTGGGAGCGAGTTAACGGTCGGCCGGCCGCGGGCCGTCGCGCCGACGCCGCAGCCGGTGCCCCCGGCGCTCCCCGGCGGACCTCGTGGAGCGCCGTCCACCGAGCCCGATCCAGATCCGTACCTCCGTGCCGCCGAGCACCGAGCGCCCGATACGGACGTCCCCGCCGGTCGACTCGGCGACCGCGCGCACGATGTCCAGCCCGAGTCCCGTCGAGCCCTCGCCGGCCCCGCTGTTGCCCCGTACGAGCGCCGCCTCGGGGTCAGCGATCCCCGGTCCCGCGTCCGAGACGAGGACGATCACGGCGTCGTCGGCGTGGTGCACGTCGACGGCGAAGGCGGTGCCCTCTGGGGTGTGCCGGAAGACGTTGCCGAGCAACGCGTCGAGGGCGGCGGCCAGTTCGGGCCTGGCGACCGGGATGCGTACCGGGCGGCCGACCCCGGCCAGCCGTACCTCCCGGCCCTCGTCCTCGGCCAGGGCCGACCAGAAACCCATCCGCTCGCGGATCACCTCGGAGACGTCGCAGCCCACGCCGGGCGTCGTCGCGCGGGTCTGCGGCTTGGCCTTGCGGGCCGTACGGATGACGGTGTCGACCTCGCGCTCCAACTGCGCGACGGCCGCCCGTGTCTGGTCGGCGGCCGGACTCTCGCCCAGCGAAGCGGCGTTGAGGCGCAGCACGGTGAGCGGGGTGCGCAGCCGGTGCGAGAGGTCGGCGGCCAGTTCCCTTTCGTTGGCGAGGAGTTGGACCACCTGGTCGGCCATCGAGTTGAAGGCGATGGCCGCGGACCGCAGCTCGGTCGGTCCCTTCTCCGGGACCCGGGCGCCGAGTCTGCCCTCGCCCAGGTCGTGGGCGGCGCCCGCGAGCCGCTGGGCGGGCCGGACCATCCGTACGCCGAGCCGGTCGGCGACGGCGACCGAGCCCACGATCAGCGCGATGCCCACTCCCGCGAGCACCAGCCAGGCGGTGGCGACGCCGTTGGACACCTCGTCCTCGGGGACGAACACCTCGATGACGGCGATCTTGCCGGTGGAGATCGCGATCGGCTGGAGCAGCGCGGACCCGCCGCTGACCTCGGTGATCGAGGCCCTGCCCAGCCGCTCGGTGGCGAGCAGATCCCGCTGCGCCGCCCGGCGGGTGCCGATCTCCATGGGCACGCTGCCCGGCTCGCCGGAGGCCGGCACATGGACGGCCAGCTGTCCCGTGTCGCCGATGGGGCTGGAGCGGACGGCCCACTCCAGCTGTTCGCGGCCCCGGGCGATGGAGAGCACCGGGCCGAGGGTCGCGGCCTGCCGTTCGGCGTTGGAGAAGGCGCGGTCCTTGGCCATCTCCTTGATGACGAGCCCGAGCGGGACGGCGAAGGCGAGCACGACCATCGCGGTCACCGCCAGCGAGACCCTGACCAGGGCCCATCTCATGACGAGGGCTGGTGCGCGCCGGGGCCGGACGCCGGTGCCCGGGGGGCCGGCGGCTCCAGCTTCACGCCGACGCCGCGCAGCGTGTGCAGATAGCGGGGTCGGGCCGCAGTCTCGCCCAACTTCCGCCGTAGCCACGACAGATGGACGTCGATGGTCTGGTCGTCGCCGTACGTCTGCTGCCACACCTCGGCCAGCAGCTCCTTGCGTGCGACGACGACGCCGGGGCGTCCGGCGAGGAAGGCGAGCAGGTCGAACTCACGCCGGGTCAGATCCAGTAGCGCGCCGTCGAGTTCGGCCTGGCGGCGCAGCGGGTCGATGGCGAGGCCGCCGACGCGGATGACGCGCGAGGGCGGGTCGTCGGCGGTGGTGGCGCGCGACCGGCGCAGTACGGCGGCCATCCGGGCTGACAGGTGCTCCACCGAGAACGGTTTGGTGAGGTAGTCGTCGGCGCCGTCGTTCAACAGCCGTACGATCTCCGCCTCTTCGTCCCGCGCCGTGGCGATGATCACCGGTACGTCGGTGATGCCGCGCAGCATCTTCAATGCCTCGGATCCGTCGAGATCGGGCAGTCCGAGGTCGAGGATGACCACGTCGAAACGGAAGTGGGCGACCTCGCGCAGCGCCTCCAGGGCGGTTCCGACGCTGCGTACGGTGTGCGACGCGTCGGTCAAGTGCCTGATGAGGGCGGAGCGTACGAACTGGTCGTCCTCGACCACGAGCACACTTGGCATGGGCGGCACCGTACGCCATCCGAGGGACAGCTGTGGGGCGGGTGGTGCAGTATGGCCCCGATGCGCAGAGGACTCGTACATGCCATGGCGTGGACGCTCGCGACCGGGGCGGCGGTCACGCTGTCGTGGTGGGGCGTGCACACGGTCGTGGTGGGCACGGTGTACGACAGGCCGCGGGCGCTCCCGATCACCGGGGAGAACGCGACGACGCAGCGCGCCCGGCCGCAGTCCTCCTCGACGCACCGCCCGCCGAGCCCGCCGCCGCCGTCGGCGTCGGCGGAGGCGCCGAAGCCCTCGATACCGCCGCAGCCCCCGGAATCGCCGGCGCCTGCGTCGTCGTCCGAGGCTCCGGAGCCACCCACGACGCCGCCCCCGAAGGCGCCGGAGAACGTGAAGAGTTACCCGGTGGACGGCGGGCGGGTCGTCTTCGATCTCGGCAGCGAATCGGCCGAGTTGGTGTCGGCGACGCCGGAGGGCGACTGGCAGATGCAGGTGTGGAAGCAGGACTTCTGGATCCGGGTGACGTTCACACGGGGCGACCGGGAGGTCTCGGTCTTCTGTACGTGGCACGACTCGGCGCCACGGGTGCGGATCGACGAGCGGTAGCGCTGTGGCGGGGAAGGCTCACCGGGTCCGATCGAGGACCGGTAAGCCTGGTACGCCGCAGGGGCGTTCAGTCGAAAGTGCCGGGCGGTGGCACGGGTGACGGTTTCGCGTGCGCGTCGGTGACGACCGCCGCGCCGCCGGTGAAGTCCGTGAGGGCGCGCCCGTGTTCCACCCGCCCCGGATGCGGATCACTCGCGACCCGGCGCGTCAGCTCGGCGACCGGCAACTCCCGGTCCGACGCGAGGAGTACGGCGTTGCCGAAGCGCCGCCCGCGCAGGACGGCGGGGTCGGCGGCGAGGGCCAGCTCCGGGAAGACGGTGGCGGCTGTGGCGATCTGGGAGCGCAGATGCGCGAGCGGGGGGCCGTCCGCGAGGTTGGCCGCGTAACACCCGCCGGGCTTGAGCACGCGCCGTACATCGGCGAGGAATTCGGCGCTGGTGAGATGCGCCGGGGTACGGGCTCCGTCGAAGACGTCCGTGATCACCAGGTCCGCCCAGTCGTCGGGCACCTTGGCGAGCCCGGCCCGCGCGTCGGTGGAGCGGACCCGGATCCGGGCGCCGGGGTCCAACGGCAGTTCCCTGCGGACGAGTTGGACGAGGGGTGCGTCCAGCTCCACGATCTGCTGGGTGGACCGGGGGCGGGTCGCCGCGACGTAGCGGGCGAGGGTGAAGGCGCCTCCGCCGAGGTGCACGACGTGCAGCGGCCGGCCGGCGGGAGCGACGAGATCGGCGATGTGGCCGAGTCTGCGCTGGTAGGGGAAGGAGAGATGGGCCGGGTCGGCGAGATCGACGTGGGACTGCGGGGCTCCGTCGATCAGCAGCGTCCAGGCGCGGGAGCGCTCACGGTCGGGCACCAGCTCGGCGAGGCCGCCGTCGACCGGCTCGGTGGCGCTCTCGCGCCCCTGCTCTCGTCCGGAACCGCGACCGGGTCCGGGTCCGGGTCCGGGACCTCGACCGGGGTCGGGACCAGGGCCGGGGGCACCTCGTCCACGTCGCCTGTTCTTCGCCGCCGGGTTCTTCGCCACCGGTCCATTGTCACCCGGCGGCGGTGGCCCGCGACGCCGACCGGTCTACCGATGGCCGTCGGCCGCCTCGATCAGCCGGGCCGCCTCACCGAGGGCTTCCCGCAGCACCGCCGGGTCCGTGACCTCCCCGGTGTCGGCGTCGGGGGGCAGCAGCCACGCGCCGCCGGTGACGGGCGGCTCGGCCGGCACCCGCAGCCCCCGGCCGGCCGTCTCCGTACACGCGCTGCCGGGCATGTCCCAGCCCGCCGCCGTGCCGGGCGGCACCAGGAATCCGAGGTTGTCGCAGTTGCCGTCGAGGAGCACGGGCCCCACCGCCGGGGCCTCGCCCGCGCCACGGCGCAGGATGTCGACGGCCTCAAGCCCCTGGCGGGCCGGCACGGTCACCAGATCGCAGGGCACGCCGCGCCCCCCGCCACAGGTGTCACCGGGCGGCAGTTCGCTCGCCTCCCCGGTGGACCTGTGCTGAGCAGGAGTCCATGAGCCGTCACTGGTCTTCATACCGACCTCCAACTCCAACAAGGGAAACCCTCCTCGTCGAGTGGAGACACGTGGCGCGTCTCCACATGGTTCAACGCGCCGCGGCGTCAACGGCTACGGCCGGAGTCCGCCGCAAAGGATGGCAGTTCATGGCAGATCGTGGGTGAGATATCCGGTTTGTAGCCAAACTCTGCGTAGGCAACTCGTCACAACCGGTACGTTCTTGGACGCCGGACCGCCGGAACACCGGTGAACCGGCCACGAGGTGAACCGGCACACAGGACCAAGATGTCCCAAGAGAGGTCTCGGCCATGGTGTCGACCCGGGCAGTTCCCAATCACACCTTCCGCCGGCTGCGCGGCCGTAGCTCGCCGGGGGAGTTCGCGGCGGTCGTACGCAGGGCCGCGCGGGAGATCGGTGAACAGGTCGCGTGCGACGCACGTTATATCGGACGGGTGGAGGCCGGCGAGATCCGCTGTCCCAACTACGCGTACGAACGCGTCTTCCTCCATATGTTCCCCGGCCTCACCCTGGCCGATCTGGGCTTCTCGGCGCGCGAGACCGTGCGTGGCCGGGCGTCCAGAGCCACGGCCGACGCCCGTCCGGCGCCGGCTCCCCTCTCGAACCCGACCCCGATGCGCGGCGACACCGGTGACATCAGCGAGGAGAGCGACGTGCTGCGTCGCGCATTCATGACGAACGGCACCGCGTCGATGGCGGTCGCTTCTCTCGGCATCGGTATCGGTGTCGGTATCGGCATCGGCGCGCCCGCCGCCGCCGTGCCCGCCCCCCGGCAGGCGGGCGAGGCCGAGGTGAGCGCCCTGGAGGAGGCGGTACGCCGGATCCGGCTGCTGGACGACCGGCACGGCGCCGACGGCCTGTACCGGCGGGCGGCGCAGCCGCTGCGGACCGCGTACGCGCTCCTCGACGCGGGCACCGTCACCCGCGGCGCGACGGCCGACCGGCTGCACGCGAGCGCGGGCGAACTGGCGATCTCGGTGGGCTGGCTGGCGCACGACTCGGGCCGGTTCGACGACGCGCGTTCGCATTACGCGGAGGCGCTGGCGACCGCACGGGTCGCCGGTGACCCGGGACTTGAGGCGCACGCGTTCTGCAACACCGCGTTCCTGGCGAGGGACGCCGGCCGGCACCGCGAGGCGGTACGGGCGGCGCAGGCCGGCCGGCGCGCGGCCCGCGACCTCGCGTCGCCGCGGCTGCTGTCGCTCCTCGCGCTGCGCGAGGCGGGCGGCTGGGCCGGGCTCGGGGACCGTACGGGCTGCGAGCAGTCCCTCGGGCAGGCGCACACGCTCTTCGAGCAGGGTCCGTCGGACACCGATCCCGAGTGGATGTCGTTCTTCGGCGAGCCCGAACTCCAGGCGCTGGAGGCGCAGTGCCGCGCGGCGCTGGGCGACTGGTCGACGGCGGCCCGGCACGCGTACCGCGCCACGATCCTCCAGGACCCGCACTTCACCCGCAATCTCGCGCTCTACCGGGCGGAGTTGGCCACGGATCTGGCCCACGCGGGCTTCCTCGACGAGGCCGCCGCCGCCGGGCACCAGGCGCTCGACCTGATGGACGAGGTCCAGTCGTCCCGTATCCAGGGCATACTCGCGGGCATGGTGCGGGTGCTGCTGCCCAAGCGGCGTACGCCGGAGGTGGGCGCGTTCCTGGACCGCCACGCGTCGACGGCGTCGGCGGCGCACCGGGGCTGATGAAGCCCGTCCGGCGATTGAGGACAAGGCACCGGCCCGTCCGGCGATTGAGGACAGAGCACCGGCCCGTCCGGCGGGATAGAAGACAGCAGCGCCTCAACCCGCGAGGTGCCCCGTGTCGTTCCAGATGTCGATCGCCGGTGCCCCGTACGCCCAGTCCAGGACCGACAGCGATGTCGGCGCCAGCCTGATCCGGGACGCGAACGACACGTCCTCGCCCAGCCAGCGCGCGCCGATCGCGCGCAGGATGTGGCCGTGCGCGAAGACCAGCGCGTCGCGGTCGGCCGAGCGCGCCCACGCCACGACCTCGTCGGCGCGTGCGGCGACCTCGGCCAGCGTCTCGCCGTCGGGGACGCCGTCGCGCCAGATGAACCAGCCCGGCCGCACCGCCTGGATCTGCGCCGGGGTCATGCCCTCGTACGCGCCGTAGTCGAACTCCATCAACGCGTCCCACTCCCGCGCCCGTCCGCCGAACCCCGCGAGCGCGCAGGTGTCGCTCGCGCGCAGCAGCGGACTGGTGCGGATCTCCGCGTCGGGCAGGGCGGACCACGGTTCCCGGTGCAGCCGCTCCCCGAGCAGCTTGGCGCCGCGTCTGCCCTCGTCGAGCAGGGGGACATCCGTCCTGCCGGTGTGCCTGCCGGACAGCGACCACGCCGTCTGACCATGCCGGGCGAGGAGGATGCGCGGTGCCATGAAAGCTCTCCCTGAGGTTCACTACGGGTGCCGTCCCATCATCCCGCACCTGAACGGAGGGCAACCTCCGGGACGATCTCGGCGTCCCCATGGACAGCCGACGGCGAGGTCACGGCGGTTCCGTTGACGCACGAGGGTTCGCAGGGGGACCCCTCGCATGCGAGCGATCGCCTACACCGTACGGTTGAACGTCGGCGGAAGGCCGCGTAAATACATGAGGGAGAGCGTCCGGATGCCGCAGATCGTCCATGCGCGCACCGCCCACCGGCCCCGCTGGTGGGCCGAACTACTGCTCCTGGTGGTGGTGTACGCGGCGTACTCGGCCGGCCGGTTGCTGGCGCGCGGTGACGTGTCGACGGCCGTGGACCACGGCCTGGCGA
Organism: Streptomyces sp. NBC_01508; assembly: GCF_045040315.1. Lineage (NCBI taxonomy): Bacteria > Bacillati > Actinomycetota > Actinomycetes > Kitasatosporales > Streptomycetaceae > Streptomyces > Streptomyces sp. NBC_01508. Next base: position 5,664,746 of record NZ_CP109419.1, on the reverse strand, counting down.
TCCTGCGAATAGAGAAGGCGTTCTTCCTGAACGCCGAGCATCCGCTCAACAGACTCTTCACCAGCACCCCGGCCCTCGGTATACCCGCCGACTTCGCGTACGCCTCGCTGCACTACGTCGTCACACCGGCCGTACTGATCTGGCTCTTCCGCCGCCGCCCCGCGCACTACCGCGTGGCCCGCACCTGGCTGATGCTCTCCACGCTGCTCGGCCTGGTCGGCTTCACGCTGCTCCCGACGTGTCCGCCGCGGCTGCTGGACGCCAGTTACGGTTTCGTCGACACGATGGCGCAGTACAGCTCGTACGGCTGGTGGGGCGCGGAGGCGAGCGCACCGCGCGGGCTCGGCGGGATGACCAACCAGTACGCCGCGATGCCGAGTCTGCATGTCGGCTGGGCGCTGTGGTGCGGGGTGCTGCTGTGGCGGCACGGCAGGACGCGGCTGATCCGGGGACTCGGCATCGCCTATCCGCTGCTCACCGTGATCATCGTGATGGGGACGGCGAACCACTACTTCCTCGACGCGGTCGCCGGCGGCGCCGTGATGGGGGCGGGCGCGCTGCTGACGGGGCGCGCGCTGCGGACCGCCGACCGGGGTTGGGCGCTGGCGGCCGAGCGGTACGCGTTCGTGGGCGGGCTCGCGCGGCTGCCGGAACCGGTGCGTGGCGGCCCCGTCGCGGTCGCGAAGTCCTCGGACGGATCCCCGGCCGTCCACTCCCCGGCGGTCCACTCCCTGGCGGTCCACTCTCCGCCGGTCGAGTCCCCGGCGGTCGAGCCCCCTGCGGCCAAGTCCACAGCGGCCAACTCCCCGGTCAAACCTCCGAATGTCAGTGACGGATGCGAGACTTCCGCGGGTGAGCGATTCCCCGGGCAGCGCACCCGCACCAACAGCAGCACCGGCGACCCCAGCAGCACCGGGGCCGCGGCCGACGACGCTCCGGCAGCGGCTCGCTGAGCTGCGCGGACCGGACGTCGCGCCGCACCCGCTGGACGCCCGCGCGCTGGCCGCACTCGCCGCCAACCCCGGCTGCGGACGCCGCGCGCTGCTGGACGGCGCGGGCGTCGACAAGACGGCGCTCGCGGCGGCGCTCGGCTCCCCCGCGCCGTTCGGGCAGTCGCAGTTCGCGTTCATGCGCGGCAACGCCTTCGAGGCCCGCGTCAAGGCCGACGGCGGCACGGAGTTGATGCGGCTGCTGCACGAGCGCATGGGCGCGGGATCGCCGCCGCCGGTGCCCGGTGAGGTGCGGGTCCCCGACCTGTCGGCGGCCGGCCCCGAGGGCCGCGCCGCGCGTACGGCGCTGGCGCTGCGCGAGGCGACCGGCGCCGAGGCGAAGGCCGGCGCGTCCGGCGGATCCGCCGCGTGGACGCTGCTCGTGCATCCGCTGCTCGCGCTGGAGGTGGCGGGCTCGCCCGCCTATCTGGAGCCGGACGCCGTGGTGGTGCATCCGGACGGCCGGTGGACGGTCGTGGAGATCAAGTCCTTCCCGATGATCGACAGTTCTGCCGACCCGTCGAAGGTGGGCGCCGCCGCGCGGCAGGCCGCCGTGTACGTGCTGGCGCTGGAGCGGGTCGCCGCGCGGGTGACCGGCGCCCGGGTGGACCACTCGGTGCTGCTGGTCTGCCCCAGGGACTTCTCCAACCTGCCGACCGCCTCGGTCGTGGACGTACGCAAGCAGCGGTCGGTGACCCGGCGGCAGCTGACCAGGCTCACACGGATCGAGGACATCGCGGCGACCCTGCCCGAAGGCACCAGCTTCGATCTGGAGCGGTGCTCGCCGGCGGAGCTGACGGCGGCGGTCGACGCGGTGACGGCGGCGTACGCGCCCGAGTGTCTGGCCGCGTGCGAGCTGGCCTTCCACTGCCGGGGCCGGGCGCGGACAGCCGGGGCCGTGGAGGCGCTGGGACGGGGTGTACGGGGCGAGTTGGGCTCCCTGACGACGGTCGGCGCCGTACTGGCGGCGGCGCGCGGCGAGTCGGCGCCGGGGACCGCCGGCGACGATCCGACGGTGCTGGCGCTGCGCCGGGCCGCCGCGCTGCGGGCCGAGGCGCTGGGGTCCGTGTCCGTCGTCCCGGAAGGCGCGGTCGCCGGATGTCGCTGATCAACACCCTGGCCCGGCTGGAGGCCGTCGAGAGCGGGCGCGCGCAGCCGCTCGCCACCATGTGCCACCGGCGGCTGTCGGCGCGCCCACTGGTGTTCGTACCGCTCACGACGGCCGGTGAGGCCGGTGCCCCGCTCGGCGCGCTCGTGGGGACGGACCGCGACGCGCCCCGGCTGCTGACCGTGGCGCAGCCGCGCGACCGCGATCTGCGCTTCGCGTTCCTCGCCGATCTGGCGGAGGTGCTGCTGCCCCATCTCGACGCGTACGCGGACGATGTGGAGCCCGCCGAGCGCAGCGAGACCGACCCGGAGACAGGCAAGCGCGTCAAGGTCGAGGTCGAACTGTGCGTGGACGCGCCGCAGTTGATCGTGCCGAACCGGCCGGGTGTCGACTTCGTACGGCTGCTGGGGCGTTCGATGCGGTTCCGGCGTACGGCGGAGCAGGACCCGGACACGCCGTATCCGGCACCGGCGCGGGTGCCGCTGCTGGGCCGCTGGCTGACGCACTACGGCGAGCGGGCGCGGGTGCCGGGGTCGTCGCTGCTGCTGGCGGCGACCGATCTGCTGAACAGGCACTGGGCGACGGGGCAGTCCAACCTGGAGGACCAGCATCTGGGGGCGTTGCTGGCCTGGATCGACCCGCCGGACGGCGGGTCGGGCCGGGACGCCGCGCTGCGCGCGGAGACGGAGCGGGACGGCCGTGGGCAGTTGAGCTGCCCGCCCGCCGGTCCGGCGACGGACCCGGCGTTCGACAACCGGCTGCTGGCGCCGGCGATCGACGAGTACGACCGGGCGCGGCAGTCGCTCGGGGCCGCCGAGGACGGGCTGGGCGCGGACGAGCAGTTGGGCCGGCTGACCAGGGCCGAGCGGGAGATCAGGGCGCTGCTGGCGAGCCAGTCGCGGCCGACGTGGGACGCGGTGTGGCGGGGGCTCGACCTGCTGCGGGAGCTGCCCGAGGGGGCGCGGGTCGCCGACCGCTGGACGCGCGACCGGTGGTCGTTCACCGGCCATCGCGACCGGGTGCGGTCCGGTGAGCCGCCGCAGCCGCGGCACGACGACGCGGTGACGGCGGCGCAGAAGCTGGCCTCGCGGGAGACGGCGCAGGCGCAGCTGGAGGCGCAGGAGGCGCTGGACGACCCGCTGGTGCTGGCCGGGCGGCGGTTGTCGGGCGAGGCGTTCATCGGTGAGGTGACGGACGTGGTGATGGCCTACAGCGAGAGCAAGCGCCCCAGTCCGCGCCCGCTGATCACGCTGTACAGCGAGGACCGTCCGCAGCTCGGTGAGCGTACGAAGGTCTACCGCTCGCTGGACGGCAAGCCGCAGTCGGCCGAGTTCGTCGGCCGAGGACCGGACGGGCCCGGCGGGGACGACGGGCACGACGGGCACAACATCCTGGTGGTGCGGCTGACGGACCGGATGGGGCGGGGCAAGGAGCCGGCCGAGGGCTCGCTCCCGGAGAAGGGCGACCGAATCGCCTGGACCCTGTTCGAACACGACCAGCGGAGCGGCCCGAAGCTGCCTTCCACGGAGGAGACGCCGTGGACGCACGGGGGGCCGCCGGGCACGGAGGGGGCGGGTGCGACCGCGGCCCCCGCTGCCGGTGCCGGTGCCGGTGGCGCCGACGCGGCCGGTCCCGTCCTCGGAGCCGTACACCTTCCTGAGTCCCGCGCGCCCGCCGGTGAGGCGCCCATGCCACTGCACCCACTGCCGCTTCCCGATCCGGTGACCGAGGAGGACTTCCTATGACCGCCGCCACCGCGTCCGACCGGGCCGGATTCGACCCGGGCGCCGAGGCCACGCGGGCGACCGACGCGATCCTGCACGACACGCTGTACGGGGCGTACCGGGGCGTGGTGGTCGACTCGCCGCCCGGCGCCGGGAAGTCGACGCTCGTGGTGCGCGCCGCGCTCGAACTGGCCGCGGCGGGGCGGCCGTTGATGGTCGTCGCGCAGACCAACGCGCAGGTGGACGACCTCGTCACACGGCTCGCCGAGAAGGCCCCCGACCTGCCGGTCGGCCGGCTGCACAGCAACGACCCCGATCCGTACGACCCGTCGCTCAACGAGTTGCCCTCCGTACGGAAGTCGGCGAAGGCGGGCGATCTCGCGGGCCTCGACGTCGTCGTGTCGACGGCGGCCAAGTGGGCGCACGTGCAGGGTGTCGAGCCGTGGCGGCACGCGATCGTGGACGAGGCGTACCAGATGCGTTCGGACGCCCTGCTGGCCGTCGCCGGGCTCTTCGAACGGGCGCTGTTCGTGGGCGACCCGGGCCAGTTGGACCCGTTCAGCGTGGTCGGCGCGGACCAGTGGGCGGGACTGTCGTACGACCCGTCGGCGAGCGCGGTCGCCACGCTCCTCGCGCACAATCTCGAACTGCCGCAGCACCGGCTGCCGGTGTCGTGGCGGCTGCCCGCGTCGGCCGCGCCGCTGGTGTCGGACGCGTTCTACCCGTACACACCGTTCCGCAGCGGTACGGGCCCGGCGGACCGGCGCCTGACCTTCGCCGTCCCCTCCGACGGCTCGGGACCGGACCGGGTGGTGGACGAGGCGGCGGCGTCCGGCTGGGGTCTGCTGGAGCTGCCCGCGCGCCGTACGCCCCGTACGGACCCCGAGGCGGTACGGGCGGTGGCCCTGGTCGTCCGCAGGCTGCTGGACCGGGGCGGCGCGACGGTCGGCGAGCGGGGCCCGGACGCCGCGCCGCTGACGGCCGACCGCGTCGCGGTCGGCACGGCCCACCGCGACCAGGCGGCGGCGATCCGCGCGGCCCTCGCGGAGCTGGGGGTGGCGGGGGTGGCCGTGGACACGGCGAACCGGCTCCAGGGCCGTGAGTTCGACGTCACGGTCGTCCTGCACCCGCTCTCGGGCCGCCCGGACGCGACGGCCTTCCACCTGGAGACGGGCCGCCTGTGCGTGCTCACCTCACGCCACCGGCACGCCTGCATCGTGATCTGCCGCGCGGGCGTGCCGGAACTGCTGGACGAACACCCCTCCACGGAGCCGGTGCAGCTGGGAGTCACGATCAAGTTCCCGGACGGCTGGGAGGCCAACCACGCGGTGCTCTCGCACCTCTCGGAACACCGGGTGAGCTGGACGCCAACTCCCCGGCCTTCACAGCGTCGGTGAACGGCGACCACGACTGCGTCGTCATCGTGACGACCTCGGCCCGCGGTGCTTCCTCTCGCGACGAGCAGGAACTTCGAGGGGTTTGTCGTCACAGCCCAGAGATGCTTCTGGCCTGTTTGATCAGCCCATGGACGGTTCTCATCGGGAATGCCCGAGGTTAGGCTGAGCCACCACTTGGTCGGTGCCCGGCAACCCGTGGGGCCGCCGGGCACCGACCCGGTCCACCCCTCACACAGGAACCGCGAAACTCGAACATGCTCGGCTACTGGCTCGCGACCGTGCGCCGCAGCGCCATGTCCACCGTCCTGACTGCCGTCGTCGTCAGCGGTGCCATGGCCGGTGTACTCATATCGGAGGACACGAGCGCCTGGGCGGGCTCGCTGCTCCAAGGGACGCTCTTCGGACTTGCGGCGGGAGCCGTCCTCGCCGTCGCGATCGCCACGTCGAACACGTGGAACGCCCGACGCACGACCGCACGGCACGGGCTGCCGCTGACGGCGAAGGCCGCGTTCGTGCCGTGCACCGCCGAGATCCGCGTCCCGGTGCCCACCGGCACGACTCCCTATCAGCTCACCGACAGCGTGCTGCACGCCCTCAAGAAGGTGCCGGCTCCCCGGATCGACGAGGTCGAGGAGTTCACGCACGGCAAGCTCACCGTTGTCTGTGGCAGTTCCTCCGGCAGCCCGGTGCGGCTGCGCATCTCGATCGTGACCGACCGGAACAGCGCGAGGGTGACGATGGACTCCCGCCCCGTGACCACCTGGAAGCGACTGGACGGCGGCGCGAGCTGGAGCGTCCTCACGGCCTTCGAACCGCATGTCGGCAGGGCCGTCCGATACGACACGGACGGCCCGAACGGCGACTGAGCGTGCCCGGGACCACCGTACGGCCGTCCGAGGCCGTCGGGCGGGGTCTGAGGCCCCCTTGCGCGGGGCGGGACAATGGACGGTGGCCGAAGCGACACGGACGACTTCACGGGCGACTTCACAGACGCCCGCACCAGGAGCAGCAGGAGGACACATGGCGGATTTTGAGTCGAGTCAGCGACGGCTGCGGCCCGCCCCGCTGCTGTTCGAGCCCTCGGAGGCGGCCTCCGATCCGGAGCGTTTCTTCGATCTGGAGTCGATCGACGATCCGGCCGCCCTGCTGGACCGGGCCACCGAGCTGACGCTCGCCTTCCGGGCTGCGACCGACCGGGCCGTGGAGTTCCAGGCCGTCGCCGCCGCACAGCTCGCCGATCCGCGGCGGTTCGACCGACTCACTCACGCGGACATCGCCGAACGGGCCGAGTGGACCGAGGACTACGCCAGGAAGATGGTGGAGTTCGGGCGCGATCTGCTGCGGATCGGGCGCAGGCCCGGGGAGTGACCGGACGGGGTCCGTCTGGCATATGCCGGGCCGTAGGTTACGCCTACCCGCACCACCCTGTCCCGGTTTCCGGCAACTCCCAGGAACGGGACCGTCACTCCAGGTAGATGTATTCGCCATGAGCGCATGGCTGCGAGATGAGTCCCCCCTGAGTCCGGGCGCCTGCGACGACGAGCGCCGGACCGACATCTTCACCTATCTCCGCGAGGAGGGCCGCCACCACGCCGCGCAGGTCACCGCCGCCGGCGCCGGCTGGCTCGCCTCCGCAGGGCCGTACCCCCGCTCCACGCTCTCCCTCTGGGAGGCCCGGCCGACCGCCCCCGGTGTACTGCCCTGCGGTGCCGTATTCGATGTCGTGAACGTGCCCGCGATCTTCGGCAGGCGCATGCTCGACCGGCTGTGGTCCGAGGGACCGGGCTCCGGGCCGGTCGCCACGCACCGGGGGCGGATGATGCTGTTCGCTGCGCCCGGCGCCGCCCAGCGACTGCCGTCGCTGCTGTCCTGGGAGGAGTGGGGGCGCTCGGCGCCGGAGGGCGCGGCGCCGGCCGTTCCGCCGCTGCTCTGCCACGGTTCCGGCGACGCGGTGACCGTCCCCTCACTGGTCCCCGGCAGCGGCCCGGCCCCGCGCTGGGTGGTGGCCCCCGACACCCGCCATCCGTGGCTGCCGGGTCCCGAGGTGCTGCTGTGGGCGTGCGTACGGGCGAGCCGTCCCACCCTGCGGCGACCGGTCACCCGCCTCGCGGCCGGCGCGGTGCGCGGCCTGCCGGGTTCGCGCCCCTGAGCCTGCCGGGTTCCCCGCCCCTGAGCAGCGCACCAGCGCCTTCCGGGGCCTGTCATATCGATTTTTCTTCGCACCGATCCTGGTGCTAAGGTCTACGACGTCAGCAGGCGCCGCTAGCTCAGTTGGTTAGAGCAGCTGACTCTTAATCAGCGGGTCCGGGGTTCGAGTCCCTGGCGGCGCACAGACAGGGAAAGCCCCTCGCGAGAGCGAGGGGCTTTCTCGTGTTTCACGCACCCGCCCGCACGTCCGCCCGTACCTCCGCGACCGCTCCCGCCCCTGTCGTCACCTTGACCGTCCACGCTCCCGTCCGCGTACGGTCGGCCACCTCCACCCTCGTGCCCTCCCCCGGCACCGTGAACGTCTCCCCGACCCCCAAGGGCGCGTCCGCCAGCGGCGGGTAGACCGACTGGTCCCAGCAGGCCTCGCTGTCCGGGTGCGCGTCCACCACCTCGATGGGGCCGTCGCCGGACTCCGCCTCGCCCCGCACCCGGTAGATCAGTACGCCCTCGGTGCAGGTGGTCGCGTCGTTCCCGGTCGAGCCGCGCGCCTCGATCGCCAGGACCGAGTGCGCGCCGGTCCTGACCACCGCGAGCCGGGTCCCGGCGCTCGCGCCGACCGGGGGTGTGGCGTCCAGCGGTTCCAGGGTGAGCATGCTGCTGCCCGTGGGCTTCACACAGCTCACCTGCCGCCGTTCGAGCCAGCCCAGTTTCCACTTGTGCCAGCCGAACAGGTCCGGCGCCAGGCCGAATTGACTGCCCATCACATCCCAGTCGCCGACGTGGGTGTCCCAGTCGCCCTTGCCGTCGGTCGGCCGGTGGTAGAGGTCGGGCAGGTCGAAGACGTGCCCGGTCTCGTGGGCCAGCACGTTGCGGTCCGGCGGGTGCCGCTCGAAGACGGTGACGACACGCTTGATGTCCGTGCCGTCCGCGCTCATGGGGTGATCGAAGTTGACCACCTTCGTCGCGTCGGAGTCCACGCCGGGCGCGTCCGGGTCGGCGACCAGATAGACGATGTCGTACCGCGAGAAGTCGATCAACGGATCGGCGACCGCCAGCGCGTCCCGCAGATACGCCGTACGCATCGACGGCTCCCAGTCGCGCTTTATGGCGTAGTCGGTGGAGGCCCGCGGCATCTCGACCCACTGGAGCCGGGGATGCGGGCGCAGCGCGAATTTCCCGTACGAGGCCCGCTCGAAGAACCTGCTGGTCGCGGGGAAGTGGTCGGCCACCAGCTCGGCGGGCCCGGTCCGCGGCGCCGCGTCGGGGAAGGACAGGAAGACCATGACCGCGTCGAGGGTCCTGGCCGGGCGCGGGTAGGAGGCGTTCCAGGTGTCGAGGCCGAGCGAGTGGTGCGCGGTGGTACGCGGCAGGGCGCACGGCCCGGCGGAGTTGGCGGCCACGGCGGGGCCGGCCACCAGTGACGTGGCGGCGACCGCGACGAGCGAGGTGAAGGCCGCAGCCGTTCTGCGCAGGCGCGGCCGGTCCACTCCCCCGGGTGTCGGGCGACGCTCCACGTAGACCTCCGGCTGCGGAATGCGGGACAGCTCACCCACCTTGTGTCTTTTTGTAGCGTTACGCCCTGTTCCGCTGGCCCAGTTGGGTGAGCGGGCCGACACCCCCGACACACACTCCACGGATCACCGAAAGTCACAACCGATCAGGACGGAGACAGGTCGCGCCACAGACGAGCAGAAACGATCGTCCGGCCACCTGGCGTCGACTTCGCGCCCCCGGGTTCACCACGGGGGAGCTGGAACGGCCGACCGGCCTGCCTCTATGATCGGCACACTTTCCTGCGCCGATCATCCCGAATCACACCCCTGTACGACACCACTGCACTGCGGGAGCGAGCCGTGAGCGGAACCTCCGAAGGGCCCCAGCCTGCGGCAGTCGCGGCGCCCCACTCCGCCACGCCGTCAGTCACCGAGTGTCACGCTCTGGCCATACAGGACGACCGGTACCACGCGCGCCCCGATCACCCCCTCCTCGACCCCGAGGCGCGCGACCACCAGCAGCAACAGCAACAGCAGAGACAGCAGAAGCAGCACGACCAGCAAGAGCACCGCCGGCGGCAGGAACAGCGCGACTACCGCGCCGCCTTCAACGCGGCCCAGCTCCCCATGGCCGTCGTGGACCGGCGCGGCACCGTCGTCACCGCCAACGACGCCCTCGCCGAACTGGTCGGCACCGCACGCGCCTCGCTGCGCGACCGCGCCGCCGCCGACCTGGTCGACCTCGCCTCCGACGACCGGACCTGGCACGCGTACCAGGAAGTGCTGCGCGGCCGTCGCTCCCGCTTCCGCTGCACCCGCCGCCTCAAGCACCCCGACGGCCGCGCGCTGTGGGCCGAGGTCACCGTCGCGCCCCTGCCCGACGGCGGCAGCGTCCTGCTCTCCCTCACGGACATCAGCGAGCGGCGCGAACTCCAGGCCAGGCTCCGCCATCTCCAGATGCACGACCCGGTGACCCGGCTGCCCAACCGCACGCTGTTCTTCGAGCGGCTGTCGACCGCGCTCGAATCGTCGTACGACCATGGCAGAACAGGGCGGATCGGTCTCTGCTATCTGGATCTGGACGGCTTCAAGGCCGTCAACGACACCCTCGGGCACCGCGTCGGGGACCGGCTGCTCGCCGCCGTCGCGGGCCGGCTCACCGAGTGCGCCGCCACGGACGGCCACAGCCGCGGCGGCAGCCACCTCGTCGCGCGCCTCGGCGGCGACGAGTTCGCGATCCTGGTCGAGGACTCGTCCGGTACGGAACAGCTCGCCGACCTCGCCCGCGCCGTACTCGCCGCGCTCCAGCTCCCGTTCGACCTGGCCGGGCAGCGGCTCTCCGTCTCGGCGTCCATCGGCGTGGTCGAACGGACCGCCGACGGCACGACACCCACCGGTCTGATGCAGGTCGCCGACACCACGCTCTACTGGGCGAAGGCGGACGGCAAGGCGCGCTGGACCCTCTTCGACCCGGAGCGCAACGCGCACCGGATGACCCGCCAGGCGCTGGCGTCCACGCTGCGCCCGGCCGTCGAGCGCGAGGAGTTCGTCCTCCAGTACCAGCCGCTGGTGGGGATGGCGGACGGAGTCGTACGGGGCGTGGAGGCGCTGGTGCGCTGGAACCACCCGCAGTTCGGCATCCTCGCGCCCAACCGCTTCATCGGGATCGCGGAGGAGGACGGCTCGATCGTGCAGCTCGGGCGGTGGGTGCTGCGTACGGCCTGTCTCCAGGCCCGTCAGTGGCAGCGGGACCACCCGGCGGACCGGCCGCTGTTCGTGAGCGTCAACGTCGCCGTACGGCAGGTCTGGGACTCCGACCTGGTGGCGGACGTGGCCGCGATCCTCGCCGAGACGGGGCTGGCGCCGCATCTGCTGCAACTGGAGCTGACCGAGTCCGCGGTGATGGGCTCGGCGGGCCGCCCCCTCCAGGCGCTCCAGGCACTGAGTGACATGGGCGTGCGCATCGCCATCGACGACTTCGGCACCGGCTACTCGAACCTGGCCTATCTGAGCCGGCTGCCCGTCTCCGTACTGAAGCTGGACGGCTCCTTCGTCCGCGGCTTCCGTTACGACGAGGGCGTCCACCCCAATCCGGCGGACGAGACGATCGTCGAGACGCTGGTCCATCTCGCGCACCGGCTCGGCCTCACGGTCACGGCGGAGTGCGTGGAGACGGCGGGCCAGGCCGCGCGGCTGCGCCGGATCGGGTGCGACACCGGGCAGGGCTGGCTGTACTCGCGAGCGGTGGCGCCGGAGCGGATCGCGGAGATGATCGGGGTCAGACCGCTCAAGGTCTGAGCCGCGCGCCCGCAGACCGCCCGCCGTCAGCGGCTGACGCGGAAGGTGCGGCGGTACGCGTCGGGCGTCGCGCCCAGCGCCCGGTGGAAGTACCGGCGCGGCCCGCCCCCCGAGCCGAGTTCTGGACGCCGCCGGCGGCGTTCCTCGTCACGGCGGTGGTGGCGGCGCTGACACCGCACGTCCGGCCGCGGGTCCCGGTCACGGAAGCCTCGGGGACACCGGGGACACCGAGGACACCTGGAACGCCGCCACCCACCGCCGTCGGTCAGGCGGGCAGGCCGTAGGCATCGGCGATCAGACCGTAGCTGCGCAGCCGCGCGTCGCCGCCGTGGGCGTTGGCGGTGAGCATCAACTCGTCGGCGCCGGTGCGCTTGTGGAGGTCGTCCAGTCCGGCGCGCACGGCGTCCGGGGTGCCGTGCACGATGTTCGCCAGCCAGCCGTCCACGAATTCCCGCTCCTGCGGGCTGAAGCGGTACGCCTGAGCCTCGTCGGGCGTCGGGACGAGGCCGGGGCGCCCGGTGCGCAGGCGCAGCATCGACAGCGCGCCGGTCAGCACCTGGCGGCGGGCCTCGTTCTCGTCCTCGGCGGCGAGGGCGGCGACGCCGATCAGCGCGTACGGGGCGTCGAGCACGGCGGACGGCCGGAAGGACTCGCGGTAGAGGTCCAGCGCGGGGATGGTGTTCTGCGCCGAGAAGTGGTGCGCGAAGGCGAACGGCAGCCCGAGCCTGGCGGCGAGCTGGGCGCTGAACCCGGAGGAGCCGAGGAGCCACAGCGGCGGCCGGGCGGCGGGGCCCTGGACGGGGCCGGGTACGGCGTGGATCCGGGCGTACGGGTGCCCGTCCGGGAAGTCGTCGTCCAGGAAGCGGGTCAGCTCGGCGAGCTGCTGCGGGAACTCGTCGGCGCCCTCGCCCGGCCGGTCGGTACGGCGCAGCGCGGCGGCCGTGGCCCCGTCGGTGCCGGGCGCCCGGCCGAGCCCGAGGTCGACCCGCCCGGGAGCGAGGGCCTCCAGGGTGCCGAACTGCTCGGCGATGACGAGCGGCGCGTGGTTGGGCAGCATGACGCCGCCCGAACCGAGCCGGATGCGCTCGGTGTGGGCGGCGAGATGGGCCAGGATCACAGCGGGCGACGAGGAGGCGACGCCGGGCATCGAGTGGTGCTCGGCGACCCAGTGCCGGTGGTAGCCCCGGCGCTCGCCGAGCTTGGCGATCTCGACGCTGGTCCGCAGGGCCTGCCGCGCGGTGCTCCCGCTGCCGACGGTGACCAGATCCAGCACGGACAGCGGCACGGGCGCGCTGCCCTGCGCGGTGCCTCGAATTGCGTCAACCACCGGTGCGAGCCCTTCTGAGCGGGATGTAGGTACAGCCCGGATCAACAGGAGGTCGGCTCCGTTTTATTCCCGCCGGACCGGGTTCCGCCCTCCGGTCCACCGGGCGGGCTCGACAGGCCCGCCCGCCGGACCGAGGGCACCACCCGGTCGCGGGCTCAGACCCGGGTCGCGAACAGCTTCCCCAGCTTCGGGGCCCACGCCCGCCGCTCCACCAGCCGCAGGCCCTCCCAGACCGTCACCTGGTTCGCGGTGAGGACCGGTTTGCCCCGGGTCTCCTCCAGCTCCGGGAGGTACGCCGCCGTGTGCAGCGCCGTGTCCGGCAGGAGGACCACCTCCGCGTCCGGGTGGTCGCCCTCGCGGGCCAGGGCGAGTACTTCGTCCCGGCCCCAGGTGCCGACCTCGGCCGCCGTGATGATGCCGCTGCCCCGGGTGGAGACCACCTCGACGCCCGCCGACTTCAGGAAGGCGGTGAAGTAGCCCGCGACGTCCTCGGGGTAGGTCGCGGCGACCGCGACCCGCTTCGCGCCCAGCGCCTGGACCGCGTGCGCGAAGGCGAAGGACGTGCTCGAAGCCGGCAGCCCCGCCTCCAGCGCCAGTTTGCGGGCCTGCTCGTGCGCGCCCTCCCAGCCGTACACGAAGCTGCCGCTCGTACACGCCCAGACCACGGACTCGGCGCCCGCCATCCGCAGCTCCTCGACGCCGTCCGCCAGCCGCCGCGCCGAGCCCATTTCCAGGAGCGCGTCGACCCGGTGGGCGTCCTCGCCGATGTCGGTGTGGACGAGGGGCAGTCTGATGTCACTGTCGAAGAGCATCTCCAGACGGGGGTAGTCGTCCTCGGCGGAGTGGCCGGGGTAGAGAAGTCCGACGGTCGTCATGTCCACCCTTCCTGTTCCTCGGTCGGAGCGTCCGGCTGGGAGGGCTGCGCCCACTCGCCGGGCTGGACCGGCTGAATGTCCCGCATCTGCTGGACCGGTTCCATCCGCTCCATCTCCGCGATGCCGGGGATGTCGCCGATCCCGGAAATCTCCGGGATCTCGTGGATCTCAGGGATTTCTCCCATCCCCTCCAGCGTAGGCACGTGGCGCACCGGAGGCGGGTCGAGCAGCAGGCCCTGGTACGGGCCGACCGCGTGCGCGCCGATTCTGCGCAGCGCCGCCCACATCGTGACCTGGTTCGCCGACAGCACCGGCATCCTCAGCTCGGCCTCCAACTGCGGGATCGCGTCGTACGTCGGCAGGTTCGTACAGCTGATGAACAGCGCGTCGGCCGCACCGACGACGGCCTGCCGCGCCATGTCCACGACCGACCGGTACGGCACCTTCCAGATGTGCCGGGTCAGCCCCAGAAAGGCGCGACCCGTGACAGTTACCCCGGCCTCCGCCAGGTACTCCTCCAGTGACTCGGTGACCGACTCCGTATAGGGCGTGACCAGCGCGATCCGTCTCGCGCCCAGCTCTTCGAGCGCCTCCAGCAGCGCGCCCGACGTGGTGAGCGAGGGGACCTCGCCCGCTCTGTCCATCGCCTCGCACATGGCCCGCTCGCCGCCGATACCGCCGACGAAGCTGCCCGATGTGCAGGCGTACGCGATCACTTCCGGTTCGGACGCGCCCAGGGCCCGCACCGCCTCTCCGAGGGTCTCGTGCTCACTCACGAGCCTGGCCAGGTCCAGCGACACCTCGACGGGGACGTACGGGGTCCTCGTCAGGCGCAGCGAGATCTCGTCAGGCATCCAACGCCAGAGTTCGCGGTCGAGAGCGAAATCGAATGGGGCGACCACACCGACACCACGCTGCGGCTGTGGCCCGCCCAGAAAGGAGACATCCATCGCACGGCCCCCTTTGGCTGTTGTTGACGACGGTAGGAGCTGAATGCGAGCGTGGTCAATCCGCACAGGAAATACGTTGCACCGAATTTTCCTCGGGGAAATCCCCGCCCCGCTCAGAAGGGCTCTCCCGATGGCCGAACCGACCCTTCTCGTCCTGGGTTCCGACCCGCCGCCGCGCCTCGGCCGGCTGACCGGCCGGGCCCGGATCATGTACGCGGACGACTCCTCGCTCGCCGCTCAACTCCCTCTGGCCGACGTTTTGTTGGCTTGGGACTTCACCTCCGACGCGATCCGGCTGGCCTGGCCGGGGGACGGCCCGCGGCCGGGCTGGGTGCACACGGCCAGCGCCGGCGTGGACCGGCTGCTCTGCCCCGAGTTGATCAACTCCGAAACACTGGTCACGAACGCCCGCGGCATCTTCGAGGAGCCCATTGCCGAATACGTGGCAAGTCTTGTCCTTGCCATGGCCAAGGATCTGCCGGGAACGCTCGAACTCCAGCGTCAGCGGCGCTGGCGCCACCGCGAGGGGCTGCGGGTCGCCGGCAGCCACGCGACCGTCGTCGGCGCGGGTCCGATCGGCCGGGCGGTCGCCGGGACCCTGAAGGCGCTCGGCGTGACGGTGGCGGTCACCGGCCGCACCGCGCGCCCGGGAATCCACGGCGCCGACCAGTTGGACCGGCTGCTGACCCGCTCCGACTGGGTGATCTGCGCGGCGCCGCTCACCGAGAGCACGCGCGGCATGTTCGACGCGCGGCGCTTCGGTCTGATGCAGCCGTCGGCGCGCTTCATCAATGTGGGGCGCGGTGCGCTGGTCGACGAGGACGCGCTGGTGGACGCCGTGTCCAAGCGCTGGATCGCGGGCGCCGCCCTCGATGTCTTCGAGGCGGAGCCGCTCGATCCGCAGAGCCGGCTGTGGGACGTGCCGGGCCTGATCGTGTCGCCGCACATGAGCGGTGACACCGTCGGCTGGCGCGACCGACTGGGCGAGCAGTTCGTCGGGCTTTACGACATCTGGGCGTCCGGGAAGCCACTGCCTCACGTGGTGGACAAGAAACGTGGGTACGTCCCCATGCATGACTGAGACCATGTTCCTCACCGATCTCACCGCACGACAGCTGCTGGCCGGCTACGAGAAGGGCGACTTCTCGCCGGTCGACGCGGTGCGCGCCGCGCTGGACCGGATCGAGGCGGTCGAACCCCTCGTCAACGCCTTCGTCCGGGTGAACGCCGACGAGGCGCTGGCCGCCGCGGAGGCGTCGACCGGCCGGTGGCACAGAAAGGAGCCGCAGGGGCTGCTCGACGGGGTCCCCGTCTCCGTGAAGGACATGTTCCTCCAGCGCGGCGGGCCGACCCTGCGCGGTACGCGGACCATCGACCCGGCCGGTCCCTGGCCGGACGACGCGCCCGCCGTGGCGCGGCTGCGCGAGCACGGCGCGGTCCTCATCGGCAAGACGACGACGCCGGAGTTCGGCTGGAAGGGCGTGACGGACTCGCCGCTGAGCGGGGTGACCCGTAATCCGTACGACCTGTCCCGGACGGCCGGCGGGTCGAGCGGCGGCAGCGCGGCGGCGGTCGCGCTCGGCGCGGGTCCGCTGTCGATCGGCACCGACGGCGGCGGCTCGGTCCGGATCCCCGCGTCGTTCTGCGGCATCTTCGGGCTCAAACCCACCTACGGGCGCATCCCGCTCTTCCCGTCCAGCGCGTTCGGCACGCTGGCGCACGCCGGTCCGATGGCGCGCGACGCCGCCGACGCGGCGCTGCTGCTCGACGTCGTCAGCGGCGCGGACTGGCGCGACTGGTCGCAGCTCGCCCCGGCACCGGGTGTCACCGCCGCCCTGCCGGAGGGCGTCGCGGGGCTGCGGATCGCGTACTCGCCGTCGTTCGGCGGCCAGGTGGCCGTGCGGCCCTCGGTCGCGGCGGCGGTACGGCGCGGGGTGGGGCGGCTCGCCGAGCTGGGCGCGTACATCGAGGAGGCCGACCCGGACATCTCGGACCCGGTGGAGGCGTTCCACACGCTGTGGTTCACGGGCGCGGCGCGGGTGACGCAGTCGCTGAACGAGGAGCAGCGCGCGCTGCTCGACCCGGGGCTGCGGGAGATCGTGGCGACGGGGTCGCGGGCGAGCGCGCTGGACTATCTGGCGGCCGTGGACGCGCGGATGGAGCTGGGCAGGCGGCTCGGCCGGTTCCACGAGACGTACGACCTGCTGGTCACGCCCACACTGCCGATCACCGCCTTCGAGGCGGGCGTCGAGACCCCGAAGGGCTCGGGTCACCGCCGCTGGACCGGGTGGACCCCGTTCACGTACCCCTTCAACCTGACCCAGCAGCCCGCGGCGACGGTGCCGTGCGGGGTGGACGAGGACGGGCTGCCGATCGGCCTCCAACTGGTCGGCGCGCGCCACGCGGACGCGCTGGTGATGCGGGCGGCACACGCGCTCCACGAGTCGGGCGCGACGTCGCTCCCGGCGCCGACCGGCGCGTAGGCCTTGTGCTCGGCCTTGTGCTCGGCCTTGTCCGCAATCGCCGGACGGGCTCTTTTTGAGCCCGTCCGGCGATTGCGGACGGACCGGCCCGCCGGGCGGACCCCCGCGCTCAGGCCCGCCGGAAGTTCAGCGTCTCGCCGACCGCGCCGGCCCGCCACAGGTCCTGGCACGCCGCCGCCATCTCGTCCAGCCCTTCCACCACCGAGCCCCAGACGATCCCGGGAACCCATCCCGTATCGCCGTTGATCAGCAGGTTGTTGCGCTCGTAGAACAGCGCGAGGTCGACGACGGTGCGCCGCCCCCGGTGGGCGGCCTGCTCCTCGTAGCCGTACGACGTGGTGCCCAGCACCGTGTCCGAGAAGGTGAAATAGCACAGATCGCCCGGAATGGGGGTGACCGTTGGGTTCTCCAGCGGCGGCTCCTGCGCGGCGAATCCGGGCATCAGCGCGTAGATCTCGTTGCGCGCGTACTTCGCGTGGTAGACGTCACCGCCCAGCGGCAGCGCGTCCCACACCGCGGCGCAGGTGATCGGGGCCAGGTCGTCGAGGAGCTTGGCGGTGCAGCGCACACCGCGCCTGTCCAGGGACACTTCGATGAAGCGGTCGCTCATAGGTTCTTCGCGCCCTTCTCGTCGGTTCGGTTCAGCCTGTGTCCGGCCATGAATACCCGCCCCGGCCGTGCGAATGCCGGGCCGGAGGGAGCCGCCTCCGCGCGGGTAACGATAGGCATGTCGGTCCGAAAATGATCCGCATACCCTCGGCCGATCCGGGTAGCCGCGCGCCTATGGCTCCACTACAGGGGAACACCACAGGAAACACCGGGATCACAGGAAGAGGGCTCCGGCGCCGTTCGCTGCTCGCTGGTGCCGCGGCACTCGGCGTCGCGGGGGCGGTCGGAGCCGCGAGCGGATGCAGCCGCGTGGCCACCGCCGACGCCGGGGACGGGGGGACCCTCCTGGACCAGTTGCGCGCCAAGGGGACCGTACGCCTCGGGCTGGCCGGTGAGCAGCCGTACAGCTACATCGGCAAGGACGGTGAGATGACGGGCTCCGCCCCGGCCATCGCGACCCGCGTCTTCAAGGAGCTGGGCGTGGACAGTGTCCAGCCCTTCGCCACCGAGTTCGGTTCGCTGATCACCGGACTGAACTCGCTCCAGTTCGATGTGGTCGCCGCCGGGATGTACATCAACCCGGAACGCTGCGAGCAGGTCATCTTCGCGGACCCCGAATATCAGATGCTCGACGCGTTCATCGTGAAGAAGGGGAACCCGAAGAACCTCAACAGCTACAAGGACATCGCCGAGGCCGGCGCCAGGATGGCGACCGGCGTCGGCTACGCGGAGATCGGCTACGCGCAGGAGGCCGGGGTCAAGAGCATCACGACCCTGCCCGACCAGCTGGCCGGGCTGCTCGCCGTCGAGCAGGGCCGCGTCGATGTCTTCGCCGGTACGGCGGTGACGGTGTTCAACGTCATCAAGGAGGCCGAGAGCACGCGGGCCGAGGCGACCAAGGAGGTCACACCGATCGTCGACGGCAAGCCCGTCATCGACGTCGGCGGCTTCGCCTTCCGCTCACCGGAGACCAACCTGCGCGACGCCTTCAACCGCGAGCTGCACAAGCTCAAGAAGAGCGGTGAACTCCTGGAGATCATGCGGCCCTTCGGCTTCACGAAGGACCAGATGACGACCATCACGGCGAAGGAGAAGTGCGCGCCATGAGTGAAATCACCTGGGGCCTGTGGAAACTTCTCCTCGAAGGTGTCTGGATCACCGTCCAGTTGACGGTCTTCAGCGCCGCGCTGGCCGCCGTGGTAGCGCTGGTCGTCGGGCTCGCACGTTCTCACCGGCTGTGGATCGTGCGCTTCATATCCGGGGCCTACTTCGAGATATTCCGCGGCACATCCGCGCTGATCCTGATGTTCTGGATCTTCTTCGTGCTCCCGCTGGGCTTCGGCTGGCAGCTCGTCCCGCTGTGGGCGGCGACGCTGGCGCTCGGGCTCACGTACGGGGCGTACGGCTCCGAGGTCGTCCGCGGCGCGGTGCAGGCCGTGGCCCCGGCCCAGCGCGAGGCGGGGATCGCACTGAGCTTCACGCCCGCCCAGCAGTTGCGGAAGATCGTCCTGCCGCAGGCCTGGCCGGAGATGATCCCGCCGTTCAACAACCTGCTGATCGAGCTGCTCAAGGGCACGGCACTGGTCTCCATCATGGGCGTGGCCGACATCGCCTTCGGTGCGTCGCTGGTGCGCAACGCGACGGGGCAGAGCGCGCCCGTCTACACGATCATCCTGCTGATGTACTTCGTGCTCGCCTTCGTGCTGACGCGCGGTATGCGCGTCCTCGAACGGCAGGCGAAGGCCGGGATCGGCCAGCGCCCCGAGAAGAAGTCACGGTGGGCCGGGCGCAAGGCCACGGCCCCCCGGCAGAAGCGGGACGCCGTTACGGCCACCGCGGGAGGTGAGCGCTGATGCAGTGGAACTGGTCCGCGGTCGGCGACTTCATGCCGATGTTCTGGGACGGCCTGCTCATCACGCTCCAGGCGCTGGTCCTGGGCGCGCTGGTCGCCTTCGCGCTCGGTCTCGTCTGGGCGATGGCCCAGCGATCCAGCCTGGCGGTGGTGCGCTGGCCGGTGAACGTCATCACCGAGTTCGTCCGCAACACCCCGCTGCTGGTGCAGCTGTTCTTCCTCTACTACGTGCTCCCCGAGTGGGGTATCACGCTCAGCGCCATGGTCACCGGTGTCGTCGGCCTGGGCCTGCACTACTCGACGTACACCGCCGAGGTCTACCGGGCCGGCATCGACGGCGTCCCGGCCGGCCAGTGGGAGGCGGCCAAGGCGCTCAGTCTGCCGAGGTCCCGCACGTGGGGTGCGGTGATCCTCCCGCAGGCGATCCGCCGCGTCGTGCCCGCGCTGGGCAACTACGTCATCGCGATGCTGAAGGACACGCCGATGCTGTTCGTCATCGGAGTGCTGGAAATGCTCGGCCAGGCACGGCAGTTCGCCTCCGAGACCTTCCTGACCGTCGAGGTCTTCACCGTCGTGGGTGTGGCCTTCATCGTCATCTCCTATCCGGCATCCCTTCTCATGCGAGCATTGGAGCGTCGCCTTGTCCGCTGACAGCACTCCCCTCAACACCTCCAAGGAAACGGCCAATCCCGCCGCCGACGGCAGCGAGCTGATCCGCTTCGACAAGGTCACCAAGCGCTTCGGGGCCAACACGGTCCTGGACTCGCTGGACTTCACGGTCAACTCCGGCAAGCACGTGACGCTGATCGGCGCCTCAGGATCGGGCAAGACGACGATCCTCAGACTCCTGATGACGCTGATCAGGCCGGAGGAGGGCACCATCAAGGTGGCCGGTGACTACCTCACGCACCAGGAGAGGGACGGCAAACTCGTCCCCGCCGGCGAGAGCCACGTCCGTGAGGTACGCAAGAACATCGGCATGGTGTTCCAGCAGTTCAACCTCTTCCCGAACATGAAGGTGCTGCGGAACGTCACCGAGGCGCCGGTGCATGTGCTCGGCCTGTCCAAGGACGAGGCCGACGAGCGGGCCCGCGGCCTGCTCGACCTGGTGGGACTCGGGGACCGCTGCGACGCGTACCCGAGCCAGCTCTCGGGCGGGCAGCAGCAGCGGGTGGCCATCGCGCGGGCGCTCGCGATGCGCCCCCAGGTCCTGCTCCTGGACGAGGTCACCTCGGCGCTCGACCCGGAGCTGGTCGCGGGCGTGCTCGACGTGCTGCGCGACATCGCCCGCACGACGGACATCACGATGCTCTGTGTGACGCACGAGATGAACTTCGCACGCGACATATCCGACGACGTACTGATGTTCGACGCCGGACGGGTCATCGAGTCGGGGCCGCCGGAGAAGATCTTCAGCGATCCGGAGCACGAGCGCACGCGGGAGTTCCTGAGCGCCGTGCTGTAGGCGTACGCCCGGCGCGTTACGGGGGCGCTCACCTCGCCGAATTCGGGGGAATCCGGTCCGGTCGTACGGACCGGATTCCCCCGTTCTCGCGGCCGGTCCCGGCCAGGTTGTGACGCTGGCATATGCCAGCGCGATACGCCCCAGATGGGGCCGCTACCACCGGTCGTCATTCTGCTCAACAGCCGTCCCGGAACGGGCTCTTGACGGCTATCGTGGTAGGGAAGCTTGCGGTCACAACCTGCTAGGGGGAAACCGTGGCGCTGAAGCCAGAGCCAACCGCGCCGTTCCACTCGGTGCACTATGTCCTGCGCGTCCTCGAAACGGTCTCCAAGCACACCGGCGGCGTCACCGACGCCCAGATCGCCCGCGAGACGGGCCTGCCGACCGGCCATCTCGCCCCGCTGTTGGCGATGTTGCGCCGCGAGGGCTATGTGGAGCAGGTCGCGGACGGCGCGTACGTCATGGGCGAATCGCTGGTCCTGCTCGGCTCCGGCAGCACCCGGGAGGAAGCCCTGGAGGCCAAACTCCGGGACACGCTCGCCGAGTTGCGCGACTCGGTCGGTGCGGCGGTCTACATCAGCCGGTACATCGACGGCGAGGTCAGGATCACGCAGTACGCCGACGGGCCGGACGCGCCCGCGGTGAACGAGTGGGTGGACTTCCGCTCGGCGGCGCACGCGAGCGCCATCGGCAAGTGCCTGCTGACCCAGCTCGACCCGAACAGCCGCCGGGACCATCTCTCCCGGCACAAGATCGCCCGCCTCACCTCACGGACCATCACCAGCGAGCGGTTGCTGTTCTCCAGGCTGGACAGCCAGCCGGCGACGGTCCCGACCCTGGACCTCCAGGAGTACGCGGTGGGCACGGTCTGCGCGGCGGTGCCGCTCACGGCGGGTTCGGCGATCGGCTGTCTGGCGCTGTCGATGCCGATCGAGCACGCGCACCGGCTGCGCTCGGCGGCGGACACACTCAACCGGGGTGCCGCGCCGGTGGTGCTCTCGCTGGCCATCTGACCGTCCGGTCCGGCGCGTTCGGGCCGGGAAGGCCGGAGAGTCCGGGAACGCCCAAGACCGGGCCGCGGTACGCGGGTTGCGGCACACACCCCGCGTACGACGGCCCGGCCAGGTCAGCGATGATTCAGACCCTCGCCGGTCACATGCTGATGGAATTGGTACTGGTTGAACTCGTGCGGGTTGAACTCGTTCGGTGGATCAGAACTTGACGTCTGAACAGGCGTAGAACGCGTTGGGCGTGTCCGCGACGTTCCAGACGGCCAGGACGATGTGCTTCCCCGTCTTCTGGGCAGGCATCGTGCCCTGGTGGACGAGCGTGGCCGGCGGCTGCTTGTTGCCGTACGGCACGGTCATGAACGGCTGCGGGTCGAGGGCCGCGCGGGTGAGCGGCTTGGTCGAGTCC
This sequence comes from Streptomyces sp. NBC_01508, assembly GCF_045040315.1. Taxonomy (NCBI): domain Bacteria; kingdom Bacillati; phylum Actinomycetota; class Actinomycetes; order Kitasatosporales; family Streptomycetaceae; genus Streptomyces; species Streptomyces sp. NBC_01508. Next base: position 5,642,612 of record NZ_CP109419.1, on the reverse strand, counting down.
CATCCGTTCTTGGTGATGTAGTAGCGGAAGTCGGACGTGGAGTGCCGGGCGGTGAACTGCCAGCGGAAGCTGTAGCCCTGACCGGCCGTGACGTTGGTGGCGGGCCAGTTGCCGCCACGCGGGTCGTCGAGCTGCGCGAACCCACCGTTGCCACCCGCGCAGATCTTTCCGTCGGCGGGACCCGCGGCCGGGAAGCCCTTGAGCCCCTCGACACTCTGCGGCTCGTACTGGATGCCTCCGCATCCGGTGACGGTGCCGTTGGCACACAGCTTCTGGCGGCTGATCGGTGAGTCGGTGTAGCCGTGGCTGCTCGCACTGCCGGTGGCGAGCAGGGACACGCCTGCCACCGCGAGACCGAGTACGGCGGCGCTGATTCTCTTCTTTCGCATGCTCTCGCTCCAGGGACCGTGGGGAGTTCGTGCGGTGACTCTGACTGCGCAATCAGGTCTAGACCAAGTCCCAGAGTATTGACGGACGTTGAGCGTGTCCATAACAACGACCAAGAAAGGTCCAGACCAATCATCGGCGCTTGGACGACGGTCAGTTGCCCTCGTTCAGACCGTGCCTGCCCGTGTAGAACGCGACGGTCAGATCCTTCACCAGCACCTTGCGCTCGTAGTCGTCCAACTCCACCAGCCCCCGCGACGTGAGCCGGTGCACCGTGTCGTCCACCGCGTCCACCACCGATGTCAGCACCGTGTCCCGGTGCCTGGCGTCGATCGCCGCGATCCGGCTGCGCTGCATCGCCGCCGAGATCTCCGGCGCGTACTCGATCCGCGTCGGCTGCGCCGAGAAGACGTCGAGCCCGACAGGCCGGCACTCGGCCGACAGCATCCGGGTCAGCGCCTCGCCGACGACCTCGGCGTTACGCAGCGTCGGCGCGGCCTCGTGGAAGGCGTCGGCGGGCAGTTGGGAGAGCACCCGCGCCATCGCCGCCTCGACCTGCTCGCGCAGATACTCCTCGTGGTCACGCACCCCGAGCGCCGCCCGCACGGTGTCCCTGACCCGCCAGACCACCAGGACGACGACGCGCAGCGCCGTACCGTTCGCGTCGACCGCGGGCATCGGCTCACTGCGCCAGTGCCTCAGCCGTACGTCCACACGCCGGCGCAGCAGCAGCGGGCTGACCCACAGGAGTCCCGTACGGCGCACGCTCCCCCGGTACTCGCCGAACAGCGTCAGCACCCAGGCGTGACCGACCCGGCCGCGGCCGAGCCCGCCGAAGGCGAAGAGCGTGAGCGTCACGGCGACGGTGAGCAGCGCCCACATCCCGATGCCGATGCCGTAGTACGGCTTCGAGGCCAGCCCGAACATGTCGGTCAGCGTCTCGGGCACGGCCCCCACCCACCAGAGCACCGCCACGCAGGAGAGCAGCCCGACGACACCGACGAGCGCCGCGGTCCAGCCGGGCAGCGTGGGACCGGGCCGCTCGACCAGCTTGGTGTCCACGGGAGTCGCGGGCCGCGAGGCCGCGGTGGGTGCCAGCATCGGCGGGGCGACCGGAGTGGGGACGGCCGGCGCACGCCGGACACGCGGGCGTCCGGCCACCGGGCCGAGCGCCGCGCCCTGGGCCGCGCCGTGCGTGTCGTCGTCGCGGAAGAGGAGATGGACGGGGATCTCGTGGGTGGCCTCGCCGACGATCAGCGGGCTCCACCGGTGACTGTCGAAGGTGAGGTCGGCCCGGGTCGGAACGGCGGCGCCGGACCCGGCGCGCACGGAGACGTCCCCCACGGGTGCGGGGATCCCACTCGGCACGACCGGCGCGGTGCCCGGTACCGAGGAAGCGTCGTCGCCCACGCCCTCGTCACGGATCACCGGACCGGCCGGGCCGGTGGCCGGGGCCGGCAGGCCGCCGTCGCCCACGCCCTCGTCGCGGATCCGCAGGTCGTCGTCGACCGGTTCGACCGGTTCGGCCTCCGGCGCCACCTGATCGTCATCGGTCACGGCCGTGCCGACGGCCCCGCCGGCCGGCTCCGTGCCGCCCGCCTCGTCAGCGCCCGTCTCCCCACCCTCCGTGGGCAGCGCCCAGGACTCACCCCGCGAATGCGGTACGTCGGCGGCCTCGCGCACCGACTCCGGCTCCCGCTCGGGGCAGGTCTGCGGGTCGGCGTACGCGGCCAGGGCCGTCCTGGTCCTCGACTCCACGCCGGGCTCGAACCAGGCAGCTTCCGCCCCGGTCCGTACCGGCTCCGTCGCGTCGCCCACCGACCCGGCCACCACCGGTACGGGCTCCAGCTCCGGCTCCGCACCGGACTTGAGCAGCGAAACAGCCGTCTCCGCCGGCAGCTCCACCGACACGAGTTCCGGCTCCGACGCCCACTCCACCACGTCGGCCACCTCGGGCACCGGCCCCCCGTAGCAAGCCTCCGGCCCGAACCCGGTCTCGGGCTCCGTCTCCGTCTCCGTCTCCGTCTCGGTCTCGGTCTCGGTCTCGGGCGGTGGCGCGGGCTCCGTCGGTGGTCCCGCCAGGAGGCGTACGTTCTGGTCCCAGCCGGCCTCGTTCCAGCCGTCCGGGCCTGCCTCCGGGGGCTCGGCCGGGGCTTCGGACTCCGCCGGTCCTCGTGCCGTCAGCGCGTTGCGTGCCGCCGCCCGGAGCGCCGGCGCGCCCCGCAGCATCTGCCCGTCGCCGCTGCCGTTCGGTTGCGATGTCTGTGTGGTCATCCGTGCCTCCGTCGTCATGCGAAGAGTCGTCGCCAAGTCTCGGGGCCGGGGTACCCGTCAGCCGCGCTGCCGCGCCAGCCCTGCGCCCGTTGGAAGTCCTCGACGTTGCGCCGGTCGGCCTCGCCCCACCTCGGACCGGGGCCCGAGGCGTAGTGCCTGCCGTAGCCGCGCTCGACCAGCCGGTGGCCGAGCCGGGTGACGTGCGTGCCGGTCCGGCCCGGCCGGAACCGGTCCGCCCCGGGGAACACCGGCCGCGCGCTCGTACCGCCGGGACCGGCCGCGCCCGCCGCCGGGATGTCCTTGCCGAGTCCGTTCACGAGGTGGCGCCAGGTGTCCGGCCCCGGCAGCCCGTCGGCCTCCGCGCCCCGCCAGCCCTGCGCCCGCTGGAACGCCTCGGTGGCGCGCCGGTCGGCCTCGCCCCACCGGGGTCCGGGGCCGACGCCGTAGAAGCGCCCGCCGCCCCGGCCGGTGAGCATCTCGCCGAGCCGGGTCACGTGCGCGTTGTCGGCGCCGGGCCCGAAGGACTTCGCGCCGGGGAAGGCCACCGGCTTCGGCGTCTGCGCCGTACTGCCGCCGGTGCCTCCGGTCACGCCCTTGTAGCGGTACGCGACGTAATTCGCCGAATTGTTCCAATACGCCATCGGCGTGGACTGGGCGCGCGTGCTCGGCTTCGCCTGCTCGTACGCGAGGTAGTACGTGTGCGTGTAGTCCGTCCAGCCGCCGAAGATCGTCACGTGTGACCCCTTGGTGGGGTCGGACGGGTTATGGAACAGCAGCATGTCGCCGGGCTGGAGGTCGTCCCTGGCGATCCGGGTGCCGAAGCGGGACAGGCTCCCCGTCCACTCGTTGCCGTCCAGGTTCCAGGCCATCGAGACATAGCCCGAGCAGTCCTGGCGGTAGCCGTCGGACCAGTACTTCGTCATGGAGTAGGGGACCTTCGCGTTCACCCACAGCTTGGCGCGGTTGATGATGTCCGCGCGGCTGGTCTTGTGCAGCGTGTCGACCGAGACGTCCGGCGACGGTCCCGCCGATGGGGGCGGCCCGTACAGCGGGCCGCTCGCGCCCTGCGGCGTCGCGGGATCCGGCTCGGCCACCGGCGCCGCGACGGACCCCGCCGCGGCCGGCGCCGCGACCTCGTCCGCCCGCGCGGTGCCGACGACGGCGTCCGCGTCGGCCTCGCCCGCGCCCACACCGGTGGCACCGAGGGCGACACCGGCCGCGGTGGCGAGGACGAGGGCGCGGCGTGCGCCGTGCGCGGCGGGGTGGCCGCCGGCGCGCAGGGACAGGCCCTGGGCCAGTCGGCGGCGTTGCTCGGCGCATCCGCCACAGGGGCAGTCGCAAGCGGGTTCGTACTCCTCGAAGACCGGTGCGGTCATGCGATCCCCTCCACACTCGACAAGATGCTGTGCGGTGTTGCACGCGCGTCAGATGTCAATGATCATGACTAATCACATTTTGACGGATCAAAGGTAAAAAACGACCATCCGACAGGCCGCATCGGTCGGCAAATGGTTGGGAGCACTCCGGGGCGTCGGGTAGAGTTCTCCAGGTCAGCAGGCGCCGCTAGCTCAGTTGGTTAGAGCAGCTGACTCTTAATCAGCGGGTCCGGGGTTCGAGTCCCTGGCGGCGCACGCATGGCAGAGGCCCCTTCGCGATATGCGAAGGGGCCTCGCTCGTTTCGCGTCGCCACTCCGCGCGGGCGGGCGGCCTTCGCCGTAACTTCACAGTCCGGCCACAGCTCCAGCCGCCAACAGACCCCCAATGAGGACATATGACACGCAAGTAGTATGTTTCACTCTTGCGATCAAGGCTGAGGTCGTAGAACCTGTCCCGAAGCCGACGGGTCCAACGCAGAACGTGTTTCTCGCAGTTGGGGCACCTGAAGGGTTTGCTCCGGTTTGCATACCGAGCGGGGTGGGGGTCCCGTTCATGGGCTGATGCCGCAAACGGCATCATGCAACCGGAAGCTCCCGATGTGTGTCTGTACTGACGGCGGGGCGACCGGGCGGGCAACCACCGGGCGGCCCGCCACCGACACGTTCGGGACGAGTGGTCAGCGAGGGCCCTCTCCGGACGAACCGACCGACCAATCACGCAGCCAGCATGCGTGCGGGAGGATGACTGATGACGTCGACGCCGAACGGCGAGCGGCCGAACAACGACGCGTCCCGGACCACTCAGCTTCGGGTTCCCTCGCAGCTCAGGAACGCCAGGGCCCGGCTGCGGCCGAAGACCGAACTGCCCAAGTACGACTACGAGCACTACAGCCGGCTCGCCGGGCCGCTCACCCAGCCCGCCCCGGACAAGCCGTACAAGGTGCAGTACCGCTCACTGCTCTCGCAGGAGCCGCACCGGATCCGGGCCGCCCTGCTGCTCGGCGCCGCCCCGCTGCTCTCCCTCGGCCTCTTCGCCTGGCTGATGCAGCCGCAGCACTGGACCGAGCGCGACCCGAACCTGAAGAACGACACACTGCTCGTCCTCGACATCGTGATGCTCGTCTCGATCGGACTGATCGAGCTGTTCCGCACGATGAACGTGCTGTCCAACGCGCACGCGACGCTGGTGGCACGTGACCCCGTCCCCGTCGTACCCGCGAGCGGCACCCGCGTCGCCTTCCTCACCTCCTTCGTACCGGGCAAGGAGCCCCTCGAAATGGTGACGAAGACACTGGAGGCCGCGGTCAAGATCCGGCACCGCGGGCTGATGCACGTCTGGCTCCTCGACGAGGGCGACGACCCCGCCGTCAAGGAGGTCTGCGCCCGGCTGGGTGTGCACCACTTCTCCCGCAAGGGCGTCGCGAAGTGGAACCAGGCCAAGGGCGCGCACCGCGCCAAGACCAAGCACGGCAACTACAACGCCTGGCTCGACGCGCACGGCGACGACTACGACTTCTTCGCGTCCGTCGACACCGACCACATCCCGATGGCCAACTACCTGGAGCGGATGCTCGGTTACTTCCGCGACCCGGACGTCGGCTTTGTCATCGGCCCGCAGGTGTACGGCAACTACGACACGTTCGTCACCAAGGCGGCCGAGTCGCAGCAGTTCCTCTTCCACGCCCTGATCCAGCGCGCGGGCAACCGCTACGGCTCGCCCATGTTCGTCGGCACGAGCAACGCCGTACGGATCTCGGCGCTCAAGCAGATCGGCGGGCTGTACGACTCGATCACCGAGGACATGGCGACGGGCTTCGAGATGCACCGCGCCAAGAATCCGGCGACGGGCAACAAGTGGCGCTCCGTGTACACCCCGGACGTGCTCGCCGTCGGTGAGGGCCCGACCGCCTGGACGGACTTCTTCACCCAGCAGCTGCGCTGGTCGAGGGGCACGTACGAGACGATCCTCAAGCAGTACTGGCGGGGCTTCACCACCCTGCCGCCCGGCAAGCTCTTCAACTACACGATGATGATCATCTTCTACCCGATGTCGGCGCTCAACTGGATCCTGGCGGCGCTGAGTTGCGCCCTGTTCCTGGGCATGGGCGCCTCGGGTGTGCAGATCGACCCGGCGATCTGGATGATGCTGTACGGCAACGCGTCGGCCCTCCAGATCGGCCTCTACATCTGGAACCGGCGGCACAACGTCTCACCGCACGAGCCCGAGGGGTCCGGCGGTCTCGCCGGCATGGCGATGTCCGCGCTCTCCGCGCCGATCTACGCGCGCTCGCTGCTCGATGCCGTACTGCGCCGCAAGAGCAGCTTCGTGGTGACGCCCAAGGGTGACTCGTCCAGTCCGGACACGCTGTTCGGGACGTTCCGGATCCATCTGTTCTTCATCCTCGTCTTCGCCGGATCGCTGGGCTCGTCCTTCTACTTCGGGCACGACCACCCGGCGATGATCATCTGGGCTTCGCTGGCACTGCTGATCACGGCGTCACCGATCATCGTCTGGCGCCTGGGCATGCGCGCGGAGAAGAAGAAGCGCGGGAAGCACGGGCCGCCGGGCCAGTCGCCGCCCGCGCCGCCGCAGGCACCGCAGACACCGCCGCGGGCATCTGAACAGCCCTCGCCGACACCGCAGACGCCCCCCGGGGCACTCGACCAGACCGTCCAGATTTCCCTTGGGGGACCTAAGCAATGAGTGCGCTTCCCGTCCGGCCGAACCACCGCAGGAACCGAGCCCGTCGCCTCGCGATAGGCGCGGCGGTGGTCGTCGTGGTGGCCGGGATGAACGGGCCGGCGATGTGGCGGTTCGGTTCGGAGCAGTACCACGACTACAAGATCAACCGACCCGACTACAAGGCCGCGAACGGCCACTGGGACTTTCTCGACGTCCCGTCGAAATTCAAGATCAATTCAATTCACGCATCGCTGCTGCACACCGGCAAAGTGCTGCTGATAGCCGGGTCGGGCAACAACCAGAAGAACTTCGACGCGAACAAGTTCGAGTCGATCCTCTGGGACCCGGCGACGAACGACTTCAAGATGATCCCGACGCCCAAGGACATGTTCTGCTCCGGGCACACCCAACTGCCCGACGGCAAGCTGCTGGTGGCGGGCGGCACGAAGCGGTACGAGAAGCTCAAGGGCGACGCCACCAAGGCGGGCGGGCTGATGGTGGTCCACAACGAGGACCCCGACAAGCCGATGACGCTCCCGGCGGGCACGATGTTCACCGGGAAGGAGAACGGCAAGACCTTCGAGTCCAAGGACCCGGTGCTGGTCGAGAAGGCGAAGAAGGTGTTCGACCCGGCGACCGGGGCCTTCCTGCGCACCGAGCCCGGTCTGGGCCGTATCTACGTCGAGGCCAGGAAGTCCGGCAAGAAGTACGAGACCGGCACCGAGGACAACTACCGGGTGCAGGGCATGAAGGGCGCCGACGCCCGCAATGTCTACGGCATCGCGCAGAAGCTCGCGCTCGACAAGAAGGACTTCCAAGGCATCAAGGACGCCTTCGAGTTCGACCCGATCGCCGAGAAGTACATCAAAGTGGACCCGATGAACGAGGCCCGCTGGTATCCCACGCTCACGACACTCAAGGACGGCAAGGTTCTCGCGCTGTCGGGCCTGGACGAGATCGGGCAGATCGTCCCCGGCAAGGACGAGATCTACGACCCGGAGACCAAGGAGTGGGAGTACACCGGCATCGTCCGGAAGTTCCCCACCTACCCGGCGATCTTCCTGATGGACAACGGCAAGCTGTTCTACAGCGGTTCCAACGCCGGATACGGCCCCGCCGACGTCGGCCGCAAGCCCGGCATCTGGGACCTGGAGACAAACAAGTTCGACAAGATCCCCGGCCTGAGCGACGCGGACACGATGGAGACGTCGGCGACCGTCATGCTGCCGCCCGCGCAGGACCAGAAGTTCATGGTCATCGGCGGCGGTGGCGTCGGCGAGTCCGAGAAGTCCAGCGAGAAGTCCCGGCTGGTCGACCTCAAGGAGAACGACCCGAAGTTCAAGGACGGCGCCTCGCTCGACAAGGGCACCCGCTACCCCAGCGCGTCGCTGCTGCCGGACGACTCGGTCCTGGTGACGGGCGGCTCCGAGGACTACCGGGGCCGCAGCGGCTCCAACGTCCTCGAAGCGCGGATGTACGACCCGAAGGCGGGCGAGTACACCCGCGTCGCCGATCCCAAGGTCGGCCGCAACTACCACTCGGGCTCGCTCCTGCTGCCCGACGGCCGCGTCATGATCTTCGGCTCCGACTCGCTCTACGCCGACAAGGCGAACACCAAGCCGGGCGTCTTCGAGCAGCGGATCGAGATCTACACCCCGCCGTATCTCTACCGGGACGCCAAGCCGACGCTGACCGACGGACCCAAGCGCATCGAGCACGGCGAGTCCGGGGTCTTCAAAACGAAGGACGCCAAGTCGCTCAAGTCGGCGAAGCTGCTGCGGCCGAGCGCCGTCACGCACGTCACGGACGTCGAACAGCGGTCGATCGCGCTGGACATGGAGAAGACGGCGGACGGGGTCGAGGTGACCGTGCCGAAGAACCGGGCACTGGTCCCGGCCGGCTGGTACCTGCTCTTCGTGACGGACGACAAGGGCACGCCGTCCGAGGGTGTGTGGGTCGAGGTGCCGTAGGCCGTACACGTACGGGAAACGGAGGGGCCCCCGGCTGCTGCCGGGGGCCCCTCCGTTCCGCCGCGCGTCCTACTTGGCGTTGCGCGCCAACTCCAGGGCGTACTCCGGATACCAGGCGCCGGCCTTGGGCCCGCCCTTGCAGTCGCCGTCCGACTCGCCCGGGCGCTTGATCCACAGATACGCCTTCACCAGCGGGTCGCCGGTCTTCGTGGTCGGCGGCTCACCGAGCGCGCGGCCCGGCGGGTTGCACCAGTTCTCGCTGGGATCGCCCCCCGTGTAGGGGCCGTTGCCGTTGCGGCTGGTGTCGATCACGAACGGCTTGCCGCCGACCTTCGCCGACAGCTTCTTGCCGAACTCCCGGCTCACCTCGGTCGGGAAGAAGTTGGACACGTTGACCGAGAAGCCGTCCGCCTTGTCGATGCCCGCCCACTGGAGCGGTTCGAAGAGCGAGTCGGGCGACTGCCAGCCGGCGTTGCCCGCGTCCAGGTAGACCGTGGTGGCCGGCTGCTGCTTGAGCCGTTCGATGGCGCCCTTCAGCAGGTCGTACCGCTCCTCGTGGAACTCCTCGGGCGTGCACCCGTCCACCAGGTGCAGCAGCGCGTCCGGCTCCAGGACGACCGTGGCCCGCCGGTCGCCGATGCCCTTGGCGACCTTGTCGACCCAGTCCCGGTACGCGTCGCCGTCGGCGGCGCCGCCCTTGGAGAACTGGCCGCAGTCGCGGTGCGGGACGTTGTAGAGGACCAGCAGCGCGTCCCGGTCGGCCTTGGCGGCGGCCTCCGCGTAACCACGGGCCTCGTCCTCGGGGTTGTCCGGGCCGATCCACTCGCCGACCGGCTGCGAGGAGATCTTCTTGATGAGGCCGGCGTTCTTGTCGTCGCCGTCCTTGGTGTAGTCGGCGACCTGCTTGGCCGCGTTGCCGTCGGGATTGACCCAGTACGGGTCGGTCGCCTTGGGCTGCTGGCTCCGGGCCGTGTTCTTCTCGCCCTTGTCCTCGCCGCCGGAGGAACAGCCCGCGATGAGCAGCGCCGCTCCGGCGGCTGCCGCGCATGCCGTCACTCGTAGATTGCGACGGTCGCGACCGGAATTACTGCCGTACATCCACTCCCCCTCGGTGCCCTGTTCGTTCGTCGGAGCCGCCCCCCAGGCGTTCCGTTCCTGCCCTGGCCTGCCGCCCGCCTGCCCGGACAAGACCGGTCGAATCCATCCTGGCACACGGGCCGGAGCCGTAACGCGGCCCGTTCGCCTTCGTGTGCGAGCTGTGACAGCGGGGCGCCACGCGGACCTGTTCAGGCGCCGGCTCAGCCATCGTGGCGGGCCTCTTTCACGTCGGTGAGGTACGCCGAGACCACCACGTTCGCCGTGTACGTACGGCTCTTGGGGTCGAAGGTCCCGCCGCAGGTGATCAGCCGCAGTTCGGCGCGGTCCGGCTCGTGGGGACCGTACACCTTCCGCGCGTCGAACCTCTCCCGCGGGTAGACCCGCACGTCGTCGATGGTGAACTCCGCGACCGACCCGTCCGACCTGGTCACCCGGACCTTCTCACCGGGCCGGGCCGCGCTCAGACCGTAGAAGACGGCCGGTTCGGTCCGGGTGTCCACATGGCCGACGAAGAGCGCGGTGCCCGTGGCACCGGGCCGGGCGCCGCTGCCGTACCAGCCGACCGTCCCCGGCTCTTCGTACGGCGGCGGCTCGACCGCCCCCGTGATGTCGAGGCCGCGCGAGACGACGGGCGCCCGTATCCCGACGGAGGGGACGTCGACGCGGCGCGGATCGGCGGGCTCCAGCGGGTCGCGGGCGGCCGGCGGCCGTTGCTCCGTCGGGCGGCCGACGGCGGCGACATCGCCGGTCATGGGCCCGGAGGTGCCGGCGATGCCGTCGTGGTCCCAGCCCCAGAGGCCGAGCAGCAGGCCGGCGAAGGCGAGTCCGGTCAGCAGGCGGCCGGATCCGGCCGGGCGGTCGGTGTCGGACATCTCAAGCCGTCTCAGTCGGAGTCCCGCGCGGCGGAACGCTTCCGGCGCGCGCTGCGGAAGGCCACGGCCACGGCGGCGACACCGGCGAGGACGAGACCGATCACGGTGTGCGAGGTACTGGGGCCCGCCTCATCGGCGGCGACGTTCGTCCGCCCACCCCCACCCGCCCGCACCGGCGCGACGGGCGAGGCGGACTGCTCGCCCGGGCTGGTGTGGGGCTGGGGCTGGGGGGACCGGGTCGGCGGCTTGGGCTTGGATTCGGGCTTCGGCTTGGTCTCGGGCTTGATCTCGGGCTTGGATTCAGGCTTCGGCTTGGATTCAGGCTTCGGCTTGGATTCGGGCCTGGCGGAGGCCGTGGGCGAGGGCTTGGGCTTCGGCTTCGTGGAGGGCTTCGCCGAGGGTTTCGGCTTCGGGTGGCGGTCCACCCCGAAGACCACGGCACCCTGGTGGTCGTGCCCGTCGCACCAGACGTCGACCTCGTACCTGCCGTCCTCGGCCGACGACTTGACCTTCGCCTCGCCGTGCAGCGGCGACTTCCGGTCACCGCCGCGGCGGACCGCCAGCTCGGAGTCGGCGACGAAGACATCCGACCGCGCCGCCGCGGTGCTGGGGTTCTCGCAGCCCGTGACCTTGATCTTCACCTCGCCGCCGGGGCGGACGGCGTTCGGCGTGACCGTCACGTTCACGGAATCGTGGGCGTCGGCGGCGGTGGTACCGAGAACGGGGACCGCCACCATCGCGGCGACCACCCCAGCGGCACGGAGAGCGAGCAAGCCTGAACGCATCGTGAACCTCCTGATGAAAGGAAGCCTCACGCGTTCAGCCGGATCCCGCATCCGCAGCGGCCCCTGAAAAGCCCGGTAGACGGCTGTGACCAGCGAGTATTCAGTCAGATCCGGTCAGATCAGATCCACCAGACCAGCGATCGAGTCGACGATCGTGGACAGATCGGAGACGGACGCGAGCGGGTGATCCGACATTGCCGGCCAGCCACGCGGCGTTGGGCATCTGATCGACAGCCACGAGCAGGCTCGCCTTCCGATGATCTCCGCCACCCCAGCAGGTGACGACGATCTGACGACTACTGACGGGCGTTTAGGGTCTCCGGCACGAGCGTGACCTGGAGCAGGCCCCTAGGGTGTGTTGCGAGAGTAGCGCCGTCCGCCCGAAGGGCGGGGCCGACGGCGTCCGGTGCGTGCGATCGCAAGGCGGAGGATCGTTCTCGTACTGGGCGTACTTGGATGATTCCGACAACGCGGCGAGTGCGCGTGCCAGGCGTCGTCGGCCAGGCGGGACTTTCGAAACACGCCCTAGGGCCTCTCGCGAAGGCGAAGCCGCCGTGGTCGCGCATCCGGTAGTTGTCCGGGGCGCTTTCATCAGCCGGGCCCTCAGCGTGCCGCTGAGGGCGCGGCCTCGGGGAAGTGCTGGTCAGCGCCCTGCCGTGACAGCAGGCGCAGCGCGTCGGCGGAGGCGTCGTCGTTGGCGGTGTAGATCTCCAACCGGTGGTCGTGGCTGTCGGGTTGGAGCCACACCTGGTAGTCGACGTTGACCCTGCCAACGGTCGGGTGTCGCAGATTCATGGTCCCCACGGTGCATTCGGCGACATCGCCGGTGGCCCACAGTTCGGCGAAGTCGTCGCTGCGCATGACGAGTTCACCGATGAGTTCGGCCAGACGGCGATCCCTGGGGTATCGGCCTGCGGTGAACCGCAGGAAGGCCACATGGATGCGGGCCAGTTCGTCCCAGTTCTCGTGCAGGGCACGGGTATGGGAGTCCAGGAAGAACATCCGTGGAATGGAAGGTCTTCGCACGGCGTCCTGTGGCGCGTTGAAGTCGACGTGTTCCGCGATGAGGGCGTGCCCGGTGCTGTTCCACGCCAGTACGTCACCCCGGCGGCCGAGGACGATGGCCGGGGTGATCTGGCCCAGTGACGCCAGAAGCGCGAGTACCCGCGGATGCAGCTGTTCCCGCTGATGACGGACCATGCGCGGTGCCGCCCGCCGGAGCGCGAGGTTGTGCAGGTGGTCGGTCTCCGCGGAGTCAAGCCTGAGGATACGGGCGAGCGCGTTGAGGACCTGTGGGGAGGCGGTGCCGGCCTGGTCCTGCTCCAGCCGGGTGTAGTAGCCGACACTCACCCCGGCGAGTTGGGACAGCTCCTCGCGTCGCAGACCAGGCACGCGGCGGGCGCTGCCGAAGGTGCGGAGTCCGACGTGAGCCGGTGTGACCCGAGCTCGGCGGGCCTTGAGGAACGTTCCGAGGCTTTCCACTTCCATGGCTTCGAGTGTAGGAGGGGCACCTCGGAGTCAGGGTATCCCTGTGGGATGTACCCATGGTGTGGGGCTGGGTGTCCGTCCTGGGGAGCCCGACGCTCGTGCGTATGAATGAAACTGCTGATACTCACAAGCCCGGTCTGCGGGCGTGGCTGGGCCTCGTGGTGATTCTCGGCCCGGTTCTGTTGGTCGCGATGGACGGCTCGGTGCTGTTCCTTGCCATGCCGAAGGTCGCGGAAGCCCTCTCGCCGACCGCCGGCCAGGCGCTGTGGACGCTGGACGTCTACGGATTCGTCGTGGGTTCCCTGCTCATCACCTTCGGCGGCCTCGGTGACCGGTACGGTCGGCTGAAGCTGCTGATGATCGGTGTGACGCTGTTCGGTCTCGCCTCGCTGGGGGCGGCGTTCGCGACAAGCCCGGAAATGCTCATCACCTTCCGGGGGCTCATGGGCCTGGCCGGAGCGACGCTGCTGCCCTCGGCGCTCGCGGTCCTCGGCGAACTGTTCGTCGAGCCGCGGCAGCGGGCTCAGGCGATCGGTATCTTCGCCGCCGCCTTCGCCGCCGGGTTCGCGATCGGGCCGGCTGTCGGTGGGCAGCTGCTGAGCTATTTCTGGTGGGGTTCGGTCTTCCTGGTCAACCTTCCGGTTCTCGTGTTGTTCCTGGTTCTGGCCCCGTTCCTGCTCCGTGAGGTGCAAGCCTCGCGGACGGGCCGCCGTATCGACGTCCTGAGCGTCGTACAGTCCGTGGCCGGCCTCCTGATGACCGTCTACGCCATCAAGCACATGGCCGCGGAGGGGTTCTCGGCGACCCTCGTGATTGTGGGGCTTGCCGGCGCGGTCATCCTGGCGCTGTTCATCCGACGGCAACTCACCGTTGAGCATCCGCTGATCGACTTCAGCCTGTTCCGGGACCGGGTCTTCACCATCGCGATCATCACCGGGCTTCTGCCGCTCGCCGCGTGGTCGGCGACCGCCTATCTGTCGGGGGTCTACCTCCAGTCCGTTCTGGGGGTCTCCGTCCTGCGCGCCGCGCTCCTCTCCATCCCCGGGGCCCTGCTTCTCACCGTCACGTGCATCGTGACGCCCATGCTGGTCACGCGCGTGGGCAAGCGGTCGGCGCTCATCACGTGTCACACCTTCATCGCCGCCGGTCTGCTCCTGTTGCTGCCCATCGCGTCCTCCGGCGGGGTGGGCTGGTACATCGCGTCCACGGTTCTCGCCGGTGTCGGCTACGGCATCTCGTTCAGCCTCGTCGCCGAGACCGCCGTCGCCGCGGTTCCCCCCGAGCGGGCCGGATCCGCGGCCGCGATCGCCGAGACCAGCAATGAGATCGGCAACGCTCTCGGTATCGCGCTCCTCGGCTCGCTGTCCGTCCTCATCTTCCGCCTGCGGGGTCCTGACCTCGCGGGTACCTTCGGCGAGACGCTCGGCCTTCCCGGTCTCGCGCCTGCGGTGATCGGCCAGGCGAAGGACGCCTTCGTCACCGGTCTTCGGGTCGTCGCCGTCGTCGCCGGCCTCCTCCACCTCATCCTCGGCCTCCTCACCCTGCGCTGGGTTCCGAAGGTCCTGGATGACGAGAAGGGCGCCGGCCCGGATGACGGCCCGAAGGAAGCTGTCACGGAGGCCGTCGCTCCGGGCGGCTACGGGGGAGCCGACGTTCGATAGGCCTGACCGGCTCCCCCAAGGGCCGTCCCGTAATCCCCGGTGGATCAGCGCACGGCGTCAGATGCGGTGCGTCGCAAGGCGGAGGGTCGTCCACAGCTGTCGGCGAATACCCCCGGCTGTCCGGGAGATTCCATGTCCGCACACCCGCCGGCCCGCGTCCTGAGGTCAAGGCGCCTGAGAAGGGGTGCTGGGTACGGTAGGGCCATGACAGAACGCAAGCCGGTCGAATCCTGGCTCACCGACATGGACGGTGTCCTCATCCACGAGGGCGTCCCGATCCCCGGTGCCGACGCCTTCCTCAAGCGACTCAAGGAGTCCGGGAAGCCCTTCCTGGTCCTCACCAACAACTCGATCTACACAGCCCGGGACCTGCACGCCAGGCTCGCCCGGATGGGCCTGGACGTGCCGACCGAGAGCCTCTGGACCTCGGCCCTGGCGACCGCGAAGTTTTTGGACAATCAGCACCCCGGTGGCACCGCCTACGTCATCGGCGAAGCGGGTCTGACCACGGCCCTGCATGACATCGGCTACGTCCTCACCGACCACGACCCTGATTTTGTGATCCTCGGCGAGACGAGGACCTACTCATTCGAGGCGATGACCAAGGCCGTCCGCCTGATCAACAACGGGGGCCGCTTCATCGCCACCAACCCCGACGAGACCGGACCGTCGGCCGAGGGGGCATTGCCCGCCACAGGGGCGGTCGCCGCGCTGATCACCAAGGCCACCGGCAAGGACCCTTACTTCGTTGGCAAGCCGAACCCTCTGATGATGCGCACTGGACTGAACGCCATCGGAGCGCACTCGGAGACCTCCGCCATGATCGGCGACCGCATGGATACCGATGTCCTGGCCGGGCTTGAGGCCGGTATGGAGACTTTCCTGGTGCTCACAGGGGTGACGGGCAAGTCGGACATAGAGCGCTACCCGTTCCGCCCGACCAACGTCGTGGACTCCATCGCGGACCTCGTTGACCGCGTTTGATCCTGATCGTGCCGCGGGCACGCTCCATGCCGCTCGGCGACCCCAGCTGATCAGTTGCCGGTGGCGGTCTTCCATGTGTCGACGTAGTCGTCGAGGCCGGGTTCGATCTTCTGCCAGTTGGGCTCGAAGAGCGTGACTCCGTCGATCAGTTTCGCCAGTTCGATGGCGTTCTCGTCGGTGGGCCTGACGTCCGTACGGGCGGGGAAGCCGCCGCCGATGCCGCTGACCTGCTGCTGTGCCTTCTCGGTCAGCAGGTAGTCGAGCAGCTTCTTGCCGTTGTCGCTGTGCGGGGCGTTCTCCATGAGGCCGGCGCCGTAGTACATGGCGAACGTGGTCGGCTTGCCGCCCTCCTTCGCCGGGAACCAGATCGCGAGGTTCGACATGCTCTTGGACTGCTCGAAGTTGGTCTGTACGTCGCCGTTCGCGACGAGTAGCTCGCCCTTGTCGACCTTGGCCGCGAGCTTGAAGGTGGAGGGCGTGGGACCGACGTTGTTCTCTTCGAGCTTCCGCAGGTAGTCCATCGCCGGCTTCTCGCCGCCGAAGTCGTTCATGGCCTTGACGAGGAGGCCGGTGCCGTTGCCCGCGAACCCGGGCGTCGAGTATTGGATCTTGTCCTTGTACTTGGCGTCCAGCAACTCCTCCCAGGTGGCCGGAGGGTCCGTCAGTTCCTTCTTGTTGTATATGAAGCCGAAGTAGTTGTTGACGACCGATGTCCATCTGTCGTCGGCGGACTTCACCGCACCGTGCACCCGGTCGGAGCCCTTCGGCTCGTACGACGCCAACAGCCCCTTCCGCTCCGCCCTTTGGATGTACGGCGGCAGCAGCACTATGAGATCGGCGCGGGTGTCGTCCTTCTCGCGCAGCCCGCGGTCCACCAGCTCGCCGGAAGCGCCCTCCACGTACTTGACCTCGATGCCGGTGTCCTTCTCGAAGTCGGCGAAGACCTGGTCGTACCAGCCGTCGTCCTTGACCCCCTTGAGCCCGTCGGCGCTGTAGACGGTGACGATCTGCTCGTCGGAGGCGCCTGAGCCGCCGCCGCACGCGGTGAGCGAGGCGGTCAGGACGAGGCTGCCTGCGACGGCCGTGAGCGGCGTGCGACAACTTCGAAGGGTGCGGGAGTTGGGGGAGTTGAGGGAGTTGCGGGGCATGACGGCTCGTATCTCCTAGCGGGAGGTGGCTCGGGGCGGGGCCGGGCCGTGTCCCGTACCTCTGTGCACCGCCACGCCCGCTCACCACCCGTAGATCACATAGGGACCCGCAGAGATGGCGATATCGAGGACCACGCACGCGACTTCGTGGGTCGCGGGGATGGTCGGACTCCAGAATCGCTTCGTTCAGGCCCAGTACGAGCACGAGGGTACCGGTCGCCGGGCCGCCTGGCTGCGCCCGCGCGAGGATCGAGACAGCGTCAGGGGCGGTTGCGCAGGAGGCGAACGCCGACGACCAGGGCGGCACCGGACAGGACGAGCACTCCGGCGGCGATCGCGGGGGCGGCGAGGGAGCCGGAACCGGTGTCGGCGAGTGCGCCGATGCCGAGAGGAGGCGAAGAGTCCTTGCGGCCTTCGGAGTTGGGGGTGGGGGTGGGGGTACGGTCCCCGGCCCCGGCGCCGGTGTCCGTGTCCGTGCCCGTGTCGGGGTGCGCTGCCTTGCCGCGTACGGAGAAGCGGTAGTCGTTCGACTCCCCCACCCAGTCGCCGTCACCGCCGCGCCGCTGCACCGTCGCCGCGTTCGCCACGACCTTGTTGGTCTCGGCCGCGGCCGTGAAGGCCAGCCTCGCCCGTACGGTGACGGTCTGCCGGGCCGGGACGGCGAAGCCGGGGAAGCCGCCTTCAAGGACGGCGATGGTCTCGTCCTGGTCCGACTTCGCCAGCGACATGGTCCGCCATTGGCCCTTGTCGTCGGTGAGTTGGAGCCGGACCTGGTCCGCGGTGAGGGACCGGTGCCGGTCGGTGAGGACGATGACCGGGTGGATGTTGTGGCAGGCCTCGCCGGTGCTGTTGCTGAGATCGATGGACCAGAGCCGCGGCGGGCCGCCGGGGCGGTACTCGTCCGGGCCACCGTGGATGCGCGTGTCGATGGGGAAGTCCGGGTCCGACGCCTTGCCGCAGCTCGGCTGCCGGTCGGCTCCGGGGCCGGAGCCCGCGTCGTCGGAGCCCGCGTCGTCGGAGCCCGCGTCCACGTCCGACGGCACGGAGGCGGACGCGGACGCGGTCGTCGCGGGCAGCACGGTGGGCACGACCGTGCCGACGGTCAGACCGACAGCTCCGACGGCTCCGAGGATTCCGGTGACGAGGGCGGGGCGCAGTCGCATGGATCGCATGGGGGTGGCCTTTGCTCGGACATGGACGCCATGGAGCCCCGACGCTGCCACGGGCGGGTCGGCCGTACGTGCAGCCACGTCCACCGCCAGTCCGAAAATCCCACGAATGCGCCCCAATAGCCCCGCCGAGCCGACCGACGGGCCGCCCGGACAGGCCCTGCCCGCGCCCCTACCCGCGCCCCGCCCCCGGCCCCCGCCCGAAGACCCGCGCGTGGCCGAACACCGGCGCCAGGACCAGCTGCGCCGCGCCCTCCGCGACCGGGTGCGCACCGCCCTCGGCCACGCTCACCGGGACGACGGGTCCACGGGCGCGCTCCGCGAGTACGGCTCCGACTCCCGTGACGAAGCGTTCCTCCGCGGCGGCCACGGCCCGGCCACCGAGCAGCACCCGGTCGATGTCGAGCAGCCCGACGAGGTTCGCCGCCCCGGCTCCGAGCACCCGCGCGGCCTCCGCCAGGTCGCCGCGTGCGACGGCGGCCATGCACAGCGCCTCGATGCAGCCGCGGTTCCCGCAGTCGCACGGCGGCCCGTCGAGCTGGATGACCTGGTGCCCGAACTCGCCCGCGCCGGTGCGCTCGCCCCGGTAGAGGGCGCCGCCGAGTACGAGGCCGGCGCCCAGGCCCGTACCGAGGTGGAGATACGCGAACGAGTCGCCGGGCCCGCGCAGCGCGAGGCCGAGGGCGGCGGCGTTCGTGTCCTTGTCGAGGACGACGGGCAGGCCGAGGCGCGCGGCGAGCGCGTCGCGCAGCGGGAAGCCGTCCCACTGGGGGAAGCCGGTGACGCGCCGGAGCACTCCGGCGGTGTGGTCGAGCGGGCCGGGCATGGCGACACCGACGCCGAGCAGGCTGCCGGGACCTCCCGCGCCGGGGCTCCCCACGCCAAAGTCTCCCGTGCCGGGACTTCCCGCGCCGGGACTCGCCGCGTCGGAGCGCCCCCCGCCAGAGCGTTCCCCGCCGGAACGCCCCCCGCCGGGGCTCCCCACGCGGCGCTGCGCCTCCGCCCGTACCGACTCCACCTGCCCGGCCGCGGTCTCGACGACCTCGGCCGCCCCGGCGCCCAGGTCGAACGGCGCCGTACGGACCGCGACCGGTGTGCCCGCCAGGTCCACCACGACGGCCGTCAGCTCGTCGCGGTCCAGATGCAGGCCCACGGCGTGCGCGGCGGAGGGGACCAGACACAGCACGGTCCGCGGTTTGCCGCCGGTGGACGCCCGTTGGCCGGCGCCGGCCGCCAGGCCCTCCGCGCGGAGCCTGGCCGTGATCTTGCTGACCGCCTGTGGGGTGAGGCCGGTGGACTCGGCGAGTTCCAGGCGGCTGATGCCGCCCTCCCCCGCCGTACGGAGGAGGTCCAGCACCAGCGCGGAGTTGTGGCTGCGCAGCGAGGGCAGATTCGCACCGGTGTGCGGGATCGGGTTCACGCCGGTACGGATGCCCGCCGGTACGCCCCCTGATACGCCCTCCGATACGCCCGCGTGCGCACACGCACCCCCGCTTCCGCTCTCGCCGTTGTTGGCCACAGTGTCATTGTTCCGCGCGCTTGCACTATGGCAACACCGTTGCTTAAGTGGAACGCATGACTGGCACCGGCACCCCTCTGCGCGTCGCACTCGTGGGCTACGGCCTCGCGGGCTCCGTCTTCCACGCCCCGCTGATCTCCGCGACCGAGGATCTCGTCCTCGACACGGTCGTCACCTCGAACCCGGAGCGCCAGACGCAGGCGCGCGCCGAGTTCCCCGACGTCCGCTTCGCGGTGTCGCCGGACGAGCTGTGGGAGCGGGCCGGCGAGCTGGATCTGGTCGTGATCGCGTCGCCGAACAAGACGCACGTCCCGATCGCGACGGCCGCCCTGAAGGCGGGCCTGCCGGTCGTCGTCGACAAGCCGATCGCCGGCACCGCCGCCGAGGCACGCGATCTGGCCGCTCTCGCCGAGGAGCGGGGCCTGCTGCTCTCGGTCTTCCAGAACCGCCGCTGGGACAACGACTTCCTGACTCTGGCCCGCCTCGTCGCGGGCGGCGAACTGGGCGACGTACAGCGCTTCGAGTCGCGGTTCGAGCGGTGGCGACCGGAGACCAAGGGCGGCTGGCGCGAGTCGGGGGTGCCCGAAGAGATCGGAGGGCTGCTGTACGACCTGGGCAGCCATGTCGTGGACCAGGCGCTGGTGCTGTTCGGTCCGGCGGCGCTGGTGTACGCGGAGTCCGACGTGCGCAGGCCCGGTGCCGCGGCCGACGACGACACGTTCATCGCGCTCACGCACGCGAGTGGTGTCCGCTCGCATCTGTACGTCAGCGCCACGACGGCCCAACTCGGCCCGCGTTTTAGGGTGCTGGGCTCGAAGGCGGGCTATGTGAAGTACGGCCTGGACCCCCAGGAGGCCGATCTGCGCGACGGCAAGCGGCCCAACACCCCGGAGGCGGGCGGCAATTGGGGTGTGGAGCCGGAGGCGCTGTGGGGCCGGCTCGGGGCCGGTGAGTCTCCGGCGACGGGTGGTGGCCACCCGGTGGAGAGCACGCCCGGTGACTATCCGGCGTTCTACGCGGGGGTCGCGCGTGCGCTGCGCGAGGGTACGGCGCCGCCGGTGACCGCACACGAGGCAGCCGCGGCGCTGGACGTCCTGGAGGCGGCGCGCCGTTCCGCCCGCGAGGGTGTCGCGGTCGCGATCGAGGTCTCGTCATGACGGCGGCCCGTGCGCCTCGTACGGCTCGTGCGGCCCGTGACCACGCGCTGCCGACGGTGGCCGAACTGGAGGCGCAGGAAGCCCGGTTGGTCCTGCCGCACTTCACGTACGACGACGCCTGGGCGCTCGGCGGTCTGCTGGTCGAGCTGGCGCGCGAGCGCGCGGCGCCGGTCGCGATCGACATCCGCCGGGGCGGGCAGCAGTTGTTCCACTGCGCGCTGCCGGGCTCGTCGGCTGACAACGACGCCTGGATCGACCGCAAGCGGCGGGTGGTCGAGCGGTACGGCGCGAGTTCGTTCCTGGTCGGTGCCCGCTTCCGCGCCAAGGACAGTACGTTCGAGGACTCCTCGCGCCTGGACCCGGACCGGTACGCGGCGCACGGCGGCTCGTTCCCGATCACGGTGCAGGGAGCGGGAGTTGTCGGCACCGTAACGGTCTCGGGGCTCCCGCAGGAGGCGGACCACGCGCTGGTGGTACAGGCCCTGGAGCGCACGCTGGAGCGGATGTCTCCCGGCCACGGGGGCTGACGCGCCGTCAGGTCTTGATCTCGCGGAAGCCCGGCACACTCGCGACGAGGAGCGTGCCGTCCCACAGCCGCAACGCGTCGTCGGGTGCCGGTGCTTCGGTGATGACGGGACCGAAGAACGCGTGCCGCGCCCCGCAGGGGTGGGTGACGGCGAGGACCGGCGTACCCACCTCCCCGACGACGAGACTCATGGCTTCGCCGTGCGAGGCGCGCAGTGCCGCGTCGTGGTCGGTGGACAGGCCCGCCCCGGCCAGCTCCCCCGGCAACTCCGCGCCGCTCAGGGCCTCGGCGATGTCACCGATCCACTCACGCCGCCCGCCGTCTTCCGCTGTCCACAGGGCGTCGTAGAACCTGCCGAGCGCCGCGTGCCCGTGCGCCGTCTGGATCGCGGCGCAGACGCGGGCGGGAATCCAGAGGTAGCCCTCCTCGTCGCCCTCGGGGTCGACGTCCTTGCCCTCGTTCAGAATCGACAGGCTCATCACGCGCCACCGGATGTCGATCGGGCGCTGTTCGGCGACGGCGACGATCCACGACGCGGTGATCCGGCTGAGCGGGCAGGCGGGGTCGAACCAGAAGTCGACGGTCCGTCGCTCCATGACCATCGGTGGGCTCCCTCTCGTCGGTCCGACCCTGGCCGGCTCACCGTCACATCATGTCTCGGGCAGGCGGGTTACGCGTTCAGGCGTCCTTGAGTTCCTGGCGCTGCCGCCCCAGTCCCGCGATCTCCAGCTCGACGACGTCGCCCGCCCGCAGGTACGGCTTGGGCTCCGGCTGCCCCAGCGCCACACCCGCCGGCGTACCGGTGTTGATGACGTCGCCGGGGTAGAGCGTCATGAACTGGCTGACGTAGCGCACCACTTCGGCCACCGGGAAGATCTGCTCGGCCGTCGTCCCGTTCTGCTTGCGCTCCCCGTTGACGGACAGCGTGAGCGACAGCGCCTGCGGGTCCGGCACCTCGTCGGCGGTCACGAGCCACGGGCCGAGCGGGTTGAACGTCTCGCAGTTCTTGCCCTTGTCCCACTGGCCGCCGCGCTCGATCTGGAACTCGCGCTCGGAGACGTCGTGGGAGACGGCGTAGCCCGCGACGTGCGCCAGGGCCTGCTCGGCGGAGTCCAGGTAGCGGGCGGTGCGGCCGATGACGACGGCCAGTTCCACCTCCCAGTCCGTCTTGACGCTCTTGCGCGGTACGAGGACGGTGTCGTCCGGGCCGACCACGGTGTCCGGGGCCTTGAAGAAGATGATCGGCTCGGACGGGATGTCCGCGCCCGTCTCGCGTGCGTGGTCGTGGTAGTTCAGCCCGATGCACACGATCTTGCCGATCCGGCCGACCGGCGGCCCGGTGCGCAGCCCGGCGGTGTCCACGACGGGCAGTTCGCCGGACGCGGCGGCGGCCCGTATCCGGTCCAGTGCGGCCTCGTCGGCGAGCAGCGCGCCGTCGATGTCCGTGACCAGTGCGGACAGGTCCCTGAGGGTTCCGTCCTGGTCGAGCAGCGCGGGGCGCTCCGCACCCGCCGTACCGACACGCAGCAGCTTCATGGTCTGTTCTCCCTCTGGTCGAGCGGATCGACCTGGTCGAGCGGGGCCTCCGCCGATGGGTTGCGGCCATCGGCGGATTGGCCGATCCTCCAAGACATCCGATCACTCCGCAAGGCCCCGTTCACACCCTGGACCCCGGCGGATCGCGCGGACCGTTACGCGGCGGTGGCCAACGCCCCCGCCGCCGGGACGTCCCGGTAGAGGAAGGCCCGTTCGACGGCGGTCCAGGTGGTGCTTGTCACGACGTACAGCGCGGCGGCCAGCGGCACCACCCCCACCGTGATGAGCGTCGCGAAGGACAGCAACGGCATCAGCTTGGTCATGGCCCCCATGCCGGGCATCCGCTGACCCTCCGCGCCGGCCGCTGGCATCGGCATGGCCGCCATCTGCCGCTTCGTACGCCGGTAGTTGAAGGTGGCGACGGCCACGACGACCGCGAAGAGCGCGACGTACACCAGGCCCGCTCCCCCGAAGATCCCGCCGTCCGCGAGCGCGTCCTTCCAGCGGTCGCCGAGCGGCGCGGCGCCCAGGGAGTGGCCGAGCAGTTCGTTCGGCTCGCCGCCGATCTCCCGGCTGGAGAAGAGGTGGTACATCAGGAAGAACGCGGGGATCTGGAGCAGGCTCGGCAGGCAGCCCGCGAGCGGCGAGACCTGCTCCTTCTTGTGCAGCTCCATGACCGCCTTCTGGAGGCGTTCGGGGTTCTTGGAGTGCTTCTCGCGCAGTGCGGCGATCTGCGGCGCGAGCTTGGTGCGGGCCTTCTGGCCACGGGCCGCCGCCCGCGAGAGCGGGTGGACGGCGAGCCGTACGCAGGCGGTGAAGAGGATGATCGCCGCGGCGGTCGCACCGCCCTGGAAGAGCGGCTGGAGCAGGTCGGCGAAGTGCCCGACCAGGGAGGCGAAGCCGGACAGGAAGACGGACATGGGTGAGCCCTCCGAGGGTCTCGTCGTGCCGGATGGGAGGCGCGGCGCCGGTGGTACGGCACGGCGCGGCTCGGCATGACGACCCGCGTGGGAGTCGATCGCTCGGTGAACGAGATACGGCGAAGGAGGCCCTACGCGGTCGTCAGGACGGGACGACCGGGGGCTCGGGGCCTGGTGCGGCCTCGCGCGTCGGGATCTCGCTGCGGCAGGAAGGCTGTTCGTTGCTCGCGGTCGCGGATGGCCGTACGGACCCGGGTGGGCGGTACGGCGGGGGCGCACCGGGCCGAGATGACGGCGGAGGCGGCGAACGCGGTGGAGGCCGCGGCGGTGGCGGCGAGGGCGACGGCGGCGGAGAGGCTGCCGGCGTCGACGAGCAGGAGCTGGACGAGGCCGAAGAGCAGGAAGAACAGCGGGGCGGCGCGTCGGTTCATGGCTTGCCCCCTCCCTCGGTGTCGTGCCGCTGGTCCTGTCAGCCCTCTTGGACCCTACCGAGCCCTCCAGCCGTTATACACGATCCGTTTCGAGAGGCTGAAGCAGCCGTCGGGGCGCGAGCAGCGCCCGGCTCACCGGATTGTCCGGGTCCGGATCGAGCCCGGGTCCCGGCCGCATCGCCACGTCGCGCGGCGGTACGGCCGTGCCGCAGGCCGGGCACTGACCGTAGGAGCCCAGTTCGGTCCCGCAGGCGGCGTGCGTGAACACGCGCAGCGGGGGGCCGCCTTCGACGTGTTCGCGACCCCAGAGGCCGAGGGAGCGCAGGGTGGGCCAGAGCGCGATGCCGCGCTCGGTCAGGACGTACTCGTCGCGGGGCGGCGACTGCTGATAGCGCCGCTTCGTGAGGATGCCGGCCTGCTCCAGGCTCTTGAGGCGGGTGGCGAGGACGGCGCGGGGCATGCCGAGGTGGCTGAGGAAGTCGTTGTAGCGGCGCACTCCGTAGAAGGCGTCGCGTACGACGAGCAGCGTCCAGCGTTCGCCGACGACCTCCAGCGCGCTGGCGATCGAGCACTGCTGGGTGGAGTAGTCCTTGCCGAGGGCCATGGCCCCACCTTAACAAAACAAAGGTTCAATGACTGAACTCACCGTGCTACGGTCGGCGCGACGCCGTTGAGTTCATTCACCGAACCTTGAAAGGTGCCCACCCGCCATGCCCGTAACACCCCCGACACCCGTCGCCGCGAGCCCCACCACCTCCCGCACCGCCGGACCCGCCGCGGCCACACTCGCCGCCACCAGCGCGGCCACCACCGTCGCGCTCATGAACTACACCGTCCCGATCCCCACACTCCCCGACCTGACCGCCGACTTCGGCACCGCGATATCGGCCCAGGCCTGGCTCCTGAACGGCGCTCCGCTCGGCCTCGCGGCCCTCCTGCTCGTCGCGGGCAGCCTCGCCGACGACTACGGCCGCCGCCGGGTCTTCCTCGCGGGCACCCTCGGCCTCGCGCTCACCACCGGACTCGGCACGCTCGCCGACTCGACCCTCACCTTCACCCTCGCCCGGATCGCACAGGGCGCCTCCACCGCCGCGATCATCGCCAGCAGCCTCGGACTGCTCGTGCACGCCTTCCCGGCCGGGCCGGGTCGCATCAGGGCCACCGGCGTCTGGGGAGCGTTCGTCAGCGCGGGAATCGCCACCGGGCCGCTGCTCGCCGGGGCTCTGGGTACGTACGGCTGGCAGCAGCCGTACGCCGTACTCGCCGCGGCCTCCCTCGTCATCGCGGCCCTCGCCTTCCGTACGCTCGCCGAATCCCGCGCACCACGCGGCGGGCGCCCCGACCTGGCGGGCGCGCTCCTGCTCGGTCTGGCCATGGCCGCGCTGCTGAGCGCGCTGACGCTGGGCCGCGACGGATGGCTGCGTACGCCCGTCGTCCTGCTGCTGGTGGCCGCCGCCGTACTGACCGGCGTCTTCGCCGCGGTGGAACGGCGGGCCGACGCCCCACTGATCGATCCGGGGCTGCTCGCCCGGCGGCCGTTCCAAGCAGCCACCCTGGGCGCGCTGTTCACGGGGCTGGCGGTGATCGGGCTGTTCAGCTACCTGCCCGCGCTGCTCCAGCGGACGCTCGGCATCTCCCCGATGAACACCGCGTGGCTGTTCCTGCTCTGGTCGGGCACGGCCTTCCTGGTCTCCTTCCAGGCCCGGCGCCTCGCGGGCCGCGTGAGCGCCCGCCACCAACTGGTACTGGGCTTCGCCCTGCACGCGGCGGGCACCCTGTCGATGCTCGGCGCGGTGGGCGCGGGATCGTGGGGGCGGCTGGTGCCGGGCCTCCTCGTCGCGGGCGTGGGCAGCGGGCTGCTGAACACCGTGCTGCCCCGCCTGTCGGTCGAGTCCGTCCCGCAGGAACGCGCGGCGATGGGCTCGGGCGCGAACAACACGGCCCGGTACACCGGCTCGTCGGCGGGAGTCGCGCTGATGATCGCGGTGGTGACATCGGCGGGCACCCCGGAGCACGGCACGGACCTGGCGCTCCTGGTGTCGGCGGGGGTGACGGTGCTGGGCGCGGCGCTCGTACTGGCACTGCGGGACCGGCCGGCGGCGCGGAGCTGAGCGTACGGAGGCGGTCCCCGTAACTGTCCGAACACCCTCCGCCCCGACCGCCGTACAGCAGTACGGTGTGGACCATGCGCCCCGACATCCCTGCCGACCACACCACTGAAGCCGAGCGCCTGCTGCGCACAGCGGCCCAGTACCCCGAGGACCGCGAGCCCCTGCTCCTCCAGGCCGCCGCCCACCTGGAACTGGCCGGCGCCCGCGCCCGCGCCACCGGCCTCTACGACGACCTCCTCACCGGCGCCCCGGACCACCCCCACCTGGTGAAGGCGCTGAAGGCCGCGAACCTGTGGGAGTACGGCCACGAGGCCGAGGCCCGCGCGATCATCGAAGGCCTGCGCATCGCCGAACCGCTGGAGCCGGCGCCGTGGGAGATCGTGGCGGAGACACTGGAGGCCCACGACGAACTCGAAGCGGCCCACGACTCCTACACCACGGCCCTCAACCTGCTCCTGACCCCGGGCGAGGAAGTCCCGTACTCCGCCGGCTCCCTCCTCCTCGGCCGCCACCGCCTGCGCCGGCTGCTGGGCCTGGAGCACGACGACTGGGACGCCCTCGGCGACCAGGTGAACAAGACGTCCGTCCCCCTCGACGAACTCCACGACCCCAAACGCCTCTGGGCGCTCGGCTCCGACAACCCGGCCGAACTCCAGGCCGAGATCGCCCGCCTGCGCGCCGAGTTGGGCTCGTACCGCTCGGCCCTCTCCCGCCCGTTCCCGGTCGCGGTCCTGCACTGGCCAGCCGCGGAACTGGCCGAACTCCTCACGGCGTACCCCGACCTCCGCACCGAGTACCCCTCCCGCGAGGCCCACCTCGCCCAACTGGAGTCCTCCCTGCGCGAACTCTCCACCACGGGCACCCCGAACCTGGGCATCGTGACGGGCACGGTCCCCTCCTACGAGGCCTTCGCCGCCTCCGAGGCCGCTTCCCCCTCGGACCCCACCCTGCTCCCCCAGTACGCCACCACCCTGGCCGCCCGCGGCCGCGCCACGTCCTGGCCCCCGGCCCGCAACGCGGCGTGCTGGTGCGGGTCGGGGGAGACGTACGGGGAGTGCCACGGGGCGGGTTAGGCGTACGTCCCTTGCTCGACACCCTCCATCCGCCGACTGGTCGCGGCTGCCTTCCGGGAGATGGAGGGTGCTGAGGCGCGGAACTACTCGGGCGTCATCCCGTCATGTCCCACCGGGCAGCCAACGGCGACCCGTCCCATCCACCGTCCGATCGCCAGACAGAGGCGATTCCCTTGCTTTCCAGGTAGCCCGAGTAGACGCCGATATCTTGGGTGAACAGCCCTATGAGGTGAGGCTCTTTCCGCTCCCGCTCGCGATAGAGAAAGTGGCTGTACTCGAAGAGTTGGCCAACAACTTGCCGCACAGCCTCCGTTGGGTTGTTGGAGCGCACAACCTTCGCTTCTACCAGCCACTCGTCCGTGGGAGTCCGTTCCTCTGACGTGCGATGAAGGACAAGATCCTTAGGGTGCATCAAATGTGTGGTCGGGGTGTACCCTCGCGCAACCGCGTGATGGCCGAACGAATCGATCAGCGCCTCATGGTGACGCTTCTTCACTTGCTGTCGCGCAGCGATGTTGGCAACGTAGTCCGAGCTGTCCTTCGGATGAAATCCCGCCAGAGGGTCCTCATGTACACCATGACCGTCCGGTGCGAAGTTCACCTCAAGCGCACCATCTCCGTCGCTGAAGTACCACGCCTCCTGCGCGATGGCAGTCTGCTTGAGTAGCTCAGCGGCATACTCCAGATCGCCACCAAGGACCCCATCGTCCGGGAGTTCGACTAGCTCGTAACTGCGCGCGATGACACTGGCGGCCTCATAGGCTCGTGGCCGATCGGCGTGGTGCCGCAGTGCGGGTTCATCAATCCAGCCAGCT
This sequence comes from Streptomyces sp. NBC_01508, assembly GCF_045040315.1. NCBI lineage: Bacteria > Bacillati > Actinomycetota > Actinomycetes > Kitasatosporales > Streptomycetaceae > Streptomyces > Streptomyces sp. NBC_01508. The sequence continues at coordinate 5,614,629 of NZ_CP109419.1, read as the reverse complement.
GGCCTCTGCCTAGCCAAGGCCCGCCGGAGCCGTTCCGCCTGTCGCCGAAGGTGGTCCTGTCGCGCCTGCCCCCTACCGAGGCGGTCCTCCAGATGCGTGATGCCTTGCTGCAACGTGAGCGAGACGGTCTTGAGGTCGGCGCTGAAGATGTAGGCGAGATACAGCCCCTTCCCTGGCTTGCTATTGATCGCCGGATCGAACACACCAATCCAGGGAGTCGCAGCGGCACTCGCCTGCCCGCCGTACCCCTTGGCAAAGAGTGAGGGTGGCAACGCCAAGTCGGCACGTCCTGCAACCCCACGTAGAACGATTTGCCCTACAACATCACGTTTCGTACCCGCGTCGGCGTTGTATGTACCCGCGATCTCACGAAGCAGTCCTGACATTCCCATGCGTGGAGGATAGGGCAGCGCCGACTGAAGTCGATGGGCATCGATCACACGAGACGATGTGGGCTCGCGGACATCGCTCACTCAGCCCCTCACGGCTGAATCCCACAACAACTGCACGAACTACGCAGGCCGGCTAGGTTCCTAGGCTTGGGTCTGGCGACCTAGCGAAGCCTCAGAAACGATGCCGCGCCGGGAGCCATACGGTGACGCTCGCCGGATGAAGATGGCAACCTCGACCAACGACTTCACGAAACCGCTGTCTCTTCTATACGATCTGCGGACGACTTACCGTGGACAGATTTCCTAAGGCGGACTTGTGGCACGTATCCCTCACAGCGAGAATGAACTGTTCGACGACCAAGACGGGGAAGAGAACGATCCTGGCCAAGTTTCCTCAGCCGATGTCCATCGCGCGGTTGTCACTGATACTGACTGGACGACAGAGACGATCCTTAGTCAACTTCGACGCGGCAATATTCAACTGAATCCACATTTTCAGCGTCGAGATGCCTGGGACCGTCCACGGAAAAGCAAATTTATCGAGTCGCTAGTCCTAGGACTCCCAGTACCCCAAATCGTCCTAGCGGAAGATAGAAAGCAGCGGGGAAAATTCATTGTCCTCGACGGAAAACAGCGCCTTCTCACACTCCGCCAGTTCGCAATGGGGTCATCTCTGGCGGTCAACGATGAAGACGGAAAGACGAAAGGTTTTGGACTGACCAAACTTGACGTTCGACACGACTTGCATCTCAAGACACTGAAAAAACTAGAGGAAGATGGAGCTTATGTCGATGACCTAAATGCCTTCCTCAATGAGACCATCCGCACTGTTGTAGTGCGACGGTGGCCAAATGAAGAATTCCTAAACCTTGTTTTTTTGCGATTGAACACTGGAAGCGTACGCCTCTCACCGCAGGAGCTTCGACAGGCCCTCCACCCTGGACCCTTTACCGATTTTCTCGATCTGGCAACCTATAACAGTTCCCAAATGCAGAATGCCCTACGAATCCAAAAGCCTGACTTCAGAATGCGCGATGTTGAAATCCTGCTTCGCTATTACGCCTTCCGGACCAAACTCGGGCAGTACACTGGGAATCTAAAGAAATTCCTAGACGACACAGCCAATGAACTCAATGAGGCATGGCCTGAGAGCGAAGACAAAATTCGCGGGATTGCCGAGGAATGCAACAGGGCAATTCAGGCCACCTTTGAAGTATTCGGTAGCAACTCCTTCTATCGATGGTCGCGCGGAGACTACGAAGGGCGATTCAATCGCGCAGTATTTGACGTCATGACCTATTATTTCCGCGATGAGTCCGTAGCGAATAACGCCATGGAAGACAAGCAGAGTATCGAAAGAGCATTCAAGGAACTATGCGAGTCGAATGCCGAGTTCGTCGAGTCCATCCAGACTACGACTAAAACCCCGGCCGCCACCCACTTGCGTCTCTCCGCATGGGGAGAGACCCTGCAGCGTGCCATCGGCACCCAAATCTCCATCCCGAGCATTGAGAATAATCGAATTATTCCATAGGGGGAGATTAAGTGCCGTCACCGCGCTACAAGTTGCTGTCTCTGCGAATCAGTGAACTACGCCAAAATCTGCTCCCATCAAAATTCAACCACGTGGGCCTATACTCGGACCGAGTACACGAGCGCACACGAGCTTTTCGTGTGCTTGCGCACGCAGAGTTCGAAGCATTCATCGAGGACAGGGCACTCGATGTAGTCACAACCGCCTTCGCGGATTGGAAAAACACAGGCGCTATACGACCGAGCCTTCTAGCGCTTATGTCACACTGGGAATCTAGCCCACGAATACCCGCAAGCCTCTCCGAGTTGGACGACAATTCTTCTAAATACCCAACCCTTGCCGCGCGAATTGAGACCGCCAAGGGGCATTACAGTACATACATAAAGACGCGAAATAATGGAATAAAGGAAAAGAACCTGCTTCTCATCTTGCTGCCTTTGGGGGTAACAAAGAGAGAGATTGCCGCTACCTGGCTAGATGACACAGAGAGTTGGGCAACGGGAAGAGGGGCTGTGGCCCACACGTCTGCAGCAAAAATGCAGGTCCAGCTCGACCCGAAGATCGAGCTAGCAACTGTGAGGAAAATCAGAGACGGATTTCGGGATGTCGATAAGCTACTACTGCAGAAGTGAGCGCATTTAAACCATCTCTCCCGTGGGTCCGAAAGCGCCTATTCATCCAAACCGTATGATCGGTCACTTCCGTAGGCGTCTCATCCGAATCTGCCGATTGCTATCTCCGCCGGAATCATGCACGCGGAGCATTCAAGGATGAGCCCGCAGCGAATCTCCCACAGCCGGCCTCTTCCAGCTCCGCTTCGTAGTGCATTTGAGCTCGATCAAGGGCTTCGTCAGGGTCACAGCCGTTGGCGCGAAGCCAGTGCAGGACATCGGCGATCAAGTCGATCGCCGCCGTCTCCGCAACTGCCATCGAGAGCGGGCTCCCCTCGTCCGAGGGAGGGCATTGAGCGGAGCGATGCCGGACGATGCTCATCTCGGCATGCGCTACGACTGGATGCCTCGGGTGTTTTTTCGACACCTCCAATCCGGTGGCCAACTCGCACCACACAACCTTCGAGTCACTGCGGGAGATGACACCCCAGCGGTCGGCCACCGCGTCGAGGATCATCAGGCCGCGCCCAGACTCAGCATCGGACATGGGGGCGAGGAGCGTGGGTGTCGCCCGGGTGTCCGGGTCGGTCAGCTCGATACGGAGGTGCACGCCGTCCGTCGAGACCGCGAGGGTGACCGGAGTTCCAGGGCCTACGTGGTTGATCACATTCGCCACCAGCTCTGATACGCAGATCTGGGCCACATCCTCCAGATCCGACAGGCCCCACAGCGAGAGATGCAGTCGCATCGCCCGGCGCACTCGGGCGACCACTCGCGGTTCCGCTGTGAACGGCACCTCCCACGGCCGCCGTTGCACACAACCACTCTCCTGGTAGATGGCCATACCCCTGCTCCTCCCGCCGGGCGCCCCATGCCGTCGCACCCGATTGAGCCAGCCGTGACAACCCGTCACTCGTCGTGACAGGATGGCACCGCACATCCCTTTATGCAATGTGCATGGAGGGATTCCCTCGAACGAGTGATTGGCGCGAGCGCTCCCTTCCGATGGGATAGAACCCCCTTTACCGCACAAGGAGTTGAAGTGGCCGGATCACCCACCGCACGACGTCGGCGCCTCGCGATCGAGCTGAGGAAGTTGCGCGACGAGAGCGCGATGACCTGCAATCAGGTCGGCAAGGAACTGGACTGGAGCGGTTCCAAGGTCAATCGCATGGAGACGGGCCAGGGGCGGGTGCAGCCTTCAGACGTGGATGCGCTGTGCCGCTTCTACAACACATCTGACGAACTGCGGGAGTTGCTGAAGGGGCTGGCCAAGGAGTCGAAGACCAAGGGTTGGTGGCACGCGCACGGTGACGCCGTGCCCTCGTGGTTCTCGGTATACGTGGGCTTGGAGCAAGCAGCCACCAACCTGCGGAGCTACCAGGGTGAGTTCGTCCCCGGCCTGTTGCAGACGGCCGAATACGCGGCCGAGTTGAGCCGCGTCACGCCTGACCAGGACCAAGACGACATTCCTCGCCTCGTCGATGTACGCATGCGTCGACAAGAGTTGCTGACGGGCAGCAAGGCTCCAGACTTCTGGGCCGTGATTCACCAGAGCACGCTTCTGCATGTGATTGGTGGTCGACAGGTGATGGCCGGGCAGCTCGAACGTATGCTGGATATGGGACAGCGGCGGAACGTGACGCTGCAAGTCTTGCCGTTCGACGCCGGGGCGTACCCGACAACCGGCCCCTTCACGGTGCTTGGTTTTCCCGAGCAGGAGGATCCAGATGTGGTGTACCGAGAGGGTCTGACAGACTCCATCTACCTCGAACTCCCTGCGGACGTACACGTCTACACGAAAGCCTTCGACCATCTCAGGGCACTCGCCCTGAGCCCCCGGCGATCAGCCGCGCTGATCCGATCAGCCTTGGAGGAACACTCCCCATGACCTCGTCCCCCACCGACCCCCAGTGGCGAAAGAGTAGCTACAGCAATGGAGCCGGCGGAGAGTGCGTTGAGGTCGCCGACTTCACGGTGAACGTGGGAGTGCGTGACTCGAAACTGGCGGACTGCGGACATCTAGCCGTACCGCACGCCGCCTGGGTGGAGTTTGTCACCGCTGTACGGCATCAGAATCTCGGCTGAGCGATCTCCCCGCGCTCCTGCGAGCAGCGGAGTGAGCCAGCCTGATCCGGTCACACCAGAGAGTGGGCGATCGCCTCGAAGATGTCGGCGTCGGTCTCCCTCTGCCAGTCCGGGAGGTCGGACCAGTCCGCCACGTAGCCCGGCTTGGGATCTTCGAAGTGCTTGTACATCTGGGCCGTCCAGCACGTCGCGACGAAGCGGCTCTTCTGTTCGCGGGAGAGCCGGGAAGCGTGGCCGTCGCTCGCGCGGAGGCACTGGCTGACCTGGTCGTGGACGGCGCCCGCGGCCTGGCGTTCCCACTGCGGAGTCTCGTCCCAGGGAGTCACGTAGCCGGCCTTCGGTTCGCCCGGGAAGTGCTTGCGCACGCCGGCGATCCAGGTCTCCCGGAACAGTCGCGCGCCGTCGGTCTGCGGCATGTCCACGCCTCTCGTCAGGTCTGCTGCGAAGTGGTCAACGCGTCGATCTCGGAGCCCAGATCAGCCACACGAACATCGTGGGTGAGGGAGCCGAACTCGGCTCGCAGGCCACGAAGCCTACGGGCGACATAGCCGGAGGATGAGGCGCGTGCCAGTTCAAGGGCCTCGCGTCCGAACGTGACGACCTGGTCGGGGTCGTGGCGCTTCGCGCCGATGACGGCCAGGTCCGCGAGGACTGCGCCCCGGCGGCGGAAGGACTGTCCCTTGGCCAGTACATCCTGCTTCAACGCGCCTGTCAGCGCTGACTCCGCCAGGTCGAGACGTCCCAGCTCTACGTATCGGGCTCCGCGCTCCTCGGCCAGGCGTGAACCCGTGAGGCGGCGCTGTGACGGGCTCGTGCTCCGTACCGCCGAGTTGCTTCAGGAGAACGGATTCGACGTCGATGACGAGCTCTGGGCGAAGGACGAAGCCGACTGCTCCCCGTGTGACGACAAGGTGCCTGACAGCCACTGACGCCTACTGGAGTCCTGCGCCTGCCCTTGCCTCATGAGGTCGGGCGCAGCCCTACGCCTTCAACCACCGACCCGAGGAAGCACGTTGTCAGCACGGCACGACATGGATGTGGAACGCGAGCTGTGGAACACCTACGCCGAGAGCACCAAGCGTGACGTGCTCGACGGCGAGCCCGTCTTCCGCTGGACGCAGTACGCCGGGCACGGGCCGGGGGTTGAGTTGTTGGGGGAGCCCCGGTCCGCGCTTGAGGTTGGTTGTGGGACCGGGCGGGCGGTGGCGCTTCTTGCTCAGCGGGGGGTGAGGGCAGTTGGGGTCGATCTCTCTCCCGCCATGGTCGACCGTGTCGCTGGGCGTTGGCGGCACACGGGGGCGCGGTTCGTCTGTGGCGGGGTGCTCGATCATCTTCGGGACTGCGCGGAGACCTATGACGCCATCTACTCGATCTTCGGGGCTGTCTGGTTCACCGACCCCGTGCGGCTGCTTCCCCTGATCGCGAAGCGTCTCAATCCGGGAGGGGTTCTCGTCTTCTCCCATCCCCCGGCCATCCCCGGCGCCTACGGACCGCAGGGGATGTACAAGGGCGGCTTCGCGGGTAAGGCGATGTTCACCTATCGGTACAGCTATACGCCTCGGAAGTGGCTCGGCCTGCTCGGCAGGAGCGGATTCGGGCAGGCCGAGGCGGAGGTTCTGGACGCTCCGGAGGCCGGGCATATCGGGACGCTGGTAGTGCGTGCCACCGTCGGGTGAGTGTGGGGCGTCAGCGGCGGAGTACCACCTGGGGGCGGGTGGTGCGGTTGGCGGCGGCCCTTTGGACCGTGCTCACCAGCAGCGCGCGGACCCGGTCGGGAGAGGGCTCGTGTGCGGCGAAGCCGGAGGCCGCGCGGACCGCGCGGACGCAGGGGATGCCTTCGCCGCGGAGGGTCGGTGGCCAGCGGCGGGTGGGGTGGAGGCGGACGTACGAGCCGTCCCGGAGCCGGCGGTCCCCCTCGACCAGGACGTCGGCCCGGTCGGCGCGGGCGCCGCGTACGCCGTAGATGGCCAGGGCCGCCTCGCCCGTCAGCACCGCGGTGCGGCCCGGCATCACGGAGGCGCCCTTGGCCGCGAACAGGACGGCCGCCAGCAGTTGTTGCCGGACGTCCGGCTTGCCCGTCTGTATCAGGACGACCCCCGGCAGCGGTCGCTGCCAGCGACCGCCCGGGGCGCAGCGGCGTGACGCCGTGCCGGCGCCCAGGCCGGTGGCGCGCAGTTGTCCGGAGGTCGCCAGCCTCATCTGGGTGCGGGCGAGGCGGTCGATGGCCGCGGTGTCTGCTCTGGTGGGCCTAGGCAGGCGAGTTCTGCCCATGCGTGACTCTGCGTAGTGAGAATCACGGACTGTTGTTGCCTTGTGTGGTGTGGAGTGCGTTCAAAGCCGGGGCAGGAACTCCTCGATCAGCGCGCGCAGTTCCCGCGGCGCGTCCAGGTGCACGTCGTGGCCCGCCCCCGCCACGGCCTCGACGCGCGTCCCCGCCGGGCGGCGTACGCGCATCTCCTCGGCCTCCGACGCGGGCATGGCACCCGCGTCGCCCCGCACCACGAGCGTGGGGCAGCGCACCTGGTCCCACTCCCGCCAGAACGAGCGGACGGCGACCTCCGCCACGCAGCCCACCATCACGTCCCGGTCGACACGGGGACGCAGACCGTCGGGGCATACCTCCAGGCCCGCCGCCCAGGCCAGGCCCGCCGGGCCGCCGCCGAAGAAGCGCGCCGCCGCGTCGGCCGACGGGAACGGGACCGGCCACGAGTCCAGCCACGTCCCGATCTTGCCGGGCAGTTCGGGGGCCGGTCCCCTCGGTCCGGCCTCCACCAGGACCAGGGCGCGGACGAGATCGGGGTGGGCGGCGGCCGTGAGCAGGGCCGTAAGGCCGCCGAGGGACTGACCGATCAGGACGGGGCGGGTCAGGGTCAGTTGCTCAATGACGGCTACGGCGTCGCGTACGTGCGCCGCGCGTGAGACGTCCTCGGGAAGGCGGTCGCTCAGGCCGTGGCCCCGCGCGTCGTAACCCACCGGGCGGTACGCGGGGCCGAGCAGCCCCGCCAGTACGTCCCACTCGGCCGCGTGGCCCGCGAGGCCGTGCAGGAGGAGAACGGGGACGGCGGACCGCTCGGCGGGTCCGTACTCCGTGCAGGCCAGCCGTACGGCGTCGTCCGTCGTGATCGTGGTGACGGTGGTGATGGGTTGTCCCCCCTCGTTGAACCCCCCGGTCCGTAGTGGACCGGGGTCCAGGTCACCCGCTCAGCGCGTGCGAGAGCGTGTAGATCAGCAGGCCCGCCAGCGCGCCCACCACCGTGCCGTTGATACGGATGAACTGGAGATCGCGGCCGATGTGGGCCTCGATCTTCTTGGACGTGTGCTTGCCGTCCCAGCTCGCGACCGTCTCGGAGATCAGTGACGTGATCTCGCCCCGGTACGTCGTCACGACGTAGTCCGCCGCGTCCTCCACCCAGCCCTCCAGCTTCCGCTGGAGCCTGCCGTCCGTCGCCAGGCGGGCGCCCAGCGAGAGGAGCGAGGCGCGGGCGCGCAGGCGCAGTTCGCTGCGGTCGTCCTCGGCCGCGGCGATGATCATCGCGCGTACGGAGGACCACGCCGACGCGATGATGTCCTGCACCTCGGGGCGCGCCAGCAGCTCCGACTTGAGGCGCTCGACACGGGCCCGCGTCTCCGTGTCCGACTGGAGGTCGGAGGCGAAGTCCTTGAGGAAGCGGTCGATCGCGCCGCGCGCCGGGTGGGTCGGCATGTCGCGCATCTCCGTGACGAAACGCAGCAACTCCTTGTAGACGCGGTCGCCGATCCTGCGGTCGACGAAGCGCGGCGTCCAGCCGGGCGCGCCGCCCTGCACCGCGTCCATGACCGAATCGCCGTGCTCGACCAGCCAGTCGTGCGCGCGGGCGCAGATCAGGTCGACCGCACGGTGGTGGGCGCCGTCGTCGACGACGCGCTCCAGCGTCTTCCCTATGCCGGGCGCGATCTCGGCGGCGTCCGCGCGGCGGGTGATGGCCTCGCCCACGACCGCCTGGACATCGCCGTCGCGCAGGACGGTCAGCGCGCCGCGCAGGGCCGTGGCCAGTTCGGCGGTGACGCGGTCGGCGTGGGCGGGCTCGGCGAGCCAGGCGCCGAGCCGGCCGCCGATGCCCAGGCCGCGCAGCCGGGTCCGTACGACGTCGGAGGAGAGGAAGTTCTCCCCCACGAACGAGCCGAGGGACGCGCCGAGTTGGTCTTTCTTGTTCGGGATGATCGCGGTGTGCGGAATCCGCAGGCCCAGTGGGTGGCGGAACAGCGCCGTCACGGCGAACCAGTCGGCGAGTGCGCCCACCATGCCGGCTTCGGCCGCCGCGGCGACATAGCCGGGCCAGCCGGTGACGCCCGAATTCTCCGCCCAGGTGGCGAGGATGTAGACGACCGCGACGAAGAGCAGCAGGCCGGTCGCGGTGGTCTTCATACGGCGGACGCCGCGGCGCTTCTCCTCGTCGGCGGCGGTGAAGCCGAGGGCGCCGAGCGGGGAGAACGGCGAGCGCTTGCCGGGGCCGGTGCCGGGGGCTGAGTCGTGGCCGGTGCCGGGGTCCGAGGCGTGGCCGGAACCGGGCCGTACACCCTCGCCGCCCTCACCGCCCCGCCCCGGCTCCGGGAGGGAGGTGACGGCGGTCGCCGACCTGCCGGCGCGGCCGGTCACGTCGGCAGGCGTCCCCGCCTCGCGGTCGGGACCCGCCGGGCCGTCCGTGCCGACCGCATCGGTTCCCGGCGGCCGGCCCCCGTCGCCCTCCCCGGACTCTCCTGCCCTGTCCGGTTCGGCCGGATCGCGTCGTTCCATTCAGTCCACCCATCCACGTACGTGCCCGCCGTGCCACCGAGCCCTACCGTCCGATACCCGTATCCGGCCCGCCAACGGACCCTCACCCACCCGTACGCATTGTCCCTGCCTCTGGTACTCCCGGGGCGCATCCCGAGTTCCCGCGCCATGCCGGATGATGTCCTTTGTACGTAGGTGTGAGGGAGACACGGGGGACATGAACAGACAACGGGGATTCGCCCTGCTCGCGGGCCTTCTGGCGGTCGTGGCGCTGGTGTGCGCCACGATATTCGCCGGGGTCGGCGCGCTGGACGGCGGTGTCGGCGGCGGGGGCCGCGACGAGGCCGGCAGCGACCGGGCCGCCGCGTCCGGAAACGGGGCGGGCGGAAACGGGGCGTCCGGAAACGGCGCGGGCTCCCGCGCCCGTACGCCCGCGGGAGCCGCGGCGCCCGTGTCCGCCGACGCGTGGATCGGGACCTGGGCCGCCTCGCCGGCCGGGATCGAGCCCGGTGTACCCAACGGTCACGTCGGCCGTTCCATCCGTAACGTCGTACACACCAGCATCGGCGGCACCGCCGCCCGCATCACTCTCTCCAACCTCTTCAGCCGCGAGGCGCTGCTGATCGGCCGCGCCTCGATCGCCGTCTCCGAGCACAAGGAGGACGCCGGGGCCGCCGCCGGCACCATGCGCCCCGTCACCTTCGGTAAGAAGGCGTCCGTCGTCGTCCCGCCGGGCGGGCACGTCGTCAGCGATCCCGTACGGCTCCAGGTGACGCCCGACACGGACCTGCTGGTGACCGTGCACACGCCCGCGCCCGGCGGCCCCGTCACGTACCACCCGCGCGCCCTGCGGACCTCGTACACGGCCCTGGGCGACCGTACGCGGGACGTCAGCGGCGCCGCGTACATCGAGCGCGCCCCGGTCTGGCGCTACCTCACCGCCGTCGACGTGCTCAACCGCCAGGCGCGGGGCTCGGTCGTCGTCATCGGTGACTCGATCACGGACGGCACCGGCTCCTCGTACGACAGCGACCGCCGCTGGACCGACACGCTGGCGGACCGGGTACGCGGCAGCGGTCTGGGCGTACTCAACGCGGGGATCAGCGGCAACCGCGTCCTGCGGCACAGCCTCGCCGCCGGCAAGGGGCCGAGCGGCGTCTCCCGCTTCGGGCGCGACGTCCTGGGACAGGCGGGTACCGAGGTCGTCTTCGTCGAGCTGGGCATCAACGACATCATCCGCCGGCCGAACGAGACCGATCCGGACCGGATCACCGCCGGTCTGAAGGCCCTCACCCGGCAGGCGCACGCCCGGGGGCTGCGGGTCGTCGGCTCGACGCTCACGCCCTTCGGCGGCAACTCGCGCCACACCGACCAGCTGGAAGCCGTACGGGCCGGGGTCAATGACGCGATCCGGTCGGGCGACGTCTTCGACCGGACCGTCGACTTCGACCGGCTGCTGCGCGATCCGTACGCCCCCGACCGGCTGCGGCCCGACTACGACTCGGGTGACGGTCTGCATCCGAGCGACGCCGGTTACGCGGCGATGGGGCGCTTCGTCGACCTGGGGGACCTGATCGGCGAGGAGCCCGCGCGGCTCTGAGGTCCGGTGCCGGGGCGGGGCGTGCGGCCGGGACGGGGCGTGCGGCCGGGACGGGGCCTGCGACCGGGTCGGGGCCTGCGACCGGGAACGTCGACCGGATCGCACGGACCGACCGGCCCGCACGAGTCGCGCAGTTCGCACGGGTCGCGCGGCTCGACCGGTCCGTGCGACTCGACCGGACCGCGCGGGTCGCGGGCCGGACCCGGTCAGTCCAGCTCCTTGCGGAACCTGTCCTTCTCCAGCTGCGCCCTCTTGCGCTCCTCCTTGAGCCGGCGCTTGTCCGCCGCTCTCATCTTGCGCTGCACACCCACGGCGCCCATCAGCGCGAACCCCGTGATGATCACCCGCGGCGAACCGGGGGTCACATCGGTCGCATCGCTCTCCTCCCCGAAGTCGCCCATCACACCGAAGCCACGCACCGTGACATCCATGTCCGGCGGTACGACGATATCGATGCCGCCCATCAGCGCGAAGCACCGGATGACCACGTCCCGCTGCTCGAAGTGCGCCTCACGCAGGTCGATGTCACCGCCGCCCTGAAAGACGGCGCCGGTGAACGACGGCCCCACGGTCCAGGTGCCCTTGCGGCTGAAGCCGCTCCAGAAGGCGAAGCCGCCCTTCGAGGTCTTCGAGTGTGCGGGGCTCCGGCCGATCCGGGAGCCCCAACGGTCCCCGACCGCCGAGGAGCCGGAGGTGGACGGTGCGAGATCCGTCGTCGTACCGGCGGCGGGCAGGTCTTGGATGAGGGGCTGCAACTCCCCGTGCGTACGGGCCTTGAACGCCGCTTCGAGACGGGTGTCGAACTCCTCCATGTCGATGCGACCCTCGGCCACGGCGTCGCGCAACTGTTCGGCGACGCGCTCGCGCTCGGAGTCGGATGCGCGCATCTCAGGAAGTTCACTCGTCATGTTGTCAGCCTAGTCAAAGCCGAGTCGGACGTCACAGCGCCGTGCCCGTACGCTCACGGCCCCGTGCCCTCCGCGACCCGCGCCGGCTCCGGCACCTTCCCCCTGGCCAGCATCTTCGCGATGACCGACTCGATGTCCGGCTCCCGCACCGACAGATCCATCAACGGATACTCCGCCGCGATCCGCGCCACCAGCGGCGCCGCCGACTCCGCGGCCGGGAAGGCCAGCCACTGCCGCGGCCCCTCCACCTTCACCACCCGCGCCCCCGGCAACTCGACCGGCGGCAGCTCGCGTTCGAGGTCCACGACCAGGGTCCGCTCGCTCTCGCCCACCTCGTGCAGAGCGCCCAGCCCCCCGTCGTACATCAGCCGGCCGTGGTCGATCACCATGACCCGCTCGCAGAGCTGCTCGATGTCGGTGAGGTCGTGCGTGGTCAGCAGCACCGTCGTACGGCGCTCCGCGTTCAGATCCCGCAGGAACTCGCGGACCCTGGCCTTGGAGATCACGTCCAGGCCGATCGTCGGCTCGTCGAGGTACAGCACCTCGGGGTCGTGCAGCAGCGCCGCCGCGATGTCGCCGCGCATCCGCTGGCCGAGCGAGAGCTGCCGTACGGGGACCTCCAACAGCTCGCCCAGTTCGAGCAGTTCGACGCAGCGCTCCAGGTTCTCCCGGTAGCGGCTGTCCGGGATGCGGTACATCCGGTGCACCAGCCGGTACGAGTCGATCAGCGGCAGGTCCCACCACAAGGTGGTGCGCTGGCCGAACACCACACCGATGCGGCGCGCCAGCCTCGTGCGCTCGCGCGACGGGTCGATTCCGGCGACCCGCAGCCGGCCCGCGCTCGGCGTCAGGATGCCGGTGAGCATCTTGATGGTGGTGGACTTGCCCGCGCCGTTGGGGCCGATGTAGCCGACCATCTCGCCGCGCGCCACGCGGAAGGTGAGGCCGTCGACGGCGCGGACCTGATGCCTCTCGCGGCGCAGCAGGCCCGCTTTCCGGCGTACGTCGAAGACCTTCTCGATGCCGTCCAGTTCGATGAAGCCGGAGCCGTCCGAATCCTCGCCGGAGCCGTCCGAATCCTCCATGACACGTCCCTTTCCGTCCGCAGTGCGGCCCTGTCCCGTGCGCGGCGCGGCCCTGTCCTGTCCGCGATGCCGCCCGGCCTGTGGTCCGTGGCCCGTGGCCCTAACTTCCCGTGCTGCGGTACGCGCGCAGCCCCGCCCGCCACGCCAGTCCCGCCAGCGCGCAGCACCCCACCGCCACCACCGGCGGCAGGAACGCCACCCAGTCCGGCAGCCCCAGCGGATCGTCCCGGTCCATCACGTACAGCGCGGGCAGCCAGTTGACGAAGGCCAGCGGCACCACGAACGTCACCCCGCGCACCAGATCCGTCGCGAAGACGGTCGGCGGGTACTGGAGCAGCGTGCTCCCGCCGTACGTGAACGAGTTCTGCACCTCCGAGGCGTCCTGCGCCCAGAACTGGAACGCCGCGCCCGCCACGAACACCGCCACGAAGATCCCCGCCCCGCTGAGCAGCATCATCGGGATCATCGCCACCTTCAGCGGTGTCCACGCGATGTCGAGCGCCGTCAGCGCGTATCCGAGCACCAGCAGGCCCTGGGTGATCCGGCCCAGCCGCCGCAGCGCGAACCGGTCGGCCGCGACCTGCGCGAGCACCGGCACCGGGCGCACCAGCAGGGTGTCCAGGGTGCCGTCCCTGACCCGGCGGCCCAGCCGGTCCATCGAGCCCATGACCAGGTCGGCGAGGCCGAAGGCGGCGCCTGCGGCGCCGTACAGGAAGGCGACCTCGGGCAGCGAGTAGCCGCCCAGCCGGTCGACGTGCGAGAACATCAGCAGGATCGCGACGAAGTCGAAGGCGGTCGCCGCGAAGTTCCCGAGGGCGGTCATGGCGAACGACGCGCGGTAGGTCATCGTCGAGCGGATCCACATGGCCACGATCAGGCCGTACGCGCGCAGCCCCTCCCACAGAGGCGAGCGCGACCACTCTCCCGCGGGCTCCCCCGCAGCGACCTCCCCGCCGTCCGCCACGTCCGTCCCCGCCACGTCCGCCACGCCCGCCACACCCGTCCCCGCCTCGTCAGCCACCCTGCACCACCACCCGTCGCGTCGCCACGGACTGGACCAGCCGCCCCAGCGCCAGCAGCGCCAGCGCCCAGCCGGCCTGGAAGGCGAACGCCTCAAGCAGCCCCCACCCGGTACGGCGCCCGAGCAGGACGTCCGCCGGCACCTGGAGCAGCGACGACCACGGCAGCGCCCTCGCGACCTCGCCCAGCAGGCCGGGGAAGAGCGTCAGCGGCAGCAGCATCCCGGAGAAGAACATCCCCGCCAGGAAGGCGATCTGGCCCACGCCCGCGCCATCCAGCAGCCAGAAGGCCGACAGGGCGACCAGGAAGCGCACCGCGAAGCTGACCACGACCCCCAGGAACACGGAGAACAGGAACGCCAGCCAGATCAGCGGATCGCCGGGCAGCGCCAGGTCGAAGGCGAGCGCGCCGAGCGCCATCGGTACGATTCCGCGCCCCACCAGATGGAACGCGGCACGCCCCAAGTCGCTCGCCATCCACCACAGTTGGAGATCCGCGGGCCGGTAGAGGTCGATCGCGATGTCACCGGTGCGGATGCGCTCCATCATCTCGGCCTCGAAGCCGCCGCCCATCATGGCGCAGGTCATCAGCAGCGCCTGGCCGAGCCATACGTAGGTGAGGGCCTGCGAGAGGTCGTAGCCGCCGAGCTGGGGCCGCTGGTCCCAGAGCGCCGTGTAGGTGTACGCCATGATGAAGCCGAAGACGGTGTTGGTGAACACTCCGGCGGCCGTGGCGGTCCGGTATGTCGCGTGGCGGCGGAAGCCACCCGCCGCGACGACCGCGTACAGACGCACTTCAGCACTCCCCCTCGGCCCGTTACGTGTGGTCTCCCCGTGCCGTTCCCGCTGTACGGCACCAAAGCGCCCGACCCTAGCCCAAGGGGGTCAGCCACCGCGAGCGGTTATCCGGTCAGCGGCCTCGCGCGGGTAGGAGCGTGTTTCATGGTGCCGCAGACGAATCACCCGTAACACTCACATGGTTCGTAGCACCCGAAATGACCCGGCCGAGGAGCCTGACGCACACATGAGCGACGCGCAGCAGCAGGGCTGGCCCCCGCGCGACCCGACCGGCAGCGGCGCCGGCACAGGGCCTGGCGACCCCGGCGGCAAGGGCGCCGTCGCGGCGGGGACCGGTCTCAAGGGCCGCAAGGGGCGCACGGAGCGCAAGGAGCGCAAGGCCCGCCGTAAGCGCACCGGCTGGCGCCGGATCCTCCCCACCTGGCGGATGCTGCTCGGCGCGTTCCTGATCTGCGCGCTCCTGCTGATCGGCGGCTTCATCACCGGCTACACGCTCGTGAAGATCCCGCCCGCCAACGTCGCGGCCGTCGCCCAGTCCAACGTGTATCTGTACGAGGACGGCAGCCAGCTCGCGCGGGACGGCGAGGTCAACCGCGAGAACGTGCCCCTCTCCCAGATCCCGCCGCACGTCCGCCGCGCCGTACTGGCCGCCGAGGACCGGGACTTCTACAGCGAACCCGCCATCGACCCGCAGGGCATGATCCGCGCCGCCTGGAACACCCTCACCGGCAAGGGCACCCAGGGCGGCTCCACGATCACCCAGCAGTACGTCAAGAACTACTACCTCGCCCAGGAACAGACCGTCGTCCGCAAGGCGAAGGAGTTCTTCATCTCGATCAAGCTCAACCGCGAGGAGAGCAAGGAGCAGATCCTGGAGGGCTACCTCAACACCAGCTACTTCGGGCGCAACGCGTACGGCATCCAGGCCGCCGCACAGGCCTACTACAGCAAGGACATCCAGGACGTCGACACCGCGGAGGGCGCCTTCCTGGCCGCGCTGCTCAACGCGCCCAGCGCGTACGACGTCGCCGTGCACCCGGAGAACAAGCCGCAGGCCCAGGGCCGTTGGAACTACGTCCTCAACGGCATGGTCACCGAGAAGTGGCTCTCCCCCGCCGACCGGGCCGCCATGGTCTTCCCGATGCCCGGCAAGGCCAAGCCGTCCACCGGCCTGTCGGGGCAGCGCGGCTACATCGTCCAGGCGGTCGAGGACTACCTCACCAACAACAAGATCATTGACGACGGCACCCTGGCCTCCGGCGGCTACCGCATCACCACCACGTTCCAGCGGCCCAAACAGAACGCCCTGGTCGACGCGGTCGACGAACAGGTGATGTCGAAGGTCGACGACAAGCGCGCGGCGGACCGCAACGTACGGGTCGGCGGCGCCTCCATCGACCCGGCCACCGGCGCGGTCGTCGCCATGTACGGCGGCGTCGACTACACCCGGCAGTACGTCAACAACGCGACCCGCCGCGACTACCAGGTCGGCTCCACCTTCAAACCGTTCGTGTTCGCCGCCGCCGTCGAGAACGACTCGCGGACCCAGGACGGTGAGCGGATCACCCCCAACACCGTCTACGACGGCACCAACAAGCGCATGGTGCAAGGCCCCGACGGACCCACCGGCTACGACCCGGCCAACGAGGACGACGTCTCGTACGGCCCCGTCACCGTCAGCGAGGCCACCGACAAGTCCATCAACGCCGTGTACGCGCAGATGGCGCAGGACGTCGGCCCCACGCGGGTCCGCGACACCGCGGTCGGCCTCGGCATCCCCGACGACACCCCCGACCTCACCGCGTCCCCGTCCATCGCGCTCGGCCCGGCCACGGCGAGCGTGCTCGACATGGCGGAGGCGTACGCGACACTCGCCAACCACGGCGCGCACGGCACGTACACGATGGTCACGAAGATCACCAAGGACGGCAAGACCGTCGAACTGCCGCGCCAGCGGCCCGGACAGGCCGTCAGCCGCCAGGCCGCGGACACCACCACGGCGATCCTCCAGAGCGTCGTGCGGGACGGCACGGGCACGGCGGCCCAGTCCGCGAACCGCCCGGCGGCGGGCAAGACGGGGACGGCGGAGGACGACAAGGCGGCCTGGTTCGCCGGCTACACCCCCGACCTCGCGACCGTCGTCGCGATCATGGG
The DNA here is from genome assembly GCF_045040315.1 of Streptomyces sp. NBC_01508. Lineage (NCBI taxonomy): Bacteria > Bacillati > Actinomycetota > Actinomycetes > Kitasatosporales > Streptomycetaceae > Streptomyces > Streptomyces sp. NBC_01508. The sequence continues at coordinate 5,597,687 of NZ_CP109419.1, read as the reverse complement.
CGCGGACCCCAGAACGGCCCAGCAGAAGCCGCTGTACGGCGCGCTCGGCCTGGCCCGCGTCAACGGCGGCGGGCCGCCCGCGCAGATCTGGGGCCAGTTCACGGCGGCGGCGCTCGCGGGCACCGACGCCACGGACTTCGAACTGACCCTGGAGGACGGCGTGGACGACATCTCCCCACCACCGGACGGCGAGTCCGGCCGGCCCGAACAGTCCTCGTCACCGGGGCAGTCTCAGAGCCCCGGCGAAACGGGACAACCCGACACACCGGGCCGGCCACCGGGCCAGAACGCGGGCGCCGACACCGGCGGAAACGAGGGCCAGAGCCAGGGCCAGACGCCGGGACGGACCAACGGCGGCGGTACGGACGGAGGTCAGGGCGACGGCGGGGCGCAGGGCCAGGGGCAGGGCCAGGGCCAGACGAACGGTCTGACCGACGGACTCATCGGGGGCGGCGGTGCCGCGGACGGAGGCACGGGCAACGGCGCGCCCCGCACCGTCCGTCCGCAGCAGTGACGCCTACCGGGCTCAGGCCCGTCCTAGGCCCTGTCCGGCGGATCTTGGGGGGTCCGGGACGCCTGGCACGGCACCTCGCTTCGATGACAGCGTTTTCGAAGGCATCCGAGTACGTCCAGTACGAGCACGATCCTCCGCCTTGCGACGCACCGCACCAGACACCCCGGGCCGATCCCCGAAGATCCACCGGACAGGATCTAGGGCGTGTTGCGAAAGTAGCGCCGTCCGCCCGAAGGGCGGGGCCGACGGCGTCTGGTGCGTGCGATCGCAAGGCGGAGGATCGTTCTCGTACTGGACGTACTTGGATGATTCCGACAACGCGGCGAGTGCGCGTGCCAGGCGTCGTCGGCCAGGCGGGACTTTCGAAACACGCCCTAGTGGCCGGACGTCGCCTTCAGGCCCACCACGGCCACCAGCAGCAGACAGACGAAGAAGATCCGCGCGGCGGTCGTCGGCTCACCGAGGACCACCATGCCGACGACAGCCGCGCCGGCCGCGCCGATCCCGACCCACACGCCGTACGCCGTGCCGATCGGCAGCGTCTTGGCGGCCTGCGAGAGCAGCAGCATGCTGGCGACGATTCCGGCACCGGTGAAGAGGCTCGGCCACAGCCGGGTGAACCCTTCGGTGTACTTCATCCCGATCGCCCAGCCGACTTCGAGCAGACCAGCGACGATGAGCAGGACCCAGGCCATGACAGCACCTCCGAGCGAAACGCGGACAAGGAGTGCGTCGTCTTTCGATTGACCCGGTACGGCGCGTCTCGTCGGGGTCCCTCAAACGTAGCAAAGAGACGGCCGAAGGACCCGGTCCGGTGACGATGATCACCAGGCCGAAGGGCTACAGATAGAGCCCCGTGGAGTCCTCCGACCCCTCGAAACGGTCGGCCGCCACCGCGTGCAGGTCGCGCTCCCGCATCAGTACGTAGGCCACGCCCCGGACCTCGACCTCGGCGCGGTCCTCGGGGTCGTACAGCACCCGGTCCGCGGGCTCCACCGTCCGCACGCTCTGGCCGACCGCGACCACCTCGGCCCAGGCGAGCCGCCGCCCGACGGCGGCGGTCGCCGGGATGACGATGCCGCCGGACGAGCGCCGCTCGCCCTCCGGGATGTCGGTCCTGACCAGCACCCGGTCGTGCAGCATCCGGATGGGCAGCTTGTCGTGCGAGGTGTCGGGGGAGTTGTCGCTCACGCCGATGAACCTACCCGCCCGAATCCGCGCCCCATGACGGGCCCCGCTCAGACCCGGCGACGGCGCACCGACAGCGCGAGCAGACCGACCACGCCCACGGCGACCAGCGCCACCGGGACGAGCCGCTCCAGCCGTGGAGCGCCGTCGTCCGAGACGAACTTGTCCTTCACACCCGCCACCGTGCGATTCACCGCGACAAACGCCCTGCCCGCGGTCTGGTCCACCCGGGAAGCCATCCGGGCCTTCGCGTCGCCCATGATCGTCTGCGGGTGCACCCGCACCCCGATCTCGTCGAGCGTCTCGGCGAGCTGGTCGCGCCTGCGGACGATGTCCGCCTCGATCTGCGCAGGGGTCCTGGCATCCGACACCGCGCTGCCTCCGTCGTCGTGTCCGGTTGATTGATCCTTCGGTCCTTCGCCTTCGCCGACAGTCTGTCAGCTCGGCCGCCGTCGCACCCTGCGGCGCCCCTACTACGCTCGGCCCGATACACCTGGGCGACCTGCCCGCCCCCGTACCGAGGAGAACCATGAGCGAGCGACTTCAGCCCGGTGACACCGCCCCCGCCTTCACCCTGCCCGACGCGGACGGCAACGACGTCTCGCTCGCCGACCACAAGGGACGCAAGGTCATCGTCTACTTCTACCCGGCCGCTCTTACCCCCGGATGCACCAAGCAGGCCTGCGACTTCACCGACAACCTCGACGTGCTGGCCGGCGCGGGCTACGACGTCATCGGCGTCTCGCCGGACAAGCCGGAGAAGCTCGCCAAGTTCCGCGGCAAGGAGAACTTGAAGGTCACGCTGGTCGGCGACACCGACAAGGCCGTCCTCACCGCGTACGGCGCCTTCGGCGAGAAGAAGCTCTACGGCAAAACGGTGACGGGCGTCATCCGCTCGACCGTCGTCGTCGACGAGGAGGGCAAGGTCGAGCGCGCGCTGTACAACGTCCGGGCCACCGGCCATGTCGCGAAGATCATCAAGGATCTCGGCATCTAGGGCGTGTTTCGAAAGTCCCGCCTGGCCGACGACGCCTGGCACGCGCACTCGCCGCGTTGTCGGAATCATCCAAGTACGTCCAGTACGAGAACGATCCTCCGCCTTGCGATCGCACGCACCAGACGCCGTCGGCCCCGCCCTTCGGGCGGACGGCGCTACTTTCGCAACACGCCCTAGGGCCTCTCGTTTGGACCAACCGTTCGCCGATGACGCGGGCGGACGACGCGAGCCGGAGCCCCGCGACACCGTGGCTCCGGCTTGCGGCCGTCACGGCACGGTGTGGAGGCTTTCCCAAGGACTCACGTCCCCGAGGAAAGGAATCCGGCCATGGCGGCACCCGAGCGTGACCAGGTTGCCGACTCCCCCGCGGCCCGGCGCCACCCGGCCCTCTTCCGCGCGCTCCGGCGCCGGAAGAACCCCCGGCTGCGCAGGTCGGACGTCACCGTCACCGACGAGGCGGCCGTCAAGCGGGCGGTGAAGGCGGCCTCGCTGGGCAACGCCATGGAATGGTTCGATTTCGGCATCTACAGCTATCTGGCCGTCACCATCGGCCATGTCTTCTTCCCCTCGGGCAACGACACCGTCCAACTGCTCTCCTCCTTCGCGACCTTCGCGGTGGCCTTTCTCGTACGACCACTCGGTGGCATGTTCTTCGGCCCTTTGGGTGACCGGATCGGCCGCAAGAAGGTCCTGGCCATGACCATGATCATGATGGCGATCGGCACCGGCACGATCGGACTGATCCCGTCGTACGACACGATCGGCTTCTGGTCCCCCGCCCTGCTGATCCTCTTCCGGCTGGTGCAGGGCTTCTCCACCGGCGGCGAGTACGGCGGCGCGTCCACCTTCATCGCCGAGTACGCCCCCGACAGACGGCGTGGATTCTTCGGCAGCTTCCTCGAATTCGGCACCCTCGCCGGCTACGTCGGCGCGGCCGGGCTCGTCACCGCGCTCACGGCGTGGCTCGGCTCCGACGGCATGGACGACTGGGGCTGGCGCGTACCGTTCCTCGTCGCCGCGCCACTGGGACTCATCGGCCTCTATCTGCGGCTGAGGCTGGACGAGACCCCCGCGTTCGCGAAGATGGAGCAGGGCGCCGTGCACGTGTCGGAGGCCGCCGAACCGGTCGAGACCAGCACCGCCGCCGACCTCGGCCGGATCTTCCACGACCACTGGCCGAGGCTGATCCTGTGCATCTGCCTCGTCGGCGCGTACAACGTCACCGACTACATGCTGCTGTCGTACATGCCGACGTACCTCTCCGACCAACTCGACTACAGCGACACCCACGGGCTGCTGATCCTGCTCGGCGTGATGGTCGCCCTGATGGGGATCATCAACCAAGTGGGCCGTCTCAGCGACCACTTCGGGCGTAAGCCGCTCCTGATGACCGGCATGCTCGGCTTCCTGATCCTCTCCCTTCCGGCGTTCCTGCTCATCCAGCAGGGCAGCATCCCCGCGATCATCGCCGGGATGGCGATGCTGGGCCTGTCGCTGGTCTGTCTCCTCGGCACCATGTCGGCGGCGCTGCCCGCGCTCTTCCCCACGAACGTCCGCTACGGGTCCCTGTCGGTCGGCTACAACCTCTCCGCGTCGCTCTTCGGCGGTACGACGCCATTCGTGATCACCGGTCTCATCAGCCTCACCGACAACAAGCTGATGCCCGCGTACTACTCGATGCTCGCGGCGCTGATCGGTGTCATCGCGGTGGCCTGCATGAAGGAGACGGCGCGGCAGCCGCTGGAGGGATCGCCACCGTCGGTGGAGACGGCGCAGGAGGCGGCGGAACTGGTCCAGGAACAGACCCCCGGGCCGAGGTTCTGACCGCCCGGCCGGCCTCGACCGCCCGGCCGGCCTCTCCCGAAACACGGCTTCCCACTTGTCCGCCGACGCGGCACTGCTCCCCCTGGTCATGCGCCGATCCTCGCGCGCCTCGGCCGTGAGCGAGGCGAGTTATCCACATTCCGGACGTGACTAACCGATAAACGGCTCGTTGGGCTGTACGAGGCCGCGAACGCGCGGTCGGATACGGGAGGGCAAGTCATGCCGGTGAGCCCCTACACACGGCAACGCCTCGCCGAAGCGGCGGCCTCGTCGCGGACGTTGTCGGAGGCACTGGTCAAGTTGGGCGTGGATCCGAAGAGTCCGACACGGCGCTACCTACAGGAACGAATGAAGGCGATGGGCATACCGACCTCCCACTTCCAGCGGGAAGGAACGCGCTGGACCAGGGACGTGCTCGCGCCCGCCGTCGCCGCCTCGTCGACCATGTGCGAAGTGCTGCGCCGTCTTGGACTCGACGTGGTCGGCGGACACCACACCCACATCAGCCGCCGTGTGCGATCCCTCGGCATCGACACGTCGCACTTCGGCCGACCGTCCGGCGCGGGACGGCCGAGGCGTCGGCGAACACCGCGAGAACTGCTCGTGGAGCAGGAGAGCGGCCTCGCACGTCGCGTACCGGGCGCACGGCTGAAGGTGGCGATGGCAGCGCTCGGCGTCCCCGAGCGCTGCGCGCTGTGCGGTACGGAGCCCGTCTGGCGGGGCCGGCCGCTCCCGCTCGAAGTGGACCACGTCGACGGGAACTGGCACGACAACCGGCTGGAGAATCTCCGCCTGCTGTGCCCCAACTGCCATTCGACCACCGACACTTACCGCCGACGCGCGAAGGGCCGCCCGGGAGCGGCAGTCGTACCCGCACCGCGAAGGGCTGGTGGCCGATGAGCGGGAGCAGCCGCTACACGCACGAACGGCTGGCCGAGGCGGCGGATCGGTGTGCCGATGTGGATGAGGTCATAGCCTTCTTCGGTACGCGCCCGTACGGCCATCTGCGCCGGTACCTGCTCAGGCGCTTCACGCACTTCGGCATCGACGTCTCACATTTCCGCCGCCGCGGGGGCAACCTGCGGGAGGACCCACGGCCGAGCCCGGCCGAACTCTGCGAAGCCGTAGGCCGGTCCCGTTCCGTCGCCGAGACTCTGCGGCGGCTCGGGAGACCGGACAACAGCCGTCAGCGAGCCCGGCTCCGCGGCTGGGTGGCCGATGACGGCCTCAGCACCTCCCATTTCCTGGGGCAGGCGCATCAGCGCGGCAATCCGTCGCCGACCCCGGCGAGGAGAGCCGAGGACATTCTCGTCAAGCGCGAGGGGAAGACCCGTTCCAGAACCGTCCTGCTGCGCCGGGCACTGCTCGACATCGGCGTCGTGCTGCGGTGCGCGGGTTGCGGGACCGGGCCCGAGTGGAACGGACTGCCGATGACGCTTGAGGTGGATCACATCAACGGCGACCGGAGCGACGACCGTGCAGAGAACCTGCGGCTGCTCTGCCCCAACTGCCACGCTGTGACAGCGACGTGGTGCCGGGGCGGCGAGAAGCGCACCCGCGACGGATCGGCGTAGGACGATTTCGCGTATCGGATCATTCGTAGGCCCGATATCATGGCTGGCGACCGGCGGCCGTTGCTGAATTGGTATAAGCGCGACACTTAGGATGTCGTGGGAGAAATCCCATGTGGGTTCGAGTCCCACCGGCCGCACACCGCACCCTCTCCGATGGCCCCGCCCCCGCGGACCGCAGGGAGGGGGCCATCGACGTATCTCAGCCCAGCAGCTCCCGCACCACCGGCACCAGTGCCCGGAACGCCTTGCCGCGGTGGCTGATCGCGTTCTTCTCCGACGGGGTCAGTTCCGCGCAGGTGCGGGTGTCGTCGGACGGCTGGAGGATCGGGTCGTAGCCGAAGCCTCCCGTGCCCGACGGGGAGTGGCGCAGGGTGCCGGGGAGTTGGCCCTCGACCACCCGTTCCGTGCCGTCCGGGAGGGCCAGGGCCGCCGCGCAGGTGAAGTGGGCCGTGCGGTGGGGGGGTGCGATGTCGGAGAGTTGGGCCAGGAGCAGGTCGAGGTTGGCGCGGTCGTCGCCGTGGGTGCCCGACCAGCGGGCGGAGAAGATGCCGGGGGCGCCGCCGAGGACGTCGACGCAGAGGCCGGAGTCGTCGGCGACGGCCGGGTGGCCGGTCGCGCGGGCCAGGGCGTGGGCCTTGAGCAGGGCGTTCTCGGCGAAGGTGACGCCGGTCTCCTTGACGTCCGGGATGTCGGGGTAGGCATCCGCGCCGACGAGGTCGTGGGGGAGGCCGGCGTCGGCGAGGATGGCCCTCAGTTCGGTGATTTTCCCGGCGTTGCGGGTGGCGAGGATCAGGCGCGTCATGCGTCGATTATCCGCCCATGGCCGGGGCGTCCGTTACGGGGTGCAGACCTTGCCGATCTCGGTGGCCGCGTCCGTGACGGGGCTGAGGTCGGGGGCGGCGTCGCCGTTCTCGATGGCCTCGCGGACGGTGCCGACGCCGGTTTCGAGGTCGCCGACCGCCTTGCTGAGGTCGGCGTTGTCGGTCTTGTCCTGGAGCTTGGTCAGCTCGGTGTCGATGTCGTTCAGGGCCTCTTCGGCCTGTGTCGGGTCGTCCGCCGCGCTGGAGACCGCCTGCTGGAGCTTGTCCACGCTGGTGGCGATGGCGTCGGCGGTCTGGACGCAGTCGAGGGCCTTGTCGAGTGCGCCACAGCCGGCCGCCCCGGTGAGCGTGAGCAGGACGGCGGCTATGGTCGCCGCGGTGCGTCGGCGCGTGGCCATGGGTCGGTTCCCTCCCTGGTGCGGAAGGGCGTACGGGTACGTCCGTACGCCCTGAGTCGCGACTGTAACGACGCCGCACCAGGGCTCTTGGTTGCCTCTTTACCTGGCGAGGGTCTCTTTCAGCACGGCGGTCTGGAGCGCGGCGAGGTCCGCGCAGCCGCTGGTGGCGAGGTCGAGGAGGGCGCCGAGTTCCTTGCGGTCGAAGGGTTCGGCCTCGGCGGTGCCCTGGACCTCGACGAAGCGGCCGTCGCCGGTGCAGACGACGTTCATGTCGGTGTCGGCGCGCACGTCCTCCTCGTAGCAGAGGTCGAGGAGGGGCGCGCCGTCGACGATGCCGACGCTGATCGCGGAGACGGTCCCGGTCAGGGGCTTGCGGCCGGCCCGGACGATCTTCTTGGTCCTGGCCCATTCGACGGCGTCGGCGAGGGCGACGTACGCGCCGGTGATGGCGGCGGTGCGGGTGCCGCCGTCGGCCTGGAGGACGTCGCAGTCGAGGACGATGGTGTTCTCGCCGAGGGCCTTGCAGTCGATGACGGCGCGCAGCGAGCGGCCGATGAGGCGGGAGATCTCGTGGGTGCGTCCGCCGATCTTGCCGCGTACGGCTTCGCGGTCGCCGCGGGTGTTGGTGGAGCGGGGCAGCATCGAGTATTCGGCGGTGACCCAGCCTTCGCCGCTGCCTTTGCGCCAGCGCGGGACGCCTTCGGTGACGGAGGCGGTGCAGAAGACCTTGGTGTCGCCGAAGGAGATGAGTACGGATCCTTCGGCGTGCTTGCTCCATCCGCGTTCGATGGTGACGGGGCGGAGTTGTTCGGGGGTGCGGCCGTCGATTCGAGACATGGGTGTGAGCCTAGCCGGACATGGGTGAGGGGCTCGTTCCGGTTCTCCGTCGTGGGTACGGAGGTTGGCCGGACCGGGCCCCTCGGCGGACGCCGCGTGAGTGGTTACATCATGTCTTCGATGTCGGCGGCGATCGGGTCGGCGTCGGTGCCGATGACGACCTGGATCGCGGTGCCCATCTTGACGACGCCGTGGGCGCCGGCGGCCTTCAGCGCGACCTCGTCGACCTTGCTCGGGTCCACGACCTCGGTACGGAGGCGGGTGATGCAGCCTTCGACCTCTTCGATGTTCGCGATTCCGCCGAGCCCGGCGACGATCTTCTCAGCCTTGCTGGCCATGTCTTGCTCCCTGCTGTTCAAGGGGTGGTGTCCCGGTTCACCGCGGGTCCGATTTTTCACGGTAACTCACGGTTGGCCCATCTTCGCGGGCGGGTGACCGACCCGTACCGAAAGATAACGGTCACCAGTGGTACGCGGCCCGCGGCCCGGCCTCGGGAGCGTATCGCAACTGGTCTACACCACTGTGCCACGGGAGGACGCCGATGAGTTCGACGGGTGCCGACGCGTCGGCCGCTCCCCCGGCGCGTCGACGGCGGTGGTGGTGGAACGCTCTCTTCCAGGGGCTCCAGAAGGTCGGCCGCAGCCTCCAGTTGCCGGTGGCGGTGCTTCCCGCGGCGGGTCTGCTGGTCAGTCTGGGCAATCTCTTCGCGGCGTATCTGGACGGCCCGTTCTGGGACCGGACGACCAAGGTCTTCCTCCAGGGCGGCAACGCGATCCTGGACGGCGGCTTCGGGCTGCCGCTGCTCTTCTGCATCGGGGTCGCGATCGGCTTCGCCAAGAAGGCCGACGGGTCCACGGCGCTGGCCGCGGTCGTGGGTTTCCTCGTCTACCACAACGTCCTGGCGGCGTTCCCCGCCGACGACACGGTCACCGACGCGCTGCCGGAGGGCACCCCGCAGAATCCGGGGGTGCTGGGCGGCATTCTGATCGGTCTGCTCACGGCGGTGGTCTGGCAGCGCTTCCACCGTACGAGGCTGGTGGACTGGCTCGGCTTCTTCAACGGCCGCCGTCTGGTGCCGATCCTGATGGCGTTCCTGGGGGTGGTACTCGGGGTGCTGTTCGGGCTGCTGTGGCAGCCGGTGGGTGACGCGCTGACGGCGTTCGCGAAGCAGTTGATCGATCTGGGCGCGTGGGGCGCGGGCATCTTCGGTGTCGCGAACCGGCTGTTGATCCCGATCGGGATGCACCAGTTCCTGAACACCTTCTTCTGGTTCCAGGCGGGCGAGTTCACGACGAAGGACGGGACCGTGGTCCAGGGTGACCTGACGCGGTTCTTCGCCGGGGACCCGACGGCGGGGCAGTTCATGTCGGGCTTCTTCCCGATCATGATGTTCGGCCTGCCGGCCGCCGCGCTCGCGATCACGCACTGCGCGCGGCCCGAGCGCCGCAAGCAGGTGGCGGGCCTGATGGTCTCGGTCGCCCTGACCTCGTTCGTGACGGGTGTGACGGAGCCGCTGGAGTTCTCGTTCATGTTCGCCGCGCCGCTGCTGTACGGGCTGCACGCGCTGCTGACGGGTGCGTCGATGGCGATCACCTGGGCGCTGGGGGTGCACGCCGGTTTCAGCTTCTCGGCGGGGTTGATCGACTACGTCGTCAACTGGCATCTGGACACGAAGCCTTGGCTGATCATTCCGATCGGGCTCTGTTTCGCGGTCGTCTACTACGTCCTCTTCCGCTTCGCCATCGTCAGGTTCAACCTGCCGACCCCCGGCCGGGAGCCGGAGGAGGTGGAGGAGGAGGCCGAGCGGGAGAACCTGGAGAAGTGACGCCAGGAGAGGAGTGACCGGGAGATGAGCGGCGGGGGTGGCGACCCACCCGCGTAAGCCTCGCAGGCCCTCGCGGCCCTTCGGCAAGACCTTCGGAACGGCCTTCGGAACGGCCTTCGGCGCGACCCTCGGACCCCGTGGTCCGGGGGTTTTTCGCGTACCGAAGGCGCACAGAACGCGCACCGAACGACTACCGAACCCGAACCGGAAGTATCGAGTCCGGATCGAGAGAATCCGAAGGTTCCTTATTCAACCCTCACATGTTAAAACTGGTCTACACCACTCAAAGGTGTAGACCACATGGCCGCGCGCCGTGTTCCCAGGTCGCCGCCGCCCCCCATCATCCCTGCTCACGGCGGTGCCTTGTCCTCTGGAGGAAGTTGATGTCCACGGCCAGCGCCGCCCCCGCGGCTCCGAAAAAGGGCTCCGGCGTAATGTCCGTCATGCAGCGCATCGGCCGCAGCCTCATGCTGCCGGTCGCCGTACTGCCCGCCGGTGCCCTGCTGGTGCGTCTCGGCAACCCCGACATGCTCGGGCGCGAGTCGTTCCCCACCTTCATCACCAAGATCGCCGGTTACATGGCCGCCGGCGGCGGCGCGATCCTCGACAACATGCCGCTGCTCTTCGCCGTCGGCATCGCCATCGGCTTCGCCAAGAAGTCGGACGGCTCGACCGCGCTCGCCGCCGTCACCGGCTATCTCGTCTTCCAGAAGGTCCTCGCCACCTTCACGGACGGAAACCTGCCGCAGGTCGCGAGCGTCGTCGACGGCAAGATAGTCATGTCGGACGCCCCCGTGAACGCGGGCGTCCTCGGCGGTGTCGTGATGGGCGTCGTGGTCGCCCTGCTCTACCAGAAGTTCTACCGGACGAAACTGCCCGACTGGGCGGGCTTCTTCGGCGGCCGGCGTCTCGTCCCGATCCTGTCGGCGTTCGCGGGTCTGCTCATGGGCATCGCCTTCGGTCTGATCTGGCCGGTCCTCGGCGCCGGTCTGCACAACTTCGGTGAGTGGCTGGTCGGCTCGGGCGCGGTCGGCGCCGGTATCTTCGGTGTCGCGAACCGCGCGCTGATCCCGGTCGGCATGCACCACCTGCTGAACTCGTTCCCGTGGTTCCAGGCCGGTTCGTACGAGGGCAAGAGCGGCGACATCGCGCGCTTCCTCGCCGGTGACCCGTCGGCCGGACAGTTCATGACCGGCTTCTTCCCGATCATGATGTTCGCGCTGCCCGCCGCCTGTCTCGCGATCGTGCACTGCGCCCGCCCCGAGCGCCGCAAGATCGTCGGCGGCATGATGTTCTCGCTCGCGCTGACCGCCTTCGTCACCGGTGTGACCGAGCCGATCGAGTTCACCTTCATGTTCATCGCGCCGGTGCTGTACGCGATCCACGCCGCGCTGACCGGTGTGTCCATGGCGCTGACCTGGGCGCTGGGCATGAAGGACGGCTTCGGCTTCTCGGCGGGCGCGATCGACTTCTTCCTCAACCTGGGGATCGCGACCAACCCGTGGGGCCTGGCGCTGGTCGGGCTCTGTTTCGCGGCCGTCTACTACGTGGTCTTCCGCTTCGCCATCGTCAAGTTCAACCTGCCGACGCCCGGCCGGGAGACCGACGAGGAACTGGCCGAACTCCAGAAGGCCGAGGCCAAGTAGGCCCGCCCCACAGGCGCGTGTACGTGACGGTGCCCCCGGCCATCCCGGCCGGGGGCACCGTCACGTATCGGTTCAGATCTCGTACACCGCGCCGGGCGCGGCCAGTTCGGCCGGTCCGCCGTACACCGCCCGCGCGTCGCTCAGGTTCCGCGCGGCGTCCGTCCACGGCGGGATGTGCGTGAGGACGAGCCTGCGCGCCCGGGCGCGGGCGGCGTGCTCGCCGGCCTCGCGGCCGTTGAGGTGGAGGCCGGGGATGTCCTCCTTGCCGTAGGTGAACGCGGCTTCGCAGAGGAACAGGTCCGTGTCGTCGGCGAGATCGATCAGGGCCTCGCTGGCGCCGGTGTCGCCGGAGTAGGTGAGCGATCTGCCGTCGTGCTCGACGCGGATGCCGAACGTGTCGACGGGGTGGGCGACCTTCTCCGTACGGACCGAGAAGGGCCCGATCTCGAAGGCGCCCGGCTTGAGCGTGTGGAAGTCGAAGACCTCGCTCATGGACTTGTCCGTGGGGGTGTCGGCGTGCGCGGTGGTCAGGCGCTGCTCGGTGCCGTCGGGGCCGTAGACGGGGATGGTGGCGCAGCGTCCGCCGTCGTGGCGGTAGTAGCGGACGACGAAGTAGCCGCACATGTCGATGCAGTGGTCGGCGTGCAGATGGCTGAGGAAGATGGCGTCGAGGTCGTAGAGACCAACGTGACGCTGCAATTCGCCGAGGGCACCGTTGCCCATGTCGAGGAGCAGCCGGAAGCCGTCGGCCTCTACGAGGTAGCTGGAGCAGGCCGATCCCACGGAGGGGAAGGAACCCGAGCAGCCGACGACGGTGAGCTTCATGGAGCGTGAACCTCCGTGGCGTGGAAGGGGGGCGACGGGGGTCGTTCGGTCTGTCGAGCGTAAGGCGCTAAACGCCTGGTCGCTCCTCCACACCGGTCTGTTGTGGGGGAACTCACCTGCTCTGTCACCGGTTCGGGCGGACCTGGCCGCCGGGCGGTGTGCCGCGCATCGCGCCGGGTGCGGGCGGGCGGCGGCGGTACGGTCTGGGGCATGGACACGACCTGGTGGGTGGCTCTGATCGTCGTGGCGGTGCTGGCGATGGTCGCCACGCTCGTGGACGGGCGCGGCCGGAGTCCGCGGCCTCCGGGCAAGCGCTTCCTGCGCTCCCGGCGGCCGGGCGGGACGGACCGGAGGCCGCCGCGCGGGCCGGCCGGGCGGCAGACCGGCCCCCGGGCCGGGGGCCGGGGGCCGCGGGCGGGTGAGATCTGGTGGGCGATGGTGCCGTACGAGGACGGGACAGGGGCGAAGGACCGGCCGTGTCTGGTGCTCTCGGTACGGGGCCGTACGGTGCTGGTCGCGAAGATCACCAGTAAGTTCCACGAGGAGCGCCCCGGTGTGATTCCGCTCCCGCCGGAGGCGGTGGGCGACACGGACGGACGGCCGAGTTTCCTGGAGACGGACGAGTTGCGGACGGTGGACACGAAGGCGTTCCGCCGCCGGGTGGGGCCCGCCGATCCGGTGCTGTGGCGGCGGGTCCGGCACCTGGCGGGTTGACGCGGGGCGGCCGGGGGCCGGCGGCCGGAGGTTGGGGCCGGGAGTTCATCGCCGGGGGCTGGCCGGCCGCCGGACTACGGAAGCGGCGCCGTCGGGTACTGGGGCGTGGCGTACGGGCGTGGGGTGCGCAGGAGCAGGGCGATGGCCACCAGCATCGCCGCTCCCGCCGCGAACGCGCTGTTGAGGCTCCAGGCGAAGGTGGTGTTCCGGTAGTAGTCGGAGAGATGTTCGTAGGGGACGCCCGCGAGTTCGCGGAGCCGGAGGTACGCGGCGACGCCGAGCAGCGCGAGCGCCGCGCCGCGGGCCGCCGGGGCGTTGCGCAGCAGCAGGACGCCGACGACGAGGAACGCCGCCATGAGCGCGCTGTGGTAGTGGGTGTAGCCGACCGAGGCGCCGTACCCGCCACGGGCGTTGACGTTGAGCGCTTCGTGCCACCACTCGGTGAAGGCCCCCGGGCCGCCGTCCGGGCCGATGGCCTCGTTGTACTCCCGCAGGTAGTGGACGTACCAGAAACCCTGTACCGCGCCGATCAGGATCAGCAGGACGCCCGCCGCGCGCCGGCCGCCGGTCATGGGCTCGGGAGGTATGTCGCGTTCGCGGGCGGTCAGCAGCAGGATGATCACGGTGGCGGCGGCGAGGAAGGCGAACACGTAGGTGAGCACGATCAGCCCGCCGTGCTCGGTGGCGAACATGTGGTCGCGGTAGTCGCTCCTGGTCAGTCCGTTGAGCTGCCGGGCGCCGGCGCCCAGGAGCAGGAACGCGAGGAGCAGGGCGGCGCCGCGTGCGGTGGTGCGCAGGGCGAGGGCGGCGATGCCGACGACGAGCAGGGCGACGGCGAAGGCCCACTCGTGGACGGTGAGTACGAGCAGCGGCCGGCCCCCGTCGTCCTTGACGAGGCTTTCGAGGAGCACGCCGGGGTCGGGGCGTACGGCGACCGCGGTGTCGATGATCCAGGCGCCGAGGACGCAGGCGAAGACGAGGAGCAGGATGCCGGAGGTGACGTACGCGCCGAGGTGCCTGCGGGACGCGCGAGCGGTGGCCGGCGGTGGCGCGAAGGGGGCGGGGGGTCCGAAACCGGGGGGTCCGTAGCCCGGTGGTGGGCCGTTGCCCGGCGGCGGAGGGCCGTGGCCGTTTCCGGGGCCGGGGGGCTGTCCCGTACCGCCCGTACCGGCCGTGCCACTCCAGCGGTCGTCCATCTCTGTCCCCCGTGGTCGGTGCGTCGATCGACGTCGATCGTCACCGTCGGGGCGGTGGCGCAACAGCCCCGGGCGGGGACTGTTGCACCACTGTTGCCCCACGGGCGGCAGGGGGCTCAGGCCCAGAGCTGGCCCTGGAGCGTTTCGATGGCCTCTTCGTCCGTGGCCGCCGTGTAGACGCCGGTGGAGAGGTACTTCCAGCCGCCGTCGGCGACGACGAAGACGATGTCGGCGCTCTCGCCCGCCTTGACGGCCTTGTTGCCGAGACCGATGGCCGCGTGCAGGGCGGCGCCGGTGGAGACGCCCGCGAAGATGCCCTCCTGCTGGAGGAGTTGGCGGGTGCGGGTGACGGCGTCGGCGGAGCCGACGGAGAAGCGGCTGGTGAGGACGGACTCGTCGTACAGCTCGGGGACGAAGCCCTCGTCGAGGTTGCGCAGGCCGTAGACCAGGTCGTCGTAGCGCGGCTCGGCCGCGACGATCCTGACGTCGGGCTTCTGCTCGCGCAGATAGCGGCCGACGCCCATGAGTGTGCCGGTGGTGCCGAGGCCGGCCACGAAGTGGGTGACGGACGGCAGGTCGGCGAGGATCTCCGGTCCGGTGGTGGCGTAGTGCGCGCCCGCGTTGTCCGGGTTGCCGTACTGGTAGAGCATCACCCAGTCCGGGTTCTCGGCGGCCAGCTCCTTGGCGACGCGTACGGCGGTGTTGGAGCCGCCCGCCGCCGGGGACGGGATGATCTCGGCGCCCCACATGGCGAGCAGTTCGCGGCGCTCCCGCGAGGTGTTCTCCGGCATCACGCAGACGATCTTGTAGCCCTTGAGCTTCGCGGCCATGGCGAGCGAGATACCGGTGTTGCCGCTGGTGGGCTCCAGGATGGTGCGGCCCGGGGTGAGCCGGCCGTCCTTCTCGGCCTGTTCGACCATGCGCAGCGCCGGGCGGTCCTTGATGGAGCCGGTCGGGTTGCGGTCCTCCAGCTTGGCCCAGAGCCGGACGTCGTCCGACGGGGACAGCCGCGGCAGCCGTACGAGGGGGGTGTCGCCGACGACCGCGAGCGGGGAGTCGTACCGCATCAGAGCGTGGCGGACACGTCGGGCATGGACGTGCGGCCGGCACCGCCGGCGACGGCCGGGAGGATGGTGACGCTGTCGCCGTCCGCGAGTTTCGTGGAGATGCCGTCCAGGAAGCGGACGTCCTCGTCGTTGAGGTAGACGTTCACGAAGCGGCGCAACTGGTCGCCGTTGGCGCCGTCGACGATGCGTTCGCGGATGCCCGTGTGGCGGGTTTCGAGGTCGGTCAGGAGCGCCGCGATGGTGTCACCGGTGCCCTCGACGGCCTTGGCTCCGTCGGTATAGGTGCGGAGGATGGTCGGAATGCGGACCTCGATGGCCATGGCGTGGGCTCCTGTCGGAAGAGAGGCGTGACGGGCGCGCGGCTCTGCCCCCGCGCGGGGGGTGGTGCTCGGGATGGGCGTCCTGCCGCGCGACTCAGGCGGCAGCGCCGGCCGTACACATGGCGCTGGCGAGTCGGCACAGATCGACGTGCAGGCGCGTAACCAGGAGATCGCCTGGTGTCTTGTCGCTCACGTCGTGGGAAACCATGGGGTCATCGTATCGATTCCCGGTCCGCATCCCGGTATGTGATCTCGGATGATGGACGTTCGGTGTTCGTCAGATGGACTGTGGCAGGTAGACGACCGTGGGGGCACCGGTCCGGGGGTGCGGCGTGACCTCCGCCTCCACCTCGTAGACGGCGGCCAGCAGGGCGGGGGTCAGCACCTCGGCCGGGGGTCCGGAGGCGACGACGGTGCCCGCTTTGAGTACGTACAGGCGGTCGCAGTAGTACGCGGCGAGATTCAGGTCGTGCAGGGCCAGCAGATTGGTCGTACCCAACTCCCTTATGAGGGAGAGGACTTCGAGCTGGTGGCGGATGTCCAGATGGTTGGTCGGCTCGTCCAGGACGAAGAGCGCGGGCCGTTGGACCAGGGCGCGGGCGACGAGGGCCCGCTGGCGTTCGCCGCCGGAGAGCGACGGGAAGGCGCGCTCCGCGAGCGGCGCGATGCCGACGCGCCTCAGCGCGGCGCCGGCCAGCGCGGTGTCGGCCGCCGTGTCCGCCTCCCAGAAACGCCGGTGCGGCGAGCGGCCCATGGCGACGACCTCGCGGACGGTCAGCTCGAAGTCGCTCTGCCCGTCCTGCGGGACGGTCGCCACGCGCCTGGCGCGCGCCTTGGCGGTCATGGTGTGCAGGTCGTCGCCGTCCAGCAGCGCCCGGCCGTGGGTGGGGCGCAGCGCGCCGTACACGCAGCGCAGCAGGGTGGTCTTGCCGCTGCCGTTGGGGCCGACGAGCCCGACGGTCTCGCCGGGGGCGGCGGTCAGGTCGACGGTGTCGACGAGTTGGCGGCCGTCTCCTACTCCGTAGGAGAGTCCGTCGACGTGGAGCGAGGCGGCCGTACGGTCGCTCATACCGGGGCTCCTTCGGGGCGGCGGCGCATCAGCCACAGGAAGAACGGGCCGCCGGTGAGCGCGGTGAGGACGCCCACGGGGATGTCCTGCGGCGCGGCGACGGTACGGGCGGCGAGGTCCGCGACGACCAGCACGAGCGCCCCGCCGAGCGCGGCGACGGGCAGCAGCGGCCGGTGCGACGCCCCGACCGCCATCCGCGCGGCGTGCGGCACGAGCAGCCCGACGAAGCCGATGGCCCCGCTCGCGGCCACCATGACGCCGGTGACCAGCGAGGCGAGGACGAACACGGCGGCGCGGAAGCGCGCGGTGTCCAGACCGAGCGCGGTCGCGCCCTCCTCCCCCACCAGCAGCAGGTCCAGCGGCCGGGCGAGCGCCATGAGGACGGCGGTGCCGGCGACGAGGACGGCGGCCGGCACGACGAGCGTGCCCCAGCGGGCGCTGCCGAGCCCGCCGAGCGACCAGAACAGCGCCTCCTGGAAGTGTTCGGGCCGGGCGGAGACCACCAGGACGAGCGTGGTGAACGCGGACAGGATGTACGAGACGGTCACCCCGGCCAGTACGAGGCGCCCGCCGGTCATCGTGCCGCCGCGCCGGGCCAGCGCGTAGACGAGGGTCATCGCGACGAGCGAGCCCGCGAAGGCGGCGGCCGGCATGGCGACGGTGGTGGTGATCCCGCCGCCGATGCCGCTGCCGATGCCGAGGACCAGGACGAGTACGGCGCCGGTGGACGCCCCCGAGGAGATCCCGAGGAGGAACGGGTCGGCCAGCCGGTTGCGTACGAGGGCCTGGAGGACCGTCCCGACGACGGCGAGACCTGCGCCGACGACCGCGCCGAGCAGCACACGCGGCAGCCGTACGTCCAGGACGATCGTGCGGAAGGGGCTGGGCTCCGCGCCGCCGGTGAGGATCGTGAGCACCTCACCGGGCGGGATACGTACGGAGCCGAGCGCGAGCCCGGCGACGACGGCGCAGGCGAGGGCCGCGGCGAGGCAGGTGAGCACGACGGCCTGGCGCAGCCTGCGGTGGTGGTGGCCGGGCGGGTGGTGGCCGGGGTGATGGTGACGGGGGTGGTGGTGGCCGGGCGGGGTTGTGCGACTCATGGCCGTCGGCCCTACGCGCCCGCCCCGGGGTGGAGTTGGTCGGCGAGGCGCTGGACGGCGGCGGGGGCGCGGACACCGAGGACGGCGTCGGAGAGCGGCAGGACGGCGAAGCGCTTGTTCCTGATCGCCGGGACGTCCTTCAGTACGGGGTCCTCCAGCAGCCGCTTCTTCTTCTGGGCGACGGTGGTGGCGCCGTAGTCGTAGATGAGGATCGTCTCGGGCTTGCGGGCCACGACCTGTTCCCAGGTGGCGTCGCCGAAGGGTCTGTCGAGGTCGGCGAAGACGTTGCGCCCGCCGGCCCGCTCGATCAGCTCGTTGCCGATGCCCTTGCCGCCGGCGGTGAACGCGGTCTTGTCGCCGCTGTCGTAGACGAAGACCGGGAGGGGCTTCGTGTCTTCGAGCCCGGCGGCGGTGGCGGCGAGGGTGGTGCGCGCCTCGGCGGTCCACTTCTTCGCGCGGTCGGCGACACCGAAGGTGCGGCCGACCTCCTCGATCTCACGGAAGACGTCGTCCATGGAGGTCCGGCCATCGGCGCAGTTCTCCAGGTTGAGCCGGGTGTCGATGCCGGCGTCCTTGAGGTCGTCGCGGGTGCGGCCGTCCTTGGCGGCGAAGGCGCTGGCGTAGCCGCCGTAGACGAAGTCGGGGTTCGCGGCGAGGAGTCTCTCCTTGGAGGGGTACTCCTTGGCGATGACCGGGACGCTGTCGTACGCCTTCTCGTAGGCGGGCAGGACGGCGTCGTCCAGCCAGGCGGTGCCGACGAGGGACTTGGCGAGACCGAGTTCGATCATGATCTCGGTGACGTGCTGGTTCATCGTGACCACGCGCTTCGGGGGTGCCTCGAAGGTGGTCTTCACACCGCAGTTGGTGACCGTGTACGGGAATCCGGCGGCCGGCGCTCCGTCGTTCCGGACGGGGTCCGGGGTGGTGGAGCAGGCGGCGAGCGGGAGCAGCAGCGGGAGCAGGACCGCCGGTATGAGGGCGTGGCGCCGCGAGGACATGACTGGGCCTCCTCCGGGGGATTTCCGCGTCCCCTGGCATGGTGGGAGAAGGGCGACAGGTCAGTTCCTGGCTTCCGGGACCCGCGCTCGCGGGGCCTGGTCACAGTGGCGGGACCGTGCCGGATTCGCACCGGCTTCCTGGGTCCTGCCGCCCTGGATCGCGTCAGTCTCTCAGACGACCTCGACCTCTTCCTCCGTGACCTCGCCCTCGACGATGCGGTACGAGCGGAACTGGAACGGGCCCATGTCGTCGGTGTCGGCGGTGGAGACCAGGACGTAGTGGGCGAACGGTTCCATCGCCAGGTCGATGTCCCGGCGGGAGGGGTACGCCTCGGTCGCGGTGTGCGAGTGGTAGATGACCACCACGTCCTCGTCGCGCTCGCGCAGCTCGTTGTCGAGCTGCTTGTGCTCGGTCGAGTCGAACTCGTAGAACGTGGGCGAGCGGGCCGCGTTGAGCATGGGGATGAAGCGCTCGGGCCGGTCGCTGCCCTCCGGGCCCGCGATCACGCCGCACGCCTCGTCGGGGTGGTCCGCCCGCGCGTGGGCGACGATCCGGTCGTACAGCGCCTGGGTGATGGTGAGCATGAGGTGAAGGATAAGCAGGTGGCCTCCGCGTGTGAGATACGGAGGCCACCTGATGAGACGGCCGGTGAGACGGGTCGGTGGGACGGACCGGTGGGACGGACCGGTGGGACGCGTCGGTGGGACAGCCGGTGGGACGCCCGCGTCAGTCGGACACCTTCGCGTACTCCGGCTCGTGCGGGCCTTCCGGGTCGCGCCGTTCCCCGGAGGCGCGCGCCGCCAGTCCCGGGTTACGGCTCTTGAGCAGCGCCCAGCCGC
This sequence comes from Streptomyces sp. NBC_01508, assembly GCF_045040315.1. Lineage (NCBI taxonomy): Bacteria > Bacillati > Actinomycetota > Actinomycetes > Kitasatosporales > Streptomycetaceae > Streptomyces > Streptomyces sp. NBC_01508. The sequence continues at coordinate 5,577,934 of NZ_CP109419.1, read as the reverse complement.
CGGCCAGGAACAGCGCCCAGAGCGCGCCGACGTACAGCGACACCCGGGCGTCGGAGTCGTACGCGATCAGGCAGGTCACGAAGGACAGGAAGACCAGCGCCACCCAGCTCAGGGCCGAGCCGCCCGGCGCCGGGAACGAGGACGCCGGCAGCCTCCCCGCGACCACGGCGGAGCGGTACTTGATGTGGCTGATGAGGATCATCATCCAGGTCCAGATGCCGGCGGCGGTGGCCACCGAGGTGACGTACAGGAACGCCTTCTCGGGGACGACGTAGTTGAGGACGACGCCGATGCCCATCAGCGCGACGGACGCCGCGATGCCGAACGCCGGTGTCCTGCGGGAGTTGAGCTTGCCCAGGGCCTTCGGGGCTTCGCTGTTGGCGGCGAGGTCGCGCAGCATCCGGCCGGTGGAGTACATGCCGGAGTTGCAGGACGACAGGGCCGCCGTCAGCACCACGAAATTGACGATTCCGGCGCCGAGCGGGATGCCGATCTTGGCGAAGGCGTGCACGAACGGGCTCTCGCCCTCGCTGAATTCGGTCCATTCGACGACGGCGAGGATGACGGTGAGCGCGCCTACGTAGAAGACGATGATGCGCCAGGGCAGCGTGTTGATCGCCTTGGGGAGTGTCTTCTCCGGATTCTCGGACTCGCCCGCGGTGACGCCGACGAGTTCGACGGCCAGGTAGGCGAACATCACGCCCTGAAGGGTCATCAGGCTGGAGCCGATGCCGTTGGGGAAGATGCCGCCGTGCTGCCAGAGGTTGCCGGTGGCCGCGGTGTCGCCGGCGTCCGAGAAGCCGAGGGTGAGGACGCCGAGGCCGATGACGATCATGCCGATGATGGCGGTGACCTTGACCATCGAGAACCAGAACTCGACCTCGCCGAAGATCTTGACGGAGATCAGGTTGACGCCGAAGAGCACCACGAGGAAGACCAGGGCGCTGACCCACTGCGGGATCGCCGGGAACCAGAAGTGGATGTAGATGGCCGCCGCCGTGAGTTCGGCCATGCCGGTCACGATCCACATGAGCCAGTACGTCCAGCCGGTGGCGTAGCCGAAGAACGGGCCGAGGAATTCGCGGGCGTACTCCGCGAACGAGCCGGAGACCGGCCGGTAGAGCAGCAGTTCGCCGAGCGCCCGCATGATGAAGAAGATCACCACGCCGGCGAGGGCGTACATCAGGATGATGCTCGGCCCGGCCTTGGCGATGTTCGCGCCGGCGCCCATGAAAAGCCCGACGCCGATGGCGCCGCCGATCGCGATCATCTGGACCTGGCGGCTGCCGAGTCCGCGTTCGTAGCCCTCCTCCGAGGTGTTTCCGGAGGGCCTTTCCGAGGGGGTGTCGACCTGTGGGGAGGTCATGGTGATGCGCCCTTTCTCCCTGCCTGTGCCGGTGGTCGTGAAGATTTACCACGGGCCGGGCGGCGATTCGCGCAGCGCGCTGTGGCGCGGCCCACAGGAAGAGACGGAGAAATCTCGCCCGGAATCGCAAAGCACGCGGGGGCGGTGGCGCGATCGTTATCCGGAGTTGAGTGTCCGTCGAGGAAACGGAGGCTGTCCGTCCGAACACGGCGTGACGGCCTCGCGGAGAGCCTGTGACGGGTGGGTCCGGCGGGCGCGTACGCGTATGCCGGACCGACCGGTTCGGCGTACGCGTACGACGGACCGACCCGTCACACCAATCACGTCATCAGCGGCATCGCGGCATCACGTCATCAGCGGCATCAGCGGCATCACGGCATCAGCGTCTCGACCAGCGTCTCCTGGAGCGCCCCGAGCCACAGGTACGCCATCACCATCGGCTTGCGCGGGTCGGAGTCCGGCAGCCGGTACAGGCCCTCACCCTCGTCCTCGTCGGAGACGTCCAGCCGGTTGCCGATCGTCAGGCGCAGGTCGTTGAGCGCGCCGAGCCAGTGCCGGCAGTCGTCGGGCGCCAGCTTCAGTACGGCTCCGCCCTCGCCGGCCGCGTCCAGCGCGTCCAGGGTACGGACGACGGCGAGTCCGTCCTCGCGCTTGCGGGTGCGCAGGTCGTTCTCGGTGAAGCGCCTGAACTCGGAGGCGTACTCGCGCAGTTCGTCGTCGGTGTCGTCGCCGAAGCCGTACGCGTCGGGGAAGAGCCGGGCGAGCGCGGGGTCGGACGGCGGCTCGCTGGGGCCCGGGGCGAAGAGCGCGGCGAGCGGGTCCTCGCCCTTGGCCGGTTCGTCGCCGGGGCCGATCAGCTCCAGGAGCTGGACGGCCAGCGAGCGCAGGATGGAGATCTCGACCTCGTCGAGCGCGACGGCGGCGCCGCCGCCGGGGATCGCCTCGAACTGCCCGGCCATCAGCCCGCGTCCTGGGAGAGGGTGGCCCACAGGCCGAATCCGTGCATCGCCTGCACGTCGCGTTCCATCTCCTCGCGGCTGCCGCTGGAGACGATGGCGCGGCCCTTCTGGTGGACGTCGAGCATCAGTTTGTGCGCCTTGTCCTTGGAGTAGCCGAAGTACGTCTGGAAGACGTACGTCACATAACTCATGAGGTTGACCGGGTCGTTGTGGACGATCGTCATCCACGGCACGTCAGGTTCCGGGACGGTGAACGTCTCCTCGGCCGACTCGGGAAGTTCGATCTCTGTCGGGGCAACACTCACGGTTCGGGACGACCTTCTTCTCCGCCGGGGGTCCCGGGGTGCGCCCCGGGATGCACAGCCTCACAGCCCCATGCTGCCACCAGGTGGGGCCTGTCGCACAAACGGCGGTCTGAGCGCCCGTTAGATCTCGTCAGTCTGACGAGATCTCCTGTAGCATCATTGGCATGAACTCTGCGGACCTTGAGAAGGGCCTGGCGAAGGACGAGGGCGGACGCCGGGTCGGCGTTCCGTCGACCGCGCTCTTCACCGACCAGTACGAGTTGACGATGCTGCGGGCCGCGCTGCGGGCGGGGACGGCCGAGCGCCGTACCGTCTTCGAGGTCTTCACCCGGCGGCTGCCCGAGGGGCGGCGCTACGGAGTCGTCGCGGGCACCGGCCGCGTCCTCGACGCCGTCGAGAACTTCCGCTTCGACGAGGACGTCATCGGCTTCCTGCGCGAGCGCGGCATCGTCGACGAACCGACGCTCGACTGGCTCGCCGACTACCGCTTCGGCGGGGACATCTGGGGTTACCGGGAGGGCGAGGTGTACTTCCCCGGCTCGCCGATCCTGCGCGTCGAGGGCTCGTTCGCGGAGTGCGTGCTGCTGGAGACCGTGATCCTGTCGATCCTCAACCACGACTCGGCGATCGCCGCCGCCGCGTCCCGGATGTCGGCCGCCGCCGGCGGGCGCCCGCTGATCGAGATGGGCGCGCGCCGCACGCACGAGCTGGCCGCCGTCGCCGCCTCGCGGGCCGCGTACGTGGGCGGCTTCGACACCACGTCCGACCTGGCGGCCGGGTTCCGCTACGGCATCCCGACGGTGGGCACCAGCGCGCACGCCTTCACGCTACTGCACGACAACGAGCGGGACGCCTTCCAGGCGCAGGTCGACGCGCTCGGCAGCGGTACGACGCTGCTCGTGGACACCTACGACGTGGCCGAGGCGGTCCGTACCGCCGTGGACGTCGCCGGGCCCGGGCTGGGCGCCGTCCGTATCGACTCCGGCGACCTGCTGCTCGTCGCGCACCGGGTGCGGCAGCAGCTGGACGAGCTGGGCGCGGTGAACACCCGGATCGTGGTCACCTCCGACCTGGACGAGTACGCGATCGCCTCGCTGGCCGCCGCACCCGTGGACGCGTACGGGGTCGGCACCCGGCTGGTCACCGGCAGCGGCCACCCCACCTGCTCGATGGTGTACAAAATGGTCGCCCGTGCCCACTCCGCCGACCCGAGTGCGCCGCTGCACGCGGTGGCGAAGAAGTCGCTGGGCGGCAAGACGTCGATCGGCGGCCGGAAGTGGGCGGCGCGGCGGGTGGACGCCGAGGGGTACGCGGAGGCCGAGGTCGTCGGCACCGGCCCGGTGCCCGCCGACCTGCTGGACCGGCAGCTGCTGGTGGAGCTGGTCAAGGGCGGCGAGGTCGTCGCGCGTGAGCCGCTGGACGCGGTCCGTGACCGGCATGTCGTGGCGCGGGCGGGGCTGCCGATGTCGGCGATCCAGCTGTCGCGCGGCGAGCCGGTCATCCCGACGGTCTACCTGTGAGGGGTCCACCCATGAGGCATGAACCGGGACCTACCGGGAACGCCAGCCTGCGAGAGGCCGACCGCGGCGGGACACCATAGGCTCGGTGACCCGCCCCCGCTCCCCACCGAAGGACACCCGCCATGCACCGCGCACTGATAGTCGTGGACGTTCAGAACGACTTCTGCGAGGGCGGCAGCCTCGCGGTGGCGGGCGGCGCCGACGTGGCCGCCGCCATCACCGACCTGATCGGCCAGGCGACGGCCGGCTACCGCCACGTGGTCGCGACACGTGACCACCACATCGATCCCGGTGACCACTTCTCCGCGCGCCCGGACTTCGTCCACTCGTGGCCGGTGCACTGTGTCGCGGGGACGGAGGGGGTGGGCTTCCACCCCAACTTCGCGCCCGTCGTCGCCTCGGGGTCGATCGACGCCGTCTTCGACAAGGGCGCCTACGCGGCGGCATACAGCGGCTTCGAGGGCGCCGACGAGAACGGTGTCCGGCTCGCCGAGTGGCTGCGGGCCCGTGAGGTGGTCGAGGTCGACGTCGTCGGTATCGCCACCGACCACTGCGTACGGGCGACCGCCCTGGACGCGGCGCGTGCGGGGTTCACCACGCACGTGCTGCTGGATCTGACGGCGGGCGTCGCCGAGGCGACCACGGAGCGGGCCCTGACGGAGCTGCGCGCGGCGGGTGTACGGCTGACCGGCAAGCCGGTCGTGTAGGGCCTGTCCGGTGGATCTCCGGGTGCCCGGAGATCCACCGGACAGGCCCTGGCGCCCGGCCCTACGCGGCGCTGCCGCTGTCGGTGCGCAGGCCCGGCCGCCGCCACGAGGGCGACCCGGGCGGCGGGAGTGCCTGCGGCGCCGGGAGCACCCCTGTGCGGGCGTGGCGCGGCTCGGCCGGGCCGTAGCGCCGGGAAGGGCGCAGCAGGGCCCGTATGGGGTGCCAGAGCTCTTGTGCGCACTCCGGGGAGGCCCGCCAGAGCAGGCCGTCCGGATGGTGCAGCACCGCCGTGATCTCGTCCGGTGTCGGCGGTTCCGCGTTGCCGCGCAGATAGACGGCGCGCAGTCCGAGATTCCGCAGCCTGGTCAGGGCGCGGGCCCGGTTCATCGCGTGGACCAGAATCCGGACCGTACGGCCTTCGGCGACCGGGCTGGGCACGGTCAGCGCCACCACCACGGTCCCGTTCGGGAGCCTGCTGAAGCCTCCACCTGTCATGTGTCCTCATCCCCCCGTAAGACGTCGTGTCAATAAGAGTCGGTAGGACGCACCTAAACACGATCGGCCGCCGCCCCGCTAGTGGGCGACGGCCGATCATGGCTTGACCTGCGACGATGTCCGTTACTTGGTCGAGCGGTCCACCTTCACCGTGATCGTGGAGCCGTCGCGCGGCTCCTTCAGGATGGAGATCTTGGTGTTGGTGTCAGGAACGTCGACACCACCAGTGGGGTTCTCCTCGTACCAGTAGGTGCCCTTGCGGTCGTCGAAGACCGGGGTGCCCGACTGCGTACGGATCCGCTGCGCCGCGTCGGCCTTGTGCAGCTGGAAGGCGTCGGTCGGGTACAGGCTGAACGACGAGTCGAACGTCTGGATCTTGTTGCGCATCACCGTGCCGTCGGCCCACTTCAGGGGCTTGGCGTGCGCGTCGACCGGCAGGATCAGACCCTTGCCGGGGTGGGCGCTGGTGTTGTTGTCCTTCTGCGAGCTGTCCCAGAGCCAGACCATCAGGCCGTTCTGGTACGCGTAGTGCTCGACCCAGCCGTCCTTCGGCGACTTGAAGCCGAAGTTGTACGGACCCGACTTGAGGGTCTTGTCGTAGCTGACGTACTGCCGGTTCTCCGCGATGTAGAACTGGTCGTAGTCCTGGGTGAACGACTCACCGATGCGTGAGAAGCCCTTCGCGGTCCAGCCCGCGTCGTCCGCCTCGGCGTTGTCGGTGAACAGCGGGGTCCCGTCGGCGACGACACTGATCGCGTCGGCCGCGAAGCCCTTGCCGCCCGCGCCGCCGTCCGTCTGGTAGCGGAAGCGGACGTCGACCTTCTGGCCCGCGTACGCGTCCAGCGGGTAGACGAGCTTCTTGTGGGCGCCGGAGACACCGGTCAGGGCCGGCTTGTCGCCCGCGTCACGGGTGATGGCCTTGCCGTCGGCGGTGCCGTCGACCGGGGTCCAGTTGGCGCCGCCGTCCTGCGACACCTCGGCGTACAGGTAGTCGTAGTTGGCCTCGATGTCCCACCAGCCGTCCAGTTCCAGCGACGCCTTGGCCTTGCCGGTGAGGTCGACGGAGCGGGTGAGGGTGTTCTTGAGGTCGTCACCCATGTCGCTCCACCACTGCTTGGAGCCCTCGGCGGGCTTCACGACAGTCGTGGTGACCGGCTTCTTCGGCAGCTCGACGACGAGCGCCTGCGGGTTCTTCGTGTTGTACGCGGACACCCCCAGCTTGTGGGTCGACGCCGTCGCGGCCTTGGCCTTGTCGTAGTCGAGCCAGCCCAGCTGGAGCTTGTCCCAGGCGGTCATGTCGCCCGGCAGGTCGCCGATCTCGCCCTTGCCCCGGCCGAGCCAGGAACCGGCGGACATCAGGGACCAGTAGCCGGTGGAGTTCTCGCCGCCGCCCGAGGTGTCGTACAGGTCGGGCAGGCCGAGGTCGTGGCCGTACTCGTGCGCGAAGACGCCGAGTCCGCCGTTCTCCGGCTGCATCGTGTAGTCGCCGACCCAGATGCCGGTGTCACCGATCTGCGTGCCGCCGGACTTGTTCTGAGCGGGGCCCGTCTTGCCGGCGTCCGTGCCGTACGCGTACCAGCGGTGCGCCCACAGGGCGTTCTCGCCCTCGGCGCCGCCGCCGGCCGACTCGTCCTCGCCCGCGTGGACGATCTGGAAGTGGTCGATGTAGCCGTCGGGCTCGTTGAAGTCGCCGTCGCCGTCGAAGTCGTAGCGGTCCCACTCGTCGTAACTCGCGAGGTCCGCCTTGATCTGGGCGTCCGTACGACCCTTGGCCTTCTGGTCGGCGGCCCAGGCGGTGGTGCCGTCGCGTACCGCGTCCCAGACGTTGGCGCAGTTGGAGTCGCCGCAGTAGTTCGAGCCGTAACGGGCCTCGTTGTACTGGACCTTGACCCAGTCGGAGACCTCACCGTCGACCGAGTAACGGCCGGACGAGGTCTTCTCGTAGTAGGTCTTCAGCGACTCCTTCTGCCGGCCCCTGGCGTCCTTGCCCTCGCCGAAGTACAGGTCCTGGAAGTGCGCCTGGTTGTAGTCGGCCTGCCAGGCGGTGGAGTTGTCCACCTTCCGGTCGGGCTCGGCTATCTCGTTGTGCTGCGGGCCGGGCTCGCCGCCGTACTTCTTGACGGGGGGCTCGGGGCCGTCCGCGCCGTCCGGGTCGTACAGGGTGGTGTCGTCGACCTCGTCGCCGAACTCGACCAGAATCGTGAAGATCTTGTCGGTCTTCTCCCGGCCCAGCTCGACGTACTTCTTGCTGTCGAGCTTCACGACGTTGGAGCCACCGCGCTTCAGGATCTCGGCGTCACCGGCGAGGACCTGCTCCAGGGCGGCCTTCTTCCGCTGCTCCTGCTGCTTGCTGAACGGGCCGTCGAGATCGTGCTCGACATGGCCCTTCTGCGGCGCCGGATCGCGGCGCTCGACGCTCGCCCGACCTGCTGTGGGGTTGTCCTCGGCCTGGGCCGGGGCGAGCGCCGACGCCGTCGCGGCAGCCGTGGCGAGGGCCACGAACACCGCGGACGCTCTGATCGCCCGTCGATTGATGGTCACTTGAAGTTTCCTCTCCCCGCACCCGGAGTCCGCGGACCGGCTGTGTGGGGATCCGCGCGCAGGGTGCGCGTCACAAGTGACGACATTCGACCGGAGTTGAAGGAGAAAAGACAGTCCTTGACTTGCACAGGCCAAGTGCACTATGCACAAGTTGAGTTCCGGTATCCGGACGTCACGAGACCGGACGGTGGGCGCATCGATATGTCATATGGCGGGGGCGCGTGACTCCGTGCGCCCCCCATGCTCCGGCCTCGTGGGTTAGGTCACGCTTACTGTCGGTTCCTGCCGGGCATTCACCCGTCGTAGGGTCTTTCACAGAGCGACTTCGCGCAGCCAGCAGACACGCGAGACACCCCCAACACCCCCCGAAATCACTCCCGATCGCCCCGAGGGACGGATCAGCCATGCCGCGTTTGACTGCCGCACAGCTTGCCTACGGTTCCGCCACCGTCGTCCTCGCCACACTCTCGATGCTGCTGCTCTCCGGCGTCACGTCGGTCGTCGGCATCGCGGTGATCGCGCTCGTCGCCCTCTGTCTCGGCCTTCTGGTGTCGGTGAAGGCGGCGCACCCGGTCCGTGCGCACCGCATGGACCACGCCGCCTCCGCCGCCCCGGCCCCGGCCGTCGGGTCGCCGGCCGCCGCGGAGACCCGGATTCCGGCGTCACTGCGCCGCTGACACCACGACGGTCTTCGCCGCCTTGTCGTGCAGGCCCTGCCGGTAGGGCCGGTCGAGCAGGATCAGAATCAGGATCAGCAGCGGCCAGAAGCAGGCGCAGCACACCAGCGCGGGGACCCAGAGCACCAGGGCACGCAGGAGCGAGGCCCGGGAGTCGGGCACCTTCCCGTCGTTGAGCATCGCCACGCGGATCTTGCAGAGCCGCTTGCCGAGTGTCTGGCCGCCCCGCTGCGTCATCACCATGTCGTAGCCGACGTACGCGACGATCGTGATGATCCGGAAGACCCACTGCCCGCCGCCGTTCACGCCGTTGACCGCGTCGTCCCAGTTGTCCGAGCTGTCCGACCAGCGGTGGAAGACGTTGAACGGGATGCTGATCAGCGCGAGCGGGATCGCGACGATGATCCAGTCGACGATGCGCGCGAGGATGCGCTTACCCATGGCCGCGAGCGGCGGCATCCCACGGAGCGGATCGTTTCCGCCGTACGGGTCACCGGGGGGCGGTGGGGCGCCTCCGCCGTACGGGTCACCGGGAGGTGGCGGATTGGCACCGCCGTACGGGTCACCGGGGGGCGGTGGGGCGCCTCCGCCGTACGGGTCACCGTAACGGGGCGGCTGCCCGCCACCCGGGGGCGGGCCACCGGGCGGTGGCGGCCCGCCGGGGGGCGGCTGCTTGCGGAACGGGTCGTCGTCGGGCGGCTGACCGGGCGTCGGCTGATCGTTGCTCATGGGGGCAGTGCACCGCGCCGTGCGGGTGCCCGCAACGGCTCACCGGCCGTTCGGGGGAGCCGCTGGGGACGGTCGGAGCACATCAGCCCGCCGACATCACCCGCTGGCATCACCTGACGGCATCACCCGGCGACGAACGTGCGCGCCACCTTGTCGTGCCAGCACTGCCGCCACGGCCGGTCGAAGACGCACCACAGCACGTTCAGTACGCCGATGACGAGCACCCCCAGTACGGAGTACACGAGCCAGCGGCGCAGCGCCGGGCCGAAGGACGGGGCCTCGAACGACTCGATGCCCCGCACCTGGAGACCGCACAGCTTCTTGCCGAGTGTGCGGCCCCACTTGGCGGTCGGCAGCGCCTCGTACAGCACACCGATCACCAGCAGCGCGGCGAGCACCCCGCCGAAGTAGCCGGCCGTCGTGCCGTCGATCAGCCAGACCGTGACGGTCTCGCCGGTCTGCTTCGCCGCCTCGACCTTGTCGTCGATGTGGGCGAGCGCCTTGGACACCAGAGGTACGGAGACGGCCCCGACGATCCCCAGGAGGACGACGGTGTCGATCAGCCGGGCGGCGAACCGCTTGCCGAGCCCGGCGGGGCGGGCCGCCGCCTGAGCCTGGGCGGCTTGCAGGAACGGGTCGTTGACCGGCGGCTTCCACGGCACGACCGGCTGCCCGCCGGCGGGGTCGGCGCCGGGGCCGTGCCCTTGGCCGGCGGACGGTGTGGCCGGTGGCTGCGCGAGCTGGTGCACCTCCTGCGCCCAGGAGGGCGAGCCGCCGCCGGGGCCGGGGGCGAGCGGGCCGGCGGCGGGGGGCTGCGAGGAGTGCGGTGCGTGGGGTGCCTGGGGTTGGTGCGCGTGGGGTTGCTGCGCGTGAGGTGGTTGCGGTTGCTGAGGTGCCTGTGCCGGGACGGGCGCCGGGCCTGCGGAGCGGGGCCGCAGGGCACGGATGGCCATGGTGCCCTCGGCCTGGCCCGTACGGCCGGTGGCCTGTTCGCCCCGAGCGGGGGCGCCGCCCTGGCCGACCGGGCGGATGGTGACGGTGCCGTCGGTGGGCGCCTCGCCACCGCGAGGCACGGGCGCCGCGCCCTCGTCCGGACGGCGCCGGCTCCGCGCCTGGCCCTGCGACTCGCCCTGGCCCCCGCGTTCGGGGCGCGGGAGACGGATCGCGACCGTGCCCTCGGGGGCGCCGGGAGGTGACTCGCCGTCACCCGGGCCGCCCGTGCCGGGGCCGCCGGGGCCGGGTCCCAGGGACCGTACGCCGGGCAGCGCGCCGCCCGTGGGGTCGGCCGACGGATCGGCCGCCTGACCGGGCACCCGGGGGTCGCGCGAGTCACGCGCGTACCGGGGGTCCCTGGCGTCCTGCGGCTCCGGCGCGCCCGGCGCGTTCGTGGGACCGGGATCCTGCGGGCCACCCTCGCCCCAGGAGACCCGGGCGTCGCGCTCGCCGCCGAAGCCGGTCTGCCGGCGGGTGTCGGCCTGCCAGACGGAGGCCGGTTCCTGACGGGGCTCCTCGGCGGGGTCCTCGTCGAAGAACATCGGCCCCGTCTCCTCGACCGCCGGGGTCACCGGGGCCGGGGTCTGCCGGGCGGTCGTGGGAGGGGGCGCCGCGGCCGCCCCTTGGGGCGGCTCCGGCATGGCTTCGCCGGACTGCGGCGCCGGCCGACTGGTGCCAGGTACCCAGGACCCGCCGTTCCAGTACCGGACATAGCCGGGGATGGACGGGTCCGGGTAGTAGCCGGGGGAAGGGCTGCCGTCTCCGGTTGCCGAGGTCGGGGCGCTCATCACCGTGGTCCCGTATCTCTTCGATGGGCTCAACTCAAGGGTCCACATCTATCAGACCACCGCATGGCCCTGCGTCCATCCGGCTGTTTGGACCTCGATTCGGTCACGAAAGAGTCACGGTACGTCGCGGGAGCAAGTTCTTGCCCGAAGTCGCGTAATGCGGGCGGGAGTCGGTGCTCTCAATCGGTACGGCCCACTCCCGGGCGTCGTACGAGAAGGGAAGCACCCTGATATGCACACCGTGGTGGAACGCGAGCTGGAGATCAATCTGGTGCTCTCGCCCGAGCGCAGCATCCCCGTCCCTGCCCGGCTGACCTACCGCACGGCGGATCCGTACGCGGTGCACATCACCTTCCACATCAGCTCGGACACCCCGGTCAACTGGACGTTCGCACGCGAACTTCTGGTCGAAGGGGTGTTCCGGCCGTGTGGGCACGGTGACGTACGGATCTGGCCCACGAAGGTCGACGGCCGCGGCGTCCTGTGCGTGGCGCTCAGCTCCCCCGACGGCGACGCGCTGCTGGAGGCGCCGTCGGCGGCGGTCTCGGCGTGGCTGGAGCGGACGTTGCGGCTGGTGCCGCCGGGCACCGAGACGGACCGGCTGGGGATCGACGCGGGGCTGGCGCTGCTGCTGGCCCCGATGCCGGCCGACGATCTGTGGCTGCGGGACCCGTGGCCGTCCGACGAGTCCGCGGACGGCGAGTCCTGAGGCCCGCCGTCGATGGCCTGTTGTTCCTCAGTCGACGACGTAGGTGTGCGTGATGAATTCGATCGAGTGGCCGTCGGGGTCGTCGAGATAGACCCCGCGGCCTCCGAAGAGATGGTTGATCCGCTGCGGTGTCTCGTGTGTCGGATCGGCCCAGTAAGGGAGTTCACGCTCCGCCATGCGCGCGAAGATCTGGTCGAACTCGTCCTCGGACACCAGGAAGGCCAGATGCTGGCTGGGGATGTCCGGGGACGGCGAGTCGAGATAGTCGAGGGTGACCCCGCCGTCGAGCGGCAGGCTCGCGAACGGTCCGAAGGTCTTGGGCTCGGGCTCCCCGATCAGCTCCGCGAGAAAGCGCGCGGAGGCGAACCGGTCGCGGCTGTGGACGATGGTGTGGTCAAGACGGGCGGGCACGGGACCTCCCGGGTCGAAGTGCGGGCCGTATGGCGTCGGCCCGCTTCTTGTCCCTTTCACGGTAGGCCGCCGCGCTCCGCCGGGCCATTGGACTTTGGCCGTACGCCCTGTGCCGTACGGCGCCGTACGACCGGCCGAACCGGAACCGGCGGGTCAGAAGAGCTTTCCGGGGTTGAGAATGCCCAGCGGGTCGAAGGTCTTCTTGATGCCGCGCTGCAACTCCATGCCGACCGGCCCCAGTTCGCGGGCGAGCCACTCCTTCTTCAGGACGCCGACGCCGTGCTCTCCGGTGATGGTGCCGCCCAACTCAAGTCCCAGTGCCATGATTTCGTCGAACGATTCGCGGGCGCGCCGGGACTCGTCCGGGTCCGAGGCGTCGAAGCAGACGGTGGGGTGGGTGTTGCCGTCACCCGCGTGGGCGCAGACGCCGATCGTGAGGTCGTACTTCTCGGCGATGCGGTCGATGCCCGCGAGGACTTCGGCCAGCCGGGAGCGCGGCACACACACGTCGTCGATCATCGTGGTGCCCTTGACCGCCTCCAGCGCGACGAGCGCCAGCCGCCGGGCGTGCAGCAGCATGTCGGACTCGGCGGGGTCGTCGGCGGGGACGACGTCGGTGGCGCCGGCCGCCGTACAGAGTTCGCCGACGGCGGCGAGGTCGGCCGCCGGGTCGGCGGTGTCGAAGGCGCAGAGCAGCAGTGCCTCGGTGGTCTCGGGAAGACCCATGTTCGCGAGGGAGTTGACGGCGCGGACGGTGGTGCGGTCCATCAGCTCCAGCAGGGACGGGGTGTGGCCGCGCTCCATGATCTGGCAGATGGCGTCGCAGGCGGCGGAGGCGGACGCGAACTCGGCTGCCAGGACGAGCTGTTGGGGCGGCGCGGGCTTCAGCGCGAGGACGGCCCCGACGACGATGCCGAGGCTGCCCTCCGAGCCGACGAAGAGCCGGGTGAGGTCGTATCCGGCGACGCCCTTGGCCGTGCGGCGGCCGGTGGTCAGGAGGCGGCCGTCGGCGAGGACGATGTCCAGGCCCAGCACGTACTCGGCGGTGACGCCGTACTTCACGCAGCACAGCCCGCCGGACGCGGTGCCGATGTTGCCCCCGATGGTGCAGGTCTCCCAGCTGGAGGGGTCCGGCGGGTAGTACAGGCCGTGCTCGCCGACGGCGCGTGAGAGTACGGCGTTGACGACGCCGGGCTCGACGACCGCGATTCGGTCGACCGGGCTGATCTCCAGGATCTTGTCCATCTTGATGAGGGAGAGCACGATGCAGCCGTCGGAGGCGTTGGCGGCGCCCGACAGTCCCGTACGGGCGCCCTGCGGTACGACGGGGACGCGCAGGGCCGTCGCGGTCCGCATCACGTGCTGGACCTGCTCGACGGTGCGCGGCAGGACGACCACCGCCGGGGAGCCGGCCTCGCAGAAACTCGCCATGTCGTTCGCGTAGGACGCCGTGATGTCCGGGTCGGTGATCAGGGCCGCGGCGGGCAGACCGGCTCGCAGCTCCGCGAGGAGTTCGTCCGTGACGGCGGGGGCGGCGGCGGGGGTGGCTGTGCCGGCGGGGGCGGCGGCGGGGGGCGCGGCGGCTGCGAGGTCATCCATGATCCCAGCGTGGCACTCCGGGGCCATCGGTGTGAACCCGTCTGCGATCCACATCACCAAGGACGGGTGTGGTCTTCGTATTGACGCACAGTAATCACATGATCGCCAAGAACACCATGAACACGCAGCACACGAGGCACATCAGAAGGGCCGCACTGGCCACAGGTGTGGGGGCGGTGCTCGTCGCGGGCGTCCTTGTGTTCGTACCGGACGCGGCCGACGGCCCGCGCCCGCCGGGCCCCGAGGCGCGCGCCCGGGCCGCCGTCGGCGCGGGCGCGCCCGCCTCGCTGCCGGACGTGGCGGCGCTGATCCGGGACCGGGAGGCATGGCTGCGCAAGCACCCGAAGGACGCGGGGTCCTGGGCGGTGCTCGGCGCGGCGTACGTGGAGCGCGGCGGGCTGCGGGCGGACACCGCGTACTACCCGAAGGCCGAACGGGCACTGCGCCGCTCGCTCGACGTCACACCGGGTGAGCGGCGCAATCCGGCGGCGACGGCGGGCCTGGCGTCACTGGCCAACGCGCGGCACGACTACGCGGCGGCCAAGAAGTGGGGCGAGGCGGTACGCAAGGCGGACCCGGCGCGCTGGACGACGTACCCGGTCCTGATCGACGCGTACAACGGGCTCGGCGACTACGCGGCGGCCGGCAAGGCCCTGGACAAGCTCCGGGCGCTGCGCTCCGGCGCCCGCGTGCTGTCCGTGTCGTCGCTGGTCTACCGCGACCGGGGCTGGCGCGAGGACGCGGCGGCGAAGGCGGACGAGTCCCTGACGAAGGCCGGCACGCCCGTCGAGAAGGCCGCGGCGCTGCACGCCATCGGCGGGCTCGCCTGGGAGCGCGGTGAGCCGAAGGAGGCGCTGCGGCACTACGACGCCGCGCTGAAGGCGGCGCCGGACCACCATCCGTCGCTGGCGGGCCGGGCGCGCGCCCTGGTGGCGCTGGACCGGACGGACGAGGCGGCGCAGGTCTACCAGGCGGCGATCGCGCAGCGCCCACTGCCCGAATACGCCCTGGAACTGGGCGAGTTGTACGACTCGCTGGGGCTGGACGGGGACGCGCGGAGCCAGTACGCGCTGTTCCGCGACCGTACGGCGCGGGCGGCGGGCGACGGGGTCAACGAGGAGTTGCCGCTGGCCCGCTTCGAGACCGACCACGGCGAGCCGACTGCGGCGGTGGAGCGGCTGGAGGCGCAGTGGCGGCGCGGCCACCGGAGCATGTGGGTGTGCGACGCGCTGGCGTGGGCGCTGTACCGGGCGGGCGACGCCGAGAAGGCGCTGCCGTACGCGAAGAGGGCCACGGACCAGGGGATGCGGAGCGCGCTGTTCTCGTACCACCGGGGGGAGATCGAGCGCGCCCTGGGGATGGACGGCCCGGCGCGCCGGCATCTGGAGGAGGCGCTGCGGACGAACCCGCGGTTCTCGCCGCTGCTGGCGCCGAAGGCCCGTGCGTCGCTGGAGGAGTTGGGCGAGCTGCCGGGTGGCGGTCCGAAGGACATGCACGGCGACGGCGAGTACACGCCGCTGACGCCGCCGCCCAGCGCGCCGCCGCGAGGTACGACGCCGTCGTCGGCGGCTTCGCCGACCACGCGGCCGACCGCTCCGTCCTCCGCTCCGTCTTCGCCGGCGGCCCGGCCGGAGCCCGTATCCACACCCACGCCGCCCGTTTCGGCGTCTTCCGCCGCCCGCAACTGAATGACCGCTTCCGGTGGGCCCGTAACTGGGTCCTGAGGCCCACGTCGCGCTGACGGGCGTCGTCGCCGCGATCATCGGCGCGATCCTGGCGCTGACGGTCCCCACCGACGCCCTCCCCACCCCCTCCGACGCCGCGGAAGTACCCGGCAGCGACGCCGGACCACCGCAACGCCTGATGCACGACAAAGGCGAACTCTCCCGCCTCGACTACAACGCCAACACCGACTGGTGGAACGCCTCCCTCGGCATCGGCTTCGGCATCTCCGCAGGGCAAGTCACCCTCGGCTTCGAACTCTTCGGCATCGACATCACCCACTGAAGAGAAGAACCAGACCATCACCGGCGACCCCATCTACGCCACCGGACCCGAGAACGGCGGCGCCCGACCCTGGGTCGAATGGAAGAACTGCACCCGGACGACACCCATAACCTGATTCTCCGACCACGGCTCCGTGCCGTCACGCGGCCGTCACGCCACCGTGACGACCCGGTTGACCCCGCCCCCGGCGAGGAGACAACCGGCACCTCCGGTGGCAAGATCGGCGCAACTCACACACCATGTGGGCTGTTGCCCGTCCCCCGCCCTGGAGGCGTCTTGTCCCCGCGTACGCGTACCGTGTTGCCCGCCATAGCCACCGCAGCCGCCCTCGTCGCCATGACGGGATGCACAAGCACCAAGTCCTCCGGGTCCGACGGCTCGAAGCTGGATCTGGTGAACTCCGGCAAGCTCACGACCTGCACCCATCTGCCGTACGAGCCCTTCCAGTCCCGCCAGGACAACAAGATCGTCGGCTTCGACGTGGATCTGGTGGATCTGGTCGCCAAGGAGCTCAAGGTCACCCAGGAGATCGTCGACACGCCTTTCGAGGGCATCCAGACGGGTGAGGACCTCAACGCCCGCAAGTGCGACCTGGCCGCCGCCGGCATGACGATCACCGACGTGCGTGAGGAGAACCTGGACTTCTCCGCCCCCTACTTCGAGGCCACGCAGGCACTGGTCACCAAGAAGGGCTCCTCCTACGACTCGCTGGCGGCCCTCAAGGGCAAGAAGCTGGGCGTCCAGCAGGGCACGACGGGTGAGGAGTACGCGAAGAAGAACGGGAAGGACGTGGAGACCGTCCAGTTCGAGGATCTGGCACTGCTGCTCACGGCCGTGAAGACCGGGCAGGTCGACGCCGCCGTCAACGACAACGGTGTCCTCTTCGAGTACGTGCGCAAGAACCCGGACACCGAGGTCACGGCCGAGTTCAAGACGGGCGAGCGGTACGGCATCGGAGTGCGTACCGGCAACACGGCACTGCGCTCGGAGATCGACAAGGTGATCAAGGCGGCTCAGTCCGACGGCCGTTACGACGAGATCTACAAGAAGTGGTTCCCCGCCGCTCCCAAGAAGTGAAGGAACCACCGCCGATGTCCATGTCCCGCCGACAACGAACCCGCGTCATACGGGCCGTTCAGTACGCCGTGCTGGTCGCCGTGCTGCTCACCGTCGCCCTGGCCGCCGACTGGGGCGAGATCCAGCGGGCGTTCTTCGATGTCGAGGTCGCCAAGGCGCAGTTCCCCGACATCATCACCACGGCGCTCGTCAACACCATCATCTACACCCTGCTCGGCTTCGGGTTCGGGCTGGCGCTGGGGCTGCTGCTCGCGCTGATGCGGCTGTCGCAGGTGCCGCCGTACCGCTGGCTGGCCGTCGCCTACATCGAGTTCTTCCGCGGCATTCCGGCGCTGCTCGTCTTCATCGCCCTCGGATTCGGTGTGCCGCTGGCCTTCCAGGTGGCGCTCAACCAGTACGTGACCGTGATGCTGGCACTGGGCCTGGTCGGCGCCGCCTACATGGCGGAGACGATCCGGGCGGGTATCCAGGCCGTGCCCAAGGGGCAGACGGAGGCGGCGCGTTCGCTCGGCATGTCGCAGGGCCGGGCGATGGTCTCGATCATCATTCCGCAGGCCCTGCGGATCGTGCTGCCGCCGCTGACCAACGAGTTGATCCTGCTGACGAAGGACTCGTCGCTGGTGTATCTGCTGGGCCTGTCCCTGTCCCAGTACGAGCTGGCCAAGTTCGGCCGGGACGCCCTGAACCAGAATCGCAGTCTCACCCCGATCCTCATCGCCGGTCTCTGCTATCTGGTCATCACCCTGCCGCTCGGCCATCTGGTCCGGCGGCTCGAAGCGCGTACGGCAAGGGCGAGGTGAACGCGGTGCGGGAGCCGGTGGAGAAGGACGCGGAAACGCCCGGGGAGGCGCCCGCGATCGAGGTACGCGGTCTGCACAAGTCGTTCGGCACGCTGGAGGTGCTGGCCGGCATCGACTTCACGGTGGCGCGCGGCGAGGTGGTGTGCGTCATCGGCCCGTCGGGCTCGGGCAAGTCGACGCTGCTGCGCTGCGTGAACCGGCTGGAGGAGCCGACGTCGGGCACGGTCCTGGTGGCCGGCGCCGAGGTCACCGACCCGGACGTGGACATCGACAAGGTGCGCCGCGGCATCGGGATGGTCTTCCAGTCGTTCAACCTCTTTCCGCATCTGACGGCGCTGGAGAATCTGACGCTCCCTCAACGCCGGGTGCTGAAGCGGGACAAGGCGGAGGCGACGCGGATCGCCCGCGAACGCCTCGCCCGCGTCGGGCTGACCGACAAGGAGTCGTCCTATCCGGCGCAGTTGTCCGGCGGGCAGCAGCAACGGGTGGCGATCGCACGGGCGTTGGCGATGGACCCGCAGCTGATGCTCTTCGACGAGCCGACGTCCGCGCTCGACCCGGAGCTGGTGGGTGACGTCCTCGCGGTGATGCGTTCACTCGCCGACGAGGGGATGACGATGCTCGTCGTCACGCACGAGATGAGCTTCGCCAAGGAGGTGGCCGACCGGGTCGTCTTCATGGACGGCGGGGTGATCGTCGAGGAGGGCCCCCCGGCACGGGTGATCGGCGCGCCGAGCCACGCCCGTACGCAGTCCTTCCTGTCCCGCCTGCTGGACCCGGCGGCGGCCGGACTCGGCGGGGGCGGGGCGCGGACAGACAAGGAGTAGGAGCCGGACGGTTCGCCGGGTCCGCCCGGTGACCGGTTCGTCCTCAATCGCCGGACGGGCTGTATTCGCAGCCCGTCCGGCGATTGAGGACAGACAACCGGTCAGAGGTTGCCGCGCTTCTCCTGCTCCCGCTCGATCGCCTGGAACAGCGCCTTGAAGTTGCCCTTGCCGAACCCCATCGAGCCGTGCCGTTCGATCATCTCGAAGAACACCGTCGGCCGGTCCTGGACCGGCTTGGTGAAGATCTGGAGCAGGTAGCCGTCCTCGTCGCGGTCCACGAGGATCTTCAGCTCGCGCAGGGTCTCCACGGGCACCCGGGTCTCGCCCGCCCACTCGCCGAGGGTGTCGTAGTACGAGTCGGGGGTGTCGAGGAACTGGACACCGGCCGCGCGCATCGTGCGTACGGAGCCCACGATGTCGTTCGTCGCGAGCGCGATGTGCTGGACGCCCGCGCCGCCGTAGAACTCCAGGTACTCGTCGATCTGCGACTTCTTCTTCGCGATCGCCGGCTCGTTGATCGGGAACTTCACCTTGAGGGTGCCGTCGGCCACGACCTTCGACATGAGGGCGGAGTACTCGGTGGCGATGTCGTCGCCCACGAACTCCTTCATGTTCGTGAAGCCCATGACCTTGTTGTAGAACGCCACCCACTCGTTCATCTTGCCGAGTTCGACGTTGCCCACGCAGTGGTCGATGGCCTGGAAGGTGCGCTTCGCCGGGGCCTGGACCATCGGGGCGGCGGTGGCGTAGCCCGGCAGGTACGGGCCGTCGTAGCCGGTGCGCTCGACCAGGGTGTGGCGGGTCTTGCCGTACGTGGCGATCGCGGCGAGTACGACGGTTCCGCTCTCGTCCTTCAGCTCGTACGGCTCCTGGAGGCCGGTGGCGCCGTTCGCGGTGGCGTAGGCGTACGCGGCGCGGGCGTCCGGCACCTCGATGGCGAGGTCGATCACACCGTCGCCGTGCTCGGCGACGTGGTCGACGAGGAAGCGGCCCCACTCGGTGGACGGCTTGATGACGGAGGTGAAGACGAACCGGGCCGAGCCGTTGGTGAGCACGTAGCTCGCGGTCTCGCGGCTGCCGTTCTCGGGGCCCGAGTAGGCGACCAGCTTCATGCCGAACGCCGTCGAGTAGTAGTGGGCCGCCTGCTTGGCGTTGCCGACGGCGAAGACGACGGCGTCCATCCCCTTTACCGGGAAGGGGTCGGCGTCGCGTGCGGTGGACGGGGCGGAATCGAGGTTCACCGAGGTATCTGCCATGACCGCAGCGTCTCGCCGTTCGGCAAGGTGCGCAACAGTTCGCGTATTCGCTGGGCAGCCTGTACAGCTTAAGGTGCGGATGACCGGACCATCTGCACAGGATGACCATCGCAACGGCCACCAGGATCGCCGTGAGGGTCACCACCACGAACCGCCTCGGGAGGCGCCATGGGTATCGACGGGCTCGACGGCAGGCTCATCGCCCTGCTGGCACGGGAGCCGCGCATCGGCGTACTGGAGGCGTCGCGCCGGCTGGGGGTGGCGCGCGGGACCGTACAGGCCCGGCTGGACCGTCTCCAGACGAACGGAGTCATCCGCGGCTTCGGTCCGAACGTCGATCCGGCCGCTCTCGGATACCCCGTGACGGCGTTCGCGACCCTGGAGATCAAGCAGGGGCAGGGTTCCGATGTTCGAGCACATTTGAGCAACGTTCCAGAGGTTCTTGAGCTCCATACCACGACCGGGACCGGGGATATGCTCTGCCGACTCGTCGCTCGTTCGAACGCCGATCTTCAACGGGTGATCGACAGGGTCGTCGGTTTTGAAGGGATCCAGCGGGCCTCCACGGCGATCGTCATGGAGAACCCCGTTCCGCTGCGGATCATCCCGCTGGTGGAACAGGCCGCGCGGGACACCGACGGGGACCGCCCCGGCGGAGACCGAACCGACGGGGACCCGACCGACGGGAACCCGACCGGCGGGAACCCGACCGACCCACCCGACCGGCCGACCGGCTGAACCGCTGACCGGCCGACCGGCTCCGACCCACCGAGAGGAGCGCCGTGGACTTCTGGGACTACCTGGCCAACCGCCACCAGCAGTTGCTCACCGACACGTTTCAGCACGCCAGCGCCGTCTTCCAGTGCATGGTGATCGCCACCGTCCTGGGTGTCGCCATAGGCGTACTGACCTACCGCAGTCCCTGGGGCGGCAATCTGGCGATCCTCTCCACCGCCTCCATCCTGACCATCCCCTCGCTGGCGGCCATCGGCCTGCTGATCCCGCTGGTCGGTCTCGGCGTCGCGCCCACCGTGATCGTCCTGACGCTGTACGGGCTGCTGCCCGTCGTCCGCAACGCGGTGGTCGGGCTGCGCGGTGTGGACCCGGACCTGGTGGACGCCGCCACGGGCATCGGCATGTCCCGTACCGCCCGGCTGCTCAAGGTCGAGCTGCCGCTCGCCTGGCCGCCGATCCTCACCGGCATCCGGGTCTCCACCCAGATGCTGATGGGCATCGCCGCCATCGCCGCCTACGCGTCTGGGCCCGGTCTCGGCAACGAGATCTTCCGTGGCATCGCCTCGCTGGGCAGCGCCAACGCGATCAACCAGGTGCTCGCCGGCACCATCGGCATCGTCATTCTCGCCCTGCTCTTCGACGCCGCGTATGTCCTGCTGGGCCGACTCACCATCCCGAGGGGGATACGTGTCTGAGACCACCGACCCGAAGACGGCCGAGGCCGCGAGTATCACCTCCAACGGCTCCGCGAGCGGCGCGGGCTCCACGAGCGGCGCCACCATCCAGCTGGATGGTCTGAGCAAGCGCTACGCCGGCAGCGCCAACCCGGCCGTGGACAACGTCTCGATGGAGATCAAGGCGGGCGAGACCGTCATCCTGGTGGGCCCGTCCGGCTGCGGCAAGTCCACCACCCTCAAGATGATCAACCGGCTGATCGAGCCCTCGTCCGGGCGGATCAGGATCAACGACGAGGACGTCACCGACATGGACCCGGTGAAGCTGCGCCGGCAGATCGGCTACGCGATCCAGTCGTCCGGGCTCTTCCCGCACATGACGGTCGGCGAGAACATCGCGCTCGTACCGAAGATGGTCGGCTGGTCCAAGTCGAAGGTGAAGGACCGCGTCGAGGAGATGCTCGACCTGGTCGGGCTCGACCCGCGCGAGTTCCACGGCCGCTATCCGCGCCAGCTCTCGGGCGGCCAGCAGCAGCGCGTGGGGGTGGCGCGGGCGCTCGCCGCCGATCCGCCGGTGCTGCTGATGGACGAGCCGTTCGGCGCGGTCGACCCGATCACTCGGGACCACCTCCAGGACGAACTGATCCGTCTCCAGCACGAGTTGCACAAGACGATCGTGTTCGTGACGCACGACTTCGACGAGGCGATCAAGCTCGGCGACCGGATCGCGGTCCTGCGGGAGCGCTCGCAGATCGCGCAGTTCGACACCCCCGAGGCGATCCTCACCAACCCCGCCGACGACTTCGTGTCGGGCTTCGTGGGCGCGGGGGCGGCGCTGAAGCGGCTGAACCTCACGCGCGTACGGGAGGTGGAGATCGCCGAGTTCCCGACGGTGACGGTCGAGGACCCGCTCCAGTCGATCTTCAACAAGCTGAGCAGCGGCCCGCACAACGAGCTGCTGATGCTGGACCGGAAGAACCGCCCGTACAAATGGCTGCGCCGGGGCGACCTGTCGCGCGCCAAGGGGTCGCTCGCCAACGCGGGCCAGCTGGTGCACGACACCGTGACCAGGGACGCCACCCTGCACGACGCGCTGGAGGCGGTCCTGACCGACAGCGGCGGGCGGGTCGCGGTGACCGGCAGGCGCGGCGAGTACATCGGCGTCGTCGACATGGAGACGCTGATGACGTCCGTCCAGGAAATGCTGGAGGCGGACAGGCTCACCGTCTTCGAGCACCAGCACGAACTGGCGGAACAGCGCCGGCAGCGGACCGGGCAGGAGCCGCAGGGCGGTGCGGACGTATGAGTTCTCCCGCCCAGAAGAAACGCCCACCGGGCGAGCACGACGTCAAGGGACACGCCTTCCGGGACGAGGAGTCGGAGCCGGTCGCGCCGCCCGCCGCCCCGAAGCGCCGGATCACCGTGGCCAAGCTGGTGACGGTGCCCGCCGTGGTCGCGGTCGTCCTGCTGCTCACCTTCGTATGGATCACCAATGTCTCGCTCGACTCGATCGCGGAGAACTCGCTCGCCGGCGGCAATGTGCAGCTGCGCCTGTGGCAGCACGTCGAACTGACCGCGATCTCCACCTTCTGGGTGCTGGTCATCGCGATCCCGCTGGGCATCGCGCTGACCCGGCGCGGTCTGTCCAGGGCGGCGCCGGCGGTGACCGCCATCGCCAACATCGGACAGGCGACCCCAGCCATCGGACTGCTGGCGCTGCTGGTGATCTGGCTGGGCATCGGCCCGTCGACGGCGATCGTCGGCATGGTCATCTACGCGGTGCTGCCGGTGCTCGCCAACACCGTGGCCGGTCTGAAGGCCATCGACCCGCGGCTGGTGGAGGCCTCGCGCGGCATCGGGATGTCGGCGCTCGGCACGCTGGGCAGGGTCGAACTGCCGCTGGCCGTACCGCTGATCCTGGCGGGCGTACGGACGGCACTGGTACTCAACGTGGGCACGGCGACACTGGCGACCTTCGGCGGCGGCGGCGGGCTCGGTGACCTGATCACCTCGGGCATCCAGACGCAGCGCATGCCGGTCCTGATCCTGGGCTCGGTGCTGACGGTGACACTGGCGCTGCTGATCGACTGGCTGGCCTCGCTGGTCGAAGTGGTCCTCACGCCGCGCGGACTGGAGGAGCGCTGATGCGCCGTATGAACCGCAAGGCCAACCGGAAGTTCAACCGGAAGTTCGTGACGGGCGGGGTGGCGCTGCTGCTGAGCGCCGCCGCACTCAGCGGCTGCGGCCTCAAGAGCGGCTCCCCGATGGTGGACGACGTCGTTCCCGGCTCGGTCGGCAAGGGCCAGCCCCTCAAGGGCGCCTCGCTGACGGTCACGTCGAAGAACTTCAGCGAGAACATCATCCTCGGCCAGATGATCGGCCTGATCTTCAAGGCCGCGGGCGCGGAGGTGCTCGACCGGACGAACCTGCCGGGCTCGATCAGCGCACGCGAGGCGATCGTCAAGGGTGACGCGGACGCGATGTACGAGTACACGGGCACGGCCTGGATCACGTACCTCGGCAACGCGAAGCCGATCGTCGACCCGCGGAAGCAGTGGAAGGCCGTCCAGGACGCGGACCGTTCGCACGACGTGAGCTGGCTGTCGCCGTCCACGCTGAACAACACGTACTCGCTGGCCATCAGCAAGAAGAACAACGCGAAGTACAAGCTCAAGACGATGTCGGACGTCGCCGAGCTGTCGAAGAAGGAGCCGGGCGCGGTCACGATCTGCGTGGAGAACGAGTTCGCGTCGCGGGACGACGGGCTGCCGGGGATGGTGAAGGCGTACGGGATGAACATCCCCGCGTCCAGCGTGAAGAAGATGGACGCCGGCATCATCTACACACAGGTGTCGAAGTCCAACTCCTGCCTGGTGGGCGAGGTGTTCACGACGGACGGCCGGATCAAGTCCCTGGATCTGGAGACGGTCGCCGACGACAAGCGTTTCTTCCCGAACTACAACGCGGCGCCGGTGATCCACAGTTCGACGTACAAGAAGTACCCGGAGATCGCCGGTCTGCTCGATCCGCTGAGCAAGCGGCTGAACACCGGGATCGCGCAGGAGCTGAACGCGAAGGTGGACGTGGACGGTCAGGACCCGCACGAGGTGGCGAAGGACTGGCTGATCGAGGAAGGCTTCATCAAGGAGGGCTGAGCCCGCCGCCCTTCGATCCTTGGTCCGGCACTGGGCACTGGGCACCGAGCACCGGGCCGGCCCGACCTGGCCCGGCAAAGGATCGGACTCGCAAAGGATCGGACTCGCAAAGAACCAGTTGCAAAGAAGTCCTTGCAACTGGTTCTTTGCAACTCTACGATAGGGCCATGCCCGACACCCCTGCCGCAGATTCCTCCCCCTCCGCCCCGGGGCCGGACATCCGCACCCTGAACCCGCGCTCGCTGCGCGGCCTCGCCCATCCCCTGCGGATGCGACTGCTGGTCGCCCTGCGACACCACGGCCCGGCCACCGCTTCCCAACTCGCCGACCGGCTGGGCGAGTCGAGCGGCGCCACCAGCTACCACCTGCGGCAGCTCGCCGACCACGGGTTCGTCGCGGACGACCCCGGGCGCGGGAAGGGCCGGGAGCGCTGGTGGAAGGCCGCGGACAAGGCGATCATGGTCGACCAGGCGCTGTACCGCGACCCCAATCCCGAGGTACGCGGGGCGCTGAACACCTTCATCCACGAGACCGCCTCCATCCACGGCCAGGAGCTGAGCACCTGGCTGGCCACCACGCAGGACTGGCCGGAGACCTGGACGACGAAGGCCGACCTCAGCGACTTCACCCTACGGCTCACCCCTGAACTGCTGGCCGAACTCGACGGCCGGGTGCACGACCTGATCGCCAGTTACAAGGACCGCGCCACGCAAGAGAGCGACGAGGACGTGGCACAGGTACGGATCCATCTGCACGCCTTCCCGCAGAAGAGGCTCGACACCCCGGACGCCTGACCCGCCCCCACTCTCCCCCCGGAACCACCACACCCATCACACCCATCACGCGAAGGGTCGATTTGTCATGCCATTTCCCGATGTACACCTCCAGCTCCACGCGATACGCGCGACCGAACTGCACGCCGAGGCAGCCGCGTACCGCGCCCCGGCCCTCCACCAACTGATCCGCGCCCGACTGGGCTGGCTGCTGGTCGAGTTGGGCCTGCGGCTCGTCAACCGGCCCGCGCGGGCACTTCTCACCCCCGCATGAGCACCGTGGCGGTACGGCGGTGGCCACTCAGCGCCGTACTGGCCGCCAACGCGATCTCCGCGACCGGCCGGACCCTGAGCATGATCGGGATCCCCTGGTTCGTCCTCCAGACCACCGGCAGCGCAGGCCGCGCGGGAGTGGTGGCCTTCTGCGCCACCCTCCCGGTGGTGCTCGCAGCGCTCGTCGGAGGCCCCGTCATCGACCGGATCGGCCGGCGCCGCGTCTCGATCGCGTCCGATGTGCTGTGCGCGCTCTCCGTCGGGGCGATCCCCCTGCTGCACCGCGCCGACGCGCTCCCGTTCTGGACGCTCTGCGCGCTGGTGGCGCTCCACGGCCTGGCCCACACACCCGGCGACACGGCCCGCTACGTCCTCGTCCCCGACCTCGCCGAGCACGCGGGCATCTCAGTCACCCGCGCCGCGAGCCTCTTCGACGCCGTCGAACGCGGCGCCCGGATGCTCGGCGCGGCACTCGCGGGCCTGGTGATCGCGCTACTCGGGGCCGAAGCCGCCCTGCTGCTCGACTCGTTGACCTTCGTACTGTCGGCGCTGCTGATCGCGGCCGGGCTGCGCGGCGTACGGGGAGCGGAGCCGGCCAAGAACCCGGCGCCGGTCTCGCCGCGTACGTACGGCGCCGAACTGCGCGAGGGCTACGTCTACTTGGTGCGCACCCGGGTGCTGGCGGCGGTCGTCCTCATGGTGATGTTCATGAACGGCATCGACCAGGGCTGGAACGCGGTCCTGCTGCCCGTGCACGCCGAACGGAATCTGGGCGGAGCGGCCGAACTGGGCCTGGTGACGGCGGTGTTCGGGGCCGGCGGACTGCTGGGGGCGCTGCTGTACGGCGCGGTGGGCCACCGTTTCCGGCGCCGTACGGTCCTGGCCGTCGCCGTCCTGCTCTGCGGCGCGCCGCGCTTCGCGGTCGCGGGTCTCACCGACTCGACGGTGGCGCTCGCCGTCACCATGGGCGCGGCGGGAGTGGCGGGCGGAACGATCAACCCGATGCTGACGACGGTCATGTACGAGCGCGTCCCGGACGAACTGCGCAGCCGGGTGGCCGGCGCGATGACCGCCGGCTGCGAACTCACCATGCCCCTGGGCGGCTTGACGGCGGGCCTCCTGGTGGAGGGCGCCGGCCTCTCCTCCGCCCTGCTCCTGATGGGCGGCGGCTACCTGCTGGCGACGCTGAGTCCGGTACTGCTGCCGGTGTGGCGCGACCTGGACGCCGCCGACCGGACGTCTCAACTCCGCCCGGGCCGCGCCGAGTTCGGATGTGTGGAACGGTAGGACCGGTGCGACACGCGAGGGAGAGGGCCAGGGTGACGGGCAAGAAGGTATGGGCGGTGGGCGCGGTGGCGTTCCTCGTCGGGGCCGGGGCGATGTTCGCGGTGACGGTCGTGGTAGACGGCGATCCGAAGGTGACGGTCCAGCCGGAGTCCGCGGCGAAGGCGGACATGCCGCAGACCCGTGAGGAGCTTGTCGCCGCGTGGACGACCGAGTTGGCGAAGGCGGGCAAGGAGAAGCCGGACGGCTGGGAGACGCTGCCCACGGGTGAGATCCGCGACCGGTACCTGTCGCAGTACTTCATCAACGCGCCCGACGCCGAGGACATCGACCCGGGCATGGTCCGGCGGGGCTGATCCGGCGTCAGCAGCCCGGGACCTTGGCGCCCTGTTCCAGTGCCTTCAGTGACGACACCGCGTCCTTCAGAGTCCTGACCGGGATCAGCCGCATGCCGTCCGGGAGTTCCGACTGGGCGTCGGCGCACTCCGCCTCCGGGACCAGGAAGACCGTCGCACCGTCGCGGGCCGCCGCCTGGGTCTTGAGGGAGACACCGCCGACCGCGCCCACAGTGCCGTTCTCCTCGATCGTGCCGGTGCCCGCGATGTCCCGGCCGCCGGTGAGGTCGCCGCCCGAGCCGTCGCCGTCGAGCAGGTCGACGATGCCGAGGGCGAAGAGGAGGCCCGCGCTGGGGCCGCCGACGTCGGCGAGGTGAAGGGTGACGTCGACCGAGTCCCGCTTGCGGCCGAGTTGGTCCAGGGCCGCGTCGACGGCGACGTTCTGCGACTTCACCATCTCGTCGGTGTTGTGCTTCTGGATCTCCTTGTCGGACCGGCCCGCCGGGTAGACGGAGTCGCGCGGCAGCACGGCGCGGTCGGTGCGGATCCAGGCGTCGAGGACATCGGCGAAGTCGACGTCGGCGGAGGGTCCGGTCGCCAGGATCGTCGTCATCCGCAACTGGCCCTCCGGTTCGCGGGTCGGCGCGCCCTTGACCGAGATGACGGGTGTGCCCTGGTAGTCGCCGAGGACGTTCGCGGTGAGGCCGGGCTGGGCCACCGCGTACGGCAACGGGGCGACTCCGACGACGACGAGCAGCGCGACGATCGGGACCGCGGAGAGGGCAAGGGTGCGGGGGCGCGAGAGGCCAGCGAGACGAGAGAGCACAGCGTCAATCTATCGGCCGATCCGCGGTCCCGGTCCGGGGACCCGGCCCCCGGCCCGTACCGCACAGCCGCCCCCGCGGCCTCAGCGCAGCGCGTCGGCCACCTCGCGGGCGGCGTCGACCACGCGCGGGCCCACCCGCTCCGGCACCGAGTCGGCGAGCATCACGACACCCACGCTGCCCTCAAGGCCGGTCACCCCGACGAGCGCGGCGGCGGCGCCGCTGGCGCCCGCCTCCAGTTCGCCGTGGGTCAGCGTGCATCGCGCCTCGGTGTACGAGCCCTGCCGGGCGGCCAGGATGGCCTTGCCCGCGGCGCCCCGGTCCAGCGGGTGCCGGAAGCCGGCGCGGTACGCGACGTGGTAGTCCGTCCAGGTCGGCTCCACGACGGCCACGGCCAGCGCCTCGGCGCCGTCCACGAGCGTGAGATGGGCGGTGGCGCCTATGTCCTCGGCGAGCGAGCGCAGGGCGGGCAGCGCCGCTTCCCGTACGAGTGGGTGCACTTGGCGGCCCAGGCGCAGCACCCCCAGGCCCACTCTGGCGCGTCCGCCCAGATCGCGGCGGACCAGGGCGTGCTGTTCCAGGGTGGCCAGGAGTCGGTAGACGACGGTGCGGTTGACGCCGAGTTTGTTGGACAACTCGGTGACGGTCAGCCCGTGGTCGGTGTCGGCGAGCAGTTTGAGGACGCGCAGTCCCCGGTCGAGCGTCTGGGAGGTCTCCGCGGTCACGACGCCCTCTCCTTCGGAGTTTCGGAGTGAGCCGCCAGGCAGGCCATGGCGCACCGGCTGCGCTCCGCGGCGGCACTGCCACGGCGCGTAGGTATTGCCGGGACATTAGCGATCCGTACCGCTCAGCGGAAGACCTCGTCCAGAATCCGGTCAGGCCGGTCGGTTGGTCCCCGTTCGCGCCACAACAAGTGACCAAAAGGTACTTACGTCTACCATTCATCCGATTTCCCATGAATGGACGCGCGTAGAAACGTCACGGAAACATCTCGCGAACGCCTCTCGGACACCACAGCGGCGTCCGAGAGGCCGAAAAAAACCCTCGCGCTCAGCGCATTCGGGTCGCCCACTCCTGAACTTTCCTGATCCGCTCGCGGAGTTGGCCGCCGGTGGCCTCCGCGCTGGGGGGTCCGCCGCACACGCGGCGCAGCTCGGTGTGGATCACCCCGTGCGGCTTTCCGCTCTGGTGGACGTACGCGCCGACCATCGTGTTGAGCTGCTTGCGCAGTTCGAGCAGTTCCTTGTGGGAGACCACCGGGCGCCGGTCGGCGGGCAGTTCCAGCAGATCCGCCTCGGAGTCCGGCTTCTTGCGGCTGTGCGCGATCTGCCGGGCCTGCCGCTTCTGGAGCAGCATCTGCACCTGGTCGGGCTCAAGGAGGCCGGGGATGCCGAGGTAGTCCTGCTCCTCCGCGCTGCCGGGGTGTGCCTGCATGCCGAACTCGCCGCCGTCGTACAGCACCCGGTCGAAGACCGCGTCGGACTCCAGCGCCTCGAAGGGCAGCGCGTCCTGCTCCCCGGTGTCCTCGTCCTCCAGGCGCTCCGCCTCCGCCATCTCCTTCTCGGACTCGGCGTACGGGTCCTCCTCGCCGGCCTTCTTCGGTTTGTCGAGGACGTGGTCGCGCTCCAGCTCCATCTCGTTGGCGAAACCGAGGAGGTTGGGGATGGTGGGCAGGAAGACGGACGCGGTCTCGCCGCGCCGTCTGGACCGGACGAAACGGCCGACGGCCTGCGCGAAGAACAGCGGCGTCGAGATGGTCGTGGCGTACACGCCGACCGCCAGGCGCGGCACGTCGACACCCTCCGACACCATGCGGACGGCGACCATCCAGCGCTCCTCGCCCGCGCTGAAGTCGTCGATACGCCGCGAGGCGGCGGCCTCGTCGGAGAGCACGACGGTCGCCTTCGTCCCGGTGATCTCGCGGACGATCTTGGCGTAGGCGCGCGCCGAGTCCTGGTCGGTGGCGATGACCAGGCCCCCGGCGTCCGGGATGGACTTGCGCACCTCGGAGAGCCGCTGGTCGGCGGCGCGCAGCACGTTGGGCATCCAGTCGCCGCGCGGGTCGAGCGCGGTGCGCCACGCCTGCGAGATCGCGTCCTTCGTCATGGGCTCGCCGAGCTTGGCGGCGATCTCGTCACCGGCCTTGGTGCGCCAGCGCATGTTGCCGCTGTAGCTGAGGAAGATGACCGGGCGCACGACGCCGTCGCCCAGGGCGTTGCCGTAGCCGTAGGTGTAGTCGGCGGAGGAGCGGCGGATGCCGTCGTCGCCCTCCTCGTACGCGACGAAGGGGATCGGGTTGGTGTCCGACCTGAAGGGCGTACCGGTCAGCGCGAGGCGTCTGGCGGCCGGCTCGAAGGCCTCAAGACACGCCTCGCCCCAGGACTTGGAGTCACCGGCGTGGTGGATCTCGTCGAGGATCACCAGGGTCTTGCGCTGCTCGCAGCGGTTGCGGTGGAGCATGGGGCGTACGCCGACGCCCGCGTACGTCACGGCGACCCCGTGGTACTCCTTGCTCAGCGGTCCCGCGCTGTAGTCCGGGTCGAGTCTGATCCCTATCCGCGCGGCGGCGTCCGACCACTGCTTCTTCAGATGCTCGGTCGGCGCGACGACGGTGATCTGCCGCACGACGTGGTGGTGCAGCAGCCAGGACGCGAGGGTCAGCGCGAAGGTGGTCTTCCCCGCGCCGGGTGTCGCGACGGCGAGGAAGTCGCGCGGCTGGTCCTGGAGATATCGCTCCAGCGCCTTCTCCTGCCAGGCGCGCAGCTTGTTGGCGGTGCCCCAGGGGGCGCGGCCGGGGAAGGCGGGTGAGAGGTGGTGGGAGGCGGTAGTAGTCACGGTCTCCGGTTCACGGACGCTCGGGTGCACGGGCTGGGGCACGGGGCTCACGTACGGACCGAACCCCGGGCTCAGATACGACAACCGGGCCACCCTACCGGCGGCCCGGCCCGATCCTCGTCCGAAGGGGCCGGGGTCGCTCAGGTGGGACCCGGGTCACACCGGGGGCGCCAGCAGTTCCCGCAAGCCTTCCGAAATGGCCTTCACCTCGTCCGTGGCACCCGTCGCCACATCGATGACCAGGCGCTCGGCCGCGTCGATGTCCGGGCGCAGCTGGACGCCGTTCATCGCGAGGAACGTGACACAGGACAGCCAGGCCGTCCGCTTGTTGCCCTCGAACAGCGGGGGGTTGATGGTGAGCGATTGCAGGAGAGCGGCAGCCTTGTCGAGAAGGTCGGGATACGCCTCCTCACCGAACATGGCCGCGGACGGGCGGTGGGTCGCCGATTCCAGCAGTCCGGCGTCACGGACGACTACCCGCATGTCGCCGCAGGCGTGCCCCGCGATGGCAAGGACGTCCTCGGCGGAGAGATACACACACGTCACTTGAGCCGCGCCATAATCTCGCCCCACTTGGCCGCCTGCTCCGTGGCCGTCTGCTTGACCATTGCCTGATGCGCGGTTCTGGCCAGATAGTCATCCACGGCGCGGAGCAGGATGGCGTGCATGCTGGTCCCCTCCTGCTCCGCACGCCGCTTCAGTGCCTTGGTCTGGTCGTCACGAAGACGCAGGTTGGTAGCCATACCAGAACGGTACCATCAGGTGGGGCCAGGGTGGTACCACTCACCGCACCCGCACCCTCGTCGCCACCCACGCCCCCGCCAGCGCCACCGCCGCCATCGGGAGGAACACCACCGCGAAGGCCGCCGGGTGGGAGGCGTCAGCCGTCGTGAGGCCGTGGGCGCCGACCGCGCCGCCGCCCAGGGCCGCGAACGCCGCGCCGCCCGCCGCGAGCAGCAGGACGTTCGACAGGCCGTCGGATATCTGGAGCGCCGCGGAGTTCGTGCCCGCCTCCTGGGGAGGCGAGAGCTTCAGCAGCAGCACGCTCGTGGACGAGATCACCGTGCCCATGCCGAGGCAGCCGACCGCCCAGGCGACGCCCACGATCCAGACCGGGACCGACTCGATCAGCACGCTCGGCGTGACGGCGATGGCGGCGGCGACCAGCACCATGCCGCCCATCAGCAGCCGTTCGCGGTGCGGCTCCATGCGGGGGCGGGACTGGATGTACGAGCCGAGTGCCCAGGTCGCGCCGCCGACGGCCAGCGAGAGGCCGGCCATCGTCGGGGACAGGCCCCGCTGGGTGACGAGCATCAGCGGGACGAAGCTCTCCGCCGCGATGAAGGAGCCGGCCGCGACGCCGCGCAGCAGGATGACCGAGGGCATGCCGCGGGCCGCGCGGTAGGTGCCGCGCGGCAGCAGGCCGAGGACGGCGGGCACGATCAGCGCGGCGCCGGCCGCGCCGAAGAGCAGGGACCACCGGTTCAGGTCCTGGCCCGCGTACTGGAGCAGGCCCGCGCCGAGCGAGATCGCCAGGGCGAGGCGGATCCGGCGCCGGTCGAAGGGCGGTACGGGCTCCGCGGGGTTGGCCGGTCCGCCCGCCATCTGCCGGATCGCGGGCAGCGCGGTCGCCAGGGGCAGCACCACCAGGACCGGGATACCGACGAACACCCAGCGCCAGCCGAGGTGTTCGGTGACCGTGCCGGAGGCGAGCGGTCCGACGACCGAGGGGATCACCCAGCTCGCGGCGAACGCGGCCATGATCGCGGGCCGCAGCCGCTGCGAGTAGGCGCGGCTGACGACGACGTACAGCGCGACGATGACCAGTCCGCCGCCGAGCCCCTGGACCGCCCGGCCCGCGACGAACAGCCACATCGCGCCGGCCGTGCCGGAGAGCAGCAGTCCGACGGCGAAGGCGGTGATCCCGGTGACGAGCGGCCTGAGCGGGCCGCTGCGGTCGGCCCACTGCCCGGAGAGCACCATCGCGAAGAGGCTGGTGGTGAAGTACGCGGAGAAGGCGAACGCGTACAGCGAGACGCCCCGCAGCTCGCGTGCGGCGACCGGCATCGCCGTACCGACCGCCGTGGCCTCGAAGGCGATCAGCAGGACGACGCAGATGATGCCGATGCTGAGCGCCCGGTGGGTCTTGCCGAGGATGCCGTCCTGGCCGGGGTCCGTGGCGACGGGTGGGGTGGGCGGGGCAGGTGGTGCGGCTTCGGCGGCGACGTCGGCGTCGCTCGGTTCCAGGGCGGTCATGGACTCAGGGTAAGGGGCGTAGACCCGTATGAACCCTGTCGCTGGTCGCGGCCGTCCTGGTCCGTTC
This sequence comes from Streptomyces sp. NBC_01508, assembly GCF_045040315.1. Lineage (NCBI taxonomy): Bacteria > Bacillati > Actinomycetota > Actinomycetes > Kitasatosporales > Streptomycetaceae > Streptomyces > Streptomyces sp. NBC_01508. The sequence continues at coordinate 5,544,956 of NZ_CP109419.1, read as the reverse complement.
GTCGTACGCCCGGGGCGGGCCGTTCGCACGCGGCGGCACGCTCAGGCGGACTGCCACAGGAACGCGACCCGGTCGGGGTGCTCCGGGCACCGCAGGACGTACGCGGCGCCGTTGTCGCCCCAGCGGTGTGCCGGACCGGAGTTGATCTGCAACAGCATCCCGTCCATGAGGTGGTCGCCCTGCGGGCACCGCGGGTACTCGGGATCCTGCACCCAGTTCGGCCAGCCGCCGAGCTTGTGGCCCTGGCGGTTGAGTTCGAACAGGACGTCCTTCTCCTCGGTCGGCAGCTCCGACTCCTGGGCCTCCCGGTAGGGATAGTCCTTGACCGCCGGTCCCCAGCCCATGACGGGCAGCAGGGGCAGCACGCGAGCACCGTCCGGAGCGGCGGTGACGGTGGCCGTGCCGGCCGTGTCGATGATCCGTACCCGGCGCTCGTCGTGGGACGTCCGGTGGGGGTTGCAGGCGGTGCAGAAGAACACCTGCAACAGGCCCGGTCCGAACCTCGCGCGTGCCGTCGGCGGTATGCGGGCGAGGTCGACCTGGGCGAAGAAGGTCAGCGGCGCTTCGCAGTCGCCGCACACGGGCCACGCCTCACCCGCGCGCAGCACCGGAAGCCCGCCGAACCGCGACAGGCCGGCCGCCGTCTCGTCGGGGCGGCCCAACTCGGGGGCCCAGGAGCCGCGCGCCCGGTCCGCGAGCCGCTTGCGCAGCGCGCGGACGATCGCCGCGTGCGAGCGCACCCGCCTGCGCGCGACCGCGCCCGCGGCCTGGAGCAGCTGGACGGCTTCTTGGTTGCCCGTGGAGCGCGCGGCGCCGAGGGCGTCCTGACCCTGCCTGTCCCGCGCCTGGAGGTCGGCCCCGGCGGTGATCAGCGCGCGTACGGCCGCGACGGACCTCTGCTGGGCGGCGAACACGATCGGTGGCGCTCCGTCGTAGTCGTCGGGAGCGTCGATGTCGAGACCGGCCCCGATCACCAGCGGCACGGCCTCCGGGAGTCCGAAATAGAGGGAGTTGCGAAACGCGGACATGAGAGCGTCCGGCCCGGCCCCGCCGTACTCCAAGATCGCCGCGACGACCGGGAGTTGCCGTCCCCGCACGGCGGTGTCCAGCGCGCGGGCGCGCGTGAAGGAATCCTGCGACGGCAGCAACTCCCGCACCCGCGCGGCGAACCCACGTGCCGCCGCCTGGTCGAGATCGAGGTCGTCGGGCGAGAGCACCTCGGCGCCTCGCTCCCGCAGCAGATCGATGATCGCCGCGTCCCCGAGGTCGAGGGCGACATCGAGCGGGCGGTGGGGCGCCGGCGTCAGGAGGTTCGGGTCGGCGCCCGCGTCCAGCAACACGGCGACCGACTCGGCCGAGCCACCACGAATCGCTCCGAAGAGGGGAAGCCGGCACGTGTCCGGTTCGCGGGGGTCCTCCGCCCACGCGTTCGGGTCGGCGCCGCCGTCGAGCAGCAGCCGCAGGCTCTCCGTATCGCCTGCCGCCGCCACCCGCCACAGCGGGAAGGCGGCGGTGTCCGTGCGCGCGGGCGCACCGGCGGCGAGCAGGACACGGACGAAGGGGGCGGCGCCGTGGGGGCGGTCCGCCGCCTGGGCCAGTGCGATGCCCAGGTTGCCCTGTGCGTCGTAGTTCCGCGTCCGTTGTGCCGTGGCCAGCAGGCTCAGCAGGGCGTCGAGGGCGCCGAGCTCCTGTCCCGCCGCCGCCTTGATCACCGCCTGTCCGATCTTGAAGGGGGTGTTGGCAAGCTCCGCCAACTCATCGCCACCGACGGGCTGTTCGGCATTATTGATCTTCATGGCACGTCACGATAGGTCACCCCGATCACGGCCTGACCCCGGCCCGCGCGGTGATGAACGGTGTGTGGCAGTCGTGTTGCGGGGTGGACGATTCGCTTGAGGCCGTGCTGTCGCGGCCCTACGGTCGAGTCACCGACACGGCGCCGGTGAGGGTATCGGCGGCCGGCGGTACGCACGGCCGTGTGCCCGAGTGGTTCAGGGGCTCGACTGCAAATCGAGTTACGTGGGTTCGATTCCCGCCACGGCCTCTTAAGAAGGCTTCTCAGCAGGCTTCCTCTTCAGGAGGAAGCCTGCTTTCTCACGAGCGCCCCCGACCGCCCGGCCCCGCCCTTCCGCGTAGACCCCTCACGTGCCCGCCCTCACGCGCCCGCCGTCACCACCGCCGACTGCGGCCTGATCGGCAGCCGGTTGACCGGCCGGCCCGTCGCCGCGCGTACCGCCGCCGCGACCGCCGCCGGGGACGTCACGACCGGCGCCGCGCTCACCGGCTTCGCGCCGAACGGGGCCACCACGTCGCGCTCCTCGACCAGTTTGACGATCCGGATGTCCGCCGCGTCCAGGGACGTCGGCAGCGCGTAGCCGGTGAGGTCGGGACGGCGTACCAGACCGCGGGTCGTACGGAGGTTCTCCGTCAGGGCCGTACCGATGCCCTGGGTGACGCCCGCCTCGATACGGGTCGCGAGCTGCGCCGGGTTGAGGACCCGGCCGACGTCCTGTGCGACGGCCATCTCCACGACGCGGATCGAGCCGAGTTCGATGTCGACGTCCACGACCGCGCGGATCGCGCAGAAGGCGAGGCCGACGAACGCGTCGCCCTGGCCTGAGTCGTCCAGCGGTTCGGTGGGGTGCGGGCGGCACTGGGCGGTGGCCCACAGTTCCTTGCCGTCCATGGCCTCGGTGACGGTGGTCGACAGCACACCGTCGTAGGAGGTGATCTTTCCGTCGGTGATCTGGAGCAGTTCGGTCGACATGCCGAACTGGTGCGCCAGCGGCTGGAGGAGCTGCTTGCGGACCATCTTCGCCGCGCGTTCGACCGCGCCGCCGGAGACCCAGGTGTGGCGGCCGTGCGTGGCGGGGCCGGCCGGGGGCTGGTCGGTGTCGACCGAGGCGACGTGGACTTCCTCGATGCCCAGCGTCTCCTGGACGATCTGGCGGGCGAGGGTGGAGAAGCCCTGTCCGGTCTCGACGGCCGCGCAGATGACCGTGGCGACGCCGTCGTGGACCTTGACGGTGGCCGTGGAGACCTCGTCGGCGCCCTCCGCGCCGAGCATGTGGACCATGCCGAGCGCGTAGCCGACGCCTCGGCGTACGGCGCCTGGTTCGCCCGCTCCCTCCGGGCCGCCCGGCAGCAGCCAGGACGACTCGGGGATGTCCTTGGGCAGCGCGGGCAGTGGGAAGTCCCGTACGGCGCGCAGCAGTTCGGCCACGGGCGCCGGGCAGGTCACCGTCTGCCCGGTGGGCAGGATGTCTCCGGTCGCCAGCGCGTTGCGCAGGCGCAGTTCGGCCGGGTCGATGCCGAGCTTGGTCGCCAGCTTGTCCATCTGGCCCTCGTACGCGGCGCAGACCTGCATCGCGCCCTCGCCCCGGACGTGGCCGGACGGCGGGTTGTTGGTGCGTACGGCCCAGCCTTCGATGAAGGCGTGCGGGACGATGTACGGGCCGCAGGCGAACGCCACGGCCGCCGCCAGCGATTCGGACGAGGCGTCCGCGTAGGCGCCCGCGTCGAGCAGGATCTGTGCCTCGACCTTGACGAGCCGGCCCTCGCTGTCCGCGTGGTGGCGGTAGCGCAGCAGCGTCGGGTGCCGGTGGGCGTGCCCGAGGAAGGACTCCTCGCGGGTCGCGGCCAGTTTCACCGGGCAGCCGGTCCGCAGGGCGAGCAGGCCGAGCGGGATCTGGAAGCCGGGGTCCTCGCGGTCGCCGGTGGCGCCGGGGACACCGGTGACGACGACCTTCACCTGGTCGGGGTCGAGGCCGAAGCAGGCGGCGGCCAGATCGCGGTCGGTGTGCGGGTCGGTGGAGCCGGTGTAGATCTCCACGCCGCCGTCGGGTCGCGGTACGGCGAGTCCGGCCTCGGCGCCGATGGGCGCCGGGTCCTGGCGGCCGATGCGGTACAGGCCCTCGACGACCACGTCGCCGGTCAGGTCGGGGTCGCCGTAGCGCAGCGGGATGTGGCGGATCAGATTGCCGTCGGGGTGCAGCGGCTCCGCCTCGAAGGCCTTCTCCGGGTCGGTGACGGGATCCAGGATCTCGTACTCGACGGCGATGGCGGCGGCGGCGAGGCGGGCGGTGTCGGGGTGGTCGGCCGCGACGGCGGCGATGGCCTCGCCGTGGTGGCGTACGACCTCGGAGGCGAAGACGGGGCGGTCGGCGACGAGCCGTCCGTAGGAGGGGTCGCCGAGGACGTCGAGATGGGTCACCACGGCCCGTACGCCCGGCATTTCGGCCGCCGCGGCCGTGTCGATCGACAGGATCCGGGCGTGCGGGTGCGGTGAGCGCAGCAGCGCGGCCCACAGCAGGCCCTCGGCCCAGAGGTCGGCGGCGTACGGGAAGGTGCCCTCGGTCTTGGCGCGGGCGTCGGCCGGGGGGAGCGAGGCGCCCAGACCCAGCGCGGGCGGCTCCTGCCGGGGGCCGTCGAGCGCCTGGGTCTCGGTGGCCGCGTCGTTGCTCACGCCGCTCACGCCTTGCCTCCGTCGTGCGGGTCGAGAGGTGTGCCGGGGTGGGCGCCGCCGGTGCCCGGCGGTGCCTGGTGGGGGATGCGGGCCTCGTCGGCGGCCTCGGCGCTCGCCGCGCGTTCGGCGACGACCTCGCCGACGGCGTCGAGCACGCCCCGGTATCCGGAGCAGCGGCAGAGGTTGCCGCACAGCGCCTGGCGGGTCTCCAGTTCGCTGGGGTCGTGGTTGCCTTCGAGGAGGTCGTGGACGGTCATGGCCATGCCGGGAATGCAGAAGCCGCACTGCACGGCGCCGCAGTTGGCCAGCGCGCGCTGGACGTCGGACGGTTCGCCGTCGGAGGCCAGGCCCTCGACCGTACGGACCTCGGAACCGGCCGCGGTGGCCGCGGGGACCAGGCAGGAGGCGACGAGCCGGCCGTCGACCTGGACGTTGCAGGCGCCGCATTCACCCTGCGAGCAGCCGTCCTTGGCGCCGGCGAGGCCGAGGCGTTCGCGCAGGACGTAGAGCAGGGACTCGCCGATCCAGGCGTCGGTGACGGGGCGGTCGCCGCCGTTGACGCGCAGGACGTAGGAGTTGGCGGGGTGTTCGGCGCTGTCGTTGCTGCTGGTGAGGGGGGCGGGTTCGGGCTCGGGCGCCGTCGCCGTCGCCGGTTCGGGCGCCGTCGCCGGCTCCGCTTCCGGTACGGCGCCGGGCGCGGCTTCCGCTTCCGGTGCGGCTGCCCCGGATTCCGCTTCCGCTTCCCGCTCCGCTTCCGCCTCCGGCGCGGCGTCCGCCTCCGGCAGCGCGGTCGCTTCGGCGGTCACCTCGGTGCCGGGCCGTGCCTCCGCGTCCGGCCCCGCCTCGTAGGCGGGCGCCACCGCCATGTCGGTCACGGCCTCCGGCGGCGGCTCGGGCGCCTGTTCCGCCACGGGCTCCGGGACCGGTTCCGGTTCGGTCGCCCACGGTGCGCGTGCGCCGCCCGGAAGGGTGGCGGGCGGAGCCCCGCCCGACCACTGCGAGGTGGTGGGCATGGAGGTGGTGAACTCGCCCGATTCGTCGGGAAGATCGTCCGTGACGACCGGGATCACCCACTGCCCGGCGGGCTGCGACATGGCCGGGGGCCCCTGCTCCGCACGGGCGTCGGCGACAGCTGCGGCCTGGGCCGCGTCGGCGAAGGACCACTGCCCGGTCGCCTGCGGGCCGTGCGGCGCGTCCGGGCCGACGGCCCCGCGCGGGTCGTACGCGTGCGGGTGCCCCTGGCCGTGTGCCTGCCCGTGCCCCGGCCCGTAGCCGTACGGATCGGGCTGCGCCTGCGGCGTGTGCGGCGCCCACTGTCCGGCGCCCGCCGAACCCGTGGGTCCCACGCCGCCGTCCGGCTGCCGCTGGTCGATCGTCGGGGGTACGTAGCCGTGCCCGCGTGCCGCCAGCGGCGCGTCCGCCCGGTCCTCGGGCGGCAGTTGGACGAAGGCGGTCGACTCGCCGTCGTACTCGCCGCCCTGCGGGATCGGCTGCCACGCGCCACGCTCCCGCGCGGCTCCCTGGGCGTGTTCGCGCGGACGCCCCTCCGGATTCCCGGAGTTCTCGTTCTCGTCGGTGGTCACGGCAGCGCCCTCCCCAGTGCTCGTCGAGCCAGCGTGGCGACGGTACGCCTCAAGTGCAGTACGGCGGGCGGCAGAGCGGGCGGCTCGCTCCCGTCCGCCGCCGGAGCCGGGTCGGGGATGCAGGCCGCGGCGACGTACTCCCCGAAGGCGGCCAGCGCCTCGGGCGCCAGTCCCCGGTCCGCGTCCCAGTCGATCAGCGAGGCGATCCAGCGTTCGGCCTCCAGCGGGCGCAGCGGCATCGGCGCGATCGCGCCGACCGCGCAGCGCACCCCGCGGCGCGCCGGGTCGAGCACGACGGCGACGGACGCGGTGGCCCGGCCGGGGCCGGTGCGGCCGGTGGCCTTGAGGTAGACCTGCGGGGCGTGCAGCAGTGGAACCCGTACGAAACCGATGAGTTCGGCGGGCGCCAGCATCTCGCGGCCCGCCAGCAGGTGCGAGACGGGGATCTCCCGGCGCGCGCCGCCGGGGCCCGCGACGACGAGGTCCGCCTCCAGGGCCGCCAGCACGGGCAGTGAGTCGCCGGTGGGGGCCGCGCTGGCGATGTTCCCGCCGAGCGTGCCCGCGTTACGGATCTGGGGCGGGCCCGCGGCGCGTGAGGACGCGGCCAGCGCGGGGATGAGGGCGGCGAAGTCGGGCCGCCCCATGCGCGCGTGGGTGAGTCCGGTGCCCAGCAGGGCGTGTCCGTCCTGGTAGTGCCAGCCGCGCAGTTCGCTGATCCGGCCGAGGCCGACCAGTCCCGCCGGTCTGAGCAGGCCCTTGTTGACGGCGGCCATCAGATCGGTGCCACCCGCGACGGGCACGGCGGCAGGCATGGCGCTCAGTGCCGCCACGGCCTCGTCGAGCGAGGCCGGCAGCGTCACGGACTGCGCCGTCTGCGGTGCGTGCGTGGTCAACCCAGCTGCCCCTTCCCGGTGTCCCGGCTGTCCGCCTGTGTTGGCCGTACCGTACGTGCTCACAGGTCGGACGAGGCAACTCTGGCACATCTTCCGGGCCTACCGGTCCGAGGGTCCACGAAGGACACATCTGCCCCTGAACGAGGGGAAGGTCCTTTTTCGCGCCTCTTCGCCGACACATGCGGAATGCCGTTATTCGGCGCTTCTTGTACGGCATATCCGTACGGAGGGCACCGATCGACGGGTTCGCGGGTCACTGGGGTCACTGGGGTCGCAGTCCCAGGAGAACGTGCGCGGGGCACACGCCCCGGCGCGGGCTCACACGTTCGGGGGCGCTCCCTCGATCGGGCGTCCGAGACTGGCGGAGTCGCCGTTCGGCCCCGGGCGCTTCTGCCAGGGCAACGGGCCGCCGGGCGGCCGATAATCGACCCCGAGGGCGTCAAGGCGCTTGTAGTGCGCGGTCATTCGGCGTTCGAAATCGGTGAAGTCACGGTCCGCCGACGCGGGCAGGGCGGACCAGGCGACCTCGGCGAAGGCGGCGAGGCGCGGGAAGAGCTGGTAGTCGACGCGGGAACGGTCCTGCATCACCTCGGTCCACACATTGGCCTGGGTGCCCAGGACATGGGCGGCCTCGGCGTCGGTCAGCTCCGCCGGTACGGGCTCGAAGCGGTAGACGTCCTGAAGCGTGCGGACGTAGCCGATGGGCATCGGCTCGTCGTCGCCCGCCGCCTGACGGTGGTCCAGATACACCTGCTGCTCGGGGCACATGACGACGTCGTGGCCGGCCTTGGCCGCCGCGATCCCGCCGGCGTACCCGCGCCAGGAGGAGACGGCGGCGCCGGGCGCCAGCCCGCCCTCCAGGATCTCGTCCCAGCCGATGAGGCGCCGGCCGCGCGCCGAGAGCCAGCTGTCGAAGTGCCGGATGAACCAGGACTGGAGCTCGTCCTCGTCGGCCAGGCCGAGTTCACGGATCCGGTCCTGGGCGGTGGGCGAGAGCTTCCACTGGTCCTTGGGGCACTCGTCGCCGCCGATGTGGATGAACGGCGAGGTGGCGGCGGGGAAGAGGTCGAGCAGCTCCTCGAAGACGCCTTCGAAGAAGCGCAGGGTGTTGTCGGTGGGGGCGAGCACGTTCGGGTTGACGCCCCAGGTGTCCCAGACGTCCAGCGCCGCGGTGTCGATGACGTCGGTGTTGCCCAGCTCCGGGTACGCGGCGATGGCCGCCTGCGAGTGGCCCGGGATGTCGATCTCGGGGACGACGGAGATGTGCCGCTCGGCGGCGTACGCGACGATCTCGCGGATGTCGTCCTGGGTGTAGTAACCGCCGTGCGGCTTCTCCTCCCAGATGTCCGAGAACCGGTGGCCGTACTTGGTCCGGGACCGCCACGCGCCGACCTCGGTCAGCTTGGGGTGACGCTTGATCTGGACACGCCAGCCCTGGTCGTCGGTGAGGTGGAAGTGGAAGACGTTGAGCTTGTGCGCGGCCATCAGGTCCAGGAAGCGCAGGACGCCGTCCTTGGGCATGAAGTGCCGTGACACGTCGAGCATGACGCCGCGCCAGCCGAAGCGGGGCCGGTCCTCGATGACCTGACGGGGGATCTCCTGCCGTACGCCGGGCGACACGGGTGCGCGGCGGAAGGCCTTGGGGCCGAGGAGCTGACGGAGCGTCTGGGCGCCCCAGAAGACGCCTGCCGCGCTGCCGCCGTGGATCTCCGCGCCCCACTCGGCGGTGATGTCCAGCCGGTACTCCTCGGGGGCCATGGACTCGTCGATACGCAGCGACACGGCGTTGCTGCCGCCGGCCGGGCCGGGGGCGAGCGGGAGCCCCAGGGCCGCCCCGATGGTGGCGCGCAGCCAGCGCTCGGTGCCCTCGGTCCCGGGCGCCGCCCAGAGTGTGGTGGCCGAGTCGGGGACGAAGCCGCCGCTCTGCGGGCCTTCGACACTGGCAGGCGCCGGGATCAGGTCCATCACGTCAGTCCTCAGTCCTCGTTCGGCCGGTCGGCTGGCATATGCCGGAGTCAATGGGGCGTGGAACGTCCAGGCTGGACACTAGGCCCGTCCCGGACGAACGGACAAGTGGTCTCGACCAATCGGTGATCAGGCACACGTGTACGCCCCACCCTTCCGCGTACCCCTCGCCTACCCCGCTCGCGCCCCCGCGAACGCGAACTGCCCCGGGGCGCGTGTGAACGCGCCCCGGGGCAGTTGAGCCCGTCCGGCGACCGGGAGAAGAGCCGGGTGAAGAGCGGGTCCAGGCCCTGTCCGGCCCTAGGCCCTGTCCGGCCCTAGCTCTTGCCCTTGCCGCTCTTGTCCTTGCCACCCTTGTCCTTGTCCCCGCCGGGGCCCATGGACTCGTAGATCTCCTTGCACATCGGGCAGACCGGATACTTCTTGGGGTCGCGCCCCGGTACCCAGACCTTCCCGCACAGTGCCACCACCGGAGTGCCGTCGAGGGCACTCGCCATGATCTTGTCCTTCTGGACGTAATGGGCGAAGCGCTCGTGGTCGCCGTCGCCGTGCGACACCTTCGGTGTCGGCTCCACGAGGGTGCCCGTACCTGCCCCGCGCTCGGGCTCGTCAAGAGTGCTCATAGCCGCCAAGGGTACCCACGCCCGCGGCACTCCCGTGGCACTCCGGGGCGCCGCCCGCTCACGCATCGCGCCGACGCAGCATCACCAGCCCTCCGCAGAGCGCCGCGGCCGTCCACAGCAGCAGCACGCCGAGGGCGCCCCAGACGCTCACGTCGAACCTGCTGTCGGGAAGGACCCGCATGATCTGGACCCCGGCGACATTGGGCAGATACCGCGCCACGGTGCCGACGCCGGGCAGATTCGCAAGAATGTCCGAGACGATGAAGAACAGCGGGACGAGGATGCCGAGCGCCAGCACCGTACTGCGCAGCATCATCGCCACACCGGCGGAAATCAGACACAGCAGCGTCAGATAGACGGCGAGCCCGACAATCGCGCGCAGCGCGCCCGGGTCGCCGAGCGCCGCGTTCTGCCGCTCCCCTATCGCCGTCTGCGCGACGGCGAAGGTGAGGAAGGCGGTGGGCAGCGTCACCGCGAAGGCCGTCACGGCGACGGCGGTGAGCTTCGCCGCGCCGAAGACGACCCGGTGCGGTACGGCGGTGAGCGAGGCCCGGACCGTCCCGGTCGTGTACTCGGCGCCCACCGCGAGCACCCCGAAGCACACCAGCGCGAGCTGCGCGATGCTCGTGCCGGCGAAGCCGTAACCGACCGCGTCCCACTCGGGCTTGGCCCCGAAGTCGGCGTAATTGCCCCTGATCACCGAGCCGTAGAGGAGCCCCATGCCGACCGAGAGGACCACGACGGCTGCCAGGTTCCACCAGGTGGAGCGCAGCGTACGGAGCTTGAGCCCCTCGGCCGAGAGCACGTCCAGGAAGTGGCGCGCCAGATCGCGGCCGGCCCCGTCGCGTACCGCGCTCATCGCACACCGCCCGACGTCAGCCGCATGAACGCCTCTTCCAGCGAGCCGGCCGGACCCGCGTGGGTGCGGACGATGTCGGCCACGCCGCCCTCCGCGAGGAGCCTGCCGCGCCCGATGACCACTACGTGGTCGACGGTCAGCGCCGCCTCACTCATCAGGTGCGAGGAGACCAGCACGGTCCGCCCCTCGGCGGCCAGCTCCCGCATCAGGGTCCGGATCCAGACAATGCCCTCGGGGTCGAGCCCGTTGACCGGCTCGTCCAGCAGCAGCACACCCGGATCGCCGAGCAGCGCGGCGGCGATCCCCAGCCGCTGCCCCATGCCCAGCGAGAACGTCTTCACACGGCGGCCGGCGACGCCGTCGAGACCGGTCCGGCCGATCACCTCGTCCACGCGGCTGTCCGGAATGCGGTTGGTCCTGGCGAGACAGCGCAGATGGGCGCGGGCGGTCCGCCCGCCGTGCACGGAGGAGGCTTCGAGCAGCGCGCCCACGGTGCGCAGCGGATCGCGCAGCCGTCCGTAGGGCTTCCCGGCGATCAGGGCGTGGCCGCGGGTGGGGCGGTCGAGGGCCAGCAGCATGCGCAGGGTGGTGGACTTGCCGGCGCCGTTGGGGCCGAGGAAGCCCGTCACGCGGCCCGGTTCGACGGTGAAGGACAGCGCGTCGACGGCGGTCGTCGAGCCGTAGCGTTTGGTCAGGTCAGACACTTCGATCATGCGCCGTACGGTCCCGCCCGCGCCCCGGTGCGCGCATCGGGCCGGGGGCGGAGCGCCGCCGTCTCCCTCTCGGGAGGGAGGCGGCGGCCCGCCCGCCACCTCTACCGTCGGAGCATGACCGTCGACAGCCGCGCACACGCGGTGTTCGGGCGCCGCGTCCCCGCGTTCCTGGGACGTGACGTCGCCGCCGAGCGTGCCGTCCTGGGGCGCGACGCGCTCATGGTTCTCGGGTACGCGCTGCTGCTCACCGCCACCGGCAGCCCCGACGCCCCGGTGCCGGGCGGTACGGACGGGACGGCGGCCGGTGGCCGGGAGGTGCCGCTGTGGCTCCAGCTGTCGCTGATGGCCGCCGCGACGCTCCCGGTGGCGCTGCGCCGGCTCGCCCCGCTGCCCGTCTTCTGCTGGGTGACCGGGGTGTCCGCAGTCGCCGTGGCCTGCGACGCCCTGTGGGACCCGTTCCTGCCCGCCGCGTTCGCGCTCTACGCGGTCACCGTCACCCGCGAGGGCCGCCGCTGGTGGGAGCGCTGGCTGCCCGGCCTGGCGATCCTCCTGCTGACCGTCGCGGCTCTCTTCGCTCCGGCGGACGTGGCGGACACGTACTGGTGGTCGGCGGGCCCCGGCCAACTGCTGCTCGGCTTCGCCGCGCTGCTGGCCGCCGGGGAGCTGGGCCGGGTCGTCCGGGAGCGGCGCGCCCTGGTCCTGCGGACCGGGCAGCAGATGGCGCAGCGCGCCGTCACCGAGGAGCGGCTGCGGATCGCCAGGGAGCTGCACGACGTCGTGACGCACTCGATGGGCCTGATCGTGGTCAAGGCGAGCGTGGCCAACCATGTCGTACGGACCCGGCCCGAGGAGGCGCACGACGCGCTGCGGATCATCGAGGCCACCGGCCGCGGCGCGCTCACCGAGATGCGGCACATGCTCGGCGTGCTGCGCTCGGACACCACCGGCGAGCGCCTGCCGGCCGCCCTCGGCCCGGCCCCGGGCCCCGGCGCGCTGCCCGAACTGGCGCGCCGCGCGGGCGCGGAGCTGACCGCCGAAGGGCTCGACGGGCTGCCGGAGGGCGCGGGGCTCGCCGTCCACCGGATCGTGCAGGAGGCGCTGACGAACGTGCTGCGGCACGCGGGCCCCGAGGTGCCCTGCCGGGTGCGGGTGACGGCCGTGGACGGCGTGCTCCGTATCGAGGTCGTGAACGACGGGCCGCCGGTCGAGTACGTGGAACGCCACCCGCGCGAGGCCCGACAGCCCGGCGGCCACGGCCTGGTGGGCATGCGCGAGCGCGTCGCGCTGTACGGCGGCACGTTCACGGCCGGGCCCCGGGACACCGGCGGCTTCGCGGTACGGGCGACCCTTCCGTACGCCCAGGCGCCCCCCGGCGCGCCCGCCGGCGTGCGCCCGGAGACCGCCCGGTGATCCGGGTGCTGGTCGCCGACGACCAGGCCCTGCTGCGCGGCAGCCTGCGGCTGCTCGTGGACGCCGAGCCGGGGATGGTCGCCGCCGGGGAGGCGGCGGACGGCGCGCAGGCGGTACGGCTGACCGCCGAGACCCGCCCCGACGTGGTGCTGATGGATGTGCGGATGCCGGGCACGGACGGGATCGAGGCGACCCGCCTGCTCTGCGCCCCGCGCGACGCCACACCGGACGCCGGGCCTCGGGCGTCACCCGCCCACGTCCCGCGTGTGCTGATCCTCACCATGTTCGACCTGGACGAGTACGTGTACGGCGCGCTGCGCGCGGGCGCCAGCGGCTTCCTGCTCAAGGACGCCCCGCCCGCCGAACTGCTGGCCGCGATCCGGGTGGTGGCGGCCGGCGAGGCGCTGATCGCCCCGGCGGTGACGCGCCGGCTGATCGCCGAGTTCGCGCGCAGACCCGGCCCGGCGCGCCGCGACAGCGCGGGGCTGGACGGGGTCACCGACCGCGAGCGGGAGGTGCTGGAACTGGTCGCACGCGGTCTGACGAACACCGAGATCGCCCGGCGCCTGTTCGTCGGCCTGTCGACGGTGAAGACCCATGTGAGCCATCTGCTCACCAAGTTCGGGGCGCGGGACCGGGCGCAGCTGGTGATCGTGGCGTACGAGACGGGCCTGGTCACCGCCGGTTTCGCGGCCCCCGGTGGTCACCCGCCCGCCGACGGCCCCCGCGCGGCGGGTCAGTTGAGCGACGGATCGTCCGGGTAGGTGGCCACCATGGCGAGTTCACTGCGCTGTCGGCGCAGCACCGCGCGCCACAGGCTCTCCGGGCGCGGCGACGACACGTCGCCGGGCTCCGACTCGACCACGTACCAGGCGCCTTCGGTCAGTTCGTTCTCCAGCTGGCCGGGCCCCCAGCCGGCGTATCCGGCGAAGATCCGCAGCGAGCCGAGCGCCCGCGCGAGCAGTTCGGGCGGCGTCTCCAGATCGACCAGGCCGATCGCGCCGTGCACCCGCCGCCAGCCGAGCGGCCCCTCGTCACCGGGGATGACGGCGAGGCCGAGCGCCGAGTCGAGCGAGACCGGGCCGCCCTGGAAGACGACGCCGGGGTCCCCGGCCAGCTCGCCCCAGGACTCCAGGATGTCGCCGACGTCCACGGGGGTCGGCCGGTTGAGGACCACGCCGAGGGAGCCCTCCTCGTCGTGGTCGAGCAGGAGTACCACCGCGCGGTCGAAGTTGGGATCCGCCAGGGCCGGAGTCGCGACGAGCAGCCGCCCTGTGAGCGAGGACACCTCGGTCATGCGAGACATGATCCCGCACATTGGCCTTCCGCGGGGCCCGCGCGGCAGAGTGTGCGTGATGGCAGCTCAGGCGCACGGCGGCACGGAGGGCGCAAGGACGCGCCGTGACTCGGAACGAAGTGAACAGAAAGAGAAAGGTGACTCACCGCAAGGGGTGGCGAACAGAAAGTGTTCCGCCACCTTCGATACGGCTCCAGGGCGTCCGACGCCTCACGGGACAGGGGTGCGAGCCCCTTACCCTTTTGCTTTGGCCCCCTGTCCGACGACTCCCGGAACGCGAGATTCATGACCGGCTCAGACGATGTAATGCTTGTCCACGGCGGAACCCCGCTGGAGGGCGAGATCCGCGTCCGCGGCGCGAAGAACCTGGTGCCGAAGGCCATGGTCGCCGCCCTGCTCGGCAGCGGGCCCAGCAGACTGCGCAACGTGCCCGACATCCGTGACGTACGGGTCGTCAGGGGGCTGCTCCAGCTGCACGGTGTGACCGTGCGCCCCGGCGAGGAACCGGGCGAGCTGATCCTCGACCCGTCGCACGTCGAGAGCGCGAACGTCGCCGACATCGACGCCCACGCGGGCTCGTCGCGCATCCCGATCCTGTTCTGCGGCCCGCTGCTGCACCGCCTCGGCCACGCCTTCATCCCGGGGCTCGGCGGCTGCGACATCGGCGGCCGGCCCATCGACTTCCACTTCGAGGTGCTGCGCCAGTTCGGCGCGACGATCGAGAAGCGCGCGGACGGGCAGTATCTGGAGGCCCCGCAGCGGCTGCGCGGCACGAAGATCCGGCTGCCCTACCCCTCGGTCGGCTCGACGGAGCAGGTGCTGCTGACGGCCGTTCTGGCCGAAGGCGTCACCGAGTTGTCGAACGCCGCCGTGGAGCCGGAGATCGAGGATCTGATCTGCGTGCTCCAGAAGATGGGCGCGATCATCTCGATGGACACCGACCGGACGATCCGGATCACCGGTGTCGACTCGCTCGGCGGCTACAACCACCGCGCCCTGCCGGACCGCCTGGAGGCCGCCTCCTGGGCGTCGGCCGCGCTGGCGACCGAAGGCAACATCTACGTGCGCGGCGCGCAGCAGCGGTCGATGATGACGTTCCTGAACACCTTCCGCCGGGTCGGCGGCGCGTTCGAGATCGACGACAAGGGCATCCGCTTCTGGCACCCGGGCGGCCCGCTGAACGCGATCGCCCTGGAGACCGACGTACACCCCGGTTTCCAGACCGACTGGCAGCAGCCGCTGGTGGTGGCGCTGACACAGGCGGCGGGCCTGTCCATCGTCCACGAGACGGTGTACGAGTCGCGGCTCGGCTTCACCTCGGCGCTCAACCAGATGGGCGCGCACATCCAGTTGTACCGGGAGTGCCTGGGCGGCTCGGACTGCCGCTTCGGCCAGCGCAACTTCCTGCACTCGGCGGTCGTGTCGGGCCCCACGAGGCTCCAGGGCGCCGATCTGGTCATTCCCGACCTGCGCGGCGGTTTCTCGTATCTGATCGCGGCGCTGGCGGCGCAGGGCACCTCGCGGGTGCACGGCATCGACCTGATCAACCGCGGTTACGAGAACTTCATGGAGAAGCTGGTCGAGCTGGGCGCGAAGGTCGAACTGCCGGGCGGCTCCGTCGTCTGACGCCGTCGGGGCGCCGTCGGGCGTCGGGCGCGGCCCGCGCCCGGTGCCTGCCTGAAGCTCGTCCGAAGCTCACCTGAGGCACCGTATTCAAGCCACAAGGGCGGTCACCCCGACCGGGGTGACCGCCCTTGTGCTCTGCCTGAGGGTGTTACTTGCCCTTGGCGGCTTCCTTGAGCTTGGAGCCCGCGGAGACCTTCACGCTGTAGCCGGCCGGGATCTGGATCGGGTCGCCGGTCTGCGGGTTACGAGCGGTGCGAGCGGCACGGTGGGTGCGCTCGAAGGTCAGGAAGCCGGGGATGGTGACCTTCTCGTCGCCCTTGGCGACGATCTCGCCAACGGTCTCGGCGAGGGCGGCCAGCACGGCGTCGGCATCCTTGCGAGTCACCTCGGCGCGGTCGGCCAGGGCGGCCACCAGCTCACTGCGGTTCATGTTGTTACTCCCGTGTTCTTCTTGCGTGTGAGGCGTGAGATCGAAGCCGATGCTGCCAGGACCCTCTGACAGTCCCTGTGACCGGGTCTGTCCTTCAGGTCTTCGCGCCCCAGTGGGGTATCCCCTGGACATAGTCCTTGGGAAAGCATCCTGCCCCCACCAGCGGCGGGAAAGCCAATCCGGGCCCTGAAACCCCCTTGGAGCAGCGGGCTCATGGTCCGCCACCCTAGAGGTGGGTTCACGGTGCCGCGAATCGCGACGCGCCGGGCGTCAGACGGACGTGGGACCTGTCACAGCGTCACCGGCGGCCTTGGCGGCGGTGCGTACGGCCCCCGCGACGGCTCCGGCGACCTTGTCGTTGAAGACCGAGGGGACGATGTAGTTCGGGTTGAGTTCGTCACCCGTGACGACGTCCGCGAGGGCCGCCGCGGCGGCGAGCATCATGTCCGTGTTGACGGCGCGTGACTGCGCGTCGAGGAGGCCGCGGAAGACCCCGGGGAAGACCAGGACGTTGTTGATCTGGTTGGGGAAGTCGGAGCGGCCCGTGGCCACAACTGCCGCTGTCTCGCGGGCGATTGTGGGGTCGACCTCGGGGTCGGGGTTGGCCAGCGCGAAGACGATCGCGTTGTCCGCCATGGCCGCGACGTCCGTGCCGTCCAGCACGTTCGGGGCCGACACGCCGATGAACACGTCGGCGTCGACGACGGCCTCCTTGAGGGTGCCGGTGACGCCCTCCGGGTTGGTGTTGTCGGCGATCCAGCGCAGGGGCGATTCGGTGGCCGCGGACACCAGGTCGGCGCGTCCCGCGTGCACCACTCCGTGGATGTCGGCGACGACGGTGTGCTTGACGCCGGCCGCGATAAGAAGTTTCAGAATCGCTGTACCGGCGGCACCCGCGCCCGACATGACGACCCGTACGTCACCGATCGCCTTGCCGACCACGCGCAGCGCGTTGGTCAGCGCGGCGAGCACCACGATGGCCGTGCCGTGCTGGTCGTCGTGGAAGACGGGGATGTCCAGGGCCTCGCGCAGCCGCGCCTCGATCTCGAAGCAGCGGGGGGCGGAGATGTCTTCGAGGTTGATACCGGCGAAGCCGGGGGCGATCGCCTTGACGATCGCGACGATCTCGTCGGTGTCCTGCGTGTCGAGGCAGAGCGGCCACGCGTCGATCCCCGCGAACCTCTTGAAGAGGGCCGCCTTGCCCTCCATGACGGGCAGCGCGGCCATCGGGCCGATGTTGCCGAGGCCCAGCACCGCGGAGCCGTCGGTGACGACCGCGACGGAGTTGCGCTTGATGGTGAGCCGGCGGGCGTCCTCGGGGTTCTCGGCGATCGCCATGCAGACCCGTGCCACACCCGGCGTGTAGATCATCGAGAGATCGTCACGGTTGCGGATGGGGTGCTTGGACTGCATCTCGATCTTGCCGCCGAGGTGCATCAGGAACGTACGGTCGGAGACCTTGCCGAGGGTGACGCCCTCGATCCCCCGCAGTTCCTCGACGATCTCGTCCGCGTGGCTGGTGGAGCTGGCGGCGATCGTGACGTCGATCCGCAGCTTCTCGTGGCCGGACGCGGTGACGTCCAGACCGGTCACCGAGCCGCCGGAGGATTCCACGGCCGTGGTCAGCTGGGATACCGCCGTACCACTCGCGGGCACTTCCAGTCGGACCGTCATCGAGTACGAGACGCTTGGCGCCGTTGCCATGACCGTGTTCCTCTGCTTTCACTGGCTTCACTTGCCGCACCACCTCGCGCCTGGCGTCCGGCGGGACCGTCCGATGGTCGCACCTACCCGCAGGTAGGCGGTAACGGGGGTGGAGCCGGAAAACCGCGCAAAGAAGCGGGTCCGCGTCAGTGTGTGACGCGGACCCGCCGCTGTGAAGACGTATTCCGGTGAATGTCCGTGAACACTAAGAAGAAAACTCCGGCGCACAACGACGAACAACGCCGAAGGACGTACGCCGGGAGAGAAGTGGCACCGACCCGCCATGCTCGCCTCGCGGCAAGTGGTCGCTCGAAGCGACGAAGGTTGGGCCCGGGGGCTTGGATCGAGCCGGTGCCGACACCAGGCTAACAAACCACCCGGGAAAGTTGATTCCCCCGCGCGAGTCGACTTGCGGATCAGTCCCTGAGCAGGTCGGGAACTCCCTGCTCGTCGGGATCGTCGCGGCCCGCCGAGACCACCGTGAGCTGTTGCGTCGCACGGGTGAGGGCCACGTACAGCACCCGCAGCCCGGCCGGGGACTCGTCGGCGATCTCGGCCGGCGAGACGACCACCGTGGCGTCGTACTCCAGCCCCTTCGCCTCCAGGCTGCCCAGCGCCACCACCCGGTCGCCGAGCCCCGCCAGCCAGCGCGCCGCCTGTTCGCGGCGGTGCATCGCGACGACCACGCCGATCGTGCCGTCGACGCGGTCCAGCAGACGCGCGGCCTCCTGCCGTACGGCTCCTTCCAGGTCGCCGTCCCGTACGGCGCTGAAGCGCGGCTCGACGCCCGTGGAGCGGACGGCGGCCGGGGACTCCATGCCCGGCATCGCGAGCGCGAGGACCTTGGCGGCGAGGGCCGCGATCTCGGCCGGGTTGCGGTAGTTGACCGTGAGGGTGAAGTGGCGGCGCGGGCGGTTGCCCAGGGCCTCGTCGCGGGCCTGAGCCGCCTCGTCCGGGTCGGACCAGGACGACTGGGCCGCGTCGCCGACCACCGTCCAGGTGGCGTGCCGGCCGCGGCGGCCGACCATCCGCCACTGCATCGGGGTGAGGTCCTGCGCCTCGTCCACGATGACGTGCGCGTACTCCGTGCGCTCGGCCGCCAGCCGCTCCGCGCGCTCGCGCTGCGACTCCTCGCGCTGCGGCATCAGCTCCTCAAGGCCGGTCAGCTGGTCCAGCGGGTCCAGCTCGCGGCGCTTGCGCGGGCGGGACGGGGTGCCGAGCAGCTGCTCCAGCTCGTCGAGGATCGCCACGTCGTGCACGGACAGCGGCCCGGTGCCGTCGGGGCCGGCGCGCCGCAGCGAGCGGGCGACCTTCCTGGTCTCGTTCGGGTTGAGGATGCGGCGGGCCCAGCGGCCGAGGCGCCGTTCGTCGGCCATCGCGGCCAGCACGCCGCGTGCGGTGAGTTCGGGCCACCAGGCGTCCAGGAACTCGATGAAGCTGTCCTCGGACGTCACGTCCTCGTCGAAGCCGCCGCGCAGTTCGGCGGCCAGTTCGGCGTCGCCCTTCGCCAGGTGGTCCCCGGCCCGCGAAGCGGCGCCGGACTTCGCCCACAGCGCGTCGAGGAGCAGCTTGCGGGCGCGCGGGCGCAGCAGGTTGACGGGTGCGGTGCCGCCCAGTACGGACTGTCTGACCCGGTGCAGCTCGTCTGATTCCAGCTCCAGCCGGCGGCCGAACGCGACGACCCGCAGCCGGGTCGGGGTCGCGGCGCGCCCCGGTGCCGGGGACGTACCACCGCGCGGTGCGCCGGTGGCCGCGTTGCCGCCGCTGTCGTCCCGCGCGGTGCCCGCCTCTTCCTCGCCGAAGGCGAGCTGGCCGGTGGACCGCCCGGCGGTCTGCCCCGCCGCCGTACGGCTGCCGCGGGCGCCGCGGCCGCCGGCGGGCGTCCTGTCGCCCTCCAAGGCCCCGCGTGCCGCCTTGCGCAGCACCTTGAGCATGCGCGCCGAGCCCTTGACGCGGGACACGGCGGGTTCGTCGTACGCGGTGGCCTCCGCGCCGTCCACGAGTGAGCCGACCGCGCGGATCGCGACCTGCCCCTCCTCGCCCAGGGACGGCAGCACGCCTTCCGTGTACGCGACGAGCAGCGGCGTCGGTGAGACGACGAGGATGCCGCCCGCGTACCGCCGCCTGTCCTGGTACAGCAGGTAGGCGGCGCGGTGCAGCGCGACGGCGGTCTTGCCGGTGCCGGGGCCGCCCGACACCTCGGTGACGGACGCGGCGGGCGCCCGGATCACCAGGTCCTGCTCGGCCTGGATGGAGGAGACGATGTCCCGCATGGTGTGGCTGCGGGCCTGGCCGAGGGCCGCCATCAGCGCGCCGTCGCCGATGACGGGCAGCGCGGCGCCGTTCAGCGTGGCGGTCAGCTCCGGGCGCATCAGGTCGTCCTCGACGCCCAGGACCCTGCGGCCCTTGGAGCGGATGACCCGGCGCCGTACGACCCGGCCGGGGTCGACGGGCGTCGAGCGGTAGAACGGCGCGGCGGCCGGCGCGCGCCAGTCGATGACCAGCGGCGAGTAGTCGGAGTCCAGGACCCCGATCCGGCCGATGTGCAGCGTCTCGGCGATGTCCGCGGTGTCGTCGGCGCGTACGGCGTCGTCGGCGGGCTCGACGGAGGTGTACGCGCCGTCCGGGCCCTTCTTGCCGTCCTTGCCGGGCAGCAGGTCGACCCGTCCGAAGAGGAAGTCCTCGAACTCGTTGTTGAGCCTGTTGAGATGGATTCCGGCCCGGAACACCTGCGCGTCGCGTTCGGCGAGCGCGCCGGGGGTGCCGACCTGGCCGCGTTTGGCGGCGTCGTTCATCAGGAACTCCGCCTCGTGGATCTTCTCTTCGAGGCGGCGGTAGACCTGGTCGAGATGTTCTTGCTCGACGGCGATCTCACGGTCGCGGACGGAGTCGGCGCCCGCGCCGGGCGCGAGGTCCTTCCCCGTCGCGTGCACGGGGTGGCCTATGGCGTCGTTTCCCTTGTCGCGTACGGGATCGACTACCGATCCAGCGGATTCAACAGCGGCATCCTGCGCGGCCACCGAGGCCCCCTTCTGACGTGCACTGGGCAGCCGTCAACCGTACGCGAAGGGGGCGGGTATGTCAGGCCTCGACCTCCACCAGACGTTTGCCGTCGAATGTCCGGACCTCGAAGTGGTCGATGTCGTCGCGGTCCATGGCGGCGCCGCCGTGCACGTACAGCGGGTTCTTCGCCGGGTCGTGCGTGCTGTCCGGGAGGCCGTAACCCCACTTCGGCACGGCCCAGGAGGTGACGATCTCCTCCTCGCCGGTCTTGGACACGGCGATGAGGCTGCACTTGAGCGGGCCCTTGACGTTCTTCAGCTCCAGGGCCGCGTGGGTCCCCCAGCCCTTGCGCTCCATGCCGACGGTCGCGCTGACCTTCGTCGTGGGATCCGTCGCCCGGACCTTCTCCGGCATGTGTTCCATGAAGGCGTCCTCGGCGGGGCTGGTGGGGTGCGGGTCGGCGGCCTGGTTGCTCGTGCCACCGTCACCGGAGGTGGCGACGACCGCGACGGCGGGACCGCCGATGACCAGCGCCGCGGCGGCGGCGACCAGATACATCGAACGGCGCCTGCGCTTGGCGCGCTTGACCGTGACCTCGTCCACGAGCCGGTCCAGGAGCCGGGGGCTGGGCTGCACGGTGACGGCGGGCGCGGGTGGCGGCAGTGTGGCCGCCGCGGCGGGCTGCGTGAAGGGATCGGACCGGCCGAACGGCGACGGCTGCCCGAAGGGCGACGGCTGCCCGAACGGGTCCGGATTGTCCGCCAGCAGGGCCAGCATGGGCTCCATCTCGGCGAACTCCTCCAGATGGAGCGCGCAGATGTGGCAGCCCGCGAGGTGCGCCTCGAAGGCGGTGGCGTCGGCCTCGTCCAGAATGCCGAGCGCGTACGCCGCCGCCGCGTCGTGCGCGGTCGCGCCGTCGCCCTGCCCGGACTGCTCGTACGTGGTCACGCCGAGACCCCCCTCTCCTCCAGCGCGAGCTTCATGGAACGCAGTGCGTAGAACACACGCGACCGCACGGTCCCACTGGGTATGCCGAGCGTCTCGGCGGCCTCGTTGACCGTACGTCCCTTGAAGTACGTCTCCACCAGAACTTCCCGGTGGGCGGGGGTCAAATCATCGAGCGCATCAGAGAGCGTCATCAGCCACAACGCCTTGTCGATCTCGTCCTCCGCGGGCATGACCTCCAGCGGCGACGGGTCGACCTCCTGCGGCCGGGCCTGCCGGCTGCGGTGAGTGTCGATGACGATACGCCGGGCGACCGTCACCAGCCAGGGTCGGACAGAGCCGGTCGCCCGATTGAGCTGACCGGCGTTCTTCCAGGCACGGATGAGCGTCTCCTGCACGACGTCCTCGGCCCGTTGGCGGTCACCCGCGACGAGGCGCAGGACGTAGGCGAGCAGGGGTCCGGCGTGTTCCCGGTAGAGGGCGCGCATCAACTCCTCGTCGGGAACGGGGATGTTGGCGCGCCGGCCCTCGCTCCGGTGCCGGGCCCGGTGAGGTCGGTCATCGGCCACGGCCGCATCCTTGCGCACCTGAACCTCCCGGTCGAGACCTTGAGTTGGCTGCTTGTTCCGCTCACTGGTGACTTACGGACCGGTGGGCGGACGCACTCAACGGCGCAGCGGAAATCTTTCAAGATCTTTTACAGGGAGGGGCGGGAGGGGCGGACCAGGGCGGACCCGAGACAGCCCGGCACACGGGCCGGCGCGGACCCCGGCGGGCCGGGCTCTCGGGCCGGCGCGGGCCGGGCGGATCAGGCGCGGGCGACCGCCGCGCGGCGGCGGTGCCGGGCGACCCGCTCCCTGTTGCCGCAGACCTCGCTGGAGCACCAGCGCCGGCGGCGCCCGCGCGAGGTGTCCAGATACACCCGCCGGCAGCTGTCGCCCTCGCACTGCCGCAGCCGCGCCCGCGCGACGGGGTCGGTCAGCAGGTCCACGGTGTCCCGCGCCACGACCGCGAGCAGCGCGCCGCATTCGGGCTCGTCGCTCAGCGCCCGGACGAGGCCGCCGCCCGGCTCACGGACGGCCCGGATACCGGGCGGCGCGCCGGCGGCGATCGCGTTGACGCGCTCCAGAGCGGCTGCCGCGTACCGGCCGTCGATCTCGGCGCGCACCAACTGGCCGACGCAGTCGCGCAGTTCGGCGAAGCGCTGGACCCAGCCGGTGTCGACGCCGGTGAGCGGGGTGCCGGCGGGCACCAGGCCGGAGCCGGTGAGCCAGCGGCCGAGGAGTCCGGCGCCGTCGGTCCGTGGCTGTTCGCCGAAGCCCCTCGGTGCCGGTTCCCCGGCGGCCACCAGATCCAGGCAGACCCGCCCGGAGTCGAATCGCCACTCGTCCCAGCCCATGCCCGTAGTCATGCGCCTGTCACCGCCCCGGTCGCCGTCCTGCCGCATTCTTCCTGCCGCATTCTTCCCAGAGTGCCTGCCCCGGAACGCGTCCGGAACCCCTCCGGGGACCCCTCACTTGAACCGTCGACGATGAAATCACAGCCTCGGCGGGGGAACCCCGGCCCCCGCGACACCCTCTTAATGACTCACGGTGCGGTGTTCGGCGGCCCGTCGTGCAGGATCCGCTGGAAGAGATGGTGGTCGCGCCACGCGCCGTCGATGTGCAGATAGTTCGGTGCCGTACCGATCAGCTCGAACCCGCATTTGCGCAGCACCCGTTGCGAGCCGGCGTTGGAGAGCATCGTGCACGCCTCGATCCGGTGCAGCCCCAGATCCTCCAGAGCGGCCCGGCACACCTCCTCGGTGGCTCGGGTGGCCAGTCCGCGCCCGGTGTACCGCGCGTCGATCCAGTAGCCGAGGCCGGCGCTGCGGAACGGCCCGAGGACCAGCGTGGAGAGGGTGGCCTGGCCCACGATGTCGCCTCCGTCGACGAAGTGCCAGCGCAGATGGGCGGGGTCGGCCAGCAACTGGGCCTGCCCCTCCGGCGTGTAGTAGTCGGCCGTACGGTACGGCGACCAGGGACCCATGTGGTCCCTGTTGCGCAGAAGCGCCTCGGCGAGCGGGCCGGCGTCTTCCGCTCGCGCGGGCCGGAACGGAAGGGAGTCGTTGACCATCCGATTAAAATAGACGCGGCGCTTCCGTTTCGGGTACCGGAGCGGTCACGCCGATCGACGGACGGTCACCCGGCCCTGTTCACGCGCCCTCGCCCGCACTCGCGCTCCTGCTCAGGCGCCCCCGTACTTCGTGCCGGCCGCCGGATCCAGCGCGAGCCGGTAGCCGCGCCTGACGACCGTCCGGATCGGCTCCGACGCGCCGAGTGCCGTACGGAGCCGGGTCATGGCCGTCTCGACGGCGTGCTCGTCGCTGCCCGCCCCGGGCGGCGCCCGCAGCAGATCGGCCCGCGAGACCACCCGGCCGGGCCGCTTGGCGAGCGCGTTCGCCAGGGCCGTTCCGGCGGGCGGTACGGGCCTCAACTCGCCGTCCAGCAGCACCGCGTGGCCGCGGATCTCGAAGCCGCGGCCCGCGACCGTCAACGTCCGCGTACGGTCGGGGAGTTCGAGGCAGAGCACCTGAACGAGCGGGCCGAGACGGAAGCGTTCGGGCTGGACGGTGTCGATGCCGTGCCCCTGGAGCGGCAGGGCGGTGACGGGGCCGACACAGACGGCGAGCACATCGTGGTGCGGGGCCTCGACCAGTTCGGCCGGCAGACCGCGCCCACCGGCCCGGGAGAGCAGCGAGGCGGCGGCGGGCGCGCCGGTGAAGGTGACGGCGTCCAGGGTGCGCGCGACGGTCGCGTCGATGAGCCGGTCGACGGGCGCGATGTCCTCGGGCGGCATCCAGCGGTCGACGGACGCGACGACGACATCGGCGCCGCCGGCCCGCAGCGCCTCCACGAAGCCGGGCAGCGGCTCCCCGTGGAGCTGGAGCGCGACCCGGCGCCCCTCGACGCCCTCGGTCGGCAGCCGGTCCAGCACCTCGGCCGTGGACTCGGATTCCGGCGACCACTCCTCGGTCAGCCCGGCGGCGCGGATCGCGCCCTTCACCTTCGGCCCACGCGCCGGCAGCTCGGTGCCGCGCAGACAGTCGAGCAGATCCTGGCCGTGGCCCCAGCCATCGGCCGCCTCCACCAGCCGCGGAAGCCGATCGCGGTCGTCACGATCACCACATGCGGCGGGCGGCCGTTCAACTCCTTGGTGGCGGCGAGGAGTTCGGTGTCGTCGGAGACCGGCACGATACGCAGGGCGGGGGCGTGCACGACGGCGGCACCGCGCCGGGTGGGCAGCGCCCCGAGCTCGTCGGCGCGCCGGGCCGCGGACCGGCCGGGACGGTACGAGAATCCCCCTCCGCCGGGGCGGAGCGGAAGGGGGTCCCGGCCTTGTTTCTCGCCGCCGGGGGCCTCTCAGCGACCGGTACGGCACTCCGCCTTTGGTGCGTACATGACACTGCTCGCGCCCACCACCAGCCTCGGCCCGCCCCCGCCGCAGGGCTCCAGCCAGACCCGCACCCGCCCGCAGGCGCACCGCGTGTAGACCATGGTCCCCTCGGCGACGGCGTGGCGCGACGCCTCCTGGAGCGGGGCCGCCACAGGCCAGCCGCAGTCCGCGCAGACGGCGATGTCTTCCGACCGGATGTCCCGCGGACGGATGTCTCTCGGATCAGCTTCCATACGGCCCAGCGTCCGCCCCCCGGACCGTGCGCGTCCATCGCATCTTTC
Source organism: Streptomyces sp. NBC_01508 (assembly GCF_045040315.1). Classification (NCBI taxonomy): domain Bacteria; kingdom Bacillati; phylum Actinomycetota; class Actinomycetes; order Kitasatosporales; family Streptomycetaceae; genus Streptomyces; species Streptomyces sp. NBC_01508. Next base: position 5,519,724 of record NZ_CP109419.1, on the reverse strand, counting down.
GGGACGGAACCATGCCGAAACAGCGTACGAATGGCGCACGATGGACGGTGTGATCAATCTGCGCCTCCTCCAGACGCTGCGCGTCATGCACGCGCGGGGCACCGTCGCGGCCACCGCCCGCGCGCTGAACCTCTCCCCGTCCGCGGTCTCCCAGCAACTGCGGCAGCTGTCCCGCGAGGTCGGCGCCGAACTCTGGGAGCCGGACGGCCGCCGGATCCGCCTCACCACGGCGGGCTGCGTCCTGCTGCACCACGCGGACCTGCTCAGCGCCCAGTGGGAGAGGGCCAGGGCGGATCTCGCCGAGCACGGCGGCGGCACGTACCGCACGCTGCGCATCGGCGGCTTCGCGACCAGCATCGGCCCGCTCCTCGCGCCCATCGCCCAGCAGTTGCGGGACGCGACGCCGCCGATCCGTACGACCGTCGCGGACATCGACACCCGCCACTGCTACGAGCAGTTGCTGGCCGGGAAGCTCGACATCGCCGTCCTCACCCAGCTGCCCGGCAGCCCCACCATGGACGACCCCCGTTTCGACCAACAGACGCTGATGGACGACTACATCGATCTGGTCGTCCCGGCGGAGCACCCGCTGGCCGGCCGCGAGCGCGTCGAGCTGTCCGAGACCGCGGACGACGACTGGATCTCGCCGCACCACGACCAGAGCCGCCTCATCGAGGCCCTCTGTGCCGCCTCCGGTTTCGCCCCGCGGCTGGTCCACCACGCCGACGAGTGGTCGGCGGTGCTCTCGCTGGTCAGCCACGGTCTCGGCATCTGCCTCGTGCCGCGACTGGTCCCCCTCACCACCCATCCGGAGCTGGTGAGGATCTGCGTCAGCGGCGACCCGCCGCCCTTCCGGCGGGTCCTGACCTGCGTACGGTGCGGCAGCGGGACCCAGCCGACGATCAGCGACGGTCTGGCGAGCCTGCGGGCGCGGGCGGCGCTGAGCCCCTGGACGTAGGACCCTCCTTCGAAGAACCGCCAGAGCCGCCGGAGCCGTTCGGCCAGAGCCTCGGCCGCCGTTTGGCCGCGACGTCCTCGACCCACCCGAAGGCCAGGATCGCGACCGCTATCAGCGGCCAGACCAGCACCAGCATCAACGCCGGGTAGGCGGCGTCCAGTTGGTCCCCGTACTTCCAGATGTTGGGAATCTTCCAGAGCTGGTCGATGATCGGTACCGTCGCCATGATCAGCAGGTTGTGCCAGAGGTAGATCGTCACGGCACGGTTGTTGGCGAGCGTGATGGTGGAGTCGAACTGCGCCAGCTTTCCCGGCAGTTGCCGCCACGACGGCGAGTACTGGAGCAGGATCGCGCAGAATCCGAGCGACCAGGTCGCCTGGGCCAGCGGGATCTCGTCCAGGTTCCAGCCCTCGTCGGTGAGATGCCCCGACGCCCACCAGAGCCCGAAGGCCATCGTGAACGTGGCCAGCGACACCGTGAGGTAGCGCGGCACCCGTGTGAACATGCCGTCGTTGTGCGCGAAGCCGAGGATCCAGCACGCGCCGTAGACCGCGAAGTCCGTGAGCGCCAGGCCCGTTTCGCCGGGGATCTCCACCAGACCGGTGCCGATGACGGCGGTCAGGGCGAGCGGCGCCAGCAGCGTCGCCCACGGCATCCGTCTGAAGGCCCACAGCAGCAGCGGCGACGCCAGCACGAACCAGAGGTACGCGCGGATGTACCAGAGCGGCCCGGCCGTCTGGCTCGCCCACGACAGGTCCAGCCAGCCGCCCTCGGAGCCGCTCTCCCACGGATACGGCGGCGCCCCGACCGGGAACAGGTAGTTGGCCAGCTTGAGGAACCACCACAGGCCCTCCTCCCTGACCGGCTTCCAGCCCATCGCGAACATCACCGGGACGACGACCAGCGCGAACGCCCACATCGGCGGCAGCAGCCGCCGCATCCGGCCCCGGATGACGCCCAGCGAGGGCCGGTTGAGGGAGCGTGCCATCAGCGAGCCCGCCAGCGCGAACATCACGCCCATGGAGGGGAAGAGGATCGTCAGCCAGGCCCAGCCGAAGATGTGGTAGATCACCACCCGCCCCAGCGCGATCGCGCGCAGCAGGTCGAGATAGCGGTCACGGCCGGCCGGGCGCGCGGCGTCCGGTGTCCCGCCCGTGGCCGGCCTCACGCCTCCCGGCGCCTTGTGCCGGGCGCGCGGCACGCTCCCGGTGCCGGTGCCACTCCCACTCCCGGTGCCACTCCCGGTGCCGGTGCCCGTGGCACCGGCGGCGCCCCCGATCCCACCGGCGCCCCCGGTCACTCCCCCGGTGTCGACAGAAAAGCCGCTCATGCCACTGGCCTCCGGATGTCGTCGCGCCGCCGGCCGGTCGTGGCCCCCGGCGCCTCCACGGCGCCCGTGCGGCGCAGCTTCTGCCAGCGGAGCCGGCCGCCGGTGAGGGCCGTGATCCAGGACTGGAGCAGCACGACGTACATGAGTTGTCGGTAGAGGACCTGCTGGAGGGGCAGCGAGATCAGATGGACCATGCGTTCGCCGTCGAGCCGGAAGGCGTACGCGGCGCAGACCGCCTGTACGGCCAGCACGCCCAGCCACGCGATGACGGTGTTGCGCGTGGGGCCGAAGACCAGCCCGTACAGCAGGAACACGTCGATGAGCGGTGCCAGCAGCGGGAACAGCACCATGAACAGCGAGACCAGCGGCAGTCCGACGCGGCCGAAGCGCCCCGAGGGGCCGCGTTCGATCACCGCGCGGCGGTGCTTCCAGATCGCCTGCATCGTGCCGTAACTCCAGCGGTACCGCTGGGACCACAGCTGCTGTACGGACTCCGGCGCCTCGGTCCAGGCGCGGGCCCGCTCCGCGTACACGACCCGCCAGCCGTCGCGGTGCATCGCCATGGTGATGTCGGTGTCCTCGGCGAGGGTGTCCTCACTCATCCCGCCGACCCGCTCCAGGGCCGTGCGACGGAAGGCGCCGACGGCGCCGGGGATGGTGGGCATGCAGCGCAGCAGGTCGTACATGCGGCGGTCCAGGTTGAAGCCCATCACGTACTCGATGTGCTGCCAGGCGCCGATGAGGGTGTCTCGGTTGCCGACCTTGGCGTTGCCCGCGACGGCCCCGACATTCGGGTCGCCGAACGGCTGGACCAGCTCACGCACGGTGGACGGCTCGAAGACGGTGTCGCCGTCCATCATCACGACGAGGTCGTGCCGGGCGTTCGCGATGCCGTTGTTGAGCGCGGCCGGTTTGCCGGCGTTGGCCTGCCGTACGACCCGGACGTTCGGCAGCCACATGTCGTCGACGAGGTCCGCCGTGCCGTCCGTCGAGCCGTCGTCGATGACGATGACCTCGATGGGATGGTCGCTCTCCATCAGGGAGCGGACCGTGTTGGCTATGCAGGCGCTCTCGTTGTACGCGGGCACGAGCACCGTCACCGGTTCGGTGACCGGCTCACCCCAGCGGAAGCCGCGCCGCCGCACCTTGCGCGCGTGCGCGAAGGACAGCACCAGCATCAGCCCGAACCGCCCGATGACCAACACACCGATCGCGGCGAGCCCGGTCACCAGCACGGCGGTGGTGCCCTCCGAGACGGCGACGGCGCCGACGAAGGCCTTGCCCTGGAGCAGTTCGACGCCGGAGACGGGGGTGTGGGCGCTCGGGGCGCCCAGCGCCTCGGTGAGGTTGGCGAACTCGTACCCCCGGTGCTGCATCTTCGGCAGGAAGCGGCCCAGCGCGGTGACGGTCTGCGAGCGGTCGCCGCCCGAGTCGTGCATGAGGACGATGGAGCCGCTGGTGCCCTTCGGGGTGGCCCGGTCGATGATCTCGTGGACGCCGGGGCGCTTCCAGTCCTCGCTGTCGGTGTTGTTGAGCACAGTGATGTAGCCGAGGCCGCCGATGTACTCGGTGACCGGCCAGGACTTGTCGTCCATCGCGCCGGCGAACGAGGAGTACGGCGGCCGGAAAAGCGACGTGCGGATACCGGCCGCGCCCGCGAGCACCAGCTGGTTCTGCGTCAGCTCCCAGTCGATACGGGACTTGGACTGGTACGCGAGGTCCGGGTGGTTGAAGGTGTGCAGGCCGATCTCATGGCCCTCGGCGACCATCCGCCGCACCAGCTCCGGATGGCGCGAGGCCATCGTGCCGGTGACGAAGAAGACGGCGTGCGCGTCGTACTCCTTCAGCTTGTCGAGGACCTTGGGCGTCCACTGAGGATCGGGTCCGTCGTCGAAGGTCAGCACGAGCTTGCGGTCGGGGACCTTCAGCGCCTTGGGCGTGGTCGTCCCGCGTGCGTCTATGACCGGGCCGCCCTTGAGGATCCGGTTGGGCACCTGCTCGGTGCCGGCCGGGGGGCGTACCCGGTGGTCGGCGAGGATCTCGCTGTGCACATAGCCGCGCAGCATCAGCATCACGAGCAGCGCGACGAGAAGCAGCGAGGGCAACAGATAGCGCATGGGCAGCCGGCGTCTGGCGACGCGCCCCCGCTTCTGCTTGTGCTGGCCTTTGTGCGACGGGGCCCGTCTGCCAGAAGAGGTCATTGCTACCGGGCGCCTTCCGCGACTGCCTGCTGGCCGTCCTGCACGGGTGGATCGACGGGCGGTGTGTCCGAGGGGCTGGGATCCGGGCCGGGATCGACCGGCCCCGGATCGACCGGTCCCGGGTCGGTGCCACCGGGATTGGGCCCGGGGTCGGGATCCCCCGTGCCCGGACCGGGCTCGCCGGGATCCGGCCGCGGATCGGGCTTACCGGGCGTCGGGTCCGGGTCGGGCTTGCCGGAGGTCGACCCGGACGGGTCGGGCTCCCGCGTCACTCCCGTGCTCGCGTCGGGCGCGGACGGCGAACCGGAGACGGAGTCCGACGGGCTGGGGCCGAGACCTCCCGCGCCCGGCGTGGCCCCCGTGGTGGGCCGGTCCTCCGGGGGCGGCTGTATCTCGACCTTGTCGGAGTCGCGCTTGTCACTGACGCCGGGTATCTGGAGCCAGGGGGCGCTGGAGCTGCCGCCGATCAGGGCCGCGGCCAGGGCGACGGCGTAACAGGCGCTGGCGATGGCCAGCACCCAGCCGAGACGCCGGAGTTTCTTGCTCCGCCGGCCGCTGGCGTCGACGAAGACGGGACCGTCGGAGCTGTCCGCGGCACGCGCCGCAGGTATGCCGGAGGCCTCCGCGGTCGGGCCGGGCAGCTCGGAGAGCTGCCGTCCCAGACCGTCGAGCTCGACGGTGACGTCCATCGACTCATGCGCATGCCCCTTTTGGGCATCTTCTCGCCAATTATCCACTGCTGTACGCACATCCCCCACAGGATCACTGGGTGCGTGCATGAAACTGGCCGGAATACGGCCATCGGCCGGGCCCCCACCCGAACCGAGCGCCCCCACCACTTGCACCCGGACCCAGAATGTAGCGCACGGCGCCGACACCCGCGCTCCAGCTTCGCCAGTTCATGGGGCATCTGTACGAGTTCATTGCCGAACGGCCGACCTTGAGGTAAACGTTCCGGCCATTCGGCACGGTCGCCCGACATGGGGCGCACTGTCCTGAACTGGCCTTATTCCGGGGCGCTTCGATGCGACGCGGCGGGCCGGCGGCTGCGCGGCCGACGGCGGGCCGCACCTCGCCGAGCCGCTGTGTCTGATTTCACGGCGGGGACTCGGCGCCGGGAGCACGGCGAAGGCCCCGCTGCCACCAGGGCAGCGGGGCCTTCGCCTCACATGGGAACTGTGGAGATGGCGGGAATCGAACCCGCGTCCAACGGTGCGGAACCAGGGCTTCTCCGAGTGCAGTTCGCTACGCTTTTCTCGGCCCCGGAGATCACACGAACAAGTCTCCGACGGGCCCAGTCACTGTTTGATTTCCCACCGTGTCCCGTGACCGAACACGGTGGTTTAGTCCCCTAATTGATGCCAGGATCCGGGTCGGGAACACTCCCGGGCTGACACTCCACGGAGTCTTCGCTAGCTGCTAATTAAGCAGCGAGAGCGAAGGTGGAGGAATCGCGCTTGGAATTGGCGATTATAGTTTGCGACATATGGTTAACGAGATCATTGCCGCTTCCTCGACTCGCTTCCCCTGCCTCGACATCCGCTGTCGAAACCGATCATCCCCATGTTGATTTTTCAAACGCTGCCCCTGCTGTGCGGGACAACAGCCATCGTACGTGACCAACACGGCGCGCGGCCACCTTATTCCGCCCCGTGGGGCGATCAGGCCCGCTGACGGCGGCGCGCGGCCGACACCACGCGGTCCGTCTCACGCCGGTCCTGCTTCTCGCGGAGCGTCTGGCGCTTGTCGTACTCCTTCTTCCCCTTCGCCAGCGCGATCTCGATCTTGGCCCGCCCGCCCTTGAAGTACAGGGCCAGCGGCACGATCGTGTGGCCGGACTCGTTCGACTTCTGCTCCAGCTTGTCGATCTCCAGCCGGTGCATCAGCAGCTTCCGCTTCCGCCGCGCCGAGTGGTTGGTCCAGGTGCCCTGGGTGTACTCGGGCACGTGCACGTTGTGCAGCCACGCCTCGTGGTCGTCGATCTGTACGAAGCCGTCCGCCAGGGAGGCGCGTCCCTGGCGCAGTGACTTGACCTCGGTACCTGTCAGCACGAGACCGCACTCGTAGGTGTCGAGAATGAGGTAGTCGTGCCGCGCCTTCTTGTTCTGCGCGACCAGCTTGCGCCCTGTGTCCTTTTCCTTAGCCATAGTGCCTTCATTTTCGCACTAAGACCCGCCCCCGAGGCCACTCAATACTGTGCGGGCCCGCTCCTGGGCCCGTTCGTCCACCACCAGGTCGGGTGTGATGCCCTTGTCGTCGACCTTGTGACCGGCCGGTGTGCGGTAGTGCCCGACCGTCAGCTCGGCCACGGAACCGTCCGGCAGCCGGCTCGGCATCTGTACGGAACCCTTGCCGAAGGTGGGCGAACCGACCGTGATCGCCCGGCCCCGGTCCTGGAGGGCGCCCGTGACCAGCTCGGCGGCGCTCATCGTGCCGCCGTCGACGAGCGCCACCACGGGCCGCTCGGTGTCGCCGCCCGGGTCCGCGTACAGGGCGCGCTGCTCACCGCGTATGTCGTACGTGGCGACCAGACCGCCGTCGAGGAAGGCGGAGGCCGTCTCGACGGCCTCGGTGACCAGCCCGCCCGCGTTCCCCCTGAGGTCGAGCAGGACGCCGGCGCCCCTGGGGGCCTCCAGGACGGCGTCCTTGATCTGCTTGCCGCTGCCCTTGGTGAAGGCGGCGACCTTGATCACGAGCGCGCCGTCGGTGCCGGTGTCGAACGTGACGGCGTCCGTACTGAGGCTGGCCCGGCGCAGCCGCTCGGTCCAGTCCTGTCCGTCGCGCGTCAGGCCCACGACGACGGTGGTGCCCGCGGAGGCGTCCTCGGACCGGCCGGTGTCCCGGTCCGTACCGTCACCGCGCAACAGCGCGACGACCTCGGTCACCGGCCGCCGGCCCACCGGCTCGCCGTCGATCGTACGGATGATGTCGCCGGCCTTGATCCCGGCCAGTGCGGCCGGGCCGCCCGGCTGGACCTTGCTCGCCGCGATCCGGCCGTCGGCCAGCCGCTTGGCGGAGAGACCCACCCCGGTGTACTTGCCGTCGAGGGCCTGCTCGAACTCCTCGTACTCACCCTTGTCGTACACGGCGCCCCAGCGGTCACCGCTGCGGCTGACGACGTCCTCGGCGGCCTCGGTGGCGGACTTCCCGTCGGCCATGGCTTCGGCGGCGGCCCTGGCGACCTCGTCCTTGTCGGCCGTGGAGGCGACGGAGCGGGTGCTTGTCCGGGCGGCTTCCTCGTCGGCGCGCGGCAGCGAGCCGGTGGCCGCGGCGGTGGCGAGCACGCTCGCGAAGAGCAGTGTCAGGGCCGCCCCGCGGTAGAACCCGTGGGGCCTGAGGCGATTTTCGTGGCCCGGCATGGCGACGAGTCTAGGACAACCCCCGGCGCCGCAGAGCGGCTTGGCGAGACGACGCCAGGGGCGATCATCACACCTTGAGGTACTTGCGCAGCGCGACGGAAGCGGCAACGGCCGGCATCAGCAGACCGATCACCAGCACCAGCGGAAGGACGGCCAGCACGGCGTCCCAGCCGATGAAGTTGACCAGTTGCATCTTGTCGGCGAGCGCGAGTCCGCCGTCGATCAGGAAGTAACGCCCGGCCAGCAGCAGGACGCAGGCGACGACGCCGCCGATCAGCCCGGCGAAGGCGGCCTCCATGATGAACGGCATCTGGATGTAGAAGCTCGACGCCCCCACCAGCCGCATGATGCCGGTCTCCCGGCGTCTGCTGAACGCGGACACCCGGACGGTGTTCACGATCAGCATCAGGGCGATGACGAGCATCAGCGCCATCACTCCGAGCGCGGCGACATTCATGCCCTGCATCAGGTTGAAGAGGTTCTCCAGGATGTTGCGCTGGTCCGCGACGGACTGCACACCGTCCCGGCCCTCGAAGGCGGTCGCCACCACCTTGTACTTCTCCGGGTCCTTCAGCTTGACCCGGAACGACTCCTGCATCTGGTCCGGGGTGATCATCCCGGCGATGGGCGTCTCGCCGTACTGCTCGCGGTAGTGCTTGTACGCCTCGTCGGCCGTCTCGTGGTAGACGTCGTCGACGATGTCCATCTTTTCGAGATCGGCTTCGATGGTCTTCCGCTGGTCGGCGGTGGCAGGACCCTTCTCGCACTTGTCGGTGGTCTCGGCGTCACCCTTGTTGCACAGGAATATCGAGACGTTGACCTTGTCGTACCAGAAGTCCTTCATCACGCTGACCTGCTCGCGCATGAGCAGTGCGCCGCCGAACAGCGCGAGCGAGAGGGCTACGGAAATGATGACGGCGAACGTCATCGTCAGATTTCGGCGGAGACCGACGCCGATCTCCGACAGGACGAACTGGGCGCGCATGGCGTCCTTTCAGCTTTCGATGCTCTTCGCGTTACTCAGTGCTGGTAGCCGTAGACGCCTCGCGCCTGGTCTCGCACGAGACGGCCCTTTTCGAGCTCGATCACACGCTTGCGCATCTGGTCGACGATGTTCTGGTCGTGCGTCGCCATCACCACAGTCGTGCCGGTGCGGTTGATGCGGTCCAGCAGCTTCATGATGCCGACGGAGGTCTGTGGGTCGAGGTTGCCCGTCGGCTCGTCCGCGATCAGCAGCATGGGGCGGTTGACGAAGGCCCGCGCGATCGCGACGCGCTGCTGCTCACCACCGGAGAGTTCACCGGGCATCCGGTCCTCCTTGCCGCCCAGTCCGACGAGATCGAGGACCTGGGGGACGGATTTACGGGTCTCGCCACGGGACTTGCCGATGACCTCCTGCGCGAACGCGACGTTCTGCGCGACGGTCTTGTTCGGCAGGAGGCGGAAGTCCTGGAAGACCGTGCCGAGTTGACGGCGCATGCTCGGCACCTTCCAGTTCGACAGCCGCGCGAGATCCTTGCCGAGGACGTGCACCATGCCGTGGCTGGCGCGCTCCTCACGCAGGACGAGGCGCAGGAAGGTCGACTTGCCGGAGCCCGACGAGCCCACCAGGAAGACGAATTCCCCCTTCTCGATATCGAGGGACACATCACGCAGAGCGGGTCGGTTCTGCTTCGGATATGTCTTGGAGACGTTGTCGAATCGGATCACGGGTGCACCACGGTAGGCCGGGAGTAGGTGAGCGAGACCTTACGCGAACCGGCCAAGGCCGCGCAGTCGGCCGCCGGGGTTGGTCCGGGCATGGGTGATTTATCACGGATGACGGCCGAGCGCCATCGGGGACGGACCGGGTGTAATCCGACGGGGCGCGCCGAAACGAGCGGAAGCTGGCACAGTGGTAGGGGGAACGGTCGCGTTTCCCGGAGCGTTGAGCGCAGAGACAGTGCCCGCGGCTCCGCGGCGCGGGAGGAGGAGAGCGCATGACCTTTGATCGGCTGGTGTGCGCCAACTGCGCGGGACCCGTCAGCGAGGGCCGGTGCCATGTCTGCCGCGCGAACAGGGAGCGGCTGGAGCACGACCCCTTCGGCGGTCTGAGCCCGGTGGCGCTGCTGACTCTGCTGGCCGTGCTGATAGCGGCGGTGGCCCTGGTGGCGATGGGACAGCAGACGGCCTGAGCCGCCCCTGAGCGGGGTGGACCCGAGCACGGGAAAGAGCCCGGACACTGAATCGGTGTCCGGGCCCTTCCTTGTGTGCGTGCGAATGCGTCAGGCAGCCGCGGCGCGGTTGCCGGCCAGACGCGGAAGCATCCGGAAGCCGATGCCGCCGGCGATCATGGTCGCGGCACCGATGAGCAGGAACGTGGTCTCGGCGGCGCCGGTCTCCGCCAGCTCCTCCTTGGCCTCGCCCTGCTCGACCGGCTGAGAGCCGCCGTTGTCGGTGTCGGCCCCGCCGGTGGCGGTGTCGGTGCCACCGGTCTGGCCCGCGTCGGTGCCGCCGCTCTGGCCCACGGTGGCGCCACCATCGGCTCCACCGTCAGCACCGCCATCGGCACCGCCGTCAGCACCGCCATCGGCTCCACCGTCAGCGCCACCATCGGCTCCACCGTCAGCACCGCCATCGGCTCCACCGTCAGCACCGCCGTCAGCACCGCCATCGGCTCCACCGTCAGCACCGCCGTCAGCACCGCCATCGGCTCCACCGTCAGCACCGCCGTCAGCGCCACCATCGGCTCCACCGTCAGCACCGCCATCGGCACCGCCGTCAGCACCGCCGTCAGCACCGCCGTCAGCGCCACCATCGGCTCCACCGTCAGCACCGCCGTCAGCGCCACCATCGGCACCGCCGTCAGCACCGCCATCGGCTCCACCGTCGACACCACCCGGGTCGCCGCCGCCGTCAACACCGCCGTCGACACCACCCGGGTCGCCGCCACCGTCGGTGTCGCCGAGGCCGAGGCCGACGTCCAGGCCACCCTCGTTGACATCCGCGTTGGCGCTCAGGCCACCGACGTTGACGTCGATGCCGACGGCCGAGGCGGCGCCCGCAGCGGTCAGCGAGGCACCGGCGGCGATCACCGCGCCGGCAGCTATCCGCGCTACGCGGATACGCGTCTTCTTGGTCATGTGCTTGCTACCCCCAGTAGCTAATCGTGAATGGTGCAGCGTCCGGGGCCGGCCGGTTGGGGGTCCGTGTGTGCGGGTCCCCCGATCACACGCGCCCCAGAAATACGCATGCCGCGCGTCACCATTCCGAGTTTTCGCATAAGCGTCAAGGTCGTTGCGCGCACGATGCCCGGATTTCAAGGCAGTTGTCCGCCGAGCGAGCGGTAACTGTGACATAAACGGGAACTGCCGCCTCCTGGGCGACAGTTCCCTTGTCGACAAAGCGAGTCCCTTGTCGGAGGCCTCAGTTGGGCTCTGACCTTGGGCGGAATCCCTGAGAAGTGCCTAGCGTTCCTGCTGCTTGCGCCAGCGAATTCCGGCCTCCAGGAAGCCGTCGATCTCGCCGTCGAGCACACCCTGCGGATTGCCTACCTCGAACTCCGTACGGAGATCCTTGACCATCTGATACGGATGCAGGACGTACGAACGCATCTGATTGCCCCACGAGTTGCCGCCGTCGCCCTTGAGGGCATCCATCTTGGCCTGCTCCTCCTGACGTCGGCGTTCGAGCAGCTTCGCCTGAAGGACGTTCATGGCGCTGGCCTTGTTCTGGATCTGCGAGCGTTCGTTCTGGCACGAGACGACGATGCCGGTGGGAATGTGCGTGATCCGGACCGCGGAGTCCGTGGTGTTGACGCCCTGGCCACCGGGGCCCGACGCGCGGTAGACGTCCACGCGCAGCTCGGTCTCGTCGATCTCGACGTGGTCGCTGGACTCCACGACGGGAAGCACCTCGACACCCGCGAACGAGGTCTGACGGCGTCCCTGGTTGTCGAACGGCGAGATACGGACCAGGCGATGGGTGCCCTGCTCGACGGAGAGCGTGCCGTAGGCGTACGGCGCCTTGACGACGAAGGTGGTCGACTTGATGCCGGCCTCCTCCGCGTACGACGTCTCGTAGACCTCGGTCGGGTAGTTGTGCCGCTCCGCCCAGCGGATGTACATGCGCTGGAGCTGCTCGGCGAAGTCCGCCGCGTCGACGCCGCCGGCCTCGGCCCGGATGTTGACGAGGGCCTGCCGCTCGTCGTACTCGCCGGACAGGAGGGTGCGGACCTCCATCTCGTCGAGCGCCTTCTTCACGGAGGTGAGTTCCGACTCGGCCTCGTTGCGGGCGTCGGCGTCGTCCTCGCTCTCGGCGAGCTCGAAGAGCACCTCGACGTCGTCGATCCTGCTCCGCAGCGCCTCGGTCTTGCGCAGCTCGGCCTGGAGGTGCGACAGCTTGCTGGTGATCTTCTGCGCCGCCTCCGGATCGTCCCAGAGGGACGGGGCGGCGGCCTGGTCCTCCAGGACAGCGATCTCGGCCCTCATCTTGTCGAGGTCAAGGACGGCCTCGATCGACCCCATGGTCGAGGAAAGGGACTTCAGCTCTTCGGATACATCGACGACTGCCACGGCCCCAGCCTAACGGCTGCCCGCCGAAACCCCGCCGCCGTGCTCTGCTGGCTGCCGCGCGGGCGGACGGGGCGCAATCGCGGCCCGTCTCGGCGATCGAGGGCAGCCGTGCCCGGGGGAGCCCCTACGGAACCGGCGGCGCCGACCGTGGCGGGGCCGTGGGGGCGCGCTCCGCGCCGTCGCTGCTCGTCGCCAGCCAGCCGCCGACGCCGAGGACGGCGATCAGCAGCACGGCCGTCGCGCCCAGTGTGATCCGGCGCTTGCGGACGACCTCCGCCTTGTGGCGGGCCGATCCGGGCCTGCGCTGGCCCGCGGCCCGCGGCGCCCTGGCCGTGCCGCGCGCACCGCCCGCGAGTTCGTCGGGGGCCGGGACGCGCATGCTCGTGTGGGTGTCGCGGTTGGAGTCGGGGGCCGCTCCGGGGACGAGCGGGACGGCGCCCCGGCGGCGGGGCTGCTCGGCCGCCGCCGACGCGGCCTCGGCGTCGCCGTACGACCGCTCCTCCTCGGCCGGCTCGGCGTCGGGCTCGTCCACCTCCAGGGAGGGGATGCCGGCGAGCTGCGGAAGCTGCTCGCGGAGCCGGGCGGCCAGCTCGGAGGCGCGCAGCCGGGACGCCGGGGCCTTGGCCAGGCACTGGACGAGGAGCTGCCACAGCTCGTCGGGGATGCCGGGCAGTGGCACGACGGTCTCGGTGACATGGCGGCGCAGGACGGCTCCGGGGTGGCCGCCGCCGAAGGGTGTGAAGCCGGCGAGCAGCTCGTACAGGACCGTCGCGAGCGCGTAGATGTCGACGGCGGCGCGCGGCGGCAGGCCCTCGACGATCTCGGGCGCCAGGTAGTCGGGGGTGCCGATGATCCTGGTCGCCTTCGTACGGCGGGGGGTGTCGATCAGCTTGGCGACGCCGAAGTCGGTGAGCAGCGCGGGGTGCGAGCCGCCCGGGCCGATCGGGCCCTCCATGTCGAGCAGGATGTTCTCCGGCTTGACGTCGCGGTGCACGACACCGGCGGCGTGCGCGGCGGCGAGGGCGTCGGCGACGTCCGCGACGACGGCGACCGCGGCCTCGGGCGCGAGGCGGCGTTCGCGGTCGAGGCGGGTGCGCAGGTCGGTGCCGCGCACCAGCTCCATGACGAGGGCCAGGTCGTTGCCGTCGACGACGAGGTCGCGGACGGCGACCACCCTCGGGTGGTCGAGTCCGAGCAGCGCGGTGCGCTCCTGGACGAAGCGCCCGACCAGTTCCTGGTCGGAGGCGAGGTCTTCGCGCAACAGCTTGATGGCGACGGGCCCTTCGGGTCCCTCACCGAGCCACACCGTGCCGGCGCTGCCCCGTCCCAGGATCTGATGGGCGGTGTACCGGCTGCCGATATTCCGTGCCAAGACTGCTCCCTCAGCGGCTGGCTTTGCCCATCAAAGTACGCGGGTATCGGGGTGTTCACTGCCCGGTACCGCGTCAACGTTCACTTCTACGGGGGAATTGGTCCCGCAGCTATCGACAAAGCGACAGAAGCGCCGGATCCGTACCGGGCGCCGATGGGGAGCCCCCACCGGCGCCGGTGTTCCGCTGGATCAGGGGGTGGGTCCGGAGTCCGAACCGCCGAACTCGGAGACCCAGTCCGACACCGAGTTGTACGAGTCCTTGATCGCCTGCCAGAAACTCTTGCCCTGGCCGATCCACTCCTGGAGCGGGGTCAGCTCCCAGACGAGCCAGCTGGCCACGACGAGCAGGATGATCGTGAACAGGCAGCCCTTGAGACAGCCGAGGCCGGGGATCCGCATCGGGTTGGCGTTGCGCTGCCGGGGCTGGCGCGGTGCCGGCGGCTGGGGCGCCTGGGGCGCGGGCTGCTGCGGGGGCGGTGCGTAGCGCTGTTGCTGCTGCGGGGGCGGTGCGTAGCGCTGCTGCTGGGGCTGCTGGGGCGGGTACGGCTGCGGTGCTCGCTGCGGCTGGTGCTGCTGCTGGGGCGGCGGGGGCTGTTGGCGCTGGCCGCCCTGGCCCTGGGGCCGCTGGGGCCTGCGCCGGAGCGGATCCTGACCCGGGTCCAGGTACTGGACCTGGGTCTGCTCGTTGCGGTCGCGCGCCGCCCTGAGCTGGTTCTGCCAGGGGTGCGGGTCCTCGGGCCGCGGACCGGCGCCGGGAGCGCCCGCGCCGGGACCGCCGGCGCCGACCGGCATGACCGACGTCGGGTCGGCGGAGCCGGGCGCGTTCGGCGCGTTGGTCGGCAGCACGCTGGTCGCGGCGCCCGGGTCGTACGATCCCGCGTTGCTCGGCAGGACCTGGGTCGGGTCGGCCGCGCCGGGCTCACCGGGCACCGTGGTGGGCGACGGGTCGGGCGCCAGCAGGGCTCCCACCCCCATCGCCGCGTTGACCTGGGCGGACGTGGAGTGCACACCGATACCGGAGGCGACGGTGCGCAGACCGCGGGCGAGATTCACGGCGCTGGGCCGCTCGTCCGGCTCCTTACGGAGGCAGCGTTCGATGACCGTCCACAGCGGATCGGGAACGGTGGACGGGCGGCGGGGCTCCTCGCTGAGATGGCGGTGGAGCACTTCGAGGGCCGTGCCGCCCGCGAACGGCGGGCGGCCTGTGACCAGCTCGTACAGCAGGATGCCGGCGCCGTAGATGTCGACGGCGGAGGTCTGCGGCCGGCCCTCGGCGGACTCCGGCGCGACATAGGCGGGCGTGCCGACGAACTCGTGCGTCCGGGTCAGCCCCGGGGAGTCGGCGAGCCGGGCGATGCCGAAGTCGGTCAGCATCGGGTGCAGCTGATCGCCGTCGTCCTTCAGCAGGACGTTGGCGGGCTTCAGGTCGCGGTGTACGACGCCGTCGGCGTGGCTGGCGGCCAGCGCGTCCGCGATCTGGGCCGTGAGCAGCGACGCGGCGACCGGGCTGAAGGGGCCGTTCTGCCGCAGGTAGTGGTGCAGGTCGGGCCCCTCGACCAGATCCATGACGAGGGCCAGGAGGTCACCCTCGACGACCAGGTCGCGGGTCCGCACGATGTTGGGGTGGGTCAGGCGGAGCAGGACGGAGCGCTCGCGCAGGAAGCGCATCACCACGTCCGCGTCGTTCGCCAGCTCCTCCTTGAGGACCTTGATCGCGACGGTCTCGCCGGGCTGCCCGGCCACCGCCGCCTCGGCGCCGGCGGTCTCCCGCTGACGGGCACGCCAGACGGTGCCCGTGGCGCCGCGCCCGATGGGCTCCTCCAGGAGGTACTTGCTGCCTACCGGCCGCACGTCATGCGCTCCCTGCTGCTGGTGGTCCTTGCATGGTCCCGGGCCCACCCGGGTGTCCGACCCACTTTAGAGGTCGGACGCGGGTTCCCGTCGCGGTCATGTTCGAGAGGAAGACGCACGCCTCCTACGGATGGTTGCCACTCACGGGTACCCACAGGGTCCGCGGATGATCCCAACACGCTCCCAACCACGCACTTTTGCACCCACAGCCGACCATTCAAGATCACTTACCCCCGGCCCGTGGGCGTGTTGTCGGTGGCAGGTGCGAAGATGCCATCCAGCACTCGATGTGTGGGGTCGTTCGCTCACCGTCCGTGCCGACCTGTACCGGACGATGTGTCGGTGCCGGGTGGGGGGATTCACACAGGGCAGCACCCCTGCCGGGCACCCCGCGCAGAAGGGACCGCTGACGGCGATGCAGATCCGGCTGACCGTCCTCGCGCCGCGCAGCGGCCATCCTGCGGGGCGCGCGTGCGACGTGCTCGTCACCGCCCCGGCCGGGACGGCGCTCGCCACCGTCGCCTCCGGTCTGGCCACGGCCGTCGCCGGCCCCGACGTCTCGGGCACCGTCGTGCTGTACGCGGGGCGGGAGCGGCTGGACGCGCACCGCCGCACCCTGGGCGAGCCCCCGCTGGTGGACGGCGCCGTGCTGTCCCTCCAGGTCCCCGGCGAGGACGACGCGCCCACCGACGACGTCCCGGCCCAGCTCCATGTGGTCGCGGGTCCGGACGCGGGCGGGGTGCATCTGCTGCACGGCGGGCAGGTCAGGATCGGCCGCTCGGCCGACGCCGACGTACCGCTCGACGATCCGGACGTCTCGCGGCTGCACTGCTCGGTGACCGTGGCCGATGACGGTCATGTGTCGGTGGCGGACCTGCATTCCACGAACGGCACGACGCTCGAAGGCATCCGGGTCGGGTCCCGCGCGGTCCCGCTCCCGGCGGGCGCCCTGCTGCGGCTGGGTGAGTCCGCGCTGCGGCTCACCTCGGGCGGCCGGATGCCGACGCTGACGGCGACGCCGGACGGCGAGGGGTATCTGCGGATCACCCCCGGCGGCGGCACGGACGGCGGCGGTGCGCACAGCGACGACGAGGCCGGCGGCAACGACAGTGCGGGGACGTCCACCGGCGCGCGGTCCGGGTCGGACTCCGGGTCGGACGGAGGACCGGGCACCCCCGGCGGCCGTACGGTCCACGCGTACACGCGGGGCGGTCACGGCGGCCCCGCCGTCACGCCCCGGGTGCCCGACCCGCGCACCCCCCGCTCCGACGCCGACACCCGTTACGGCGACGCCCGTTACGCGCCGGTGCCCGGCGCCGCAGGGCGCCCCGCGCACGACCGCGCCGAGGGCGACGAGGCGCACGGCGCGGCCGACGACGGCCCGCAGGGACACAGCCGTACGCCGGGGTCCCGCCGGCAGGGCACGCCCACGCGCGGCACGGAGCTGCCCGAAGGACCCCCCGGCAGGCGGCGTGGGGGCATAGGCGCCTGGGCCCGGCGGCTGGCCGGTGCCCGCGGCGACGAGTTCCCGGACGGTGACGACGGTGTCCCGTCGGACACCGGCTCCGGGGCCCGGCCGACCGGCCGCGCGCCCCGCGACGAGACCTGGCCGGATCCCGCCTCCGTACTGATGACGACGCTTGGCCCCGGCCCGCGCCTGTGGGAGCGCGGCCCCGGCCACCCCGAATCGCTCGTCCTTCGGCTGGGCACGACCGAGCGCCCGTCGCCCGAGGGGTCCGGCCCGCTGCCCTCGGTGCCCGTGACCGTGAGCCTGCGCGAGGCCGGTTCGCTCGGTCTCGCGGGCCCCAGGGAGCGGCTGACCGGTCTCGCCAGGTCGGCCGTGGCGCAGCTCGCCGCGCTGCACTCCCCCGCCGATCTGGAGATCGTGCTGATCAGCGCCGACCGGACACGAAGCGTGGAGCAGCGCAAGCGGGAGTGGGGCTGGCTCGGCTGGCTGCCGCACGCGCGGCCGGCCCACGGCCAGGACTGCCGGCTGCTCCTCGCCTACGACCGGGACCAGGCCACCGCCCGGCTGGGCGAGTTGACGCGCCGGCTGGACGACGGGCCGCTCGGTACGGCGTGGGCGTCGGCCGACAACCGGTCGGTCGCCGAGGCCGCCGGGCGGTACGAGGGGACGGCCACCCTGGTGGTGGTGGACGGCGATCCCGGCTCGGCGGCGCTGCGCGAGACCACGGCGCGGCTGGCCGGTGCCGGCTCCGTGGCGGGTGTCCATGTGATCTGTCTGGCCGAGACTCCGGCGGCGTCGCCCGTCTCCCCGGTGGCCGCGACGTACGAGACGGCGTGCGCGGCCTCGCTCGCCTTCCGCGAGTGCGGCGCGGTGGCCATGCTGAGCGGCGATGTGGCGACGGCCCTGCGGTTGTTGCGTACGGCGCTGGGGCAGCCCGCAGGGCACGGCACGGTCGCGACGGTGGACGCGGTGTCCCCGGCATGGGCGGACCGTTTCGGCCGGGCGCTGGCCCCCCTCCGTACGGAAGCGGGCAGCGCCGCCGCATCGGGCCGGCGCAGACAGGCCGCGGTACTGCCGCGTTCGGCCAGGCTGCTGGACGAGCTGGGGCTGGCGCGGGCGACGCCCGCGTCCCTGATGGCGCGCTGGGCGTCGGCGGCGGGCAGCACCGCGGTGCTCGGCACGGGGCCGCACGGCCCGGTGACGGTGGATCTGGTGGAGGAGGGCCCGCATCTGCTGATCGAGGGCCCGCCGGGCAGTGGCCGTACGGAGCTGCTGCGCGCCGTCGCGGCGTCCCTGGCGGCGGGTGGCCGCCCGGACAGGCTCGGCCTGCTCCTGGTGGACGGTGCGGGCGGTGAGCGCGGTGAGGGGCTGCTGGCCTGTACGGAGCTGCCGCATGTGACCGAGCACCTGGTGGCGTCGGACCCGGTCCGGATGCGGGAGTTCGCGCAGGCGCTGGGTGCGGAGTTGAAGCGGCGCGCCGAGGTGCTGGGGCGGCTGGACTTCGCCGAGTGGCACAACAGACGTGAGGTCGCCGAGCGGATGGTGGGCCAGCGCGCGCCGAGCCCCACCGAGCAGCGCGGCGGCCCGCGGCCTCCCACCCAGGGCACCGCTCCGGGCGGCAGGCCCGGCGAGCCCGCGCAGCCGGCCGGCGGCGGCACCCTCAGGCTGCGGCAGACCTCGTCCCGTACGCGCGGCGAGCCCGGCCCCGGCCCGGTCCTGCCGAGGCTCATCGTCCTCGTCGACGACTACGACGCCCTGGTCGCTCCGGGGCTGGGCAGTCCGGGCCGCCCGGCGGCCGGTTCGGTCGTACGGGCGCTGGAGGCGATCGCACGCGACGGCGAGCGCCTCGGCGTCCATCTGGTCGCGACGTCCGCCCGCCCCGACCGGACCTCGGAGACGGAGTTGGCGGGCCGGACCCGGCTGCGGGTGGTCCTGGACACGCCGACGGCCGCGCCCACCCCGGACGATCCGCTGCCGGGCCGCGGCAGGCTCGGGCATCCGGACGGCCGGGTGACGCCGTTCCAGGGCGGCCGGGTGACCGGCCGGATCCCGCGTACGGCGACGCTGCGGCCGACGGTCGTCCCGCTGGAGTGGGAGCGCATGGGCGATCCGCCGGCCCGCCGCCCGGTGCGTGAGCTGGGCAACGGGCCGACGGATCTGGCCCTGCTCGCAAGTGCCCTGGAAAGGGCGGCCCGTTCGGTCTCGGCGGTGCCCGTGGGGCCGCTGGGGCCGGTCTGACCGGGCCTGCCCGCGCGGTGGTTGGCGGGGTGGCCGACGAGGTCGGCGGCGAGGTCGATGGCGGGGTCGTCACGCGAGCGGTCGGCGGGCGATCGGCGGGTGTCCGCGCGATGGCCGAAAGCGGACATCCCGAGGTCGGAGCCCTCTTTGGTCCAGACCTCGGCACGTCGCCATGCCTTCACCTCTCTGAAATTACCCCTACGTCCGCAAACGACGTCACGAGCCCATCACGATCTTGGATTTGAAGCCCAGGACGGTATTGCGGCCTACGGTCACGGCGCGTATCACTTACCGCACGGGACAAGGACGGCGTCGTCAGCTCGCGCGAGGCGCCGGTCCGCATGCGAAAACATGCGTCAAGATCCGCACGCGCAATGGAGAGACGGGGCAGTCATGCGTACAACTCTTAATCGCCGTAAGGTGTTTGGAGCCGGAGCACGCTCATGGGCACAGGGCTCACCCAGAGCGGCGGTGGCGGCGGTCGTCGTCGGCGCCGTGGTGCTCACCGGCTGTGGTGGCGACTCCGAGGACAAGTCGGACGGTGGGAGCGAGAGCAAGAAGCCCGCGACCACGGTCGAACTGCCCAAGCTGGACGGCGAGAAGATCCAGGTCGCCGCAGTGTGGACCGGCCCCGAGCAGGCCAACTTCACCAAGGTGCTGGACGAGTTCGAGAAGCGGACCGGGGCGACGGTCACGTTCGTCCCCGCGCAGGACCCGATCGTCAACTTCCTCGGTACGAAGATCGCCGGCGGCAGCCCGCCCGACGTGGCGATGCTCCCGCAGGTCGGCGCGATCACGCAGGCCGTGGAGAAGAAGTGGGCCAAGCCCGTCGGCGCCGAGGCGAAGGCGCAGCTGTCGAAGAACTACGGCAAGGGCTGGCAGGATCTCGGCGCGGTCGACGGCGAGCAGTACGGCGTCTACTTCAAGGCCGCCAACAAGTCGCTGGTCTGGTACAACAACACGGCCTTCGAGAACGCGGGCGCGGCCGAGCCGAAGACCTGGAAGGACCTGCTGACGACCGCCGAGACGGTCTCGGCGTCGGGTGTCACCCCGGTCTCGGTCGGCGGCGCCGACGGCTGGACGCTCACCGACTGGTTCGAGAACGTCTATCTGTCGCAGGCCGGCCCGGAGAAGTACGACCAGCTGGCCAAGCACGAGATCAAGTGGACCGACCCGTCGGTGGCCGCCGCGCTGACGACGCTCGCCGAGATCTGGGGCAAGCCCGCCCTGGTCGCCGGTGGCGCGGACGGCGCGCTCCAGACCGAGTTCCCCGCCTCCGTCACCCAGACCTTCACCGGGGGTGACGCGCCGAAGGCGGCCATGGTCTTCGCCGCGGACTTCGCCGGTGTGAACGTGACCGAGGCCGGCGCGAAGGTCGGCACGGACGCGAAGATCTTCCCGTTCCCGGCCGTGGGTGCCGACTCCCCGGTGGTGACCGGTGGCGACGCGGCCGTGGCGCTCACGGACAGCAAGGGCGCGCAGGCGCTGCTGACCTTCCTGGCGTCCACGGACGCCGCGCAGATCTGGGCGGAGGCCGGCGGCTTCATCTCGCCGAACAAGGCCCTGGACGGCAAGGCGTACCCGAGCGACGTGCAGCGTGACATCGCCAAGGCGCTCATCGACGCCGGTGACGACTTCCGCTTCGACATGTCGGACCAGATGCCGCAGTCGTTCGGCGGTACGCCCGGCAAGGGCGAGTGGAAGGCCCTTCAGGACTTCCTGAAGAACCCGAAGGACGTCAAGGGCGCTCAGCAGCAGCTGGAGTCGGACGCCGCCAAGGCATACAAGAGCTGACGCGGTGACGTCGGCGACAACAGGGGGCACCGGCACCAAGGTGTCGGCGCCCCCGCCCCCTGCCAAGGGGAAGCGCAAGAGCGTGACAGGCACACGTAAAGGTCTCGCGGTGGCGTTCCTGCTGCCCGCGCTGGTGCTGCTTGGCGCGCTCGTGGTCTACCCGATCGGGTTCTCCGTCTACAGGTCGTTCTTCGACCAGTCCGGCGACGGCTTCGCCGGTTTCGACAACTATGTGGAGATATTCACCGAGGACACCATCCGGACCGCGATCAAGAACAACCTGATCTGGGTGATCGTGGCCCCGACGGTGGCCACCGCCCTCGGTCTGATCTTCGCCGTCCTCACCGAACGGGTGCGCTGGGGAACGGCGTTCAAGATGATCGTCTTCATGCCGATGGCGATCTCGATGCTCGCGTCGGGCATCATCTTCCGGCTGGTGTACGAGCAGGCCCCGGAGCGCGGCATCGCCAACGCCGTCGCGGTGGGTGTGCACGACACCTTCTCCGAATCGGCCGGCTACCCGAAGGCGCGCCCGCTGCCGGCGCATCCGCTGAAGGCGGGCGACGCCAAGGGCTCGTTCGTCACCAAGGCGCCGGTAACGGCGGGCACGCCGGTGCTGATCCCGCTGGTCGGCGTACCGGCGGGCAAGATGCCGTCGGACGCCGAGCCGGCCAGGGCGGCCAAGAGCGGCGGCGGCGAGATCACGGGCACCGCCTGGCTGGACTTCACCAAGGGCGGCGGCGGCAAGCCCAACATCGTCGACCCCAGGGAACTCGGCCTGGGCGGCCTCAAGATCGAGGCGGTCAAGGACGGCAAGGTCGTCGCGTCGGCCAGCGCCGCCTCCGACGGTACGTTCAGCCTGCCGGCTTCGGCCGACGGAGCCGTACTCCAGTTGCCCGAGAGCAACTTCAGGGAGCCGTACAACGGCGTGGACTGGCTCGGCCCGAACCTCGTCACCCCCGCGATCATCGGCAGCTATCTGTGGATGTGGGCGGGCTTCGCGATGGTGCTGATCGGCGCCGGTCTGGCGAGCATGCCGCGTGAACTCCTGGAGGCCGCGCGGGTCGACGGCGCGAACGAGTGGAACGTGTTCCGCCGGATCACCGTGCCGCTGCTCGCGCCGGTGCTGGCCGTCGTCATGGTCACCCTGATGATCAATGTGCTGAAGATCTTCGACCTGGTACTGATCATCGCGCCAGGCTCGTCCCAGGACGACGCGAACGTGCTGGCGCTCCAGCTCTACCGCTCGTCGTTCGGCACGGACGCCAACGTCGGCGTGGGCAGCGCGATCGCCGTATTCCTCCTGCTGCTCGTGATCCCGGTGATGCTCTTCAACATTCGCCGGATGCAGAAGGAGAACCGCCGATGAGTACGACTGACACAGCGGTCAAGGCGAAGCGGACCCCGCCGGCCGACACCTCGGTCAAGGCGAAGCTGTCACTGCCGGCCCGGATCGCCGCGAAGGCCGGCGGCGGGGTCGTCCAGGTCTTCCTCATCCTGGTCGCCCTGTTCTGGATGATGCCGACGATCGGTCTGCTGATCTCGTCGCTGCGCGGCGGGGCGGACATCGCGGCGAGCGGCTGGTGGCAGGTCTTCACCAAGCCGGCGCAGCTCACCACCGAGAACTACTCGGAGCTGCTGTCCAACGACATCATCACCAACTCCCTCTGGTCCACGGTGATGATCACGGTCCCGTCGACCCTGCTGGTCGTGGTGATCGGCTCGCTCGCCGGATACGCCTTCGCGTGGATGGACTTCCCGGGCCGCGACTGGTGGTTCATGCTCGTCGTCGGTCTGCTGGTGGTCCCGGTCCAGGTCGCGCTCATCCCGGTCTCGGAACTCTTCGGTGAGATCGGGATCTTCGAGACGACGTTCGGCGTGGTGATGTTCCACGTCGCCTTCGGACTGCCCTTCGCGATCTTCCTTCTGCGGAACTTCTTCGCGGAGATTCCGCGCGAACTCCTGGAGGCGGCCCGCCTCGACGGCGCGGGCGAGATCCGGCTCTTCACCCGGGTCGTGATGCCGCTCGGCGGTCCCGCGATCGCCTCGCTGGGCATCTTCCAGTTCCTCTGGGTCTGGAACGACATGCTGGTGGCCCTGATCTTCGCGGACTCCGAGAATCCGCCGATCACGGTCGCACTCCAGCAGCAGGTAAGGCAGTTCGGCAACAACATCGATGTGCTGGCGCCCGGCGCCTTCCTGTCGATGATCATCCCGCTGGCCGTCTTCTTCCTGTTCCAGCGGCAGTTCGTCTCGGGGGTCATGGCGGGGGCGGTCAAGTAGGGCCGCTTCGGGCACCCGTTCGACGGGAAAGTACGCCAAAAGGGGCGGGCCGGTTCAACTACCGGCCCGCCCGGCGCATTTGTCCCCCGTATGCCACGTCTGGCGTAACCCGGTCACTCCATCGGCCGTTCCCGAGCCATGGCCCGGTTCAGCATCATCGTCCCCGCGTACAAGGTCCAGGCGTACTTGCAGGAGTGTCTGCGGTCGGTGCTCGGCCAGACGTACGAGGATTTCGAACTCATCGCCGTGGACGACGGATCGCCCGACGCCTGCGGAACGATCATGGACGAAGTCGCCGCCGGCGACCCGCGCGTGATCGCCGTGCACCTCCCGCAGAACGAGGGCCTGGGCCCCGCCCGTAACGCCGGTATCGCCCGAGCCACCGGCGACTACCTGATCTTTCTCGACGGCGACGACACCCTCACCCCCGGCGCGCTCCAGACCATCGCCGACCGGCTCAAGGAGACGGACGGCCCCGACGTCCTCGTCTACGACTACGCCCGTACGTACTGGTCGGGCGAGGTCGTGCGGAACATCCTGTCCGACCTGCTGGACGAGTCCGGCCCCGCGCCCTTCCGACTCGCCGACAGGCCGGACCTGTTGAGGGTGCTGATGGTCGTGTGGAACAAGGCGTACCGCCGCGAGTACATCGAACGCCAGGGCTTCGCCTTCCCGCCCGGCTACTACGAGGACACGCCCTGGACCTTCCCCGCGCTGATGGCCGCCGACTCGATCGCGACGCTCGACCGCGTCTGCGTGCACTACCGGCAGCGGCGCCAGGGCAACATCCTGTCCACCACCAGCCGCAAGCACTTCGACATCTTCGACCAGTACGACCGGGTCTTCGCGTTCATCGACTCCCGGCCGGCCCTGGACAACTGGCGCCCCGTCCTCTTCCGGCGGATGCTCGACCACTTCTCCAAACTCGTCGCCGTTCGGGGGCGGTTGCCGCGCCGCAGCCGCCCCGAGTTCTTCCGCCGGGCCCGCGCCCACCACCGCCGCCACCGCACCCCGGGCTCCGCGCCGCTGCTGCGGGCCCGGCTGCGCCACACCCTGCTGCGGTTCGGCGCCCACCGCACGTACCGCGCCCTGTGGACGGCGCAGCGCGCGCAGATCGGCGCCCACCGGGTCGCCACAGCACTCGCGCGGGCCGTGCGCGCCGGGGCGCTGCACCTGCACTACCGGGTCCAACGGTGCCTGCCCGTACGGGAGAACAGGGCGGTCTTCGCGGCGTACGACGGCCGGGGGTACGCCTGCAACCCGGCGGCCATCGAGGAGAAGGTCCGCGAACTCGCCCCGCACATCGGCACGTCGTGGATCGGCCGCGCCGAGTACCACCACACCGTGCCCACCGGGACCCGCAAGCTGCGCCCCGGCAGCTTCGGCTACTGGACGGCGCTCGCCCGCGACAAGTACCTCGTCAACAACGTCAACTTCGACCGTCGCCTGGTCAAACGCCCGCGCCAGATCCTCCTCCAGACCCACCACGGCACCCCGCTCAAATCGATGGGCCTCGACCTCCAGGACCACCCGGCCGCCGCCCGTCGCACCGAGTTCGACCACCTCCTCGCGGGCGTCGACCAGTGGGACTTCTCCCTCTCGGCGAACCGTCACTCCACCCTCGTGTGGGAGAAGGCGTATCCGGCCGGCCACACCGCGCTCGAATACGGCTATCCCCGCAACGACGTGTTCCAGCAAGCCACTTCGGCCGACGTCGCCCGGCTGCGGGAGTCCCTGGGCATCCCCGAGGGCTTCACGGCCGTGCTGTACGCGCCCACCCAGCGCGACTACCGGCGCACCCCGTACGTCCCGCTGGACCTGGAACGCCTCGCCCAGGCGCTGGGCCCGCGCTTCGTGATCCTGACCCGCGCCCACCACACGTACGAGGCCCCGCTGCCGCACACCCCGCACCCGCGCATCATCGACGTCTCGGGCCACCACCGGGTCGAGTCGCTGTGCCTGGCCGCCGACGCGCTCATCACGGACTACTCGTCACTGATGTTCGACTACGTCAATCTGGACCGGCCCGTGGTCATCCACATCGACGACTGGGACGCCTACGAGGCCTCCCGCGGCACCTACTTCGACGTCCGGGCCTTCCCGCCGGGCGCGGTGGCGCGCGACGAGGACGACCTGATCGACATCTTCATCACGGACCACTGGCGCGGCTCACGCTCCGCCCAACTGCGGTCGGCCTTCCGGGCGCGCTTCTGCCCGTACGACGACGGCCTGGCGGCGGAGCGGGTGGTCCGCCGCGTCTTCCTGGGCGAGACGACGGGCCTGCCAGCCCCGGTCCCCCTGGAGGACCGCACACCGGCACCGTCACCGCTGTCGCTGCCGGGCCAACGGCACGGACCGCAGGTGTCGGGGGTACGGCGCTGAGGCGCGGCCCATAGGGGCACGGTGGGGGCGACCGTCCCCACCCGGCAACTGATCCGCTGTCAGAAGTGGCTGAAATCAAGGGACTTGACGCAGAGCCCGTGAACACGGAGAACATGGACGTGGCCTCCGAAGGCCAACCGAAACCGATCACACAACTACCGAACGTGGCGTTCACGACACGTACCGCAACCTTCAGGCTGCTGGCCGAGTCAGTTTCCGCAAGGCGGAGAGTCCGCGGTTGGGGCGTGCTGGAGTTCGACGCGGACTCCTCGGACGCGGGTTGGTCGTGGTTGCCACAGATGCTCGTCTTCTGCGAACGGACACCGGCTCGGTGACGAAGCGCGGCGCGCTTGAGGATGGAGGCGGCGTGACCTTGAGGATGGAGACGGCGTGACTGAGACCGGCGTGAACACGTCGACGCCCGAGGTTCTTCGCAGACGGATGGTCGCGGACCTGCGGGCGCGTGGGGCGATCACCTCGGACGAGGTGGCAGCAGCCTTCCTGGCGGTGCCGCGACACCTGTTCGCTCCCGAGGTGAGTCCGCAGGAGGTCTACAACGCGCCCGAGGGCATCTTCACCAAATACAACGACCGCGGAAAACCGGTCAGTTCGGTGTCGGCCCCCTGGCTGCAGGCCCGGATGCTGGAGGCGGCCCAGGTTGCCCGGGGCATGACCGTGCTGGAGGTCGGGTCGGGCGGGGCCAATGCGGCGCTACTGGCGGAGCTGGTGGGCGAGCAGTCCTCGGTGACCAGCGTCGACATCGATCCGGACATCACCCTTCGGGCTCGCACTCTCCTCGACAAGGCCGGCTACGGGGGAGTACGGGTCAGGCAGGCGGACGGTGCCCAGCCGCTCCCGGACGTTCCGGCGCGAGGGTTCGACCGGATTGTCGTCACCGTCGGCGCGGCGGACGTGGCGGCGGCGTGGGTGGACCAACTCGCCCCGGATGGGCGACTGTTGGTGCCGCTGCGGTTCCGTGGCCTCTCCCGTACGTTCGCGTTCGCCCGCGAGGGGAGGCATCTGCGTTCCGATACGGTCATTCGCTCCGGTTTCGTGGCCATGCAGGGCTTCAGCGCACACGCCGTACGCAGTGTTCGGTTAGCCGGCCGGGACGTGCGCCTGATCGTCGACGAGGACCAGGAAGCAGACGCTGACGCGCTCGCCGAGGCGTTCACCGGCCCGCGCCACGAGCAGTGGTCCGGCGTGGAGCTGAGTGGCCAGGAGGGACTGCTGCCGCGGCTGGAGGTGTGGCTCGCGGGTGTGATCGCGCCGTACGGGCGGCTGCGTGCCACATCGGAGACGGTCGAACGGGGTCTGGTCGGCTGGGTGCTCGGTGCGGGGATGCCCGCCGTGTGGGACGACGGCTCGCTGGCGTACCTCACGCTGCGACCGGTTCCGCGGTCGGCCTCCGAGCGCTACGAGCTGGGCGTCATCGCCCACGGACCGGGCTGCGAGCAGCTCGCCTCCCGCCTGGCCGATGCCGTCCGTCGCTTCGACCGCGAGAAGCGGGACGCCGAGCCCGTTGTACGTGCCTACCGGCCCGACGACCCCGATGTTCCCGGCGGGGTGAGCGTCGACAAGCCCAGCACGCGTCTGACGATCGACTGAAGACGCGGGCCCGTTCGACAGCGGACGGGCCCGGAATCCATGCCACCCGGCGACGAGGCCGGGGGCTTGAGCGCAGGGAGTGGAGATGGCAGCACCGGCAATCCAGGAGCATCTGCCCGGCGACATGAGCGAGGCGCCCGCAGGGCTCTCCGACATTTTCGACCTGGACCCCAGGCACCAGGACATCGGCGAACTGGGAGTCTGGCTCGGCGGCGAGGAGGACGAGCAAGAGGACGACGGTGTCACCACGGGGGACGGCTGCGGAGAGTCGCCGCCCCAGGGTCCGACGAGCGGCTGCTGACGACAGGTGGTTCTCGGGGCTGGGTACGCGCGACGCCGTACCCGGCCCGCCTCTCTACCCGGCATGCTGAGCGGACGGTGTAGTGCGTAGGCTCTTCAATCCCCACCCCGTGGCGATGGCCCGAATTGCGTTACGTCCCGTGTCCGCCTCGGCCGACGAGAACACTGGTCTGCTGGCTGAGGGTGTGCTCCTGGCCGGCCGGATTGCAGAGCCGGCTGCGAGAACCGAGCGCGGGCGCGCGACGCTCAGCGGTTATGACGTGCGGTCCCGTCTTCGTACCACTCCGCACGGGGTTTTCGCCGGCGTCGCGCCCGCCGTGCTCACCGGGTCCGCTCCCGTGTTGCGGCTGGGGAGCACTCATCGGGCCGTGACCACTCTCAGCCCCTCCTGGCTGACCGCCGTGGCTTCCCGCCTGCTCACCGAGGAGCCGGATCTGCTGCTTTCCCTCAGCCTCACCGCCGCCTCCCTGGCCGTGGAACGGGGCGGGCGGCTGGAGGTCGAATGCCCCACCGGGCAGGGAGTCAGGCTGTCCGGCGTGCGTGCCACCAAGGTCTCACGTCGACTACTGGAAGCGGGCCGCAGCGGGGCATCGGCCGCCGAACTGCTGGTGGAACTGGTCCGGCTCTACCCGGGTGCCGGGGAGCCGATGGTCCGGCGCGCCATCCTCGACATGATCGACACCGGCCTGCTGCTGACCGACCTGCTCCCTGCGGATCTGCGCGCCAACCCGCTGGAGCATCTGCTGGAAAGGCTCCCGCCCACTGCGGAGGCCCAGCCTGCCCTTGTCCGTCTCAACCGTCTGTTGAACCGGTGTGACGCTCACCCGCCCGGTGTCTCGCAGCGGCGGCGCCTGCTGGAAGAGGCGCGCGAGCTGGCCGGCCGGCTGCACGAGGCAGACCGGCCGCTGGCGGTGGACACTCTCGCCGACGCCGAGATCACCTTGCCGCCCGCAGTAGGCGAGCAGGCCGCACAAGCCGCCTCCGTCCTGTGGCGGATCGGACACCGCGCCGGCCCGCTCGCCGACTACCACCGGCGCTTTCGCACCCTCTACGGCCGCCAGCGGCTCGTACCCCTGCCCGAAGTCCTCGACTCCGTCACCGGCCTCGGTCCACCCGGCACAGGTGACGGGCTCGGCGCCAGGGAAGAGCCGGGCCAACGCCGTACCGCCGTACTGGCCCGTCTGCTCGCCGATACCCTCACCGAAGGCAGAGGCGAACTCGAGCTGCGCGAGGAGCACATCGACCAGCTCGCCAACCCATCCTCCCTGGCCCCGCCGCGCAGCGCCGAGATCCATATCCAGCTTCTGCGCGCCCCGGCCGGAGTGCGCGTCGCGGTCTGCCCCAGCACCGGATCCCAGACCGGGGGCGCCTCGCCCGGCCGGTGGCACCGCTGGCTCCCCGACCTCGTTCCCGGTGAGGAAGCCGACACCGGCAGCGGCCCGATGATCGCGGAAATCGTCTGTAGCCCCCGTACTGGCGCAGCGGGCGCCCTGGCTGCCGAGACCGGCGCCGCGCCCTGGCGCATCCCGCTCGATGTCCCCACCCGCGACGGCGACCTGCTTCTCGACGAACTCGCGGTGACCACCACCGGCACCCACCTGCACCTGTGGTCGACCCGCCATCGGCGGACGGTCCTCCCCGTGCTCTACAACCGCCTCACGCCCCGCCACCTCCCCCCGGCCGCGTACCTTCTCTATCTGCTCGGCCAGAGCGGGACCCGCCCCTGGCACCCGTGGAACTGGGCCCCGCTGGAGAACTGGCCCTACACCCCTCGGGTGCGCTACCGCGACATCCTCCTCGCCCCGGCCCGCTGGCGGTTGCCCGGCGCCCTGACCACTGCGGCAGGCGACCGCGCCGCCTTTACGAAGCAGCTCGCCAGCTGGCTGAACGGCACCCGCCCCCTGCCCCCGCCCGTACTCGTCGCTGAGGAAGCCGACCGCCGCCTCCCCCTCGACCTGCGCGAGGAGAATCACCGCGAGCTGCTGCGTCGCAGCATCCACCGCGGTACCCAGTTTCTCGCCGAACCCTTCGCCACACCCGAGGAGTTGGCAGTGGTGGACGGCCCGGACGGTCAGTGCCACATGATCGACCTCGTGGTCCCCCTCACACGGCACCACGAGCCTCGCCCCACACCGGCGGACCCGCGGAAGGCGCCACGAGCGCCGGGCACCGGCGTCCACCTGCCCGGCAGCAGTTGGCTCTCCGCCACCCTGAGCGCACCCGCCCGCCTCCACGACACCGTCCTCACCGCGCTCACCCCGCTGCTCACCGATCTCCCCGACGACGTGGAGCGCTGGTTCTGGCTGCGATACACCACCCCCTCCCTCGGCCCCCACCTGCGGGTACGCATTTACGCCACCCCGCACACCCTCACCACCGAAATTCAGCCCCAACTCAGCCGTCTCGCCGAGTACTTGCAGGATTTGCGTATCCTGCGGCCGGGCGCACTGCGGCTGGAGCCGTACGAGCAGGAGATCGAGCGCTACGGCGGCCCCCAGGCCATGCCCCTGGCTGAGGGAGTCTTCTGCGCCGACAGCCGCGTCGCCCTGGCCGCCCTCTCCCGCTCCGAGGACCAGCGACTCCTGAACGCCGCCGCAGGCGCCGCCGACATCGCCCGCACACTTGCCCCCGAAGAACCCCGCTCGGCCCTGGGGCCCGGCCGCCTCACACCGGGTCAGCGCCGCCATCGCGACGCCCTGCGCCCCCGCCTCGCCGACGACCTCGTACCCGACCACCTGAAGGCGGCCCACGCCGCACGCCACGAAACGCTCCTCGCTTACCGCAAGGTGCTCGCCCAGGAGTTCGCCGCACGGTGCGCCGGCGACATCATCCACCTGCACGCCAACCGCATGCTCGGCACCGATCCCGGACTCGAACGGATCACGCGCACCCTGGCCGCCGACCTGCTCCACCGCCCGTGAGCGCCACCCTGCGCACCCGGGCCGCAGAGACGGCGCTGAACATCGCCCGCGAACTGCGCGACCCCGAGGTCGTCACCACCGCACTGTCCGAACGTGCCGCCCCTACCCTGTGCTACGGGCTCGCCGGCACCGCCCTCCTCCACGCCTGCCTCGCCGACGCCGGGCCCAGCTCCGCGGCCACCGCCGCAGCCCACTGGAAGGCAGCCGGACGTCTGCTCGGCACCGCACCTCCTGACGGCATCCACACCGGCCCCGGCGCCGTCGCCGCCTCCCTGATCATCGGTACCGGCTACCTGTCACCACACGACCCTCACCACGACCTGCTGCCCAGTGCCACCGCCTGGCTCTGTGCGCGCGCCACCGCACTGGCCCAGCATCACCATCAGCGTGCCGAGAAACAGCAGGGCACGCCCTGGATGGTGTACGACGCCATCAAAGGGCTCACCGGCATCGGCCGCGTCCTCCTCGCCGCGTACACCCGAGGCCGCTGCGGCGACGCCGAACCCGGCCTGCGTGCCGCCCTGGACGCGCTCATCCACATGATCCTCACTCCTCTCGGAACCCGTCCGGGCTGGTGGCTCCCCCCATGCCTCCACCCGCCGACTGTCAAGGTCCCGGTCACCGGCGCCGCCACCACCGGTCTCGCTCATGGCATCGCAGGCCCTCTCGCCCTCCTCTCAGCCGCGCATCAGGCCGGCTACACCGTGCCGGGACAGACTGACGCCATCCGCGTCGCGGGCGAATGGCTTGTCAACTGGCAGACCCCGAGCCGCACATGGCCACCGCGTGTCAGCGGAGCGGCCCTCGACAGCCAGGACAGGACCACCGGCCATACCGAAGGGCGCACCACGGCTTGGTGCTACGGAACACCCGGCATCGCCACCGCCCTCCGCAGCGCCGGGCACGCCATCGGCGAAGCGGTCTTCCGTCACACCGCCGACGAGGCCATGACCGCACTCGCCACGCGAAAGCCGGACGAGTGGGACACCGAAGGAACCGCCCTCTGCCACGGCACCGCCGGCATCCTCCAGGCGGCCCGCAGCCTCCGCCACCTGAGCCTGACGGACCACGCCACTGACACCACATTGGCCCACGCTCCGCTCACCGGACCACAAGGCTTTCTCACCGGCAGAGCCGGAACCGCCCTCGCTCTGGCCGACTACGCGGGCCTGCTCCCCGGCGGCGTCGCTGACACGTGGGACAGTCTCCTCCTGCTGTCCTAGGTGTTCTGTCCATGGAGGTCGCCACAACCCCCACCACCAGGCGACAGCCAGCAAGACGACCTGAAACAAAGCCCCACCGCGTGGAGCACGATGGGGCAACCTGTCGAACTCCCAAGATTCGAGGATGAGCGGCCGGGTGCCTTCCTTGGGCATGTGCCCCTTCAACCACTGATGAACGAAAGGTGCCCGGTACTTGAGTGGCGTCCCTCGCTCGGTCCCCATGCGGTTGACCGTCTGGGCGAGCTGACGCAGCGTCCACCCGCTCTCGCGGTACAGCCACTCAAGCGCAGTGTTCGGCTCCGGTGTGCCCCCTCGCCCCAACTCCCCCTAAGCGCAGCTCTTGAAGCTCTTAGGTCGTGTCGCTGTAACCACAGTAGCGCTGTCAGTAGCGGTCCAGTTGCCTAGAGCGAGGACGTCGACCGGATCACTCAATGAGAGGGGCACGACAGTGACAACGATCGCGGAAACACCGACCGCTGAGACAGTGCCGGCCACACCCCGACGGCTGTGGTTGGACCTGACCCGAAAGTGCCAACGGGCGAACATCACCAAGGCCGTGCGGCTTGGCATCCCCCTACGCGTCGGGGTCATCGTCGGCGACGAGACGCAGCGAGCGGCCGAGGCGCGGCGCGAACTCGCGGCCCTGGGTGTGACTCGCGTGCGTGTGGATCACGTTCGGCCCTTCGGACGGGGTGGTCAGGACAAGGCGCCGGACATGGCCGAGCTGTGCGGAAGCCCGACGCGGCATGGCTCACATCCATGGTCACGGCGGCGGAATCCTGGGCCGGGCACCGTGGCGTGACAGCGGTCTGAGAGGCCCTACCGGTCCAGCAGCGCGAACAACTCGTGCCAGCGGCGCAGGATCTCGTCCTGCGAGTACCGCTGGACGTTCACCCGCGCCCGGTCCCCCAGTGTGTCCCGCAGCCGGGGGTTCCCCGTGAGCCGTAGCAGCCGGTCGGCCAGGGCGTCCGTGTCGCCCGGTGGGGCCAGGAGGCCGTCCTCGCCGTCCGTGATGATCTCGCGGACGCCCGGCGCGCAGTCGAACGCCGCGCACGGGACCGCGCTCGCCATCGCTTCCATCAGGGCCAGCGGGAATCCTTCACCGCGTGAGGACTGGACGAAGACCGAGCTGGCGGCCAGCGCGCCCGCGACGTCGTCGGTGCGGCCCATCCACTCGACCGAGCCGTCAAGTCCGAGCGCCGTGCACTGCTTCTTCAGTGCGGCGGCGTCCTGGCCGGCGCCGTAGATCCGCAGGCGCCAGTCGGGCCGCTGCCCGGCCACCGAGGCCCAGGTCTCCAGGAGCAGGTCGATGCCCTTCTGGTCGTCCAGCCTGCCGATGCTGGCGACGGTCTTCTCCGTGCGGGGGGAGGGCAGTTCGGGCAGTGAGCCGAGCGCGTTCGGGAGGGCGCCGACGTTGTCGAAGCCTTCGGCGATCCAGGCGTCCGCGTCCTCCTGGGTGAGGGTGAGCCAGCGGTCGACGTGCGGATAGCTGTTCTTGATCCAGCGGAAGCGGTGGCAGCGCTTGCTGTACTCGTACGACTCGTGGCTCATCCCGATCAGCCGCAGACCTGTGGTGTCGGCCTCCAGGACCCACTCCATCGGCCACACCTGGGTGACGATCACCAGCGCGCCGGGACCGGCCGCCCGGAAGATCTCCGAGAGCCGGGCGACGGCCCGCCGTCGGTCCGCGACCCTGGCCGACTCGCGGCGGCGGGCGGCGAGGTCGAAGAAGGAGAGCGGGGAGCGCGGGCGCCAAGGGGTGGGCGGGTGGGTGGGGTAGAGCGCCGTCACCGGGTAGGCCGGCGGCTCGGGGAGCGTGAGTTTCAGTTCGGCCTCGTGGATGCCGACTACCTGGACGCGGTGGCCGTGGGCGCCGAAGAGGCGGGCCATCTGATGGGTCCAGGCGGTGACGCCGCCCAGGACGTCGGTGGCGTTGGCGAGGAGGATCAGCTCGCGGGGCTCGGTGGCGGCGAGCGCGGTCTCGGTCACCGGCGGGTCGTCCTTCCTGCGAGGAGTACGTCCACGGCGGTACGGGCGGCCTGGCCGCTGTCGTAGCCGCCGAACCTCTCGGCGAAGCGGGCGCGGTCCGCCCGGTGCGCGGCGTCGGCCTTCTTCAATTCGCCCATCATCGACAACAGTTCGTCCTGCGACTCGACCACGGGTCCGGGGGCCTCGGCCCGCAGGTCGAAGTAGCCGCCGCGCTGAGCCACGTACGCGTCCAGGTCCGGTGCGAAGAAGACCATCGGCCGGTCCAGCAGGGCGTAGTCGAACATGATCGACGAGTAGTCCGTGATCAACGCGTCGGCCAGGCAGAGCAGTTCACTGACGTCGTGGTGGCCGGACACGTCGATCACCGTGCCGGGCGGGCAGACCGGCAGGACGGCGGACTCCAGATAGTGGGCGCGTACGAGCAGGACGTACTCGTCACCGAACCGTTCCGCGAACTGCCTTACGTCCAGCGGCAGTCGCGTCGTCCGGCCCTTCTTCGGCATCCCACGGAAGGTCGGCGCGTAGAGCACCACCTGCCGGTGGTCGGGGATGCCGAGTTCGGCCGCGAGCGCCGGACGCGGGAAGCGCCCCCGGCTCTCGTCGGTGGCGCGCGCCCGCACGAGGCGGTCGTTGCGCGGATAGCCGCACCGCACCAGGGACGTGGCGGGCTGCCGGTAGTCGCGCGCCAGGGTCGCCACGTCGTGCTCGGACCGTACGAGGAAGTGGTCGAACCGCCCGAGCGCGGCGCTCAACTTCGCCCGCTCGGGGGCGTTCTGCGCCTTGATCCGGCTCTCGGCGAAGCCCATGCGCTTGTACGCGGAGCCGTGCCAGGTCTGAAGGTAGGTGGTGCCGGGGGGCTTCCTCAGGTCGAGCGGGAAGCCCTGGTTGTCGACCCAGTACTGGGCGCGGGCCAACGCCCACAGGTAGCGCCAGGACAGCCGCCGCACCAGCCGCACGTCCGCCGGGAAGCCGTCCGTCGAGGACGCGTACGACCAGGTGGAGCGCAGCCCGCGCCGGCCCTGCTCGCGCAGTTCCTCGTGGATGGCGCGCGGGCTGTCGCCGTAGCACTTGCCCATGTGGCTCTCGAAGACCACCGAGCCCTTACGGGTGGGGAGTCGGACCAGCAGCCGGTTGTAGACGCGCGTCTTGACGGAGCGGGCGGAGAGCCGGTCGAAGCGCCGGCGTACCGCCTTGGCCAGCCGCTTCGCCTTGCGGGCCGGACGGAAGTGGGTGAGGTAGTGGACGGCCGCCGCCGCGAGGCGTCCGGGGCGCCGGCGCGCCGTCAGTTGCAGCGCGAGGTGGTGCTTCACCGTGACATACGGCTGCCAGGTGTCGCCGAACAGCCTTCCCAGGCGCGGGCGCGCCGGGTGGCTGCCCGCCGCGTCGACGCGGTCCCGCTCCAGGAAGAGCGGGCCGGTGGTGGTGCCGGTGGGGGTGTGCAGGGCGAGGCGGGGGTCGCACACGCGCTCCCGCGCGCCGCCGACGCGCAGCAGCGCGCCGATCTCGACGGTGGTACGCCAGTGGACGGCGTCGGCCTCGCGCCACACCTCGTCCACGGGCGTACGGAAGACGAGCCGGCCGTCGCTGCCGCGTGCCACGAACTCCAGGGTGGCCGTCAACGGGGCGCCAGTTGGCAGTAGTTGCAGTGGCGCGGGGAGCCGCCCTTCGAGGACGAGCCGGTCACCCTCCTGCCCGCAGTGGGTGAGGTGGTTGAGCAACGGGGTGTCGGTCAGCGGCCGGTACTGGTGGCCCAGCTCCGTGACGTCGAGCGCCTCCCGCGCCCGCGGGTCGTCGGGCAGCTCCGGGCGCCAGTACACCCTGCCGTCCCGCTCGGTGAGCGCCGTGGCGACGGCACCGGGTTTGCCGAGCGCGTAGCCGGCGGCCAGTACGCCGTCCGCGTCGCCGTCGGCGAGGAGTTGGAGGCAGACCCGCTCCAGGGGCGGCAGGCCGAGCCGTAGGTCCGGGGCGGTGCGGGCGGCGGGCAGTGCGGCGACGAGGGCGGCGGCGCGGGTCCGGGTGTCCGCGTCCAGTTTGGGGAACTGCCGTGCCAAGGCGATGAGTTGGTCGGCGAGGAAGATACGGTCACGGGCCTCGCACAGCGCCGTACGGCCCTGGAGCGTGAGCAGTTCGGCGACCCGTACGTGCGCGGCCAGCCGGCCTTCCAGGGTGGCGGCGGGGTCGTCGGGTGCCCGGCCGCCGACGATCAGGTTGGGGACGAGCGCGATCCGGCGCGCGGCGGTGGCGGCTTCGGCGCCGAACAGCATCTCGCCTCGGTCCAGATCCTCGGCGTAGCGCAGCCCTGTCCGTTCCAGGAGGGCGGTGCGCACACAGAAGCCGGTCACCAGTGCGTCGGCGGTGAGGAGTTCGGGAGCCCCGGCCGGGTTGTCGAAGGTGTGCTCGTCGAGCGCGTGCTGGTCGAAGGTGTGCTCGTCGAGCGTACGGGAGCGCGCGTACAGCTCGCTCCCGACGAGCCGGGCCGGGGGCTGTTCCTTGGCGCGGCGGCCCGCGCGCCGGGTCCACCGCCCGGCGACGAGTTCGGCGCCGGAGCGTTCGGCCGCCTCCCACAGATTGCGGCAGGCGTCCGGCTGGAGCCGTTCGCCCTCGCCGAGCACCAGGACGTACCGGCCGCGCGCCTGGTCGAGGCCGTGGTTGCGCAGCACGGCGGTGGTGGGCGCCTCGGCGCCCGAAGTGGCGATCCTGACGCGCGCCGGGTCGAGTGCGGCGAGTTCGTCGGCCACGGCGCGTACGTCCTCGGCGGCGGATTCGTCGTCGGCCGTCAGCCCCGGCGCACTCAGGCCGAGCACCACCACCGCCTCGGTGGCGCGCATGGTCTGCGCCACGACGGACTCGACGGACCTGCGCAGCGACTGGGGGTCCGCTCCACCGATGACGACACAGCTGATCTCGACCGCGCTCATGCGCCGCCCCCCACGGGCATCAGGTCCGCGACGCGGGCGGCGGCTGTGCCGTCGTCCAGATCGCAGAACGTCTCCCGGAATCGGTCGTACGCGGGGGTGGGCACCGGGGATCTCGGCGCCCGCAGGGCCGCCACGAGCGCGTCGGTGTCGGCGACGACGGGTCCGGGCGCCGCCGGCTCGAAGTCGAAGTAGAAGCCGCGCAGTGTGTCCCGGTAGTGCTCCAGGTCGTACGCGTGGAAGTACATCGGCCGGCCCGTCTGCGCGAAGTCGAACATCAGCGACGAGTAGTCGGTGACCAGGGCGTCGCTGATCAGCATCAGCTCGGCGACGTCGGGGTGGCGGGACACGTCCCGTACGAAGTCGGCCGCGCCGCGCCCGGCGCCCGGGATCGCGCCCCCGACGAGATAGTGACGGCGTACGAGCAGGACATGGTCGTCCGCCAACTCCTCTGCGGCGCGCGCCAGATCGAGTCGGAGGTCGAGCCCGTACCTGCCGCCTTTCTTGGGCTGGTCCTCACGCCAGGTCGGCGCGTAGAGGATCACCCGCCTGCCCTCCGGGATGTCCAGTCTCTCGCGCAGCGCGTCGGCGACCTTTCCCCGGTCGGGGGCGTGCAGCAGGTCGTTGCGCGGATAGCCGGACTCCAGGACCGGGCCCTCGTATCCGAAGGCGCGGCGCATGATCGGGGTGGAGAAGCTGTTGGGCGAGACGAGCACGCTCCACTGCGCGGCCCGGCGCGGCAGGGTCGCGATGTACGCCTCGTCGGCGTGGGCGCTGCCCGAGAGGTCGCGGCCGATGCGCTTGAGCGGGGTGCCGTGCCAGGTCTGGACGACGTACTGGCCGTCCGCCCGCTCGAACCACTCGGGCAGATGTGTGTTGCTGACGACGCATCGGCTGCGGGCCAGCGCCTCGTGCCAGTCGGCGCTGTGGAGTTCGACGGCGCGCACGCCGCGCGGCAGGGTCACCTGCCGGTCGCGTACGACCCACAGGTGCTCCACCGGGGCCTGCCTGCGCACCAGTTCCTCGTGGACGGCGCGCGGCGAGTCGGAGTACTGGCGGCCGTCGAAGCTGTTGTAGAGCACGGCGTCGCGCAACGGCCCGGCGGTGCGGGCGGTCGCGTAGAGGCGGCGCAGGCGCTGTTGCCGGTAGGCGCCGCGGTCCTGTTCCGCCAGTACGGAGCCGGAGTGCAGCTGGAGCAGATCCTGGTGGTGCCGGTCCAGGGTGAACTCGCGTCCGTCCAGCATCCGTACGAGCGGCAGTGTGTGGTGCCGCGAGGGCCGGATCCGTACGGCGGTGTAGCGCTCCGGGTCGCTCTCCCCCGGCTCGCGGACATACAACAGCCAGCGCCCCTCGGCCAGTTGGTGTACGCCGTGGAGTCCTTCGACGGCGCCGGGCCGCAGCACCGTACGGAACCGGCCGTCCGGGAGCGTGTCGACGGCGAAGACGTTCTCCTCGCGGTGGCCGCTGTGGCGCACCACCAACTCGACCGCACACACGGGGGGTTGGCTGCCGGCCAGGATCAGTTCACCGTCCGCCGTCCAGTCGAGCGTGTCGACCACGGGCTGCTCGGTCTGGTCACTGAGGACCAGATCGCCCGCCGCGTTGACGGTGACGTACAACTCGCGTCCGGCGCCGAGGCCGTAGTGTCCGGGCCCGCCCGTGTCGCGGGCCGCGACGGCGAAACGGCTGCCGTCGGCGCGGACGAGGTGGACGCCCCAGGGCACGGTGGCCCGCCGCCGCTCCGTGTGGTCATCGAAGACGGCCAGCGGGACGTCGGCGGTGAACGTGCCGTCCACGAGCCGCAGCGGGACCTCGTGGACGGCTTTGGTGTACCAGTTCTGGACGGCCAGCGCGCTGGGCGGAGGGCCGCCGGTGGGGCCGCCGGCAGGGTGGAGCAGTCCCTCGATCCGTACGGCGTCGGTGGCGCCTTCGGTCCCCAAGTGGCGGCAAAGCAGGGCGCGTACGGGCTCCACGCGCAGTTCGAGCTTGTTGCCGCAGAGCGCGGGCACGACGCGCGTGGTGTCGTCCACGTAGTGCACGGCCGGTACGGCGGGTGCCGCGGCCGAGCCGGTGAGCCGCAGCGGCGCCCGGCGCAGCCGGCCCGCTCCGAACACCCCCATCTCCAGCTTCCAGACGGTGCGGCTCGCAGCGGAGCTGTGTGCCTTCGCCAGGCGGCGCGGGTCGACCACGGTCTCGAAGCCGGCCCAGTCGTAGACGTGCAGGCCCTGCTTCGACTCGTACGTCGCCGCCGGCATCCGTACGGTGCGCGTCCGCAGCGGCAGCACGCGCCGCTTCCCGGCCCGCAGCCAGGCCGTCTTGATGGATTTGCGGCGCGCGTCGGCCGGCACGTTGCGTACGTACGCGTAGCCCCTGAGGTGCAGTCGCCCGTCGCGCCATACCGCCTCGGTGAGATGCGAGGTCACCGGCAGTTCCTTGGGCTTGAGGGTGGCGACGGCCCGGGGCAGACCGCCGGTGAGCACCGGGTACTCGGCGCGGGACCTGCGCAGTCCACGGACGCCGAAGGCCCCGGGGTCGGCCTTCTCGTGGGCCAGCAGCGCGAGGAGTTCGGGCATCCGGCGTTCCCGGATCAGATGCCACTTGACGCGCAGATGCAGCGGCAGGGCGTC
Organism: Streptomyces sp. NBC_01508; assembly: GCF_045040315.1. Classification (NCBI taxonomy): domain Bacteria; kingdom Bacillati; phylum Actinomycetota; class Actinomycetes; order Kitasatosporales; family Streptomycetaceae; genus Streptomyces; species Streptomyces sp. NBC_01508. The sequence continues at coordinate 5,480,352 of NZ_CP109419.1, read as the reverse complement.
GAAGACGCTCTGGTCGACGGTGGCGGCGAATGTGTTGGCGTGGTCGAGGAAGGCGGTGTGGAAGTCGGCGCCGCCGGCGGGCAGCGCCTCGATGAAGAGCCACAGATCGCCGGAGAGCACATGCTGGTGGTAGCGGCGCAGCGCGTCGGCCCAGTCGGTGTCACCCGCACCCGAACTCCGCTGCGCGACAAGGAAGTCGGCGACCGTCGACACGGCGGTGACCCGGTCCCTGATCCCCTTCGGTACGGCGCGCTTCGCGGTGATCGAACCGTCCCTGGTCCGCCAGTGGTAGACGGGGCCCGCCAGCACGTCCACCGCGCCCGCCAGGAAGTACGCGGGCAGCACCACCGCGATGTCCTCGTACAGCACCCCGGACGGAAAGGCGAAGGAGTGGCGGTCCCAGAAGGCCTTCCGGAAGACCTTGTTGCAGGCGATACGGTCCCCGAGCAGCACCCAGTCGCGGGTGACCCGGGTCCCGGAGCGCTCCGTCGCCATCGGCTTGCGGAACATCGGCGCCTGTGTCAGGGCGCCGCCGGGGCCGAGCCTGAGCACGTTGCCGGTCGCGAAGTCGGAGCCCGACGCGTCGAGCGCCGCGAGCATCCGCTCGTACGCGTCGTCCGGTACGACGTCGTCACTGTCGACGAAGGCGATGAACTCCCCCCGGGCGTGCCGGACTCCGGTGTTGCGCGCGGCGCCGAGCCCGGCGTTCTCCTGCTCGACCAGCCGGAAGCGCTCGTCCCGTTCGGCGAACCGTCTCGCGATGCGTGCGCTCCCGTCCGTGGAACCGTCGTTCACCATGACGATCTCGGAGTCGGCCATGGTCTGTCCGGCCAGTGAGCGTAGGCAGCCGTCGAGATACTCCTCCACGTTGTAGATGGGCACGACGACGGTGAGGCGGGGGGTCATGCGCGGTGCACGGTCCTTCCGAACTTCCGGACTTGCGAACTTCCGGACTTGCGAACTTCACAACTGCGTCGGATTCAGGGCTTGACCGCGATCCGGCCCTCGTCCATGCGCAGCATGAGCAGCCGTTCGCCGGTCTTCTCCAGGAACTCGTCGACGGCCTGGCGGGAGCCCTGCCAGTAGCCGTAGTCGTCGATGAGCAGCACACCGCCGCTCACCAACCGGGGGTAGAGAAACTCCAGTTCGTGCTTGGTGGAGGCGTACCAGTCGGTGTCCAGGCGCAGGATGGAGATCTGCTCGGGGGCCTGCTGCGGCACGGTGTCCTCCACCATGCCCTGCACGTAGTGCACCCGCTCGCCCGGGTACGGCACGCTCGCGAAGCCCGCCTGTACGTCCTCCAGCGAGGCGATCGCCCAGATCGGCCGGTCCTTGCCCTGCGCCGCGAGCAGATCCTCGGCGGACTTGCCGTCGCGCCGCAGATCCTCGGCGGTGGGCGGCGGCATGCCCTCGAAGGTGTCGAAGAGGTGCAGGTCGCGGTCGGTCTCGCCGAGCGAGAGCAGCGTCTTGGCGCAGGCCTGCATCGAGCCGCCGCGCCAGACTCCGCACTCGACGATGTCGCCGGGGATGTTGTGCCGTACGACATGGCGGGTGGCGAGGATGAAGGCGTTGAGCCGCTCCGGGGAGGTCATCGTGAACGGCTTGACCGCGCGGATGATCCCCTTCGCCTCGTCGTCGTAGTCGGCGGGGAGCGCCGCGGGCTTCGGTTTCGGCTTGGGCTTGGGCGTCGGCGTCGGTTCCGCGGCCTGCGGGTCCGGCTCCGGTACGACGGGGGCCGCCGCCGATGCCGGACTTGATGCCGGAGTTGATGCCGACGACCGGGGGGCGGGGACCGCGATCCGCCGGAGCTGATATCCGGTGAGCTTTTCGAGTGCGCCGTTCACTGCGCTTCGCCATGCCATGCGGACGGACGGTACGCGGAGAACTCCGCCGATGTCACCTTTCGTCAACTCCCGCTCATTTAGCTCTCTTTCGTGTGCATCTCAGCCGTTACGGGCTGTACGGCTCCGGGCTGTGCCTCCGGCGTGGCGGTCGGAGCGGGCACGACGGGCTTCCCCCGGCCGCACCGGTCGCGCCCCGCGACCGGCCCGGGCAGCGGGATGCCCTCGACGCCGCCGACGCGGTTGGCGTAGCGGACGGTCAGTTCCCGTACCGCGTACTCCCACAGCCGCCGCCTCGGCCGGCGCGGCCTGCGGAACACGCCCACCGAGTCGCCCCAGTAGGCGCGCTTGCCGTCGATGGCGGCGTAGTCGAAGCGGATGCCCTTCATGGGCGGGAAGTCCGTGTACGCCTCGGCCAGTTCGAGCCCGGTGAAGGCGGCCATGGCCCTGAACCCGTCGGGGTAGTACCGCCAGCAGTCCTGCGCGTCGTGCACATGGCCGCGCGAGGGCGCGGTGACGAACGCCAGGCCGCCGGGCCGCAGGACGCGGGCGATCTCCATCATCGACGCCCAGAAGAACGGGATGTGCTCGAACGCCTGGCCCGAGATCACGTAGTCGGCGCTCCGCGACCGCACCGGGATCCGGTACGGCTTGCGCATCACGATGTCGACGTTGGGACCGTCGAGCACGTCGACGCCGATGTAGTCGACGTCGCGCCCGTCGAGCAGGCTGCGGTGGGTGAGGGACTGCTTGGGCGAGATGCGCGAGCCCAGGTCGACCACCCGGTGGCGGCCGGACGCGGGCATGTACTCCTTGACGCAGAGTTCCATCTGCTCGTACGCGGACCTGTGCACGGTGACTCACTTTCCAATCCGGCTCGTTGGGTGCGACGCTCCCCCGACGTTCGAGGACATCAACGCCCGTACGGCCGTATGGTCACGTGGCGACCGGCTCACCCGGTCACGTCGCGGTGGCGCCCGCCGGATCGCCCGGTTCCGTACCCTCCTCCTGTGCGACCGCCGCGACGGCGGTCGCCTCCGCCGGAACGGCCAACAACCCTCGGTAGACGCCGTCGAGGATGTCGGCCTGCGCCTCCCAGGTCCACCGCTCCAGCAGGCCGGGGCGTACGTACGCCCTGCGGTAGGCGGCCGGATCGTCGAGCACGGCGCGTACGGCCCGTACGAAGTCCGCCGTGTCCTCGGCGCGGAACACCTCGCCCTGCCCGGTCTCGCGCACCTGCGCCGCCATCGTGCGCACGTCGCTGACGACGATGGGCAGACGGGCGTGCGCGTACTCCATGAACTTGGTGATCAGGGCGAGTTCGTGGTTCGGCCAGTGGTGGATCGGGATGACGCCGATGTCGGCGGTGGCCAGGAAGGGCACGATCTGCCAGTGCGGGACGTACGGCAGCGGGTGGACGCGGTCGGCGACGCCGAGATCCGCCGCATGGTCCAACACCGTCTTGACGACCCACCCTTCGGGCGCGGGCACGACGAGCGCCGCGTGCGCGCCCGGCAGTTGGGGCAGCGCCTCGATGAGCGTGTCGAGCCCGCGCTGCGGGGCGAGGGCGCCGCTGTAGACGAGCAGCGGCGTATCGGCGTCGATGCCGCACAACTCCCGCAGATCCGGGACGGGTTCATCTGCCGCGACCATGTCGGCGGGCGGGCCGCCGCCGGGGGCGTTGAGCACGACGGCGGGCGGCCTGGGCAGCCGGTGCTCCTTGTGCAGCAGCTCGGCCAGGGCTGGGGAGACGGTGACGACCGCGTCCGCGCACCGCCCGTACTCCCGCTCGTGCGCGACATGCGCCGGCATCCAACGCCGGTACCCGGCACGGGGCTTGATACCCGGCAGATACTCGTGCGCGTCCCAGACCAGCTTCACGCCCCGGCCCCTGCCCCGTGCGCGGTGCACGGCGCGGGCGCCGACGCCGATCATCCGGAAGTCGTTGGCGTGGATGAGATCGGGCTCCAGCGCGTCGACGACGGGGCCGAAGGCGAACTCGTAGTCCCACAGGTACGGTTCGAGCCTGCGCCAGCAACGGTCGCCGAGCAGGGCGCGCCACATGGCCGTACGGAGCCGCTCCGGCAGCGCGTCGGGGTCGCGTCTGCCCTCCACCAGGGCGAGTTGGCGGTGCCGGAAGCCGACCCAGCGGGCCAGGACACGGGCCGCCGTACGCCGGACCAGGAACCGCCGCCCCTCGGCGGACCTACGGGCCAGCAGATCGGCGCGCCACGCCTTGACCCACTGCCTGCGGTGCTGCGCGATGCCGCCGCGCCGGTAGGCGAAGAGCCGGGGCAGTACGACCCGGCGGTAGTCCCTGCGGCGTTTCGCGAGGGTCATCACGACGGGGACCAGCCGCACTTCGGCGTCACCGATGGTCCAGCGGTGCCGGTCACGATCCGGGGACTGCCCGAGGAGCACCACATCCCAGCCGGCGTCGGCCATGGAACGGGCGGCCTTCTGTACGCGGGAGTCACCGTTGACGGCGTTGTCCACGAGCATGACGACCCGTCCCCGGCCTCGGCCGCGTCCTGGGTGCCGCCCGGATTCTGGTGTGGAAGCGACACTCATGGGGTGGCCCGTCCTTCGACTCGTCTTCGCGGGGGCCGCCCTGCCCTGGTCCACCCCCACCGGGGCAACGAAGATTCATCCACCAGGGCTACGGAGACGCCCTCCAAGTCACCCATACGGCGGCTTCACCACCCCCGCCCACCCGGCGGGCCTTCAAGCCCGCCCGGCGATTGAGGGCACACCCCCAGCCCGTCCGGCGCTTGAGGACAGAGCCCCCAGCCCCTCCGGCGCTTGCGGACAGAGCCCCCGCCCCATCAACCGGCGCGCCCACCCGTCATCGCGGAAACCGCCACCGCCGCGAGGTCGTCCAGATACCCGGCCGGCAACTCACCCCGGACCACGACCAGACGCCAGTACAGCGGCCCCGCGATGAGATCGAGCGCCCGGTCGGGATCGGTGCCGTCGGGCAGCTCGCCACGGGCGACCGCCTCGCGTACGACCACCGCCGCGATCCCCTGCCGCCCGTCCAGCAGCGCCGACTTGATCGCCTCGGAGATCTCCGGGTGCCGGGCGGCCTCCACCAGCAGATCGGGGATGACCCGGGAGGCCAGCGGGTGACGCAAGGCGTGCGACGCCACTTCCAGCAGGGCACGTACGTCGCCGTACAGCGAACCGGTCGCGGGCACCGGCAGTCCCTGGGCCGCGACGGCGGAGACCAGATCGAGCACCAGCGCCAGTTTGGACTTCCAGCGCCGGTAGACGGCGGTCTTGCCGACGCCGGCCCGGCGGGCGATGCCTTCGATGGACATGCGGGCGAAGCCGACTGCGGCCAGTTCCTCGAAGACGGCGGAGCGGATGGCGTCGGTCACGTCCTCACGGAGCACGGCGGCTCCCGCTGGGGCGCGGCGTGAGAGGCGGGGGTCCGTGGGCATGGCACCGAGCATAGCGTCAGGGACGTCACGACGAAACGGTTGCGTTGCGACGCACTTCCGCCTTAACCTCTGCGTTACGACGAAACGGTCCCGTCCCGTCGCACGACCCCGTTCAATGTCCCTCGTCGAAAGCGCCCTCCGTGAGCCAGACGACCGCCTCCCCCTCCCCGGTCCGGGCCGCCCCGGCCCAGGGCGCCCCCGCCCCGCCGGCCCCAGTCCCGCAGGTCCTGGACCTGGACCTGCGCGCGCTCGCCGCCCGGCACGGTCTGACCGAGAGCGGGGCCCGGCCCCCGCTCCCCGCGTATCTGCGCGGGCTGCACACCCGCCGCCACTTCGTCACCGCGTTCGCCACCGCCAGGCTGACCTCGCAGTACAGCAAGGCGAAGCTCGGCCAGCTCTGGCAGATCATGACGCCACTGCTCAACGCGACGGTCTACTACTTCATCTTCGGCGTCCTGCTCGACACCAAGCACGGGGTGCCGGACTTCGTCCCGTTCCTGGTCACCGGCGTCTTCATCTGGTCCTTCACCGCCGGCACCATCACCGCCGGGACGCGCGCCATCTCCGGCAACATGGGCCTCGTCCGCGCCCTGCACTTCCCGCGCGCCTCACTGCCGCTCGCGTTCGCCCTCCAGCAGCTGCAACAACTGCTGTTCTCACTGGGCGCGCTGACCGTGATCCTGGCCGTCTTCGAGCAGTACCCGAGGCCCGCCTGGCTGCTGGCCGTGCCCGTCCTCGCGCTCCAGACGGTGTTCAACACCGGCCTCGCGATGATCTTCGCGAGACTGACGGCGGCGACACCCGACATCGCCCAGCTGACGCCGTTCCTGCTGCGCACCTGGATGTATGCGTCCGGCGTGATGTGGAGCCTGGACACGGTCTTCAAGAACCAGAACGTCCCGGAGCTGGTCCGGCTGGCCCTCGAATGCAATCCGGCGGCCGTCTACATCGACCTGATGCGCTTCGCGCTCATCGACAGTTTCACCGCCGGTCAACTCCCGCCCCACGTCTGGCTGGTCGCCACCGGCTGGGCGGCGCTCGTCGGGGCCGGCGGATTCCTGTTCTTCTGGCAGGCGGAGGAGAAGTACGGCCGTGGCTGAGACCGAGCGTGTTCCGACCGTCGTCGTCGACGGCGTCCACATCACCTACCAGGTGCACGGCACCAAGGGCGGCAGAGGCAGCGCCACCTCGGCGCTCAGCCGGATCGTCTCGCGCCGGAAGGCCCCCGGAGTGCGCGAGGTGCACGCCGTACGGGACGTGAGCTTCGTCGCGTACAAGGGCGAGGCGATCGGCCTCATCGGCTCCAACGGCTCCGGAAAGTCGACCCTCCTCAAGGCAGTCGCCGGGCTGCTGCCGGCCAGCCGGGGCAAGGTCTACACGCGGGGCCAGCCGTCGCTGCTCGGCGTCAACGCGGCGCTGATGAGCGATCTGACCGGCGAGCGCAACGTCATACTCGGCGGGCTCGCGATGGGCATGACGCGCGAGCAGGTCAAGAGCCGCTACGCCGGCATCGTGGAATTCTCCGGGATCAACGAGAAGGGCGACTTCATCACCCTGCCGATGCGCACCTACTCCTCCGGCATGGGCGCCCGGCTCCGCTTCTCCATCGCGGCGGCCAAGACCCACGACGTCCTGCTCATCGACGAGGCGCTGTCCACGGGGGACGCCGCCTTCCAGAAGCGCAGCAAGGAGCGCATCGCCGAACTGCGCGCGGAGGCCGGCACGGTCTTCCTGGTCAGCCACAGCAACAAGACGATCACCGAGACCTGCGACCGGGCGATCTGGCTGGAGTCGGGAACGCTGCGGATGGACGGCCCGGCGGCGGAAGTCATCGCGGCGTACGACGAGTTCACGGGCACCCGGAAGAAGCCCAAACGCTAACCGCCGGACGGGCTCACTTCGAGCCCGTCCGGCGGCCACTTCAAGCCCGTCCGGCGCTTGAGGACACCCCCACCACCGGCCCGACCGGTTCCAACCGACCCGCAGGCCACCCCCAGCCCGTCCGGCGCTTGCGGACAGAGCCCCGCCCGGCCACCCGCCTACGCGTGCGTCCGCAACAGCGTCCGCATCGTCCGCATCGCGACCGACAGATTCGCCAGGTCGAACGAGTCCGAGCTCTGGATCTCCTCCAGCGTCGTACGCGAACGGCCCAGAATCGCCGCGTTCTTCTGCTCCCACGCCTTGAAGCGCTCCTCCGGCGTCGACGTCCCGTTGCCCACGGACAGCACGTCCGACGTCAGCGCGGCGTGCGCCGCGTACAGGTCCTCGCGGATCGACGCGCGGGCCATCGACTGCCAGCGGTCGGCCCTCGGCAGCTCGATGATCCGGTCCATCAGCTGCGTGATCCGCAGCCGGTCACCGAGGTCGTAGTACACGTCGGCGACGGCCAGCGGCTCCTTGCCCGTACGGTCGGCGATCTGCACGATGTCCAGCGCCGGGAACGCCGCCGAGAATCCGGCGACCCGCAGCGCCAGCACGTCGGGCACGCCCGCCCCGGTCAGCTCGTCCACGATGTTCTGGTACCACTCCAGGTCCGCGCCGCGCAGCAGTCGCGGCAGTTGCTGCCACACCTGCCTCACGCCTTCGGCGAAGAACTCGACCGTCCCGGCGATCTCCACCGGCTGCGGCCGGTTGCCGAGCAGCCAGCGGGTGCCGCGCTCGACCAGTCGCCGTGAGTGGAGCCGGATCCGGGTCTGGACGTCGGCGGCGACGCTGTTGTCCAGCGACTCGACCGAGTCCCAGACCCCGCCGAGACCGAAGATCTCCCGGGCGGCCGTCTGCGCCCGTACGATCTCCTCGATCGACGCCCCGGTCTCCTCGCGCAGCCGGTGCAGGAAGGTCGAACCTCCCGCGTTCACGGTGTCGTTGACCAGCACCGTCGTGATGATCTCGCGGCGCAGCGCGTGGCCCTCGATCTGCTCGGCGAACTTCTCGCGGAGCTGCTCGGGGAAGTACGCGTACAGCAGCTTGCGCAGATACGGGTCGTCGGGCAGCCCGGTGGAGATCAGCTCGTCGGCGACCGTGATCTTGGTGTACGCGAGCAGGACGGCCAGCTCGGGCTGCGAGAGTCCCTTGCCGCTGTTGAGCAGTTCCCGGATCTGGCGGTCGGTCGGCAGGAATTCGAGCGCCCTGTCGAGGTTGCCGTCGCGCTCCAGGCGGCGCATGAACCGCTGGTGGGCGTGGAGCAGCGACGGGGCCTGGAGGACCGCGTTGGCGAGTGCGACGTTCTGCGCGTAGTTGTTGCGCAGGACCAGCGTGCCGATCTCGTCGGTCATGGCGGCCAGCAGCTTGTTGCGCTGCTTGACGGTCATGTCGCCTTCCGTCACGAGGCTGTTGAGCAGGATCTTGATGTTCACCTCGTGGTCGGAGGTGTCCACGCCCGCGCTGTTGTCGATGGCGTCGGTGTTGATCTTGCCGCCGTCGCCGTCGGCCCCGCGCCGGGCGAACTCGATCCGGCCGAGCTGGGTCGCGCCCAGGTTGCCGCCCTCGCCGACGACCTTGGCCCGCAGATCCTCGCCGTTGATGCGGATGGCGTCGTTGGCCTTGTCGCCCACGTCCGCGTTCGACTCGGCGAACGACTTGATGTACGTACCGATGCCGCCGTTCCACATGAGGTCGACCGGGGCCTTGAGGATCGCCCGCATCAGATCGGCCGGCGTCAGCTTGGCCACGCCCGCTTCGATCCCCAGCGCCTCGCGCACATGCGCGTTGACGGGAATCGACTTCGCGGTACGGGGGTGGATCCCGCCGCCCTGGGACAGCAGCGACTTGTCGTAGTCGGCCCAGGAGCTGCGCGGCAGGTCGAAGAGGCGGCGGCGCTCGGCGAACGAGGTGGACGCGTCCGGGTTCGGGTCGATGAAGATGTGCCGGTGGTCGAAGGCGGCGACCAGCCGGATGTGCTCGGAGAGCAGCATGCCGTTGCCGAAGACGTCGCCGGACATGTCGCCGACCCCGGCGACGGTGAAGTCCTCGGTCTGGGTGTCGTGGCCCAGCTCGCGGAAGTGCCGCTTGACGGACTCCCAGGCGCCGCGTGCCGTAATGCCCATGCCCTTGTGGTCGTAGCCCGCGGACCCGCCGGAGGCGAAGGCGTCGCCGAGCCAGAAGTCGTAGGCGATCGCGACCTCGTTGGCGATGTCGGAGAAGCTGGCGGTGCCCTTGTCGGCGGCGACGACCAGATAGGTGTCGTCCTCGTCGTGCCGCACCACGTCGGCGGGGTGCACGACCTCGCCGGCCACCATGTTGTCGGTGATGTCGAGGAGGGCCGAGATGAACGTCTTGTAGGAGGCGATGCCCTCGGCGAGCCAGGCGTCACGGTCCACGGCCGGGTCGGGTAGCTGCTTGGCGACGAAGCCGCCCTTGGCGCCGACCGGCACGATCACGGTGTTCTTGACCATCTGTGCCTTGACCAGGCCCAGGATCTCCGTACGGAAGTCCTCGCGCCGGTCGGACCAGCGCAGCCCGCCGCGGGCGACCTTGCCGAAGCGCAGGTGCACGCCCTCGACCTGGGGCGAGTAGACCCAGATCTCGTACGCCGGGCGGGGCGCGGGCAGATCGGGGATGGCCTGCGGGTCGAACTTCATCGACACATAGCTGTGGTGCTTGTCGGCCGTGGCCCTGCGGCCCGTCCCTCCGGGCACCTTGCTCGTGCCCTGCCGCTTCTTGACGCTCGACTCACCGGTGCCCTGGCCGGCGCTCTGGAAGAAGTTGGTCCGCAGCGTGGCCTTGATGACGGTGAGGAACGAGCGCAGGATGCGGTCCTCGTCGAGGCTGGCGACCTGGTCGAGCGCGCCGGTCAGCTCTTCGAGGAGCCCTTCGATCAGTTCCGTGCCGGCCCGCTGGCGGTTGGGCGCCATCCGGGCCTCGAAGAGGGAGACGAGCAGCCGGGTGGTGTGGACGTTGTTACGGAGGGTGTCCTCCATGTAGTCCTGGCTGAAGGTCGCCCCGGCCTGGCGCAGGTACTTCGCGTACGCGCGCAGCACCATCGCCTCGCGCCAGTTGAGCCCGGCGCGCAGGACGAGGGAGTTGAAGCCGTCGTTCTCCGCCTCGCCCGTCCAGACGGCCGCGAAGGCGTCCTGGAAGCGCTCGCGGGCGTCTTCGGCGAGGTGGTCGTCCTTGGCCTGACCGTTCTCGCCGCGCGGCATGCGCAGCCCGAAGTCGTAGATCCAGGCTTGGGCGCGGTCGGTGCGGCGCAGCTCGTACGGCCGCTCGTCCACGACCTCGACGCCGAGCTGCTGGAGCACCGGCAGGACGGCGGAGAGCGAGACCTGCTCGCCCGTGCGGTAGATCTTGAAACGGCGCTCGCCGGGGCCGGCGCCGACCGGCTCGTAGAGGGAGAGCGCGAAGTCCTTCTCCTCGCGGCTCAACTCCTCGACGCGTACGAGGTCGGAGACGGCGGAGCGCGGCGAGTGGTCGGCCTTGTAGCCCTCGGGGAAGGCGTTGCCGTAGCGGCGCAGCAACTCGGCGGCGCGCTCCTCGCCCAGCTCGGCGTTGAGCGCCTCACCGAAGCCGTCGGCCCAGGAGCGGGCGGCCTCGACGAGCCGCCCCTCGATGCGGTCGGCATCCGCGTCGGTGAGTTTGGCCAGCTCGGTGCCCTGCGGGACGCGTACGACGAAGTGGAGCCGGGAGAGGATCGATTCGGTGTTCCAGGCGGTGAAGTCGACGCTGGTGCCGCCCAGTTCCTCCTTGAGGATGTCGATGAGGCGCAGCCGGACGCCGGTGGTGTAGCGGTCGCGCGGCAGGTAGATGAGGGCGGAGTAGTAGCGCCCGTACTCGTCCTGGCGCAGGTAGAGCCGCAGCCGACGGCGCTCCTGGAGGTACAAGACGCTGGTGACGATGGAACGGAGCTGGTCGACCGGGGTCTGGAACAGCTCGTCGCGCGGGTACGTCTCCAGGATCTGCATCAGGTCGCGGCCGTCGTGGCTGTTCGGCGAGAAGCCGGCGCCCTGAAGAACCTCGGCGACCTTGCGGCGTACGACGGGCACACGGCGTACGGACTCGGTGTACGCCGCCGAGGAGAAGAGGCCGAGGAAGCGGCGCTCGCCGATGACGTTGCCCTTGTCGTCGAACTTCTTCACGCCGACGTAGTCGAGATAGCTCGGGCGGTGCACGGTGGAGCGGCTGTTGGCCTTCGTCAGGATGAGCAGCTTGTGCTCGCGGGCCTTGGCGCGGGCGTCGGCCGGCAGCCGGTTGAACGACGGGCTCACCGGGTGGGCCTCGTCGTCGGTGTGCCTCGGGTCGGAGCGCAGGATGCCGAGGCCGGTGCCGGGCACGGCGGTCAGGGCGTCGTCGCCGGTCAGCTCGTACTCGCGGTAGCCGAGGAAGGTGAAGTGGTTGTCGGCGAGCCAGCGCAGCAACTCACGTGCCTCATCGACCTCCTGGTCGCGCAGGTCGTCGGCGGTCGGCTCGCTGGGCAGCTCGTCGGCGATGCGCAGCGCGGACTCGCGCATCTTGTCCCAGTCCTCGACGGCCTCGCGGGCGTCGGACAGGACGCGCAGCAGGTCGGCGGTGATCTGCTTGAGGTCGGCGCGGTCGGTCTCGCGGTCGATCTCGACGTGGATCCAGGACTCGATCAGGGTGTCGTGCGTCTGCTCGGCGCCGTCGCCCCGGCCGCCGGGAAGAACCTCGATGAGTTTGCCGGTGACATCGCGGCGCACCAGGATCTGCGGGTGGATGACGGCGTGGATGCCGCGGTTCTGCCGGGAGAGTTCGTTGGTGACCGAGTCGACCAGGAACGGCATGTCGTCGGTGACGACCTCGACGACGGTGTGGGTGCACGTCCAGCCGTTCTCCTCGACCGACGGCGTGTGGACGCGCACGTTGGCGGTGCCCTGCGGACGGTTCTCGGCCAGCCGGTAGTGGGAGAGCGCCGCGCCGTAGATGTCGACCGGATCGCGGTCGGCGAGGTCGTCCGGGGCGGTGTGCAGGTAGTACTTGTGGAGAAACGCGAGCAGCGTCTCGTTGTCCGGACGCTTCGCGTCGTACGTCCGGTCGTGCGTCCGGTCGTGCGTCTCGCCGCCGGTCGCCGTCGCGGCCGAGCTGTTCCGGGAGGCGCCCCCCAGCCCCTCAGCACCCCCGGCCGGGCTGTTCTCAGCGACCCGGGCCGCCCGTGCGAGCAGCTCGGCCTTGGCTTCGTCCAGCTTGGTCTGCATGTCCTCTGGCTCCTGTCGCGCGCCGTTGCGTGACGTCGATGAAAGAAGCGACACAACGCCACGACGCGAGGTCTCCGGTCGATGTCGACGCTATGCCGCGATGAGAGATGTCCGGGACGTTATTGGCCAAACTTGACGGCCACGCCGGATTGTGGAGATCAGCGAGGCCCGGGGCGCTGTGGCACTCCGGGCGCGGGCCGGGAGCTTCGCTGCTCCCACGGCATATCGCACTGATCACGGCCCCAGGCTATCCCGCCGCACCCCGGACCCGTCATGAACCGCATATGTACAAAAGATGGGCGCGAAATCTGCCGGTCCGGCCAGTGACAAGTGGCCGGTGACGTGGGCGTTGTGGAGACGACGGTCAGCGCGCGATGCTCTGCGCGAGGTCGACGGCCTCGGCGAGACTGTCCACGACGGGGACTCCCACCTCCTCCAGGCTCTTACGGCTGTGCGATCCGCCGGTGTAGAGCACCGCACGGGCCCCGACATGAGCGGCGGCCAGGGCGTCGTCGACGGCGTCACCGATCACCACGGTGCGGGCCGGGTCTATCCGGCCATCCTTGGCGAGCGACGCCAGATGGCGCTCCATGTGCACGGCCTTCGTACCGCCGGAAGGTCCCGTCCGTCCGTCGACCCGGACGAAGTGCTGGTGAATCCCGTAGTCCCGCACCACGGGCACCAGTCGATCGTGTTCGTACATGCTGAGAATCGACTGGCTGCGGCCGGCCAGCGTCCACTGCGCCAGCAGCTCCTCGACACCCTCGGTCAGCGCGCACCCCACGCGCCGCTCCACGTAATGCCGCTGGAAGGCCTCGTCCATGACCAGCCACTCGGCGTCCGTGGGCAGGCGGCCCATCAGACGCTCGTAGAAGACCGGGATCGGCATGCAGTACAGATCCCGGTACCGCTCCGCGGTGATCGGCTCCAGACCGATCTCCGCGAAGCTGGCGTTGGTCGCCCCGATGACCGCGCTGAAGTCGTCGAGCAGAGTCCCGTTCCAGTCCCAGACCAGATGTGTGTCGTGCTTCCCCATGCCGGAAACGTTACCGGCCGGGTCTGACAACGCGCCGCCGAACCCTACGCGACGATGCCCGGGATCTCCTGCACCCCGAACCAGAGCAGTTCGTGGTCCTCGGCGCCGTCGACCGTGAACCGCGCGTCGTCGTCGCCGTGGTCGGCGGCGCCCAGCGCCGCGGCGGCGGCGGACACGTCGTCCTCGGCGTCGTCCGCGTCGACGTGCACGGCGGCGGCCTTGGCCAGCGGGACGGCCGAGGCGATCCGCACCTCGCCCAGCCCGGCGGAGTCCACCCCTCGGTCGGGATCGGCCGCGGCGTCCTTGTCCGGTACGTCGACGGCGACCACGACCCGGCGCCGCGCGGCGGACGGATCACCGGCGAGCTGCCGGAGCGAGGAGGCGGCGGCGCGGTTGAGGGCCGCGTACTCCAACTCCTCGATGTCGTCGGAGAGATACCACTCGCGCAGTCCGGGCGTCACCGCGTACGCGGTCAGCGGCCCGGGGCCCAACTCGCCCGTCTTCTGCGCCTCGGCGAGACCGGGAAGGGTCAGAGGGACGTAGACGCGCATGCGATGACCGCTTTCGTAGTCGGAAGAGCGGTTCAAGAGTACGTCCGGTGTCTCCGGCCGGTCCCTCGTCGGGGTGACACTGCGGAGCCGTTCCGCGTCCACTCGCATACGCAGAGTGATGCCTCCAGCCCTGGTACGGCCTGCGCGCCCACTCGGACAGGTGACATCCGACGCACGCGTCACCCCGGAATCCGGACCTTGCGACGGCACCGGATCACCCGTAGAAGATCCCCAACACAAGTTACCGCCCGGTAATGCGATGCGGACCGGGTCGGCGGAACGGGGGCGAGCTGCGTGAGCGGTACCGAAACCAGCAGGACGTACGACAGGGCGGCGGCACGAACGGTCGCCACCACCCGGCCACCGGCCAGGCGCGACCCACGCAGGCCGGGCCGGGTGGTCTCCCAGCGCCACCGGCCCTGGCTCCAGCCGCACGAACGCTTCGCGGAACAACTGCTCGCCGTCCTCAGCGGCCTGCGCCCGGTCCACTCGATGCTGGGCCAGACGGTCGGCGAGGCCTACGACCAACTCGTCCACCTGGCCCCGACAACCCCGCTCCGCGCCCGCAACACCACCCCGGTGATCCGCACCTGCCGGAGCTTCCACCCCCGCCCCGGAGCGGTCGAGGCATGGGCCAGCATCGCGGCGGGCGACCAGATCCGCGCGATGGCCTTCCGCCTCGAACAGGGCCCCGACCTCCGCTGGCGCTGCGCGGCGGTAGAGGTGGCCCCCCGCCGCCCCCCGGGGTAACCGACCCACCCCTCACCGCCGGCCACCGATCAAGCCCGCCCGGCGCTTGAGGACACACCCACCACCGCGGGCCGCTTCCCAACCGCCCCACACCCACCAAGCCCGCCGGACGGGCCATCTGAGCCCGTCCGGCGCTTGAGGACGCCACCCACCGACCGAACCCTTCCCAACCCACCCGCAGCCCACCCAAGCCCGTCCGGCGATTGAGGACACACCCACCACCGCGAGCCGACCCATTCCAACCCGCCTGCGGCCCAATGAAGCCTGTCCGGCGATTGAGGACAACCCACCCACCGGGCCGGCCCTTTCCAGCCCGTCCGGCGCTTGAGGACGAACCGGCCACCGGACGGCCCCGGCAACCCATCCCGCCCACAGACAACGGCGGCCAGGCCCAGACACAACGTGTCCGAACCCGGCCGCCGTCAAAGGTTCCGCCGGCTTACTTCTTGCGCCGCCGCCCCCCACCCTTCTGCGCCTTCCGACGCTCCGCGCGAGTCGTCCCCGCCCCCGCCTCCGTACGGTCCGCCCCGCCGTTGCTCTCGAAGTCGCCCTCGACGACGCCGCCCTCACCGTCAACCGTCGGCGCGGAGAAGTGCAGCCGGTCGCGCCGCTGCGGAGCCTCCAGGCCCTTCGCCCGGATCTCCGGACGCGCGCCACCGGCACGCGCGCCCGCGCCCGCCGGCGCGTCCGCCTTCGCCAGCGACGTACGCTCCGCCGCGTCCTGCACCGGGACTTCCTCGACCTGCTGCTCGACCTGGACCTCCAGGTTGAACAGGTAGCCGACGGACTCCTCCTTGATGCCCTCCATCATGGCGGTGAACATGTCGAAGCCCTCGCGCTGGTACTCGACCAGCGGGTCCTTCTGCGCCATGGCGCGCAGGCCGATGCCCTCCTGGAGATAGTCCATCTCGTAGAGGTGCTCACGCCACTTGCGGTCGAGCACGGACAGCACCACGCGCCGCTCCAGCTCGCGCATCACGTCCGGGCCCAGCGACTTCTCGCGCTCGTCGTACTGCTCGTGCGCGTCGTCCTTGATGGACTCGGCGATGAACTCCGCCGTGATACCGGCCCGGTCGCCGGTCGCCTCCTCCAGGTCGTCGACGGTGACCTTCACCGGGTAGAGCTGCTTGAAGGCGCCCCACAGCCGGTCCAGGTCCCACTCCTCGGCGAAGCCCTCCGCCGTCTCCTGGCGGATGTAGTCGTCGATGGTGTCGTCCATGAAGTGCCGGATCTGCTCCTGGAGGTCCTCGCCCTCCAGGACCCGGCGGCGCTCGCCGTAGATGACCTGACGCTGCCGGTTGAGCACCTCGTCGTACTTCAGGACGTTCTTACGCGTCTCGAAGTTCTGCTGCTCCACCTGCGACTGCGCCGAGGCGATGGCACGGGTGACCATCTTGTTCTCGATCGGGACGTCGTCGGGGACGTTCGCCATCGACATGACGCGCTCGACCATCTGCGCCTTGAACAGGCGCATCAGGTCGTCGCCCAGCGACAGGTAGAAGCGGGACTCGCCCGGGTCGCCCTGACGGCCGGAACGGCCACGCAGCTGGTTGTCGATCCGGCGCGACTCGTGGCGCTCCGTACCGAGGACGTACAGCCCGCCGAGGTCCACCACCTCGTCGAACTCCGCCTTCACCGCCTGCTCGGCCTTCTCCATCGCGGCGGGCAGCGCGGCGGCCCACTCCTCGACGTGCTCCACCGGGTCGAGCCCGCGCTGACGCAGCTCCGCCTCGGCGAGGTCGTCGGGGTTGCCGCCGAGCTTGATGTCCGTACCACGGCCGGCCATGTTCGTGGCGACGGTCACCGCGCCCTTGCGCCCGGCCTGGGCGATGATCGGCGCCTCACGGTCGTGCTGCTTGGCGTTCAGCACCTCGTGCTGCACGCCCCGCTTCGAGAGCTGCTGCGACAGGTACTCGGACTTCTCCACGGAGGTCGTGCCGACCAGGATCGGCTGGCCCTTCTCGTGCTTCTCGGCGATGTCGTCGACGACCGCCGCGAACTTCGCGACCTCGGTGCGGTAGATCAGGTCGGGCTGGTTGACCCGGACCATCGGCCGGTTCGTCGGGATGGGTACGACGCCCAGCTTGTAGATCTGCTGGAACTCGGCGGCCTCGGTCATGGCCGTACCGGTCATGCCCGACAGCTTGTCGTAGAGGCGGAAGAAGTTCTGGAGGGTGATCGTGGCGAGCGTCTGGTTCTCGTCCTTGATGTCCACCCCTTCCTTCGCCTCGATCGCCTGGTGCATGCCCTCGTTGTAGCGGCGGCCCGCGAGGATACGGCCCGTGTGCTCGTCGACGATCATGACTTCGCCGTCGATGACGACGTAGTCCTTGTCGTTCTTGAAGAGTTCCTTGGCCTTGATCGCGTTGTTCAGATAACCGACGAGGGGCGTGTTCACCGACTCGTAGAGGTTGTCGATGCCCAGCCAGTCCTCGACCTTCGCGACCCCGGACTCATGGATGGCGACGGTGCGCTTCTTCTCGTCGACCTCGTAGTCGCCGGTCTCCTCGATGCCCTTGAGCTGGTTGCCCGCCTCGCCCTTGGTGAGCCGGGTCACCAGCTTGGCGAAGTCGCCGTACCACTTCGTGGCCTGGTCGGCGGGACCGGAGATGATCAGCGGCGTACGGGCCTCGTCGACCAGGATCGAGTCGACCTCGTCCACGACCGCGAAGTTGTGACCGCGCTGGACGAGCTCGTCCTGGGACCACGCCATGTTGTCGCGGAGGTAGTCGAAGCCGAACTCGTTGTTCGTGCCGTACGTGATGTCGTTGTTGTACTGCTCACGGCGCTGCGCGGGCGACATGTTGGCGAGGATGCAGCCGACGGAGAGGCCCAGGAACTTGTGGACCCGGCCCATCATCTCGGAGTCGCGCTCGGCCAGGTAGTCGTTGACCGTGATCACGTGAACGCCCTTGCCGGACAGCGCGTTCAGGTAACAGGGCAGCGTGCCGACGAGAGTCTTGCCCTCACCGGTCTTCATCTCGGCGACATGGCCGAGGTGCAGCGCGGCGCCGCCCATCAACTGAACGTCGTAGGGGCGCTGGCCGAGAACCCGCTTGGCCGCCTCCCGGACGGTCGCGAAGGCCTCGGGGAGCAGGTCGTCAAGGGTCTCACCGTCGGCATAACGCTGCTTGTACTCGTCGGTGAGGGCCTGCAACTCGGCGTCGGAGAGGGCGGTGAAGTCCTCTTCGATGGAGTTGACCTGGTCCGCGATGCGGTGCAGTTTGCGCAGGATCTTGCCTTCGCCTGCACGCATGAGCTTGTTGAAGACGGACACTGAGGTTGGTCTCCTTGCCGGTCGGGCCTGGCACTGGGTTCTGGTGAGGGACAGTGGCGCGGGCGCGGCAGGCCGACCCCACCGCAACGGCCATCGTAAGCGAGGACCCGGCCGCCTCGGGAGGTCCACGTGACGCCGGCCTGCTGTCACCCGCAATGAGAACGCTCAGGACGCGCGGAAGGTGCCGGTGAAGGATGAAAAGCGCTCGCGCCGGGGAGTGCCCGTCACCAGAATCCCCCCATGGAGCCCCTCACGCCCGCGGCGGCCTCGCCGGACCCCTCGACCACCTTCCTGATCACCGAGCGCCTGCGGCTGCGGCCCCTGAACCCGGACGACATCGAGGCGGTGTACGCGGCCTGTCAGGATCCCGACGTCCAGCGGTGGACGACGATCCCCTCTCCGTACGAAAGGCAGCACGCCGAACACTTCATCGAGCGCTTCGTCCCGGAGATGTGGCGGGCCGGGAGCAACTTCGTCTTCGGCGTCGAGCCGGTCGGCGGCGGCCCGCTGCTGGCCTCGCTGAACGCCCACAACCAGACGGGTGTGTGGGAGGTCGGCTACTGGACGGTCAAGGAACACCGCGGCCGGGGCTACACGACGGAGGCGCTGCGCGCCCTGACCCGCTGGATGTTCACGGAGCTGGGCGCCGACCGCGTCGAGTGGCGGGCCGAGGTCGGCAACGAGGGCTCGCGTGCCGTCGCGCTGAAGGCCGGTTTCGTGCTGGAGGGCACCCTGCGCGGCGCCCTGCTCACCAGGGGGACGACGCGTGACACCTGGATCGGCGCGCTCCTGCCCTCCGATCTCGGCCTGCCGTCCCGGCACCCGTATCTGCCCCCGCGCCCCTGACGCGGCGGTCGGCGGCGGTCACCAGCGGCGGTCAACGGCCCCGGTCCGCTGTCAGTGCCGCCGACTATCGTTCGGGGCATGACCACTGTGCCGCCCGCCGCCGCCGAGCTGTCCGCCGACGAAGCCCGCCGCATCGCTCTGCGCGCCCAGGGGTTCCTCGGCGCCCCCGACCGCCGGGGCGGTGTGCGCGGCGTGCTGCGCCATCTCGGGGCCGTCCAGCTGGACACGATCTCGGTGCTCGCGCGCTCGCACGAGCTGATTCCGTACGCACGGCTGGGCGCCGTGGGCCGCCGGACGGTCGAGGAGGCGTACTGGACGCCGGCGGCCACCGAAGGCGCCCCGCCCCGGCCGCACGCCTTCGAGTACTGGTCGCACGCCGCCTGCATCCTCCCGGTCGAGGAGTGGCCGCATTTCGCCTTCCGTCGCCGTGCCTACCGCGCCCGCCCGCACTGGCACCACGAGCTGTCGGGCGGGGCGTACGAAGCGGTGATCAAGCAGTTGCGGGCCGAAGGCCCGCTCACGGCCACCGAGTTGGGCGGCGCCAAGAACGGCGGCGAGTGGTGGGACTGGTCCGAGGCGAAGGTCGCCGTCGAGCGGGCGCTGATGCACGGCGAGGTGGTGTGCACGGAGCGCCGGAGCTGGAAGCGGGTCTACGACCTGGCGGAGCGCGCCATTCCCGACGAGGTGCTGCACGACGATCTGGACGACGCCGAATGTCTGCGCCGACTCGTACGGCTGGCGGGCCGGTCGCTCGGTGTGGGCACCCGCTCCGACATCGGGGACTACCACCGCATCAAGGGCGAGCAGGTCGACGCGGTGATCGCGGACTCGGGGCTGGTGCCGGTGACGGTCGAGGGCTGGGCGAAGCCCGCCTGGGCCGATCCCGAGGCGCTGGCGAGCGTTCCGCGCGGCCGGCACCGTACGACCCTGCTCTCGCCGTTCGACTCGCTCATCTGGGAGCGTGCCCGCACCGAGCGGATCTTCGGCTTCGCGCACCGCCTGGAGGCGTACGTCCCCAAGCCCAAGCGGATCCACGGGTACTTCGCGATGCCCCTGCTGTCGGGCGGGAAGCTGCTCGGCCGCGTCGACCCGGCACGCGAGGGCAGCACGCTCGTCGCCCGGCAGGTGTCGCTGAACACCCTCACCGCCGTCGAGCCGATGGCACGGGCGCTGCGGGAGGCCGCCGAGTGGGTGGGCTGCGACTCCGTACGGATCGAGCGCGCCGACCGCCCCGAAGTGGCGGCGGCCCTGACGCGGGCCGTCAACTGATCGCGGGCGTCACCTGATTTCGAGGATCTTCTCCCGCATCGCGTAGACCACGGCCTCCATCCGGGAGTGCAGCTGCAACTTCTCCAGAATGTTGCGGACATGGTTCTTCACGGTGTTCTCGGAGATGAACAACTCCTTGGCGATATCACGGTTGTTCATTCCCGTGGCGACCAGTTTGAGGACTTCGAGCTCGCGGTCGGTGAGCTTCGGCGCCGGCACGAGCCTGCGCTCGTCGGTGCGCTGAATCATCGACTTGAACTCGGTCAGGAGCTTGGAGGCCATGGAAGGGCTGATTTGCGACTGTCCGTCGGCCACGGCGCGAATCGCGGTGGCCACCTCGTCCGTCGAAATCTCCTTGAGGAGATAGCCGGTGGCGCCCGCCTTGATCGCGTCGTAGAGATCGGCCTCCTCGTCGCTGATCGTCAGCATGATGATCTTGGCGCTGGGAGCCACCTCCTTGATGGAGGTGCAGGCCTCGATGCCACCGCGCTTGGGCATCCGGACATCCATCAGCACGATGTCGGGAAGCAGGTCGGCGGCCTTGTCGACGGCCTCCGCGCCGTCTCCGGCCTCTCCCACCACCTGGATGTCCTCCTCCTGGGCGAGGACGATCTCCAGCCCCCGGCGGAAGAGGGCGTGGTCGTCCACGACAAGGACCCTGATCGGCTCCTTGCCCGGGTCGTCCGGGTCCGCACCGGTGTCCGGTGCGGTGCGGCCGGTCATACCGCCGGCACCGTGCGCGTGGTGCACCGGCCCGAAGCTGTCCGCCATCGTTCCTCCCCCTGAAGGCCATGGGCCGAAGTACATGCGAGCTACACCAACCCCAGGTCAGGGACCGGGGGTTGGCGTGCGTGGCCATGATTTCATGCCCGGCCGACAGAGCGGTGATCCTGTGGTCGCGCGGTGGTGCCCCCGCGGCCGGATCGGACACTGCGGGGGCACCACCGAGGGGGCGTGTTCTCTCTCAGCCGCCGAGCGCGCCGCCCGCGCCCGCGGCCTCGGACTCGGCCAGTTGGTCGGTCCTGAGGTGGATGACGCCGTAGTCGTAGGCGTGCCGTCGGTAGACGACGCTTGGCTCCTTGGTCTCGGAGTCCACGAACAGATAGAAGTCGTGTCCGACCAACTCCATCTCGTAGAGCGCCTGGTCGAGGGTCATCAGGGCGGCGGTGTGCGTCTTCTCGCGGACCACCAGCGGTCCTTCGCCCTGCACCTCCAGCGAGCCGATCCTCGTGGTGGGCACGCCGTTCGGCGACTCACTCACGGGGGCGGGGCCCGATCCGTTCAACTGGGCGACACCGGGAACGACGTCGACGACCTCGGCGGCCGAAAGCCTGCCGACGCCACGGCGGTTGTGGCGCTTCTCGTGCTGCCTGCGCAGCCGCGCCTCCAACTTCCCGGTGGCCAGATCGAGCGCCGCGTACGGGTCGGCGGCGGCGGCTTCCGCCCTGATGACGGGACCGCGGGAGTGAAGCGTGATCTCCACCCGGTCGCTGCGGTCCGCCTGACGCGGGTTGTGTTCCTTGGACACCTCGACGTCGAGGCTGATCACCTTGCCGTCGAGCTTCTGGATCTTCTCCAGCTTCAGCTTCTCGGCCACGTGCTTCCGGAACCGCTCGGGTACCTCTGTCTTGCGGCCCTTGACGACGATGTCCACGCAGAACTCCGTTCCGGATTTCGCTCCGCCGCGTTGCGGAGCTACTCCCTCTTGCACCCGACCCCGATGGTCACCGAGGCCTCGGACTTGGTGACTTTCACCTCCTCCTCCCCCGTCGGCAAGATCTCCATTCCCCTCGACTTCGAGGTTCTGGAAAACGCTCCCGCACGCCGCTGCGTCTATCCGTGAGGTCCGGCTTTCGCTTTCCTCACAACCGAACATAGCTCTCTTGGACGGGTGTCGGCACCCGCTACCCGTGCGTACGTCCGTTCCGGTGTTTTACGACCGTTACTACCTGCAACGAAGCAACCTCGCGATCAGTTCCGGTTTATTTCGAAAGACAGCGGCGGTGCGGCCACCACGGCGGCGCTCACCTGTACGAATGCGGGGTACCCCGGCCTTGTCGCGGCATGCATCGCCCGCGACGCCTCGACGAGCGAGGCGCCGGTCGTCATGAGATCGTCCACCAGCACCACCCTGCCGCCCTCCAGAAGCCCCGCGCCCCCGACGGCGACCTCCAGGGCTCCGGCGAGATTGGCGAGCCTCTGACGGGCGCCCAGGCCCGCCTGGTCGGCCACCGCACGCCGCTGCCGCAGCACGGGAAGCACCCGGGCCGACCGTCCCGCCCGCCGCAGCTCCCCGGCCGCCGCCAGGGCGATACGGCGGGCGGCGTCATGTCCCCGCGCACCGACGGCGCGCTTCGTCGACGGAACCGGCACGAGCATCAGCGGGCCGACACCGGTGCCCGGCGGAACAGCGGCCTGCACGGCCCCGGCCAGCGCCCTGCCCAGGGGCGCGGCCAGCCCGAGGGCGCCACGCTCCTTGTGCGCCAGCAGCACGGCCCGTACGGCGTCCTCGTACGGAGCCGCGGCGTGCACCACCGGCAGCCCCACGGGCTCGGGAACCGGCCGCACCCGGCACGGCCACGTCCCGTACAACGCCCTTCCGCACGCGTCGCACAACGGCGTCCTGGGACTCCCGCAGCCGCCGCAGGCGACCGGCAGTACCAGCCCGGTGATTTCTCGCCACCACCCCCGCATGTCACCCACTGTGCCAATGACTCGGACCTCCGGCCACCCCTGTGGATAACCCGGATCGACATCCGGCCCGAATGCCATCGGCCAGGCCTCGACCGGGGCCGGCCTCCCAGGTTCTGTCCGGCCGGATCCAAACGACAGGCCCTTAGCCCGGATAGACCGGTGACGAGCCCTCTTTCACCATCGTCTGCCAGTTCGCACCGGTCGGCAGCCGCACGATGCCCGCGTCGTCCGAGTCGGCCACCAGCGGCTGCTGTTCGTCGTCGGCGGCGGCGATCCCGGTGACCTGGTTCAGACCGGGCAGCACACCCGCCGCCGACGTCGAACCGTCCGTCTGGATATAGCTCACCTGCTGCACCCCGCCGGCCTCCTTGCCCACCACGACGAGCC
Source organism: Streptomyces sp. NBC_01508 (assembly GCF_045040315.1). Lineage (NCBI taxonomy): Bacteria > Bacillati > Actinomycetota > Actinomycetes > Kitasatosporales > Streptomycetaceae > Streptomyces > Streptomyces sp. NBC_01508. The sequence continues at coordinate 5,457,110 of NZ_CP109419.1, read as the reverse complement.
TGCTGGGCCCCGCCCACGACACGGCTGTCACCGTCTCCATACGAGGCGCCACGGCCTTCAGTTCCGTCACGGACGCCGTCTGCTCCCCGGCCGGCCCGCGACGCTCCACCCGGCCGATCTGAAGGGTCGTACGTTCCCCCTCGGTGAGCAGCAGCGCCACCCGCACCCCGTCGGCGGACACCCGCAGCGCCTCGATACGCGCGTCGCCGAGTCCGTCGACGGTGACCTCCCAGGGCGCGTCGGCACCGTCGGCCAGACGCAGCAGCCGGGGCTGCCTCGGGTCGCGGTCCGCTATCCACAGATCGCCGTTCCCGTCCCAACTCGGCGCCGACAGCCGGTCGTCCTTCTTCTCCGCCTTGCTGACGACCAGGGGGGCGCCCACCTCGCCCGCCGAGATGACGGACCCGACGTACATGGACTTCCCGTCCTGCGAGACACCCGCCGCGTGCTTCTCGTCCCGCGCGACGGCGACCTGGCCCAAGGGCATCGTGCCGTCGCCGAACGGGCCCCGCACGCGCGACGGATCGATCGGCTCCTTGCTGCTCGCCGACAGCTGTGCGAGCCGGCCCTTCGCGTCGATGAAGTACGCGCTGTCCGCGCTGCCCGACGTGCGGTCGGCGGCGAACTCCTCCGCCTCGTCGCCGCTCAGCACGCACAGCGAGGAGCCGTCCTGCCTCAGCAGCTCGACCTGTTCGCCTCGGGTGGACGTCAAGTCGCGGAGGGTGAAGAGCAGTTGCGCCGCCATCTTGCGGCACTGCTCACGCCCGACGTTGTCGACCTTCGCGTTGAGCGGCACCTTCAGGGCGTTCCGGTCGTCGAATTCGAGCGTGCGGGTGCCGCGCTTCAGCTCCGTACCGGTCGGGAAGGGCGAGTCGACCACGGGCCGCATCCAGTCCGTCGGGCCGTCGAGCAGCACCTTGACCGCCTGAGTGACCGGGTCCATTCGCGTCACCGGGTCTATGCGCTGCCGGATGTAGACGGGGTCGGCGACGAGCCAGCCCTGCCCGGAGGCGAAGTAATACTTGTTCACGGCGCGGTAGTTGCGCTGGAAGTCCGACTCGCCGAGCACGAGTCCCTGCGGCAGGTCGTCGATGCGCCACTCCTTGCCGTCCAGCACCTTCTCCTGGACGAGATGGATGGCACGGTTGTACGGCTCCGGCGCCACCGGCTGGTACGCGTGCCCGGCGTCGACCGCGGCGATCTGCTCGCCGTACAGCAGGTAGCTGAGGCCGGGGCCGTCAGGACCGGTCGGCCCCTGGGGATCGGCCGGGTCGGGCGCGGCGGCCAGCACCGTCGTACGGTCCGCCGGCTGCCAGCCCCGCGATGCCTGCTTCGTCAAATACTTCCTGGCCACCGCGAAGTCGGGGTCGTCACTGGTCATCGCCTCCAGGAAGCCGTCGACGATCTCGTTCGGATCGGCCCCCTCGGCGGGAGCGACGGGATACACCCGCACCTGGGAGTCGCCGCGCGGGGACGCCTTGACGGGCTCGACGTCCCCGCTGTCGGGGATCGACGCACAGCCGGCCAGCAGCAGGGCTCCACACCCCCACGCGACGGGCAGCCGCACCGTACGTCCCCGGCCGTGACGAAGGCGGTCAGCGCCCACGAGTCGTGTCCTCCCGCTCCGGTGCCTGGGGCGCGGACGCGACCACGGAGGCAGTTGACGATGGCGTACTCGATGACCGTGGCGGTTGCGAGGACGTGCCGGGGCCCCGTTCCACGGGCTCCCCGGTGGTACGCGGCACCACCCGGGACCCGTTGCCGGGCAGCGCCGTCGGGTCGACCACCCCCGCGGGTGGTGGCACCGGAGCCCGGGGCGGCACCGGGAGCGACGACCCGGACGCCGACTGGGAGGGCACGCTCGTCAACCGGTGCGCGCTCTCCTTCGGTTCCCCGAAGACGGAACGCTCCCGGCCGCGCCGCGAGTCCTCCGGCTCCAGTGGTATCGGCGAGCCCCGCAGCGGCTCGTCGGCGGTACGCGGCAGCGTCAGCCGGAACTGCGACCCGCCGCCCGGCTCACCCCACGCCTGGAGCCAGCCGCCGTGCAGACGCGCGTCCTCGACGGCGATCGACAGGCCGAGGCCCGTACCACCGGTGGTCCGCGCCCGCGCCGGATCCGCCCGCCAGAACCGGTTGAAGACCCGGGTCGCCTCGCCGGGCTTCAGGCCCACCCCGTAGTCGCGTACGGCCACGGCGACGGCTCCGCCCGCCACCGCCATCCGCACCACCACGTCCCGCCCCTCGCCGTGCTCCACGGCGTTGACGACCAGATTGCGCAGCACCCGCTCCACGCGCCGGGCATCGGCCTCGGCGACGACCGGCTGCTCGTCCCCCATGACCCGGATCCGGGTGCCCTTGCGCTCGGCGAGCGGTTCGGCCCCGCCGATCACGCGGCGTACAACCACCCGCAGGTCTATGGGCTCGGCCTCCAGAGCCGCCGCACCGGCGTCGAACCGGCTGATCTCCAGCAGGTCCGAGAGCAGGGACTCGAAACGGTCGAGCTGGTCGCCCAGCAGCTCCGCCGAGCGCGCGGTGACGGGGTCGAAGTCGACACGCGCCTCATGGATGACGTCGGCGGCCATCCGGACGGTGGTCAGCGGGGTGCGCAACTCGTGCGAGACGTCCGACACGAAGCGGCGCTGCATCCTGGAGAGCTCCTCCAACTGCTGGATCTTGAGCTGAAGATTCTGGGCCATCTTGTTGAAGGCTTCACCGAGGCGGGCGATGTCGTCCTCGCCGGTGACCTTCATGCGTTCCTGGAGCCGGCCGGTGGAGAGCCGTTCCGCGATCCCCGCGGCCATCCGTACGGGCGTCACGACCTGCCGTACGACGAGCCAGGCGATGGCCCCGAGCAGCACGACGACGAACAGTCCCGCCGTCGCGAGGGTGCCCTTGACCAGATTGAGCGACTGCTCCTCCTGCGTCAGGGGGAACAGGTAGTACAGCTCGTAGGAGTTGCCGTCGACATCGGTCAGCCGCTTGCCGACCACCAGTCCGGACTCGGACTCTCGTCCGTCCGTGTACTGGATCAGGGTGTACCGCTGGAACGTCCCGGTGCCCTTGGTGACGGCCGACCGCAGATCCGCGGGAACGCTCGCGATGTGGTCCACGCCGCCGGAGGCGCGCGGGAAGCGGCTGCTGGAGCCCGCGCCGTTCTCGTCGGCGCTCAGCGCCACCACGTTGAACGCGCTCTGGCCTCCACTGGCCAGCTGTACGACCAGGTCGGAGCGCCAGTTCACGGAGTTGCGGCTCGATTTGCCGTCCCCCGCCCCGCCGTCCTGGCCACCGGGCTCGATCGGCGCGTCGGCCTTCTCCTTGGCGACGGTGAAACCACCGGCCGCCTGGCTCTGGGCCGCCTTCTCCTTGGCGTCGAGCAGGCCGTTGCGGACCTGCCCGATCACGACGAAACCCAGCAGCAGTACGACGCCCAGCGACATCAGCAGCGTGGTGGTGACCACCCTGAGCTGAATGTTCCGCCGCCACAGCCGCACGGCGGGCAGCACCGGACGCCTGGCCCAGCGCACGACGAGCCGCAGTACGGGACCGCCCGCCGCCCCGTCCTGGAGCAGCCGACCGCCCCGCAGAAGCCTGCCGAGGCGTGAGGCCCCACGGCCCCGGTCGGCGGTCCGCCCCGTACGGACTCCCGGCTCCCCGGGCTTCGGGGCGGTACTGCCGCTGGACATGTCAGCTCGGTCCGGCCTTGTAGCCGACACCGCGGACGGTCACGACGATCTCCGGGCGCTCCGGGTCCTTCTCGACCTTGGAGCGGAGCCGCTGGACATGCACATTGACCAGACGGGTGTCCGCCGCGTGACGGTAGCCCCACACCTGCTCCAGGAGCACCTCACGGGTGAAGACCTGCCACGGCTTGCGGGCCAGTGCGACCAGCAGGTCGAACTCCAGCGGTGTCAGGGCGATGGACTGCCCCTCACGCTTCACGGAGTGACCTGCCACGTCGATGACCAGATCGCCGATGGCCAACTGCTCCGGCGCCGGCTCCTCGGACCTGCGCAGCCGCGCCCTGATCCGGGCTACCAACTCCTTGGGCTTGAACGGCTTGACGATGTAGTCATCGGCACCCGATTCGAGCCCCACGACCACGTCGACCGTGTCGCTCTTGGCCGTCAGCATGACGATCGGCACACCCGACTCGGCCCTGATGAGCCGGCACACCTCGATACCGTCACGGCCCGGCAACATCAGATCCAGCAGCACCAGATCCGGCTTGGCCTCACGGAAAGCGGCGAGGGCCTTGTCGCCGTCCGCGACGAACGACGGCTCGAACCCTTCACCTCGCAGCACGATGCCGAGCATCTCGGCCAGTGCGGTGTCGTCATCGACGACAAGGACGCGTCCCTTCATATCGACATCATCCCATTTTCATTTCCGTTGCGTAGACTTGCGTGATCCAGCTCACTGACCTGGGACGACGTGGACGTGTGTCCTTCGTGGACCGTCGCGGTTCGTGTCTGTTGACGTCAACCACAGATGTCACACCCTGTCTCGTTGACCTGGTCCTCCGACAGGAACCATAGCGAGCCGTCCGCCCGGCGAACCCGACAGCGCCTCTCCCCCGTCCCTCTCTCCGCCCCTCGCGCACATGCCCCGTCAGCGCCTCGCCTCCTGTCGCGCCTGGGCACACAGCTCCGCGATCCCGTCCCGGGTGACCGGGGACAGCGCTCCGTACTCGGTGACCAACGCCGTCACCAGTTCCGGAGGCGTCACGTCGAAGGCCGGGTTGTACGCCTGTGTCCCCAGCGGTGCCACCGGCATTCCGCCGCCCACCGCGACCCCGGCCCCGGCCGCCTGTGGAGCCATCAGCTCGGTCACCTCCTGCCCCGGCCGCTGCTCCACCTCGATCGACGCACCGTCCGGGGTATCGAGGTCCAGCGTCGTGGTCGGCGCGACCACGACGAACGGCACATGGTGGTACTTCGCCTGCACCGCGAGCGGGTAGCTGCCCACCTTGTTCGCCACCGAGCCGTCCGCGGCGATCCGGTCCGCCCCGATGAGCACGGCGTCCACCTCGCCCGCCGCGAACAGCGAACCGGCGGCGTTGTCCGCGAGCAGCGTGTACGCCATCCCGCTACGAGCCGCTTCGTACGCCGTCAGCCGCGCCCCCTGGAGCAGCGGACGTGTCTCGTCCACCCACAGCCGCCTGAGCCGCCCCGCCCGATGCGCGGACAGCGCCACGGCGAAGGCCGTGCCCTCGCCGCCCGAAACCAGTGACCCGGTGTTGCAGTGGGTCAGGATCCGGTGGCTTCCGCCCGGCAGCAACTCATCGAGGAGCGCCAGCCCGGATGCCGCCATCAGAGCACTGGCCACGGCGTCCTCGCGGTGCAGCTTCTTCGCCTCCACCAGCGTGGCCACCGCCGCCTGCTCCTGATCGGCCCCGCCGACGATCGCCGCCCGGTGCACCCCCAGCGCCCGCCGCACCCCGTACCCAAGATTCACGGCGGTGGGCCGGGCACTCTCCAGCAGCGCCGCGGCCTCGTCGACGTCGTATCCACGGGTGGCCGCGAGAGCGACACCGTAGGCACCGGCGATGCCCAGGAGCGGCGCCCCGCGCACGGCGAGCGTCCGTATCGACTGGACCAGGGCCGGCACATCGGTGCAGACCAGCTCAGCCTCCTCGACCGGCAGTCTCGTCTGGTCGAGCAGGACCAGTACGGGCCCTTCCGGCAGCTCCTCCCAGCGCAGCGCGGGAGACATGGACGGCTCGGCCGCGGGCGGGGATGGTGCGTACGGATCAGTCATCCGCCCAGTCTGCCCGGTACCGCCGGGACTATGAAGACGAGAAGGAGATGGAGCACCCCGCCCACCAGCGGGCCACGCGTGGCACGATGGCTGCCAGCCTCCCGCTCTGCTTCGCAGACAGGCACCGTTGAAGCGCAGGCTCCCCGAGCCTGCCTCCGTAACCAATCCACGAGGTGGACGACCGTGAACGACACTCCGGGCTGGGCCTCGCCCGGATCTGCCCCGTCCGACGGCCAGGACGCGAGCGTGCCCCGGCCCGCCGCGCCCGCCGACGACACCGGCGCGCCCTCGGACTCCCCCTCGAAGTGGTCCAAGACCCAGCCGCCGGCCGGACAGTGGTCCGCGCCCAGCGCCCCCGCTCCTGTGCCGCCCGCGCCCAGGTCCGCGCCGGGCTGGGGCGGCCCCGGTCCCGGCGGACGGCACCCCGGCTGGGGACAGCCACCCCTCGCGGCCAAGCCCGGCGTCATCCCACTGCGCCCCCTGGGCGTGGGGGAGATCCTCGACGGTGCCGTGTCCACGCTGCGCGCCCACTGGCGCACCGTCCTCGGTGTCACCATCGTCGTCGCGGTCATCTCGCAGATCGGCAACATACTCGTCCAGCGCTATCTCCTGCCGGAGCCGGTGGACATCGACCCGAACGCGAGCCCGTCGGAAGCCCTGAACCAGGCCGTCGACGCGATGCAGTCCAGCCTCCTCGCACTGGCACCGTCCCTTTTCATCACCATCGTCGGCACGCTCTTCACCACGGCCGTACTGACCGTGGTCATCAGCCGATCCGTACTCGGCCGCAGCGTCACGCTGTCGGACGCCTGGGCCGAGGCCCGGCCCCGACTGCTGCAACTGCTCGGCCTGACCCTGCTGTTGCCCGTCATGGGCGCCCTTGTCGTGACCGTCGGCATCCTCCCGGGACTGCTGATCGGCTCCGGCGCCGGAATCGCCCTCACGATGCTCGGCGGGCTGGCCGCGGTCGTCCTGCTGATCTGGCTGATGGTCAGCTTCAGCCTCGCCTCGCCCGCCCTGATGCTCGAACGGCAGGGAATCGTGGCATCCATGCGCCGCTCCGCCAAGCTCGTGAAGGGCACCTGGTGGCGGATCTTCGGCATCCTGCTGCTGACGCTGCTGCTGACCTTCGTGGTCGACATGATCATCGCCGTGCCGTTCAGCCTCGCTGCCCTGGCCGTGGACGGCGAGGGCGTCCGCAGCCTGCTCTCCGACACCGCCCCGGACTTCGGCTGGCCGTTCCTGATCATCACCGGCATCGGCAGCGTGATCAGCACCTCCATCACCCTGCCGATCTCCGCGGGCGTCTCGGTGCTGCTCTACGTGGACCAGCGCATCCGCCGCGAAGCCCTCGACCTCGAACTCGCACGCGCCGCCGGCGTACCGGGCTACGGCTCCGAGCGGCCTGGCAACGACGCCCCCAGGGGCTGATGCGGTGTTCGGCACGGGGGGCACGGCAACGGCGTGGCTGGCGGCACGCACGAACGACGACATACCGGTGGACACCTCGCGCGTCCCGGCCCGTGAGGCGGCCGAGGACGAGCTGTCCAAGCCCATGTACCACGAGAACGACCCGAATCTGCTCCAGCGCGCGATGGACCGCTTCTGGGAGTGGATCGGAGACCTCTTCAACTCCGTTGCCGGCTCCGGAGTAGCGAGCCCGGTCGGGCTCGCCGTCATCGCATTGATTGTCGCGGCGCTCGGCGTCGCCCTCTGGTGGCGGCTCGGCACCCCCCAACGCACCACCCGCCCCAAGGACGCGCTCTTCGACTCCGGCCCACGCGGCGCGGCCGAACACCGCGCCAACGCGGAGGAACACGCCGCGGCCGAACGCTGGAACCAGGCCGTCCAGGAACGGATGCGCGCCATCGTCCGCTCCCTGGAGGAGCGCACGGTCCTCGACCCACGACCCGGCCGTACCGCCGACGAGGCCGCCGCCGACGCCGGCCGGTCACTCCCCGAGCACGCGACCGCACTGCGGGCCGCCGCCCGAGCCTTCGACGACGTCACGTACGGCGGACGCTCGGCGGACCGGCAGACATACCTGCGCCTGCGAGAGCTGGACCTCGGCCTGGAGAGCAGCAAACCCCAACTGAGCAGCGCCACCCAGGGAGCTGCCGAATGACCGGCACCGCGACGAACTCCCCGTCCCGGCCCGCGACCAGCGCCACGTCGATGTCGCCCAGCGCCCAGCAGGTCTGGAGGCGCGCCCGGGGGCTGCTGGTCGCACTCGCCATCCTCCTCGTGGCCGGGATCACCCTGGCGGCCGTACGCTCCGGCGACCAGCACGGCCGCCTCGACCCACGCTCCGCAGACCCTCTGGGCAGCCGCGCCGTGGCCGAACTGCTCAAGGACCGCGGCGTCTCCACCCGCGTCGTCACGACACTCGCCGAGGCGACCGAGGGGACCGGACCGGACACCACCCTGGTCGTCACCTCCCCCAACCTGCTGACCTTCCATCAACAGCGCACCCTGGAGAGCGCGACGGAGCGCTCCGGCGGTCGCACGGTCCTTCTGTCGGCAGGGCCACCCTCCGTCGACACCCTCGCCCCGGGCGTCACATCGGACACCGAGACATCGGTGGCCGCGCGTGCCCCCCGCTGCTCCCTGCCCGCCGCCCGCGCCGCGGGCGCCGTCGACATCGGCGGAGAACGCTACGCCACCGACTCGCCGAACAGCGACGCCTGCTACCCGGCCAACGGACTGCCGTCCCTTCTCAGGGTCGACACCTCGTCCGGCGGCGACACCGTGCTGCTCGGCTCCCCCGACCTCCTCTACAACGAGCGCTTCGCCAAACAGGGCAACGCCTCGCTGGCCCTTCAACTCCTCGGCTCCCGGCCTCATATCGTCTGGTACCTCCCCTCACTCAGTGATCCTTCCGCCACCGAATCCGCCACCGGCACCGGTAGTGGTAGCGATGGCAACGGCAGTGGCAGTGGCGACAACAGTGGTGACAGCGGCGGCAACAAGGAGGAACAGGACGGAGGAGGCAACGAGTCAAGCTTCCTTGACCTGATCCCCTCCGGCTGGCTCTGGGGCACTCTCCAACTCGCCCTCGCCGCCGTCCTCGCCGCCGCGTGGCGCTCCCGCCGGCTCGGCCCCGTCGTCGCCGAACGGCTTCCGGTCGCCATCCGCGCCTCCGAGGCCACCGAGGGCCGCGCCCGCCTCTACCGCAAGGCCAACGCCCGCGACCGTGCCGCCTCGGTCCTCCGTACGGAGACCCGTACCCGTCTCGCTTCCCTCCTCGGTGTCCCACCGTCCGAGGCCCACTCCCCGGAGGCCCTCGTCCCCGCCGTCTCCGCACAACTCCCCAACGACTCGCGGGATCCCCGCACGCTGCTCTTCGGCCCGGCGCCGGCCGACGATGCCGCTCTCATCCGCCTGACGGACCAACTCGACGCCCTCGAAAGAGAGGTACGCACCTCATGAGTGCCCCGACCCCCGTGACCGCTGAGAACTCGGACAGCGCCCGCGCCTCCCTGGAGGCCCTGCGCACCGAGATCGCGAAGGCCGTGGTCGGCCAGGACGCCGCCGTAACCGGACTCGTCGTCGCCCTGCTCTGCCGGGGCCACGTCCTCCTCGAAGGAGTCCCCGGCGTCGCGAAGACACTCCTGGTACGGGCCCTCGCCGCCTCTCTCGAACTGGACACCAAGCGCGTCCAGTTCACCCCCGACCTGATGCCGAGCGACGTCACAGGCTCCCTCGTCTACGACGCGCGAACAGCGGAGTTCTCCTTCCAGCCCGGTCCCGTCTTCACCAATCTGCTGCTCGCCGACGAGATCAACCGCACCCCGCCCAAGACCCAGTCGTCGCTGCTCGAAGCGATGGAGGAACGCCAAGTCACGATCGACGGAACGCCACGGATGCTCCCCGATCCGTTCCTGGTCGCCGCCACACAGAACCCGGTCGAGTACGAAGGCACTTACCCCCTCCCCGAAGCACAGCTCGACCGCTTCCTGTTGAAGCTGACAGTCCCCCTGCCGTCACGCGACGACGAGATCAGCGTCCTGACCCGCCACGCGGACGGCTTCAGCCCACGCGACCTCCAGGCGGCCGGCGTACGCCCTGTCGCAGGCCCCGCGGACCTCGAAGCGGCACGCGCCGCGGTCGCCAAGACCTCCGTCTCCCCGGAAATAGCGGGCTACGTCGTCGATATCTGCCGTGCCACTCGTCATTCCCCCTCGCTCTCCCTCGGCGTCTCCCCACGAGGCGCCACCGCTCTGCTCTCCACCGCCCGTGCCTGGGCCTGGCTCACCGGCCGCGACTACGTCACGCCGGACGATGTGAAGGCCCTGGCACTGCCCACCCTGCGACACCGCGTCCAACTCCGCCCCGAGGCGGAGATGGAAGGAGTCACCGCGGACTCCGTCATCACCGCGATCCTGGCCCATGTCCCCGTACCCCGATGAGGCGATGAACCATGGCCCTCACCGGGCGAGCGGCACTCCTCGCCGCTCTCGGCTCGATTCCCGTCGGCCTCCTCGCGCCCAGCTGGGCGGGGATGCTGGCGGTCAACGCGCCCCTCTCCCTCGCAATTCTGTGCGACTACTGCCTGGCCGCGCCAGTGCGAACGCTCCAGTTCACTCGAAGTGGTGATACGTCAGTTCGACTCGGAGAAAGTGCCCAGGTCCAGCTCGCGGTCGTCAACCCGTCACGCCGCACACTGCGCGCCCATATCCGCGACGCATGGCCCCCGAGCAGCTGGCCGACCGGCACCGAACAGGTCGCCTCCCGCAACGAGTTGAGCGTCCCTGCCGGTGAACGCCGCCGTATCTCCACGCTTCTGCGCCCGACGCGCCGCGGCGACAGGCACACGGAGCGAGTGACCGTGCGCTCCTTCGGCCCCCTCGGCCTGGCGGCCCGCCAGGGAAATCACGACGTCCCGTGGACGGTCCGTGTCCTGCCGCCTTTCACCAGCCGCAAGCACCTGCCGTCCAGACTCGCCCGGCTGCGCGAACTCGACGGCCGGACAAGCGTGCTCACCCGTGGCGAGGGCACGGAGTTCGACAGCCTCCGCCCCTACGTACCGGGAGACGACACCCGGTCCATCGACTGGCGCGCCACGGCCCGCCAGTCAGCGGTGGCGATTCGTACCTGGCGGCCGGAACGCGACCGCCACATCCTCATCGTGCTCGACACCGGCCGCACCTCGGCCGGCCGCGTGGGCGACGTCCCACGACTCGACGCCGCGATGGACGCCACACTCCTCCTCACCGCGCTCGCCACCCGCGCAGGCGACCGTGTCGACCTGCTGGCATACGACCGCCGGACACGCGCCCAGGTCCGAGGCCGCTCGGCGAACGACGTACTGCCTGCGCTGGTGAACGCACTTTCCACGCTGGAACCCGAACTCGTGGAGACGGACGGACGCGGCCTGGCGGCCACAGTCCTGAAAAGCGCCCCGCGCCGCTCACTCATCGTGCTGCTGACCAGTCTTGAAGCGGCCCCGGTAGAGGAAGGGCTCCTGCCCGTCCTCCCTCAACTCACCCAACGGCACACGGTGCTCGTCGCCTCGGTGGCCGACCCGCACGCCCAGACCATGAGTACGGCACGCGGTTCGGTGGACGCGGTGTACGAAGCCGCCGCCGGCTCCCAGGCACAGTCTCAGCGCCGCCGTACCGCGGAAAAGCTCCAGCGCTACGGAGTCACAGTGGTAGACGCTGTGCCCGACTCATTGGCGCCGGCACTGGCGGACGCCTATCTGGCACTGAAGTCCGCAGGCCGCCTCTGAACAGACAAGTACGGGTTCGGGGACGGGAATTGCCCGGTCCCCGAAACGGCCTCTGAACGCAGAAATGCCCCGCACCAAAATGGTGCGGGGCATTCCCGACTCAAAAATTGTTCGGCGGCGTCCTACTCTCCCACAGGGTCCCCCCTGCAGTACCATCGGCGCTGAAAGGCTTAGCTTCCGGGTTCGGAATGTAACCGGGCGTTTCCCTAACGCAATGACCACCGAAACACTATGAAACTGCTGAACAACCGGATGATGTCACGGACTGTTCGTTGTCTCAGAACTAACACAGTGGACGCGAGCAACTGAGGACAAGCCCTCGGCCTATTAGTACCGGTCAACTCCACACCTCACGGTGCTTCCATATCCGGCCTATCAACCCAGTCGTCTACTGGGAGCCTTACCCCATCAAGTGGGTGGGAGTCCTCATCTCGAAGCAGGCTTCCCGCTTAGATGCTTTCAGCGGTTATCCCTCCCGAACGTAGCCAACCAGCCATGCCCTTGGCAGGACAACTGGCACACCAGAGGTTCGTCCGTCCCGGTCCTCTCGTACTAGGGACAGCCCTTCTCAAGACTCCTGCGCGCGCAGCGGATAGGGACCGAACTGTCTCACGACGTTCTAAACCCAGCTCGCGTACCGCTTTAATGGGCGAACAGCCCAACCCTTGGGACCGACTCCAGCCCCAGGATGCGACGAGCCGACATCGAGGTGCCAAACCATCCCGTCGATATGGACTCTTGGGGAAGATCAGCCTGTTATCCCCGGGGTACCTTTTATCCGTTGAGCGACGGCGCTTCCACAAGCCACCGCCGGATCACTAGTCCCGACTTTCGTCCCTGCTCGACCCGTCGGTCTCACAGTCAAGCTCCCTTGTGCACTTACACTCAACACCTGATTACCAACCAGGCTGAGGGAACCTTTGGGCGCCTCCGTTACTCTTTAGGAGGCAACCGCCCCAGTTAAACTACCCATCAGACACTGTCCCTGATCCGGATCACGGACCCAGGTTAGACATCCAGCACGACCAGAGTGGTATTTCAACGTTGACTCCACCTGAACTGGCGTCCAAGCTTCACAGTCTCCCACCTATCCTACACAAGCCGAACCGAACACCAATATCAAACTGTAGTAAAGGTCCCGGGGTCTTTCCGTCCTGCTGCGCGAAACGAGCATCTTTACTCGTAGTGCAATTTCACCGGGCCTATGGTTGAGACAGTCGAGAAGTCGTTACGCCATTCGTGCAGGTCGGAACTTACCCGACAAGGAATTTCGCTACCTTAGGATGGTTATAGTTACCACCGCCGTTTACTGGCGCTTAAGTTCTCAGCCTCGCCACACCGAAATGTGACTAACCGGTCCCCTTAACGTTCCAGCACCGGGCAGGCGTCAGTCCGTATACATCGCCTTACGGCTTCGCACGGACCTGTGTTTTTAGTAAACAGTCGCTTCTCGCTGGTCTCTGCGGCCACCCCCAGCTCACACCGTAAAGATGATCACCAGAAATGGCCCCCTTCTCCCGAAGTTACGGGGGCATTTTGCCGAGTTCCTTAACCATAGTTCACCCGAACGCCTCGGTATTCTCTACCTGACCACCTGAGTCGGTTTAGGGTACGGGCCGCCATGAAACTCGCTAGAGGCTTTTCTCGACAGCATAGGATCATCCACTTCACCACAATCGGCTCGGCATCAGGTCTCAGACTATATGCACGACGGATTTACCTACCGTGCGTCCTACACCCTTACCCCGGGACTACCACCGCCCGGGCTGGACTACCTTCCTGCGTCACCCCATCGCTTACCTACTACAAGTCTGGTCCGACGGCTCCACCACTCCCCTTTGCCCGAAGGCTCCAGGACGGCTTCACGGTCTTAGCATCGCCTGATTCGATACTGGGCGTTTCAAAGCGGGTACCGGAATATCAACCGGTTGTCCATCGACTACGCCTGTCGGCCTCGCCTTAGGTCCCGACTTACCCTGGGCAGATCAGCTTGACCCAGGAACCCTTAGTCAATCGGCGCACACGTTTCCCACGTGTGTATCGCTACTCATGCCTGCATTCTCACTCGTGAACCGTCCACCCCTCGCTTCCGCGGAGGCTTCACCCGGCACACGACGCTCCCCTACCCATCCGCACGCCCGTTGAGGCTACATGTACGAATGACACGACTTCGGCGGTACGCTTGAGCCCCGCTACATTGTCGGCGCGGAATCACTTGACCAGTGAGCTATTACGCACTCTTTCAAGGGTGGCTGCTTCTAAGCCAACCTCCTGGTTGTCTCTGCGACTCCACATCCTTTCCCACTTAGCGTACGCTTAGGGGCCTTAGTCGATGCTCTGGGCTGTTTCCCTCTCGACCATGGAGCTTATCCCCCACAGTCTCACTGCCGTGCTCTCACTTACCGGCATTCGGAGTTTGGCTAAGGTCAGTAACCCGGTAGGGCCCATCGCCTATCCAGTGCTCTACCTCCGGCAAGAAACACACGACGCTGCACCTAAATGCATTTCGGGGAGAACCAGCTATCACGGAGTTTGATTGGCCTTTCACCCCTAACCACAGGTCATCCCCCAGGTTTTCAACCCTGGTGGGTTCGGTCCTCCACGACCTCTTACAGCCGCTTCAACCTGCCCATGGCTAGATCACTCCGCTTCGGGTCTTGAGCGCGCTACTATGTCGCCCTGTTCGGACTCGCTTTCGCTACGGCTTCCCCACACGGGTTAACCTCGCAACACACCGCAAACTCGCAGGCTCATTCTTCAAAAGGCACGCAGTCACGACTGTATGCGCAAGCACATACAGCGACGCTCCCACGGCTTGTAGGCACACGGTTTCAGGTACTATTTCACTCCGCTCCCGCGGTACTTTTCACCATTCCCTCACGGTACTATCCGCTATCGGTCACCAGGGAATATTTAGGCTTAGCGGGTGGTCCCGCCAGATTCACACGGGATTTCTCGGGCCCCGTGCTACTTGGGAAATACGCAAGAGAGCCGCACAGATTTCAGCTACGGGGGTCTTACCCTCTACGCCGGACCTTTCGCATGTCCTTCGCCTACCTGTACGGTTTCTGACTCTCCGACCAGCCGGCAGACTGATCAAGTGCACTCCCACAACCCCGCATGCGCAACCCCTGCCGGGTATCACACACATACGGTTTGGCCTCATCCGGTTTCGCTCGCCACTACTCCCGGAATCACGGTTGTTTTCTCTTCCTGAGGGTACTGAGATGTTTCACTTCCCCTCGTTCCCTCCACACTGCCTATGTGTTCAGCAGCGGGTGACAGCCCATGACGACTGCCGGGTTTCCCCATTCGGACACCCCCGGATCAAAGCTCGGTTGACAGCTCCCCGGGGCCTATCGCGGCCTCCCACGTCCTTCATCGGTTCCTGGTGCCAAGGCATCCACCGTGCGCCCTTAAAAACTTGGCCACAGATGCTCGCGTCCACTGTGCAGTTCTCAAACAACGACCAACCACCCGCCACCCCACCGCATACACAGTGAGTTCACCGGGGCCGGCAACCGAAGACACAAGCAGCTCACGCAGCCCGTACCCTCAGACACCCAACAGCGCGCCCGGCACCCCCAACCACCGTGTTCCCGTTCCACGCCCCGAAGGACAGTACTTGGACAACACAGCAGCAAAGAGTGCCGAATAGTCAACGTTCCACCCATGAGCGACCACCGTCGGACAGGTGCCGACGAAATGGTTCCTGGACCACCCGACCCAAGGGGTCCGATGGTCTAGATGCTCCTTAGAAAGGAGGTGATCCAGCCGCACCTTCCGGTACGGCTACCTTGTTACGACTTCGTCCCAATCGCCAGTCCCACCTTCGACAGCTCCCTCCCACAAGGGGTTGGGCCACCGGCTTCGGGTGTTACCGACTTTCGTGACGTGACGGGCGGTGTGTACAAGGCCCGGGAACGTATTCACCGCAGCAATGCTGATCTGCGATTACTAGCAACTCCGACTTCATGGGGTCGAGTTGCAGACCCCAATCCGAACTGAGACCGGCTTTTTGAGATTCGCTCCACCTTGCGGTATCGCAGCTCATTGTACCGGCCATTGTAGCACGTGTGCAGCCCAAGACATAAGGGGCATGATGACTTGACGTCGTCCCCACCTTCCTCCGAGTTGACCCCGGCGGTCTCCTGTGAGTCCCCATCACCCCGAAGGGCATGCTGGCAACACAGAACAAGGGTTGCGCTCGTTGCGGGACTTAACCCAACATCTCACGACACGAGCTGACGACAGCCATGCACCACCTGTACACCGACCACAAGGGGGGCACCATCTCTGATGCTTTCCGGTGTATGTCAAGCCTTGGTAAGGTTCTTCGCGTTGCGTCGAATTAAGCCACATGCTCCGCTGCTTGTGCGGGCCCCCGTCAATTCCTTTGAGTTTTAGCCTTGCGGCCGTACTCCCCAGGCGGGGAACTTAATGCGTTAGCTGCGGCACCGACGACGTGGAATGTCGCCAACACCTAGTTCCCAACGTTTACGGCGTGGACTACCAGGGTATCTAATCCTGTTCGCTCCCCACGCTTTCGCTCCTCAGCGTCAGTAATGGCCCAGAGATCCGCCTTCGCCACCGGTGTTCCTCCTGATATCTGCGCATTTCACCGCTACACCAGGAATTCCGATCTCCCCTACCACACTCTAGTCTGCCCGTATCGAATGCAGACCCGGGGTTAAGCCCCGGGCTTTCACACCCGACGTGACAGACCGCCTACGAGCTCTTTACGCCCAATAATTCCGGACAACGCTTGCGCCCTACGTATTACCGCGGCTGCTGGCACGTAGTTAGCCGGCGCTTCTTCTGCAGGTACCGTCACTTTCGCTTCTTCCCTGCTGAAAGAGGTTTACAACCCGAAGGCCGTCATCCCTCACGCGGCGTCGCTGCATCAGGCTTTCGCCCATTGTGCAATATTCCCCACTGCTGCCTCCCGTAGGAGTCTGGGCCGTGTCTCAGTCCCAGTGTGGCCGGTCGCCCTCTCAGGCCGGCTACCCGTCGTCGCCTTGGTAGGCCATTACCCCACCAACAAGCTGATAGGCCGCGGGCTCATCCTGCACCGCCGGAGCTTTCAACCGTCCCCCATGAGGGGCACAGTATTATCCGGTATTAGACCCCGTTTCCAGGGCTTGTCCCAGAGTGCAGGGCAGATTGCCCACGTGTTACTCACCCGTTCGCCACTAATCCACCCGAAGGCTTCATCGTTCGACTTGCATGTGTTAAGCACGCCGCCAGCGTTCGTCCTGAGCCAGGATCAAACTCTCCGTGAATGTTTACCCGTAATCGGGTGACACCACGAGAGCGGAACAGTCGACCGGAATAAGGCCAACCGTTCACAGCGTCCTCGCTGTGTTTCTATCAAAGGAACCTCAACCCAATCCACAACAGTGGACGAGGTCGGGGTATCAACATATCTGGCGTTGACTTTTGGCACGCTGTTGAGTTCTCAAGGAACGGACGCTTCCTTTGTACTCACCCTCTCGGGCTTTCCTCCGGGCTTCCCTTCGGTCTTGCTTTCCTTCGTCTCCGACTCTATCAGAACCTTTCGGCGCCTGATTCCCAGTCGACGGGAGTGCTTTCGGATATTCGCTTTCGCGTTTCTCTTTCGGCGAGACCGACATTATCAGAAACATCAGGGCCGAGGTAAATCGACCGCCGTGATTCGAATGATGTATCGGAAAGCTCTGCGGAAATTCGATCCCCGCTCAGAGCTGGATAGACATTAACCGTCGCTCTCGAACTTGTCCAGCTTCGAGGCAACCGTTCAAATCTACCTCCCCACACAGACCCTGTCAACGATCGGCAGCGATCTTTGTGGAGCGAGGAGGAGACTAACAGGTCGGCGACCCGCAACGCACATCAGGCTGCCGTGGGCAGTTGGGCGCTCTGATCGGCGCTCTCCACGTCGCCCGTGGCGCCCGCGCGGGCCGCTCGGCCGCCGAGTACGTACACGTACGCCAAGAAGGCCAGTTCGGACACGATCCCGATGGTGATGCGCGCCCATGTCGGCAGGCCGGACGGGGTCACAAAGCCCTCTATCAGGCCCGACACGAAGAGGATCAGCGCGAGGCCGATGGCCATGCCCACTGCCGCGCGCCCCTGTTGGGCGAGCGCCGTTCGACGGGTGTATGGGCCGGGGTCGATCAGGGTCCAACCGAGGCGGAGGCCCGTACCCGCCGCGACGAACACGGCCGTCAGTTCGAGCAGACCGTGGGGCAGAACCAGGCCCAGGAACGTGTCCAGGCGGCCGGCCGACGACATCAGGCCGATGCCGACACCGAGGTTGAGCATGTTCAGGAAGAGGATCCAGATCACCGGGAAGCAGAGGAAGGCGCCGAGGACAAGGCACATGGCGGCGGCCTGGGCGTTGTTCGTCCAGACCTGCGCCGCGAAGGACGCTGCCGGGTGACTTGAGTAGTACGTCTCGTACTCGCCGCCGGGGCGGGTCATCTGGCGGAGGTCTTCGGGAGCCGCGATCGCCGACTGGACCTCGGGGTGCGCCGATATCCACCAGCCGATCAGAGCTGCGACGAGCACTGAGAGCAGTGCGGTCGGTATCCACCAGTGCCGGGAGCGGTACACGGCGGCCGGGAAGCCGGCCGTAAGGAAGCGGGCGGCGTCGCGCCAGCCGGCGCGGCGGGTGCCGGTGACGACCGACCGGGCGCGTGCGACCAGCTGGGTCAGGCGCGCGATGAGCATGGGGTCCGGGGCGCTGGACTGGATCAGGGAGAGATGAGTGGCCGTGCGTTGGTAGAGGGCGACGAGTTCGTCCGCCTCGGCACCGGTGAGGTGCCGTCCGCGGCGCAGGAGAAAGTCCAGGCGGTCCCACTCGGGTCGGTGGGCCGTCACGAAGACGTCGAGATCCATGGTCTGCTGCTGCTCCAGGCACTGGGTGCGTACGGTCCGTACTACTGCGGCACGTTGCAGGCCAGCTTGGCAGACTGAGCGGTCCGGGGGCAGAGAAGGTCGGCGAAGGGTGGGCACCGGTGAATGAGCTTGTGACGGGCGACGCGGTCGTACTGGGGCTGCGCCCCGCGAAGCTGCCGAGCCGGGCGTTGGCCGTCGTCATCGATCTGGTGGTGGTCTGGGCCGCGTACATCGTGGTCTCGATCGTCCTGGCCATCGCGACGGATTCCCTGGACACGGCCGCGGTGGCGGCCCTGGCGGTCGCGAGTTTCCTGCTGATACCAGTGGGTGTGCCGATCGCGGTGGAAACCCTCAGTCACGGGCGTTCGTTGGGGAAGTTGGCCTGCGGGCTGCGGGTGGTGCGGGACGACGGCGGGCCCATCCGTTTCCGCCACGCGTTGGTGCGTGGGGCGATCGGTGTGGTGGAACTGCTCATGTCCTTCGGGGTGATCGCGTGCATCGCTTCGCTCGTGTCGGCGCGTGGGCGTCGGGTCGGGGACCTGTTCGCGGGGACGTTGGTCGTACGCGAGCGGGTGCCGGCGGATCGGGCTCCTGCCGTGCCGCCTCCGCCGCCGTGGCTCGTCGGCCGCTTCTCCGAGCTGGATCTGTCGTCGGTGCCCGACGAACTGTGGCTGGCCATACGGCAGTACCTGACCCGTATGAGGCAACTCGACCCCGGCGTCGGCTGGTCGATGGCGGAGCGGCTGGCCGGTGATCTGGCGACGCGTACGGGCGTGCCGCTGCCGCACGGTGTGCCGCCGGCGGCGTATCTGGCGGCCGTGGTGAACGAACGGCAGGCACGGGACGCGCGGCGGGCTTTCGGCGCCGGCCCGGCCGGTCGGCCCACGCCCGGCACCCCTCGTCCCGCCGCTTCGGTCGGTCCGGCCGGTCCGGTCGGCAGACAGCCGGTGCGGCCACCGCGCGACGTGGCGGACGCGGCGTCAACTCGTGCGCCGGATCCGGCCGTTCCCCCGGCATCCAGGTTCACGCCGCCCGCCTAGGT
Organism: Streptomyces sp. NBC_01508; assembly: GCF_045040315.1. Classification (NCBI taxonomy): domain Bacteria; kingdom Bacillati; phylum Actinomycetota; class Actinomycetes; order Kitasatosporales; family Streptomycetaceae; genus Streptomyces; species Streptomyces sp. NBC_01508. The sequence continues at coordinate 5,437,701 of NZ_CP109419.1, read as the reverse complement.
CCTGTCCGAGTCGGTGTCAGGGCAGGGCCGACGGCGGGGATTCGAGGTCTTCGAGCTCGATGCCCGGCGCGGCGAGAACCACGTCACCGCTGATGTGGACGCTGTGTTGCTCACCGGTGTCCAGGGCGCTGACCTGGTACTCGTCCACAGTCAGGGGTCCATTGTCAGTGGCATGCGCTTCACTTCTCACTAGCACCCAGGACTGGTCGAGAGTGCGGGGGGCCAGGACCGGGTCGGTGAAAGCCACGAACCGGACGCGGGTCGTCGGGGAAGCGGGGGTGAGACGCAGGAGGCGGGTGGTCGCGACGAGGAACGCGGGGGACGTGCCGGTGAAGGCATGGGCGGGGACATTGCCTTCGGTGGCTTCGGTGCCGGTGGGGTCGGTGCGGACCCAGGTGACGCCTTCGAGTGCGGCGGCGCGGACCTGCCAGCTCGCGGCATGCAGTTCGAGACGGATGGGACGGCCGAGTTCGTCGAGGGTGAGGTCGACGGAGCCGGAGTGCTCGCCGGAGGGAGCGGTGATCTGGGAGACGTAGCGCCAGCCCGAGGGGCCGGGTGCGCAGTGGAAGTGTTCTTCGCCGAGAGGGGTGTGGTCGTGCGGATCGTGGAGTGAGTAGCGGCCACGCGGCATGTGCGGGAGTCCTTCGGTGTCCTCTGGGCCCGTTGCCGTGAGAGCGCACGGGAGTGCCGCTCGCATACACACAGACCATCTGGACGCCTGGGAACAGACGTGGGCGGGACCAGGAGCCGGAGACCGGGGCAGGCCCCCAACACGGGGGTGTGGGGGCCTGCCCGTACCGCTGGTGTCAGCGGCGGTGTCTGTGGGTCAGTAGCGGTAGTGGTCTGACTTGTACGGGCCTTCGACCTGCACACCGATGTACGCGGCCTGCTCGGGGCGGAGGGTCGTGAGCCTCACGCCGAGCGCGTCGAGGTGGAGCCGGGCGACCTTCTCGTCGAGGTGCTTGGGCAGCACGTAGACGTCGGTCGGGTACTCCTCGGGCTTGGTGAACAGCTCGATCTGGGCCAGCGTCTGGTCCGCGAACGAGTTGGACATCACGAAGGAGGGGTGACCGGTCGCGTTGCCGAGGTTCAGCAGACGGCCCTCGGACAGGACGATCAACGTCTTGCCGTCGGGGAACTTCCAGGTATGGACCTGCGGCTTGACCTCGTCCTTGACGATGCCGGGGATCTTCGCGAGGCCGGCCATGTCGATCTCGTTGTCGAAGTGGCCGATGTTGCCGACGATCGCCTGGTGCTTCATCTTGGCCATGTCCGCGGCCATGATGATGTCCTTGTTGCCCGTCGTGGTGACGAAGATGTCGGCGATGCCGACGACATCGTCCAGCGTCGCGACCTGGTAGCCGTCCATCGCCGCCTGGAGCGCGCAGATGGGGTCGATCTCGGTGATGATCACGCGGGCGCCCTGGCCGCGCAGGGACTCCGCGCAGCCCTTGCCCACGTCGCCGTAGCCGAAGACGACGGCGACCTTGCCGCCGATCAGCACGTCGGTGGCGCGGTTGATGCCGTCGATCAGGGAGTGGCGGCAGCCGTACTTGTTGTCGAACTTCGACTTGGTCACGGCGTCGTTGACGTTGATCGCCGGAAAGAGGAGGGTGCCGTCGCGGTGCATCTCGTAGAGACGGTGGACACCGGTCGTGGTCTCTTCCGTGACACCGCGGATCTCGGACGCCAGGAGGGTCCACTTCTGCGGGTTCTCGGTGAGGGTGCGGTTGAGGAGACGCAGGATGTAGCTGTACTCCTCGCTGTCCGCCGTGGCCGGGTCGGGGGCCGCGCCGGCCTTCTCGAACTCGACGCCCTTGTGGACGAGCAGGGTGGCGTCGCCACCGTCGTCCAGGATCATGTTCGGGCCGCCGGTGGAGGCGTTGGGCCAGGTCAGGGCCTGCTCGGTGCACCACCAGTACTCTTCGAGCGTCTCGCCCTTCCAGGCGAAGACCGGAACGCCCTGCGGGTCGTCCGGGGTGCCGTTCGGGCCGACGGCGATCGCGGCGGCGGCGTGGTCCTGGGTGGAGAAGATGTTGCAGGAGGCCCAGCGGACGTCGGCGCCGAGCGCGACCAGCGTCTCGATGAGGACGGCGGTCTGCACGGTCATGTGCAGGGAGCCGGTGATGCGGGCGCCGGCCAGGGGCTGCGCCTCGGCGTACTCCCTGCGGATCGACATCAGGCCGGGCATCTCGTGCTCGGCGAGGGTGATCTCCTTGCGGCCGAACTCGGCAAGCGAGAGATCGGCGACCTTGAAGTCCTGTCGGTTGGCGACAGTGGTCATAGCGAGCTGCTCCTCGTAAAGGGGTCGAGGGTGGGTACGGCTGACTTTGCGGCGGGCGGGCATACGAATGCCCGGACGTACGCAACGCAGTCCGTCGGAGGCCCTCTCTCCCTCGGCCGGTCCGCGCCGCAGACCGCCCGACCGCCATCAGCAGCGACGTCTGGCTCTGATGACGAATCTACACCGATCGGCCCAGCGCCCCACAGCGCACCGGGGCCCGGATCCCGTCCGCGACGGGCTTCAAAGGGTCCCCAACTCGGGCCTTCCGGGCTTTTTTTCGCGCGTCGTCGGGTGTTGCAGGATGCGGGTGGATCGGTGAGTGCAACACGCACCGATCCGGGCCGCGAAGTGTGAGGAGATCCAAGTGACCAGTCCGGCGAGTGAGCAGCGCAAGGCGCGGCTGCTCGCGGTTACCGCCTGCCCGACCGGCATCGCGCACACCGATATGGCAGCGGAGAAGCTGGCGCAGGCCGCGGAGGCGCTCGGTGTCGAGATGAAGGTGGAGACCCAGGGCTCCATCGGTGCCGAGAACGTCTTGACCGACAACGATGTCAGAGAACGGACGGCATCATCATCGCCGCCGACAAGGATGTCGGCCGCGGCCGGTTCGTCGGGAAGCGGGTGCTGGCCGTGGGGGTGGCCGAGGGTATCCACCATCCCGAAGGACTGATCGAGCGGGTGCGGAGCGCGCCCGTAACACGGGGCCACCGGGAGCGGCGGCGACGATCACGAAGTGGTCGGATCAGCGGGACGTGGTGGCGCCGAGGGTGGCGGGATGGGCGCGACCGGCGGGACCGGTGGGAGCGCCACGGGCGGCGGCAAGGCGCGGAGTCTGGCGTACAAGGCGCTGATGAACGGCGTCTCGTACATGATCCCGTTCGTCGTGGTCGGCGGTCTGCTGATCGCCGTCTCGCTCTCGATCGGCGGCGACCAGGATCCCAAGTTGGGGCTCGTCATCCCCGAGCAGACGTTCTGGCGGTACGTGAACCAGATCGGCACCATCGGGTTCACTCTGATGGCGCCGATCCTGTCCGGTTACATCGCCTACGCGATCGGTGACCGGCCGGCGCTGGTGCCCGGCATGATCGGCGGCTGGATCGCCAACACCGGTGCTCTGTACGACTCCGAGGCGGGAGCGGCTGACGGCAGCGCCCGACGAGGCGGCGATTCTCGGTGTGCTGGGCGAGATCCGGTAGGTCGTACGAACTCACCTCCGTAAGGAGGCCCCGGCGCGAGGTGCGCCGGGGGCCTCCTTACGGATGCGAGCGGGTGATCAGTGGCCGTTGCCCGAGTCGGGAGCCGACTCGGCGGTCGAATCAGCGGCCGGCTCGGCGCTCGGCTCGGTCTCCGTGACGCCGGGCGACTTACCCGGGTTGGTCCCCGCCGCAGCGGCAGCGGCGTTGAAGATGTCCGGCTCCAGGTAGATCACGCGGGCGATCGGGACCGCGTCGCGGATCCGCGTCTCGGCCGCGTTGATCGCCTGGGCGATCTCGGCAGCCGTGTCGTCGTGCTCGACCGCGATCTTGGCCGCCACCAGCAGTTCCTCGGGACCGAGGTGGAGCGTACGCATGTGGATGATGGCGGTGACGTCGTCACCGTCGACGATCGCGGCCTTGATCTTCTCCACGTCCTCCAGGCCGGCGGCCTCGCCGAGCAGCAGAGACTTCGTCTCGGCCGCCAGGACAATCGCGATCACGATCAGCAGGATGCCGATGCAGAGCGTGCCGATGCCGTCCCAGATGCCGTCACCGGTGACGAGCGCCAGGCTCACGCCCATGAGCGCCAGGACCAGACCGACCAGCGCGCCGAGGTCCTCAAGGAGGACGACCGGGAGCTCGGGAGCCTTGGAGTGCCGGATGAACTCCTTCCAGGAGCGCTTGCCGCGGATCAGGTTCGACTCGACGATGGCTGTACGGAAGGAGAACGTCTCGACGATGATCGCGAACACGAGGACGCCGACCGGCCAGTACCAGGCCTCGATCTCGTGCGGGTGCTTGATCTTCTCGTAGCCCTCGTAGATGGCGAACATGCCGCCGACGGAGAAGAGCACGATGGAGACGAGGAACGCGTAGATGTAGCGCTCACGGCCGTAGCCGAAGGGGTGTTCAGGGGTCGCTTCGCGCTTCGCCCTCTTGCCGCCGAGGAGCAGCAGCCCCTGGTTGCCCGAGTCGGCGAGCGAGTGCACGCTCTCGGCGAGCATCGACGACGAACTACTGAAGAGGAACGCCACGAACTTGGCTACTGCGATCGCGAGGTTGGCGACGAGCGCCGCCACGATCGCCTTGGTTCCGCCTGACGCGCTCATGGGTGCGGTGGATCCCTTCCTCGGTCTGCGGCCCTGGCGCCGCGGTACGGCGGCACATTGTTGCAGCCGCCGAGGCGGACGGTACGCGAAGCGCTGGTTCAGGCGATGACGGTGGCACGGAACACCCTGCCCGTACCGGTCAGTTCGGTCTTCTCGCCCGCGGGGACAAAGACCGAATCACCGGGGGTCAGATCGATGTCGTTGGCACGCGGGGTGCCCGCCGTGCAGAGGAGGATCTGAGGGGTGTCGGCGGTGAGTTCGCGGTGCGTCCCGCCGGGCGCCAGGCCATAGGCGGACAGCCGGAACTCGTCGATCGGGGTGTCGTACAGCTCCTCGCCGGACGCCGACGCCTCGGGGCGGAGCACGGCGGGTTCGGTCGACTCGAAGCGCACGATGCGGAGCAGTTCCGGCACGTCGACGTGTTTGGGGGTGAGGCCGCAGCGCAGGACGTTGTCCGAGTTGGCCATGATCTCGACACCCAGCCCGTGCAGATAGGAGTGCGGGACGCCGGCGCCCAGGTAGAGGGCTTCACCGGGCTGGAGTTGTACGTGGTTGAGCAGCATGGCCGCGATGACGCCCGGATCGCCGGGGTAGTGGTGCGCGATCGACACATATGGCGAGTACTCGCCGCCGAGGCGTGCCGCTGCTTCGGCGGTGGAATGAACGGTGTGGGACATCTCGTCGGGGTCGGCGGTCAGCACGGCGGTGAGGACTTCGCGCAGCGCGGCTTCCTCGGGGTGGGCGTGCAGGAGGTCCACATAGGGCTTGAGCGAGTCGACGTCCAGCCGGGCGAGGAGGTCGGCGGTCTCGGCGGGTGCGCGGAAGCCGCAGAGGCCGTCGAAGGGGGTGAGGGCGCAGATCAGTTCGGGCTTGTGGTTGGTGTCTTTGTAGTTGCGGTGCGGCGCGTCGATGGGGACGCCCTGGCGCTCCTCCGTCGCGTAACCCTCCTTCGCCTGGGCGGGGTTGGGATGGACCTGGAGGGAGAGAGGCGCGTCGGCGGCGAGGAGCTTGAGGAGGAAGGGGAGACGTGGACCGAATTTCTTGACGGTACGGGCGCCGAGTTCCGCCTCGGGGGCGGCTGCGATGGCTTCGGAGAGCGGGTGATCCAGGGGGGTGGTGGAGCGGTTGATACGGGACGGGGCCCCCGGGTGGGCGCCCATCCACATCTCGGCCTGGGGCTCGCCGGTGGGGGCGGTGCCGAGCAGCTCCGGAATGGCGGTCGTGGAGCCCCAGGCGTAGGGGCGCACGGTGTTGGAGAGGCGGTCCATGGGTGCTTCCTTGTTGCGTGGTGTACGGGCGAGGTGCTTGATGTGCAGGCGAAGTCGCCTGGTGTACGGGCGAAGTTCGGAGGTGTGTGGAGTACGGGCGAAGTAGAGGCGACATACGGGGGGATGGCCTGCGGGTGACGTGCCCGGTGGATGAGGTGCGTTCAGTGCGGGGGGCGGTCGTGGAGACCGGGCGGGGTCATTCGCGGTTACCCGAGGCCAGGGCCAGATAGACAGCCGTGAAGTCGGTGACGGCGACGAGTTCCGCGAGGGCTTCGAGCTCGCTGCCCTCCTGCGGCTCCAGCTCGCTGATGGCCGTCTCGTGGCTGATGGCGAGTTCGCGGGCCGCCGGCGCCGCGGTCAGTCCGCCGACGGGGCGGTCCCGGAGCAGCACGACGCGGGCGCGCAGCGCCTGGGGCTCCTCGACGCGGTCGCGGAAGAAGTCGTCGGGGTCGGCGGCACCGCCGGCGAAGTCGCCGCCCAGGAGCAGGCCGTGCGCGGGCAGGGCGCCGGGAAGCTCGGCCGCGAGCGCGGGGCGGCCGGACAGCTCGGCCAATACGGCGGCGAAGCGGCGGCCGGCGGGGGCGGCGGCCGTGCCTTCCGTCCAGATCAGCGGGAGACTGTCGGCGAGTTCGGCCGCGAGGGTCTTGGCCGGGTTGCTGTACGTCGCGATGGCCGGGCCGCAGCGCTCCGCCGTGCTGTCGAGGCGATCGGCGACGAGCTGAAGAGTCTCGGCCGAGGCGGTGAGCAGTCCGACGCGGTCGAGAAGCGACAGGAGCGGGGTGAACAGCGCCCAGAGCGCCCCTGGGCTCGCGGCCTGGATCTCCTCGTACTGCTCCTGCGGTGTGGGCGCCATGGGGACGGCGAGGCCGTGTGTGCCGTCCACGGCCTCGCTGAGCGGGGACTGGCGTGGGGCGACGGCGACGACGGTGCAGCCGCGGCGGTACGCCTGCTCGGCGAGGAGGGCGAGGCCCGGTTCGCCGCCGTCGGTGGTGGCGATCAGGAGCAGGTCGACGGAGCCGGCCCAGCCGGGGAGCGCCCAGCGCAGGGCGCCTGCGGCGGGAGCCACTCCGGTGGGCCGCAGCAGGGTGACGGGCGCGGCGGCACCCGCGAGCGCGCCGAGCAGGTCGGCTACGCCGAGTGCGGCGGTCCCGGAGCCGGCGAACAGCACGGCGCGGGGGCGGCCCTCGGGGGTGAGCTGTCCGATGCCCGCCTCGGCGGCGTGCCGGACGGCGGTACGTACCCGTGCCCCGGCCTCTGCGGCGCCGAGGAGGAGCCCACGGTGGTCGGCGCGGGCCAGCGCGTCCGGCGCGTCGAGCAAGGACTCGTCGAGCATGGGGGTGGGTCTCCGATCGCCTGGGCGCCGGGTGCGGCGCGTGAGCAAGGGCGTTGCGCGGGCCTGTGGAGCGGGGCGGCGCCTCTGGGCCGTGTTGGGGAAGTAGCGCCGTCCGCCCCGCAGGGCCAGCCTCGCGCCCGCTCTGCGGAGCGGCTGACGACTCCGTCGGTGCTGGCGATCGCGAGGCGGAGGATCGGCGTTGTGGATGGCCCGGCCGTCCTTGAACGACTGGTGACAACGCGGCTAAGGGGCAGCTCCCGTGCCCCTTCGGGGCTACGGAGGAGTGCGTGCCGGGCGTCACGGGGCAGGCGGGACTTCCCACACACGGTCTAGGCCCTGTCCGGCGGATCTTCGGGGGCCCGGGTCGCCTGGCTGATCCCCGAAGATCCGCCGGACAGGACCTAGGGGCGGCGGGCCTCGTCCACGAGGAGTACGGGGATGTCATCGCGGACCGGGTAGGCGAGGCCGCAGTCCGCGCCGGTGCAGATCAGCTCGGGCGTGTCGGCTTCGGTGCGGTCGCTGAGCGGCGCGTGACAGGCCGGGCAGGCGAGGATCTCCAGAAGGCCGGCTTCGAGCGGCATGTGGTGGGTGTCCCTTCGAACGAGCTGAGGCGTACGGGGTGGTGCGGATTGGGCCACATCAGCCTACCGCCGGGGGATGGGGGCGGGCCGGGGCCGCGCAAGCGGCGCGCTTCCCCCTACCCGCCCTTCCCGCAATCGGGGCAAGCCCCAAGACCCCTGGGCTCCATGCTCAGGCGCCGGACGGGCTGCCCACGCAGCCCGTCCGGCCGGGCAAAGAAACCGGATCAGGACCGGATCAGAGCCAGGGCCTCGTCCCTGATCTTGGCCATCGTCGGTTCGTCGCGGGCCTCCACGTTGAGGCGCAGCAGCGGTTCCGTGTTGGACGCGCGGAGGTTGAACCACCAGTCGGGGGTGGTCACCGTCAGGCCGTCGAGGTCGTCCGTCGTGACACCCTCGCGGCCGGTGAATGCCTTCCGTACAGCGGCGAGGCGGGCCGTCTGGTCGTCCACCGTGGAGTTGATCTCGCCCGAGCCGGCGTATCGGTCGTAGGAGGCGACGAGTTCGGACAGCGGGCCGTCCTGCCCGCCGAGCGCCGCCAGGACGTGGAGCGCGGCGAGCATGCCCGTGTCGGCGTTCCAGAACTCGCGGAAGTAGTAGTGCGCCGAGTGCTCACCGCCGAAGATCGCGCCGGTGCGGGCCATCTCCGCCTTGATGAAGGAGTGGCCGACGCGCGTACGGACCGGGTTGCCGCCGTGCTCCCTGACGACCTCGGGCACCGACCAGGAGGTGATGAGGTTGTGGATCACCGTGCCGCCGGGGTGCTTGGCGAGTTCACGCTCGGCGACCAGGGCCGTGATCGCCGACGGTGACACGCCCCTCCCCCGCTCGTCCACGACGAAGCAGCGGTCCGCGTCGCCGTCGAACGCCAGGCCCAGGTCCGCGCCTTCGGACAGCACGCGCGCCTGGAGGTCCACGATGTTCCGGGGGTCGAGCGGGTTGGCCTCGTGGTTGGGGAACGTGCCGTCCAGCTCGAAGTACATCGGGACCAGGTCGACCGGCAGCCCGGCGAAGACCGTGGGGACCGTGTGGCCCCCCATGCCGTTCCCCGCGTCGACCACGACCTTCAGCGGGCGGTTCGCCGAGAGTTCGACCAGGGACAGCAGATGTGCCGCGTAATCCGACAACGTGTCACGCTGTGTGATCGTTCCCGGCTTGGCCGCCGGTTCCGGGGGTCCCTCGGCCAGCCAGGTCTCGACCAGCGCGCGGATCTCCGCCAGGCCGGTGTCCTGCCCCACCGGTGCGGCGCCCGCGCGGCACATCTTGATGCCGTTGTAGCGCGCCGGGTTGTGCGACGCGGTGAACATCGCGCCCGGCAGGTCCAGTGCGCCGCTCGCGTAGTACAGCTGATCGGTCGAGCACAGCCCGATCAGCGTGGCGTCCGCCCCGCGCCGGACGGCACCCTTGGCGAAGCTCGCCGACAGGTGGGGCGAGGAGGGCCGCATGTCATGACCGACGACGATCGCCGTGGCGCCCGTGACTTCCACGAAAGCCGCTCCGAACAGCTCGACGAGCCGGTCGTCGAGCTGGTCCGGATATACGCCACGTACGTCGTACGCCTTCACGATCTGGCCCAAGTCGGCCACGGCACCCCTCCTGAGGTCTCTGCGGACAGTCCTCACAAACTACCCGCGGGCCCACCGGGATCCGAAGGAAGGGCCTACGGCAGCATCCACCCCAGCACGAAGGTGCTCTGTCCCACCACGATCAGGCACATCACCAGCAGCAGTCCGAGACTCCACGGCAGGACCTTCCTAAGGAGGTCTCCTTCCTTGCCGGCCAGACCGACCGCCGCGCACGCGATCGTCAGGTTCTGCGGGGAGATCATCTTGCCGAGTACGCCTCCGGAGCTGTTCGCCGCCGCCAACAGCTCGGGTGACAGCCCGGATTCGCGTGCCGCCGTCACCTGGAGCGCCCCGAAGAGCGCGTTGGCGGAGGTGTCGGAGCCCGTGACGGCGACGCCGAACCAGCCGAGCACGGGCGAGAGGAACGCCAGCCCCGCACCCGCCGCCGCGACGAAGTGGCCGATGGTGGCCGCCTGTCCGGAGAGGTTCATGACGTACGCGAGGGCCAGCACCGACACGACGGTGAGGATCGCGTACCGCAGCTCGTGCACCGTGGCCGCCCACTCCTTCGCCGCGTCCTTCGCCCTGAGCCCGATGACCCCGGCCGTCAGGAGGCCCGCGACGAGGACGAGCGTGCCGCCGGTCGAGATGAGCGGCAGCGTGAAGACGTTGGCCCCGACCGGCGTTCCCTCCGAGTCGGTGACGTCGAGGAACGGCCAGTCGAAGGACTGGGTCGCCTTGGCCAGTTGGTCCTTGATCGGCGGGATCTGCGCGAGGGAGAAGATCACCACGATCAGGCCGTACGGGGCGTAGGCGCGGACGACTTCGCGGCGGTCGTCCTCGACGTCCAGGTCCTCGCTGCGCGCGCCCGTCAGTACGGAGGTGCGCACCGCCTCGTCGGCCGGCTTGCGCGCGCTCGGCACGGCGAGCAGCGCCGCCGCGCCCACCAGCGCGGCCCCGATGTCGGCGAGTTGGGCGGAGACGAAGTTGGCCGCGACGAACTGCGCGACGCCGAAGGCGAATCCGCACGCCAGGGCGGGCGCCCAGGTCTCGCGCAGGCCCCGTTTGCCGTCGACGAGTCCGACGAGCACCAGGGGTACGACGACGGCGAGCAGCGGCGTCTGGCGGCCGACGACCGAGGCGACGGTGTCCAGCGGCAGTCCGGTCACCTGTGCCAGGGTCACCACCGGCGTGCCCATCGCGCCGAAGGCCACGGGCGCGGTGTTGGCCACGAGGGCGACGACCGCCGCCTTGACCGGGTTGAAGCCGAGTGCCACGAGCATCACCGCGGAGATGGCGACCGGTGCGCCGAAGCCCGCGAGCGCTTCGAGGAGCGCGCCGAAACAGAAGGCGACGACGAGTGCCTGGATGCGCGGGTCGTCGGAGAATCGCCCGAACGAGCGGCGCAGGATGTCGAAATGCTGGGTACGGACCGTCATCCGGTACACCCAGAGGGCGTTGACGACGATCCACATGATCGGGAAGAGACCGAAGACGACGCCCTGCGCGCCGGCGGAGACGGTCTGGCCGATCGGCATCCCGAAGGCGAGCCAGCCGACCGCTACGGCGACGGCCAGGCCGATCAGTCCGGCGCGATGGGCCTTCATACGGACGGCGCCGAGCAACACCAGCACGGTGACCAGCGGAAGCGCGGCGACCAGGGCGGACAGGCCGAGTGAATCGGCGACGGGTTCCAATTGCTGTTCGAACACGACAGGGGCCTCCGAATTCCGCGATGCGGAAAGTGATCTCTCACTACTGGGAGGCATGATCGTGTCCACGACAAGCAGGGTCAATGGTCCGTACAGGATCCGTCGCGGAAAGCCGGAGGAAGGGATTCAGCGCGGCCGGGAGACCCGGCCGGAGTCAGGAACGCAGGAGTCAGGAGTCAGTCATCGAGAATCGAGAATCAACGGACTCGGGAACCGGGATTCAGGAATCGGGGGAACGCAGCACCCGCAGGTGCCCGCGGCGCCCGACCTCCGGCTGACCCGTCCCGCGCGGCCCGCCGCCGGGTCCCCCCGCCGCCCGCTCCGGAGGGCGCGCCGCCTCACGCACGGCGTTCGCCAGGGCTTCCAGATCGTCACCGCTGGGCCGGGCCGGCGCCGAGCCGTCCGTGAGACGGACGACCTCCCAGCCGCGCGGCGCGGTCAGCCTCTGGCTGTGTTCGGCGCACAGGTCATAGCAATGGGGCTCGGCATACGTGGCGAGCGGGCCGAGGACCGCGGTCGAATCGGCATAGACGTACGTCAGTGTCGCGACAGCGGAACGGCCGCACGCGGTGCGCGAACAGCGACGTACAGGGCTCACGATATTGGACGGTACCGCACTCTTGAGCGGGCCGCGACGACTCTCCCCCACGTCCCTCCACCGTGTCGTAACGCGGCGTTCACCCCGCTCCACCCGCGCACAACTGCCCTGACCTGCACGGGAGGAGGAGTGAGCGATCGATGACCTTCAGTGACCGGGTCGCCACTTGGGGCAAATCCCATCAATGAAGGCGAGCCCCACGATCCGGCCGACATAGCGAAACGAGCCCCAGCTTGGCCGGAATGCTCAATTTGCGACATGGCGTCCGGCGGGCTCGGCGGGCCGTCGCGGCACCCCCCGGAGAGCTACCCTGCGTCAGTGATGGACAGTCCCGTACCGCCGCCCCCGACCGAGCCGAAACCACGCCGCCGTGACCGCCATGGACGCGGGATGCGCGGGCCCGTCGCCCCACCGCAGGTACCGCTCTCGGCGAGCCGCTCGGATTCCTTCCGTGATCTTGTACGGGACTCTGTGGAGCGGCTGGAACGGCGCTGGCCCCAGTTGGCGGAGATCGACTTCCTGGTGCTCGACGTGCCCGGCGCGGAGGACGAGTCGGTACCGCTCGGCCGGTCGGTCCCCGAGGGCAAGGACCGGCCCGCGCGCATTGTCGTGTACCGGCGGCCCGTCGAGATCCGTACGAAGAACCGAGAGGAGCGCGCCATGCTCGTCCACGAGGTGGTGGTCGAGCAGGTCGCCGAACTGCTGGGGCTCGCACCGGAATCCGTCGATCCGCGCTACGGCCAGGACTGACCGCGGATCCCGTACCCGTACCCGCACACCGTCAGTCCCGCCCCGACCTCACTTCAGTACGGAGAGGTCTTCCTTCGTCGCCGGTACGGACACCATGCCCCGGTCGTCCGGCAGCGTCTGCACCGTGAACATCGGTACGCCGTCCTGCGTCACCGCCAGCGTGCGCGCCGCGTGGACCGGACCGCCCGACTCGTGCTCGACCGTCAGCGCGTACGAACCCTTGAGGCCCGTCGGCACCGGCGGTGCGACGGCCTGCGTCGTACCGCCCTTGACCGTGTACGTCTTGACGACCTGCTCACCGCCCCCGCTGCCCGCCGAGGCCGTGACCTTCACCTTCCCGGTCTTGCCCGGCGCGGCCAGCGACAGCGTCGAGCCCTTGACCCGGTTGTCGGCGACCGTCGCGCGCTCCGCCACGGGTCCGGTCGCCGGGATGAACGCGACCTCCTGGTCGGCGCCCTTGCCCCGCACGACGCGCAGCGCGGCGACCACCGGGGTCTCGCCGGCCTCCTCCGCCGGGCTCAGGAGCACCGAGCCGGGCTCGCCCTTGGCGACGTCCTCCAGGTCGAGCGACGCCGTCATGCCTGACTTCACGTTGAGTGTCTCGGCGGCGGCGGCCGGGACGATCGTGCCGCTCTTGCCCGCCAACTCCACCTTCAGTTCGGCGTCGTCCTCACCGGGCGCGAAGACCACCAGTCGTACGGAGGTGGCGTCGGCCGGGACTCCGGGGAGCACCACGCGCGGCGCGGGATCGGCGGAGGCCGCCAGCCAGTCGCCGCCGATCTTCTCGTCGGCGGCGTTCACCACGGCGCCCACGCGGCCCGTGCGGGTGCTGACATGGACGGTGACGTTCGGCTCCGCCTCTCCGGTGAGGGTCGACAGCAGGACGGGGACGCTGGACCGCGCCGGGACCGGAATGCTCTCTCCCGTATCGGACTTGAGCGTGCCCTCCTTGCCGTACAGCGCGACGTCGGCGACGGCCGCCGTGTCGTCCGGGTTGGTGAGGTGGACGTAGTCCTGGCGCGACTTGTCCGTGGACGCGCCGGGGAACCAGAAATCGCTGTCGGGCGCGGTGCAGGTCACGCCGAGCAGCCCGCGAGCGTCGCCGGCCGTGACCGTGGTGGTCTGCTGGGTGGTCCAGCCGGGCGCGAGAGGGCCGGTGGCCGTGCCGACGAGTGCGGGGGCGTCCGAGGCGTTCTTGGTCCCGGAGACGGGCTTGCCGGGCTCCTTGAGGGCCAAGAACGGCTTGACCTTCGCGTCCGCTCCGTCCGCCGCGGGTTCCTTCGCCTTGTCGTCATTCGTCCCGTCGTCGGCCTTGTCGTCGGTCTTCTTCTCGTCGTCGGCCGCCGTGTCGTCCAAGAGCGTGACGGACGGCGCCAGTTCGGCCGCGCCGCCCGTGCCCGCGCCCTCCGTTCCGGCCGGGGTGAAGGACGTGTACGCCGTTTCGGCCAGCTCCGACGTGCTGGGCGCCGGGCAGAGCAGGCTGCTGCGCTCCACGGGGAGCCGTGCGGGCGTCTTGGCCGTCGCCGTCGTCTCGGAGGCGTCGGGCGCGCTGACCGCGGCGAACCCGGTGACCGCCGCGAGCGCGGTGGCTGCCGCGATGAGGGAGAGGGTCGTGCGGTTCACTGGTTGCTGCTCCCGTCGGGACGCTGCTCGTTCTCGTTGCCGTCGGTGTACGGCTGTTGGGGATCGGCGTAGGGCTGCTGCCCCTCGGCGTACGGCTGTTGGACGACGTATCCGTACTGGTCGTACTGGACCGGTGCCTGCTGCTGGTACTGGTCCGCCGGGTACTGCGCCGGGTACTGCTGGTAGCCGTCGGCGTCGTACTGGGGAGCGCCGTCGTACTGCTGCGCGCCCTGGTAGGGGGCGCCTTCGTACTGCTGCTGCTCGTTCTGCCCGCCTTGGTACGGCTGTTCATTCGTGTACGAGCCGTAGTCCGCGCCCTGGTAGGACGTCTGGCCGTCCCACTCTCCGTACGACTGCTGCTGCGGCACGGACGCGGCGGCGACGTACGGGGCCTCCGCCGGCTGCGGCGGTGCGGCCTCGGCGACACCGCCGACACCCCCGGCACCGGCGGCCTCCGCCGCCTCCGTGCCTTCCGGCGTCTCCGCCTGGGCCGCGGCACGCAGCCTGCGCGCCCGGCGGCCCTCGCCCGACACGGGCTGTGCGGGCACCTCGACCCGCTCCTCGGGCAGGTCGTCGTCGATCTCCCTGCGCCGCCCCGGCAGGGCGAGCACGAGCAGGACGACGGCGAGCGCGCCCTGCGCCCAGACCCACGCGGTGTGGGTGAACGTGTCCTCGTACGTGAGGTCGAGCCTGCCGCCCTCGGCGGGGAGCTGGAATCCCTGCGCCCAGCCGTCGACGGTCGTCTTCTCAAGGAGGCGGCCGTCGAGCGTGGCCTGCCAGCCGTCGGCGGCCCGGTCGGCGATCCGCAGCACCCGCCCGGCCTTGCCCGCCGGGATGTCGGTGTGGGCCTCGACCGTGGACGATCCGACGGGCAGCGGCTCGGCGCCGCTCCCGCTCCCGCCCTCGCTGTCGCCTTCGACGATCATGGCCCGTGAGATCTGGCGGTCGACGCGCCACAGCGCGCTGCCGTCGAGCTGGCTGAGCCGGCTGAGGCCGGGGGTGGCGTCGAGCACCCGCGACATCTGCGCCGGAGCGCCGTCCCGGACGAGGACGTAGCGGATCGCGAAGCCGCTGAGCTGGTCGGTCTGGTCGGCGCCGGAGCCCGCGACCAGGCGTCCGACGACCTTGTCGAGCCCGGGGTCGCTGCCGCCCGACTCGGTCAGCTCGGCGTCGCCGAGCCGGCCGCCGGAGCCGCGTACGAGCGAGTACGAGACCTCCGCGGCCGACGTACCACCGAGGATCAGTGTGCGCGGCTGGTCGCGGGTGATGCTCTCCTCGGCGACGAACGCCGGTACCTGCACCGGGTCGCGCCGCTCCAGCGGGCCCGCGGCGCCGCTGAGCATCCAGCCGCCCGCCGCGAGCAGCGGGGCCGCCCCGGCCGCTACGGCGATGAGTGCCGCGACGGGCTGTCGCCAGCCGAAGCTCTGGCTGGCGACGCGCTCCTTGGCGCCGTCGGCGCCGAGCACGGCCGCCGCGATGAGCGCGAGGCCGTAGACGAGGGTGGCGGGACCGGCCCAGCCGGAGTTGTTGGCGAGGACGGCGAAGACGAGCGCCACGACGGCGGTCACCCAGGCCGCCCGCACGGCGAACTGCCGCTCGCCACGCAGCAGCGCGGCCAGTGCCGCCAGGACGACGCCGATCAGCAGCAGCCCGCCCGCGGCCTTGGGGCCGCCGGGGCTCATGCCGAGCAGATCGAGGGCGGTGGCCTGTCCCGTACCGAACTCCAGTCCCGCTTCGCGGAAGAGCGCGGACGGTGCCGTCAGCAGCGAGAGCGACCAGGGGGCCAGGACGAGCAGCGGGGTGCCGGCGACGGCCAGCAGGCGCAGCCCGTACGCCACGATGTCGCCGCGGCGCAGGACCAGGACGGCGAGGCCGAGGACGAGCGCCATCGGCCAGACGATGGGGGTGAACGCCATCGCGAGGGTGAGCAGGAAGGCGTACGCCCAGGTGGCGCGCCAGCTTCCGCGCGCCCCGCCGCCCGCGCGGGCTGCCGCGCCGGTGCCGCCGGCGGCGCTCTCAGCGCTCTCGCCGGACCCGGCGCGGAATCCGTAGGCGGCGACGGCCGCCCGCGCGATGAGCGGCAGCAGGACGGCCAGGACGGCCGTGCCGAGCCGCCCGGTGGCCAGGGCGCCGGTGGCGGCGGGCAGGAAGGCGTACGCGACGCTCGCCCAGGCCCGCAGCAGCTTCGACTCGACGAGCGGCCGGGAGGCGAAGTACGCGGTGACGCCGGCCAGCGGTACGGAGCAGACGAGCAGCAGGGTCAGCGCGAAGCCGGTCGAACCGAGGAACAGCGCCGACAGGGCGGCGAGGACCGCGAGGTACGGCGGCGCCGTCTGGGTGCCGCCCGTGCCGATGGGGTGCCAGCCGTCGGCGTAACGGGACCACAGGCCCGCCACGTCCGGCGGCGCGGGCAGCAGCGCGCCGCCCGCGAGCGCGCCGCCGCCGAGCAGCGCGCGGCAGGCGACGAGCGAGACGACGAGCAGGACGGCGAAGAGGACGGGGCCCGGCTTGTGCGCGAGGCGCTTCAGCCGGGCGAACTGCTCGATCTCCAGGAAGTCCGCGTCGTCCCCGCCGGGGCCCGACTCCACCGCGCCGTGGCGTGAGCCACCGGCCTCGGTCTCAGAGCCGCCACCGAGGCTGCCTGCTACTTGCTCGACCGTTGCCCGGACGGTGGCGCCGGGTGGCGGGAAAAGCGCGCGAAGTTCACTGGCTTCGACGACGCCCTTGCCGCGCCGTTTTCGCGCGCCGATGATTCTGCCGGGCCGCAGGAGTGTGCCGGACAGTCCCATGACCTCGTCGACGGCCTGCCCCGGCGCCTTGCCCACCAGGTAGGCGACGGTGCGCAGGAGCGTGCCGACGAAGAGCCGCAGTAGTACGTAGGGCAGCACGGCGCCGCGCGAGTTGACGAGCAACGTGTAGACGGCGCCGGCCTTGTCGACCCGGTGCGGGTTGACGACGGAGCGGCCCGCGCAGTCGACGGTGCGGCGCTCGCGTGCGGCGGCCTCGGCGTGCCGCAGGACGGCGTCGGGTGCGACGAGCACCCGGTGTCCCGCGGTGTGCGCGCGCCAGCACAGGTCGACGTCGTCGCGCATCAGGGGGAGCCGGCGGTCGAAGCCGCCCAGCTCTTCCCAGACGTCCCGGCGGATGAGCATGCCCGCGCTGGAGACGGAGAGCACGGTGCGGACCTGGTCGTGCTGGCCCTGGTCCTGTTCGCGCCGGTCCAGCCCGGTCCAGCGGCGCCCGCTGTTGGCGATGGAGACGCCGACCTCCAGGAGCTGCTTGCGGTCGTACCAGCCGCGCAGCTTGGGGCCGACGATCGCGGCGTGCGCGTCGGTGTCGACGACGCGCAGCAGTTCGGCGAGGGCGTCGGGGTCGGGCGCGCAGTCGTCGTGGAGCAGCCACAGCCACTGCACGGGCTCGCCGTGGGGCAGTTCGGGCATGTCGTACGCCTCGTCGCGCCAGGTCCGGGTGACCGGGTCCCAGCCGCTCGGCCGTCTCAGATACGGCAGGTCGTCGGGCGTGAGCACGCCGGCGGTACGGACCGCCTCCTCGACGGCCGTACCGAAGCTGGTGCGGCGGGCGAGGTGGACGACGCGGTCCGGGCCGAGCGATTCGGTGAGCAGCGTGGCCGATTCGTCGGCGCTGCCGGTGTCGGCGGCGATGACGTTCTGTACGGGGCGTTCCTGGCCGATCAGCCCGGTGAGGGCGTCGGGGAGCCAGCGGGCACCGTCGTGGGAGACGAGCACTGCGGTCACGACGTGCCGCGGGTACTCCGGTGCGGTGGCTGAAACGAACGCGGCTGTGGTGGCGGACATCGAGGTAGGGGCCCTCCGGCCGGGGGGTCGCCCCGACGGGGCGTTGGGGCGTCTCGGACGGGGCCCCACACTAACGGTACGAACAAGCGCCGGATCGCCGAGCGCCGGGACAAAGCGGACGACCGGGGAGACAGCGCCGGGCCGTGGTGCCCGCGCCGGTCACGACAACGGTCCGCCGCCTGCGAAGAGGACGCAGATGACGGACCGTTCGAATAATGACGCGCGAGGTGTCACGCGGGCTATCGCGCAGGGCGCGGGCCGAGAATGGCCGGAACTGTTCAAACCGCGGCCTTCTTGAGACGGCGGCGTTCACGCTCGGACAGACCGCCCCAGATACCGAATCTCTCGTCGTTGGCGAGGGCATACTCCAGGCATTCGGAGCGGACCTCACAGGCGAGACAGACCTTCTTCGCCTCTCGGGTGGAGCCGCCCTTCTCGGGGAAGAAGGACTCGGGATCGGTCTGGGCGCACAACGCGCGCTCCTGCCAGCCGAGTTCCTCGTCCGCGTCCTCGACCAGCAGTTGTTCGAACAGCTCGGTCATGTGCGCCCCTCGTCTGTCTTTACGTCCCCGTGCTTGCGGCCGCTACCGTTTTCGGCCGAACGACACGAGTGAAATTACAAGTGTGCGGATACGAGCCAGTCAAGCCGAGATCTGCTATTGGTCCCGGTATTCACTCTGCGGAACCAAGGCTATGCGGAAAGTGTTCAAATCACCAAAAACCTGACACATGCCACTGGCCTGCCCGCATCCACTCCTCCCCGGGGGAGACGCTCGGAGCCTCATTGATGTTGCGATCCAGCCACGGAAGCGATCCGAATCACAGCTCGATCACGCCAAAGCGAGAGCGCGAGGATGTTTGCGAGCCCGACTGCTGCGCCATGTCTCCCCGTCAGCGAGTGCACAAACCTTTCTCCGAACTCCGTAACCAGATGAGGTGAAACATTGCCGCCAAATCGGTCATTGAGTTGACAAGTGGGAACCGTTCCCGCCACCTTTGAATGCATGCCGGTCACCTCAGCGTCGTACGCGATCCACACCCGTGGATTCCGCAGCGCTGTCCAGGCCCGCTGTTGCTGTTCCTGTTGTCCGTGCTGTTGAGCCTCTGACGCTCCGGCCGTACATCTCTTTCCTTTCCGCTCCTTCCGCGCACCTTGCTTCGCGCCCCCACGCACGCCTTCTGCCGAGGAACCTCCACACCCATGAACAGCGACAGCGACCTTCACATCGCGGGCGACCTCCTTGAGGTACCGCACCTTCTCCAGCCCGCCCGTGAGCACCCCGCCACCGTGGCCGAGTTCGCCGGTCTGGCCCGTGCCATCGCCGCCGACCGCCCGCGGTGGGCCACGCTCGTCCGGTACGACGCCGCCAGCCGCTGGTACCACCGGCTGAGCACCGGTCCCGGCTACGAGGTGTGGCTGCTCTCCTGGGTGCCCGGCCAGCGCAGCGGACCGCACGACCACGGCCGCTCGTCCGGTGTCCTGACCGTCCTGGACGGCGAACTGACGGAGCGTACGCAGACGGCCGGCCGCACACTCGGCGGCGGCGCGCAGCGGGTCTTCGCCCCCGGATACGTCCACGAGGTGGTCAACGATTCGCTCGAACCCGCCGTCAGTCTGCACATCTACCACCCGGGTCTGACCGAGATGCCGATGCACTCCGCCCGGTGCGCCCCGGCGGCCCGGGATGTCGTACCCGCCTGACAAACTGCACCGCATGCGCATTGTGGTTCTGGCCGGCGGTATCGGTGGTGCCCGTTTCCTGCGTGGCCTCAAACAGGCCGCGCCGGACGCGGACATCACGGTGATCGGCAACACCGGTGACGACATCCATCTGTTCGGGCTGAAGGTCTGTCCGGACCTCGACACGGTGATGTACACCCTCGGGGGTGGCATCAATGAAGAGCAGGGCTGGGGACGTACGGGCGAGACGTTCCAGGTCAAGGCGGAGCTTGCGGCGTACGGAGTGGGGCCCGAGTGGTTCGGCCTCGGCGACCGCGACTTCGCCACCCATATCGTCCGCACGCAGATGCTGGGCGCCGGTTATCCGCTGAGCGCGGTCACCGAGGCGCTCTGCGCCCGCTGGAAGCCCGGGGTGCGGCTGCTGCCGATGTCCGACGACCGCGTCGAGACGCATGTCGCCGTCGATGTGCCGGACAGCCCCACCGGCGAGCGCAAGGCCGTGCACTTCCAGGAGTACTGGGTGAAGATGCGCGCCTCCGTGGAGGCCCACGCGGTCGTGCCCGTCGGCGCCGACCAGGCCAAGCCGGCGCCCGGTGTGCTGGAGGCCATCGCCCAGGCCGACGTCATCCTCTTCCCGCCGTCCAACCCGGTCGTCAGCATCGGCACGATCCTGGCCGTGCCGGGGATCCGCGAGGCGATCGCCGACGCCGGGGTGCCGGTCGTCGGGCTCTCGCCCATCGTCGGGGACGCGCCGGTGCGCGGCATGGCCGACAAGGTCCTCACGGCGATCGGCGTCGAGTCGACGGCCACCGCCGTGGCGCAGCACTACGGTTCGGGGCTGCTGGACGGCTGGCTGGTCGACACCGTGGACGCGGCCGCGGTCGCGGAGATCGAGGGCGCGGGGATCCGCAGCAGGGCCGTACCACTGATGATGACCGATCTGGACGCGACGGCCGCGATGGCGCGTGAGGCGCTGACGCTGGCGGAGGAGGTGCGGGCGTGACGTCCTACGAAGGCGAAGTCGAAGGCAGTGCCGGTGGCGGTGGCGAGGGGGGCGCGTCGTACAGCGTGCGGGCGCTCGGCGGGCTGCCCGAGGTCCGCGCGGGCGACGATCTCGCCAAGCTGATCGTGGCGGCGGGGCCCGGTCTGGCCGACGGGGACATCCTCGTCGTCACGTCGAAGATCGTGTCCAAGGCCGAGGGCAGGACCGTCGAGGCGCGGGACCGCGAGGCGGCGATAGACGCGGAGACCGTCCGTGTCGTCGCGCGGCGCGGCCCACTGCGGATCGTGGAGAACCGGCAGGGTCTGGTGATGGCCGCGGCCGGCGTCGACGCGTCCAACACCCCTTCGGGGACGGTGCTGTTGCTGCCCGAGGACCCCGACGCCTCGGCCCGCGCGATCCGGGAGGGGCTGCGGGACGCGCTGGGCGTGGACGTCGGCGTGCTCGTCACGGACACCTTCGGCCGGCCCTGGCGCAACGGGCTGACGGACGTCGCGATCGGCGCGGCGGGTGTGCGGGTCCTGGACGATCTGCGCGGTGGTACGGACGCGCACGGCAACCCGCTGAGCGCGACGGTCGTCGCCCTCGCCGACGAACTGGCCGCCGCCGGCGAGCTGGTGAAGGGCAAGTCCGCCGGGCTGCCGGTGGCGGTGGTGACCGGCCTGGCGCGGCTGGTGGGCGAATCGGCGGACGGCGCGCGGGCGATGGTGCGGGTCGCGGCGGACGACATGTTCCGGCTCGGGACGTCCGAGGCGGTACGGGAGGCGGTCACCCAGCGCCGTACGGTCCGGGAGTTCACCGACGAGCCCGTGGACCCCGGCGCGGTGCGCCGCGCGGTCGCCGCGGCCGTGACGGCTCCGGCGCCGCATCACACGACGCCGTGGCGGTTCGTCCTGCTGGAGTCGCCCGGGGCGCGCGGCCGGCTCCTCGACGCGATGCGGGACGCGTGGATCGCGGACCTGCGCCGCGACGGCAAGTCGGAGGAGTCCGTGGCCAAGCGGGTACGGCGCGGGGACGTGCTGCGCAACGCGCCATATCTGGTGGTGCCGTGCCTCGTGGCGGACGGCTCGCACACCTACGGGGACGCGCGGCGCGACGCGGCGGAGCGCGAGATGTTCGTCGTCGCGACGGGCGCCGGGGTGCAGAACTTCCTCGTGGCGCTGGCGGGCGAGCGGCTGGGCTCCGCGTGGGTGTCGTCGACGATGTTCTGCCGCGACGTCGTACGGGACGTGCTCGAACTGCCCGCGAACTGGGACCCGATGGGCGCGGTGGCGGTCGGACACGCGGCGGCGGAGCCGAAGCGGCGGCCGGGGCGGGCGCCGGAGGACTTCATCGAGGTGCGGTGAGCGCGGGCTGCGGCGACGCGCCTCAGAGGTGGGCGATTCTGCCGACCGGCATGCGGGGTGCGCGGCGTGGTGGCGTACGGCCGCTGAGCAGGATGAGCCGTACGGCGCGGTGGCGTTGCCCGGCGTACGGCTCCAGCAGTTCGAGCATCCCGGCGTCGTCGGTGTCGGGGCGGCCGGCGAGCGCGTAGCCGACGATGCCCGGCAGATGGAGGTCGCCGACGGTGACGGCGTCCGGGGCGCCGTTCGACCGCTGAAGGGTCTCGGCGGAGGTCCACGGGCCGATGCCGGGGATCAGCTCCAGGCGGGCGGCGGCGAGTTCGGGCGTCATGTCGACGGCCTCCTCCAGCCGGCGGGCGACGCGGGCCGCGCGCACGATCGTGTCGGAGCGCTTGCTGTCGACGTTCGCCCTGTGCCACTCCCAGGACGGGATCATGGCCCAGGTGCGGGGGTCGGGCATGACGTACATCGGGCTGTCGCGACGGCCGTCCGGTGATTCGCCGTACGGGCCGGGGGCGGGCTCGCCGTACTTCCGTACGAGCAGCCGCCAGGCGCGGTACGCCTCGATCGTCGTGACCTTCTGCTCCAGGATCGACGGAATCAGCGACTCCAGGACGAGGCCGGTGCGGCACAGGCGCAGACCGGGGCGGCGGTGCCGGGACGCGGCGAGGAGTCTGTGGCGCGGGACGAAGGCGGCGGGGTCGTCCGACGCGCCGAGCATCTCGGGCAGCCGCTCCAGCAGCCAGTCGGCCCCGGGGCCCCACGCCTCGGCGTGCACGGCGCCGTCGCCGGGCCTGACCCGCAGGGTGCCAGGCCCGGCTGGAGTGCGGGTGGCGCGGATGGCGGAGCCGTCGGGCGGGGTACGGAAGGTGGGGTCGGCGGGTCCGCGACGGAGGGGGCCGAGGACGAGCCCCAGGTCGAACGCGTCGCCGGGCGGGACCCAGACCCTGATCTTCGCGGTCACGCCACTGCCGCCGGTGCCGCCGCCGGTGCCGCCGCTCGTCCGGGGTGCGGGAAGGGCGGAGGTGCGGGGACGGGGGGCGAAGCGGCCTGCCACGGGGAGGGTCCTTGGGATCGGGGTCTGTGAAGAGGGTAGGCGGTGCGGCGGAGGCGGTGCCGGGGCGGGGCTCTCCCCGACCCCGCCCCTTCCCGAAACCGGGGGTGGGCCCCGGACCCCGCGCCGGGGCGGCGAACCGGCGGGGCGGGGCGTGAACAGCCCGCACCGGCCTTCCAGGGCCCGGAGGTTACGCGGCGGGGCCGTACCCGCCGGCACAGCCACCCGGCACGTGCACCCCGTCCGTCCTCGGACGCCGGACGGGCTGAAGAAGCCCGGTGGGTCCTATTCGTCCGACGAGAAGCGGATCGAGCGGGCCGGGAGCGTCGTGTCGCACCAGACGCGGGCTCCGGGGTGGAGTTCGTTGTCCGGACCCACCGTCGCGCCGTCGCCGATCACCGCGCCCGACAGTGTCGTGCGGGCGCCCACGTGCGCGCCCGCGCCCACCAGCGAGTCCGTGATGACCGCCCCGGCGCCGATCACCGCGTTGTCCAGGATCGCGCTGCCCGAGATCCGGGCGCCCTCCGCGATCACCGCGCCCGCGCCGATCACCGTGCCCGCCGTGAGCTTCGCGTCCGGCGCGACCCTGGCGGTCGGCAGGACGAGGCGGTCGCCGCAGCGGCCCGGCACCGCCGGGGACGGGGCCACGCCCAGGACCAGGTCCGCCGAGCCGCGAATGAAGGCCTGCGGCGTGCCGAGGTCCAGCCAGTACGTGGAGTCGACCATGCCGTGCAGATGCGCACCGGACTCCAGGAGGTCGGGGAACGTCTCGCGTTCCACCGACACCGGGCGCCCCGCCGGGATGGAGTCGATCACCGAGCGGCGGAAGACGTAAGCCCCCGCGTTGATCTGGTCGGTGACGATCTCCTCCGGTGTCTGCGGCTTCTCCAGGAACGCCGTGACCCGGCCGGTGTCGTCCGTAGGCACCAGTCCGAACGCCCTCGGGTCGTCGACCCGTGTCAGATGCAGTGAGACGTCCGCCCCGGCCGACGCGTGGGTGTCGACCAGCGCGCCGATGTCCAGGCCGGTCAGGATGTCGCCGTTGAAGACGAGCACCGGGTCGTCCGGCCCGGAGTCCAGCCGGGCGGCGACGTTACGGATCGCGCCGCCGGTGCCGAGCGGCTCGTGTTCGGTGACGTACTCAAGACGCAGGCCGAGCGATGAGCCGTCCCCGAAGTACGGCTCGAAGACCTCGGCCAGATACGACGTCGCGAGGACGATGTGCTCGACCCCGGCGGCCCGCGCCCGTCCCAACTGGTGTGCGAGGAACGGGACACCGGCCGCCGGGACCATCGGCTTGGGCGTGTGCACCGTGAGCGGCCGGAGCCGGGTGCCCCTGCCGCCGACCAGGAGGATCGCTTCAGTCACCTTGTCGTCTCTGCTTCCTGCTGGGGCCTGCGCTCCCCCGTACGGGGGAGGGTGACCAGCCAGTCTAGGAGCGACCCTGGTACTTGGCGGCGGACACACGGATGGTGCCGAGTTTGCTGTACAGCTTGTTGCCCGGACAGTCCGTCACGAACCCGTCCCGGTGCCCGGAGACCGCGTTCATGCTGACCTTCTTGCCCTTGGCGTACTTGTTGCCGCCGGCCGACGTCAGCGTCACCTTGCCCCGCGGGTTGATCCCGTGCAGCCCGAGCTTCCAGGCGCTGAGCTTGGCCACCGCCGTCGTGACGGCCGCGGGCGGATTGGTGGTCGAGTACGACCCGAGGACGGCGATGCCCGTGCTGTTCGTGTTGAACCCGAGAGTGTGCGCGCCCATGACCGGCTTCGTCACGCCGCCGGCGCGCCCCTCGTAGATGTTTCCGCACTTGTCGATGGCGAAGTTGTAGCCGATGTCCCGCCAGCCGCTGCTCGTCACGTGGTAGCGGTAGATACCGCGAATGACGGAGGGCGCCTGCTTGCAGGTGTAGTTGTTGCCCGTCGCGCTGTGATGGACGAACGCCGCCTTCACCGTCTTGGTGTAGCCGAGCCGCTTCTCGCGCAGCTTCTCGTTCGCGCCCCACCCCTTGCGGGAGATGATCTTCGGGCGCGGTGCGGTGTACGGCTTGGCGGCGGTGCCGGTGTTCGCCGTGTTCGGCTTGGTCGCCGCGTTCGGCGTGTTCGGCTTGGTCGCCGCGTCGGAGTCGGAGTCGGAGTCGGTCGCGACGGTCTGGCCGCGCGAGGCGTCGGCCTCCGTCACCGGGAGTTGTTCCGGCGCCTCCCCCGGGTCGACCAGTTCCAGGCTCAGTCCGCGTGGCAGCGGCGCGCGGGCGGGGCCGGCGTCCGGGCCGTCGTCCGCCTGGACCCGTACCTGGACACCGTCCGACGCCCCGACCCACAGGGGAGCCGTCGAGCCCCGCACGGTGCCCGAGTCGCGTTCCGACGTACCGAGGTCGGCGCCGTGTTCGGCGTTGTGCGTCTCGATGTCCTGCCAGCCTGACCAGTCGCCTGTTTCGGCGGACCGGCTTCTGACCTGGACCGAGCCGTGGAGTTCGGCGTCGGCGTCGTCCCAGACGACTCCGACGAGCGAGAAGGGTTGGACGTCCCGCTGGGGCAGCCCCTGCTCGGTGGCGACACCGAAGGAGCGTTCCGACCCGAGCGGGACCAGTGGCAGCGACTCCGTGGAGCCCGGGACGGCTGTGCCCGTCCGGGCGTCCTGGGGAGCCGCCGCAGCCCCGGAGGGCACGGAGAGCGGGAGTACGAGAGCCGCGGCACAGGCGACGCCGACCGAGGAAGACAGGAATGCACGCATGTTCCGATCGTGCGGCCGGCCGGCCGGGCCCGCCTTCCGGGAGTACCCGCGGAAACTGACGGGCCATCGGACCAACCGGTGGACGGCGTCACCGGTACGGCGGTGCGCGCCCGGCCGCCCGGCGTACCCTTGCCCGCGTGAACGCCAGCGACCGTACCCCCGCCGACCTGCTGCGATCCGCTCTCGCCACGGATCCGGTCCGCCCCTTGGTCACCTTCTACGACGATGCCACCGGTGAGCGCGTCGAATTGTCCGTGGCCACCTTCGCCAATTGGGTGTCCAAGACCGCCAATCTCCTCCAGGGCGACCTCGCCGCCGAACCCGGCGACCGGCTCGCGCTGCTGCTGCCCGCGCACTGGCAGACCGCCGTGTGGCTGCTCGCCTGTTCCTCGGTCGGGGTGTGCGCCGAGATCGGCGGCGACCCGGCCGCCGCGGACCTCGTCGTCAGCGGTCCGGCACCCGAAGACCTCGCCGCCGCCCGCGCCTGTCGGGGCGAGCGGCTGGCGCTCGCGCTGCGTCCGCTCGGGGGCCGCTTCCCGCAGCCGCCCGAGGGTTTCGCCGACTACGCGGTCGAGGTGCCCGGCCAGGGCGACCGCTTCGCGCCGTTCGCGCCGGTGGATCCGGACGCGCCCGCGCTCGTCGTCGCCGGTACGGAGCTGACGGCGGCCCAGGTCGTCGGGAAGGCCCGCGCGGACGCCGCGGACCTCGGTCTGACGGCGCCCGGCGCCCGGCTGCTGTCCGGCAGGCCGTACGACACCTGGGAAGGGCTCTCGGCGGGGTTGTACGCGCCGCTCGCCGCGGGCTCGTCGGTGGTGCTGTGCCGCAACATGGACCAGTTGTCGGCGGACGGGCTGGCGAAGCGGATCGAGAGCGAGCGCGTCACCGGCACGGCGGTCGGCACGGCCGGAGATGTCGGCCAGGCCGGCCAGGTCGGCTAGGTCGGCCAGGTCGGCTAGGGCGTGTTGCGAAAGTAGCGCCGTCCGCCCGAAGGGCGGGGCCGACGGCGTCTGGTGCGTGCGATCGCAAGGCGGAGGATCGTTCTCGTACTGGACGTACTTGGATGATTCCGACAACGCGGCGAGTGCGCGTGCCAGGCGTCGTCGGCCAGGCGGGACTTTCGAAACACGCCCTAGGTCGGCCTGCGCGCGGCGACACGGTGACCTGATGAGCTGACGGGTTCCGGCGCGGAACACCGCCTCCGGTAGATGATCGTCGGTAGATCCAGTTCAGTGCACAACCAAGCGTGCGGTTCAGCCGTCTACCCCTGAAACCGGCGGGGCCGTGCGTCGCCGACGCCATGAAGGATGGACTCCGCCGTGACCGACAGTGCTGGCACGCCGCCCGAACGGGACCCCCGGGCCGACGACGAGCCGCCGACCGCGTCGACCGGGTCCGACGGCGACAAGACCACGAACGACAGTGGCGGAGCAAGCAAGAAGAAGAGACGCCGCAAGGGCAAGGCGAAGGACGAGCCGGCCAAGGACGCGGCGGGCGCGGTAGGCCCTGCGGCTGCGGCTGCCGGCGAAGAAGAAGCCGCAGCGGAAGACGCCGTACCGGACAAGGCGAGAGACGAAGCGAAAGACGGGGCGAAGGACGGGGCGAAGGACGAGGCGTCCGACAGCCCGGACGCAGTCGCCGCAGTCGCCGCCCCTGTCTCCGCCGGCCCCGACCCCAACCCCGACGCCACCGCCCCGCGCAAACGCCACTGGCTCCGCTGGACCGCCCTCGGCACCTCCGTCGTCGTCCTCGCCGCCGCCGGTGTCGGCTGGTGGTTCTACCAGAAGCTCGACAGCAACATCACCACCGACACCACCGCCGAAGCCGAGCTGCGGACATACGAGAAGGAACGCCCCAGGCCCATCGCCGTCGACGCGAAGAACATCCTGCTCATCGGGTCCGACACCCGCGCGGGCTCCGGCAACGGCAAGTACGGCCGCGACGAGGGCGGTTCGCAGCGCTCCGACACCACGATCCTGCTGCACCTCGCCGCCGACCGGCAGAGCGCGACCGCCGTGTCGATCCCGCGCGATCTGATGGTCGAGATCCCGAGCTGCCAGACCTCGGACGGCAAGCGCTCGGGGGAGCAGTCCGCGCAGTTCAACTGGGCGTTCCAGTTCGGCGGTACGGCGTGCTCGATCCGTACGGTCGAGAAGCTCACCGGCATCCGCGTCGACCATCACATGGTGGTCGACTTCAGCGGCTTCAAGGACATGGTGGACGCGGTCGACGGCGTCGAGGTCTGTCTGAGGAAGCCGGTCGACGACAGGGACGCCCATTTGAAGCTGCCGGCCGGCAAGCAGACCCTGACCGGCGAGGAAGCACTCGGATTCGTACGGGCCCGCAAGACGATCGGCGACGGCAGCGACACCGAACGCATGGAGCGCCAGCAGCAGTTCCTCGGTTCGCTCGTCAAGAAGGTGCAGAGCAACGGTGTTCTGCTCAATCCGACCCGGCTCTATCCGGTGCTGGACGCGGCGACCAAGTCCGTGACGACCGACCCCGGTCTGAACACGCTCAAGGATCTTTACGACCTGGCGCGCGGCCTGCGTAACGTACCGACGGAAAAGGTGCAGTTCCTGACCGTACCGCGACAGCCCTATGCCAATGACCCGAACCGTGACGAGCTCGTACAGCCGGACGCGGGGCGACTGTTCACTCAACTGCGCGAGGACAAGCCGGTTTCGGTCGTGCCCGCCGGGCAGGAACAGGACGTCGAAAGCGACGGAGGGAACACACAGGGTGACGGCGGGAGTTCGAAGACGGACGGAAAGCCGGACGACCCGGGACCGTCGAGCGCCACTCCGACTCCGGCTTTCCCGGGCACAAATGCCGCCGCCGGCCTGTGTAAGTAAAAGCAATACCAAGGAGGGGTCGACAGTCTATGACGATTGGGCAGATTGCCCCCTTGTAAGGGGAGTCGAATTTGTCACGGACGTCGCTGGACGCTGAACTGGGCGGATAGTGTGACGCGATCCGGTACGTCGGGCCGCGAGGTCGCGAACCGCCGGATCGAAAGACCGAGCGCTTTTGGGGGATGAAGCGCTTCGCGTGGCACCGACGGAGGACTCAAGCAACCGTGGATGCGCAAGGCCGTGGACAAGGCGACGGGATCGATCCCGCCGACCAGTGGGTGCTCAACCCGCAGACCGGCAATTACGAATTGCGACTGAACCACTCCGAAGGGCAGCCGTCGACCCCTTCCCGTGACACGGGAATCGGGCACGGCACTCCTCGCCGGCCGAGAAACACCTCGCCCGCGGACGGTTCGCCGCGCGGTCGTTCCGCCGGGAACCGCAGAGCGCCCGGCGCCACGGGAGCGGGCTCCGGTGGCGGCGCCGGTGCTGACGGTGCGTCGGACGGCGCGGGCGCGAGCATCCCCCGGGCGCGTAACTCCTCCGGTTCCACCGGCACTTCGGGTGCGTCCCGCCGGGACGTACCCGCCCAGCGCGGGCGCCGCGGCGCGAACAACGCCGACGCCGCGTCCGCCGCGGGCGCGGGCCGCCGCAAGCGCAAGCCGCCCCCCAAGTCGCGCAAGAAGCAGATCCTCGGCTGGACCGGCGGCATCACGGCGTTCATCCTCGTCGGCGGGGCGGGCGCCGCCTACTACGCGTACCAGGAGCTCAACGGCAACATCAATACGATCGATGTCGACGGGGCGGGCAGCGGCGGCTTCAAGAAGGACCAGGCCGTCAACATCCTGGTGATCGGCACCGACAAGCGCACCGGGTCCGGCAACGAGGGTTACGGCGACAAGAACAGCCTCGGGCACGCCGACACCACGATCCTCTTCCATGTCTCCAAGGACCGGACGAACGCGACCGCGCTCTCCATCCCCCGCGACCTGATGACCGACATCCCGGACTGCGAGACGAACACCGAGGACGGCAAGAAGATCGTCCCCGGCGAGCAGGGCGTCCGCTTCAACACCAGCCTCGGCCAGTCCGAGCGCGACCCGGGCTGCACCATGCGTACGGTCAAGGAGTTGACCGGGCTGACGGTCGATCACTTCATGATGGCCGACTTCAACGCGGTGAAGACGCTGACGACCGCGGTCGGCGGTGTCGAGGTGTGTGTCGGCAAGGACGTCGACGACCCCGACTCGCATCTGAAGCTGAGCAAGGGCAAGCACGTCATCAAGGGCGAGCAGGCCCTCGCCTTCGTCCGTACGCGGCACAGCTTCGGCAACGAGAGCGACCTGGACCGGATCCAGACCCAGCAGCAGTTCCTCAGCTCCCTGATCCGCAAGATGAAGTCCAGCGAGACGCTCACCAGCCCCTCGAAGCTGTGGGACCTGGCGAAGGCGGCGACCGACGCGCTCACGGTCGATACGGGCATCGGCAGCATCGAGAAGCTCCGCGACCTCGGTACGGAGCTGGCCAAGGTCAACCCCAAGAACATCAGCTTCACCACGCTCCCCGTGGTGGACAACCCGGCGGAGGTCGTGAAGGCGACGGTCGTCGTGAACGAGGCGAAGGCGAAGCCGCTGTTCGCGATGATGCGCAACGACACCTCCCTCACCGAGGTGAAGGATCAGGAGAAGGCCTCCAAGAGCAAGCAGGCGGCGCTCCTCAAGGGAACCAAAGCAGCCCCCGCGGATGTCAGGGTCGATGTGTTCAACGGCGGCGGGCCGCAGGGTTCCGCCCAGGAGACGCTCGCCTGGCTCCAGAACGAGGAAGGCGTACCGAAGTCCACCAACAAGGGCAACGCGCCCAAGGAGTTGGACAAGACGTCGCTGGAGTACGCGCCGAACCAGGCGGACCAGGCCCGCCGTCTCGCGGACATGATGGGCCTGCCCGCCGCGGCGATGAAGCCGGGCAAGGAGGACGCCGAGGGGTTGCAGGCGATGGCCCTGACGCTCGGTGCGGACTTCAAGGGTGCGGGCGTGCCCATCGTCGGCCCGGCGAAGGTGCCGGACGACGTGCAGAAGGTGGAAGCCGACAAGCAGGTGTGCGCCAAGTGAGGCAGGCTCCGGTGTGCCCGGAGCCCCGGCTCGCGCGGAGCGCTTGAGCGACAGGGGTAGGGGCACCGGGTGGGGCAGAGCATACGCAGGCAGGGGACGCGACAACGCGTCCCGCACGCCCGCGAGTTGGGCTGGGACGACAGTCTGTACGAAGGCGGCGCGGACGGGACTGCGGGCGGCCCTGACGGCACGTCACACGGCGGCGGAGGCGCGGGCGGCGAAGGCGCGCGGGCCGGCGACGGCTCGGACTCCGACGACACGGCCACCGATGGTGGTGACGGCTCGGGCCGGGCACAGCGGGGCCGCCCGGGCCGCAACGGCGCGCGCCCGCGCAAGCGGCGCGGCAAACGCCGAATACTGCTGTGGATCTCCTCCGTCCTCGCCCTGCTGATACTCGCCACGGCCGGCGCCGGATACCTCTACTACCGCCATCTCGACGGCAAGCTCAAGAAGGAAGAACTGACGCTCGGCGACAAGCCGATGGCCGATCACAAGGCCAACTCCGCGGGCCAGACCCCGCTCAACATCCTGCTCATCGGCTCGGACGCCCGCGACTCCAAGGCGAACCAGAAACTCGGCGGCGCCACGGAGACCTTCGGGGGCACACCGCTCGCGGACGTACAGATGCTGCTTCACGTCTCGGCCGACCGCAGCAACATGTCCGTGGTCAGCATGCCGCGCGACACGATGGTGAAGATGCCCAAGTGCACCGACCCGAAAACCGGCAAGGTCTACCCGGCGAGCACGGGCAACGTACAGACCAACGCGAGCCTGGGGCGCGGGGGTCCAGGCTGCACGGTGGCCACCTGGTACGAGCTGACCGGCATCACCATCGACCACTTCATGATGATCGACTTCGCGGGTGTGGTGTCGATGGCGGACGCCATCGGCGGCGTGCCGGTCTGCGTCCAGGAGAACGTCCACTCACGCAACGCCGAGGGCAAGGGCTCCGGGCTGAAGCTGAAGAAGGGCAAGAACACCATCCAGGGCGAGCAGGCGCTCCAGTGGCTGCGTACGCGCTACGGCTTCGAGGACGGCAGCGACCTCGCCCGCACGCACGCCCAGCACATGTACATGAACTCGATGGTCCGGGAGCTGCGCACGGGCGCCAAGCTGACCGACCCCGGAAAGCTGACGAGCCTCGCCGAGGCGGCCACCGACGCGCTGACCGTCGACAAGGGCCTGGGCGGCGTCACGAAGCTCTACGACCTGGCGGAAGAGCTCAAGAAGGTGCCCACGAAGCGCATCACGATGGCGACGATGCCGAATGTGTACGGCCAGGGTGCCGAGTCCGGTCGGGTGTTCCCGAAGCCGGGCGACGCCGAGCAGTTGTTCACGATGGTCCGCGACGACGTGCCGCTGGACGGCAAGGCGTCCAAGCGCAAGCCCCCGGCCGAGTCCAAGGACCCGGCGGCGGCTCCGGCCGAGACCGGGGTGCTCGTACGCAACGGCACGGGCAGCGACACGCAGGCGCCGACGCCGCAGCGGGCCACGGCGGTGGCGGGGCTGCTGGCCGCCGAGGGCTACCCGAAGGCCGTGGCCGACACGACACTCGATCCGACCGCGCGCACCGAAATCCTTTTCCCCAGCGCCGACTTGGAGGGTGACGCGCAGGCGGTCGCCAAGTCCCTGGGGATTCCGGTGACTTCGGCGAAGAAGTCGACGGACGTATCGGGTGTGACGCTGGTCGTGGGCGCCGACTGGCGTACGGGTGACACGTACCCGAAGTCGGCGGCGAAGGACGAGTCGAAGACGCCGGACACGGCGCGGGCGCTGAACGGGGCCGACGACGGCGAGTGCATGGAGATCCAGCCCGGCTTCACCTGGTAGCGGGGAGGCCGCGTACCAAGTGGCCGCGTAAGAGGTGGAGCCCCGGGCGACGCGCCCGGGGCTCCACCTCGTACGTAACGGCCTTGCTCAGGCGGTCTGTTGGACCGCCGGGCGGCGGCTCGCCATGACCTTCTTGGCGAGCGAGCGCGGGCTGGTCAGGAAGCCGGCCCCCCACGACATGTGCATCGTGGCGAGCGCGAGCGGGATCTGGAGCCGGGCCTTGGGGGGCAGCCCCTTGCCGGCCGGTATCGAGCCCACGACGATCGCGGCGAGATAGCCGCCGGGGACAATCAGCGCCCAGGGCGTGAAGGCGAGGCCGACGACGACGCCCACGACGTTGGCGCAGACCGCGACCGGCGGGGCGAGGTAGCGCAGATTGATCGAGCCCGAGTGGAAGCGGGCGACGATATGGCGCCAACGGCCGTAGTCCTTGTACTGCTTGGCGAGCGCCCGGACGGACGGCCGCGGTCGGTACTGGACGCGCAGCTCGGGCGAGAACCAGATCTGGCCGCCGGCCTCCCGGATCCGGAAGTTCAGCTCCCAGTCCTGGGCGCGGATGAACTCCTCGTTGTAGCCGCCCTGTTGCTCCAGCGCGGCGCGCCGGAAGACCCCGAGGTAGACGGTCTCGGCGGGACCGGCCGCACCGCCCGTGTGGAACGCCGCGTTGCCGACACCGATCTTGGAGGTCATCGCCGCCGCGACGGCGTGCTCCCAGTCGTTCTCGCCCTCGGCGTGCATGATGCCGCCGACGTTCTGCGCGCCGGTCTCCTCCAGGAGCCGTACGGCGGTGGAGATGTAGTTCGGCGACAGCATGCCGTGGCCGTCGACCCGTACGACGACGGGGTGCTTGGACGCCTTGATGGCCGCGTTGAGCGCCGCCGGCGTGCGGCCGGTCGGATTGGGCACGGTCTGCACGCGGGCCCGTGCGCTGTCCGCCGTCTCGCGTACGAGTTCGGCCGCGATCTCGTCGGTGCGGTCCGTGGACGGACCGAGCGCGATGACCACTTCCATCTCGCCGTCGTACTCCTGCTCCAGGATGTGCTGGACGGAGTTCCTCAGATGCCGTTCCTCGTTGAGCACCGGCATGATCACGGAGACGGCGGGGGGCTGGGCAGGCATGTGATCCTTCGGGCGTCAGGGAGACGGGTTCATCGCACGCCACGTTACCGCGAATGGGGGACAGCGACGCGCGTCGGGCGGGCTCAGCGCAAGGCTGCTGATCGTATGGGCCTACGTTGCGTCCCCTGGCCGCCCTTCGCCCCCGTACCCAGTAGTCCAGCCGTTCCCGTCACCCGCGGAGGTGTCCCCCGTGCCCACACCACCCCGCTCCCCCCGGCCCCGGCCCGCCGGCCGGCCGAGACCGCCGCAGACCGGCGTCCGAAGCGCGGGGAACGCCCGAAGCACCCGAAGCACCCGAAGCGCCCGGACCGTGCGCGGCAGACGGGACGGGCGGCCCCGCTGGGGGATGCGGGTGGCGACCACCCTGTCCGTACTGGTCCTCGGCGCCGGCGGCATCGGCCACGCCCTCGTGACGAGTCTCGACTCGGGGATCGGCCGGGTCGACCCGTTCAAGGACATGAAGAACCGCCCGGACGCGGGCCACGGCGTGAACATCCTCCTCGTCGGCACCGACGGCCGCGACAAGATCACCAAGGAGGAGCGGCAGAAGTACCGGCTCGGCGGCGCCCCCTGCCGCTGCACCGACACGATCATGCTCGTGCACATCTCGGAGGACCGTGAGCGCGCGAGCGTCGTGAGCCTGCCGCGCGACAGTTACGCGGAGCTGCCCTCGCACACCGACGAGAACACCGGCGACAAGCACGGACCCCACCCGGTGAAGCTCAACGCGGCCTATTCGGAAGGCGGTCCGCATCTGACGGTCAGAACCGTCGAGAGCATGACGGGCGTGAAGATCAACCACTATCTGGAGATCGACTTCACCAGCTTCATGAAGACGGTCGACGCGCTCGGCGGGGTGGAGATCTGCACCGCCAAGCCGCTGAAGGACTCGCACACCGGCCTCGACCTGACCGCCGGGACACACGAACTGGACGGCGGCCAGGCGCTTCAGTACGTACGGTCCCGCTACCTCGACGGCTCGTCCGACCTCGGCAGGATGCAGCGCCAGCAGCGCTTCATGGCCGCGCTGATCAAGCAGGCCACCAGCAGCGGTGTACTGCTGAACCCGGTGAAGCTGCGCGGTGTGACCTCGACCATGCTCGAATCGGTCCGGGCGGACAAGGGCTTCGGTACGGAGGAGATGCTCACGCTCGGCAAGGCGATGCGCGACTTCACCCCGGCGTCGTCCGAGTTCACGTCGGTGCCGGTCACCGCCGGGGGCTTCCCGGTCAAGGGCATCGGCTCGACGCTGAAGTGGGACCCGGTGAAGTCGAAGAAGCTCTTCCGCGCGCTGCGCGAGGACAAGCCGCTGACGCCGCCGGCCCCCGAGGGGCGGCGCGGGCCGCAGGGGCCGAAGCAGCAGCCGGCCTCGATGGTCGAGGTGTCGCCGCAGCAGATCAGGGTGCAGGTCTACAACGCGACACGGCAGGACGGGCTGGGCCAGCGCGTCGACGGTGCCCTGCGCGCGACCGGCTTCGACACCACGCGAGCCCCGCTGAACCACACGGGACCGGAAGTGTCGCGTACGCAGGTGCTGTTCGACCCGCGCTGGGACCGCTCGGCGAAGTCCCTGGCGGCGGCCCTGCCGGGCTGTGAGCTGCGGCCGGTGCCCCGGCAGGGCGCGACGCTCAAGGTGATGGCGGGGACGGACTACAAGGCGGTGCGGCCGGTGCGGGCGGAGGACACGCACCAGGGCGAGTTCGGGGCGGTGACGGGCGACCAGGTGGTGTGCCCGTGACGCGGGGGCGGACTCTGGCGCCGGGCTCTGGGGCGTGGCTCCTGGTCCGGGGGCGTTGATCGGGTGGCGCGGCTCGTGGGCCGCGGCTGTCCTCGGTCGCCGGACGGGCTGTGATCGCGGCCGGTCAGTCGCCGATGCCGTCCGCTGCGCGCCTCTCGCGCAGTTCCTTGATCGCCCGGCGCCGGGCGAGCCGGTGCGTACGCCGGATCTGCGCCTCCTGGTAGCGCCGCTTGTCGCGCTCCGTCTCCGGGACCACCGGCGGTACGGGGCGGGGCCTGCCGTCCGCGTCGACGGCGGCGAAGACGAGATACGCGCTGCCGACCTGCTGGGCGGGGGTGGACTCGTTCCAGCGCTCGGCGAGCACCCGCACGCCGACCTCCATGGAGGACCGGCCCGTCCAGTTGACCTGGGCCTTCACATGGACCAGGTCCCCGACCCTGACCGGCTCCAGGAAGACCATCTCGTCCATGGACGCGGTGACCGCGGGCCCGCCCGAGTGCCGGCCCGCGACCGCGCCCGCGGCGTCGTCCACGAGTTTCATGATCACGCCGCCGTGCACCGTACCGAGGAGGTTGGTGTCACTCCCGCTCATGATGTGGCTGAGCGTGGTGCGGGACGCCGAGGTGGGCTTACCCGGAATATCTGTCTCGGGGCGGACGGCCTGGTCTGTCATGCCCTCCACCCTATGCGGGGGTCCGTCACGGGACGTCACGGGTCGCATTGCATCAGCTTGGCAACAGCGTTGCTGTGATTTTCCCTCACCCCTGTATACGGGGCGTGTCGGAGCCGCACACTGGTCGGCATGAACGATCGGCGTGATGGATGGAACGGCGAACGCGACGACCGCGGCGGGCGTTACGGGCGCGGCAGCGCGGACGCGCAGCCCGAAGGCGTACGCGCGATGCCGCACGTGCAGCGGCGCGCCGTCCCCCAGCAGCCGTCGCAGGGGTACGACGCGGGGTACGACCCGCCCCCGTACAACAGCGACTACAACACGGGCCAGGTCTACGGCACCCCGGCCGACCGGGGCGGTCAGGGCGGACCGCCGCCGACCGTGCCCCCGCAGGGGTCGTACAACGGCGGCGGGCGCTCCCCCGACTACGCACCGGACTGGCGGCGCCGTATCAAGATCACCGCGATCTCCCTGGTCGTCGTCCTGCTCACGGTCTCCATAGGCACGTACTTCTGGGCCGACTCCAAGCTCAAGCGCGAGGTCGACCTCTCGAAGGTCATCGAGCGGCCGGAGTCCGGCGACGGAACGAACTATCTGATCGTGGGCTCCGACAGCCGTGAGGGCATGTCCGACGCGGAGAAGAAGGATCTCCACACGGGCAGCGCGGAAGGCAAGCGCACCGACTCGATGATGATCCTGCACGACGGCTCGAACGGCCCGACGCTGATCTCGCTGCCGCGCGACTCGAACGTGGTGATCCCGTCGTTCCGCGGCTCGGATTCCGGGAAGATGTTCCAGAACACGGGCCGGGAGACGAAGCTCAACGCCGCGTACGCGGAGGACGGGCCCGAACTGCTCGTCCGTACGGTCGAGTTCAACACCGGTCTGCGCATCGACCACTACGTCGAGATCGGCTTCGCGGGCTTCGCCAACATCGTGGACGCGATCGGCGGTGTCGAGCTGGACATCCCGAAGGCGTTCAAGGACGAGAAGTCGGGCGCCGACTTCCAGAAGGGCAAGCAGACGCTGGACGGCGAGCAGTCCCTCGCGTTCGTCCGGACCCGGTACGCGTTCGCGGGCAGCGACCTGGACCGCACGAAGAACCAGCAGAAGTTCCTGGCGGCCCTGGCGTCCCAGACGGCCACGCCGGGCACGATCCTCAACCCGTTCAAGCTCTACCCGACGCTGGGCGCGGGCCTGGACACCCTGATCGTCGACAAGGACATGTCCCTCTGGTCACTGAGCCAGATGTTCTTCGCGATGAAGGGCGTCACGGGCGGCGACGGCACGTCGATGAACATCCCGGTCTCGGGCAGCAAGGGCGGGAACCTGGTCTGGGACAAGGCCAAGGTCAAGCAGCTGGTGGACCAGCTGAACAAGGACGAGAAGGTCACGGTCACCTCGAACTGAGACCCGGACCGAACGCGGCGGGCGGTCACCGAGTCACCCCTCGGGTATCTCCGGATGACCGCCCGTCGCCCCGTCGATCAGCTCGCGCACGATGTCCATGTGTCCGGCGTGCCGCGCGTTCTCCTCGATCATGTGGATCAGGACCCAGCGCATGGTGACGGTCCTGCCATTCCATGACGTGCCGGTCTCCTCCAGCCCGATCTCCCGGATCGCCCGGTCGGCGGCGGCGCGGGCCCGTGCGTAGAAGGCCAGGATGTCGGCGGTCGACTCGTCCGGCCCGACGGTCATGTCCTCGGTCTCGGTGTCGAACCAGAACGGCTCGCTCTCCCGCCCGAACGTCGCGCAGAACCAGCCGTACTCGACGGTGGCCAGATGCTTCACGAGCGACAGCAGGTTGGTCCCCGAGGGCGTCAAGGGCCGCCGCAGCGCCTCGTCGCCGAGCCCGTCGAGCTTCCACACGACGACATCCCGATGCCGGTCGAGAGCGGCGTACAGGCTGTCCTTCTCACTGCCGGTGTACGGCACGGTTCTGATCACGCGGCGAACGTAACAGGGGGCTCTGACAACGCCCCCCGACGCACACACCAGGTCCCCGGCCCGAGGCTGGACCGTCAGCCCTGCTCAGACCTCCTCCGCTCATGACTCACCTACTCGGTTCTATGCGACTACGTAACTAAGAGCTCGCCGCTCTTGTGACGAGGACAGGACGCTCCGTAGTTTGCTGATCACACCAGGATCGGGGGATGTATCAGTGGAAGAACTACGCGTGATCGCGGGTGGACCGTGCAGGAGTGAGGACGACGACAAGTGCGGAAACGGTGACTGTCCCACCGTGTACGAGACGCCGGACCCGACGATGTTGGCGGTACAGGGCTACGACCTAGGGCGTGTTGCGAAGGTAGCGCCGTCCGCCCGAAGGGCGGGGCCGACGGCGTCTGGTGCGTGCGATCGCAAGGCGGAGGATCGTTCTCGTACTGGACGTACTTGGATGATTCCGACAACGCGGCGAGTGCGCGTGCCAGGCGTCGTCGGCCAGGCGGGACTTTCGAAACACGCCCTAGCGCACAAGACGCCGCAGGGTGAGTCCGTCGTGCTCATCCCCGAAGAGGTTCTGAAGGAGGCCGCACGTGCCCGTGGATGGTTCTAGCCCGATCCTCTTGGACGGCGACAAATGGCAGGCGTACTTCCGGGACTTCAAACGGTCCGCGTTCCGGCTTGAGGTGCACCAGACGTACACGATGCCTGCCGAGGCCGAGACCGTGCGCGCGTTCCTTGCTGGTGACCCGATGCCGGACGGCTTCAACGCTCCGTGGCATGACCTGATTCGAGGTCATGCCACAGCGGGCCGAACCATGACGCGGGCCAAGGTCGTGCGACGGCCCCTCACCGACTACAGCCTCTATCTATTCGAGTGGTGCGTTCCTGAGAACGTGGCAGCCGGAGAGAGCTACC
Organism: Streptomyces sp. NBC_01508; assembly: GCF_045040315.1. NCBI lineage: Bacteria > Bacillati > Actinomycetota > Actinomycetes > Kitasatosporales > Streptomycetaceae > Streptomyces > Streptomyces sp. NBC_01508. The sequence goes on along the minus strand of NZ_CP109419.1, from coordinate 5,398,879 downwards.
AGATAGTTGATCTGACCAACCGGCCGAACCCCGGACTCCCTGAACAGGACTTCTGGCTGTTCGACGAATCGAGCGTGGTTCACCTGAACTATCGGCCGGACGGGACGCAAATCAATCGTGAGCTCATCCAAGAACCCGACATTGGCAAGTACCTTGCCTGGCGGGACATAGCACTTGAAAGCGCAGTGCCATTCGGTGCCTATCGAACCTGAGAAGCAAGCGCAGGAGCGTAGAGATTTGGCGGGGGCTCTTCGGAGCCTCCGTCGCGCTTCTGGGTTGAGCGGCGAACGCCTCGCGATTCGCTGCAACATGAGCCAGACAAAGATCAGCCGAATCGAAACCGGCCGGACACTCCCGACCGTGATTGATGTGGAGCGCATCCTCAAAGCATTGGATGTGCCCGGTAAAGTCTCGGACGAGATACCGCGGCTTACGCGACGGGCGAACGTCGACTACGCGTCCTGGCGGACGTACGCTCGGGTCGGCTTCTACCACAAACAGGCTGAGCTCAAGGCGTTGGAATCTTCATCGCGGGTGATGCGGCACTTTCTCCCCGCGATTCCTACCGGGTTGCCGCACGTCCGGGACTACGCGACAGCCACGCTGACGCCAACGGTCGAGGGGGACCCCGCCAGGGACGTCTCCAGGGCTGTCGACGCTCGCATGGAGCGTCAGCGGCTCTTGGATGACGATTCCCGGCTGTTCTCCTTCCTGATGACGGAACAAGCCGTGAGGTGGCGACGTGCGGCCCCGGGGGTCATGGCGGCCCAGTGCGCCCACATGGCCAAGGTCAACAGGAAGCCGAACATCAATCTGGGGGTCATTCCGCAGACGGCCGAAGTTCCCGGCATCCCAATGAACATCTTCGTCGTCTATGACGACCGACTCGTGACTGTCGAACTGTTCTCCGGGGAAGTCGCGTTGCGCGATCCGAGAGACATCACCCAACACCTCAACCTGTTTGATCCGTTTTGGAGTTGCGCCCTCACGGGTGACGCCGCCACTGCCTTCCTCATTGAGGCGGCAGAGGGCTTTATGCGTGAACGCAACTAGCCCTTCCTTTGACCCGGCCGGCAGTCGATGATGGATTCATACCGAGCGAAGAGAATCCGTCTCTCGCGCCGTGAAGGTAATCCCAGAATTCCATCTGCCCAGGTGGTGGACGGCCGCGCCTGCGGCCGTACTGACGATCAGGAAGGCACACCCATGATCGACGGACGGGCGCTGTACGCGCTCAACATCGAGAGCGCGGAGTTCGTGAAGGCCTGCGGAGGGCCCTGCACCGAAGGGTGCGTGACTCTCTCGAAGATCGGGCCGGATGCGGCAGGCATCTCGCCCGAGCGTTTCGGCCTGTAAGCCTGACCGCTCTCACCTCTGGCCGGTCCCGATCCACCTCCAAAAGGCGGTGACCGGCCGGATTCCCAGTCCGTGAACTCCCCGAAGGGGAAGAACCATTGCACCACCACGGGTATCTGTGGCCCGGTTCCAAGCAACGGTTTGATCATGAAGCGCTGAGACGGCCTCCTCCTCCCGACCCGCCCCCGGTCGACAGCAATCCGGAACTGATCCAGCGCTACAAGGAGGTGAGGGCGGTGTTTCCCGTAGTGAACCTACCGCCGCTGGAAACGGCTTACTGGCTGATCAAGCCGAGCGAGCTGATTCGCGGTACATGGCAGGAGCCTAAAGAAGCAGCGACATGGCTCGGGGAACGACTGGCGGAGTACGCGCTTCGGTTCGCCTCGGAGAGAGACCGGAACAGCACGTACTTGAGTGAGTTGGTGAACTCGACTGCGGAACTGCTTGGTTGGGGTGAAGACCTCTCCTGCGGCTTCTACCTGGAGCGTCCCGCCTACCTGTCAGTGGCACTGGTGACATGTTCTCCGAACCGTGCGGCGCCTGAACTCGCTTGCCCTCTCGGTCATTCGAAGGGGCCGACCGGTGCGCCGGGGCGGCTGTCGCCGGCATGCTGACACGAGCCGCGCTGCCAGGGGCTGAAGCCGATGCCCCCGGAGGTCGGACCGGCACGGCCGGCGAGAGGCGACGAACGGCCCCCGGCGTTCCGCTGGGGGCCGCCTGTTCGAGCAGGTGAGGGCCGGCGTTCCGTCCCGCGCGGGCCTCGTTACGGCAGGTTCCTCGCCATCACGATCCGCTGCACCTGATTCGTGCCCTCGTAGATCTGGGTGATCTTGGCGTCGCGCATCATCCGTTCCACCGGGTAGTCGCGCGTGTAGCCGTAGCCGCCCAGGAGTTGGACCGCGTCCGTCGTGATCTCCATCGCCACGTCGGAGGCGAAGCACTTGGCCGCCGCGCCGAAGAAGGTCAGGTGTTCCTTGTTCTTGCCGCCGTCGGAGGTGCGCTGGGAGCGGGCCGCCGCCGAGTAGGTGAGCTGGCGGGCCGCCTCCAGCTTCATCGCCATGTCGGCGAGCATGAACTGGACGCCCTGGAAGTCGCCGATCGGCTTGCCGAACTGCTTGCGTTCCTGGACGTAGCCCGCCGCGTAGTCGAGGGCGCCCTGGGCGATGCCGAGGGCCTGGGCCGCGATCGTGATGCGGGTGTGGTCCAGGGTCTTCATGGCCGTCGCGAAGCCGGTGCCCTCGGGGCCGATGAGGCGGTCGGCCGGGATGCGGACGTTGTCGAGGTAGACCTCGCGGGTCGGGGAGCCCTTGATGCCGAGCTTCTTCTCGGGAGCGCCGAAGGAGACGCCCTCGTCGTCCTTCTCCACGACGAACGCCGAGATGCCCTTCGTACGGAGGTCGGGGTCGGTGACGGCCATCACCGTGTAGTAGTCGGAGACGCCGGCGTTGGTGATCCAGCGCTTCACGCCGTTGAGTACGTAGCTGTCGCCGTCCCGTACGGCCTTGGTCTTCATGCCGCCGGCGTCGGAGCCCGCGTCCGGCTCGGAGAGGCAGTACGAGAACATCCCGTCGCCCTTGGCCAGCGGGCCGAGGTACTTCTTCTTCAGGTCCTCGCCGCCGGAGAGGATGACGGGCAGCGAGCCCAGCTTGTTCACGGCCGGGATCAGGGAGGACGACGCGCAGACGCGGGCGACCTCCTCGATGACGATCACGGTGGCCAGGGCGTCGGCCCCGGCGCCGCCGTACTCCTCGGGAACGTGGACCGCGTGCAGATCGGCGGCGACCAGCGCGTCGAGCGCCTCCTGCGGGAAGCGGGCCTCCTCGTCCACGGCGGCGGCGAACGGCGCGATCTTCGCCTCGGAGAGGGCGCGTACGGCGTCACGGAGCATGTCGTGCTCCTCGGACGGGCGGTACAGGTCGAAATCAGCCGATCCGGCCACGGTCTTCCACTCCCCTGGTCAATGCTAACTACCGTTAAGTAACCCTAATTTTAGAGGGCTGGGACGCCGGTGTCCTACGTGAGTTTGCCGACAGCTCTCACGCACTGCCGTACGGGCGCCCGAAAGGGGGTGCGTACGGCGTGGATATGCTCGGGCACCGCACTCGCGGTGCGATCGCAGCCGCGATCGCACCGAGTGCGCGCCGCTTCCCGACCGCACTCCCAGGAGCACCCATGGCCCTCAAGATCACTGTGATCGGTACCGGCTACCTCGGCGCCACCCACGCCGCGGCCATGGCGGAACTGGGCTTCGAGGTACTGGGGCTCGACATCGTCCCCGAGAAGATCGAGATGCTGTCGGCGGGCAAGGTCCCGATGTACGAGCCCGGTCTCGAAGAGCTGCTGCGCAAGCACGTCGCCGGCTTCGAGGGGTCGAGCGGGCGGCTGCGCTTCACCTCCTCCTGGGAGGAGGTCGGCGCTTTCGGCGACGTCCACTTCGTGTGCGTGAACACCCCGCAGAAGCACGGCGAGTACGCGTGCGACATGAGTTACGTGGACAGCGCCTTCGAGTCGTTGGCCCCGCAATTGGGCCGGGCGGCGCTGGTGGTCGGCAAGTCGACCGTGCCGGTCGGCAGCGCGGAGCGCCTGGCGCTGCGGCTCGCCGAGCTGGCGCCGGCGGGCGAGGACGTCGAGCTGGCCTGGAATCCGGAGTTCCTGCGGGAGGGCTTCGCCGTACAGGACACGCTCCACCCGGACCGGATCGTGGTCGGTACGCGGAGCGAGCGTGCCGAGAAGCTGCTGCGTGAGGTGTACGCGACGCCGGTCGGGGAGGGGTCGCCGTTCGTCGTGACGGACTTCCCGACCGCCGAGCTGGTGAAGACCGCCGCGAACTCCTTCCTCGCCACCAAGATCTCCTTCATCAACGCGATGGCCGAGGTCTGCGAGGCGGCGGGCGGCGACGTCGTGAAGCTCGCGGAGGCCATCGGGTACGACGAGCGCATCGGGAAGAAGTTCCTGCGCGCCGGGATCGGCTTCGGCGGCGGCTGTCTGCCGAAGGACATCCGGGCGTTCATGGCGCGGGCGGGCGAGCTGGGCGCGGACCAGGCGCTGACGTTCCTGCGCGAGGTCGACTCGATCAACATGCGGCGCCGGGGGCACATGGTGGAGCTGGCGCGCGAGGCGGTCGGCGGCGACTCGTCGTTCCTCGGCAAGCGCGTCGGGGTGCTGGGCGCGACGTTCAAGCCGGACTCGGACGACGTACGGGACTCCCCCGCCCTGAACGTCGCGGGCCAGATCCACCTCCAGGGCGGTCAGGTGACCGTGTACGACCCCAAGGGCATGGACAACGCCCGCAGGCTCTTCCCGACGCTGGGATACGCCGAGTCGGCGCTGGAGGCCGTACGGGGCGCCGATGTCGTGCTGCATCTGACCGAGTGGCGCGAGTTCCGCGAGCTGGACCCGGCGGAGCTGGGCGCGGCGGTGACGCGGCGGCTGATCCTCGACGGGCGCAACGCGCTGGACCCGGCGGTGTGGCGCGGGGCGGGCTGGACGTACCGGGCGATGGGGCGGCCGAGGGCCTGACCGGCCCCACGTCCCAACTACCGGCGCGGGGCGTCCAGTTCCTCGATCGTCGCCATGGACGCGGGTCGCCGTCCCTGGGCCGCGCGGGCCAGGAACTCGGTGTCGCGCAGCACACGGGCCGCGTTGCCCCAGGTGAGATCGGTGATCTCGGTGTCGTCCCAGCCCCGGTCGAGCAGTTCGGTGATCAAGTGCGGGTAGCACGAGGGGTCTTCGAGGCCGAGAGTGCGGGGCGCTTCCGCCTCGCGGCCGTACGTCCCCGAGAGGCCGACGCACTGCGGGCCGGCCACGTCCCGTACCCGCTCGACACGGTCCGCGACGGCGGAGACGGACGGGGCGCGGGCGTCGCGTGCGGTCGCGCGGGCGTCGGGTGCGGTCGCGCGGGCATCGCTTGCGGTCGGACCGGGCGCGAAACTCACCATGCAGACACCGCTGTTGGCGCGCAGGAGCGTCAGGATCTCGTCGGTTACGTCGCCGTCGCCGTGGGAGAACATCGCCGGGGCCTTGGTGACGGCGAAGGTGGCGCGCGCCGTCTCGTCACACGCGCCGGTGAGATCGACGACGACTCCGAGGCGGTTCATCTCGCGCACGGCCTCCTGGCCGAAGCGGGTGAGCCCGTCGTCGGCCCAGCGCGCGCCCGCGAGGGCGAGGACGCGCACGCCGAGGAAGTGGAACGCGCGGAGCGTGGCGAGCGAGTCGCCCATGGCCCGGCCCGAGACGGGGCCCAGCAGCGAGGCGACGCGTCCGTAGTTACGGGCGTCGGCCAGGTCCCCGGCGCCGAGCGCGAGGCGCAGGGTGTCCGGGCAGGAGGCGATCAAGTCCCTTACGAGGTCGATGAGTTCCAGCGTGGTGCTGACGGCCCCGTCCGTGTCGGCCGCGTCGTCGGCCACCTGGAGGGAGTCCACCTGGAGCGACCAGAACTGCGCGCCCAGCGCGCCCGCCCTGAGTCGGGGCAGGTCGGTGTCCAGGGAGCTCTCGCCCTGTTCGAGGTCGTGGCTGTGCCCGGCGCCGCGACGGCGCAGCAGGGTGGGGGCGAGGCTGTTGTGGCCGTCGACGACGGGGTGCGAGGACAGCAGCACGCGGGCGCGTTCGGCGGACGGCGCCGGGGTGGTCTCAGTGGGCACATGCGGCTGTGGCGGCTGCGACGGCTGTGACGGCTGCGCGTCGAGGTCGCCGGCCGCGGCCGTGGTGTCCGAGTCGATGGGATCGTCCCGTAGATCTGCCATGACGAGGCTCCGTGGGGTGCGAAGGCAGTAGAGCCACCGTGCCACGGGCGGGCGGAGGGGTCGCGGCGGACGGTGCGTTCGGGGGTACGTCCCCGTCCGCCCCGTCCGCCCCCGTACAGCCGCTCAGCCGTCCAGTTCCTCGATCGTCGCCGTCGACGGACCCCGCTCCGCGCGCAGCCCACGCGCCACGTCCTCCGCCGTGCGCAGCACCCGTACCGCGTTGTGCCAGGTCAGCTTCGACAGGTCTTCGGGCGACCAGCGGCGGGCGAACAGCTCCGCGACGAGGTTCGGGTAGCCCGCCACGTCCCGCAGGCCCTCCGGCGTGAACGCCGTGCCGTCGAAGTCGCCGCCGATGCCGATGTGGTCGATGCCCGCGACCTCACGCATGTGGTCGAGGTGGTCGGCGACCGTCGCGACCGTGGCCACCGGGCGCGGGTGGGCCGCCTCGTAGGCCCGGTGGATCTTCATCCCGGCCTCGGTGGTGTCCAGCGGGTGCGCGCCGTGCGCGCGCATGTTGTCGTCGGCGGCCTTCGTCCAGGCGATCGCCTCGGGGAGGATGAACTTCGGTACGAAGGTGGCCATCGCGACCCCGCCGTTGGCCCGCAGCAGCGCCAGCACGTCGTCGGGGACGTTGCGCGGATGGTCGCAGACCGCCCGCGCGGAGGAGTGCGAGAAGATCACCGGCGCGGCGGACGTCACGAGCGCGTCGCGCATCGTCGTGGCGGCCACGTGCGAGAGGTCGACCAGCATGCCCGCGCGGTTCATCTCGCGTACGACCTCGTGCCCGAAGGGCGACAGGCCGCCCACGCCCGGCTCGTCGGTCGCCGAGTCGGCCCACGGGAGGTTGTCGTTGTGCGTGAGCGTCATGTAGCGCACCCCGAGGGTGTGCAGGGCGCGCAGCGTGGCGAGGGAGTTGTTGATGGAGTGGCCGCCCTCGGCGCCCATCAGGGAGGCGATCTTGCCCGTGCGGCGGGCGTTCTCCATGTCGTCGGCGGTACGGGCGGCGACGAGGTCGTCCGCGTAGCGGGCGATCATGCGCCCGACGACGTCGATCTGTTCCAGGGTCGCGCTGACCGCCGTGTCGCCGGCCATGTCGGAGCGTACGTACACCGACCAGAACTGCGCCCCGACGCCGCCCGCCCGCAGCCGGGGGATGTCGGTGTGCAGGTGCGCCGACTGGTCGTCGGCGATGTCGCGGCGGTCGAGGTCGTAGCGGACCTGCTCGCGCAGCGCCCACGGCAGGTCGTTGTGCCCGTCGACCACGGGGAAGTCCTCAAGCAGTTCGCGGGCCTGCTCCAGGTAGTTCTCGGCGCCCATGGCGGCCCTCACTTCCCGAAGCCGAAGGCGTCGTGACCGGCGACCTTCGCACGGAGGCGTTTGCCCTTGTCGGTGGCCTGCTCGTTGAGCCGCCGCTGGAAGTCCTTCATACGGGCCTGGAGTTCCAGGTCGTGGGCCGCGAGGATCCGCGCGGCCAGCAGACCGGCGTTACGGGCTCCTCCTACGGAGACGGTGGCGACCGGCACGCCCGCGGGCATCTGGACGATCGACAGCAGCGAGTCCATGCCGTCCAGGTACTTCAGCGGTACGGGGACCCCGATGACCGGCAGCGGTGTGACCGAGGCCAGCATGCCCGGCAGATGGGCCGCGCCCCCGGCGCCCGCGATGATCGCCTTCAGTCCGCGTCCGGCGGCCTCCTCGCCGTACGCGATCATCTCGCGCGGCATCCGGTGCGCGGAGACGACGTCGACCTCGTACGGGATCTCGAACTCGTCGAGCGCCTGGGCGGCGGCCTCCATGACGGGCCAGTCGGAGTCCGACCCCATGACGACGCCGATGAGGGGAGAGCTCATGTGGTGATCGTTCCTCGGAGGTATCCGGCGGCGTGGCGGGCGCGCTCCAGCACGTCGGCCAGGTCGTCACCGTAGGTGTTGACGTGGCCGACCTTACGGCCGGGCTTCACGTCCTTGCCGTACATGTGGATCTTGACCTGCGGGTCGTGGGCCATGCAGTGCAGATACGCCGCGTACATGTCGGGGTAGTCGCCGCCCAGCACGTTGCACATGACCGTCCACGGCGCGCGTGGGCGCGGGTCGCCGAGCGGCAGGTCGAGCACGGCCCGTACGTGGTTGGCGAACTGCGAGGTGATCGCGCCGTCCTGCGTCCAGTGCCCGGAGTTGTGCGGGCGCATGGCCAGCTCGTTGACGAGGATCCGGCCGTCGGCCGTCTCGAACAGCTCGACGGCGAGATGGCCGACGACGCCCAGCTCGGCGGCGATCCGCAGGGCGAGCCGCTGCGCCTCGCCGGACAGTTCCTCGGACAGGCCGGGCGCGGGCGCGATGACGGTGTCGCACACGCCGTCGACCTGCCGGGACTCCACGACGGGGTACGCGACGGCCTGGCCGTGCGGCGAGCGCACGATGTTGGCCGCCAGCTCCCGGACGAAGTCGACCTTCTCCTCGGCCAGGACGGGGACCCCGGCGCGGAAGGGCTGCTCGGCGTCGTCGGCCGATCGGGCGAACCACACGCCCTTGCCGTCGTAGCCGCCGCGCACCGTCTTGAGGATGACGGGGAAGCCGCCCACCTCGGCGGCGAAGGCCGCGACGTCGGCGGCGTCGGTGACGATGCGGTGGCGCGGGCAGGGTGCGCCCAGCTCGGTGAGCCTGGCGCGCATGACGCCCTTGTCCTGCGCGTGTACGAGGGCGTCCGGGCCGGGCCGTACGGGGACGCCGTCCGCCTCCAGGGCGCGCAGGTGCTCGATCGGGACATGCTCGTGGTCGAAGGTGATCACGTCGCAGCCCCGCGCGAACGCGCGCAGCGTCTCAAGGTCGCGGTGGTCGCCGACGACCACGTCGCCGACCACCTGCGCCGCGGATTCCGTAGGGGTCTCACTGAGGAGCTTGAATCTGAGGCCGAGGGGGATGCCCGCCTCGTGGGTCATACGGGCGAGCTGACCGCCGCCGACCATGCCGACTACCGGGAACGTCACACACCCAGGGTATCCGTCGCCGGACCGGGCCAGGTCCGGCGGTTCCGGGCCGGCCACCGGGCCGGCCAGGTCCGGCGGTTCCCGGCCAGGCCCGGGTCCGGCGGTTCCCGGCCAGGCCCGGGTCCGGCGGTTCCCGGCCTGGGCCGGTCCGGTGGTTACAGTGGGCCGGTCGGCGCCGTCGCGGCATCTCGGGCGGCTCCACCGACAAGACTGCGTCGTCGACGTCACCGGCGTCATCGACGGAACACACCGACAGAACGGGCTGAGCGACCATATGACTGCCGCGCCTTCGCAGCGACAAGCCCTGCGGGACCGGCTGTCCCTGCTCACCCGCGAGGTCGCCAAGTTCGGCGCGGTCGGCGGCGTGGGCCTGCTGGTCAATCTGGCGGTCTTCAACCTCGTACGGCACACCACCGACCTTCAGGTGGTCCGGGCCAGCATCCTGGCGACCGTCGTGGCGATCGCCTGCAACTATGTGGGCTTCCGCCACTTCGCCTACCGGGACCGCGACAAGAGCCGCCGCACGAAGGAGCTGACGCTGTTCCTGCTGTTCAGCGCGGTCGGGCTGGTCATCGAGAACGGTGTGCTCTACACGGCGACGTACGGGTTCGGCTGGGACGGTCCGCTGCAGAGCAACGTGTTCAAGTTCCTCGGGATCGGCGTGGCGACGCTGTTCCGCTTCTGGTCGTACCGCACCTGGGTGTTCCGTACGCTCCAGCCTGAGCAGGAGACCGAGTCGGTGCCGGGGTCCGGGGAGCGGCGCGAGCCGCAGCCCGGCCGCGTCATCTGACCGTCTTCTTCGGCTCCTCGCGCACCCGTACCTCACGGCTGAGGAACAGCGCGAACACCGGCGGCTGCTGCTGGAGCAGTTCGAGCCGCCCGCCGTCCGCCTCCGCCAGGTCGCGGGCGACGGCGAGTCCGATGCCCGTCGAGTTGTGCCCGCTGATCGCGCGCTCGAAGATCCGCGCCCCGAGGTTCGCCGGTACGCCGGGCCCCTCGTCCGTCACCTCGATCACGGCCTGGTTGCCGGTGATACGGCTGCGCAGGGCGACCGTGCCGCCGCCGTGCATCAGGGAGTTCTCGATCAGCGCGGCGAGCACCTGGGCGACGGCCCCGGGGGTGCCGACGGCGCGCATGTGCTGGGTGCCGGAACAGACGATCGCGCGTCCGGCGCTGCGGTAGGCCGGGCGCCACTCCTCGATCTGCTGCTGCACGACGTCGTCCAGGTCGAAGACGATCGCCGAACCGGTCCGGGCGTCACGGGAGTTGGTGAGCAGCCGCTCCACCACGTCGGTCAGCCGCTCGACCTGCGTGAGCGCGATCGTCGCCTCCTCCTTGACGATGTCCGGGTCGTCGGTGGCGGAGATCTCCTCCAGGCGCATGGAGAGCGCGGTGAGCGGCGTACGGAGCTGGTGGGACGCGTCGGCGGCCAGCCGGCGCTCGGCGGTGAGCATCCGCGCGATCCGTTCGGCGCTGGAGTCGAGCACGTCGGCGACCCGGTCCAACTCGGGCACGGCGTACCGCTTGTGGCGGGGGCGCGGGTCACCGGACCCGAGGCGTTCGGCGGTCTCGGCGAGGTCGGTGAGCGGTGAAGTGAGCTTGTTGGCCTGGCGTACGGCGAGCAGGACGGCGGCGATGACGGCGAGCAGCGCCACCGCGCCGATGATCAGCAGGGTGCGGCCGAGTTCGCGGGTGACGGACGCGCGGGACTCCTCGACCGTGACGGTCTCGCCCTGTTCACCGTCGGCGCTGCCCCGGATGGCGCCGCCCTCGGGGCGCTCACCGATCTCGACGGCCGGGCGGCCGGGGATCTCGACCTTGGCGTACCGCTCGCCGTTGACCTGTTCCCGCAGGATCGCCTCGGTGACCCGCTCGCCGCCGAGCAGCCGGCTGTCCACGATGCTGACCAGCCGCACCGCCTCCAGGTCCACGCTCTCCTGGGCGCTGCTGGTGATGGTGCGGGTCTCCACGATGACGAGGGAGACCCCGAAGACGGCGATGACGACGAGCACCACGGCGAGCGTGGAGTTGATCAGACGACGGCGCACTGTGTCCTACTCCGCTCTGCGCTCTGCTCTGCCCGGGCAGAGCCCGGCCACCCGGCCGCCCGGCCGGCTCAGCTCTTCTCGAAGCGGAAACCCACACCCCGCACCGTCGCGATGTACCGGGGGTTCGCCGCGTCGTCGCCCAGCTTCTTGCGGAGCCAGGAGATGTGCATGTCCAGGGTCTTCGTGGACGACCACCAGGTGGTGTCCCAGACCTCGCGCATCAGCTGGTCGCGGGTGACGACCCGGCCCGCGTCCCTGACCAGGACCCGCAGCAGGTCGAACTCCTTCGCGGTGAGCTGGAGCTCCTCCTCGCCCATCCAGGCCCGGTGCGACTCGACGTCGATGCGGACGCCGTGCGTGGTGGGCGGGGCGGCGGGTTCACTCGCGCCGCGCCGGAGCAGGGCCCGTACCCGGGCGAGCAGTTCGGCCAGCCGGAACGGCTTGGTCACGTAGTCGTCGGCGCCCGCGTCGAGGCCCACCACGGTGTCCACCTCGTCGGCGCGGGCGGTCAGCACGAGCAGGGGCACGGAAAGGCCCTCGGCGCGCAGTCTCCGGGCCACTTCGAGGCCGTCCATGCCGGGCAGCCCGAGGTCGAGTACGACCAGGTCCACGCCGCCCTCAAGGCCAGCTTCGAGCGCGGTGGGACCGTCTTCGCGTACCTCTACCTCATAGCCCTCCCTGCGCAGGGCGCGGGCCAGGGGCTCCGAGATGGACGCGTCGTCCTCGGCGAGCAGTACACGGGTCATGGGGTGATGGTAGTCCGCGCGGAGGAGCGGCCGGGCGGTGATCGCCGATGCCTGTGGCTCCGGTATGCGATTGGGTCACCTGCCTTCGAATGTGCCCCGTGGTTCCGGAGAACACCTGTGATCCATCACTCAAGACCTTCCATATACCTCTCTGTCATGCCGTATGGTGGCTTCGCTCTTTACGGCACCAGTTGGGGACCTTTGGCGGTTTGAGGGCCGAAGGTCCCCTTTTCATGAATTCGAGCGAGCAAGGATCCCCCCATGGCGTCCAGCCTCACCAAGGACTCCCCCGAGCCACCCGGCGGCCCCCACGGCCGCGGCCCCCTCAGCGGCCCCGAGAAGACGTTCTTCGGCCATCCGCGCGGTCTGGCCACGCTCTTCATGACGGAGATGTGGGAACGCTTCAGCTTCTACGGCATGCGGGCGCTGCTCACGATCTATCTGCTGTCCGGCGGTCCCGACGCCTCGAAGGGGCTCCAGGAGGGTGGCCTGGGGCTGACCCTGGCCACCACGACGGCGATCTACTCGATCTACCTGTCGATGGTCTATCTGCTGGCGATGCCCGGCGGCTGGCTCGGCGACCGGGTCTGGGGTCCGCGCAAGACCGTCACGATCGCGGCCTGCACCATCATGGTGGGCCATCTGACGCTCGCCCTGCCGGGCTCGGGCACCTTCTTCGCCGGTCTGTCGCTGGTGGCGCTCGGCTCGGGACTGCTGAAGGCCAACATCTCCACGATGGTCGGCCACCTCTACGACGACACCGGCGTGCCGAACGACCCGCGCCGCGACGGCGGCTTCACGATCTTCTACATGGGCATCAACATCGGTGCCTTCTTCGCGCCGCTGGTCATCGGCACCGTCGGCGAGAAGTACAGCTGGCACCTGGGCTTCGCCCTCGCGGCCGTCGGCATGGGGATCGGCCTGATCACGTTCCTGGCCGGTACGAGGCACCTGGCCCCGCGCAGCAGTGCCGTGCCGACGCCGCTGTCCCGCGAGGAGCGCGCGAACTGGCTGACCAGGGGGCTGACCTGGCTGCTGATCGGCTCGGCCTTCTACGGAGTCGTCGTCTTCACCGGCAACTTCACCCTCAACTGGGCGATGGTGCCGCTGACGCTCGCGGGCATCGTGATCCCGGCCGGGGTGCTGATCCGGATAAAGCGTGACAAGGATCTGTCGCCGGCCGAGCAGACGAAGATGTCCGGGTACATCTGGTTCTTCGTCGCGGCCGCCGTCTTCTGGATGATCTACGACCAGGGCGGGTCGACGGTTCAGGCGTTCGGTACGACGAAGGCCGCCGACCAGGTCTTCGGCATCGGCTTCCCGACGTCGTGGTACCAGTCGCTGAACCCCGTGTTCATCATGGCGCTGGCCCCGGTGATCGCCTGGCTGTGGCTCTGGCTGAACCGGCGGGGCAAGGAGCCGAGCACGGTCGTGAAGTTCGCCGCCGGCCTGGTCTTCGTCGGCGTCTCGTTCTTCTTCTTCCTGATCCCGCTGGTCCTGGCGGCGGACGGCACCCTGGTCAGCCCGGTGTGGCTGGTGGGCATCTATCTCATCCAGACCGTCGGCGAGCTGTGCCTCTCCCCGGTCGGCCTGTCGGTGACGACGAAGATGGCTCCGGCGAAGTACGCGAGCCAGATGATGGGCGTCTGGTTCCTCGCGGTCACGGCGGGCGACTCGGTGACCGGGATGCTCGCCATCGCCGGTGTCGATCTGAGCCGTACGGGAGTGGTCGCGGTGGAGGCGCTACTGGCCACGCTGGCGGGCTTCGCGGTGTTCATGTACCGCAGGAAGGTACGGGCGCTGATGGGCGACGTACGGTGACGCGGCGGACGGTGCCGGGCCGCGGCCACGCGCGCCGCCGCGGCCCGGCCGCCTGGCGGATGGACGCCGCGCACGCGGCGATGCCGGGCACGGGCCTACGCCGGGGCCGCCAGGACCGCCCACACCGTCTTGCCGGGCGCTCCCGGCGTACGGGCCACGCCCCAGTCCAGACAGAGCCGCTGCACGATGAACATCCCGTGCCCGCCCGGCCGTCCGGCCCGGTGCGGGGTGCGGGGCGCGGGCTGGCCCGTACCCCGGTCGGTGACTTCGAGGCGCAGCACCTTGGTGTCGGAGGAGACCCGCAGCTGTTCGGGCCCCTCGGCGTGCAGGCACGCGTTGGTGACCAGCTCGGAGACGACCAGCAGTACGTCCTCGGCGGCGGCGCGGCGGTCCGCGGTCGCGGCCGGCAGCCAGCCCCAGTCGTAGAGCGCCTGGCGGGTGAAGTCGCGTGCCATCGGGACGATACCGCTGGCGCTGCCCAACGCCAGGGTGCGTACCCGGCTTTCGGACCCGGCGGAGGTGGTACCCGCGCCGTCCGGCTCGGAGCCGAAATCGCCCGGCGGAGACTGCCGGGTGGTGCTCATCAGCGCTTCACCTCACCGATTCACCGGTTCGCCAATTAGTCGTTACGTCTGTACGGACAGTGCCCGGCGGCCTGTCCCGGCAGGCCACCCGGGGACTCTTCTGCCCGGCGTAATCGTGACAACACCCACAAGACCTACGCGGGTGACGTGAGACTTGCAACATCTGGTTCCCGTGGAGCCCGCGTGCGGCTCCCGGGTCAGTCGGCAAGGGCCGCTTCCAGCGACTCGTGCACGGTGAAGACCGCGTCGGCGCCGGTGATTTCGAAGACCCTGGCGACCACCGGCAGCATCCCTGCCAGATGGACGCCACCGCCGGCCGCTTCGGCCTTGAGGCGCGCCCCGAGCAGCACGTTCAGCCCGGTCGAGTCACAGAACTCAAGCTGTGAGCAGTCGACCACGAGGCGTATCCGCCCTCGGTCGAGCGCTTCTTCCAGAGGTGCGCGCAAAAGCTCGGCGGTGTGGTGGTCCAACTCACCCGCCGCTGTCACAACCTCGCTCCGGCCCTCGGTCCGAACTTCGACCCGAAGCCGGCCCCGGTTCGTGCTGCCGACCGTCTGGCGGTCCATGCCGGTCCGTCCCTCTTCTGCCGTGTCGTGCGCTGCCGTCAGTCGTCTCAGAAGGTGCCATCGGAAGACGTCTCAGATGTTCTGGTGTCCGTCGCCGCTCGCGCCCGCCGTTGCGTCACGCGCCGTTGACGTTCGTCGAAACATTACGCCTTTCAAGCGCCCTGCGGTACCCAATCTCCCACGCAATGCGGACATATGTACGAAATGACACTTGCATGTGTCCGTGCTGAACCGATAGGGCTAGTAAAGACACAACCAACCTGTCCGACACGACCGGCTATGGAGGCGCCGCAAACCGCAGCAGCGCGTATTGGCATCGGCAGCCATATGCCGAGAACGTATGGAGGAGACCATGTCACCCCGGCTCGACGAACCGCGTACCCCCCACGCGCCGTCGACAACCCCGTCCGAACCTGACGAGACCGGCGCCACACCCGCGTCCGGTTTCCCGGGCCTCGATGACATGCCAGAGATCCCGCCCTTCGACGAGGTGGGCGCACTCGACGCCCGATCCCTTTCGAAGACCCTCTTCGGGCGCCTTGAGGGCCTGGAAGAGGGCACCCACGAGCACGCTTACGTACGCAACACCCTGGTCGAACTGAACCTCGCCCTGGTCAAGTTCGCCGCCTCCCGGTTCCGCTCCCGCAGCGAACCCATGGAGGACATCATCCAGGTCGGCACGATCGGTCTGATCAAGGCGATCGACCGCTTCGAGCTGAGCAGGGGCGTCGAGTTCCCCACCTTCGCGATGCCGACGATCGTCGGCGAGATCAAGCGCTTCTTCCGCGACACGTCGTGGTCGGTGCGGGTGCCGCGAAGGCTCCAGGAGCTCCGCCTCGAACTGGCCAAGGCGGGCGACGAGTTGTCCCAGCAGCTGGACCGGGCACCGACCGTCGCCGAACTCGCCGACCGGCTCGGCATCACCAACGACGAGGTTGTCGAGGGGATGGCGGCGAGCAATGCGTACACGGCCAGCTCACTTGACGCGCAGCCGGAGGACGACGACACCGAGGGCGCGCTGTCCGACCGCATCGGCTACGAGGACCACGGGCTCGAAGGCATCGAGTACGTCGAGTCGCTGAAGCCGCTGATCGCCGGACTGCCGGCGCGCGACCGCACGATCCTGTCGCTGCGCTTCGTCGCCAACATGACGCAGTCGGAGATCGGCGAGGAGCTGGGCATCTCGCAGATGCACGTGTCCCGACTGCTGTCACGCACGCTCGTCAGGCTCCGCAAGGGTCTGACGATCGAGGAATGACGAGCACCTGCGGCAGTTGTTGTCCGTGTGGCCCGGCGGTCGTCCCCGACGACTGCCGGGCCACGGGCGTCAGGACCGGCGCCGCCGAGAGTATGTAGATGAGCAGGCCGTCCCTGACGAGGAACGAGTACGCGGAGTCCCGACCGAGCCGGGACAGCGCGCGGGCGTGCTCGGAACCGTCGGTCAGCCACGCGCGCAGCGGCAGAGCGGCTTCCGGGGCGACCTGCTCGGCGATGTGCTCCGCCCGTACGGCCAGCCAAGTCAGCGCCGACCAGGGCGAGTCGGCCGCGTACCCACCGAGCCAGAACAGCCGCCGGTCGTGGAGGGCGTAGGCGACGCAGTCGGCGCGGTAGTCGCCGTGGGCGGGAGAGGTCACGCCAAGTCCCTTTGGTGGATGGGCAGATGCACCCAGACGGTCTTGCCGACGTCACGCGGCCTGACCCCCCACTTGTCGCTGAGCGCGTCCACGAGTAACAGCCCCCGGCCGCAGGTGTCGGTCTCCTGAGGCTTCTTCAGCTGCGGCATCTGCCACTGGAACGAGTCGGAGACTTCGAGCACGAGCACGCCGTCCCGGCGGCGCAGCGCGAGTTCGAAGAACTCGCCCGCACCAAGGGCGTGTTGGACGACGTTGGTCGTCAACTCGCTGGTGATGAGGGTGGCGACGTCGATGAGACCGCCCAACCTCCACTCGGTCAGCAGCGCTTCGACGTGGTGTCGCGCCGCGGGAACGGAGTCTCTGCGGATCCAGAACCTTTTGCTGTGTGTGCGCCCGGACATGCGTCCCCCAAGGGTTGTGGGCAGGCGGAACCAGGGTCACGATCTGTCGCGGCCTGGCAACACCCCGTGACGCAACTCACGGTAGGACTCAAGTTGCGAACAATGCAATCGAACGTAAGCGAGAAGTTGCATCTCACTCTTCGTGGCAACTTGATGGCGTGTAGCGTCCACAGCCGTGCAAACTGGTCACGGACAGTGGAGGAGAGAACATGCCCGCAGGTGGACGACCTACCGTGCGCAGTAGGCGACTTGGGGCAGCGCTGAAGCGCTACCGCGAAGCGGCGAAGCTGGATCAGACGCATGCGGCCGAGCACATCGCGGGCTCGAAGGCCAAGATCAGCCGCATCGAGACCGGCCAGGTCTCCGCCCGCCCCGGTGACGTACGGCTGATGCTGGAGCTGTACGGGGTGGAGGACCGCGAGGTCTATTTACGGCTGGAGCAACTGGCGCGGGACTCCAACAAGCGGGGGTGGTGGCTCAACTTCCCCTGGGCGAGCAGGGCCGAGGGATTCGCCGACTTCGTCACGCTGGAGACGGACGCGAGTTACATCCGTACGTGGCAGCCGCTCTTCATCCCGGGCCTGCTCCAGACCGACGGCTATCTCAAGACCCTCCTGAGTGCGAGTCTGACCGCGTACTCGGCGGAGGCCGTTGAGGAGATGGTCGGCATCCGTCAGACGCGGCGGCGGACCATCGAAGAAGGCGGCGCCCGATTCGCGGCGGTCATCTGGGAGCCGGCTCTGACCGCGCCCATGCCGTCCGCGAAGATCTACCGTGAACAGCTCAGCCACATCTGCGATGTGGCGCAGCGTCAGAATGTGAGCATCCAGGTGTTGCCACTCACTGAATGGCACGCAGCACACATGAGCCCTCATTTCGTGCTGTTCAACTTCGGCCCGGAACCGGCACCCGAGGCCGTCGCGTACGACACCACGACCAGCACCGTGCTCCTGGAAGACCTGGCCGAAATGGCCAATCACGCGCAGATCTTCGAGTCTCTACGATCCGCCGCGCTGACCCCTGATCAGAGCCTTGCCTTCATGCGCAGAACGATGAACGAAATCCCCGAGAGCGAGAAGGACACGGAATGACTAACCAGGAAATCGTGACCGCGTTCAAGAAGTCCAGCGCCTCGTCGGGTGGGACCACCGACTGCGTCGAGGTCGCCCACACCGCCGACGGCGGACGCGCCGTACGCGACACCAAGGACCGCGCCGCCGGGACCCAGTTCTACACGCCGGCCCAGTGGTCCGCGTTCCTGACCGGCGTAAAGAGCGGTGAACTCGGCTCGTAGGCAAGGCCGTTAGCATGCCCGGCATGCAACGGGAGCTGGGTGGCATCGGGGCGGCGCCGCGCGGGGCGGGCGGGCTTCTGCGGGAGTACGTGCTGGGCGAGGCGGTGGACGGGCCGGCGGACCTGGAGGAAGAGGCAGCGGAGATACGCGAGTTGTACGCGCTCGTCCAGCGGTCCGAGCCGGCGGACGTCACGGCTTCTGTCGGTCTCACCGTCCTGGCGCTCGGCACGCTTCAGGCGTACGTGGAGAACGAGTTGGACGAGTTGTCCGAGACGGCGTTCGAGGAGCAGTGGCCGTTCGCCGGGCTGGAGGACGACGACGAGGTCGGCCGTGGACTGGCCGACGACACCGTTCGCGGGGCGCGACGGGCGCTTGAGCCTGACCCGGCGAACAATCTCGCGGCCTTCGCCCCTTGGCGTGGCGTTGGAATGGCTCAACGACCATGAGGGGCCGCCGCGGCCTACCGCGAGGCGCTGCGGCTCGGCCCGGATGACCACGCCGCCCAGGTCCGGGGCGAGACTCTGGAGGACGTAGAGCTTGACCTGGCATCGCCGGAGGAGGCCACGAGCCACCATGCCAGGGGCTTCTACCTGCTGCGGATGACCGAACTGGTCAGCAACAGCGGGACCGTGGTCGGCTGGAACTGGCTGGTGACGGACCCGGCCGGGGTACGTGGTGCGGCGGAGGACCATCTCGGCAAGAGAGTCCCTGGCGACGACGGAAGGGACACCTTCCGGGTGGACACCTACCTGCCTGGTCGGCCGATCGTGAGCGCGGACCTGTGCGCGTCGCTTCGCCGTACGCCGGACAGGCAGGTGGCGATCGACTGGTCAGCGGTGAACATGCCTGTCCTGGCCGGGGAACCGCTACCGGTCGGGCAGCCGGTGCGGGAATGCGGGCAGATGTTCTTCTTCGGCGCCAACGAGGAATTCGACTGACGTGAGTACAGAGGGGTACGGGTGAAAGCTGATCTGTTCAAGGAAGCGCAGGAGCTGACGAGTTCGGATGCGGACCGGGCTCGCAGGGCGCTCTTCGCGATATGTGAGGTGAGCTGTCCTCAGCGCGTGATGATTGAGCGCGACGCCGTGGAGTACATTCCCGTCCTGTTCGAGGCCGGGCTGTCTCTTACGACCTTGATCACGCCGGAAATATTCTTCTCTCTGGGTCGAATCCATACGCAGGCGCTCTGGGGGTGGAAGGACGCTCAGCTGCACACATCACCGGAACACCGTTCGAAATATGACGAGATGGTGGCATGGGAGACGAGTGTCGCCGCTGCCTATGAAAGGTACCTCCCCGCGGTTGTCGCGCTGGTTGAGCGAGATGAAGAGGTGCGTGACAGGTGCGCGGGCGTGTATCTGCTGTCGCAGATGAAGGAACACCGAAACGATCTGGTGGGGTTTCTGCGGTCGCAGTTCGATGATTCACTCGACGCACGGCTCAAGGTGGACATCATCGAGGCCCTGGCCAACCTGGGCTTCGGCACCGGGCCGATGGACGAGGTGGGGCAGGCCGTACATCAATGGGTCCGGGGGAAATTGAGTGACCCGTCTCCCGCGATCCGGCTGGGCGCCTTGCTCAGTCTCTCTCCCCGGGTCGATGACGATCAGCGGAAGTCTTTGAAGCGTGACATCGTCCAGACGTTTTCGGCTGGGCGTGCCGTCGTGAACGAGGCGGTCTGGCTCCTTGAAGGCTCGATTGCGTGGGCCATCCGCAGGGAGATTTCCGACTGAGCCGGGCACGCCGACATCCTGCGCGAGAGCCTCGACGGCCGGACCGGGTTGCGCGCCGAACACGAGAAGCAGATCGGCGAGGAAGCCCGTGCGGCCTACAGCGCGAAGATCGAGCAGGCCGCCAGGCCGGCCGCACCGATCAAGGTCGAGAGGTTGTCTCACGTGACGTGATGCTCGTGCGGCATGCTGCCGGTCCGCTCCATCTCGAACAGGGCTGCGGCACCTGACCGAAGATCACCAACTCACGAGACGTCACCGAGGAGAGTTCAGGCAGAGCCGGCGTCAAAAACGGTGAACTCGGCTTGTGGGCAGGGCCGTTCGGCGCAACCCCCGGAGTGGGCGGGGCGGCGGGAACAGATACGGTTGCCGCTGGTCCGTGGCAGCGGTCGGTCGCGCGGGGGGCGACGCGCACGGGCCGTAACGGGGGGTTCGGATGGAACTTGCTACGGCCTTCAACGACGCGTGGCACCGGCAGCCGGACCCGGCGGACCGGGACGGGGGGCGTCGACACTGGTGCTCGACAAGAGCCGTGGCCACCGCGACGAGCCATGGCCAGCGCCGCCCGAGCGGCTTGCCGCGATCGATCTGCCGGAGGTGACGGGCGCTGTCCCGTACGTCGGCATGTTGTCGGAGGACGACCACTCCACCGCCCCCGCAGAACTGGTCTGGCTCATCGCCGGGGCGGCCCACGTTCACGACGCGCGTCGGGCGTCGTTGGTGCGGTACCTCGCGAACGAGGCGGCGGGCACTCACGGAGTTCGGCCAATTCGTCTTCGTCGAGCTCGCGCTCCAGAGGTTTCCCTTCTTTGAAATACTCGCCCTCAGAGGGGATTTGCCGTATGGCATAACAGTAAAGAGAAATGTGCAACTCGACAGCACGCCAACACTACATTCTTGCTGAGGCGGCACATGTTGGTTTCCTCATCAGCAAACCGGGCCGGAGGCCGTAACCGCATGAATCGCTCATATATGCTCGGACGTTTTGGTGCCGCACTGGCCCCGGTCCTGCATCCCGATGAGATCCCGGACCAACTGGTAGATGTTCGATCCAGATTCGCCCTGACAGATATCGGCATACCCACAAGTATCGGCGATGCCGTCATGACCAACGTGTATGGCATGAGGCCCCTGCGTGAGAACCTGGGAGGAGTGGAACTGCCGGCCTGGGCGCGGTCAGACAACGTGTTGGCGCTGGGCCTGTTCCTCGACGGCTTCCTGTGCCTGGACGGAAAGAACGGCTCGGTTCTGCTGTTGACTCGCGAGCTCGAAGAGGTCCCTGTCAAATTGGCAAGTGACCTCTATGTTTTCACCTCAATTCTCGCAAGGGTGTCCGAGACCGCGACCAGTGCTGCCGACCTGGATATCACTGCCCTCATAGAACAGATTGATCCAAGTGCACTGAGCTCATCCCCCACATGGGAGATGATGGTCAAGAGCCTGGGTTGATTCGTACGAATCGCGGCGCGGGTACCACCGCCTTGGCCGCTGACCCGAGTGCTTGTGATGTGCCGGGCGGTGGCTCACTGGATCAGGTCGGTGTGCGGATGGAACTCCGGGCAGCCGTAGAGCTGAAGGTTGTTGCCCCCGGAGATCTGGACCCCGGGCGGGTTCGACACCCTGGCGTCGTCGAGCGCGGCAAGGGCTTGGTCCTCGTACGGGATCCAGCCCTTGTTGTCGGCGCCCCATTCGTTCGAGGGGATGGTCAGCAGCGGGCTCATCGCGACCCCGCAGGCGACGCAGAACCGGGGGATGGGATCGGTGAGGCCCCACGGGGGCCAGCCGCCGACCTTCCAGCCGGGGGCGAGGGACAGCTCGTCCATGTAGAACTCCTGCGGGGCGATCTCATAGGAATCGTCCACCGCGACACCGGCCGCCCGCCAGGTGCTCCAGTCCGCCAGCTGCTGTTGCAACTCCTCACTCAAATCGAGGTAGTTGGGGTACTCGGTGATCTGCTCCGGTGCGAGCACGCACGGTTCCGGTACGTAGCCGTCGTACTCCACCTCGGACGGCTGGGGCGGCGCGGTGAGGAGGTTGGTGACGTCGGCGGCGGTTTGCCAGTACGACGCGGTCGTCGGCTTGTACTCGGGAGGGTGCTCGAAGGGACACCACAGCACCTGGAGCAGATCGCACCGTCCGGGTGCCCGCAGCAGGGGCACATCGCGCACGTACAGCTGCGCCACGGGGAGAAGGGGGGAGGCCGGTCCCTCGTGCCACTTGTCGCAGTACGGCCACCGCTGTCCGGCGGGCCACAGCAGCGGCCCGCCGACCGAGCTGTCGTACGGCGACGGCGAACCGGGGCGGGGATGCAACCGGGTCGCCGGGCGTGCCAGCGGGGCCAGTTGGGGGAAGACCGTGGTGACGTCGAACGGGCGCGGTGGGGTGGTACGGATGACGTTCATAGCGACGATGCTGCCAGCAGCCTCCGACAGTGGCCGTGCCGATCCACGCACATCCCTCAGCCCACCCGGCGCAGCGCCTTCTCGCGGCGCGCGGAGACCGCCGAGCCCGATTCGCGGCGGGCCATACGGCGCAGGACGAGGGGGGCGAGCGCCAGGCCGAGTACGGCCCAGAGGCCGAGCACGCCGGCCGTCTCCCACTGGCGCCAGGACTCGGCTATCTCGACGGTGACGGCGGTGTCCGGGAGGAGGGCCGAGCGCATGCCCAGGCCGAGCCAGTAGATGGGGGTCGCCTGGCCGATCCACTGCGCCCACTCCGGCATCGAGGTCAGCGGGTAGAAGATGCCGGAGATCGCGATCATGCCCAACATCGGCAGCTGGATGAGCCCTTGGGCGCGGGCGCCGGTGAAGACCGAGCCGAGGACGGCGCCGATGGGGAGGGTCGCCGCCATGCCGAGGAGCAGTACCCAGGTGACGGTGAGCCAGGATCCGGCACTGCCGGTGGCGAGGCCGTCGATGATGAGCAGGCCGGGAATCAGCAGGATCGCGAGGTCGGCGACGAGGCTGCCGCCGACCGTGACGACCTTGCCGATCAGGTAGGCGGGCATACCGTCGGGTGTGGCCTTGGCGCGCAGGAGCGTGCCGTCCTCGCGGTCGGCGGTGAGGATCTGGCTCATGGCGACCATGCCCATCGCGACGTTCATGCCGAGGATGCCGGGCAGGACCAGGGTGCCGAGCATCAGCCCGCCGGACCCGAAGGCCGTGTCCCGCAGGACGTACATCACCGTCAGCATGAGGGTGGGCCAGAGGAAGTGGGAGAGCAGTTCACCGCCGTTGGTGAAGGACTGCCGCAGTTCGATCAGACCGCGGGACCAGCCGGCCCGTACGGTGCTGGTGGTCGTCGGACTCATCGGGCAGCCGCCTCTTCCTCGCGTACGAGCGCCATGTAGGTGTCCTCCAACGAGGCCCGGCGGACCTCCAGTTCGCCTATCGCCGTGCCGTGCCGGGCGAACAGGTCGCGGACGAATCCGGTCGAGTCGGTGGTCGCGCGGGTGAAGCGTTCGCCGCCGTGTGTCCAGCGCACCTCGTCCTCGCCGGCCACCTGCCGGGCCAGTTCGGCCGCTGAGCCGTCGGCGATGATCCGGCCGCCGGCCAGGATCACGATGCGGTCGGCGAGTCTGTCGGCCTCGGCGAGGTCGTGCGTGGTGAGCAGGACCGTGGTGTCGTGGTCGTCGGCGAGGCGGTGGACGAGGTCGTGGAACTCGTGGCGCGCCTGTGGGTCGAAGCCTGCGGTCGGCTCGTCCAGGAAGAGCAGTTCGGGGCGGCCGACGATGCCGATCGCGACGTCCAGTCTGCGCCGCTGGCCGCCGGACAGGGTCTTCGTCTTCTTGCCCGCGTGCGCCGTCAGGCCGACCGCCTCGACCAACTCGTCGGTGTCCCAGGGGCGTTGTGCGCGGTCGGTGGAGTAGGGGGCGTAGTACGTGCCGAGGTGGGCGAGCAGTTCGCGCACCCGCCAGTTGCTGTGGTCGCGCCAGGACTGGAGGACCACGCCGAGCCGGGCCCGCCAGCGTTCGTCGCCGTGCGCCGGGTCGGAGCCGAGTACGTCGACGTGGCCCGCCGACCGCATCCGGAAGCCCTCCAGGATCTCGATCGTGGTGGTCTTGCCCGCCCCGTTCGGCCCCAGCAGGGCCAGCACCTCCCCGTGGTGGGCCTGGAACCGCACATCGCGCAGGACGTCGTTCGCGCCGTACCGCATCCGCAGTCCGTCGACGTCGAGCACGACCCTGTCACTGGTCGCCGCGTTCAGCATGGGCGTGAGCATGAGCATGGGTGAAAGCTACGTTGCGTTTCGTAAATCGTCAACGAAATGACCCGTGCATACAAGGGTCGTTGCAATGAGATGACGGTGAACGCATACTGGACCGACCACTCACCGAAACGAACCATCAGGGGGCGAGCGCGGATGCCGGGAGGCAGGCTGACGCACGAGGACCGCCGGCACATCGGCACGGGACTGGCCGAGGGGCTGGGATACGCCGAGATCGCCAGACGCCTCGGCAGACCCACCTCGACCGTCAGCCGCGAAGTGGCGCGCAACGGCGGGGCCGACGGCTACCGCGCGGACCGCGCGCTGCGGGCCACCGAGCGGCGGGCGCGGCGGCGCGGGCCCGTGCCCGCGGGTCACGGGGACGCCGGCGAGGGCGGTGAGGGCGGGCGTGACCGCGACGAACTCCTGCGCTTCGCCGAGCAGTTCGCGGCGATGCTGGTCGAGACCGGGCTGCCGCGCATGGTGTCGCGGGTCCTCGTCCGGCTGTTCCTCACCGACTCCGGCAGCCTCACCGCCGCCGACCTCGTCCGGCAACTGCGGGTCAGCCCGGCGTCCGTCTCCAAGGCCATCAGCTACCTCGAAGGCCTGGAGATGGTCCGGCGCGAGCGCGATCCCCGGCGGCGGCGACGCGAGCGGTACGTCGTGGACGACGACGTCTGGGCACGGGCCTGGAAGCGCGACACACGCTCGACCGCGAACTGGGCGGACACCGCGCGGCGGGGGGCGGGCCTCGTCGGCGCGGGCACCCCGGCAGGGGTGCGGCTCGACCACATGGGCCAGTTCTTCGCGGCCCTCCACGACGAGATGGCGCCCGGTCCCAGCGCCGTCGACGACGCGCTGACGGTGCTCGCGGCGGTGGTGCACGTGGGGGTGGAGCCGGGCGCGCCGGGCGGGGTCGAGCGGCTGGCCGCCGGGCTCGGGTGGTCCGCGGACCGCGTTGCCGCGGTGCTGCGGTTGGTGGGGGTGGGGCGGCTTACGTCGGAGCAGCGGGACGCGTTGGGGGGTGGCGGGTAGGGGGTGACCGGGGCCGGCCGGTGGGCCGGTTCGTCCTCAAACGCCGGACGGGCTGATTGCGTCCGCCGCGCCGGGGGTGTGTCCTCAATCGCCGGACGGGCTCAAATGCCGCTCTGCCGAGCGGGCTTGGAAAGCTGCGGCCGCAACGGGGGTGTCCTCAAACGCCGGACGGGCTGGATACGCCGGGCGAGGTGAGTAGGTCCGCGGCAACGAAGTGCGTCCTCAAACGCCGGGCGAGCTGAAATGGGCTGAAGGGGGCGGCCGGTGGGCGTCAATCGGGGTGGGGCTGGACCGTATTGACGGGAGCGTCCACAAAGGCCACATTGATCCGGGGGCAGGGGGGAACCATATGGGCCTTGGGGAGGGCTGCCCGGCGCCGTACGGCGTGCTGGAATCGTTCATGCGGCGGCGGCTCGGCAGAGAGTGTCTGTACGTGCCGTCCTGTCGGCTCGGGCTCTACGTCGCGCTGCGGCACTGGTGCCCTTCCGGTGGGCGGGTGTTGATGTCGCCGGTCAACGACGACGTCATCATGTTCGTGGTGCTCGCCGCCGGACTGCGCCCCGTCCAGGCGCCGTTGAACGCGCGGGACGGGTCGATCGACCTGGCCGCCGTACCGGAGTCCGACTGGCGCGGGCTCGCCGCCGTAATGACCACGAACCTGTACGGGAATCCCGACCCCGCACCCGAACTGCGCGCCCGCTGCGATGTGTTGGGGATCCCGTTGATCGAGGACGCGGCCCACGCCATCGGCAGCGAGGTGGCGGGCAGGGCCGTCGGGAGCTTCGGGGACGCGGCCGTGTTCAGCCTCTCCAAGCATGTGGGCGCCAAGACCGGCGGGTTTCTCGCCCTGGCCGATCCCGCCCTCCGTACGGAGCTGACGGCGGCCCGTGACGCGCTCCTCCAGCCGTCCAGGCTCGCCTCCGAACTCGCCTACGCCCTGCGGCCGTACGCGGAGGCCGGGGTACGCGGGCTGCGGCTGGTGCGGGCCGCGCGAGGGCTGTTGCGGGCGGTCGGAGCCGAGGAACGCCGGGGAATCCGGATGGAGTTGCGTCCGGGTGAGCTGAAGGAGGCGCTGGCCGGGGGGCCGGGGCTGGGCGGCTTCGACTCGTGGGTGCGCGTGGACATGCGCCGTTACCGCATCACGCCGGGCCGCCCGCGCTTACGGCGTACCGAACGGCTGCTGTCCGGGCTCGATCCGCTGCTCGCCGCCCACCGGGCGGGCACGGAAAGGCTGTTGGCGACCCGGTGGGCGGCGCCCGCGCCTCCCGGAGCCCTGCAGCCGCTGTTCCGGGCGCCGTTGCTGGTCGCCGACCGGGACGCCGCCGTCGCCGCGCTCGCCCGGCGCCGGATCACCACCGGGTATCTGTACGACCCGCCGCTCGACGTGTACGCGGGTGATGTCTTCACCGACACGTCGCCGCGCCCCGGCCCCGCCGCCTGGTTTGCCCGCCACGCGCTGCCCGCCGATCCGTTACGGGCGCCTCAAGTCATCTCCGTACTGGAGGAGTTGGGGGCCGAGCCCGCCTTGCCTCCGGGGTACGGCGGTGGCTGACACCGCGCGCCACAACGTGGTGGCCGCGGAGGACGGCGCCGCCGAACGCGACAACAGCGCCTCGATGTTCCGCAACGCGTACGCGCTGATGCTCTCCACCGGCGTCTCCGCCGCCCTCGGTCTCGGCTTCTGGCTGGTCGCCGCCCGCTACTACACCGAGGAGGCCGTCGGCCAGGGCTCCGCCGCCATCGCCGCCATGCGGCTGCTCGCCTCCCTCACCGCGACCACCATGATCGGCGCCGTGGTGCGCTACGTGCCACGGGCCGGGCGGGCGACCGGCGCGCTGGTGTGGCGCGCGTACGCGGTCAGTTCGGCCGTCGTATGCGCCGCCTGCGTGGTCTTCCTGCTGACGCTCGACCTGTGGGGTCCGTCGTACGCGCCGCTCAGCGGCGTCACCGCCGGGCTCCTCTTCACCGCCTCCTGTGTCGCCTGGGCGCTGCTCACTCTCCAGGACGGGGTGCTGACCGGGCTGCGCGAGGCGTTCTGGGTGCCCGTCGGCAACACCGTCTTCTCGCTCGGCAAGCTGCTGCTGCTCGTCGCGTTCGCCACCGCGATGCCGGTGCTCGGCGTCTTCGTGTCGTGGGCGGCGGCCATCGCGCTGTCCGTACTGCCGCTCGGCTGGCTGGTGTTCCGCCGGCTCATCCCCCGGCAGGCCGCCACCGACCGGGACCGCGAGCCGCCGCGTACCGGCGACATCCGGCGGTTCCTGGCCGGTGACTCGGTCGGCGCGCTGTTCAGCCTGGCCATGATCAATCTGCTGCCGGTGATGGTCGCGGTCCGCTTCGACGCGGCCCACAACGCGTTCTTCTACACCGCCTACACCGTCGGCGGGACGATGGAGTTCATGGCCATCAACATGGCCTCGTCCCTCACCGCGCACGCCTCGCACTCCCCCGAGCGGCTGGCCGAGGGCGTACGGGGGGCGCTGCGCCGGATGACGGTGCTGCTGGTGCCCGTGGTGCTGGTGCTGGTGCTCTTCGCCCCCCAGGTGCTCGCGCCCTTCGGCGCCGACTACGCCGAGCACGGCTCGACGGTGTTGCGCCTGCTGGCCGCCGCCGCGCTGCCGCGCGTCGTCGTGGAGCTGTACATCGGCGTGCTGCGTGTCCAGGGGCGTACGGGCATGCTCGCCGCGCTCCAGGGCGCCATGTGCGTGTCCGTCCTCGGCAGCGCGGTGGTGCTGCTCGGTCCGGCCGGGATCTCGGGCGCCGGGCTGGCGATGCTGCTGTCCATGACGCTGGTCGCGCTGGTGGCGGCGCCGGGGCTGCGGTCGGCGCTGAGCGGGGGGCGGGGGCGCGGGCGGGGCCGGGGGCTGGGCCATGACAGGGAGCAGGAGTACGGGACGGCGTGGGCGCGCGAGGCCGCCGAGCGGAGGCGGCGTACGGAAGGCGGACCGGCCGCCGCACGGCCTGTGACAGCCGCCGGCCGGCGTGCGGCCGTGGGTCTGTGGCTGCTCCTCGCGCTCGCCGCCGGGCTGGTCCGGATCCCGCTGCGGGGCGTGGCCGACATCGGCGACGGCCGGGTGTCGGGCACCCAACTGCTGGCCGCGCTACCGCCCTTGACCCTCGGCGCCGGTGTCCTGCTGATCGTCGTGCAGTGCGCGGCCATCACCCTCGTACAGTCGCGTCCGCTCCTGCTCACGGCCACCCTGCTGGTGCTGTTCGGCGCGCTGCACGGGGTGCCGCCGCTCCTCGGCGTACGGCCCGAGGCAGCGTCCGGCCCCTGGCACCGGCCGGTGGCCGACGCCCTCGCCGAACTGACCGGCCGGACAACGGCGTTGGAGATCCTGCCCGTCGTCCTGCAACTGCTCTGCCTGGGGTCGGCCGCCGTCGCACTCCGCGCATTGCGCGCAGAGGGGCGGCGGACGGACGGGCGGGGTGTCGCGGTGGGGGTCTGGGTGCTCGTGGTGGTCGGCTGGTCCGCGCAGCGCGCCTTCGCGGCGGTCGCCGTGCCGGTGTCCCTGGGGCTGCTGGCCCTCGCCGTCACCGCCGTACTGGTGCGTATCGCCGCCCGGAAGTCCCGCTCCCGGAGCTGAGCGTTTGCACATGTCCGATATGTGAGGTGCACTTGTTTATGTACGCCAAATCAGCTTCCTCCTGAGGGGATGATGGCATGTCCACCGAGACCAACGCCCGAGACGTTACGAGGGACTTGGACGTCGACATCGACGCGGTCCTGAGCCCGAGCGAGGCCGAAGGAACATACCGCGACAGCCGCGAGTGCGCTTCGCTGGCGCTTGTGGCGGGCGGAGGAGCGATCCTGCTCTCGCCGCCGACTCCTCGCCCGAAGAAGGGTTGACGGGAGACGTCATATGGAGCAGTCAGGTACCTCTCCCCGCCTCGCGGGTGTGGTGCATGACCTGGCTTCAGAGGTGGTCTCCGTCCTACGGGACGGAGGCCATTCCTCTGTGGTGGGCGGCACCGTCGGCACCCTCGCAGACGACCAACTGGGCCTCGCGGCGGTGCGCGTACTGGGCGCCGACGTCCTGCTGCCGAGCGTGCTGACCCGCCGCCGGCCGCTCCCGGACGACCTGGCGGTCTTCCAGCGCGCCGTCGTCACCTTCGCCCCCAAGGCCACATCGTCCGCGACGACGGTGTGGAGCCACTGGGCGATGACCCAGACACTGCACAGACTGGACGTGTCCGCGACCGGAGCGCACGCCAGGCCCGACGCGTCGTGGCTGGACGACCTGGAGTGGCAGCGGCTGACCCACCAGCTGTCGCTGCTGGGCGCACTGGCCGTACCCGGCGCCGACTCGGCGATCGCGCAGGCCGCCGCCCGCAGGCCGGTGGACGTGGCACGGGGCTTCGTACGCGCCGTACGCCGCCGCGACTGGCTCCAGGCGGCCGGTGCCGGGCGCTGGCTGAGCGTCATCGACGGCGTACCGGACACCCTCGGGCTGGACACCGGCCTCGAATTCGTCGGGCAGATGGCCGGGACCGACGCGCGGGTGGGCCTGCATGTGCACGCCGCGCGGCACATCCGTGCGGGGGCCGGGGGCCGGAAAGCCGAGGGCCGGGAAGCCGGAGGCCGGGGATGAGCACGCCCCGGACAGCCTCCCGGGCCGCATCCCGCACGGGCTCCCGCACAGATGCCCCGACCGCCTCCCGGACCACCGGGGCGGCCGGGACCGCGCAGGCGG
Source organism: Streptomyces sp. NBC_01508 (assembly GCF_045040315.1). NCBI lineage: Bacteria > Bacillati > Actinomycetota > Actinomycetes > Kitasatosporales > Streptomycetaceae > Streptomyces > Streptomyces sp. NBC_01508. The sequence continues at coordinate 5,369,039 of NZ_CP109419.1, read as the reverse complement.
CGCGTGTCTGCGAGACGGCCCTGGGGTGGGTGTACGACCACCGCGACGCGTTCAGGCTGCCCGCCGACGTGCTGGACCCCGGCGCCGACGTCAACCGGACACTGAAGCCGCTCGGCGAGCTGGCCCAGCTCAGTCTCTCGATCCGGACGCACAGCGACCCCGGCTCGCCGCGCCACCGGCGCGCCGCGGATCTGCTGGACTTCGCGTGGGAGCAGATGCGGCAGGGCCGGCTCTTCCTCGACCTGCTGCGCGGCGAGCCCTTCACCACGTATCCGCTGGAGATCTACGCGCCCTTCGCCGCCGCCGGGCTGCGGCACCCCGGCTTCGAGGAGCTGGCGGACACGGTACGGCGCACCCGCGGCTGGGAGCGGATCGAGCAGGAGCCGAACCGGCGGCTGGGCGTACTCAACTCCGAACGGCGCGTGGGCTTTCCGCAACACGGAGAGCCGTCCGCCGCGCTCGCGCGCACCTGGCTCGGCGGGCTGCCGGAACCGTGGACGTTCGAGCGGACGGCGGGCTACGGACTGACGCATGTCGTCTTCCACCTCACCGACTGGGGCCACGCACCGCACCAAATGCCGACCGAGCTGGGTGACTATCTGGCGACGTGGCTGCCGGCCTGGCTGGACACCTGTCTGGAGGCGGAGCAGTGGGACCTCAGCGGTGAGCTGATCGCCGTGGCGGGCTGCGTACCTGACGCCGCGTCATATACGGCTCTGGCCGCAGCCGTCGAGACCGCGTGGGCGCGCGTCGCCGGCATCCAGGACGCGGCCGGCGGCATCCCCGAGAACGGCGCGGGGCGCCCGCACGAACCTCCCAGAGACTTCGCGAACTGCTACCACTCCACACTGATGGCCGCGTTCGCCGCCGCCCTGACCGACGTCCGGCCCACGGCCGTAGAGGTCGTAGAGGCCGCGCAGGCCGCGCAGGCCGCACAGGCCGCACAGGCCGCACAGGCCGCACAGGAAGGCGCCCTATGACGACGGACACCACCGACCCCGAAAGCGCCGACCACACACGGCTGATCCACCATGTCGGCGCGCAGGCGATGGAGTGGCTGCACACCAACCGCGCCGGCTTCCGGCTCGAACCCGACGTCGACCCCGAGATCGGCTTCCTGGAACGCTTCAAGCCGATCGGCGAAGCCGCCATGATCTGCAAGATCCTGTTCCGCGAAGGGGTGGCCGGCTCACGCCAATCGGCCCTCGCCCGCGGCCTGATGGACCATCTGTGGCGCGAAGCCCTCGACGGCGGGCGGATGCTGGCACGCGGGCAGCGGCAGGAGCCGATCTCGCCCATCCCCTTCGAGGTCTTCCTGCCGTTCAAGGAGATGGGCTACCAGGAACCGGAGACCGAGCGGGCCGTCCACCTCAACCACCAACTCGGCAGCTGGGCCGCCCTGGAGGTACTTCCCGTCCGGCGCCTGGGCATCTCCACGTACGAGCGGCGCTTCGGCCTGACGCCCAGCGCACCGGTCGAGGACGCGACCGCGCGCACCTGGCTCGCCCGCAGACCCGAGCCGTGGACGGTGGAGGGGAACATCGGCTACGACATCACCCACACCGTCTTCCACCTCACCGACTGGGGCCGCAGACCGGCCGGACTGCCGGCGGACATCGCCGACTACCTCGCCCTCTGGCTGCCGGTCTGGCTGGACGACTGGCTGGACCTGGAGCGCTGGGACCTCCTCGGCGAACTCCTCATCGTGGACGCCTGCCTGCCCGAACCCACCCTGGACGTACGCGCGTGGGCCGGCTTCGCCGCCGCGCAGCGGCCCGACGGCGCGATGCCCGCCGTGCGCGGGATGCCGGAGGGAAGCTGGGACGACGTGTTCGACGTCGTCTACCACCCGACGCTGGTCGCCGCGCTCGCGTCCGTACTGGCCACGTCCCGCGCCATGGCGCGCCTGTCCGCGCCCGTACCGTCATGAGCGGAAACGACCCCACCGGCCAGGTCACCCAGGTTGCCCGCGCCGCCCTCGCGAGCACACCGCACGACCGGCTCGACGCGGCGGTACACGCCGTCGACGCGCCGGACGTCGTCTTCGCCGTCTCCGTGCACGGGCACCGCACCGTCCGCGCCTCGCCCGGCGCGGAAGGGCTGCGGTACGAACTCGGGTCGGCGTCCAAGACATACACGGGTCTGCTGCTGGCCCGGCTCGCGGAGAGCGGTCACCTCGCGTACGACGACTCGGCGGCGGCCTGCCTCGGGCCGCCCCGACCGCCGCGCGCCGTCGCGCCGATCACCCTGCGGCATCTGATCACCCACACGTCCGGACTGCCGGCCCTGCCAAGGGACTTCTACCGGCAGGCACTGCCGCACTGGACGACCAACCCGTTCGCGGGCTATCCGGCGCACCGCATGGTCGACGCCTTCCTGCGCGCGCACCCACGCCACCGGCCGGGCACCCGCTGGCACTACTCCAACTTCGCGGTCTCCGTGCTCGGCCACGCGCTCTCCGCCGCCACCCGTACGGGCTGGGACGCGCTGATGGAGGAACAGGTCCTGGCGCCGCTCGGGCTGAGTGCCACGTCGACCCGTGGCGCCGGTACGGCCGGCGACGCCGTCGGGCACGCCGGAGACGGCGTGACCCAGGCGCCGCCACTGCGCATCGGCGGCTTCGCGGCGGCGGGCGCGGTCCGGGCCACCCCGCACGACCTGCTCACCTTCCTGGAGGCCCACCTCCGCCCGGAGCGCACGCCGCCGCTGGCGGGCGCGCTGCACGCGGTACGCCGCCCCGTACTGCGCCGCGGCCTCGGCAAGGCGCACACGCACACGCTGACGTGGTTCCAGCATCCGACGGACGACGGTCCGGCGTACTTCCACTGCGGGGCGACGAGTGGGCAGCAGGCGTTCCTGGGGTTCTGCCCGGGGACGGGGACGGCGGTGGCGGGGGTGGCGACGAGGCGGTTCCGGCGGGCCGACGCGTTTGTGCCCACGGCGTACGGGGTGCTGTTCGGGGCGGGGTGACCCCGGGGCCGGCCGGTGGGCCGGTTCTGTCCTCAATCGCCGGACGGGCTTGGATGGGTCCGCCGCAGCGGGGGTGTCCTCAATCGCCGGACGGGCTGAAATACCCCGCCGGACGGGCTGGGTACACCCATCGCACGCGCCTGAAACAGCGCACCCGCAACCGGGGTGTCCTCAAACGCCGGACGGGCTGGAATTGTTCGGGAGTGGTTGGGTGAAGTAGGAGTCCTTGCCCGCCTCGCGGTAACCCGCCAGTCCCGGGCCCTCGTTGACCGTCAGGTCGCAGTTGGCGCCGGGGACCGGTCTGTTCCACTGGATCAGCGCCTTCACCCCCGGCATCGTGCGCACCGTGGTGGGGATTCGCGTGTACCAGTCGCGTTGCCTGGTGGGGTCCGCCGGGTCCGGGACCGTGCCGAACTCGGCCAGCATCAGCGGCTTCTCGGCGGAGATGTTCGCCCGCAGCCAGTCGTACGCGGGGCGCTGGCTGCGGTCGAAGTCCTTCCAGTCCGTGGTGTTGTGGCAGAGGTAGTAGTTGTACTGGTCCATGCCGATCCAGTCGACGTAGTCGTCCCCCGGATACAGCGCCTTCATCTCGTCCGCGCTGCCCAGATAGCCGGAGACCGTCCACACCCACACCACGTTGTCGACTCCCAACTCCGCGAAGCGGTCGTGGAGATGGCGGTAGGCGGCGACGTACTCGTCCGGGGTGCCCGCGCCTTCCTTGATGCGGGCGTCGGCCTCCTGGTCGAAGGAGAGGAAGATCCGCTTGCCGTGCTCGTCGCCGTACTCCTTGATACGGCGCGCCTGCGGATCGATGATCCGCGCGTCGTACGTCCCGGCGGCGATGTTCGCCCAGCCCAGCTGGTCCTCGGTCCAGTTCTCGTGGTGCGGCTCGCGCCAGACCGTGGACTCCCAGGCCAGCATCAGCATCCGGTCCTCGCCCAGCTCCCGCTCGTCGGGGGTGAGGAGCCGGCCGTCGAGTTCGGTGTTCGACATGTCGTGGTAGTTGTAGACGACGTCGAGCCTGCGGCCGATCTTCTTCTCGAAGGCGTACACCGCCCTGGTGAGCGAACCGTCCGCCGAGCCGTTGTCCGAACGGTTCTCCGCGTACGGGACGTACGCGCCCCACCACGCGCCGCACGGCGGCTCCAGCCGTTCCGTCGCGGCGCAGCCGTCGTCCGCCCGCCCGTCCGACTCGGTGGCCCAGATGCCGATCCCGGCGATGAGCAGCCCGACGGCGACCAGGACGATCACGGTGTACGCCTGCTTCTCGATCTCGCTGAGCCGCACCGCCATCAGTGTCCCCGCCGGCCGGCCGCGCCCCGCGTCGCGGCGGGCAGTGGCAGTCCCGGCAGGGCGGCGGCGACGGTCGTGACGGCCGCGAGCGTCACCAGCAGGGCCGTCGCCGAGAAGCCGCGCACCAGAAAGAGCGTGGTGGCGACGGTGACCGCGAGGGAGAGGCTGAGCGGTGCGGCGAGGGCCACGGCCTCGATCCGCGCGGCCGGGCGCAGTGTGCCGCGCTGCGGGTGGAGCAGCGCGAGGCCGGGTCCGAAGCAGACGAAGAGCAGCACCGGGATCCAGCGCAGTGGAGAACCGCCGGGCAGCGCGGTCGCGGCCACCGCGCCCCAGCCGGCGAGGGCCAGCGGTAGTCGGAGCCGTAAATGATCGAAAGTCATGGGCGCTCGTTCTCCGGGGCGGTGGTGCCCGTGCGGGGCCGGTACTGAAGGACGATGCCGTACGGGTGTTCCTCCACGATCCGGAACAGTGGCGAGGCGGCGAGCCCTGATCGCAGCGTGGCGAAGCCGCCTGGTGGCAGGAGTCCTTCGCCGGCCGCGTAGATGTCCTGGGTGCGGGTGAGAATGACGTACGCGGTGGTGCCGGGTGGGATGCCGTCGGCCAGATAGCGGGCGGGGTCGGTCAACATCCGTTCGTTCTCGGCGAGTTCCTGCTCAGCGAAGAACCAGTGCTCGACCCGGTCGTAGCGGTGCAGCGCCTGCGGGAAGGAGCCGGTGGTGGCGAGGATCAGGGCGCCTTCGGATGCGTCGTCGGGCGCGTCGTCGGGCGCGCGGTCGATGGCGCGGTCGATGGCGCGGGTGACGAGCGCGGTCTCGGCGGGCGGGGTGTAGTACATCTTCTCCTTGCCGTAGTACGAGGGCAGGAAGCCCGCCAGCAGGACGAGGAGAGCGACGGGCAGCGCGCCGTGGAGGGTGAGCGCGGCGGCGCGTCTGCGGGCTTTACGACGCACGCGCCCGGCCGCAGGCACGAGCGTCGCCGCCGCGAAGAACGCGGCGCCGGGCAGCCCGAACAGGTAGACGCGGAACAGCATTTCGCCGCCGTAGTCGTTCACGACGAACAGCGGGACCGGCGCCAGCGACACCAGCAGCAGCGGCAGGGCGGCGCGCACCAGCCGGCGGCGAAGGAGCAGCGCCGCGCCCGCCAGGGCGGCGACGGCGAGGACCATCAACACGTTGGCGCGACCGGTCAGTTCCGGGCCGGGGCCGGTGAGTTCACCGGCGTATCCGGCGCGCGAGTTCTGGGTCAGTTCGCCGAGCGATTCGCGCAGGGTGCCCAGGGTCTCCAGGAAGAGCGGGCGCCCCATGGTCAGGTCCCAGGCCAGCATGATCAGCGCCGCGACCGCCAGCAGTCCGTAGTTGCGGTAGCGGCGGGTGAGGGTCAGGGCGAACAGCGAGACGCAGAGCATCACCGGCGTGAGCTGGTGCGAGGCGTTGACGGCGAGGATCAGCGGCGCGAGAACCGCCACACCCACCGCGCGCTGCCGGGCGCCGGTGGGCGGCGGCACGGCGGCGGACGCCGGGTCCAGGAACGACCGGTCGCGTAGCCTGCCCGCCGACCCCGGCAGCACGAAGTGCCGCAGCACGACGGCGATCACGGACAGGTGCAGCAGATACGCGAAGCCCTGCGGCGCCAGATAGTCCTGCCCCACCCAGTTGGCGAGTTGGAAGATCCAGACCGCTGTCCACACCAGCCGCCAGTCCTCGGCGAAGGTGCGGTAGAGCAGCACGAGCACCGGCATCATCAGCAGACCGAGCGCGATCGGGGCCCAGTTGAGGAACACGGCCGCGCTGTCCACGCCGAAGGCGCGCACCAGCCCGCCGGTGAGGGTGAAGAAGCCGGGCCACTGGTCGTAGGCGGACATGTTGCCCGACAGGGCGCCGTTCGGGCGCAGTTCGCCGTTGAGCAGGAGCTGGTTGACGACGGCGTCGTGCTTGGACGCCCAGGGGTAGCGCACGGAGTCGTACAGCACGGCGGGTGGCGCCTTGAGCGCGACGAGGAGGGCGACGCAGTAGCCGGCGGGCCACCACGGCGCGGTTCCGGCCCGGCGCAGCGCGGCGAGGAATCCGCAGGTGAGGAGCAGCAACGCGAGGTAGAAGGCGGCGGGGAAGCGGTCGAGGAGCCCGTAGTCGCCCATGGAGCGGAAGCCGACGCGCGGCAGCGAGTACGTCCAGAGGGCCGCAGCGGCGAGCAACGGGAGCCAGGAGAGGAGGAGTTGGGGGCGCAAGGAGCGTGGGAGCGTACGGCGGTGCGGCGGCGACGATGGCGGAGGGAGCGGGTGCGGCAGGGCCGTCATGTCCGGGGTCTCGGCCGGCACGGGCACGCGTGGTTGCACGGTGCGACTCCCCCCACCCCTGCGGTGTCCCCTTCAGCGAATTGTAGGAACTCTCCGCACTTTTGCGTGGCTCTCGTATGTCTCTGTTGCATAAGGGACCCGTCTCCAGGCGCTACCCCGCGAACTGCGGGCCGCGCGCCGCCGCGCGGACCCTGCGGCAGAGGCGCCAGCCGACCGTCGCCGGCGAGTCGGGGAACGGCGCCGCCCGCGCCCCCTCCCCCGCCATCCACGCCTCCACGTCCGCCACCGTGTGACCACGGCGCACGATGAGGCGGGCGATGCGGTACGGCTCGTCCGTCTCGGAGCTGAGCGCGTGGCGTACGGCGACGGCGGAGGCGTATCCGGCTCGGCGGGCGGCCTCGCGTACGGAGCGGCTGTTGTAGCCGTGCGGGTAGGCGAGATGCGTGACCGCGTGGCCGAGTACGTCTTCGAGCGCGGCTTTCGACTCCCCCAGCTCGCGGGCGAGTTCGGGCGCGCGGAGGGTGTCCAGCTGCGGGTGTGTGACCGTGTGCGCGCCGATCTCCATGCCGTGCCACTCCAGCGAAGGCGCCTGCGCGAGCGTCATCATCGGCGCGGGTGGCAGCAGGCTGCCGTGGCCGGGGGTGAGGGCGCCGGTCGTGAGATAGGCGGTGGCGGGCAGAGCGCGTTCGGCGAGCGCCTCGGCCGTCGGTCCCGGCAGATCGGCGAATCCGTCGTCGAAGGTGAGGACGACGGGGCGGGGCGGCAGCGGGGCACCACGGGTCAGCCGGTCGGCGAGCGCGCCGATCGGGACGGGGGTACGGCCGGTGGCCACGATCGCGTCGAGCTGGGCGGCGAACTGCTCTGGCGTGACGGTGAATTCGGCGATCCAGGCGGGCGGGTCGGCCATCACCGCGTGGTAGAGCAGCACCGGGACGCGGACGCGGGGGCGGGGGCGAGGGCGGACGCGGGGGCGAGGGCGGGAACGGGAGTCGCTGGTCGGGGGCGTCATCGTCTCCCCCAGCGGGCCTTGGCGTAGCCCAGCGGGCCGTACAGCATGCCCCGGCGCTCCAGCCGGGACAGCGAGCGCGGCCACGGGTGGCTGTGGGCGCCGTGCGCGCCGGGGATACCTGGGGCGCCGGCCCGAGGTTCGTCCCGGTGCGCGGTGATGGCGCGGGCGTGGGCCAGGCCGCGCGGGAGCTTCGCAAGGAGCGGGGGCAGCAGGGCGGGGTGGCGGCACAGGACGGCGGTGAGATACGCGGTGAGGCCGGCGCCGTAGCCGTACGCCTGGTTCCGCAGGTCCTGCCAGGTCTCCCGGTGGTGGTGCCAGACCAGCGCGTCGGGTGTGTAGCGCAGCCGGTGGCCGGCGGCCAGGATCCGGACGAACGCGTAGAGGTCGTCGCCGCCCCTGGCGGGTGTGCCGGTGCCGGTGGCGGGGTCGAATCCGCCGACGGCGCGCAGCGCGGACGCGCGGAACGCCATGCTGGCACCGGAGCCGAAGCTGCCCGCCGTGAAGGGGAAGAGCGGTTCACCGGCGGGCGGCGCGGCCGGATCGTAGAGACGCGGGGCGAAGCCCTTCGCGAATCCGCCGTGGCTCTCCAGCAGGATCTGGGCGGGCGTGGTCAGGCGGGCGGGGAGGATCAGGCCCGTGACACAGCCGGTGCGGGGGTCGGCCGCGAACGGCGCGGTGAGCGCGGTGAGCCAGTGCGGGTCGGCGGCGACGTCGTCGTCCGTGAAGGCGACGACGGGGCTGTCGGTGGCGGCGACGCCCGCGTTGTGGGCGGTGGCCAGTCCGGGCACCGGCTCATGGACGTAGGTGAGGCGGCCCGCGTAGTCCTGGTCGACCAGGTCGCGGGTGGCGGATGTGGCGGGCGCGTTGTCGACGACCACGATGCCGAAGTCCGGGTGGTCCTGCGCGAGGAGCGAGTCGAGCGCCCGGCCGAGCGTGTCCGCGCGCTCGCGGGTGGCGACGACGACTGTCGTACGGGGTGGTACGGCACCGGCACCGGCACCGACACCGACACCCGCACCGCTCAACAGGCTCTCGTGGCAGGGTTGTTGATCTGCGTCCGCGTACTGCGCGCGGAAGGCCGCGGTGAGTACGGCGGCGGGGTCGGCGCCTTCCGGGATCGTGGTGAGGACGGTGGCGACGGGGCGGCCCCGGAGCCGTACGAGGGCGTAAACGGCGCCCGCGCGGACGGGTGGGCAGCCGGGGGCGGGGGTCAGCGACAGCACCACACCATCCTCGCGGTCCAGATGCGAGTCCAGATCTGAGTCCAGATCCAGGTCCAGATCGACGACACGTACGTCGCGCAGCGGTGATCGCGTCGTCGGCCATGAGGATGCGCTCGGAGTGTGCGGCGGCATCATGCCTCCCCTCGTGTGGTGCCGGGTCACCGGTCGCGGAGCCGGCCCACCTGCTTCAGGGCGCGTTGCGCGTATCCGGCCAGCCTCGGCCGGTTCCGTACGAAGCTGTGCGCGCGGCGCGACGGCTCGCGCCCGAGCCGGTACAGGGCCGCTCGCGGCCCGCGCCGTACCGAGGCCCCTTCGTGCACCCGCAGGTCACCGGTCTTGAGCGCGTTCTTGTACTCGGCGGTGCCACGTCCCAGGTCGAGCAGCCCGATCCCGGCGCCGGCCGCCGCCTCGGCCATCCGCAGATGGAGGATCAGGCCCGGCGAGTACTTGGCGAAGTCGGTGTCGTAGGCGGGGAACCAGCAGGACAGGACCGTGCGCGAGCGGAGCCCGAAGTGCGCGGCGACCGGGCGGTCCGCGACGTACAGCACGGAGAGGACGCCCGAGCAGCCGGGCTTACGGTCGGACGTGAGGCCGGAAGGGTCGCCGGGCGTGCGGTCGGGCGTGCGGTCGGACGTGCGGCCGGAAGGGTCGCCGGGCGTACGGTCGGACGTGCTGCCGGACGTGCGGTCGGCCGCCAACTGCCGTACGAGCGCGCGGATCCACTCCTTCGCGAACCGGTCGCGACGGCCCGTCCTGCGGTACTGCGCCGACTTCCACTCCATGAGCGTGCGCAGGGCCGCCGGATCGCGCTCGTCGAAGACGAACCGGACCTCACCGGCCTGCCGGGCGAGTCGGCGTTCCTTGGCGGTCGTCGTACGGAAGAACTTGGGCGATCCGGCGCGCAGGGCCGCCTCGTACGCCTCGTACCCCTGGCCGATGTCGATGACCGGGGAGTCGAACTCCTCGGTGGCGTCCGGGACGAACAGCGTCTGTCCCGCTTCGAGGTTGTCGAACTCCCAGCTGGCGAGCGAGCAGCCACGCAGCAACTCGCCTGCTGTGAGGGTGTGTTCGGGGCTCAGGACCGGCCCCTGACTGTCGGACACCCCGAACCCGATCGCGCGGCCCTGCCCCAACGGGCCCCTCTCGTACGGGAAGAAGCCGACGGTCTCGCCCTGGCCCTCGACAATCGCGACACGGGCGCCCGGCCGGACGCGGCCGACGGCCCGGGTGAACTCGGGTTCCATGAACGGATTGGCGGGCGCGCCGGACAACGCCCGTAACTCCCGCCAGCGTTCGATCTGATCCGCGTCCAGCTCCCCCGGCCGCACCACACGGATGCGGGCGGCGGCGGCAGCGCCACGTACGCGTACCTCGCCCAACTCGACCCCCCGGTCACTCGGACAGGACGGTACCGGGTCAAATCGATCCGGTACAGGGCCAGTCGGCCATGTCATGACGGATACGAAACGCGGCCGACAGGACGGGTCGACCTGTCCATGGGACGGGTGATGGCGGTTGATGACGGGTGAGGACGGGGATGCCGGTGTGCGGGATGGGCTCACGCGTGCGGCCAGCCCGTATGTCCGGCGACTCGCGCATAGGAGTGGGCGGATGGCGCCCGACTCGTGCCGCCGGGTGACAGGAATTGCTCAACTCCCGCCCGAATCAAGCTCATTGCTCGTAGTATCTGGGTGCTCACGATCATGTCCGACGAGTCCTGGAAGAGGCCCGGTCTCCGTGTTAGCCGTATCCACGCCTGTCATGCCGGGGTCGCCGTGTTGAGCCGGCCGTTGAACAGACAGAGCGGACGCAGTGGCTGGGGCGGACGGAACGGACAGGCCGTGTGGTGGCTGGCAGTCCTCGTGGCCGCCGCCGTCACGGCGGCGCTGATCGGCCGGGCGGCCACGGCGGAGTGGCGGCAGACCCTCGCGGCCGGCTGCGCCGCCCTGTCCGTACTGCTCCTGGCCTGCGTGCTCGAACAGCGGCGGCGGTTGGCGGCGGAGCGCGCCGAGCGGGACCAGGAGCGGCGGACCGCCGCGGCGCGGGGCGCCGAGGTGGCGCATCTGGCGGCGGTACGGATCCCCGCCATCACCGAACGGGTGCGCGCGGGAAGTCGGTTGGACGGCGTCCCCGGCCCGCTCGCGCCCGACGCCGACACCGGCGAGGAGTTCGCGCGGGCGCTGGCCGCGGTGGTCGCCGCGCTCGGCTCTGACGAGGCGGTACGGCGCGAGCGCGGGCTGCGCGACTCGGTGCAGACGGCCTTCGAGTCGGTCGCCCGCAACATGCACGCGATGGCCACGGTGCAGCAGCGGGTACTCGACCACGTGGAGCGCGCCATCGACGATCCGCGCCTGATGGCGGACGTGATGAAGGCCGACCACGCGGCCTCGCAGATGACCCGCAAGGCCCAGACTCTGCTGGTGATGTGCGGGATCTGGCCGGCCAGGCGCGAGTCGCAGCCGGTCTCGCTGTACGACTGCGTGCGCGGCGCGCAGTCGCGGATCGTGGAGTTCGGGCGGGTGGAGGTGCACGGCGGGCAGACGCTGTTCGTGGTGCCGCCGGCCGTCGAGGGGCTGATGCACACGATCGCCGAACTCCTGGAGAACGCGACCGTGTTCTCGCCGTCCCGCACCCAGGTGATCGTGACGATCCGGGAAGTGGGCGCGGGAGCCGTCGTGGAGATCGACGACGCGGGCCTCGGGATGCCACCGGACGTACTGCGGCAGGCGATGTCGCAGCTCAAGGACGATCTGGACCTGACACGACTCGGGGCCGTACCGCGGCTGGGGCTGGCGTGCGTGGGGCGCTGGAGCCGGGAGATGGGCTTCAACGTCGAGCTGACGGGGGCGTCGGCGTACGGCGGGACGCGGGCCGTCACCTTCGTACCGCACCGGCTGCTGACCGAACCGCTGTCGCACTTTCCGCCGGTGCCGACGCGGGAGCAGGTGCGGGAGCAGGCGCCGGTGCCTGTGCCTGTGCGGGAGACGGAGTCGGCGGTGGTGGTCGAGGAGCGTGAACACGAGCGGCCGGCCGCCGCCGTACGCGCGCAGGACCCGCCCGGCGGGCTGCCGCGCCGCCGCAGCCGGCGACGGACGGCCCCTGCCGCCGCCCCCGCCCCCGCCACGGCCACCGCCACCGCTCAGGAACAGGCCCCACAGCCGGCGCGGCCCGCCCCCTCCTGGACCCCCGAAGCGGCCCGCGCGTCGATCACCAGCGTGGTGTCCGGCTCGCGTCGTGGCCGCGCGGCGGCCGGCCAGGACACCGAAGTGCCCGACCAACACGACGGAGGCCGGCAGTGACCGGAAGAGTGACCGGAACGATCTCCCGACTGCCCGACCTCGGGTGGATGCTCCGACCGCTGACCGAGATCCCCGGGGTCAGACACGCGGTGGTCGTCTCCGAGGACGGCCTGCGGCTCGGCCACGCGTCCGCCGCCGATCTGGCGGGCCCGGTGGCCGAACTGAGCGTGGCCGAGGCCGAATCGCTCGCCGCCGCGTCCGCCGCGCTGACCATGACCGGCCGGTCCACGGCGGGGCTGCTGTTCGGGGGCGGCGCCGACGTACGGCAGTTGATGCTGGAGTCCGACCAGGGCTTCGTCCTCTTCACATCGGCCGGGGTCGGGGCCCAGTTGGGCGCCGCGACCGAGACCGACGCCGATGTGGGCCTGGTGGCACAGCAGATGCAGCTCCTGGTCGTGAAGATCGGCAGCCACCTGAGCAGCCGGCCCCGGGATCCGGTGAGCCCGTCGTCATGACGGAGCTCCCCGACGACCGGACCACCACCACGTCGGCGGTACGCCCGTATGTGATCACCGGTGGAAGGGCGGACGCCGGAGGCGAACCACTGTCCTGGGAATCGCTCGTGGTGGCCGCGGAAGCGGTCCCGCCGACGACGCTCCAGCCGGAACACCGCACCATCCTGACGCACTGTCAGGGCCTGCTGTCGGTGGCCGAGGTGTCGGCTCATCTCGGCCAACCGCCTTCCGTGGTACAGGTGTTGCTCGCCGATCTCATCGACTGGGGACTGATCGTGACCCGCCCGCCCATACCGCCGGCCGAACGAGCCGATGTGACCATGCTGAGAAAGGTCCTCCATGGCCTCGAAAGCCGCCTCTGAGACCGAGGCGTCCTCGTCGAGCGCACCCGGCGAAGGCCCCGGCGACGACACAGGCCAAGACGCCGGCCAAGGCACCGGCCAAATCACTGGCGAAGGCACCACCTCCGGCAAGTACGTCAGGTCCAGCGTCGCCGGGGCGGCCAAGATCATGGTCGTCGGGCCGCTGGGCGTCGGCAAGACGACGTTCATCGGTACGGTCTCCGAGATCAAACCGCTCAGCACCGAGGCCGTGATGACACAGGCAGGCGCCTCGGTCGACGTGGCCGTCGACCGGGCCAAGGCCACCACCACCGTCGCCCTGGACTTCGGCCGTATGACGCTCGACGGCGAGTTGGTCCTCTACCTCTTCGGTACGCCGGGACAGCAGCGCTTCCTCCCCGCCTGGCGCGATCTGGCACGGGGCGCGCTCGGCGCCCTCGCCCTGGTGGACACCCGCGATCTGACCTCGTCCTTCGACGCACTCGGCCATCTGGAGGATCTGGGGCTGCCGTTCGCCGTCGCGGTCAATGTCTTCCCCGGCAGCCCCCTGCACAGCGACGGGGAACTGCGCGCGGCGCTCGACCTGCTGCCCGAGACGCCGCTGGTGTCCTGCGACGCGCGGGACGAACGGTCCTCCGTCATGGCGCTCATCGCCCTCGTACGCCACCTCGTCCGCGCCGCCGAGTCCTCATGACGACAGAGTCCGTATGACGACAGAGTCCGTATGACGACAGAGTCCGTATGACGACGGGAGTTCACATGACGACGGAGTCCACCTGATGACGGAGTCCACATGACCACGCCCACCGCGGCAGCCACACCCATCTACGGCGAACAGCTCGACGGCGACGGAATGCCGCGCCTGTACGAGCGACTGCGCGCCGAACACGGCCCGGTGGCCCCCGTCACCGTCGCCCCCGGCATCGCCGCGTGGCTGGTGCTCGGCCACCGCGAGGTGCTGCGGCTGACCCGTGAGGAGCAGGACTTCTCACACGATCCGCGCCGCTGGAGCCAGTTGCGCGAGGGCCGGGTGCCCGCCGACTCGCCGATCCTGCCGATGGTCGGCTGGCGGCCGGCGCTGCTGTTCGCCGACGGGCAGCAGCACCGCCGGATGCGGGCGGCCGTGTCGGACGCGCTCGGGCGGATCAACGGGCACGAACTGCGGCGCGGCGTACGGGCGACGGCCGAGCGGCTGATCGCGGAGTTCGCCGACGGCAAGCGGGCGGATCTGGTGTCCGACTACGCGCGCAAACTGCCGCTGATGGTGATCACCGGCCTGCTCGGGCTCGACGAGCCGACGGGCGAGCAACTGGTCCGGGCCATCGCGGGTTTGGTCGTGGCGAACGCCGACTCCGCCGACGCCAGCAAGCGGATGGGCGCGATCCTGCTCGCCCTGATCGAGGAGAAGCGCCGCCACCCCGGCAACGACGTCACCTCCGCGCTGCTGCACCATCCGGCGCGGCTGACGGACGAGGAGGTGCTGCACAATCTGGTGGTGATGTTCGTCGCGGGCAACCAGACGACGGTCAACTGGATCGCCACCACCCTGCGCATCCTGCTGTGCGACCCGGCGTTCCGGTCCTCGCTCACCGGCGGTCATCTGAGCGTCGACGACGCGCTGGACCTGGTGCTGTGGCGGTTTCCGCCGACGCAGAACTTCCCCGCCCGCTACGCCACCCGAGACCTGCGGTTCGGCGGGCGGCAGATCCGGGCCGGCGACATGCTGGTCCTCGGTCTGGCGGCGGCCAACGCCGACCCGGACATCCTGCCGGAGGACGGTACGCCCGTCGTCGGCAACCGTTCCCATCTGGCGTTCGGGGCCGGGCCGCACACCTGCCCGGCGCAGGACCCGGCCAGGCTGATCACCCGTACGGCTGTCGACACCATCAGACACCGGCTGCCGGATCTCGAACTTGCCGTACCGGAAGCCGAGTTGGCATGGATCAAGTCGCCCTGGAGCAAGGGCCTGGCGGCCCTGCCCGTCCGCTTCACCGAACCGCAGTTGCCGCGTGACGCGCAGGCGACGCGGAGTTGAGGAGAGCCCTGTTGAGCCCCGAGCCGAACACGTCCCCCGATACGACCTCCGACACCACCCCCGACCCGTCGTCCGCCACCGCCCCGCACCGGATGGATCCCTCCGGCGGCTGCCCGCACGCCGCCAACGCGCGCCTGCTCGCGCGGGGCGCGGTGGCCCCCGTGGTACTCCCCGGCGAGGTCGGGGCGATGGCCGTACTCGGGCACGACGCGCTGAAGGAGTTCCTGTCGCATCCCGATGTCGCGAAGGGCGCGACGCACTTCACGGCGCTGCGGGAGGGGCGGATCCCCGACGGGTGGCCGCTGAAGACGTTCGCGACCGTGCGGGGGATGACGACGGCGGACGGCGACGACCACCGGCGGCTGCGCTCGCTGGTGAGCAAGGCGTTCACGGCGCGGCGGGTGGAGGCGCTGCGCGGGCGGGTGGAGGAGATGACGGCGGAGCTGCTGGACTCTCTGGCGGCGGCGGGCGGCGCGGACGGGCGGCATGTCGTCGATCTCCGCGAGCACTTCGCGCTGCCGCTGCCGATGGGCGTGATCTGTGAACTGCTGGGCGTGGACGCCGAGTTCCGGGACCAGCTGCACCATCTTTCGAACCAGATCGTCGCGACGGACATCGCCCCCGAGGACGCGATGGCCGCCAACCGGGACATCGTGGCCGTACTGGGCAAGGTGGCCGCCTCCCGTACTCAGGAGCCCGGCGAGGATCTGACCAGCGCGCTGATCGCGGCGCGCGAGGAGGACGGCGACCGGCTCAGCGGGCACGAACTCATCGGCACCCTGCTGCTGATGATCATCGCGGGGCACGAGACGACGCTGAATCTGATCACCAACGCGGTGCGCGCGCTGTGCCGCCACCGCGATCAGCTCCAACTGGCCCAGAACGGCAAGGCGAGCTGGTCGGACGTGGTCGAGGAGACTCTGCGCTGGGACAGCCCGGTGAGCTTCTTCCCGTTCCGTTACCCGACGCGGGACCTGACGCTGGACGGCACGGTGATCCCGGCGGGCACGCCGGTGCTGGCGGGCTACTCGGCGGCGGGCCGGGACAAGGCGGCGCACGGCGCGGAAGCGGATGTCTTCGACCTCACCAAGTACGCCGAGGGCCCGACGGCCCGGCATCTCTCGCTCGGGCACGGCGCGCACTTCTGTCTGGGATCGTCGCTGGCCCGGATGGAGGCGACGATCGCGCTGGAGCGGCTGTTCACGCGCTTCCCGGACCTGGACGTCGCGGTCACGGAGGGGGAACTGCCGCGCCACGCGAGCTTCGTGGGCAACAGTGTGCAGCGACTGCCGGTGCTGTTGCGGTAGTTGGGTGGCGGCCGGCCGGGTGACGGCTGTCAGGGTGAGGGGCCGGGCGAGGTGACGATCCGTCAGGAACCCAGGTCCATACCAACGCCTTGACGGCCTCCCCCGCCCTCCCTTAAATCAAGTATTGAAATAACTCATGCGCATGCCTGCCTCCACGAGAAGTGAAGTGATGACCTGTGCGAACCCCCCTGCGGCGTCGTGTGACGCTGTACGCCCTGGCTCTTCTCTGCTGTACGAGCGTGGCCGCGGCCGTGCCCGCCGGAGCGGCGACACCTTCCCCCGAACCCCGCGTGAACAGCGCCAAGGCGGCCGCGGCCGTGACGTTCGACGAGAACTTCGACGGTCCCGCCGGATCTGCCGTGAACAGCGGCAGATGGCAGATCGAGACCGGCGACAACGTCAACAACCATGAGCGGCAGTACTACACGGCCGGCAACAACAACGCCGCCCTCGACGGCCAGGGCAATCTCGTCATCGCCGCCCGCAAGAACAACCCCGGCAACTACCAGTGCTGGTACGGCCGTTGCGAGTACACCTCCGCCCGGCTCAACACGGCGGGCAAGTTCACCGCGCAGTACGGCCGGGTCGAGGCCCGGATGAAGATCCCGCGCGGCCAGGGCATGTGGCCCGCGTTCTGGATGCTCGGCAACGACATGGGCCAGGTCGGCTGGCCCAACAGCGGCGAGATCGACATCATGGAGAATGTCGGCTTCGAGCCCGGCACCGTGCACGGCACACTGCACGGCCCCGGCTACTCGGGCTCGGGCGGCATCGGCGCCGGCTACAGCCTCCCCGGCGGCCAGGCGTTCGCCGACGCCTTCCACACCTTCGCGATCGACTGGTCGCCCAACTCCATCCGCTGGTCGGTCGACGGCAACGTCTTCCAGACCCGTACGCCCGCCGATCTCGGTGGCCGCCAGTGGGTGTTCAACAAGCCGTTCTTCCTGATCCTCAACCTCGCGGTCGGCGGCTACTGGCCCGGCGACCCCAACAGCGGTACACCCTTCCCGAGCACGCTCACCGTCGACTACGTGCGGGTCACCACCGACGGCGGCGGCACGGGCGGGTCGATCACCGGCCTCGGCGGCAAGTGCCTCGACGTGGCGGGGGCAAGTTCCGCCAACGGGACGCCTGTTCAGCTCTACGACTGCAACGGCTCCGGCGCGCAGCAGTGGAGCAGGGGCGCCAACGACTCGCTGCGGGCGCTCGGCAAGTGCCTCGACGTGAAGGACAACAGCACCACCGACGGCGCGCAGCTCCAGCTCTGGGACTGCTCGGGCGCGGGTAACCAACGCTGGGCCGTGTCGGGCGCGAACGACGTCGTGAACATCCAGGCGGACAAGTGCATGGACGTCACCGGCGGCGGTTCGGTGAACGGGGCGCGGGCCCAGATCTGGACATGCACGGGCGCGGCCAACCAGAAGTGGTCGGTCAACGCGTAGCGCTTCTCCCATCGCCGGACGGGCTCCCTTCGAGCCCGTCCGGCGATCGAAGGACTCAGTGCAGGCGTTCGCCCGCGCGCCAGACCGCCCAGGTCAGCGGAACTCCCGGCCGGTAGGCGAGATGGACATGGCTGGGCGCGTCGAGCAGGACGAGGTCGGCGCGGGCGCCGGGCGTGAGGCGTCCGACGTCCGTACGGCGCAGCGCGGCGGCGCCGCCCGCCGTGGCCGACCAGATCGCCTCGTCGGGCGTCATCCCCATGTCACGTACGGCGAGGGCTACGCAGAACGCCATCGACGAGGTGAAGGACGAGCCGGGGTTGCAGTCGGTGGACAGCGCGACGGTGGCGCCCGCGTCCAACAGGCGCCGCGCGTCCGGCCATTGGGCGCGGGTGGAGAACTCGGCGCCGGGCAGGAGCGTCGCGACCGTACGTGAGTGGGCGAGCGCGTCGACGTCCGCGTCGGTGAGGTGGGTGCAGTGGTCGGCGGACGCGGCGTCGACCTCGACGGCGAGCCGGACGCCGGGGCCGTACGACAACTGGTTGGCGTGAACGCGTGGTTGGAGGCCCCTCGCCCGGCCGGCGGTGAGGATCGCACGCGCCTGGTCGCCGTCGAAGGCGCCCTTCTCGCAGAAGACGTCGATCCAACGGGCGTACGGGGCACAGGCGTCGAGCATGTCCCCGGTCACGAGGTCGACGTAGGCGGCGGGGTCGTCGGCGAGTTCGGGCGCGACGATGTGGGCGCCGAGGTAGGTGACCTCGTCGGTGTGCCGGGCCGCGACGCGCAGGGCGCGCGCCTCGTCGGCGACGGTGAGGCCGTAGCCGGACTTGGTCTCCTGGGTGGTGGTGCCCTGGCGGAGGGCTTCGGCGAGGTACTTCGCGACGTTGGCGCTGAGCTCGTCGTCGGTGGCGGCGCGGGTCGCGGCGACGGTGGTGCGGATGCCGCCGGCGGAGTAGGGGCGGCCCGACATGCGGGCGTTGAACTCCTGGGTGCGGTCGCCCGCGAAGACGAGGTGGGAGTGGGAGTCGACGAAGCCGGGGACGGCGGCCCGGCCGCCGGCGTCGACGGCGTTGTCAGTGGTGGGTGCTTTGCTTGATTCACCGACCCAGACGACGCGGTCGCCGCCGATGACGACGGCCGCGTCCTGGATCAGACCGATGGGGGATCCGTCACCGAGGGAGGGGTCGTTGGTGACCAGAGCGGCGATGTTGGTGATGGCGGTGGTGGGCATGTCGGGTGTCGTGGATGTGGGTGCGACCGTGTCCGTGGTGGTGGGCGTCATCGTGGGGGCGCTCTCCTTCAGCCGCGTACGGCCGCGATCGACCGGGCAAGGGCTTGGGGCACGTCGGGGATCAGGGTGTGCGCACCGTCGCGTACGAGATGGCGGCCGGCCACGACCGTGTGGCGCACGTCCGCGGCTGTCGCGGCGAATACGGCGATCTCCGCGCCCAGTCGCGGTACTTGCCCCGCTGTTCTGACGGAGTCCAGCGCGACGGTGACGAGGTCGGCGAGCGCGCCGCGCTCGATCCGGCCCGCGTCGGGCCTGCCGAGCGCCGCGTGGCCGTCGGCCGTGGCGGCGGTGATGAGCGCGGCGGCAGTCCAGTGACCTCGCGTACGGGTGCGCAGCCGCTCGTTGAGTTCCAGGGCGCGGGCCTCTTCGAGGATGTCGATGACGGCGTGGCTGTCGCTGCCCAGCGACAGGGGCGAGCCGGCGTGCTGGAGGCGCGCGGCGGGGCCGATGCCGTCGGCGAGGTCGCGTTCCGTGGTGGGGCACACGCAGGTGCCGGTGCGGGTGGAGCCCAGCAGGGCGATGTCCTCGTCGGTGAGGTGCGTGTTGTGGACGCCGGTGGTGCGGGGGCCGAGGACGCCGTGGTCGGCGAGGAGACGGGCGGGGGTGCGGCCGTGGGTGGCGAGGCAGGCGTCGTTCTCGGCGGTCTGTTCGGAGAGGTGGACATGGAGCGGGGCCTGCCGGGCCTCCGCCCATTCGGCGACGGTCGACAGTTGCTCGGCGGGTACGGCGCGTACGGAGTGGATGGCGGCGCCGATCCGCACGTGGTCGTCGTGCTTGCCGTCCTTGACGTACCGGTCCGCGAGGTCGGACACGCGTTCCGCCCAGGCGTGCGCGGTGCCGTCGGAGAAGCGGACCTGGTGCCGGTCCGGCGGCTTGCCGCCGCGGCGCTTGGAGATGCCGGAGGAGAGATAGGCGGTGTCGAGGAGGGTGATCCGGATTCCGGCGTCGCCGGCGGCGGCGATCAGCGCCTCGCCCATCGCGTTGGGATTGTCGTAGGGCGTTCCGCCAGGAGCGTGGTGCAGATAGTGGAACTCACCGACGGAGGTGATGCCGGCCAGCGCCATCTCGGCGTACACGGCGCGGGCGAGCGCGTGGTAGTTGTCCGGGGTGAGCCGGGCGGCGGCCCGGTACATCATCTCGCGCCAGGTCCAGAAGGTGCCGGAGCCGACCTGGACCTTGCCGCGCAGCGCGCGGTGGAAGGCGTGCGAGTGGGTGTTGGCCAGGCCGGGGAGGGTGAGCCCGCGCAGGGTCGTGGCGCCGGGCGGCGGGGTGCCGTCCCCGGTGTGGACGCCGGTGATCCGGCCGTCGGTGACCGTCACGGTCACGCCCGGTTCGACGTGGGTGTCGAGCCAGGCGTGCTCCAGCCAGTACGTGGTCACGTGCACGCCAGCCCTTCTACTACGTCGGCGAGTGCGAGGACCCCGGCCACGCAGTCGTCCTCGGCCGCGGATTCGGCCGGGGAGTGCGAGACGCCGGTGGGGTTCCGTACGAACAGCATGGCGGTCGGAATGGATCCGGACAAAATACCCGCGTCGTGACCGGCGCCCGTCCCCAGCACGGGGAGCCGGCCGCCGAGGATCCTGCCGAGTTCGTCGCGCAGGGCGTGCGAGAACTCGACGAGGGGCGTGCGGGACTCCCGTACGACCCGCAGGTCGATGCCCGCGCGCTCGGCGTGCGCGTGGGCCGCCGCCTCGATCGCGGTGACGACGGTGTCCAGGGTGGCCTGGTCGGCGGCGCGGGAGTCGAGCCAGCCGCGTACGAGGGAGGGGATGGCGTTGACGCCGTTGGGTTCGACGGCGACTTTGCCGAACGTGGCGAGGGCACCGGCGAGTTCCGCCTCGCGGCGGGCGGCGAGGACGGTCTCGGCATAGCTGAGCATCGGGTCGCGGCGGTCGGCGAGGCGGGTGGTGCCCGCGTGGTTGGCCTCGCCGTGAAAGTCGAAGCGCCAGCGGCCGTGCGGCCAGATGGAGGAGGCGATACCGACTCGGTCACCGGTCAGGTCGAGCGCGCGCCCCTGCTCGACGTGCAGCTCCACGAACGCGCCGATCCGGGCGAGCCGTTCGGGGTCGGGCCCGATGGCGTCCGGGTCGTAGCCGGCCGCCTCCATGGCGCGCGGCAGCGCGACGCCGTCCCCGTCGCGCAGGGCGTGCGCCTGCTCGACGCCGAGCTGCCCGGCGGTGAGCCGGGACCCGACACAGGCGAGCCCGAACCGGGCGCCCTCCTCGTCACCGAAGTTGGTGACGGCGACCGGCCGGGTGAACTCGACGCCCCTGCGGCGCAGTTCGTCGAGCGCGGCGAAGGAGGACACCACCCCGAGCGGCCCGTCGAAGGCGCCGCCGTCCGGCACGGAGTCCAGATGCGACCCGACGACGACGGCGTCCCCGGCCCGCGGGTCACCGAGCCAGCCCCACTGATTGCCGTTCCGGTCGGCCTCGTACACCAGCCCCCGCGTCTCGGCCTGCGCCCGGAACCAGTCCCGGCACTCGCGGTCGGCCGCGCTCCAGGCGTAGCGCCGGTATCCACGGGTGCGGGGATCCCGCCCGAGGGGCGCTAGGTCCCGCCACATCTCCTGAAAGGTGGCCCCACCGACCCCACCGGCCCCGCCGACCCCACCGGCCCCACCGGCGCTGTCGGCGCTGTCGGTGCTGTCGGCGGGAGCTCCGGGTGTCGGCTGCGCGCCTACGCCCGCGCGACCCGTGTTCGGGTGCGGAGCGGCCGGCCCGGGGGCCTCCCCGGGAGTCGCGGCCCGATCCGGCCGGGCAGGTGGCTGGGCACCATCAGCCCCATCCGGCCCAGCGGCCTCTTCGCGCCCTGCGGTCCGGCCCTGTCCGGGGCGCCCCGGCCGGGGCTCGGAGGATTGCCCGTCCGGACCGGAGGTCATTCGCCCTCCCGCATCGGGATGCGGACACCGTGTTCGGCGGCGGCCGTCTCCGCGGTGTCGTAGCCCGCGTCGACGTGCCGGATGACGCCCATCTCCGGGTCGTTCGTCAGGACGCGGCGGATCTTGTCGCCCGCCAGTTGTGTGCCGTCGGCGACCGTCACCTGGCCGGCGTGGATCGAGCGGCCCATGCCGACGCCGCCGCCGTGGTGGATGGAGACCCAGGTGGCGCCGGAGGCGACGTTCACCATGGCGTTCAGCAGCGGCCAGTCGGCGATCGCGTCCGAGCCGTCGAGCATCGCCTCGGTCTCGCGGTACGGGGAAGCGACCGAGCCGGCGTCCAGGTGGTCGCGGCCGATGACGACCGGCGCGGCGAGTTCACCCCTCGCGACCATGTCGTTGAAGCGCTCGCCGGCCTTGTCGCGCTCGCCGTGGCCGAGCCAGCAGATGCGCGCGGGCAGGCCCTGGAAGTGGACGCGTTCGCCGGCCATCTTGATCCAGCGGTGCAAGGACGCGTTGTGGGCGGACTCGTCCTCGGGGAAGAGTTCCAGGATCGCCTTGTCGGTCTTGTGGATGTCCGACGCCTCGCCGGACAGCGCCGCCCAGCGGAACGGCCCCCGGCCTTCGCAGAACAGCGGCCTGATGTACGCGGGTACGAACCCGGGGAAGGCGAACGCTCGTTCATAGCCCGCCAGTTGGGCCTCGCCCCGGATGGAGTTGCCGTAGTCGAAGACCTCGGCGCCCGCATCCATGAAGCCGACCATCGCCGCCACGTGCCGCGCCATCGACTCGCGGGCGCGCAGCGTGAAGTCGGCCGGCTTCTCGGCGGCGTACGACGCCATGTCGTCGAAGTCGACGCCGAGCGGCAGATAGGCCAGCGGGTCGTGCGCCGAGGTCTGGTCGGTGACGATGTCGATCGGCGCGCCTTCGGCGAGCATCCGGGGCAGCAGCTGGGCCGCGTTGCCGAGCAGCCCGATGGACAGGGGCCGGCGCGCGTCGCGGGCCTCGGTGGCGAGCTGGAGCGCGTGCTCCAGGGAGTCGGCCCGCACGTCCAGGAAGCGGTGTTCGATCCGGCGCTCGATGGCGCGCGGGTCGCAGTCGACACAGATCGCGACGCCGTCGTTCATGGTGACGGCCAGCGGCTGCGCGCCGCCCATCCCGCCGAGCCCGGCGGTGAGGGTGATCGTCCCGGCGAGCGTGCCGCCGAACCTCTTGGCGGCGACGGCGGCGAACGTCTCGTACGTGCCCTGGAGGATGCCCTGTGTGCCGATGTAGATCCAGGAGCCGGCGGTCATCTGGCCGTACATGGTGAGGCCGAGCTGTTCCAGCCGGCGGAACTCCTCCCAGTTGGCCCAGTCGCCGACCAGGTTGGAGTTGGCGATCAGGACGCGCGGCGCCCACTCGTGGGTGCGCATCACGCCCACCGGGCGGCCGGACTGGACGAGCATCGTCTCGTCCTGCTTCAGCGTGCGCAGCGTGCGTGTCATCGCGTCGAACGAGCGCCAGTCCCGCGCGGCCCTGCCCGTGCCGCCGTAGACGACGAGCTGGTCGGGGTGTTCGGCGACCTCGGGGTCGAGGTTGTTCTGGAGCATGCGGAGGGCGGCTTCCTGCTGCCATCCCAGGGCGCTCAGTTCCGTACCGCGCGGTGCCCGTACGGGTCGGGGTCCTGACATGGCGGGTGCCTCCTCCGTCACTGCTCCACTGTTGGTCAATCCATTCACATCCTCGCCGGGTGAATAGATGTAGTCAACAGTGGAGTTACCGGCGGCCGGATGATTGGCTGACACACATGGTTGAGGACAGCGGCACGGTCGAGGAAGCAGGACGGGACAGCGCGGAAGCGGGACAGGGCGGCGGCGAAGCGGAACCGGACAACGGCGCCGCCGCCAGGCGCGATCTCGCCGTACGGGCCGCCGTCGAACAGGGGCTGCTCACCGAGGCCGACCCCGTCGTGGCGCTCCTCGACGTGGCGGGCGTCCGCGCCTCCGCCGCCGCGCTGCACGCGGCGTTCGCCGCCGTCACCGCCCCCGGCACCCCCGTGCTGCACGCCTTCGCCGTGAAGGCGGCGCCCCTCGTGCCCGTCCTGCGCCTGCTGCGCGCCGAAGGTGTCGGCGCCGAGGTCGCGAGCCCCGGCGAGCTGGGCCTCGCCCGCGCCGCCGGGATCGCGCCCGACCGCACCGTCCTCGACTCGCCCGCCAAGACACCCGCCGAGCTGCGCGAGGCCCTGGCGCTCGGCATCGCGGTCAACGCCGACAACCCGCAGGAGCTCGACCGGCTCGACGCGCTCGTGCGCTCCGCGCCCACCCGCTCCCCCATCGGACTACGGGTCAACCCGCAGACCGGCAGCGGCTCCATCGGCGCCCTGTCCACCGCCACGGCCACCTCGAAGTTCGGCGTCGCGCTGCGCGACGAGGGCGCCCGCGCCCGGGTCGTACGGGCGTTCCTGGACCGGCCCTGGCTGACCCGGCTGCACACCCACTCCGGCTCCCAGGGCGTCCCGCTCGCCCTCATGGCGGAGGGCGTGCGGACCGTCCACGAGCTGGCCGAGGAGATCAACGCGGCGGCCGGCCGGCGGCAGATCGACACCATCGACATCGGCGGCGGCCTCCCGGTCAACTTCTCCTCCGACGACGAGACCCCCACCTACGCCGAGTACGCGCGGCTGCTGAAGGCCACCGTCCCCGGCCTGTTCGACGGCGGCTACGGGCTCGTCACCGAGTTCGGCCGCTCCCTGCTCGCCAAGCACGGCACGGTGCTGGCCCGCGTCGAGTACGCGAAGTCCGCCGGCGGCCGTCCCATCGCCGTGACCCACGCGGGCGTGCAGATCGCCACCCGTACCGTCTACGACCCGCGGTCGTGGCCGCTGCGCATCGCCGCGTACGACGCCGAGGGCCGCCCCAAGGACGGCCCGGACGTCGCCCAGGACATCGCGGGCCCTGCGTGCTTCGCGGGCGACGTCCTGGCCACCGACCGGCCCCTGCCGCTGCTGGACCAGGGCGATCTCGTCGCGGCGCTGGACACCGGTGCGTACTATTTCGCCAACCACTACGCGTACAACAGCCTTGCCCGGCCGGGCGTTTACGGCTTCGCCGCGGCAACGGGCGCGGTGCGGTTCGCCACCGTACGGGCGCCGCAGACCGTCGCGGAGATCGTCGCCGAGTCGGGCGGCGCGGACCCCGACGCGCTCGTACGGGACTGATCACCGGACGGACAGGAATCAGCGCCGCCGCACCGGGCAGAACACTCCCCACCATCAACGGGGGAGGTCGTTTCCATGCCCACATCCGAAACACCGACGGCGGCGGACACACCGGGGCCGGCCGGCGGCACACCCGGACTCAAGCGCGCTCTCGGCCCCAAACTGCTGATCCTCTTCGTCATCGGCGACATCCTGGGCACCGGCATCTACGCCACCACCGGCCAGGTCGCGGGCCGGGTCGGCGGCGCGCTGTGGCTGCCGTTCGCGATCGGCTTCGTCGTCGCGGTCCTGACGGCCGCCTCGTACGTGGAACTCGTCGGCAAGTACCCGAAGGCGGCCGGTGCCGCGCTCTACACCCAGAAGGCGTTCAAGGTCCCGTTCCTGACCTTCATCGTCGCCTTCATGGTGATGTGCTCGGGCCTGTCGTCGGCGAGCGCCGCGGCCCGCGCGTTCAGCGGCGACTACCTGGCGGAGTTCACCGACGCGATCCCGCCGACCCTGGTCGCGATCGCGTTCATCCTCGTGCTCGCCGCGCTGAATCTGCGCGGCGTATCGGAGTCCGTGAAGACCAACGTCGTACTCACACTGGTCGAGTTGAGCGGTCTGGCGATCATCCTCGGCATCGGCGCGTACGCCGTCCTGTCGGGCGACGGCGAGCCGTCGCGGCTCACCGACTTCGAGGCGAGCGGCACCGGCTTCTCCCTGATGACCGGTGTGCTCGGCGCGACGGCTCTGGCCTTCTTCGCCTTCGTCGGCTTCGAGGACTCGGTCAACATGGCCGAGGAGACCAAGGATCCGGCCCGGACCTTCCCGCGTGCGATCTTCATCGGCGTCACGGTCACCGGCACCATCTACGTCCTGGTCGCCCTCGTCTCCTCGCTCCTGGTCGACCACCGGACCCTGGAGGGCTCCAGCGGACCGCTGTTGGAGGTCGTGAAGGCCGGCGGCGTCGACTTCCCACCGAAACTCTTCGCCCTGATCGCGCTCTTCGCCGTCACCAACTCCGCGCTGATCAACATCATGATGGCCTCGCGGCTCTGCTACGGGATGGCCAACGAGCGCATCCTGCCCAAGGCCATGGGCCGGGTGCTGCCCACGCGCCGCACGCCCGTCGTGGGCATCGTCTTCGTGTCCGTGCTCGCCGTCGGACTGGTGTCGACCGGTGAGATCCAGGGGCTCGGCGACACGACGGCGTTCCTGCTGCTGTGCGTGTTCTTCGTGGTCAACATCGCCGCGCTCGTGCTGCGCCGCGACCCGGTCGGCCACCGGCACTTCCGCGCGCCGACGATCGTGCCCGTACTGGGGGCGATCACCTCGCTGATCCTGGCCAGTCCGCTCGCCGACCGCGCCGCCGACGTCTACATCCGGGCCGGGGTGCTGGTGGCGATCGGGATCGCGCTGTGGGCGGTCAACAAGCTGGTGCTGAAGGCGCGTTCGGAGGAGCACGCGAAGACCGGCGGTGAGGTGACGAAGTAGGGCGGGCGGCGGGGCAGGCGGCGGGCGAATCCGGCGATGGCCAGACACCGGCTCAAGAAGATCGAGAACGAACTGGAGGTGTGACGGAGGTCCGCTCCCGTCTGCCCGCCTTCTCACGGGGTCGCCGCGCCCCACCGGGCGCGGCGTCCCCGGCTTCGGCCCCGGTCGTACGGAAGCCCTTGACCTTCCCCCCGACGGGGCTGCCGCGCCCGGCCCAGTCGGTACGGACCCACAGCAACTCCTCGCCCGCGCGCTCACGGCGGCCCAGCAGCACGGCCTTGAGCCACAGCCCGGCACCGGCGCCCGCGAGTGCCGCGCCGCCCGCGAACGGTACGGCGAACGAGACGGCCGCCGCCGCGAGGAACCCGCCCGCCAGCCACCACACCCTGGCCCGCCGCCAGACCCGCAGCGTCACCGCGCGGTCCTGGAGATAGTCGAACTTCCCGGCGCGCGAGGCGGCTTCGGCCCAGCCGTCGTACCGCCTGCGCCGCCCGAGCGCGACGGCCGCCGCGCTCAGCACGAACACCGCCGCCCCGGCACACAGCCCGGCCCGGCGGCCGGTCAGTCCGGGGATCAGCACCCCGGGCGCGGCGGCAACCACCCCGAGCCACCACATCGGGACCGCACCGGCCCTCACGATCACCGTCACCCGCGCCAGCGACTGCTGCCCTCCGCGCCCCACGGCCGCCTCCTCTTCCCATTCACAGAAGTTTTGGCGGGCAGAGTAATCCCGTTCCCTGAGCTTTTCCTGAGAACGGCGAAGCCGGAGGGTTCCACTCGTCGAAACCACTCGACGAAACCACTCGACGAAACTATTCGACGAACAGGCCCCTGGCCGCCGCCCGCCCGTCGAAGTCCTCCAGGCGCGCCTGCGCGTCCGGCAGGTCGTCACACATCGCCTCCAGCAGCACCCGCCCCAGGAGCATCGGCGCGCACGCCGTGTCGAAGGCGAGACCCGTGCCGACGGCCGCCGGGATCAGCAGGTCGCTGTGGGCGGCGACGGGCGCGAACGCCGAGTCGGCGACCGTGACCACGAACAGTCCGGCCGTGCGCGCGTGGTCCAGCGCCTCCACGACCTCCTTGGGATGGCGCGGCAGCGCGAAGCAGAGCAGCGCGCTCGCGCCCGCGCGCCGCGCCGCGTCGACCCGGTCGGCGAGCATCGTGCCGCCCTCGTCCAGCAGCCGGATGTCGGGGTGGACCTTGGCGGCGAAGTAGGCGAAGCCCTTGGCCTGGGCGGACGCGGCACGCAGACCGAGGACGGGCAGCGGGGTGGACGCGGCGAGTGTCCGGCCGGCCCGCTCGACGGGTCCCGGGTCGGCGAGCAGATCGGCGAGCTGGCGCAGATTCTCCAACTCGGCGTGGACAGCCTGCTGGTACTCGTTGTACGCGGCGGTGCCCGTGCCCGTGCCTGTGCCCGTGCCCGTGTCCTGGGCGGCGGGTGCGACGTCCCGCAGGTGCCTGCGCAGCGCCGGGTAGCCGTCGAAGCCGAGCGCGACGGCGAAGCGGGTCACCGAGGGCTGGCTGACACCGGCGAGTTCCGCGAGCTCGACACTGGACAGGAACGGCGCGTCGACAGCCCGGCGCACCATGCTGTGCGCGATGCGCCGCTGGGTGGGGGTGAGCCGGTGGCCCTCGAAGAGCTGCTGGAGCCGGGCGGCCGGACTGTCGCTCACGCGATCCCCCTCGTGGTGCCTGTCATGCCTGCCATGCCGGTCCTGCCTGCCATGCCCGTCATGGCCGTCATGGCCGTCCCGCTCATGTCGTCCGCCGCGGAGGCGAGTTGGTCCAGCAGCCGCGCAGCCGCCGTCACGTCGTCGGTCAGCGGCCGGTCGGCGACCTCCGCGCCCAGCACGGACTCGGCCAGGACGAAGGCTCTGCCGACGGGCAGTTCGGCCTCGGGGCGGAGTCCGCGCTGGCGCAACGCCCTTACGGCGGCGACGAGTTCGCACCCGACGACGAGACGGTACGCCTCGCACGCCCGCAGCGTCTGCCGCGCGGCCAGCGACGCGAAGCTGGCCTGCTCCTCCACGCCACGGGACAGTACCGCGTGGCCGAGCGAGGCCGGCGCCGAGAACGCGCGCAGGTCACCGAGGGCGGCCCCGGCCGCGTACTCCAGGATCATCACGCCGGAACTCGCGGGCTCGGCGTCGGCGAGGAAGGGCCGCAGCCGGGTGAAACCGGGCTCGTTCAGCGCGGAGAGCCGGGAGGTGGACAGCCGGGCGGTCTGCACGACGGCGAGCCTGAAGTGATCGAGCGCGAGGGCGAGTTGGGCGAGGTAGAAACCGCCGTGGTGGTACGCGGCGGGCGCCAGGTCGGCCTCCGCGCCCGGACGGATCAGCGGGTTCTCGGCGGCGGAGTTGATCTCGACGGCGAGTGCGTTCTCCAGCGCGCCGGCGGCGTCCCGCGCCGGCCCGTGAACCTGCGGGACGCAGCGGAAGCCGTACGGGTCCTGAATACGGCCGAGCGGTGGGGTGGGGCGTTCGGGGGCGCCGAGGATGTGCCGCATCCGGGTGGCGACGGCGTACGAGCCGGGGTGCGGGCGCGCGGCGTGGACCGGTTCGGCGTACGCCTCGTAACTCCCGTCGACGGCGAGCAGCGAAAGCGCGGCGACGAGTTCGGTGGCGGCGATGAGCCGCCCCAACTCGTCGAGTGCGAGGGCCGCCTGACCGAGCGTCAGGGCGTTACTGCTGATGAGGGCGAGCGCGTCGTTGTTGTCGAGGGGCTGCGCCTCGGGCGGCGGGCCGCCCCGCCAGGGGTGTTCGCCGACGAGGGCGAGGCCCAACTGGGAGAGGGCGGCGATGTCGCCGGTGCCGACCGAGCCGAACTCGTTGACGACCGGGTGCGCGCCGACGCTCAGGGCGTCGCAGAGCGCGGTGACGACGGTGGGGCGCAACCCGGCGCCGCCGGCGAGGAGTTGGTTGGCCCGTACGGCGAGCATGGCGCGGACCTCGCGGGCGGGCAGCGGCCGGCCGACGGCGCCGGCGTGGCTGCGCAGCAGGCGCAGTCCGTGGTCGGCGGCGGCGCCGGAGGGGACGGCCTCGCCGCGGTTCGCGCCGACGCCGGTCGAGCGGCCGTAGACCCTGCCGGACGCGGCGAGTTCACGCGCGGTGTGCCAGGACTCTTCGACGCGCTTCATGGCGTCGGTGCCGGGCACGGGCCGGGCGGTCCCGTCGGCCAGCCGGACGATGTCGGCGACCGGGAGGCTCTGGCCGTCGAGGACGACGAGGGCGGGCCGTACGGCGACGGCGGCACGGTCCTCCGGCATGGGTGTCGCCCTCCTCGGGACTCCGGGCATCGGCAAAGTATTCAGCCATCGACAACTCTGCATGACTATATGCAGCCCGGCAAGAGCTGCCCCGGCCGGAAGCCGGGAGCGCAGGCCAGGAGCACGGGCGGGAGCACGGGCAAGGAGCACGGGCAAGGAGCACGGGCGGGAGCACAGGCCAGGAGCACGGGCAAGGAGCGCGCGGGCGCCGGCCTGAGGTGCCCCGCAGTCAAAGAGGGGGGATAGCCCCACTGTCCGCAGGGCCGCCCCCTTCGTACCGTTGCACCCATGGAAGCCCGCGACCCTGAGCTCCAGAAGGAGCTCGACGCCACCCTTCAAGCCCGCAGCGAGCTGGGGCCCGAGTACGAGTCCGCGCTCATCGAGTCCTTCCTGGAGAAGCTCGATCAGCGTCTCGCCAGCACGACCGACCGTCGCGTCCGGCGCGCTCTCGCGGAACAGCAGATGGTCGTCGCCCGCGGCGCCCACCCGCGTACCGCCGAGGAGACGTTCGGCGAGCGGTTCGGCTTCGGCATCATCTCGCTGGTGCTGGCCATCCCGCTCTCCGCGATCGCCGTGGTGCAGGCGGACTTCGGAGGTCTGTGCGTGGCCTGGCTCGGCATCGTCGGAGTGAACGTGGCACACGCGGCCGGCGGGATGCCCTGGACGCGCCGGCGCACGCCCGAATCGAAGCAGTCGTCCGACTGGGAGGACTGAGCCGGACCGCCCCGCACCCAGCACGCCGGCCGGTCCGCGGGCGGACCGGCCGATGAGCGACGGGAGAGTGGTCGCGGGGACCGCCGCACCCCCGTTTCCGGAGGGCGGGACGACGGCGGTCCCCGCGAGGGACCCGGGCCGGGTCAGTACCGGCACCGTGTCCTGGCGTCCTGTGGGTCCGGGAGCCGCTCCGGAGATCACTGACGCCGACAACAACCACTGTGGCCGAGCCGTGTTAAGCGCGTGCTGCGCGTAGATGTCGCGCTGGTACCACTTTCGCGAAGGCCCGCACCCGCCTTACTTGGCGTCCTTGGCGTCCTTGGCCTTGGCGTCCCTGGCGAGGAACGCGAGCAGGTCCTGGCGGCTCACCACACCCGTCGGCTTCCCCTCCACCAGCACGATCGCCGCGGCGGCGTTGTTGCCGCTCAGCGCCGCCATCAGGTCGGCCACCGGCTCCCCCGAGCCGACCTGCGGCAGCGGACCCGACATGTGCTTCTCCAGCGGGTCGCCCAGCGAGGCGCGCTGCGCGAAGAGCGCGTCGAGCAGTTCGCGCTCCACGACGGAGCCGATGACCTCGGCCGCCATGACGTCGGGGTGGCCCGCGCCGGGCTTCACGATCGGCATCTGCGAGACGCCGTACTCCCGCAGCACCTCGATCGCCTCACCGACCGTCTCCTCGGGGTGCATGTGCACGAGCGAGGGAAGGGCGCCGCCCTCCTTGTACCGCAGGACGTCACCGACCCGAGGCGCGTCCCCGGCCTGCTCCAGGAAGCCGTAGTCGTTCATCCACTCGTCGTTGAAGATCTTGCTGAGGTATCCCCGGCCGCTGTCGGGCAGCAGCACGACCACCACATCGTCGGGACCGAGCCGCTCGGCGACCCGCAGCGCCGCCACGACCGCCATCCCGCAGGAGCCGCCGACCAGCAGGCCCTCCTCCTTGGCGAGGCGCCGCGTCATCTGGAAGGAGTCCTTGTCGGAGACGGCGACGATCTCGTCGGTGACGGTCCTGTCGTACGCGCTCGGCCAGAAGTCCTCGCCGACGCCCTCGACCAGATACGGCCGGCCCGAACCGCCGGAGTAGACGGACCCCTCGGGGTCGGCGCCGACGACCGTGACGCGCCCCTCGCTGGCCTCCTTCAGATACCGGCCGGTGCCGCTGATCGTGCCGCCCGTGCCGATGCCGGTGACGAAGTGGGTGATCCGCCCGTCCGTCTGCTTCCACAGTTCGGGACCGGTGGTCTCGTAGTGCGAGCGCGGGTTGTTCGGGTTGCTGTACTGGTCCGGCTTCCAGGCGCCCGGCGTCTCACGCACCAGCCGGTCGGAGACGTTGTAGTACGAGTCGGGGTGGTCCGGGTCGACCGCCGTGGGGCAGACGACGACGTCCGCGCCGTACGCCCGCAGCACGTTGATCTTGTCCGTGGAGACTTTGTCGGGGCAGACGAAGATGCAGTGGTAGCCCTTCTGCTGGGCCACGATCGCCAGCCCGACGCCGGTGTTGCCGCTCGTCGGTTCGACGATGGTGCCGCCGGGCCGGAGCTCGCCGCTCTCCTCCGCCGCCTCGATCATGCGCAGGGCGATCCGGTCCTTCACCGAACCGCCCGGATTGAAGTATTCGACCTTGGCCAGGACTGTCGCCTGGATGCCCGAGGTCACATTGCCCAGCTTCAGCAGCGGGGTATTGCCGACCAGGCTGATCATCGAGTCGTGGAATTGCACCGTTGTCTCCGGGGTCTCCGTGATGGTCCGGCCAGCGTATGCGTACGCGGAAGGGATTGGGTCACGCCCGTTACGGGGCAATTACCTCTTGCGTGTCTTATCGCGGTGTGCGAACGGCTACAGCGTGTGTACGGCTACAAGGAGGTGACCCGGACTGTGTCGAGAGCGAGGGTGGCACGGCGGATCGCGGCGGGTGCCGCCTACGGCGGTGGGAGCGTCGGTCTGCTGGGAGCGGCGGGGGTCGGGCTCGTCCTGGCCGAGGTCCAGCTGGCGAAACGGTCGGTCGGCGGCGGTACGGCGCCGATCCCGCCCCGCGGAAACGGCTGGTACGGGCTGGCGTACGGGCACACGGAGCCCCTGCGGATGGGCATGCTCGGCGACTCCACGGCGGCCGGCCAGGGCGTCCGGCGGGCCGGCCAGACACCGGGGGCGCTGCTCGCCTCGGGCCTCGCGGCGGTGGCGGAGCGCCCGGTCGACCTGCGGAACGTGGCACAGCCGGGGGCGCAGTCGGACGATCTGGAACGCCAGGTGACGCTGCTGCTCTCGGACGCGTTCCGGACGCCGGACGTCTGCGTGATCATGATCGGCGCGAACGACGTCACCCACCGGATGTCGGCCACCGCCTCGGTCCGGTATCTCGCGGCGGCGGTACGGCGGCTGCGGACGGCGGGCGCGGAGGTCGTCGTCGGCACCTGCCCCGACCTGGGCACCATCGAGCCGGTGTACCAGCCGCTGCGCTGGCTGGCCCGCCGGGTGAGCCGGCAGCTGGCGGCGGCCCAGACGATCGTGGCGGTCGAGCAGGGCAGCCGTACGGTGTCGCTCGGCGATCTGCTGGGGCCGGAGTTCGAGGCGAACCCGCGGGAGATGTTCGGCGCCGACAACTACCACCCGTCGGCGGAGGGGTACGCGACGGCCGCGATGGCCGTCCTGCCGACGCTCTGCGCGGTGCTGGGCCTGTGGCCGGAGACGGACCACCTGGACTCCTCGCGCGACGAGGACATGCTGACGGTGGCGAAGGCCGCGTCGGCGGCGGCGGCCGAGGCGGGCACGGAGGTCACGGGCGCACGGGCGCCGTGGGCCCTGCTCAAGCACCGCAGGCGCCGGCGCCTGCCGGCCCCCGAACCGACCCAGACGGAGCCGGCCGAGCCGCCGCCGCCCCCGAAGGAACGGGCCAACCGCACGTGACGCGGGGCCGGTGCTGGTTCGTCCTCAATCGCCGGACGGGCTGCAGACGCGGCCCGCCCGGCGGGTACTTCAAGCCCGTCCGGCGCTTGAGGACACCACCCACCGGCCGGACACATCTCAAGCCCGTCCGGCGCTTGAAAACGAACCGGCTCCCGCCGGCCCGGTGAACGTCCTCGGCCCGGCCCGGAGGCCCCGCAACCCCGGCGGGAGCCGTACGTCACACGTACGGCCCGGTGACCCGGGCCGTACGTACGGGTAACTTCACCAGACGGCACTCCCGCCGTACCGCTACCGCACCCGCCCCTCTGGAGCCGTGATGCCCGAAGCCGTGATCGTCTCTGCCGCCCGCTCCCCCATCGGCCGGGCCTTCAAGGGCTCCCTGAAGGAGCTGCGGCCCGACGACCTGACCGCCACCATCATCCAGGCCGCCCTCGCCAAGGTCCCGGAACTCGACCCCCGCGACATCGACGACCTGATGCTCGGCTGCGGCCTCCCCGGCGGCGAGCAGGGCCACAATCTGGGCCGGATCGTCGCCGTACAGATGGGGATGGACCACCTCCCCGGCTGCACGATCACCCGTTACTGCTCCTCCTCGCTCCAGACCTCCCGGATGGCGCTGCACGCCATCAAGGCCGGCGAGGGCGACGTCTTCATCTCCGCCGGTGTCGAGATGGTGTCCCGGTCCGTCAACGGTTCCAGCGACGGCATGCCCGGCACCCACAACCCGGTCTTCGCCGAAGCCGAGGCCCGTACGGCCACCGTCGCCGCCTCCGAGGGCGCCGGCTGGCACGACCCGCGCGAGACTGTGTCCGACAGCGGCTCCGCCGCGGGCACACTCCCCGACGCGTACATCGCGATGGGCCAGACCGCCGAAAATCTGGCCCGGCTCAAGGGCATCACCCGCCTGGAGATGGACGAGTTCGGCGTGCGGTCGCAGAATCTCGCCGAGGAAGCCATCAAGAACGGCTTCTGGGAGCGCGAGATCACCCCGGTCACCACGCCCGACGGCACGGTGGTCGCCAAGGACGACGGCCCGCGCGCCGGCGTCACCCTGGAGGGCACCCAGGGCCTCAAGCCCGTCTTCCGCCCGGACGGACTGGTCACGGCGGGCAACTGCTGCCCGCTCAACGACGGCGCCGCCGCGCTCGTGATCATGTCGGACACCAAGGCCCGCGAGCTGGGCCTGGCCCCGCTGGCCCGGATCGTCTCCACCGGCGTCTCCGGCCTCTCGCCGGAGATCATGGGCTACGGCCCGGTCGAGGCCAGCAAGCAGGCGCTGCGCCGCGCGGGCCTGGGCATCGGCGACATCGACCTGGTGGAGATCAACGAGGCGTTCGCCGCTCAGGTCATCCCCTCCTACCGGGATCTCGGCGTCGACCTGGACAAGCTGAACGTCAACGGCGGCGCGATCGCGGTCGGCCACCCCTTCGGCATGACGGGCGCGCGGATCACGGGCACGCTCATCAACGGGCTCCAGTTCCACGACAAGCAGTTCGGTCTGGAGACCATGTGCGTCGGCGGCGGCCAGGGCATGGCCATGGTCATCGAGCGGCTGAGCTGAGCCGGAGCGGAGGGTAGGGGCGGCCCGAGGTACGAGGGCGGCACCTGCCCGCAGCGGTGGCGAAGCGAACGCGACCACACAGACCGAGCGGCTGAGCTGAGCCGGAGCGGAGGGTAGGGGCGGCCCGAGGTACGAGGGCGGCACCTGCCCGCAGCGGTGGCGAAGCGAACGCGACCACACTGACCGAGCGGCTGAGCTGAGCCGCGTTGAGCAGAGCCGCGCCGAGCTGGGTCGAACCCCGTCGAGCCCCAGTCGTGACTCAATCTCCCCCAGGATGTGACCTACCTCCTGGGGGAGACCCATTTACGCTGGTCACGGCAGTAGTAGGGCTGACCGTAAGGCCGAAAGACCTGTCCAATTCATGACGTAATGCACTGCCGACGTGTGCGCCCCCACGACAAGCTGATGTAGGAAGTCGGGGGACCATTGAAGACCGGGAGTAAGTCAGTGAGCGCCATGTCTATTGCCCTGCTGCTTACCACGGCCGCCGCCACGGCCGTGGGCGCCGCCGCCCTGCACGCCGTTCATGGACTGCGGCGAGAGGTCACGGCCCTGCGCGGCGAACTGTCCCTGGCGAATCCGGGCGGCCACGGCGCCGCCGTACCGCAGGCACGCTCCGCCGAATCGGCACCGGCCGCGTCCACCGAGGACATACGGGTGGCGGTGGCCGAGGCCCTGGCCGAGGAGCGCGAGCGGGAGCTCGCCGAGGCGCGTGCCTTCTGGGCCGCGCAGGAGGCGCGCGACGCCACCGACGCACCCTCGCTGCTGGGCGGCTTCGCCGGCCCCGGCAACGAGGACGGGCCGTTCTACGTGCCGCGCCAGGCCGACTTCGTGGGCCTGGAGGCGCTGGACCTGGACGCACTCGACCGGGCAGACCGGGCCCGCCGGGTCACGGACGACGACTACGACGACCTCGCGGAGCTGGCGGAACTCGCCGAGCTGAGGGAGCGCGGCGAGCACGACGACCACACCGACGCCGCCGGTCTCGGGGAGTTCGAGGACCTGGAGGGCCTCGGGGAGTACGACGGCCTGCCCGGGCTGAGCGAGGTGAGTGAGGTCAGCGAGGTCGGTGAGTTCGCCGAGGACTCCCCGGAGCTGGCCGCCGCCCGCCGCAGGCACCCCTCGCACCCGGACTTCGTGCCGGTCCGCACCCCGGTCGTCACCGACCACGAGCGCACGGTCGCGCGGCTCGAAGAGCTGGCCGACGCCCGTACCGCGCTCGCCGATGTCCGCCCCGGCCCGCTGGGCACGCTCGACGTGTACGTCTTCACGGACGGTACGACGCTCTGCATGACCCCGGGCCACCGCGAGACCGCCGAACGCCTCGCGGGCGCGCTGCGCGACGGTGGCACGCCGTTCCTGCTGGGCGGCTCCGGTATCT
Organism: Streptomyces sp. NBC_01508; assembly: GCF_045040315.1. Lineage (NCBI taxonomy): Bacteria > Bacillati > Actinomycetota > Actinomycetes > Kitasatosporales > Streptomycetaceae > Streptomyces > Streptomyces sp. NBC_01508. The sequence goes on along the minus strand of NZ_CP109419.1, from coordinate 5,332,709 downwards.
CGGGGGCGTACGCCCTCACGTTCTCGTGCGGCGCGAGCGGCGCGACCGCCGGCGCGGGCGACGACGACAGCGCCGGGAACACGGGTACGACGGGTGACAGCGTCTCCGGCGACGACCACATCTACATCCTCGCCGACCGGGTCATAGCGTCGCTCTAGCCACCGCCCGCTCCACCGCCCTCACGGCCTCGTCCAGTTCTTCCACGGATGGGGCCGTTCTCAGCGCCTCGGCCAAGTCACCCGCCGCGACGGTGAGTTGATCGGCGACGACGAAGACACCTATGTCCGGCATGACCCTCGGCGGCCCCTGCGGGCCGCCGTCCGCGGTCTCCAGGCGCTGGGCACGGGCGGACAGTTCCCTGGCGAGAGCCAGCCCTTCGGCCGCGGCCCCGCGCCGCAACCTGCTCTGCGGGGCTGCCCGCAGCCGGTCGGCGAATCGGTCCACGGCGGCGGTCAGCCGCGTCGTATCAAACACGCCGCGACCCTACGCGTCCTCCCCGAACTGTTGCCAACGGCCGAACGCTCAGGCACGGTGACGTGAAGGACCAGTACGCGTGAAGCAGCGTCCGGAGGCGCCGATGTCCCTTGTTTTCTCCGAAGAGACCCACCGCAACCTGCTGTCCCGTATTCCACACCGCACCGGTCGCGAGGTCTCCGACTGGCTCCGCACGGTCGACGAGGGACCCGCCCTCATCCGTTTCGACGAGAAGGTCGCCTGGCTGCGCGGCGAGCACGACCTCGCGTACGGGCACGCGAAGGCGATCATCCACGAGCACGACCTGCGGCGGGCGGCCCGCCGGCTTCGCTGAGCACCGGGCCGTAAGGGCTGACACAACGCCGGCACAACGACGAAGGGTCCACGGGCTGCTGCCCGTGGACCCTTCCGCCGTATGCCGTACCGGCCGTTACCGCTAGTCGTTGCCGCTCAGGATCGAGAAGAGCCGCAGCATCTCCAGGTAGATCCACACCAGCGTCATGGTGAGGCCGAAGGCCGCCATCCAGGACTCCTCGCGCGGCGCGCCGTACGTGACGCCGTCCTCGACCTGCTTGAAGTCGAGCGCCAGGAAGCACGCGCCGAGGATGATGCCGATGACACCGAAGAGGATGCCCATGCCGCCGCTGCGGAAGCCGAGGCCGTCACCGCCGCCGAAGACGCTGAACAGCAGGTTGGCGACCATCAGGAGCACGAAGCCCATCGCGGCGGCCATCACGAAGCCGTAGAAACGGCGCGTGACGCGGATCCAGCGCATCTTGTAGGCGATCAGCACACCGGCGAAGACCGCCATCGTGCCCATGACCGCCTGGACGACCACGCCCGGCGAGAGGTACGTGCTGACCGCGCTGCTGATCACGCCGAGGAAGACACCCTCGAACGCGGCGTACGCGAGGATCAGCGCCGGGACCGGCTTGCGCTTGAACGACTGGACCAGCGCCAGGGCCAGGGCCACGATGGCCGCGCCGATGGCGATGCCGTACGACTTGCCGATGTTGCCCTGGTCGACCGGGAGCAGGACCCAGGCGAGGACGGCGGTGAGGACGACCGTGCCGAGCGTCGACGCGGTGCGCGTCACGACGTCGTCGATCGTCATGACCCCGGCGCGTGCGGGCGCCTGCGGACCGGCGCCGCCGTACTGGCCGTCGGTCTGCGGGGCGTAGGGGTTGGTCGCGTACGGGTTGGTCGCGTACGGGTTCTGCGCGGTTCCTACGGCGGCGGCGCCCCCGGCCTGCGGCGCCGCGTTGAAGCCCGCTTGGCCGTTGTCGCGGCTGAAGCCCCGTCGCGAGAAGACCGGGTTGCTGCTCCTCATCTCACTCCTCCATGGCGGCCGCCCTGCGCGGCCTTGGAGTAAGAGTAATGCGGGAGCAAAGGGAACACCCTACTGCCCCGGGAGGATCTTTCCTCGATCGTGACGCGAGGGTCGCCGGACCCGGCTCACCGGCCCGGCCCCGGGCACCGCCCGGGGGCGCTTCCGCGGCCGTCCGGGGGTCTCGGAAGGCGGTTCGGCGGTGGCGTGCCGGAGACCGGAAATTCAGCGGATTGACGCGCACCCGACAAAATGATCAAGGGCCTGAGCTGCGGGTTCGTCACGATTTTGAGCTGACTATTCGTCAAGAACTTTACGGTTCAACCGAGTTGGCCGATCGAGGCGATTTGCAGGCACGTTTCGGCAGCACTGTGCCTCAGAGGCAAAAATGCGGGTAGAATTCGATCTTCGCAGGTCAGCGCACGTTCAGAGAGTGTGCCCGGAACCGGACTTGAACCGGTACGCCCCAATTGGGGCAGCGAGGTTTAAGCTCGCCGTGTCTGCATTCCACCATCCGGGCGTACGCGGCTCCGCGTTGGCTCACGAGCCTATCCGGGAGGACCCCTCGAACGGCCGAGCACTTGGGTGATCCTGTCTGATTTTATTGGCACCTGAGGGTGTGTCAGCCCTGGTTACACGCCATCGGCACATGCCGGAAGCAGGACGAAGGTCTTGATACGGCCCACGGGATATGACGGAAACTCGCCGCTCTCTGTCCACTATTCGCCACTCCCCGCACACGGATCGCACACAGACGTCGTCTCCTTGACAGAACGACGACGGGGAGAGACCAGGAGGCGGCGGCAGGCCCGCCGCGGGGATGACCGGTATCAGGGTCGGCGTCATACCGGAGGAGGACGGAGCGGGCCGCCGGTCCGACCCGAGGCGGCCGGAGGAACGGGCATGCGGGGTGACGACTCCCCGCCGTACGGCCGAGAGGATGGAGTCAATCCACCACACGCCCCCCGACAGGAGCCCCACCCGTGACGACCATGCCTCTCCTCCACCGCGCCAGCGCCGTGGCCGCCCACGCCTCCGGCTTGTCCAAGGTCTACGGGCAGGGCGAGACGCAGGTTGTCGCGCTCGACCAGGTCACCGTCGACTTCCGGCAGGGCGAGTTCACCGCCATCATGGGCCCCTCGGGGTCCGGCAAGTCGACCCTGATGCACTGCGTGGCCGGGCTCGACAGCTTCAGCGGCGGCTCGGTGCGTATCGGCGACACCGAGCTGGGCACGCTCAAGGACAAGCAGCTCACCCAGCTCCGCCGGGACAAGATCGGCTTCATCTTCCAGGCGTTCAACCTGCTGCCGACCCTGACGGCCCTGGAGAACATCACGCTCCCCATGGACATCGCGGGCCGTAAGCCCGACAAGGCGTGGCTGGACAACGTGATCACGATGATCGGGCTCAAGGACCGGCTCCACCACCGGCCCACCGCGCTCTCCGGCGGCCAGCAGCAGCGCGTGGCCGTCGCCCGCGCGCTGGCCTCCCGGCCCGAGATCATCTTCGGCGACGAGCCGACCGGGAACCTGGACTCACGGGCCGGCGCCGAGGTGCTGGGCTTCATGCGCAACTCCGTACGGGAGCTGGGCCAGACCGTCGTCATGGTGACGCACGACCCGGTGGCCGCCTCCTACGCGGACCGGGTGATCTTCCTCGCCGACGGCCGGATCGTGGACGAGATGCAGCACCCCTCCGCCGACGCTGTGCTCGACCGGATGAAGGCTTTCGACTCCAAGGGCCGTACGAGCTGACGCTCGCCGCCCGGCACCCCTGACACGCCCCACACCCTCCCTCGCGGCCCGTCGCGCCCTCCCCCCGCGGCCGGTCCGCGCTGCCCTCCCGCGGCTCCGCCGTTCCTTCGCCCTGCCCACTTCACCTGGACTCCCACCATGTTCCGTACCGCCCTGCGCACCGTGCTCGCGCACAAGGCCCGGCTGCTGATGACCGTGCTCGCCGTGATGCTCGGCGTGGCCTTCGTCTCCGGCACGCTGGTCTTCACCGACACCCTCGGCAACGCCTTCAACAAACAGTCGGCCAAGAGCTACCAGGACGTAGCCGTCTCCGTCTCCTCCTACGCCTCCAACGAGACGGGGCCCGACGGGAAGAAGCCGGATCCGGGACTCAGCCCGAAGACCCTCGACAAGATCGGCGCCATCGACGGCGTCGCCTCCGTCACCGGCCGGGTCGACGGCTTCGCCGGCGTGGCCGACCCGGACGGCAAGCTCATCGGCAACGGCTGGTCCAACACCGGCACCAACTTCTCCCCCGGCGAGAACGGCAAGGACGCCGCGTACGACTTCACCGAAGGCGCGGGCCCCGCCAAGGCCGGCGAGATCGCGCTCGACAAGTCCACCGCGACGCGGGGGAAGTACGAGGTCGGCGAGCCCGTGCGGGTGTCCACCAACGGGCCGGTGAAGGAGTACACCCTCTCCGGTGTCTTCACCACCGAGGACGGCGCCGTCAACGCGGGCGGCAGCCTGGTGCTCTTCGATACGGCGGTCGCCCAGAAGCTCTACCTGGAGCCGGGCTTCTTCCAGGACGCCACCGTCACTGCGGCGCCCGGCACCTCCGAGACGAAGATCCTCGACGCGGTCGAGCCGCTGCTGCCCAAGGACGCCGAGGCCCAGACCGGCACACAACTCGCCGACCAGCAGGCGAAGGACATCGAGAGGGAACTCAGCGGCATCAACCAGATGCTGCTCGTCTTCGCCGCCATCGCGCTCTTCGTCGGCATCTTCCTGATCTCCAACACCTTCACCATGCTCGTCGCCCAGCGCACCAAGGAGCTGGCGCTGCTGCGCGCCGTCGGCGCCTCGCGCCGCCAGGTCAAGCGCTCGGTGATGGCCGAGGCGCTGGTCGTGGGCCTCTTCGCGTCCGCCGTCGGCTTCGTCCTCGGTATCGGTCTCGCCACCGGACTGCGCGCGGCCATGGGCTCGTTCGGCGCCAAGGTGCCCGCCGGGCCGCTGGTGATCTCGCCGGTCGCCGTGGCCGCCGCCTTCGGGGTCGGCGTGGTGATCACCCTGATCGCCGCCTGGCTGCCCGCCCGCCGGGCCGCGAAGATCCCGCCGGTCGCCGCCATGAGCAGCGTGCACGCCGTGGCCACCATGAAGTCGCTCGTCCTGCGCAACTCCATCGGCGCCGTACTCACGCTCATCGGCGCCGCGGGGATCATCGCGGGCGCCTCGGCCGGGAAGGACGGCAAGCTGATCATCGGCGTCGGTGCCTTCTTCTCGCTCGTCGGCATCATCGTGCTGATCCCGCTGCTGTCGCGCCCGGTCATCGCGCTCGTCCAGCCGCTGCTGAACCGGCTGTACGGCGTCGCCGGCAAGCTGGCCGGGCAGAACGCGGTGCGCAACCCGCGCCGTACGGGTGCCACCGCGTCCGCGCTGGCCATCGGCCTCACGCTGGTCACCGGTCTGACCGTCATCGGGGTCACGCTGGGCCAGGCCATCGACAAGATGACCACGGACAACATCAAGGCCGACTACATGGTCACCATGGCCACCGGCGGCGGGCTCGACGAGTCGGCGGTCGAGGCGCTGGAGAAGGCGCCGGGCGTCAGCGCGGTCTCCCCGCAGCGGGCCTCGTACCTGGCGATCAAGGGCAAGGACACCTCCGTCTCGGGCGTGACCCCCGGAGACATCCAGCGGCTCGTCGCACTGAAGACGGAGAGCGGTTCGCTGGACTCGCTGAACGACGGTGCGATCGCGATGGCCTCGGACACCGCGGAGTCCAGGGGTCTGAAGACCGGTGACACCGTCCCGGTGAAGTACCAGGACGACAAGACGGCGCGGCTCAAGATCGGCGCCACGTACGAGCCCAACGAGTTCATGTCACCGGTCCTGATCTCGACGGACGTGGTGGGGCCGCACGAGGAGAAGCCGTACACGCCCGAGGTGTACGTGTCGATGGACGGCGGCATGACCGAGGCCAACGAACTGGCCCTGGTGGACGCGCTGGGTGACAACCCCGCGATCAGCGTCTCCGACCAGCAGGACATCAGGAACATGTTCGGCGGCATGATCAACACCGCGCTGAACATCATGTACGGGCTGCTGGCGATGGCCCTGATCATCGCGGTGCTCGGTGTCGTCAACACCCTCGCGATGTCGGTCTTCGAACGTCAGCGGGAGATCGGCATGCTGCGGGCGATCGGTCTGGACCGCCGCCGGGTCAAGCGCATGATCCGGCTCGAAGCCGTGGTGATCTCGGTCTTCGGCGCGGTGGTCGGGGTCGGGCTCGGCACCTTCCTGGCCTGGGCGATCGGCGAGACGATCCGCTCGTCGATCCCCGGTTACGCGCTGGTCCTGCCGTGGGAGCGGATCGGGATCTTCCTGCTGCTCGCGGGGCTGGTGGGCGTGCTGGCGGCGCTCTGGCCGGCGCGCAGCGCGGCGCGGCTCAACATGCTGACGGCGATCAAGACCGAGTGAGGGTCCCGTGTCGACGCGCGAGCGCCGGACGTGCTGCCTGTGCAGACCGTCCGGCGCTCGCGCGTCGGCCCATGACCCGTTTGACTCGTGTCGGTGCTGTCAGTGCTGTCAGTACTTTCAGTGCCAGGTGCGCGCCCGCAGCGGGAGGGCCGAGGCGCCCGATTCGCGGGGCCGGACCGCCAGGATCTGGTTGACGCCGATCCTGTTGTGCTCGAAGGACAGCGCCGACGCGGCCATGTAGAGACGCCACACGCGGGCGCGGCCGGGCGAGGTGGCCCGGACCGCCTCGGGCCAGTGCCGCTCCAGATTCCGCACCCAGTGACGGAGCGTCAGCGCGTAGTGCTCGCGCAGGGATTCGACGTCGCGGGCCTCGAAGCCCGCCTCCTCCAGGGTGGCGACGGTGCGGCCGAGCGGGGCCAGTTCGCCGTCGGGGAAGACGTACGCGTCGATGAAGTCGTCGATGCGGTACCGGGATTCGTCCTTCTCGGGGCGGCGCGCGATCTGGTGGTTGAGCAGCCGGCCGCCCGGCTTGAGGAGGGCGAAGAGGTCGTCGGCGTATTCGCGGTAGCGCACCGAGCCGACGTGTTCGGCCATCCCGATGGACGAAATGGCGTCGTACGGACCGTCCTTGACGTCCCGGTAGTCCTGAACCCGGATTTCGATCCGGTCCGTCAGGCCCTCATCCGCGATGCGCTTGCGCGCGTACGCGGCCTGCTCGCGCGAGAGCGTGACGCCGGTGACCTGGACGCCGTACTCGCGCGCCGCGTGGATGGCCATGGAGCCCCAGCCGCAGCCGACGTCCAGCAGCCGCTCGCCCTCCCGCAGACCGAGCTTGCGGCAGACGAGGTCGAGCTTGTCGCGCTGCGCGTCCTCCAGCGTGGCGCCGGGCTCCTCGAAGTAGGCGCACGAGTAGACCATGGACGTGCCGAGGACCATCTCGTAGAAGTCGTTGCCCACGTCGTAGTGGTGGCTGATCGCGGCCCTGTCCCGGTGCTTGGTGTGCAGCGCGCCGCTTCTGCGCCGTACCTCCTCGAGGGGCGGCGGAGGCGGCGGCCAGGGGCCGACGATCCCCACGAGCCCCTTGGCGGCGGCGCGCAGCCGCGGGTCGCGCAGCGGGTGCACCGCGGCCTTGGCGTCGGCGTCGCGCTCCCAGACGAGTCCGGCGATCAGGCCGAGCGCCGCGTACAGATCACCGTCGATATCGATCTCGCCGGCCACCCAGCCGCGGGCCAGCCCCAACTCGCCCGGCTTCCAGAGCAGGCGGCGCAGGGCCCTGCGGTGCCGGAAGACGAGCGTCGGCGCGCCGGGCGGGCCCGACTCGCTGCCGTCCCAGGTGCGGATACGTACGGGGAGCGGGGCTCCCAGCAGTTCCTCGGCAAGAGTGCTCAGCCGCAGTGCGGCGTCGGCCATGGCGGACACCTCCGTGATGGTGGATCCCAGAAATGCTCAACAGAGACGTAAACACCCCGACGGGGTATGGCAATCCCGGCAGCGCGCAATGGGTGGGCAAAAAATAGCTGCACCAGCCACGGAATTTATGGCGACTTCTACCGATGCACACCCTTACCTGTCATGTCGTACCCACCTTCGACGCCGGGCGCACGCGAAAGGGCCGCCCGCACCACGGATGGCGGGCGGCCCTTTCGGGTCGGTACGAGCGTTTCGCGTACGGCGGCTCTCGCGGCTGCTCGCGGCTGCCGACCGCTGATCGCGACTGCTTGTGCGGCTGCTTGTGCGGCTGCTTGCGGGCCGCTTGCGGCTGCTTGAGGTCAGGAAGCCTTGACGGCCGTCCCGGCCTCGGCCTTCACGGGCCCCGCGCCCGACTCCGGCTTCGGCTCGGCGGCCTGCCGCGCCGGGGCGGGCTTGGCCGCCTCGTAGAACTCCTCGCGCGGTGTCTCCATCGCGCCGAGCGAGACGACCTCGCGCTTGAGGAACGCCGAGAGGGTCCAGTCCGCGAAGACGCGGATCTTACGGTTCCAGGTCGGCATCGCCATGCCGTGGTAGCCGCGGTGCATGTACCAGGCCAGCCGGCCCCGGAACTTGATCTTCATCTTGCCGACGACGATCATCGCGACACCCTTGTGCATGCCGAGACCGGCGACCGCGCCCTTGTTGGCGTGGCTGTACTCCTTCTGCGGGAAGCCCCGCAGTGCGGAGATCACGTTGTCGCCGAGAACCTTCGACTGGCGCAGCGCGTGCTGGGCGTTCGGCGGGCACCAGGCGTTCTCGACACCGGCCTTGCGGGCGGCCAGGTCCGGGACCTGCGCGTTGTCGCCGGCGGCCCAGACGTGGTGGGTGCCCTGCACCTGGAGCTTGGTGTCGGTGTCGACGTGACCGCGCGGGCCGAGCGGCAGACCGTAGCGGGCGAGCGCCGGGTTGGGCTTGACGCCCGCGGTCCACACGATCGTGCTGGAGTCGACTTCGAGGCCGTTGCCCAGGACGACACGGCCGTCGACGCAGGAGTCCATGCCGGTCTTGAGGTAGACCTCGACGCCCCGGCTCTCCAGGTGCTCCTTGCCCCAACTGCCCAGCTTCGGGCCGACCTCGGGAAGGATCTTGTCGGCGACGTCCACGAGCAGGAAGCGCATGTCCTCGCGCTTGACGCTCGTGTAGTACTTCGCGGCGTCGCGCGCCAGATCCTCGACCTCACCGACGGTCTCGGCACCCGCGAAGCCACCGCCGACGAAGACGAAGGTCAACGCCTTGCGGCGGACGTCCTCGTCCGTGGTCGAGTCGGCCTTGTCGAGCTGTTCGAGCACGTGGTTACGCAGGCCGATCGCCTCCTCGATGCCCTTCATACCGATGCCCTGCTCGGCGAGGCCGGGGATCGGGAAGGTACGGGAGACGGCACCGAGCGCGACGATCAGGTAGTCGAAGGGCAGCTCGTAGGCCTCACCGACGAGCGGGGAGACCGTGGCGACCTTGCGGTCCTGGTCGATGGTCGTGACCCGACCGGTGAGCACCTCGGCCTTGGGCAGCACGCGGCGCAGCGGGACGACGACGTGCCGGGGCGAGATGTTTCCCGCGGCGGCTTCGGGGAGGAAGGGCTGGTACGTCATGTACGAGCGGGGGTCGACAACAGTGACCGTCGCCTCCCCGTAGCGCATCTTCTTCAGAATGCGACGAGCCGCGTACAGGCCTACGTACCCTCCGCCTACAACAAGGATCCTGGGACGCTCCGTGGTGCTCATGCCATCGAGTATCCACCTGCCCGGTGGGGGGTGCTCGTGAGCCCCTTCACAAGGTCCTTACACACCTCTGCTACACTGCGCGCCCCGCGTGATCGACATCATGGTCGGACGGCGGAACCAGGCGGTGTCGTGGGACGTTCCGCACCCCTCGTGAGCTGGCCATCCACCCTCACTCCACACCGAACCACCCGACCGGCTTCATGCTCCCGTAACGCGCCCGGAACACCCCGGCGCAGGGGCGGGACAGCCCCCGGGGCTCGCACCGACCCCCTCTACGCGGCGGCGGCACCCAAGAGGACCGAATTCCTTGTGAAGTAATTCACGAACCTTTTCGCGAGGGCCGCCTCGAGGGCCGCCGCGAGGCCCGTAAAGAGGGGTGGATGACACCGTCGAACCGGCCCCAGGATCGTCGGCGGAAGCGCGCGGCCGGCTTCCCGATCCCACCCTCCCGTACGAGTGGCAGCCCGACGGCCCGACCGACGATTTTTCTTGTCTTGACAATTTTTCTGTTCGGTTGAATGCTGGAGCTGTTCCCGACGCCACCACGGCTCGAAGAACCCGCCGCGGTCGGCACAAACGGCCGCCCCTGCCCCAAGGAGACCGTCATGTCCGCATCCATCTCCATCGCCCCCGCCACCGCCGAGTCGGCCTCGACCACCACCACGACCAGCCGTCGCGCCCTGTGGCTGCCGGGCTTCGGATTCGCCGCGGGAGGCGCCGTCGCCGCGACGGTGGTCGCCGCCGTGGCGGACGCGGCAGGCGTCTCGCTCGAAATCGCCGGCGCCCCGATTCCCCTGCTGGGCTTCACACAGCTCGCGTTCGTGTTCTCGGTCGTGGGCATCGCGCTGGCAGCCGCCTTCCGGCGGCGGTCGGCTCAGCCCGCTCGGGCGTTCGTCCGGACGTCCGTCGCCCTGGTGGCGGTGTCCCTTCTGCCCGACCTCCTGACACCCGATCTCGACGCCGCCACGCGGGTAGCGCTGATGACCGCCCACATCGCGGTCGCAGCCGTCGTCATTCCGGGGCTCCGCTCCCGCCTGCGATAGCCGCCGCGCGCATGCGGACCAACCGACGGCATTTACTGTCTTGACGAATTTCGTTTCTCGATCGAAAGGTGGAGTGATGCTGGACGTCGCCGTCATCGAAGAAGCCGCCGCGGCCGAGGCGTCCCTGGACCCGATCCGGTCCCGGATCCTCGCCGCCGTGGTCGAGCCCGGCTCGGCCGCCATGCTGGCCGTCCGCCTGGAACTGCCCCGGCAGAAGGTGAACTACCACCTCAAGGAGCTGGAACGGCACGGGCTGGTCGAACTCGCCGAGGAGCGCCGCAAGGGCAACGTCACCGAACGCGTGTACCGCGCCACCGCCGCCTCCTACGTGATCTCCCCGATCGCGCTGGCCGCTGTCAGCCCGGACCCCGCGCGGTCCCCCGACCAGCTCTCCGCCCGCTGGCTGCTGGCCCTGGGAGCCCGGCTGGTGCAGGAGGTCGGGACCTTGCTGACCGGCGCGTCCCGGGCACGTAAACGCGTCGCCAGCTTCGGGCTCGACGCGGAGGTGCGGTTCGCCTCCGCGGCCGACCGGACCGCGTTCGCCGACCAACTGGCCCAGACCGTGGCGACGTTGGTCAGCCGCTACCACGACGAGTCCGCCACCGGGGGCCGCAGTCACCGGGTGGTGGTCGGGCTCCACCAGATCCCCGACGCGCGGACGCACAACAACGCACCCGAAGAAGGACAGGACTAGGCACCATGACGCACCCGTTCGAGATCGAGCTGGAAACGACGCTGCCGGCGAGCCCGGAACAGGTCTGGGAAGCGATCGCGACAGGACCGGGGATCGACTCCTGGTTCATGGGTCGCAACGAGGTGGAAGCACGCGAGGGCGGCGTCTCCGCCATGGACACCGGGGGCCACCGCGAGGAGGCGGTGATCGCCGCGTACGAGCCCGGCAAACGCTTCGCGACCCGGGGCGCCGAGGGCGAGGACGGCCGGTTCATGGCCGTCGAGTACCTGATCGAGGGACGGGGCCGGGGCAGCACCGTACTGCGCGTCGTCCACAGCGGTCTGCTCGGCGACAACTGGCAGGACGAGTACGACGCGCTGCGCGGCGGCTGGCCCTTCCACCTCCACACGCTCCGCGAGTACCTGGCCCACTTCTCCGGACGCGTCGGGGTCCCCGTCTTCGCCATGGCGCCGTCGTCGGGGATGCCGGCGCGGGAGCTGCGAGCGGCGATCACCCGCGGGCTGTCCCTGTCGGCACCGGTCGCCGTGGGCGACCGGGCGCACGCCGAACCGGCCGGCCTGCCGCCGCTGGACGGCGAAGTGGTCTGGGCGGACGACGACCGCGTCGGGGTCCGTACCGCCGACGGGCTCTACACCTTCCACCACGGCTCCGGCATCGCGCTGATGTTCCACCACCTGTTCGGGCCGGACACGGACACGGACAGGGCCGAGGCCGCGTGGCAGGGGTGGCTGACCGGCCTCCTCGCCGAACGCGCCTGACGCGCCTCACGCACCCGACGCGCCTCACGCACCCGACGCGCCTGACGCGCCTCTCGGCGTACGGAACCACCGGCGGGCTTCGCCCGCCCACCCCCCAGAACTCCGGATCGGGCGTACCGAACAGTCGCCCCACACATCCCGAACACAGAGGAAGAATCATCATGCGCACACTGATCAGCTCGGTCTTCATCTCGCTCGACGGCGTCGTGGAGGGCCCGGGCGGCGAGCCCAACTACCGGAACTCCGGGTGGACCTTCAAGGACATCGACTTCGTCCCCGAGGCATTCGAGATCAAGGGGCGCGAGCAGGAGGAGGCCACCGCGATCCTGCTGGGCCGCACCAGCTATGAGGCGTTCAGCCCGGTGTGGCCGGACATGGAGGAGTTCGCGGGCTACAAAACGATGCCGAAGTACGTCGTGTCCACCACCCTCACCGAGGACAAGCTCGTCTCCAACTGGGGCGACACGACCATCCTGCGTTCGCTGGACGAGGTCGCCGCCCTGAAGGAGACCGACGGCGGCCCGATCATCGTCCACGCCAGCGCCTCGCTGAACCACAGCCTCTCGGACGCCGGTCTCGTCGACCGCTACCACCTGCTCGTGTTCCCGCTGCTGCTCGGCGCCGGCAAGCGCCTGTTCAGCACCACCGACAAGGACACCCAGAAGCTGAAGCTCGTCGAGCACGAGGCGTACAGCAACGGCCTTCAGAAGCAGGTCTTCGACGTCGTCCGCTGAGGACGCGCCCCTCATCAAGGCGCCGCCGTCCGGGAGTTCCCCGGCGGCGGCGCCTTCGTCACCTTCGGTCCCTGTCTGCGCCGGCGCCCGCCCGTACGGGAAGCCGACTACCCGGTCGACCAGGACATGCGTCTCGGCGGCCGGGGGCTGCTCCTGATCCCGTCCTACTTCCGCCGGCACACGCCGGTCACGCCGGCCGACCCGTCCCTGCCGCCGACCCTCGTCTACCCGGCACGCCCGCCGGGGCGGCCCGGCCAGGCACCGGCACCCACCGACAGCGCCGGTACGGACTCACACCTCGCACGGCTGCTGGGGCACACCAGGGCCGCAGTCCTGCGCTCCCTCGGCGACCACTGCACGACCAGCGAACTGGCCCGGCGCGCCGGGGTCTCGCTCTCCTCCGCCAGCCAGTACGCGGCCGTCCTGCGCGGCGCGGGCCTCATCACGAGCCACCGCCGCCGCAACTGTGTGCGTCACAGCCTCGCTCCGGTGGGCCTGGCCCTGCCCGACGGTGGCCCTACGGAGCCGCTTCCTCCGCCGCCGCCCACGCGATCCCGTCCAGAATGTCGTGTTCGCTGACGACGACCTCCCGCGCACCGGTCCGCTCCATGATCGTGAGCAGGATCAGCGCGCCCGCCACGATCACGTCGACCCGCCCCGGATGCATCACCGGGATCGTCGCGCGTTCGGCGTGGGTGGCGGACAGCAACGTCGTGGTGATCTCCCGGACCACGTCGAAGGGGATGCGCGAGTGGTGGATCGCTGCCGAGTCGTACGCCGTCAGACCCAGCGCGATCGCCGCGACCGTGGTGACGGAGCCGGCCAGGCCGACGAGGGTGCGGGCCTCTCCGAGCGGGACGTCCCGCGCCGCCGTGTCGAGGGCGGCGGCGATGTCGGCGCGCAGGGCGGTGATGTCGGCGTGGGTGGCCGGGTCGGCCGGGCGGTGCCGTTCGGTCAGCCGTACGCAGCCGATGTCCACCGACCGCGCGGCCGTGACCCGCTCCTCGCCGACGACGAACTCGGTGGAGCCGCCGCCGATGTCCACGACCAGGTAGGGCTTCTCCAGGTCGGTGCGGCCGGTCAACTCCTTGGTGGCGCCCGTGAAGGAGAACGCGGCCTCCTGGTCGCCGGTGATCACCTCGGGTTCGACGCCGAGGATGCCGAGAACGCCACGGACGAACTCGTCGCGGTTCTCGGCGTCGCGGGAGGCGGAGGTGGCCACGAAGCGGGTCCGGTCCACGGCCACGCCGTGTTCCTCGATGACGGCGGCGTACTCTCGGCAGGCCGCGAAGGTGCGTTCCAGCGCCTCGGGGGCGAGCCGGCCCGTCCGGTCGACGTCCTGGCCGAGCCGGACGATCGTCATGCGCCGGTCCAGGTCGACGAGTTCGCCGGTGGCGGGGTCGGCGTCGGCGACGAGGAGGCGGATGGAGTTCGTACCGCAGTCGATCGCCGCGACCCTGGTCATACGGTGTCTCCGTCAGCGGGGGCGTCGTTTGTGAACGGGATCACACACGGACCCTTGCGCCACCACTCGGGCAGCATCGCCAGCGCCTCGTCACCCAGCGGGTTCACTCCGGGGCCGGCCGCGAGCGAGTGGCCGACCAGGACGTGCAGGCACTTCACCCGGTCCGGCATACCGCCGGCGCTCGGGAAGCCCGCCAGCACCTCGATGGCGTCGCGGCGCGTGAGGTAGTCCTCGTGGGCCTTGCGGTACGCGGCGGCCAACTCCGGTTCGGCGGCGAGGCGTTCGGTCATCTCCTTCATGACACCGTTCGCCTCCAGCGTGCCGATGGCCGAGGCCGCACGCGGGCAGGTCAGGTAGTAGAGCGTCGGGAACGGCGTGCCGTCCGGGAGTCGCGGGGCGGTCTCCACCACATCGGGCTGCCCGCAGGGGCAGCGGTGCGCGATGGCGCGCAGACCGCGCGGGGGCCGGCCGAGCTGTTGCCTGAACGCCGCGACGTCCGCCTCGGTGGGTTCGGTTCGTTCGGTCTGCGGAGGGGGCGTTTCCATACCTGCGTCGGTTTCCTTGATGTCTATCTGTCCGTCCGGTCGGCGCTGTCGACGCCGTCCAGGAGATTGGAGTACCAGGGCCGGTCGGCCGGATCCTGGTCGGTGCGGCGCTCGTCGGCCGCGCGGGGGTCGGTCATGACGTAGCCGGTCTCCCCCGGCAGCACGTAGTGCAGATGCTCGCGCGCCAGACGCTGGATGTACGCGTCGTCCTTGAGGCGGGCCCGCTCGTCGCGCAGCTCCTCGACCCGCTGCCCGGCCTCGCGCGTCAACTGCCGCTGATCCGCGATCTCGCCGCGCTGCGACACGTACTGCCGCATCGGGTAGGCGAGGGCGACGATCAGCGAGCAGACGACGAGGACGAGGAACGCGGCGCGTCCGGTGAGCCGGGAACGGCCGGCCGGCCGGCGGGTCTGCCGGCGGGTCTGCGAGCGATAGACGCGGGCGGCGGTCTGCTCGCCCAGGATCCTGATCTTGGTCGCGGTGGAGAACCGGTCCCGGTTCGCGGCCATGGTCCCGCCTCCCTCAGAGGTTGAGCCGGCCTCGTACCTCTGTGCCTCGTACCTCTGTGCCTCGTACCTCTGTACCGCCGTACTGCCTCTGTACGCGCGTACGTCCCCGGACACGGTACGGGACCGTGGCCGGGGACGGCCGTAGGACGGGCGCTGTTGGTCAGTCCTTGAAGAGCGGGTCAGTCCTTGAAGCGGGGGAACGCGCTGCGGCCCGCGTACACGGCCGCGTCGTCCAGGATCTCCTCGATACGCAGCAGCTGGTTGTACTTGGCGACGCGCTCGGAGCGGGCCGGGGCGCCGGTCTTGATCTGGCCGCAGTTGGTGGCGACGGCCAGGTCGGCGATCGTGACGTCCTCGGTCTCGCCGGAGCGGTGCGACATCATGCACTTGAAGCCGCTGCGCTGCGCCAGCTCGACGGCGTCCAGGGTCTCGGTCAGCGAACCGATCTGGTTGACCTTGACGAGCAGGGCGTTGGCCGAGCCCTCCTCGATGCCACGGGCGAGGCGCTCGGGGTTGGTGACGAAGAGGTCGTCGCCGACGATCTGGACCTTGCCGCCCAGCTTGTCGGTGAGGACCTTCCAGCCGGCCCAGTCGTCCTCGAAGAGCGGGTCCTCGATGGAGACCAGCGGGTACGAGGCGACAAGCTCCTCGTAGTACTCGGTCATCTCGGCGGCCGAGCGGGACTTGCCCTCGAACTCGTACGAGCCGTCCTTGTAGAACTCGGAGGCCGCCACGTCGAGCGCGAGCGCGATGTCCTTGCCCGGGGCGTAGCCGGCTTCCTTGATGGCCACGAGGATCAGGTCGAGCGCGGCGCGGTTGGACTCCAGGTTCGGCGCGAAGCCGCCCTCGTCGCCGAGGCCGGTGGAGAGCCCCTTCTCCTTCAGGACCTTCTTCAGCGTGTGGTAGACCTCGGCACCCCAGCGCAGGGCCTCGGAGAACGACTCGGCGCCGATCGGCGCGATCATGAACTCCTGGATGTCCACGTTGGAGTCGGCGTGCGACCCGCCGTTGAGGATGTTCATCATCGGAACGGGCAGCAGGTGCGCGTTCGGGCCGCCGAGGTAGCGGAAGAGCGGCAGGTCGGACGCCTCGGAGGCGGCGTGGGCGACGGCCAGCGAGACACCGAGGATGGCGTTGGCGCCGAGCGAGGACTTGTCGGGCGTGGCGTCCAGGTCGAACATGGCCTGGTCGATCAGGCGCTGCTCGGTGGCGTCGTAGCCGACGAGCTCCGGGCCGATCTGCTCGATGACGGCGAGGACGGCCTTCTCGACACCCTTGCCCTGGTAGCGGTTCTGGTCACCGTCGCGGAGTTCGAGGGCCTCGAACGCGCCGGTGGACGCACCGGAGGGAACAGCAGCACGGCCGGTGCTGCCGTCGTCGAGGCCGACCTCGACCTCGACCGTTGGGTTGCCTCGGGAGTCAAGGATTTCCCGGGCTACGACGACGTCGATGGACGGCACGAGCATCTCCTTCTGGGATGTGACGCGTTGGTGCGGGGCCTCATTGGCCCTGCGGCATGAGCCTAACCGGCTCCCGGGTGCCGGTCGGCCGATGCCCGCCCGCTGGGACGAAAAGAGTCCGGAATGCGGGGTGCGCCACGAATGTCCTGAGACTGGTGCGGCGGTCGCGCTCCGGGCCTGGGCGGCGCCTCCGGGCCTGGGCGGCGGACAGGCCCCGGCCCTGACCCGGTCCGGCCCTGGCCCCGGTCCGGCGCGTCCGGGGGGAGTAAGGCGCGCCGGGCCGGGGCTCAGGGTCAGGACTCAGGTCAGGACTCACGGCTCGGGTGGGAGCCGGGTCCGGGTCCGGGTCCGGGGTTCGGGGAGGCTCAGCTCAGGTGGAGCTGCTGGCCCGGGAAGATCTCGTCGGCGTCCTCGACGATGTCCTTGTTCAGCTCGAAGAGCTTCTCCCAGCCGCCTTCGACCTTCTCGGCCTCGGCGATCTTGGAGAGCGTGTCGCCGCCCTTGACCTTGTACTCGCCGTCGCCCTTCTCGACCGGACCACGCGTCTCACTGCGCGAAGCGGGCTGCTCCCGCTCGGCGCGCGGCGCGGACTCCTGCTTCGGGGCCGCCTCGGGGGCGGCCTTCGGAGCCGGGGCCTGCTGCTGCGGGGCCTGCTGCTGGGCGGAGTCGTCCGAGCCGGCGTCGTTCGCGGCGTTGGACAGGCCGACGCCACAGCTCGGCCAGGCACCCTTGCCCTGGCCCGCCAGGACCTTCTCGGCGATCTGTATCTGCTGGGACTTCGAGGCCTGGTCGGCGGTGGACGCGAAGGCGCTGCCACCGAAGGCGGCCCAGGTGGAGGCGGAGAACTGGAGACCGCCGTAGTAGCCGTTGCCGGTGTTGATCGACCAGTTGCCGCCGGACTCGCACTGGGCGACGGTGTCCCACTCGGAGGTGGTGGCCGCGGAGGCGGAGGTGGCGCCGATCAGCGGGGCCGCGACAGCGGCACCGGTGATGCCGGCGAGCGTGGCGTAACGGACGGCCTTGGACGGACGGCGGTGCTTGGCCTTGCCGGACTTGCTGGAAAACAGCATGCGAAATCTCCTCACCGACGCCTACGAGGTGAGCTGTCGGGTTCGGGCCAAGTGAGTTGCCCGGCCGTGCGACCAGGGAACGTCTTCACGTCCCCCTGCGCACGGCTGCACCCCGAGCCGGCCGTTGTGACCGGCGCTTACCTGTGGGTCCCCCGCTCCTGCCTTCGGCGCTTGCGCGACGACTACTCCCCCCGACCGACGGCAGGATTCGGCGTGACGGTCGACGGTGCCCGCGGTGCGAGCGGTTCAGACCGTAAACACAGACATCCCGGATGTTCAAAGAAGGAACATCCGGGATGATTCGCCCATCTTGCCGTGAGGAAACCTCTGTTTACGCAGGTCGGGGCGGAGACGGTGCGAGCCGCCGGGCGACCCGCACCAGTTGAGGCGAAGAGACGCTTGTCTCACTTGCCCAGATACGGACATAGACCGCTTAACTACCCCTGATTTACGGTCAGATCGAGGTTCTGGCCCGGCAGGATGAGGTCGGCGTCCGAGCCCACGGCCTCGCGGTTCGCCTCGTAGAGCGCGGGCCAGCCACCCTCCACCTTCTGCTCGCCGGCGATGGCCCACAGGTTGTCGCCGGAGCGGACGGTGTACGAGTCGTCGTCGGCGGCGTCCGCGGCGTCGCCGTCGCGTGCGGAACCGTCACCCCGTGAGGCATGACGACCGCTTTCTCGCTCTTCGTCCGCCTTGCCGGACTTGCCCGCCTCGGTCGAGCTGTCGGGGCTGTCGGGGCTGTCGGGGCTGTCGGCGCCGCTACCGGTACCCGCGCCGGCCTCGGCCTCGGCCTCGGCGGACTTGCCGGGCTCGGGCGCCGCGTCGCCGCGGTGCTTGCCCTGGCCGGTACTGGGCTCCGTACCGGATTCCGCGCCCGGCTCGGTGCTGGGCTCCGTGCTGGGCGTCTCGGCGGCGGAGTCCCGGCCGAACTGACCGGAGGGGGGCGCCGACTCGGGAGCGGGGGGCAGGACGGCCGTCTCGGTCGGCTCGGGCTCCGGGGGCGTCTCGGGCTTCTGGGTGGCATCACCGGCGGCCCCGGCGTCCGGAGCCGTACCGGCGTCCGCTGTGAGGCCCGTGATCAGCGCGCAGGTCGGCCACGCGGTCGGCCCCTGCGCGGCGAGGATCTTCTCCGCCACGGCTATCTGCTGGCTGCGGCTGGCCTGGTCGGCGGTGGGTGCGTACGCCGTACCGCCGAAGTCGCTCCAGGTCTCCTGGGAGATCTGGAGTCCGCCGTAGAACCCGTTACCGAGGTCGGCGCTCCACATGCCGCCGCTCTCGCAGTCGGCCACCCGGTCCCAGGTGGCGGCGTCTGCCGCACTGGCGCTGGTCGCGCCGAGCAGCGGGATGGCGATCGCCGAGCCTGTCACCCCTGCCGCGACGACAATGGCGGGGGCTTGACGGGGCCGACGGTGCCGGCCGTTCCCGGAGCGCATGCGGTTGCCTTCCGTGAGACTGCTGGAGCCTGAAACCTGAATCCTGAAGATGTGACGGCTGAGACGGTCGTGAACGTAGCGGTACTCGAACGTCTGTCACAAGTCGATGCAGCGCAGATCACGTGAAAGTCACAGTCTTGACGATCCGTCAGTCACGCACCGCTGTGAACTGCACCGGCAGCGTGCGCAGTCCACGCATGATGAGCCCGCCACGCCACCGCAAATCGGATGGATCGACCGCAAGTCGCAAGTCGGGCAGCCGAGTCAGAAGGGTGCCGAGCGCGGCCTGCCCCTCCAGCCGGGCGAGCGGCGCGCCGAGGCAGTAGTGGATGCCGTGGCCGTATCCGAGGTGTTTGTTGTCACTGCGCGACAGGTCGAGCCGGTCCGGATCGGCGAACCGTTCCGGGTCGCGGTCGGCGGCGGCCAGTACGACGAGAACGGGGTCGCCCACCGCGACGCGCCGGCCGCCGAGTTCGACGGCCTCGGTGGCGTAGCGCCAGGTGGCCAGCTCCACCGGACCGTCGTAGCGCAGCAGTTCCTCGATCCCGGTCGCGAGCAGCCCGGTCTCGCCGGCGGCGAGCGAGCGCTGAAGCCGCTGCCGCTGATCGGGGTGCCGGAGCAAGGCGTAAACCCCGTTGCCCACCAGATTCACGGTCGTCTCGAACCCCGCGAAGAGCAGGATGAACGCCATCGCGGCGGCCTCGTTCTCGGTGAGGTGCTCGCCGTCGTCGCTCGCCCGGATCAGACCGGAGATCAGGTCGTCGCCGGGGTTGTCCCTCTTACGGTGGATGAGTTCGGCGAGATACCCGCGCATCTTCTTCACCGCCCGCCCGACCCCGCCGCGCGGCCCACCGCCGTGCCGGATCATCATTCCGGCCCAGTCGCGGAAGTCGTCCTGGTCCTCGCGCGGGACGCCGAGCAGATCGCAGATCGCGTAGATGGGCAGCGGAAAGGCGAAGTCATGGATGAGGTCGGCCTCCCCCTTCGCCGCGAAGGCGTCGATCAGCCCGTCCGTCAACTCCTGCACGCGCGGCGCGAATTCGGCCACCCGGCGCGGAGTGAACGCCTGCGACACGAGCCGCCGCAGCCGGGTGTGGTCGGGCGGATCGATATTCAGCAGATGCGTCATCAACTCCGCGCCCCGCTCCCCCGGGATCCCCGTCTTCCCCTTGGCGTGCGCCTGTTCGGCATGGTGCACGGGGTTCTTGGACAGCCGGGGATCGGCGAGGGCGCGCTTGGCGTCCGCGTACCGCGTCACGAGCCACGCGTCGACCCCACTCGGCAGCGTCGTCCGGTGCACGGGCGCGTGCTCGCGCAGCCAGGCGTAGGCGGGGTAGGGGTCGGTGGCGAACTCCCAGGTGAAGAGTTCGGGGGCGGGGGGCGGCGGGGTGGAGGTGGGGTCGTGCATGGCCCGACAGTAACCGGCCCGCCGGCCGGCCCGGCCGGCGCGGACGCGGCCCCGGCCGACCGCGTTGAACACGTCAAGCCGGCGGTTCGGGTTCGCGGTCCACGGCCCGTCTTGCCCGTCTTGCCCGTCTCCAGACCACGCTCGCGCTCGCGCTCGGCGAAATTGAATGGCCGCAGGCGTGCTGTCGTTGTACATCTGTCCCGTACATGAACGTGGATGACCTGTGACGGGGAGACTGAGACGGTGCGCCGGACATGGCAGGAAACCCAGTTGGCCTTCGAGCAGGGCTGGTACGAGTACGAGGGGCGCAGGGTGGATCTCTCGGCCGATCTCGACGATATGCGCCGCGGAACACTCCTCTACCTCCCGGGTGAGCTTCGCCGCCTGCCTTTCGCCGAGGGCATGGGGCAAACGCGCGTCGAGGTGACGGCGGAGAGCACCCTGGAAGCGGTGGAGCGACTGGCCGGGGCTGGGAACGGGGCCGGGGCCGGACGAGTTGCGGTACTGAACTTCGCCTCGGCCCGTAATCCGGGTGGAGGTGTGGCCCGTGGGGCGCGTGCCCAGGAGGAGAGCCTGGCCCGCTCCAGCGCGCTGTACGACGCGTTGATCCGCTGCCCGGAGTTCTACGAGTTCCACCGGGACAATCCTGATCCGTTCTACAGCGACCAGGTCATATACGCGCCGGATGTACCGGTGTTCCGCCGGGACGACGGTTCCTGGTTGCCCGCACCCCTGCGCGCGGCGTTCCTGACATCGGCCGCACCGAACCGCCGGATGATCGAGCGGGACCGGCCCGGAGCGGCGGGAAAGATCCCAGGCGCACTGTCGAGCCGCGCCCGCGGTGTGCTCGCCGTAGCGGCTCACCACCGCAACTCCCACCTGGTGTTGGGCGCGTGGGGTTGCGGCGTGTTCGGCAACGACCCGGCCGAGGTCGCCGAGGCGTTCGCGGTCCACCTGCGCGGCGACTTCGCGGGGGTCTTCGAGCAGGTGGTGTTCGCGATCCTGGACGTGGACGACGCGACGCGCGAATCGTTCGAATGGGCGTTGACCGACACTTCATGAAGATGGTCCAGGGCTGGTTCTGAGAGAGCGCACCGTCCGGGGGATGATCGTCAAACCACCTCCACCCTCCACCTCCACGACCACGATTGCGTCCGGGTCGGTGGTCGGCTTCCCACACGATGTCGCCGTCGGGCCCGACGCAGGTGGTGTGACGCTTGCCGGCGAAGACCGCCCAGCGTCCGCCGGGGTGGACATCTCAGTCGTACTCGCCGTCACCGACGCGGGATTCAGGTACAGACGTGATGCGACAAGGCCGCGCGTGCCCATCCTGACGACACGGCGTCATCGTTCCATGCAGGTGATGGGATGATGACGGCGGATCCTAAGCTGCCCCACGTGTTGCGCCCGGGAAGGCCGGTTCACAGGGGGGCGTAGTACAGACCAGGACCGACCTCCGCCGGCGTTCGGAACGCCACTTCGCTGATCATCAAGTCCGTCAGGTGCGTTCCGACGCAGATCTGTGTGCCGCTGGTCGTCGTCAGCCGCACCCCACACATCGCGAAAGAGTCGCGAACTCCCTCCTCGGGATCGCGGCTGATCACCTCCACCGCTGCGACCGCCTCGGTCACCAGGCTTCGCAACGGATGGCTGGGGATCGGCTCGGCTATCGGCACCTGGATCGTCATGCCTGAGTACCAGAGGGAGTTGGCCAGGGTCCTTGTGACATCCGAAACGAAAAGGACGTTGGCTTTGGACTCCTCGGTATCAATCAGCCACTGTTCACCATCGTGACCGGTCAAGAGCGCCGGCCCGTACTCAAGACGTGGCTCGTCCTCGGCGGGAACATCGAGAAGCCGCGTCACGGCTCGAAGGCGCTGCCCAAGGAGACAGCCGGCCAACCGATGGTTGTCGGGAAGGTAATGGTGAACGCTGCTTGGGACGATCCAGTCAGGGTGGAACCGGTGCGCCAAGAGCCGATCCTCCAACTATTGGGGCCTGTCAGGGCCATGCCCCTACCAACGCGAAGGGAGCTTGGCATCAGACCACAGAGATCGCGAGCACCGCAATCGCGCACCAAGTCGTTACTCTCCGCTCGCGCGTATCCGGGCCAAGCAACCGGGACCGACTGCGATGTCCTCACGGTGCACACAGCAGAGCCCCGCACCTCAGCGGTCCTGCTGTGCCGAAGGTCGTGCGGGGCCAGCTACAGCACCTACTCAAAGCCACCGCTCTTCCCGGACTGACCTTGGGCATCATCCCCGCAAGCGCCCCACTGCGTATCTATCCTGGCGACGGCTTCTCTCTCTTCGACGACCGTCGAGCCGAGGTGGAGGGCTACCGCGGCGCCGAGACGATCACCGACCCGGACCGACTCCGGATGTTCCGCAAGGCGTTCGCGCTTCTCCAACCGTCGGCCGTGTACGGCCAGGACGCGCTCGCCCTCATCAAGGCGACGATCGCGGCGATGTAGCCAACGGTCACGGAGCACGGCTGTCGCCGGCAGGTTCGACGGGAACTTGTGGTCGGGCCGGGTGGCACTCGCGAGTCTCGGCAGTCACGAGTCTGAACCGATGCGCGGCCGACGCGTTGCTCGATACCGCGTGCGCGGAGAGGCGCTATGGAGTCGGGGAGTCGGATTCCGTGTCGGCTGCGGGTTCGGCGAAGTGGTCGAACTCGCCTGCTTTGACACCGAGGATGAAGGCGCGAAGCTTCTCAGGAGACGTCGTGACGACGGTGTCGGGCTCGTCGCTCTCCTGGATCTTGATGGAGCCGTCGTCAGCCGCAGCGAGGTAGACACAGCCGTTCGCCTCGGCGCTGAACGTTGACTTCTGCCAGTGGAGGGCGGGCATGCGTGTTCCCCTTCTCACAAGTCTGCGGCGACCCGGTGGATCAGATCCCGGGACTTCGATGGTTCGAGGCTACAACTCTCCATGCGGTCCAGAACGGTTCGGTACTTCACCAGATGCGGTTGGGTATCGAGGAACCCGGCCCCGTGATCGGTGTCGAGTTGAACCGTGTCCAAGGCGGGGACGGCCCCGGTCATGTAGTAGATGCCTGTGCCGGAGCTGGGGAACGTGCCGGCGCCGAACGGAATCGCCAGGATGGTGACGTGCTCGAAGTCGCTCACGTCGAGAAGATGTTTCAACTGCGCGCGGGCGACCTCCCGGCCACCGAAGCGCATGCGCAAGGCGGCCTCATGGAGGATCGCCGTCAGCGGCGTCGGATTCTCCCCGTACAGCACCACCTGTCGCTTGATCCGGTAGGAGACACGGTGCTCCACCTCGTGCGGGGCAAACGCCGGTACGGCGTCGCTGATGACGGCATGGGCGTGCGCCCTGGTCTGGAGCAGCCCCGGCAGATGGACCACCGAGGACGTGCGCATCGCTGTCGCGTGGTGCTCCAGCTCCGCCAGATCGATCGTGTCCGGCGGCAGCATGTCGCGGTACTCGTCCCACCAACCGCGCGTCCGACCGCCGGTCATCGCCGTGAGCGCTTCGATGTACGCCTCGTCCGTACAACTGTAGCTACGCACCAGAGCGCGGACACGATCGGCGCCCACCGCGTACCGCCCCGACTCGATGCTGCTGATGCGGGGTTGGGATGAGCCGTCGAGCACCCCGGCTTGAGCTGTGGTGAGGTCCGCCTGCTGGCGGAGTCTGCGCAGCTCATTGCCCAGGCGCCGCTGCCGCACTGTGGCTGGTAGCACTTTCGGTGACACTCTTCCACCTCACCCATATGGATGTTCTGCTCGCAACTAGTGGATGAATCATAGCGTCCACCGCTACGGTGTGACTCAAGCCACTTCAACTGGCCGCGCCACAAGGCGCCTTACTCGCCATGCCCAACCACATCAGCCGGGCAGGCGTCACCCTCTCGCCGACAGGGGATTTTCGATGACCGTATCGCCGCAGAGCAGCCCTGCCCCGGAGCCGTTCGACTTCGCCCAGGAGGTCCACGAACTCGTACGTACCACCGCGCCGCGCCTCTTCGCGGTCGTGGAGGAGTATCGCCCAGGCACGGACGACGCCGACGCCTTCGTCGTCGCCTGGGGGCTCGCGTACAAGGACGGCGCCGCCGAGGTCATGGCGGTCGAGGGACAACGGCGTTGGCAACTCGCCGCCGCCGAACACGTCGTGCGGTACTTCGGCCGGGCCGAGAACCTGTCCGCCCGCCTCGTCTGGCTCACAGACCCCGACCCACACGCGCACGCGCACGCAGCCTGACCACCCCCGTTCTACTCCCGCAAGGACTCCGCAGCGCCGGAAATCAGCAGGCGGGCACCATCGCCCCGTACGGCATCGCGTGCGAGCCCGTCGAACGCCCGCAGGTACAGCTCGATTTGGCTCGGCTGTACCAACGTCACCGCCGCGTCCAGCGAATCCGCGTGTACCCGCGCCGCGTCGAAGATGGTGAACGTGGGCAACGGCCAGATGGTGCGTTCGGCGGAGAACGGGATCACTCCCAGCGCGAGGTGGGCGAACCTCGTGGCGTCGAGGAGGTGGTTGAGCTGCGCGGCCATCGTGTCGGGCTCGCCGATGCGGTGACGGAGGACCGCTTCCTCCAGCAGGATGGAGAACTGGTGCTTGCCGTCGCGCACGACGCGGTTGCGCCTCATACGTGCCGCGACGGCTTCCTTCACATCGTCGGGAGTACCCCGAAAGGCCGCGATGGAGGCAAGCAGCGCGGTCGCGTACTCGGGGGTCTGGAGAAAACCCGGCACCACGTCGGAGCAGTACACGCGGAACCGCTCGGTGCGTTCGTACAGCGTCGCGCCGGATTCCTGCAGTCGGCGCAAACCGGTCCGCTGAAGGCGTCTCCACCGCACGTACGCCTCGGCGGACTGCCGATTGGCCGCGATGAGGTCGGCCGACTGGTCGTCGGCGTGGCAGGCGGCGCACCACGCGCGGAGGTCGGAGTCCGAGGGAAGAGTCCGCGCGTTCTCGATGCGGGACGATTTCGACTCCGACCATCCGCACCTGGCGGCGAGCTCACGCCCGGATATCCCGGCGTCGCGCCTCAGCTCACGCAGCCGCGCGGCTACCGCGTCCCGAGCTTGCTGGACGTCGGCCGATGGATGCGGATACATGGCGGGGCGGGGCCGTTCGGTCAGATCTTGTAGTCCTCATGTGGGACAGCACGTTCCCACACACTCTCGAATGCCGCGACACAAAGGTCCACCGTCGCCGGGTCTTCGGTCATCTCGTCCTCGACCACGGCTCCGTCGCCCGAGAAGTGGTGCACCCGGAGCAAGGTGCCGTCGAACGCCCAGAAGTCGTTCGCCGGGAGTGCGATCCCGTTGGCCAACCTGCGTGGCAGCCAGCGGACTTGCTCGCCGGCCGTGGCGTTGGCGAGTGTCACGTGGTGCTCCCACCGGATGTACTCGCTCACCGGCTCGGAGATGATGCGGGCCCGGCGGATCGTGACGCCTCGGGCCACGGTGTCGGCGATCAACTGGTCGTACGGGTGCCACCACGACTGCCGGTCCGCCCAGTTGACGCGCTCGCCGCGCTGCCACGCGTCGAACCGTTCCGTGGGGGCGTACGAGTCGCGCAGCTCCAAGTGCACGGCGGATGTGCGGCATTGCCCCAGCAGATCACCGAAGCTGGGCACGCTCGACTGCATCGCACGCCTCCCTGATCAGTGGCACCATACGTGCCGGAATCCTGACGAGTGCTTCGTTCGTCGGGATGGGGCCGTTCGCCGGGCTCGTCGCCTCACACTCAGCTGTCGTGGCGGAATCGGGCTTCAAACCCTGAAAGAGGACTTCTTGCGCCTCTGCATTCACCCATACCGTCGGGCAGTGGTCGCGATCGGTGTGGGGATCGATGCCGATGAACTCTACGGACATGGTCAGCCTCCGGATTGTTGCTTCTTGTTGCTCCTTGCGTGCCCTTCGTAGTTAAGCGGAGCGAGTGTCGGTTCGAAGCCTCAGAGACAGGATTGGCGTGCAAGCTGCCGCAAGTCGGTCGAGATGTACTCCGAGTCGATGCCACCGTTGCCGGAACCGCAAGAGACGACGGAGAGAGGGGCACCATGGCCAAGCACGAAAAGCCGCCGCCCGACAACGGGCAGGGCACGCCGCCGCCCGGAAACGCGGACGGGCAGGTACCGAAGGAACCCGAACCCGACGGCAAGCACAAGAAGTAGGGGACTTCGTGGCCTCGTTCGATGAGTGGCGTCGCCGGCTGGCGCGGGCGATGGAGCAGCGTGGGGACTGGCCCGCGCGGTCTCCGTGGGTGCGGCAGGCGGTTGACGCCGTGGCGCGGGATCGGTTCGCGCCCGAGCGGGTGTGGTGGTGGGACGGGCACTCCTATATCCCCGTCGATCGTGCGGCCGACCCCGATCGGTGGGCCGTCGAGGTGTACGGGGACCCGGACGCGGCGGCCGTCACGCAGGTCACCGATGGGCTGCCGTCCTCCAGCCTCTCGTGCGAGGCCGTGGTGGTCGACATGCTCGATTCGCTGCTCCTCGAACCGGGGCACCGGGTACTGGAGTTGGGGACGGGCACCGGCCGTAACGCCGCGCTGCTGGGATGGCGGGCCGGGGCCGGGCGGGTCACCAGTGTGGAGGTGGATCCCGAGTTGGCCGACCGGGCGCGGGGGCGGCTCCGGGAGGCGGGGGTCGACGTACGGGTCGAGGTTGCCGATGGCCGCGATGTGCCGCCCGGCGCCGTACCGTACGACCGTGTGATGGCCACCTTCGCCGTCGATGAGGTCCCGTGGTCGTGGGTGGCCCGGACCCGGCCGGGCGGGCGGATCGTCACCCCGTGGGGGCGGCTGGGGCACGTCGCGCTCACCGTTGCCGGAGACGGGCGTTCGGCCACCGGTTGGATGCAGGGGCTCGCCCAGTTCATGCCCGCGCGGGGTACCGGTCACGGGCGTGGCTCCTTCCAGCAGGTACGGGCGGCGGCAGCCGGGGCCGCCGGGGGCGAACGGCCCGTCCGGCGCCGACTGGAGCCGCTGCGCGACGACGTCCACCTGCGCTTCGCGCTGCGGGTGGCCCTGCCCGACGTACAGATCAGCACGGCCGCGGACGGCGACGGCCTCAACGCCTGGCTGCACGACGGCAGTTCGTGGGCGGCTCTGTCCGCCGTGGGTGGCGGTGACACCGTGGCGTACCAGGGCGGGCCGCGTCGGCTGGCCGACGAACTGGACGGTGCCTGGGACCGGTGGCTCGGTGACGGCAGCCCGGCGCTGTACGACTACGGCATGACCGTGGAGCCTCACCGGCAGTACGTGTGGTGCGCGGACCCGGTCACGGGCCCGAGGTGGCCGGTCCGTTGACGGTGGGGGTGGTCGGCTTCGGGTACGGGGAGTCGCGCTGAAGGCGCTTCGGACACCACAAGGGTGCGGAAGCCGAGCGCAGAGCCGTGGAGAAGTTCAGGCGACATCTGATCGCCTCTGTGGGTGCGTTGCTGGTGCGGGGCCGGTCGAAGTGGCCGCGACCTGGCGAACGTCGTCGCCCGTCCCGATCGCGATGCCGCTCGCGACGGTCCCGCCGTGCGGTGACCGGCGGCGGGACGTCACGTGAGCAGACGGCGGCGGTAGCCCTCGGCCACCGCCGAGGCTCGATCACGAACGCCGAATTTGTCGTAGATGTGCTGCAGATGGGTCTTGATGCTCGCTTCGCCGATGAACAACGCCGTAGCGGCCTCTCGATTCGAGTTGCCGTTCGCGACCAGTTGCAGCACCTCCTTCTCCCGATCGGTCAGTGTGCCGGCGCTGGGCCTGCGAACCTGCCCCATGAGGTGCTGCGTCGCCGACGGCGCGAGCACCGACTCGCCACGCGCGGCCGCACGGACGGCTCGCATCAGTTCGTCGGGCAGGGCGTCCTTCAGGAGATAGCCGATCGCACCCGCCTCGATCGCCAGCAGGACGTCGCTCTCGCTGTCGAAGGTGGTCAGGATCAGCACCCGGGCACTCGGAACCCGTTCGCGCAGGGTCGCGGTCGCGGCGACGCCGTCCATCCCGGGCATCCGGAGGTCCATGAGTACGACATCCGCTGCCAGCGCCTTCGCACGCTCGATGCCCTCGGCGCCGTCACCGGCCTCACCGACCACGACGATGTCCTCGGCGTCCGCGAAGGTGTCGCGAAGGCCGCCCCGCACGATCGGATGGTCGTCGACGATCAGTAGTCGAATCATCGGTCGGTCTCCTCCTTCGCTCTCGCGCCCCCGGGGGGAATCACCGGAACGCGCGCACTGACGGATGTCCCTTCGCCCGGTGCGCTCTGCACCTCTACATGACCTCCGACGCCTCTGATGCGCTGGCGCATGCTCGTCAGGCCGAAGCCGGTGCCGTCCCCTTTTGCGAACCCGCGTCCGTCATCCCGTACGTCCAACAGCACCTCGGTGCCCGTGTACGAGAGCGTGACACCGACGCGTGAGGCCTCCGCGTGCTTCGCCACGTTGGTCAGCGATTCCTGCGCGACCCGGAAGAGCGACACCTCGATCGCCGGGCTCAGTGGTTCTCGGGCGCCGGTGACCTCCACCTGCGCTCTCGTCCCCTCGTCCTGCGACCATCGCTCGGTCAGCGTGCGGAGCGCGTCGGGGAGGTGCGCTCTGGCGAGTTCCTGGGGGGCGAGCGCCCGCACGGACCGTCTGGCCTCGGTCAGGCTGCTGCGCGCGAGCCGAAGTGCGCGCGTAACGTGCTCTTCCGTCTCGCCCCGCACACTCGCGGTGCGCTCCGCGGCCTGGAGTTGCGTGATGATGCCGGCGAGACCCTGGGCCAGAGTGTCGTGGATTTCGCCGGCCAGTCGCTGCCGCTCGTCCTGGGCCCCGGATTCCCGGGCCTGGGCGACCAGTTGCGCGTGGAGCCCGGCGTTCTCGTGCAGTGCCGCCTCAAGTCGCTCGACGAGCTTCTCCCGCTTGCGTTCTTCTGGTTCGCTTCGCGCCGTGAGCAGGATTCCCGCCCCGATCGCCGCGGTCTGCACGGCGACGATCAGGATGAACTCCGCGACCGTCTCCACGGTCGGGTTCGCCCACACTCCCATCGGCGAGCCGTTGAGGGCCACGGAGTTGGCCAGGACTCCGAGCACCCCCACCGGCGACGGCTTGAGCAAGTACGCGTGGAAGAAGCCCGCGATGGTGAAGACGAGGA
This sequence comes from Streptomyces sp. NBC_01508, assembly GCF_045040315.1. Classification (NCBI taxonomy): domain Bacteria; kingdom Bacillati; phylum Actinomycetota; class Actinomycetes; order Kitasatosporales; family Streptomycetaceae; genus Streptomyces; species Streptomyces sp. NBC_01508. The sequence goes on along the minus strand of NZ_CP109419.1, from coordinate 5,303,064 downwards.
AGATGTCGGAGTACGTCATGAGGGTGACGCACAGTGCCAGCAGTCCGACGAAGTAGATGGCCGTCGGCACGGGCCGGAGTGTCCTCCTTCTGATGGGCAGTGTGTGCCCGAACAGCACCCACAACGCCGAGACCGCGACCAGCCCGAGGACGGATGCGCCCTCGGGCCAGAAGCGCTTACCGGAGGCCGGAAGCACCCACGAGAAGTAGATCGTTGTCGAGATCGTCAGCAGCAGCCACGGTGTGACCAGCTGCAGCAGGTCCCAGACCCGCAGATGCTCCTCTTTCCAGGCCAACCGGGAGCGATTCGCGATCTCTACTTCTTCCGCGATGGCGGATTCGTGCGTACTGGAGCTCGGGCGCTCACCGGCCCCGGCATCTCGCGTCATCGTCACTTACTCCCAGCGGAAGAGCTTCGCGGCGATCGTGCTCGCGATCACTGCGATACCCGCCATTATGGCAATCTGCAGCCAGAAGGGCTGCCCACCGGCGGTGGCGGTGATCTCGCCCGCTTCGGCGGACCACGCCGTGGTGAGAGCCTGCAGCCCGGGCGGTACGAATTCGCCGACCTCGCGCAGCAGGTCGGGCATCAGGACGCGGGGCAGGAAGGCCCCGCCGAAGAACATCAGCGCAACGAACAGCAGGGTGCCGATCTGGTTCGCGGCACTGCTCGTGCGGACCACCGCCGCGGAGATCATGCCGAGCCCGAGCAGTGCCGCATAGCCGACGACGGAGGCGACGGCGAACTGCAGGGGCCGCTCGGGCGGCGCGATATCCAGCACCGCCCACGCGACGAAGATCATGAGCGCCGCGGAGACGACCACGGAGGCGAACGCGACGATCATCTGGGCGAGCAGGACGATCCGCGGATGCGCGGGAGTGGTCGACAGCCTGCGCAGGACGCCGCGCTCACGATAGGCCGTGATCACCGCCGGGATGTGCTGCACGGCGATCATCACCATCCCGAACACCAGTGCGGTCGGTGCCCAGATGTCGATGGACCGGAGCGTGCCGGTCTCCGGCGACGGCTCTCTGAGCGCCGGGATGGAACCCAGCCCGAGCAGGAGTCCCGTCGGGAACAGCACACCGAAGCCGACGGTGGCAGAGTCTCGGAGGAAGAGTTTCGTCTCGACCTTGATCATGTTCGTAAGAGCAGGCACGGGTCAGCCTTCCTTCTGGAGGGGTTCCGGGGATTCCGGGGCGCGGCCCGTAAAGGCCACGAACGCGTCGTCGAGGTTGCGCTGGTCGACGCGGAGCTCCTCCGCGACGACCTGCGCCCTGGCGAGAGCCCCCGCCACGCTGCTCAGAAGCTGTCCACTGCCGGTGACCAGCCAGCGGCCCTCGGTGATCTCGACATCGGTCACGTCGCGGAGCTCCGTCAGAACACTCTTGTCGAGCGGCTGCCTCACGCGGAACCGGACCTGCTGCACCGCGCTCGCCCGTGCGATCAGCCCTGCCGGTGTATCCACCGCGGCGACCCGGCCACCGTCGATGACGGCGATCCGGTCACAGAGGCGCTCCGCCTCATCCATGAAGTGCGTGACAAGGATGACCGTGACGCCCGTGTCACGAACCCGCTCGATGAGGCTCCAGGTGTCGCGCCTCGCCTGCGGGTCCAGTCCCGTCGTGAGCTCGTCGAGAATCGCGACCTTCGGGTTGCCGACCAGAGCGAGCGCGATCGAGAGCCGCTGCTTCTGTCCGCCGGAGAGGGCCTTGTACCGCGTGTCGCGCTTCTCGGTGAGACCCAGGAGCTCCATGAGCTCGCGCCAGTCGACGGGGTCCCGGTAGAAGGAGCCGTAGAGCTCAAGGGCTTCGGCGACCTTGATCGCGTCCGGGAAGCTGCTCTCCTGCAGTTGCACGCCGAGTAGCTCACGCACCTCCGCGCGATTGTCTATCGGGTCGAGTCCCAGCACGGAGATCGAGCCCGAGTCGGGCGTTCGCAGGCCGGCGATGCTCTCGACCGTCGTCGTCTTGCCGGCGCCGTTGGGCCCGATGATGCCGAAGATCTCCCCCTCTTCAACGGTGAAGGAGACATCGTCGACGGCGATGTGCTGCCCGTAGCGCTTGTGCAGATTCCGTACTTCCAGTGCGGTCATACTGCGAAGTTACGAGCGCACCGCACCCCACCACATCGACCGTCGCGTCTGGCTCGGGTTGATTCGCGCCTCCACCGTTCGGTGGATGTACAGCACCTTACGGAGCACCCGAAGCCCTGTTGGCTGTCGCGCTGTCCGGCCCGTCGTACGGTCAGCCGCTTTCCCAGCCCCCTGACTCGTCGGCCGTCCGATCGGTGTAGCCGTCGAGGGCGAGGGGGCGTGGGGCGCCGTACCTGCTGCCGAGCAGGTCGGTCAGGTCATGCCGGTCCGGGCGGCTGGGCAGGTACAGGTAGCCGTGCCGTCCGCCGGGCCGACTCGGGCCAGGCGCCGTCGGCCGGGCGGGACTTTCGCAACACGCCCTAGTACTGCAACCGCGTTTGCAGTGACGACGTGACGTCGTGGTCGTTGTGCTTGTCATGGGTGGGGACCTCGAAATCGGTGACGTGCGGCGGTGGGCGGTGGGGCTGGAAGAGGTGCACGAGCGGTTTGTGCACCGTTTTCAGCGTTCGGAGCCCCGCGAGTCGGCGCTGGCTTACATGCGCGGGTTGGTGTCGTCGCTGGAGCGGAAGAACGCGTGGACGGTCGCTGAGCGCGCGGGGCATGACCGGCCGGACCGTTTGCAGAGGCTGCTCAATACGTGTGACTGGGATGCCGACGAAGTCCGCGACGATGTGCGGGAGTTCGTGATGGAACATCTCGGTGACCGGCAGGCGATCCTGGTCGTGGACGACACCGGGTTCTTGAAGAAGGGGGTCCGCTCGGCCGGTGTCCAGCGCCAGTACACGGGCACGGCGGGCCGGATCGAGAACAGCCAGGTCGGCACGTTCCTGGCCTACGCCACCGAGGTCGGCCACACGCTGATCGACCGGGAGCTGTACCTGCCCGCGTCCTGGACCGAGGACCGGGACCGCTGCCGCACCGCGGCGATCCCCGACGAGGTCACCTTCGCCACGAAGATCGAGCACGCCAAGGCCATGATCGAACGGACCCTCGCAGCCCGGGTGCCGTTCGCGTGGCTGACGGCCGACGAGGCATATGGGCAGGTCAAGGGGTTGCGCTACTGGCTGGAACAGCGTGGGGTGTTCCACGTGCTGGCCACCCGTCGGACCGACACTGTCGTAACCGCCTCCCGCATGGACCATGTCGTGGAGGAACTGGTGGCGGGCCTGCCCCGACAGGCATGGAAACGCCGCTCGTGCGGGTCGGGCGCCCACGGCGAGCGGGTCTACGACTGGGCCCGGGCACCGATCCGGCCCTGGCGTGAGGAGGGCGTCGAGCACTGGGTTCTGGCCCGTCGCAGCGTCACCGATCCCACCGGGATCGCCTACTACGTGTGCTTCGCACCCGAGGGCACCACCTTGAACACACTGCTGGTGGTGGCCGGCCGCCGGTGGACGATCGAGGAATGCTTCCAGACCGCGAAGAACGAGTGCGGCCTGGACCACTACCAGGTCCGCAAGTACCACGCCTGGTATCGGCACATCACGCTGGCCATGGCGGCCCACGCCTACCTGGCAACGGTCCGTGCGCAGGAGCTGAAAAAGGGGGCTCACGATCCGCTGACCAGTACCTTGTCCCACTGAGCCTGCCCGAAATCCGCCGCCTGACCGCCCACCTCACCGCACGACTCCTGCCCTCACTCGCCCAGGTCCTGCACTGGTCCCACTGGCGGCGACGAGCACAGCACCGAGCACGCGTCAGCCACTACAAACGACGAGGCCACAGCCCGTGACTAAACCATCGTCACAGCAAACACGGTTGCAGTACTAGCCCCGCGCGTCCGACTCCGCCGCGCGGATCGCGTCCCGGTAGGTGCGGGCCGCCGCGCGCAGGGCCGCCTCCGGGTCGGTGCCCGCCTCTTCCGCGCGGGCGGCCAGGGCGAGGAGTTCGTAGCCGATGCCCTCGCCCCGCGGGAGCGGGACGGCCAGGGGAGCGGCGGCGACGCGGGAGGCGAGCTTGGCGGCCAGGGCGAGGGCCGGCTGGCCGAGCGGGACGCCGTCCGTGATCGAGTCGCGGCGCTTCTCCTCCGCCTTGGTGCGCAGCCAGTGCGCCTTGACCTCGTCCGGGGTCTCGGCCGTCTCGTCGCCGAAGACATGGGGGTGGCGGTGGATCAGCTTCTCGACGATCGTCGCCGCGACGTCGTCGATCGAGAAGGGTTCGTCGTCGTCGTCCTCCGTGCCGTCCTCCTCCATGCCGCCCTCCTCCGCGATACGGGCGTGGAAGACCACCTGGAGCAGCACGTCCCCCAACTCCTCGCGCAGTTCGCCGCGGTCGCCGCTCTCGATCGCCTCGACCAGTTCGTACGCCTCCTCGATGGCGTACTTGGCGAGGCCCTTGTGCGTCTGGGCGGACGACCACGGGCATTCGGCGCGGATCCGGTCCATGACCTGGACGAGGTCGAGGAGGCGGGCGCCCGGCAGGTCGTACGAGCCGGGGAGCAGTTCCAGGTCGGGCATCTGGACCCGGCCGGAGCCCGCGAGGCGGGAGAGGCCGTCGGTGAGGGCCTGGTCGCCCTCGCCGGAGGGCAGGACCACGACCGTACGGCCGCCGGCGCAGGCGTCGACCAGCTCGGCGGCGGTGGGCGCGGCCCGTTCGACGGTGACGCCGGCCTCGCGCAGATACGGCAGTTGGGGGTGCGCGGCGTCCGCGCACAGGACCTGGTCGGCCTCGCGCAGCGTCTGCCAGGCGGGCCAGGACAGCACGCCGGGCGCGACCCGGTGGCTGACGGTGAGCAGGACGATACGGCCGGGGGCGACGGCGGGTTCTTCGGTCACGCGACGCAACCTACCCGCGGGCCCCGGCCCCGTCTCACGCGCCTGGTCGGGTGCGCACGCTCACGCGCCCGCCGGGACCTGCTCCGGCGGCGCTTCCTTGGTGACCTGGGTGAGCCACGGCGTCTTCGCCTCGCCGAGCCTGACCTGCTTGATGTCCCACGCGCCGAAGCGCGGGTTGACGTCGATGCCCAGCTCCTCGGACGTCTTGACCAGCGCGGCGAGTACCGTCTGCTGGCCCTCCGGCGTCGTGGTGTTCGCGCCCAGCGACTGGGCCAGCTTCGTCAGCAGCACGTCGCGGCGGATCGCGGCGTCGATCTGGTCCGGGGTGAGCGCGGCCTGCTGGAGGAGCATCGCCGCCAGCTGGTCCTCGCCGCCGGACTGCTGGGCCACCGCCTGCCGGCTGGTCTGGATCTCCTTGCGAGAGACCGTCACACCCTTGTCGTCCGCGGCCTTCTGGACGATCCGGTCGAAGATCATGCCGTTGAGCTTGACCTGGCTGAGCTGGCCGGTGTTCTTGATCAGCTCGGCGGCCTGCGGGGATGCCTGCTGCGCGTCGCGTACGTCCCGGACCTGGGCCTGGAGCGAGGACACGTCGATGCGCTGACCGCCGACGACGGCCGCCGCGCCGGGGTGGGCGTCGTTGCCGCAGGCGGTGAGGAGCGGGGCCGCTACGAGGAGCGCGGCGGACAGGGTGAGCGCTGTGCGACGGCGGCGGTGCAAAGGGTGCCTCCTGGATCGTGACAACGACCGTGCGTTGATCGATGTTAGGCAGTGGCGGTGGATCCGATCCAGTCAGCCCGTCATTTTTCGAAAACTTCGCCGAATGCCCGGCCGGGGTGTCGAAATCGCGGCGGTGGCTTCTACCAGTCTGTGAGAGCACCACCGAACAGTCATCAAGGAGGAGCGAGCCATGAAGTACATGCTGCTGATGCAGTTCAGCGCGGAGAACGCCGGATTCCCGAACCTCTCGACGTGGTCCCCCGAGGAGATCCGGGCGCACATCGCCTTCATGGGCGATACGAACACGATGCTCAAGGACGCGGGCGAATTCGTGGACGCGCAGGGCCTCGCGGGGCCGGAGACGGCGCGGATCGTACGGGCCGGGCGCGGCGCGCCCGTCGTCACGGAGGGGCCGTTCCCGGAGACGAAGGAGTTCCTGGGCGGGTTCTGGATCGTCGACTGCGAGACGCCCGAGCGGGTGGTCGAGATCGCCGCGCACATCTCGACGGCCCCCGGCCCCGGCGGCAGGCCGCTGAACATGGCGATCGAGGCCCGGCAGATCATGGCCGGGCCGCCCGAGGAGTTCTGAGGGGCGGCCGGGGAAAGGGCGTTGAGCCGGTGCGCGCCGTCCGGGTGCGGCAGGATCGTGCGCGAGACCACGAACGTGATCGGGATCGCCGCGACCGCGGCGATCAGCGGCGTGTATGTCCTGCTGAGATGCGGCACCTCGACCAGCAGATGGACGCCGCACGTGGTGACGGTGAGGTTCGCCGCGTTGGTGAGCGGGAACAGCAGGAACTTCCGCCAGGTCGGCCTGGTCCGGTAGGTGAAAAGGGAGTTGAGGAAGAAGGACCCGGTCATGCTGAGCACGAAGGCGACGACATGCGCCGCGACATACGGCAGCCAGGTCAGCAGCACCAGGTAACAGGCGTAGTACGTAACGGTGTTGACGACTCCGACGAGCGCGAATCGGATCACCTGGCCCCGGACCGTCATGTGCCTGCGAACTCCTGCTCCTGCTCTCTCCTGCTCCTGCTCCTGCTCCTGCTTCCGCTCCGGTCTTGGACCACCTGGTCCGGCGGCGGGACTACACGTGCCGGGTCGCGCCCCGGAACTGCTGCCGGTGGTCGAGTCCGCGCCGTAGCTCGACGGGCAGCGGATGGTACGGGCCGTACGCCCGCTCCGCGTCGTACAGCAGGTACTGCAACTGCTGCTGCGCCGCCGAGTGGTCGCCGACCGCGAGCAGCAGGTGCCCGATCCGGTGCCGGATGTCGAAGGCGCGTGACTGGTCGGCGCCCGGTTGCCCGGCGCCTTCGTAGTAGGGCAGCACCGTGCGGTACTCGTCCAGCGCCGCGCCCGCCTCACCGAGCTGTTCGAGGCACTGCGCCGCGTCGTAGCGGAACTGGAGCGTCTGCGGGTCGCCGGGGCCGGCGTCGGCCGCGCGGTCGTCGGCGAGGCGGCGCAGCTCGGGCAGGGCGCGGCGGTACTGCCCGTCGTCCATCAGCGTCGTGGCGTACTGCTTGCGCAGGATGCGGACGACCGGAGAGCGTTCGCCGTGCTCGGCCGCGGCGGCGGGCAGGATGCCGCCGAGGATGTCCACGGCCTGGGTGATGCTGCCCTCGCCGAGGAGGCGCTTGGCCTCGTCCACGGCCGCCGCGACGTCCGGGCGCCGGGCGGGGACGTTCTCCGCCTTCGGCGGCAGGGGCGCGGACGGCGGCGCGGTGGCCCGGTCGGGCCAGGGCGCGTGCGGGCGCAGGAAGGGGCGGGTCGGGTCGAGCGGTGTGCCGGCGTTGCCGGAGCCCGGCGCGCCGACCACGCCGCGCGTGGGGAGCAGCGGGGCGAGCGCCTCGTACACCTCCTGCGCGCCGGCCGGGCGGTGCTGCGGATCCTTGGCGAGCAGGCGCAGGACGATCGCCTCCAGCGTCTCGGGGATCTCCGGGCGGATCCGGCGGACCGGCAGCGGCGGCTCGTACAGATGCCGGTGCAGGACGCCGAGGGCGGTCGCTCCGGGGAACGGGACGGTGCCGCTGAGGAGTTCGTGCAGGACCACGCCGAGGGCGTAGAGGTCGGTGTACGGGCCGACCGCGCCGCCCATCACCTGCTCGGGGGCCATGTAGGCGGGGCTGCCGATGACCGATCCGGTGTGGGTGAGGCGGGTGGTGTCGGTGTCCATGACGGAGGCGACGCCGAGGTCGAGTACGAGGACGGTGCCGTCGGGCTTGACCATCACGTTCCGCGGCTTGAGGTCGCGGTGCACGATGGGCACCGCGTGTACGGAGGCGAGGACCCCGCACAGTTGGGCGGCGACCGAGGCCGCCCACTGCCACGGGTAGGGCGCGTGGGCGACGAAGTGGGCCGCGAGGTCGGTCCCTTCGACGTACTGCATGATCAGGTACAGCTCGTCGCCGTCGCCGCCCGCGTCGTGCACGGTGACCAGACCTGGGTGGTTGACCTGGGCGGTGACGCGGCATTCGCGGATGAAGCGGCGGCGCATGTCCTCGGCGCCGGCGTCGGCGGCCATCTTGTCGGGGCGCAGCAGTTTCACGGCGACGCGGCGGCCGAGGCGCTGGTCGTACGCCGTCCAGACCTGGCCCATGCCGCCCTGGCCGATGAGGGTGGCCATCTCGTAGCGGCCCGCGACGACGCGGGCGCTCACCGCGTGTCGCCCTCGCCGCTGTCGCGGCCGTCGCGGTTGCCGTGGCCGTCGCGGTTGCCGTCGCGGTTGCCGTCGCGGCGGAGGAGGTCGCTCAACTCGTCGAGTTCGGCGCGCACCTGGTCGATACGGGGCGGCGCGGCGTGGTTGGGCTGCGAGGGCTGTTGCGGCTGCGGCTGTCGCTGTTGCGCCGGGTTCGCGTGGGGCCGTGCGCCTTCGACGGGCCGGGTGGGGCCGCCGTACCCGTAACCGGCGTTGGCGGGCGGCTGGTACCGCGCCTGCGCCTGCGGCTGTGGCTGCTGCTGTGCCGTCAGCGGCGGCGGGTAGTAGCCCGCGTAGAACCGGGTGCGGTTTCCGTAGTGTTTGAAGTCCGCGTACAGGTAATACGCGATGGCGCCGGCACCCGTCGTCAGCATGCCGATCATGCCGGTGTTGCCTTCCGGGCTGCTGAAGTCGTCGGTGTTGTCCTGGGCGAGGAAGACGACCCACATGATGTTCAGGCCCACGTTCCCGACGAACAGGAACCAGTTCAGGGTGGACCGGGTCACGATCGCCACTCGCAGCGTCGCCGCCCAGGCAAGGAGACCGCAGGTCATCAGCGGCAATGCCACGAAGATCACTCGCAGGAAGGCAAGCATCCCGGGTGAGGGTGTGCCGCTCGGCGGAGGCTGCGCTATTCCGGGGCCGTGCATGCTGCTCCTGACAGGCCAGGGGGGACGTCTGCGAAAGCGTATCGAGGGTATACAGCGGCACCATCGGCCGAACCCCGTCGTACGGATCCCCCTGCCCCCGTACCTGTCCCCATCGTTCAGGTCCGTCGGCGCACCCGCACATTGGGTTCGACGTAGACACCGTAGCCGCGTGGGGCCTCGCGGCGCACGGCCATGGACGCTCCGGGTGCGACGACGAGCCCGTCGGCCGCGTACGGTGCGGGGCCGCCACGGCTCTGTCCGGCCGCCGGGAGCCGGTCGACCGCCGCCCGACAGACTCTCAACCGCCGCACCGCGTCAGCATCGTCTTCTTGTCGGCGGCGGTCACCGGGAGTTCGTACTTGGCCGCGACCTGCGCGAAGCGCACCACGTACGCGCAGCGCACCGGCTTGCTGGGCGGCAGCCAGGACGCCGGCCCGGAGTCTCCCTTGCCGCTGTTCGTGGGGCCGTCGACGGGCAGCAGATTCAGCGGATCGTTCGCCAGCCGCTCGCGCTTGTCCTCGTTCCAGCGGGCCGCGCCCAGCTGCCAGGCGTAGGAGAGCGGCACCATGTGGTCTATCTGGACGGCTGTCGCCTTCTGCTTCTTCCAGGCGATGTCCTTGCCGGTGTACGGGTCGTGGAGCGTCATCGAGACGATCACGCACGTCGAGCCGGACCGGAACTCGATGTCTTGACCGTCGCGTTTGAGCAGGTCGTTGCGGGTGTCACAGCCGTTGCGGGTGAACGGTACGCCGTCCGCCGAGTCCATCCACGCGTAGCCGAACTCGTCCCGGTCGTAACCGGTCCTGGGGCCGCGCCCCTTCACCTCCAGCGTCCCGATCAGCTCGCGGGCCGCCGCCAGGTCCGCGTCCCCGGTGAGGGGCGCGAGGCCGGGCGCGGTGCCGTCCGCGTTCTTGAGCGGGCTGGTCGCCCGCCCGTCCGGGGCGCCGCCGCCGGCGTCCGCCGAGCCGGCCGAGTCGATGGCGTCGCACCCCGCGACCAGTGAGGCGGCGAGGGCGACGAGCGCGACGACAAGGGGAGGGAGTACCGGACGGGCGGTGCGCGGCGGCGTGTGTCTTCTGGAGGCGGTCACGAACCCAGGATGGTCGCCAGGAACTCCCCCGTCCACGACAGCAGTTCCCGGCCGACCACCGGCTTGCCGCCGATCCTGCCCGCAGTCGGGCGCGGCACCAGGATCTGATGGGCCGTGGGCTTGATGACCGTACGGGGGTGCAGCCGCTTGAGCCGTAGCTCCTGCGACTCCCTCAACTCCACCGGGGCGAAGCGGATGTTGGACCCCTGGAGGACGATCTCGCCGACCCCGCAGGCACGCGCCAGCATCCGCAGGCCCGCCACCAGCAGCAGGTTCTCGACCGGCTCGGGCAGCTTGCCGTAACGGTCCGTCAACTCCTCCCGTACGGCGGTGATGTCGGCCTCCGAGTTGGCGGAGGCGATCGCGCGGTACGCCTGGAGACGCAGCCGCTCGCCGGGCGCGTAGTCGTGCGGGACGTGCGCGTCGACCGGCAGCTCGATCTTGACCTCCAGCGGCGGCTCCTCCTGCACCGTGCCGTCGACGGCCGCGCGGTAGTCCGCGACGGCCTCGCCGACCATGCGGACGTACAGGTCGAAGCCGACGCCCGCGATATGGCCGGACTGCTCGCCGCCGAGCAGGTTGCCCGCGCCGCGGATCTCCAGGTCCTTCATGGCGACGTACATGCCGGCGCCCATCTCGGTGTGCTGGGCGATCGTCGCGAGGCGTTCGTGCGCGGTCTCGGTGAGCGGCTTCTCCGGCGGGTAGAGGAAGTACGCGTAACCACGCTCCCGGCCACGGCCCACCCGGCCGCGCAGCTGGTGCAGTTGGGAGAGGCCGAAGTTGTCGCCGCGCTCCACCACCAGGGTGTTGGCGTTGGCGATGTCGATGCCGGACTCCACGATCGTGGTGGAGACGAGGACGTCGAACTTCTTCTCCCAGAAGTCCACCACGACCTGTTCCAGGGCCTGTTCGGACATCTGGCCGTGCGCGGTCGCGATGCGCGCCTCGGGCACGATCTGGCGCAGCCGCGAGGTGGCGCGGTCGATCGACTCGACGCGGTTGTGGATGTAGAACACCTGGCCCTCGCGCAGCAGTTCACGGCGGATGGCCGCGCCGATCTGCTTCTCCTCGTACGGGCCGACGAAGGTCAGCACCGGATGCCGCTCCTCGGGCGGGGTGGTGATGGTCGACATCTCGCGGATGCCGGTCACCGCCATCTCCAGGGTGCGCGGGATGGGCGTCGCGGACATCGTCAGCACGTCGACGTTGGCGCGGAGCTTCTTCAGCTGCTCCTTGTGCTCGACGCCGAAGCGCTGCTCCTCGTCCACGATGACCAGGCCGAGATCCTTGAACCTGGTCTCGGCGGAGAACAGGCGGTGCGTGCCGATGACGATGTCGACCGACCCCTCCCGCAGCCCTTCGAGGGTCGCCTTGGCCTCCGCGTCGCTCTGGAAGCGGGACAGGGCCCTCACGACGACGGGGAACTGCGCGTACCGCTCGGAGAAGGTCCCGAAGTGCTGCTGCACGAGGAGCGTCGTCGGGACGAGTACGGCGACCTGCTTGCCGTCCTGGACGGCCTTGAAGGCGGCGCGTACGGCGATCTCCGTCTTGCCGTAGCCGACGTCGCCGCAGACCAGGCGGTCCATCGGGACGGTCTTCTCCATGTCCTCCTTGACCTCGGCGATGGTGGAGAGCTGGTCGGGCGTCTCCACGTACGGGAACGCGTCCTCCAGCTCCCGCTGCCAGGGCGTGTCCGCGCCGAAGGCGTGGCCGGGGGCCGCCATCCGCGCCGAGTAGAGCTTGATCAGGTCGGCGGCGATCTCCTTGACCGCCTTCTTCGCGCGCTGCTTGGTCTTCGTCCAGTCGGCGCCGCCGAGGCGGTGCAGGGTGGGTGCCTCGCCGCCGACGTACTTGGTGACCTGTTCGAGCTGGTCGGTGGGGATGTAGAGGCGGTCGCCGGGCTGGCCGCGCTTGGCGGGGGCGTACTCGACGAGCAGATACTCGCGCGTCGCGCCCTGGACGGTGCGCTGCACCATCTCCACGTACCGGCCGACGCCGTGCTGCTCGTGGACGATGTAGTCGCCCGCCTCCAGGGTAAGCGGGTCGATCGTCTTGCGGCGCTTGGTCGGCATCCGTACGCCGTCCTTGCCCGCCGCCTTCTGGCCGGACAGGTCGGTCTCGGTGAGGACGGCGAGCTTGAGCGCCGGGTCCACGAAGCCGTAGTCGATCGAGCCGCACGCGACGTGCACGAGGGACGGGGTGATCTCGCCCAGGCCCCTGCCGCCGTGCGCCTCGGGGGTGTCGAGACGGGCGGCGATGCCCTCGCCGCCCAGCACCTCGACGGTACGGGCGGCGGTGCCGTGGCCCTCGGTGACGTAGACGGTGCGCCAGCCATCGGCGAGCCAGCCCTTGGTGTCGGCGAGGGCGCGGGCGGTGTCGCCGCGGTATGTCTCCGGGGCGCGCATGCCCAGCTTGAGGGTGTCCTGCGACAGCTCCTCGTCGGCGGCGAACGGCGCCACCGTCCACCACATCATCCCCAGCTCACGGGCCCGGTCGCGGACGTCCGCGATGCCCCACAGCGAGGCCGCGCCGACGTCGATGGGCGCCTCGCCGCCGCCCGCTCCCGCCGCCCAGGACGCCTGAAGGAACTCCTGGCTGGTGGCGACCAGGTCCGAGGCCCGGGTCCGGACCCGCTCGGGGTCGCAGACCAGTGCCATGGAGCCCTTGGGCAGTACGTCGAGCAGCAGCTCCATGTCGTCCACGAGGACCGGGGCCAGGGCCTCCATGCCCTCCACCGCGATGCCCTCCGCGATCTTGCCGAGCATGTCGCTCAGTTCGGGGTGCACCTCGGCGAGTGCGGCGGCCCGCTCCCGTACCCGCGGCGTGAGCAGCAGCTCACGGCAGGGCGGTGCCCACAGACCGTGCTCGGCGACTTCGAGGGAGCGCTGGTCGGCGACCTTGAAGTAGCGGATCTCCTCGATGTCGTCGCCCCAGAACTCCACCCGCAGCGGGTGTTCCTCGGTGGGCGGGAAGACGTCCAGGATGCCGCCTCGTACGGCGAACTCGCCGCGCTTCTCGACCAGTTCGACGCGGGAGTACGCGGCGGCGGCCAGCGCCCGCGTCACCTCGTTCAGATCGGCCGTGCCGCCGCCGCGCAGCGAGACGGGCTCCAGATCGCCGAGCCCCTTCACCTGCGGCTGGAGCACGGAGCGGATGGGCGCGACGACGACGCCGACCGGACCCGCGCCGGGGTCGTCGGCGCGGGGGTGCGCGAGCCGGCGCAGCACGGCGAGCCGGCGGCCGACGGTGTCGCTGCGGGGCGACAGGCGCTCGTGCGGCAGCGTCTCCCAGGACGGGAACTCCGCGACGGAGTCGGGGGGCAGCAGGGAGCGCAGCGCGGCGGCGAGATCCTCGGCCTCCCGCCCGGTCGCGGTGACGGCGAGCACGGTACGGCCCGCGTCCCGCGCGAGGGCCGCCACCGCGAAGGGCCGGGCGGCGGGCGGCCCGACGAGGTCGACATGCGTGCGATGCCCGTCGCCGGCGGCACCGACCGCTTCGGCGAGCGCCGGGTCTCGTACAACGGCGTCGAGCAGACCGTGCAGGCTCATGAAGGGTGTTTCCGTCCGGTTCCGGGGGTGGTGGTGCGGGGTGACGACCGACGCGAGAGCGCTTGACGAGCAACGCGAAGGACCCGACACGTCTCACGGGCCGGGGGACCTCCAGCGTACGGCTCCGCAGGGGCGGGTGGCGCGCGGGACGGGTGGGGCGGGTGCGGGGCGGGTGGGGGGCGGGTGGGGGGCCGGTGCGGAGGCCGTGGCTGTCGTTGCGGCTGCGGCTGCGGGTGCGGGTCGGTCTCAGGACGCGTCCCCGTAGCGGGTGGCCATCGCGGCTGCGCGCTCGCGCAGGGAGGCACGCAACGACTGAGGGGCCAGGGCTTCCGCGTCCGTGCCGAGCTGCCACAGCGCCCATACGGCGTGCCTCGGATCCTGGAAGGTCACCTCCAGCCGCAGCCAGCCGTCCGGGTCGGGGTCCTCCGCGCGGACGGCCAGCGCGGCGTCCAGCAGTTCCTCCCGCCGCACCGGGTCGACCCGTAGCAGCACGGTCGTGTGGTCGCCGTCGGAGAGGAACCGCGCGGAGCGTTCCCGCCAGATCCGGTCCAGATCAACCCGGTTCGGTCGCTCTGCCGCTTCGGGCAGTTCCTCGGCGGCCAGCACCCGTGACAGCCGGTAGGTGCGGTCCGCGCCGGATCGCGTGGCCAGCAGGTAGGCCCGGTCGCGTACGGTGACCAGCCCGATCGGATCGACCGTGCGCCACTGCGGTGGCCGGCCCGTGGCCGCGTAGCGGATACGCAGCTTCCGCCCGGCGAGCACCGCGCGCCGGACCACGGTCATGGTGGTGTCGGGTACCTCCTCGGTGACCAGGCGGCGGGAGAGCAGGTCGGTCTCCGGGTCGACGAGAAGACGCTGGACCGCGTCGTTCGCGGTGGCCCGGTGGCCTTCGGGCAGCGCGTCGGCCACCTTCCGCATGGCCGACGCGAGCGCCGAGCCTAGGCCGAACACCAGCTCACCGCGCCCCGATCCGGCGGTCAGCAGAGCAAGGGCCTCGTCATGGTTCAGACCGGTGAGCTCGGTCCGGAAACCCGGCGACAACACGAACCCGCCGTGCCGGCCGCGCTCGGCGTAGACCGGGACGCCGGCGGCGGACAGCGCCTCGATGTCGCGCAGCACGGTGCGGGTGGACACCTCCAGCTCCCGGGCCAGCGCGTCGGCCGTCAGCCGGCCCCGCTGACGCAGCAGCAACACCAGCGAAACCAACCGGTCGGCACGCATACGAGAACCCTAACGAAATACCTGACGGAATACATGACTGAGGGTGTCGTGATTTGTTGGGAGGCTCGTTGAGCGACGCCGAAGCCGACGATTCCGGGCCGGTGGACGTGCGTACTCGTGAGGGATCGAATGGAGCAGACGTGACAGTGGAACGAACGGCGATCAACCCGGTGACCTGGTCGACGGAGATGGGCTTCAACCAAGGTGAGGTCGTCTCCGGACACACCCGGACCCTGTACATCTCGGGGCAGACCGCGATGAGCGAGGACGGCAAGCCCCAGCACGACGGCGACATGGCGGCGCAGTTGACGCTGAGCGTCGACAACCTGGAGGCGGTGCTCGGCGAGGCCGGCATGTCTCTCGCGAGCCTCGTGCGGCTCAACGTCTACACGACCGACGTCGATCTGCTCTTCCAGCACTACGGCGCGCTGGCGGGGCGGTTGGGCGCCGCCGGGGTGGCGCCGGCCACCACGATGCTCGGGGTGACGCGGCTGGCGATCCCCGGCCAGCTGGTCGAGCTGGAGGGGACCGCGGTCGCGTGATGTGACCTCGACAGCGCCGACAGCGCCGACACGACCTCGCGTTCACGCGGGTCGTGTCGGCGCTGTTCTGTTCTGCGGGACACGCAGAACAGCGTGAGGGAGTCGCTGACCCGGGCCACCAACCGCGAGATTCGGCCAGGTCGTTGGAGACCCGCAGACTGTTGCTCTGCGTAATCGGCATCAGTAGAATCTGTGACGCCCATCCGCCGGAATCCTCACACTCGGAGGCAGCGAGTGAACCGTTCCTGGGAAGCAGATCCGTCCGCGTTATTCGAGCGGCGCCTCGGCAAGACGGCTCAAGAACTCGGAAACTCGAAAGACAAGAATGAATGCCCGGACATCTGGCAGCTCAGCAATGGTGATGTCGCAGTTATCGGCCGAGATCTGACAGCAGCCTATTCGGCGAACCTTCCCGCCGGAGTCTCCCTGGCGGCGGACGAACGTCTCGTCGTGATCCCTGGAAATATGCTCAGCGCCGCGAAGGAAGACATTCCGGATGCTTGATTTGAACGTGCCGTCACTCGATCCCGAGCTGGGTGTGCGCCTCGTCAGCAAGGACTACAAGCGTGACTTCAGGGAACGCGACGCGGCAATCCAGGACGGCGGCGCGTGGAAGCTGGAGCGACGGCAATACTTCGAGGAGCAGAACGACCCCAGCAGGGACGCTCTCACGCGTGGCGACTGGCAGGAGGTCTTGCGCCTCTTCGCCGAGGATCGGGAAGCGGTGCTGGCCGGAGCTCTGGAGGACAGGAGCCGTGGGTACACCTTTCACCGGGTACGTATTGTCGAGTACCCGATCACCGCCTATGTGCAATGGGAGTTGTACTGGCTTCGGCAGCATGCGGAGTTGGGTGGAAGCAACGTACGGATTGTCACTGCGAAGCAAGTGGCGGATGCCGAGAAGACCCAGCAACTCCCGGAAATGGTAGTCCTCGGCGAACAAACCCTCTACAACGTCATCTACAGCGACTCCGGGGTGCCGATGGGATCCATCCGCTTCACCGATGAGCAGCATGTCCGCTCCTGGCAGCAGTACATCCGATCACTTTTCGAGATCGGCGAGGACATCGCCTCGTACTTCGCCCGCGAAATCGCACCCCTGCCCGCGCCAGTCCCGTAATCCGGAGCACATCATCAACGAGCACAGCGGTACACCGGACGTTCCCGACAGCTCGCACAACGACCTGTCGGGAACGTCCCACGACGTCGTCCAGGCCGGGAACGTCACCGGCGGAGTCCACTTCCATCGGCATGGCGAGAGCGATTCGGGCCGTGAAGGCCCGGTGCCACGCCAGTTACCGGGCGACGTGCACCGCTTCGTCAACCGCACCAGCGAACTCGGCCAGTTGAACGCCGTACTGCCCGGCGAGGACGGTGACGGTGCCCCCGTCGTCGTCTCGGTCGCCGTCGTCGCGGGCACCGCCGGCGCGGGAAAGACCTCGCTCGTGCTGCACTGGGCCCACCAGGTCCGTGAACGTTTCCCCGACGGGCAGTTGTACGTCAACCTGCGCGGGTACGACCCCGCACAACCACTGAGCGCCCAGGAAGCCCTCCGGGGGTTCCTCTCCGCCCTCGGGGTGCGCGCCGACTCCGTGCCCCAGGAACCCGACGCCGCAGCCGCGCTCTACCGGTCCCTCTTGGCCGACCGGACGATGCTGATCGTCCTGGACAACGCGGCCACGGTGGCGCAGGTTCGCCCGCTGCTCCCCGGCGGCTCGAACTGCCTGACCGTGGTGACGAGCCGCAGCAGACTCTCCGGGCTCGCCATACGGGACGGCGCGCACCGGCTGACACTCGGCACGCTGCCCGAGCCCGAGGCCGTTGCCCTTCTGCGTGCCGTGACCGCCGGCTACCGGCCGGAGGACGATCTACGCGAACTCGCCGAACTCGCCAAGCTTTGCGCCGAGTTGCCCTTGGCCCTACGCATCGCCGGTGAACGCGCCGCCAGCAATCCGCATTTGCGTCTGGCCGACCTGATCGCCGAGCTGCGCGACGAATCCGTCCTGTGGGACGCGCTCAGCATCGGGGACGAGGAGGAGGCCGAGGCCGTCCGGACCGTGTTCGCGTGGTCCTACCGCGCCCTGTCCGAACCGGGCGCGACGCTCTTCCGGCAGCTCGGCGTACATCCCGGACCGGAGTTCGGCCTGCCCGCCGCCGCCGCGCTCGCCGCACTGCCCGCCGTACAGACCCGCCAGCTCCTCGACTCCCTCGTGGGCGCGCATCTGCTGGAGCAGACAGGGCCGGACCGCTACCAGTTCCACGACCTGCTGCGCGCGTACGCCGCCGGACTCACCCGGCAAGAGGAGCCCCAGGAGGAAGGGCAGGCCGCCCTGTACCGAGTGCTGAGCTGGTATCTGCACACCGCGGAGGCGGCGCGGATCAGGCTCGCCCCGGCGGAGGAGCCGGTATCACTCCCGGAACTGCCCGCAGGTGTCCGGCCATTGGCATTCGCGGACTACGACGCGGCGATGGACTGGGCGGAGCGCGAACACACCAACCTGCTGCGCACGGTCAAAGCCGCCGCCACCGGGCAACACGACGTGCTGGCATGGAAGTTGGCGTTGACCCTGTGGTACACGCAACCGCCGTCCGCGTCCATGGCCGACTGGCTGGCGGTGGGCGCCACCGGACTGGCCGCGGCTCGCCGGGTCAACGACTCCGTCGCCGAGGCGCGGCTCCTCGCCTGTCTGGGCATGGCACATCACCGGATCAACGCGTGGGACGAGAGCCTGGACTGCCATCAGCAGGCGCTGGCGATCCGCCGTACCAACGGCGACCGAGCCGGCGAGGCGGATTCACTGAATCTGATCGGTCTCATCCATCTGCGTCGCCGCCAACTGGACGACGCCGCATCGCATTTCGAGAACGCGGCAACGCTCTGGCAGGCGGTGGGCTCCGAGCGCTGGGCGGCCTCGGCCCTGTCGAATCTGGCGACCACGCACTACAACGCGGGACGTCTGGAAGAGGCGTCTGTCTGTGCCCAAGGGGCGCTGGCCGCCCACCGCGCCCTCAAGAACGCGGGGAGCGAGGGTAACGCGCTGCGCGTGCTGAGCTGTTTGCAGCGCGAACGAGGTGAGTTGGACGCGGCCCTCGGCTCGGCCGAAGAGGCCATGGACATCGCCCTTGCCCTGCGTGACCAGATCTACGAGGGCTACTGGCTGCTCACACTTGGCGATGCCCAACTGGCCCTGACCCGGCCCGCGGACGCCCTGACCTCGTACCAGCGCTCCGCCGACCTGCACCGCCGTCTCGGTAACCGCAGCCGTGAGGCCATGGCCTGGTACGGCACCGGTGCGGCGTACCAGGCGCTCGGCCGGGCCCAAGAGGCCACGCACTTCCACCGCCGGGCGGCTGCCGTCCACCACGATCTCGGCGACTCGTGGCACGAGGCGCTGGCCCTGGAGGCACTGGCTGAGGCGCTGGCCCCGACACCGGACGACGCCGGCCCGCACAGGTCCGAGGCGCTGCGGCTGATCGTCGCGTACGACGACGGCCGGGCGACGGCGATGCGCCGGCGCCTCGCGGAGCGGAGCGCGTAAGTCCTTGGGCGGTGGCCCGAGTTGCCCGCCGGGCGATCAGGCGGACACCGCCAACCCGGCGCCGTAGCAGTCGGATGCAACTACCTTGAGAGGATGGGAGCTTGATCACCCGTCAGGCTGACGCTGACGACGAAGGAGGCAGTATTGGTGCTGGCTTGGTGTGGCGACCCCGAGGTGAAGGCCGAGGCGCTTGCCTTCGCGGGCGAGGGCATGCCGCTGTCAGAGCTGTTGCCCGAGGCACAGCGGTCATGGGGGATCCCGCCCGGCGTCTGCACGTTGTTGAAGTGCTTGCCGGATGGACAGTCCGTGGCCGCCTTCGAGGCGATCCCGGTCGGCGCCGATCTCGCCTTGGTACCGGCGCGGTGGGCGCTGGAGTTGCTGGCCGGCGAGCACGGCGCCGTGCATCACACCGATGCCGACTCATCGCAACGCATAGCCGTCGACCTGGTGATCACGCTGTATCGGCGCAAGACCGCCGGTGAGGACCCGCCAGGCAGTGAGTGGGTGGCCGCCTCTCGCGCGGCCGAAGCTGCTGGAAGGGCGGCCGCTGCCGACCACCGCCTTGGTCCTGCCGCGCACGCGGCGGCCACGGCCTACGCCGCTGCCGCTGCCCAGGCGCCCGAGGCCGCGCCCCTCGCCGCCCAGGCCGCCAGTGCGCGAGCCGCTGCCATCGACGCCGTCGACGACACCACCTTCGAGGACTACCAGGCCGCGTACGCCGAAGCCGACGCACTCGCGCAGGCAGCCGAGTACTCCCGGGAAGCGATGATGGATGCGACCGAGGCCGCGTTCCACGTCACTTTCGCTCCGGTCAAGGACGCCGCGGAGCGCGCCCGCGCCGCCCTCGCTGCGGGTCGGCCGGTCAGTGAGCGGGACGCCGCAGCCTGGGAACAGGCCAACGCGGCGGGCGAAGTGGCCTCGGCCACGTTGGGGCAGTACACCGCATGGCGAGTCGATCGCCTGCTGTACCACCTGTCCCAAGGGCCCTTGATCGGCGGTGAACTTCGCTGAGAGAGCCGCCTTCTTCCTCGGCGTCACCCCGCGACCGAACCGGGCGGGGTCTCGGCTGACGGCTGCCGGAGCAGCCCGTCCGGGGTGTCGAGCCACGGCCGTTGCGTGCCGTCGCGGGTGACCGTCAGTCCGTAGCGGTAGAGGTCGGGGCGGCCGGCCCGCGTCCAGTGGGTGTGGGCCTGGGCGAGTTCGTCCAGCAGGGCGCGCGGGCCCCATTGCCGGGCCGTGTCGCCGGCCACGTACGCCCACGACGTACGGGTGGACAGCCACCACGCCGGTTCGTCGCCGTCGCCGGAGTCCGTGTCCTGGCGGTCGGCGTGTACGTCCGGGAGCATCAGGCCCACCGCGAATCGGGCGTGGTAGTCGTCGTCCAGCCAGTGCGGGCCGGACGGGACCGGACGCGGGCGGGTGTTCTCCCACGCGTCACGCGTGTATACGTCGCGCAGCGGCGAGTGATCGTCACGGCGCTGGCCTCGCAGGTCCATGAAGGCCATCGGGTAGCCGAAGTGGCCTTGCGCCGCCCGGCCGTCGTCGGTGACGCGGAGTACCGCCATGCCGGACGTCGCGAGGGTGGTGCGCCACGGGGTCACGATCAGCCCGCCCGGCCGCACCTGTTGGACCCACGCGCCCGGCACGCGCTGCGACGATGCCGTGGAGATCAATCTGTCGTACGGCCCGCCCGCCGGGTGCCCGGCCTCGCCGTCCGCGACGACGACGGCGGGCCGGTATCCGGTCGCGTGGAGTGCTCTTTCAGCGTTCTCCGCCACGGCGGGATCGATCTCGACGCTGACCACGTTCCGCGTCCCGACCCGCTCGCACAGCAACGCCGCGTTGTATCCCGTACCGGTGCCGATCTCCAGAACCCGGTGGCCGGGTGCCAGGTCGGCCGTCGCGAGCATCGTGAACACCGCGTTCGGCGCGCTGATGGAGCTGGTCGGCAGGGTCCCGCCACCGGTGCCGGGGCGCCCGTCGTCGACCTGTGTCACCACGGACCGCGCCGCGTCGTGGACGAGTTGGGCCCAACCGACCGGGTCGACCGTCCGGTCGAGCGGCCGGTAGGCGTCCTTCGACCACACCCACACCCGGTCGGGCACGAACGCGTGCCGCGGAACCTTGCGGAACAGGTCGCGCGTCCAGGGCTGCTGGAAGCCCTCGGCGGCTTCCAGGTCGTCGGCGGCGCGAGCGCTCAGCGCGTCAGGATCGAGGCCGGTCATTTCCGGTGCGTGCCGCCTCCGGGCTTGGAGACATCCGGGTGCCGGCTGTCCGAATCACCAGGCGACGGCGGTGGGGTCGGCGGTGACGGTGGTTGTGACGGTGGCGATCCGTGAGTTCCCATTTGCATCCTTTCCCCTACCAAGCGGGCCTGTTGTGTGACATGGCGCCATGTCGCGATCAACTACGTTACGCAGAGGGGGCACTCGGTCACCAGGGCGCGATGGGGTCACTCCGGGGGCGTGTGAACCTGTCGGGCCGCCCAGCCGTGTACTGCGTGGAGACCCTGGGGAGACTGCCCGGAAACCGGATACGGGGAGATTGACGTGAGTCCGCCGAGCCACTTCGCAACCCGGCACGCCGGGCGGGCGATGGTTGGTCATGACACGCACCGTTCACTCACATCTGGCGCAAGTGCCACGCAAGATCAGTTACAGAGCCACGGTGTTGCCTTTACTCTCTCCAAGGTCCCTCCGAGCTCAGCGGCGTGCCCGGCGGATCGCACCATCCGGCACCGACCCCCCACCCGTCCTCGGCGTGAGCTGATCAAGTAGCGGAGGCCAAGTCTTGGGCGACAACGAGATGTCCGTCTTCGGTGTCTCCCCGACCGAGGAAGAGATCTACCGGCACTTTCTCCGCAATCCCGATACGTCGGCGGACGACATCCACCTGCTGGTGCACACCGCGCGGGACGACGCCCGGCGCGGCCTCGACCGGCTGCGGGAGCTGGGTCTGCTCCATCCCGACAGCAGTCACCGGTGCGTCTCCCCCGCCGACCCCGGCGTGGCCCTTGGCCGGCTGACCGACGCGCGGCTGAACGCGCTCCACGAGGAGTTGCGCCGGCTCATGCAGGCCCGCGATCTCGTCGACGGGCTACGTGCCGAGCAGGGGTCGCGGCTGCCTCCGGTGCGGGGCATCGAGCAGTTGGAGGGGCTGTCGGAGATCCGGAACCGGATCGACGACCTGGCGTTCTTCGCTCGCGACGAGATCCTGTCCGTGGAGCCGTACACGAAGCTCTCGCCCGAGAACATCGAACGGTCCCGCCCGCTGGATCTGCGCTGTCTGCGGCGCGGGGTGCGCATCCGCAATGTGGTGCTCGCCGCCGCGCTCGACGACCTGCCGACCCGGGAGTATCTGCGCGAACTGGTCAAGCGCGGGGCGCAGATCCGGGTCGCGGAGAACATCACGGAGCGGATCCTGGTGTACGACGGCCGTACGGCCCTGGTGCCGGTGGACCCGCAGAACACCTCACGCGGGGCGCTGCTGGCCCACAAGAGCGGGCTCGTCTCCAACATCATCGCCCTGTTCGAGAAGATCTGGTCGCAGGCGGACGATCTGCTGACCGTCACGAAGGAGTCCGCCGACGCCGTGGGCGGGCTCAGTGAGATCGAGCAGCGGGTGCTGATCTCGATGTGCACGGTCGGCAAGGACGAGGCGGGCGCCCGGGACCTGGGTATCTCGGTCCGCACGTATCGAAGACACGTGGCGGACCTGCTCCAGTCCCTCGGGGCCGCGAGCCGTGCGCAGGGCGCGCTGCTGGCCCGCGAACGGGGCTGGATCTGAAGCCAGTTGGGGCGTGGGGGGGGCGGGTCAGCGTTGTTCCGTCCAGCCCCACAGCGCCGCGTCCGCCAGGACCGCGCGCACCGTGCGGTGGATGTCGGTGTCGCTCGTGCCGCCGTCCCGGGCGATCCACAGGCGCACCCGGTCCCCGGCGGCCTCCGGCACGCATCTCCAGTGGTGGGGCAGCAGGCCGAGCAGGCGGATGACCGTCGTCTCGGCGGACGGGGCCGCGCTGTCCTCGCGGACCGTCACCACCTCCACGTAGCCGGGGCCGTGCTCGATGTCCGCGGACCATTCCCACTGGGCCGTCATCATCGGGTCTCCTTGAACAGATGCCTGGCGGCCGTCGCCATGGCCGCGATACCGGCAGGCAGCGCGGTCCGTACGTCCGGGGCGAACTGCGCCGAGTGGTTGGGCGGTACCGGCCGGCCGGCGGAGCGTGCGGCGCGCCACTGGCTCGGGGATGTCGTACCGACCATCCAGTATGCCGTCCGCACGCCGTCGGCGGCGAAGCACGGGAAATCCTCGGTCGCCATCGAACCCGGCCAGTCCGTCACCCGGTGCGGGCCGAACTCCCGCTCGTGGGCGGCCCGTACGGTCGCCGTCGCCGAGGGGTCGGGCAGCAGCGCCGGGGAGCGGGAGACGACGGTGATGTCGGGGTCCCTGGGGCATCCGGAGGCCGCGCACTCGGCTCGTACGATGCGTATCCCCGCCGCCACGGCCCGTTCCAGGGCCTGATCGGTCGTCGCTCGGACGGTGATGCCCAGCTCCGCGTCGTCCGGGACGACGTTGCCGCGGCTGCCCGCGCGCAGGGAGCCGACGGTCAGGACGACCTGGTCGGACGGGGCCGTCTCGCGGGAGACCACCGTCTGGAGGCGCATGACGGTCGCGGCGGCGGTCACGACGGGGTCGACGGTGAGCTGCGGGGTGCCGGCGTGGCCGCCGTAACCGTGGATGACGACGTCCAGCGCGGCGCTCGCGGCCATCATCGGTCCGCCCCGGCCGTGCGCGAGTGTCCCGGCCGGCAGGGGCGCGGTGTGCTGGGCGAGGACGGTGCCGGGGGTGCCGAACCGCTCGTAAAGACCGTCGGCGAGCATCGCGCCCGCCCCTTCCAGGGTCTCCTCGGCGGGCTGGCCGACGACGAGGAGGGTCCCGTTCCAGGTGTCGGCCGCCGCCGCGAGCAGGGCGAACGCGCCTGCGGCCGAGGCGAGATGGAGGTCGTGGCCGCAGGCGTGCATGGTGCCGGGGACGGTACTCGCGTACGCCAGGCCGGTGCGTTCCCCGATGGGCAGGGCGTCGAGTTCGGCGCGCAGCATCAGGGTGGGTCCGGGGCCGTTGCGCAGGACGCCGACGACGCCGTGGCCGCCGACGCCGCGGGTGACGGTGGCGCCGTCGCCCTCCAGGCGGGCCGCGAAGCGCTCGGCGGTCTCGGCTTCGGCGCCGGACAGCTCGGGGTGGGCGTGCAGTTCCAGGTAGAGCCCGAGGGCGTCCCGCAGGGTCTCGCGCGGGACGGCGCCGGGGCCGGCGAGACCGGGAGCGGGACCGGCGGAGGCAGCCGGGGGCGTGGGGGTGGGCGTGGACGTGGGCTTGGACGCTCGGGGTGGGTCCTCGTGCAGCGCGTCGATCATGCGCCGTTCGCCTCCTTGCTTGAACGTTCCCTGCTTGAGCTTTTCCTGAGGTTCGAGCGTGCGCCGACGCACGCGCACCGGGCGAGCGTTCCGCTGACACCACGTGTCAGCGGTGTGACAGCGAAAGCCGGGCCCAACTGACAGCGCAGCCGGGTGAAATGGGCCCATCGCAAGGGAGCGCCGCCGGACAAGCCGGTGAAGCCCCGGTGACCGAAGGAGAACCCCCATGGCCCCGAAGACCGTTCTCGCCACCCTCGCCGACGAGATCCTGGAGCTTGAGTCGGAGACCTTCGAGATCTCGGACTACTCGGACGCGTCCGAGGTCGTTCTCGCCGGTTCCACGTCGTGCTCCTCGACGTCCACCTGCTCCAGCACCACCAGCACCACCTCCTGCTCCGCCTGATCCGGCTTCGCAGCGCACCGCCGGCCCCTTTCCCCGTGGGAACCACCCACCGGGTGAGGGGCCGGCCGCCGTCGTGCCCCTGGCCCGCGACCGGTTACGGGAAAGGATGCGGAACCGCCTTGATCCCCGACTTCGGCAGGTCGTCCGTACGCCGCCCGGCCGCCCGCAGTGCCGTCCGCAGCCTCGGCATCAGCAGGGCTCGCTGCCGTGTCCACCCGAAGTCGAGCGGCAGCAGACCGGGCACGATCGTGCTGACCGTGTGCAGCCCCATCCGCCGCTGCTCCGGCGTCGTCTGGTCGACGGCGATCACGTCGTACCCGGCACCCGCCAACTCGTCGCGCAGCAGCCACAGATCGTCCAGCAGGTCACCGGTGCGCGGCCGGACCGGGGCCCAGTCCGCGTACGTCTCGTCCAGCGTGCGCACGGCCGTCGGCTCCAGGTACTCGCGGGCGTGGTGCGCCATCTCCGGCAGGCCGTACAGCTGTGCGTGGTCCTTGAGATGCAGAACCTTGCGGAAGTCGCCCGCCATCTCCCGCAGCTCGCCCTCGCGTTCGGCGACCTGGTAGGGCAAGTGCGGTATGTAGGTGAGTACTTCGGACAGGGCCGCGTCGACCGTGCCTTCCGGGTCGAAGCCGGCGGCGGCGCTGAAGGAGAGCGTGCCGAGTCCGCCGTCGCGCCGTACGGCGAGGGCCGTGACGACGGGTACGGCGAGATCCATCCGGGTGTCGAAGGCGTGCACGTCGTAGCCGTGCAGCGCGGCCCGGTCGAGCATGCTGCGGATCGTGCCGCTCGCGCACGAGCCGAGGTCGATCTCGGTGAGCTGGGCGCGGCCGTACCAGGCGAGCAGGAACGCGTCGCGTTCGATCAGCTCCAGCAGCCCGAAGAGGATCGCCTCCTCCAGACTCCCGCCGGTGGCACAGCCGTTGGAGCACTCGAAGACGAAGTTGTCCGCGTCGACGCCCGCGCTGTAGTGCGCCAGGCGCGCGGGGACGAGGATCGGGCGCTCGTCGCGCAGCGAGTGGCCCCAGACCCAGGGGATCGGCCGGTCGGGGTCGAACGGGCTGACCAGATGGTCCTTCTCGTACGTCGCGTCCGCGTAGAAGCCGCGGTCCGCCGGGTTCAGCGCGTCGGCTGCGAGGTTGTTGTACGAGTCGACGACCGGGGACGTGCCACGGCGGCGGTGGGTGCCCGCGTACCGCTCAAGTCCCTCCAGATAGGCCAGGGTCCGGCTGGTGGCGTAGCTGTTGGCCTGGCCGCTCCAGGTGACGTCGTTGAGTCCGGCGTAGCCGCGTACGAAATTGGTGCCCGCGACGGGGGCGGTCGTGGTGGACGTGGGGTTGATCCAGATGTCCGAACCGAGCGTCCCGCAGACCGGGTTGGCGAGCGCGGCGGTCGGCAGCGGGTACGCGTCCAGCGGGCGCAGCCGGTAGCCGGCCGGATCCGGTTTGGGCCGGGCCGTCAGGCGCATGCGCGCGGCGTCGGCGGTGTCGGGGTGTTCGGGGACGCAGGACGGGCAGAGCGGTTCGGGCAGCAGCGGGAAGGTCGCGACGGCGAGGGTGCCGAGGTCGATCCGGGTGACCTGCGGCAGCTCGCGGTCGGCGGCGGTGGCGGCGGGCGGGGTCAACTGCCCTGTACGGACGGCGAGATACGCCGCCCAGACCGCGTCCACCGCGTAGTCGGTGAGCAGTGGCCAGTCGACGGCGCCGTGCGGTTCGTGGCCCAGTTCCAGCGCCTCGCGTTCGGAGCGGCTGCGCAGCCGCTGCCAGCGCATGGCGAGGCACTGGCCGCAGGCGGTGTGCCCGGCGCCGCCCCAGGGGCCGACGAGGGCGGCCCGTGAGGTGAGCTGGACGTTCGCGGCCGGGCGCAGGGTGGCGTACGGGTCGGGGTGCCCGAAGCCGAGGACGTCGGCGGCGCCGAGGGGCACCACGCGCGGCGCGGGCAGCGTTCCCCCGACGGATTCGGCGGCCTCGAACCGTGCGGTCAGGGCCTGTTGGAGGCGCACCCGGCCGCGCTCCAGCGGGGTGCCGTCGGCGGGGACCACAGCCGCCCCCGCCTCCGTCCCCGCGACTGTCCCGGTAGCGGTCCCGGTGGTGATCCCGGTCGTGGCCCCGGTCGTGGTCCCGGTCGTGGCCCCGGTCGTGGTCCCTGGCGTGGTCCCTTTCGTCATGACTGGTCGCTCCAGCGGAAGGTCTTCAGCGCGACCGCGCCGAAGACGACGGCGAACGCGGTGACGCCGCCGCAGGCCACCAGGATGTCCCCGCCGCCGCCGTCACCGGTGATGGCGGCGGAGATGCCGTCGTTGAAGTAGCGCAGCGGCAGCACCAGCGACACGTTCTGCATCCACCCCGGCATGGCGTCGAGCGGGAAGAACGACCCGGACAGGAACGCCATCGGCACCATCAGGCAGTTGGCGACGGCGGCGACCGCCTCCGGGGTCTTCGCGAACGAGCCCACGATCACGCCGACCGCGAGGAACGCGGTGATGCCGAGGAAGAGCACCGGCAGCGCCAGCGGCCAGCTCCCCGCCGGTTCGAGGCCGAAGAACGGCAGCATCGCGACGAGCACGAACATCGCGGCCTGCACCGTGCCGATGGCGAGCGCCAGCACGTAGCGCGAGCCGAGGATCGTCGGCAGCGGGGTCGGCGTCATCCGGATCAGCCGCAGGATGTCGTCGCGGCGCCACTGCATGATGACGAACCCGACGCCGAAGACGGCTGCGTTGGCGACGCCCCACGACAGCACACCGGGGGCGATGTAGTTGATGTACGGGCGGCCGCTCTCCTCGACGGTCATGCCGTGGAAGATCAGGCCGAAGACGATCAGGAAGAGGAGCGGGAAGGCGAAGGTGAAGAAGAGGGTGGTCTTGTCGCGCGTGTACGCCTTGTAACCGGCCTGGCTCAGCGCGGAGTAGGCGCTCATGGCGCGCGTACGTGGCCTGCTGGCGGCGCCTGTGGTGCTCGTGGTGCTCGTGGTGCTCATCGTGTCGGTGCTCCGTCTCTCGATGCGGGCGTCGGGGTCCGAGGTGTCGGGGTCCGGGGTCCAAGTCCGGGGTGTCGGGGTCCGGGTGCGCCGGGCTACGCCTGCGGGCTGCCGGTCAGTTCGAGGTACACGTCCTCCAGGCTGGCGGTGCGTGTCTGTACGCCGTGCAGTCCCGCGAGCGCGTCGACCGCCGACAGCACCGGACCCGATTCCTCGGTCTCCAGCACGATCAGGTCGCCGTCCTCGGTGGCCCGCAGCACACCGGGGATGGCCTGCGCGTCGCCGAGCGAGAGCCGGTCGGCGGGGACCAGCAGCCGGGTGACCGAGCTGCTGGCGGCGACCAGCCTGCCCGGGGTGTCCAGCGCGACGATCCGGCCGTCGATGACGATCGCGACGCGGTCGCAGAGCGCTTCGGCCTCGTCCAGGTGGTGCGTGGTGTAGACGATGGTCCGTCCGGCGCGCTTGAGCGCGCGCAGCACCTGCCACAGCGCGCGGCGGGCCTGCGGGTCGAGCGCGGCGGTCGGCTCGTCGAGGAAGATCAGCTCGGGGTCGTGGACGAGCGCGGAGGCGATGGCCAGGCGCTGGCGCTGGCCGCCGGAGAGGTCGTCGACCCGGACGTCGCGCTGTTCGGTGAGGCCGACGGCGGCCAGACCGCGCTCGGCCGCCTCCCGGTCGGCCTTGTACAGCGCGGCGACCGTCTCCAGGTGCTCGCGCGCCGTGAGCCGTACGAAGAAGGCGGACGCCTGGGTCTGTACGCCGAGCCGGGGCAGCAGTTCGGGGTCGCGCGGCCAGGGGTGCCGGCCGAGGACGGTGACCGAGCCCGAGTCGGGGCGGCGCAGGCCCTCCATGATCTCGACCAGCGTCGTCTTGCCGGCGCCGTTGGGGCCGAGCAGACCGAAGAACTCGCCGCGCGGGACGGTCAGCGAGATGCCGTCGACCGCCCGCTTCTCCCCGTACCGCTTGTGGATCGCGTCGAGGACGACGGCGGGTCCTTCGGCGGGTCCGTCTGTGCGTCCTTCGGTGGAGTCGTCGGTGGGGGTGGGGGTCATGCGGGTCTCCTTGCGGGCGGGGTGGTGCGACGGTGCGTGCGGGCTTACGTGGTGACGAGGTGGACGGCCAGCGCGACGACGGCCGCCACGATCCCGGCCAGGACGAGCAGCGAGCCCGCCGTGTAGCCGAGGTAGGCGGTACGGGCCCGGCGCGGGTACGCCTTCGCCGCCGGATCGCGCCGCACGGCGAGGCGAACGTACTCCCGGCTGGACGTGGCGAGTCCGGTCGCGCCGCACAGTTGTGCGGCGATCTTGTACCCGTCGAGCGGCGGGAACGGTACGAGCATGGCCAGCGCCTGCGCACTGCCCAGGAGCAGCAGCCCGGCCAGCGCCTCGCCGGTGGCGTCGTCCACCGGCGCGAACAGCCACACCGCGCAGAACGGCAGCAGGACGGCCAGGTTCATCACCGCGCCCGCCGCGGCGGTCGCGACGCGCTGCCAACGCGTAGGCAGATAAGGATAGTTGTCGACCGTGCAGTACATGATCACGACGGGCAGGCGCCAGCGCAGTCCGATCTCGGCGACCTGCCCGCCGTAGCGTCTCGCCACCACCCCGTGGGCCAGTTCGTGCAGCGCCGTGCTGAACCAGAGCAGCGTGGCGGCGCCGGCGAGCAGCACCGGGTTGGTGAAGAGCGCCACCGCCCCGTCGACGAGTTCGCCGAGCCGGGCGACGGCCAGCACCTCCATGGCGGTGATCAGCAGGAGCAGCGGGACCATGAAGGGCGCGGCGAGCAGGAAGCCGACCGCCCGGTGGAGCCGATCGGCCGTCGCGTCGGCGTCGGCGACCAGGGGGAGGGTGCCGCGCAGCAGGGTGCGCGCGGGCTTCGGCGGCTCCTCGGCGGGCGGCGCGGCGGGGCCGCCCGCGACCGCCGTGACCGCAGGGACCGTAGGGACCGCCGCGGCCTCCGGCCCGCCCTCCAGCAGCCCCCGGGCTCCCAACATGCCCAGCAGCCGACGCCAGTTGGCGTCGCCGAGGCGCTTGCCGTACTCCGCCGCGTACTGGGCGCCCAGCTCGTCCAGACCGCGCGTGCCGTCCATGCGCGCCATCAGGAAATGTTCCTTGACCCCGACCTCGTACGACTTGCCGCTCCGCGGGTTCTTGACGAGGTGCACGGTCCGGGGGCCGAGCAGCAGCGCGTCGCTGACCAGCACCCCGGGGCGCAGACACGGCCGGTACCGGTCGGTCGCGGCCCGGTCCGTGGGGGCGGTCACGGCGTGGTCACCGCCTGTGGGGGCGGTCACGGCGTGGTCACCGCCTCCGTCGCCCTGTTCTCCGCCGGTGCCACGGACTCCCGCAGGGTCCGGCCCAGTACGTGCGACAGATACGCCTCGTCGCGGATGGTGACGTGCAGCCGGTTGTTCGTCATATGCATGTACGGGGAGAGCAGCAGCGGCAGCGCGACCGCCGGGTCCGTCACCCGCTCGTCCCGCTCGCCGTCCCAGGACCGGAAGACCAGATCGCCATCGAGCGTCAACTTCCTTGCGCGCTCGTTCAGTTCGGCGCAGTGTTCGGCCCAGCCCGCGAGGAAGCCGGGCAGCCGGCCGGGCTCACCGGCGCCGACGGCGGCCCGGACGCGGGCGAAATGGCCGGTGAGGCCGGGGGCCATCGCCGCGTAGTTCTTGTCGTACTCGACGGTGCCGATGAAGCCGGTGCCCGGGAACGCCGTGTGCCAGAACTCGTAGTAACTCTCCAGGTATTCGGTCAGCTCACGGTCGTCGGGCAGGAACGTCCCCGCCATGACCATCATCAGCTGCGCGGACGTGCCCAGCAGTACGGTCCGCAGATGGAGGTTCTTGGTGCGCAGCGCCTCGATGACCAGATCGCTGGAGTGCCTGAAGTGCCACTCGGCCAGCTCGATCCCGGCGGGGCCACCGTACTTGCCGTACTCCGGCTCGTACGGTTCGGCGCTGCGCGAGTTGTTGGGGCGCAGATTCATCCGGCCCTGGTCGTCCATGTAGTGGCCGCGCTCGCTGCCGGGGAACTCGATCTCGAACAGCGTGTTGTAGAAGTCGTTGAGGAAGCCGGAGTCGACCTCGTACAGCGCGGGGCGCTCGGCCAGGAAGGCGTCGACGGCCTGCTCGGTGCGGGCGCGCACGGCGGGGGCCACGGCCTCGCTGACCGGCTTGAGGCGCAACCGTACGTGCGGGCCTTCGAGCCAGTAGTTCATGAAGAAGTAGTTGTCGATGAGTCCTTCCGCCTCCAGCCCGGCGACGAGCGGGCGCACGCACTGGAGCAGGAAGGGCCGGGGGTTGGCGGCGTAGAAGACGTGTGTGGCCTGCCAGTTGCCGGGGGTGGTCATGAGGCGTCCCTTCGTGCGGAGTCGGCGGACCGGAGTGCCGCGGGAGTGGTCGGGGCCGGGCCGGCCAGGGTTTCCACGGCCAGCTCGCAGACATGGCGGCCACGCTCGGACACGGCGTGCAGCCCGTCCTCGTCCGGCAGCATCTCGCGGAACACGACCCGCGCCCCGTCCGTCTTGAGCAGCGCCTCGAACGCGGTGAGCGAGAGCGGGCTGTCGAAGTCCAGATACTGCGGCTTCGCGCCCGTCGCCCCGCGCGCCCCGCTGTCCGACACGGTCACGAAGACCCGGTCGGGCAGCCCGGTCGCGCGCCGGAAGCGGTGCCAGCCGAGGAACCACTCGTCGTCACAGACGCCCGGCGCGAGCAGCGGCAGCCCGGCGGCGGGCGCGCTCCAACTGCGCCTGCTCAGTACGACGCTGCCGTGCCGTACCCGCGGCCTGCGGGTGACACCGCCCACCGCCTCGCCCTCCGGCACCCCGCCCCACACATTGAGCGGGGACATCGAGGTGGGCGACAGGAGGAGCAGGGTGCGGGGCAGTTCGGGCAGGGCGAGCGGCACGAGATAGCCGAGGTAGACGGGGATGACCTCGCGGCCGAGCCGGGTCGAGCGCAGCACCAGCCGGTCGGCGGTCTCGTCGTGCTCGATGAACAGGTCGTCGAGGTGGATGCGGTACGCCTCCGGCAGGGTGCCGCTCTCGCCGGGGCAGACGATCTCGTACTCGGTGAGCCGCCCGTGCAGATTGAGATTGCTGGTGACGGGGCCGCCGGTGACCTCGGCGAACACCGCGCCCGGCGGACGCACTTGGGCCGCACCGGCCAGCAGGTCCGCGTCGAGTCCTTCGAAGCACTGCGTGAAGCGGCTGAAGGGGAAGGACAGCCCGCCGTACGAGCGATTGAGGACGATCAGCGGGTCGTGCCGGCGGTCGGCGAGCTGGATGTGGTGGCTCATCGGTGCGAACGCCGGTGCGGCCGGTGCGAGTTCGGCGGCGATGTCGGCGAGGAAGCCGGCGCCGAGGTCGATCTCGTCGCTGTCGCCCTCGGAGGACCAGAGCGCGCGCATCCGCTCGATGAACAGCTGCCGCGCCGTGTCGATCGCCTTGAGCTGCGGCAGTCCGAGCCAGTTCACCTCGGGTACGTACTGCCCGTCGGCGTCGAAGGGCGTACGGCTCGCGGTGAACGTCATGTACTGGTCGAAGAAGTCCTCGTGGAAGTCGTGCACCAGCTTGAGCAGGTCGTCGCAGCGCCCGCCCTGGCCGTAGCGGGCCTGGAAGTAGCCCTTGAACGTGACGCGTTGGGGGAGCGTCAGATCGAAGGCGGGCAGCACGCCCTCCACCCGGCCGAGCGGCGCCGCCGTCAGCTCGCGCCAGGCGGCGAGATCCATCCTCGTCCCGCGTCCGGCCGCCGCGTCCTCGTACAGCAGGGTCTGCGGCACCCGGGCCTTCTCGGCGCCGAGCTCCGCCTGGATGTCCTGGAGTGTGCTCCGGAGCGCGGCGATCACCTCGCGGCGCTCGGTGGGCTCCGCCGCGGCGAACCGGTCGGTCAGCGCGACCGCCTCGTCCAGCCGCGCGGCCAGCTCCGCGGCCCACGGCCGGTCCAGCTCGCGCAGCGACCGCTGGAAGGCGCGCAGCGGGTCGGTGTCGTGAACAGCCGTACGCAGCGCGGGTACTTGGACCATGCCCAGCTCCAGCAGCGCGGCGAGATACTGCTCCGCCTCCGCCGCGTCCGCCTGCGCGTCGTCGGCCAGCCAGGCAGCCAACTCGCCGTAGCGCGGGACCGGGTGCTCCTCGAAGAAGTCGAGCAGCCGCTCCAGCGTGCCGCTGCGGCGCAGGAAGAACAGCCGGTCCTTCACCGCGTCGAAGGTCACGGCCGTGTCGTCGTCGCCGGTGGTGACCCAGCGGCGTACGTAACGCACCCGGTCGTCGTCCCTGCCCCAGCCGGAGGCGGGGGCGACGGGCAGATCCGCGCGGCGTGCGGGATCGGCGATCACGCACTCGGCGAGGCGGCCGAGCGCGACGACGTTGACCCGCGCGTGGCCGGTCCACTTCTCGGCGACCCATACCTCGAAGCCGTCCCCCACCTGCTCCTCTTCGAACTCACCGAGCGCGACCCCGGTGAATGTCGAGAACGGGCTGGTCTTGCAGACGGTGCGGTAGAGGTACGACAGCAGCGACCGCTCGATCTTCCTGCGCCGCTTGTCGGGCCTGGCGTCGTGCCTGCCGTCCGCCCCCTGCCTCAGATACGCGTCGATCTGCGCGTCGAGCGTCGGTGAGGCCAGCAGCAGCCCCTTGCGCAGCCGCTCCTCCCCCGCGATCCCACGGAGCGCGGCGCGCGCCTCGGCGCTCTCGTCCGCGAACAACTCGGCTCCGGTGGAACGCAGTTCGGCCAGCTTCCGCCGGTCGAGCAGCCACCGTGACAGCGCCTCGCCCGTCGCGGCGTCACGCCCGGCGACCAGCGCGAGGGCCGCGCCGGGCCGCTGCGGCAGCCGGTTGTTGAACACCTCGCGGCGCAGTTTCAGCAGCGCGCGCCGGTCTGCCGCCTCGTCGGGACCGGCGTCCGCGCCGTCACCGGTACGGCCGACGAGGTCGTGCAGCAGATCGCCGACGCCCTCGCCCGCCACCCGCAGCCGCTCCTCCTCGGCGAGCACGGTGTCCGCCCAGCGGCGGCCGGCCGGGCAGCGCAGGGCGCGCACGGTGTCGATGGGCAGCCCGGCGACGCGCAGCATGAAGGCGCGCCTCGGGTCCTGGCCGTGGCCGTGGCCGTGACTCTCGCCCTGGTCGTGCGAGTGATTCGCCTGGTCAGACATCGTCGTGGTCCCCCATCCGGTAGGTCATCGGCTCGCTCAGGCGATCTCGTACCGGAAGTCGGCGGGAGCGGGGCGCTCGTTGCCGATCATCATGATCAGGAGCGGGGCCTCGCCGGTGGCGTCGAGCCCCAACTCCTCGATGTAGGAGACGTTGTCGAAGCCCAGGGCGACACCGCAGCCGAGTTCCAGCGCGCTGCACGCGGTGTACGCGGACTGCGCGACGGCGCCGATGGTGGCGTTGACGAGGCGGTAGCCGCGGTCGCCGACCGCGTCGAGGACGGCGGAGGTACGGATCGTGGGCACCAGTACGGCGCCGGCCTGCTCCAGGTTGTAGTTGGAGAGGAAGTAGTTGCGCTGAAGGAACTCACCGGGGCGGCCCGCCTTGACCAGCCGCAGCTCGTGCGCGTCGGGGTCGTACGCGTACGCCCCCGGCTCCAGTCCCTCGACGTGGTTGACGAACGCGTACAGGTTCGTGAGCCGTACGCCGCCGTCCTCGGTGCCGGTGCCGGTGTCGCCGCCGAGGCGCGAGCCCGCCACGGACGCCGCGAGGCAGGCCGCCAACTGCCCGCCCGTGACCGGCCTGCTCGCGTCGAAGCGGCCGAAGCTGCTGCGCCGGCGGCGCAGCACGGTCCGTACGTCGGCGGGCATCGGCCGCGCGGCGGGCAGCGGCGCGAGCGGCAGTTCCGGGTCGGCCGGGGGTGCGGCGGCCGGGGCGAGCGCGCCGGGGGCGGGCCGCTCGGTG
The DNA here is from genome assembly GCF_045040315.1 of Streptomyces sp. NBC_01508. Classification (NCBI taxonomy): domain Bacteria; kingdom Bacillati; phylum Actinomycetota; class Actinomycetes; order Kitasatosporales; family Streptomycetaceae; genus Streptomyces; species Streptomyces sp. NBC_01508. The sequence goes on along the minus strand of NZ_CP109419.1, from coordinate 5,268,506 downwards.
GCGTGCGCGGAGGTCGCGGCCTGCATCTTCAGCAGCGCGTCGAAGGTGAAGACCTCGCGTGACCGCTCGACGTCACGGCGCCGTACGGAGACGTTCGCAGGGACAGGGCCGGCGGGCGCGGCGGCCGGACTGCCCTGCCCGCCCGCCCACTTGAGTGGGATGACGGCGAAGACGCCTTCCTCATCGCCCCGTACCCCGAGCAGCTTCTGGAGCCGTGCCTCGTCGAACCACATCGCCGGCTCGACGGCCAGGCCACGGGCGCCCGCCCACATGCGCCACGTCTGCACGGCGGCGCCGAGGTCCATGCTCACGGCGTGGAAGGAGAAGCTGTTGTACTTGAAGGAGTTCTGCCAGTACTTGATGCCCAGGACCAGGTACTGATCGGTGGGGGTCCCGGCGGCGTACCCGCCCAGCGACGCGCGCACCTGGCCGGACACGTCTCCGGTGAGCAGGCGCTGCATGGTGTGGTGGCGGGTGGAGTAGTAGTGCACGCCCGGCGTGACGGGGCCGCGCGGCCCGGAGACCCAGTAGACGCTCACGGGGTAGAGGCCGCCGCCGGAGGCGGAGCCGCGCGACCAGTTGGCGAGCGGGTAGAAGGGCAGGGCGCTCAGGTCGGTGTTGGCCTGGACGCCGAGCCGGCGGCCGGTCAGTCCGTACGAGTCGAGGAGCATCCCGGAGAGCGACGTCAGGTCGAACGCCCCTTCCGCCGTTGGGCCGTTGTCGCCGCCGGAGGCGCCGAAGTCCCCGAAGTCCCCGAAGTCCCCGAAGCCGCCGAAGCCGCCGAAGCCGCGGTCCAGGCTCGCCTCCGCCGGATAGCCGGCGGCGGGCAGCGGCAGGCTGTCGACCCCCGGGTAGTACTTCGCCTTACGCGGCCCGTCGGACCAGTTCGGCACGTAGTCGGCCGGTGGCATCGGGACCCGGCCCCGCTGCATGATCGCGGCGGCGTAGTCATGGGCGTACCCCACGGTGGTACTCCTCTCAGGGGAACGGGTGCGGCGCGAGGTTCAGATCGGCGTCGGTCAGGTCGTGTGCCCGCAGGCCCGCCTCGCGCAGGGCGGTGCGCAGCCGGGGCATGCCGAGCGCGCGCTGCCGGGTCCAGCCGAAGTCGATGGGCAGCAGGCCGGGGACGAGCACGGAGACCGTCGTCAGGCCGAGGTCACGCTGTTCGGGCATGGTCTGGTCGACGACGACCACGTCGAATCCCTTGTCGGTGACGGCACTCACGCACCGTGTGAGGTCGTCGCGCAGGTCGTCGGAGACGGGCGGCAGCGAGCCGTCGCCGTACGCCTGCGCGAGTGACCGCATGCGCGGCCGGGGCGCGCCGGGTTCGCCGATCAGGAAGTGGGCGTTGTTCCCCATCTCGGGGATGCCGTAGGCGAGCGGATGGTCGTGCAGCGCGGCGACCTTGCCGTAGTCGGTGGCCATGGCGCGCAGCCGGACCTCGTCGCGCTCGGTGCGGCCCCGGAGGTTGACGGCGTCGGTGGCGATCTCGCACAGCGCCCCGGCCAGTGCGGACTCCGGGTCGAGCCCGGCGCCCGCGCCGAAGCACATCCGGCCCCTGCCGCCGTCGGGGCGGACGGCGACCCCGGTGATGACGGGGATCGGGAAGCTGATCCGGGTGTCGAAGAAGCGGGCCTCGTAGCCGTACATCTCCAGCCGGTCGACCATCTGCCGGGTGGCGGCGCGGGTGCTGGTGCGCGGGTCGAGTTCGGGGAGGGCGGCCCGCCCGTACCAGGTGAGGAGGAACGCGTCGCGTTCCACGACCTCCATGAGGCCGAAGTAGACGGCCTCCTCCATACAGCCCCCGGACGCACAGCCGTTGGAGCTCTCCTGCACGAACCGGTTCTCCAGGCCCGGCGCGTGATAGTACGTCAGCACCTCCGGTACGAGTACGGGCCGGTGGTCGCGGAGCGAGTAGCCCCAGACCCAGGGGAGTTCACGGTCGGGGTGGAACGGCGTGACGCGCGGGTTGGCGCGGTGGAACTCCTCGGAGTACAGGCCGACTTCACGCGGATCGAGTACGTGCTCACCGGCGGCCCGCAGGCCGTTGAGCGAGCCGTGCGTGCTCGCCGTCTTGGCGCGCGAGCGCATCCCGGCGTACCGCTCAAGCCCCTCCAGGACACCGATGCGCACGCTCTGCGCGAAGGTGTCGGCGTGGCCGCCCCAGAACGTCTCGCGCAGGTAGTCGCCGCTGCGCATCGAGAAGCAGCCGATGGTGGCCGAGGTGGAAGCGGAGGAGATGTCCTGCACGACGGAGGGACCCAGCGAGCCGCAGACCGGATTGGCGTACGGCTCCACGGGCAGCTCGTACGCGCTGATGTCGCGCAGCCGGAAGCTGCCGGGCCGGTGCTTGGGCGCCGGGTTCAGGGTGAGGACGGCCGCCTCGGCGGTGTCTTCCTCCGCACGTCCGCAGCGGGGGCATTCGGGGTCGGGCACCAGGGGGTAGTGCCGTACCCGAAGCGTCTCCATGTCCACGAGATGGACCGCCGGGAAGGAGCCGGTCGACGGCCCCTGCCCGGCGAGTCTGGCCGCGACGATCCCGGCGAGGGCGTCGGCGGTGAACGGGGTGATGTACGGCGACTCCCCGGCGGCCCGGGTGCCGGAGCCCAGCTCCAGGGCCTCGCGCAGCGCGACGGAGCGCACGCCCTGCCAACGGCGGGCGAGACAGCGGGCGCACGGGCGGTGGGTGGCCGCGCCGTCGGCACTGTCGGCGGGGAACGGTCCGACGACGGCGTGCCGGCCGTAGAACCGTACGGGCACGCCCTCGGCGGGTGCCCCCGGTGTCCCCGGAGCCCCCTCCTCGTCCGCGAAGGCGTCGTGGACGCCGAGCGGCGCGATGTCGAGCGCGGGCGCGGGGGCGCCGCAGGCGGCGAAGCCGCGGCGCATCAGCGTGGCGAGGTCGCGGGCGGACCGCTCCCAGGGCTCAGCCGGCATCGGGCGCACCCTCCGGGCGTGGGCGGCCCGTACGTCCGGTGGTGAGCAGGACGCGCGCCGTGCTGATGCCGCCTGCGGGCAGGTCGGCCGGGGTGGTGGCGACGTACAGCACGTCACGCCCGGCGTCGCGCAGCCGCTCCAGGACCGCCTCGAACGTGGTGGCCGTCGCGTCGGCGGCCACCGGCTCGGCGGTCAACAGGACCGTGGCGGCGGCGAGTTCACCCATCAGTGGGTCGCCGGTGTCGACGCCCGGCGCCGGCTCCTCGGCGTCGAGCTGCACCTGGCCGATGAGGTCGCGGAGCGCGGCGCACGCGGCGGCGGTGCGGGAGAGCCCGGCGGCGACGGCCCAGCGGCCCCGCCCTTCCGGGGCGGACCCGCCCACGCCGCCCGTCTCACGGGCCAGCACGACGTGGGCGCCGGAGTGCTCCCGCTCGCCGAGGTCGACGAGTTCGGCCCGGATCCCCACGTTCGGCACGGACTTGAGCAGGAACACCAGCTCCGGGTCGGCGTCCGGTTCGCCGGCCGCCGGGGAGGTGACGAGCGCGCCGGGGGCCTCGCCGCGTACCGCCCGCAGCAGGGCCCCGTGGGCGAGCGCCGAGAGCAGACCGCGGCCCGCCGCCTCCTGCGGGGTGGGGCCCGCGCCCGCGCCGGCGGTGGTCGCCTGGTGCAGGCGTTCGGTGTTGTACGGGCCGAACGGCCGCACGGCGGCGGCCGGTACCCGCACCGGCTCCTTGGTGAGCAGCGATGTCGCGGTGAGCCAGGCGCCGACCGCCCCGACGCCCGCGCCGGTGCCGCTGCCCGTCGTCAGGCTGTCGGGGGCGAGGGCGGCGGCACCGGCCGCGGGCGCGGTGGTGTCGGGGGTGACGGGCACGACGTGCTCGACGTACGTCTCGGCCGCCGCGTACAGGGCGCGCAGCCGGGCGCCCGCCAGGTGGTGCACGTCGAAGGCGGCGATCCGTCTGCGCGGTCCGTGGCCGACGGCCAGCTCGACGCGGCTGATCTTGAGCGGGGTCTGGGTGAGGCTCTCGTCGTCGTACCGGCTGAAGACGCCGGTGAAGGGGCGCACCAGCGCCGTACTGATCCGGTTGAGCCCTTCGACCAGTGCTTCCGCCTCACCCGCGCTCTCCACGGTCGGTGTGACGGGGAGGGTCGGTACGCCGGGCAGGGCGGGGCGTGCGGCCGTCTCGGCGGCGGCGGCCGGCGCGCACAGCGCGCAGCGCGGGTGGGGCTGCACGGGCTCGGCCATGACGTCGAGGGATTCGAGATCCTGGACGAGTACCTGCCCCTCGGTCTCGGCGGGCAGCACGCCGGTGGTGAGGCGGAAGATCTCGTAACCGAGGAGGTTGCCGGACATCGCGGCGACGGGGCCGGTCGGCGCGGACCGCCCCGAAACGCCGCCGGTGGCGCCGCCCGCGACCTCGCTCCAGATGTCGGCGGCCGTCCCGGCGTCGGTGTTGCCGCCGAGGCGCAGCACCGCGCACGACCAGCAGCCGGTCGAACCGGCCCTGCTGAGCGGCCCGGTGACCGACCGGCGGCCGAACGTCCAGGCGGGGATGAGGGTGGCGCCCTGCGGGACGCCCGCCGACAGCAGGGCGTGGGTGCGGACGGCGGAGTCGGCGCCGGTCACGACGACGACGTCGTAGCCGTCGAGCGCGGTCCAGTCGGGGTGCGCGGGGAGGCTGTCGAGGGTCACCGGGCAGTCCTGGGCGGCCAGTTCGGCGATCTCGGCGAGCAGGGTCCGGTCGCTGTGCGCGTCGCCCTCGACGGCGAGAGAGGCGCAGCCGTTGCGGACGAGGCTGAGCGCGCACCAGCGGGCGACGGGGCCGGTGCCGAGGATCGCGACGCGGGTGGTGCGGTAGCGGCGGAAGCGGGCGGGGGCACCGTCGGCGTAGTGGTCGGCGTACGCGATCTGGGCGGCGAAGCGGGTGGTGACCGCGCCGGTGAGCGGAGCGGGGACGGGGGTGCCGGGGGCGTCGGGGGTGCCGGGGGTGCCGGGGGCGTCGGGGGAGTCGGGGGAGTCGGCGGTGCCGGGGGCGTTCGGGGCGGCGGGGGCGGTCTCGTCCTCGGGGATGTCACGGGCGAAGCCGCGCTCGTACAGCGTCTTGACCAGCTCGGCGGCCATGGCCCGCTGGGCGGGTCCGAAACCCTGGCAGATGTCGGCGAGTCGGTGGTGTCCCGCGAGGTGCGGCACCATCAGCGAGGCGAAGCGGTACGCCGTACGGCCGGTGAGGTGGAAACCGCCGTCCGCGTTGTGGAAGAGGACGCCGCCGGGCGTCTCGGTGAACAGCACGTCCCGGCGGACCCGGGGCCTGGTGCCGGCCAGGGCGTCGAAGGCGGAAGCGCCGGACGCCGCCGACGCGTGAGCCTGAGTCTGTGCCTGAGCCGCCGGAGGCGCGACGGCTGTCGGAGCCGCCGTCGGAGCCGCTGTCGGAGCCGCTGTCGCTTCTACAGCCATGGGATTCACCTGAGACCTCCAAGGATGCCCCGGCCTTCAGGCCGGGGAGGAATCGGACTCCTGCGGAGCCGGGCGGGGAACGGGGTTTCGCCTCCATGGCGAAGGACCGCCCACGCGGTCGGGTGGAACGTCCGCCGTGCGGTGCGAGAACCAAGCGCGTGCGCCGTGCCGCGAGGACGGCTGATCGAGAACCGGGACAGCACATGCACCTCCAAGCTTTGCCGTATCAATCCGGGCTGGTTCCAACCCGGTTGGCGCTGATCGTGGAAGACCTGTCGGGCCGTGGGGTCCGCGGGCGGCGTGAGCCAGGAATCCCCCTGCTTCAGCCGGTCGAGGATTCAGACCTTCTGTATCGGCCGGGACCGATACGGCGCGGTTCTGCGCGCGTACACACGCAGCAGTTCGTGCACCCGGTACGGGCCGGGCGGCCCTTCTTCCAGCAGTCCGGCGTCGGCGAGCCGGTCCAGTACGTCGTCCGCCTCGAAGGGGGACATCCCGAGCACCCGCACACTGTCCTCCGCCGTGAAGTGGTCCGGGATCTGCGCGGCGACCTTCAGGAACGCGTCGGCGAGCCGCGGGTCCAGCCGGTCGAGCGCCCCGCCGAGCACCCGGTGCACCGACAGTTCCGGCGAGTCGGCGAGCGAGAGCCGCGCCAGCGGGTCCTCCGCCAGCCAGCTCACGGAGTCGGCCAGCCGCAGCGCGGGCCGGGTGAGCAGCCGGGCCGACATGATGCGCAGGGCGAGCGGGTGGTGTCCGCAGGCGGCGGCGAGCCGGCGGGCCGCCTCGGGCTCCGCCTCGACGCGTTCGGCGCCGAGGACGGCGAGCAGCAGCGCGTACGACTCCTCCTCGGCGAAGGTGGAGAGCCGCAGCACCCAGCCGCCGTGGGTGGCGACGAGGCCGGCGAGACCGCGCCGGCTGGTGACGATCGCCGCGCCGTCGGCGCCGGCCGGCAGCAGCGGCCTGACCTGGTCGGCGTCGACCACGTCGTCCAGCACCAGCAGGGCGCGCTCGCCGCGCACCTGGTCGCGCAGGGCGGCGGCCACCTCGGCCGCCGCGTCGTCGGGGCGGCGGGCCGTACCGTCCGGGCCGACCATCCGCACCAGGAACAGGCCCGCGGGGAAGCTGTCCCTGACCTGGTGCGCGAGATGCCGGGCCAGCGCGGACTTCCCGATGCCGGGTGCCCCCGACACCAGCAGGGTGACGGGTTCCTGGCCGGGCGCGGTCAGCCGCTCCAGCAGGGCGGTGGTCTCGGCGGCGCGCCCGGTGAACGAGTGCACGGCCGCGACCGGCCCCACCATGGCCGAGGGCGGCGCGGCGGGGGCGGTGTGCTGCCGTTCGGCGGCGCCGCCGGACAGATACGCCGGGCCTGCGGGGTGCCGGTCGTCGGCGGGCCCCAGGTCCTCGCCGCGCAGGATGGCCAGCTCCAGCCGGCGCAGCGCGGGCGAGGGATCCACGCCCAACTCGTCGTGCAGATAGTCCTTGACGACGCGGTACTCGGCGAGCGCCTCGGTCTGCCGGCCCGTGCGGTAAAGGGCCTCGATGAGCTGTTCCCGGAACCGCTCGTGCCCGGGGTGGGCCCGGCTGGCGCTCCACAGCTCCACCAGCGCCTCGCCGCAGCGGCCGAGCAGCAGCTTGAGGTCGCAGGCGCGCTCCAGGGTGCGCAGCCGCTCCTCGACGAGCCGGGGGACTTCGTCGCGGTGCAGCACGTCGGAGCGGACATTGGCCAGGACGGAGCCCTCCCACAGCGACAACGCCCCTTTGAGTACGCGCAGTTCGCTCTCCGGGTCGGCGATGTCCGCGGCGCGCCGTACCTCGTCGCGGAAACCGATCAGGTCGAGATGCCGGGGTCCGGCCGTGATCCGGTAGCCACCGGGCACGGCCTCGATCGGGGTCTCGGTCACCCCGTGCTTGGTGAACAGCCGGCGCAGCCGCAGTACGCACGTCTGGAGCGCGGCGCGGGAGGTGGCGGGCTGCTCCTCGCCCCACATGGTCCGCTGCAAGTAGTCGGCGGAGACGACCGAGTTGGCATGCAGGAGCAGTGAGGCGAGGAGGATCGTGGGTTTGGAGGGCTGAAGGACGACGGTGTCGGGACCGTCCGTGATGCTGAGCGGCCCGAGGAGCTGAAACCGCACCGGCTACGCCCTCAGTCCCAGCCGTTGACAAGCTGGCTCGTGGCCACGGCGTCCCCGGCGGCGGGCGCGGAGGCGGCGGCCGTCCCCGCGGACAGGGTCAGTGCGGCCGTACAGAAACCAAGGGCGAGCGCGGTACGTGCGGTGCGAGCGGTGCGCGAACGGGCCGTGATCATCCTGGAGTTGCAGTGCGGTACACCGAGCACAATTCCCCCTGTTGAATCGTTCCGTCGGACCGGATCGCTTCCGGTGGGACGACGATGACAGCGGGTGTCTCGAAATGGGGGGCCGGGCCGTGTCAGCTTGCTGCATCTACGCGCGCAGCTTGTTGTCAGCACCGCTCTGACCAGGGGGAAGGCAATCGGCTCCGATAGGCGTGAAGAACGCCCACCGGAGCCGAAAACCTACGTTCGCCGACCAAATCTGTCCGGCGGCCACCATTCGGGCGGCTCGATGCCACTAATCCGTGGCGATCGCGTTCAGGACGTTCATGCGGCCGGCCCGGAAGGCCGGGACGAGCGCGGCGAACAGTCCCACGAAGGCCGAGGCCACGAACACCCCGATGATGGTCGGCCACGGGATCTCCAGCACCCCCAGGCCCTCCAGGGCGAGGACCTTCTGTGCCGCCGTGCCCCAGCCCATGCCCAGACCGAGCCCGAGCAGGGCGCCGAACAGGGCGATGACCACCGACTCCAGGCGGATCATGCGGCGCAGCTGACGGCGCGACAGGCCGATGGCCCGCAGCAGTCCGATCTCCCTGGTCCGTTCAACGACCGACAGCGCGAGGGTGTTCACCACTCCCAGCACCGCGACGATGATCGCCAGTGCGAGCAGACCGTAGACGATGTTGAGCAGTTGGCCGATCTGGTCCTTCAGATCCTGCTTGAAGTCCGTCTGGTCCTGGACCTTGTACTGCGGGTACGCCGCGAGCGAGTCCTTCAGCGCCGCGTACGCCTCCTTCTCCTTGCCGTCCTGGGCCGCCGCGAACATGATCATGTTCTTCGGCATCTTCGCCGCGGGCAGATACCGCTCGGCGGTCGCGATGGAGATGTACTTGGAGCCCTTGTCCACCGCCACGTCGTCCGACGTGATCGCCGCCACGGTCAGCTCGGCGCTCTTGCCGCCCTTGAACGCGGCGGTCAGCTCGTCCCCGACCTCGACCCCGTGCTTGTCGGCGAACGTCTCGCCGACGGACATCGAGTCCTTTCCGTACGCGGCGGACAGCTCACCCGCGACGGTCTCGCGGCGCAGATCCTTGGCGTACGTCGGATCGGCCGCCGACAGATCCTCGTCGACGGTCTTCCCGTCGGGCGTCGTCAGCTTCGTCGCGACGATCTTGTACTCGGTGACATGCGCGATACCGGGTGACTTCTCCAGTGCCGCCTGGGCCAGCGGCACGATCGGCTGACCGGTGCCGGACTCGATGATGAAGTCCGCGCCGACCGTCTTGTCCAGCTCGTCCGTCGCCGACGCGACCATGGACGAGCCGACCACCGACAGACACGCCACCAGGGCCAGCCCGATCATCAGGGCCGCGCCGGTGGCTCCCGTACGCCGCGGGTTGCGCAGCGCGTTGCGCTCGGCCATCCGGCCGACCGGCCCGAAGACCCGCAGTATCACCGCGCTCAGGATCCGGACGAAGAAACCGGCGAGCAGCGGGCCGACGACGACGAAGCCGATGAGCGTGAACACCACACCCGTACCGAGGAACAGCGAGCCCTCGCTCGCCTTGTCCGCCCCCGTGGCGACGAGGAGCGCGGCGACGCCGCCGGCGGTGAGGACCAGGCCGATCGTGCCCCGGATCCGTCCGGCGCGGCCGTCGGCCGGCGTACCGGCGTCACGCAGCGCCGCCATCGGCGAGATCTTCCCGGCCCGGCGGGCCGGTATGTACGCGGCGAGGACGGTGACGACGACGCCGAGCACCAGCCCGATCGCGGGCGTCGTCCACTTCACGGTCAGATCCTGGGTGGACAGCTCCATGCCCATGGACGACATCAGTTCCATCAGGCCGACGGCCAGCCCGACGCCCGCGGCGACACCGGCGACGGACCCGACGATGCCGAGCAGTACGGCTTCCAGCAGCACCGAGCGGTTGACCTGCTTACGGCTGGACCCGATGGCCCGCATCAGGCCGATCTCGCGGGTCCGCTGGGCGACCAGCATGGAGAAGGTGTTGACGATCAGGAAGATGCCGACGAGGAAGGCGATCCCGGCGAAGCCGAGCATCGCGTACTTCATCACGTCGAGGAACGAGCCGACGCTGTCCCTGCCGGCGTCCGCCGTCTCCTTCTGCGTCTGGAGCTTGTACGTGCTCCCGAGCGCCCCCGCCAGGTCCGCCTTCAGCCGCGCGTCGCTCACGCCCTGCTCGGCCGCGACGTTGATCTGGGTGAACAGGCCGGTCGCGCCGAGGAGTTCACGCTGGGCGGTCGCGGTGTCGAAGTAGACGATCGCGGCGCCCGGGTTGGTCACCTTGAAGGCGGCGATACCGACGATCTTCGCCTTGAGGTCACCCGTGACCACGATGGTGCGCAGCTCGTCGCCGAGCTTGAGATCGTGCTTGTCGGCGGTGTCGGCGTCGACCATGACCTCGGTGGGGCCGCGCGGGGCGTGCCCGGAGGTGATCTCCATCGACTTCAGGTCGTTGTCCGTCCAGTTGCCCGCGATCGTCGGGGCGCCGCTGGACGCCCCCACGTTCTTGTTCTCGGCGTCCACGACCGTGACGCTCATGCTGCTGACCGCGCCCTCGGCGGACTTCACGCCCGGCGACTTCTCGACGCGTGCGACGACGGAGGCCGGCAGCGACTCGGGCTTGCCGGTCTGCGACGGCGAGTCGTCGCCCGCCGCCGCGCCCTTGGGGCTGACGGTGACGTCGGACGACGACGCGGCGAACAGCTTGTCGAACGTCGTGTTCATGGTGTCGGTGAACACGAGCGTCCCCGAGACGAACGCCACCGACAGCAGGACGGCGACGGCGGAGAGCGCCATACGTCCCTTGTGCGCGAGGAAGTTGCGCACCGAGGTCTTGACGACGGTCACGAGGTCCGCCCCCGCGCGTCGAAGTTCTTCATCCGGTCGAGAACCTGCTCGGCGGTCGGGTCGCGCATCTCGTCGACGATCCGGCCGTCGGCGAGATACAGCACCCGGTCCGCGTACGAGGCGGCGACCGGGTCGTGCGTGACCATCACCATGGTCTGCCCCAGCTCGTCCACCGACCTGCGCAGGAAGGCCAGCACCTCGGCGCCGGCCCGCGAGTCCAGATTGCCGGTCGGCTCGTCACCGAAGATGATGTCGGGCTGGGCGGCGAGGGCGCGGGCGACGGCCACCCGCTGCTGCTGCCCGCCGGACAGCTGGGTGGGCCGGTGCTTGAGACGGTCGGCGAGACCGACGGTCTCCACGACCCGCTGGAGCCACTGCCGGTCGGGCTTGCGGCCCGCTATGTCCATGGGGAGCGTGATGTTCTCCAGGGCGTTGAGCGTCGGCAGCAGGTTGTACGCCTGGAAGATGAAGCCGATCCGGTCCCTGCGCAGTCGCGTGAGCTTCTTGTCCTTGAGCTTCGTGATCTCGGTCTCGTCGAGATGGATCTCGCCCGAGGTCACGGTGTCGAGCCCGGCGAGGCAGTGCATGAGCGTCGACTTGCCGGAACCGGACGGGCCCATGATCGCGGTGAACTGCCCGCGGGCGATGTCCACATCGACCTGGTCGAGCGCCACGATCCGGGTCTCCCCGGAGCCGTACGCCTTGACGACCTGTCGCGCCCGCGCGGCGACGGCCACGCGCCCTCCCGTGCCCCCGGGCCTGGGGATGGTCATAGCCGTTGTCACCGTAAGTCTCCTAAGTCCATCGATAATTGGGCGTCGTGAGCCGCGCCGCGCGTCCGCGCCGTGGGTAGTGGGATGGTGCTGATGATCGCGATCGCGATGGTGATCGCGCTGCGGTCGTGATCGTGCCGCGGTCGTGCGGCGGGGGTCGTTCCCGCTCCGACTTGAGTCTGCGCGCCCGACACCGTCCGGCGCGCTGGGGAAAGGCACCCACTTCTCCTGGGGTTTCCCTCAGGACTTCCGGGTGCTACCCCCCCCTGGAACTGTCTTCGAAGTCCCGCCCTCCACCGGGGGGACCGGCCCCCCGACCGGTCCCCAGCGGTGTAGGACCAACTTAAAGAACGGCACACTCCCTTCTCGTCCTCCGGCGGGACGAACCGCCCCCGGACGTAAGTAGGGAGAACCACCTAAGGGCCGTCCACCCTCAGGTGGAGCGACCCTGAGGGTCCGCGGCGGCGCTCACCGACCGCGCGGCCGAATTCCGTGGCGCCGCGCCGCTTCCCCGTCCACGAGGACCCGCAGACGGCCAAGGACCCCGGAAAGGATGTACGGGCGCGGCCGCGCTGAGACCGTCACGCGCGGGAGGCCGTCAGACCGTCACGCGCGGGAGCGGGGGTGGTTCTGGTCGCGCCAGGCCCGAGGCGAGATTCCGTATGCCTGTTTGAACACCTTGCTGAAATGGGTCGCGTCAGCGAAGCCCCAATTCCGTCCTACCGCCGCGATGGTCCGCAACCGGCCGTTCACACCGGCCAGTTCTCGTCTGCATTCGGCCAGGCGGTGTGTACGGATCCAGTCTCCGAGGCTGATTCCCGACCGGGACAGCACAGCGTAGAGATGACGCACGGAGATGTCGTGCGCGGCGGCGATCCGTGCCGCCGACAGATCGGGATCAGCCAGGTGCGCCCGGATGTAACGAGTGATCCGCAGGCCGAGTGTTGCCTCCGCCGGTCCTCTGGCCAGGTCGGCGTCACCGTGCTGGGACGTCAGGACGGCGCGGAGCAGCTCGACACTGGGTTCCACCACGGCGGCGGCGTGCACGCCCTGGTGCATTTCCTCGCTGACGGCCAGTTGCGAAAAGTAGCTGAAGGCGAGGCGTGCGATGGGATTGTCGGATCCCAGGGGAACCGCGGCGATATCCCGCAACAGCCGCTCGGGGAGCGCGAGCGCGGCGCGGGGAAAACGGAAGAAGTGCTGGTCGACTCCCTCGTCGAAGAGAAGTGTGTAGGGAACGGTGGATTCGTAGACGGCGAAGGTTCCCGGCTCCAGCAGGCACTGGCGGCCGTTCTGCACCACCAGGCTGGTGCCCGTCACCTGAAGACCCACGAAGACGGCCGGCTCCTCGTCCTCCCGGGCCAGCCGCGCCGTCCGACGGACAGTGACCGCGGTCGCCCGCGCCGAACCGACCCGCAGAGGCCCAACGGTGCCGAGCCCCATGCGAACCGAAATGTCCTCAGCCCGATAACGATGATCGATATCGACAGCCACCATGGATTCCCGCATCGCGTCCCGGAGCGCTTCCTCCCGGTCCTGCGGCGGCATGAACGCGGTGTCCAGCATCGGGCTCATGAGGCAGACCTTCGCCCGCATCGGACATGAAGCCCGCCGGCCAAGACCTCGGCCCGCTTCTCCACAAGTTACTCCTCGATACGGACAGTTCCCGAGGCCAGTTTGACAGAATTGCCTCTTTCCACGCAACGCGCGCCGGCGGCACACAGCGGATCTCGCCCTACGGGGCGTCATTTCGAGACGCTGCACCACTGACAAAGTTCCCTGCGTGAATGACAAAGTCCGAAGCCCACGCCAACCCTAGGGTTGGCATCGGAGTTCGCGGCCTGCGGTTTCTCCGAACCGCCTCAGGAAGTACGAGTCATGAGTCGGGCGGGAACTCGCCGCCCCGGTCACGCGGCCGGGCGGCTCCCCGGGTCCAGGGATGTCAGTCACCTTCGCCAAGCGCAGCGATCAGTGGCTCCTCACGCCCGTTCCTCAGACCCAAACCCTCGAAAGGGAACGAGCTGTGTTCAACATCAAGCGCGCGGGTGCGGCGGCACTCGCCACCGCCGCGCTCGCCGGGACCTCCGTCGTCGCCGCGTCCCCGGCCTCGGCCCTGACGTACAAGTGCAAGACCAGCGAGAAGTCGATCGACGACCCGTCCTACTCGGGTCCCTGGGCCGACAACTGGGACATCACCGTCAAGCTCTGCTCCGCGCGCTCCGGCTCGACCGTCCACGCGTACGCCTCCGTCTCGTGGGACGGTCCCGTCTACGCGCAGGTCGACAACACCGGCATCTTCAACGACGCGTACTTCAAGCTCCAGGTGAAGAAGAGCGTCAGCGGCACCGACCCCGTCGTGAAGTCCAAGAACTTCGGCGGCATCGAGGCGAAGCTGGAGAACTCCAGCGCCAACGCGAACTACAACGGCAGCTACAAGACGTCGACCATCTCCTACGCGGTCGGCGGCACCAGGGGCCTCGCCGACGGCGAGCTGCGTCTGGACTGGGCCAACGACGGCAAGGGCCACCAGACCCACGGGTACAGCGCCTCGCCCACCGTCTGATCCGACCGCGAGCCGGCGCCGGGAGTGTCCTGCCCCCACGGGGGTGGGGCGGGGCACTCCCGGCCCCCACGGGAGTGCCCCGCACGAGGGGACGGGGCACTCCCGGCACCGCCCGCCTCAGGCGTTCTCCGCCTCCGCCTCGGCGTCCACCGGAGTCCGGCCCGTCAGCGCCGCCAGACTGTTACGGACATGCGTCATCCGCGCCTGCGTCTCCTCACGGACCTCCGTGTGCTCCCGCAGGACCCGCTCCGTCTCCCGTACGGTCCGCTCCTCCGCCGCCCGCGCCCGCGCGATCAGCTCCCGCGCACGCGCCACGGCGTCCTCATGGATGTGCCGGGCGCTCTCCTCCGCCTCCGCGAAAGCCCGCTTCGCGTCCGCGAGCCGGGCGTCCGAGCGGGTCGCCAGCTCCGCCTGCCGGGCCTGCGCCGCCGCCTCCCGCTCCGCGAACTCCCGTGCCGTCGCGGCCAGTCGCTCCGCGTGCTCCCGCGACAACTCGGCGAGCAACGCCTCCGTACGCTGCCGGATCTCGTCGAAACGGGCCAGCGCCCCGCCCCGTACCTCCTCGGCGTCCCGGCGCGCGGCCGCCCGTCGCTCGTCCGCCGCGCCCTGCGCGCCCTCCACCGTCCGCGTCGCGTACGCGTCCGCGTCACCCGTGACCGCCTCCGCGTGCGCGCGGGCCGCCTCGCGCGTACGGCGGACCGCGTCACCCGCCGCGTCGTACCGCGCCTGCGCGTCCTCCCGCGCGGTCGCACGCGCCGCGTCCGCCTCCTCGGCGGCCAGCGCCAGGATCTGCCGGGCGCGGTCGCCCAGCGACTCGAACGTCTGCGGCGGCAGCGCCTCCACCTGCTGCCGCAGCAGCCCGGCCGCCGCCTCCAGCCGCTCGGCGAGCTCCGCGAGCCGCCCCTCGTGCGCCTCGGCGTCCTCCCGGTCCCTGGACAGCTCCGTGACCCGCCGGTCGACCTGCTCGGGGCGGTATCCACGGCCCCGAGCGGGGTCGAAGCCGTGAGCCGTTGCCCGTGCAGCAGCCATTACTCAAGCCTCTCTCCGACCTACGGTGACAAGAAGGGGCGCCTCGACGAAACGCCCCACCCGTCCATCCTGCTCAAGGATGCGCCCTTTGACGCCGGGCACCCGACACCGCTTCCGTACCGATGACACGGCCGACGCGTTCAAGCCACCGCCCGGTCCCGGCGCGCCAACGGGCGCCACAACGACCGAGACGCCCACCGTGAATCACGGAGGGCGCCTGGGCGCGTTCCTGGGGTGGTGGATCTCACCGCCGAATCGACAGCCGCACGGTCAGAGCAGCCCGTCCCACATCTGCTCAAGCAGCACCGACCACCAGCTCTCCGGCGACGACAGCGCCGCCGGATCGATCGCGGCGAGCTGCGCCTGGAAGTCGACGGTCCAGCGGCCCGCCTGCTCCGGATTCAGGCCGAAACGCAGCCGCCACATCCGGCCGAGCAGCGCCATCGAGCGGGTGAACTCCGGCAGCCCGGTGTTCACGAACTGCGGCGGGATCGTCTCACCGCCCGGCCCCGTCTCGACCGACACGGCCATGATGTGCGCCGTGCCGTACTGGACACAGATCGCCCGGCCGAAGTCACTGCCCATCACCAGATACGACCCCGCGTCCGCCGCCGGCTGCACCTGCCGCTGCGCGGCCAGCTCGGCCAGCGTCGGCACCACCGGCTGCGCGGGCTGCGCCCAGAAGAACGGGCCGAAGTCGCCCGGCAGCCCCGCCCACACGAGCGTGCGCGCCACGGCCTCCGGTACGCCCTGACGGGACACCGCCCGCTGATCGAACCGGCAGATGCCCTGCGGGCCGAACGCGCCCGCCAGCTCCTGCGCGATCGCCTCCGGCGGGACCGGCTGCGCGGGCGGCACCTGCGGCAGCGGAGCGCGTACCGGCGCCGGACGCGCCGGACCGTCCGCGACCTGGTGCAACTCGCCCTGGTGGGTGAGCAGATGCCGCATGCCCTGCTGACGGCTGGAGTGGTCCCTGCCGTACGGGGCGACGCTGGTGATCCGCACCTGCGGCCAGGTCTCGCGGATCATCCGCGCGCAGTAACCACCGGGCAGCTCACAGGACTCCAGCTCGGTGTGGAGTTCGAGCACCTGCTGCGGCGGCACGTTCATGGCGCGCAGCTCGTGCAGGATCTGCCACTCGGGGTGCGGGGTGCCGGGCGCCGAGCGGCGGATGAGCTGGGCCTCGGAGCCGTCGGGCGCGCGGTAGCGCAGCACGGCCTGATAGCCGGGGCCGACCGTCGGCATGCCGCCGGCCTGCTGCGGGTAGCCGTACGCGCCCTGCGGGGCGCCGGGAGGCGCACCGGGCGGACCCGGCGGACCGGGGGTGCCCGGTACGGCACCGGGGCCGGCCAGCATCGTCGCCGCGTGGTGGACACCACCGGGCGGCGGCGTACCAGGAACACCAGGGGCACCAGGCGGACCGGGAGGACCGGGAGGACCCGGCGGCATCACGGGCGCACCGGGAGGGCCGGGGGGACCCGGCGGGCCGGGAGGCCGGGGGCCGCCCGGCAACGAGGACTGACCGCCCTGACTCGGATCCGCGAACATCGTCGCCGCGTGATGCACACCACCGGGCGGCGGCATCCCCGGAGCACCGGGAGCACCGGGCGTACCAGGGGCACCGGGAACGCCGGGCGGACCAGGAGGACCCGGCGGCCGGGGGCCGCCCGGCAACGAGGACTGACCGCCCTGACTCGGATCCGCGAACATCGTCGCCGCGTGATGCACACCACCGGGCGGCGGCATCCCCGGAGCACCGGGAGCACCGGGCGTACCAGGGGCACCGGGAACGCCGGGCGGACCGGGCGGACCCGGAACACCGGGCACCCCGGGCGCACCGGGGGGCGGCGGAGCCGACGGCCCACCGCCACGCGGAGCGCGCGGCGGCGCCGTCGCCTTGCTCGTCGCCGCGTCGGCGATATCGGCGGCGCCGGGCGCGGCCGGCCCGCCGGGCGCGGGAGATGCCGATCCGAGACCCGGGGCCAGCGATGTACGCGGCAGCTGACTGCCGCCCGAGATCAACGCCGTCGGCGCCTCGGCCGCCAGACCGGGCGGCGGCGTACCGTCGTCGTCCGCGCCCGACAGCGGCGGCGCGAAGACCGTCGCCGGAAGCCCCACGGAACCGCCGTCACCGGCGGCGTTGGTGTCTGTACCGGCCCACGGGGTCGCCCCGGCCGGGGCGACCGACGCGGCGGGACCGTGATCCCCGCTGCGGTCCGCGTCGGGCCACGGCGAACTGCTGCTCTGCGACGCCGAGACCGGCGGCGCACCGGCAGCGACAGCACCGGCACCAGCGCCGGAGGCGCCGCCGCCCGACGCGTCCGCGCCCGCACCCGCGCCGGAATCCGGAATCCCCATCCTGTCCGCCGCGTCCTGCAACCACTCCGGCGGCGTCAACAGGAAAGACGTCTGATTCAGATCGATACGCCGCGCCGCCGGCGGCGGCTCCTCGGCCTGTGCCTGCGACCCGTACTCCTCCTCGTACCGCCGGATCACCTCACCCACCGGCAACCCCGGCCACAACGTCGCCTCACCGCTGTCCCGCGCGAGCACCAGCCGCTGAAGCCCGCCGTCCGAACGCGGGCCCTCCGCGCGGTCCTCCGCCCACACCACGAACCCCAGCTCGAACTCCCGCACCCGCACCTCACGGTGCTGATACGCGGGCACGTCGCCGTTGACCCACTCGTCCGCGCGCTCCTGCGCCTGAGCGAATGTCACCACCGCGCTCATCCCTCCACCGGGACGGCGCGGGCGAAGCCGCCGTCCACCATCAGGTTCGCCACCGTGTCCAGCTCCGACGGATTGCCCGCCAGCCTCATAAGGAAGACGTCGAAGTCCGCACCACAGGGCAGCAGCAGGCGCTCCACCCGCTCCCGCACACTCCAGCCATCCCGGTCACGCGCGTCGTCGTACGCGCAGAACCACACCGAACCGACCGCATCGCCGCGCACCTTCACCGCGAGGATGCCGCCCTGGACGAACGCCACGCCCAGATAGTCCTTCGTCAGATGGTCCCGCAGACACTTGTTGACGTACAACAGGTCATTGACCGCCGCCTCCTCACGCACCGTGAAGAACGGCTGGTCCACCAGCAGCCCCAGCTCCGCGTCCAACGCCGCGCCCACCGGGGCGCACCCGCCCGCCGCCTTGAGGAACGAGCGGTACGCACCGGGCAGCCGGAAACCGAGATCCTCCTCCACACCGAGCAGTTGCTGCTCGGTCACCGACACCGAACCCTTCGGCAACCCGAAGTGCACCGGTCTCGTCTCCTGAAGAGGACGCGTCCCGCGCTTGCCGTGATCCACCAACGTCGTCGCGAGACCGCCATGATGGCGGAGCAGCGCCTTGACCTCCACCGGCACCAGCAACAGCCGGCGCGAACGCGGCGCGTGGTGCCAGGTCCAGCCGTGCGGAGTGGCCACGGCGGGAATCGTGTCCCACAACTCATGGCCGTCCGCGTGCAGCGCGGCGTTGGCCGACACGTAATCCGTGAGCCGCAACTCGTCGACACCGAAGCCCTCGGGGGGCTCGGCGATCTCGGCGGCGGCACGCGCGTACGGCGAGAAGTCCGGGAAGCCGTCGCCGTCCACCGGCACACCCCTGGGGTGGCGCGAGGCCCGGACGGGGTCCGGGAATTGCACGACCTGCCCGGCGTAGGCCGCGTTCGGTGGCGCGGTTTGCTGACCGAGCCGACCTGTCGTCATGGCGGATGCCCCCTGCTGGCTTCTGACTGGTTCGACACAGCCTATGCGGTGAAGCAACACAGGACGCCGCCCTTCCGCTCCCCCGCCGGCCCCCCGCACGCCCTCACCGCGGCACCCGTTCGAGTACCGGTGACAACCGGTCACCCCAGGTCACGCAGCGACGACGCCACGCCCTGATCCCGCCCCGGCTTCCCCGCGGCATGTCACATTTGGCAGGCTGTCCCCGCAACTCGGGGGATTACGTGGGGATTACGTAGGGAGGGACAACGCTTTGCACACAGCACAACAGGACACATCGGGAGATCCACGCCTCGGCTCACCGGACCGCCCGGGAGCGACGTCGGGACGCCTCACCACGGGCACCACCGGAAACGGCACGCCCGCGACCACGCCCTCGACCACGCCCTCGACCTCGGACGCGGACACCTCCGGCGACCCGCGCCTGAGCTGGAGCAGCACCGAACCGCACCGCCCGCCCGCACTCCGGCAGCGCCGCGACGGAATCCTGCCCGCCGTCGCCGCCGCACTCTCCGTACGTGGCGAAAATCTCACGTGCACCGCGGGCAAGGCCGACCAGCCACCGGCCCTGCACCCCCTCGTACAGGACTTCCTGGACACCCTCACCAGCAGCCAGCGCGAACGATTCACCGGCCGCTGCCCCGAGACCATCCTGCTGTCCCGGCACCTCACCGCCGTCGAAGGCGCCCGCTCCAAACGCGCCCAGCGCAAACCCCTCACCCACGGCGAGGCCCGCCGCTCCCTCAAGCACGCCAAACTCACCGCACGCCGCATCCGCGAGGACGGCGACCCGCTCCACGGCAGCTACGCGCCACCCTGCCGCTCCTGTACGGCGATGCTCGCCCATTTCGGCGTACGCCCCGTCGACCCGACGCAGAACGGCTGACCACCCCGTGCCCGACGTCACCACCACCCGCTTCCCCGTCGCCGTCGACGCCGCCCTGCGCGAAGCCGGCTGGCATCCGGGCCGCTGGGACATGCGGCAGGCCGAGGAGTGGGCGGACACCCTGCGCGCCCACATCACCCCGGCGGGACACGTCCACGCCGTGTTCGCGGCCGTCGTCGAGATCTGGGC
Organism: Streptomyces sp. NBC_01508; assembly: GCF_045040315.1. Taxonomy (NCBI): domain Bacteria; kingdom Bacillati; phylum Actinomycetota; class Actinomycetes; order Kitasatosporales; family Streptomycetaceae; genus Streptomyces; species Streptomyces sp. NBC_01508. The sequence goes on along the minus strand of NZ_CP109419.1, from coordinate 5,248,790 downwards.
GGAGTTCGGCGCACTGACCGTGACCGGCCCCGGACCGGGACGGCAGATCGCCCCCACGACCGTACGGTTCGACCCACTCGCCGGCATCCACCTCGCCCGCACCCTCGGCGACCTCGGCCGCTCCCTGGACACCGAGATCAGCCCCATCGGCGAAGAGGGCGACGGCCAGGCCGTACTCGCCGTCGACGCCACCGGCCGCGTCTACTCCATCGACCACACCGGCGACTGGTACCTCGGCCCACACATCGACCACGCACTCGCGGCCCTGGTCACCGGAGCCCAGCCGCAACGGCTCACCTCCCACTGACCCCCGCCCGGCCGCCTCCCGCCCGGCCGCTGCCCGCCCCCTACGCGGCGTCCCGGTGCGGCAACACCGCCGACACCCGGAAACCCCCCGCGTCCGTCTCCCCCGACACGAACACCCCGCCCAGCGCGTGCACCCGCTCCCGCATCCCCACCAGCCCGTTGCCACCACTGGGCAGCCCGGCATCGGCGGCACCGCACGACGGACCGTTCTCCACCTGCATCGCGATCTCGGCCTCCCGATGCGCCAGGCGCACCATCACCTTCGCCCCCGCCGCGTGCTTGTGCACATTCGTCAACGCCTCCTGCACCACCCGGTACGCCGTCTGCTCCACCACCGGCGCGTACTCCCGCGACACCCCCTGCACCGCCAACTCCACCACCATCCCCGCATCCCGCGACTGACCGACCAACGTCTCGATGTCCCCCATCCCCGGCCCGTCCCCCGCCGCCGCCGCGGCAGCCGCCGCGGCCGCGACACCCACCGACGCCAACGGCACCGTCACCCCCGAACCCCCGCCACCCGCCTCACGCACCGCCTGCTGCTCCCCCGCCCGCAGCACACCCAACATCTCCCGCAACTCCGTCAACGCCTGCCGCCCCATGTCCCCCACCAACGCGGCGTTCTTCACCGCCTTCTGCGGATCCTTCAACGCCACCGCCTGCAACGCGGCGGCATGCACCACCATCAGACTCACCCGGTGCGCCACCACGTCGTGCATCTCACGCGCGATCCGCGTCCGCTCCTCCGTACGAGCCCACTCCGCCCGCTGCTCGGCCCGGTCCGCCAGCAGCGACAACTCCTGCTCCAGACTGTCCGCACGCTCCCGCAAGTTCTCCATCAGCCGCCGCCTGGCCCCCACGTAGAGACCGAGCAGCACCGGCGGCAACGCCATGCTCAGCGCCATGAAAACGGCGATCAGCGGGATGTACCACCCCGCGGCCTCCAGATCCGCGGCACCCACGTCACGCCGCGTCCGTACGAAGGCGACGATGAGCGTCCCCACGAGCGACATCGCGGCCAGAGCGCCGATGATCCGGCGAGGCGAGTCCGAGGCGGCCAGCGTGTACAGCCCGACGACCCCGAGCAGCAAGCCCATCTCGGCGGGCGTGACGGCGACGGACACCAGCACAACGGTCATCGGCCACCGCCGCCGCAACAGCAGCACGGACCCGACCAACACCCCGAAAACGACCCCGAGCGGCACCGGCAGCTGCGCACTGCCCGCGAACCGGATCCCCTCGAACGCACACTCCACGGCGGACACCGCGCCCAGCCCCACATCCAGCACGGCGCTCCGCCGCCGCCTCCACCACCAGAAGCCACGGGTGGTCAAACCCGCGGCCTCCTCATTGGCCCCCGTTGTGGTCATACCTCCCAGCCTACGGGCGCCCGCGACGCAATATCCGGCGAGTGCGATCAGCACGGGAGCGGCCCTCGCACAAGGGGAACGGACGTCGATCACACGATCCGGCGAACCGACCACATATTCGAGCCGGACGTTCACATTCCGGACGATGATCTCCTACATGACTGATTTGAACGCCAAATACGCCGACTTCGAGGGACTTCGCGAACAGGCGGTGGCGCTGCGCCGCGAGGGCCTGAGCCTGCGGCAGATCCGCGACCGCCTGAAGATCTTCAACGACGAAATCCTCAGCCGCCTGGTGCGAGGCGAGCCCCCGCCGGAGTGGACGAAGCGCCCGAACGCGAAGGACGACCTGCGGGCGAAGGCACGGGAGCTACGACTCCAGGGGCTTACGTACGACCAGATAGAGCTGGAGCTGGGGTGCTCGAAGAGTTCGATCTCGTTATGGGTACGGGATCTGCCGAAGCCGGAGCCCCGCTACACGGACGAGGAGCGTCGGGCTCGAATGAACGCCGGCTTGGCGCATCTCCGCGCCGCACAGGACGTGGACCGACACGAGACGAAGCGCTTGGCGCGAGAGGAAGTCGGGGGGTTGTCCGACCGGGAGCTGTTCCTGATCGGAGTGGGGCTCTACTGGGCCGAAGGAGCCAAGGACAAGCCGTACAGCCGCCGGGAAGCACTGCACTTCATCAACAGCGACCCGAACATGATCAAGACCTACCTCCGCTGGCTCGAACTGCTGGGGGTCACGCGCGAGCGCATGCGACTGCGGGTCAGCATCCACGAGTCGGCCGACGTTCCCGGCGCCGAGGCATTCTGGGCCGACCTGGTGGGCGTGGACGTCTCCGCATTCCAGAAGGCGACCCTCAAGAAGCACAACCCAAAGACCAAGCGGAAGAACACCGCCGAAACCTACCGAGGCTGCTTGGTCATCTACGTCACCAAAAGTGCTGATCTATACCGTCGCGTAGAGGGCGCCTGGTACGGCATAGTGTTGGGTGCAGAATCAACGACCTGACGAAATGTCCGTTTAGGCCGCAATATTCCCCTGTGGTGTAATTGGTAAGCACTGCGGTTTTTGGTACCGTTAGTTCAGGTTCGAGTCCTGGCAGGGGAGCTGTCGCACAGTACGGGTCCTGATCTCTCCGGTCAGGACCCGCCTTCGTTTCCGCCCCGAAACCCCCCGGTATCCTGCGGATGTCCGCCATGCCAAGCATCCGAAGCCGAAGGGCATCCCCGTGAGCGCCAATCGCCCGGCCGCCGTCGTCGTCCTCGCAGCGGGTGAGGGCACCCGCATGAAGTCGAAGACTCCCAAGGTTCTGCACGAGATCTGCGGGCGTTCGCTCGTCGGTCATGTCGTCTCCGCCGCCCGTGAGCTGGAGCCCGGTCATCTCGTTGTCGTCGTCGGGCATGCGCGGGAGCTGGTGGAGGGGCATCTGGCCGCCTCGTACGACGGGGTGCGTACCGCCTTCCAGGCCGAGCAGAAGGGGACCGGGCACGCCGTCCGGGTCGCCGTGGAGGAGCTGGGGCAGGCTCCGGACGGGACCGTCGTCGTCGTGTGCGGCGACACCCCGCTGCTCTCCGGGGCGACGCTCGCCGCGCTCGCCGCGCGGCACGAGGAGGACGGCAACGCCGTCACCGTGCTGACCGCCGAGGTGCCGGACGCGACCGGTTACGGGCGGATCGTGCGGGACGAGGCGAGCGGGGCCGTGACCGGGATCGTGGAGCACAAGGACGCGACGGACGAGCAGCGTGCGGTGCGGGAGATCAACTCGGGGGTGTTCGCGTTCGACGGGCGCCTTCTCGTGGACGCGCTCGGCAAGGTCCGTACGGACAACAGTCAGGGCGAGGAGTATCTGACCGATGTCCTCGGCATTCTGCGGGGGGCGGGGCACCGCGTCGGCGCCTCGGTCGCGGATGATCACCGGGAGATCCTGGGCATCAACAACCGGGTCCAACTGGCCGAGGCGCGCCGGCTGTTGAACGAGCGGGTGTTGGCGCGGGCGATGACGGCCGGTGTGACGGTGGTGGATCCGGGGTCGGTGCTGATGGATGTGACGGTGACGTACGAGCCGGACGCGGTCGTGCATCCGGGGACGCAGTTGCTGGGGGTGACGCATCTGTCGGAGGACTCGGAGGTGGGTCCCAACTCGCGTCTGACGGATACGAGGGTGGGCGTGGGCGCCCGGGTGGACAACTCGGTGGCGATCGACGCGGAGGTGGGTGAGTGGGCTTCGGTGGGTCCGTTCGCGTATCTGCGTCCGGGCACGAGGCTGGGTGTGAAGTCGAAGGCCGGGTCGTTCGTGGAGATGAAGAAGGCGACGATCGGCGACGGTTCGAAGGTGCCGCATCTGAGTTATGTGGGTGACGCGACGATCGGTGAGCAGACGAACATCGGTGCGGCGAGTGTGTTCGTGAACTACGACGGTGAGTCGAAGCATCACACGACGATCGGCTCGCACTGCAGGACGGGTTCGGACAACATGTTTGTGGCGCCTGTCACTGTCGGGGACGGTGCTTACACGGCCGCGGGGTCGGTCATCACGAAGGATGTTCCGTCGGGTTCGCTGGCCGTCGCGCGGGGCCAGCAGCGGAATATCGAGGGTTGGGTGGCTCGTAAGCGGCCGGGAAGTGCCGCCGCGCAGGCCGCTGCCGCTGCCGCTGAGGAGCTGGCGCTCGAAAGCTGACCGGAAACAGGCGCCTCGTGCGGCGCGTACCGTGATAGCTGCTCACGTTCGGCTGGCTCGCAGGGACGCGCGGGTGCAGCGGCAATCAACACGTCTGAGGAGACTGTGCTGTGACCGGGATCAAGACGACCGGCGAGAAGAAGCTGATGCTCTTTTCCGGCCGCGCCCACCCCGAGCTGGCTGAGGCGGTCGCCCATACGCTGGGCGTCGGGATTGTGCCGACCAAGGCTTTCGATTTCGCCAACGGTGAGATCTACGTGCGCTATCAGGAGTCGGCTCGTGGTGCGGACTGTTTCCTGATCCAGAGCCATACCGCTCCGATCAATAAGTGGATCATGGAGCAGTTGATCATGATCGATGCTCTGAAGCGGGCTTCGGCCCGGAGCATCACGGTGATCGTTCCCTTCTACGGTTACGCCCGGCAGGACAAGAAGCACCGTGGGCGGGAGCCGATTTCGGCCCGGATGGTGGCGGATCTGATGAAGACGGCGGGTGCGCACCGCATTCTGACCGTGGATCTTCACACGGATCAGATCCAGGGCTTCTTCGACGGTCCGGTGGATCATCTGTTCGCGCTGCCGATCCTGGCGGACTATGTGGCGACGAAGGTCGACCGGTCGAAGCTGACGGTGGTCTCGCCGGACGCCGGGCGGGTGCGGGTGGCGGACCGCTGGTGTGACCGGCTGGACGCGCCGCTGGCGATCGTGCACAAGCGCCGGGACAAGGATGTCGCCAACGAGGTGACGGTCCATGAGGTCGTGGGCAATGTGGCAGGCCGGGTGTGTGTGCTGGTGGACGACATGATCGACACGGGTGGCACGATCTGTGCCGCCGCCGACGCGTTGTTCGCGCACGGTGCCGAGGATGTCATCGTGACGGCGACGCACGGTGTGCTGTCGGGTCCGGCGGGCGACCGGCTGAAGAATTCGAAGGTGAGTGAGTTCGTCTTCACGGATACGCTGCCGGATCCGGGCAATCTGGAGATGGACAAGATCACGGTGCTGTCGATCGCGCCGACGATCGCGCGTGCGGTGCGTGAGGTGTTCGAGGACGGTTCGGTGACGAGCCTCTTCGACGAGCAGGCGTAGCCGGCACACGCTCCACGGGGCTTTCGAAGATCGATTTCTGGGCGGCCTCCCCGCCGGGTAGACTCACGGAGTTGCTCGGCGAGGGAGGCCGCTTTCATTCGCGGCCGTCCGTTATCGACGCGCTCTTCGTAGCAGGCCGCCTGTCGTGGCCGGGTGACCACCAGTCTCATCGTCACCTATGTTTCATCTACGAGGAGTGCAGTCATGGCTGAGGTCAAGATCACCGCTGAGGTCCGGTCCGAGTTCGGCAAGGGCGCTGCCCGCCGTACGCGTCGTGAGAACAAGGTTCCGGCGGTCATCTACGGTCACGGTGCCGACCCCGTTCACGTGTCTCTGCCGGGTCACGACCTGATGATGGCGCTCAAGACGGCGAACGCGCTGCTGAGCGTCGACATCGAGGGCCGCAAGGAGCTGGTGATCCCCAAGGCTGTCCAGCGTGACGCGCTCAAGGGCTTCATCAAGCACGTGGACCTGCTCGCGGTGAAGCTGGGCGAGAAGGTCTCGGTCGAGGTCGCGGTGCATACCGAGGGCGAGCTGGCCCCGGGTCCGTTCCTGCTGGAGAACGTGTTGAGCACCCTGACCGTCGAGGCCGAGGCGACGCACATCCCCGAGTCCGTCACGGTCTCCGTCGAGGGCCTGGAGGCCGGTGCCTCCATCGTCGCGAAGGATGTCCCGCTGCCCGAGGGCACGACGCTGGTGACCGACGAGGACGCGGTCGTCATCCAGGTCCTGGCCGCGCAGGCGGAGGAGCCGTCGGCCGACGACGCCGCTGACGAGGCCGCCGCCGAGGCCTGAGCCCCGGCCGGATCCTGGGACGGGGTCCTGAACGACTGCACAGCTGAACGACTGAACGACGCTTTGCCCGACGGGGTGGCGGGCCGGTGCCCGCCACCCCGTCGTTCTTTCTTCTTTCTTCTTCCTTCTTCGCCTTGAGGAGACGCAGCGCAGATGACGACCGATGTCACCGCCCCGTGGCTGATCGTGGGCCTGGGCAATCCCGGTCCCGGTTACGCGGCCAACCGCCACAACGTGGGTTTCATGGTGGCGGATCTCCTCGCGGGCCGCGTCGGCGGTTCGTTCAAGCGCGCGCAGAAGGCCCAGGCGCAGGTTCTGGAGGGCCGGGTGGGGCCGATGGGTCCGGGCAGCCGGCGGGTGGTGCTGGCGAAGCCGCTGTCGTTCATGAATCTGTCCGGGGGGCCGGTCGCCGGGCTGCGGGACTTCTACAAGGTGCCGACGGCCAACATCGTGGCGATCCATGACGAGTTGGACATCGACTACGGCGCGCTGCGGCTGAAGCTGGGCGGCGGGGACAACGGGCACAACGGTCTGAAGTCGATGACGAAGTCGATGGGCCCGGAGTACCACCGGGTGCGGTTCGGGATCGGCCGGCCGCCGGGGCGGATGCAGGTGGCCGACTTCGTGCTGAGGGACTTCTCCTCGGTGGAGCGCAAGGAGCTGGACTTCCTCGTGGACCGTGCGGCCGACGCCGTGGAGTGTCTGGTGACGGAGGGGCTGGAGCGCGCGCAGAGCGCGTACAACTCCTGACAACAACGACCTTTCCTCTGCCACAAGTTGACCGACCGCGTCCGGATGGCCAAGGATCGCCGTCCATGAAGCCGAGCTCGTCGCAACTGGCACTGTCGGTGGGCCGCCGTGCCGCGATGGCGTGTGTCGCCGCGCTGCTGCTCGCCGCGGGTTTCTGGACGTCCTGGGGTACGGCGCAGCACGTACTGCTGTCCAAGGGCCGTGAGCACGGGACGTTGTCGGTCACCGAGTGCGGCGATACGGCGTGTACGGGTACGTACGACCCCGAGGGGAGCCCCGGGCCGCGGGCCGGGACCCGCATCGAGCGGTCGGTGGCGGTGAAGAGGGGCCGGTCGTACGAGGTGGTGCTGAAGCCGGGCACCGGGGAACTGGTCCGCTCGGGTTCCTCCGGTGCGCTGCTCGCGTGGGTGCCGCTCGGTGGCGCGTTGTTGCTGGCGGCGCCGGTGGTCGGCGGCGGGCTGCGGCTGACGCGTATGGCGTGGGGTACGGCGCTGGCGGGTGCGGTACTGCTGGCGGCGGCGTTCTTCGCGCTCTGACGTGGGCCGGGGCGCCGGACGGCGGCACCCCGGCCCTCTCATTCAGCCGGTGTTGCGCAGCCCGGCCGCCACCCCGTTGACCGTCAGGAGCAGCGCCCGCGCGAGCAGCGGGTCCGGTGCCTCCTCGCGGGCCGCCGCCGCGCGCTGGCGCGCGAGGAGCGAGACCTGGAGGTAGGAGATCGGGTCGAGGTAGGCGTCGCGGATGGCGAACGTCTGCCGCAGGACCGGGTTGGAGCCGAGCAGTTCCTTGTTGCCGGTGATCCGCAGGACTTCCCGCACGGTGAGCGCGTGCTCGGTCTCGATGGCGGTGAAGACGTGCTTCAGTTCGTCGGGCACGAGGGTGTCGACGTAGTGCCTGGCGATCCGCAGGTCGGTCTTGGCGAGGGTCATCTCGACGTTGGAGAGGAAGTTCTGGAAGAAGTGCCAGTGTTCGTGCATTTCGTCCAGGACCGGGTCGAGGCCCGATTCCCGTAGCGCCTTGAGGCCGGAGCCGACCCCGTACCAGCCGGGGACGATCTGCCGGGACTGGGTCCAGCCGAAGACCCAGGGGATGGCGCGCAGCCCGTCGAGTCCGGCGCCGGAGTCCGGGCGCCGGGAGGGGCGTGAGCCGAGGTGCAGGTCGGCGAGCTGGTCGACGGGGGTCGCGGCGAAGAAGTACGCGGGCAGGTCGGGGTCTTCGACGAGCTTGCGGTACGCGCCGTGGGCGGCGTCCGAGACGGTGTCCATGGCGGCGTCCCAGCGGGCCAGTGCCTCGTCGGACTGGCGGGGTGCGGTGTGCAGGGCGGAGGCCAGGAGGGTGGCGGCGACGGTCAGTTCCAGGTTCTCCCTGGCGAGGGCGGGGATCAGGTATTTGTCGGAGATGACCTCGCCCTGCTCGGTCACCTTGATCTCGCCCTCCAGGGTGCCCCAGGGCTGCGCGAGGATCGCGTCGTGCGAGGGGCCGCCGCCGCGGCCGACGGTGCCGCCGCGGCCGTGGAAGAGGCGGAGGCGTACGCCGTAGCGGTGTGCGACGTCGCGGAGCCGGCGCTGGGCGCGGTGGATCTCCCACTGGCTGGTGGTGATGCCGCCGAATTTGGAGGAGTCGGAGTAGCCGAGCATGACTTCCTGGACGTCGCCGCGCAGGGAGACGAGCCGTCGGTAGGAGGGGTCGGCGAGCATCTCGTCGAGGATGATGTCGGCGGCGCGCAGTTCGTCGGTGGTCTCCAGGAGCGGCACGATGCCGATCTTCGCCCAGCCGGAGTGCAGGTCGAGCAGTCCGGCTTCGCGGGCGAGGACGGCGGCGGCGAAGACGTCGTCGGCGCCCTGGCACATGGAGATGATGTAGGACTCGATGACTTCGGGGCCGAAGCGCTCGAAGGCCTGCTTGACGGTGTGGAAGACGCCGAGGGTCTTCTCGCCGGCGGCGTCCAGGGGTGCCGGGGTGGGGGCGAGGGGGCGGCGGGAGCGCAGTTCCTTGGCGAGCAGCTTCTGCCGGTACTCGCGGGGCATGTCCGCGTACCGCCAGGACTCTTCGCCGAGGCGGTCGAAGAGCTGGCCGAGGGCGTGGTGGTGGGCGTCGGCGTGTTCGCGTACGTCCATGGTGGCGAGCTGGAGCCCGAACGCGGCGAGGGTGCGGATGGTGCGGTCCATGCGGCCGTCGGCGAAGAGTCCGCCGCGGTGGGCGCGCAGGGAGGTCTGGATCAGGGTGAGGTCGTCGAGGAGTTGCGCGGTGCCGAGGTAGTCGCGGCCTTCGCTGTGCGGGGTGCCTTTGGCGAGGCGTTCGCGGGTGTTGACGAGCTTCTGCCGGATGCAGGTGGCTTTGAGGCGGTAGGGCTCTTCGGCGTTGAGGCGCTTGTAGCGGGGGCTGATCTCGGGGAGGCGGTCCAGGTCGGTGGCGAGTGAGTCCAGGAGTTCCTGGGTGGCGCCGGCGTACCGGATGGAGTTGGAGAGCTGGCCGCGCAGTTGGTCGATGAGGTCGAGTGCGTCGGTGATGCCGTGTTCGTGCTGGAGGATCAGCACTTCCCAGGTGACGGCGGGGGTGACGTTGGGGTTGCCGTCGCGGTCGCCGCCGATCCAGGTGCCGAAGCTGAGGGGGCGGGTGCCCGGGGGCAGTTCGACGCCGACGCGTTCCAGTTCGGCGACGAGGTCTTCGAGGACGTCGCCGACGGCTTCGGCGTGCAGTTCGTCCAGGTAGTAGATGGCGTTGCGGGCCTCGTCGGCGGGCTCGGGCCGTACGACGCGCAGTTCGTCGGTCTGCCAGATCAGGTCGATGGACTCGGCGAGCCGCAGGTCGTGGCGGCGCCGGTCGGCGGCGATGACGGGCACTTCGAGGAGTTCGGCGATACGGCGGAGCTTGTTCAGTACGGAGCGGCGCGCGGCTTCGGTGGGGTGTGCGGTGAAGACGGGGCGGACGCTGAGGTTGTTGACGGTGGCGCGCAGGTGGTCGGGGTCGGCGTCTTTGAGGCGGTCGGCGGTACGGGCGAGGAGCCCGCCCTCGGCGGCCCGGCGGTCGCGCATCTCGCGGCCCCGGTGGACCTGCTCGGTGACGTTGGCGAGGTGGAAGTAGGTGGAGAAGGCGCGGACGAGCTTGGCGGCGGTCTCCAGGTCGGTGTCGCCGAGCAGCGCGGCGGCGGCTTCGCCGTCCTCGCGGGTGAGGGCGCGGACGCGTTCGACGAGGTCGAGGAGTTCGGGGCCCTCCTGGCGTACGAGGGTTTCGCCGAGGAGGTCGCCGAGCCGGCGGATGTCGGAGCGCAGCTCCACATTGGCGGTCGGGGTGCCCTCGGTGGCGGACGGCCGGTCGGCTGACAACCCGGCGGTCGGGGTCTGGTCGGCACTGCTCACAGGTGCGGCTCCTTGCAGTGTTTGAGCACGTCGGGAGGAGAAGGTTCTGGAGAGATTGTTCGACCGGACCGCGCTGTCCGACGTCACAAGGATAGGTGTCCTTTGCGCGTCGTTATCCACAGGCCCTTGCCGCGTGGCTCTTCGCTGCCATACTTACGTTGCCGTAGGTTACGCGCCCGTAGACGGGCAGAATGCCGCATTCCACACCTCCAGGGGACACACCCATGTCGACAGGCCCTGACGTTCTCGGCGACTCCTCACAGGCTCAGCCTGCGCCGGACGGTTTCTCCGCTCCTTCAGCTCTCTCAGCTCAGTCCGCTTCCTCCGCCACGCTCGGCGGGGAGAGCAAGCGTTCACTGGAACAGATCACGCTGCTGCTCTTCATCGTCGTGCCCTTCATCGCCCTGCTCGGCGCCGTTCCGCTGGTCTGGGGCTGGGGGGTGAGCTGGCTCGATCTGGGGCTGCTCGTGGCGATGTATTTCATCGGCTGCCATGGCATCACGGTCGGCTTCCACCGGTATTTCACGCACGGCTCGTTCAAGGCGAAGCGTCCGCTGCGGATCGCGCTGGCCGTGGCGGGGTCGATGGCGGTGGAGGGTCCGGTGGTCCGCTGGGTCGCCGATCACCGTAAGCACCACAAGTTCTCGGACGCGGAGGGTGACCCGCACTCGCCGTGGCGGTTCGGCGAGTCGCTGCCCGCGCTGCTGAAGGGGCTGTGGTGGGCGCACATCGGCTGGCTCTTCGACGAGGAGCAGACGCCGCAGCAGAAGTACGCGCCGGATCTGATCAGGGATCCGGCGATCCGGCGGGTCTCGCGGCAGTTCCTGCTCTGGGCGTTCGTGTCGCTGGCGATCCCGCCGCTGGTGGGCGGGCTGGTGACGATGTCGTGGTGGGGCGCGTTCACGGCGTTCTTCTGGGGCTCGCTCGTGCGGGTGGCGCTGCTGCACCATGTCACGTGGTCGATCAACTCGATCTGTCACGCGGTGGGCAAGCGGCCGTTCAAGTCGCGTGACCGCTCAGGCAATGTGTGGTGGCTGGCGGTCTTGTCCTGTGGCGAGTCATGGCACAACCTGCACCATGCGGACCCGACGAGCGCACGGCACGGTGTGCTGCGAGGTCAGGTCGACTCCAGTGCCCGGCTGATCCGGTGGTTCGAGGCGTTCGGCTGGGTGCACAGCGTGCGCTGGCCCGACGCCGGACGGCTGGACGCCCGGCGGAAAATTGACCATCCCAACGCGGCATGATTGGCAACGTGGCGATCGACGGCGGTAAGAGCGACACCGACAAGAGCCGGACCCCGAGCGCGCCCCGGCGTTCCCGCCGGGTGCGGATGACCGGCAAGGAGCGTCGCGAGCAACTGCTGGACATCGGCCGCACCTTGTTCGCCGAGAAGGGCTACGAGGGCACGTCGGTGGAGGAGATCGCCTCGAAGGCGGGCGTCTCCAAGCCGGTGGTGTACGAGCACTTCGGCGGCAAGGAGGGGCTGTACGCGGTGGTGGTCGACCGGGAGATGCGCCAGTTGCTCGACATGGTGACGAGTTCTCTTACGGCGGGCCATCCGCGTGAGCTGTGCGAGCAGGCGGCGTTCGCGCTCCTGGACTACATCGAGGAGTACACGGACGGTTTCCGCATCCTGGTCCGCGATTCGCCGGTGGCGCAGTCGACGGGCACGTTCGCCTCGCTGATCAGTGACATCGCCACGCAGGTCGAGGACATCCTGGGCATGGAGTTCAAGGCCCGCGGCTTCGACCCGAAGCTGGCCCCGCTGTACGCGCACGCCCTGGTGGGCATGGTGGCGCTGACGGGCCAGTGGTGGGTGGACACCCGCCGCCCGAAGAAGAACGAGGTGGCGGCGCATCTGGTGAATCTGGCGTGGCACGGGCTGGGCAATCTGGAGGCGAAGCCGCGCCTGATAGGCCACCGCAAGGTGTGAGCGAGGGGTTTCGGCCGGGGCCGGGTGCCGACGGCGCGCGGCGCCCCCGGGTCCCGGTCCCGGCCCGTGGGCCTTCGGCTCCGGTCAGTTCCGCGTGATCGCCTCGCCGATGGTGAAGCCCTTGGCGGCGCCGTCCGGGATGACGGCGTCGGTACCGTAGGGCACCCGGTGTTCTTCGGTGTAGGTGGCCTTCTTGCTGTCGGGGACGGTCAGCAGGGAGACGGTGCCTTCGCCGTCGAGGTCGTCGATCAGCACGTACAGCGCGATGCCGGCGCGGGCGTACTCACGGCGCTTGCGGACGCGGTCGCGTTCGACGTTGCGGGCTCCGGGCGAGACGACTTCGACGACCATGACGACGCCGGCGGCGTCGACGCCGAGATCCTCCTCGTCGGGGATCTCGTCCGGATCATCCGGAGCTACGAAGAGATCCGGGATCCAGCACTTCCTCTGATGGATGACGTTGCCGTCGTGCCACACCGCGTAGTCGTGGCCCTCCAGGTGCGCTTCCAGCGCCCGGCGGAGACGGTTGATCAGCACCATGTGACGGCGGCGACCGGTAGGCGACACTTCGATGGACGCCTCGATGATCTCGGCCTGATAACCCTCGGGGAGTTCCATGGCCTTCCACGCCTGCCACAGGATCTCGTCCAGGCCGGCAGCCGGCTTGTCGTCCGTTGTCACCGGCGTCACCTCATGTGCGAGAGCGGTCATCGTGAAGCACCTCCTCCTTCAAGTGTGGGCATGTGTTTCGTCGCATCACAAGCGACACCGGGACGCTACGAGGCCGTGTCGTCCCGGTGTGCCGTACCGCGTGTTGATCATCAGAAAGAGTGATGGCGTCAGGTCACCGGCTCCAGGAACTCCAGCCGGTTGCCCACCGGGTCGTCGCAGTAGAAGCGGCGGTGGCCGGGGAGGCCGGCGTCCCAGGTCACCGGGGTGCCCCGGCTCTCCAGGCGGGCCGCGAAGGCGTCGATGCCGGTGACCCGCAGGCCCGGGTGGGCCTTTCGCGCCGGGCGGAAGTCCGCCTCGATGCCGAGGTGGAGCTGGACCTGGCCGGTTTGGAACCAGCAGCCGCCGCGTACCGCCAGGGCCGGTGGTTTGGGGATCTCCGTCATGCCCAGGACGTCGATGTAGTACGTACGCAGCGCGTCCTCCGAGCCCGCCGGGGCGGCGAGCTGGACATGGTCGAGGGCGGCGATCATCAGGCCTGCCTCCTCGCCACGGCGAAGATCCGGCGGAATGGGAACACCGTGCCGTGCGGGCCGGGTGGGTAGGCCTTGCGGAGCAGGTCGCCGTACTGGCCGAGGAATTCGGCCGCCGCCTCGGGGTCGTCGGCGAGTTCGGTGAGGACGGGCCGCAGGGCGGTGCCCTTGACCCAGTCGAGCACCGGGTCCTCGCCGGAGAGCAGTTGGAGGTAGGTGGTCTCCCAGGCGTCCGTCGTGCAGCCGAGGTCGGTGAGGCGCAGCAGGTAGTCGGCCGGGTCCAGGATGTGTACGAAGCGCCGGCCGTGGCTGTCGAGGCGGTCGCTCCAGCGCGGGGTCTCGCACAGTTCGCCGAGGAGCGCGTGGCTGGGGGCGGTGAAGTTGCCGGGGACCTGGAAGGCGAGCGTGCCGCCGGGGGTGAGGGCGTCGACCCAGTCCGGGAAGGATTCGGCGTGGCCCGGGACCCACTGGAGTGCGGCGTTGGAGACGATCAGGTCGTACGGCTCGTCGGGGGTCCAGTGTGTGGCGTCCGCGGGCCGGAAGTCGAGCCGGCCGCCGCCGGCGGTGGCGCCGGCGTACTCCTTCTCGGCCTGTGCCAGCATCTCGGCCGAGAGGTCGTAGCCGGTGATGTGGGCGGTGGGCCAGCGTTCGGCGAGGAGTGCCGTGACGTTGCCGGGGCCACAGCCTAGGTCGGCTATGTGTGGGGGCCGGTCGCCGTTGGGCAGTTCGGGGATCCGGGCCAGCAGGTCGAGGAACGGGCGGGTGCGGTGCGCGGAGTGGTGGAGGTACTGCTGCGGGTCCCAGGTCGGAGCGGAAGTGGTGGCGGGAGTGGTCGCCGGAGTCGCTGTCGAACGCATGTGTGAAGCCCCCTCGGGATACGGAGCGGACGGGCGGATTCCCCTCCGCGCCCGACCATGCCCAAGCGTGCCTCCAAATATATCTTGACGTCAAGAGACTTCATGTCGACAGACCCTCTACACTGATCGCCATGGAGGACGAGGTCGACCGTCTGGTCGCAGCATGGCGCCGGGAGCGGCCGGACCTCGACGTGGAACCGCTTGAGGTGCTCAGCCGCGTCAGCAGGCTCGCGCGCCATCTCGACCGGGCCCGTCGCCTCGCGTTCTCCGAGCACAACCTGGAGCCGTGGGAGTTCGACGTCCTGACCTCGCTGCGGCGGGCCGGCGCGCCGTACCAGCTCTCCCCCGGTCAGCTGCTGACCCAGACCCTGGTCACGTCCGGCACGATGACCAACCGCATCGACCGGCTGGCGAAGAAGGACCTGGTCGAGCGGCTGCCCGACCCCAGCGACCGGCGCGGGGTCCTCGTCCGGCTCACCCCCGAGGGGCGCGACCGCGCCGATCAGGCGCTGGCCGGGCTGCTCGCCCAGGAGCGCGCGATCCTCGCGGAGCTGTCGCGCGGGCAGCGCGGCGAACTGGCCGCGCTGCTGCGCCGGTTGACCGCGCCGTTCGACAACGTCCCCGGCCCCGGCTGACGCCCGTCCCGTGCGGCGACCGGAAGGGTTCGCCGGGTCCGTCCGGCGGGCCGGTTCGTCCTCAATCGCCGGACGGGCTGGATGTTCAGCCCACCCGCACCGCGTCCGTCTCGCCCAGGTCCGCCGGGCCCACTCCCGCGCGGCGGGCCAGTGCGACCGCCGCCAGTGTCGAGTGCACGCCGAGCTTCCCGAGCACGTTCTGCATGTGCGTACGGACCGTGTGCGGGGACAGGAACAGCCGCTCGGCCACCGCCTTGCGCCCCAGGCCGGCCACCATGCAGCGCAGCACCTCCAGCTCGCGCGGTGTCAGCGAGTCGACCAGCCGCTCGCTGTCCGTGCGGTGCTTGCGCGCGGCGGTCAGCTCCCGCAGGACGTTGGTGAGCAGCGCGGGCGGCAGATGCGTCTCGTCGCGCAGCACGCCTCTGATCACCGCCAGCAGCCGTTGCAGCGAGCAGTCCTTGGCGACCCAGCCGGACGCGCCGGCCTGGAGCGCGAGTGCCGCGCGGCGCGGGTCGTCCTTCTCCGCGAGAACGACGCACCGTACGGACGGCTGTCCCGAACGGACGCCCGCGACCAGCGAGATGCCGTCGACGAGCCCGAGACCGCCTTCGCCGCTGTCGGGTACGGCGCGGGCCACCGGGCCACTGCCCGGACCCGCGACGATGCCGAGGTCGGCGTCGACCAACAGCACGTCGTATCTTCGCCCTTCGGCCGCCGCCCGCTCAAGACAGCGCAGCGCGGCGGGACCGCTGCCGGCGGCGGCGACGTCCACGTCGGGCTCCGCCGCGAGGGCGGCTGCCAGCGACTCGGCGAATATGCGGTGGTCGTCCACCACGAGAACCCTGATACGGACCACTTGCCACCCCCAGATGTCGGGGCGCGGACGACGCGGGTACGGCGCCCGGTGGGGTGGGGTGCGCGTCGCGTGGACACTGGTGCCGCCGCGGCCGCCGCCGTGCGGCTGCCCACCCACCCCGGGCGTCGTACCCGACTGTCTCGCTTCCCTGATCAGCACCGGCCCCCACCGGTGCTGTGCATCAGCGTACGGGCGGGCGCCCGCAGCGGAAGACTATTTGCAGAACTGATCGACGACGGCTGGTTAGGGTGGGGCGCATGTTTCGTATCGAGACAGAAGTCGACAAAGAACGACGCGCGTCGCTCGGCGAGCGGATGCGGGAGACCAACACGGCCCGTTCGCCGGTTCTGCGGGAGCTGCGGGGGTCCGCCTACGACGAGGAATTCCCGCTGCACGTATGGCTGATGGAGGAGTCGACGGGCGCGCTGGCCGGCGGTCTCGCGGCCCATGTGTGGGCACGCTGGCTCCATGTCGATCTGCTGTGGATCGATGAAACGCACCGTGGCACGGGCCTCGGCACACGCCTTCTCAACGAGGCGGAGGACCTGGCCCGCGCCAGGGGCTGCACGCACGCGCGCCTGGAGACCTGGGACTTCCAGGCGCCGGCGTTCTACCGGCGGCAGGGGTACGACCTGGCGGGCCATATCCCCGACTATCCGCCGGGCGTCACGGAGTACCTGTTCATCAAGCGCCTGACCTGAGCGCCTGAACCGAGCACCTGACCTGAGCACCTGACCAGAACCGGCGGCCCGCCCTCAGACCACCCGGTGCGCCCCCCGCGACGGGACCGCCGGGAAGACGCGGGGCGCCGTGTGGCCGCCCGCCGTGAACGCCTCCAGGACCGCCTTCGTCACCGTGTCCGCGTCCGCCGTCTCCACCAGCACGATCGCCGAGCCGCCGAAGCCGCCGCCCGTCATCCGCGCGCCCAGCGCGCCCGCCGCCATCGCCGACGACACCACGAGGTCCAGTTCGGGGCACGAGACCCGCAGGTCGTCGCGGAGCGAGCGGTGGCCGTCGGCCAGGACGGGGCCGACCGCGCGGACGTCGCCCGCGTCGAGCAGGCCGATGACCTTCTCCACGCGGTGGTTGTCGCTCACGACATGGCGGACATAGCGCCGTACGCTCTCCTCCTCGCCCGCCAGCCGGTCCAGCGCGACGGGCAGACGCGCGTACTCCACTTCACGCAGCGTGCGTACACCGAGCGCCCGCGCGCCGGTCTCGCAACCGGCGCGTCGCTCCGCGTACGCGCCGTCGCCCAGGGCGTGCTTCACCCGCGTGTCGACGACCAGCAGTTGGAGCCCGACGGCGGCCAGGTCGAAGGGGACCCGGCGCTGCGAGAGATCGCGGGTGTCGAGGTACAGCGCGTGGCCCTCGGTGCAGCAGGCGGAGGCCATCTGGTCCATGACGCCGCACGGGACGCCGACGAACGCGTTCTCGGCGCGCTGCGCGAGGACCGCCAACTCGGGCCCGGACAGGCCGAGTCCGTACAGGTCGTTCAGGGCGAGCGCGGTCACGACCTCCAGCGCCGCCGACGAGGAGAGCCCCGCGCCCGTCGGCACGGTCGACGTGAGGTGGATATCGGCGCCGGTGACGGTGTGCCCCGCCTCGCGCAGCGCCCAGACGACGCCCGCCGGATACGCGGCCCAGCCGGTGTCGGAGAGCGGCACCAGCGCGTCCACGGCCAGTTGGACCACTGCGCCGGGGGCGTCGGCGGAGTGCACGCGCAGGACGCCGTCCGTGCGCCGCGAGACCGCCGCGACGGCGGTGTGCGGCAGCGCGAGCGGCAGCACGAAACCGTCGTTGAAGTCGGTGTACTCGCCGATCAGGTTCACCCGGCCGGGAGCGGCCCACACGCCCTCGGGCGCCGAACCGTACAGCTCCTCGAACTGCGCGCGCACGCTCACCCGTTGGTCTCCTCTCGGCGTGCGAACGCCCACGCGTCCGCGACGATCCCCGCCAGGTCGGCGCGGCTCGGGGCCCAGCCCAGGCGCTCGCGCGCCGTGGCGGCGGAGGCGACCAGGACCGCCGGGTCGCCGGCGCGGCGCGGGGCCGCGACCTCCGGCACCGGGTGCCCGGTGACCGTACGGACGGTCTCGATGACCTCGCGGACGGAGAACCCGCTGCCGTTGCCGAGGTTGCAGACCAGGTGTTCCCCGGTGACCGCGGCGTCCAGCGCGAGCAGATGGGCGTCGGCGAGGTCGGCGACATGGATGTAGTCGCGGACGCAGGTGCCGTCCGGGGTCGGGTAGTCGTCGCCGTACACGGAGATCGACTCCCGGGCGCCGAGGGCGACTCGCAGGACGAGCGGGATCAGGTGCGACTCGGGGTCGTGGCGCTCGCCGTAACTCCCGTACGCGCCGGCGACGTTGAAGTACCGCAGCGAGACGGCGGCGAGAGCGTGCGCCCCGCACTCGCCGCCGATCATGTGGTCGACGGCGAGCTTGGTCGCGCCGTAGGGGCTGGTCGGCGCGGTCGGGTCGGTCTCGGTGATCGGGGTGGAGACGGGCTCGCCGTACGTCGCCGCCGTCGAGGAGAAGACGAGCTTGCGTACGCCCGCCTCGCGCATCGCCGCCAGCAGCGCCATGGATCCGCCGACGTTGTTGTCCCAGTACTTCTCGGGCCGGGCGACGGACTCGCCGACCTGTGAGGACGCGGCGAAGTGCAGGACCGCGTCGTAGGACGGGTCGAGCCACTTGGCCGCGTCGTGGACCCGGCCCTCGACGAATTCGGCGCCGGCCGGGACCGCCTCGCGGAAGCCGGTGGACAGGTCGTCCAGCACGGTCACCGTGTGCCCGGCCGCCAGCAGATGCGCCGCGACCACACTGCCGACGTACCCCGCGCCGCCCGTAACCAGATACTTGCCACTCACGCGCTCGCTACCTCTCGCAGTGTCTCGGCCGCGGTCTCCGGCGGCACGTCGTTGATGAAGACGTTCATTCCGGACTCGGATCCCGCGAGGAACTTCAGCTTGCCCGACGTCCGGCGGATGGTGAAAAGTTCCAGGTGGAGGGCGAAGTCGTCGCGCCCGGCGGCGCGGAACGGCGCCTGGTGCCAGGCGGAGATGTACGGCGTCGGCGGCTCGTCCGCGCCGAAGATCCGGTCGAAGCGGCGCAGCAGCTCCAGATAGACCGACGGGAATTCGGCGCGCGCCGCCTCGTCGAGACCGCGCAGGTCCGGCACCCGGCGCAGCGGGTAGAGGTGCACCTCGTACGGCCAGTGCGCGGCGTACGGCACGAAGGCCACCCAGTGCTCGCCCGCCAGGACCACCCGTCCGGCGCCGCGCTCGCGCTCCACGACGTCGTCGAAGAGGTTGCGGCCGGTGGCCGCGCGGTGCTCGGCGACGGAGCGGGACATCCGCTCGGTGCGGGGGGTGACGAAGGGGTACGCGTAGATCTGCCCGTGCGGGTGGCCGAGCGTCACACCGATCTCGGGCCCGCGGTTCTCGAAGCAGAACACCTGCTCCACCTGCGGGAGTTCGGCGAGTTCGGCGGTGCGGTCGGTCCATACGTCGAGGACGAGACCGGCCTGGTCCTCGGTGAGGCCGGCGAAGGACGTGTCGTGGTCGGAGGTGAAGCAGACGACTTCGCAGCGCCCAAAGTCCCCGGCGAGGGAGGGGAAGCGGTTCTCGAAGACGACCACGTCGTAGGCGCTGTCGGGGATCTCGCTGAGCTTGCCGGCGGCGGCGTCGGTGGGGCAGAGGGGGCATTCGCCGGCCGGCGGGTGGTAGGTGCGGCCCTGGCGGTGCGAGGCGACGGCGACCGAGTCACCGAGCAGCGGGTCGTGGCGGATCGCGGAGGTGGTGGCGATCGGTTCGAGGGGCCGCAGGTCCACGGCGTCGCGTACGGCGTCGTCGCGGGAGTCGTAGTAGATCAGCTCCCGGCCGTCGGCGAGCACCGTCACCGTCTTCTTCATCGTTCTCTCTTCCTCCGGCCGCACGCGAGCCCACACCTAAACAGAATCAAACATAACTAACCACGAGCCCACACGCACGTCAACGGTTACGGCACTCGATCGTAATCGAACAAAGAACACCATCAGAAATGTTCAGTTTCGGTCACCGCAGCCCGCTTGTTCGACATCCGGCTCACCATCGGCGGCCTGTTCACGCTGAACGGGGTGATCGTCACCGTCGCCGGTGTCTTCGTGTCCGACGCGGGCATGGAGAAGGCCGAGGGCGTCAACATCAACCTCTGGACGGGGCTGGCGATGCCGGCACTCGGCCTGTTCTTCCCGGGGTGGACGAAGCCGCGCCCGGTGCGGATACCGCCGCACGGGCTGCCGCGCTGTGTGTGCTGTGTGTGCTGTGTCCTCAAGCGCCGGACGGGCCCGAGAGCCCGTTCCCGGCGTCCGGCACCAGCGCCCGGTCCAGCAGCCCCGTCCGCGCGGCCAGCGCCGCCGCCTCCAGCCGGGAGCCGACCCCCAGCTTCATCAGGACCCGCTGCACATGCGTACGGGCGGTGCTCGGCGCGATGCCCATGCCGGCGGCGATCAGCCGGGTGTCCTCACCCTCGGCGACCCGCACCAGCACCTCGACCTCGCGCGGCGTGAGCATCCGCAGCAGCCGCTGTCCCTCGTCGTCCGGCTGCGCCGCCGGATTCAGCAGCTCGGTGAAGGCCCCCTGTAACAGCCCCGGCGCCACGGCCGCGTCGCCCGCCCGCGCCTTCACTATGGCCCGCTCCACACCCTCGATGCGCTCGTCGTGCCGGACGTAACCGCACGCCCCGGCGGCGAACGCGGCGGCGATACCGCGCGGGTTCGGCACCGGCCCCAGGACCACGACCGCCACCTGCGGGCGGTCGCGTCTGATCCGTACGATCGGGTCGAAGGCGCCGGGCGCGGCCGGTGCCGCCGTCCCCATGAGGCAGACCTCGGGCGCCCGGCTCACGACCAGTTCGGCGGCGCCGGCCGTGGGCGCCGCGGCGGCGAGCACCCGGTGCCCGCGCAGTTTCAAGGCCGAGGCGAGCGCCTCGGCGAGCAGTCGGTGGTCGTCAACCACCATGAGCCGTACGCCCATCGAGCAACCCCATCCCGCGGGCCCCCCGGCCCCCCTGACCCGGCAAGCTACACGCTCGGCCGAAGTCGCGCGCCCCCATACGGGTAAGAAGGCGCCCACTTGTCGAATTCGCCGCGTTTCAGCGGCGAAACGTGATCGCCGGACGGGCCGCCGCACCCGCGGCGGCCCGTCCGGCGATCCCGAACCGAACCGAACTGAACTGATCCTCAAGCTAGGGCGTGTTGCGAAAGTAGCGCCGTCCGCCCGAAGGGCGGGGCCGACGGCGTCTGGTGCGTGCGATCGCAAGGCGGAGGATCGTTCTCGTACTGGGCGTACTCGGATGCCTTCGAAAGACGCTGTCAACGCGGCGAGTGTGCGTGCCAGGCGTCGTCGGCCAGGCGGGACTTTCGAAACACGCCCTAGTTCGTGGTGAACGCCACCACGAGGTACTCCTTGCGGTCCGTGTCGTAGTCGGTCGGCTCGCTGATCAGCGTCTCCGATGTGTACATCCGGCCGCCGCCGAAGCGGACCTCCGCGCCGTCCAGCGAGAAGCTGGTCTCGGCCTCGCGGACGGTCTTCTCGGCCGGGTTCTCCAGCAGGACCGTCTCCTTGAAGGTGGCGCCGTCGATGGAGACGATCTGTCCGCCCCCGTCGAACGGGGGCCACTTGTACGCGATGATGTTCGACCCGTCCATCCGCAGCGGGTACATCGTGTAGCGCCCGCCCGCGTCGGCCCGGTCGCTCAGGGCCTTGCCGGTCGCGAGGTCGAAGGAGACGATCTCGTTGGTCTGCCCGTACTCGTCGCCGGCGCCCTCGTGCTCCTCGGTCGGCACGTAGATCTTGTCGTTGCCGACGGCGAGCTTGGTGCACTGCTCCACCTCGGTGGAGGCGCAGTTGCCCGCGTACTTGTCCGCGTCCACCGGGATCTTGGCGCGCAGCTTGCCGGTCTTCTCGTCGATGGAGAAGAAGTCCGAGATACCGCTGCCGTCCCCGGCGGTGTCGCCGACGTCGGCCGCGACGACGAGCGGCTTGGTGGAGACGACCGACACGTACTCGACGCCCGCGGGCATCTTGAACGAGGAGATCGGCGCCCCGTCGGACGGCTTCAGGTTCTGGATCGTCACCGTCGGGTCGTCGTACGAGCCGCACTTGCGGGCCGCGACGAGCCCGGCGCCGCCGCCGTAACCCATGTCGTAGCAGCCCTCGGCGTTGACCTCGGGCTTCCACAGGTTGTCGCCGGTGGCCAGGTCGAAGGCCGCGCCGCCGTCGGTGCCGCCGGCCGCGATGGTCTTCCCGCTGAGGGTGACCTCCCTGAAGGCGGCCTTGTTGTCACCGGCGTTGCCGCCCGTGACCGACTTGGTCCACATCAGGGAGCCCTTGTCGAGGTCGATCGCGCCGACCTCGGTGCAGGAGACGTACTTGTCCTTGGAGGTCGGCTTGCTCGCGCCGAAGACGACGGCCGTCTTGTTGTCCTCGGTGGCGTGCCGGGACGCCGCGCAGACCTGGCCGGGCAGCGGGATGGTCCAGAGCTGCTTGCCGGTGTCCGCCTCGTAGCCGACGATCTGGTTCAGGCCGGTCTTGACGTACGCCTTGTCGGTGAGCCACGAGCCGGACACGTCGGTGATGTCGCCGACCTTGGGCTGCGGCAGCTGGAAGGCGACCTTCGACTTGGTGTCCGCCGGGGGCTTCTCCGTGCCGCCGCCGAGGGCCTTCCCGTCCTCGCCGCCCTTGCCGCCCTGGTCGTCCTTGGAGTCGGACGTCGTGGCCCGGTCGTCCTTGTCGTCGCTGGAGGCGAAGAAGACGCCACCGCCGACGATCAGGACGACGGCGACCACCGCGGCGATGATGATCTGCGCCTGCGTGCTGACCTTCTTCTTACCGCCGGGACCGCCGGGACCGCCGATGCCGGGCTGGGTGTACGGCTGGCCCGGCTGCTGCGGGTACCCGTACTGCGGCTGGCCGGGCTGAACGGGCTGGCCGATGGGCCGCGTCGGGGGCTGCTGCGGGTACTGCCCCTGCTGCGGGTGCCCGTACTGCGGCTGGCCGGCGGGCTGCGTCGGCGGCTGCTGTGGGTACTGCCCCTGCTGCGGGTAGCCGTACTGCGGCTGGCCGGGCTGGCCGGGCGGCGTCTGCGGGTAGCCGTAACCGGGCTGCTCGGGCGGCGGCGCCGGGGCGCCGAACCCGCCCGGGGGCGGCTCGGTCGGGGCGCCGAAGCCGCCGGCCGGCGGCTCCTGCGGCTTGCCGAACCCGCCCTGCGGGGGCTCGTTGGGCGGCTGCGGTGGCTGGGTCATGGCGTGCTTACCTCAAGGTGATGAGTGTGCGTACGGAGCGGGAGAGCGAGAGACATGGGGCGCGTCACTTGCCGAAGGCCATCATGGTCTTCGTCTCCATCTCGGCCTTGTCGTCACTGGCGCTGACCCGGTCGCTGGTCACGAAGAACCGTCCGCCCACGTAGTCCAGTTGGGTGGAGTAGAAGGAGCTCTCGATCTCGGAGGTGGACTGCGGGTTCTTCAGCAGCACCTTGGGGGCGCCGCCGGTGGGCGCCAGGGTCGCGACGGCGCCGCCCTTGTCGTACGACGGGTCGAAGTACAGGAGCACGTTCGCGCCCTCCATCCGCAGCGGCGTCATGACGCGCTCGGCCGGGGCCTTGGCGCGCCACTTGGCCTTGCCGGTGTCGAGGCTGAACGCGATGACCTCGTTGGTGCCGGTCGAACCGGTCTCGCTGGGCTGCGTCGCCATGTAGAAGGTGTTGGCGTCGGCCGCGACGCCGATACAGCCGTCCAGGTTCTCACCGAAGACGATGAAGCTTCCGCTGCATTTGGGCTGGAACTTGTCCTTGCCGCCGTCGATCTGGGAGCGCACCGTGCCGTTGTCGTTGAGCGCGACGATGGCCCAGGACTTCTTGTCCGGCTCGGTCAGCGACAGGACGATCGGATCGCTCGAATAGACCTTGTCCAGCTGCCAGTTGACCTTGAGCTTGTACGTCCACTTGGCCTTGCCGGTGGTCGGGTCCAGCTCCTGGACCTGGTTCTGCTGCTTGTCGATGTCACCGCCGAGGCACGACTCGGCCGCGATCATCCGGGGGCCGCTGGAGATCGCGCCGGGCTGGCAGTTGCCCGCCACCTTGTCGAAGAGCGCCTTGCCGTCGCTCATCCGGTAGGCGTTGACGTGACCGGTGCGGGCCGCGGTGACGGTGTCGCCGTTGATGGCGAGGGTGATGTCGCTGAGGAAGTCGAAGTTGCCCTGCTGCTTGACCTCCTGCTTCCAGCCGCCCTTGCCGGTCTTGAGGTCGATCTGCTGGAGGACGGTGCACTCGGACTTCTCCGTGACACCGTCCTTGATCCCGATGACGATCTTGCCGTCGGCCGTGGGCATACGCGGCGCGGCACACGCCTCGGCGGGCAGCGTGAGGCTCCACTTCTCCTCACCGTCCGCGGCGTTGTAACCGACGACCTTCTTGTACATGGCCTTGACGACGATGTCGCCGGCGAACCACGGGCCGTACACGTCGGCGCCGTTCTTCGGCAGGTCGACGTCGTTCTTCTGGAGCCACAGGACCTTCGACTCGCCGTCCTTGCGACCGGCGTTGAGGTCGTCCTGCGCGTCGCGCCCGCCGCCGGTGCCGTCGCCGTCGTCGGGCTCCTGCGAGTCCTTGGGCTTGGCGTCGTCGCCCTTGTCCTTGCTGACGTTCTTCTTGCCGCCGCCTTCGTCACCGCTGAGGGCGAACCAGGTGCCGCCGCCGATGACGAGCAGACCCGCGACGGCCGCGGCGATGACGGCGCCGGGCTTGCGCTTGAAGAAGCTGCCGCCGCCGTTGCCGCCGTTGCCGCCGGGGGGCGGGGTGGGCGCGCCGGGGAACTGCTGGGGCGGGTAGCCGCCGCCCCCGCCGTACGGGTTGGGCTGGGAGCCGTAGGGCCCCGGCTGGTTGTAGGGGCCGGGCTGCTGCCCGTACGGACCGGGCTGGCTGTACGGGCCGGGCTGGCCCGGCTGCTGGCCGTACGGTCCCGGCTGCTGAACCGGCTGGCCCGGCTGGCCCGGCGGCTGCGCGGGGGCGGGCGGTGTCTGCGGGTAGCCGTACTGGGGCTGCCCCTGCGGGTACCCGTATCCCGGCTCCTGGCCCGGCTGCTGTCCCGGCGGCGGCGGTGGCTGGCTGGGTGGCTGGGTCATCAGCGCTTCCCCCTTGTCGTACGGTCCTTCGTCCGGTCGGTCTCCCCCGCTGTTCCGGCGACGGAAAAACCGGCTGGCAGTTGAAATGCCGGCCGGTGGCACCGGAACGGAGCGATTCGGGCTTGGGAATCCGCAGTGTCACGTCAGTCGAGCGGGCCTTCTTTGTATCACTCGCACCCTTGTACGGGACGGGCCGGTCCTCCCCTGTTCCCAAGGGAGGACCGGCCCGTGATGCTGTTGTTACGCGGTCTGTACGGGAGCGCTACACGTCCTCGGCCAGCTCCATCCAGCGCATCTCCAACTCGTCCCGCTGCGCGACGAGTTCACGGAGCTCGCTGTCGAGTTTCGCCACTTTGTCGAATTCTGTGGCGCTTTCGGCGATCTGTCCGTGAAGTGCGGTCTCGCGCGTGGACATCTTGTCGAGCTGCCGCTCGATGCGCTGGAGTTCCTTCTTCGCGGCGCGGTTGTCCTTCGCGGACGCGGCGGGTGCGGCCGGTGCCGACGTACCGGACGACGTGCCGGACGGCTTACCGCCCGAGCGCGCCGGGGCGGACGCCGGCGCCGACTCGACGACCTTGCGCCGCCGCTCCAGGTACTCGTCGATACCGCGCGGCAGATGGCGCAGGCTCGCGTCGCCGAGGAGCGCGTACACCTTGTCCGTCGTCCGCTCGACGAAGAACCGGTCGTGGCTGATGACGACCATCGAACCGGGCCAGCCGTCGAGGAGGTCTTCGAGCTGGGTGAGCGTCTCGATGTCGAGGTCGTTCGTCGGCTCGTCCAGGAACAGCACGTTGGGCTCGTCCATCAGCAGCCGCAGGATCTGGAGCCTGCGCCGCTCACCACCGGAGAGGTCACCGACGGGCGTCCACTGCTTGTCCTTGGCGAAGCCGAACTGCTCGCAGAGCTGCCCGGCGGTCATCTCCCGCCCCGTACCGAGGTCGACCCGGTCGCGCACCTGCTGCACGGCTTCCAGCACCCGCAGCGTGGGCTTGAGTTCGCTGACCTCCTGCGACAGGTACGCCAGCTTGACGGTCCGGCCGACGATCACCTTCCCGGCCTCGGGCTGGACTTCGCCCTGCGTACGGGCCGCGTCCGCGAGCGCGCGCAGCAGGGAGGTCTTGCCCGCGCCGTTGACACCGACGAGACCGATCCGGTCGCCGGGGCCGAGCTGCCAGGTCAGATGCTTGAGCAGCACCTTCGGCCCGGCCTGGACGGTCACGTCCTCCAGGTCGAAGACCGTCTTGCCGAGGCGCGCGTTGGCGAACTTCATCAGCGACGAGTTGTCGCGCGGCGGCGGCACGTCCGCGATCAGTTCGTTGGCGGCCTCGATGCGGTAGCGCGGCTTGGAGGTACGGGCCGGCGGGCCGCGCCGCAGCCACGCCAGCTCCTTGCGCACCAGGTTCTGCCGCTTGGACTCCTCGGTGGCGGCGATGCGCTCGCGCTCGGCGCGGGCGAAGACGTAGTCGGAGTAGCCGCCCTCGTACTCGTGCACCGCGCCGCGCTGCACATCCCACATCCGCGTACAGACCTGGTCCAGGAACCACCGGTCGTGGGTCACGACGACGAGCGCGGAACGCCGCTCGCGCAGATGTCTGGCGAGCCAGGAGATGCCCTCGACGTCGAGGTGGTTGGTGGGCTCGTCGAGGACGATCACGTCCTGCTCGGCGATGAGCAGCTTCGCGAGCGCGATCCGGCGCCGCTCGCCACCGGACAGCGGCCCGATGACGGTGTCCAGCCCCTGCGGGAACCCGGCCATGTCGAGCCCGCCGAACAGCCCGGTGAGCACATCGCGGATCTTGGCGTTGCCGGCCCACTCGTGATCGGCGAGATCCCCGATGACCTCGTGCCGGACGGTGGCCTCGGGATCGAGCGAATCATGCTGCGTGAGCACCCCGAGCCGCAGCCCGCCACTGTGCGTGACGCGCCCGGTGTCGGCCTCCTCCAGCTTGGCGAGCATCCGGATGAGGGTGGTCTTGCCGTCCCCGTTGCGCCCGACGACCCCGATCCGGTCTCCCTCGGAGACGCCGAGAGAGACACCGTCGAGCAGCGCACGGGTGCCGTACACCTTGGTGACTGCCTCGACATTGACCAGATTGACGGCCATTTCACTCCTGCTACGGGACGGATGGATCGACTGCCCAGGGTAGTCGGCGCCGGGGGTGGCGTGTCGGGGCGGTCCGGGTGGTGGTCGGCGGCGGGCCGGGGCGCCGGGGCTGCCGGGCATACGGCACGGCGTGACATGGCGTGGCATGGCACGCGGACGGTCCGGGCGTCAGGCGCCGACCGCTTCCCGCGTCCCGCTTCCCGCGTCCCGAGATATTCCTTCGTGCGCCGCAGCGCGTCGGCGATCAGGCCGTTCGCCAGAAGCAGCAACCACCCCCCACTGACACTCCGCCAGTTCGCCCGGCGGGTCCACGCGCAGGCAGCCGGACGGTATTGGTCTAGGCCAAACCGTCCTGTCTCTGTATCCTCACCCGTGGCCAGCGACACACAAGTCCCCCACCCAGGTTGCGTGTTGGCGCCGGGCAACACCCGTACGACTGCCCGAGCAGCCGGGTCCCCCATTCGCCGCCTCTAGGAGTCACGGTGAAATTTCGCACCAGAAGCTCGGCGATCATCGGCACCATCTCCCTCGCCGCCTCCCTCGTCGCCTCCCTCGTACTGACCACGGCGTACGCGGACGAGCCCCGCGGCCCGCGCCCGGCGGCCGCGGTGGCGCTCACCCAAGTGGCCACCGCCCAGAACCCCATCGCCGGCACCGCCGGCCCCCGTGGCACGGTCTGGATCGCCGAACGCGCGGGCACCGTACGGGTCCTGACCGATCAAGGGCTCAGCAAACCCGTGCTCGATATCTCCGCCGAGACCACCACCGACGGTGAACGCGGCCTGCTGGGCGTCGCGTTCGACAAGAAGTTCGCACACCTCTACCTCTCGTACACGGATCTCCAAGGCACCAGCACCATCGACGAGATCGCCCTGCGGCACGGCAGGCTCCAGCCGCACACCCGGCGCACGGTCCTGACCCAGACGCAGCCGTACAACAACCACAACGGCGGCGACATCAAGATCGGCCCCGATGGCTACCTCTACATCGCGTTCGGCGACGGCGGCGCGGGCGGCGACCCGCACGGCAACGGGCAGAACCTCGACACCCTGCTCGGCAAGATCCTGCGCATCGACCCCACCGGCGGCAAGCACACCGGCAAGCCCTACACGATCCCGAAGGGCAACCCGTTCGTGAACGACCCCAACGCCAAGGACGAGATCTGGGCGTACGGGCTGCGCAACCCCTGGCGGTTCTCCTTCGACTCGGGCACCGGCGACATGCTGATCGGTGACGTCGGCCAGAGCGACTGGGAGGAGATCGACTGGGCCTCCGGCAAGAGCGGGGGCGGCGAGAACTACGGCTGGTCCTCGATGGAGGGAACCCACCCCTTCCGGGGCGGCACGGAACCCGCGAACCACACCCGGCCGGTCCACGAGTACGACCGCACCGGCCTCGGCTGCTCCGTCACCGGCGGCTACGTCTACCGCGGCGACGCCATCCCGGCCCTCAAGGGCCAGTACCTGTACAGCGACTACTGCGACGGCACCGTACGCACCCTGAAGATGAAGAACGGCAAAGTGACCGGCCAGAGCGACCTCGGCGTCACCAACGGCGAAGTCATCTCCTTCGTCCAGGACGGCGACGGCGAACTGTACGTACTCGCCATCGGCGGCGCCATCTCCCGCATCGACCCGGCGTAACTCCTGCCGGACACGGGTCGGGTGACCCGGTGCCGCAGCCTCGGCACCGGGCCGCCCGCCCCACTCTCCCGCTTGTCAGTTCGAACGGCGCTCGGAAGTGATGGCGCGATCCGAAAGACCGCGACAATGGATCCCATGAACGCACTCCCCACGCTGTCCACCACTGAACTCACCACCGACCGGCTCCGGCTGCGCAAGGCGCACGACGCCGATGTCGACGGCCTCATCGAGCTCCAGACCGACCCACAGGTCCGTGCCCACCTCGGCGGCCCGCGGCCTCGTGAAGTCGTCCAGCAGTACTTCGACGCGTACGGCATCAGCGCCATCGCGGGCGCGCCCGGCACGTACGTCATCGCCGACAAGGAAACCGACCAGCTCCTCGGGACCCTCGTACTCGACCGCCGCTCCGCCGACGTCCCCGGCCACGTCACCGAGGAAGGCGGGGAACTGGAGCTGACCTACCTGCTCCGGCACGGAAGCTGGGGTGCGGGGCTGGCGTTCGAGGCCGCCACGGCCGTGCTGCGCGCCGCCGCCGGCGAACTGCCCGATCAGCCGGTCCTGGCGGTGACCCAGACGGCCAACGAGCGTTCCCTCAAGCTCGCCACCCGTCTCGGCTTCCGGCCCGTGGACACTTTCGAGGCCTTCGACGCGGAGCAGACCCTCGCGGCGGCCGACCTGCACTCGTTCAAGGCCGGGCCCCCCGCTCTCTGACCCACGCCGGCCCGCGGCTTCGCCATGCCCGGATACGGAAATCCGCTACTGGTACGAGCACGTCACGTACCGTTCGCTCACCGCCCCCGGGCAACGCCACCGCGCCCGCACCCCCGCCGAGGCGATCCGCCAGACCCGGCTGTTGGACACGCTCCCACCCCAAGAGCGCCAACGCGCCCTCAGCCGGGCCGCACCGGGGCGAACCCCGCGGGTTCTCGCCCAGCCACCGCAGCACCAGCACCTGGCTGAAGCGCGCCAACTCCCCCCTCGTCACAGAATGCGAGCCACCGTCATGACCAGCACCATCAACTGGCAGAAGTCGTCCTACTCGGGCTCCGACGCCGAGATCAAGTGCGTCGAACTGGCCCACGTCGACGGCCAGATCCTCCTCCGCGAGAGCGACGCCCCGGACACGATCGTCACCACCGACCGCGACAAGCTGCGCGCCTTCCTCCTCGGCGTGAAGGCCGGCGAGTTCGACCACCTGGTCTGACCACACCCGCCACTCGCACGGCAGCGGCCTGCGCACCACACCCCGGCGGAGACCGCCCCGGCCGAGCCGGTCCAAGTCTCCGCCGGGGCCTGCCGGCCCACGCCGCTCCACCGCGGCGCACGGGTGGAGTGGACCGTGCACCCGTACGACGTGATTCGTACGCCCACGAGGCGCCAACTCCCCCTTCTTACCGGCTTGTCCGCCGCGCTGAACGCAACCGGCGCTACACAACCCGCGCGCAGTAGGCCAGCCTCGGCGTCACCAACGGCGAAGTCATCGCCTCCGTCCAGGACGGCGACGGCGAGCTGCGCGTACTCGCCATCGGCGCCGTCTCCCGCACCGACCCGGCGTAACTCCTGCCGGACACGGGTCGGGTGACCCGGTGCCGCAGCCTCGGCACCGGACCCGAACTGCTCTCCGGCCCCATCCCGGGAGCCGGGACCTCTCCCGTACCAGCACCATGGCGAGTGCGGCGAGGCCGGCGGCGGCAAGGAGAAAATCCCACGCGAAGTCGCCGGTGGCGGGGCGGTTCGTCACGCGGCGACGCCCGCACCGCCGGGACCGGGGGCGCCCCCGCGGGCAAGGGTGAACCAGACGGCCTTGTAGTCGGGTTCCCGTCCCCCGTAGATGGTGAGCCCCCAGGCCCGGGCAAGACTCTCGACGAGCCGGAGCCCCTGCCCGTCCTCTGGTGCGGCACTTTGTCCAACATTTCGTACGGCTCCGAGGCTCACCCCGCCCGGTACGGGCAGTGCCCAGGGGTTGCTGTCGCAGACGTACACGGTGGCCTGCTTCCGATTGACGACGGCCTCGACCCGGATGAGCCGGGTGCGGGTGTGCCGATGGGCGTTGGTGACCAGCTCGGTGACGCAGAGGCGGGCGTCGTCCACGAGGGGGGTGTAGCCGCTGACGTGGAGGAGCGTGCTGATGAAGTCCCGGGCGAGGCGGGGGGCGTGGGCGGTGTTGGGGACGGTGAGTCGGTAGGTCTCACCGCCGTGTGGGGGCGTGGGGGCGGTGGGGGTGGCGAGGGTGGGGGGTGTCATGGGGGGCATGTCGTGTCTCCCTACGCGGGGCTGGGTTGCGCGCAGCGCCATGCGTGGCAACGGCCGCTGAAGCGGCTGCACTTCGGGTCGGCAGACACGGTGCGGCGCGATCCAGAATTTAGGGCACAACCGTGGGACGGTGCAACAGTGTGACGGCAGTCGCACTCGTATGGGTGGACCGGTGACACAGTGGGACGGCACACTCATACGCACCAGAAGAGGGAGGGGTCCATGCCGCCGAGGGCCTGTCCGACAGCCCGACAGAAGCGTGTCGGGACCGAACTGCGGAAGCTGCGCGAACGGGCAGGAATGTCCGGAAGCCAGCTCGCGGCGTTCCTGGGCGGGGAACGAGCCCAAGTCAGCCACCTGGAGTCCGGCAGGTACGGGGTCAGCGCGGAACGCGTGCGGCGCATCGCCGCACATTGTTCGGCGACAGACAGACACCTTGTTGACACCCTGGCAAACATGGCCGAAGAACGCGGAAAGGGGTGGTGGGAAGAGTATCGAGGAGTCCTTCCGCCCGGATTCCTGGACCTGGCAGAACTGGAACACCACGCGACCTATCTGCGCGCCATTCAGATGCTGAATGTTCCGGGGCTTTTCCAGACTGCCGCATACGCACGCGAACTGATCACGAGCGGCGTGACGAACCTGCCAACAGCCGACATCAACGCACGCGTTGAGCACCGCGTCCGGCGCCGTGAAATCTTTGACCGCCCGAACCCGCCGAAGTTCGAGGCGATCATTCACGAGGCGGCGTTGCGCATGAGGTACAGCCCGGTGGACGTCATGCGAGCGCAGCTCACCTTCCTGCACGAAGCGTCACACTGGCCGAGCGTGACGATCCGTATCATCCCGTTCGACACACAGATCACCGGATCCGTTCACTCCATGCTCTACGCAGGCTCCGCGATCCCGCAATTGGACACCGTCCAGATTGACAGCGCGTTTGACGGCGGCCACCTGGACGCCGAGGCTCAACTCGCCCGCTATCGGGCGCTACTCGACTCACTCGTGACCATTTCACTTGACGCCGACGAGTCGAGCAAATTCATCCAACACATCGCACAGGGAATGTGAGTCAGTGGCATGACCGACCACATCAATTGGCAGAAGTCTTCATTCTCGGGAGCCGACGACAGCCCGAACTGCGTCGAACTGGCCGCCGCCGACGGGCAGATCATGATGCGTGAGAGCGACGCACCGGACACGGTTTTCACCACAAGTCGCGAGAAGCTGCGCGCCTTCCTCCTAGAAGTCAAGGCCGGCGAGTTCGACCACCTGATCTAGCCAACACGCACCGCGAGCGCCCCCCACCTACGCAGGTGGGGGGCGCTCCCCGTATCGGGGCGCACCTTTGGGACGTCCCACCATTGCGACACTCCTACCTGTCACGCTAACGTCACCATGCGTCGCAACCCGGTCTGGCCACCTCGGCAGGTCAGGCCCCGTGGCGACATACCTCCCCCTGCCCTTGGCCCGGTCGGGGAGAGGCCCGAAGGGTTGTCCCCGCCGTCCGCCCGTCATGCCGGCGGCAGGCGGGGACAACTCCGCACCTCACGCCTCGGCGGAAGGCCCATCCATGCACCAGCCCGCAGCCTCGCCATGCCCGGATACCGAAATCCGCTACTGGTACGAGCACGTCACATACCGTTCGCTCACCGCCGCGGGCTCGGACGTCGAGAGGATCGAACGCCGCTCCACCCGTACCCCCGCCGAGGCCATCCGACAGATCCGGTCGTCCGTCCGCACCCTCATGTGCACGCTCCCACCCAAGGAGCGTCAACGCGCCCTCAGTTGGGCCGAGGGCGGCGGCTGCGTCGGAGCCGTCGCCGCCCTGCACCGGGGCGAACCCTGCGGGTTCTCGCTCAGCCACCACCGCACCTGGCTGGAGTGGACGGTCCGCCCGTACCACGCGTTCCACACCCCTGACGCGCGCCAACTCCCCCTGGTACCGCGCTGAACGCAACCAGCGCTTCACATCACTGACAGAATGCGAGCCGCCCTCATGACCAGCACCATCAACTGGCAGAAGTCGTCCTACTCGGGCTCCGACGCCGAGATCAAGTGCGTCGAACTGGCCCACGTCGACGGCCAGATCCTCCTCCGCGAGAGCGACGCACCCGACACGATCGTCACCACCGACCGCGACAAACTGCGCGCCTTCCTCCTCGGCGTGAAGGCCGGCGAGTTCGACCACCTGATCTGACCACACCCGCCACTCACACGGCAGTGACCTGCACACCACACCCCCGCGGAGACCGCCCCGGCCAAGCCGGAACAAGCCCCCGCCGGGGCCTGGCAGCGCAGACGGTGCGCGCGCCCGCACTCCAACCGCGGCCTCGATGCGGTTGGGCCAGGGCGACCAGCAGGTGCCACGCCCCGCCCTGACGGTCGCAGGTCGCGCGGCGCCGTCGGCGGGGGCGCACGATAGGGATCCTTGTGGACGATCGGGTAGTACTCGTCTCGTCAGAGATCCACTCGACGCCCGGCAGCCGATGGGTCATCGACCGAGCCGTAGCGCAAGACGGCGTGCGCCGGGCGGAACGGCAGGTCGTGCAGGATGGGCGCCATCGCAGCGAAGAGTGCGTCGGCGTCCGGCCCGTAAGCGTAGAGGACCACCTCGCCGCCTCCGTACTCGTTTCCGTCGAACGCGCCGACGTCGGCATGCGCGATCGCCTCGGTCAGCAGGGACTGGGCCTGGCGGACGACCTCCCGTTGGCTCTGCCCGCCGAGGCCACCATCGGCCAGGCGGTAGCGAGCGATGACGGCATGCTCAACGTCGGTCTCTGCTTGGTCTGCGTCGGCCATGCGGGAAACGATCTCATCCCGGACCGACATCATCGCTGGTCCAGGACGCGGTCCTGGGTGATCGCGGGCTTGGGTGATCGCGGACTTGGCGAACCTGTACGCGCTCAGGTGGAAGCCGCAGGCGGCGCGTAGTGCTCCAAGTAGTCCCGCAGCCGCGGTTCGAGCTGTGGCGATCCACCGCCGTTGGTCGCATGCCAGAGACGGTTCTCAATCCAGAACCGATAGGCGAACTCCTCGAACGACGGAGCACACCACAGGAGCGCGGCCCTCTGTTTCTCCGCATCGTCAAGATCGGCCCCTGACTCTTCCCCCTCACGCCGTGCCTCGTACTCGTACTCGTAGTCGATCTCGGAGTGCACCACGAACGCCTCGCTCGACGGGCGCAGGTAGAGGTACCAGGTGACGCAGTCCTGCTGATCCTGGAGGAACCGCACGAGGTAGGCGCCGGGCTCGACCGGGCTGGGCAGCGGATCCGAGATGTTCGTCCAACAACCAGTTGCCGAGACCTTGTCCAGCGAGCCGTGCAGATTCGCGCCGGTCTGGAACGTGACGAAATCCGGCGGCAACGTGAGGCCCCTGGCGGACAGCTCCTTGGCAAGGCCATCGAGCCTCGTGACCTGATGCGGGATGGGTTCGCCGAGGTCCCCGAGCCATCGAAAGGCGCCCGTGAACCGGTCGGAGTCAAGCGGCGGCAGGCTCTCGTAGGAGTAGTACTCGTAGGTGAAACGGCAAGCACGGTAGTCGCCGAGGCCGGTGGCGCACCAAGCCGTGTCGAAGCGGACCGGAGGCGCGACGGACGCCGATTGCTCACTCATCGGAAACCCCACTTGATCACTGCGAGCGGAATTGTCGGCATCAGCATCGCATCGGCGACTGACAACTCGTGCCACGGAGCGGGCCTGGCCGCACCCTCAAAGCTCCGTCGAGAGGCGAGCGTTGCCCCACGCGGCGTCGGCTTCGGGGCGTACGACGAGATGCGCCACTCGCAGTTGATCGAGGTCACTCACCTCCGCGAGAAGCGGTGGGCGGTCGATCCGGCGAAGCGGTCCGGCAGGTGTGAAGCCCTGGCGCTCGTAGTAGGTCACCAGGCCGTCGAAGCGGCAGCCAGCCGCCAACTCCCCCTTCTTGTCGGCTTGTCCGCCGTGCTGAACGCAACCGGCGCTACACAACATTCTCCAGAGTGCGAGCCGAGCGGACTGTGTCCCGGCCGGACCGCGGACCGCGGACTCCGGGCGCTGGGCACCGGGCGCCGCGCGCCGCCGGGCAGGACGTAGCACCGACGAAGGCGATCACCCGGCTGGATACGCTGGCCTGTCATGGTCAGCTGAGAGGTGTGCCGCGATGAGCCAGTACTTTGATCTGGGCGAAGAGACACTGTGGAACCCGTCCAATGGGGCGTCTCAACTGTTCCAGCGCCAAGTGGCCGTCTTCGAGGCAGAGGTGGAACTCGCTTCGGGCATCGGGCCGATGGAGAACGACGAGTGCCAGATCGACCCGGCCGCCTTCGAGACCTTCGTGAACGCTCTGCTGGCGCGGCACCGGCGAACGCACCACGCCATATCGCTCGCGCTCTCCGGAGACTTCACCGCCACCGTGCTCGTGCTTGCCGGGCGCGCCGGGATCAGGGTCGATTGGGCGCGGCTCGGGGCCATCCCGGAGGACCCGCTCGACGGCGCGCGGGTTTCCTCCGTCGCGGGGATGTCCGCTCCGGCCGACGCCGGGGCCTGGGGTGCGGGACTGCGGGAGAGGGCACTGGAGTTGGGGCGGCGCATGCCCCGGTGACCGGAGTGAGCGCGTACGGCGTGCGGGATCGAGCGGAGCGCCCTGGAGGCCGTCGACGGCTGAGCGGAAACTACACTCTCCGGATGCTCATGAGCACGAGGATTCCCGGTGATTTCCTGATCAGCGACTTCTCCGTCGTCCACCACGAGGGAAGTTCCCTGATCGTCTGCCTGGACAAGTGGGGCGGGGTGTGGACGTGGTCTGCGTCGACCGGGGAATGGCTGGCGCGGCCCCTTTCGTACGCGCACGCGGCGGATCCGGTCATGGCGGAGTACCCGGATGCCGAGAACAGCATCGACATGGTCGCCGCGCTCTCCGTCGACGGCAAGCTCCTGTTGGCGGCCGGCGGAGACGAACAGGAACCGGCACTCTGGGATCTCGGCACCGGTGAACTCCTTTGGCGGACACCGCTCAACGGTGCCTACCTCGCCGATGTGATCGCGCTCGACGGCACCTTCGTCACCGCGCAGCAGTACTCGGAGGAGGTGCGGCTCTGGTCACCGGACGGCACGGACACGGTACTGGGCGAAATGGGCCAATCGTCCTGCCTCGGCGAAGCGCGGGTCGGTGGCCGCTCACTGATCCTGGCCGGCGGGTCGGAAACCGAGGTGTGGGACGCCGCGACCCTCGCCAGGATCGCCTCCTTCACTCCGTACGACGGGCGGGTGTGGGCCGTGGCGGCCTGCGCGCTCGCGGAGCGTACGGCGATTCTCGCGCTCACCGAAGAGGGCGATCTGTGCGCCTGGGACCTTGATTCCGAAGCGGACGAGCCGCTGTACGAACTGGCCGTCGGCACAGAGGCGTCGGACACATTGGCTGTCACGACGGTCGGCGGAATGCCGCTGGTGCTCACCGCGCACCCGGGCTCGCTGCGGATGTGGTCCGCCGTCGACGGGACGGAGGCCGGACACGTCGACACGCGCGAGCACGGTGTCACGGCGATGGAGACGACGGCCGTCGACGGCCGTCAGGCACTCGTCACCTCGGGGAGCGACGGCGTACTGCGGATCTGGGACGAGTCCGACCTGGTCCGATAGTCCGCAGTTCCGCAAGTTCCGCCGTCCCCCGCAGTCCAGCCGCAGGCCGCAAGCCGCAGGTGGTGATCTTCACTGTCCAAGTGGCTGCTCGGGTGGCTGCTCGCCCCCGGCAGCGGCGGCGCGGAGCAGGATCCGGGCCAGTTCGTGCGGCTGCGAGAACATCGGCCAGTGGCCCGTGTCCATCTCCACCAGCCGCCAGTGCTCGCTCTTCAGCAGCTCGGCCACGTCGGGGCTCGGCTCCGGCCAGTCCAGCAGGCATTTGACGTACGTCGCCGGAAGGTCGTCAAGTGGGCCGTCCAGCCTGGCCGGTTCGGTCAGGGTCGCGCCCGGGTGCGGTGTCGTGCCGGACACGATGCGGGCGATCTGCTCGTCCGTGAGGCCCTGGCCGTCGTACTGATCCGCGGCCACGACCGGCCAGAAGCCGCCGTTCTCGGCGATCGACGCCTCCACCTCCGCCCGGCCCTCGGGCCAGGCGGAGAGGAACGACCCGCCGTCCACCGGCACGTTCGAGTCGACGAACACCACGCGGGTCAGCCGGTCACCGATGCGCTCGGCGGCCTGGCCGACCGGGATGCCCGAGTAGCTGTGGCCGACCAGGACGACATCGCGCAGGTCGAGGCGCTCGACGGCGTCGACGATGTCGCGCACGTGCGTCT
Organism: Streptomyces sp. NBC_01508; assembly: GCF_045040315.1. NCBI lineage: Bacteria > Bacillati > Actinomycetota > Actinomycetes > Kitasatosporales > Streptomycetaceae > Streptomyces > Streptomyces sp. NBC_01508. Next base: position 5,211,521 of record NZ_CP109419.1, on the reverse strand, counting down.
GCTGCCCGATGGGCGCGTCCAGCCGCTCATGCCGTCTGTCGGCGAGCCCCGACAGCGTCAGCGCGTGGGTGTGGTGCCCGGCCGCCCGCAGGTCGGGCACCACCTCGTCCCACGCCCACGAGCCCAACCGCGCACCGGCCACCAGTACGAATCGCGTCATGCCGAGAACGTAGCGCAGGGGTCTGACAGGAGGTGGCCGCGTGGAAGACGCCGCGACCGGCAGCGCCCTGGCCTGCGACCACGGCTTCGTCCACACCTCGGGCGCCGCCGGGTCCCCGGCGCATCCGAGGGGCGGAGATCTCCGCCGTTCACAAGCTCAGCCTCTTCACCCGCGCCACGTCCCTCTCCACGCACCGCCCGGACCTGGACACGGCGATCGGCGGGGCGGGGCGTGCGGTGGTGGAGGGGCTACGGGGGTGCCGCGGGTCCGGCGCGGGGCCGGGATAGCCTTCGCGCCACAAGCAAGTCTCTTTAGAAGAAAGGGGTGTTGGGATGGGGAAGCGAAGACGGCACACAGCGGTGCTGTGCGCGATCGTGGTCCTGGGAGTGGGCGTGACCGGGCTGGCCGGGTGCGGTGGCGCAGGGGCGGAGGATGACAAGTCCCCGGCGGGGGCGGGCGGGAGTGATGCCGAGCGGATGTCTTCGGCGCTGAAGACCCTGAAGGGGTACGACACGGTCCAGATGAACGGTCGCTACCTGTCGATGGCCAACATCGACTTCCAGGCGGACCGGGAGGGCAACTGCGTCGGCACCCTCGATTTCGCGGATAACGGCGCCATCGAGTTCATCCACGTGGGCGGCGAGCGGGTGTGGCATCGCTACGACGACGCCCTTCTGGCCAATTGGCGCGGGATCGCCGGGCAGGTCGGCCCGGACGCGGTCGCCCTCCACGACAAGGCCGCGAAGAAGGCTCGCGGAAAGTACATCGAGTCATCAGCGGCAGAGGTGGCGGAGAATCCGCAACGGAAGCTGTGTGATCCGGACAGCGCATTCGCCGAAGTGCCCGATTCGGTGGACAAGGTCAAGCCGCGCAACCCCGAGACGAGGGCCGGCAAGCGGGTGGTGGGGCTGGTGCAGCAGCCGGAGGGCGATGAGGTGACCGTCTATGTGCCGGTGGAGGGAGATCCCGTCCCGCTGCGCGTCGAGTTCGAGATCGACGACGAGCCCTTCGAACTCGACATCTCGGGCTTCGGCAAGCCCGTGCGGGCCACGCCTCCTCCGGCCGCTGAGACCCTGACATCCGCCGAGGTGGCCGGCCTGGACCCGGAGATCCCCGAGCACATGCAGAGTCATTAGCAGTACGAGTAGGAGCGCCGTTGACCGTCGAACCGCACGTCGATCCCACCCCCGCCGGGCGCCCCGCGCTCGTCCTGCGCCCCTGGGACATCGGCGACATCCAGCCGCTCGTCGACATCTACCGCGACCCGGCCGTCCGGAAGGGAACTCTGCTGCCCATCACGGGAGTTGAGGACGCCGCGCGGTGGCTGGAGATTCAGTGGGACGGGTGGCGGAGCGGGGAACGGTTCAGTTTCGCCGTACTGGAAGAGGACCGGCTCGTGGCCAACGTCGCCGTCAAACGGGGTACGGGGCAAGGCGATTGTCCCGAGGTCGGGTACTGGACCTCCGCCGAGGCGCGCGGGCGGGGGATCGCGCCGCGCGCCCTTCAGGCCCTGACGGGTTGGGCGTTCGGCACCCTCGACGGGGTCACGCGGCTCGACCTGCTCCACCAGATCGACAACGTCGCCTCCTGCCGCGTCGCGGAGAAGACCGGTTACGCGTAAGGGCTGTCCCGCCGGACCTTGCCCGCCCGGCCGCCGTTCCCCCTGGACGGGCACCAGCACGTACGCGAGGCTCCCCGGTAGTCACGGCCGGTCAGGACACCACCCGAGCACCCGCCGCCGGTGCCGAAGTCACCCTTGCCGTAAGGCAGTTGCCCGATGCCAGCAGCGCCTCGGCCACCGTCGCCGCCGACTCCTCGTCCTTCGTCAGGAACGCGGTCGTCGGGCCCGAGCCCGAGACCAGGGCCGCCAGCGCGCCCGCCGACGTGCCCGTGGCGAGCGTCGTCGCGAGGGACGGGCGCAGCGAAAGGGCGGCGGGCTGGAGGTCGTTGGTGAGGGTGGCCGCCAACGCCGTCGCGTCGCCCGTGCGCAGGGCCGCGAGCAGGGCGGGATCGGCGGCGGGCTCGGCGACGGGATCGGCGGGGGCCGGGGTGTCGGCCGCCGACGTGAGGCGGTCGAACTCCGCGTACACCGCCGGGGTCGACAGCCCCCCGTCGGCGACCGCGAACACCCAGTGGAACGTGCCGCCGACGGCCAGCGGCGTCAGCCGCTCCCCGCGCCCGACGCCGAGCGCCGCGCCGCCCAGCAGGCTGAACGGTACATCGCTGCCCAACTCGGCGCAGATGGCGAGCAGTTCGGCCTCTGACGAGCCCAGCGACCAGAGCGCGTCGCAGGCCAGCAGCGCGCCCGCGCCGTCCGCGCTGCCGCCGGCCATGCCGCCCGCGACGGGGATGTCCTTGTCGATGTGGATATGGACGCGCGGTTCGATCCCGTGGCGCTCCGCGAGCGCGATCGCCGCCCGTGCCGCGAGGTTCGTCGTGTCCAGCGGGACCTGGTGCGCGTCCGGTCCCGCGCAGGTGACGCGCAGTTCATCGGCCGGGGTCACGGTGATCTCGTCGTAAAGGCCCACCGCCAGAAAGACGTTGGCGAGGTCGTGGAACCCGTCGGGGCGCGCCGCGCCCACCGCCAGCTGGACGTTGACCTTGGCCGGGACCCGTACGGTCACCGCACCCTGGATACGTGCCTCGGTGTCACTCACGCCACCGCCCCCTTCGATTCCGCGATCCGTGCGAACTCCTCCACCGTCAGCGACTCCCCCCGCGCCCGCGGCGAGATTCCCGCCGCGACCAGCGCCGCCTCCGCCGCCGGGGCCGATCCGGCCCAGCCCGCGAGCGCCGCCCGCAGCGTCTTGCGGCGCTGTGCGAACGCCGCGTCCACGACCGCGAAGACCTCGGTACGCGACGCGGTGGTGGTGAGCGGCTTCGCGCGCCGGACGAGCGAGACGAGGCCCGAGTCGACGTTCGGCGCGGGCCAGAACACGTTGCGGCCGATGGCACCCGCCCGCTTGACCTCCGCGTACCAGTTGGCCTTCACCGACGGCACGCCGTACACCTTGTTGCCCGGGGCCGCCGCGAGCCGGTCGGCGACCTCCGCCTGGACCATGATCAGGGTGCGCTCGATCGTCGGGAAGTGCTCCAGCATGTGGAGCAGGACGGGCACGGCGACGTTGTACGGAAGGTTCGCCACCAGCGCCGTGGGCGTCGGCCCCGGCAGCTCGCGTACCCGCATCGCGTCGGCGTGCACCAGCGAGAAGCGGTCGGCGCGGGCCGGCATCCGGGCCTCGATGGTGCGCGGCAGCGCGGCGGCGAGGATGTCGTCGATCTCGACGGCCGTCACATGGTCGGCCGCCTCCAGCAGCGCCAGTGTCAGCGAGCCGAGCCCGGGACCCACCTCCACGACCACGTCGTCGGGCCGTACGCCGGCCGTGCGGACGATCCGGCGGACCGTGTTGGCGTCGATGACGAAGTTCTGGCCGCGCTGCTTCGTGGGGCGTACGCCCAGGGCCGCGGCCAGCTCGCGGATGTCCGCGGGGCCGAGCAGGGCGTCGGGGGCATGGGGCGCGCCGGAGGCGTCGTCGGGGACTTCGGGGGCGTCGTCGGGAACTTCGGGGGGCTCTGTGGTGCTCACCCGTGCAGCCTACGGCCGCAGTGCGGCCACGGACTCGCCCCCCTTTGCACATAGAGCTTCTTCGCCCGGAACGTCTGCTCGCCCGCCGACGCGTCCTGCGGACGTCCGCTGCCGCCGAGCGCCTGCCAGGTGCCGGTGTCGAACTGATACAGCCCGCCGTACGTCCCCGAGGGGTCGACCGCGTCCGGCCGGCCGCCCGACTCACAGGCGGCGAGCGCGGCCCAGTCGAGGCCGTCGGCGCCCGCGACGGAGGCCGGGCGCTGCTTCGTACCGACGCTGACGCGCTCGGTGACGGGCGCGCGGACGATCCGCTCGGCGATCCTGCGGGGCTTCCGCTTCACACCGTTGACGGCGCGCACGGCGTACGTGATCCGGCGTGTGCCCTGCTCGCCCTGGCGTGTGACGACCTCCGTGCCGGTGAAGAGCGAGGCGTCGCGGGTGCGTTCGGTGCCGTACGGGATCGCCTCGTCGCGGACGATCTCACTGCTGGTGATACGCATCACGGTGATCGTCTGGCCGTCGCGCGGGAAGCTGTCGGGCCGCACCGAGGTGGTGTCCTCGCCGCGCAGGGTGAGTCCGGCGTGGGCCAGGGCCTCGCGTACGGTCGCGGCGTTCGTACGGATGGTGCGCTCGCGCCCGTCGGCCATGAACGTCACGGTGCGTTCCGTCAGGACGTCGAGGGCGAGTCCGCCGCGCGGGATCGCGGACGAGCGCGAGACGGACAGGAGCGCGCCCTCCGCGCGGACGCCGAGTTGGCGCAGCGCGCCCTCGACGGTGTCGGCGGTCGTCCAGATCTGCCGGCGCCGGCCGTCGACGGTGAGCATGACGGGGCGGCCGTGGCGGACGACGACCGCGTCGCCGTTGGTGAGTTCGGCGCCGTGGCCGGGGGCGACGAGGTCGTGCTCGCCGATCTTCACGCCTTCGTCGTGCAGGAGTTCGGCCACGTCGTCGGCGAAGGTGTGGAGCGTGCGCGGGGTGCCGTCGACGCTCAGCTCGACCTCCTTGTCGCTGGCGACGAACGCGGAGGTGCCGCCGGCCAGGAAGGCGACGACGAGGGCCTGCGGAACGATCCGGCGGCGGGAGGGGGTGCGGGAGGAAGCACGGCCGGGGGCGGGGTCCGGCGCGGGCTGCGGCGCGGGCTCCGGCGCGGGCTCCGGCGTGCCCGCATGGACGGCCGGAGGTGGTGGCTGCTGGTGCGGTACCAGCGCTTCGGTGGGGTCGAACCAGGCCACGGTGGGCGCCGGTTCGGGGTACGGCCACGCGGCGACGCGATGCCCGCCGCGTCCGGCACGGTGACTGCCCTGCGCATTGCTCACGACGCTCGACGCTCCACAAATCCGGTCCGGCCCCCGATGCCCGGCGGACACTAGCGGAGCGGCGGTCACTCTCCAAAGCAACGCGACTACGTGACGTGACTGTTCGAGTGGGCGTCGAATCCACCTGCCCGCATGGGACCACCCGGCTCAGTACCCGAAAGCGCGCGCCGTGTTGGCCGAAATCGCCGTCGCCATCGCGTCCTCGTCGATCCCGCGCACCTCCGCCATCGCACGCACCGTGACCGGAATCAAATACGGCGCATTGGGCCGTCCTCGGTACGGAACGGGCGTCAGAAAAGGCGCGTCCGTCTCGACCAGAACGAGTTCGGGCGGAGCGACGACCAACGCCTCCCGCAGCGGACGCGCGTTCTTGAACGTCATATTTCCCGCGAAGGACATGAAGTAGCCTGCGGCGGCGCAGATTTCGGCCATTTCCGCGTCGCCCGAATAACAGTGGAAAACGGTGCGTTCCGGCGCGCCTTCGTCGGCCAGGACGCGCAACACGTCGGCGTGCGCGTCGCGGTCGTGGATGACGAGCGCTTTTCCGTGCCGTTTGGCGATCTCGATATGCGCGCGGAACGAGCGTTCCTGCGCGGCCATGCCCTCGGGACCCGTACGGAAGAAGTCGAGCCCGGTCTCGCCGACCGCCTTCACGTGCGGCAGCGCGGCCAGCCGGTCGATCTCGGCGAGCGCGTCGTCCAGGGCCGCGTCCCCGCCCGCCTCCCGCGCCCCCTGGCGCGACCAGCCGTCCGGGTCGCCGTGCACGATGCGCGGCGCCTCGTTGGGGTGCAGCGCGACCGCCGCGTGCACGGACCCGTGCGCGGCGGCGGTGTCGGCCGCCCAGCGGGACCCCTTCACGTCACAGCCCACCTGGACGACGATCGGCACTCCTACGGAGGCCGCCTTGGCGAGAGCGTCCTCGACGGTGCCGCTCTGCATGTCCAGGTGGGTGTGCGAATCCGCGACCGGCACCCGCAACGGTTCGGGTGCCGGCGGCGCTTCATCGGCGCGCGTGGCGCGCGTGGCGCCTTTTGTGCTGTTGGCGCTCTTGGGACTCATGGGGACGATCGTACGAGGACCGTGCCCGCCGGGTGCCGGGCGGCTACTTGCGGTGGAAAGGGTGCAGGAGATCCGAGAGGTGCCAGTGGTGGTGCGCCTTCGCACGCGCGCCCTCGGCGACGGCCGCCACGGCCGCCCCGCCCGCCTCGTCCGTCACGGGTACCGGCTTGGCCGGCTTCGCCGTCCTGTGCGCCTTGGGAGCCCTCTGCGCCTTGGGAGCCTTGGGTTCCTTGGGCGCTTTCGGCTCCCTGGGCGTCCTGGTGTAGTCCCACTGCTGGCTGAGGGCGCGCACCGAGGACACCTGACCCGAGCGCATGATGCGCACGACGTGGTGTCCGCAGTTGAGGCAGGTGGGACTCGACAGCGGCGAAGGCACCCGCAGTCCGTCCGCCTTGTACACGACGTACTGCTGACCCGAACCGTCCGTGTGGTGTTCTATGTCGTACGCCTGTTCCCAGCCGTGACCGCATCGCATGCAGCAGAACGCATATGCCTCGTGGGCGACGGCGTTGCCCGTGATCTCACTCATGCCAGCTCCTCTCCACTCGATCCAGTGGACGCCTATTCGGCCGGGAGCGCATCAGCGCTGTCGATTAATGGCAGGCTCTTGGCCTCCTCATGCCGAAAGGGCCCGGGAAGCGGTCCGCGCTTTGCTTTTCAAGATAGTCCTTTACCGTCACCAGGGCTTTTCAGGGCGGCATTCTTTGCCGCCACGACCGCATCGAACACCTCGCGCTTGGGAACCCCCGCTTCCAAGGCGACCGCGGCGATGGCCTCCTTCCGCCGCTCCCCCGCCTCCTCCCGCACCCCCACCCGGCGCACCAGCTCCGCCGGATCCGTCACGGGCGCGCTTTCCGGCGCCCCCTCCACGACGACGGTGATCTCCCCGCGCACGCCGTCGGCCGCCCACACGGCCAGTTCGCCCACGCCGCCGCGCTTCACCTCTTCGTACGTCTTCGTCAGCTCACGGCAGACGGCGGCCCGGCGCCCGGGGCCGAAGACCTCGGCCATCGCCGCGAGGGTGTCGTCCAGCCGGTGCGGCGCCTCGAAGTAGACGAGGGTGCGGCGCTCGCCGGCGACCTCGCGGAGCCTGCCCAGCCGCTCGCCCGCCTTGCGCGGCAGGAATCCCTCGAAGCAGAAGCGGTCGACGGGCAGCCCGGACAGCGCCAGCGCGGTCAGCACGGCGGACGGGCCCGGCACCGCGGTCACCTTGATGTCGCGTTCGACGGCGGCGGCCACGAGGCGGTAGCCGGGGTCGGAGACGGACGGCATCCCGGCGTCCGTCACGAGCAGCACGCGGGCGCCGCCGGCCAGCGCCTCGACGAGTTCGGGGGTACGGGCGCTCTCGTTGCCCTCGAAGTACGACACCACCCGGCCCGTGGTCCGCACGCCGAGCGCCTGGGTGAGCCTGCGCAGCCGCCGGGTGTCCTCGGCGGCGACGACGTCCGCGGTCGCCAGCTCGGAGGCGAGGCGCGGCGGGGCGTCGGAGGTGTCGCCGATGGGGGTCCCGGCGAGGACGAGGACGCCGGTCGGGGCTGCGGGGGCCGTTCCGCGGGAGGGCACAGTAGTCACGTACGCCATCCTCGCAGGGCGGCCCGCACGCCGTGTCCGGCCGCCTTCGCACCCCCGGCCCACCGCCGCCGCACCCCCGGTCCGCAGCCGTGTCCGCGGACGTGTGCCCACGTCACACAGTCGCGTTCCCTACGATGGCGCGGTGACCAGTACTGCGCCGGAAGCCCTCCAGGGTCGGGACGCCGAGGAAAGACCGCCGTCATGGCCCCAGCGGCTGCGGCGGTTCGGCTATGCGCCGAGACCCGTGATCGGGCTGCGCGAGCGGCTGGTCCCGCCCTACACGGAGCCGTCCGAACGCCTGTGGATCATGCTCGCCGTGCCGCCGCTCGTCGCCGGCCGGCTGACCCGCTGGTCGGCGTGGATCGGTCCGCTGCTGGTGGCGCTGGTCGCGGGGCTGATGCGGTTCTGGCACCTGGGCAGCCCCAAGGCGGTGATATTCGACGAGACGTACTACGCGAAGGACGCGTGGGCGCTCGTCAAGCAGGGGTACGAGGGGAGCTGGCCCAAGGACGTCGACAAGCTGATCCTGACCGACCCCTCGCAGGTCCCGGTGCCGGTCGACCCCGGGTATGTGGTGCACCCGCCGGTGGGCAAGTGGGTCATCGGGCTCGGCGAGCTGATGTTCGGCTTCGACCCGTTCGGCTGGCGCTTCATGGTGGCCGTGCTCGGCACGCTCTCCGTACTGATGCTGTGCCGTATCGGCCGCCGGCTGTTCCGTTCGACGTTCCTGGGGTGTCTGGCGGGCGGGCTGCTCACCGTCGACGGACTGCACTTCGTGATGAGCCGCACGGCACTGCTCGACCTGGTGCTGATGTTCTTCGTGCTGGCCGCGTTCGGCTGTCTGCTGCTGGACAGGGACTGGGCGAGACGGCGGTTCGCCGACGCGCTGCCGGTGGACGCGGAGGGGGTGCTGCGGCCGGACGTCGCCGTCGCCGGGGGGCTGCGGCTCGGCTTGCGGCCGTGGCGTATCGCGGCCGGCCTGATGCTGGGGCTGGCCTTCGCGACGAAGTGGAACGGCCTCTACATCCTGGCCGCGTTCGGGCTGCTCACGGTCCTGTGGGACGTGGGCGCGCGGCGCACCGCCGGCGCCGTGAACCCGTATCTCGCCGTACTCAAGCGCGACCTGCTGCCGGCCTTCGTCTCGACGGTCCCGGTGGCGATCGTCACCTACGTCGCGTCCTGGACCGGCTGGATCGTCAGCGACAAGGGCTACTTCCGGAACTGGGCCGCCACCGAGGGCAAGGGCGGGATCTGGTCCTGGCTGCCGGACTGGCTGCGCAGCCTGTGGCACTACGAGACCGAGGTCTACAGCTTCCACGTCAACCTGACCTCCGGGCACACCTACCAGTCCAACCCGTGGAGCTGGATCGTCCTGGGCCGCCCGGTCTCGTACTTCTACGAGGACCCGAGGGGCGGCACGCAGGGCTGCACGGCGGCCCCGGCGGACAAGTGCGCCCAGGAGGTCCTGGCGCTCGGCACCCCCCTGCTCTGGTGGGCGGCGTGCTTCGCGATCCTGTACGTGCTGTGGCGCTGGTTCTTCCGCCGCGACTGGCGCGCGGGCGCCATCGCCTGCGCGATCGCGGCGGGCTGGGTGCCGTGGTTCTTCTACCAGGAACGCACGATCTTCCTCTTCTACGCGGTGGTCTTCGTCCCGTTCCTGTGCCTGGCGGTGGCGATGATGATCGGCGCGATGGTGGGCCCGGCGGGCTCGGACGAGAGACGCAGGACGATCGGCGCGGTGGGGGCGGGGGTGCTGGTCCTGCTGATCGTGTGGAACTTCATCTACTTCTGGCCGATCTACACGGGGCAGACGATCCCCATCGGGGAGTGGCAGGACCGGATGTGGTTCGACACCTGGGTGTAGGGCGCGGGAACGCTCGGCCGGTCGGGCGGCTCGTGGGCCGTGCTCGTCCTCAATCGCCGGATGGGCTTGAACCAACTCGCCCTGGAACACGCCGTCCTCTCAGGGCGCGACGCCGACGTGGCCAGGGTCAGGACACTGCGCGGCCCGAACTGCCTTTTCAGGTGGTGGAGTTGAGCGAGCGGTTACCGCCTCGTCAACGAGCAGTCGAGCACTAGGCTGCTGCCCCACGCGAGTCAGCCGAAGGGGGAAGTCGTGCCACGGCCCGATACAGCGGTCAGGGCTCATACACGCCTGCTGTTGATGTACAACCTCACACCGCAGGTGCGGGTGCCCGACAACATGCTCCGCCCGCTGACCGAGGCGCTTGACCTCGGCCGGTTCGCCGCCCATGTCGAGGCCGCCGGGCGGCTGCTGCCACGGCTGGTGCTGCACGAGCGCGCCCCCGAGATCACGCTGCCGCCGAGCGCGGCCCGGGTCGACGGTGCGGCGATCACCCTGGCCGTCACGCCCCGCTGGGACCCGCTGCTCTTTGTGGACGTCGAAATCGCGGACGACGCGGACGTGATCGCCGACACTCTCTATGCCACCTGGCAGGACCGCTCCGCGACGCGCGTCGGCGGGGCGCCGCTGGCCGAGTGGCTCGACGGACGTCTGCGCGCGTACGGCGTGCCGGCCCGGCCCGCCGACCAGCCGCCGCTCAAGTTCGGCCGCAACGTCCACCAGAGCGTCTTTCCTGGAGCGGCGCTCGCACGAGGGCTGCTGGCCGAGCACGTGCCCGGCGACGCGGTCGGCCAGGACGTGGTGACGATCGTGCTGCGCGGCACGCTGGACGACGGCACCGGCGCCACCCTCGGCATACGCCGGCCGGAGACGCTGAACAACCCCGGCCAGACCATGGTCGCGCACGGCAGGGGTGTGTCATTGATCGTCGGCTACGCGCCACCGGTGGAGAACGCGTTCGGGCTGGCCGCGGCCGGCATCCTCAACGCGGTCGCGGCCGTGCACCGCATCCGGCTACAGGCGTTCGAGGCGCTGGAGCTCGACCGGGCCGCAGTGGTCGAGACGACGGACGATGCCCGCGCCCTGGTCGCGCGGCTCTCGCGCCGGCTCAGCGATCTCCAGCTCGACCTGAGCTTCAGCGTCGAGACGTACGCCGACACGATTCTCATCCCGGAGCTGCTGGTGGAGGGCTTCCACTCGTCGCTGCGCGGCGTCTCGGCGCTGGCGGACGCGCTGGACAACACGTCCCGCATCGTCGAGCGCGTGAACGCCGTTCTCGCGACGCGACGCGTCGACCTGGAGACGGCGTCCCAGGAGTACGCCGAGGGCCGCGACCGGGTGCTGGCCGCGGTGATCGCCGCCGGCTCGGTCTTCGCGCTCCCGCCCGCGCTACTGCTCGCGTTCTTCGGCGTCAACAGCAGCGACGTGGACCCCCGCCGGTCGATCCTGGACCTCAACCACTACGGTGTCGCCTACGCGATCGCCTGGTTGCCATTCCTGCTGCTGATCGCCGCCGGCCTGGTCGCGCGCCGCCGAATATCACTGCGGCTGTCCGCCCCGGACGCCGTCACTTCCGATCGGCGCCGAACTCGGCGTTCCTGGCGTTCCTGGTTCAGACGCTCGCGGCGCCGGTCGGCTTAGCGGTCCGTACGGCGATCGAGGACCAACCGGTCGCGGCCCTGGGTTCTGTCCGGCGGATCACCGCACGCGGAGTCCGTCGCGTCGCGCGGGTCCCGGCGGCGGGACCACCGTCGCGGTCCGATAGCGGACAGGTCCGCGTTCACCCGGGTCCCGTACAGCGCGAAACCATTGCTCCTTGCACACGTTCGAACGTGGCCGGGGACGCTCCTGGGGGGAGGGGACCGCACCCATGCCCAGTGGAGCCAAGGTCGCCGTCGTCGGCGGCGTGTTCGACGACCACGCGCTGCCCGCGGAGGCCCGGCAGGTCTTCGGCCTCGGGCTGGACTGGCAGACCGGCGTCGCGTCGGCGGACGGCAGCGTGCCGGAGTCGTCCGGGGGCGGGGCCGCCGCGCAGTACATAGGCCAGGGCACCATCCAGATGAACGTACTGAACATCGCGTCCGTCACCGCGACCACGAAGGACGGCACGTTCCGCCAGCCCGTCATCGTCCCGCGCGACCTCGACAACCGCCAACTGGCGGTGGCCGAGCGGCAGTTGCCGGGCGCGGTGGGCCGGCAACTGCGCGACATGATGCGGGCGACGGCCTCGTGGGGCACCGGCAAGGCGGCGATGGCCGCGCTCGGCGGTGACAAGGGCGCGAAGACGGGGTCCGCCGAGGTGGACGGGCAGGCCACGTCGCACAGTTGGTTCACCGGCTTCCAGGACGACCTGGCCGCCGCGGCGAGCGTCGAGGCGGGTGGCCACGGCGGGGACGCGGCGGGGACGCGGCGGGGCCGGTGGTCGCCGCCGTACTCGCGGCGGGGTGAGGGGCGGGGGGTGAGGGGCGGGGCGCCCGGCCGGAAGACGGGTCACGGGCCGAGCGCGCTCAGTGAGGCAACTGGTACTACTGGGTGCATGCATGAAGAGACCGCGCGGTCCGCGATCGACACGTTCATCTCCGCGTTCAACGCCTCGGACGACAGCTATGTGACCGGGCTGCTCTCCCAGGCCCTGACCGCGGACGTGGTCTTCTGGGGACCGCTGGGCCGCAGTGAGGGAGTGGAGGCTGTCGAGCGATTCGTCCTGGACATCCGCCACCACCCGGCGGGCACCGGCACGATGGTGCGCTGCTCGGCGGTGGACATGCCGGACGAATGGGCCCGGTACGAGTGGGTCTTCACCACACCGGACGGCGGCCCCCGCCTGGCGGGAACGGACGTCGTCCATCTGCGGCGGAACCTCATCGACCAGGTCATCGTCTTCGCGGGCGAGATCGAACCGAACGGAGCTTAAGGGCTGTGGCCGGGAAGGTTCACCGGGCTGCGCGGCTCTTGGGCCGCTGGGGGCGGCCGGCCGGAGTCACCGGCCGCGCCGCCGCCGGCAGGGCTGTTTCATTGCCCGGTGGTGAGCCGGGCCGCGAACTCAAGCCGACCACGCCGAGCATGGTGCTGCCCTGATCGACGCGTTGGTGCACATGACAGACGTGTCCTGCCAGGCGAAGTCGCGCCACTGGCCGTCGGTCCGTCGGTCCGTCGCTCTCAGCCGGGACAGAACGCTCTTTCAGTCAAGGCAGAACTCGTTGCCCTCGGGATCCGTCATCACGAGGTGGCCGGGGCTCAGCGACGCGGGCTCGTCGCGGCGTACGCGGGTGGCCCCCAGCGCCACGAGCCGGTCACACTCGGACTCCAGCGCCGCCATCCGGGCCGCTCCCTCCAGTCCCGGAGCCGCGCGGATGTCGAGGTGGACGCGGTTCTTGGCGACCTTGTCCTCCGGCACCCGCTGGAAGAAGAGCCGGGGGCCGCGCCCCTCCGGGTCCTCCACGGCCGACCGGGTGTTGCGCTGCTCCTTCGGTACGCCCAGCCCCGCGAGGAAGTCGTCCCACGCGGCCAGCGGGTCGGCGCCCTCGGGCAGGTCGACTCCGGGCGGGCCGGGGTGGACGTAGCCGAGCGCGTCGCGCCAGAAGGCCGACAGGGCCTGCGGGTCGTGCGCGTCGAAGGTGATCTGGAGCTGGCGGCTCATGGGGTGGCTCCGTTCGTGGTGGGCTGTGCGGCGGATTTCGTGTGGTGGTAGAGGTCGCGCAGCAGGCAGACCTCGGACAGATGGTGGATCAGCTCCCGGTGGATGTGCAGCACCAGATCGGCCATCGGCGCCTCGGGATACGGCTCCTTCGGGCCGACCGGGGGCCGGAGCCCGGCTTCGCCGAGGCTCCGCACGCCGGCCAGCCAGGCATCGAGCTGTGCCTCCAGCTGGCCGAGCGCCGTCCGGGCGTCGCCGGCGTACTCCCACGTCTCGTACGACACCGGCGGCCCCCCGAAGTGCGCCGCGTTGCGCGCGGCGAGCACGCCGACGATGACGTGTCCGAGCCGCCAGGAGATGGTGGTGAAGGCCGCCGGGACCGGGCCGGGATACGCGTAGTCGATCGTGAAGTCCCCGGCACCGAACCCCGTCGGCTCTGTCGGCTCTGTCGGCTCTGTCGGCTCTGTCGAGTCGCCCGAGTCGCCCGAGTCGCCCGTGTCGCCTGTCGAGTCGCCGCGTGGCCTCACGTTCCAGGCGTCCGGCACCGGCGACCAGAAGTACTCGTCGTCGGTGAGGCCGTCGAGCCGGGGCCGTAGCTGATGGTTCCAGTGGAACTCCCACTGCTCGCGCAGTGTCCGGTTCCAGTCGAGTTCGTCCGCGTCGTCCATGGGACCACCGTGACACCCATGGCGGACAGGATCGGTCCGCCATCTCTGTCAGGCTGGCGACATGGATACGGACCGGGGCACCACGGAACGGGTGCTCACCCTGCTCGGGCTGTTGCAGCAGCGTCAGGTCTGGACCGGCCCCGAGCTGGCCGACCGGCTCGGGGTCACGTCGCGCACCGTGCGGCGTGATGTCGAGCGGCTGCGCGCGCTCGGCTATCCGGTGCGGGCCGGCCAGGGCGTCGGCGGTGGCTACCGGCTCGGCCCGGGGCAGGAGTTGCCGCCGCTGCTCCTCGACGACGAGGAGGCGATCGCCACCGCGGTCTCGCTGCTCGTCGGCGCGGGTGGCGCGGTCGCCGGTGCCGGCGACGCCGCGCTCCGGGCGCTGACCAAGCTCGACCAGGTGCTGCCCACCCGGCTGCGGCACGAGGTGCGCGCGCTGTCCGGTTCGGTGGAGTCCTTCGGCGGTGGCCGCTCGCCGGTCGACCCCCAGGTGCTCATGACGCTGGCCAGGGCCTGCCGCGACGAGGTCGAGGCCGGCTTCGACTACCGGTCCGGGCGCGCCCCGTCCGGCGGCGCCCCCTCCGGGGGCGAGGTGCGACGGCGGCGGTGCGAGCCGTACCGCCTGGTCGCCTCCGACCGGCGCTGGTACCTCCTCGCCTACGACCTCGACCGCGAAGGCTGGCGCACCTTCCGCGTCGACCGGATGACCGAGGTGTCCGTACGGACCTGGCGCTTCCGCCCGCGCACGGCGCCCGACGCGGCGGCGTACGTGCAGGAGGGCGTGGCGAGCCGGGTCTACCCGCATCGGGCGCGCTTCCTCGTGCACGCGCCGGCCGACACGGTGCGCGAGCAGATCCCGGCGGCGGCTGCCGTCGTACGGGAGCGGGGACACGAACAGGGAGGCGAGCGGGGACAAGAGCGTGGACAGGAGCGTGGACAGGAGCGTGGACAGGAGCGTGGACAGGAGCGTGGAGGCGAGTGCTGCGAGGTGCTGAGCGGCGGCGGCAACCTCGACTCCGTACTGATGCATGTGCTCCTGCTGGGGCACGACTTCGAGGTGCTCGACCCGCCTGAGCTGGCGGACCGCTGCCGCGTGCTGGCGGAGAGACTGCGGTCGGCCGGCGGCTGACGGCGCGTGAGAGACGCGTACGTCGGTGGAACACGTTCGCACCGCCCCTCCCCTGCCACTAGCGTGCCCGTCATGAGCAACCCCGACGGCACGCCTGACACCCCCGGCACCAACGCCGACGCCACCACCTCCACCACCTCCACCGCCTCCGCCACCGCCGCCCATCCCCGTTTCGCCGAAGCCCTGCGCGAGTTGGGCCTCGACGACCTGACCGGCCAGGTCCGCACCTTCCCGGACGCCACCCGCACGGCGGCCGAGGCCGCCGCCGCCATCGGCTGCGAACTCAGCGAGATCGTCAAGTCGCTGATCTTCGAGGCCGACGGCGTCCCGGTCCTGGTCCTGATGGACGGCGCCTCGCGCGTCGATGTGGAGCGCGTACGGGAGGAGTTGGGCGCCGGGGCGGTCAAACGGGCGCGCGCCGATCTCGTACGGGAGACCACCGGTTACGCGATCGGCGGCGTACCGCCCTTCGGCCACCGCACCCGCACCCGCGTGCTCGCCGACCGGGGGCTGCTCGACCACGACGTGGTGTGGGCGGCGGCCGGCACCCCGCACGCGGTGTTCCCGATGGACCCCAAGAGCTTGGTCTCGTACGCCGGCGGCACCCTGGCGGACCTCCGCGAGCGCATGGCGTGACGCCCGTCGTCGCCGCGGCCGTCCTCCTGGCGGCGGTCACGCACGCCACTTGGAACGCGATCGCGCACACCATCAAGGACCAGTTGGTCGCCTTCACCCTGATCGCCGGCGGCGGCACCGTGATCGGCGCGGTCCTCGTGTGCTTCGCGCCGTTCCCGGCCGCCGGGGCGTGGCCGTATCTGATCGTGTCCGCGCTGGTGCACGTCGGCTACCAGGCGCTGCTGATGCGGTCGTTCAGCCTCGGCGACTTCGGCCAGATGTACCCGATCGCACGCGGCACCGCGCCGCTGCTGGTGACCGTCCTGGCGGCGGTCTTCGTCGGCGAGTCGCTGGACCGCTGGCAGGCGACGGGGGTGGCCGTCGCCTCGGCGGGGCTGGTCTGCGTGGCGCTGTGGGGCATGCGGGGCGCGGAGACGAAGCCGCAGTGGCCCGCGTTGCTGGCCGCGCTCGCGACGGGGGTGTCGATCGCCGCGTACACCGTGGTGGACGGGGTGGGCGTACGCGAGTCGGGATCGCCCCTGGGCTACATCGGCTGGCTGATGATCCTCCAGGGCGCGCTGATCCCGGCGTACGCGCTGTACGCGCGCCGCGGCCTGCTCCTCGCCCAACTGCGCCTGCACGCACGGCTCGGCCTGCTCGGCGCGGTGCTGTCGGTGGGGGCGTACTCCCTGGTGCTGTGGGCCCAGACACGCGCGGCGCTCGCGCCGATCGCGGCGCTGCGGGAGTCGTCGATCATCGTGGGGGCGGTGATAGGCGCGGTGTTCTTCAAGGAACGGTTCGGTACGCCGCGCATCGCGGCGGCCGGGCTGATGGTGATCGGCATCGGCCTGATGCTGCACACGAGTTGAGGAAGCGAGACAGGACAGAGATGAACAACAGACGACGGAAGAAACTGTCGCGGCGCCTGGTGTGGGCCGCACGGCTCGGCAGTGCGGCGGAGGTCGCGGCACTGCTGCGGGCCGGGGCGCCCGCCCAGACGTACGACTCCGAGGGGTCGACGCCCCTGTACGCGGCGTCCGTGCAAGGCAACACCGACTCCGTACGCCTCCTGCTGGCGGCGGGCGCGCTGCCCGACACCGAGAGCGGGGGAGGCACGGAGGGCACGCCGCTGTGCGGGGCCGCGTGCTGGGGGCATGCCGGCGCCGTACGCGAACTGCTCGCGCACGGCGCCGATCCGCGCCTGTGCGAGGACGGCGGCAGTGGGCGCTCGCCGCTGTACTGGGCGCAGCGGGAGCCACATCCGGAGACGGTGCGGCTGCTGGAGGAGGCGGGCGCTTAGGCCCTGTCCGGCGTGTTACGCGCGGCGGCTACGCGGGGTACGCGCGCTACGCGGGCGGCATCGGCAGCCGCCAGTACTGGCGTCCGTCCTCGTCGCGGACCGCCAGACCCAGCCCGTTCAACTCGTCGCGCAGTACCCGGACATCGCCCGCCGTGCCCGTCTTGCGCATCGCCTGCGCGCGGGCGCTGAGCAGGGCGTTCGCGCCCACCGGGAGGCCCGGGGTGTCCGGAACCCAGACGCGGAAGTCGGCCTTGTGCGGGTCCTCGGCCGCCCATGTGTAGCCGTGGGTCGTGAAGGCGGTGGCCAGGGCCGCGCGGTCCAGGTCGCAGGGCTCGCGGGCCGTCTCCTCGGTGCGGTGGCCGAGCAGTACGAGGAACTTGCCGTCCAGGAAGACCGGGCCGACGTCGGCGTGGAGCAGCTCGCGGGTCTCGTCGCGGATGGTGAGCGTGACGTGGGTGTCCGCCACCCGTACGGTCAGCGACTCGTGCAGCGCGATGAACGCCACCAGCACACCGAGCAGCGTGCCCGCCGTCACCCCGGCGACGGTGAACCACGGCTCGGGGATCGAGTTCAGCAGCTCCGCGGGACCCTTCATCGGGGCCCAGCGCAGTGTCACCAGCCAGTTGGCGAGCAGTTTGAGCAGCCAGCCGGCGACCGCCCCGATCGCGGCGAAGGCCGGAACGACCCAGCCCGGTGGGGCCAGCACGGTGGTGTCGGTCGGCGCGGCGGGTTCCGGCCCTTTTCTCATACCTGTCCTCATGCCTGTCCTCGTGCCAGTCCTCGTAGCTGTCCTCGTGCCAGTCCTCGTAGCTGTCCTCGTGCCTGTCCTCGTGCCAGTCCTCGTGCCAGTCCCCAGGTCCATGCTCAGGTCCATCCTCAAGCGGACGCTTTCTTCTTCGCCGCGTCGGTCGCGAAAATCACGGCGAGCCCGAGCAGCGTCGCGACGACGTGGCCGGGCACCTCGTACCCGTCGGGAAGGATGAACCGGAAGAAGCCGAAGACGGTCGGCATCCAGTCGATCCAGTGCGCGAGGAGCCCGGTGACGCCCGCCGCGACCAGTCCGAAACCGATGAGTTCGAGGATTGACTTCATACGCCGAGGCTAGGAAGCGGGAGCCGGGGCCGGTATCGGCCGAAGGGATCCGTGGGCGTGACCAAAGTATTGGCCTTGCGCAGCGGCCTCCGGACGGACCGTCACGCTTTCGCCTCGCGCGCCTTGCCCTCGCGCCTTGCCCTCGATCGCACTCCAAGTCCTAGAGTGCCCCGCGTACGCCCCAGGGGATGCCTGACCAGCAAGGGAGCACGACATGCGTTACCGCACTCTCGGCGGCACCGGTATCGAGGTGAGCGCCCACTGCCTCGGCACCATGATGTTCGGCTCCGTCGGCAACAGCGACCACGACGACTCCGTACGCGTCATCCACGCCGCCCTCGACCAGGGCGTCAACTTCGTGGACACGGCGGACATGTACTCCGCCGGTGAGTCCGAGTACATCGTCGGCAAGGCCCTCAAGGGCCGCCGCGACGACGTCGTCCTCGCGACCAAGGTCTACTTCCCGATGGGCGAGGGCCGCAACCGCGGCGGCAACTCGCGGCGCTGGATCGTCAAGGAGGTGGAGGAGAGCCTGAAGCGGCTGGACACGGAGTGGATCGACCTCTACCAGATCCACCGGCCCGACCACACGACGGACATCGAGGAGACCCTTTCCGCGCTGACCGATCTCGTACGGGAGGGCAAGATCCGCGCCTTCGGCTGCTCGACGTTCCCCGCCGAGGAGATCGTGGAGTCGCACGTCGTGGCCGAACGCAGGGGGCTCCACCGGTTCAGGACCGAGCAGCCGCCCTACTCGATCCTGGCGCGCGGCATCGAGACGTCGGTGCTTCCGGTGTGCGACCGGTACGGGATGGGCGTGCTGACGTGGAGTCCGCTCGCCTCCGGCTTCCTGACGGGCAAGTACCGCAAGGGCGGCGCGATCGACCTGACCACGGGCCGCGCCGCGCTCACCCCGGCGCGGTTCGATCCGTCGCTCCCGGTGAACGCCGCCAAGCTGGAGATCGTCGAGCGGCTGGTCGAGCTGGCGGACGGTATCGGCTGTTCGCTGCCCGAGCTGGCGGTGGCCTTCACGGCCGCGCATCCCGCCGTGTCGTCGGTCATCATCGGCCCGCGCACGATGGAGCAGTTGGAGGGTCTGTTGAAGGGGGCGTCACTCACCCTGGACGACGCGGTACTCGACCGTATCGACGAGATCGTGGCGCCCGGGACGAACGTCTACCAGCCGGACGGTGCCTGGAAGCCGCCCGTGCTGACGGACGCGTCCCTCCGCCGGCGGCCGGTCGCGGACCGGGCCGCGGCGTAGAAATCTGACGGTACGTCATACGAGTTGGCGCGCTGGACTCGTTGGCCGCGACGGCGGTCAAGTGGGGTGTCGGAAGCCCGGCTTGACCGCCATGGGCGCGAGCAGCACTTCCACCGGGGCGCGTGCCGCCACCATCCGCCGGAAGCGGGCGAGTTGGGAGGGCATGTCCACACACAGCGCGCCGGTGACGTGCTGTCCGTCCGTGTACACGGCGACGAACCGGCACTCGGCCACCGTCCCCGAGACGACGTACGGGACACCCGTTCCGCGCCCGACGAACTCGATCGTGGTGCCGTACTGCTCCGACCGGAAGTACGGCAGCGACTCGAAGGGCAGCGCGCCCGCACCGTCCGCCAGCAGAGTCTCGGCCGCGGCCACGGCCTGCTCCACGGTGTCGGCGCGGTGCTCGACCCGCATCACCTCGCCGAACAGCGGGTTGTACCAGCGGGCCACACTCCCGGCCGCCACGACGCGCGCCGCACCCACCGCCGCGCACGTCGCGTCCAGGAGCACCCCGTCCTCGATGTCGAGGCCGCTCCCCCGCAGCCAGTCGGTGCGCGGCGCGCGGCCGGCCGCGATGACCACCACGTCGGCCGGTACGGAGGTGCCGTCGGCCAGTTCGACCCCGTCGGGGCGCAGCGCGACGGCCCGGACGCCGGTCGTCAGGACCGTGCCGTGGTCGCGGTGCAGCGCGGCCAGCTCCCGCCCCATGGCCGTACCGAGCACCCGCGCCAGCGGGGCGGGGCCCGCCTCGACGACGGTGACGTCGAGGCCGCGGGCCCGGCACTCCGACGCGATCTCGCAGCCGACGAATCCGGCGCCGACGACGGCGACCCGGGGGCCGCCGAGGAGGGCGGCGCGCAGCGCGAGGCAGTCCTCGAAGGTACGGAGGACGTAGACGGCCGGGTGGCCACTCCGCAGCCCGGCGGGCTGCCGCGCCACGACACCGGTCGCGATGACCAGTCCGTCGAAGTCCAGGGTCCGGGCACCGGACAGCTGGAGGGTGCCGCCGGGGTAGCCCATGAGTCCCTTGAGGCTCTTGAGGTCGAGCCCTTCCGGCGTCGTGTCCAGCAACAGCTCGGCGTCGAGGCCGGGCTCGACCGGCAGCCGGGTGCCGTCGATGTCCCCGCCGGTCAGCACGGCCTGGGCGAGCGGAGGACGGTCGTACGGCGGGAAGTCGCTCTCCGCGCCGACCAGGGTGAGCCGGCCGTCGTAGCCGCGCCGGCGCAGGGTCTCGGCGGCGCGTACACCGGCGAGGGAGGCACCGACCACGGCGATATGACGGAGCGTTCCGTCGATTCCGCGCATCCCGGTCATCTGCTGTTCGCCGCTTGGTTCGTAGGGTCACTGTTCACTCGATTGGCCTCTACCCAAAACCTGTCAAGAGGCGTTAAAAGCTGACGCGCCCGCCGCTCACCTCACCACTCGTTTCGCCACTCGCCGCGCCCGCCGCGGACCGGCGGGAGACCCTGATGGCAGACGGCCGGGCCGCCCACGCCCGGCACGTACGACGAGGAGACGGTCTTCCTTGACTTCCGCCGAGCACGCCGAGCACGCCGAGCACGCCGAGCACGTCGAGCACGTCGAGCACGTCGAGCACGCAGACCACCCGGACCACGCAGACCCGGCCGCCGGCCTCTCCCCCGACGCCGGGCTCCTCTCGCCCGGCCGGGCGGGCTCCGCCGCCGAGGCGGCGACCGGCGACGCCGCCTTCCTCCGGGCGATGCTCGACGCCGAGGCGGCGCTGGTCCGCGCCCAGGCGGCGGTCGGTCTCGCGCCGGGGGCGGCGGCCGACGCGATCACAGCGGCGGCGACAGCGACGGCGGAGCGGTTCGACGTACGGGACGTGGCACTGCGGGCGCGCCCCGGAGGCGACCCGGTGACCCCCCTCGTGGCGGATCTGACGGCGGCGGTGAACGACGAGGACGTCGCGCGGTACGTCCACCGGGGCGCGACCGGCCAGGACATCGTGGACACGGCGATGATGCTGGTCGCCGCCCGTACGGTGCCACTGGTCCTGGCGGATCTGGACCGTACGGCCGACGCGCTCGCCGCCCTGGCCACGGCCCACCGCACGACCCCGATGGCGGGGCGCGCCCTCACGCGGCACGCGGCCCCGACGACGTTCGGGCTGAAGGCGGCGGGCTGGCTCTCGTCGGTACGGGACGCCCGCACCCGGTTGGCCGCCGTCCGGCTCCCGGCCCAACTGGGCGGCGAGGCAGGCACGTTGGCGGCGTTCGCGCGGGTCGAAGACCCGATACGCGGCGCGCCCGGCACGACCTCCACCGCCGCGTCCTGCGAGCCCGTGTACGACCTGACCGGCGCGCTGGACACCACGCTGGACAGCCCTCCCGAGCCGCTGCCTGACTACCCGCCCGCCGCGGGTCCCGCTCCGGGGCCGGATCCGGAGCCCGGCCTCGGGGTCGGCCCCGCGCCCGACGAGCCGGTCTACGACCTGACGGGCTCGGGCGAGGCCCAGGAATCGGATCGGAGCGCCCCCGGCACCGGCACCGGCACGGACGCCGCCCCGGACACGGGCGCGAACACGGACACAGACACGAACACGGAGACGGACACGGACACGGACACGGATACCGGAATACGCCTCCTCGCCGCGTACGCCGCCCAGCTGCGCCTCGCCGAACCGGCACTGCCGTGGCACACCCTCCGTACCCCCGTCGCCGATCTCGGCTCGGCCCTCGCCTTCACGGCGGGCGCGCTCGGGAAGCTGGCCGCCGACGTGCTGGTGCTGTCCCGGACCGAGATCGGGGAGGTCGCCGAGGGGTGCGGCGGCGGTTCGTCCGCGCTGCCGCACGAGCGGAACCCGGTGCGGGCCACCCTGATCGCCGCCGCCGCGCGACAGGCACCCGCGCTCGCCTCCGTACTCCTGGGAGCGCTGGTCGCCGAGGACGAACGCCCCGCCGGTCCCTGGCACGCCGAGTGGCAGCCGCTGCGCGAGCTGCTGCGGCTGACCGGCGGAGCCGCCCGCGACGCCGCCGAACTCGCCCACGGCCTGCGCGTCTTCCCCGACCGGATGCGGGACAACCTCGCCCTCACGCACGGACTGCTCACCTACGAACGGCTCGCGGCGGCCCTGGCCCCCGCCGTCGGCCGGTCCCGCGCGAAGGAACTGCTCGGCGCCGCCGCCCGCCTCGCCACGAGCGCGGGCATCCCGCTCGCGCAGGCGCTGACCGAGACCGACCCGGCGGTCGCGGAACTGATCGGCGAGGCCCGCATGCGCGCCCTCACCGACCCGACCGCATACACGGGCTCCGCCCCGGCCCTCGTGGACCGCGCCCTCGTGGACCGCGCCCTGGCGGACCCCGAACAATCAGGCAGCGCGGGCTGATTGTTCCCAACCGGCGAGAGCCGCGTCGGTGTCGGCGCCCGCCAGGTCTGCGTTGATGTGCGCCCCGGCCAGGGCGCCGGCCGCGGCGGAGGCTCCCACCTGGGCGGTCAGGTCGGCGGCGTTGCCCGCCACCCACACACCCCGGACGTCCGTGGTGCCCGCCGGGCCGGTCGCGAAGTGGCGGCCCATGCCGCCCGGCAGATCCCGCATCGGCAGATTCAGCCCGCCGAGGCCGTCGGCGCGTACCCACAGCGTGGTCATGACCGCGAGAACCCGGCGGGGAACGAACCGGCCGTCGGCCAGCCGCACGCCGGCGATGCCGCCGCCCTCGGCGGCCTCGGCGGCCTCGATCGCGGCCGTGGGGGTGTCCACGACGCGGATGCCGCGGGCGGCGAAGCGTGCGCGGGTGTCCTGGTCCAGATCGGTTTCGCGGGTGAAGTAGACCAGGTCGTCGGTCAGTTGACGGAACAGCAGCGCGTGGTGGACGGAGGCCGGGCCGACCGCGAGGATCCCGATGGGTTCGTCGCGTACCTCCCAGCCGTGGCAGTACGGGCAGTGCACCACGCCGTGCCCCCAGTGCCGTGCGAGTCCGGGAACGTCGGGCAGTACGTCACGCGCTCCGGTGGCGACCAGCAGCCGGCGCGCCCGCAGGACGCCGCCGTCCGCCAGGGTCACGGCGAAGCGCGGATCACCTTCGGCGGCCGGGGCGGCCGGGGCGGTCGAGCCGACCGGGAGTGCGGCGGTCACCTCGCCGGTCACAACCCGCCCGCCGTACCGGCGCACCTCCTCCCGTCCCCTGCGCAGCAGTTCCGCCGGCGCGACGCCCTCCAGGCCGAGCAGGCCGTGCACACCCTCGGCGGGTGCGTTGCGGGGCGTGCCGCTGTCGATCACGGTGACCGAGCGGCGGGAGCGAGCGAGCATCAGCGCGCCGTTCAGCCCTGCGGCGCCGCCGCCGATCACCACGGCGTCGACGGTCTCGCAGTCGGTATCGGTATCGGTATCGCTATCGGTAGTCGTCACAGACATGTGCTTGACCTCTCCTCGCAGTGATCAGGGGGCCGCCGTTACGCCTTCACACTAAGCAAGCTGTGCGCATGAGGCATACAATCTTGCCTATGACGCAAGACGATGGTGAGCTGGACAGCCTGGTACGCAAACGGATCCGCGCGCTGCGGATGGCACAGGGCTGGTCCCTCGACGAGTTGGCCACCCGCGCCCGCCTCAGCCCCTCCACGCTCAGCCGGATCGAGACCGGTCAGCGCCGGCTGGCTCTGGACCAGCTCGTCACCCTCGCCCGCGCCCTGGACACCTCACTCGATCAGCTCGTCGAGACGGCCGCGGACGATGTCATCTCCAGCCCGGTGATCGACGCGGCCCACCAGCAGATGCGGTGGCCCGTACGGGCAGACCCGGGCATGACGGTCGTACGTCAGCGGATGACGGATCCGCCGTCCGACCGCCCTTCGGCCATGCGGGCCCACCCCGGCCACGAATGGTTCGTCGTCCTGTCCGGTACGGCGATCCTGCTGCTGGGGAACCGCCGCTTCCGCGTGGAGACCAATCAGGCCGCGGAGTTCCCCACCATGCTTCCGCACGCGATCGGCGCGGAGGGCGGCCCCTGCGAGGTGCTGGGCATCTTCGACCGCGACGCCCGCCGGGGGCACCGGAGCGGCGAGAACGCGGGGGACGCCGACCGCCCGTCGAAGTGAGGCGCGCGGCACCCGGCGCGCGTCTGCGTTGCGTGTTCAGCAGCTCAACGAGCCATCGTCTTGCGCATCCGGAAAGCGACCGCGCCGGACGCCGATGATCCACCTAGCGTGCATGTCATGACACACGCACCCCACCAACACGGACACCAGCACGGCCAGCAGCACGGCCACCCGCAAGGCCACCCGCAAGGCCACCCGCAGGACGACGCCGACGACCAGACCGAGATCCTCGATCTCGACGCGGAAGTGCTCGCCGAGCACATCGCGTCCATCACCGCATGGCTGCCCGTCAAAGCCGCCCCCCGGCACATCGTCGACCTGGGCAGCGGGACCGGAGCCGGCACTCTCGCCCTGCTCAACCGCTTCCCCGACGCCGAGGTGACCGCCGTCGACACCTCGGCCGCCCATCTGGACCGCCTGCTGGAGAAGGCCGAGTCGGCGAGCCTGGCCGACCGTGTGCGTACCGTCCGGGCCGACCTCGACACCGACTGGCCCGACCTCGGCACACCCGATCTCGTGTGGGCCTCGGCCTCCCTGCACCACATGGCCGACCCCGACCGCACCCTGCGCCAGGTCCACGACACCCTCGCGCCGGGCGGGCTGTTCGCCGTCGTCGAACTGGCGGGCTTCCCGCGTTTCCTGCCCGCCGACGCCCCGGCGGACCGGCCCGGCCTTGAGGAGCGCTGCCATGCCGCGATCGACCGTCACCACACCGAACACCTGCCGCACCGCGGCGCCGACTGGGGACCCAAGCTGACCGCCGCCGGCTTCACCGTCGAGGGCGAACGCACCGTCACCGTGAACATCGCCCCGCCCCACACCGAGGCGGTCGGCCGCTACGCGCTCGCCGGCCTGCGCCGTATGCGTGGCGGCGTCGCCGAGTTCCTGACGGCCGAAGACCTGGCCGCTCTGGACCAGCTGCTCGACACCGAGAGCCCGCGCGGCATTCTGCGCCGCGACGACCTGACGGTGCGCACGGAGCGCACCGTATGGGCGGCACGCTCTCCCGCTTGAGTCCGCCGAGTCCGCCGAGTCCGCTGCGACCCGGCCCCTCGCGGCCGGTTCGCGGCCGGGTCGCGAGACCGGTTCGCCCCATTTAGAGTCAGATCCGATGAACGGTGGCGTTCCCTGTCCGAGGGCGCGCACCACCCCGTTCACCACCCCCACCTATGACTGATTCACCGGCCACGCCGCCGAACAACGCGAAGAGCGCCGACGCCCCCGACCAGGGCCGCGGCAACGGCATCGCCCTGGCCATCATCGCCTCCTGCCAGTTGATGGTGGTCCTCGACGTCACCATCGTGAACATCGCGCTCCCCCACATCCAGAGCGCGCTCGACTTCTCCACCCAGAACCTGTCGTGGGTGGTCAACGCGTACACCCTCACCTTCGGCGGTCTGCTGCTGCTCGGCGGGCGCCTCGGCGACATCCTCGGGCGGCGCCGGGTCTTCATGTTCGGCATCGCGCTCTTCGCTGCCGCCTCCCTGCTCTGCGGTCTCGCGCAGGACTCGTGGCAACTGCTGGCCGCCCGCGCGATCCAGGGCATCGGCGGCGCGATCGCCTCCCCGACGTCCCTGTCGCTGATCACCACCACGTTCCGCGAAGGACCCGCGCGCAACCGGGCGTTCGGCGTGTTCGCGGCCGTCTCGGCGGGCGGCAGCGCGATCGGGCTGCTGGCCGGCGGCATCCTGGTGGAATGGCTCGACTGGCGGTGGATCTTCTTCGTCAACGTGCCGATCGGGCTGGTGCTCATCCTTCTGACGCCCCGCTTCATCAAGGAGTCCGAGCCGCGCCCCGGCCACTTCGACGTCGTCGGCGCGCTCACCGCGACGCTGGGCATGGTGTGTCTGGTGTACGGGTTCATCCGGGCGTCCGAGGAGGGCTGGACCGACGCTCTGACGCTCGGGTCCTTCGCCGCGGCGGTGGTGCTGCTGTTCCTCTTCATCGTCATCGAGCGCCGTTCGCCGCAGCCGATCACTCCGCTGTGGATGTTCCGTGACCGCAACCGCGCGGGTGTCTACGGAATGATGCTGAGCCTGGCCGCCGCGCTGTTCGGCATGTTCTTCTTCCTGACGCTCTTCGTGCAGGAGGTTCTGAACTTCAGCCCGCTCCGGGCCGGTCTCGCCTTCCTCCCGGTCAGTGTGGTCATCGCGATCGGCGCGGGCATCGCCTCACAGCTCCTGCCGCGCTGGGGTCCGAAACCGTTCATGGTGTCCGGCGCGATCCTGGCCGCCGGTGGTCTCGCGTGGCTGACGCTGACGGACGTGAACAGCACCTATCTGGGCAGCCTGCTGGGCCCGGTGCTGATCTTCGGCCTCGGCATGGGTTTCCAGTTCGTGTCGCTGACCCTGATGGCGCTGTCGGGCGTCAGCCAGCAGGAGTCCGGTGCGGCCTCCGGCGTCTTCAACGCGACGCAGCAGGTGGGCGGTTCACTGGGGCTGTCCATCCTGGTGACGGTGTTCGGCACCGCCAGCAGGGACGAGGCGACGACCCAGGCCCGGGACTTCCTGGCGCACGCGACCCCGGCCCAGAAGCTGACGTTCCAGAAGACGGGCACGCTGCCCAAGCCGTGGAGCGACGAGGTGCTGACGGCAGGTGTCTCGAACGCGTTCATCGTGGCGGCGGTGTTCGCCGTCGTGTCGGCCCTGATCGCGCTGTTCGTGATCCAGGTACGGGCCTCCGACCTCGAACGCCTCCAGGGCGGCATGCCGCCGCCGGGCGCCTGAGCCTCACGAGGCCGTGCTGATCAGCCCCAGGACGAGGACCAGAGCAGGCCCGACGGTCCTGCGGGTCCTGGCGGTGTGCGCGGGCGGGTAGCCGCGCGGTACGCCCTCGACCAGCATGATCAGGTACAGATAGCAGCGGTAGAGCGCCATGCGCACCCGCGCGGCCTCGTCGAAGCCGGCGTCACCGCCACCCGCCCGGTAGCCGGCCAGCAGGATGTTCCCCTCCCAGGTCGAAGTGCACCAGCGCGGGAACGGTGACCTCGTCCAGGGCAGGGGCCGCGCCCCGTACCGACGTCCGTACGCGCTCAACGGACACCGGCAGCTTGGCCCCGAACCGCTCGGCGTCCGCCAGCACCGCCTGAAGCATCGCGGTGAACGCCTGGCGCCAACTCCCGGCGGTGGCCACGGCGGCGTCAAGGATGGCCGAGAGCCGGGACGCGGTCAGCGCCGACATGTACCGACCCTTCCGATCCGGCCCTAGGAGAACTCTCCACCGGCCTGAATGGCTTCGACTGCCTGCACAGTTTGTGCCGCCGTCGAGCGTACGTCTTCCGAGGAGTCGGTGGCGGCTACCTCTTGCAGGGTGGGGAGAGTGAGTGAATCGCCCGGCCATCCAAAGGCCAGCATCCACAGCGCGCCGTGCCTGACAGCCTCACTGTCGTCGTGGCGGGCGCGCTCCTGTAGAGCATCGCGAGCTTCGTCTGTGGTTTCTGCCGCCCAGAGCCGGAGTGCCCCAAGTCTTAGCTCGGGGTCCTGGTCGGTGGTGGCGCGGTCCTGGATCAGGGCACGGGTCTCCGGGTCGTCGGGCCAGAGCCCTGCCAGCAGCTCCAAAGCCCTGTCGCGGGGGGTCTCGTGGGGGTCGGTGGTGGCACGGTCACGAATCAGCGCACGAATCCCCGGATCACCGGACCAGTGCCGGGCCAACAGCCACAGGGCGGTGGAGCGAGCGGCCCCGTCGGGGTCGGCGGTGACACGGTCACAAACCAGCGCACGAGTCCCCGGATCCTCCGACCAGAGCCCTGCCAACAACCCCAGGGCGGTGGCGCGGGGGTTTCCGTCGGGGTCGGCGGTGACACGGTCACGAATCAGCGCACGAGTCCCCGGATCATTGGGCCAGTGCCGGGCCAACAGCTCCAACGCCCGGAAGCGGGGGGTCCCGTCGGGGTCGGCGGTGACACGGTCGTAGATCAGCGCACGAGTCGCCGGATCACCGGGCCAGCGCCGGGCCAGCACCTCCAACGCGACGTAACGAGCGACCTCGTGGGGGTCAGTAGTGACACGGTCGTAGATCAGGGCACGAGTCCCCGGCTCATTGGGCCAGCGCCGGGCCAACAACCCCAACGCCCTGTAGCGAGCGGTCCCATCGGGGTCGGCGGTGACACGGTCGTGGATCAGCGCACGAATCCCCGGATCACCGGACCAGTGCCGGGCCAACAGCTCCAACGCGACGTAACGAGCGACCCCATCGGGGTCGGCGGTGACACGGTCGTGGATCAGCGCACGAGTCCCCGGATCATTGGGCCAGTGCCGGGCCAACACCTCCAACGCCCTGAAACGAGCGGTCCTGTCGGGGTCGGCGGTGACACGGTCACCAACCAGCGCACGAATCCCCGGATCACCGGACCAGTGCCGGGCCAACACCTCCAACGCGACGTAACGAGCGACCCCATCGGGGTCGGCGGTGACACGGTCGTAGATCAGCGCACGAATCCCCGGATCACCGGACCAGCGCCGGGCCAACAACCCCAAAGCGGCGGAGCGAGCGACCCCATCGGGGTCAGCGGTGACACGGTCACAAACCAGCGCACGAATCCCCGGATCACCGGACCAGCGCCGGGCCAACAACCCCAAAGCGGCGGAGCGAGCGACCCCATCGGGGTCAGCGGTGACACGGTCACAAACCAGCGCACGAATCCCCGGATCACCGGACCAGCGCCGGGCCAGCAAAGCGAGAGCTTCTGCGCGTACGACGGACTCCGGCGCGAATCTCGCGAGCAGTGTGGGGGTTGTGGGGGTCCTGTACAGAGCGCCGGCTACTTTCACCGGCCAGTCGAGGCCCCCCTGGAACTGGCCAAACGTGTGAAACCAGCGCAAGTAGCGGTGGCGCCCGCTCCAGTACTCGCTGAAAGTGGTCAGGGCCGGCAGCGCGGCGCTGAGTGCGGGGTCGCCTTCTTGCGGCGAAGGTCCGCTGACAGCCTGGATGAGGGCATCGACGACAGCATGGCTCTGCGTGGCGAGGGGACCGATCTTGCGTACTTCGGCCAGGGCGCGTACCGCCAGGGCCAGCATGGTGTTGTCCTCGGTGGGCAACTCGCCATGAAGCCGCAGCAGACAGTCGATGGCCGGGCCCGCATCCCGGTCGCTCAACTGGCCGATCACCAGGAGCAGAACCTCGTGCCAGGAGGGGTCTGCCGCGCGGGCCTTGAAGACCTGGTCGATGAGTTCGTCCCGGCTCCATTCACGATCTTCCTTGTACCGGTGGGCAATGTCGGCGGCGGCCAGGTATTCGAGGAACGCTCGGTGGACGAACCCGTAGACCTCACCGCCGTACCTGCTCAGGATGAAGTTCCGTGTCCGCAGCCGGTCCACCATGGCGCGTGCCGCGGCCTTGGCCTTCATCGGCGGGAGTTCGTAGTCCCGCAGGTAGCCGCAGAGGACAGCCTCCAGCTCCCGGACATGAATGTGGTTGCCCGCGATGCCGCTGCTGCCGTTCTGCATGGAGCGTGCCAGCAGGCGCAGCAGTTCGTGCAGTTCTTCGGGAGCCAGGTCTTCCCAGGCTTCCGAACCGGGTTGTCCCTTCAAATGCTTGACGTCCTGATCCAGATGCGCGACCAGGACGGTCACGGCGTGCCGGTACACACCTTGGCGGTCTCGTGGCAGGGTCTGGCGGCGGCCGATGATGGCCAGGATCGTCAGGAGCAGCGGATTGCCCGCCAGTTCACGCACCGGCCGGGAGTGGGATACGGCGTCGGTGACCCGTCGTACCAACTGGGCCACCTGCACGGGGTTGTTGGGGCAGGCGTTGCCGTACCAGAGCCGGGCGAACTCGGCGATCTGCTCCTCGTTCAGGTCTTGCAGCATGTGGTGCTTGAAGTCCGCGCCGTCCAGGGTCGCCCGCTGGTAGCCGATGACGCGCGAGGTGACGACCACGCGGCTGTCCGGGTACCGGGCGGCGAACGCGGCGATGCGCCGTGCGGTCTCCGCTCGTACGCGTGGATCGAACAGCTCGTCCAGACCGTCGAAGACGACCAGCGCCTTTCCGCACCGGAGGCGCTCTTGCAGCACGTCGGCGGGGACCGACATTCCCTCAGTGATGTGCAGATGCTCCAGGAAGTCCTCGAAGGTCCGCTCGCGCCAGCGCTCCTCCGCGTAGAGCCGGAGTTCGATGACCTGGGGCAGCCACCCGTCCAAGGCGGCCAAGGGGCCTTGTGGCTCGGGGCTGGTCAGAGCCAGCGCGAGATAGCGGGCCAGGGTTGACTTCCCCGCGCCCGGGTCCCCCAGCAGCACCACCTTCTTGACCTGCGGGTCGGCCACGATCTCCAGCACATCGGCGGGCGGGCGCTGACGGTACGCCTCACGCACCTGGTGCAGCCGGGCGGAATCGGTCCCCGGGGGAAGGTCGCCGATCTCCAGCAACTCACCTTGTTCCACAAGCCGCTTCATCAGTTCGCGAGGCAACTCGACCTGCGGTGGATCCGCTCGCACCAAAGGGGCGACGAAGACCTCGCGCAACTCCACGACCGGGTGCTCGTTCTGCTCGGACAGCGGCGTCAAGACTTCCAGGTCCAGCCGCCCGTACTGCCCACGGACCCGGCCCGCGTACGCCTCTACCGCCGCCTGCGCCTCCTCGGGCGTGATCTCGGCCGGTTCCGGCGCATGCTGGTGCAGCTCCTGGATGTTCATGACGCCGCTGTTGGCCACGCTACCGTTCCTGGCCTGCGCGGTCCCCGTGTCCGCGGCCTGAACGGTCGGCCTCTTCCCCAACACCACTGTCCGTGCCCCCTAATTGAGCTGGATACCGCTGTTCGCCCCGCTGCCGTCACCGTCCGCCTCGGCATCACCGGTATCCGTGGCACTCGCCTGAACCGGACCACGCGAACCGCTGCGCGTGACACCGGCGTTGGACGCACCGCCGTTACGTGCGGTGCTCCTGCCGGTCCGCGTCACACGGAAGCCGCTGGGCTGCTGCTCCGCACCGCCGATGAGGGCGTAGCCGATCCCGACGACTCCCACGGACGCCCCGACGACACTGGCCACACCGTCGGCGGTCCCGAGGTCCACCACCACCCAGACCACGACCATCGCCACGATCAACGCGCACGAACCGGCGATCAGCGCTGCTCTCTTCCATCCCCGCATGGGCGAATCCTCACGCAATACACCACGCATGTCACGCCGTTGATGCCGTTGTGGGACTACCAACCGCGCAACGCACCCAGCACCCGTTCCATGAGAGCGACGTCGGCCAACAACTCGGCGCCGGCCTCCGGTCCCAGCGGCGCCACTGCGCCGGGCGGCGGTTCCGGAGCGTCGGGCAAGGTCAGTTCGGCCCAGACGACTTTTCCTCCGGCCCGGGGCCGGCAGACGCCCCAGCGTGTCGCCAGCGCCGCGACGAGCCGAAGTCCCCGCCCCGCCTCGTCCTCCGCATCCGCGTGGGCCACCTCGGGAACACCCGGAGCGCCGTCCCACACCTCGACGTACAAACTCCGTTCGGCCAACCGGAGTTGGACGGCCACGAGGTCCGCCCCTCGGATCGCGTTCGTGACCAGTTCGGACGACACGAGCAGCGCGTCGTCCAAGACACCCACCGCTCCCCACGAACGCAGC
Source organism: Streptomyces sp. NBC_01508 (assembly GCF_045040315.1). Classification (NCBI taxonomy): domain Bacteria; kingdom Bacillati; phylum Actinomycetota; class Actinomycetes; order Kitasatosporales; family Streptomycetaceae; genus Streptomyces; species Streptomyces sp. NBC_01508. The sequence continues at coordinate 5,179,648 of NZ_CP109419.1, read as the reverse complement.
GTCGCCGCCGTGAACGCCCTCGCGCGCCCCACGGATTCCGGTACGGCCACGAGTACGAGCCGGTCCCCGGCGCACTGTCGCGACACGGCGCTACGCACCGGCCGCCGCGCACTCGTCCAGGGCGTGCACGCACACCTCGACGCCGAATTCGAGCCGGTCGAGCAGGGCGTCACGCAGGGGGCCGCTCTCCGCGAGATGGGAGAGGGACGGCACCAGCACATGGCGCGCTCCGGTGTGGCGGAGGGCGTCGACCAGTTCGTTGAAGGCGTCGAGCGCTCCGCAGACGAACTCGTGGTGGATGGCGACCAGTTGAAGGCCGCACTCCTCGGCGAAGCGCTTCATGTCGCGTTCTTGCGCGTACGCCGCACGCTCGGCCGCGTCGGAGAGGACGCGGAGATATCCGTAGGCCATGCATGGCTCGCCTGTCAGGGAGTTCATGACGTTTTCCTCCGGTGGGGGGTCGTGCCCGCAGGGGTGGGCAACGGCGATCGCCATCCATGGCGGTAACCGTTGGTCATGCGATGACCACTGCGAGTACTATGCCCAGTGCGGCGCTCGAAGTGTCAAGTACCCACTTCCAGGAGTCGCGGTAGAACATGGTCGATACAATGTTCGAGCGGCGTACTTGGCCTGCGTGAACGAGTGAGGGAGGCGCATCAGCGTGACCATCAACAACAACCCGACGATCCGTCAGAGGCGTTTGGCGCGAATGCTTCGCGAGTTGCGGACGGCCGCCGGCCTGACGCACGCGGACGCGTGCCAGGTGCTCGAATCGGCCGAATCCAAGCTGGGACGCATCGAGAACGCCCAGTCCAACATCCGACTCCCCGACCTGCGCGCCCTGTTGGACGCGTACGGCATCACCGACCCCGCCCAGCGCCAGGAGATCGAACTCCTGTCACGCGAGTCCAAGAAGAAGGGCTGGTGGTCGCGGTACGCCGAGACGGTGGACTCTTCCTATGCCGCGTACGTCAGCGTCGAGTGGGACACGACCAAGCTCTACAACGTACAGACCAATCTGATTCCCGGCCTGCTGCAAATTCCTGAGTACACCCGCGCGTTGATCGAATTGCAGGCGCCCGACGCCACGGCGGAGCACGTCGAGACACAGATCGACGTACGGCATGAGCGCCGCGCCATCCTGAGCCGGGAGAACCCGCTCCAACTGTGGGTCATCATCGCGGAGAACGTGCTGTACCACCGGGTCGGCGGCCCCACCACGATGAAATCCCAACTGAAGAGTCTGGTCGAGGCGAGCCGCGAGCCACATGTCCAACTCCAGGTGCTGCCGCGCGAAGACCCCATGAACGCCTGCCTGTTCGGCCCGTTCGTCATCATGGGCTTCGCGACGTCCGCCGAGACCGACATCATCTACGCGGAATCACCCACGAGTACCGTGTACTACGAAGAAGAAGCCGACGTGGAGACGTACACGACACTGTTCAGGCGGCTCAACGTCGCTGCGGCGAACGCCAGTCAGTCGCGGAAGCTCATCATGAACGCCATAAGGGAAATGGAATAGACGATGAAGCCACACATCGGGGCTGCTCCGACAGCGGGACCGGTCTGGATCAAGTCCTCGTACTCCGGCAACAACGGAGACTGCGTGGAAGTGGCCGCCCTGCCCGACGGAAACCGCCTGCTGCGCGACAGCAAGCAGCCCCACGGCCCCGCTCTCGCCTTCACCGCAGGGCCATTCGACTCGTTCATGCGCGACGTCATATCCGACGGGTTCACCGCACGGTAGCCAACGAGCGCCCAACCACCGCCGTGGTTGGGCGCTCCGCGCGGTCAACCGAAGGCGTGGTTCACAGACCTGACAGACCTATACGGGAAGCTGCCAACTCGGGCCCTGGGGCGAGCCGATCCAGACCGTCTGAGAGTCGGGCGTCGCTGTCATGCCGAACTCGGAGAGGTCTGCCGCACCTGCTTGTTGCCACTGCGCCAGTGCGTCTTCGACTTGGTCCCACAGCCGCAGAGGCCCGTGCTGGTGCACAATCCATCCGCCGCCCTTCGGTTCTGTCCACGCCTGTGACCCGGTGGCGACGTCGCGGAGGATGATGCCGGAACCGGTTTCCATCAGCTCGGCGGACGGAGCTGAGAGCTGGGCGACGAACCGCGCTTCCCACTGCTCCAGAAGCGCCGGGTCCACGCGGGTGGGAGTGGTGTCGCCGTCGATCTTGAAGAACAGCGGGGACGGCGGGCGCTCGTGCGGGCGGGCGAGCATGTATGTGATGTTGTCCGCGGTGAAACGCCCGTGGGCGGTTCCCTCGTCGTCGAGGACGAGACGGATCAGACCGGCCACCTGCATCCAGCCGCAGATCGTGGTGGTGATGGATCCACCGTCGTTGAGTTGCCAGAACCACTGCGGGGGGATGTATCGCACGGAGCAGGTGGCGGTCACCGCGTCGTAGTCGGCGTGCTCTCCGCAACCGCGGAGGCCGTCTCCCACGGCGAGGGTCGGCGTGTACCCGGCGGCTCGCAGGTGAGCGGCGGCGGTGGCGGCCAGCCCCGCGTCGTACTCGACGCTGACGACGTTCTCGGCTCCGAGCCGGTGACACAGGACAGCCGTGGAGTAGCCACTGCCTGTGCCTACCTCAAGGACGCGTTGCCCGGGTTGGAGATCAGCCACCTGGGCTGTGCGCACCACGAGCGAGGGCAGTGTGGCCGAAGATGTGGGGCTCCCGGTGATCGGGCCGTCGACGTCGGCCACGTCCCGTCCGTCGACCTGGGTCACCCACGTCGAGTCGGTGTAGACCATCCCCAGCCACTCGGCGTCGCCGCTCTCGGCCCGGCGTACGGGCGTCCAACCAGTCCCGACGTGGCGGAAGAAGGCGTCGTCCACGAACAGCTCCCGGGGAACGGCCGCGACGGCGTCACGCCAGGAGGGATCGAGCGTGGGGTTGCCGGCCGCGATCTCGTCGGCGAGGGCGAGACGTAGTGCGGCGGGGTCAGCGGGCATGGTGCTCTCCTGCGTGCTGGAGCCGGTCGGCGACGGCCGTGACGATCCTGTCGGTGACAGGAGTCGGAAACCAGGCGAATTGCCCGTTCGGGTTGCACTCGTACAGCCAGATCCGGCCCTCGTGATCGACGCCGAAGTCGAAGGCACCGAAGACCAGCCCGAACGTGTCGAGGTAGTTCCGGATGCTCTTGACCAGAGACGGCGGCGGGTCGATGAGCGTGTACGACAACTGTCGTAGAGGCGACGCCAGTCCAGGCCGGGCGAGCCGTCGATCCGGACGCCGAACACCTCGTCGCCGACGGCCGTCACCCGCAGGTCCGCGACGGAGGCCACCCGCTTCTGGAACAGGTGCATGGTCAGCCCGACCGTGCCGGTCAGGTCTGCCGGGTGTACTTCCTCGACCCACACGGTCAGGGCACGGCCGTCGGCGTCGTGGTAGTCGGTGTTCCGCAGCGGTTTGTAGATCACGGGGCCGTGCTCGCGGGTGAACTTCCGTGCCTCGTCCACGTCGTTGGTCAGCAGCGTGGGCGGGATGCCGAACCCGCATGCGGCTGCGGCGGCGAGTTGCGCGGGCTTGTACTAGGCGTCTCGGATTCGCCACGGATGGTTGACGTAGTGGGCGCCGGGCAGCGCGGCGAGAATGCCGCCGAGGCCGTAGCGGGCCTCCTCTCGGCACCACCGCCCGGTCTGCTCATCCGGACCGGGCGGTGGTGCGTACGGCCGAGGGCGCCGCCAGTACACGGATCGGACGTCGCCGAGGTCTGCGACGGAGTGGCGGTTCGTGCCACACCCTCAAGCCCGCCTTGTCCGAGGCGGGCGGTGACGGTGAGGTCGGTGGGGAAATCTCCGGGGTCAAGTCGTACGACGGGGACACGCCGGTGATTCAGCTCCTCGATGACCATGTCCGCCGTCGCGTCGTCCGCCTGTGTGACGACGAGAACGGATCCGCTGGTCAATCGGTGTCGCCTTCCTGGTCGCTGCCCTGATCAGGGTTGCCGTCCAAACTCGTCTTCGTCGAGGTCTCCTTGTTCGTCTCGGACCGCTTGTGTCGCGCCGTCGCAGGCAGGATCTCCCCGTCCGAGCCGACCCATCGGCCAGTCTGTGTGACCGGATCGACGGTCGCCGTCCCGGCCGGCAGAGTGACGGCCTCGGGGTAGCGCCTCATACGGGTCAGGCCCCAGGGGACGGTGGTGAGCACGCGCACCTCCATCGTTGTGACCGTTGAGGGCCATTATGTTCCTTGGGCGAATCCCTTGGTTACATCACAACAGGCCGATTCCTTGGCCAAACTGGCGCTCCGCACGCAACAGCACCTTGTCCGCTCGACGGCGACACGATCACCGGCGTGCGCACTACTCTGCCGAGAGATGGGTCTCCTGAGCGTAGGGAAGCACGATGGACGACGAGCCGTTGTCGGACTGGGCGGAGCGCCGGGACGCGAAGATCGGACGGCTTCGAGCCGTGCCGCTGGTGTCCGATGACGGCCTGAAGGGATCACACCTGAACCCCGACGCGCCCCGTGTCATCCAGCGGTGGAACGGCTTCGCCTGGGAATCGCACGGGACCGTGGTGAACCTCGCCGCTGCCCAACGCCTCCTGCACCCCCGCGACGAGGAACCGCCGACGGTGGCAACCCCCGAGTCTCAGCCTCTCAGTGCCGGCCGAGGCAGGCACCGCAAGCCCCGGCCGGGTGAGTGAGCGCCGACAGAGAGATGGGCCGGCCCCGGTGCGCAGGTCGTCCAGGATCGCGGCGATGTCGTCGGCGCGCACGTCAAGGGTGCGGATGGTGGACATGATCGAACCCGTCCTTGCCTGGGAGCCTGGAGATACTCGGTGACAGGTGACAGGTGACAGGTGACAGGTGACAGGTGAGACCCTGCCGCCCGCCGAACTCATCGCTTCCCGACTACCGCGCGCCGTCCTGCGTCGGCTCCCCTTCCGGCTCCCCCGCCAGCGCCCTCCGCAGTCCCACGTTCGCCGACAGGATCCCCCCGTCCACCGGCAGCGTCACCCCCGTGATCCAGCCCGCGTCCGACGACGCCAGGAACGCCACCGCCGACGCGACGTCGTCCGGCAGGCCCACCCGGCCCGCCGGGTAGTGGGACGCCGCGCGTTCCAGGTTGGTCTCGCGGCCACGCCAGGCCTCCGTGTGGATCGTGCCGGGGGCGACGAGGTTGACGCGGACCCCGCGCGGCGCCGCGTGGCCGGCCAGGGTGCGGGTCAGGCTCGCGAGGCCCGCCTTGGCCGCGCTGTAGGCGTGGTTGCCGAAGTCCTGTTCGCCGTTGACCGAGCCGATGCTCACGATCGCGCCGCGCCCCGACGCCGCCAGGTGCGGCAGCGCCGCCCGCGCGCAGCGGAAGGCGCCGGTCAGGGTGAGATCGAGGTCGCGGGCCCAGTGTTCGTCCGGTTCGTCCTCGAAGAGCGGGACGTCCGGTGTACAGGAGTACGCGTTGTTCACCAGGACGTCGAGCGTGCCGAAGCGCTCGACGGCGTACGCGACGGCCGCCTCGACCGACGCGCGGTCGCCCACGTCGCACCCGTACGGCTCCGCGCCGTCGATCAACTCCGCGGCGCGCGACGCCCGTTCGACGTCCACGTCGGTGATCAGCACCCGCGCGCCCTCGGCGGCCAGCCGCCGGGCTGTCGCCTCGCCGACGCCGCGCCCGGCACCGGTGATCAGTGCACCGTGATTCTCGAATCGCCTCATGCGCCGATCATGACGCCAACCTGACCGCTCGCACCAGAGCCTGCGCCCGGGGGTCCGCCGTCACGCCCTTGCGCATCCCGTTGGTGACGTAGCCGAAGGCGATGCCCGACTCGGGGTCCGCGAAGCCGAGCGAGCCGCCGCTTCCGGGGTGTCCGAAGGAGCCGGGGCCGAGCAGCGGCGTGCCCGCGCCGTGCAGCATGAAGCCGAGGCCGAAGCGGGTGGGGACGGCCAACACCCGGTCGGGGCCCGCCGATTCCTCGGTGCGGGCGGCCGTCAGCGTCGCCGGCGCGAACAGCCGGTCGCCGCCCCGGTAGCCGTGTCCGGGGCCGTCCACCGGGCCGATCATCGCCGCGTAGCAGCGGGCCAGCGCCCGCGCGGTGGAGATGCCGCCGCTCGCGGGGAGTTCGGCGGCGCGGTAGGCGGCGCTGTTCAGGTCCGGCGGGGGATCGATCGCGTCGAACGCCCGCCGGGTGAGCGAGCGCGGGTTCTTGTACGCCTCCAAGACTGAGCGCTTCAGGCGCACGCGCAGTTCGCCACCGCCGCCCGCGGGCTCCTCGATCCGCCCGATACGGCCCACCCGGTGCGCCTCATCGGCGGGCAGCCCGATCCAGAAGTCCAGGCCGAGCGGGCGGGCGATCTCGTCGGCGATCCAGCGGCCGACCGAGCGTCCGGTGACGCGTTTCACCAGTTCGGCGACGAGCCAGCCGTAGGTGTGCGCGTGGTAGCCGTGGTCGGTGCCCGGCTCCCACAGGGGCCGCTGCGCGGCGAGCGCGCGGGCGCCCGACTCGCCGTCGAGCGCTTCGGCGGGGCCGAGCGGCCGGTCGAGGACGGGCAGGCCCGCGCGGTGCGACAACAGGTGCCGTACGAGCACCCGTTCCTTGCCCGCGGCCTTGAACTCGGGCCAGTACGTGCCCACCGGCGCGTCCAGGTCGATCCGCCCGCGCTGGTGCAGCAGAAGCGGTACGGCGGCGGCCACGCCCTTCGTCGCGGAGTGCACGATCTGCGCGGTGTCCACGGCCCACGGCTCCGCGCCGTCGACGTCGCGCGTGCCGGCCCACAGGTCGACGACCTTGTGCCCGTCCCGGTACACGGCGACGGCCGCGCCCCGCTCACCGCGCTCCCGGAAGTTGCGTACGAACGCGTCCTTGACGGGTTCGAAGCCCGCGGCCACCGTGCCCTGGACGTCTGCGACGCCTACCATCCCGCTCATGCCTCCATGGTGCACGGTTCGCGGCGCCGCCGGGGCCACGGGGCTCAGCGCGACGGTGCCGCCGGCGCCGAAGGGACCGACGCGGGGTCGAAACCGAACGGCAGCTCCAGCCGGTGCGCGCCCATCAACTCCGCGTCGCCGAGCAGCTGCCGCGTCGGCCCGTCCGCCGCGATGACGCCCTCGCTGAGGATCACCGCGCGTGGGCAGAGTTCCAGCGCGTACGGCAGGTCGTGCGTGACCATCAGCACGGTGATGTCCAACGCCCGCAGGATGTCGGCGAGTTCACGGCGCGACGCCGGATCGAGGTTGGACGAGGGCTCGTCCAGTACGAGGATCTCCGGCTCCATCGCCAGGACCGTGGCGACGGCGACCCGGCGGCGCTGCCCGAAGGACAGATGGTGTGGCGGCCGGTCCGCGTAATCGGCCATGCCGACCTGGGTGAGCGCGGCGACGACCCTGGCCTGAAGCTCCGGGCCGCGCAGTCCGGACGTGGCGGGGCCGAAGGCCACGTCCTCGCGGACCGTGGGCATGAACAGCTGGTCGTCCGGGTCCTGGAAGACGATGCCGACGCGGCGGCGGATCTCGGCGAGATGCCGTTTCGCGACGGGCAGCCCGGCGACGGTGACGGACCCGGCGCCCGCCGTGTGGATGCCGTTGAGGTGCAGGACGAGGGTGGTCTTGCCCGCCCCGTTGGGGCCGAGCAGGGCGACCCGCTCCCCGCGCTCGACGGTCAGGTCGACGCCGAAGAGGGCCTGGTGGCCGTCGGGGTACGCGTAGGCGAGCCCGCGTACGTCGAGGGACGGGGGCGGCTGTTCCCGGGACCGCGTACTCATAGTGTCCAGCCGAGCAGACAGACCGCGAGCGCCGAGAGCGGGAGTGCGGCGGCGGACGTCCACTGCGCGCGGGAGGCCGTCATCTCGTCGATGACCGGCATCGTGCCCGTGTAGCCGCGGCTCATCATCGCCAGATGCACCCGCTCGCCGCGTTCGTAGGAGCGGATGAACAGCGCGCCGGCGGATTTGCCGAGCACCCCCCAGTGCCGTACGCCGCGCGCCTCGAACCCGCGCGAGCGGCGGGCGATCGACATCCGGCGCAGCTCGTCGCCGATCACGTCGCCGTAGCGGATCATGAAGGACGCGATCTGGACGAGCATCGGCGGGAGCTTGAGCCGTCGCAACCCCAGCAGCAGGGCGCGCAGTTCGGTGGTGGAGGCGAGGAGTACGGAGGCGGCGACGCCCAGCGTGCCCTTGGCCAGCACGTTCCAGGCGCCCCACAGGCCGGGGACGCTCAACGACAGCCCGAGGAAGGAGACTTGGTCGCCGGGCACCACGAACGGCATCAGGAAGGCGAAGGCCACGAACGGGACCTCGATCAGCATCCGCCGCAGCAGGAAGCCGGCCGGGACGCGGGCGAGCGCGGCGACGGCGGCGAGCAGCGCGGCGTACAGGCCGAAGGCCCACACCGCCTCGCGCGGGGTGGCGACCACGACGAGCACGAAGCACAGGACGGCGGCGAGCTTGCAGTGCGGCGGCAGCGTGTGGACGGGCGAGTGTCCCTGCCGGTAGAGCTGGTGGGCGTGGCCCGCGCCCATGTCAGGCCCGCTCGGGGGAGGCGCCCGGGGACCCGGCGGACGTGCTGACCGTCGTACGGCGCCGGTGGACCACGTAGAAGATCCCGCTGCCCACGACGACCGTCGCGCCGACGCCGATGACGCCCGCGAGGCCGCCGGAGAGCCGGGTGTTGGAGATGTTCTCGATGCCGTAGTCGGCGAGCGGCGAGTCGGCGGCGGCGTGCGCGTGCTCATCGACCTTCTCGTCGAAGCCCTTGTCGGCGGCGACCTTCTCCAGGCCGTCGGGGTTGGCGGAGGCGTAGAAGGAGACGACGCCGGCCAGCAGGAGGGCGGTGCCGAGACCGGCCACCAGCAGCCTGCGCGGCGAGCGCGCGGAGACCGAAGCGGCGGGCGCGGGGCTGGGCGCCGGGGCGTCCACCAGCTCGCCGTCCACCCGCAGCTTGAGCGGCGCGGCGAGCCCGAGCGCCCCGTGGACCAGGTCCGGGCGTACGGCGATGACCGCCCCGACCGTCAGCGCGGTGATCGCGGCCTCGCCGATGCCGATGAGCACGTGCACGCCGACCATCGCGGTGAGCACCTTGCCGATCGGGATGTCCGTGGTCCCGCCGATCGCGTAGAGGAGGGTGAAGGCCGCCGCCGCGGCGGGGACGGACACCAGCGCGGCGACGAACGCGGACACGGTCACCGACCGGCGTTTGCGCGGCAGGATCCGCAGCAGGCCGTGGAAGATCGAGTACGAGACGATCACCGTCACGACGCCCATGACCGTGATGTTCACGCCGAGCGCGGTGAGTCCGCCGTCGGCGAAGAGGATGCCCTGCATCAGCAGGACGACGGCGATACAGAGCACCCCGGTGAAGGGGCCGACGAGTATCGCCGCCAGCGCCCCGCCGAGCAGATGCCCGCTGGTGCCGGCGGCGACGGGGAAGTTCAGCATCTGTACGGCGAAGACGAAGGCGGCGACGAGGCCCGCGAGGGGCGCGGTGCGCTCCGCGCCGTGGCCCTCGGCGAGCGGTCCGTCGCCCAGCTCGCGGCGGGCGCCGCGCAGGCTGACCGCCACGGCACCGGCCGCGACGACGCCGGCGGCGGCCGACACCGGCAGGTTGATCATTCCGTCGGGGACATGCATGGGCGGGCTCCGCTTCCGGCAGGCGTGACGAACCGCTCCAAATGAACCGCTCGGAGTGAGCCGTTCGCATAGATAGTCCTCTCTTGCGAACGAGTTGCAAGAGCGCCTGCCATGCGAACCGGTGTACGGACACCGAACGGCGCGGAAAGTTTGGGGATTCCGGGACACACGGCGTTAAATATCGGATAAAAGGTATGTTGTGCTGTAAAGCGCCATGAACTACATCGAATGCCGCATAGGAGCGAAGCGATGTCAGCCGTCGTCGAGCAGCCCGCCAAGGTCCGTCTCATCACGGACGCCCCCCACCACGGGCGCCTGTCGGTCACCCTCCGCTACGACAGCGCCGACCCCCTCGCCGTACGCGTCGCCTTCCCCGCCGAGGTGTCCCGCGACGACGGCGAGGTGCTGTGGGCCTTCGCCCGCGAGCTGCTCGAAGCGGGCCTGCGCACCCCCTCCGGCGACGGGGCCGTACGCGTCTGGCCCTGCGGCCGGGCCCAGACGATGCTCGAATTCCACTCGCCGGACGGTGTGGCGCTGGTCCAGTTCGACACGGCCGCGCTGCGCCGGTTCCTGCGGCTGACGCACGAGACGGTCCCGGTCGGCGAGGAGCGCTACCCACTGCGCGCCAAGCGCGGCCTGGACCGCCTGCTGCACCACACGAACTGAGCCCACACCGACTGAGCCGGCGCGAAGCCCACACGAACCCGAGCCCGGACGGGCCGCCGCACACGCGGCCCGTCCGGGCTCGGTCAAGGAGAGGTCGAGGAGAGGTCGGGGAGAGGTCGGGGGAGACCCGGCCTCAGACCCGTACCAGCTCCTTCTCGGAGCCCGGACCCGACTCCGGGCCGGACCCCGCCCCGTCCGACTCCTTCTCCAGCATCTTCCGCAACTGCTCCCCCTCCACGTCCACGTTCGGCAGCACCCGGTCCAGCCAGCGCGGCAGCCACCACGCCTTGTTGCCGAGCAGCGCGAGCACCGCCGGGACGATGGCCATCCGGACCACGAACGCGTCGAAGAAGACCGCGATGGCCAGCGAGAAGCCGATCATCTTGATCATGGAATCGCCGGAGCCGATGAACCCCGCGAAGACCGCCATCATGATCACCGCGGCGGCGGTGACGACCCGCGCCCCGTGCCGGAAGCCCGTGACGATCGCCTGTCCCGGCCGCTCCCCGTGGACGTACGCCTCGCGCATCCGCGTGACCAGGAAGACCTCGTAGTCCATGGCGAGACCGAAGACCACACCCACCATGAAGATCGGCATCATCGACATGATCGGACCGGTCTGCTCGACGCCGAACAGGCCCCCGAGCCAGCCCCACTGGAAGACCGCGACCACCGCGCCGAGCGCGGCGACGACCGACAGCAGGAAGCCGAGCGCCGCCTTGAGCGGTACCAGGATCGACCGGAAGACGAGCATCAGCAGCAGGAACGCCAGACCCACGACGAGCGCGAGGTAGGGCAGCAGCGCGTCGTTCATCTTCTCGGAGAAGTCGGTGTTCATCGCGGTGGCGCCGGTCACCAGGACCTTCGCCTCGCTGCCGACGGCGATCTCACCGCCCGCGTCGCGGATGTCGTGGACCAGGTTCTCCGTCTCCACCGACGAGGGGCGGTCCTTCGGGACGACCGTGATCGTCGCCGTGTCGCCGGCCTTGTTGTACGTGGCGGGGGTGACGGCGGCGACGCCCTTCAGCTCCTTCACCGCGTCGGTGACCTGACCGGCGGTCTGCTTGGCGTTGTCGTCGCCCTTGCCGTCCACGACGACCACCAGCGGGCCGTTGAAGCCGGGGCCGAAGCCGTCGGAGAGCAGGTCGTACGCCTTGCGCTGGGTAGTGCTCGTCGGCTGCGAACCGTCGTCGGGCAGACCCATCTCCAGCGAGGCCGCCGGGACGGCGATGACGCCGAGGCCGACAACTCCCGCGAGGAGTACGGCGACGGGCCTGCGCAGCACGAAACGGGCCCAGCGGGTGCCCATGTTGGGCTTGCCCTCGGCCACCTTGCCGTCGGCCGAGGCCGCCCGCTCCCGGTCCTGCCTGGCGCGCAGCTTCTTGCCCTGCACGCGCCTGCCCGCGAATCCCAGCACGGCCGGGACGAGCGTGAGCGCGATCAGGACGGCGATGACGACCGTACCGGCCGCCGCGACGCCCATCTTGGTGAGCATCGGGATGTTGACGACGGAGAGCCCGACGAGCGCGATGACGACGGTGAGACCGGCGAAGACGACCGCGGATCCCGCCGTCCCGGCCGCCCGCCCGGCGGCTTCCTCGGGTTCACGCCCCTCCGCCAGCTCCGCCCGGTAGCGGGAGACGATGAACAGGGCGTAGTCGATGCCGACGGCGAGGCCGATCATCGTGGCGAGAATGCCGGTGGTGGAGCCGAGATCCATCACACTGGCCAGCGCGGTGATGGTCGAGATGCCGATCCCGACGCCGATGAGCGCGGTGAGCAGCGGCAGTCCCGCCGCGATCAGCGAGCCGAAGGTGATGACGAGCACCACGGCGGCCACGGAGACGCCGATGATCTCGGTGGCCCCGGTCTCCGGTACGGCCTGGAGCGCGTCCCCGCCGATCTCGACCGTCAGGCCCGCGTCCCGCGCGTCGCCCCCGGTCTCCTCCAGCGCCTTACGGGTCTCCTCGGTCAGCTCCATCGAGCTGACCTTGTAGGTGACCGACACGTAGGCCGTCGAACCGTTCTGCGAGACGGCCTTGGCCGTGTACGGGTCGGTGACCCGCGCGACCTGGTCCGAGCCGGCCGGCAACTCGTCGACGATCTTCTCGACCTCGGCCTTGTTGGCGGCGGAGGTCATCTTCTCGCCGTCCGGCGCCTTGAAGACGACGCGGGCGGTCGCTCCGTCGGCGCTGCCGCCGGGGAAGCGCTCCTCAAGCAGGTCGAAGGCCTTCTGGGCCTCCGTCCCCGGAATGGAGAAGGAGCTGGATGTCGCGGTGGACGCGGATGCCGCGCCGACGCCGGCCAGGGCCAGCAGCGCCACCCATACGAGGGCGACGAGATTTCGGCGCCGGAAGGCGAACCGTCCGAGTTTGTAGAGAAACGTGGCCACGAGGCGTACTCCCGGTCTGGGCGTGGATCAAGGGCATGGGGAGCCGGCCGACGGCGCGAGAGCGACACGCGTCAGATGCTGGTGCCGGAAAGGGCACCGGGTAGCGCTGGGGAACCCCGGAGGTGGGCGAGCGGCCCAGGGGGTGCTGCGGGGAGAGTCAGACGCCGAGAGCGGGGAGGAGCACGGCGTCGATGTAGTCGCGGAGGAACGCCTGGTCGACCGAGCGGTCCTCGACGAGCTGCCGGGCGACGAAGGCGCCGACCAGCATGTGGGTGACGTACTTCAGCGCGGGTCGGTCCGCGCTGATCTCGCCCCGGTCCACGGCACGGCTCAGGAAGACGCCGAGCCCGTTGAGTTCGGGCTCGATGAGCAGTTCGCGCAGCGCGAGGTGGAGATCGGGGTTGTTGTGGACGGCAAGGGCCAGGCCCCGCATCAGCGCGGAGTCCCGCTCCATCTGACAGTCGTCGGCCATCGACACCATGGCGTGGAAGTCCCCGCGCAGCGAGCCGGTGTCGATCTGTGCGACATCGGTCGGCTTGTTGTGCCGCAGGGCTCGTGCGACCAGCTCCGGCTTGCTCCCCCACTGGCGGTAGAGGGTGGCCTTGCTGGAGTGGGTGCGGCCGGCGACGGCGTCCATGGTGAGGGCGTCGTAGCCGACCTCGCGCAGCAGGTCGAGCACGGCTGAGTACAGCTCGCTCTCGCGCTCCGGCGTGAGCCTGGTGCGTGCCATGGTCGACCTCCCGTCAAGGAGTCAAGGTACCGAACGAAACGGTTTCGTACAGTACGAAGATAACCCCGCCTTCATCGAAACGGCAACGTTTCGCTTGTGGGCTCCGCCACAAAGAGAACACGCCCGCCGAACACATCCGGCCAACCGGCCTCCGCCCACGAGTTGCCCCGCCCCTGCCGCACGGAAAGCATTGGGGGGTGAGTGACGACGTCGCGTATCTCCGCTATCCGCATCTGCACGACGACTTGCTGTGCTTCGCCGCCGAGGACGACCTCTGGGTCGCCCCCCTCTCGTCGGCCAGGCACCGCCCGGACCGCGCGTGGCGGGTGACCGTCGACCGCACCAGAGTGGGGCATCCGCGGTTCTCGCCCGACGGCTCCCAGATCGCCTACACGAGCTGGCGCAGCCTGGATCCCGAGATCCATCTGGCGCCGGTGGCCGGCGGCCCGTCCCGCCGGCTCGGCTACTGGGGCTCCACCGACACCCGCGTCTGCGGCTGGACGCCGCCCGACAAGGACGGCGCGGCGCAGATCCTCGCCGTCTCCTCGCACGGCCAGCCGTTCTCCTACTACTCCTGGGCCTACAGCGTCCCCACCGACGGCTCCCCCGGCGGCAAACTCCCCTGGGGCCCGGTCGCCGACATCGCGGTCGCCGACATCGAGGGCGAGCGGCGCACCCTGCTGCTCACCGGGAAGCCGCCGCACGAGCCGGCCGCCTGGAAGCGGTACCGGGGCGGGGCCACCGGGCGGCTGTGGCTGCACGGCGAGCGGCTGCTGGCGGATCTGCCCGGCCATCTCGACTGCCCGATGTTCGTCGACGGGCGCATCGCCTTCCTCTCCGACCACGAGGGCGTCGGCAATCTCTACTCGACGCTCCCCGACGGCACCGACCTGCGCCGGCACACCGACCACGACGCGTTCTACGCCCGCCACGCGTCGTCCGACGGGCGCCGGGTCGTCTACCAGTGCGCGGGCGATCTGTGGCTGGTCGACTCGCTGGCGCCCGACGCGGTGCCGCGCAAGCTGTCGGTACGGCTCGGCGGCCCGCGCACCGGGCGACGCTGCTACCAGGTCCCGGCCGCCCACCACGTGGACGCGATCTCCGTGGACACCACGGGCCGGGCCAGCGCCGTCTCCGTACGCGGCAGCCTGTACTGGCTCACCCACCGCGACGGCCCGGCCCGCACCATCGCGGACACGCCGGGGGTACGGGTCCGGCTCCCCGAGATGCTGGGCAGCGGCGGCAAGGTCGCCTATGTCACCGACGCGGACGGCGAGGACGCGATCGAGATCGCCCAGCTGCCCCGCGCGAGCGGCGACCGGCCGCCGGTACGGCTCGCCTCCGGGCTGCTGGGGCGCGTGCACGAGCTGATCGCCGACCCGGACGGCGAACGGCTGGCGCTGACCACGCACGACGGAAGGCTGCTGATACTGACGGTCCCTGACGAATCGTCAGAGTCTGTCGACCCGGGCTCGCCCGAACCCGATTCCAAATCCGAATCCGAATCCGATTCCGATTCCGACTCCGATTCCGATTCCGACTCCGATTCCGACGACGTCACCGAACTCATCCGCTCCGTCAACGGCCCCGTCACCGACCTCGCGTTCTCCCCCGACGGCGACTGGCTGGCCTGGTCCCACCCCGGCGTCGGCCGCTCGCTGCGCCAGATCAAGATGGCGCGGATCGCCGACCGTACGATCGTCGACGTCACCAACGGCCGCTTCGAGGACGAGAATCCGGTCTTCACCCGGGACGGCCGATATCTCGCCTTTCTTTCCTGGCGCGGCTTCGACCCCGTGTACGACGTACACACCGGCGACCTCTCCTTCCCGCTGGGCTGCCGCCCCTATCTCGTGCCACTGTCCTCGGCGACCCCGTCGCCGTTCGCGCTGTCCCCGGACGGCCGTCCGGCCGCCGGCGGACTCGACCCGGTGCCGGTCGCGGTGTCCGACGGCACGACTCCGGTGCCCGACGGGACGGTCACGGTCGAGGTCGAAGGGCTCGCGAGCCGCGTCACGCCGTTCCCCGTCTCCGCCTCCAAGTACTCGGCCCTGCGACCCGTCAGCGGCGGCGGCCTGGTCTGGCTGCGCTGGCCGATCTCCGGCGCGCTCGGCGAGACGTTCGCCAACCCCGCCGACACCTCGGGACGGCCGACCCTCGAACACTTCGACATCACCAAGGCGCGCAAGAGCGAACTCGTCGACCACCTCGACTGGTTCGCGCTCAGCGGGGACGGCTCACGCCTGGTGGTCGTGGACGACGACGAACTGCGCGCCGTGCCCGCCAACGAGCCAGGCGACAACGACTCGACCGTCCAGCTCGACCTGCGCCGCATCCTGCACGAGGTCGAGCCGGCGGCCGAATGGCGCCAGGCGTACGGGGAGGCGGGCCGCATCATCCGCGCGTACTTCTGGGAACCCGACATGTGCGGCATCGACTGGGACGCGATCCTCGACCAGTACCGCCCGCTGGTCGAACGCGTCGCCACCCCCGACGATTTCGCCGATCTGCTGCGCGAGGCGCTGGGCGAACTGGGCACCTCGCACGCGTATGTCACCCCCGCCCGCCGCAACGAGGGACCGCCGCACTACCAGCGCGCCATGGGCCTGCTCGGCGCCAACCTCGTCTGCCGGGACGGCGAATGGCTCGTCAAGCGCATCCTGCCCGGCGAGTCCTCGGACTCCAAGGCCCGTTCCCCGCTGGCCGGTACGGGCATCCGCGAGGGCGCGGTCCTCACCCATGTCGACGGCCGGCCCGTCGACCCGGTGACCGGCCCCTACCCGCTGCTGTCCGCCGCCGGCGGCACGACGGTCGAGCTGACGTTCCGCCCCGCCGAGGATCTGTCAACGGCCAACGGCGGTACCCGGCAGGGCAGTTCACGGCGCGTCGCGGTCGTCCCGCTCGTCGACGAACGGCCGCTGCGCTACCAGGACTGGGTGGCCAAACGCCGCGAGGTCGTCCGCGAGATGAGCGGCGGCAAATGCGGCTACCTCCACATCCCCGACATGGGCGGCTCCGGCTGGGCGCAGTTCAACCGGGACCTGCGGCTGGAGGTGTCCCGGCCCGCGCTGATCGTGGACGTACGCGGCAACGCGGGCGGCCACATCAGCGAACTCGTCGTGGAGAAACTGACCCGGCGCATCCTCGGCTGGGACCTGACGCGCAACGCCCAGGCGGTCAGTTACGCCTCCAACGCCCCGCGCGGCCCGGTCGTCGCGATCGCCGACGAGGCCACCTCGTCCGACGGCGACATGATCACCGCCGCGTTCCGGCTGCTGAAGCTGGGCCCGGTGGTCGGCCAGCGCACCTGGGGCGGCGTGGTCGGCATGACCGGCAGACACCGGCTGGGCGACGGCACGGTGATCACGGTGCCGATGAACGCGGCCTGGTTCGACACGTACGGCTGGTCGGTCGAGAACCACGGCGTGGAGCCGGACATCGAGGCGCTGCGCACCCCGCTGGACTGGGCGGAGGGCCGGCACGCGCAATTGGACGACGCGGTGTGGGTGGCGCTGGAGCTCCTGACAAAACAGCCCGCGGCAACCCCACCGGGCTACGCGGACGTCCCGGACCGCCGCCGCCCCCTGCTACCGCCGCGAAGCTAGGGCTTGTTCCGCGTCCTCAATCGCCGGACGGGCTCGATTCGAGCCCGACCGGAGGTTGCGGTGCGGGGCGGCCCGCCGGGGTTGGTTCCTGCCGATGGGCGGGCGTTCATCGGCAGGCGAAGACGCGTGGCGATGGTCTGATACCGCTGGGAGGACCGCTGGTCAACGCCACCGCTCGTGCCATTTCTTGTCGGCTTCGAGAGACCTGCGCCGACGGCGCCCTATCCAGGCTGCGGCGAGCCCCACCGAAAGCGTCAGCGCGCCCAGACCGTAAGCGAGGATCCTGAAGTCCCAGCCTCTGCCCCGGACCTGCTCGTCCTTCAGCGTCTCGTAGGACCTGCCACTGGTGACCGTCCCATCCCGCAGCTGGTCGCAGACCACCGATGCCGATGGGCGTGACCACAAACATCCTGATCGTGCCGTACGCCGGACGCCGGACACGACGCGCCTCGCGTCGACCCGAAGGGCGGCACCGAACCCCGAGGCACCGCTGAACGAAGAACTCCGTAGGCTCACACGCCACCACCAGGCAAGATGGATCCGGTGAAGGATCTACCACCCGGCCTCCCGCCGGCAGACTCGCGTAAATGGCACAGTCGCAGATGGTGGGACCAACTGGGGTATCTGCGTGTGCGTTCCCTGGCGAACCCGAGTTGGGCCAGGGACATACCGTGGCTGATCGCGTGGCTGCGACGCGAGCGCTCGACCGCCCTCCCAACAGATCACGCCCTCTACGACATCGCGATCACCGCAGCTCAGACCTATGCACGGACGCGCGATCGGTCCCCGGAAGCGGACCGCGCGTGGGATCGGGTTCTCGAACCGATCGATGAGTTGCTGACGCGGCGGCAAGCAAGGCACCTTGATGAACTCCACAAGGCTCAAGCCGAGCAACGCAACCCAGGTTCGTGACGTCGCCCAGAGGAAGCCCGTCCGGCGATTGAGGGGCACCCGCCCCGCCCCGCACCCGGCCCCGCACTGAGCGGCGCACAGAGCAGCGCACCCGGCGCCAAGGCACCGGGTGCGCCGACCCGCCAACTACCCGCTCAGGCGTCGTAGTTGTCGTCGAAGCGGTCCCGCGCGTCCTGCGCCCGCTGACGCGCCTGACCCTGCTCGTCCCGCGCCCCGTCCTCGCCCTGCGGGGAACGCTCCGACGCCTCGTCCTTCTTGTCGGCCATCTTCTTCTTCGCCTGGTCGGCGAGCGACTGCGACTTGTCCTTGAACTGGTCCGCGATACCCATGAGAGATCCGCTCCTGGAAGTCCGGTGAGGCCCGTGGATGAGTCCCGGGCCTCGACCAGACTTACACGCCCCGACATAGCGCGCATTTCGATCAATTACGCTGCGTACGCGCCTGCTCGTCGGCCGCCCCGCCCGCCCCCACGAGCCCCTTGCCCACCCCGCCCAGCCGTGCGTCGAGACTCCGCATGTGGCGGCTGCCGACGGCCGCGATGATGCCGGGCAGATACCCGCGTACGGAGTGCGTGCCCCGCAGCCACCACTGCGCGTACACATGCGCCGAACGGCGCTCGATCCCCGCCACGACGCGGTCGACAGCGGGCCCCAGCGGGTACGTCTTGTTGGCGGGCCACGGCAGCCGGCTCCGCATCTCGCGCATTACCTCGTCCTCGTCGGCGCCGCGCACCATATCGGTGTCGGTCCAGGACAGATAGCCGACGCCGACCCCCACGCCCCGGTAGCCGACCTCGGCGCGCAGGCTGTGCGCGAAGGCCTCGACGCCCGACTTGGAGGCGCAGTACGCGCTCATCAGGGGCGCCGGTGTGATCGCGGCGAGCGAGGCGATCTGGAGGAAGTAGCCGCGGCTCTCCAGCAGTACGGGCAGGAACGCGCGGGCCGTCACCGCGCCGCCGATGAGGTTGACCTCGATGACCCGCCGCCAGGCGACGGGGTCCGAGTCCAGGAACGGACCGCCCGCCGCCACACCCGCGTTGGCCACGACGATGTCGACCTTCCCGAAGCGCCGCTTGACCTCCTCGGCGACGCGGGTCATCGCCTCGTGGTCGGTGACATCGGCGTACCAGTGCTCGCACTCGGTGTGCAGCCTGCTCGCCACGTCCTTGAGTTCGTCGGCCTCCAGGCCCACCAGCGCCACCCTGGCACCGCGCGCCGAGAGTTTGCGGGCCAGCAGCTCGCCCACGCCACGTGCCGCGCCGGTGACGACGGCGACCTGCCCTTCGAGACTGACCTTGCTCATACGGCACTCTCCTCATCGACATCGACATCGGCACCGGCACCGGCACCGGCACCGGCACCGGCCCGCAGATGGTCGTCCACCAGATCGCGGATCGCGGCGGTCACCGCCTCGGGCGCCTCCACCGGTGTCATGTGTCCCATACCCGTCAGTTCGGTGAGGCCCACGCAGCGGGGCAGCGTGTCGGCCAGCCGGCGGGCCAGCACCGGCGGCGTCAGCCGGTCGGCCGTGCCCACGACGACGGCCGTGGGGACCGTCAACTCCCTTACGCCCGCGTCGAGATCGAGTTCACCGAGCACATGCGACCAGCCCACCCGCACCCCGCGCGGACA
The DNA here is from genome assembly GCF_045040315.1 of Streptomyces sp. NBC_01508. Lineage (NCBI taxonomy): Bacteria > Bacillati > Actinomycetota > Actinomycetes > Kitasatosporales > Streptomycetaceae > Streptomyces > Streptomyces sp. NBC_01508. The sequence continues at coordinate 5,160,134 of NZ_CP109419.1, read as the reverse complement.
CGCGTGCACGATCCGCGCGCACGCGGTGACCCGGTCGGGCGCCGTGCCGGGCCCCATGGTCCCGTACCGCAGGATCCGCTTCGAGACCGGCGTGACCGGCCCCAGCGGGGCCCGCGCGCCGAGGATCAGCCGGGTCAGCCGGGTCCGTGTCCGCCCGGGGCGCATCGGCACCACCCGCGACGCGGCGACCAGCTCCGAGCTGCCGGTGCCGCACAGCAGCGCGGCGGCGGCGTGCTCCCGGAAGGCGGGCCGCGCCGACGCGGCCATGAGCGTCATGCCGCCCATGGAGTGCCCGGCCAGGACGGCTCTCTCGCCCGGCGCGAGGGTGGCGCCCAGCACCGCCTCCAGGTCGTCGGCGAGCGCGTCGGTGGTGTACGGACCCCGGCCGCCCCGGCCCACCGCGGGCGAACGGCCGTGCCCGCGCTGGTCGTAGACGATCACGCGGTGGTCGGCGGACAGGGCGTCGATCTGCGCGGCCCAGAAGAGAGTCGAGCAGGTCCAGCCGTGGATCAGGACGATTGCGGGCGCCCCCTCGGAGCCGTACACCTCGATGTGCGGGCGCGAGCCGTCGGTGGAAGTGGCGCTCAGCACACGGGGGTTGGGGGGTGTCGTCATCGAAGTGCCTCCTTGGCGTGCGTGCTGCCGTGCGTGCCGCCGTCCCGCTTGCCGTGCGTCCTGCCGTCCCGTACGCGCACGACGTCGTACTCCCCGAGGTCCACGGTCCGCGTCGCCCGGCGGAACTCGGTGGTCGTCCCCGGCCAGATGGTGGTGTTGCGCCCGTTGGCGTCCAGGTACCAGCTGGTGCAGCCGCCGGTGTTCCACACGGTGCGCTTCATCCGTTCCTGTACACGGCGGTTCCACGCCTCGACGGCCGCCGGCCGGGGGGTGAGCGCGGCGCCCGCGCCGAGCGAGCCGAGGGTGCGCAGATAGTCGCCGAGATAGTTGAGCTGGGCCTCGATCATCAGGATCATCGAGGAGTTGCCGAGGCCGGTGTTCGGGCCGACGACGGTCATCCAGTTGGGGAATCCGGCGGCGGTCGACCCGCGCAGCGACTCCATGCCGTCCTTCCACGCCTCGGCGAGGGTGATCCCGTCCGCCCCCACCACCCGCTCGGCGATGGGCATGTCCGTCACATGGAAGCCGGTGCCGAAGACGATCGCGTCGACCTCCGTCTCCGTCCCGTCGGCCGCCACGACGGTCGACCCGCGCACCTCGGCCAGCCCGGACGCGACGACGTCCACGTTGGGCCGCGCGAGCGCCGGATAGTACGCGCTGGACAGCAGGATCCGCTTGCAGCCGATCCGGTACGAGGGGGTCAACTTGGCCCGCAGCGCGGGGTCCTTGATCGCCCGCGCCATGTTGGCCTTGGCGACGCGCTCGACCAGCCCCAGCTCGTTGGGGCGCTTGGTGAACGCCTGCACCTGCAACTCCCTTATCCCCCACAGCAGTCCGCGCCGCGCCACGCCGGTGACCGGCACCGTGCGGTGCAGCCACCGCTCGGCACCGGAGATCGGCCGGTCGGCGCGCGGCATCACCCACGGCGGGGTGCGCTGGAAGAGCGTCAGCCTGGCCACGTCGGGCTGTACGGCCGGCACGATCTGGATCGCCGACGCCCCGGTGCCGATCACGGCGACACGCTTGCCCCGCAGGTCGTAACCGTGGTCCCAGCGCGCCGAGTGGAAGACTTTGCCGGGGAACGAGTCGAGGCCGGGCACGTCCGGCACCTTCGGGTCGGACAGCGCCCCGGTCGCCGAGACCACGACGTCCGCCGTGATGATCCCGCGCGAGGTCTCGATCTCCCAGTGCGCCGCGTCGGCGATCCAGCGCATCAGCCGCACCTCGTGGTTCAGCCGGATGTGCGGCCGGATCCCGAAGGTCTCGGTGACGTGCTCCAGGTACGCGCGGATGTGCCGCTGGCCGGAGAAGGTGCGCGGCCAGTCGGGGTTGGGCGCGAAGGAGAACGAGTAGAGGTGCGAGGGCACGTCGCAGGCGCAGCCCGGATAGTCGTTGTCGCGCCAGGTCCCGCCGACGGAGTCGGCCCGTTCCAGGACGACGAAGTCGGTGATCCCGTCGCGCCGCAGCCGGACGGCGGCCCCCAGACCACCGAATCCGGATCCGATCACCGCCACCCGTACGTGCTCGTGTCTGGCCATGCCGCCGCCTCCCGCCGGAGTACCCGCACCCAACAGTGCCAGTAATCACTGGCACTGTTGAGAGAGAGTAGGGCAGCTCCTTACTCATGGGTAGGGGGCGAACAAGAAAAGTTACCGCCGGTACGAGGACATATGCTGACCGCCATGTCCGACCAGGAGGAAGCCCGCGAGTACCGCGTGAAGGAGCTGGCCGAAGCCGCCGGCATCACCGTCCGCACGGTGCGCTTCTACCGCGAACGCGGCCTGATCCCACCGCCCCGCCGGGAGGGCCGGATCGCCTGGTACGACAGCCACCACCTGGCCAGACTCCGTACGATCGCCGCCCTGCTGGAACGCGGCCACACCCTCAACGGCATCGCCGACCTCGCCACCGCCTTCGAGAGCGGACGCGACGTGGGTGAGGTCCTGGGCCTGGGCGAACCAACCGAGGAGACACCCGTCCGCCTCACCCCCGAGGCCCTGGCCGACCACTTCGAGGGCGAGGTCACGGCGGAGAACCTGGCCACCGCGCTCGAACTCGGCTACCTCGCCACCGACGGCGACGACCTCGTCCACATCAGCCGCCGCCTGCTGGACGTCTCCGCCGCCCTGGTCCGCGAGGGCGTCCCGCTGGCGGCGGTCTTCGAGGCCGGCCGCCAGGTCCGCGCCCACGCGGACGCCCTGGCGGAACTCTTCGCGACCACGCTCCAGACCCACGCGAGCACCACGGACCCGGCGGTACTGCGCCCCCTCGCCAAGAGCGTGGTGGACGCGGAACTCTCGATGGCGCTGGACCGCCGCCTGCGGAAGCCGTAGCCCCCCGCTATCCCTGCTGTCCCTGCTCGTAGACGACAGTCACCGGCGCGTGGTCGCTCCAGCGCTCCGTGTGGGTCGCCGCCCGCTCCACCCACGCCTTCGCCGCACGCCCCGCCAGCCCCGCCGTCGCCACGTGGTAGTCGATCCGCCACCCCGTGTCGTTGTCGAAGGCACGCCCCCGGTACGACCACCAGGTGTACGGCCCCGTCTCGTCCGGGTGCAGGGCGCGGACCACGTCCACGTACGCCGCCTCGTCGAAGACCCGCGTCAGCCACGCGCGCTCCTCGGGCAGGAAGCCGGACTCCTTGCGGTTGGCCTTCCAGTTCTTGAGGTCGGCCTCCTGGTGCGCGATGTTCCAGTCGCCGCAGACCAGCACCTCCCGGCCGTCGGCCGCCGCGCGCTCCCTGAGAGCGCCCAGATACGTCAGGAACTCGTCCATGAACCGGACCTTCTGATCCTGGCGCTCCGTGCCCACGTCGCCCGACGGCAGATAGAGGCTGGCCACCGTCACACCGGGCAGGTCGATCTCCACGTACCGCCCGCTCGCGTCGAACTCCGCGCTGCCGAAGCCGATCCGCACCCGCTCCGGCTCCCGCCGCGAGTAGAGCGCGACGCCCGCCCGCCCCTTGTCGGCCGCCGGCGCGAACACCGTGTGCCACCCCTCGGGCTTCCGTACGGCCTCGTCGAGTTGCCCCTCCTCGGCGCGCACCTCCTGAAGACACACCACATCGGCCCCGGTCCCGCCCAGCCACTCGACGAAGCCCTTCTTCGCGGCGGCGCGGAGCCCGTTCACGTTCACGGATGTCACAGTCAGCATTCCGGCACCCTACCCAGGCTCTACGATCGGTGCTGTGGCCATCCAGATACGTCAGGTCCCTTACGACCACCCCGACGCCGTGAAGCTCGACGCCGAGGTCCAACTCGAATACGCGGCGCGTTACGACAGCGAGGGGGATGCCACCGTGCTCCACCCCCGCATGTTCGACCCGCCCGGCGGTCTCTACCTGCTCGCCTACGACGCCGACGACCGCCCGGTCGCCACGGGCGGCTGGCGCGCGCAGGAGACCAACGACGAGGGCTACTCGGACGGTGACGCCGAGATCAAGCGGATGTACGTGACGGTGGAGGCACGCGGCCTCGGGCTGGCCCGTCGCATCCTCGCCGAGCTGGAGGAGAGCGCCCGCACGGCGGGCCGTACCCGCATGGTGCTGGAGACCGGCACCAGGCAGCCGGAGGCCATCGCGCTCTACCGGTCCAGCGGCTACACGGACTGCGCGCGGTTCGGCCACTACCGCAACGACCCGCTGAGCGTCTGCCTCGCCAAGCCGCTCGGCCGGCGCCTGCCGTAGCCGGAGAACGACAGAGCCCGGCCCGGCAGCCGAGCTGCCGGACCGGGCCCGAAGCGGGAACGTCAGTGGTTGCCCACGCCGTTCGCCGAGAGGATCGGGATGTCCTCCAGGATGTGCGACAGGGGCTCGTCGCCCTTCGCCTGCGTCGAGTTCTCGGTGCACTGCTGGTTCTGCGGGGAGGACAGGACGTTGATGTCCTGGACCGCGATCGGCACGAGGCCCACGAGGGAGCCGACGTTGGCCTTGACCGGCAGACCGATGCAGGGCTTGTTGAGCGTGCCCTGCACGAGGCTGAGCTGCGGGCTCATGTCCCCGTGGGTCTCCGAGTTGCCGAACTCCTGCTCGGCACCGTTGCCACTGAGCGACGTCGTGCCCGTGTCGTTGCCGATCGCCAGCGCCGGCGACGCGGTGGCGAGGCCACCGACCATCGTGGCCGCTACAGCGGCGGTAGCCCACAGCTTGTTCATTTTGTTGCCTTTCCGGAAAGTCGGAGCCCCACCGGTGGAGTTCCGATTTGTTCAACTCGCCACGCGACGTTTGGTTGCGCCCATTCCCCCGAACGGCCCATAAGGCATATCGGTCGTCGCGGCGGCATGAATACGACCGGGTCACCGCCGAATTCAGCGGTGACCCGGAAGTGGTGAATCGATCAATCGGCGAATCGGTCAATCAGGGGCGATATCAGCCGTTGCCCGCACCGTTGGCCGACAGGATCGGGATGTCGTTGAGGAGGTGCGACAGCGGCTCGTCGCCCTTCGCCTGCGTCGAGTTCTCAACACACTGCTGGTTCTGCGGGGAGGACAGGATGTTGACGTCCTGGACCGCGATCGGCACGACACCCAGGAGGGAGCCGGCGTTGACCTTGGCGGGCAGGCCGATGCAGGGCTTGTTGAGCGAGCCCTGGATGAGCGCCATCTGCGGGCTCATGTTTCCGTACGTCGCCGAGTTGCCGTACGACTGCATGGCACCGTTGCCGCTGAGCGACGTGGTACCCGCGTCATTGCCGACGGCGAAAGCGGACGGCGCGGCCATAGCCGACATGCCGACGACGGAAGCAGCGACGGCCGCGGTGGCCATAACCTTCTTGATCACGATGAGTCCCCTTCTGAAGGATGCCCCAAGTCCCCGGGGCGCCATGAGCAACTGGATTCCGCAGGTTTAGTTATCGCGCTTCACTCCAACAGCCCATTAGGCACTCAATCAGCCTGCGCGCGGCCCGCAAGCCGTACGAGTGAAGGAGCGGAACCAAACCCAGGCCATTCGGTTGGGCAGGCCGCACCACCTGCATTTCTTGAGAAAAGGAACTAACCGTGATCAAGAAGGTTCTGGCCACCGCGGCCGTCGCCGCCTCCGTGGTCGGCGTTTCCGCCGCAGCCGCTGCCCCGGCGCTCGCCGTCGGCAACGACACCGGCACCACCTCGCTCAGCGGCAACGGCGCCAAGCAGTCCTACGGCAACGCCGCGACCCACGGCGCCATGAGCCCGCAGCTCAGCCTCGTGCAGGGCTCGCTCAACAAGCTCTGCGTCGGCCTCCCGGCCAAGGCCAACGTCGGCTCGCTCGTCGGCCTTCTCGTGCCGGTCGCGGTCCAGGACATCAACGTCCTGTCCTCCCCGCAGAACCAGCAGTGCACCGAGAACTCGACGCAGGCGAAGGGCGACGAGCCCCTGTCGCACCTCCTCAACGACATCCCGGTCCTCTCGGCGAATGGCGCGGGCAACGGCTGACAGTCATTGCCGTTCCGGCCCCATCGCGGGTCGGCGGAGGCCGGCCGGGGCGAATTCGCCCCGGCCGGCCTCTGTGTCGTATAAACGCCTCCCACCCCTGAAGAAACGTCATTTCTCGCGGCGATCGGGTGAACCGGTAAAGGCCATAAATCGGGGCAGTTTCCTCATAAGCGCGTGACTCGTTGGAGTTCCAGCAGCGGCGGTGCGGGCTGGTAAAGCCGTGCTCGCGTGGCACGAGAGCCGTGCGCGCGACCCCGTTGCGGAAAGGGCTCCATCATGAATGCCAAGAAGGCAGCCACCATCGTCGCGGGCGTTCTCCTGTCCGTCGGTGCCGCGGCGCCGGCCATGGCCGACGCGGGCGCGCAGGGTGCCGCCGTGGGCTCCCCGGGCGTCCTGTCCGGCAATGTCGTTCAGATCCCCGTGCACATTCCCGTCAACGTGTGCGGCAACAGCATCAACGTGATCGGGCTGCTGAACCCGGCCTTCGGCAACACCTGCGTCAACGCCTGACACCCGCACACGCACTGAAGCGCCCTGAGGGGGCGCCCCCGGGGCCGGTCCCCGAGGCGTACTGCGATACGCGCCTCGGGACCGGCCTCAGCCGACACCGATACACCGACGCACCGGCGACACACCGGCGACATCAGGAGAACCAGATGCGAGAACTGATCGGCAAAGGCCTGCTCACCGCCGCGGCGGCGTCGAGCGTGCTGACCATGAGCGGTGGATACGCCCAGGCCACCGACAGTGCCGCCACCGCCGCCGGGTCGCCGGGTCTGCTGTCGGGCAACAGCGTCCAGGCGCCCATCGAGGTCCCGGTCAACGTCTGCGGCAACACGGTGAACCCCGTCGGCGTGGGCAACCCCTCCTTCGGCAACGGCTGCGGCAACTCCTCCGGCGCGCACGCGGCGCCCCAGCACCGGCCCGCCCCCCACGCGCAGCACCACGCCCCGCGCGCCGAGCCCGCGCCCAAGGCGGCGCCGGCCGGCCCGGCACGGACCGGCCACGACAGCAACGCCGGCTCGACGCACGGCGCCAAACCCCGTGAGCACGGCGGCGGTTCCGCGCCCGCGAGCCACGGACACCAGACGAAGCCCGCCGGCCACGCGGACCACGGGAACCACGGCGGCTCGTCGGCGTCCGGCGCCGCGCTCAACTCGCCGGGACTGCTGTCGGGCAACCTCCTCCAGGCCCCGCTCGACATCCCGGTCAACGCCTGCGGCAACAGCGTGGACCTGATCGGTCTGCTGAACCCGGCCTTCGGCGACTCCTGCGCGAACGGCGCCGAGGGCGCGACCCCTCCGGCCCCGCTGCAGCCGCCGACCCCGGTCGACCCGCTCGACCCGTCGACCCCGCCCGGGGGCCGCTCCGTGGAGCCCCCGGCCGTGCCGGTCGCCCACCACCCGATGCTCCCGGAGCAGCCGCGCGCCGTCGAAGAGGCCGACGCCATCGACGAGTTGGCCCACACCGGCGCGGACGCGAACCTGATCGGCGCCGCCGCGCTGAGCGCCGGCCTGCTGATCGGCGGCGGCATCCTGTACCGCCGCAACAGCGGCTCGCGCGGCTAGGGCCTCTCGTTTGGATCTTGCCGGGCTCGCGGTCCCTGGCACCGCGCCTCGCCGCGTTGATGGCGGAAGGGGAGGCACGGCTCCCGCCATGCCTCCCTCCTCCGCCGCTTGAGGTGTTCTCAATCGCCGGACGGGCTCAACATGAGACCGTCCGGCGACTGAGGGCGAACCGGCCGCCGGACGGACCCCGTTCCCAGGCGCCGCCGCACCCCGCGTACCACCCGGCCCGCCGTGTACGTCGCGCCGAGCACGAAGCGCATCGACGGGCCGAACGACGGCGCGCTCAGCAGACCGGTCACGAACAGGCCGGGGTGCGACGTCTCGAAGACGGTGTCCGTCTCGGGGGCCGCGCTCGCACCCACGGTGCGCAGGTTCCGGCGCAGCCGCTCGTCGAGCAGCCCCAGCCGGTCCAGGCCCGGGGTGAAGCCGGTGGCGGCGATGACGTGGTCGGTCGTGACCGCGGCCACGGAGCCGCGGGTGGAGAGCAGGTCGAGCCGTACGCGGCCGCCGGCCGGGACGGCGGCGGCGACGCTCTCGCCGAGCCGGAGCTCCACCGCGGGCTCGAACCGTTCGCGCAGCCACCAGGCGCCGGCCGGCCCGAGCGACGAGGTGAAGACGCGGGCCCGTGTCGACCCGGGCAGCCGGTGGAAGAGGCCGGGGGTCTGCGCGTAGAGCCAGTTCCGCCAGCCGCAGCCCAGGCCCGTGTGCGGAGCGCGGGCGGCCTCGCCGAGGGGGCGTTCCAGGGGCGGCGGGAGGGTGTTCCAGTTCAGCGCGTGCGACCGGGCGACCACGCGTACGGCCGTGCCCTGTTCGGCGAGGAGCGTCGCGGTCTCCAGCGCGGCCTGGCCCGCTCCGACGACCGTCACGTCCTTGCCCTGGAAGCGCGTCAGGTCCGCGTGGTCGACGCTGTGCGACACGCGCTCGGGCGGCAGGGCGCGCAGCGGCCCCGGGATGTCGGCGAAGGGCCGGACGCCGACGGCGAGCACCACCGTGCGGGCGAGGAACGTCTCACCACAGCCACCGTCCGGGTCGTCGACGGTGACCTCGAAGCCGCCGCCGGCGCGGGGCCGTACGGCGGTGACGGTCCGTTCCTCCACCGGCGGCGCCGCGTGGGCGGCGAACCACAGGCCGTACGAGGCGAAGAAGCCGACCGGCAGCGGGACACCGTGCCGGGCCGCCACCCCCTGGGTGGCCGCGTAGGCGGCCAGCCCGTAGGCGCCCTCGGGGTCGGACAGGTTCGAGGCCCACGGCTCCGACTTCAGGAACATGCCGGGAGGCATCCCGTCCCGCCAGGCCGCCATCGGTCTGCCGAACACCCGGGGCCGGACACCGGCCGCCGCCGCGTGCGAGGCGATGGAGAGTCCGTACGGTCCGGCACCCACAACTACCAAGTCCTGCATAGGAGTTCGCCGCTCTCTCTGTTCTCTGGGGGTCTGGATCCGGGTCCGGGTCCGGGTCCGGGTCTGCCGGCCGCGCCGATCGGGGCCGGTCAGACGGTGGTGTTGTCGGGAGCACGCCCACGCCCGAGCCGCCGTGCCCCGCCGCGCGCCGCGTGCGGGAGCCAGGCCGCGGTCATGGCGTACGCGGGGCGCGGGTCGTCCCGCGCGAACCACGCCGTCTCCGTGCCCGCCGCCCGCCGCCGTCCCCGGCGCCCGGCCGGGGACAGCGTCGGGGACAGCAGGGACAGCGGCGCGTAGTTCTCGACCACGAAGGTGCGGCCGTGCGCGGGGACGGGCGGCGGGACGGGGCGCCCGGTGAGGTCCAGATGCAGCGCCCGTACGACGTCGGTGCCCGACGCGTCGGTGAAGAGCCGGAACTGGGCGCCGGGCCGGGGGTTGAAGTCGAGGAGGTGGTACGCGCCGGTGGCGGCGTCGAGCCGGAAGTCGAGATCGACGATGCCCCGGTAGCCGAGCGCGGCGAGCACCTTGGCCGCCAGCCGCTCGACGGCGGGGTTGGGCAGCCACCGGCCGACCGCCGTCAGCCCCGCCCCCACCGGCCAGGACCGTTCCTTGCGTCCGGTCGCGCCCATCAGGAGCGTGCCGTCGCCGCCGCGGTAGCCGTGGAAGAACCAGTCGAGGTCGCGGCCCCTCGGCAGCAGTTCCTGGAGCAGCAGCCGGCTGCCCGCCTCCGCGCCGCGCCCGAACAGTTCCCCGGCCTCCCGCGGCGAGCGCACCACGACGGTGCTGCGCAGCCCTGCGCCCTCGGGCAGCAGCCAGGGCCTGCTCCACTTGGCGACCACCGGCAGCCCGAGGCCGAGCGTCCACGCGGCCCGAGCCGCCTCCGCCGGGTCGGCGGGGACCGCCGTACGGGGATGCGGCAGCCCGAGCGTGCCGCAGATGGCCGCCAGTTCCGCCTTGTCGGCAACCCGTTCCGGGAGACCTGACGGCTGTTCGGGCAGGAGATAGCGGCCGGTGAGCCGGGGGCGCAGCCGGTCGACGGAGATCGCGCCGAGATCGTCGAGCGGGACGAGGACGGCGGGGGTGCCGAGCCGTTCCGAGATCCGCAGCAGCAGAGCGTGGAGTCTGTCCTCGGACGCCCGGTCGGGCCGCTCGTGCGCGGTGTGCAGATAGCGCGACCGGGTGACCGGGCTCCGCAGTGACTCGATGACCGCGTGCACCGTGATTCCCGCCCGGCCGAGTGATCTGACGGCGCCGAGGGTTCCGTGGTGAAACGGATTCCGGTCGAGCCGCACAAGCACGGCGGGGACGCTGATGTCAAAGCTCACCACGGTGGTGTCCTTCATTTCCGATGGCCCATGCGGGGGGTGAAATTCACGAACGGTCTAGTGAAGCGGGTGACCGGGTTACCGATCGGCTCATTAGAAATACTTTTGGGCCACTGCGAACACGGCACGCGTCCCCTCATGAGGAGCACATATGTCCTATCGACGTCGACGGCTGTTCAGCACCTGGCTGGGTGTCATCACGGCCGGCCTCCTTGCTTCGGGTTCCGTGCTGCCGACGGCGAGTTACGCCGCCGGTCCCGACGCTCCCGGCAGTCCCGAACCACCGGAAGTCCGATCAACGGCGGTCGGCGCGTACCTCGATTACGGTCCCGAGGGCGTCCGCCGCATCGCCGATATGCAGAAGTGGCTCGGCGGTACGGAACTGCGGGTCGGGCACACCTACCTCCCCGGCGACGTGTGGTCCAACATCGAGGGCAGCCCGAGCTTCCTGGGCGACTGGGCCGACTGGAAGAAGGCCCGCGACGACCGGATGTTCGTGCTCAACGTCCCCATGCTCGAACGCAACGAGGGCCGGGTCCGCGACCAGGTCGTCCGCAAGGAGCTGCGCCGGGGCGCCCGGGGGGAGTACGACCGGCACTTCGAGGTTCTGGCCGAACGGCTCGTCTCGCTCGGTGTGCCGGACACCGTCGTCGTGCTGGGCTGGGAGATGAACGGCACCACGTACACCCATCGCTGCGGCCCCGACCCGCGGGCGTGGAAGGCGTACTGGAAGCGGATCGTCGGCGCCATGCGCGCGGTGCCCGGCCAGGAATTCCGTTTCGATTTCGCTCCGAACCGCGGAAAGGACGCCATTGCGTGGACCGAGTGTTATCCGGGCGACGACGTCGTGGACATCGTCGGTATGGACTCCTACGACCAGCCGCCGGGACGGACGTTCGAGGAGCAGGTGAATGAGCCTTTCGGGCTCCGTCAGCAGGTGGAATTCGCCGCTGAACACGGGAAGGTTATCTCCTATCCGGAGTGGGGCCTCTTCCGCAACGGCGACAATCCCGCATACATGCGGGGCATGCTCCAATGGATCGAGGAGCACCGGCCGATGTATCACACGCTCACGGACTACTGTCCGCACGGCGTCTGGCAGTGCGAGGAGAATCCGCGGTCGTCGAAGGTGTTCCGTTCGGCGCTGTACGGGCTGAAGCCCGAGCCCACGCCCACGCCTGAGCCGAGTACGCCGGTCACGCCCGTCCCCGAGCCGACGCCGGAGCCGACCACCCCGCCGGATCCGCAGCCCGAGCCGACGCCGGATCCGAGCACCCCGGTCACGCCGCCCGTGGCCGAGCCGACGCCGGATCCGACCACCCCTGCGAAGCCCGAGGCGCCCGCGAACTGCAAGCAGTTGACGCTCAGTTCGTGGATCGAGGCGCTGCTCGGCCGGAAGATCTGCCTGCGCGTCGACGGCTGGGAGCGCTGGCTGTCCTGACGGATCTCATCGCGGCGGCGGCAAGGAACCAGGACCCGTTCGGGATCATTCCTTGCCGTCGCCGCGCCGTGTCCGCCTCGCCAGGCCCGCCCGCATCGCCGGCAGCCGCTCGTTGACCAGGACGGCAGCCCGGCCGCGTGCGGCGGCGTGGGCGGCGATCAGCCGCAGCGAGGGGGAGAGCAGACCGCGCGCCAGCAGCAGCCGCTGGTTGCAGACGGTCTCCGGGCGCCAGTGGTGTTTGTACGGCTCGTTACCGCGCAGCATGCTCAGCGTCGTACATCCACCGACCCCACCGGCACTGGTCCGGCGGGCGCTCTCGCGCAGCAGCATCGTGGCGACGTCGACCTTCCGGTCGCGCAGTGTCGGGTCGGCGCCGTACAGATAACCGCCCGCGAGCCGCGGTGACATCAGGGTGAGGTCGGCGGCCACCACCTCGCCCCCGAGCCGGAATTCGGTGACCATCGCGTCGCCGCACCCGACCATGGAGCGCACCGAGCGGGTCAGGTGCTCGCTGAAGCGCGCGCTGAGGTGTTCGGGGGTGACGCCGCGCCCCTGCCACTGGAGCCGGTGCAGGTGCAGCAGGCGTTCGACGGCGGTCGGGATCTCCTCTCCGGGCACCACGCGTACCTCGATGCCGAGCGAGTCGATCTTGCGGATCTTGGCCCTGGCGCGCTGGGCGCGGGACGACGGGAGGCGGCCGAGCAGTTCGCCCATGGGGACGGCGGGCAGTTCGAGGCAGGGCGAGTCGGCCAGCCGGTCGCGGGCGCCGTCCCAGCAGTCGTAGACGCGTTCGGCGGCGGCTCCGGGCCGTACCTCCCGCAGGTCGATGACGGCGGTGCGCGCGGCGGTGGCGATGGCCTTCGCGAGCGCCGGGGCGGCGCTGTCGGCGCTGTCGTCGTCGAGCAGGACGTCGGAGAAGTCGGAGATGGTGCCGCCGAGTTGGACCAGGACGGGGAACGGCCGGTGCGTCAGCATCAGCGGGGCCGCGGCGACGAGCGCGCCGCCACGGCGTACGAGGACGACGCGGAGCCGGCCGGGGGTGCCGTACGACAGCCACCAGGAGTGCAGCCACGCGTGGCTCTGGAAGGGGGTGGCCGGGCCGCAGCGGCGGTGCAGCGCGGTCCACTCGGCGGCGAGCGCGCCGAACCGGTCGGGGTCGCGGCAGATCTCCGAGGTCAGTGGCGTGAAGGTGCCTCTGCCGACGGGCGCGGCCGGGGCCTGCGCCGTGCCCGCGCGCACGAGATGCCGGGTGGTCGGTTCCGCCGCCATCACACGGTTTCCGTCTGCGGTACGGGTGGCACGGACGCCGTCGGCACGGAGGCGGTCGGCACGGAGGCGGTCGACGGGCCGGGAACCGTCGCGCGCACCTCGCCGCGCCGGCGCCTGGGCCGGACCAGCAGACCGAGCCCGCCGAGCAGTCCGCCGGCGGCGGCGCCGACGAGCGCGGCCAGCGGCGCCGAGGGTGACACGGGGCTGGTGGGCTTGACCGCGCGGGAGAACTGGACCACCCGTACGTTCGTACTGGCCTGCATCTGCGTGCCGTTGAGCACCAGCGAGCGCGCCACACCGTCGGCCATGCCGACGGCCGCCCGCGGGCGGCTCGACGTGGCCGTCACCGAGATCATCGGGGCATCGGGCGAGGTGACCGTGGTGACGTTCTCCTTGAGGACCTTCGCGGAGACCCCGGCCCACACCTGGGCGTCGCCGACCGCGGCGACCTGCGCGGCGACCCGCCCGTACGCCTGCGCGAAGCCGAGCGCGGCGGCCGGGTCGGTCTTCTCGGTCGGTACGACGAGTACGTAGCTGGTGGCGGAGTACTGCGGAGTGCGGAGCATGCCGTACGCGCCGCCCGCGAGCGCCCCGACCAGGACGCCGACCGGCACGATCCACCAGACGGGCAGGGCCCGGATCCTCGCCAGGACGCGGCCGGGCCAGGCACCCACGCGGCGTCGGCCGCTCTCGTTGTCGGTCATCGTCGAACTCACTCCTCGGGGGTGGCCGGGCGCCGGACGGTGGGCTCGGGCGAGCCGGTCCGGCGCAGGGCGCGGTCGTAGACGGACAGCAGTTGTTCGGCGCTGCGGGAGATGTCGTAGTGGCGCGCGGCGGGCGGTACCGGCAGCCGGTGCGGGCCGTCGCCGGCCGCGAACCGCCGCTGGGCCGCGGTCAGTTCGGTGACGAGTTCGGGCACGGATCCGCTGATCCGGCGGGCGGTGGATGCCGCGTCGGCGGGCAGGTCGTGCAGGGCGGGGCAGGTGACGTACAGGACGGGCAGCCCGGCGGCCAGGCCCTCGATCACGGCGAGCCCGAACGCCTCGTCCGCCGAGGGGGACACGAAGAGGTCCATGGCGGCGAGCAGTGACGGCAGGTCGGTCGTGCCGGTGGCGGGGTTCGGCGGCGGGTCCTCGCACGCGCCGTGCGTCAGGACCCGGTCGGCGGCGCCCAACTCCGTTGCCAGTGCGCGCAGTCGGTCGTGCTCCGGGCCTTCGCCGACGAGCAGGAGGCGGGCGCCGGGCAGGGCGGCGACAGCCCTGACGAGCATGTCGAAGCGCTTGCCGGCGGTGAGCCTGCCGACTCCGCCGACCACGAACGCGTCTGCGGGCAGGCCGAGTTCGGCGCGCGCCTTGTGCCGGGCCGTCTCGTCGTACGCGAAGCGCGGCACGTCGATGCCGTTGGGCACGACGTGGATGCGGTCGCGGCGTACGCCCCAGCGGCGCAGCCGGTTGGCGACGGTCGTCGAGACGGCGACGGTCTCCGTACCGAGGCGTTCGCTGCCGAGGTAGAGGGCGCGGGCGCCGGGGGTCAGCGGGCGGCCCTCGATCTGGGTGGCGCCCAGCGAGTGCTCGGTGGCGACGACGGTACGTACGCCCGCGAGGCGCGCGGCGAGGCGGCCGTACACGCAGGCGCGGTAGAGATGCGTGTGGACCAGGTCGTACCGACCGTCCTTGATCAGCCTCGTCAGCCGGGGCAGCGCGCCGAGGTCCCGGTTGCCCCTTATGCCGAGGTCCGTGACGGGGAAGCCGTCGGCGGCGATGCCCCGTGCGACGGCGCCCGGGTTGGTGAGCGTGACGACGGCGCTCTCGGTGGGCAACCGGCCTAGCAGCAGGCGCAGTTGCTGTTCGGCGCCGCCGATGCCGAGCCCGGTGATGACGTGCAGCACCTTCATGCCGCGCCGCCCTCACGCGCGGTGGTCCGAACGGCCGGGGTGCCGGATTCCGGGCCGGAGGGGCCGTACGGGCCGTACGGGACCGGTTCGCGGCGCCGGCTGTGCAGGGCGCGCTTGAGGAACAGCCGGGGGCCGGTGTCCTCCTGGCCGATGTGCACGCGCGGCAGGGCGAACAGGCCGGTGAGCGGACCGGGGCTGATGCCGACCGCGTACCGGTAGCCGGCGTCCCGTACGGCGGCCATGGCGCGCTCGTCGACCGTGCCGTACGGATAGCAGAACCCGGTCACCTCCTTACGGATGATGGCGCTCAGCGCCTCCCGGCTGCCGCGCGTCTCGTCGGTCAGCAGCGCGTCGTCGGCCTCGGTGAGATCGGTGTGGCACAGCCCGTGCGAGCCGACCTCCATGCCCGCCGCCGCTGCCTCGCGGATGCCGTCCTCCGTAAGGAGGGGCTTGCGCGGGCCGGGGCTGTCCCACGCGTTGGTGCCGCCGAGCCGGCCGGGGAGCACGTAGACGGTGGCGGTGAACTCGTAGCGGCGCAGCAGCGGCACGGCGTTGGTCAGGAAGTCGGCGTAGCCGTCGTCGAACGTCAGGCCGACGAGCCCGGCGGCGCGGCCCTGTGCGCGGGCGAGCAGCAGGCGTTCCATGCTGACGCCGGTGAGCCCCCGGCGGCGCAGCCAGCGCAGCTGCCGGTCGAGGCGGCCGGGCGAGACCGTCACCCGGTAGGGGTCGTCGGTCGGGTCGGTGATCGAGTGGTACATGGCTGCCCACAGGGGGCCTGCGGAGACCGTGTCAGCGGACATCGATGAACTTTCGTGTGGCGGAGCGGACAACGGAGTCGATCTCGGGTGCCTGGAGGGCGCGGGCGATGACGAGGAAGACGGCGGCGACCACCAGGCAGGCGACGGCAGCCGCCGGGACGGGTGCGGGGATGAGGGCGCCGCAGAGCCATCCGGCGCCGGTGGCGGCAGCGGCGGCGGCGCTGAGTTTGACGAGCCCTCCGGTCATGTGGCGGACCCGCACCGGAACGCTGTGGCGGGCGACGCCGTGCAGCAGCAGTACGGCGGTGACGGTGATACCCAGCGCGTTGCCCGCCGCGATACCGAGGACGCCCCAGACACCGACGAGGAGCGCGCCGCCCGCGGTGGTGAGGACGAGGCCGACGAGCATGGCGAGCGCCGGGAACCACAGGGGACGCGCGGCGGAGAAGTAGCAGCGGACCAGGGCTCCGACGAGGGTGTGGCCGAGCAGCCCCAGTGCGTACACACGCATCACGGCGGCGGTGGCCGCCGTGTCCGCCCGGTCGAAGGCACCGCGCTGGAAGAGGATTTCGATGATCTGTGGCGCGCACGCGATGACGGTCGCGGCGCCCACCAGCACGATGACACCGGCGAGGGCGAGGTCACGCTCGACGCGCCGCCTGGCCCGGTCGGTGTCGCCCGCCGCCATGGCGCGGGCGACGACCGGGAAGGTGACCGTGCAGAGCATCAGGGACAGGACCATCGGCATCTGCGCGACCTTCTGCGCGTAGTTGAGATGCGAGATGGCGCCGGCGGGCAGGGGCGCGGCGAGGAAGCGTTCGATGAGGACCTGGGACTGGCGGGTGAGGGCGAAGACGATGACGGGGGCGAGCAGTCCGAGGGCGACGAGCGGGCGGCCGGCGCCGCCGGGCTGCTCGCCGGGCAGCTCGCCGGAGGGTGAGACTGGGGGTTCGGGTGCGGGTGTCCGCTCCGCCGTCGCGCGGCGCTCGCGCAGTCGGCGCAGGACGACCGGCGCCTGGACGAGGACCATCAGGACCCCGCCGACGGCGACCCCGGCCGCCGCCGCCCGCACCCCGAGCCGGTCGCTGAGGATCAGCATCGTGGCGATGATGCCGACGTTGTACGCGACGTAGATCATCGCGGGCGGTACGAAGCTGCCGTGCGCCCGCAGGGCGGCGCTGCAGTACCCGGCGATACCGAAGCTGAAGGCACAGGTGGCCGTCAACCGGGTGCAGTCGACGGCCAGTTGGGTGTCCGGGAGCCCGGGGGCCAGCAGGGCCACCACCCAGGGGGCCGCCAGCATCAGCAGGACGGCGCACGCGCTGAGGGCGAGCAGCAGGCTCGGCAGGGTCGTACGCAGCAGGGTGTGCACGGGGTCGCGGTCGCGAACCGCTCCGCTGTCCTGCGGTGGGCCGGCCGGAAGCGGCCCCCGCGCGGCCCGGCGCGCGAGCGCGAGGCTGAAGGCGGGTACGAGGATGAGCGCCATGGCGTCCTCGATGAGCAGCGTCGACGCGACCTCGGGGACGGTCCAGGCGACGAGGAACGCGTCGGTGCCGGGGCCGGCACCGTGGAGATGGGCGATGGTCTGGTCGCGTACGAGACCGAGCAGCGCACCGGCGGCGGTGAGGAGCGCGGTCACGAGGGCCGCGCGGGCGAGGAAGCGGTTGGAGAGATAGCCGCTGCGGCCGCTGTCCGGGTCGCCGGTCCCGGCATCGGCCTGCGGGTCGGCCGCCGAGTCGGCGGGGGTCTCGGCCGGTGTCTCGGCCGGTGTCTCGGGGGGCGCCGTGGGGGGCGCCGACGGCGGTGGCGGTGGGCGGCGGCCGGGGACGGCCGGTTCGGCCGCCCTGCCGGGCTCCGTGGGCGGCGACTGTGTCGCGCCGGTCAGATCGGTCATGCCGGGCCGGCCCCCAAGTCGGAGCCGCCACAGGCGCCTTGACCGGAGCCTCGGTGGGCGCCGTCGGCGCCTCCGCCGTCCGCCCGCCGGTCCCACCGCGGTGGGTCGCACGGCGCCGACGTGCTCGCGGGGTGGTTTCCTGC
This sequence comes from Streptomyces sp. NBC_01508, assembly GCF_045040315.1. NCBI lineage: Bacteria > Bacillati > Actinomycetota > Actinomycetes > Kitasatosporales > Streptomycetaceae > Streptomyces > Streptomyces sp. NBC_01508. The sequence goes on along the minus strand of NZ_CP109419.1, from coordinate 5,142,421 downwards.
GGGCGTCCCGGCCGCACGGCCCAGCGCCCACCACGCGGCCAGGCCGAGCGCGACGGCCGTCAGCACCGTGGATGGCCCGCCGATGTCCGCGTAACCGAAGTCCACCAGTTGCCAGATCAGCAGCCCGGCGGCGACGAGCGCGCAGTCCGCGCCCGTACGTCCGCGCCGCGCGCCGGGCAGTCGACGCAGCGCGAGGACGAGCAGCGCCGCCCAGCTCCCGGCGAGGGCCAGCAGGCCGACCAGTCCCTGCTCGCTGAGGATCAGCAGATACATGTTGTGCGGGGAGAGCAGCGGCTGGCGCCGGAAGACCGTCCCCGCGCCGGCCGTGTCGCTGCCCGAGGAGAGCGCGATCGAGGAGTGGCTGTCGCGGTAGGCGGGGAAGGCCTTCAGCCCGACGCCGGTGACCGGGTCGGTGCGCCACATCCCGGCCGCCGCCGCCCACATCGTGTACCGGTCGGTGACCGACCGGTCGGGCGCCTCGGCGACTTCGGTGATGCTGCCGAGCCGGTCGGAGACCAGCTGCGAGCCGATGCCGAGTCCGCCGACCAGGACGACGCCGAGTGCCGCCGCCACGAGCGCGACCCGGACGGCGCGGCGCAGCCCGGAGAGCGCGAGTTGCAGTGTGAGGGCCACGAGCGTCGCGATCCACGCGCCCCGGCTGAAGGAGAGCACGAGCGGCGGGAACAGCAGTGCGGCGCAGCCGAGCGCGACGGCGCGCTGACGGTTACCGCCCCCTGCGCCGCCCGGCGCGCCGCCCGGCGCGCCGCCCGGCGCGCCGCGTTCAGCGCCGCGCTCCGCGCCCGCGCCCAGGGCCAGTCCGACCGCCACCACCAGGCCGTACGACACGACGGTGGCCATGCCCATGACGTCGGTGGGGCCGAACGTCCCGACGGCGCGCACGTCCTCGCCCATGTACGAGGCGCCGGTGCCGGTCAGGTACTGGACGACGCCGATGAGCCCCTGCACCAGCGCGAGGGCCACCATCGACCAGGCGACGAGCCGGAAGTCCCGGCGGTGCCTGATCAGCAGCAGCAGCGCGCCGGGCACCAGCACGAAGATCTGGAGGTAGCGCGCCACGCCCGGCAGGCTGGACGCGGGGTCGGACGACGTGATCGCGGCGGTGCACACCCCGAACACCGGAAGTCCCAGGACCAGCGCGGCGGTTCGGGTCAGCGGCCGGGCACGCTCGCGCACCACCCGTACCAGGCAGAAGACGACGAGCAGCCCGGACGCGGCGTCGGCCGCCGTCCCGGAACCGGCCGATCCGTCAGCCGCGGGGCCCGTCCCCGGGGCGGCGAGGAGCGCCACGACCACCAGGACGGGCAGCAGCGGGGCGACCCGGCGCAGCACCTCCCGCCAGTCCCGCCAGTCCTGCCTGTCCCGCCTGTCCCGCCTGTCCTGCCTGTCCTGCCTGTCCTGCCTGTCCCGCCTGTCCCGCCTGTCCCGCCTGTCCCGCCTGTCGCTGTCGGACTCAGGGTCGGATTCGGATTCGGTACGGGGGGCGAGGAGCGGCGCGCCTCGGGCGTCGGCCACGTCAACTCCCCGCCGGGCGGACGAGCGAGAGAGCGGTTCGGATGATGATGCACACGTCCTGCCACAACGACCAGTGGTCGATGTAGTGGTTGTCGAATCGGGAGCGGTCCTCGATGGAGGTGTCCCCGCGCAGTCCGTGGACCTGCGCGAGGCCGGTGATGCCGACGGGCATCCGGTGGCGGGCGGCGTATCCGGCGTGCGTCTTGCTGAAGTCGGCGACGAAGAAGGGGCGTTCGGGGCGTGGTCCGACGAGGCTCATGTCGCCGCGCAGGACGTTCCAGATCTGCGGCAGTTCGTCCATCGACGTACGGCGCAGGAGGTGGCCGACCGGGCTCATCCGCCGGTCGTTGGCGACGGACCAGCGGGTGGCCGCCTCGTGGTCGTCGGCCGGGCGCAGGGTGCGGAACTTCAGCAGGGTGAAGGTGCGGCCGTGCTGTCCGACGCGTTCCTGACGGAACAGCACACCGGGGCCGTCGAGGAGCCGTACGGCGAGCGCGCAGGCCAGCAGGACCGGTGAGATGGCGAGCAGGACGGGGGCGGCCACGGCGATGTCGAGCAGACGCTTGGCGAGGGTGCCGCGGCGTGCGGTGGGCGGGTCGACGCGGTGGCAGGTGAAGCCCCAGACGTGCTGGGACATGGGTCCCCCACCGCTCCCACCGCCCCCGCTGCCGCCGCTGCCCCCGCCGACGAACCAGGTGGCGCAGCCGTATTCGTGGAAGAGCGAGACGAGCCCGGACGGGTCGGCGCCACCGCCGAAGGCGGCGGGGCCGTCGACGAACACGGCCTGCTGGACGCCGTTCTGGATGACGGCGCGGTGGATCTCCTCGATGGTGGTCAGCACGGGGAGCGCGGGAAACGCCGGGGCGAGGGGGTCGGTAACGGTGTCGGACGTGCGCTCGTCGCCGGTTGTTGGGGCGACGATGCCGACGGGCCGCAGGCCGTACTCGGGATGCCGGGCGAACAGCGCGGCGAACCGCCGGCCCGCCGCCCCCGTCCCCACGACCAGCGCGGAACTCGGCCGGTGCCGCGCCGTACGCCTGCGGTGTCCGTGCACGACGGCCCGGCCGCAGCCCGCGACGAGCAACTGTGTGGCGCTGCCGGCCAGCAGTGCGGTGAGGCTCAGCGCGTACGCGGGAAGGAGCGCCGCGAGCAGCGCGGCGGTGGCGCACCACGCGACGAGGATGCGCGCGGCCAGCGCGGGGAGTTCGACCAGGGCGGTTCGCGGCCCGGACGGGCGGTAGAGACCGGCGTACGCGTTGAGGACGGTGACGCAGAGCATGAGCTGCGCGACCAGCACCGTGTGGCGCTGTCCGGAGCCGAGCACCGTGGTGCTCAGCAGCGCGGCGGCCCAGTCGGCGGCGAGGAGCGGCAGCCCGAGGCGCAGGGGCGCGGCCGTACGGCGGCGGGGTGGCAGCGCGACCCGGTCGGTCGCGTCGCGCCGGGGCGCGACCGAGACGAACCCGAGCGGCGGCCGGCCGGTGGCGGTGACCGTCGCCGGACCCCGGCCCCGGAGCCGGACTCCCTTTGCCAGGTGCCCTGTTGACCGGGCCGGTCCCGCAGATCCCGCGGATCCCACCGAACCCGCAGATTCGGGCCCGGGCGATCTTCGCCCTGTCGATCCGCGTCCGGACGGTGCGGGGACGCTGGTGCTTTCGGTGGTCACTGGGGGATCGGCTCCCTGCGCTCGGAGCGCGGCACGGTGGCCACGTCGCGGTACACGTCCGCGATGGCGCGAGCGGTCTGCCGCACGTCATAGGTGCTGAGTACGTACTCGTGGGCCTCGCGGCCGAAGGTGTCGCGCAGCGGCCGGTCGCCCAGCAGCGCGATGATCGCCGTCGCCGTCGCGGCGTGGTCCCCGGGCGGGGTCAGGCAGTGTGCCCGCTGGGCGGGCGGCAGGCTCTCGCGTGCCCCGTCCACGTCGCTGAGCAGTACGGCGCGCCCGCCGGCCATCGCTTCGAGCGGCGCCACCGCCATGCCCTCCCAGCGGGACGGCAGGACGACGAGGTCGGCGGCCGCGTACCAGGGCGCGGTGTCCCGTACGGCTCCGGCGAAGAGCACCGAGGGCGGGGCGCCGGCGCGCAGCCGCGCGGCGTCGGGGCCGTCCCCGACGAGTACGAGGCGGGCGTCGGGCACGTCCTGGAGGACCAGGGGCCAGGCCCGCAGCAGAATGTCCTGCCCCTTCTGCCGGCAGAGCCGCCCCACGCACACCACGAGGGGCGTGTGCGGGGGGAGTTGGGCGAGCCGGGGAAGCGCGGCGCGGGCGGCGGCGGTCGGGGCGAGCCCGCCGGCGTCGACGTCGGCCGGTCGGAAGCGGTCGACGTCGACGCCGTTGTGGACGACGGACCAGGGCGCCCGTACCCCGGCGCGCTCGCCGCGGTCCCGCTCGGCCTCGCTCACGCAGACGACGCGGGCGGTCCAGCGGGCGGCCAGCCGCTCCCAGCCCCGGGCGAGGGCCGCGGTCGTCCCGCCGACCGCCTCGAAGGACCAGGCGTGCGGCTGGAACACGGTCGGGATCCGCCCCCGTACGGCCAGGCGTCCGGCGAAGCCGGCCTTCGCGCTGTGCGCGTGCACCACGTCGGGGCGGATCCGCCCGACCAGCTCGGCGACCCGCCGGATCTCGGCGGGCAGTGCGAACCCGGGGTCGCGTGTCGCGTGCCAGACCGCTGTCTCGGCGCCGAGCGCTGCCACGTCCGCCGCGAGCGGGCCGCCCCGGTCGGGGCAGGCGACGACGACCCGCGTTCCGGCGGTGACCTGTGCGTGGACGAGATCGGTGACGACGCGGGCCACTCCCCCGTCGACCGGCTGGACGAGATGGAGCACCGTGAAGCCGGGACCGGGACTGTGCCTTGGTGGCCGCACGCGCAACTCACTCCACTCGTGGTCTCAGGTGTCGCGGATCGGACAATCAGGAAAGCCCGAGAGCGCTGCTGTCGCGCCGACGAGTGAGCCGGTTCAGCGCCGCGCGTCCACCGCTACGTAAAGCGCGCCGAGCCAGACCGAGTCGCGCCCGGTCCGGAAACTGACGTGCATAGTGTCGCCTCCCGCGACGAGTGCTTCACGCAAGTCGAACAGATCGGAGTCATATCCAAGATTATTCTTGTAAGCGGGTTGTCGTTTAATCTGCGTGGAACCGATATCGGCAATGCTGGAATTCATCACATTGCCGGCCGGGTTGGCACTGTCGCCGATCGAACTCGCTTTCCCGCGCCCCGTCCCGACCGTCAGCGAATCACCCGCGGTTCCGGGGTCCCCGTCGTACGAGACGACGCCGATGGCGCCCGTGCCACCGGCCGGCGTACCCAGCTTCCCGAGCCCGACCCGCAACTCCTGGTGCCGGGCGTCGAGCGCCTCGAAGCCGTCCCAGATCGCCAGATGCCGCAGCGGGTCCTCGGCCCTCTCGTACGCGACGACCAACGTCCAGCCGCCCCACGCGCCCGCCGCCGTCCTGCCCATCGCCACATTGATCTGCGCCACCGTGTACACACCCGAACCGGCGGACCGCACCAGCGGCGTGACGTCCGCCGACGCCTGATAGGCATCGGCGCCACCGGCCGTACGGTGGCCGATCAGCGTGTCGGACAGGACTTCCTTGTACGCGCCGCCGGGCTCGGCGATCAGGACGCGGCCGTTGTCCCGCGGCGGCTTCTGCTCACCGACGCGGAGGTTCCCGCCCCAGTAGAGACGGGCGTAGCCGACTGTGGCGCCGACCGGTACACGCAGCTCGCTCCGGGTCGAGTTGTAGGTGTTCGGGTCCTTGTCGAGGTCCGTGTAGAACATGTCGTACTGCTCGTTGGCCGCCGTGGCGCTGTCCCGCGCGGCGACGCAGGCGGACGCGTCGGCCGGGGTGACGGTCGTGAACTCGCCCGAGGTACGGCAGGTGATGGCCGAGTTGGCCGCCCGCACGATCCCGCCGTGCTGAACGGCGTGATAACGCTCGCCGAACGAAATTCGGGTGGCCTCTTTCGCGGGTGCGACCGCGGAATCCGACGTGGCCGAAACCGTCGAAACCCTCGAAGTCGTCGGAGCCACCGGAACCACCGGAACCACCGGAACCACCGGAACCACCGGAACCGAGGTCGGGGCCGCCGCCATCGTGGCCGCCGTCGCCGTCGCCGTCACGGCGAACAGCAGACCGCGCCTTACAGCATGAACCACGCAATCACGCATAGAGACTCTCCGACCCGAAGAATGAATCGACAGTGCACCCTTACAGAGCGCGGACTGAAAATCACGTGAGACGCGCGGACCGTACCAAAGCGCGGTCGCTTTCCCGGAATCGGGCCGTTCACCAACCGGGTCGCGCGGCTTTTCGAACTCTTCGGGCGATCCCGCGTTTCCCGAACGGCCGCCGGTCGTTGAGCCTGTCGCACCATTGGTAAATCGAAAGGATATGGTGATGAAGCGAATCGCTAAGTCCGTCGTCATGGCAACGTCGAGCGCCGCCCTTCTCCTCGCCGGCGCCGGCATGGCTTCCGCCACCGGCCACAGCGGCGCCTCCGCCGAGGGAGTCGCGGCCAACTCCCCGGGCGTCCTGTCCGGCAACGCCGTCCAGATCCCGGTCCACATCCCGCTCAACATCTGCGGGAACACGGTGAACGTCATCGGCCTGCTCAACCCGGCCTTCGGCAACACCTGCGTCAACGCCTGACCTTCCGGCGGAGCACCCCCGAGCGCTCCGCCGGTCACGGTCGGCACACCGGGTCCGGCAGCACCGCTGCCGGACCCGGCACCGTTTCTTCACTCATTCGGACCGCAACCGATCAGCACGCCCCGCGTTGATCGGTAAGTCGGGCAACTGCGCCCGTACCGCAATTCCCTTAAGACCGAGGAGCTCATCCCCATGTCGCGTATCGCCAAGGCTGTTGTCCTGTCCTCCGCCGCTGCCGCCGCCGTCATCGGCACGTCCGGTGCCGCCATGGCCGACGCCGGTGCCCAGGGCGCGGCCATCGGTTCCCCCGGTGTCATCTCCGGCAACGCCGTCCAGGTCCCCGTGCACGTGCCGGTCAACCTCTGCGGCAACACCATCGACGTCGTCGGCCTGCTCAACCCGGCCTTCGGCAACACCTGCGTCAACGCCTGAATCTGACAGCAGCCCGACCTGCCGTCACCCACGGCAAGAGCCGCTCTCCCCGACAGCGTGTTTCGGGGGAGGGCGGCTCTTCCGCTGTGCGAGATGCGCGAGATGCGCGAGGCGCACGCCGGTGTACGAGGGCAGGTCCCGGCCACCCTTTCGGCTGCGACACGCGCCCCGGACGAGTGAGAATTCCCGGCGGCCCGGTCCAGGTCAGCGGGGCTGCGGCGGCCGATTGGCGGACACCGCGCGGCGCTCCCGAACGGTTGCGGGCCACGGCCCGGCGACCCACGGTGAGGACAAAGCCCCCGTCGTGTCCCGAAAGGACCCTTTCATGCGTTCCCACGTCTCGTCCCGCGCCGCAGCCGCCGCCGTCTGCGCCGTACTCGTCCTCGGCACCGCAGGTACCGCCGTCGCCACCACCGTCCACGACACGCCGGCCGGTGCCGGTGCCGAGGCGGCCCGTGCCCCGATCGCCGACGCGGCGGCCATCAAGCAGCAGGCGGAGGCGCTGCGTTCGCTGTCCTGTGCCATTCAGCCGGTCACCGACCTGCTCGCCGATGTCCTCGCCGCGGAGAACGGGCAGCTCTCCGCCGCGGACGTGCAGAAGCACCAGGCGGCGATCAAGAAGGGGCTCGACGCCGTGAAGAGCGCCGCGCCGGCCGCCCCCGCCAAGCCGGCGGGCAACGCGGGCAACGCGGGCCAGGTGAACCCGGTGAACGCCGTGGGCTCCGACGGCGAGTCGTCGGCCCCGGCCGACCTGACGGCCCAGGCCGTCGCCTCCGTACAGAAGTCGACGGACGCGCTGCTCAAGGCGGCGACCGCCAAGGACGCGACCGCAGTCGCCACCCAGTCGAAGGCCGCCGTGACCTCCCTGGTCAACCTGACCACGGCGCTCGTCATGACCGGCGGCCTCCCGGCCCCGAACCTGCCGGGCCTGCCCGAGCTGCCGAAGCTGCCGGGCGCCGAGGCGCCCGCGCCGGCTCCGGAGCTTCCGGGCGTGCCGACGACCCCGTAGCTCCCGTAACACCGCGTACGTCACGTACTCACGTACTCACGTACTCACGTACGTCACAACGGCCGTGCCAGTCCCATCAGTTGGGGCCGCACGGCCGTTCGTCGTGTCCGGCGCGGCCGGGGATCGTTACTGAGGACGAGGCCAGGCAAGAGAGAACCACCGTCGAAAGAAGGATTCACCATGAAGCCCATGAAGCCCATGAAGGTCGCCACGGTCGTCGCCGGTTCCATGCTGGCGCTGGGTGCCGCTGCCCCGGCGTTCGCCGCCGAGAGCGTCCCGATGAGCCTGAACGGCGGACTGGGCGGAGCCCTCCAGACGGTGACCAACCAGGAGACGCTGGACGCCCAGCCGGTGCGGACGAACGCGCTGGACCCGAAGAACGACGGCTCGCTCGTCAACGCCGTCGGCGACGTGACGAAGGGTCTGAGCGGCGGCGCCAAGGGCGGCAAGGGCGGCGCGATGCTCGGCGGACTCCCCCTCGGGAAGTAGCCGGCGCTCCGCCGCGACTCCCGTACCACCGGCGGCTGCGCGGTGTCCCCACTCTCATGTGCGGGGCACCGCGCAGCCCCTTGTCAGCTGGTCCAGAAGTCCCACCAGCGGGTCAGGATGAGCATCCCGATGATCCCGATCCACAGCACCGGCGGCACCCAGTGGAACTCCCCCAGCGCACCACGCAGCCATCGCGGCGCCGGGATGATCCCGCGCGTGATGTTGTGCGTGGTGACGTAGCTGAACATGACGATCGTCGCGACCCAGGCGAGACAGCACCACAGGCACAGTGAGCTGATGTTGTACAGCGACTGGTACTGGAGCCAGGTGCAGAAGCCGACGCCGAACAGCATCCCGGCGTTGAGCCCCAGCCAGAACCACCGCCGGTAGCGCGCCCCCGCCAGCAGCCCCGCGCCGACGCACACCACGATCCCGTACGTCACCAGCCCCAGCATCGGGTTGGGGAACCCGAAGACCGACGCCTGCTCGCTGGTCATGATGTTCCCGCACGACACCACCGGGTTCAGACTGCACCCCGGCGTGAAACCCGGATCCTCCAGCAACTTGAACTTGTCGATCGTGATCACCCACGACGCCAGCACACCCGCCGCACCCGTCACCACCAACAACCACGCCAGCACCCGCCCCGCCCCGAGACCGCGTGGTCCGTCCCGCGTGGGCTCGTCCTCGTCCTCGTACCTGTGCGCGCCGGACGACGACGCGTTGTCGATCACTACTGTTGTCATGGTGTGCTCCACCGGTTCGGTCACGCATTCGAAGTAGCGTTTCGGCTTTCCCCCTCGACACGCCGGGCACAGTGACTCCGGGGTCGAGTACGGCGTTGCCAGAGCATGAACTCCGTGCGAGCACCCCGATGGCAGCGCGTCTCAGCGGTGCCCGAGCTCCGTGCCGAAGCGGTTCTCCCGCCCTCTCCCTCCCCGCCGCCACCTCCTCCTCCCACGCCCGCGCCGGTCCCCACTCCCATCTACAGCGCTCTCGTACGGGAGTGGGGCGCGGCGGGACATACGGTCCCCGCGAACGACGGGGCCGGCCCAAAGGGCCGGTGAACGGCGCTCAGCCGCGCAGGCTGCTCACCGGCACCAGGCAGTGCGCGGCCCCGGTGAGCACCGCCTCGTCGCCGACGAAGGCGCGCAGCGCCTCCTCGCTCACCGGCTTGCCGGGCACGCCCTCGGGCCACGGCTGGGTGGCGATGATGAAGTACACGCCGCCGGTCTCGCGGGCGTCCTCTTCCCACTCCGGCGGGACGGCGCACTGGGCCTTGAGATACGGCATGGTCAGCACGGCCCGCCCGGCCTGTACGAGCAGCGTGATCGGGACGTTGGGCGACTCCCCGACATCGATGAGACCGGCGCCGGCCGTGAGGCCGACCTCCTTGATGACGGCGCGCATCGCCTCCTCTCCGGCCTCCGCGCCGTCCCGGCCGTCGCCGAGTGAATAGGCCAGCAGGAAAGGCGGGTTGCGCTCGCCGTCGGAAGCCTCACTGGTCCAGGGAATTACCGTGAGGGTGCCGAGCAGAGGGGCGTATTGCAGGCTTCCCTGCGCGGTGTTGGTAGAGGTCATGCTTCGGCACAGTAGCGGCCCGCCGGTGTCCGGGGAGAGTTCGCGTCACCCGAGTGGCGGAGCATTCGTTCCCCAGTACGAGAGTCGTCCGTCGATACGCCCGCCTGCCCTGTGTGCGGGGCGCATTGACGGTCCGTCAGTCGTGGGAGGCTCCAAGCCACGGAAGGAATGAAAAATGACGCCGAATCTCGCCGATCCCTCGTTCTGGCAACTGCCGCATTCCGAAAGGCTGGAGGGTTTCGCCCGGCTCCGCGCCGCCGGGACGCCGCAGTACTTCGTGGAGCGGCCCGGGGGCCGACTGCGGCCGGAGCGGGGCTTCCACGCGCTGGTCAGCCACGCGGACGTGGTGGAGGCCAGCCGGAATCCGCGGGTGTTCGGCAGCGCGCCCGGCGTCACGACCCCCGAGCCGGCCCGCTGGGTACGGGCGCTGTTCGGGGAGTCCCTGGTCAATCTGGACGAGCCCAGGCACTCGCAGTTGCGCCGGATCGTCTCCCGGGCCTTCACGCCCCGCATTCTCGCCGCGACGGAGGAAGACGTACGGTCGGTGGCCACCCGCATTGTGGACGACATGCTCCGGGAACGGCCGGCCGATTTCGTCACGGCGGTCGCGTCACGTATGCCGTTCGAAATCATCTGCAATCTGATGGGTATCCCCGAGAAGGAACGCCCGTCGATCCTCGCGCAGGTGAATCGGGCGTCCGTCGAAACAGGTGTCGCTCGCACGGCGCGGCAGCGAATTCGGGTCCCCGGCAAAGGCCTTCGGGCGCTGGCTTCCATGCAGGGAATGGTCGCGGACCTCGGGCGGCAGCGGCGCCGGAATCCGACGGGGGATCTCATCTCCGCGCTCGTGAACGCCGATATCGACGGAGAGTCGCTGAACGGCCGCCAACTCGGCTCGTTCTTCTCGCTGCTGATGGTCGCCGGTGTCGAGACCACCCGTAACGCGATCGCGCACGGCCTGTCCCTGCTGACCGACCATCCCGACCAACGCGCCTTGCTGGTAGGCGATTTCGACGGGTACGCGGACGGCGCCGTCGAGGAGATCGTGCGCCACTCGACACCGATCATCCAGTTCCGGCGCAGGCTCACCGAGGACCACCGGATGAACGGCCACGACTTCCGGCGGGGCGAGCGGGTGGTGCTGTTCTACGCCTCCGCCAACCGCGACGAGTCGGTCTTCTCCGACCCGGACCGCTTCGACATCACCCGGAGCCCCAACCCGCATGTGGGGTACGGCGGCGGCGGCCCGCACTACTGCCTGGGCACGTTCCTGGCGAAGCAGGAGATGAAGGCACTGTTCCGGGAGTTGCTGACGAGAATGCCCGAACTGCGCGCCGTGGGGGCGCCGGTGCTGGTGCCGTCGAACTTCGACAACCGGGTCCGCTCGGTGCGGTGCGCGTTCGCGGATGGCCGCTAGGTCCTGTCCGGCGGAAGGGTTCACCGGGTCCGGCCGGTGGGCCGGTTCGTCCTCAAACGCCGGACGGGCTGGATTGGGTCCGGCCGGTGGGGAGTTGCGCTCAGCCGCCGGACGGGCTGGATTGGCTCCGGCCGGTGGAGGGTTGCACTCAGCCGCCGGACGGGCTGGATTGGCTCCGGCCGGTGGGGAGTTGCTCTCAGCCGCCGGACGGGCGTCGCGTGCGGCCCGGCCGGGGCGTTACGCGACGGCTCCCGCCGCCTCGGTCTCGACGTCCGCGAGGCGCGTGAGGAAGTCCGCGATCGTGGTCAACTCGGCCTCGTCGTAGTCGGCGAGCAGCGTGCGCAGCCGCTTCAGCCGGGGCGCGTCCTCCTGCTCCAGCCACTCGGTGTTCAGCGACACCGTCACCCTGCGGCGGTCGTCCCGGGACCGGGTCCGGGTGACGTAACCGACCTGCTCCAGGCGGTCGATGACGCCGGTGATGGTCCCTGACGAGCCGACCCCGGCGAGCCGGCCGAGCTGTCCGGGGCTGAGCGGGCCGTGCAGGCGCAGCAGGTTGACGAAGTTGGCCTCCATCGTGCTGAGCGTCAGGCCCGCCTGGGCTCCCACCTCGTGATCGAACCGGGCGGCTGCCGCCGCGTGCCGGAGGGCCGCGGCCTGCATGCGGTCGCAGAGCGCGGGTGATGGGTTTGTCATCGACGGCCTCCTTGCCTAATCTATCGTCGCCACGACATAGTCGTTCTGGCGACACAGTCGACACGGCGACCCTCTCGCCGGGCTGCCATTTTACCGCCACCGACCGGACAACCACCGGACAACCAGGGGTGCAGTCATGACCACGGAGAAGCTGGCCGTACGACCCGAAGGCGATATCGGCCAACCGCCCCACCCACGCCGCTGGGTGGCCATGGTCGTACTGATCCTGGCCTTCATGCTGGACCTGCTGAACGTCACCGTCGTCAACGTCGGGCTGCCCGCCATCCAGCGCGACCTCGGCGCCGGCTCCACCCAGCTGGAGTGGATCTCCGCCTCGTACCTGCTGGCCTTCGCCGCCGCGCTGATCACCTTCGCGCGGGCCGGTGACCTGTGGGGGCGCAAGCGGGTCTTCCTGTTCGGGATCGTGGCCTTCGGCCTCACCGGGCTGTGGAGCGGCCTCGCGAACAGTCCGCAAGAGCTGATCGCCGCCCGCTCCGCGCAGGGGCTGGCCGCCGCCGCGCTCGCGCCGCAGGTGATGAGCATCCTGTTCACGCTGTTCCAGGGCCGCGAACGCGCCACGGTCTTCGGCACGTTCGGCATCGTCGCCGGGCTCGCCCAGGCCGGGGGGCTACTCCTCGGCGGCGTCCTGATCGGCGCGGACGTCGCCGGGCTCGGCTGGCGCGCGATCTTCCTGGTCACCGTGCCGGCCGCCGCCGCGCTGGTGGCCCTCGGGGCCTGGCTGGTGCCGGAGAGCCGGGTGCCGGGCAGCGCCCGGCCGCGCTGGCTGTCGACCGGGGTGCTCACCGCCGGGCTGGTCGCGATGGTGTTCCCGCTGATGGAGGGCCGTACGTTCGGCTGGCCCTGGTGGATCTGGCTCTGTCTGGCTGCGGGCGTCCTGGCGGTGCTGGGGCTGGCGGTCGCCGAGCACCGGCGACCGGCCTGGCGGACGGGGGCGCTGCTGCCGATGGATCTGTTCCGCAACCGGCTGATCGGCACGGCCCTGACCGTCCAACTGGTGGCCTTCGCGGCGTTCACCGGGTTCCTGCTGGTGTTCGTGCTCTGGCTCCAGAACGGGCACCACTACTCGGCGCTGGACGCCGGGGTGGTGGCCATCGCGTTCTGCGCGGGCGGTATCGCCCTGTCGCCGTTCGTCGGGCGGCTCGTCGTCCGGTTCGGCCATGCCCTGGTGGTGGCCGGGTGCCTGCTGGCCGCCGCCGGCACGCTGGGCGTGCTGTACGCGGCGCCGGCCGGGTCGGCCGCGCCGGGGAGTGTGGACAGCTGGGTACTGGTACCGGGGCTGGCCGCGATTGGGATGGGCATGAACTTCGTCATGCCGACGCTGAGCACCCTGTTCTTCTCGACCGTGCCGCCCGAGCACGCGGGTTCGGCGTCGGGCATCTACAGCACGAGCCAGCAGTTCGGCGCGGCGGTGGGGGTGGCCGGGATGGGCACGATCTTCTTCACGACGGTGGACGGGGCGGCCGGGCACGGAGGCAAGGGCGGGGGCGGGGGCGGTGAGGCGTACGCGACGGCGTTCACGGCGAGCGTTCTGACGGCGACGGCGGCGCTGCTCGTCAGCGCCGTACTGGCCCTGGCGCTGGGCCGGGGCCGGGACCGGTTGAGCCCGTCCGACGATTGAGTACGGACCGGCCACCGGGTCGCCCCGGTCAACCCGCCAGTTCGTCCTCCAGCCACGTGCGCCCCCGCGTACGCGGGCTGAGCTTGACCGCGCCCAGCGGTACGGCCAGGCGTTCCGCCTCGCGCCGTACCGCCGCCTCGGCGTCCGCGCCGACGTCCTCAAGGAAGCGGCACACGATGTCACCGCCGCTGTCCTGCGCCCAGCCGCCGACGATCCGGCCGTCCCACCAGAGGGAGGGGCCGATGTTCCCGACCCGGTCGAAGAGGCGCGGCCCGTGCTCGCCGAGGAACCAGCCGCGTTCGTGCCAGCCCATCGGTGTGGAGTCGAGCGCCGGCAGCAGCGCGGCCCACGGCTCCGGCGGCACGGTCCGCTCAAGGTCGTCGGGCAGCAGCAGGCCCGTCGTGCCGTCGCCGAGATCGGCCTCGACCGGCCGCAGTTCCGTCAGCACCCGCTTGACCTGGGTTTTCGTCCACCCGGCCCACCAGCGCAGATCGTCCGCCGTGGCCGGGCCGAAGGTGCGCAGCCAGCGCCGGGCCAGTTCCTCCTCCGCCCGGTGGGTGTCCCAGTGGACGAGGCCGCCCGGCAGCCAGTCGGTCAGCGGCGCCCAGCGGTACTGGTGCGAGGTCCACGAGCCGCGTGGCCGGCCGCGTACCACCCGGCCCTCGGCGGCGAGCAGGAGCAGCAGCCTGCTCGCGACCTTCTGGGTGCCCTCGTAGGACTTGCCGGCGGAGAGCACCACCTCCGTACGGAGGCGGGCGTCGTCACCGGCGAGTTCGGCGGCCGTGGACTCGCCGCGTACGGCGAGCGCGCGCACGGCGATGTCCTCCGTCTCGGCCAGCCACTCCCGTACCCCCGCCTCGTCGTCCGCGACCCGCGACGCGGCCAGGAACCCGAGCAGCTTGCGGCGTTCGCGCGCCGCCACCGCGTGCGAGCAGGCGGCCTGCATCACCGGGGCCACGTCGAGGGAGGTGACGAAGACGGTACGGCGCATGCCCAGCAGGCGGATCAGGGAGCGGTCCTCGTACAGGACGCGTTCCACGTCGCGTACCGCACCGCCGTTCATCCGCGCCCAGATGGCGACGTACACGGAGGACGGGTCGGTGCTGTGCAGCGCGACGAGGTCGCGTGCCACCTCGACCGGACCGTCCGCGCGGGCGGCGACCGCCAGCCGGTGCCGTACGCCGATCCTGGCCCGTCGCTCCGCCACGTCGATACGCCGCACGTCCGCCCACTCCCTCGCGCCCTGAGCCGTCCTTCTTCCCTACGGGAAGGGAAGCGTACGGGCGAAGAGGGTCACCAGGATCAGCACGGCGGGGAAACAGGCGAGGAACATGGCGAAGGTGTAGCCCATGATGTCGCGGGCCTTCAGGCCGAGGATCGTCAGCGTGGGCAGCATCCAGAACGGCTGGAGCAGATTGGCGCTGGCCTCGCCGAGGTCGTACACGACGACCATCCAGCCCTGGTTCACCTGGAGCTGGTTGGCCGCCTCCAGGACGTACGGCGCCTCGATCACCCACTTGCTGCCGCCGCTGGGCACAAAGACGCCGAGCACCATGCTGTAGATGCCGATGAAGGCCGGATAGAAGAACTCGTTCGACACCGAGACCAGCCAGCCGGCGATGGTCTTGCTCAGCCCGGTGAAGGCGATCATGCCGAAGATGCCGCCGTAGAGGGGAAATTGGAGGAGCACGCCGGACGCCGCGGGGGTGCCCTCCTTGACCGCCTGTGCGAGACGGACGGGGCGCCAGTGCAGGATGAGGGCCAGCAGGATCAGGATGAGGTTGACGGTGTTGAGGTCGAGCGCGTTGAGGGGGTCGCCCTCCGCGAGGGCGAAGTGCCGTACGAGGTACCAGACGCCGAGCGCGAACAGCAGGATCGCGAAGACGGGGCTGTACTCGATCCACTCCCCCGGCCGGCCGCGCCGGGTCTCGGCACGCTTCTGCGCGACGCTCGGGCCCAGGTCGATGCCGAGCTGCTCCGCGGTCTTCGCCCGCTCGGGCGACGGCGAGAGGAACCAGGCCATGACGACCGCGATGACGAAGACGATCGCCGTGGCCACCATGCCCTGCCACAGGAAGATGGTCTCGGTGAGCGGGATGAGCCCGCTGCCGCGCCCGTCCGCGATGACCTCCTGGACGGCGGGCGGACTCGACGCCTCGCTGGCCACCTGGAGCGCGGCGGACCCGGACAACCCCTGCGCCCAGACGGTCCCGAGCCCGAGGAAGGCCATCGCGCCGAGCGCCCGGTAGTCCACGCCCCGGATCCGGCGGGCGATCTCCTTGGCGAGGATCGCCGTGAAGATGAGGCTGAAGGCCCAGTTGAGGTACGCGGTCCCCATGGCGACGGCGGCCGTGAAGGCGATGGCGCCGCGCGCCGTACGGGGCACCCGCGCGACCCTGGCTATCAGCCGGCTCATCGGCGGGGAGACCGCGACCGCGTACCCGGCGATAATGATCATCGCCATCTGGAGCGTGAAGGTGATGAGCGACCAGAACCCCTGCCCCCACGCGTCCACCAGCCCGAACCCGGCGGTGTCGGCGGGATCGTCCGGCCGCCCGTACAGCCCCTCCCCGGTCGCGAGCCCGAGCGCGAAGACCGCGAACGTGCCGACGAGGACGAACCCGAGAGCGTCGGGCAGCCACTTCTCGGTGAACGCGGTGAAGCGCAGCGCCGTACGCGCGAGCCAGTTGTCCTTGCTCTGTGGTTCCAGTTGTGGTGGGGGCGCCGTGGCCATGGTGGTTCTCCTGGGGGGGTGGCGGCGTGAGCCGCGGATCTTGTCCAGGAGTCACGGACACGGGGGCGGGCCGGTTCAGGTGGTGGTGTGTCACCGGGAAGTCAGGGCACGTGCTGTTTACGGTGGGCTGATGCGACGTGCCCCCTGGTGGGTGCTCCTCTCCGCGGGGTGCGCCCCTCTCCTGCTGATCGGTGCCTCGGCGATCTCACAGGTGCTGCAAGGACCGGCCTACAACCCCACGGTGGAAACCCTCAGCATCCTGGCGTCCTACGGTGCCCGCGGCTACTGGCTGATGACCGGAATACTCATCGTGCTCGGGGCCTCTTACATCGCCACGGCGCACGGGCTCCGGGAGGCCGCGCTCCCCGGGCGGGTCGCCCTGGCCGGTGGCGGGCTGGCCGCGATGGCCCTGACCTTGGTGCCCGCACCCCTCAGCGGCGGGGCGCTGGGGCACGGGGCGGTGGCGGCGACCGGCTTCGTACTGCTCGCGGTGTGGCCCGCGCTGGCCGCGAACCGTGGCGGCAGGAAAGTGCCGTGGGGGCTGCGGTTCAAGGTGTCGGTCGTGGCGAGCACGCTGATGTGCTTGTGCGCGCTGTGGTTCGTGTTCGAGTTGCAGGGCGGGAAGGCGCCGGGCATCGCGGAGCGGGTGGTGACCTTGGCGCAGGCCGTGTGGCCGCTGGTGGTGGCCGTCTCGTGCCGGCTGTGGCCGCGCAGGCCCGTGCCGGCGGGGGCGTGACCTGCGGAGGGGAATCCCGCCCGGATCGAGTCGTTTCGATCCGAGTCGATCCGGGTGGGATTCCATGAGGCGCTGACGAACCGACCGCGTTGCTACGCCGCCGGGTCGATGCGGGAGATGGCGCCGCCGATGGCGAGTACGTACAGTTCGCCGTCGCCGTCCTGGACGAAGGAGATGACTTCGCCGTTGGTGACGCCGAGGTCGCTCTGGCCGGTCACTTTGCCGTTCTTCATCTTCAGGGTGCGTACGGTGCCGTCGCAGTAGTCGCTGTACAGGTACTGGCCCTTGAGGGCCGGGATGGCGTCGCCGCGGTAGACGTAGCCGCCGGTGACGGAGCAGCCGAGGCCGGTGCGGTCGTACTCGTGGACCGGCCGGGTGTGGTTCGCGGGTTCCGTGCCGCCCCGGAAGGGGTGGGTTCCCTCCATCGAGGACCAGCCGTAGTTCTCGCCGCCCCCGCTCTTGCCGGAGGCCCAGTCGATCTCCTCCCAGTCGCTCTGGCCGACGTCACCGATCAGCATGTCGCCGGTGCCCGAGTCGAAGGAGAACCGCCAGGGGTTGCGCAGCCCGTACGCCCAGATCTCGTCCTTGGCGTTGGGGTCGTTCACGAACGGGTTGCCCTTCGGGATCGTGTAGGGCTTGCCGGTGTGCTTGCCGCCGGTGGGGTCGATGCGCAGGATCTTGCCGAGCAGGGTGTCGAGGTTCTGCCCGTTGCCGTGCGGGTCGCCGCCCGCGCCGCCGTCGCCGAACGCGATGTAGAGGTAGCCATCGGGGCCGATCTTGATGTCGCCGCCGTTGTGGTTGTTGTACGGCTGCGTCTGGGTCAGGACCGTGCGCCGGGTGTGCGGCTGGAGCCTGCCGTGCCGCAGGGCGATCTCGTCGATGGTGCTGGTGCCTTGGAGATCCGTGTACGAGAGGTAGAGGTGTGCGAACTTCTTGTCGAACGCGACGCCCAGCAGGCCGCGTTCACCGTCGGTGGTGGTCTCGGCGGAGATATCGAGCACGGGTTTGCTGAGCCCTTGATCGGTCAGGACCCGTACGGTGCCCGCGCGTTCGGCGATCCAGACCGTGCCACGGGGGCCGGCGGTGCCGGCGATGGGGTTCTGGGCGGTGGCCACTTGGGTGAGCGCCACCGCGGCCGCCGGGCGCGGGCCGCGGGGCTCGTCCGCGTACGCCGTGGTCAGTACGAGGGAGGCGACGAGGGAGGCGGCGAGGGAGATGGTGCCGATGATCGCCGAGCTTCTGGTGCGAAATTTCACCGTGACTCCTAGAGGCGGCGAATGGGGGGAAGGTGCGCCGCCGGCACGGATGAGAATACGGCGAGAGGGCAGGCCTGGCCTAGACCAATACCCCTCCGTCTTCGCTGCCGCACACCACCTGAGAGCCCCTGAGGAAAGGGGCTGAGTCCGGCCACGGTCGAGGGCGGAGCCGGGTCGCCGAGAAGACGCGGCACGTCGAGCAGCCGGGGCAGGCTGTCCACTCGGCGCCCGTCGTGCCCGAAAGCCATCGGTACGGTGCCCGGAACCACGACGTTGACGCAGGCCTGCCCGCTGGCTCGCCGGCTCGCTGTTCCGAGATTGATCACACAGTGAGCGGTTCGCAACTCAAGAACAAGTCCTCAGGCGTCGCGCGAGCAGCGGAGTGGCTTCGGCGGGATCGATGTCGCAGACCAGCAACCCGGGCTCTCCGTAAGGCTGATGGCTGAGCAGCGTGCCGTCCGGCCGCACTACGGCGGATGTCGTGGGCGATCCCGGGCTCGCGCAGTTGACGGCGGCGACGTAGCAATTGTTCTCGGCGGCGCGGCACAGAAATGCCTTCTCGTGGAAGGAGTTTCCCGGGTCGGCGAATTCCGTTGGCTGGAAAGCGCCGGGCTCCGCTTCGTTGTAGTGCGGGTGGAACACCAGCTGGGCGCCGTCGCGAACGGCCCAGCGTACCGTCTCCGGATAGCGAAAGCCCTCGTGGCAAATCACGATGCCGAAGCGGACGCCGTCGACTTCGAATGTCCGGCGGTCGCTGCCCGCCTCGTATGTGGAATCTTCGTCCGGGTCGAGCTGCACCTTGTCCTGATAACCCGCTCGCTCGCCGTCGGGTCGAAGTACGAGCATGGTCAGACGTGGCTTGTCGGAAACGTACCGCTCCGTACCGAGCACCACGTAGATGTGGCTCTCACGCGCGGCCCGGGCGATGCGCTCGTGCGCAGCTTCCAAGAAGTCGGCACTCACGGCCTTCCGCGAATGCGGCGGCCATGGATAGCCCGGCACGTAAGCCTCCGGGAAGCACACGATACGCGCGTCGGCAGCGGCGGCGGCTCCGACCGCGCGCTCGGCTCGCACCACGGAGTCTTCTGGACTCTCGGGGATTTCGAGGTTGGCGAGCGCGATGCGAAGTCTTGTCATGCGACTCAGCGTGCTGCACAAGCTGATCGTGTTCAACCCGATTCGCACACATGCCGATTGGCCGCGCGGTCGGACGCTAAGGTCGTGAACGTGTTGAGCCCACCAGTGAACAGAGACTTGATCGTCGTCGGCGCCGGCATTGTCGGGGCGTCGGTGGCCTATCACGCCGCGCGGGCAGGCGCCACCGTGACGTTGGTCGACGCCGGGCGGCCGGGCGCCGGCGTGACGGCGGACTCGTTCGCCTGGATCGGAGCGTCCGGCGTACAGAGAGGTCCGGCCGCCGGGCTGCGGGCGACCGCGACGGCGGAATACCACCGGCTCGGGGCCGAGTTGCCGGGACTCCCGGTGAACTGGTCCGGCTCGCTGAGCTGGAACAGACAGGACAGTGCGCCGGACGCCGGGCCCGGGCAGACAATCGTGGACGCGGCCACCGTGGAAACGCTTGAGCCCACCCTTCGGCAGCCTCCGGAATGGGCTGTCTGGACGCCCGATGACGGCGCTGTCGACTCGGTGGGCGTGACCGAGCGGCTGGTCGCGGGCGCTCGCGTCCATGGAGCCCGGGTACATCTGGACACGCCGGTCACCGCGGTCCGCCGGGATACAGCGGGCCGGATTGCCGGGGTTGAGACGGCAGCGGGACCCCTCTCCGGTGCGACGGTGGTGCTGGCGGCCGGAGTCGCCACGGCCGCGCTGGGCGCGTCGCTCGGCGTGCGCGTCCCGGTCGAACCGTCGCCGTCGCCGCTGTTCTCGTTCCGCGCCCCGGCCGGTCTGGTCCGCACCGTGGTCAACACCGAGGACTTCGATCTTCGGCAGGTCGCCGCGGACCGGCTGATCGCCGCCGCGGACTCTCCCGAACGTACCCTGGCCGCCGTCCGGTCCACGTTCCACGGCGCCGGGAGCGTCGAACTGCTCAGCACCCGACTCGGAGTGCGCCCGATGCCGGTCGACGGTGAGCCGATCGTCGGCCCGGTCGCCGAGGTCCCCGGCCTCTACCTGGCAGTGATGCACTCGGCGGTCACGCTCGCCGCGGCCGTGGGCCGCCTGGTCGCGCGGGAGTTGGTCGACGGAACCGTGGAGTCGGCTCTGTCGGGCTGCCGCCCGGACCGCTTCTGATGGTGAGGCCGCCGGCGCTGAAGGCCTTTCATGGCCTCCGTACGGCTCGTGCCACGGGCCTCTCCATGAGCGGGAATTGCACGCCGTGGGGGCACGCATCGTTCGCTGGACGGGCCCCGGCCACCCCGCTCGTCCACACCACCAGCGGTGCCACCGACGACGAAGTCCGCGAGATGATCGAGGCGCGCATCCCCGCACGCCACTCCTTCTCCGGGACGGCGTATGCAGCCAGACCTCCAACACGCCCCAGAAGCGACGAAATCCCGCCCGCGCAAAGCGATCGGACGGGATTTCGTGAACCGCCTACGAGCCAACCCGCGCACGGCCCTGCCGTCGGGTGTTCACGAGTGGGGCCGAGCAGCGATTCGCGCGGCCGGTGAAAGATCGCTTCCCGTCCGACGAATGATCGCGCCCTGGCGCCCCGCTCAGACGGCCAGGCCGCCCAAGAGGTTGACGTCGACAGGCTTTCCCATGGCCGCGACGCGCGAAGCGACCAGTTCCTGGTAGCCGGGCGAGTCGTACCAGCCGCGGGCCTCCGCCTCGGACGGGAACTCCAGGATGGCCGTCTTGGTGTACTCCACAGCACCCTCCAGCCGCGTCGGCGCACCGAAGGCCAACAGACGGCCTCCGTGAGACTCGATGGTCGCGCCGACGTTGGCCAGGTAGTGGCCAAGGTCGCTGTCGGGGGTGTCGTCGGTCCTGACGAAGACGACGTAGTGCATGACGTGCTCCTTTGATCTCCCCATGGTGATTCCCGGGCTGCGATGGCGGCTTGCCGAGCACCACAGACAGTTCATCGCCGAATGTTTCGACATCAAAATGATGTCCCACCGGAACGTTAGAGCCCACCCGTTCCTACGTCAAACAGTTCCACGTCAAAGCATTTGGTATCGTTCGCCGTATGAACGACGCGGTGGACGGAGTCATCGAGCGGTGGGCAGCCATCCGACCCGACCTGGACACGACACCCGTGGGGGTGGTGCTCCGGATCTTCCGCGCCTCCCGGCTCCTGGAACAGGGCATCAAGGGCTACTTCGAGGCCAACGGCTTGGAGCCCGGGGAATACGACGTGCTCGCCACCCTGCTACGCGCCGGCGACAGCTCGGCGCTACGGATGAGCGACCTCGCCGGCGCCGCGATGATCAGCCCCGGCGCTCTGACCAACCGCATCGACCGCCTCGTCGCCAAGGGACTCGTCACCCGGGCCACCGACCCCGACAACCGCCGGCTGGTGCGCACCACCCTCACCGATGAAGGCCGCCGCCTCGCCGACGGCCTCATCGAAGGCCACATCGCCAACGAACTCGACCTCGTCCAAGCCCTCACCCCGAACGAACGCGCACAACTCGCCCACCTCATGCGCAAGCTCCTGCTTTCCCTCGAAGACTCCCCCTGAAGCCGTTTCCGGTCAGCGTTCCCCATGGGCACGCACCGTGCGCCGATCCACATGGCCAGGTAACACCGTGCCCCCGAGACTCCAGGCCGATGACCACCAGGAAACCGCCGCCTGCATCAGCCTGTTCGGACATCACGCCGAACAGCCCCCGGAAACGCCAAGATCCCGCCCGGTCGAATCGACCGGGCGGGACAGCGGCGGTTGAAGATCGCTTCCCAGTGAGCCGAAGATCGTTTCCCGCTCCACCGGATAGCACGCCGGTGTCTTCGGCGGACCTCTGGCACTGGGAGCGGGCGTGCACGCGCCTGGTCACCGTGGTGGCTGACCGCACTCAGGCCGAGAGCGGCTGGTACGGGCATTGCATGCAAGTCCTCCGATGGTTTCTCGCCTACAACGGCATCGACGAGGGCAAGAGCGAGGAGATCGTCAAGGACGCGGACACACCTACGGTGTTCAGCCCGCCTTGACCCAGACGACCGTCACCGACGCGGAGCGCGGCCTCGGGCTGAGACTCCCCGAATCCCTGCTCGACGGTTCGTACGCGGAGTCGCCATCGGAGAGATCATCCGCGTAGAACCCGACGAGGAAGGTGTTCGCTGGGCCGGGGAGACGGTTCGGGCCTCGGAGCACTGCACGATCAGGTTGATCGTGCTGAAGGACGGTGGTTCAGCTGCCGGCAGTTCAGCGGACACGGGGCTCCTTCGCGGACGTGGGCGGTGGGGGATGCTGGGTCAGCGAGGGCCTCGGGCATCGAGGGGCCGGATTCCCGCGACGAGCCAGACCGAAGTCTCCTGGGCGGCCCTGGACTGCAGGTTTGCTGGGCACAGCAGTTGGCGCAACGCCCGCTGGGTTGTTCCAGCGGCGACTGCCCCCGCCGTTCTGAGGAATCCGGCAGTGGCCAGTGCGGCGAGCCACGCGGGCCCCGGCTGAGCGAGCAGGAGCGGCACCCCGCACACGGCGTAGCCGAAGAACCCGGCCAGGAGCGGCGGGCCCGGCCCGAAGCGGGCTGCGAGGCGTGGCCCGGTGAGTGCGCCGAGCAGGCCGCCCGCGCCGGTGACGCCCATCACCACCGCCGGACCGGTACTGCCTGCGTGCAGCTCGGTCAGCAGGGTGCAGACGAAGTAGGTGATCACAAGGCCGTCGGCGTAGGCGTGGGCGTAGGCGTGGGCGGAGAGGGCCAGGACCAGGGGGCGCCGTATCCGGTGATGGATCACGTAGCTGAGGCCGTCGCGTACGGCGGGGAGCATCCGTGCCGGCTGGTCGTCAGTCGTCGGTGGTGGCCGGGTGGTGCGGATCGGTGTGACGCACCAGGCGCTGATGAGGTGGGCGAGGCAGTCCAGCCACAGCGCGCGGGCGGCTCCGGCCAGGCCGACGACGAGGGTTCCGCCCTAAGTGCCCGCGGTGGGGGCGACCGAATAGGCGGCCGCGATCCGGGAGCGAGCGGTGGGCAGTTGGTCGCGCTCGACGATCTCGGGGCACGATCGCGATCGCGGCGGCCTGGTGCAGAACGGTCAAGGCGCCCAGCATGAGGGCGACGGCGTAGAGAACCGGTATGGACAGTTCGCCGGCTGCCCAGCTGAGGGGCACGGCGGCGACAACTACGGCCGCCGCCGGCTCGGTTGCGACCATCAGCGGTCTTTTCGCACATTGGCCGCCCAGCACCCCGGCGGGCAGAGCGAGGGCGAAAGCCGGCAAGGTCGCCGCGGCCGTGAGCAGCGCCACCTGGCCGGGTGTGGCGTTCAGTTCCAGGACGGCGACAACGGGCAGGGCGACAGCGTGGAGGGAGGAGCCGGCCAGAGCGGTCGCCTCGCCGGCCCAGTAGGCCCGGAAAGACCTGCTGCCCGGCCCCGGCAGGACAGCGGGGTGAGATATCGCGGCGGCCGGCGGATCGGGACGGTTCATGCGCGCGCCTCGCGTTGGTCGCCGTCGTCGCTGTGGGCTGCTTCGGAGGTCACCTGGTACGACAGCAACTGTGCGAAGGGTCCGGGCTGTTCGGAGAGTTCCTGGTAGCTGCCTTCCTGTACGATCCTTCCTTCGTCCAGGACGACGATCCGGTCGGCGACGGCCACGTTGGTGACGCGGTGGGTCACGAGGAGCACCACTTGGTCCCGTGCCAGGTCCCGCAGCCGCTGGAAGATCCGGTACTCGGCCCGTGGGTCGAGGTTCGCCGTCGGCTCGTCCAGGACCAGCAGCCCAGCCGGCCGGAAGAACGCCCGCCCGAGAGCAATTCGCTGCCACTGACCGCCGCTCAGCTCCTCCCCGTTGAGCCATTCACGGGCCAGGAGGGTGTCCAGGCCGGAACCGAGCCGGTCGACCACCTCGTCCGCGCCCGATGCCTCGCACGCCTCGCGAACCGCCGCGTCACCCCGGGGTGAGGGCTGCCCGAGAGTGATGTTTTCCCGTACGGTGAACGGCCAGCGTGCGTACTCCTGAGGCACCAGGGCCACCTGTTGCCAGAGCGCTTGCGGGTCCGCGTCACTGGTGGGGACACCGTCCCACAGCACCTGTCCGTCCGTGGGCAGGTACAGGCCGGCGACCAGCTTCGACAGTGTCGACTTGCCCGAGCCGTTGAAGCCGACCAGGGCGGTGACCTCGCCCCGGCGCAAGGTGAGGGAGACCCCGGACAGCGCGTCCCCGTCCTTCCCGGAGTAGCGGTGGGCGACCGACTTGATCTCGATCGTCTTCGGCGGCCCGGGACGGTGTCCGCCGCGGCTCATCCGGTATCCGCCGGCTTTGTCCAGGAATCCGGCCCAGTCGTCCATGTACAGCCCGGTGCGCATGGCCCGCGCCCCGACGGACACCAGCCCGCGGACCGACTGACCGGACGTCTGCAGGGCGAAGACAGCGGTTCCGGCGTGCCCGACGGTGATACGGCCGGTGGCCAGCAGCCATACGACCGCCCCCCACACAACCCCTGATCCAAGTCCTCCGCACACCGCGCCGACCAGCGACATGCGCGCCCCGGTGTCGGCTGCGGCCCGGTCCTCCCGGTTGATCCGGGTGACCGTCCTGCGGTACCGGCCGGAGAGGAAGTCGGCCATGGTGCCGGCGCGGATCTGGTCGGCAGCCCCCTTGGTGTAGATGTGCCAGCGCAGGATCGACAGCATGCGGTTGTCCCCGTTGCTGCGGAGGTTCGCCAGGTAGCGCACCCGCGCGGCGCTGACCTGGGCCAGGGCCTGCGGCAGGCTCGCGATGACCAGAAGGGGAAGGAGTACCCAGCTCACTCCGGCCAGTACGAGAGCTCCGGCGAGGAAGGAGGCCCCGGAGGCGATCAGGTCCTGCCCCTCGTCGATCAGGTCCCCGGTGACCTGGGCGCCTCGGTCGGCGGCCTCACGGTCGCGGTTGAAGTCGGGTTCGTCGTACGCGCGCAGCTCCACCTCGGCGCAGCCGGTGAGCAGCATCTGCTCGGCTTCGCGGGACATCAGCGGACCCAGCCGGGAGGAGAGCCAGCTGACGGTGATCCCCAGAAGCGCACGTGCACCGGCCGCGCCGGCCAGCAGGGCGACCGACGGCCACGCCTGCAGAAGTCGGTCGTACACGTCTCCGCTGTTCAGCAGCGCGGTCAGGGTCCCGCTGATGGCGACCAGGCCCAGGGCCTGCATGACGCCCGCGGCTGCCTGGCACAGCAGGAGGCCGGTGGTCGCCCGCCGGTCGACGCGCCAGGCGAGCGCCAGTGACCGGCGTACCAGCTGGGGCAATCGGCGGGCCATGTCGCGCATACGGATCGAGCGTCCGGCCGCTTCACGGCTGCCGGTCAGGTCGACATACCGCATGTCCGACTCGGGAGCGGTCTGTGACGTGTTGGCCGGCTCGTCCTCAGTGGCGATGCCCGGTCCGGCCGGAGGCCCGGAGGGCAGAGCAGGGGCCGGGATCAAAGTGGCGCGGGGGCCTGGGATTTTCTCGGCCGCGGCGTCGTCGGGCTCGATCATGGCGCCCGCCTCGCAGTCGGCCGTGTTGCTCCCTCTCGTGATCGCGGTCCGCCAGAACCGTCACGTTGCTCAGTGTCCGACGAGGTCAACTTGGGCCTCCTGAGAGTCGGTTGATGTGGTCTTGAGCTCAACGACGAGCGGGGTCTTTCGAACGCGTGTGTTTCGGACGGTCCGGATTCCGCGTGGTATCGGGGAAAGTGGCGCGTGTGGGGTGCATGGACCCTTGCCTGGCCGAAGGGCGTTCGGCGGCGTGGCTGGCCGAAACGGCGCTGCGGGAGATTGGTGTGACGCGGGCTCGTAGTTCAAAGGGACGGATGGGACGGTCGAGGACGGGCGGGGGACGCTCGTTCGGGGGATTACGGTCGGTCGGCGGCACCCGTTCGGGCGTGCGTGGCCAGGCACGGCCGCGTCGAGAGGGTTCGCCGCGCCCTTGGAGACTGTTGGGGTCCAGTGCAGGACGGTGGGCGGTTCCGCAGGGATCCCTCCCGGACGTGGCAGTCCGCCGTCGGGAAGGGCCACCCGGGAGGGGGAACACGTCGCACAGCTCGTTCGCGGTCGGGCCCTCCGAGAACAGATCCGTCAGCTTCTGTTGACCGCTACCGGCTACCGGGCTACCGGGCCCGAAGGGCTGTTGAGGCCTTGAGCGCGCTCGCGCCGGGATGCCTTGGCCCGTGCACGCGCCTTCTCGGCGAGCGGGTCACACCGACTCCCGCTGTCGGCGACGGCCAGCTGAACGAGTGCGCGCGGGTCTGCGTGCTCCCGAGAAGGTCCCTGAGCCTTTGGGGCGAACCCAGCCCGAAAGCAGATCCACAGCCCCTCTGGGAATCCTCCAGCTTCATGGATAGCTCAGGATGATTGTCCCAATTCCCCCAGCGCAGCCACGATTTCGCAATCTTCTGCGTACTGAGCGCCCAAAGAGAGACACAGGTTCAAGGCATTGCGAATAATGGAATTACTGCGCCGCCCGAATAGGCCGATCCTTTCATCGACTCCCTTCCTGTAAAGATCCAACCGCTAGCGTCCATCCAGCTCACCATCCGGATACCATCCAAGAAAAATACTCAATGCGCCACTCCTCTCGAAGTACCCATCCACTCCAGGCGAGATTTGCCGCACAGCGAGAATGTCCTGCGTGAGATACACCTCACAGTCATCCGCCGCAGGCTCCTCCCCTTCTTCGAAGTGCACAAATCGTTAAACAACACCAGCCAACCGGTGGAAATTTCAAGGGAGGCCAGGCTCCTGATCATTGGCGTCTCACTTGGCCAAGTCTGTTCGTGGGTGCGAATGAATCCGCCTGCTTAATATCTCAGCACGAAGAACGAACGCGGCGACTCTTGCCCGCCTTACTTCCCTTCCCCACAGCCTCCCAACTCAACTGAATTCGCGCATGGCCCGATGGTCCGGACAGCGGTGGCTCAAATTCCGCTGTGTTGACAAGGGGGTCCACGCTCAGCCGCGCTCCGCACGCTGCCATGTTTCCTCTACCGGCAGTTCGTACCGCACGGCCCGGATTCTGTAACGAAGGCGCCAACGGCCGCTTCAAGAGCGGCACCCTCGACATCGACATCGACAACCGCAAGCCCCGGCCCGCCCCGGGCCAGGTGACTCAGGCCCTCTTCCTCGCCCTGATGCTCACCGTCGCGAACCAGAGGATTCTCGAGAACTGGCTCACCGAACGGGCCGGCCCCGACGAACTCACCGCCAACGACTTCGACGCCACCGGCCCACTGCCCCCGCTCAGCCCCCCGGCCTTCGTGCTGCCGAAGGCAAGCGCAGGGCGCCATCCGGCGCCACGCTTCCGCTGAATCCGGCTCTGTACGACAACTCCAGCCCATCCGCGCACGCCGAACTCCCCGAAGACCGGCGTGCACAGCCATGTCCGCACCGCCCCAACAGGCCGCACGGCACGCGTCCGTCCAACCCATCCTGCGCACCCAGACCTCCCGACTAGCCCAGATACGACGAAATCCCGCCCGATCAAAATGATCGGACGGGATCTCGTGAACCGTTCTCGAGCTAACCCGTGAACGGCCCTGCCGTGGACCTGTGGGGATTTGAACCCCAGACCCCCTCGATGCGAACGAGGTGCGCTACCAGACTGCGCCACAGGCCCTTGCGACGAGTGAAACTTTAGCACCCCGGTCGGGCTGCTTGGAAATCCGTTCCGCGCTGGTCACTCGTTGGCGGCGCGGGGGCGGTCGTCCTCGTCGTACTGGTCGAACAGCGGGGTCCGGCCGCGGTCGCGGGTGCGGCGCTGGGGTGGCGGGGTGCGGCGTTGGGCGGGGGGTTCGGGGGGTGCCGGTTCCGGGGTCGGTTCCGCCGTGGAGGAGCGGGCCGCGCTCCAGGTCTCCGGGTCGCTGACGTTCACGCCGCCGGTGGCGCGCGGGGCGACCGGCGCCGTCACGTACGTCGGAAGCGGGACCGGGACCGGGTCCCAGCTGTCGCCGCGGGCCGGGCCGCGTTCGCGTTCGCGCTGCTGGTCGACCCACTCGGCGTGGTCCGTCTGCTCGACCAGGGCGCGGCGACCCGCCTCCTGCGGCGAGACCGAGGGGGCCGGCTCCGGGGCCGGGTGGGGTTCGGGCTCCTCGTCCGGCTCGGCCGGGGCCGAGGCCTGGTGGTGGTGGCGGGGGCGGTTCTCGCGCAGTCGCTGCGCGGCGATCTCGGCCCGGCGGCGGTCCATCGTGAAGACGAAGCGGCGCCGCTCCTGGGCGCGCAGATGCACGATGTAGGCGCTGAGGAGTACGGCGGGGACGCCCGGCGCCCACAGGAAGGCGAGCCCTTGGACACCGGCGACGATGGCGCCGGTCGTGAAGGCGAGGAAGAGCACCACGGTGGTGCGCCGGCGGCGGGCGAGCACCTGCGAGCGCTGGGCGCGGCGGGCACGTTCGGCGGCGGCGCCGGAGGGGCGTGCGCGCCGCTCCGGCGCCGGGCGGGCCGGGCCGGGTACGGAAGCGGGGGCCGGCTCGGGGGCCGGGCGTCTCGACGACGGGGCCGGGATCTCCAGCCGGGCCTCCGTACGGGCCGCGGGCGCGGAGAAGGACCGGACGTCGACAGAGCTCGTCGGCTCCGCCGCGACATCCGGTTCATCGTCGGGCCCGGCTTCCTCGGTGGTGCGGTCCTGCAACTCCTTGGCGTACCGGCGCTCCATCGCCGCCCGTCCGGACAGCAGCCGGATGGCGGTGCTGAAGCGTTCCGTCGGACGGGCCTCGTTGAGCTCGTCCTGCCTGCGGAGCCACATCGGTACCAAGTAGGCGGCCCAGGCCCCGACGATGACTGCGTAGATGAGGCCGCTGTTGCTCACGGTTCACACCGTAGAGGTGTTCGCGCGAGGGGATCCGCCAATTGAGCCGGTGTGTCGCACGATCTGGCTGATATCACGGACTTTTTTTGTGATTGTTCAGATCACTTGATGGTCAGATGGCGACTATTTTCGAACGCTTATTTCATTTATGTGGCGTCCCAGGTCGCGCCTGGTGCCAGCGGTGCAGGAGTCCTTCCGGTGCTTCCTCGGCCGTGAGCGCGAAGACGAGGTGGTCCCGCCAGGCCCCGTCGATGTGCAGATAGCGGGGCCGGGTCCCTTCCTCGCGGAATCCGAGTTTCTCCACGACCCGGCGGCTCGGCCCGTTCTCGGGACGAATACACACCTCGATCCGGTGCATCCCCACCACGCGGAAACAGTGGTCGACGGCCAGGGCGACGGCCGTCGGCATGACGCCGCGCCCGGCGACGTCCCGGTCGACCCAGTAGCCGACATGCCCCGAGCACATCGAGCCCCAGGTGATCCCGGCCACGGTCAACTGGCCGACCAGGCGCCCCTGGTACTCGATGACGAACGGCAGCATCCGCCCCGCGTTGGCCTCGGCGCGCAGATGGCGGACCATCTGCCGGTACGTCGGGCGCTGGGCGACCGGGGCGCCGGGGGGCGGCGGCGGGATCGTCGCCTCCCAGGGCCGCAGCCACTCGCGGTTGCGCCGGTTCACCTCGCGCCAGGCCCGTTGATCGCGTGGCTTTATCGGGCGCAGGACGACATCGCCGTCCACCAACGCCACCGGCCAGAAGGGGTGGTTCATCCGTCGGTACGTGGATGATCGCCGCCGTGGATCTGGTCGACGGCGTGGACCAGCAGCCGGCCGAGGACGGCGAGCCCGTCCCGTACGCCGCCGGAGGAGCCCGGCAGATTCACGATCAGGGTCCGGCCCGCGACACCCGCGAGGCCCCGCGAGAGCGCGGCGGTGGGGACCTTCCGGGCGCCCTCGGCGCGGATCGCCTCGGGGATGCCGGGGATCTCGTGGTCCAGGACGCGGCGGGTGGCCTCGGGGGTGCGGTCGGTGGGCGAGATGCCGGTACCGCCGGTGGTCAGGATGACGGCGTACGAGGCGGCCACCCCCTCGCGCAGCGCCTGTTCGACCGGGTCGCCGTCGGGCACGATCAGGGGGCCCTGGACCGAGAAGCCCAGCTCCGTGAGGGCGTTCGCGATGACCGGGCCTCCGGTGTCGGCGTACACGCCGGCCGCCGCGCGGTTGGACGCGGTGACGACGAGGGCGCGGTACGAGCGGCTCGCCCGCGGTGCCGGGGCCGTGGTCGGCGCCGTGGTCGGGGCCGCGGTGCCGCTCTTGGCGGGATCCGTCATGCCGTGCCCCTCTCCGGGGTCCCGTTCGTCTGCGGCTGTCTGCCTGGTTCCGGTGCCCGGCGTGACCAATGGCCCGACTTTCCGCCGGTCTTCTCCTCGACCCGTACGTCCGTGATCACCGCGCCCTTGTCGACGGCCTTCACCATGTCGACCACGGTCAGCGCCGCGACCGCGACCGCGGTCAGGGCCTCCATCTCCACGCCCGTGCGGTCCGTGGTCTTCACCGTCGCCAGGATCTCCACCGCGTCGTCCGCGAGGGCGAGGTCGAGCGTGACCCCCGAGACCGCCAGCGGATGGCACAGCGGGATCAGCTCCGGGGTCCGTTTCGCGCCCATGATGCCCGCGATCCGGGCGGTGGCCAGGGCGTCACCCTTGGGCACCCCCTCACCCCGCAGCAGTTCGACGACGCGCGGCGACACCAGCACCCGGCCGCTCGCGCTGGCGGTGCGCGCGGTGACCTCCTTGGCGGAGACGTCGACCATGCGGGCCGCGCCCGCCTCGTCGAGATGCGTCAGTCGGCCTTGTCGAGAAGGTCCGGGGGTCTCCCCCCGGGAAAACGCAGTCATCGCTGTGGCGCTCCCGGTCCGGGCCCGGCGGGGCCTGTTAGGCAGGACACGCTACCGCCACCGCGCGCCCCTCAGCGGAGCAGCACCACGTCGACCTCGCTTCCGGGCTCCACCGATGTGGCCTCCTCGGGGACCACGATGAGCGCGTCGGCGTGGGCGAGGGCGGCGACGAGATGGGAACCGGCGCCGCCGACGGGGACGGCCGTACCCGTCTCCGCGTCGTACACCCCGCGCAGGAACTGCCGCCGGCCGGCCGGGGACGTCAGCGGCCTGTCGGCCTTCAGGGCCGCGCGGACCGTCGGGCGGTGGACGTCCTGACGGCCCATGAGCGCGCGGATCGCGGGGCGTACGAACAGCTCGAACGACACGTACGACGAGACGGGGTTGCCCGGGAGGGCGAGCAGCGGGGTGTGTTCGGGGCCGATCGAGCCGAAGCCCTGGGGCTTGCCCGGCTGCATCGCGAGCTTGCGGAAGTCGATGCCGCTGCCCGGCTCGTCCTCGTCTCCTACGGAGGACAGCGCCTCTTTCACCACGTCGTACGCCCCGACGCTGACACCGCCGGTCGTCACGATCATGTCCGCGCGGATCAGCTGGTCCTCGATGGTCGCCCGGAGGGTGTCCGCGTCGTCGGTGACCGCGCCGACCCGGTAGGCGATGGCGCCGGCGTCCCGCGCGGCGGCGGTGAGCGCGAAGCTGTTGGAGTCGTAGATCTGGCCCTCGCCCAACGCCTCGCCCGGCTGAACCAGTTCGCTGCCGGTCGACAGGACGACCACGCGCGGGCGCGGGTGGACCCGGACGGTGGCGCGGCCGATGGCGGACAGCAGGCCGATCTGTGGCGGTCCCAGGATCGTGCCGGCCTCCAGGGCGAGGTCCCCGGCCTGTACGTCGCTGCCACGCGCCCGGACGTGGGCGCGGGGCTCGGCGGGGCGGTACACCCGGACCTCACCGCTCGCGCCCTCGGGCGCGGAGCCGGCCGGCCGCATGGAGGTGGCGGCTCCGCCGCCCGTACCGCCGTCGGTCCACTCGACGGGGACGACGGCCTCGGCGCCCGGTGGCAGCGGTGCGCCGGTCATGATCCGGGCGGCCTGGCCGGGGCCGACGTGGGGCAGGGGGCCGCCGCCCGCCGCGACGTCGCCGATGACGGTCAGGACGGCCGGGAACTCCTCGTCGGCGCCGGACACGTCCGCCGTACGGACCGCGTAGCCGTCCATGGAGCTGTTGTCGAACGGCGGCAGGGCCACCGGCACCGTGACGTCCTCGACGAGGACGCAGCCCTGGGCGTCGGGCAGTTGCAGCTCGATCGGGTCCAGCGGGCGGACCGTGGCGAGGATGTCCGCCAGGTGCTCGTCCACCGTCCAGAGCCGTCCTTGGCCGGAGACGGGTGCCGGTGCCGGTGTCGCCGTACTGCTCAAGGTGCTACATCTCCTCGGTGACGTAACTGCGGAGCCAGGCCCGGAAGTCCGGTCCCAGGTCTTCACGTTCGCACGCGAGTCTGACAATGGCACGCAGATAGTCGCCGCGGTCACCCGTGTCATAGCGGCGTCCCTTGAAGACGACGCCGTGGACCGGGCCGCCGGCCTTCTCGTCGGCCGACAACTGCTGGAGCGCGTCGGTGAGCTGGATCTCACCGCCGCGGCCCGGCTCGGTCTTGCGCAGTATCTCGAAGACGGCGGGGTCGAGTACGTAACGGCCGATGATGGCGTAATTGCTGGGCGCGTCGGCGCGGTCGGGCTTCTCGACCAGGTCGTGCACCTTGACCACGTCGCCGTAGGCGGTGGGCTCGACGGCGGCGCATCCGTAGAGATGGATCTGGTCGGGGTCGACCTCCATCAGCGCGATGACGCTGCCGCCCTCGCGCTCCTGGATCTCGACCATGCGGGACAGCAGCGGGTCGCGCGGGTCGATCAGGTCGTCGCCGAGGAGCACCGCGAAGGGCTGGTCGCCGACGTGCGGGGCGGCGCACAGGACGGCGTGGCCGAGGCCCTTGGGGTCGCCCTGCCGGACGTAGTGCATCGTCGCCAGGTCGCTGGACTCCTGCACCTTGGCGAGGCGTTCGGTGTCTCCCTTGCGGGTGAGCGCTTCCTCCAGCTCGTAATTGCGGTCGAAGTGGTCCTCCAGGGGACGCTTGTTGCGTCCGGTGACCATGAGAACGTCGGAGAGCCCGGCCATCACGGCTTCCTCGACCACGTACTGGATCGCGGGCTTGTCGACGACAGGCAGCATCTCCTTGGGAGTTGCCTTGGTGACAGGCAGAAAGCGCGTTCCGAGACCGGCGGCGGGGATGACGGCCTTGCTGATCCTGGGGGGTGACTGAGTCATATCGAGCACCCTATCCGTCACAGATGAGTGGAAGATGTGACTCCGGTTAACTTTCCCTCCATACATACGCATACGAGAGATTTGCGAAGTCCGGTGAATAGTGACATGTCAGGAAAGTCCCCTCTACGGCGGGAACTCCTTGCCGCGCGGCGCCTCCTGTCCGAGGAAGACGTCCAAAACGCCTCCGCGGTTCTCGCCCGGCGGGCGCTGGAACTTCCCGAACTCGCGGCGGCCGGGACCGTCGCCGCGTACGTCTCCGTAGGACGCGAACCGGGCACGCGCCCGCTGCTCGACGCGCTGCGGGAGCGGGGCGTGCGGGTCCTGCTGCCGGTGCTGCTGGCGGACAACGATCTCAACTGGGCGGCGTACGACGGGGCGGAGCGCCTCGTGCGCGCGGGGCGGGGGCTCCTGGAGCCCGATGGTGCGCGGCTCGGCGTACGCGCGGTCCTTCAGGCGCGGGTGGTGCTGCTCCCGGGGCTCGCCGTGGACGGGCGCGGGATGCGGCTGGGGCGGGGCGGCGGGTCGTACGACCGGGTCCTGGCCCGGTTGGAGGAGGCGGGGGCGGGGGCCGTCCTCGCGGTGCTCCTGTACGACCACGAAGTGGTCGAGCGGGTCCCTGCCGAGCCGCACGACCGCCCCGTGCGGGCGGTGGTGACTCCGGGCGGGACCCGGCACTTCGCGAGCGGGTGAGGTGTGAGGGGCCGCCCGGGCGGGCGGCCGGGCGGCCCCTCACGGCTTGCGCCTTACGGCGCGAGCGTCAGGGTGTCCCCCGTACTCGCCTCCACGGCTCTGCTGCTGAACGGCCAGTCGAGCAGTTCCCCCTTGGCCCACTTGTCCGTC
Source organism: Streptomyces sp. NBC_01508 (assembly GCF_045040315.1). Lineage (NCBI taxonomy): Bacteria > Bacillati > Actinomycetota > Actinomycetes > Kitasatosporales > Streptomycetaceae > Streptomyces > Streptomyces sp. NBC_01508. Next base: position 5,108,321 of record NZ_CP109419.1, on the reverse strand, counting down.
TGGTCGGTGTAGTTCGCGCTGTACGCGTGCCCCGAGGCGCCCGTCAGGTTGATCCAGCGGGACTTGTCCCAGTCTCCGACGTTGACCACCATCCGCATCGACGGCACCCACATGACCTCGTAGCCGCCGGCCGCGTTCCAGCCCGTGGCGTTGACCGTGGCCTCGCCGCCGCCCAGGTTCCACGGGCCGCGGTTGAGCAGGGTCCGCACGATGCTGGGACCCTCCGTACCGAGGGTCTGGTTTTCGAGTGTCAGCTGGTGCAGCCGGCCCCAGCTCCAGGTGGAGACGTCCTTGCCGAGCTTGGCGGTCAGCTCCCAGCGCGCGTCCGTCAGGGCACGCAGCAGGAGATCGTCACGGGTCTTGGCGGCCTTCTCCGTACGGGTCTTGGGGGCCTGCCACCAGGTGTTGTCCTCGTCCTTGAGGATCTTGCGGGTGATCTCGAACCAGCGGTCGCCACCGTCCGGCTGCGCCGACTCCGGGGAGCGTTTGCCGCACTCCCGCACCGGCTCGGCGAGATCGTCGACCGGGCCCGTGCTGTCGGCGGGGCGCACGCTGAGGCACTCGTCCTCGACGCGCATCTCCTTGGGAAGTTTGTTCCCGAAGGCGAGCTTGAGGACGTTGCGCCAGACGCCGTTGAAGTACGCGGCTGCCGCCGAGTCCGGTTCCTGGGTGTAGTCCCAGCCTTCGAGGAGCTTCTGGGCCTCGCGTACGGAGGGGTCCGAGACATCGATCTTCAGCAGGTACGGCATGAGCAGCGTGGCGATCTCGCTGCGGTTGTCGGTCTGCATGGTGCGCATGTCGTCGGTGGAGATCTTGCCGCCGTCCTTGATCTTCGACTTGATCAGGTCGTTGATCCGCTGGCTGCGGGCGCCGTAGCCCCAGTCCTCGGTCATCGGGTACGGATAGTCGTCCTTGTCGATGACGGCCTGGTTGGCGGTGACGATGTAGCCGCGCTTCGGGTTCTCCTCGTAAGGAAGCTCGTCGAAGGGGATGTAACCCTCCCAGCGGTACCTCGGGTCCCAGCCGGGGGCCGGCATCGAGCCGTCGCCCTCGGCGCGGATCGGGATCCGGCCGGGCGCCTGGTAGCCGATGATGCCCTTCGCGTCGGCGTAGATCAGGTTCTGCGAGGGGACCTCGAAGTTCTCGGCGGCCTTGCGGAACTGTGCGAAGTCCTTGGCCTTGTTGAGCTCGAAGACCGCGTCCATGGATTTGCCCGGCTGGAGGGCGGTCCACTGGAGGGAGACCGCGTATCCCTCGCCGCGGTCGGGGGCCGCGTTGTTGACGGGGGCCTTGTCGCCGACTCTGCGCAGCTCACTGTTGCGGTCGGAGACCACCGGGCCGCGCCCGGTGGAGCGGACCGTGATGGTCTCGCTCTCGGCACCGGCGACCTTGATCGTTTCCTGTCGGGTCGTGAACTTCTTCTGCTCGTTCCCGTACTGGTAGGTGTCGCCGTTGACCTTCTCCAGATAGAGGTCGGTCACGTCGGCGCCGAGGTTGGTCATGCCCCAGGCGATGTCCTTGTTGTGGCCGATGACGACGCCCGGCATGCCCGCGAAGGTGTAGCCGGCGACGTCGTACTGGCAGTCCTTGGTGAGACTGCGGCAGTGCAGGCCCATCTGGTACCAGACGGAGGGCAGTTGGGGCGCGAGGTGCGGATCGTTGGCGAGCAGCGGCTTGCCGGTCGTCGTGTAGTCGCCCGAGACCACCCACGAGTTGGAGCCGATGCCGCTGCCGCTGGGGCCGAGGAGGGCGGGGATCTCGTCGAGGGTGCCGGAGAGGGCGTCGAGCTGGGACTCCAGGCCCTGGGTGGCATCGGCCGGGTCCGTGCCCGTACCGGGGCCTCCTGGGTCCGTACCGCCCTCTGTGCCGCTTCCGGTGCCTGTTCCGGTCCCGGTGCCGGTCCCGGTGCCTGTCCCCGTGCCTGGCCCGTCGCCCGTGCCGTCGGCCGTCGCGTCACCCGGCTCGGCCTTGGGGTCGTACTTCTCCGCAAGCGGGTCGACCGCGCCCTCGGTGACGATCGGCTGGTTCCGGCTGTAGGGATACGACGGGTACAGATCCTTGATCTGCTTCTCGTCCATCCTGCTGGTGAGCAGTGAACGGTCGATCTCGTCCTGCATGTTGGAGCGCAGGTCCCACGCCATCGCCTTGAGCCAGGCCACCGAGTCGACGGGGGTCCACTTCGTGGGTTTGTAGTCGTTGGTGAAGTTCAGGGCGGCGTACTCGACGGAGATGTCCTTGCCGTCGCGGCCGTTGAGGTAGTCGTTGACGCCGTCCGCGTACGACTGGAGGTTCTTCTTCGTCTCGTCCGAGAGTTTGGTGTCGTACTCCTTCTGGGCCACCCGCCGCCAGCCGAGTGTGCGCAGGAACTCGTCCGTCGCGACCTGCCCCTTGCCGAACATCTCGGAGAGCCGGCCCGAGGTCATGTGGCGCCGGACGTCCATCTCCCAGAAGCGGTCCTGCGCCTGGACGTAGCCCTGCGCGCGGAACAGGTCCTGGTCGGTGTTCGCGTAGATCTGCGGGATGCCGGAACTGTCGCGCTTGACCTCGACCTGGCCGTCGAGCCCCGGCAGCGTGATCGTGCCGGTGGTCTGCGGGAGCGAGGCACGCACGGTACTGACGCCCCAGTAGGCGCCGTAGCCAACACCTGCTACCAGAGCCAGCACCAGGACGATCACGACAAAGCGGGCGCGTCGCCCCTTCTTTTTGGTGGCAGGGGGCGTTGAGTTGGCGGGCATCGCTGTCCTTCGAGGGGCAGGGTGGTCCTGGAATGCTGCAGCAACCATAGGCGCAGGGCTTCACCCGCCCCGACGCGGTGTCACTAGTACGACCCGGCGGGACTCCTCGGACGATCACACAGGAAATCACGCGATCGATCGCACGAACGATCGATCGCGTCAAGAAAACGTTAAAGATTAGGTAAGGTAACGAAGTGCCGACCGCCGGGGAAACGATCCGGTGCGCGCGAGGGGAAGGATCGGCCGCTGACTGTCCACCAGCTCAATGAACTCCTGCTCATCTGCTCGCTCGTGCTGCTGATCGCGGTCGCCGCAGTACGGATCTCGTCCCGGAGCGGGCTTCCCAGCCTGCTGCTCTACCTCGGGATCGGCGTCGTCATCGGCCAGGACGGCATCTTCAACGTCAAGTTCGACAACGCCGAGCTGACCCAGGTGATCGGCTACGCCGCCCTGGTCGTGATCCTCGCCGAGGGCGGCCTCGCCGCCAAGTGGAAAGAGGCCAAACCCGCGTTGCCGGTCGCCGTCGCCCTGTCGACGGTGGGCGTCGGGGTGAGCGTGGGCGTCACCGCGACCGCCGCGCACTACCTCGTCGGCCTGGAGTGGCGGCAGGCGCTGATCATCGGCGCCGTGGTCTCGTCCACGGACGCCGCCGCCGTCTTCTCCGTACTGAGGAAGATTCCGCTGCCGTCGAGGGTCACGGGCGCGCTGGAGGCGGAGTCGGGCTTCAACGACGCCCCCGTGGTGATCATGGTGGTGGCGCTCTCGACGGTCGGACCGGTGGAGCACTGGTACGTACTGGTGGGCGAGATCGCCCTGGAACTGGCCATCGGCGCCGCCATCGGCATCGCGGTGGGCTGGCTGGGCGCCTTCGGGCTCCGGCACGTGGCGCTGCCGGCCTCCGGCCTGTACCCCATCGCCGTGATGGCCATCGCCGTCGTCGCGTACGCGGCCGGGGCCATGGCCCACGGCAGCGGATTCCTCGCCGTGTACCTGGCCTCCATGCTGCTGGGGAACTCCAAGCTGCCGCACGCTCCGGCGACCCGCGGCTTCGCGGAGGGGCTGGGCTGGCTCGCGCAGATCGGCATGTTCGTCCTGCTCGGACTGCTGGTGACGCCGCACGAACTGGGCGACGACTTCTGGCCCGCGGTGATAGTGGGCCTGGTGCTGACCGCGGTGGCGCGGCCCCTCTCCGTGCTGGTCAGCCTCGCGCCGTTCCGCATCCCCTGGCAGGAGAAGGCGCTGATGTCGTGGGCGGGGCTGCGTGGCGCCGTGCCCATCGTCATGGCGACCATCCCCATGGTCACGGGGATCGAGGGCAGCCACCGGATCTTCAACATCGTCTTCGTCCTGGTCGTCGTCTACACGCTCGTACAGGGGCCGACGCTGCCCTGGGTGGCCAGGAAACTCCATCTCGGCGACCCCTCGGAGGCGGCCGACCTCGGGGTCGAGTCGGCGCCGCTGGAGCGGCTGCGCGGTCATCTGCTGTCCGTGGCCATTCCGGACCGCTCGAAGATGCACGGCGTGGAGGTCGGCGAGCTGCGGCTGCCCCCGGGGTCGGCGGTCACGCTGGTCGTACGGGAGGACAAGAGCTTCGTGCCGGGGCCGTCCACCGTGCTGCGGCGGGGGGACGAGCTGCTGGTGGTGGCGACGGATCCGGTACGGGACGCGGCCGAGCGGCGGCTGCGGGCGGTCGGGCAGGGCGGAAAGCTGGCCGACTGGCTGGGGACCAACGGGACGAGCGGGGTTGGTGGAACGGGCGGGGCAGGTGGCGCGGGCGGGAAGGCGGGCCTGGCGCGCAGGAAGCTGGGGGCGAGGAAGCAGCCCGGGAGCGGGGTCGGCGGGGGTGGAGTCGGCGGAGTGGGTCGGGGGCCCGGGTGAGGGCGTGGGGGCTGTCGCGCCGGCCGGCGGCCCTGCCGCCAAGGAATCGAAGGACTTGCCGTCCGGAGGCGTCAATCACAGGTACGGGCCGGGATCTTCCGGGCGTTTCCCAGGTAGGATGAGGGCCGTGCCTGTCGCGTCGAGGACGTGACACCACAGACTTGATCGACCAACTCTGCCTGACGCAGAGCTGGCGCGACCGTATGGCGGCCGTGGCGTCCCCTTCAGTGGACCCTGGGCATCTACCGCAGTTCCGCGCAAGAGGACAGCTCTCGGCCGCCCCGTACATCCGGGCGCGCCACCAGGCGGCAGAAAGGCAAGGACCGTGTCCGACACGGTCGACACCACCGCCGGTGCCTCCGAGGGAACGGCTCACCAGGAGACCGCCCCGGCCCGCCCGAGTTACGCGCAGTTGCTGCGTACCCCCGGCGCGTGGACGTTTCTGCTTCCCGGCTTCGCCGCGCGGCAGCCCTTCGCGATGCTGACGATCGGCATCGTCCTGCTCGTCCAGCACACCTCCGGTTCGTACGGCAGCGCGGGCATCGTCGCCGCCGTCACCGGTGTCTCCATGGCGCTCTTCGCGCCGCAGAACGGCAAGCTCGCCGACCGGTTCGGCCAGCGTGCGGTGCTGGTGCCCGGGGTCCTGCTGCACGCGGCTTCCGTCACCGCCCTGACCGTGCTGGCGCTGGCGGGCGCGCCCCTGTGGGCGCTGTTCGTCGCCGCCGTCCCGACGGGCGCTTCGATCCCGCAGGTGGGGCCGATGGTCCGGGCCCGCTGGGCGGCCGTGCTCGGTACCTCGCAGGAGCGTGCGCGGCTGCTGCCGACGGCCGCCGCCTTCGAATCCGTCACGGACGAGTTCACCTTCGTCATCGGGCCTGTTCTCGCGACCGCGCTGTGCACCGGCGTACATCCGGCGGCCGGGCTGGTCGCCGAGGGGGTGCTGACCCTGGTGGGCGGACTGCTGTTCGCCGCGCAGCGGGGGACCCAGCCGAAGCCCGCACGGCGGGCCGCGGCCGGCCCGAAGGGTGCGGCCGGGGAGGCAGGTGCGGCCGGGGCGCGTGTCTCGGCGCTGTCCGTCCCCGGCGTACGCGTCCTGGCCGTGGTCTTCCTCGGCATCGGCTCGGTCTTCGGCGGTATGCAGGTCTCGCTCACGGCCTTCGCCGAGGAGATCGGCAACCCCGGCGCGAACGGCCTTCTGTACGGAGTCTTCGCCGCCGGCAACATGCTCGCCGGTATCGCGTGCGGTGCCGTCGCGTGGAAGATCGGACCCCGCCGCCGGCTGATCGCCGGTTACGTGGGCCTGACGGTGGCCGCCTCGGGACTGTGGGCGGTGCACTCGGTCCCCATGCTCGCCGGACTCGGCCTGCTGGTCGGGCTCTTCATCGCGCCCGCGCTGATCAGCGGCTACACCCTGATCGAGTCGCTGGTCCCCGCCGGTGCCCGTACGGAGGCCTTCACCTGGCTGACGGGCGCGGTCGCGCTGGGCCAGGCCGGCGCGGTCACGGCGGCCGGACAGCTGGCGGACGCGCACGGCGCGAGCGCCGGATTCGTGGTGCCCCTGGTGGGCACCGCACTGGCTCTGGCCACGCTCGTCGCCCTGCGCTCGCGGCTCACGCCGAAGGCGTCGGGCCTCGTCGCGGCGCGTGGAATGGGTCACCGCGTGCCGGTGGCAGTGGACTGATCCAGCGGAATACGTCACTATGGAGCGTCGTTAGCACTCATTGAGTGAGAGTGCCAGGAGGAACAAGTGCCGACCTATCAGTACCAGTGCACCGACTGTGGCGAGGGCCTTGAGGCGGTGCAGAAATTCACCGATGATTCCCTCACCGTGTGCCCCGCGTGCGAAGGACGCCTGAAGAAGGTGTTCTCCGCGGTCGGTATCGTTTTCAAGGGTTCCGGTTTCTACCGGAACGACAGCCGCGGCTCGTCTTCGAGCAGCACGCCGGCCAAGGCGGGCGCGTCGAACGGCTCGGGTGACTCGGGCGGTTCGAACGGTTCGAGCGACAAGCCGTCGGGCTCGTCGTCGTCGGACGCCAAGTCCGCGTCCACGTCGTCCACCGGTTCTTCGTCCTCCTCGTCGGGCTCGGGTTCCGCCGGCTCGAATTCCGGCTCGAAGTCGAGCGCTTCGAGCGGCAGCTCCAGCTCCGGTTCCAGCGGTTCCTCCGCCGCTTGATCACCTGACTACTCCTCTCCGGGACCCCGCCGTTCGGTACGGCGGGGTCTTCGGCGTTCCCGCACACCCGGGCAGCGGCGGCCCCCCGCTAGGGTGATCGTCATGGCGACCAAGGCGAACGCAGAGGGCTCGGAGACCGCGGAGATCGGCGTCATCGGCGGCTCGGGCCTGTACTCATTCCTCGATGACGTGACCGAGGTCACCGTCGACACCCCGCACGGACCGCCCAGCGACTCGCTGTTCCTCGGCGACGTCGGGGGCAGGCGCGTCGCGTTCCTGCCCCGCCACGGGCGCGCGCACGATCTCGCGCCGCACCGCATCAACTACCGCGCCAATCTGTGGGCGCTGCGGTCCGTCGGCGTACGTCAGGTGCTCGGCCCGTGCGCGGTGGGCGGGCTGCGCGCGGAGTTCGGCCCGGGGACGCTGCTCGTACCGGACCAGTTGGTGGACCGTACGAAGGCACGCGCGCAGACGTACTACGACGGTGTGCCGCTGCCCGGCGGCGGCGCTTCCAAGGTCGTCCATGTCTCGCTCGCCGATCCCTACTGCCCCGAGGGGCGCAAGGCGGCGCTCGCCGCGGCGCGCGGGCGCGAGTGGGAGCCGGTCGATGGCGGGACGCTGGTGGTCATCGAGGGGCCGCGCTTCTCGACCCGCGCCGAATCGCGGTGGCATGCGGCGATGGGCTGGTCGGTGGTCGGTATGACGGGTCACCCCGAGGCTGTGCTCGCCCGTGAACTGGGGCTCTGCTACACGTCGTTGACGCTGGTGACCGATCTGGACGCCGGGGCCGAGACGGGCGAGGGCGTCTCGCACAAGGACGTGCTGAAGGTCTTCGCCTCCAATGTCGACCGGCTGCGCACGGTGCTGTTCGACACGGTGGGCGGGTTGCAGGCGGACAAGACGCGGGACTGCCTGTGCTCGCACGCGCTGGACGGTATCGATACGGGACTTGAGCTGCCGTAAACGCCTGGGACGGGCCTCGTTCGGGTGAGCGAGATATTCACATCCGGGTAGTTGTCCACAGGCTTCGGCGGGATTCCGGCGGGACGTGGATCGTGGGGAGCGGCCAGCAGAAACTCCTCACGCCAGGTGGTGGTTGCCATGTCCCGTTCCCCTTCCTCCCCTTCCTCCCCTTTCTCTCCTTCCTCTCCTTCCTCTTCCCGCCCGTCGGATCCTCCGTCCCCTTTTCCGTCTCCGGCCTCTCCGTCCTTCCCGCCCGTGCCGGTGGCTGCCGCGCCCGCTCCGTGCGGGGTGCCGGCGTTCGATCCGCTGCGAGTGCGTGGTGGCGGGCATCGGCTGCGCAGGGCGCTGCTCCGGCGGCGCCGTGCGGTGGCGGCGGGGCTGGCGGTGACGGCAGCCGCGTTGGCGGCGTCGGGCGCGGGCGGTCCTGGCGCGGCCGGAGCGGAGGAGCGCACCGAGGCCGCGTCCCGCGCGGCGGCGGGTGGTGATGCCCAATCGGGCGTGCGGAAAGTGGAGTTGGTGACGGCTCCGGTGCGGATCGCGGATGTGGCGACGGTCCGGCTGCTGCGTCCGGGCGACCGGGTCGATGTGATCGCCGCCGCCCACTCCCCCGTCTCCCCCGTGCGCGAGGAGGCGGACGCCCGGGTGATCGCCGCGGGAGTGCTGGTGAAATCCGTCCCGCGGGTCCTGGAGAGCGCCGCCGACGGTGGAGCGCTGGTCCTGCTGACCGTCGCGCGTGATGTCGCGGCGGAGTTGGCGGGCGCGAGCACGACCTCCCGGCTGGCGGTGACGCTGTGCTGAGCCGCTCGATGGCGGCCCCGGCTGCTCATCGTCGTACTGATGAGCACATTGGTCACACGAAAGCATGGGCGGATTGGACAGCTGGGGCGCCAGTTGCCCAAGGTGTCAGGGCGATTGGCTGTCCCCATCGCTGTCCCCACGGCACATACGTAGAAGGGCTCACTGGTGAGCAACGAGAAGGAGAGCGTGCTGGAGGGCTTCAAAGCCTTCCTGACGCGCGGCAACGTGATCGACCTCGCGGTCGCGGTCGTCATCGGCGCCGCGTTCACCGGCGTGGTGAACTCCCTGGTGAAGGGCGTCATCAATCCGGTCGTCGGCGCGTTCGGCACCAAGGATCTGGACCGCTACACCTCATGTCTCAAGTCCCCGTGCGAGACGAACGAAGCGGGCGAGGTCGTGTCGGGTATCCCGATCATGTGGGGGACGGTGCTGAGCGCGATCCTCAGCTTCCTGATCACCGCCGCCGTCGTGTACTTCCTGATGGTCCTGCCGATGGCGAAGTATCTGGCCAGGCGCGCCAGGCAGCAGGCCGCCAGGGAAAAGGTGGAGGAAGTGCTGGAGGTGAGCGAGCTGGAGGTACTGAAGGAGATCAGGGACGCGCTGGTGGCTCAGCAGCGGGGGCCGGGGCGCGGCACCCCTTAGGCCCTGTCGGGCGGATCACCGGACTGGACCTGGTCCCTATCCACGAGCCTGCCCGCGGGTCTGTCCGGCGGATCCTCGCGGACAGACCCCGGTCCGTGCGGGCGGGTCCCGGCGCTCAGATGTGGTGGGGCGGCTTCTCGTCGAGGAAGCGGGCGAGGTCGGCGGCGCTGTTGCCGCTCGCGGCCGGCCGCTCGCCCCACCCGGCGTCCGTGTCGTCGGAGGACGGGCGGTCCAGCGGGTCGTCGAAGACCAGCGGCGGCTTGGGCGGGCCCGGCTTCGGGGGGGCCGGCTTGGGCGGGGCCGGTCGGGGCGGGTCCGTGACGGTGTCACGCGGTCCGGGAGTGCGGGCGGTGCTCATACGTCCAGGGTACGGGGGTTGGCGCGGCGGGCGGGGTGATCCGCTGTAGTGGGGGCTGCCCCCGTGGTACGCATGGGGCCCATGGCAACCAATGACGCATTGACGGATGTGGCGGGGATCCGGGTCGGCCACGCGCGGGTGGCCGGGGACCGGGCGCTCAGCGGTACGACGGTCGTCCTCGCGCCCGAGGGCGGGGCGGTCGCCGCCGTGGACGTACGGGGCGGTGGCCCCGGTACCCGGGAGACGGACGCGCTGGATCCGCGCAATCTGGTGCGGCGCGTGGAGGCCGTCGTGCTGACCGGCGGCAGCGCGTACGGGCTCGACTCCGCCGCCGGTGTGATGGCGTGGCTGGAGGAGCAGGGGCGGGGTGTCCGGGTCGGTCCCGACCCGTCCCAGGTGGTGCCGGTCGTCCCGGCGGCCTGCGTCTTCGACCTGGGGCGCGGCGGCGACTGGCGGGCCCGTCCGGACGCTTCCACGGGCCGCGCGGCGGTGGAGGCGGCGGCCCGTACGGAATCGGGGGCACCGGTCGACGAGGGGGCGGTGGGCGCCGGGACCGGGGCCGTGGTGGGGCAGCTGAAGGGCGGGATCGGTACGGCGAGCGTGCTGCTGCCGTCCGGGATCACCGTCGCGGCGCTGGTCGTCGCGAACGCGGCGGGCTCCGCGGTCGATCCGCTGACGGGCGTGCTGTACGGGCGGTACTTCCAGGGCCGTCCCGGCTACCCGTCGGCCGGTGTGCACGAGGCGGCCCTCGCGCGCCTCGCCGAGGTGCGCGAGCGGGAGGGGCGGCCTCCGCTGAACACCACGCTCGCCGTCGTGGCGACCGACGCCGACCTCTCCAAGGCCCAGGCGCAGAAGCTCGCGGGGACGGCGCACGACGGCATCGCACGCGCCGTCCGTCCCGTACATCTGCTCAACGACGGCGACACGGTCTTCACGCTCGCCACCGGCGAACACCCGCTCGACGCCGGGGGTCCGCTGGCGCTCAACGAACTGCTGGCGGCCGGGGCCGACGCTGTGACCAGGGCGATCGTGCGGGCGATGGTGGTGGCCGAGGGCGTCGACGGACCCGGCGGTACGTTCCCCGCGTACCGCGATTTGTACGGCACGGACTGACCGGCGGCGCAAGGGAGTTGAGGGGGGCTCGAAGGAACTTCTCGCGCGCCCCCAATCGTTTTACTGAACTTGGGGCGCAATGTCAGTCCCAGGGGCTACGTTATGCAATCACCAAGTGACATGTGGCGACGGCCTGGAGACCCACCTTGAACGATCCGTATGAGACAAGCGAGACGCATCTTGAGCGTCTCCTGGGTCGGGCACTCAACTCCTTCGATCTGCCCGACGCCGTGATCGAGCGGCTCGACTCCGCTCTGGCGCACGCCAGTTCAATGCGCTCCTCGCACCACAGTGCGGGACTGCACCGCGAGACCTATCGGCATACCTATCTGCTCGCCGACAGCACCGCCCTCACCCTCTGGGAGCTGGTCCACAACACCGGGCGCGACGGCGCCGAACAGCACGAGCTCTACACCGACGAGTACGAGGTGCGCCTGGCCGCCTCCCGGCTGCGCCGCCCCGGCCGCGCGGGCGGTGCCGGCCCGGCCACCGTCCCTTCCGTCAACCGCCTCGATTCGGCCGCCGATTCCGATTCGCTCTTCGAGTCCCGTTTCGAGTCGGACCTCGGCGGGAGTCTCGATCCGAGCTTCGAGTCCGACCTCGCGGCCGATCTCGAACTGCTCAGCGGCCTGCTGACAGCACCACAGACACCGCTGCCCCGGGTGTATCTGCCGGACAACTCCGCCGACCACGCGCGCCGGGTGCTGCGCCGCGCGGAGAACGTGGACCGGCCGGGCGAGGAGGTCGCGGGACAGCTGCGGGCCGCCTTCGCCCACCAGATCACCCAGGTCTTCGGCCGGCACGGCCATGTCGAGGGCAAGGACGCGGGGTTCACGCTGTACGAGCACGCGTTCCTGCTGCTCGATGGCACGGAGACGAGCCTGTGGGAGGTCGAGCACACGGCGACACCCGACGGCCGTCATATGTGCGAGGTGTACGCCGCGCAGAGCACCGCACGCGAAGCCATGGAACTCCGCGCGGGTCAGATGACCGGGTGAGGCGGTCCCTCAGACGGTCGTCGGCACCTTGGGCGCGGTCCCGGACTCCGTGCCCGGGGCACCGTCCCAAGCGGGGTTCTTCTCGCCACGCCCGCCCATGCCCTTCAGCGGCCCGCACCGGACCTCAGCCGACCAGCACCCGATCCCGCTCCGGCGGCTGCGGAGCAGCCCCCGTCTCCGGGACCCGGCGCTTCGGCAGCGCGAACATCAGCAGGAAGATCCCCACCAGCACCGCCGCCACCCACCACAGCGCGTTCTGGAACCCGTCCCCGAAAGCCGTCGCCACCGCCGCCGGCGTCTTCCCGGTGCGCCCGTCGATCACCCCGAAGAAGACCACCGACACCAGGCCGAGCCCCAGCGCGTGGCCCATCTGCTGCACCGTGTTGATCAGGCCGGACGCCGAGCCCGAGTGATCGCGCGGGACGTCCGACAGCACCGCGTCCGTCAGCGGCGCCACGATCAGGCCCATCCCCAGGCCCATCACGACCAGCGGCGGCACCATCTGCCAGGTGCTGATGTCCATTCCGTACCGCCCGGCCTCCCAGCGGTAGAGCAGTACGCCCGCCGCCATCGTCAGCGCGCCGGCCTGGAGGACCTTGCGGCCGAATCGGGGGACCAGCTTCTGTACGGAGAGCCCCGCGGCCGTCGACACCGCGAGCGAGAACGGCAGGCCGGTCAGACCGGCGCGCAGCGGGGTCCAGCCGAGGCCGATCTGCATGTAGAGCGTCCAGACCAGGAAGAAGATGCCCAGGCTGACGCCGAAGGTGAGCTGTACGGCGATGCCCGCGGCGAAGCTCTTCATCTTGAACAGGGACAGTTCCACCAGCGGCGACCCGTCCTTGCGGGTCTTCGCCTTCTCGTACGCCACGAACGCCGCGAACACCAGCACGCTGCCCGCCATGCACAGGTGCCCCCACAGCGGCCAGTCCAGCTCGCGGCCGCGGGTGAGCGGGTAGACCAGCATCAGCATCGCCACGGTCACCAGGACGACGCCGACCACATCCAGCCGCAGGGCCTTGGGTGCCTTGGACTCGGTGATGAACTTGCGGCCGAGGATCACACCGGCGATACCGACGGGCAGGTTGATCAGGAAGATCGGGCGCCATTCGAGGCCGAACAGGTTCCACTGGGTGAGCAGCGCGCCGAGGAGCGGTCCTGATACGGCGCCGAGGCCGACGATCGCGCCGAACATCCCGAAGACCTTGCCGCGTTCGTGCGCCGGGAAGGTGACGTGGATGATCGAGAGCACCTGGGGCACCATCAGCGCGGCCATCGCGCCCTGGAGGAGCCGGGAGGCGACGAGCATCTCGGCGCTGACCGCGAAGCCGCAGAGCGCCGAGGCGAGGGTGAAGCCGGTGATTCCCAGGAGGAAGAGCCGCTTGCGGCCGTAGATGTCGCCGAGCCGGCCGCCCGTGATCAGTCCGGCGGCGAAGGCGAGCGCGTATCCGGCGGTGATCCACTGGATGGAGCCGAAGGTCGCCGACAGGTCTCGTTCGATGCTGGGGATGGCGATGTTGACGATGGTGACGTCGACCAGGTCCATGAAGGCCGCGGTCATGACCACGGCCAGCGCCAGCCAGCGCCGTCGGTCGGCGGGGTCGGGGGGCGTGGCGGGGTCCGGGGGCATGGCGGGGTCGGCTTTCGTACCGGGTACGGCGACCGGTGAGGTCGCTGGAGAAGTCATGGGAGAAACCTATGCACCATATAGGCCGGATCATGTCCTAGATCGCTGGCACCCTGGAACGCATGACAGACACTCCGGCACGACTCCTGAATCTGCTGTCACTTCTCCAGACGCCGCGCGAGTGGCCGGGCAGTGAGCTGGCCCAGCGGCTCGACGTCAGCGCGCGCACGATCCGCCGGGACATCGACCGGCTGCGCGATCTCGGCTATCCGGTCGAGGCCAGCAAGGGCGCGGTCGGTGGGTACCGGCTGGTCGCGGGCGCCGCCATGCCGCCGCTGCTGCTGGACGACGAGGAGGCCGTGGCCATCGCCGTGGGGCTGCGGGCGGGGGCCGGGCATGCCATCGAGGGTGTGGAGGAGGCGTCCGTACGGGCGTTGGCGAAGCTGGAGCAGGTGCTGCCCTCGCGCCTGCGGCACCGTGTCTCCACCCTCCAGGCCGCGACAGTGCCGTTGCTCGTCCGGGGCGACGCGGCGAGCGTGGACCCGCGGACGCTGACGGTGATCGCCGCCGCGATCACCGGTACGGAGCGGGTGCGGTTCGACTACCGCGCGGGGGACGGCGCGCGGACCAAGCGGCAGGTCGAGCCGTACCGCCTGGTGTCGACGGCCCGGCGCTGGTATCTCGTCGCGTACGACCTGGCGCGGGAGGACTGGCGTACGTTCCGCGTCGACCGGGTCGGCGACCCGTACGCGACCGGGGCCCGCTTCACGCCGCGTGAGCTGCCGACCGGTGACGCGGCGGAGTTCCTGACCCGCTCGATGTGGGGCGCGCAGCCGCAGTGGGAGGTGGACGTGAGCTTCGCGGCGCCCGCGGAGTTCGTGGCGGGGCGGCTGCCGCCCTCGCTGGGTGTGCCGGAGCCGACCGGCCCCGGCAGTTGCCGGCTGCGGGCCACGGTGGGCGATTCACTGGAGTGGCTGGCGCTCCGACTGGCGCTGGTGGACTGCGAGTTCACGGTCCACGCGCCCGCGCGGCTGGTCGAACACATCCGCGCGGTGGGGGGTCGGCTGACCCGCGCGGCGGGCGGGGGCGGCGACTCAGCGGACGCGGGTACGGACGGAACGGACGGCGCGTGAGTACGTCGTCCGTACGTAAGGAGCCCCGGGATCGGGGGGGATGCCGGGGCTCCGCTCATGGGCACGTCCTCGGGCGTCACGCCGCCGCGTCGAAGCCCACGTCGTGCGCCATCTTCTTCAGTTCGAGCAGGGCGTGCTTCTCGATCTGCCTGATCCGCTCACGGGTCAGGCCGTGCTGCTTGCCCACCTCCGTGAGCGTCCGCTCCCGGCCGTCGTCGATGCCGTACCGCATCTTGATGATGGAGGCCGTGCGGTGGTCGAGCCTGCCGATCAGGTCTTCCAGCTCCTCGCTGCGCAGCAGCGTGAGGACGGACTGCTCGGGCGAGACCGCCGAGGTGTCCTCCAGCAGATCACCGAACTGGGTGTCGCCGTCGTCGTCCACCGACATGTTCAGACTGACCGGGTCACGGGCCCAGTCCAGGACGTCGATGACACGCTTGGCGTTGGATTCCAGCTCGGCGGCGATCTCGGTGGGCTCCGGGTCGCGCCCGTGCTCACGGTTGAACTCGCGCTGCACCCTGCGGATACGGCCGAGCTCCTCCACGAGGTGGACGGGCAGCCTGATCGTGCGTGACTGGTCCGCGATGGACCGGGTGATGGCCTGGCGGATCCACCAGGTCGCGTAGGTGGAGAACTTGAATCCCTTGGCGTAGTCGAACTTCTCGACCGCGCGCACCAGGCCGGCGTTGCCTTCCTGGATCAGGTCGAGCAGCGGCAGTCCACTGCGCGGGTAGCGCCGGGCCACGGCGACGACGAGACGGAGATTCGAGCGTATGAAGACGTCCTTCGCGCTCTCACCGGCGGCGACGAGGGCTTCGAGCTCCTCGCGCCGGGCGCCGGCGCCCTCGCTCTCCACCGCTCCGTCGAGAATCTGCTGGGCGTACACACCCGCTTCGATGGTCTGGGACAGCTCGACCTCCTTGGCGGCGTCGAGCAGCGGCGTACGCGCGATCTCGTCGAGGTACATGCCGACCAGGTCGCGATCGGCGATCTCCCCGCCTACGGCGCGAACACTGCTTGCCGCTTTCGAACCGCCGGTGGCGGTGCGACGGGCGACGGCACGGGTTGCCATGCGAGCTCCCTTACTGAGTCGGTCGCGACACCCTCCCGGGTGCCCTGCATCCGTTGGAAACAACGACTGGAATCCGGACAGAATTCCCAAGGCGTGCGCTCATTTTTGTGATCATGCAGTACCCTGTCCGGCCACCGAGGAGGGACGCATGGTGTCAAGCTGGACGGAAGTGCAGGTCAGAACGGGAACCGAGGACGATCTGACGGCGCTCACAGAGATTTACAACCACTTCGTGCGTGAGACGCCGATCACCTTCGACACCGCCACCTTCACTGCCGAGCAGCGCCGCCCCTGGCTGCGCTCCTACCCGGAAGACGGCCCACACCGCCTCAAGGTTGCTCAGGATGTCCGTTCTGAGCGAGTTCTGGGTTACGCGACCAGTGGCCCCTTCCGGCCGAAGGCGGCGTACTCCACTTCCGTGGAGGTCACGGTGTACTGCGCGCCCGAGGCGGCGAAGCTGAACGACGCCTGAACGTGCGAAGGGACCCCTGGGCGCGGCCCGGGGGTCCCTCTCGTCGCGTCGTCGCCCTAGCCTCCGTGCGGTGTGCCGCCCAGAAGGCGCTCCACGGCCGCCTGCGCGTTGACGCGGGCCGAGCCGTACGTCACCACGGTGTTGGCCGCCAGCGCGTCCACGGCGTGCGGCCAGCCCGTGAGGACGACGACCGCGTCCGGGTGGCGGGTGACCAGTTCGCGCAGCAGCGCCGACTCCTCCGCGTCCCGGTGCGGCTCCCTGGCGAGGATGACCAGGGGGCGGTCGCCGCGGCCCTGGAGGGCGGTGTCCGCGCGGGCGGCGGTCGGCCCTTCGGCGGGTACGCCGGTGGCGGCCAGGCCGGGCATGGCCTCGGCGAGCAGCCGGTTGAGGTGCGGCGCGCGGCTGCCGGACGCGTGGTTGACGCGCTGTCGCAGGTCGATCACGTACGGCGGTGAGCCGAGCGCCACGTTGCCGCGTACCCGCAGTGCGGCGCGGGCCACGGCGAGCGGCAGCGCGTCCTCCTTGGGAGGCGGTGGCGTGGCGCGGGCCAGGCCGATCCACCGCGCCAGCTCCCGGGCCCGGTGGCCGGCCTCCACGAGCCGGTCCGTGGGCAGTAGGCCGGTGGCCACGGCGTCGAGGAGCGCGTCGCGCGCCGTCGTGTAGGCGCTCTCGGCGGCCTCCGCGCTCTTCGGGTTGCCCAGGCAGAGCAGGTCGGCGCCGCCGAGGACGGCCTGGACGCAGGCGGGGCCGAAGCCCGGGTCGGCCAGGACGGCGCCCATGTCGAGCGCGTCGGTGACGACGGCGCCGGTGAAGCCCAGCTCCTCGCGGGCCAGCCGGGCGGCCTCCGGGTTCAGTGAGGCGGGTGCCTCCCCGAAGGGGAGGGCCTTGATGTGGCCGGTCATCAGGCAGCGGCTGCCCGCCTCGATGGCGGCGGTGAACGGCAGCAGGTCGCGCCGCCGCAGCAGATCGAGGTCGGCGTCCAGCTGGGGCACCCGCAGGTGCGAGTCGACGGCCGTGTCCCCGTGGCCGGGGAAGTGCTTGGCACAGGCCGCGACGCCGGCGGACTGGAGGCCCGTGACGTACGCGGCGGAGTGCCTGGCCACCTGGGCGGCGTCGGCTCCGAAGGACCGTATGCCGATCACCGGGTTGTTCGGGTTGGCGTTGACGTCGACGGCGGGCGCGAAGTTCAGGCCGATGCCCGCCGCGCGCAGGTCGTGGCCGATGGCGCGGGCGACGCGTTCGGTGACGTCGGTGTCGTCGACCTCGCCGAGGGCTCCGTTGCCGGGGTACGAGGAACCGGTCGCCGCCTCCAGGCGGG
Organism: Streptomyces sp. NBC_01508; assembly: GCF_045040315.1. Taxonomy (NCBI): domain Bacteria; kingdom Bacillati; phylum Actinomycetota; class Actinomycetes; order Kitasatosporales; family Streptomycetaceae; genus Streptomyces; species Streptomyces sp. NBC_01508. Next base: position 5,091,044 of record NZ_CP109419.1, on the reverse strand, counting down.
TGACGTCGCCACCCTCCTCGTCGCTCGCGACGATCAGGTCGCCGCGGCGGGCGTGCAGGGTGGCCGAGAGCGCGGCGGCCGTCTTCGGGTCGGGCACGTTGTGCGCGAAGTACACGACGCCCGCGAGCCCGTCGTCCACGGCGGCGAGCAGCCACGGGGGCGGCTCGGTGCCGTGGAAGCCGGGCAGCAGGACGGCGTTGACCAGGCGCAGCGGCTCGCCCCCGAAATCCCTGGCGCTCATCCCTTCACCGCCCCGGAGGCCAGCCCGGAGGCGAGGCGGCGCTGCACGATGATGAAGAAGACCAGCACCGGCAGGGTGATGAGGGTGGAGCCGGCCATGACCGGGCCCCAGGACGTGGAGTTCTCGCCGAAGAACTGGAACAGCCCCACGGCCGCCGTGTACTTGGAGCCGTCCTTCATGAAGGTGTACGCGAAGACGAACTCGTTCCACGCGGTGATGAAGGCGAACACGCTGGTGGCGACGAGGCCCGGCGCGACCAGCGGCAGCAGTACGGACCAGAACATCCGCGGCCACGAGCAGCCGTCCAGGTAGGCGGCCTCCTCGACCTCCTTGGGCACCGTCGCGACGAAGCCGCGCAGCGTCCAGATCGCGAACGGCAGCGACAGCGCGATGTAGACGACGGTCAGCCCGATGAGGCTGTTGAGCATCTCGTAGTCCCGCATCTGGAGGAAGAGCGGGATGACGAGCGCCTCCAGCGGCACCATCTGCACGATCAGCACCATGATCAGCACCGAGGTGCGGAACCGGAAGCGGAAGCGCGCGACGGCCACGGCGGCGAACAGCGCCAGCAGCCCGGACACCAGGATCGTGCCGAGCCCGACGATCAGTGAATTGGTCAGGAACTGGCCGAAGTTGCCGCGCTCGAAGATATAGGTGAAGTGCTCCCAGCTGATGCCGCTGGGCAGGACGTCGGCGCCGCGGGTGATCGCGTTCGGGTCGAGCGCGGTGCTGACCATCCAGTACACCGGGAACAGCGTGAAGACGAGCAGCGCGAACACCGCGGCAGCGAGCCCGATCCGCCCGGCGGTCGTCGTGCGGGTCACAGCTCGTCACTCTCCTTGAAGAGGGTTCGGATGTAGACGACCGTGATCAGCAGCAGGAGCAGCGTGAGGAGTACGGCGGTGGCCGCTCCCGCGCCGTAGTCGTTCAGGGCGAACGCCTGCTGGTAGGACCACACGCCCAGGTTGAGGACCTCTTCGTTGCTGCCCGCGCCACCCGGCATCAGATAGATCTGTGTGAAGACCTTGAAGTCCCAGATGGTCGACAGGATGGTGACGACGAGGAAGATCGGCTTGATGGTGGGCACGGTGATCTTCCAGAACCGCTGCCAGGCGTTCGCGCCGTCGATCATCCCCGCCTCGTACAGCTCCTTGGGGATGGTCAGCAGCCCCGCGAGCACGGTGATGGCGACGAACGGGAAGCCGTGGTGCACCACGTTGAGGGTGGCGATGGCGTAGAAGGACAGCCGCTCGGTGAACCAGTTCGTGGTCTCGGGGTCGATGAGCCCGAGCGAGCCGGCGACCTGGCTCATCATGCCGTCGCCCGCCGAGAACAGCCACACCCAGACGTAGGTGCCGGTGACGGCGGGCATCGCCCAGGCCGCCATGATCGCGGTGGAGCAGATGACCCGCCAGGTGGTGCCGAGCCGCTGGAGCAGCAGGGCGGCGAGGGTGCCGAGCGCGACGGTCAGCGCCACGCAGGCGACCGCGAAGAACACGGTGTTGGGCAGGACCGTGCGCCACAGGGCGCCGTCGGTGAGCAGGTCCTTGTAGTGGTCGAAGCCGGTGTACGTGCCGACGCCGCCGCCGAACTTCACCTCGTAGTCCTGGACGGACAGGATGCCGACCTTGACCAGCGGCCACAGGAGCAGGCCCGCCAGCACCACGAGGGACGGCAGGAGCAGCACCCAGGGCCGGGTGGTGCGACCGAGCTGCTTGCGGCGCAGCGTCGGGCCCGGACGCGGGGCGCGTGGCCGCGGCGACTTCAGGGATGAGGTCGCCGCGGCCACGTCGTCGTGCGCCGAGTCTTCGATGACTGACTCAGGAGGCAAAGATCTTGTCCATCTCCTCGGCGGCCTGGTCCGCGGCCTCCTGCACGGTCTGCTTGCCGGTCAGGATGGACTGCACCATCTTCGTGACGACCTGCGTGGCCTGGATCTGACCGTACGCGGGTGTCTTGGGCACTGTCGCGCCGGCTTCGGTCATCTGCTTGGCGAACGGCGCGACGAGCGGGTCGTTCTTCGCCTGGACCTCCTTGAGGAGGGAGTTCTGTCCGGGGAAGTAGTTCGTCTGCTCGGCCCACTTGGTGGCGAACTCGCCGGTCGTGACCAGCTTGACGTACTCCCAGGCCAGGTCCTGGTTCTCACCCTTGAAGGTGGAGAGGTAGGAGCCGCCCAGGAAGGACTTGCTCATGCCGCCGGTCTCACCCGGGAGGGGCGCGGCGGCGAGCTTGCCCTCAAGGTCGGGCGCGGCCTGGACAAACGCCTTGGGCGTCCAGTTGCCGGAGACGGACATGGCGATCTTCCCCTTCTGGAAGTCGGTCGCCACCTCCTTCTCGGTCCAGGTGGTGACCTTCGCCGGGGACAGCTTGTCCTTCTTCGCGAGGTCGGTGTAGTACGTGATGCCCTTGACCGACTCCGGGGAGTTGATGCCCGACTTCCACTTGCCGCCCTCCTCGACGGCCAGTTCACCGCCGGCGCCCCAGACGAACGGGGTCGCGAACATCTCCGCGCCGCCCGCGACCGGGAAGGGGATCATGTCCGGCTCCTTCTCCTTCAGGACCAGCGCGGTGTCGCGCAGTTCCTTCCAGGTGGTCGGGGCCTTGAGGTTGTGCTTCTCGAAGATGTCCTTGCGGTAGAGCAGGCCACGGACACCGGCGTACCAGGGCATGCCGTACTGCTTGCCGTCCAGCGTGCCCGCGTCGGCCAGGCCCTCGACGAGGTCGTCGCCCAGCCCGGACTCCTTCACCTTGCCGGTCACGTCCACCAGGCCGCCGGTCTCGGCGAACTGCGGGATCCAGGTGGTGCCCACCTCGGCGACGTCGGGGACCTGGCTCGGTCCGCCCTCGATCGCGGTGGTGAACTTCTTCTGCCCGGTGGACCACTGCTGGTACTCGACCTTGACCGTGGCGCCCGTCTTCTTCTTGAAGGCCGCGGCGACCTCCTTGAAGAAGGGCTTGGGGTCCGGGTTGGTCCCCTCCATGATCCATACGGTCAGGGTCTTGCCCTTGCCCGACGTTGAGCCGCCGTCCCCGCCCGAGTCCCCACTGCCACAGGCAGAGAGCCCGAGCGCCATGGTGACGACAAAGGCACCGATGACATGTTTCCGCATGGCCGCTCCCTCGCATGATGTCTAGACCATCAGGAACGTACGGAGGCCGGAATGCCCGGTCAAGTGCCGTAGGCCCAGGGATGTCGAACCGTTGCCTATCTGAACCCGTCTGCCATTGGGCCAACCACTGGCGGCATACGGGACGTCACGGGCAGATCGCACGGCGTCGCCGCCGGGCCGGATCACGCACATATCGGCCGAAGACCGATTGAAGTCCAGCCGAAGACCGGCCAAAGACCGACCAAAGACCGGCCGAGGATCAGCCGAACTGGATCGACCGTTTGGCCAGGCCCATCCAGAAGCCGTCGATCACGTTCCGCACGGTGTCCAGTTCGTCCTCGGCGGCGCCGAGCGTCACGAACAGCGGCGCGAAGTGCTCCGTACGCGGGTGGGCGAGCCGGCCGGCCGGGGACGTGTGCGCGAAGTCGAGCAGCGCGTCGACGTCCCGCGCGAGCAGCGCCTCGCGGCCCCAGGCGTCGAACTCTGCCGACCAGCCCGGCACTCCGGCGCCCACGTGGCGCAGCGCGGCCAGGTTGTGCGTGAAGAAGCCGCTGCCCACGATGAGCACGCCCTCGTCGCGTAGCGGGGCCAACTTGCGGCCGATCGTGAGGAGTTCGCGCGGGTCGAGGGTCGGCATGGAGATCTGGAGCACGGGGATGTCGGCGCCCGGGAACATCTCGACGAGCGGGACGTACGCCCCGTGGTCGAGCCCTCGGTCGGGGACACGCTGTACGGGGCTGCCGGGGCCGCGCAGCAGCTTCTCGACGGAGTCGGCGAGCGCGGGGGCGCCGGGGGCGGCGTACCGCACCTGGTAGTAGTGCTCGGGGAAGCCCCAGAAGTCGTACACCAGCGGCACGGTCCTGGTGGCGCCGAGGGCGAGCGGCGCCTCCTCCCAGTGGGCCGAGACGATCAGGATCGCCCGGGGGCGGGGCAGGTCGGCGGACCACGCGGCGAGCTGGCCGGGCCAGAGCGGGTCGTCGGCGAGGGGCGGGGCGCCGTGGGAGAGGTAGAGGGCGGGCATGCGCTCCGCGGTGCTGGTCATGGCGTCTCCCTGCCGGATCCCGCCGGTCCGCCGGTCCGCCGGTCCGCCCGGATCAACGTGACGCGGCCGGACTCGCTCGAACCCGCTTGAACCTGCTCGAACCAACTTGAATCAAATTGAACCTTAAAATACTTACCGAGCCGGACCTTACGCCGATCTAGTTTAACTTTCAAGAAGCGCTTAGGGTGGGGAGCATGGAGAGCGACAGACAGCCACGCTGGCTCAACGACGACGAACAGGGCGTCTGGCAGGCGTACCTCCAGGCCACCACGCTGCTGGAGGACCATCTCGACCGCCAGTCGCAGCGCGACGCCGGGATGCCGCACATCTACTACGCCCTGCTCGTGCAGCTGGCCCGCGCCCCACGCCGCCGGCTGCGGATGACCCAGCTCGCCGAGAACGCCAAGATCACCCGGTCCCGGCTCTCGCACGCGGTGGCCCGGCTGGAGAAGCACGGCTGGGTACGCCGCGAGGACTGCCCCTCCGACAAGCGCGGCCAGAACGCGTTCCTCACGGACGAGGGCGACGAGGTGCTGAGGCGGTCGGCACCGGGCCATGTCGCCGCCGTACGACAGGCGCTCTTCGACCGGCTCAGCCCGGAGCAGGTGACCCAGCTCGGGGAGATCATGCGGCTGATGGCGGCGGGGCTCCAGCCGGCCGGTTCGGACGCGGATCTGCCCTGGCGCCGCTGAGGAACAGCGGCGCCAGGGCAGTCGTCGGCCGCGGGTACCCGAGTACCCGAGTGCCGGAGGTCAGTGCATGACGACCGGGATCTTGGCGTCCTCCACCGACGCGTCGGCGCCCTCGCCCTTGGCCACCCGGGTGCTCCCCGGACGGCCGGTGGTGATGAGGGTCGCCGCGATCGCGGCGGAGACGACCAGGATGCCGACCGCCCACCAGATGGCGCTCGCGTACCCGTGCACCATCGCCTGCAGCTCCAGGAGCTTCGCGTCGCTCGCGCCCGCCGCGTTGGCCGCGACGTACGCGGTGGTGGCGGAGGCGGCCACGGTGTTCAGCAGCGCCGTACCGATCGCGCCGCCGACCTGCTGCGAGGTGTTGATCATCGCCGAGGCGACGCCCGCGTCACGCGGCTCGATGCCGTGCGTGGCCAGGGACATGGCCGGCATGAACGCCGTACCAAGACCGAGACCGAGCAGCAGAAGCGCCGGCAGGATCAGCGCGGGGTAGGAGGTGTCGATCTCCAGCCGGGTCAGCAGCAGCATGCCGAGCGCGGCGACCAGGAAGCCGGGAGTCATCAGCAGCCGCGGCGGTACGCGGGTCATCAGCCGGGCGCCGATCTGGGTGGAGCCCGTGATCATGCCCACGATCATCGGCAGGAAGGCGAAGCCGGTGTTGACCGGTGTGTAGCCCTTCACGATCTGGAGGTAGTAGGTCAGGAAGAGGAACAGGCCGAACATGCCGATGACGGCCAGGCCCAGCGAGAGGTAGACACCGCCGCGGTTGCGCTCCATCAGGACGCGCAGGGGCAGCAGCGGGGACTTCACCCGTGCCTCCACCGCGACGAACGTGGCCAGCAGGACGACGGAGGCGACGAACATGCCGATCGTGGTCGGGTCGGACCAGCCCTCGGACTCGGCGCGCGTGAAGCCGTACACCAGCGCCACCAGGCCCAGCGTGGACAGGATGACACCGGGGACGTCGAGCGGGGAGCGGTTACGGCCGCCCGCGGGCTCCCGGATCACGAGGTAGGCGCCGACGGCGGCCACGATCGCGAACGGGATGTTGACGAAGAAGGTCCAGCGCCAGTCCAGGTACTCGGTGAGGAATCCGCCGAGGATCAGACCCACGGCGCCACCGCCACCGGCGATCGCACCGAAGATGCCGAACGCCTTGGCGCGCTCCTTGGGCTCGCTGAACGTCACGGCGAGCAGGGAGAGCGCGGCGGGCGCCAGCAGCGCGCCGAACGCGCCCTGGAGGGCACGCGAGCCGAGCAGCATGGCCTCGCTGGTGGCGGCGCCGCCGATGGCGGACGCGGCGGCGAAGCCGAGCAGACCGACGACGAAGGTGCGCTTACGGCCCCACAGGTCGGCGATGCGCCCGCCGAAGAGCAGCAGACCGCCGAAGGCGAGCGCGTACGCGGTGATGACCCACTGGCGGTTGCCGTCCGATATCCCCAGATCCTCCTGGGCGGAAGGCAGCGCGATGTTCACGATCGTCGCGTCGAGCACGACCATCAGCTGGGCCAGGGCGATGAAGACCAGCGCTTTCCAGCGCTTGGGATCAGGGACCGAATCGGGGACCTGGGGGTCCGGGAGCCGGGTCTCGGCTGTTTTTGACATGGGTGTGGCCGCCTATGCGTACGAAGTGGTCAAAACGGACGTGGGGACGCACTGGTCGGCCCTACGCGCGGGTCAGGGGTGAGGAGTCGCCGGTTCAGAGGGTCCGGCCCACCGGGGCGTGACCGCCGGTGCGTGTGCCGGTGTTCGTGTACGTGTACGTGATCGTGGTCGACAGAAGTTCTGGGTACGGAAGTTCTTGGTCCGGAAGTTCGTGGTCCGGGGGCGCGTCACATGTCGTCATCGACCGTGGCGCAGATCCTCCAGAGTCGCCGCCGCGCCCGGCAGCTCCGAGCGCGCGGGCGCCTGAAGGCCGTCGAGGAACAGCTGTAGATGCCGGTGCGTGAAGCGGTCCATGTTCAGACAGCCGGTACCGGGCAGCGGACGGGTGAGCTGGGAAAGCGCGACCATCAGGTCCCCGACCGCGACGTCGGTGCGCAGCCTGCCGGCGGTGCGCGCCTTCTCCATGAGGCCTTCCACGGCCCCTTCGAGGCGTTCGCGTTCCACGTGCAGGTGAGGGAGCTCGGAGTTGAAACTGCCGGAGAGGAGCGGGCACAGGGCCCCGATCCGCTCGTCGGCCGCCGCGTGGACGAAGCGGCTGAGCGCCACGAACGCGTCGCCCTCCTCGGCCGCGGCCCGCTCCGCCTGGTCCGCGGTGCGCGCCATGACGGAGTGCACCACCTCCAGGATGAGCGCGGCACGGTCGGGGAAGTGGCGGTAGAGCGTCGCGTTGCCGACACCGGCGCGACGCGCGATCTCGTCGAGCGGCACATCGGCGCCGGACTCCACGAGGATTTCGCGGGCCGCCGCCACGATGCGCTCCCTGTTGCGCAGCGCGTCCGCTCGCGGACGCGGAACGCGACGCGCTTCGGACTCGGCGGCGGTGGTGGTCACGGCGGGTGGCCCTTCCCTCGGTTCACACAAGTGGGGAACGCGTCCCCGGTTTCCTTGACACGGGTGCAAACGGGGAAGCCGTCCCCGGTTATTTCGCCGGGGCGTGTGAGCTGGGTCACCGGAGCCGGGCCCGCGCGGAAAACCCCACGATCGGCGCACCCAGCGAGCGGCGACACGCCCGGCGTCGGAGGGTGAGCGAACGGAGAGCAGTCAGCACGGACGACTGCCGCTGACCCGAGGGCGGCCGATGACACACACCCGTCGGATACGCGGGGCCGCAGGTCGCGGCAGCCACGCCGGACCCCGCCGGCTCGGCACGCGCGCCGCGCTCGCCGCCCTGACCCTCGCCGCCCTCGCCACCGCCAGCGCGACCCTCCCGCTGCCCACCCGCGCCTCCGCGGGGCCGGCCTCCACCGCGCACGACTCGACGCTCGGCCCGTGCCGTATCGCCACCGCCGTCGGCGTCCAGATGTCCGAGGGCGTGCCCACCCCCGCCGGTTACTCCCGCTCGACCGGCACGGTCCGCGCGCTCAACCTGATGGTCGACTTCTCGGACGCGCCGGGTCCCGGCAGCGCCGCCGACCGGCTCGGGGAGTTCTTCCCGCAGACGTCGCAGTGGTTCCGTACCAGCTCTTACGGGCGGCTCGACTACCGGCCCGAGGCCCCGGTGAAGGACTGGCTGCGGATGCCGCTGCCGTTCGCCGACTACGGGATAGAGCGCGGCGCCCCCTACGAACCCGGCTACCGGCGGCTCGTCCAGGACATCGTGACGGTGGCCGACCCCGAGGTGGACTTCAGCGAGTACGACCTGGTCAACATCCTCGTCACCCCCAACGCCGGCCCCTCGGCGCTCGACACCGTCCTGTCCGTGACGTTCTCCGGCAACGGCGAGGCCCCGGAGGCGGACGGCGTCCCGCTCGCCAACACGTCCTTCGTCTACAGCAGGCAGGACGACGGCTCGGGGTCGTACGCGCGCACCGGCTACCGCGTCCTGCCGCACGAGAACGGCCATGTCTTCGGCCTCCCCGACCTCTACACGATGGACGGCGGCGGCGCGGTCGGGCACTGGGACATCATGTCCGAGGACTGGGGGGCCAACAACGATCTGCTGGGCTGGCACAAGTGGAAGCTCGGCTGGCTCGACAACAAGCAGATCAGCTGCGCGTCGGCCCCCGGCGACAGCGAGCACGACCTCACACCGCTGGCCACCCGGGGCGGTCACAAGCTGGCGTTCGTGCCGCTCTCCGAGGACTCCGGCTTCGCGGTCGAGGTCCGCACCCGCGCGGGCAACGACGAGGCCGTCTGCAAGCCGGGGGTGCTGATCTACCGGGTCGAGTCGGACGTCGACACGGGGCGCGGTCCGGTGACCGTCTCCGACAGCGCGGAGCGCAGCGGCGGCTGTACGCGGCGGCCCAACGTGCACGCGGAGCTGTCGGACGCGCCGTACGGTCCCGGCGAGACGTTCCGGGACCGGGACAGCGGCGTCAGCGTCACGGTGCTCGGCAAGGGCCGGGACGGCGCGTACCGGGTCCGGATCAGCCGGTCCTGAACCAGCCGTCCGGGGTGAACGCCTCGGCGGTGGCCCCCTCGTCACGCCAGTAGGCGTACGGGAGCGACTGGCCCCGCAGCCACCGCTCGCCGGTCTCCCGCGACACGCGTGACTCGACGGCGGGGGCGGGGGCGGGCGTGGGCGCGGGCGTCGCGCCCGGCCGCGGCGAAGGCCGTACCGGCTGCTCCGGCCGTTCCGGCTGTTCCGCCGCTCCGTCCAGGACGAGCGTGCCGCCCGCCGCCATCGCGCCGTACACCTCGAAGAGCGCGGCGGGAGCGGAGAAGGGGGCCGTCAGCCGCGTGACGGGGGCGGGGCCGAGACCCGGCAGCTCGCCGCGTCCCAGCGCGTCCGCCGCCGCGCGGAAACGGGCGTCCATCGTGGCGCCCGCCTGCGCCAGTTGGGTCGCGACGGCCCCCCGGAGGGGATGCGCCGGCGACGCGTAGACGATGGTGGCGTCGTCCTCGGGGCGGATCTCGATGTCGGGCGGGGCCGCGTACGGATCGGGGGCGGGCAGCTCCTCGTACCGCTCGGTGCGCGCGGCTCGCTCGTCGCCTTCCGCGGCGCCGAAGACCACCACGCGCTCCCCCGCCCACCCCGCGACGCCCGGCAGCCGCTCCCCGTCCACCAGCAGCACGCGGGGCGCGCAGTGGGCCAGTACGCGGCCCAGCTCGTCCCCGCTCCACGCGGCGCCGAGCGGTACGGCGACCAGCCCGGCGAGCTGGGTGGCCCAGAAGGCGGTCTGCCAGTCGGGGCGGTCACCCATGAGGACGGCGGCGCGGTCGCCCGGCCGCAGGCCGTAGGTGTCCACGAAGTGGTTGGCGAGGGTGGTCGCGGCGGCGAAGAAGTCGCCGTACGTACGGAGGCTGGCTCCGTCGCCGCCGACGAGGAAGGGCCGGTCCCCGTAGGCCCAGGTCGTCTCCACGAACTCCCGCAGGGTGCGCGGCCCGTCGGCGTACATCAGCGAGCCGTCCTCGGCGCGTACGACCTCGAAGGGCGCCCCCGGAGCGGTCAGGGCGTCGGTGTGCGGCACGTACGTCTCGCTTTCTTTCGTACTCTCGCAGGGAGTCCATCGAGCGAGGAGCTCCCCTTGCACAACTTGTACGTCAAGGTCTGCGGTCTGCGGAAGCCCGCCGAGATCGAGGCCGCCGTGGCCGGTGGGGCCTGTGCCGTCGGATTCATCCTGACGACGAGCCCCCGGCGGCTGTCCGCCGCCGAGGCCCGCCCGCTCGCCGCGCTCGTGCCGCCCGGTGTCGACAAGGTCGCGGTGTTCCGCGGTGAGCCGCTGGACGAGGTGCGCCGGGCGGCGGCCGAGGCGGGCGCGGACACCGTCCAACTGCACGGCGGCGAACCGCCCGAGGCGTTCGCCGCGCTGCGCGCCGACGGCTTCCGCCTGATCCGCGCTACCTCGCCGGGGTCGGGCGATCCGCTGACGGCGGGCGCGTACGGCGAGGACATGCTGATCATCGACTCACCGCGACCGGGCTCGGGCGAACGCTGGTCCCCGGACTCCCTGCCGGAGCCGCCGACCGGTGCGTGGGTGCTGTCGGGCGGCCTCTCGCCGGACAACGTCGTGGACGCCGTGACGGCGCTGCGGCCGTGGGGCGTCGACGTGTCGAGCGGGGTGGAGAGCAGCCGGGGCGTGAAGGACGTGGCGCTGATCGAGCGGTTCCTCCGGGCGGCCGGCGGAGCGCGCTCGTGAACCCGGCGTGCTCCTCGTCCCTGCCGGGCCGAGCCGTCGTGAGTGGAGGCGGGTCCGGAGGACGGGGGCGGGTGGCGGTGGCGCCCGTAATTGACGGCATCGTCAATAGCCGGCCGACTCCGGTCATCCTCCTCGAATGGAACTCTACCTTCCGCAGTTGAAATCCCTTACCGTATCGCTTGCGGTGATCAACACCGCTGTCAGCGAAATCGGGGAAACGGGGAATCACTGTGCGCACAGCTCGAAGAACAGCAGGCAGAACGCTTACGACTCTCGCCTTCGCCCTTGCGGCGTCCGCATCCGTAGTAGCTCCCGCAGCGTATGCCGCGCCGGTCGCGGAGAACTGTCCCGGCATACCCGCGGAAGGCGATCTGACGATTGACCAGCTTCCCTCCGATCTGGTGACGGAAGGATGTAATCTGGTCGGGCGAATCGTCACTCACGGGGATGCCGGGGTTGCGATACCCACTCCCGGTGAGGGCGTGAAGATGAGCCCCTTGACCGCGGGGGGTACCGGCTCCCCGGAATTCTCGTTCGAGGTCGCTCCGGACGGAACGTTTGACTTCGCCGTCGGAGAAGAAGAGCCCGCACCCGTCCAGCCGTTGGCGCCCAATGGGTGCAGTGACAGCACCTATAAGATCACGCCGTGGGAAATGATGAACGCGTACGAATGGTACGTCGGCGACGGCGGCATGCCGGGAGGCCTGTCGCTGACAGCGGCACAGACAGCCTTCGCCGACGCCATCAACAACATCACCGGCGGATACAACAACTGCGGAATCTCCGACACGATCGACGCCAACTCGTACTACAAGGGCAGAACGTCGTACGAGTCGGACATCAACTCCTCGAACCAGTGCACGGCCCGGGACAAGAAGAGCACGTGGGACGCCGGTAACCTGGCCGCCGGCACCCTGGCGGTGAACTGCACCTGGTACACGACCACGAGCTCGGGCTCGACCACCTACTCGCTCGAAGGTGACGTCCGCTACAACACGACAGACTTCAACTTCACCAACTCCCCCACCGCCTCCTGCTCGAACAAGTGGGACGTTCGCGCCGTCGGAACACATGAGGCGGGTCACGCATTCGGGCTCGATCACGCGCCGGGTGCTCCCACCCAGACCATGTACTACGCCATTGACGAGTGTGACACGTCCTACCGGACCCTTGGGAAGGGAGATATGAAGGGCCTTGAGTATCTGTACTGAGTAAGTCGGCGGGATACGGGCACCTTCGCAAAGGGGATACCGGGTGAGGCAGTTTCAGAGAGCCGTAGTAGGTACGCTCGCGATCGCGGCACTTACCTTCGGGACGGCGTGCGGCTCCGAAAGTGCCGAACAGTCCCAATCCAGCGGAGAGATTTCTGACAGCTCTGCGGAGGGCGCCTGTGCCAACGTCCTTTCGTTCGACGGAAATCGCTACGCACACCTTGCGAATATCGACTTCCAGGTGACCGAAAAGGCAGGAACCGCAACACGAGAAGAATGCGACGACTCAGGAGGAAGTGATTCGCCGGGGGAGCAGGAAGAACAGTCCGCGTTCCGCGTCGATGGCGTTTCTCCCTCTGTCGCGATAGCGGTGGGCGCCACCCCCGCTACAGCGAAGCTCTTCCTGTCCGATAAGGAATCGGGTATTCCGGAGGAGCTCCGCGACCTTCCTGGCGGAAAGTAACCCTCGCGATCCGAGGGCGACCTTCTCTGGGCGCGTTCGACCACGTGGCGAACGCGCCCAGTAGCCATGGAGGCACCGGGATCAGTGCTCCGGCCGCGCCGGGTGGTCGCCGGGGCCGTAGGGGCGACCGGCGAGCGGGGTCGGGGACAGATCCGTGCTCTCCTCGCCCGCTTCGAGCAGGGTGTCGGCCGGACCCACGATGAGCGGGTCGGGCTCGCCGACCGCCGCCGCGTCCTTCTGGTCGTACTCCATCCGCCACAGCAGGCTGCGCATGGCCTCCAGCCGGCCCCGCTTCTTGTCGTTGTTCTTGACCACGCTCCAGGGCGCGTACGAGGTGTCGGTGGCCCGGAACATGTCGACCTTGGCGGCGGTGTACGCGTCCCACAGGTCGAGCGACGCGAGGTCGGTCGGTGAGAGCTTCCACTGCCGTACGGGGTCGATCTGCCGGATCGCGAACCGCGTGCGCTGCTCGTCGTGCGAGACCGAGAACCAGAACTTGACCAGCAGGACGCCGTCGTCGGTGAGCATCCGCTCGAACTGCGGCGCCTGGTGGAGGAAGTGCGTGGACTCGTCCGGGGTGCAGAAGCCCATCACGCGCTCGACGCCGGCCCGGTTGTACCAGGAGCGGTCGAAGAAGACGATCTCCCCGGCGGACGGCAGATGCGCGACGTAGCGCTGGAAGTACCACTGCCCCGCCTCCCGCTCGGTCGGCTTCTCCAGGGCCACCACGCGGGCGCCACGCGGGTTGAGCCGCTCGGTGAACCGCTGGATGGTGCCGCCCTTGCCCGCCGCGTCCCGGCCCTCGCAGACCACCACCACGCGCTGCCCGGTGTCCTTCACCCAGCGCTGGAACTTGAGCAGTTCGATCTGGAGCGTGCGCTTCGTCCGCTCGTACTCGCGGCGGCGCATCTTCTTGTCGTACGGGTAGTTCTGCCGCCACGTCCGGATGGGGCGGCCGGACTTGTCGAGCAGGACGGGCTGCCGGGGGTCCCGGGCGTCGACCGTCAGCCCGTCGAGCAGGACACTCGCGTCGGTGTCCTCACCCGGCGGCATGCGGGCGCCCTCCCCGGTAGGGGATGGCGGCGAGGGGGATTTCGACGTCCTCCTCCTCTTCGAGGGGAGGCAGGTCGATGGTGTAGTGCGCCTCCAGGAAGAGGTCGCTGTGCTGCGGACGCGAAACGGGCTCATCTGCGGCGGGAAGAGGCGCGGTTCGGACGATACGACGCTGAGAGCTCTGCATCCAAGACCATCCAGGGAAAGGGAGTCGTACGGGCCGCGCGGCCCATTGCCGGGCGACAGCCTCATCCTTACATAGGGCTCGATCTTGACAGGCGAGCCGAAATGCCGGCCGGGGTCAGCCGGTGCGCCCGTCGGCGCGCCCGTCGAGGCGGAAGCGGCCGAGCACCCGGTCCACCAACTGGCCCGCCGCCCCGGTGTAATGGCCCGGATCCGACAGCTTCCGGAGGTCGTCGGCCGATCGCCGACCGGCCGGGGCGGGGGCTTGGGCGGGGGCTTCAAGCAGAGCTTCGGGCAGGGCTTGGGCGGGAGCTTCGGCGGGGGCTTGGGCCAGGGCGTCGGCAAGCACGTCGGCCAGGTGCCTGCCGGTGGTCGCCGCCTCCGCCGACGCCCGGCCGAGCAGGGCCTTCGCCTCGGCCCGGCCCAGTTCCACGGACAGCAGCGCCGCGAGCCGTTCGGAGACGACCAGGCCGCCGGTGAGGTCCAGGTTGGCCCGCATCCGCTCCGCGTGGACGGTCAGGCCCTCGGTCAGTTCGGCGGCGGTGTGCGCCGCGCCCCCCGCCAGCCGCAGGCAGTCGCGCAGCGGCGCCCATTCGGCGTGCCAGGCGCCGGCGGGCCGCTCGTCGTCGTGGACCGACGCCTGCATGAGGGTGCCGACGAGGGAGGGCACCTGGTACGCGGCGGAGCGGATCAGCGCCGACAGCGCGGGGTTGCGTTTGTGCGGCATGGCGGAGGACGTGCCCCGGCCCTCGGCGGCCGGTTCCGCCAGCTCGCCCGACTCGGTGCGGGACAGCAGTTGGACGTCGGCGGCGACGGAGCCGAGCGCGCCGGTCAGCAGCGCGAGCGCGGCCCCGAGGTCGGTGAGGGGGGTACGGACGGTGTGCCAGGGCACCAGCGGTTCGGCCAGGCCCAGTTCGGCGGCGAGCGCGGCGGGCAGCTCCTGGATGTACCGCTGGCCGCCGTCGGCGGCGGCGGCCGGTGCGTGCAGCAGCGCGTACTGAAGATATCCGGCCATCGTGCCCGCCGCGCCGCCGAGTTGGACGGGCAGCCCCTCGCCGCGCACCCGGCGCAGCCGGTCCCGTGCGTCGAGTACGCCCTGGAGCCAGCCGGCCGCCTTGAGGCCGAAGGTGGTCGGCACGGCGTGCTGGCCGAGGGTGCGGGCGGCCATGGGGGTGTCGCGGTGCCGGGCGGCGAGGCGGGCCAGCGCGGCGGCGGTGCGGTCCAGGTCGGCCAGCACGAGGTCCAGGGTGCGCGCGGCGACCAGCATGAGGCCGGTGTCGAGGATGTCCTGGCTGGTGGAGCCCTGGTGGACGCTGTGCGCGGCGTCGGCGTCCTCGGCGGCGACCAGTTCGGTCAGCCGCCGCACGAGGGGGACGACGGGGTTGGCGGCGCCGCGTGCCTGGACCGCCAGCTCGTACAGGTCGAAGTGTTCGGCCCGCGCGGCCTCGGCGATGGCGCGGGCCGCGGACTCGGGTACGGTGCCGAGCCGGGCCTGGACACGGGCCAGGGCCGCTTCGGTGTCGAGCATCGCCTGGAGGCAGGCGGCGTCGGTGGTGGCGGCCTCGGCGGGGGTGCCGGACCGGACCGGGGAGAAAAGCCCGGTGTCGGCCGGGGACTGACCGATCGTCATGTCTGATTCCTCGTCAACTCTGGCTCAGCACTGCTGAATTCACGTGGTCCGGGACTTCTGGTGGTCCGGCACCGGGGGCCGGGGCGGTCCCGCGGGCAGGGCCAGCACGGCCAGCGCGATCGCGTCGGAGTCTCCCAGGGTCACCGAGTCGACGCCGGGGCGGACCCCGGCGGCGGTCGCCCAGTGCACGGATTCGGTCGGCACGCCGTAGGCGAAGCGGCGGGGGTGGGCGCGGCCCTCGGCGTCCACGAGCCGGTAGGGCCGGGGGGTGACGGCGAGGCCGCCGGTCTCGTACGCGCCGAGTTCCGGGTCGGCGATCGCGTACGGGCGGCACTGCCCGGTGGCCAGCAGGTCCGTCAGCAGCGGGTCGGTCGTCCGGCGCAGGTCGGGCTCGGGCAGCCGGGCCTCGACGAGGGTGGTGACGCGGGTCAGGGAGCCGGGCACGGCGGGCGCCTCGACGGTGAAGACGCCGTGGCCGGGTGCGCCGTGACCGCGGCCGGGGTCGGGGTCGGGGCCGGCCTCGCCGGAGGTGCCCTCGCCGGGGTCGGGGTCGCCCACGCCGGGGTCGGTGCCGACGCGCATGCCGGGGCCGAGGACGGTCAGTGTCCCGGCCTCCACGAGCGCGATCATCTGCTCGATCCGGGCGGCCGGCGGGCCGATGGACAGGAAGGCGTTCAGCGGGGTGTACCAGCGCTCCAGGTCGTCGCGGTGCGAGCGGCCGGTGAGTCCGCCGTGGTCCACCACGAGCCGGATCTCGTTGCGCAGGTCGCGCAGCACGTCGAGGGCGGCCTTGAGGGGGCCTTCGACATTGCCCGCCTCCGACTCGGCGAGGTCGTGGCGCAGGATGTCCAGCAGCCAGTCGCGGTGGTCCCCGACGCTCCGGAAGCCCTGGTCGGCGTGGGGCAGCGAGAGGTGCTTCCAGTCCCAGTGGGCCTCGGGACCGATGCCGTACGCGTCGAGCAGGTCGGACTCCTCGGCGGACCCCCAGGCGGGCTTCAGATACCGGTCCGCGAACCGGCCGGCCTCGCGCTCGCCCACCCGCGGGGCGAGCAGCGCCGTGTAGTAGACGGTCTCGACCTCCTTGGCGATCAGCGGCCACAGGTCGCGGCCGAAGTCGAGGCCGCCGCCGGTCCGGCCGGCGGTACGCAGCCGCTCCAGTTGGGCCGGGGTGAGGACGCGTGGGAGGTGCCGGCCGTGCGCGCCCTTCTGGTTGCGGCCCCGTGAGTGGTACGGGATGCCGCGCCGGGAGGCGGCGTACAGGCGCGGTTCGCGTCCCGAGGGGCCGTAGACGAGCCGGCCGTCGCGGCGGGTGTAGGTGCCGCCGCGACCGAGCGTGAACAGCGTCAGATGGTCGAAGAAGTTCAGCCCCAGTCCGCGCAGGGCGACGGCCTCGCCGGGCCGGACGGCGGACAGGTCGGTGTCGGCGGGGTTGGCGGGCGGGACGTACGTCAGCGCGTGGAGCCTCGCGAAATCGGCCAGTTCGCGTTCGCCGGGGCCGCCGCGCACGGGGAGATGGCCCTGGGCCAGGACGACCGCGTCCAGGCCGTCGACGCGTGAGCCGTCGGCGAGGCGCACGCTCTGCGGGCCGTCCGGCGCCCCGCTGGGCTCCGCCTCCAGCCGGACGGCCCGCAGCGGGTGGACGACGACGCGGACGTGCGCGGGCGCGGTGCGCACGACGTGCCGGAAGACCCACTCCAGGTAGTGGCCGTAGAAGGCGCGGGTCGGGTAGGAGTCGGGAGTGAGGTCGCGGGCCTCGGCGAGCACCTGGTCGTCGTACGTCTCCCCCGGGGCCGATGTGGTCCGCACCGCCCAGTCGAACAGGCTTGGTCCTGGGGCGAGTTCGCCCTCGATCCGCACGCTGTCGTCGGTGAAGAGCGTGACCTGCGAGGCGACGGTGTTCATCAGCAGGTGGTGCGACTGGTCGGTGCGCCACACCGCGCCGGCGCCGGGGCGGTGCGGGTCCACCAGGTGCACCACGAGGGTGGCGCCGGGCGGGAGGTGCCGGCGCGCGTTGGCGCAGAGCCGTTCCAGGACCGAGAGGCCACGAGGTCCGGCGCCGACGACGCATACCTCCAGATGTCCGTCACTCACGCTTGTGTCTCCGTCTCCCGTTGGACGGCCTGGGCCGTGGCCGGTACGTCGTGGCCGGTAGGTCGTGGCCGGGTACGTCGTGGCCGGTAGGTCGTACGCGCCCGCCGGTCAGAGGACTTCGACGGTGGGGCCGGTCTCCAGCCGGTGCCGGCAGTCCAGGACGAAGTCCGAGGCCCGGGCGACGAGTTCGTAGTCGAAGGCGTCGTGGTCGGTCAGCAGCACCACCGCGTCGGCCGCCGCCAGCTCCTCCTCGGAGAAGTCGCAGCGGGTCAGCTTGCTGTTCACGGTCACCGCCTCCACCACGTACGGGTCGGCCGCGCGCACGTCGGCGCCGAGCCCGAGCAGCAGCTCAGCCACGCGCAGCGCGGGCGACTCGCGTGCGTCGCCGGTGTTCGGCTTGTACGCGAGACCCAGCAGCAGGACGCGGGAGCCGGCCAGCGGCCTGCGGCGGGCGTTGAAGGCGAGCAGCAGCCGCTGGACCACGTGGTCGGGCATGTGCCCGTTGATCTCGTTGGCGAGCTCGACGAACTGGAAGCTGCGGCCGAGGGTGCGCCTGACCCGCCAGGACAGGTACTCCGGGTCGACCGGCAGACAGTGCCCGCCGACCCCGGGGCCGGGGGTGAAGCGCATGAAGCCGAAGGGCTTGGAGGCGGCGGCGTCCAGCGCCTCCCAGACGTCGACGCCGAGTTCGTGCGCGTACATCGCCATCTCGTTGACCAGCGCGATGTTGACGTGCCTGAAGGTGTTCTCGATCAGTTTGGACAGCTCGGCGACCTCGGTCGTGCGGACCGGCACGGTGGTGCTGGTGATCGTGTCGTAGAAGGCCCGCACGGCGGTGAGCGACGCCGCGTCGATGCCGGACACCACCTTCGGCGTGTTCTCCAGGCGCCAGGTGGGGTTGCCGGGGTCGATGCGCTCGGGGCTGTAGCCGAGGTGGAAGTCGTCGCCCGCGACGAGGCCCGAGCCCTCCTCCAGCAGCGGGACGAGCAGTTCGACGGTGGTGCCGGGGTACGTGGTCGACTCCAGTACCACGGTCGCGCCGGGGCGCAGCCGCCCGGCGAGGGTGTGGGCGGCCGACTCGATGTACGAGAGGTCGGGGGCGCCGTCGCGCAGGGGGGTGGGCACGGTGACGACGGCGATGTCGAAGCCGTCGAGGTCGGCCGGGTCGGTGGTGGGCAGGTAGGTGCCCCGGTCGAGCAGGGCGGCGAGCTGGGAGTCGGGGATGTCCTCGACGTAGGACTCGCCGCTGACGAGCCGTTTGACGCGGTCGGTGTCCACGTCGTAGCCGACCACGTGGTGGCCGGCCAGCGCGGCCCGGACGGCCAGCGGCAGGCCCACGTAACCCTGCCCGACAACGACGACCTTGCTTTTCACGGTGGCTCCCGTCGGAGAAGTTGGTCAGTTGGTCAGGGGCGTGCGTCAAGGGCGTGCGTCAGGGTCGGGCGTGCGGGGTCGGGCGACAGCGGCCGGGCCGTGGTGGTGGGGGCGCCTCCGTGTCAGTCGAAGAAGGCACAGACCTCGTCGGCCGTCCGCTCGACCTGACTGTCCGTCAGGTTCAGGTTCAGCGGCAGCGCGAGATGGCGCGCGGTCGCCAGTTCAGCGCCGGGTCGCCGCCCGTGCGCGCCCTGGCCGGCGTACGCGGCGAAGGCGGCCAGCCTCGGCAGCGGCACCGGGTAGTAGACGCGGCTGCCGATGCCGTGCGCGGCGAGGTGCGCCGCCAGCGAGTCCCGGCAGATGGTCTGTACGGCGTAGACGTAGTGGCACTGGCCGTCGGCGCCCGTGGTGGGGGCGAGCAGGCCGCGCCCGCGCAGCGCCGCGAAGCGGGAGTTGTAGTGCGCGGCGACGGCCGCGCGCCGGGCGACCATGGCGTCGGCGCGCTCCAGCCGGGCGAGCTGGAATCCGGCAAGCACCTCGTCGAAGCGGCTGTTGAGCCCGACCTCGTGGTGCACGAAGCGCTGTACGCCGTCCTGACCGTGGTTGCGCAACCGCCTCACCAGCGTGGCGAGTTCGGCGCTGTCGGAGAGGACGACGGCGCCTTCGCCCGGCATCCCGAACGGTTTGACCGGGAAGAACGAGTAAAGCCCGATGTCCCCCCAGGTGCCGGCCGCCCGGCCGCCCAGGGTCGCGCCCTGCGCCACCGCCGCGTCCTCGACCACCGCGATCCCGCGCCGCCGCGCGAAGGCGACGATCGCGGGCATGTCGGCCATCGTCGTGAAGGTGTGGGCGGGGACGACCGCGCGGGTGCGGTCCGTCACCCGGCTCTCGGCGTCGACCGGGTCCATGACCATCGTCACCGGGTCGACGTCGGCGAAGACCGGCACCCCGCCGATGCCGAGCACCGTCGCGGCCAGCGGCTCCGCGCCGAAGGCGGGCACGATCACCTCGTCGCCGGGGAGGACCCCGACGGCCCGCAGGGCGAGGACGAGCGCGCTCGTCCCGCTGGCGCAGGCGACGACGTCGCGCACGTCGGCGCGGTCGGCCAGCCGCCGCTCCAGTTCGGCGGTGCGGCGGCCGAGGATGAACTTCTGCTCGGGGTCGGTGCCGACCTCGTACAGCACCTCGCGCAGCAGTTCCCGCTCCTCGTCCGGGAGTCGGGTGTGCGCGTAGGGGACGGGGTCGGGGGCCGTCGTGGCGGCGGCGGCGCGCGGCGGGGCGGCCTGTGCGGGCGATGTCTCGGTGGTCATGACGTACTCCCGGTGAAGAAGGAGCGGACGGCGTCGCACACCCGGCCGAGCTGCGTGAGGGTCAGTTCGGGGTGGAGCGGCAGGGCGACGGTGCGGTGGCTCGCCGCCTCGGCGCGCGGGAAGTCGCCTTCCTGGTGGCCGAGATGGGCGAAGCAGGGCTGGAGGTGCAGGGGCAGCGGGTAGTACGTCTCGGTGCCGATGCCCGCGGCGGCGAGGTGCGAGACGAGGGCGTCACGGCGGTCGGTCTCGATGAGATAGACGTAGAAGACCGGGTCCACCGGCTCGCCGCGCTCCACGACCGTCGGCAGCCGCCGGACGCCGGGGATACCGCGCAGCCGGCGGGTGTACGCGTCGGCCAGCACGGCGCGGCGGCGGATGTCGTCGTCCAGCGTGGTGAGCTTGGTGAGCAGGGCCGCGGCCTGGAGTTCGTCCATCTTGCTGTTGGTGCCCGCCAGTTCACCCTGCCGCGCGTACTCGGCGCGGCCCGCGGGTGGCTTGCGCGCGGACCCGGCGGACGGGGGTGGCAGCGCCGGCCGGCCGTGGTCGCGCAGCCGCTGGACGGTGCCGGCGAGCGCGTCGTCGTCGGTCAGCACCATGCCCGCGTCGCCGAGCGCGCCCAGCGTCTTGGTGGGGAAGAACGACAGCACGCCGCCCGCCCCGAGCAGACCGGTGTGGCGCCCGTCCAGCCGCATCCCGATGCCCTCGGCGCTGTCCTCCAGGACGAGCAGACCGTGGCGTTCGGCGACCGCGAGCACCGCGGTCATGTCGGCGGGCTGGCAGAACAGATGCACCGGCATGATCGCCTTGGTGCGCGGGGTGACCAGCGCTTCGAGCGCGGCGGGGTCGAGGTTGTAGGTGAGCTGATCGACGTCGGCGAAGACCGGGACGGCCCCGGCGAGCGCCACGGAGCTGGCCGACGCGAAGAAGCTGAAGGCCGGCACGATCACCTCGTCGCCGGGACCGATCCCCGCCGCGCGCAGCAGCAGGACCAGCGCGTCGGTGCCGTTGCCCACGGCGATCGCGTGCCGGGCACCGGTGTAGGCGCGCAGCGCGGCCTCCAGTTCGGCGGTCTTCGGCCCGTTGGAATACGTCCCCGATTCGCAGATCTCGTCGAGATACGCGCTCAGCCGGGGCCACGACCGCTCGAAGGATTCCGCCTGTGTGAAGAACGGGACGGTGCTCGCCGGGACCGGCATCGCCTTGCTGTCCATTTCACTCCACTCGTCTCAGCACTTCAGCGGAACTCAGCCGTTCGAACGTAGACCGGGCGCCGACACCCTTCGATAGCAATCACCCGGCAATCCATTGGCAGTTGCGGGGGACAGTGCAGTCAAGCACGTGCAGAACTCTGCCTATTACCGGGGTCGTCACTTATTGCCGGTCCGAAAAACCTTGACTTGCCTCTTCGGTGTGGTCGACGGTGAAGCCCAATTCCACGGACCGACAGGAGTTTCCAGTCGTGACCGACAACGTGACCGACAAGAAAGTGATCCTCGCCGAGCCACGCGGATTCTGTGCGGGGGTACGCCGGGCGATAGAAATCGTCGAGAAGGCATTGGAGGTCCACGGCGCTCCCGTGTATGTGCGAAAAGAAATCGTGCACAACCACTACGTGGTGGGGGTGCTGAAGCGGCGCGGCGCGATCTTCGTGGACTCCGAGGCGGACGTACCGCCCGGCGCGGTCTGTGTGTTCTCCGCGCACGGGGTGGCCCCGGAGGTCCGGGAGAACGCGAAGGCCCGCCGGCTCGACACCATCGACGCGACGTGCCCGCTGGTGGCCAAGGTCCACCAGGAGGCCCGGCGCTACGCCCGCGACGGCCGCACCCTGCTGCTCGTCGGCCACGCCGACCACGAGGAGGTCGAGGGCACGTACGGCGAGGCCCCGGACCGCACGGTGATCGTGGAGAGCGTCGAGAGCGCGCACGACCTCGACCTGCCGCGTGACACCCCGGTCGCGGTCCTCACCCAGACCACGCTCTCGATGGACGAGACGGCCGGCATCGTCGCCGTGCTCAACGAGCGCTTCGACGATCTGCGGAGCCCGGCCGACGGGGACATCTGCTACGCGAGCACCAACCGGCAGGTCGCGGTGAAGGAGATCGCCGCGCGCAGCGATCTCGTGCTGGTCGTCGGGTCGCGCAACTCCAGCAACTCGGTACGGATGGTGGAGGTGGCCCTCCTCGAAGGGACCGCCGCCTATCTGGTGCCGGACGTGACCGAGCTGGACACGAGCTGGCTGGACGGGGTGCGGACGATCGGGGTGAGCGCCGGTGCCAGCGCGCCCGAGCTGCTGGTCGACCAACTGCTTGAGCGGCTGGACCAGTTGGGCTACCACGACGTGGAGCTGTCCGTCACGACCAAGGAGGACATCGTCTTCCAGCTGCCGTCGGGCCTCACGCAGGCGCGGCCGTCCGCCTGAGCCGCCCGAGCCGCCCGTACGACCGGCGCTGTCCGTACGACCGGAGCCGGCGCCCGGACCGAATCCGCACGATTCGCGCCACGTACGCACCGGAGCCGGCGCCGCGAGCCCGGAGCGCCGGGCCTCGGAGCCGTACGCCCGAAAAAGCACGGGACGGCCCGCAGTGCCCAGGACCAGATCGCCGACACGACAGGAGAACGCCCATGACCGTCTCACCGCCCGCGCCCGCACCGGCCGTCGACCACCTCGGAGGGCTCGCCGCCCGGTCCCGCGCGGCCGTCCTGGACCGTACCGAGAAGCGGCTCGACGCGATGCTCGACGCGGAGCACACCCGCTGGGCGGCGGTCGACGCACGCGCCGCGGTCCCCGTCGACGCCATCGGCGAACTGATCCGCGCGGGCGGCAAACGGCTGCGGCCCGCGTTCTGCGCGGCCGGATTCCTGGCGGCGGGCGGCGAGTTGTCCGACTCCCGCGTGGTGGACGCGGCAGCGGCGATCGAGATGCTGCACGCGTTCGCGCTGATCCACGACGACGTCATCGACGACTCCGACCGGCGCCGCGGCAAACCCACCGTCCACGTCGAGCACATCGAGCGGCACCGCGCACACGGCTGGCAGGGCGAGGCCCGCCGCTACGGCGAGGGCATCGCCGTACTCGCCGGTGACCTGGCCTTCTCGTACGCCGGGCAGCTCATCCAGGAGCTGCCCGCCGAGGCCCGGCTGGTCTGGGGACGGCTCGTCAGCGAGATGATCATCGGCCAGCACCTGGACGTCACGGTCGCCGCGGAATCCCTCCCGGACCCGAAGCTGGCCCGGTACATCGCCAACGCCAAGTCCGGCCACTACAGCATCCACCGCCCGCTGGAACTCGGCGCGGCCATCGCAGGCGACACCACGTCGGCCGCCGCCTTCGAGGCGTACGGCACGGCGCTGGGCGAGGCGTTCCAGCTCCGTGACGACCTCATCGACACATACGGCGACGCGGACGCGGTCGGCAAGCCGGTCGGTCTCGACGCCCAACAGCACAAGATGACCCTCCTGGTGAGCCTCGCCGCGCTGCGCGACCCCCGCGTGGGCGAGCTGGTGCGGGCCGACCACTGGGACGGCGCCGCCC
The DNA here is from genome assembly GCF_045040315.1 of Streptomyces sp. NBC_01508. Lineage (NCBI taxonomy): Bacteria > Bacillati > Actinomycetota > Actinomycetes > Kitasatosporales > Streptomycetaceae > Streptomyces > Streptomyces sp. NBC_01508. Next base: position 5,067,365 of record NZ_CP109419.1, on the reverse strand, counting down.
TGGCGGAGGCGCTGACCAGCAGCGGCGTACGCGCCGAAGTGGAGCGCCGCATCGACGAGTTGGTGGTCCAGGCGCACGAGGCGCTGTCGGCCGCGCCCATCAGCGAGGAGTGGAAGCGCGAACTCGCCGTGATGGCGACCTCCGTGGCCTACCGCGACCACTGATCCGGCACCACCCCGCTGTCCCCTCCCCCTCTCCCCCTCTCCCCCTCTCCCGGAGTCGCCGGATCTCCGCACGCCTCAACGCCTCACGCCTCCACGCCTCCACGCCTCCACGCCTCAAGAGCGAAGGTCACGTCATGCTGAACACGTTCATCGTCGGCGGCGGGCGAGCCGGCCTCGGGCTGCACTGGCCGGTGCTGCGCAAACTGCGCGCCCTCCCCGACGCGGCCGGCCTGTGGTCACCGGATCCGCCCATGGTCTGGGACGTCCAGGACATCCGCGAACAGGCCTTGGCCGAGGGCCTGTCGCCGGCCGGCTCGCTCGCCCACGCGGCCGAACTCGCGGACCCCGCCACCACGGTCGTCCATCTGTGCACCCCGCCGGTCGACCGGTTCGCCACGCTCCAGCAGCTGGCCGATCTCGGCTACACCCGCATCGTGGTCGAGAAGCCGCTGTCCGTCGGCGTCGCCGGTCTTGAGGCCATCGACATGCTGGCTCGGGTGCGCGGTCTGCGGCTGCGGGTCGTCTCGCCGTGGCTGGCCAGCTCGCTGACCCGGGAGCTGGCGGAGCTGACGCGCTACGGCGCGCTGGGCGCGCTGCGTTCGATGGCCTTCACCCAGTTCAAGCCGCGCTGGACACGCACCCTGCGCTCCAACAACCACACCACCGCCTTCGACGTGGAGCTGCCGCACTCCCTCGGTGTCGCCCTGCGGCTCGCGGGCGACGCCGGGATCACCGACGCGGCGCTGACGGACATGCGGATCGGCGACACCGTCATCCCGAACATGGGCGGCGCCCGGCTGACACTCCGTCACCACAACGGCGTCACCACGGAGATCGCCTCCGACCTCACCTCGCCGATCCGCGAACGCCGGATCGGACTGCGGTACGACACCGGCCGTGCCGTCGGCCACTACCCGATCAGCGACGTCGACCACCACGCCAGCCTGACCGTCCACGACGACACCGGCGGCGGTACGGCGGCCCCGCGGCTCCTCTTCGACGACGCGCTGACCAGCTACATCGACCACGTGTACCGGGACTACGCGGCGGACACCGACCGCTCCGGCGGCTCCGGCCGCTCCGGCCGCTCCGGCGACTGGGACGACTACGCGATCGCCCGCCGAGTGGTCCAACTGCTTCAGGAAGCACGCCTGTTGGCCGCCGCACAGGACCCCCACCACCAGGACTCGGCGGCGCCCGCCCACCAGCCGCTGACCGGCGTCTCCACCGCGCTCCAGGGCGGAGCCGACCATGAGGGATGACATCCGGCTGAGCGGTATCGGCGACGAGGCCGCCCCCGGCCTCGACCGCCAGATCGAGGCGGTGCGGCGACTCGGCTGGGACAGCGTGGAGCTGCGGTCGGTGGACGGTGTCCCCCTCGCCGACCTCGACGGCCCGGCCTTCGACCGGGTGGCCGGGTCGATCGCCGACGCCGGTCTCGGGGTCTCCTGCGTCGACTCCCGGATCGGCAACTGGGCCCGTACGGTCACCTCCCCGTTCGCCGACGACCTGACCGAGCTCGAACGGCTCGCCGACCGGTGCCACCTCCTCGGCACCCGCTACGTGCGCATCATGTCCTACCCCAACGCCGGTCTGACGGAAGGCGATTGGGAGCGGGAGGTGCTGCGCCGGACACGGCTGCTGACGGCCCGCGCCGAGCACGCGGGCCTGGTCCTAGTGCACGAGAACTGCGCGGGCTGGGCCGCCACCGACCCGGCGCGCATGCTCCGCCTCCTGGAGGCGGCCGACAGCCCCGCGCTGCGGCTGCTCTTCGACGTCGGCAACGGCATCGCGTACGGCTACGAGGCGTACGACCACCTCGCGCGGATCGCGCCGTACGTCGCCCACGTCCATGTGAAGGACGGCACCGGCGACACGAACGCCCAGTTCTACTCGCTGCCCGGCGACGGGGACTGCCGGGTCGCGGACTCGCTGCGGCTGCTCTTCGACCAGGGCTACGCCGGTGCCGTGTCGATCGAGCCGCACATCAACATCCGCCCGCACGAAGGATGGTCGGACCCGTCCGGGGACTACGTGGACGCGTTCGTGGCGTACGGGCAGCGGCTCGAAAAGCTGGTACGCGAGCTGGGTCCGGCGGTGGGCCGCGCATGACCCACACCGCCCGGCAACCGCGCCGGATCAGCCCGTGCACCGCCGTCCGGCTCACCGGGTCCGACCGGGAACTGCTCCTGCGCCTCCTCGCCCTGCGCACCGCCGGCCCCCTGGAGACCGGCGGCGCGGAGCCGGTCGAACTGTGGGAGGCGCAGAGCGCGTACGCCCGGGCGGCGGGTGAACTCGGCTTCCGGGTCGTCCACCACGCCCCCGCCGGACCCGACGCGCTCACCGGCTCCGATGTGCCGCGCTCCGTGCGCCAGGCAGCCGGGGCCACGCCCGGATTCCTCGACTGCCAGCCGAACATGGTCCTGCGGCTGGGACCCGAACTGCCGCGCGCCGCGACGGTGATGTTCAACGTCCACCTGGACACCGTCGCGGGCGGCGGCCCGGTCTCGTTCAACGGCTCCCGCTTCCACGGCCGCGGCTCCATCGACGCCAAGGGTCCCGCTGTCGGACTGCTCGCCGGACTGCGGGCCGCCCTCGCGGCCTCCCCCGCGCTCGGCACCGAGGTGGGCGTGCTGATCCAGCTCGTCTCGGGCGAAGAGGGCGGCGCCATGGGGGTGTTCGGCACCAAACCCCTGGTCGAGCAGGGGTACATGGGGCGGCTCAACGTCTTCTGCGAGCCGACCGGCCTTCGCGTACTGAGCAGGGCCACCGCCTCCATGACCGCCCGCCTGCGCGTCGACGGCCGCGACGGCATCGACGACGAGCCGGGCGCGGGCCACAACGCGACGGTACTGCTGGGCTACCTGGCCCAGCACCTGGCCACCGAACTGCCGCCGTACGCGGTCGACGGACAGGTCTGCGTGGCCGGCCTGAACACCGGCTCCATGCACAACAAGGTCTACGGCACAGGCCAGTTGCTGATCAACCTGTCGTACGGCTCCCAGGACACCGGGCGCAAACTGGAAGCGGCGCTGGACGACGTACTGCGCACCGGCGTGGAGCGGTTCCGCGAGCGCTTCGCCGACAGCCCGACCTTCGCCACCACCGCCCGCGACGCCGCCCACGTGACCCATCTGGACTGGCTCAAGCGCGGACTGCCCGCGCTGTACGCCGACGACGCGTGGGTGAGCGGGCTGCTGCTCGACCGGGCGGGGCTCGCCCCGTGGCCGGCCGAACTGCCCGCGTTCACCTGCGACGCGATCTGGCTGGCCGGCGTACCCGACACCTCGACGGTGGTCTTCGGCCCCGGCGACCTCGGCGCCAACCAGGCACACGCGGAAGGTGAGTTCGCCGATCTGGCCGACCTCGACCGGTACGCGCGGCACATCGGGCGCCTGCTCATCTCCTTCGCACGCGATCGGCTGGACCAAGACGCAGACCCAGACCCAGACCAGGACCAGGACCAGGACCAGGGGAACTGACCTATGACGACGAGCACATCCGCCACCACATCCGTACGGGTCGGCCTCACCGAGCTGGTGGAGTTCACCGCCGCCGTGTTCCGGCACCACGGCCTGCCCCCCGGGCGGGCCCTGACCGCCGCGCACGCCCTGGTCCACGGCGACCTGACCGGCATCACCTCGCACGGCCTGACCAACCTCACCCGGCTCTATCTGAAGCTCTTCGAGGACGGCCGCTGCGACCCGGCCGCCGAGCCGCGGGTGCTGGCCGACCGGGGCGCAGCGGTCCTGCTGGACGCCCGCCGCGCCCTCGGCCTCTGGTCGGCGAGCGAGGCCGTCGACCTGGCCGCCGAGCGTGCCCTCCAGTACGGCGTCGGACTCGTCTCCGTACGCGACGCCACGCACCTGGGCTGCGCGGGCGCGCACGCCAAACGCGCGGCGGACCGCGGCATGATCTGCCTGCTGGTCTCCAACTGCGGTCAGCAGCGCATCATCCGGCCGCCCGGCGGACAGGCCGCGCTGCTCGGCACCAACCCGCTCGCGTTCGCCGCGCCCGCCGGCCCGCGCCCGCCGCTCGTCCTCGACATGAGCACCACCGTCGTCCCGACCGGCCGCGTCCGGGGCGCGGCACGGGCCGGACAGCCCATCCCCGAGGGCTGGTTGGAGGACAGGGACGGCCGGCCGGTGACCGATCCGCAGGCGCTGGACCGGGGCGACGGCTATCTGAAGTGGCTGGGCGGCGATCCGGCCACCGGGGCGTTCAAGGGGTACGGCCTCGGGCTGCTGGTCGAAGTGCTCGGCGCGCTGCTGCCGGGGGCCGGTCTCGGCCCGGCCCCCGAAGCCTGGTCCGGCAGCGGCAGCCCCAGCGGCCAGGACGACAACATCGGCTTCACCGTGCTGGTCGTCGCCCCGGCGGAGCTGCGGTCGCGGGAGGACTTCGAGTCGCAGACGGCGGGGATGTTCGACGCGCTGGTCGGCTCCCCGGCGGTGGACGAGGCCCGTCCGGTCCGCTACCCCGGCTGGTTCGAGGCGGAGCGCGCGACGGAGCACGGCAAGAGCGGGGTCCCGCTGTCGGCGCCCCTGTTCGCCGAGTTGGTGACGGTCGCGAAGGACCGCTCCCTGCGAGCCCCGACCGCGCTCCCAGAAAGCCCGCCCGGCGCCGGTTCGCCCTCAACAGTCAGCCCGCCCGGCGCTTGAGGGCAGAACAGTCAGCCCGTCCGGCGCTTGAGGGCAGAACAGTCAGCCCGTCCGGCGCTTGAGGACAAGAACCCAGCCCGCCCGGCGATTGAGGACACCCCTCCCCCACACACGACAACCGCGTCCAAGGAGGACACAGACATGAAACCCCTACGCATAGGCGTGGTGGGGCTCGGGGTCATCTCCCGGTTCTATCTCGACGCCTTCCCCGGCCTGCCCACACTCGACCTCGTCGCGGTCTGCGACCTGCGCGGGGAGGCGCTGGCCCCGCACCGCGCGGCGGGGCTGCCCTGCTACCAGAACCACCGGCGCATGCTGGCGGAGTCCGAACTCGACGCCATCGTGGTGAACGTCCCCAACGACGCCCACGCGCGGGTCTGCCGGGACGCGCTCGAAGCGGGTGTCGCGGTCTGCGTCGAGAAGCCGCTCGCGCTGGACCTGGCCGACGGCCGCGCGCTGACCGAACTGGCCCTGCGCGGCGGCTCGGTGCTGTTCACCGCGTTCCACCGGCGCTACAACGACAACGTGCTGGGCCTGCTGCGTTCGCTCCCCGACACGTCGCCGGCGGCCGTGGAGTCGGTGACGGTGCGCTATCTGGAGAAGATCGAGGAGCACGTCGGCCAGGACCGCTGGTACCTCGACCCGGAGCGCTGCGGCGGCGGCTGCGTCGCCGACAACGGCCCCAACGCCTTCGACGTCGTGCGGCTGTTCCTCGGCGAGCTGACGGTCGAGTCCGCCGACGTCGTACGCGACGAGGCGGGCGTCGACCGGCAGGCGCGGGTGGAGCTGCGCTCGGCGGGCGGGGTGCCCGCCACCGTGGAGCTGGACTGGTCGTATCCGCACGGCGAGGCGAAGGACGTCACCGTCCGCCTGAAGGACGGCACCGAGCACCACGCGGACATGCTCGCCGGGCACCACGCGTTCAAGAGTTCCCTGAAGCACGAATACGTCGGTGTGCTCGGGGAATTCGAGCGGGCGGTACGCGCCGGAGCAGACGCGTCGCGCGCCGGGCTCGCGATGCTGGAGCTGGTCGACGCGACGTACCGCACCGAACGGACGAAGGTGGCCCCGTGACGAACAGGACGGCTTACGGGGCGGCGGACGGCACGACGTACGGCACGCAGGTCCCCGCGCTCCTCGCGCCCAGCCCGGAGAACGGCGACAAGCGCACGGTCAGGTCCGAGGTGGTCAAGGTGCTGCGGCACCGCCGTACGGACCGCGGCATGCGGCTGGAGGAGTTCGCCTCCCGCTGCGTACGCCGGGGCGAACTGCACGAACTGGTCACCACCGACCACCTGGAGACCGAGGAGGGCTCGCGTATCGACCGGGTCGGCTTCCTCGGATTCGTGGAGATCTCGGTGTCCGGGGTGCTGGACCGGGGCGACATCGTCCTTGTCGACGGGGAGCCCATCGGCACCCTCCTGGGCTTCGACGCCTGCCACTTCCCCAACCACTACAACGTACTGATCCACACCGCCTGGACGCTCACCGGTCCCGAGGCCGGACTGCGGCCCGGCTCCCAGGTCAGCTTCCGGCCGCCGCCGTCCACGGACGGCGACCCGGGAGCGTCCCGGCCATGAACACGTCGCGCATGATGGAGGGTTCAGGCATGGCACTACTCGACGAGATCGCGGCTCCCCGCGACCTCCGCGGTCTTTCGCCCGCACAGCTCGACCAACTGTCATCGGAGATACGCGAGTTGATGATCGACGCGGTGTGCCGCTCCGGCGGCCACCTCGGACCCAACCTGGGCGTGGTGGAGTTGACCATCGCGCTGCACCGGGTCTTCGACTCGCCGAGGGACACCCTGCTCTGGGACATCGGCCACCAGACGTACGTACAGAAGCTGTTGACCGGCCGGCGGGCCGGGTTCGAGGGCCTGCGGACGCGCGACGGGCTGTCCGGCTACGCCTCGCGCGCCGAGTCCGAGCACGACGTGATCGAGAACTCGCACGCGTCGACGGCGCTCAGTTACGCGGACGGGCTGGCGCGCGCCCGGGAGTTGAGCGGCGACACGGACCGCGCGGTGGTCGCCGTCATCGGCGACGGGGCGCTGACCGGCGGCCTGGCGTGGGAGGCGCTGAACAACCTGGGCGGTGCGCCGGGGCGGCCGGTGATCGTGGTCCTGAACGACAACGAGCGCTCGTACGCGCCGACAGTCGGCGGGCTGGCGGCGCACCTGACCACCCTGCGGGCGGCCGTGGGCGACGGCGACGGCGGCCCCGCTCCGGCGAACGTCTTCGAGGAGTTCGGCTTCGGCTATCTCGGGCCGGTCGACGGGCACGACATCGCGGCGGTCGAGGACGCGCTGGGGCGGGCGAGGGCGCTGGGCGGCCCGGTCGTCGTCCATGTGGTGACGGAGAAGGGACGCGGCTGGCAGCCGGCGGAGACCAACGACCTGGACCGTTGCCACGTCGTACGCGCAACCCCGTCCCCCACTCCCGCGCCCACTCCCGCGCCCTCTTCCTCGCCGCTCTCCTCGCCTGCTTCGTCCCCCGCGTGGACGGCCGTGTTCTCCGACGAGATGGTACGGATCGGGGCCGCGCGCCCCGATGTCGTCGCGATCACGGCGGCGATGGCGGAACCGGTCGGACTGCTGGAGTTCCAGCGGGAGTTCCCGGCGCGCACCATCGACGTCGGCATCGCCGAGCAGCACGCGGCAGCCGCTGCCGCCGGCCTGGCGCTCGGCGGTCTGCACCCGGTGCTGGCCATCTACGCGACATTCGGCAACCGCATGATCGACCAGATGGTCACCGACATCGCCCTGCACTCCGCGCCGGTCACGCTGGTCATGGACCGCGCGGGCGTCACCGGCGACGACGGCGCCAGCCACAACGGCATGTGGGACCTGACGCTCTTCCAGGCCGTACCGGACATCCGTATCGCCGCGCCGCGCGACGGCACGCGGCTGCGCGAACTGCTGCGCGAGGCGGTCGCCTGGGACCAGGGGCCGACGGTGCTGCGCTTCCCCAAGGGGAAGACCGGCCCGGACATCCCCAGCATCGACACGACCGACGGCTTCGACGTCCTCCACAACGCGCCCGGCCGCGACGTGCTGATCGTCTCGGTGGGCCCGATGGCCCGGCTCGCGCTGGACGTCGCCGGTCGGCTCGCGGACGCGGGCATCGGCGCGACGGTGGTCGACCCGCGCTGGGTCACGCCGGTCAATCCGACGCTGGTGGAGGCCGCCGCGTACTTCAAGCACGTGATCACCATCGAGGACAGCGGACGCGTCGGCGGCGTGGGCGCGGCGTTCGCACAGGCCCTGGGGGACGCCGGGATCGACACCCCCGTACGGAACTTCGGGCTGCCCCGCGCCTTCCTCGACCACGGCTCGCGGGCCCAGGTACTCGCCCACTGCGGCCTGACAGCCGACGCCGTCACCGGCGCGGTGCTCTCCCGGATGAACTCGGCATCGTCATCGGCATCGGAAAGGACAGTCACCTCATGACCGCCATCGCACTGGGAATGCCGGATGTTCCGACGAAGCTGGCCGATCGGAGGGTGAGTCGACGGATTCAGGTCGGTTCGGTGGCGGTTGGTGGGGATGCGCCGGTGTCGGTGCAGTCGATGACGACGACGCGGACGTCGGACATCGGGGCGACGTTGCAGCAGATCGCGGAGCTGACGGCGTCGGGGTGTCAGATTGTGCGGGTGGCGTGTCCGACGCAGGATGACGCGGACGCGCTGGCGACGATCGCGCGGAAGTCGCAGATCCCGGTGATCGCGGATATTCATTTCCAGCCGAAGTATGTGTTCGCGGCGATCGACGCGGGGTGTGCGGCGGTGCGGGTGAATCCGGGGAACATCAAGCAGTTCGACGACAAGGTGAGGGAGATCGCGAAGGCGGCGTCGGCGGCGGGGACGCCGATTCGTATCGGTGTGAACGCGGGGTCTCTGGACGCGCGGTTGTTGCGCAGGTACGGCAGGGCGACTCCGGAGGCGCTGGTGGAGTCGGCGTTGTGGGAGGCGTCGCTGTTCGAGGAGCACGGGTTTGGGGACATCAAGATCTCGGTGAAGCACAACGATCCGGTGGTGATGGTCAATGCCTACCGGCAGTTGGCCGCGCGGAGTGATTATCCGCTGCATCTGGGGGTGACGGAGGCGGGTCCGGCGTTCCAGGGGACGATCAAGTCGGCGGTGGCGTTCGGTGCGCTGCTGAGTGAGGGGATCGGGGACACGATCCGGGTGTCGCTGTCGGCGCCGCCGGCGGAGGAGGTCAAGGTCGGGATTCAGATTCTGGAGTCGCTGAATCTCAGGCAGCGGCGGCTGGAGATTGTGTCGTGTCCGTCGTGTGGGCGGGCGCAGGTGGATGTGTACAAGCTGGCGGATGAGGTGACCGCGGGGCTGGAGGGGATGGAGGTGCCGTTGCGGGTGGCGGTGATGGGGTGTGTCGTCAACGGTCCGGGTGAGGCGCGTGAGGCGGATCTGGGTGTGGCGTCGGGCAACGGCAAGGGTCAGATCTTCGTGAAGGGCGAGGTCATCAAGACCGTTCCCGAGTCCAAGATCGTCGAGACCCTCATCGAAGAGGCGATGAAGATCGCCGAACAGATGGAACGCGACGGGGTCCCGTCCGGCGAGCCGCTGGTTGTCGCGGGGGCGTGAGGAGCGGCCGGGGCGCGGAACGGGCCACTTTCGGCCGGCCGATTACTTTTCCTATTGCCGCCGGTCATACGGGAAAAGCACATCGACACCCCCCGAGATCGTTCCGCGCCAAGGGATAAGGACACCACCACCATGACCGAGAATGGCCCCGCCAGCTACTTCCCTTCGATCGAGAAGAAGTACGGCCGCCCGATCGCGGAGTGGAAGGAGATGATCCGTTCCTCCCCCCTGACCAAGCACGGGGAACTCGTCTCCTGGCTCAAAACCGACCACGGCCTGGGCCACGGCCACGCGAACGCGCTGGTCGTGCACACCCTCAACGAGGACAAGGCGAAGTAGCCCGCGCACCGGCTCCGTGTGCGTCACGGGAGAAGTCGTACACGGACCAGTCGGCGACCGGGACGTATCCGATGCGCTGGTAGAGGGCGGTGCTGGTGGGATTGGCCGGATCCGCGAAGAGCACGACATCCGTCGCACCCGCGGCGAGCGCGGCACGGCTCACCTCGACCGTCACGGCGCCCGCGTAACCACGACCCCTGAGACGGGCCAGGGTGTAGACGGGCTCCACCCGGACCATGCCCGCGACCATCGAGGTCACACCCGCCATGGAGACGGGGGTGCCGTCCGGTGCCTCCCAGAACGTGAAGTGTCTGTCGGCGAACCGCGAACCGGCCCAGGAGTCGGCGGTCACGGCCGGCACCTCTCCGACCGTGTCGACGAACTCGCCGCACCAGCGCACGAGTTGACCCTGCTCACACACGACGCGCCTGCGGCCCTCCGGGCGGGGTCGTGCTCACGCTCCGGGCCGGAGGGCGCCGAGGAGGCGTGCGAGCCGGTCGGCGGTGGTGAGGGTGACGTCGCCCAGGTCGACCTTGCCCTGCACCACCGAAAGGCCGGGTACGTCGAGACCCCGCTCACGCGACGCGGCACGTAGGGCGTCAGCGGTCTCGTGGACGGATGTTGTGTAGCCGGTGTTCGCATCATCGGTCGCGGTGCTCATGCAATCTCCGAGAAGTAGGTGGCGCTCAGCCCCGAACCACGATGGCGGCGGTCAGCGCGAGAACGAGGCCGGTGACGCTGAGGTAGGTGTAGAGGACGTGGGCCAGTACGGGGTGTTCCCGGCGGATGGCCCTGAGCGCGGCGAGGGTACTCCGCACGGTGCGCGGCTGACCGTCCTCGCTCAAGGCGGGTCGCCCGGCTCCGCCGGCTGCCAACGTCGCAGGGACTCCAGCAGAAGCCGCAGCAGTTCGGTGTCCGTCGCCGCGACGTGCCCCGCGACGGCGTCCCCCAAAGAACCGTCAGGGACAAGGACGGACACCGGCCGCCCGTCATGTCGGGCCATCAGCCCGCCACCGGCCCGACCGGAACCGTGCACCACGTGCAGGTCCCCTTCCGCCCCCACGCGCGGGCGAGGTACGTCACGAGCCGCATACCCCGCCCGCCCTCGTCCTCCGGCCCCGCCTCCCGCACCTCCGGGCTACCGGGCGAGTGATCGTCCACTTCGATCAGCACCTCACCTGACGCGTCGCAAGAAACCCGGAACGACACAGAGTCGGCGGTGCCATGGACAATCGCGTTGGTCACGATCTCGCTGACCAGCAACTGCACCGTGCCGATCGCGTCGCGGTCCCTGACACCTACCTCCCCCAGCACGGCCGCCGTCATCCGACGCGCGCTCTCCACATGCCTCGGATCGGCATCGAACCGCAGAGCGGCGTGTGCAGTCCTTCTTGTCACGGTGATCACCACACATCCCCTCTCGTGGCCGCTTTTGGTCGCGGTGTGTGCAGAGCTAACTCCGCAACGTGCCCGACCCGGTACCGTGAGAGGCAGGTGCAACCATGAAAGCCATGAATTAGCCGGGGAGTTGGCATGGCCGAGGCATCCCAGCACGCCGCCCGAAACGCCGGGCTCGAAAACTTGCTTGAGCAGGCGCGATGGTCCCGGACCCAGCTCGCCAACGCCGTGAATCGCATCGGCGGCCAAGTCGGCATCTCCCTCAAGTACGACCAGTCCGCCGTCTCGCACTGGGTAGCCGGCACTCAGCCGAGGGAGCAGGTCAGGCCGGTAATCATCGAGGTGTTCGAACGCAGGCTCGGCCGCCCGGTGACGTACTCGGAAGCGGGGCTTCGGCCTCCGAAGGGCAGGAGGGGGGCGGCCAGTGGGGACACTGTCGAGTCCCTGTTGGATCTCGGAAGGGCAGACATGGACCCGTCGCGCCGTGGTGTGCTCACCGTCGGCCTGTACTCGGCCGCCCTCGCCGTGCCTCTGTTTGCCGGCAAGGCGCACGCGGAGGAGCGCGAACGCGCCACCAAGCCCACGACCCACATCGGCGCGGGCGAGGTGGCGACCGTGCGGACGATGACCGATCGCATCGCGGACATCCTCGACGAGCTGGGGGGCGGCCACGCCAGGCCGATGGCGGCGGCATTTCTCGTCAACACCGTCGCCCCGTACTTGCGGGCTTCCGCCTCGGAGCAGGTCAGGAGAGACATGCTCTCCGCAGCCTCGGACCTGACATACCTCACGGGCTGGATGGCCATGTTCGAGCGCGAGCACGGACTCGGACAGCGGTACTACGTGAAGGCGTTGAACATCGCACGCGAGGCGCAAGACCACGTGACGTACTGCCGCACTCTGCGCGGCATGAGCCTTCAGGCGTCCAACCTGCGTTACGGGCGCAAGGCCCTGGAACTCGCAGACTCGGCCGCAGAGGCGGCGCCACAGGCCGGCCCCCGACTGGTCGCCTTCCTTCGGGGCCAGCAGGCACACGCGGCCGCCATGGTGGGCGCCGAGCGTCAGGCGTTCACGCGGTTGCGCGAAGCCGAGGTGGCGCTTTGGAAGGCCGACTCGCACCGGGAGTCCATCGGCGGGTACGACCAGGCCGCCTACCAGTTCCATGTCGCCCACGTGCTCTACGAGACCCGCGACCTACCCGGCTCGATCGCGGCCTTGAAGACGGCGCTTCGGGCGCAGCCGAAACAGGAGCGACAGGGGCGGGTGCACTTCAACGCGGTAATGGCTCAACGCCAGTTCGAGCTGGGGCACATCGAGGAAGCGTGCGCCACGTGGGGCGCGTTTCTGGACGGATACACGGGGCTGTCGACCGCGCGAGGCGATGAGCACTTCGTGACTATGCGCAAGCGCATCGCTCCGTACAAGAAGGTGCGCGCGGTCCGGGACCTCAGCGCGCGAGCTGAGCGGGTCGCAGCGCTGAAGGGCTGAAGGGCTGAAGGGCTTGGCAACGAGAACCCCTCAAACCCGGCCAGGCGACGTTGCAAGACTCGCGCTGGACCTCAGCGCGTCCCTCGATCAGGCCCGTCGGCAGCTCCCGGCCCCACATGGTGCTCCCGTCGCCGGCCGTCCGACTACTGAGCGTTACCGAGCCGCGAGGTTGCCCTCGTGGGCTGACGAGGTGCTGTGAGAACCCTCACAGCGTGGTGATCAAGGTGCCAGGACAACCCATGACCCCTGTCCCTTGTCTTGAATTCCGATGAACAATATGCCTGTTCCTGATGTGAGTGTGATCGTCGGGGCTTACGAAGCAATGCCCTACCTGATCCGTTGCCTGGAATCGGTGGAGGCTCAGACGCTGGGCGCCCACCGCATCGAGCTGATAGCCGTCGACGACGGGTCGACCGATGGCACCGGGGAGTATCTGGAGGAGTTCGCCACCAGAAGCGTCGTCCCGACCACGGTGGTGCGGCAGGCCAACTCGGGTGGGCCCAGTGGGCCGCGCAATGTGGGGCTGGGCATGGCCACGGGGCGGTACGTGTTCTTCCTCGACGCGGACGACTACTTCGCCGACGACGCGCTCGCGAACATGGTGGCCATGGCCGAGCGGGCCGGCACCGATGTCGTGCTCGGGAAGGTGGAGGGGGTCAACCGGCGCGCCCCCAAGTCGATGTGGAAGCGGACCACCGACCGGGTGAATGTCCACAACTCGCAGATCATGTACACCCTGAGCGCGCAGAAGCTGTTCCGGCGCGAACTGCTTGAGCGGTTGGGGCTGCGGTTCGACGAAGGGCTGCGGAGCGGTGAGGACGCGCTCTTCACCATGGAGGCGTACATCAGGGGCAACGGAGTCTCCGTGTTCGCCGACCGGACCTGCTACTACCTGGTCGGCCGCGACGACGGCAAGCACGCGACCAAGGCCGGCGACCACACCCACCGCTTCGCCGCCCTCGGCGCCATGATGGCCCTCATCCACGAGCTGGTCCCGGCCGGGCCGAAACGTGACCGGCTGCTGGTCAGGCCCTTCACGGTCGGGCTCACCCAGCAGTTCGGTCCGCGGATCGTGAAGGAGTCCCCGGAGGTCCGCCGGAGCAAGCTGGAGCTGGCGGCGCCACTGATGGAGAGGTACTGGTCGCCGGGGGTCGCGCGGCGGATCAAGGTCGCCGAGCGGCTGCGGCTGGAGTGCGTCGCGCTCGGCCGGCTCGATCTGCTCGCGGACGTCCTGGACTACATCAGGGCCGGTACGGAGCCGGAGGTGGTCCTGCGCGGCCGGGGACGCATCCCGCACCTCGCCTACCCGTACTTCGGCGACCGCCGGGCCGGCGTTCCCGACTCGGCGTACGAGGTGACCATCCGCGACTGGGTGGGCAAGCCGGGCGGCAGGGCCATCGAACCGCCCCGGCTTCCCCGTCAACGCCGGTCGCTGACCAGCCGGTTGGCGCGGAGGGTACGTGGGTTGCGTGCCTGGGTCACGCCGCAGCGGGGCTAGGGCGTGTTGCGAAAGTCCCGCCTGGCCGACGACGCCTGGCACGCACACTCGCCGCGTTGTCGGAATCATCCAAGTACGTCCAGTACGAGAATGATCCTCCGCCTTGCGATCGCACGCACCAGACGCCGTCGGCCCCGCCCTTCGGGCGGACGGCGCTACTTTCGCAACACGCCCTAGGGTCTTTCGTTTGGATCAGGCCGGATGAGGGAGCGGGGTCTGGTGCCGTGGATCGCAAGGCGGAGGATCGTGCTCGTACCGGACGTACTCGGATGCCTTCGAAAGCGCTGACAACGAAGCGAGGTGCCGTGCCAGGCGTCCCGGACTGATCCCCGAAGAGCAGTCACACTCCGTATCGACGGGCACCGGGAACCGCAGGCGTATCGGCTCCACGACCTCCGCCACTCGGCGGCGACCCTCCCTCTGGAGCAGGGAGGGGAACTCGTCGTCATCGAGAAACTCCTCGGCCACGCTCACATCGGCGTCACCGCCACCGTCTATGCCCACGTCCGAATCATCCTCCAACGCGACGCCATCGACCTCCCTGGCCATGCCCTCCGCGATCCCGCCGAGACCCCCGCAAGCCCGACGACAGCAACGAACCGCCCCTCGCCGGAGCCGCCGTCCGCTAAAGAGGCCCCATCGGCGACGAGAGCGACTTTCCGGACGCGGTGGTCCGGGGCTGATCGACATCCCCGGTTCTTTGCGCACTGGGTCTGAATGTCCAAGCCCGCCCGGGTCTGGTGACCAGGACGACAAGAGCCGTATGGCGGGAGACCGTCACGTACGGATCTGTGGGAGCCCGGGGGTGAAATTCCCCCGGGCTCCCCGTCTGCCACCGGTCGGTGCGGCGCCAGCACGTCCACTCCGAGCCGAATCCGGGCTCCAGCGGCAGGAGTTGCCGGGCCAACGGTCGAGTGGCCACACCATCACGAACGGCCAAATCGTCACAGGCGAGGTCTCTTGAGCTGGCCGATTCGGCGGGCCTCCTATCCTGCCCGAGGAGAGGCCCCGGAGGCCGGGCCCCGTAGGGGCATGGGTTCGCCGTCAGGGGCGAACCGGAGCGGCCGGTGTCAGACCTCGGTCGCGGCCCTCTGCGCGACCGTCGCTCGGACCTGCTTGAAGGACTCGGCCCAGAGGACGAGGTCGTCGAGCAGCTCGTGGAGGGTGGCCTCCTGGTGCTCGCCGGGGTTGATGTCGCCGGGGAGGGCGGGGTCGGTGATGGCGAAGTCGGTGAAGGCGGAGAGGGCGACCTGGCTTCTGACCGTGGCGACCTTCAGCTCGGCCAGGACACCTCGCAGGTGCTCGACGGCGCGGGTGCCGCCGTGGACGCCGTGGCCGACGAAGCCGGCCGGCTTGTGCGCCCACTCGCCGTGCAGGAAGTCGATGGCATTCTTCAGTGAACCGGGAACGGAGGCGTTGTACTCGGGGGTGACGAAGACGAAGCCGTCGAACCCGGCGATGGCATCCGCCCAGCGCTTGGTGTGCTCGTGGGTATACACACCGAAGGCCGCCGGCGCGGGCTCGTCCAGGTGAGGAAGGTTGAAGTCGACCAGGTCCACCAGTTCGACGCTGACGTCCTCGTTCTTGACGGCCGGGTGGCGTCCTGCGGCTTCGAGAACCCACTGCGCGGCGACGGCGGTGCGGCGCGTGGGACGAGTGCTTCCGACGATGACGGCGATCCGGGTCATGGGTCCTGCCTTCTTCGCATTGACTGACGCGATGTCATGTGCTCTGAAGGTACAACAGTCATGGCAAGCATTGCAACCATCGTTGCTCATGCCTAGGATGGACAACGGCGGCGAAAGAACAAGAGAGTTCGGCCTCACACCGCAGCGTCACCGCCGGTCGAGGTCCGCCGGGTCGACGTCGATGTGCCGGACGCCGCCGGCCCGCTCGGGAGGCGGGCTCATGCGGTAGGCGCCGAAGTCGGTGGTGTCCCGGAAGGCGGGCAGGCGGTACAGGTCGCGTGCGTACGCCCACAGGTGCGGGAAGGCCCGGAGGCCACCGCGGCAGATGCGCCGACCGGGTTGTAGACGAGGTCGAACCGGGCGAGTGTCGGCCAGAGCTGGACGTCCGGTTCGCTCACCGCGTCACCCGTCCGTCGTACGAGGCGTACAGTCCCCGCGCTTCGATCAGCTGCGTTCCATCGCCGGCCGCTGGGACGGTGGGCGCGGCCGTCACCGGACGCGCGGCGTGGTCCCGGGCACGCCGCAGCCCCGTGGGCACGGCATCGCGCAGTTGCCGGGTGTACGGGTGCCGCGGGGTCGCGAGGAGCTGGCGGGCGGGACCCTCCCCGACGACGAGGCCGTCCTTCATCACCATCACACGGTCGGCCAGTTGCGCCACCACGGACAAATCGTGGCTGATGAGCAGCAAGGCCGTGCCGGCCGCCTTTCGCTCGGCGAGCAGTCGGAGGATCTGGGCCTGGACCGTCACGTCGAGCGCCGATCGAGCGGGCCGGCATGGGGGTGGGGCGGCTCGGCAGGTTGGTGACGTTGACGGCACCGGTGAGGTGGGAGGTGCTGCCGAGGACGGCGTGCGCGTCGAACCTGCCGCCCACGTTGGGGTGCTCGGAGAGGGTGAAGAGGTCGAGTCCGGCACGGTCGGCCTGAACGGCGTACCGGAACACGTCGGCGGAGTCACCGGCTCCGGTGCTCCAGGGGCCGAATCCGAACCGGATGGTACGTGCGGATGCCGACATGGCTGCCTCTCTCTGTGCCCAACACCGGTGCGCACGCGAGGAGGTGGTCGACCTTCGCGGTGTTCGTAAGCCTTGTCGCTGCCGGGATGCAACTCAAAAGAGGGCGATGCACATGTTGACGCGGTTACGTCAGGTGAACGTCATGCGGCGTCGGGCACGCCCGGCCTCGACGATCCGGTCAGCGCGGCAGGTAGCCGCGCAGGAAGGCCCGGACGCCGGAGCGGATGAGGCTGCTCACCTCTTCGGGAGGCAACGGCAGCGCTCCGTAGTAGGAGCGGTCGATGATCTCTCCCGAGATCAGCTGGAGGAAGTGCACCGCAGTCTGGCGCGGGTCGTCGGTCTGCAGCATGCCGTGGTCCGCCAGGCCTCGGAAGCGCTCCCCGAGGGCGCGCTCGACCCGCAGCGGCCCGGCCTCCTCCCATGCCTTCAGGAGCTCGGGTGGCAGGTGCCCCACCTCCGCCCGCAACTGCCTCACCAGCGCGAAGTGATCGGGGAAGGTGCCGAGCGGCGCGACCCAGGCCCGTCCGAAGTCGACGAGGTCGTCCTCCAGGTCGGTGACCTTGCGCAGCCAGCGGTCGATCACGTCGAGCTGCGCATCGTGGATCTGGATCGCGCCCTCCACGACGATGATGCGGAACAGCTCGGCCTTGCCGCTCTCGAAGTGGTTGTAGATCGTCCGGGTGGAGACCCCCGCCTCTTTGGCGATCGCGTCGACGCTGGTACGCGTGTACCCGTCACGACCGAAGACCGTGCGGGCCCCGCGAATGATCGACTCCCGCTTCTCCACCATCCTGCCTGCCACGAAGCATCCTTTCCCAAGCCCTTGTGTCCACGTGTCCCCGGCGGCCGTGACAACGGGACACCACCCGCATCGTATGCAATGGCGGAGCCCGCTCAGGCCCGCACGGCGTCCCCGTGCGGGCCTGAGGAGCGCGGCACTCCGCGCACCGTCACACCGTGCCGAGTCCGAGGACCACCGGGGCCGTCGCCAGCAGGACGAGGACAACCGGCACCGGAGCGCCCTTGACGTCCTTGACCCGCAGGTGGGAGATGACCGCGCCGATGAAGAAGAGCACCACACCGATCGCGGCGGCGATGCCCAGCGGCCGGTAGAAGATGCCGATCAGCAGGCCCACGGCGCCCGTGAACTTCAGCAGGGCCAGCACGGGGATCCAGCTCTTCGGCACGGCCAGCCGGTCGAGTGTCTCCATGATGTCCTTGTCCTTGACCAGCATGCTGCGGCCGGAGAAGAGCAGCAGGATCGACAGCAGGACGGCGACGACGACGTAGGCGATGAACACGGTTCCTCCAGGAAGCGGATGAGCGGGCGGGTACGGGTACGGGTACGGGTACGGGTCGAGGGGATCTCGCGGTGGAGATGTCGCAGATCAGGCAGGGGGCAGTGACGCCGCGTCGAGCCGGTTCAGCTCGTCGGCGCCGAGCAGGATCGAGGCGGCGGCCACGTTCTCCTCCAGATGCGGCACCCGGCGGGTGCCGGGGATCGGGACGACCGGAGTGCCCCACACCTGCGCGCGGTGGTGCACTCAGGCCGGGGCGATCTGGCCGGGCCTGACGCCGTGTTCCGCAGCGATCTCCCGCAGGGCGGCGGGGAGGTCCTCACGGCCGGGAAAGGTGTGGGCGAACTGCGCCGTCGTGTCCGGCCGGCCGCTGAGCAGCCTGCGGCCGTTGGGCGAGAACGGCACCACTCCGAGGCCGAGTTCGGCGCAGACGGACACCATCGACTCGATGCGCCGGGCGCCCAGCGACCATTCGGACTGCACCGCGGAGATGGGAGCCACGGCGTGGGCGCGGCGCAGCTGGTCGCCGCTGACCTCCGAGAACCCCAGGTGGCGCACCTTGCCCTGGGTGACCAGCTCGGCCATCGCACCGACGGTTTACTCCAGGGGAACGTCCACGTGCGGCCGGGCCAGGTAGTAGAGGTCGATGACGTCGGCGCCGAGACGGCGCAGACTGGCCTCGCAGGAGGAGCGGACGAAAGCGGCGTCGCCCCGCATCCGCCACCCTCCGTCGGGGGTGAAGACCACGCCGAACCGGGTGCACAGCACCGCTTCGCCGCGTCGACTGCCCAGAGCCTGGCCGACCATCTCCTCGTTGCTGCCGCGGCCGTACATGTCGGAGGTGTCGATCATGGTGGCACCGAGGTCCAGCGCGTGGTTGACGATGGTGCTCGCCTCGGCCCGGCCGGCCGCGGCGGCCGATTCGGTCATCCGCATGCAGCCCAGGCCCTGAAGGGGAACCACGAGGCCGGTGCCGCCCATGGATGTCGTCGGCAGTTTCGTGAGCACAGCTGTCACTCCTTCTCGTTCGCGGCGGTGCCGGCCAGCTGCGGGGCGGGCGCCGGGTCATCGCGGTGCGCGGGTCGGAGGCCGATCAGACGGTGGACCACCAGGGCCGACACCGCGCACAGGGCGGCGACCGCCCACAGCACGACATGCCAGGCTTCGGTGTACTTCGTGGTCAGGAACTCGGTGCGGCCCTCGCCCAGGTCGCCCGCGGCGATCCGGCCGGCCACCTCGCGTCCGCCCACGGACGACTCCATCAGGGTGATCAGGAGGGCACCGAAGATCGCGAGAACCAGGGCGTTGGCGCCGCCACGCATGGTGTTCAACAGCCCCGACGCCATGCCGACCCGGTCGGGGGCGACGTGCTCCATCGCCTGCGCGTCGATGAGGGCGGCGGCCAGACCGTTGCCGACGCCGATCAGCACCAGCGGTCCGACCAGGTTGGCGACGCCCGAACCGGGGGCGAGAACGGTGAGCCAGGCGTTGCCGCCGGCGATCAGCCCGATCGCCAGGATGATCAGCAGCCGGGGCGGCGCGCCCTGGTTGACCAGCCTTCCGGCCAGGGGTGGCACCAACAGGACCGGCAGGGTCATCGCCAGCATCATGGTGCCGGCGTCTCCGGCGGAGTAGCCGCCCGCACCCTGCAGGTACGTCGGCAGGTAGACCAGGACGCCGACCGTGCCAACGGCCGTGGTGAGCGCGGCCAGCAGCCAGCCCGCGAACGGACCGCCACGGAGCAGGTCCAGGTCGAGGACCGGCGTATGGACGCGCCGCTCGACGACGACGAACAGCACGAACAGCAGCAGACCGGCGCCGACGCAGCCCAGCACCTTCGGGCTGGCCCAGCCGGACGAGGCCACCAGGTTGGTGCCGTACATCAGGCCGATGATGCCGAGCATGAAGGTCAGGCTGCCGGCCAGGTCGAACCGGTAGCGCTGCTCGGCCGCGGACTCGGACATGAACAGCGTGCCCGCCACGAGCAGTACGCCCGCGGCAGCGAACGCGGCGAACATCTCACGCCAGCCGACGGTGCTGACCAGCCAGCCCGCGAAGGTCGGTCCGAAGGCGAGGCCGACCCCCACGGTGGTTCCGACCATCGCGAAGGCCCTGTTCCGGGCGGCGCCCTGGAAGGTGCTCGCCAGGATGGCGCCCCCGCCCGCCATCACCCCCGCGGCCCCCACCCCTGACAGGGTGCGGGCCGCGTCGAGGACCAGCACGTGCGGGGCCAGAGCGGCGCCGAAGGTGCCGAGCGCGTAGAGCGCGGCCCCGACCCGGAAGATCCGGCGCCGGCCGAACAGGTCACCGAGTGATCCCGCGACGAGCATCAGGCACGAGGCCGCGAGGAAGTAACCCGTGACCACCCATTGCAGGGCACCACCGCTGCCGCCGAGGTCGGCGGCGATGCGGGGCAGCGCGACGCTGGTGCCGGACATGGCCATCGGGACGATCAGATAGCCGAGGAGGACGGACCCGAGGGTCAGCCCGGCCTTGACCCTCCCGATGGGAGGAGGGGGCGCCACTGAGGACAGCTCGGTGCCGTCGAGCTTTGATTGGACCATGCAGGTAAAGTACAACCTGTATGAGAGTAAGTAAAGTACTCGTTGTAAGAACAGGGAGCTGACGCAGAGGCTCACAACCGGACCTCGCAGCGGGGACGTCATGCGATGCTCGGATGGTCACACTTGAGACTCCTCGTCTGATCCTGCGTCGCTGGCGTGAGGAGGACGTCGCGCTTATGGCCGCTGTCAATGCAGACCCCGAGGTCATGAGGTGGATCGGCGATGGCAGCGTCCGTGACGAGCGCCAGACCCGCGACGGGATCGAGGCGATGGAGCGGGAGTGGGACGCGCACGGCTTCGGCCTGTTCGCCGTGGAGATCCGCTCCACCGGGCAGATGGCCGGGTTCACCGGCCTGTCAGTCCCCGACTTCATGCCGGAACTGCTGCCCGCGGTTGAGGTCGGCTGGCGACTCGGTCGATCCCACTGGGGGCAGGGCCTGGCGACCGAGGCCGCCGCGGCCGCTGTGCGGTTCGGGTTCGAAGACCGAAGGCTGGAGCGGCGCATCCGAGCGGATCATGGCCAAACTCGGGATGCACCTGCTGTGCGAGACCGTTGATACCAGCTGTGACCGCCGAGTGAGGGTGTTCAGCCTGTCGTCGGACACGCACGTCACAACCACTCGTTGATGGCCGCGACCAGGACGGTCGCTTCGTAGCGGACCGCGAGTTTGTCGTATCTCGTGGCCACGGCACGGTGCCTTTTGAGGCGATTAATACCGCATTCGACCGTGTGCCGGGCTTTGTAGTCCTGGGCGTCGCACCTGGGGGGCCGGCCGCCACGAGAGCCGCGCTTCTTGCGGTGGGCCGCCTGGTCGGCCTTGTCCGGGATAGCGCAGCGGATACCGCGTCGCCGCAGGTAGGCACGGTTCTTGCGGGAGGCGTATGCCTTGTCGGCACGGCACGGATCCGGTTGGGTCGGGTCCGCGGACGTCCGGGCCCTGGGCGGGCGACGCGGACCTTCCTCAGGACCGGCTCGAACTGCGGGGACTCGCCGCGCTGCCCGGGCCGTGATCACGATGGACATCGGTTTCTGTCCCTGCTCGACGGCCAGGTGCGGCTTGGTGGTCAGGCCGCCGCGCGAGCGGCCGAGGCCGTGGTCGTCCGGCTCGACGCCGATTCCGCCGGGCGGCTCGACCTGAAGGTCCCCCTTTCCGCGCTCCGGCGGCGTGCTGGGGCCCGGCACACGGTCGAGTCGATGCTGAGGTCCCAGGCGATGAGCTCCTTGGCGTCGGCCCGGGCCTGCAGTGCGGCGAAGATCCGCTGCCAGGTGCGGAACAGGTCGTACGACCTGGCCCAGGGCCCGTACCGCTCCGGTACGTCCCGCCACGGGACGCCGGTGCGGGTACGGAACCGTATGCCGTCGATCAGCTGCCGCCTGGTCCAGACCGGCGGGCGCCCCGGCTTCTTGCCTTGGGGCAACAGCGGCTCCAGGCGGGCCCACTGCGCATCCGTCAGATCTCCATGTGCCACAAAGCAAGATCGTGCCATCTCAAGATCCACTTTCGATACACGCCCTAGCCCCGGCTCGCCGCCGCCGGGGCGACGGCGCGCTGGTCCAGGGGGCGGAGCATGCGGCCCGCCACCTGGACGCGGGACGTGCAGCCGAGCTTCTGCATCACCTTGCGCATGTGGTTCACCGCCGTCCACTCCGCGATGCCCAGTCTGCGCGCCACCTCGCGGTTGGTCAGGCCCTCCGTGACCAGCATCGCCACCTCGTGTTCGCGCCTGGTCAGGGAGCCGACGAGGTCCGTGGGGCGGGGCTGGTGGTCGGGAGGTTCGATCAGGGTGAGGGCGAGGGTGACCGCCTCGTCCGGGGTGCATCGGCCGCCCTGTTGCCAGGCCGTGTCGAAGGCGCTGCGCCCCATCCGTTCGCTGACCTGGCCGAGCAGGCTGCGGCTGACGGCCTCCGGCTGGCCGGCCAGGGTGTCGCCGACGCGGCGGCGGAGGGCGTCGGCCGCGCCGAGCAGCCGGGCCGCGCGCTCCCAGACCGCCGCCGTACGACCGTACTTGTGGGTGAGCAGTTCGGCCAGCACCGCCAAGCCGCGTGCCACTTCCGGGAGATCGCCCCGGTCATGGAGCAACAGCAGCGCCCGGCATGCCAGTTGCTCGGCCCGGTCGAAGTCTCCCTGACTGCCCGTCAGGCCGGCCAGGGTCAGCTTGGCGCGGGCCGCCGAACGGGTGTCCTCCGCGCGCTCGAAGAGCCGTACGGCCTCCGTGGCGTGCCGTGCCGCCGACACCGTGTCTCCCCGGTCCCGGCGGACCTCGGCGAGCCGGGCCAGTACTGCCCCCCGGCACCACTGACCACCGCCCCGAGGGTCGAGATCCGTCAGGATCAGTGTCAGGAGGGTTTCGGCGGCGGGGAGGTTCCGCTCGATCTGGGCGAGTCTGGCCTGGTGTTGGCGTACGGTCGCGGTTCCCGGGCCGTCACCCCGTTCGGTGTACGCCGCCAGCGCCTCGTCCAGCCAGGGCCTGGCCGCCGCCGGGTCGTCCGTCAGGAGCAGCGCCTCGCCGAGTGCTTCCAGCGCGGCGAGGCGTACCCGGTGCCGGTCGATGCCGAGCCCCAGCGCGGCGGACAGCCAGTGCGCGGCGCTCCGCACCTCGCCGCGGAGCAGCCAGTACGGCTGGGCGGCGGCGGCCAGTGTCGCCACCGCCTCGCCGTTGCCCACCTCGGCCAGGAACTCCAGCGCGGCGAGCACGTCCTGGTGCCAGTGGCCGAACTGTTCCAGCGCCGTCGTCTGCCCCGGCCCCTCCAACTGCCGTCGGATGGAGTGCATTTGGCGCAGGAAGTAGACGGCGTGGTCGGCCCGGACCGGCCCCAGCGCGTCCTGCCGCCCGAGGTGTTCCAGCGCCCGCGCCCGGGAGCCGCGCAGCATCCAGAACCGGATGCTGCCGTCCCGCTGCTCCTCGGTCAGCAGCGCGCTGTGGTCGACCATCTCCGCCAGCGCCTGCCGGGTGATGTCCAGCGGGAGTTCGAAGACCCCGGCGGCCTCGGCGACACCGAAGGTCTCGGTGAACACGCCTAGCCGCATGAGGAGTTCGACGGCCTGCGGCGCGAGGCCCAGCGTGTCGGGACAGGCCGGCGGCGCCGTGGCGCCCGGCTCCGAGGCGGCGCCCGTGGCCGTGCCCGGGTCCGCGTCCGTCAGCGTGCCGGGCGACCGGCTCAGCTCGTCCAGCAGGGCCCGCGGCGAACTGACCTTCAGCCGTGACGCGGCCAGTTCGATGGAGAGCGGCAACCCGTCGAGCATCTGGCAGAGCTTGGCGACCGTCTCGCGGTTCTCCTGCGTGAGCCGGAATCCGGGCCGTACGGCCTTGGTGCGGTCCACCAGCAGCCGTACGGAGTCGACCTGGCCCAGCCTGCCGAGGTCGGCCGTGTCGCCGGGGGTGGGCACCGCGAGCGGGAGGAGCGGGACGCGGTGCTCGCCGTACATGCCGAGCACCTGGGTGCTGACGGTCAGCAGACACAGCCGGCGGGCGGCGGAGGCGACCGCCTCCCACAGTTCGGCGATGCCGTGCGGAGGGCGGTTTCCGCAGTCGAGTACGAGGAGGAAGTCCCGTCCGGCGAGACGGTCGCGCAGCAGATCTAGCGGGGCGCGGGCGGCGTCCGCGTCACCCATGGCGGCAGAGGCGGAACTTGGCCTCTGGTCCAGTGCGTCCACCACCGCGCGGGCGAGCCCGGCGGCGGAGTCGGTGGCCTGCGGCCGGAGCGCGTCCAGCTCCAAGTAGCGTCCCCCGTGCGCGAATTCACCGGAGATCTCCTCGAAGAGCGCGTTCGCCAGGCGGCTCTTGCCCACACCCACCGGGCCGGTGACCGTGAGGATCTGACCGTTCGGCGCGGTGGCGCGGGTCTTGAGGTCGGCCAGTTCCGCGTCCCTGCCGACCCGGGAGGTGAGCGCGTAGCGCGCCCGCTGATGCGTGCTGGACCGGGTGACGGACTGGGTGACGGGCTGCGTGCTGGACTGGGTGGCGGACTGGGTGACCGGCTCGGTGACCGGCTGGGCTACGGGCCGCGCCGTGGAATCCGCGGTGGATCGCGCGGCGTCTCCGCCCGCCCGCACCGTCTCGACGATCCGTATCGTTCGCTTCGTTCCCTCATGGCTCTGCGTACGCATTCCAGCCCCCGTGGCTCATCTTGTCCGCACGACCGACTCTTCGTTTCGCTCCCCGGAACCTCACAGGCTCCGTCCAACGATCGGTCAAGGCTTGGTCAAAGACCGGTCACTGCCGGTCCGCCGAGCGTGGTCGGTCCGAGACCGGACGGCAGTCGGCGAACGGCCTGTGCCACGGCCTCACGCGCCGTGGGGAACCGGCCGAAGTCCGCGTCGGCGGCGCCCCCGCCCACCCCGTACGAGCCGTCGGCGCCCGCGGACAGGGACGGTCCCACAACGGTCAGCCGCGGGCGGCTGCTGGTCGAGAAGCGCAGTACCCAGTGGCTCGTGAACGGATAGAGGGCGCGCAGCGCCGGCTCGGCGTGCGCCGCCTCGATCAGGGCCTGGTACGTCTGTTGCCAGGCGTACTCCAGCTCGCCCGCCTCCTGACGCATGCTCCGCCACTCGGATTCCGTCAGGCGGGCGGGATCGTGGTCGGGCACCTCGAACCGGCCGGTCAGGTGTACGAAGGGGGCCGCCCGGCGGATGTCGTCCAGCACCGCCCCGTCGTGCCATGCCTGAGCGGCTCTGGCGACCTCCGCCAGGTCGTCCGTCACGCCGTCGATGAGGGACAGGCCCTGGAACGGCTCAGTGCCGCTGATCGACCACCGCCGTTCGTGCCACCACGCGCTGATGCTCAGCGGCTCGCGGTGCGGCAGCGTACTGGCGACGGTCGCGTGGAGAAGCGGGGCGGAGTCCGGGGATGTGACGGGGACGGCGCCGAGACAGCCCTCCGCCGCGGCGCGGAGCGCCGTGGCGAGGCTGCCGCCGGCCGCGACGTCGGGGTACAGGAGGGAGGGATCGGGAGGAGCAGGCACAGTTCCTGATTGTGCCGGAGCCGTTGAGCCTGTGCCCGAGCCGTCGCGCCCGGCCGGCTCCGTTCAGGGCGGTGGTTCCCTCGCGGGTCAGGAACGGACGGTCGGCACCGGGCGATCCGCCGCGGCGGGCGTCCCCCGCCTGGCCAGGATCCGCTCCGAGGCCAACTCCCCCGCCTGGACGGCCGCTTCGCTCGTGGGCCGCTGGAAGACCCAGTCCCCGGCGAACTCCACCGCCCGCGCCGGCCGGTCCAGGAAGGCGCCCTGGAGCCGCAGCGCGTCAGGGGTGGCCTCGGGGGCCGCGTACGGGAAGCGGTGCACGTGCGACGCGAGCAGCGCCGAACGCAGCTCGGGCACGTACCTCGTCGCGCGCTTCAGCAACTCCTCGACCACCTCGTCGTCGGGCCGGTCCATCAGCTCGTCGGTCGCGCGTGCGGCGGTCAGCATGCTGACCAGGCCCTGCCCGCGCGGCGCCCGGTTGGCGGCCTTGAAGTGCTCGAAGGTCAGGCCGGCCAGATAGCCGTCCTCCCTCTCCGGGATGAGCAGCGCGTAGACCTTCTTCGTGCCGCGCGACTGACGGACCGCCAGGGGGCGGTCCACCCGGCAGGTCACACGGATCATCCGGGAGTACGACGTGGCTTCCAGGAAAGGCAGTTCGCCGGCGGGCGCAGACGGGTACAGCTGCCTGGCGACCGGCGCCGGGACCGCGAGTACGGCCTCACGGGCGGTCACCACACGGCCGTCGGCGAAGACCAGCCGTACGCCCCCCTCGGGGCTCTCGGTGACCTCCTGGACGGCTCTGCCGGTGTGCACGGTCAGCCGGTCGGCCACCTTCCGCGCCAGCGAGTCCATCCCGTCCCGGTAGGTGCGCCAGCCGTGCAGTCCGCGCGTGGCGACCATCGTGGCGACCAGCGGCGCGACGCACGACCGCCGGGTGTCCCAGGCCCAGCCGGTGCTCGCCGCCGGCTGGAGCAGGTAGTCGTGCAGGTCCGGGTGTCTGCCGTCGACGAACTCCGCGACCGTACGCAGCCCCAGCGGGCTCTCCCCCGGCCGCCGCGTGCTGACCTTGCCCAGCGACGGCACCAGTGCGCCCACCATCCCGGTCATGGCCAGCCGGCCGCCGAGCGACAGCCCGGCACCGGTGAGGGTGCCCACCCAGTGCCCGCTGCCCGCGTGCGCCTTGCCGTTGCGCCAGACACCGGCCAGGCTGCCGACCTTGAGCACCCCGCCGTCCCGGTCGAGGCCGACGTCCTTGATCAGCCGCCAGGTGGCCGGGTAGCCGTGCGAGGCCAGGGTCTCGGTGCCCTGCTCCACGATCCAGCCGTCCTCGTGCCGGGCGCGCATCCGGCCGCCGACGTCGCTGTCGGCCTCGAAGACCACCGGCGCGCGGCCGGCCTCCTTCAGCCGGTAGGCGGCGGTGAGGCCGGCGATGCCGGCGCCGATGACGGCGACGTCGACGTGCGTGTCCGCGGATGTCTCTGGCTCTGCCATGGCTGGTGCTCCTCTCGACGGACGCGCTTGCCGGGTCCGCGCGGTGGGCGGTTCGTCCTCAATCGCCGGACGGGCTGTGTGTGGTGTCCTCAAACGCCGGACGGGCTTGAGGTGCCCGCCGGGCAGGCCGCGTTCGAGCGAGCCGCCGGGCGGCGCGCTGTGTGTGCGAGCCGCGCGACCGGCCGTGTCCTCAAACGCCGGACGGGCTTGAGGTACCCGCCGGACGGGCGCGAGGTGCCCGCCCGGCGGGCTCGACTTGGCCGTCCGGGGGGGCGTCGAACGGCTACGTCCAGCGGCCCGTTCCGTATGTCTCCTCGCCCAGCAGCCGCTCGCGCAGCTCTACGCGGCGTACCTTGCCCGTGCTCGTACGCGGGATCTCCTCCAGCGGCAGCACCCGCGGCGCCCCGAGCGCCGGCAGGTCCGCCGTCGCGCGGCGCCACTGCGCCTCGTCCAGCGAGCCGTCCCGGGTGCACACGACGGGCAGCGGCAGTTGGCCAGGGATGCCGATCACCGCGGCCTCCAGCAGTTGGGGCAGCCGGTCGGCCAGGACGTCCTCCAGCTCGATGCAGCTCATGCCGGGGATCACGTCCACCTCGCGGTCGAGCAGTTGGAAGGCGCCCGCGGCGGTGCGCAGCCCGTAGTCGCCGGTGTTCCACCACTTGCCGCGTGCTTTGTCGTGCCAGCGCCGCCGCTCGCCGAGGTAGCCGATGCAGCGGCCGTCGGTACGGGTGAGGAGCACACCGGGTTGGCCGTTGGGGACCGGCTTCATCGTCGCCGGGTCCACCACCTTCATCCCGGTGAAGCCGGGGATGGGGCGGCCGACGTCGCGTGTCGTGGGGTGCCGGTCGCCCTTGGCCGCCAGCGCCCGGCGGGTCAGCAGCCGGAAGGTCATGGGGCCGGTCTCCGACTGGCCCCAGCCCTGGAGCCAGGCCGGGAAGCGCCGCTTGCTGGTGTGCAGGAATCGGCGGACCGTGGGCGGGTGGATCGCGTCGAACGTGCTCACGTAGAGCCGTACGTCCGCGTACAACTCCGGGCGCCTCTCGGCCAGTTCCTGCCAGCCGATGTACGTGGCGGGCAGCGCCTCCAGATACGTCGGCCGGTTCCGCTCGAACATCCGCTCTGCGGTGGCCGGTTGGGCGTCGGCGAGCAGCAGCGCGTTCTTCGGCTCCAGCTTCAGGGTGCCGGTGCTCCAGGTGATCATCCGCATGTGGTTGAAGGGGGTGGCGGTGGCCACCGTGTCGGCCCGCTTCATCGCCACGATCGGGAAGCGCAGCGACTCCGTACGGCCGAGGTGTCCGAGCACGGTGTCGACGGAGTGCACGACGAGCTTCGGCACCCCGGTGGTGCCGGAGGTGTGGGTGGCGACCATCGGCTCGTAACTGGCCGTTCGGAACACCTTCGGCGTACGCGCTCCGCGCAGGTCGTCCAGCGACACGGCGCCCGGCAGCGCGGTGCCGACGGTCACCGTGCGCGGTACGAAGGACTTCAGGTCCACGCCCTGCTCGTCCGCCGAGCGCAGGATGTCCGCGGTCGTGACGAGCAACTGCGCCTCGGCGCGCTTCAGTACGGTGCCGAGCGTCTGCGCCGGCAGGCTGCCCGCGATCAGCACCGGGAGGCCGCCGAAGCGCGCGGTCGCGCAGGCGAGCAGCAGATAGTCCCAGTGGTTGTCCTTGGCGATCGCGACCCGGTCGCCGGGCCGGGCCCCCGCCTCGTACAGCAGTCCGGCGGCCTCCCGCACCAGCTCGGCGAGACCGGCCACGCTGAACTCGGTGCCCGCGCCGGGGGCGATGTCGAAGGGCCGGCTCAGCTGGAAGCGGGTGCTTCGGCCGGCCTGCGCGTGTTCGTCGAAGAGCAGGCCGAGTCCGGTCGGTTTGTTCTTGGTTCCCATGTCCGTGTGTCCTGTCCGGAGTTCGGGCCGCCGGCTCCGCCTGGTGACGGGGCCTCGGCCGTCGCCCCTCAGCTCGCGAAGTGGATGAGGTTGGCCAGGACGATGCCGGCGACGCCGGTCCGGAACGCCACCACTCCTCGCCTGCGTGCCAGCAGTGCGTCTCCGTTACGGCTGAAGGAGGTGAACTGGCGCAGCCGCAG
Source organism: Streptomyces sp. NBC_01508 (assembly GCF_045040315.1). Taxonomy (NCBI): domain Bacteria; kingdom Bacillati; phylum Actinomycetota; class Actinomycetes; order Kitasatosporales; family Streptomycetaceae; genus Streptomyces; species Streptomyces sp. NBC_01508. Next base: position 5,038,113 of record NZ_CP109419.1, on the reverse strand, counting down.
CGCCATTTCGGGCAGCAGGGCGGCGGCGAACCACCACGGCGCCCAGCCCACGGCCGACGCCCCGAGGGTCAGCAGCAGGTCGGCGGCGGACAGCGCGCCGATGAAGATCAGGTTGCCGCGCGCCGTGGCGTGCACCGCGACGGTGCTGCGTCCGACGGCCGCGTCCCCGCTGATGTCCTTGGTGTTGGAGTAGCAGGACACCAGGATCTGCCAGAGCCCGAACAGCACCGCCTGCACGAGCACGAGGGCGGGCAGGTGACCGGTCACAAAGCCGTAGGGTGCGACGACGATGACCAACGGGCAGCCCATGATGAGGACTTCACCGAGGCCCCGGTAGCTGAGCTTGAGCCCCCAGGAGTACTGGAAGCCGGCGAACAGGACCAGACCGGTGACGATCAGCGCCCACATCGGCCGCTCGGGGGCGGTGACCGCGGACGCCGTCCAGAAGACCGTGCCCCAGAGCAGGCTCAGATACCCGAACCGGGTGGCCTGGGTGACCGTCAGCGCGCCGGTGAGCAGCGGCTTGCGCTCCAGCGGGCGCAGCGGAGTGCCGCCGGTGCCGAGGTAGTTGGCGCGGTCGCTGCCGTCCCGGATGCCGTTGACGTCGTCGAGGGCCATCACGGCGGAGACGACGCCGATCTCGCCGAGGAGGAAGAGCAGCAAGGTCGTCAACGTGTCGGGCGCGAACCGCACGCCGCTCGCGAGCGCGGTCCACAGCACGAGCATGCTGAGGTAGTAGTCGAGGACGAACTCGAACTTGGCGAGCCGCGCGTACGCCACGAAGCGGCCTCGGGCCGCCCCGGAGGCTCCCGTCGACCGGCCGCCACCGCCGGGCGTCGGCCGCACACCCGCCTCGGCGCCGGCCACCGCTCCGGTGGCGGCGTCGGAACCGGCGCCGCGACCGCCGGCGGCACCCGTGCGCACGCCACCGGTGTCCGTACGGGACGCACCGGATGTACGAGACGTATGAGATGTACGAGACGCACGGGGCGCCCCCGCCGTACCACCAGGACCCCGGCCACCGACCCCCGTACCACCCGAGGTGGGAGTGAACGCATCCATGTCTGCTCCCCTGCTCCCCGCTCTCCGCCGCCCCGCTCAGCCGGCCGTCGTCAGCTTCCCGGCCGTCGTCAGCTTCTCCGCGGCCCGGATGCCGGAGAGCATCGCCGCCTCCGAGATGGGCGCGGTGAAGTAGTCGCCCGCGAAGACCACCGGCGCGTGCTGGAGTCCGATGACCCGCGCGGACATCCGGTAGCGGCCGGGCGCGGGCAGCGGCATCGCGTGCGGGCGTACGGCGATCTCGAACGGCTCCGCGTCGGTGGGGAAGTCCGGCCACAACTTGGTGACCAGCCGGGTCGTCTCGGCGTACTGCTCCTCAGGCGACAGCGCGAGCAGCCGGCGCGTCTCGGCGCGGCCCGGGTAGACGAACGCGAGGTGCTTGTCGATCGAACGCCCCTGCGCGTCCTTGACCTTGCGCGGGAAGGTGATGATGGTCTTCACCGGCGGATCGTCCGCGCCGGCGGCCACGATGTGCGCCTCGGACGGCATGCTGCTGAAGTCGACCAGGTACGAGACCGACAGCGCGGGCTCGTACACCTGGGTCTCCAGGAACTCGCGGGTGTCGCGGCCCACGATGTCGTTCGGCAGCGCGGCCGTCAGCTTGGCGGCGACCGGTGCCGTCGTGGCGACCACGACGTCGTCGAAGACCTCGGCGTGGCTCTCGCCGTCCGCCGACCGGGCGGTGATGTGCACCCGGCCGTCGGTCACCTGGAGGTCGGTGACCTCGTGTTCGAGCCGGATGTCGGCGCCTTCGGCGTTGCGCTCGGCGATGACCTCCATGCCGTTGCGGAACACGAAGAACTTCGCGCCGGCCACCTGCGCCTGCATCGCCCGTACGTGCGCGGCGGAGACGTCCTCGCAGCGCCAGAGCCAGAACGACTCGATCTCCGGGCGCAGCAGGTTGTCGAAGCCGCGCTGCGACAGGCTCTTGCGGGCGTACTCGGCCGCGGTCGTGCCGTCGTCGAACGGCGCGAGCTTGACCGGGTCGAAGATGTCGAGCTGCTTGCGCAGACGCGTCTCCTTCAGCGTGCCCGTGAGGAAGCCGATCCGGTCCCGCAGACCGACGTGCTTGTACGTGAGCAGGCTGCGCAGCGAGTCGGAGAGCAGTTCGGCGGGCTCGCCCTTGTCCACGACGATGACGTTGTTGGACATCTCCACGAGCTGGTCCTCAAGCCCGTACTCGCGAATTCGCTCGAACATCAGCTTGTAAAAGCTGGTGAACCAGAGGTTGATGCCGACGGAGGGCTCGATCTCCGAGCGGTGCCACGAACGGGCCCGGCCGCCGAGTCCGGCGGCGGCCTCGAAGATGACCACCTCGCGGCCCGCCTTGATCAGCTCCTTGGCGGCGGCGCAGCCGGCCATCCCTCCGCCGATGACAGCGGTCCTCTCACGCTGGCTCATTCGCTTTCCCCTCCAGGGAATGTCTCGGATTGCCCTCGACTGTTGTCGCCTGTTCTCGCCGCAATTTAGAAGGGGGAAGCGGCCGTTAGATATAGCAGTCATCCAGGAAATGACCCGCATACACCTGTCATTGTGCGTATTCACGCACTGGTGGACGGTAGTCGGGGAGCATGCTGCCCGACCGGCACCCAACCACCGCGCCGTGGGGCGCCCGTGCCCGGCGTGGACGTCCAACTGTGTTGGTTGGGTAGCGGGTTGTCATTGCCAGTGGGCTCGTGCGCTCCCTACCTTGATCGTGTGAACGGGATCGACACGCCGCCCCCAGAAACGGCGTTCCCCCTCGAAAGGTTGCTGAATGTTCGCCTCACTGGCCAGATTCACCACACACCGCAGCAGGCTGGTCCTCTATCTCTCCGGTGTGCTCCTGGTGCTCGCGGGAGCGCTGGGCGGTGGCGTGATATCGACTCTCTCCGCCGGTGGATTCACCGACAGTTCCACCGAATCGGCGCGGACGGCCGAGGTGCTGGACGGACGGTTCGGTTCGGGCGCGCCCAATCTGACCCTGCTGGTCTCGGACAAGCGCGGTGTCGACGATCCGGCGGTCGGCGCGGCCGGTGAGCGGCTCACCGAGCGCATCGGCGCCGAGTCCGGGGTCGAGCAGGCCCTGTCCTACTGGACGTTGGGCAAGGCCCCGGCCCTGCGCGGCGAGGGCGGGAACAGCGCCCTGATCCTCGTACGGATCACCGGCGACGAGGACGAGGTGCAGAAGACGCTGGAGCGGATCCAGCCGGAGTACGACACCACGGTCGAGGGCCTGAAGACGCGGGTGGGCGGTGTCGCGGTCGCCAACAAGGAGATCACGGACACCACGCAGGACGACCTCCTGCTGATCGAGATGGTCACCTTCCCGGTCCTGCTGGTCGTGATGCTGTTCGTCTTCCGGGGTGTGGTGGCGGCGCTGGTGCCGCTGCTGGTCGCCGGACTGACCATCGTCTCCGTGCTGCTGACGCTCCGTATCCTCACGCTGTTCACCGATGTGTCGGTGCTGGCCACCAACGTCGCGACGGGACTCGGGCTCGGTCTGGCGATCGACTACAGCCTCATCCTCCTCAAACGCTACCGGGAGGAGTTGCACGGCGGCGCCGACACGGACACGGCGATCACGACCGCGCTGCGCACCGCCGGCCGCACCGTGCTGTTCTCGGCGGTGACGGTGGCGCTCGCGCTCGCGGGCCTGCTGGTCTTCCCGTTCTACTTCCTGCGGTCCTTCGCGTACGCGGGCATCCCGACCGCCCTGCTGGCGGCGCTCGTCTCCATCATCTTCCTGCCCGCGCTGCTGAAGGCGCTGGGCCCGCGCATCGACAAGGGCCGCATCATGGGCCGGGGCAAGGAGGAGAAGCCGCCGAAGCCGGAGGCGGAGCGTTTCTGGTACCGCCTGGCGACGAACGTGATGCGCTTCCCGGTGCCGGTCGCGGTCGCGGTGATCGGACTGTTGCTCTTCCTCGGCTCCCCGTTCCTGAACCTGCACATGAGCCTCGCCGACGACCGCGTCCTGCCGGCCGACACCCAGTCGCGGCAGATCAGCGACATCGTGCGGGCGGACTTCAGCGCGCAGGAGTCGCAGGCGCTGAACGTGGTGCTGAACAACACCCCGCCCACCGGGGAGCGTTCGGTCGAGGCGTACGTGGCGAAGCTGTCCACGCTCGGCAATGTGGCGCGGGTCGACAGCGAGGCCGGTTCCTTCGCGGCCGGTGAGCTTCTCGCGCCGCCCGGACCGGGCTCCGACCGGTTCAGCGCCGACACCAGCACGTATCTCTCGGTGATCCCCAAGAGCGAGTCGCTGAGCGAGGAGGGCGAGGAGCTGGTCAAGGACATCCGGGCGACCGAGGCACCGTACGACGTGCAAGTCGGCGGCCCGGCGGCGGAGTTGGTGGACTCGCTGGACTCCATGTACGACCAGCTGCCGACGGCTCTCGCGATCATCGGCGTCACGACGTTCGTCCTGCTGTTCCTGTTCACCGGGTCCCTGCTGCTGCCGTTGAAGGCGCTGGTCCTCAACTGCCTCAGTCTGAGCGCCACGTTCGGTGTGCTGGTGTGGGGCTTCCAGGACGGTCATCTGGCCGGGTTCGTGGGCGACTTCACGGTCACCGACACGATCACCTGGACCGTGCCGGTCCTGCTGTTCTGCATCGCGTTCGGGATGTCGATGGACTACGAAGTCTTTCTGCTCTCCCGGATCAAGGAGGAGTGGGACCGCTCGGGCGACAACCAACTGGCCGTGGCGCGGGGGCTGGAGCGCACCGGCGCGATGGTGACCGCCGCCGCCGGGCTGATCGCCATCGTGTGGCTGGGCTTCGTCCTGTCGGGGATCTCGTACCTCAAGGCCATCGGCCTGGGGCTGGCCGTCGCGGTCCTGATGGACGCGACGCTGGTACGCGGCGCGCTGGTGCCCGCGTTCATGCGGCTGGCCGGGCGCGCCAACTGGTGGGCACCGGCGCCGCTGGCCCGCTTCCACCGCCGCTTCGGACTGCGCGAGGCGCCGGACGCGCCCGCGGCGAGCACGGACGAGACGGCGACGCGGGAGAGCGTGCACTGAGGGAGATTCGCCGGGTCGCGCGGCTCATGGGCCGCGCGACCCGGAACAGGTTCAACCGGCAGAGCTCAGCACGGACGTGAAACACGGTACGGGCGACTGCCCGGCCCGTAACGGCGTCCCCGACATCAGCCGCAGCTCCGCGACCGCCATGTCCGGCCCCTGGGTGCGCGTCCGGGCGACGAGCCTGATCAGCTCGGGGACGCGGTACTCCGTCGCCGCACCCGGCGCCGATGCGGCGATCTCCACCACGTGGTGATCCAGGAGCCGCCCCACCAGGAGTTCGGCGGCCCAGGTGTCCACCGCCAGGGTCCGCGCCGCGCGGGGGATGTCGAACGGCACCTCCCCGGCGCGGGCCAGACAGGCCAGCGCCTGGCCGTCCGGCTCGGTGAGCCGGGCGCACGCGCCCGCCATCCGCCCCCGCACATCGAGGGAGCCGCTGCCCAGCCCGGCCAGCCGGTGGTGCTCGGGGGCGAGCCGGGCGGCCAGCTCGGTGATGGACCACATCGTGCGCGCGGCCAGCTTCTCCCCCACCGCCCGCACGCCGAGCGCGCGGTTTCCGGTCAGGCGTACGAGCTGCCGGGCGGCGGCGACGTCCGCGCCGATCCGGTCGGCCCCGGCGAGCGAGGCGAGCAGTTCGACGGCGTCGTCCGTCTCCATCGGCCCCAGCTCGACGTTGGCCGCACCGGGCAGGCCCGGCAGCCGTACCCGCGAGGTGACCAGGACGGCGCCGCGCGAACCGCCGGGGAGCAGCGGCACGACCTGTTCGGGGCAGTGGGCGTCGTCCAGGACCAGCAGCAGGCTCCTGTCGGCGCTCCAGCTGCGGAATATCCGAGCCAACTCATCGACTGAGTCGGGCAGTTCGTACATCGGCATGCCGATGTCCCGCAGCAGGGAGCGCAGCGCGGCGGCGGGGTCGGTCGGCCGGTCGTTCTCGTCGTGGAGCCGTACGTGGAACTGCCCGTCCGCGAAGTGTTCACGCAGCAGATGCGCGGCGCGGACGGTGACGGCGCTCTTGCCCGAGCCCGCCCCGCCGAGGACGGTGACGACCTGAGGCGCCGTCAGCGAGGAGCCGCTGCCGGATTTGGCGTGGGTGACGATACGGGCCAGCTCCGCCCGCCGCCCCACGAAGTCTGGTGTGTCAGAGGGGAGTTGGGCGATCACCTCGCCCCGGGTCCAACCCGTCGCGGCGGCGGGCGCGGCGGCGGCGGCCCGTACGGCGGCCGGCCGGTCCTGCGCAAGGTCCAGCGACGGCGCCTCGTTGAGTACGTCTTGCTGGAGCCGCTGGAGCCGGTGCGAGGGCTCGATCCCCAGCTCCTCGACCAGATCGCGCCGCACCTGCCCGAAGGTCTCCAGCGCGGTGCCGCGCTGGCCCGACCGGTAGGCGGCGAGCATGAGCTGGGCGGCGAACTTCTCGTTCAGCGGGTGGTCGGCGGTCAGTTGCCGCAGCTCACCCACCAGCCGGTGGTGCCGGCCGAGCCGCAGATCGGCCTCGACCCGCAGTTCCAGGGCGCCCAGCCGGGCATCCGCCAACTGCGCGACACGGGCGGCCAGTGCCGGGCCGGTCTCGATGTCGGCGAACGCGTCACCGCGCCACAGGGCGAGCCCGGCGCGCAGCGTGCGGGCGGCGCTCTCGGGGTCACCGTCGCCCAGATCGGCGCGCGCCCGCGCGAGATGCCGCTCGAACTGCCACAGGTCCAACTCGTCGGGCGCCAGCCGGATCCGGTACCCGTTGGAGCAGGTCTCCACCCGCGCACCGGGGCCGTCCGCGCCCGCCGAGTGCGGGGTCCTGCGGAGCTGGTACACGTACGTCTGGATGGTCTTGCGGGCCAGCCGGGGCGGTTCGCCGTCCCAGAGTTCGTCGATGAGGGTGGAGGTCCGCACCTGCTCGTTGGCGTGAAGCAGCAGCGCGGCGAGCAGCCGCCGGGCCATCGGGGCGGACGGGGTGCGGTCCGCCCCCCGCCCGCTGATCTCCATCGGCCCGAGGATCCGCACGCGCAGTGCGTGGGAGGCGTCGGGGGCGTCGGGGTGAGGTGCGTCGGGGTGGGGAACTGCGGGGCGGGAGCCGTCCGGGTGGGAGCCGTCCAGGTGGGGGCCGTCCGGGTGGGGAACTTCGGGGCTGGGGCCGTCCGGGTGGGGAACTTCGGGGCTGGGGCCGTCCGGGTGGGGGCCGGAACGGTGAGTGCTTTCGGTCGCCGAGTGCGTCAAGACCTGTCGTGTCCTTTCGGATCGTCTCTCCGGGACCGTGAAGCGCTCAGCCGGAAGCGACCGCCCGCCCGATGGCGGCGGCCGCCGCCACGCGCGTACCGCTTCCCCGTGCCCCGTTGATCTCTGCCTCCGCCGAAACCTCCGCGGGACACCACCGAGCGGGAGCCCCGCGCCGGGTTCGCGCGAAGCTCGGGTGTGGCGCCGTAAAGGTCAAGTGCCTTCTGGTGTAAGGTTTTTGATGATCTCTGCTGTCAAACGGAGTGTCAACAGCCGTACTGCGTGGTCCCGTTTCCACCGGCCCGCCCCGTTTCCGCAGTGGCCCCCCTCCGGACAGTCGCCGGACAGCCGCCGGACACGTCCTAAAGGACGAAGCTGTACAGGGCGACCAGCACACAGACGACGAGCATGCCCGCCGCGTTGAGAAACAGATTGCGGCCGAAGTCCCGCGCCCGGACGTGTATGAAGACCGCCACGAGGAAGTACAGAACGAGCGCCCACACGGTGACCCCGCCCAGCACGGGCACCCAGACCCCGGCGACCAGCCCAACGGCGGCGGCGAACTTGACGGGGGGCGTGACCCACCACCACTGCCGCGGATAGCCCACCCCCTCGAAGCACTCCCGCACGAACCGGACCGGCCCGACACAGAGAATCCCGTCGCCGAACTGGATCAGCGCCAGTACGAGCACGGGCCACACGGGCTCCGGCAGGGCCCTCATCCTCGTGCCTCCCGCTCGCGCGTTTCAGCCGTACAGCACGTCACGCGACGGCTCCCAGACCGAGCAGTCGTGCGCGAAGAGCACGCGCCGCGGATCGAAGTCGGCGAGCCTGTCCAGCCACGGCCGGTACGCGGGAAGCGGCTGCTCCACGCCCTCCAGCGCGGCACGGCGGGCCAGTTGCTCCGATCCGTAGTGGGACGCGAAGTCGTGTGCCTGGCCGGCCAGGACCACCGTGCCGTCGCTCTGCCGGACCACCAGCGACTGGTGCCCGTCGGTGTGGCCGGGGGTCGGAATGATCCACACTCCCGGCCGGATCTCGGCCTCGCCCGTGATCTCCTCGTAGGTCGCGCCGGGGAAGTCGACGAGCGCGTCGATCGTGTAGCCGCCCCGGCGGGCCGTGGCCAGCTCCGCCTTCTGCACCAGGATCGGAGTACCGCCCAACAGGGGGTTGCCTCCGCAGTGGTCGAAGTGCAGGTGGCAGTTGACCACGAGGGAGATGTCGGCGAGTGCGGCCCCTACGGACCCGAGGGCACTCTCCAGACCTCTGCGCCGGGGCCGGTAGTGGGCCTCGGTCCCGGGATCGGCGGCCCCGATGCCGGTGTCGAAGAGGATCAGCCCGGCGTCGTGCCGCACCAGATACGCGAGGACGGGCTCCACTCTCGGTTCGGGGCCGCCGGCCTCCGACGCGGGACGGACGAAGTAACCCAGATCCAGCCGCTGTACCACCGTGCCGATGCCCATCCGGTCATCCTGCCAGCTGGATTTCCGCATAGATTCGATGTCCCGCACCATCCGGCATCAGGTCACCCACAAGGAGCAATGGTGAGCCAACTGTCCATCACCGCGCTGGAACACGTGGACGACGGCGTGGTCGACGACATCAACCGCCTTGTCTCGCAGCTCGGCAAGGACGCGGCGCCCCGCTCGGCCGCGTATCTGGAACGGCTGATCGGCAGCGACTCGAACACGGTGTTCGCGGCCCGGCTCGACGGGCGGCCCGTCGTCGGCATGCTGACGCTCGTCGTCACGGTGCTGCCCACGGGGATCGTCGCGCGGCTGGAGGACGTGGTGGTGGACGACGCCTTCCGGGGGCGGGGCATCGCCCCCGCCCTGGTGCGGGAGGCGCTGGACGAGGCGGCCCGGCGCGGGGCGCACCAGGTGGACCTCACCTCCCGGCCCAGCCGGGTCAGCGCCCATCGGCTCTACGAGAAGGTGGGGTTCGCGCGCCGCGAGACGCAGGTCTTCCGGTACTCCATCGACCCGCACGAGCCGCACCCCAACGACCCGCACGAGCCGCACCCCAACGAAGCGCGGAGCTGACCGCGCGGAGCTGACCGCGCCCCACCGAAGGGCGCCGCCGGAATCCGTGCAGGGGGCGGCCCCGTGGGCCGCCCGCCCGCCCGCCACGGCCGCCTCAGGAGATCTCGAACGTCAGCAGGTCGACCGCTGCCCGGCTGCGGGACACCGCCGCCTCGGCGGTGTCCCCCCGGGCGAGGACCCCGGCGCCCCGGGAGTCGGAGTCGTAGACGTCCGAGATCTCCGTTCCGGGCTCGAAGATCAGCTTCACCAGGGCCACCCCCGGCAGCCCGGCGGCCTCGGCCGCACCGTGGATACGCCGGAGCGTGCCGGGTCCCTTGGGCACCGCGAACGCGGAGGCGGCATGGCCCCGCGGCTTGCCCGGAACCTCCATCCGCACGCTGTCTCCCGCCAGTTGCCGGATCCACAGCTCGTCGAGGTCGACGCCGGTCAGCATGTCGATGAGGTTCACCACCGCGCCTCCGGGGAGCCGGGCGTGCGTCTCCACCACGCGCGGCCCGTCGGGGCCGAGCATGATCTCCGTGTGCGAGGGGCCGTTCTCGACCTCGATGGCGTCGAGCACCTGGAGGGCGAAGTCCGTCATCGCCCGCTCGGCGTCCGGTCCGACGGGGGCCGGAACGCAGTGGCCGATCTCCACGAAGGTCTGCGGGTCCTTGAACTTCTTGGTGACACAGATGACCTGGTGCTCGCCGCCCTCCGAGAAGGCCTCGACGCTGTACTCCTCTCCTTCGAGGAACTGCTCCACGAGCATCTCGCTGTGCGGGGTCTGCGTCTCGAAGCGCTCCAGCGCGCCCGCGACGGCCCCGGCGTCACGCAGCAGGGAGAAGCCCATCTTGCCCTGTCCGTCACGGGGCTTGAGCACGATCGGGTATCCGTACTCGGCCGCGAACGTCTCGATCCCCCGCGCGTCGGACACGACACGTGACTCGGTGCCGTCCAGTCCCCTCGCCCGCAGCACCCGCCGCATCTCGTACTTGTCGCGGGACAGCTCGATGGTCCGGCGGGAGGCGTACGGCAGCCCCAGCTCCTGTGCGACGGCCGCCGCGAGGTACTGGGTCGTCTCGCTCAGCCCGCCGACCGCCAGCACGGGATCCACCGCGTGGACGGCGCGCGCCATGGCGACCCACTCCTCGACCGGGGCGGCCCCGTCGGGGAGGCCGATGACCCGGTCGTAGATACCGGTGTCCAAGGTGGCGATCTTGGGTTTCGCGGCGATGACCGTCATCCGGAATCCCAGCTTCGCCACCTTGGCGTGGATTTCCCGGGACCTGCCGATCACCAGCATGTGTCGCGGCATGGGTGTTCCTCTCACTGTGGGTGTCCGAGTCCGGCGGAGAAGTACTCGATGTCGGACTGAATGGCCTTGACCAGTCCGAGGGCGTCGGCCCCCTGGTGCGCGGGGCGGCCGACGAGTCTGTTGTTGCGGCTGAGCGTTCCGGGTCTCAGGGGCAGTCGCCCGGGGTCCGCGAAACGGATCGCGCCCGAGGGGTCCCGGCAGGGCATCACCACGTTGTGCGCGTGGACGCTGGCGCTGAACGGCACGTCGAGCCTGCCGGTGCGGAACGCCTCGTCGATGCCCCGCAGCAGGTCGGCCTCGCGCAGCACGGGATCGACCAGCTCCTCGACCTCGCGGCAGATCCAGCGGGCCTCCTCGGCGACCGCCTCGTCGGCCACCCCGAACCCCTCGCCCAGATAGCCGGAGACCGCGACCCTCGTGGTGTGCAGGCCGCGGACGTTGGCGGCGAGATCGGGGATGCCGTACGCCTCCTGGTTGGTCTTGACGACGACCTTCGCCGCCCCGCCCCACACGGCGACCAGACCACCGAGGAGGATGAGCGCGTCGGCCTGGGCGGGGTCGCGGGGGAAGGCCCCCATGAACTGGTGGAGCGCGGGGTACACGGCCGCCCGGCCGCCGATGTACCGCTCGGCCAGGATCGTGATCGCGCGCAGGGCGGCGACGTCCTGGACGGCGTTCCCGCCCTGCGGATAGGGCACCGTGACGAAGACGACGCCCGCGTCGACCGCCGCCAGCGCCTCCAGGAGCGAGATGGCGATACTGACGCTCGGCGGCATGAGGACCGCCGTGAGGGTCCCGAACAGCTCCCGTTCCACCACCACTCCGCGCTCGGCCAGCGCCCCGCAGGCGCGGTCCACCTGCTGCCACGCCGTCAGGGAATGGGCGAGCGGGACGTCCTTGGCGTACGGCAGGTTGTAGGAGACCCCGCCGCCCTCGAAGGACGTGATCCCCGAGGCGACGGCCGTGACGAACAGCTCCCGGGGGTCGGGCGAGCCGTGCCGGATCTCCAGCGGCGCGCGTACCGCCTCGTTCAGCTCGCGGCCCCGCCGCCAGCCGTGGCTGACGAGGGGATACCCGTTGAGCCGGGTGGGGTCGCCCGCCAGGATGCGGCTCGCCTCGTCGAACCGCAGCAGGCGGGTGTGCGAGTCGATGGTGAGCGTCAGCACCTCCGGGGCCGCCCGCTCCTCCAGGCCGCGCAGCAGTCGCAGCATCCCCTCGTGGGACCCCACGCCGCAGCGCGGCTGGAGCACGGGGCGCCCGGTCCGGTACGCCTCCTCGATCAGCTCCGGCGCGCCCGGCTTGCCCAGCGCCCTGATGTACGCGACGCACGCGTCCGGGTCGGGGACGTCCGGCAGATGCGGGGTCTCGATGCCCAGGAACATCAGAGCGCCGTGGTGACGGAGCCGGCTCCCCTGGCCGCGGCGAGTTCCAGCAGGACTTCGTGCAGCTCCGTGACGTCCGCGACGATACGGTCCACGCCCAGCCCCAGCAGCCTGGTGTGGTCGGACTCCTCCTTGTGCCGGCCCACGGAGAGGTTCCCGCCGACCAGCACCGGGCGGCCCAGCCGCCCCGCCTTCCGCAGCGCGGGAAGGTCCCGCAGGTCGTCGAAGGCGTGCCCGTTGGTACTGCCGATCGCGACGGCCAGTGTGTCGGGGTGGTCGTCCACAGCACGGGCGAAGTCCGCCAGGGGGGTGCACACCCCCAGGTTGACGACGGTGAATCCGGCGAGTCTGAGTGACGCGGCGATGAGCTGGTTGGCCACGGCGTGTGCGTCGCTCGCGGCGACACCCAGGATCACCGTCCCCCATGTGCCGGGGGAAGGAGCGGAAGTGGGCAGTACCGGCATGGTGGCACCTCGTATTCGTCATCGGTCGTCAGTCGTCGGACGGCGGCCGTCAGTCGTCGAAGGCCAGGAACGCGGCTCGGCGCCCGGCGTGCGCCTGCTCGATCAGCGTCGCGTCGTAGACGTCCGGGTCGGCGGTGCCCAGGGAGTCGAAGACACGGTTGACGGCCGGCACCAGACCCCACGCCGCTTCGTACGGCGGCCATCCCGGATGCCCGCCTTCGATGTCGCGCTGCCGGGCGAAGAGGTAGTCCGCCCACTCCCTGCTCATGGGGTGGCGGTGGTGGTAGTCGTGGCACACGGTGTCGCCGGTGAGTACGAGATAGCGGCTGGGGAAGTGGACGAACAGCAGACTGGCCCACCAGCCGAGCCACGCCGACCACTTCCGTACGCCCGACAGCCGCCGGTCCGGCGGCGCCGCGCACAGGAAGATCGCGTTGGTCAGGCCGGCGAAGTGCTCCTTGCCCCTGGTCCGCGCCGCGCCCGGCTGCGGAAAGGTGTGCTTGACGCACAGCCGCAGCGTGTTGCTGATCTGGAACAGCACCGTCAGGGGCAGCGCCCAGCACACCAGGAAGCCGAGCCAGCCGCCCCACCAGGTCAGTGCGGCGGCCAGGGCCGCGTAACACAGCCCGCTCACGGCCCGGTCCCAGCGGTCGGACGTGGACCAGTAGCCACGCACCCGCGCGGCCAGGAATCGCGCGTGGTAGGCGGGCGACAGCAGCTTGCGCAGGACGGCACGCCACATCTGACGCCTCGTCATGCCCGGCCGGATCTCCAGGGTGAGCAGGAACGCCTGCACCGTGGGGTCGCGCAGGGTCATGTGGTGGACCGCGTGATGGTCCGTCACATGTTCCCGGCTGTACTGCTCGAAGCCCTGCACCAGCAGCAGCCCGGCCAGCGCCCGCCCGAGCGTCCGGTCCAGGCGCCTGCGCCGCCACATGTTCCGGTGGGCGCACTGGTGGAAGACCATCATGCGCAGGTTCCGCATGCCGTGCAGCGTGACCGCCCACCCGGCCAGGAGGACCGGCACGGACCACCAGGCCGGGGCGGTGTACGCCACCGCGCTCAGGGCCACTCCGGCCAGCAGGGACACCGTCGCCGCGAGGAGATGGAACGTCGCCGTGGCACGGGGGCCGCGCTGGCCCCGGTACGCCTTGCCGGTGAGATACGTGAGGGGGAGCTGGAGCGGACCGGGCAGACGACGCAGCGCCTCCCTGGGGTCGGCGCGCTCGATGTCGGACGGCTCGGCTCCGCGGGCACCGCTCGGCATGGGATCAACTCCTTCCGTGACCGGTCTCGGTCCGCGCCGGCCAGGCCGCGGCGACGTGAACGGCGGCGGCCCGCGCCTCGGGGGTGAGACCGCGCAGCAGGCACGCGATCGGGACCGACGTACAGCCGCGGTGGCGCTTGGCCTCCTCGGCGGCCAGCCCGTACGAGATGCGGGAGACCCCCGCCCGCCCCGCCAGCTCCAGCGGCGCGTAGTACGCCGCCTCGAAGTAGGCGTGCCTGCTGCGGGGGTTGTCGTAGTCGTTGCCGGTGTAGACCGCGTGCCAGGTGTCGTGGTCGCGGACGAAGAGCCCGAACGAGACGGCGTCCGACCCGTCGGCGGCCGTACCGCCGACGGTGATGACGTCGACGCTCGCGGGCAGCAGTTCGGTCAGCCGCCCGAGCCGGGCGCGCTCGGCGGCCGGATCGGCCGTCAGGCCGTACTTCCTCCGGTGGTGGCAGCGCAGTTCGGCGAGCCGGTCCAGGAGCCCGTCCGTGATCCGGTCGGCGCGCCGGCCGCGCAGCCCTCGCGCGTGCAGCGCCCGGCGCTCGGCCCTGAGCGTTCTTCGCCGTCTGGAGGGGAAACCGTCGAGGTAGGCGGGGAACCCGCCGCCGGGCACTGCGAGTTGTGAGTCGGTGCTGATGACGGGGGCCACGGCGCCCAGCCCGGCGGCGGCGTGCGCGAGCGGGCTGTCGGCCTCCGTGTAGGGCAGGGCCACACCGCGCAGCCCCTGGCCGCGGGCCCAGTCGATGACGGCGCTCAGCAGGTCTCGCAGCGCGCCGGGGTCGGCCGCCGCGTCGCCGACCGGGAACGTCGCGTATCCGGGGCAGGTGAGCAGCAGGTACGGGTACCAGGCGGCGCGCAGCGCGAGGGTCTGTGTGGGGGTCTGCCCGGGGCTCTGTACGGGGCTCTGCGCGAGGCGTCGCCGTACGGCTTCGTCCGCGAACGGCGAGTCCGGGTCGGCGACCACGCGCAGGGCGTCGACGAGTGGATAGTCCGCGGGCTTCTCGACGACGTGGCCCGCCAGCCCGGCCAGCAGGCGTTCGGGTCCCTCTGCCTGGTGGCCCTCGCCGCCGCCGGGCCGTGTCGTCCACAGCCAGACGGGGTCGCCATCGAACCGGCCGCCCATCGCCCGCTGCCAGCGCTCCGACGCCAGCAGCGGCATCCCGGGCCGGGCCAGCCAGGCCGCCGGATAGACCGGACTCACCCGGAGCGTCATCGCCGGCTCCCCTCGACGGCCTTCCGCAACCGCCGTACCCCTTCCAGCAGTTGGGCCTCGGGCAGGGCGAAGGAGAGCCGGACGTGACCGGGCGCGCCGAAGCCCGCCCCGTCCACGACGGCGACCCGGTGGTGCTCGCGCAGCCATCCCGCCAGATCGCGCCGCGCCTCGTCGGGCGCGTCGCTCCGCAGCCAGCCCCGGAGGTCGGGGAAGAGGAAGATCCCGTCGGTCGGCCGGGCGCACTCCAACCCCGGCGTGCCCGCCAGCTCCGCCGTCGCCCGGTCGAGGTTGGCGGTCAGCGCCCGCACCACGCGAGCGGGTGTCCCGCCGTCCAGCGCCACCAGGGCGGCGTCCTGGGCGGGCCCGGCGGCGCCGCCGATCAGGTGGGACGCCGCCGCGACGACGGGGGCGCGCAGACCCGGCGGCAGGACCGCCCAGCCCAGGCGCAGTCCGGCCAGCGCGTGGCTCTTGGTCAGGCCGTCCACCAAGGCGGTGTGGCCGGGGAGCCGGGGGTGGAGGGAGGTGATGCTCGGCGCGGGCTCCGCGCCGAGCGAGACCCCCCGGTACACCTGGTCGAAGAGCACGCCGATGCCGTGTTCCGCCGCCCAGTCGACGGCCCGGCGCAGCGAGCCGGCCGGGACGACCGCCCCGTCCGGGTTGCGGGGCGAGTTGATGACGAGTGCGCCGGTGCGTTCGGTGCGCAGCGCTTCGAGGGCGGCCACGTCGAGCGTGCCGTCGCCGACGGGACCCGGCACCCGGACCGTACGGCCGCCCGCCATCGCGATCAGCTCCGGGTAGCTCGTCCAGTGCGGCACGGGGAGCAGCACCTCGGGCCGTTCGCGTGTCATCGCGCGCAGCACGAGGAAGATCGCCTGTCGCGCGCCGGGGGTGACGACGATCGCGTCCGGGGGGACGGCCTCGCCGCCGGGCTCGGTGGCGTACGCGGCGATCCGCTCCCGCAGCGCGGTGTCGCCCGCCGGGGCGCGGTAGGGCTGGTCGGCGCGGCGCGGCGCGGCGGGCGACTCGGGGTGCTCGGGGTGGAGGGGGACGCGGACGTCTCCCGTGGACAGGACGACCACATCGGCCGCGGTCTCGACCGCCGCCGTGGGCGAGAGCGCGGTCACCGGCCGACACCCGCCTCGACCCGGCCGACGAGCCCTTCCGTACGGCCGTCCAGGACGGCCCGCACCAGCTCGGCGACGCGGCGGCGGCTGCTGGCCTCGGCCTCCTGGGAGAGGAAGGCCCGGTGACTGGTGACGACCACACCGGGGTGGCCGAGCACGGGCGCCCACACCTCGTCGTGGTGCGGGTTCTCCGGGGAGAAGACGTCGAGGCCCGCGCCGGCGATCCACCCCTCGTCCAGCGCCTTGTGCAGGGCTCCCGGGTCGACGAGCCGGCCGCGGGCGGCGTTGACGAGGTGGGCGCCGCGCCGCATCGTCCGCAACTCGTCCTCCCCGATGAGGTGTTCGGTCTCAGGGGTCAGCGGGCAGTGCAGGGTGACCAGGTCGGACTCGGCGAGGAGTTCCTGAAGGGTGTCGACCGCCCGCGCCCCGTACCCCTCGGCGAGATCGCGCCCCACGTAGGGGTCGTACACCTTGACGGTGTCGTAGAAGGTGCCGAGCCGGCGGGCGACGGCGCGGCCGATGCGGCCGAGGCCGACGATGCCCAGGGTGCGCCGGTTCAGGCGGTGCGGTACGCCGCCCGCGTAGATGTCGAAGGTGCCGCCGGTGAGGGTCCGGTGCTGGGGTATCACCTGGCGTTCCAGTGCGAGGGCGAGGGCGCTGGTGTGGGTCGCGACCTCGTCGACGCAGTAGTCGGGGATGTTGAAGCCGGGCAGTCCGCGCTCGGCGAGCAGGGCGGGGGCGAGGTTGTCGACGCCGACGCCCTGGCGTACGACGGCACGCAGCGCCGGGCCGGCCGCGTCGAGCAGATCGGGGGTGACCCGGGCGCGGTACACCACGAGGACGTCACTGCCCGCGGCGCGTTCGTGGAGGCTCGGGCCGGTGACGTCGTACCGCCCGTCCCCGTACGCCCCGAACCGCAGGTCGACGTCCGCGCCGAGCACCTGTCGCTCGGTCACGGCGCGGGCCGGGTCGAACACTCCCCCTTCGGCGAGGTAGGGAGGGTCGGTGTAAAGCACCTGGTGGGTAGCCATGCGGTCGCAACACCTTTCTGGTCAGGAGAGCAGACGGAGCACATCGGCGTCGGTGACGGCGCGGGGGGTGTTCGCCGCGCGGCTGGAGGCCAGGGCCTCGGTGACCGGGGCGCGCCAGTCACCGGCGTTCAGTGCCAGCGAGGCGAGCGTGGTCGGGTAGCCGCCGTCGTGGAGGAGTCGGGTCACAAGCGCCTCGACGGGCCGGGCCGTCGTCTCGTGGGACAGCTTCTGGATGTCGTCGATGATCCCGAGCAGGGCGTCGGGCCCGCCCGGGTGCCGGCAGTCGTCGGCCGTCACCCGCGTGTGGTGGCCGATGAGCCAGCTCAGGTGGAGGGCGACCGCGGCCCCGTGGGGCAGGCCCAGACGGGCCGTCAGACCGTAGGACAGGGCGTGGGCGGCTGTGGTCCGGGTGATGTCGATGGCCGCTCCCGCGAGGGCCGCCCCGTACGCGAGCGCCGCGCGCCGCTCCGGGACGGCGAGGATCCGACCGCCGAAGGAGTCCCCCGCCGCCCGGCCGACCACCGGCAGGAGACGGGCGAGGGCGTCGTGCGCGAGCCGCCGGGACTCCTCGGTGGCCCGCACCGCCCAGGCGGACTCGACGGCCTGGCACAGCGCGTCGAGCGCGGCGGCCACCGCCGTGCGAGGTGGCACTGAGGCGGCGAGCCCGGGGTCGACCAGGACCAGGTCCGACCGCAGCTGTGGATGGTCGAGTGAATGCTTGCGGCCCTGGGCGTAGATGGCGGCGAAGCGGGTCATCTCGCTGCCCGACCCGCTGGTGGTGGGCAGCAGGACGAGTGCGCAGCGCCGTGGGGCGGCGACGTACTCGGGGCGGGCCAGGCAGTCGGCCGGGGCGGCGTCCTGCGCGGCGAGGACGGCGACGCTCTTGGCGGCGTCGAGGGCGCTGCCGCCACCGATGCCGACCACCACGTCCGGCCGGAACTCCCGGGCCGCCCGTACCCCCGCCGTGATGTCCTCGATGCGGGGGTTGACGCCGAAGGCGTCGAAATGGCGTACGGTACGGCGCCCGGCCCAGCCGGCCACCACGCGTGCGGCGCCGCACAGCGCGAAGGACCCGCGGCCGTGCACGACGAGCACCCGGGCGGCGTCCAGCGCCCCGAGTACGCCGTCCGTCCGCGCGACGCAGCCGTCCCCCAGATAGGCGGCGGGGTGGCCCGGCAGCGTGGACAGGTCGCGGGCCAGCTCCTCGGTCAGGGTGTGCGGGATCAGTGGACTCACCTCATTTCGCGCCCAGTTGGGACATGAACCGGCGGGCGACCTCCTCGGTCCCCAGCACGCTGGAGGCCCGTTCGCCGACGGCGCCGCCGGTGGAGCCCGAGACGACGAGCAGGCTGGGGCCGCCCCCGGTGTCGAGCGCCTCGCGCAGCGCGGGTCTCAGGGCCGTGCGCGTGGAGACGTGGCGGACGTGGGCGTAGCCGCAGCCGCGGGCGACGGCGGCGAAGTCGGCGGGGGTGGCCGCCTGTCCGCCGGTGGAGGCGTAGGAGCCGTTGTCGAAGACGACATGGACGAGGTGGCGCGGGGCCTGGTGTCCGATCGTGGCCAGGGTGCCCAGGTGCATCAGGATCGCGCCGTCGCCGTCCAGGATGACGAAGCGTTCGCCGGGACGGGCCAGCGCGGCGCCCAGCGCGATCCCCGACGCGTGGCCCATGGACCCCTGCATGTAGAAGTTGCGCGGCCGGTCCCCCAGGTTGAACAGGGTGCGGGAGAGGTAGCCCGTCGTGGACAGCAGGTACTCGTCCCGCGTCTCCGCGAGGACGGCGTTCACCAGGTCGTCCCGGTCGGGCAGCGGGGCGGGGCGGCCGGCCGCCGGGGCGTGACCCTCCCCCGCCGGGTCCGCGAGGGCCGCCGGATCCGCGCCCTCGATCGCCCCCTTCGTCACGAGGACGAAGGCGGCGCCCCCGCTGTCGAGGGTGGGCCGGGCCTTGTCCAGCAGTTCCTGGAGCGGTTCGCCGCCGGGTGACAGGAACCAGTACGGGATGTCCAGCGAATCGAGCCACTGCGGCACGACCCGCCCCATCGCCCGGTGCTGGGGCTCCCCGTTACCCGCGCGGGGCCAGCCGCGCATGCTCAACATCACCAGCACCGGAACGCGGTAGGGCATCACCAGTGAGGTCAGCGGGTTGATGAGATTGCCGAATCCGGAGTTCTGCGCCAGGACGACGGCGGGCCGCCCCGCCAGCCGCGCCCCGGTGGCGACGGCCAGCGCGCTGCCCTCGTTCACGGCCGGCACGTAGGCCGGGCCGACGCCCCGTTCGAGGAGCTGGATCGGGCCCGCGAAGTAGGAACAGGGCACGCCCGCCACGAGTGCGACGCCCCGCTCGCCGAGCGCGTCGACGAACTCCCTGGCACCTGTCATCGGCTCTCCCGGTACTGGGCGGGCATGCCCTGGAGCGCGAAGACCTCATGCATGGGGGCGATGCGCTCCTGTACGGCCGCGGCGCGCCCGGCCTTCAGCAACGCGCTGAGCGTTTCCTGAACGCCTCGCACGGCGGCGCGCAGGCCGTGGTTCGCGTAGATCACCACGCGGAAGCCGGCCTCGTGGAGGGTGGACTCGGTCACGGCGTTGTAGGTGGTCGGCACCGCCACGAGGGGGACGTCGGAGTCCCAGCGAGCGGCGAACTCCAGTACCTCGTCGGGGCGTTTGCTCTTGCTGTGCACCAGCAGCGCGTCCGCGCCCGCCTCAACGTAGGCGTGCCCCCGGTCCAGCGCCTCGGACAGGTCCAGGCCGGCGATGAACGATTCGGTGCGGGCGATGAGGAGGAAGTCGGGATCCCGCTGGGCCTCCTTGGCCGCCTTGATCTTCAGGGCGAACTCCTCCGTGGGCAGCAGGTCCTGGGAGGCGTCGGCGAAGCTGTTGATCTTGGGGAAGAGCTTGTCCTCGATACAGACCGCGGCGATGCCCGCCCGTTCGTAACGCTGCACCGTGTAGGCGGCGTTCAGCGGCCCGCCGAAGCCGGTGTCGCAGTCGGCGATCACCGGGATGTCCACACACAGGTCCATCACCTCGGAGGCCGCGAGGTACTGCGACATGGTGATCAGGCTGGCGTCGGGCAGTCCATGGCTCGCGGATATCTCGAAGCTCGACGACCAGACGGCGTCGAACCCGGCCTGCTGCACCAGTTTGGCGGTCAGCCCGTCGTGCGCGCCGACGGCGCGGACCGGCCGCGGACCGGTGAGCTGTGCGCGCAGCGCCGCCGCCTTGGACAGCCGGGCGCCCGGGAGCTGTTGGTTCTCCGAGTTCACTGTTTCCCCTTCTCTTTCACGTACCAGAGCCTGTCTTCGGCGATGTAGCGGTTGATCCCGCCCTCGGCCATCGCGCCCAGCGCGAACCGGACTTCGGGTCCGACCGCGCCGCCGATGCGCAGCAGCAGCACCCGGGGGTCCTCCCCGTCGGCCGCCGTGAACGCCAGGGGCACCTGCGGCTGTACGTACACGGAGTCGCCGGGGCCCAGTTCCTCCCGGTACTCGGTGCCGTCGCGCCGCCAGACCAGTTCGGCCGGGGCGTCGCCCAGTACGTACGCGTACTGGTGCTGGTGGGTGGTGAGCGGCGCGGCCCGGTCGCCCCGGCCGGCCAGCACGTCCAGCTCCAGAGCGCTGGTGTGCGGGTGCAGCGGGTCGGTGGCCAGTTCGCGCACGCGGTACGAGGGTGCGGCCGGGTCCGGGTGGAGCCAGCGGCGGCTGTCGGCGGCGCGCCGGAGAACGACGCCGCCGTCGGTCGTGCTGCGCACCGGCAGCAGATCGCGCGGCGAGACGCCCAACGCCGTTGCCAGTAAGTCGAGTTCCTCGGCGGTGGGCCGGCCGGCGCCGTCCAGGAGCGCCGAGATCCGGGCCTCCTTGAGCCCGCTGCGGTCCGCGGCCTCGGCCACGGTCAGCGCCCGCGAGGCGAGGGCGGAGGCCAGCAGCCGGGCGCCGGCGGTGTCGGGGTCGTGGGCGGGCAGCGCCAGCTGCCGGGCGGTCCGCGCGCCGAGGACGGCCAGCTCCCGCTGGGCGTCGCCGACCAGATCGCCTCCGTAGGTCAGGGCCAGGATGTACGCGGGGCGGTCGGTCTCGCGGGCGGTGAAGGTGTGCGGGGCGAACGGCAGGCCCCAGACGGAGTCCCCGGTGTCCATGGGGACGCAGCGCCGTTCGCCGCCCCACTCGTAGTAGTAGTTGACGGGACCGACGAAGTAGGTGAACTGGTAGAGCAGATGCCCCTGGTTCCAGCGGACCAGCGGATTGTCCGGGTCGTCGTCGGTGACGGCCTGGAGCATGCGGATCCACTCGGGACGGTAGGACGCGCCGCGCGACATGGCGGTGTCCCGGTACTCGTAGTAGTCGACGCCGCCCCGCGCGAGGATGCGCGCGCTCGCCACCGAGTCCTTCAGCCGGTGGATACGCACCCCGTCCGGACAGTCGTCGCGCACCGGCAGCAGGTCGCGCTCGTTCAGCGGCCACACCTGGGCCGCGCGGCGGATCAACTCCCAGTCCACCGGCGGACGTTCGCCTACGTAGCGGGCGAAGGTGCCCGGTTCGAGACCCAAGTCGCGGTCGGCGCTCTCCTCGTCGCGCTTGAGGTCGTTGGCGGCGGCCCGCAGCAGGCTCGCGGCCCGGTGCGCGAAGCCGGGGTCCTGGTGCGCGTCGGCACGGCGGGCGTCGGATTCTTCCTGTTCCATTGCCTCTCCGATGTTCGTGCGGGGGCGTTCGGTCAGGCGGGGGCGGTCGATCAGGCGGGGTGCGTGGGTGCGCACCGGACCAGCAGGTCGGCGGCGGAGGCGAGCCGGGGCATCCGGGCGGGGTCGGTGGCCAGGGCGTGGCCGTGGACGGGCCGGGGGCGGCAGCCGCGGTGCGACTTGCCCGCGCCGTGCCCGATGCCGTAGTCGATCGTGTCGATCCGGTCCCGGCGGTTGTGCTGGACGACGGCGTAGTAGGTGGCGATGAAGTGGGCGAAGGGCTGGTGGTGGGCGGCCTTGGCGGTCCCGCTGTAGACGACGTGCAGCTGCCGGCCGTCGGTGACGCACACCGATGCCGCGAGCACCCGGTCGCCCTCGCAGGCCGCGTAGGCGGTGAGGGCGTCGCCGAAGGTGTCGATCAGACCGCGCAGCCGCTTCTCCTCCGCCGCCCGGTCCGCGCGCTGCCCGTAGTGCTCCAGCAGATCGCACCGGGCGTCCAGGATCGCCCCGGACTCCCGCAGCGGATCGATCCGGCGCGGTGTCACGCCCGCGGCGGCGGCGACGCGCAACTCCCGCCGGATCTTCCGGCGGCGGGCTCCGGGCAGCGTGGCCAGATATCCCTCCCAGTCGTCCCACCGCACGTCGAGACTCCAGCGGGTGGTGAGCGGGAAGCGGGCACCACCCAGCTCGGCCACCGCCCGCCCGGTGCCCGTGGCGAGGTCGTCGGTATAGAGCACGTACAGGCCGGCGATGCCCTTGCCGCGGCACCACTCAAGGACGTCCCCGAGGCAGGCGCGTACCGCCTCGGGGTGGTCGGCGGCCGACCCGGCGGGGTTGCCGTAGTAGCCGGGGACGACCAGCACGAAGGCGGGCAGCAGCTCGCCGGGGTCCGGCGCGAGCCGGGCCAGGGCCTGGGCGCGCTCGTCGGGTTCCGCCAGCTCGAAGACGGGCGGGTCGCGCCAGAGGATCGCGTACGGGTTGTACGCCTCGTACGCCTCCGGTCTGTCCACCACGGTTCCCAGGAAGCCGAGTTGGTCCCCCCGGGTCACGGTGTGGACGGTGCCGGGGAGCCGGGTGTGCATCATCCCCAGCCAGGCCCCGGACTGGAGCGGCGACGAGGTGCGCAGCGGCGCCCATGCCGTGGGGTCGAAGCCTTCGACGATCCGTGTCATGCCGGCGCTCCGCGTCATGTCAGGTGTCCCGTCTGCGGACGGCCCGGCCCAGGCGGTGCGCCCGGAGCCCGTACCGGGTCTTGAACGCGTCGTTGCGCCTGCCGCATTCGAGGACGGCCAGGCCCGATTCGATCCCGGCCCGCAGCTCGGCGGCGAAGAGCACGTACTGGGGGCTCCAGTTCAGCTCGGCGGGGTAGGCGCAGCCCCCGGCCCAGGCGTGCATACGGGTGCGGTCCAGCATGCAGACGGAGGCCGCGAGCAGTTCGCCGTCCAGCTCGACGCGGATGATCCGGCAGTCGGCGCCGAGCCGTTCGACGAGGGCGGAGAGCCGGTCCGGCGGGTAGTAGCCGGGAGCGTGCTTGTCGGCGGTCGCCAGACAGAGGCCGAGCACCGCCTCGTCGAGAACCTCGCGGCCCTCCCGTACGGTGACGACGGCGCCCGCCCGCTCCGCGCGCCGCCAGTACTGGCGCAGGGTCCGGCGCGACGCGCGGCCGACCCCGGCCAGGTGTTCGTCCAGCGAGCGCGGTCCGTCCGCGAGCGGCAGCCGGTAGCGCGGCACGGTCTCCTCCACACGCACGCCGTTCGCCGCCAGGTGCCGGGCCAGCGGCTCCTCCATGGGCACGTTGACCAGGCCCCACAGCTCCGCGTCGTACTTGCCCGCGAGTTCTTCCAGCGCCTCCCAGAACTGCGCCACCAGCCCCGGACCGAGCGGGCCACGGCTGAGCAGCGCGGTGTCGTAGCAGTGCCAGACGTGCCCGAGCAGCGCGTTGACGGGGCCTGCCGACGCGTCGGCGGCGAAAGGGTCGACGGTCTGCTGGAGGTAGAGCGGGAGTGCGGCGACGAGCCGGCCCGCGGGATCGTGTCCGAGCAGGTACATCGCCTCGGACGGGCTGGACAGCGGTGCCCGCTCCACGC
The DNA here is from genome assembly GCF_045040315.1 of Streptomyces sp. NBC_01508. Lineage (NCBI taxonomy): Bacteria > Bacillati > Actinomycetota > Actinomycetes > Kitasatosporales > Streptomycetaceae > Streptomyces > Streptomyces sp. NBC_01508. The sequence continues at coordinate 5,014,281 of NZ_CP109419.1, read as the reverse complement.
TGGACAGGAACCGGCTGCCGTAGAAGACCGAGGCCCCGGCCGCCTCGGCCAGCTCGTCCCACTGTCCGGCGCCGGGCTCGTCGATGGAGCCCGCGACGGAGAGGGTGACCGGGGAGCGCGCCGTCACGAGGCGTGCTTCCCGCCGCCGCGCAGCGGCTGGAAGTGCAGCGACGTCTCCAGCACCAGCCGCTCCCAGGTGTCGAGCGTGACGCCGATACGGCGCAGTTGCTCGACGGCGTCGCTCATCGTGAGGCGGTCGAGCCATTCGGGCGTGTAGTCGCAGCGCACCGCTTCGAGGAGGGCGGGCGGTACGTCGTCGGCCAGCAGGCCGGCCAGCCGCTCGCCCGCGTCCTTCTTCGCGTACGCCGCGGTCGCCGGGAACACCGCGCGGACGCGGTCGCGGGCCGGCGCCGGAAGACCGTGCCACCTCGCCGCGACGGCCTTGGCCCGTACGGAGGCCAACGTCGCGTCGAAGTCCCGGTGTTCGGGGACGGCGGGGGCGATCAGGCCGGCCAGGTGGCCGACCTCCCGGGCCGCCTGCTCGGGGTCGGCGACGGCGTCGCGCGCCGAGAGTCCGAAGACCGCGGCCTCGCGCTCCGACTCGGCGGGGTCGTCCGAGGAGTGCATCAGGTTCAGGACGCTGTTGATCGCGCCGAAGTCCATCCGGATCGTGCCCGGTTCGGCCTCCGTGGGGACCTGGTATCCCTTGCGGCGGCCCAGCAGCCGGTACGGCTCGGGGTCGTCGCCCGTGTAGCGGCAGATGACGCCCATCGCGGGGCCGATCGCCAGCACCGCGTCGACGAGCCGGTAGCGCCAGGTGCGCCACTGCCCGGCGATCAGGTCCGAGTACAGGTCGTCGATCATCTCCGGCGTCGCGCGCACGGCACGCGCCGCGACGGGCTGGAAGCCCTCCTTGCGCAGCCGCTCGGCGAGTTCCCCGTGCCTGCCCCGGTACACCGTGTCGGAGCTGATCAGCACGAAGAGGTGATGCGACCAGAACCCCTGGTCAGCCATGAGTTGACTCCTTCCGGAAGGGGCAGACCGGGCCGGCCGGCACGGTCTGGTCGTCGGGGAGCGCGTACTGGCGCCACTTGTACTGGGAGGAGAAGTCCGGGTCGCCGAGCGCCGGGTGCGGGCCGATCCCGTCGTACTCCTCCAGCCGGCCCCGGACGCGGCGCTTCGCCGCCTGTCCGGCGACGGTCGATCCGCCGATGCCCTGGAAGACCCGGCCGGTCTGGAAGACCAGCGTCAGACAGGGGCCGAGATCTCTGCTGCGGCGGGCGCGGTAGCCGGGGCTGCTCGCGAAGACGAACCAGGGTTCGCCGGCGAAACACCACTGCCAGTCGGGGTCGTCGGCCCGGTGCGGTACGGAGTCGGGCCACGGAGCCGGGTCGAGTGCGGAAAGGTCGCGCAGCAGCTGCCAGAACTGGGCGTGGTGGTACGCCAGTTCGGCGTCCGGGTCGGGCGGCCCCACGAACACGACGAGGGACTGCCGTTTCGGTCCCGACCAGGCCTGCTCGCGGAAGGCGAGCAGGGTGTGGGCGAGGGCGGGCACGCCATGGGACTCCGGCAGCCGGGAGTCCACCGCGGCGAACCAGTTGTGGCCGCGCTGCTGGCCCTGGACACCGAAGTGGCAGGGGTACGCCGACGGGGAGAGCAGCGTCTGGGCGAAGGTGGTGTAGACGTCGGGCAGCCAGTCCAACGGCGTTTGGGGCGAGTGGTGTTGGGACTGAGACGGGTTCGGCGGCCGGGGACGGGAACCGCGCCGTTCCATCTTCGCCATGTCCGCCATGGACAGCAACGGAAGCGGCAGCGCGTCGGCCGTCACGGCGCCTCCCGGGTGCCCGACCGGGTGTCCGGTCGGATGTCCGGTCGGATGTCCGGCCGGGTGTCCGGTCGGATGTCCGGTCGGTGAACGGCCCCGCGCAGCGGCTCCGGCCAGCTCTCCGGGTCGTCACCGAACCAGCCGTACAGCCACTGCGCCCACCGGTCGAGACCGAATCCGACGCAGACGGAGTGGGCCGGCGAACCGTCCGGCAGACGGATGCCGAACGCCGCACCGAAGTGCTGGTCATGGCAGTTGAGCGAGCTCACCGCCACGGCGGAGCCGTCGTCGGCCAGCCGCCCGCGCAGCTCGTACTTGACCTCGAACTTCTCCTGGAAGCCGGTCATGTCCGACCGGTCGGAGGTGAAGAACGGGTCGGTGGCCGACTCGATCCGGCAGGGCAGTGCGAGCGACCGTGCCAGCTCCGACAGCCCCACGAGCATGGTGTCGCGGAACCGTTCGGCCCCCTCCCGGTCACCGACATACACCAACTCCCGCATGGAGAACGACCACAGCCGGGTGGAGGCGCCCGCCGCTCCCGCCTCGTAACGGCCGCACGCTCCGCGCGCCGTCGCGACGAAGGGCTCCGGGAGCGTCGAGTCAGCCAGCCCCGCGAACAGGTGCAGGCAGACCGCCGGTGAGACACACACGTCGGCGGTGCGCAGCTCCGCGGCGCGCGTCTCGCGGTCCGTGGCCGCGGCGAAGCGGTCGAGCGCGTCCAGGTCGGGTCCCACCACCTGACACGCCGTCACATGCTGCGGGAAGTTGTGGGCGTACCCGGCTCGTTCCAGGGTCGGCCAGGAGACGAGATGGGGCACGAGGAAGTCGGCGGCGGCCACCTCGGACGCCATGCCGAGCACCGCGCCCTCCAGGGCGGCGGCCAGCCGGGCGAGACCCGGACCCGCCACGAACAGCCCCTCGCCGACCGCGCGCAAATCCGGCCGGTACGGCTCGCGCGACGGGCCGGACAACTCCCATTGGTCGAGAAGGACGTTCGTCCCGGCGCCGTCCGGGTCCGGGCTCCGGTCCGTTGTGCTTCGCGGCCCCGCGGTGCGCCGCAGCGCCTCTTCGAGGAGCAGGTCGACGCGGTCCCCGTGCTCGGCGTCGGTGGCGGTGTAGAGCACCGCGGGTTTGGCTCCCGCGGTGACGACGTGCTGGGCCACGCCCGGCAGGCAGTAGGGGATCATGTCGCCGAAGGCCCGGCGGGCGGCGGGGTCCAGACCGCGCGGACTGAGCCAGGTCCGCCGCGTCCCGGTCGCCCGCGTCCCGATGCCACTCGCGGGTGTCCCGACGTCGCTCGCGGTCGCCCCGACGCCACTTGTGGATGTCCCGACGTCGCTCATGCCGGAGTTCCGAGGGAGATGCCGCGGCCGTGGGTGGAGTCGAAGACCCGGTCGATGAAGGGTGTCTTCCAGGGGGTGGGCCTGCGGTCCAGGAGGCCGTACTCGTCGAGGTAGGTGAGGTCGTCGGGGCGCAGCCGGTCGAGCAGCGCGGGGTCGATGACACCGGGGTAGAGGATGTCGGTGTGGTGCAGCCCGTAGAAGAGCTCGGGGACCAGGTCGTACTTCCGGGCCAGTTCGACCAGCCGTTCCTGGTCGATGCGGTCGCGCATGGCGCCGTACCACTCCACGATGTCGACGAAGCGGATCAGGCAGATGTCCTTGCCCGCCTCGATCGAGCAGATCCAGGTCGCTTCCCGGTAGAGGTGTACGGCGAGGTCGAGGAGCATGTCCTCGGGGCTGGGGATCCAGGCGCTCTCGCCGCCGACCGTGCCGCGCCGGGCGCGCTCAAGGATGTCCCCGGCGGGCAGACTCTTCCCGCTTGTAGGGGGCATGACATCATGACTCGCGTCGATGCCGAAGATGTCGACGTACGGGTCACTGGTCAGCCGCCAGAAGGGCGGGAGCGCGGACTCGTGGAGCCGGGAGAAGATCTCCTCGTCCCGTGACATCCGCTCGATGATCCGGCCGTTGGCCGACTTGCTGCCCTGCCGGTAGCCGAGGTCGGTCATCAGCACGCCGTACCGGTCGATCTCCGGGGCGGGGACGTAGATGTCGAGGTCGACCATGTAGCGCAGCGCGGGGTCGGCGTAGAAGCTGTTCGACAGATAAGTGCCCTTACGGACAACCGCGTTGATGCCGTACGACTCGAACTCCTGGAGCAGCAGCTTCAGTTCCGCCTGGAGGGCACGGTTCCGCTGGGTGTTGTAGAGATACGACCCGCGCAACTGGGCGTGCATCACGGGGTCCTTCGGCGTCAGCCGCTCCCGGTCGAGACTGCGGGCGACCAGGTTGATGACCCGGTGCCGGGCCGCGAGTTCGATGAATCCGCCCCGGTCCAGGCCGTGGGCGGGGTCGTTGATGAGTTCCGCGGCCAGGGCCACCTGGCCCGGGGTCATCCGGGTCCGCGCGGTCAGCATGAGGAGCCGGCCCTCCACCGGGAACCCGGCGTGCGCCGGTTCCACGCCGTCCTCCGCTCCCGCCGGGCGGCCTTCGGCTCCGCCGCTCCGTCCGGGGACGCGCTCCTGGCCCCCGGACGGAGCGGCGCCGCGCCCTGCGGGGGTCGTGGGGCTGGCGGGGTTGGCGGGGCTGGCGCTCGGCGAGCGTTCGACGAGGTCGCTCACGGACCTCAGCGTCGCGAAGTTGCGCAGAACGAGTTCGCGCGGGCCGACGGACACGCCGAAGACCTTCTCCAGCTCCGAGACCAGTTGTACGACCCGGACGGAGTCCATGCCCAGATCGAGCAGCGGGGCATCGAGCGATCCTCCGTCGCCGGCGTCCAGCGGACTGCCGGTCAGCCGGGAGACGACGGCGGCCACGGCGGACGGTATGGGACCTGCGGTCATGGTCATGAAAGGCTCCTCCTCGGAACGGTGAGGCACGCCGGCGCGTCAGGCCGCCGTGGTCAGAGTCGCGTCGAGATCGGTCATGATCGGCGCCAGCAGGGCCTTGATCAGCGACCGGCCCTCCTCGCTGTCGGCGCGCGCCAGGAACTCCCGCGCCACAAGGCGGATATGACGCTCCATCACTTCGGATTCCCGCTCCGCCGCGCCCAGGTGGTCGAGCAGCAGGCGCGCGCTGCCCGCGGCCAAGCGCTGGGTGCGGCCGACGAGGTGCTTGCTGTCGAAGGTGAGTACGCCGCACGCGTTGACCTCGGCGATGAGCAGATCCTGAGCCGACTCGCGCAGCCGCAGGGAGCGGGCCCCGGCAGCCGATCCGCCGGCTGTGGCCGCCCTCAGATGTCCCATCGCGAGCAGGAAGGCCAGGGCCGCCTTGTTCGCACGGGCCTTGCCGAGATCCAGGCTCTTCATCAACGCGACGTCGGCGGGGGCTTGTTGGAGGACGATGCCGGTGGACACCCGCTCGATGGTGCGCAGTTCCAGGGTGCCCAGATTCCCGAGGCTGGGGCTGTCGGGTGATCCCGGCAGCGCGTCGAGCACTTCGGAGATGGTGAGCAGTACGTCCCGGCGGATGAACTCGACGGTCAGGTCGAGGCCGTTGATCTTCTTCAGGACGACGGAGTCGCCGACGACGGAGGGATAGCCGCGGGTTCCCGGCTCACGGGCGGGCGGCCGGCCGCACAGGACCGCCAGATCGAGGTCCGACGCGGCCGTCGCCTCGTTCCGCGCGTAGGAACCGACCAGGAGCACGGTCTCCTGCGGGCCGTACTTCTCCAGGCAGTCCAGATCGCCGGGGCGGATCCCGTACTGGGTGATCGCGTGTGGGATGTGCGCGTTCAGGGCGTCGAAAACTCTGACAGACAAGGTGGCCTACTCCTTTCCCAGCTGAGCCGAATCCTTCTTCGCGTCGGGGTGCCCGGAATCCTGGGGGGCCTCGGAGTCCTCGGCGGGCCGCTCCCGCTCCTCGTCGCGGCGCAGCGCGCGTATCCCGGGGGCGAGCGTCGCGGCGAAGCAGACGAGGGCGGCGAGCGCTCCGGCGCCGAGGGTCGCCTTCTCCGCGCTGAAGGCCACGGCCATCGGCCCGATGGCCAGTTGCCCGAGCGGCATGGCCCCGTTGAAGGCGAGGTCGGAGACGCTGCTGACCCGGCCGGTCATCGAGTCCGGCACCTTCTCGTGGAGCAACGTGCGGTAGAGGGTGTTGAAGATGTGCAGCCCGAGGCCGTAACCGAAGGCCATGACGAAGGTGACCGGCGTCCTGCCGAGCGCGCCGACCAGCGCGAGGGAGACCCCCATCAGCCCGAGGATCGTGAACATCGGCGGTCCCAGCCGCACGATGGTCAGCCGGCTGAGGACGACGGCGCCGGTGAGCGCGCCGACCGCCTGCATCGCGTAGTACCAGCCGAGGAACCCGGCGTCGGGGGCGCCGCCGGGCGCCATGATGAGGGGGACGGTCACGGCGAGCACACCGGCGAACAGGGCGTTGGCACCGGGCCCCACGGTCATGGAGACCAGCAGCCAGCTCTGCCCGCGGATGTACGTGAGTCCGGCGCCGATGTCCCTCAGCACCCCACGGGCCCGGCCGGCTCCCGCGGACTCGGTGGCCGCCGGGTCGCCGGGGGCCGCGCCGGCCGCGCCCTTGTGGCGGATGAGCAGGACCAGCAGCCCGGAGATCAGGAAGGTCACGGCGTCGAAGGCGAACGCGAGGCCCGGACCCGCCAGTCCGACCAGGGCGCCGCCCAGCAGCGGACCGCCGATGATGCCGATCTGCTGGCTCACCGACATGGCGGAGTTGGCGCTCACCAGACGGTGCCGGGGGACGATCTCCTTCATGAAGACGAAGGAGGCCGGGCGGAAGAACCCCTCACCCACGCTGACGATCAGGGCGAGCCCCACCAGCAGCGGAATGGATCCGGTGGTGACCACGGCCAGGGCCAGCAGCGCGGTGACGACGAAGCGCGCCACGTCGGAGATGATCATCACCGATCTGCGGGACGCCACCCGGTCACTGACCGCGCCGCCGAACAGGTAGAAGACGAGCGTCGGTACCACCAGGACCGCCGTCGCGACGGCGAGCGCGTTGGCGGATCTGGTCTCGCTGATGATGTAGGTGGCGAAGGCGATCCGGAAGGCGTAATCGCCCAAGTGCGAGACCGTACGGGCGCCCCAGAGGAGACCGAAGTCCCGCTCCGCGACGAGGCCGAGTCTCGCGGTCACCGGCGAGACACCCGGCTTGCCGCCATCGCGCTCATTGGGTTCATTGGGCTCATCGCGCTCCGTCATGGACCTTTTGCCCCTTTCGGCTTCGTTTCACCTCGCGCGGAACTCACACCGCGGCGCACTCGACGACAGTCCTGAGCGCGCGATCGGCGTACCGGTACGCGAGGGGACCCAGGAGAAGGGCCGTTGCCGCACAGAAGGGCGGGCGGGGAAGGGAACGGCCGTGGCACTCACACGTCAGATGGACAACGGAATCGGGACTCGGCAGCCGCGGCGCGGGTGCGCGCCCGACGGGCGGAGCCACCTGCAACCTCGACTGACATTGCGCCACTTGCGCCTCTAGCGCCACACCAGTTGACAACGACTCGGCGAGATTAGCCTCGGGACACCGGAACGTCAACTGGTGTTGGACGAGACGTCACTTCGCTTGCACGTTGGTCCACGGGTAAGGTGTGGCCCGATTAGGGAGGTGGGGTCATGCCCAACCCTGAGGGCGGGTCCACCAGCCGCCTGGCCCAGAAGATCAACCACCTGTTCACCGAGGTGGTCCCCGCCGGCCGAGGCCCCTACACCACCGAGGAAGTCGCCCGCGCGATCACCGCCGCAGGCGCCCCGATCTCCGGCAGCTACATCTGGCTGCTGCGCAAAGGACAGCGCGACAACCCCACCCTCCGGCACGTGGAGGGTCTGGCCAGATTCTTCGGAGTCCCGCCCGCGTACTTCTTCGACGACCAGGTGACCGAGACCGTCAACGCCGAACTGACCCTCCTCATGGCGCTGCGGGACGTACAGGTGCAGCGGGTCGCCCTGCGCAGCGCCGGCCTGTCGTCGAAGAGCCTGAAGTCCATCAACGAAGTGATCGAGCGCGTCCGCGAACTCGAAGGACTCTCCGAGGACCCCCCGGCCGCCGACAGCTGATCACCGATCGCCACCGCCCCCTCGGCATAACGCGGAGCGGACGTGGCTCAAACCAATCTGTTCGGCCACGGACAGTCGTGTTGGGGTTGAGCCCACGCACCGATCGCCAACGGGGGGGGGACGATGGGCATCAACAGCACGCCACGCGCCCATGACTCCCACTTACCGTGCGTTGGCGACTGAGCCCCGGCGCCCGCCCGCCGGGCGGCTTCGCAGAACGCTGCGCGGAGCGCGTGCGGGCCCTTGGCCTGCCCCTCAGCGAGCGACTGCCCGTCGAGGAACTCTGCGCGCACATCGGCGAACTTCGCGGGCGCCCGGTGCGGGTGATCTCCCTCCGGCTCCCGCGCGTCAGCCCGCACGGCCTGCTGGTGTCGACCGGGACCAGCGACTACATCTTCGTCGAGGAGCGCCTCGCCCCCGTCCATCACCAACAGGTGCTCCTACACGAAATCGGCCATGTCGTCTGCGATCACGAGGCATCCACGGTCCTGTCCGCGGACGCCTCCGAGCTCCTGCTGCCCTCCCTCGACCCGAGCCTGATACGCCGGGTGATGGGACGCGAACACGCGGACTCCGAAGCGGAGATCGAAGCCGAGATGGTCGGCTCACTGATCGGACAGCGCATCAGCACGTGGACCGCGCCACGTACCTGGGAAGTGCCCCCCGAGGCACGGGAGATAGCGGAGCGGCTGACCGTGCTGGAATCGCCCGCGCTCGGGAGGGGGGATGAATAGCCTGCTGTATCCGCTCTGTTCAGCCGTCACACTCCTGGCACTGCTCTGCAAGATCCGCGCCCTCAGAGCGGAACGCTCCGTCACACAGGCCGTCCTGGCCGCCAACTTCTCCTTCCTCTGCGCCCTGTTCACGCTCTCCACCCCCGCGGTCCGGACGGCGACGAGCGAGTTCGCGGGAATCGTCAACCTCTCCGAGCTGCTGACCCAGGGCTGCGTCCTCGCCGTGACCGCCTGCCAGCAACTGCTGCTGCTCCACCTCACGTACGGCCCCGCCGTCGCGCGCATCAAGGCGATCCCCCGGATGCTGGCCCTGGGGCTGGTCCTGATCACACTGTCGGCACTCTTCGCGGAGTCGGCCACCCCCGGCGAGGCACCGGACGAACTCACCCACGCCCCGTACCCGCCCGCCTACCTCCTCGTCCTCCTCGCCGCCCTCACGGTGAACCAGATATCGATCGGCGTCATGGGCTGGCGCTACTCCAAGATCGCGCCATCCCTCTGGCTGCGCCGCGGGCTGCGCGTGGTCGCCTGCGCGCTCCCATTCGTGCTCGTCCACACCGGAGCCCGTACGGCGGACATCCTCACGCCCCGCTCCGGCGGCACCGACCACCCGTGGGAGCCGGCCGCGCAGCTCGCTGTGGCGATGGCCGTCCTCGTCCAGACGATCGGCTGGATCCTGCCCGACCTGGGCCCCCACCTCACCTCCACCGCGAACCGGCTGAGATACCGCCGCATCCACCGCGCACTGACCCCGCTCCACCGCCGCATCACCGAACAGATACCGTGCCCCGTCATCCAGATCACCCCACCCCAGAACCCACGGGCCCGCCTGTACCGCATGGTGATAGAGGTACGCGACGCCCAATGGGCCCTACGCCCTTGGATGGACCCCGAAGTCGCCCGGGCCGCCCGCGAGGAGGCGGAGAGAGCCCACCTGAAGGGCGACGAACTGGCCGCCCTCGTGGAGGCGGCCCAAATCAGCGGCGCGATCGAGGCCAAGCGCCACAACCACGTCCCGGAAGACCCCCCGGAAACCCCCCTGGCCGCGGCACCGGGCGACCTCGCCGCGGAACTGGCGTTCCAGCAGAAACTGGCACAGGCGATGCGCTCCCCCATACTCCCGCGCACCACCCGCTACACTGTCGGCGGTGGCGCGGAGTTCCCGTCCCACACCACCACACAAGCCCCGCCTCCGTAGCTCAGGGGATAGAGCACCGCTCTCCTAAAGCGGGTGTCGCAGGTTCGAATCCTGCCGGGGGCACGCGACTAAGGGCCAGTTCAGAGGCTTGATCCTCTCGAACTGGCCCTTTGCCATGGTCGCGGCCGTGCCACTCCCGTGCCAGAACGCCCGGCTAGGAGTCCCTCTCGCCCCGCGCCTTGCGGATCATCGAGCCGAGCCGATCGGCGATCTCACGGTCCCGGCCGTTGACCATGTGCTGATAGATCAAGGCCGCACGCGGTGTGCTGTGCCCCATCCTGGTCATCAGCTCACGCAGGCTCGCTCCCGACGCGGCGAGGGTGTTCCCCGTGTGCCTCAGATCGTGGAAGTGCACATCCGCCGTGATGCCCGCCTTGGTCCGTGCGTTGATCCAGTCGTCCCGGAAGTTGCTCCGGCGGAGCTGACCACGGCGAGGGCCGACAAAGACATGGCCGTCACGGCCAGGCCCGGCGAAGCCAGCGAGATGACGTTCCACGTCCGGCAGAAGCTCGGTCGGGAAGGCCACCGGCCGGACCCCGGCATCGGACTTGGGCGCCTTGTCGAAGAGGGCTCCCGTCTGCATCTCCGCCTGTGAGCGCCTGACCATGAGCATGGCGTTGGCGGTGTCGATGTCCCGCCGCCGCAGCGAGGCCAGCTCGCCGAACCGCAGCCCCGTGAAGGCGGCCAGGAGGACCAGCAGCCGGTAGCGCGGGGTGATGGCATCCGCCACGGCGTAGACCTCAGCCACGGTGAGTACCGGGCGCTCAGGCACGTCGTAGCTGTCTGCTCCCTTGATCCGGCAGGGGTTGCGGCGGATCAGCTCATCGTCAACGGCCGTGTTCAGGATCGCGCGCATGATCTGGTACGCCTTGACCACGGTCGGCTCACCGGTCCGTGTGAGGCACGCCGTACGCCAGGCCCGGACCTGTCCGGTCGTGATCGAGGACAGCGGACGCTCACCGAAAGTGGGCAGCAGATGAAGCCGGATCACCGACTCGTGACGTTCGCGAGAACGGGCGGCCAGCTTCCTGTCCTTGAGCCACGCGATGGCGTATTCACCGAACTTGACCTTGCCCGCGTCGGGGTCGGCCCACTGGCCACGGGTGATGTCTGCCTCGATAAGGGTCAGCGTCACCTCAGCGTCTGTCTTGGTCGCGTACGTCTTCTCAGCGCTGCGGAGCTGACCCGTGTTGGGATCGGGGTAACGGGCCTGCCAGCGACCGGACTTGAGCAGTCGGACCGATCCGAACCGGCGCCGCCTTCCCTGGCCGTTCGCCATCAGGCAGCCCCCCTCTGCCCGCCTGAACGAACGTCCAGCGGGGGCACCGTGCGTTCGGCGATGTAGGCCGAGAGGGCACTCTCCGGGATGCGGACATGGCGCCCGACCTTCACGAAGGTGATCCGTCGCTGTTCGATCAGCCGTCGCGAGAAGCGGACGCCGGTACCCAGGCGTTCGGCGACCTGTCCCACGGTCAACAGTCGGTCGGTCATACTCCCCACTCCCCCTCGTCGTCTTCCAGGTCGGCCAGCACTTCGCGGGCCATGTCGCGGTTGGTTCGGATGTCGCGGTGGATGTTGGCGGCGAGCCAGGACTCTCCGGGGGTGTGGCCGTGTCCGGCGTAGGTCCAGTGGGCCAGGACCAACATGGAGCCCTCCGGAGCGTCGTCAGGGTCGGGCAGGCCCCGTGTCTGGCGTTCCTGGCGGGCGCGGTAGTCGGCCCGCACCTGGCGCAGGGCGCCCAACGTGGTGGAGTAGCGGCGGGACTTGGTGGAGAAGTGGCCCCGGAAGCCGAGCATGTGCGCCCACTGCCAGAGCTTGCGATCCGGGTACGCCTCGTCCAGCCGGTAGCACGCTTCGATCAACTTTCTTGCGTGCGAGGGGAGTTGGGTCAGCTTGTCGAGTTCGGAGAGTTCCCCGATCCGGCGGTCCACCGTGCCCGTCGTCTCCGCCGCCTTGGTGGCGTACTTCGCCACGTACGCGGCTACCGCTTCCTCGGTCAGCTCCTGTCCGTCGTCAGTGCCGATCGGGCGCACGTCGACCTGGGCACCCCAGCGCAGATCGCGGGCAGGCTCCGAATCGGCCGGCGGGACCGGCACCGAGACACGAGCAGCAGCAGCCTGGATCGCACCCGTCAGCAGCTCGACACCGGCCCACGGCGGCGGGACGTCGTCCGGGCCTTCGGGACCGTCGAGGCGCACGATGGCGTGGAAGTGGACCGCACCGCGCTTCTGGAACTCAGCGACCTTCCCGAAGGAGACCCGCGCCTGTTCCTTCAACGCGGCCTGTGTGAGACCCGCGCGGTGGGCGATCTCGCGTCGGAGATAGATCGTGAAGCGGCGCCACAGGTCCCCGGCGTGGTTGTTCCACAGCACCGCACCCGCGTAGTCATACGTCGACGGGTTCAGCGCCGTCCCCAGCTCCGGAGCATCGTCCGCGTGGGACCTCCCGCAGCGGCACCGGCCGTTGGCGGGCTGGTTGTGGACCGGGCCGAACGACGGGGCCGTGAGCGTCGCGAACACCTTCGGATGCGCCCGCACCGCGTGCGGGGTGCCCTTGCGGGGGTCGCCGGTGAGTCCGGCGCGGATGAGGTGGAAGGTGTCCCCGGCGTACATCCAGGCGCAGGAGGGGCAGCGCGAGGCACGGCGATTGCCGCACGCCACCCGCAACGATCCGCCGGGCTCACCCTCGGTCGAGTACGAGTAGAGGACCTGGCCGGTGCGGGCATCCCGCGTGGTGGTCATGCCCTGCAACCGGATCGGATCGGAGCAGCCGCCCGTGCGGCGTACCTGCTCCTGCCACCGGTCGAATCCGGGCTCGTTCGCCACACGGAGAAGGTCGGCGAGGGTCAGGGGGTCAAGCCCGACCGAGGCAGCCACGGGGGCCACCTCAGCCGGGGCGACAGGGAGGAGGCTCACGCGTAGTCCTCCCTCGGGTAGCCGTGTCCGAGGGGCGGGTACAGGCCCCGGAGTTTGGCGTCGTCCTCGGCGTACAGCGCGTCATCCACCACGGTGTAGAAGGCCGTGTACGGGCGGATGTCGTGGCGGTCCAGCCAGACCGTGATCCGCTCCGAGCGCTCCTCGTCGGCCGCTTCGTGCGCGTGCAGGGGGTCGGGGAAGTACGTCACGAGATCACCGCCGAAGGCGTCGGCATGGTGCCGTCCGGGTTGTGGCCGGGGCACGCCGTCAGCGCGTAGGTGCCGTCGCCCATGTCGTAGGGGAGCCAACCGGCGCCCTCGCAGTAGCAGGCCCCTTCGACCATCGACCGACGGCTGCGGGCAACAGCAGACGGGGCGATGTCGATACGGTCCGGCCCGCACAGCAGAGTCGCGGCGGCGGACTCCGCACGGTCCAGGCGCCGGGCGTTGGCGAAACGGTCGGCGTGCGCGCGGGTCTGCTCTTCCGTGGCCATCTTCGTCAGCCACAGCAGCCGGTAGCTGTGTGCGTACGCGGCCGACCGGTACAGCTCGTCCAGGCCCAGACGGGCAGCACCCTGGACGACCCAGGCGACGAGCTTGGCCGTGTCCCCGCGCCGGTAGCGGAAGCGGTCGGGCATGTCCGAGGCGTAGAGCGCGACCTTCCGCTCACCGGTCGACAGATCCTCTACCGACACCAGCGAAGCGGCCGAAACCTCAGGCGCAGCGTGCGGAGCAACGAGCGTTGCAGGCATGATGGAAGCTCCCTTCGAGGGAGCCGAGGGCGGCGATTCTGCTTGGCGGTAGGCCGTCGCCCTCGGCAGCGTGTACTAGCTCACGTCCGAATGTACGTGTACTAGTACGCGATGGCAAGGCGATTCGCGGGTAAGCTTGTCCGTGAGCTAGCAGACGGGCTCAGAGGAGGAGAAATGACACCGCGAGTCGAGCGGGCCGCGCCGCCGTTTATGCAGATCGCGGACCATTTTCGACAGCAGATCATCGATGGCGCCCTGACTCAGGACACCAAGCTGCCGTCCATCGCCGAGATTGCTTCGGAGTGGGGCGTCGCTACCGCTACAGCCGCGAAGGGTGTGAAGCAGCTCCAGGCGGAGGGGTACGTGCGCTCCTCGACGCAGGGCACATTCGTTGACCTCGGGCGCAAGCTGACGAGCGGTTCGGACCGCCTTCAGCTTCAGCGTGCGACGGGTAGCGGGTTCCGCCCTGGTGAGCGGGTTGAGATCGTGAGCGCTGGTCTGGTTTCTGCGCCGAGTGATGTTGCTGAGGCTCTTGGGCTGGAAGAGGGGGCGGAGGTGATTCGCCGCCAGCGTCGGTATCTGGATGACGAGGGTGTGATCACTCTGTCCACGTCGTGGCTACCGGGTGAACTCGCTGAGAAGGCACCGGAGTTGGCTGTTCCCGAAGCGTTGCCAAAGATGACGTTCGGGCTGATCGAAGATCGCACCGGCCGACGCGCCGTTCGAAGGCGTGACGTGGTGTGCGTCCAGGCCGTTCCCGATGAGGCAGCCATACTGCTTGGGGTCGAAACGGGCACCCTTGCCCTAACCATGGCCAATTACTACTGGGATCAGCACGGTTCTGTGACGGAGTACGCCACCGACTTCATGGGAGCGGGGCGCCAGCTCACCGCTGAGTACGACCTGAACTAGCAGGTCAGCGGAGCCTGTTACGGGTTTCTCTACCTCATCAAGGCGCCTCGCTCCGCTCGCCGCGCGCTTCCCCGGCTTCCCGCCGGGGCGACGCTCCTGCCTTCGGCCCGCTCCGCCCCGGCTACGCCGGTCGCGCGGCTAGAGCGAGCACCGGTGAAGGAAAACGGCCGGCACGGATCCGGGGCGGTCGGTTCCACGGCTTTAGGCAGCCACCATGGGGCGAGCCTCGAAGATCGGGACCCCCATCGGGCTATTGCGGGCAGGTCCAGGGACTGCCCGATTCGCGGCAAGCGTACGGGCCCCGATCTCTCGCCCCATGGCAGCTCCCGCCCAAAGCCGCTCCACCGACCTCAAGCCGTCCAGGAGCTCCCGGAAGATGGGGGTGGGGGTAGGTGTTGGGGGATGGGGAAGATGGTTGGCAGTCCGCGTGCCATAGCCGTGCCAGAACGGGCGGGGAGCCACGGGGAATCACGGTACCAAGGGGGCAAGCGACCCGACTTCCCGCAGGAGCGGAAACAGGCAGGTCAGGGGCACAGTCACCCAACCTCGCTCCTAAAGCGGGTGTCGCAGGTTCGAATCCTGCCGGGGGCACAACGCATGACCGCTCTGACCTGGGATTCCTCCCCCAGGGAGGGCTCCTATTCGGCCTCGGACTCCTCGTCCGGGGCCGTTTGCGTGAGCGGTGCGTGAGCGGACGGAGAGTCGATCTCCTGAATTTCTCCCAAACGATCAACACCATTCGGCACGATCTCCGGGTCGGGCTCTTCCGCCTCGTCGGGCTCGGGCTCGGGCTCGGCGGTGGGTCGTGCACGCGGCACGAGCCGGGCCGCAGCCTCGGCGATGGCGAGGTCCGCTTCGGGGAACAGGCTCGTGTACGTGTCGGCCGTGATGGTGATCGACGAGTGGCCGAGCATCTCCTGGATGTCCTTGAGATCGGCTCCGGCCGCGCGGGCCAGGGTCGCGGCACCGTGGCGCAGGTCGTGGAACCGGATCGGCGGAAGGTCGATCTCCTGGTACAGCTCGATGAACCGGCGGGTGACGTTGGCAGGATGGAGCAGTTCACCGTTCTCCCGGGTGAATACGCGACCAGTCTCCACCCAGGCGCTCCCCCATCTTTCGCGGTCCTCGTCCTGCTGAACGCGGTGGCGCTTCAGCGCGTCGACCGTGTCGGAGTCCAGGGCGATGGTGCGCGCGCCGGAGTCGGTCTTGGGGTCGTCCTCGTACACCTCCCAGCCATCGACGACGAGTTGCTTGGCGACGGTGATGGACCCGGTCGCCAGATGCGTGTCCATCCACTTCTGGCCGCACGCCTCGCCGCGTCGCAGTCCGCGGAACGCCGTCAGGTGGAACAGCGCGTAGAGGCGGTCCTCGGCAACATGATCGAGGAAGAGGCCGGTGTGCTCAGGCGTCCAGACCATCACCGGGGAGGGCTTCTCGCCGGTGCGCTTCCAGTACAGGATCCGCTCGTCCGTCCAGACGAGGGCCTTGGGGCGCTTGCCCGCTTCCAGTTCGACATGGGCGGCCGGGTTGAAGGTGATCAACTGCTGGGCGATGGCGGCGTTCAGCGCGGCCCTGAGGGTGGAGCGGACCCGCTGACGTGTGGCGGCACCGACGATCCGGCGGTATGGCTCCATCTCGTCGATGGCGGCCTTCATCACCTTGCGATGAGCGCGGTGCTCGCGGCCCTTCCAGGGGATCTGCGCGAGGTCCTCGAACGCCTTGCGCCTGGCCGCGTTGCCTTCGGCTATCTCGACGTTGGCCTCGGCGATGGCCTCGAACAGCTCCGACAGGTGGGCCACGCGAAGACGGTCGAGCCGGAGGTGGCCGATGCGCGGTTAGAGGTGGACGCGGATGTTGCTCTCGTCGCGGCTGATCGCGCTCTGGCGTCCCTTCTTGCCAGCCAGCCACATGTCCAGCCAGTCCCCGACGGTAAGGCGGCTGGTCAGGTCGAGGCCGTGGGCAAGGCGCCGCCGGGTGGCCTCGATGTCCGGCAGCGGCGACTTCTCGTCGGCGACCAGCTCCAGAAGCTCGGCGATCTGTGCGAGGCCCTCGGGGTCATCGCTTTCGGCGAGGCCGACAAGAGCGCGTACGTGATCGAGGTCGGCCTGGGCAGCCTTCAGGGCGTCGTAGCCGGCGCGGCTGAAGGAACGGCGGGTGCCGTCTTCGCGGGGCGGGAGTTCCTGGCGTATGGAGTAGGAGCCGTGCTTTCGGCTGGTGAGCTTGGGGCAGTTCTTGCCGAGCGGCTTACCGGTACGGGGGTCGCGGCAGTAGCAGCGGCGGTGGGTGGAGCCCTTCAAAGACGTTCCTCCAGATGGGGATTGGGGTCGGCTTCGGGTGGATCGACATCGCGGAGTGCGGACGGGAGGTCGGGTGGGGTGGCGCCGTCGTCACGGATCTTGCGACGGAGGCTGCGAAGCTGGTATTTGGCGGTGATGGCCCGGTCCGCGTACTCGGCCTGCTTACGTTCGGCTTCTTCCCGCTGGGCCCGGCCGGTGGCGGTCTTGGTGGTGAACCGGGCCCGGTCTTCTTCTTCGAGGCAGGCGAGGGCGGTGCGGACGAGGCGGACGTGGTGCTCGAAGCCGGGCACCAGGCCCGGGTCATGGGTGGAGACTTCTTCCTCGCCCGTGAACCGGCGCAGGGCGTCCCAGGTGGGGACGAGGTCCTGGAAGGGCAGTTCCTGAGTCTGGTCGACGTAGCCGACCGGGAAGATCAGGTAGGCCGGGTAGGTCTCCAGGGCGGCGGCCAGGACCATCACGTCCACCAAGGGGAGGTTGGTCCGGCGGCCGGACTCCATATTGGCGATCACGTTGCGCGGGATCGGGTGCCCGAGTCGCTCGCACCGGTCCGCCAGGTCCTGTGCGCTCCATCCCATCCCCTTCCTTCTTCGCCGGACTTCGCCGGCCACGTTGGCCTTGATCCGGTCTGCCCATTCCGGGAAGTCGTCTTCTTCATCATCGTAATCGCGTTGTGTCACGTAGACACATTAGCTTGTGGATCCTCTAGGTAGCGGCCTGGAGCCGGACGTCATGGGCACGTTCGCCGAGGGCTGTACTGAAAGGAGCGCACCGAATGCGCGAAGACGCCATGACCGGGCGGCCGAAGGGGATGAGCAGGGGAGAGCTGCTCGCCCTCCCCGTGGCCGTTGACCTGGATACCAGCAACCGGGCTCTCGGACTGGGGCGGAGCAAGGGGTACGAGCTGGCGAAGCGCGGCGCCTATCCGTGCAAGGTGCTGCGGCTCGGCAACGCCTACCGGGTCGTGACCGCGGACCTGTTGAACCTGCTCGGGCTGGCGGCGTGAAGGGCGGGCAGCCTAGCAGGCGGTTCTGCGCT
The DNA here is from genome assembly GCF_045040315.1 of Streptomyces sp. NBC_01508. Classification (NCBI taxonomy): domain Bacteria; kingdom Bacillati; phylum Actinomycetota; class Actinomycetes; order Kitasatosporales; family Streptomycetaceae; genus Streptomyces; species Streptomyces sp. NBC_01508. Next base: position 4,996,580 of record NZ_CP109419.1, on the reverse strand, counting down.
CAGCTGACACAGAAACGCTGGACTGTTCAGGGGTGTGGACGTACTGTCCGTGTTCCCTCGGGGAACGCCCGGCCTGTTCCGATTCGGAACACCGGACACGTCCTCCGAAGGGACGGAGCGGGCCTCCGGCGACGCAACGCCGGAGGCCCCGGTAGCCCCGAACGGCCCGTCAAGAACCAACCCGGCGGCAAGGGCGCGCAAGCCCGCCACCGCCAGACGAGGAACCGCCCAGTGGAACACACACCCACCGAGCCCTATTCCGCCCCCGCCGAACCCACCTGGCCCCCGGTCGCCGTCCCCGGGCAGGCGCGGAAGGCCGCCGAAGCCGCCAACACCCCGCTGTCCGAAGGCGCACAGGTCCTCGCTGAACTGCGGGCGCAGGTCAAGCGGTTCGTCGTGCTTCCGAGCGAGGAGGCGGTGACCGCGGTGACCTTGTGGGTCGCGGCCACCCACCTGCAGACCGCATGGCAGCATGCACCCCGCCTCGCGGTGGTCGGTCCGGCGAAGCGGTGCGGCAAGTCGCGGCTCCTGGACGTGGTGACCGAGACCGTGCACGCGCCGCTGATCAGAGTCAACGCCAGCCCGGCGGCCATCTTCCGGTCGATCACCGAGAACCCGCCGACCCTGCTGGTCGACGAGGCCGACACCCTCTTCGGCACCCTCAAGGCCGCCGAGCGCAACGAGGACCTGCGCGGGCTCCTCAACGCCGGTCACCAGCGCAACCGGCCCACCCTGCGAGTGACCGGCCCCGAGCACAAGCCGGTCAAGTTCCCCACCTTCGCCATGGCCGCCCTCGCCGGCATCGGTGACCTCCCCGACACGATCATGGACCGCTCGGTCGTCGTCCGGATGCGCCGCCGGGCGGCCGGTGAGACCGTGGCCGCCTTCCGCACCGGCCGCGACACACCCGCCCTGAACGCGATACGCGACCGCCTCACCGCATGGCTCCACCCCCTCCACGCGCAGGCGATGGACATGGAACCGGTCATGCCGGTCGAGGACCGCGCCGCCGACACCTGGGAACCTCTGGTCATCGTCGCCGACCTCGCCGGAGGCGAATGGCCCGTCCTCGCCCGTACGGCTTGCCGGACTATGACCGCCCACGAGGCAGGACAGGACGAGGACGGAGCCCTGCGGACCCGGATCCTGACCGACATCCGCCGCGTCTTCGCCGCCGAAGGCGACCCGGCCACCCTGCGCACCGGCCGCCTCATCGAACAGCTCAACGCCGACCCCGAAGCCCCCTGGGCCGAATACGGACCCCACGGGCTGACCCCGCGCGGCTTGCAACTGCTGCTCAGGGACTACGGCATCAGCTCGGCCAACCACCGATTCCCCGGTGGTACCCAGGCCAAGGGCTTCGCCCGCCACCAGTTCACCGACGCCTGGGACCGCTACTGCCCCACCCCAGCACCACAGCCAGAACCCGCCCAGTCCGGCCCATAACCCGTATCGACCCGTCCCACCCGTCCCCGTGCAGGTCAGCACGGGGACGGGTCCCAGACCCGCAACGAGTCAACCCGACATCACGACCCCACCCGTACCTGCCCTGACCAGCAACGGGACGACTGGGACGACTCCCCCGGCCCCAGCCCAAACCCCGGGTGGTCCACGGTCCCGGACCAGCGGACCAACCCGGACGGGGACCGTCCCGAGCCGGTCCGGGACCGTGCGGGGACGGTCCCGGACCGACCGGGGACCGGTCCGGGACCGGTCCGGGACCGAGCAGCGGACTATCCCCAGGACCGGTACGTACGGCAGTACACAAGTGGTCCGCGCGGACCGGACCGGTCTGCGGACCAGACTTTCCGCAGGTCAGCGCGATGCCCCCTCTCGGTCCTCGGAGACCAACACCTTGGTCCCCAAGGCCGGCAGACCGCGCCCGCTATCGCGGACCACTCCCTCGGGGACCGGAATCGCCCGGACCACCCACGGTCCCCACTGCATCCGGTCCCAGCGGACCGGTCTCCACCCGCACCGGCGGACGTCCTGCGGCATCCAGCAGGACCACGCCCCGGCCCAACCCCTCGACGACCACCGCTCGGAGAACACCCACATGCACGACCAGCACAGCGAACACACCATCGTTCAGCAGGAAATGGCCTCGACCCCAGCCATAAGCGCAGCAAGTTGTCCCGGAAGCAATGCTCCCGGAGTTCCCGCCCCGGGGGTGGCGGGAGAGCCCCGGCGCCAAGGGCACCGGGTCGGCAGGCAGCGGCCGGGGGCGGACCGCGGCCTAGAGGGGAACGGTCCGCCGAGTCCCTCTCGCGCAAGCGTCAGCGCGCTCGTCAGCCGAAGCCCCACGAGCGCCTGCACCAGCCCAGCTGCCGTATGAACGACGCCGAGTTCGCGCGCTTCACCAACGCGGCCGACCAATGCGCCATGAGCAACGCCGCCTTCCTCGCCTACGCGGTGGACAAGGCGGCCCGCGACCTGACCCGCACCGCCGCCGAGATCGCCACCGAACGCGAGGTCATCGACGAGATCTTCGCCGCCCGCCGGCATCTGGGCCGCATCCACGGTCTGTTCAACCAGGTTGCCAAGGCCCTCAACTCCGGAGTCGACGCACCCCACCTGAACGCCGCTGCCCAGGCCGTCATGGGCGCGGCCCGTCGCATGGAGGATGCCGCCGATGCCCTGCTCGCCCACCGGGACGGAGGTGCCCCGGCGTGATGCCCCGCGTCCACAAGCGGGGCAGCGAGACGATCGGTCTGATCCGCTACCTCTACGGCCCCGGCACCCACGAGGAGCACGTCGACCCGCGTCTGGTCGCCGCTTTCGACCCGCTCATCCCCGCCCCCTGCCGCGACCCCAGCGCCACCTACAAGCAGTTGCAGCGCCTGCTCGACCAGCCCGTAAACGCCCTGCCCGTCGACCGACGCCCCAAGAAGCACGTGTGGCACCTGTCCGTACGTGCCAGCCCCGAAGACCCGATCCTGTCCGACGACCACTGGGCAGCCATCGCCCGTCGCATGGTCGCCGCCACCGGCATAGCCCCCGACGGCGACCATGCCGCATGCCGGTGGGCAGCGGTCCGGCACGCCGACGACCACATCCACATCATCGCCACACTGGTCCGCGACGACGGACGACGGCCCCGCCTGAACAACGAGGCCCGCCGCGCCCAGGCCGAAGCCCGCGCCATCGAGGTCGACTACGGCCTGCGCAGGGTCAGTCCGGGTGATGGCACCGCCGCCAAGCGCCCCACCAGCGCCGAACGCCACAAAGCCGAACGCCGTGGTCAGCAGCGCACTCCGCGCGAGGAACTGCGCGAGACGGTCCGCCGCTCGGTGGCCGGCGCGGCAAGCGAGGAAGAGTTCTTCAACCGCCTTGCCGCAGTCGGCTTGCTCATCCGGCGCCGCATTGCACCGTCGGGCGACACCCTCGGCTACACCGTCGCTCTCCCCGGTGACCTCAATGCCATGGGCGAACCCATCTTCTACTCCGGCTCCAAGCTCGCCCCGGACCTCTCCCTGCCTCGCATCCGTGAACGCTGGACCCAGACCTTGGACGACAACACACCGTCGGTCTTGCCGTCGGCAACCGGGGCCGCGTCCGCCCGCCGACGCGCAACCACTGCCGCGTGGCAGGCGCTGCTCGTCATCGACCACGGCGACGACGGCATGATCGCCGCGCAGATCGCCGCCACCGGGGAAGTCCTCGACGCCCTCGCCAAGACCTCCGCCGCCCACACCCGCCACGAGCTGCAAGCCGCCGCCACCGCGTTCGAGCGCGCCTCCCGCTCCCACATACGCGCCGCACGAGGCCACGACCACGCCCTTCGCCGAGCCGCTCGCGACCTCGTCCACAGTGGCTCGGCCTTCGGCCAAGGCGAGGACGGCGCCACCACAGCCATGGCCATCGACATGGTGATCTTCCTCGCCATCGCCGCCGCGAACTGGCACGCCAAGAAGCAGCACGCCCAACAGGCCGAAGCCGCGCACCAGGCCGCCGCACACCTCCGCGCCGCCTACCAGGCCGCCGCCCGTCACCCCATGGCGCTGCTCCACCAGCGAGGAAGCCACCTGGCCCCGGCCTGGCAGCGCCATCACGCCACCGCCGTACACCAAGCTCTGCCCGAACTGGCCGACCAGATCCTCGCCGAACCCGGCTGGCCGGCCCTCGCAGCCACCCTCGACGACGCCCGGACCGTCGGCCACAACCCCACCACCCTGCTCACCCAGGCAGCGGCCCGCAGGGAACTGAACTCGGCGGAACGCATGAGCGACGTGCTCGTGTGGCGGCTCCGACGGATGGCCGGCCTACCCGCTGATCCCCAGAATTCTCAGGGCCGACGGGTCGGCTGCACCCACGCCAGGCCCTCTCCCGAACGGGCAGCGCACATCGGGACCGGACCCGCGAACAATCCCCCACGACGACGCTGAACCCATTAATCGAGCGCGGAAACTAGCACACGACCCCCGGTTGGGCTAACCAGGGATTCTCCACACCATGAGTACATCAGCACCCCGCCCCCGCCCCGCTACGGAGAACCCCCTGTGCCCGCATCCACCCCTCGCCCCCACGTCATGGCCCTGCTCTTCGACACGGACTTCAACCGATCCTCGGGCACCCGCACCTTCCGCCACCTCGACGGACGCCCCTTCACCGACGAGGAACAGGCCCTCGCCGATGACGCCACCTTCGAAGAACTCCAGGCCGCCGACGTCCATGTGCACGCCCCCGAGGCTGGAGCCGAGGCCCAGGCCGCCGCGCACCAAATGGCCGAGCTCCTGTTCAAGTACGTCCTCCCGCACCGCGAAGCCCTCATCCCATTCATGACCCACGAGGACATGCTCGAGTACAGCCGGTTGGAGACCGTCATTGCCGCGGGCGCTGGCAGCCTCCACCCGCACAAGGACTGAGCGCACAGACACGGCCTCGTACAGGAACCGGTGGCCGGTGGTCGGGGAGAGCCCTCCCCGACCACCGGCCAAGGTCATGGTCAGGGACCAGGTAGGTCCCCTACATCGCCCCGGCCGCCAGCGATGTGACGCCCGGCACCTGCTCGGCGATCACGTGCACCGAGGCTCCGGCCTCGGCGAGAACGACGGCGGTGGTGAGCCCTGCCCGCCGAGCTCCGACGACGACAACGCCTTCCCTAGCACTCATGACCTTGCCCCGAAGAGCTCAGGGAAGCAGGGCCGTGTCCAGGTACTCCTGCACCGGCTCGAACAGTCCGTACGGCACGTACTGCGGGATCTCGCCGTGCGCGACCCAGGCCAGGCCGGCCACCTCACCAGCACTCGCGATGACCGCCTCGCCGCCGACCGGGCGGCATGCGATGTAGTGGATCTCCCGGCCCGTCATGGGGTGAGTCCGCTGTCCGAGCGCGCTCTGCGGCGACACCAGAAGCCCGGTCTCCTCCCGGGTCTCCCGCGCTGCGGCTTCTTCGGGGGCTTCCGCAGGTTCGATCTTTCCTGCCGGAAACTGCCACGAGAGTGCGCCTTCCGCCACGCGTCGTCGCACGAGCAGGACGCGCCCGTCCTGAACGACGACGGCAGCGGCGACCGTCGTCCCGGCCTCACTGGTCACGGAGATTCCCTTCCGAGCGCCGTCGCCGTATCCCGCCGAGGTGGCCTCAGCTCTTGGTGAGCACTTCCCTGGCCGCGTAGTAAGCATGCAGTGCGGCCTCGCTCCCCGAACCCAAGGCGGTCATGATCCGCTGGAAGCGGGCGGAGCGGAGATCGCCAGCCACGATGACGCGGGGATGCTGGTCAGTCGGCGGACAGTACCCGTCCACGCCGCAGGTCAGGTCGCCGGACGGGACGTTCGGGGCGTTGCCGATGCTGAGGTAGGCGGCATCCGCCACGATCGTCCGTAGGGTGCCGCCCTGGCCCATCGCTTCCGCTGACACCACTGTGCCCTCTGCGGGCCTCAGCGTCAGGTGCCCGACGGGGAGGAGCGTGACGCGGGGGTCCTCGCGGACCTCTTCGATCTTGTATTCGTCGACCGCCGGGTACGCCACGAGCAGACGGGTGCCGGTGGTCGGGTGGGCTCGCAGGAAGGTGCCGATCGGGCGGTCGCCGCCGAGGACGAGGAGTGTCCGGCCCTCGGCGTCGTCCGCCTCGGCCTGCCAGAGCGGGGGCAGGGTCAGGCCGTCGGGTGCGGTGATCCAGGTGGCGTCGCGGGGTTGGAGGGGCCCGACGCCGGTGGCGGCGATGACGTACGGAGCGGTGAGACGGACGCCGGTGTCGACCGTGACGGTCACGTGGACGTCGTCGGCACGAAGCTCGGTAACGTGCCGGCCGAGTTCGAGACGGCACAGCTCCGTGCTCTTCAGCTCCGCGACGATGGAGTCGGCCAGCTCGGGGCCGCTGGTGTAGCCGCCGAGGACGTTGTTCAGTACCGGAATCCGGTAGAGGTTGCGGCACAGCCGGTCCGGCTCGACCAGAATCGAGCGCATGCCGACGCTGGCGGCCATGCGGGCGGCGGCGCAGCCGGCCGGGCCGCCGCCGATGATGATCAGGTGGGTGTCGTACAGCGTGTCGGCCATGGGTCTATTCGAGCACCGGAGTCCCGGCGTACGCAGTGAGTTGTCCGATCACCTGGTCGCTGGTGACGAGTTGGCCGGTTCCAATCAGGCGACGGGCGACGAGGAGGCCGGCGTCGTGGACGTCGGGGCCTGCGTCGGTGGCGCAGGCGTCGGTGACGATCCAGGGTGCGTAGCCGTGCTCGAAGGCGTCGGCAGCAGACTTCAGGACACAGCTCTCAGTGGCGATCCCGCAGAAGACGAGGTCGGTCCAGCCGGCCTGGCCGATCAGTTCCGTGGCCTCGGGGGTGAAGAGCGTGTACCCGGTCTTGTCGACGACCGCATGAGCGTGGATGGCTGCTTCCGCGAGTTCGGGAACGATGTCGGTCTCGGGTGGTTCCTGGAGTCGTCGCCACTGGAAGAAGCGCTCGTATGGACTGTCCGGATAGTTGAAGTACCGGGTGAAGACCACAGGACGGCCAGCGGCGGACCACTGGGCGAGCAGGTCGGAAACCGCCGGCACGGCGTGACGGCTGTGGTGGTTGACGAAGCCGTTCTGCACGTCGATCACGACCAGTGCGGCGCTGCCGATGTCCATCCGGTGTCTCTCCTGCCCTGTGTTCTCAGCCATCGCTCTCACGTAGAGCGTCCTGTGCGGCACGCAGCCGTTCGACCAGTCCGCTGGTCTTCATGATGGCCTCCCGCATCAGGAAGTGCTGCGCGCTCTCCTGGGCACGGGCGGTGGTGAGCCGGGAGTAGGCGGCGCGCAGGAAACGCCAGCCGTACTGCTCTGGCATGGAGGGGTCTTGGCCATCCTCGATCATCTGCTGGATCTGGTGGGTGAAACACCACAGAACTTGGACGGTCAGTTCGAAGGTGACCAGCTCGTCGGTGGTGAGGCTGCGTTCGCAGGAGTGGGAGGCGTAGGCGACGCCGGACCATCCAGCGTAGGCGGTGGAGACGCCCCGTACACCGAAGGACACGATGTCCGGATGATCGAAGCCGGTGGCCAGGAGCGACTCCTCGACTGTGCCGTCCAGGGGCGCGGGCCCGCCTGGGGCGCCCCGGTCGACCAAGACCGAGGGTGTGGACAGCAGGCGTAGTGCGGTGTCGTAGGTGTCTCCGGTCCACGGGCCGGAGGTGAGCCAGTACAGGGAAAGGACGTACTCGGGGTTGGGGACCGGCGTGTGGTCCTCGTCCAGGAGGTCGCGGAGCTTGTCTCGTGCCCAGGGCAGGTCGGAGGCGTATGAGCGGTAGCGCCAGACGGCGAGGTCGGTGAGCGCGGTGGGCTCTTGCCGCTGGAGAAGATGAAAAACGGCGACCCCGCATGCGAAGACGTGCAGGACGCAGTCCTGCGCTTTGGGGTGATCCACTCGGGCCGAGGAGGACGCCAGCCACTGGTCATCCACGCTCGGTGTCATGTGCGCGCGGAGCCGGAGTGCGCGCTCGACGCCAATGAAAACCGGCAGGAACTTGTGGGAGTCGGCTTCGATCCTGCCTGTGCCAGGTATAGCTGCGTCATTGTTTCCCAGCGCCGCCGCGAAACGGGCCTTCGCGTCATCCGATGCACGGCCGAGTGCCGTGTCTAGGACGGCCTGAGACTCGGCGCGGGGCCGGTAACTCGCCCCGCCGCCATCCCAGTTCGACACAGTCCGCTCACTGACACCCAGGTAGGCGGCGAAGTCCCGAAGGCTCATGCGGAGGGCGTCGCGTAACAGCCGGGCTTCCCGGCCGGACCATCGCTGCACCATGACCACCGTCGTGCCCCCTGCCCGTCACTCGGTGAAACGCCGAAACGTCCAGCGTAGCCAGCCCTGTTCAGCAGCGCTGCGGCATTGTTGCAGCACTTCTACGTCACGCTCCGCGACCGGTCTGCACCATGCTGGGTCCACCGAGCCGACAGAGCACGCCGAGATCAGGCGCCCCCGCCCATTCCCCCGTGCACCACCACCAGAAGGAGCAAACGGCATGACCGACATCGTCAAGCGCAACGCCCGCGTCATCCTCCTCGACGGCGACAAGCTGGTCCTCATCAAGCGCACCAAGCCGGGCAGGGAACCGTACTGGGTGTCCGTCGGCGGCGGGGTCGAGGAGGATGACGCGACCATCGAGGCCGCACTGCACCGTGAGGTGTTCGAGGAGCTGGGCGGCAAGCTGGAGCGCGCCGAGCTCGTTCACCTGATCACTGACAAGCTGGAGGGCGGTGTCGGTGTCCAGCACATCTTCGCCGCACGCCTGGAGTCGATGGACCTGGCCGCGCGGACGGGGACGGAGTTCGCCAAGCCGGAGCGGGGCGGGTATGAGGTGGTCCGGGTGCCCTTCACTGCCGAGGCCGCCCGTGAGCTGAACCTGATGCCGCCGGAGCTGGCCGAGTTCATCGCCGCGAACACGGACGCGATCGTCTCCGTCCTCAACACCCCGATCCGCGAGGCGTGAGCGATGGCGCGGGTCCCGGACTTCGTCAGCCTCAACGGCCCTGACAACGTGGGCAAGACGACTCACCTCGTCCGGCTGGCCGGGCGGTGGGAAGCCTTCCAGCCGCTGGGATCGGTCCACGAGCACGACCCCGAGGCGTGGGCGCGGGTGGCGGCCGGCGACTACGCCCGGTGGTGGTTCGAGACGTCCACGACCGTCGAGCTGACCGAGATGCTGCTCGCCGGCCACGGCAAGCGGGCCGCCGCCCGCGAGGAGGGGCGTACGGGCCTACTCGACCGGGGCCTGCCCATGCTCCTCGCCGTGGCCACCGCGACCTGCGTGGTCAAGGACGGTCTTACGGTCGGCGAGGCGTTCAAGACCGTGACGGGCATCGCCGGTTCGCGAGCCGCCGCACCGGAGACCGCGATCCTCCTGCTGTCATCACTCGACGCCGAACGCGGCTACGCCATCACCAGCGCCCGCGAGGGCCGTCCATGGACCGGGATCTACCCGGCCTACCAGAAGACGCTGCACGCGGTCCTACTCCACCAGGTCGACCACGGTGCCTACACCGCGGTCGTCGACTGCGAGGACCGCTCCCTGGACGACGTCCACGCCGACGTACTCAGCCACGTAGTCATTCCCCAACTCACTGACGGGAATCACCGATGACTCAGAACTCCCCGCCCCTGGTCCTGCCGCCCGGCCTCGCCCGCGTCATAGCAACGCTCCAGGACAAGGACCGGCACCGCCTGGACGACGCCGTCACCCGGCTACACACGGTCAACGGACGTCTGTGGGACATCGAGGACCGGGTACGCGGCGCCTTACTCTCCGCCGCCCAGGTCGCCGACTGCAAACGGGAGATCGACCAGCTCAACGCCGAACGCAACGTACTCGCCGAGCGGGCCGACGAGGTCCTCGGTTCGCTGGCAGACGCAGGCCGCGCCGATGCGCCGCTGCACACCGAGACGCTCGCCACCGTCGTCGACCGCCTGTCGGTGCTGACGCTGCGGATCTGGCACAGCAAGCAGGCTGCGGCCCGAGACGAGCTGACCCGCCGCCGTGTCCCCGCCCTCCACCGCCAGCGGGAGGAGCTGTGCGCAGCCCTCGACACGCTGGTCTCCGACGTCGTCGCCGGACGCCGTCGACTCCCTGTACCGGCCCGCTTCAAGTTGTACGGCCGGAACGCCGCGGCCCCCGCGGAGGTCAAGCCGAGTCGGCACCTGCGCCGGGTCCTCGCTCTCGGTGGGCTGAGCGAGTGCGGCAAGAGCACCAGCGCCGAGTTCGTCCAGCGCACGTGCGGCGCCCAGCGCCTGAAGATCGGCTTCCTGCTGCGGCAGGCGGCCCACCGGGAGGGCCTTGCGGACCCGTACGCGCTGTCGGCCCGGCGGCAGGCCGAGCTGCTGCTCGGCGAGCTGAACCGCTTCGCAGACGCCCACGTCGACACACGGCTGTTCACCATCGAATCCGTCCACGACGACACCTCGATCGCCGAGCTCAAGCAACTCATGGGCGACACGCTCCAGATCGTCTACCTGGACGCCTCCTTCGCCATACGCGTCGAGCGGTCCGGGACTCAGGCCCAGGCCGTCGCGGCGAAGGACGAGATCAAGATGAGCCGTGGCGCCCACCAAGTCGCCGCGCTCGCCGACCACGTCATCGACAACACCAGAAGCATCGCCGCCCTCCGCGCACGGCTCCGCCGCATCGCCGCCCCGCCGACGGTCACGGCGCTGCGTGTGGCCACCCCATACGGGTTGGGCCTGCCGGCCGCGGTCGCCTCGGCGACGGCCGACTTCACCGACGCAGTACGGGCATACGGCCCCGGCGTACGGCTCGCCGCCCTGACCGGCAGCCCCGGCGAGGGCAGCTGGATCGCCGGCTGGTCCGACCTGGACCTGCTCGTAATCGCCGAACACGAGGCCCTCGGCCGGGTCCACGAGGCCCTGGAGCAGTACCGGACCGCCCTGGCCGGCGCGGCCTCCCTCGGCCCCACCCTCGTCACCCCCGGCGAACTGACCGCCCGACGCCTCACCCCGCGCCTGGCATTCGTCCTCCACCAACTCCAGCAGGGCAGCCCCGTCCTGCACGCCGCACCCGACCTCGAACTGCCGACGATCAGCCGAGACGAGCTCGCGCTCGCCGCCGTCCGGGAAATCCCCCAGGTCATCCTCACCATGCGCCGCCTGCGTGCCGACGCGGGGCCAGCCACCCTGCGGCAGCTCTACAAGCACGTCGTGCTCGCCTGCCGCCTCCTCCTCCGTGAACACAACCAGTGGGAGTCCGGACCCGACCGGATCCTCACCGCGGCCTCCCGCATGCCGGGCCTGGCCAACCTCTCGGTGCCTTCCCTGGCCGAGATCTCCAGCGCCTGGCGCGACGGCGACACCGACCGCGCCTTCAAGCCCGTCGTCGCGGCCGTCGACCAGTTCCTCACCTGGTACGCCATCCAGCTCGCCGCCTGAACAGCCTCCCCCTTCATCCTTCTCCATCCAACAGGAGCTTCGCCATGCCCGAAACCATCACCATGCCGTCCTTCTCCGCCCGAATCGTCGAGCGCCTCAGCGTCGGGGCCACGAGCCGCCGCGAGCGTGTCATCCACTCCCTGGACGGCCTGGAGGACCCGGTCCACCCCGACACCCTCGCCAACACCGGAGCCGACCTGTGGCGTCTGCTCCAGGAGCAGGTGCCGGACGGACTCGGCTCCGTGGACTTCCTCCTCGGCCTGGACGCGGGCGGCATCCTGCCGACCGTCTCCCTCGCCGGCGCCGCCCATCTCCCGTACAAGATCGCCTGGAAGCTGCACCTTCCCCTCGACGGCGCGGTCCGCTTCAGCGAGCCCCACGCGATGCGCACCGACGTCTTCGCGTACGGCATCGCCCCCGGGCAGCGCATCGTCATCGTGGACGACGAGATCACCACCGGCCGGACCCTGGCCGACCTCACCCACCGCCTTCGCGAGGCGGGCGCCGTCCCGCTGGCGGCGGCCTGCCTGGTGGAGGACCCCGCCCGCGGCGCCCGCGACCTGCTCACCGACCTCGGTCTGCCCCTGGTCTCGCTCACCACGATCGAAGGCCCGGCGTGACCGCGGTCGCCCCGGCAGGGATCCGGTTCCACCACGGTTCCTTGGTCATCCCCGCCGGGGCCGTCCACACCACCCCGCTCGGGTACGACCGTGACAGCGTTCCCGCCGGCGCACCGCTCTCGCTTGCCGCTTCCGCTGAGCTCGTCCACCGCCTGAGCGGGTGCGGCGAGGTCGTGGCGGTTTTCGAGGGGAAGCTCGGCGACACCCTTCTCGCTCTATCGGGAGTCCGCGCGGTCCTCGACTGGCTGCGGCTGCGCTCGGTTCGCGTGGCCGTCCGGGCAGTCGGTCCGTACGCGGGGTTGATCGCCCGCACCGGGCTGATCACGCGGCCCCAGGCCACCGCGCCGAACGGGCATCGGGCCGTGATCGGCGACCACGCGGGAATCGAGGCACACGGCTCGACAGCGGCGGTGAGCCTGGTGCTCGACCCGGCCGCCCCGCCCTGCTGGTCGACCGACGGCCGCGCCCACCCGGACCTGCCCGCCCGCCACTACCTGGCGCTGGAGCGCCGCCTCGGCATCCGCCTGCCCGCCACGGCCCCCTTCGTTCCCACCCTCGCGACCCGGCCGAACGACCTCGTGGAGGAACTGCGCTCGGCGGGCTGGCTCAGCAGGCTGAACATCGCCGCCATCACCGCCACCAGTTGGCCGGAGTGCAAGGACTACACCGCCCGGCGCTACATCACCCTCGCCGAGCACATTGCCGAGGCCCACCAGACCCAGGCCCGGCTGCTGCTCATCGGCGGCAACCCGGGCGACGGCCCCTGCGTCACCGCGGAGGCACCCCGGCGCCATGTGCAGGTCCTCCGCCTCGACGGGATACCGGCCGACCACCTCGCCGACCTCTTCCCGCACTGCCACCTCATCGTCGGCAACGACACCGGCCTCACCCACCTCGCCGCGATGGCCCGCGGCCGGGACGGCGGCAGCCCGCCGGTCATCGGCCTGTACGCGCGCCACAGCCACAGCAAGTGGCGCACCGGCATGCCGCACCACCACGCCATCGCCACCGACCTGTCCGAGCGCATGCACCAAGGCGACCTCTGCCCCGTCCGCGACGCCATCACCCCGGACACGGACGTTCACATGGACGCCTTCCCGCCCGACGCGCTGGCCCAAGTCAGCCTCGAACTGCTCAACGGGATGGAGCGATGACCTTCCCGCCTCCCCTTCGTATCGGTCCGGTACGGCGCTTCACCCGCAACCTGCTCTGCCCCGTCGACCTCCTCGGCCACCCGCTGCTCCTGAAGTACACCCGCAACCCGGCCGAGGCCCGCGAGGAGATCCGCGGCCACGCCCACCTGGCCCGGCATTACCGCGTCCCCGCCCTCCATGCACACCTGCGCGTGCCGGGCGGGCACCTCCTGGCGTACGAACGTCTCCCCGGCGGCACCGACCAGGGCCTCCTGCTCGACCTCCTCAACGCGGACGAGCTGAGCGGCGACCTCCACACTTACATGGACCAACTCACGGCCGCGTATCGCGAGTTCATCCTCGGGACGGCATGGTCGGCCGATCCGGCGCACGTCGTCCGCAAGCTGTACTGGGACCGCGCGGCGCCGGGCGGCCGACTCGACACGTACTACGCAGGCAAGGACTTCCTGATCGCCGATGGCCTCATCGATATCCCGGTCACCCGCCTCGACACCTACGCCCTGAACATCAACGGCCGTCGACACCGCCTCGGCTGGGCCGCCTCCCTCCGCTGGCTGCGCGCCCACTTCGCCACGGCCGAGCCAGTCTGGGCGGCCCTCACCCAGGGCGACCCCACCGACGTCAACCTTGCCCATCCGCTCGCCTGGTTCGACTACGACACCGCGGGCATGAACAGCGTCCCCGGCGAGTTCGCCAACTTCCTCTGGTACGCCTCCGCACTCGGCGGCTGGCTCGTCCCCACGTACAACCCGACCGCCTTCGCCGACCACCCGGCCACCTTCGACCACGTCCTGGCCAACACGCCTAAGGTCCGGCGAGCAGACGTCGACCACACCACCAGCACCATCCACATCGACTACGCCCCGCGTCTCTCGACGCCCCGGCGAGCCGCCGTGACCGCGTACTGGAACCAGCTCGTACGGCCGGTCGCTGACCGCCTCTGGCCCGGCGAGGACCTGGCGAACCTCCTCCGCCCCTACCTGGCCATGCGCATCCTCGGCGTCTACAACCTGGCCGACCTGGCCCCCGAGGACCGGCTCGTCCTCCTCGCCCGGCTCGCCGAGGCCATGAGCCCTGCCTTCAACCCCACCACCTACTTCTGCCCGCTGGAGTCGCCATGCCCGGCCCCCTGAACGGCCACACCGCCCTGGTCACCGGAGCCACCGGCGGCCTCGGCACGGCCATCGCCCGCCGCCTCGCCGCAGACGGCGCCACCGTCGCCCTCGCGCACCTCGACGACGACCCGGCCGCAGCCGAGCTCGCCACCCACATCACCGACAGCGGCGGCACCGCAATCCCCCTGGCAGCCGACGTCCGCAACACCGAGGCCGTACACGCCCTCTGCCAACAGGCCCACGACCGGCTCGGCCCGATCGACATCCTGATCAGCAACGCCGGTGCCTATCCCCGCCGACCGTGGACGGAGACGACACCGGCCCACTGGGACGATGCCCTCGCCACCAACCTGACCAGCCACTACCTCCTCGCCCACGAACTCACCCCCGCCATGAAGGCCGTCGGCTGGGGCCGGATCATCACCATCGGCTCCGTCCTCGCCACCGCGGGCCGCCAGGACCTCACCGGCTACATCAGTGCCAAGGCCGGCCTCGAAGGACTCACCCGCGCCCTCGCCCGCGAACTCGGCTCCGCCGGCATCACAGCGAACTGTGTCGCTCCGGGCTCGATTCGCGTCCCCGCCGAGGACACCGTCGTCGACGACTCGGAGGCCATGACCGCCCGCCAGCTCGCCCGCCAGTGCGTCCAGCGCCGGGGCCGCCCGGAAGACGTCGCCGCGGCCGTTGCCTTCCTTGCCACCAACGACACCAGCTTCATCACCGGTCAGACCCTGCGCGTGGACGGGGGCTGGATCCTTGGCTGACATCTGGCTCATGCGCCACGGCGCCTATCAAGGCCACCGCCCCGGCTACCACGCCCCGCATGAAGCCGCCCTCACACAGGAGGGCCGCGACCAGGTACGCCTGTCCCTCCCCCTCCCCAACGGCATCCTCGCGATCGTCACCAGCCCGGTTCCCCGTGCCCGCCAGACCGCCACCCTCGTCTCGCACCTCACGGGCCTGCCGATCGTGGCCACCTCCGGCCTCTTGGCCGAATGGCGCGCCCCGAGCATCGTCCTCGGCCGTACCTCCGAGACCTACCCACCGGCCTACCGCGCCTGGCGAGCCCGCCGCCTCGCCAACCCCTGCCTACGCTGCGAAGACGGCGAAAGCCTCACCGACCTCCACACCCGCGCCCGCCACGGCGCCGCCTTCCTCCACCACACCGCCGGGCACCACGGCCCCCTGCTGGTCGTCTCCCACACCCTCCTCTTGGGCGTCCTCACCCACCTTCAAGAAGGTCCCGCCGCCTTCGTGACCGCCGCGAGAACCCCCTGGCAGTTCGCCGAGCGCAGCCTTCTGTCTGCCCATCAGCGAGCGGCGCCTGGCCTTGAACGACCCGCCCAATAGATGGCCGCCAGCCACTACTCCTACTCGTACGTCTCCTTCCAGCATTCCCGATGCCACCGGTCTGCCTGCCCCAGGCCATTCACCGCGCCGAGCGAAGGCAGCGAGGTCCCGTTGTTCTATTGCCCGGGTAATCGCGCTGGACGGCGAGGATGTCTTTCCCCATGGCGAACTCCGCAGCCGGCCAGCTGAAGTACATCGTGGCCACGGAGATCGCATCGTCAACCTTGAAGTGCGCCTTCGCTCTGAGCAGGTCACGCGCCTCCCAGCTGGGGTCTTGCTTTTGGGCGTGTGCCGCTTGCACTGAATCACCATGCTCCGCCCATCAGGAAGGCACTTCAGCTCTGTTGTTGTAAGAGCCCCCGGCCCTTTGCACGTCAGTGCAGCAGTCGCGCTGGCACAGCTCGGCAACAAAGCCCTCGGACTTCGCCCCCGTCATCGTGTCGACTTGGGCGAGCGTCCGGTGCCCTGCCTTCACGGCCTCGTCGTGCCGCCACTGTCGATCGTCGCCCTTGATGAACCGATCGGTGCGCCACAGCCATCACCCTCCGGCGGCGGCGCCACCGAGAACAAGCGAACCGACGAGATAGGGCCAGATCTCGCCAGAAGGCCACCAGCGCGACACGCTCACGCCCTCCAGGATGGCGCCTATCCTGAGTCGCCGCTGGAGACGCTTACGCGCGGCCGATACCCGCCGCTTCCACCGCGATCCTGGTCCTGCTTCCCGCAGGGATCTTCCTCTTGCTCGCTCCTCTAGGCGTCGCGGGCACGATCTTTAACGCGATCAACACCCACCCTCCCACCCCTTGCAGCGCCGTTTGTGGCGGTGGGCACGGTCGTCGTGAACCGGCTCTCCCGGAGGAATCGCTGCCACACCCGAAAACCTCAGAGACCCGTTCGCGATCACTGGGCTCCTGGTCACCGTGACCCTAAGCACCGCGAGTTCGTTCGGCGGGAAGGACGCGGCCAGGACCTCACACGGGACGCAGAGCCGGGCGGGGAGCCGGACCCCACTCCCATCGGCGGGAGGCAGGCAGGCAGGCAGGCAGGAGCACCGGCCCCGCGATAGTCTCTCGGGCATGCCCGACGGAGGGGGACCGTGTCAGTGAGCATCAGCAGCGACGAAGCGGACGTCTGTACCACCGCCACCACCAGCGGCACGGCACTGAGCGCCGACCGGATCAAGCACCTGGAGTTCATCCAGGCCGTCGTCACCAGGCTGGGCAACAACTCTTTCCTGCTGAAGGGTTGGGCCATAGCACTCACAGCCGCCATCCTGGCACTCTCAGCCGGGCGGCTCAGCTGGCAGATCGCACTGAGCGGAATCATCCCTCTGCTGGGCTTCTGGTTTCTCGACTCGTACTTCCTGCGCCAAGAACGACTCTTCCGGACCCTGTACGAGGACGCCCGGACGCCCAACAGCGGCGTGGAAATGCTATCGATGAACATCGAGCCGTACCTGGCAAGGGTGACTCTGGCAAAGGTCGTCTTCTCCCAGACACTGGTGCTGTTCTACGGTGCCCTGCTGATCGCCCATTTCGTGGTCCTCCTCCTGACCCGCTGAATCACGCCCTCGGGGACGCGGGCGGGTACAGCAGGGCGGCCATCTCATCGGCCAATAGATCGAGCACGGCCGCATCCCGAACGCCCGCCCCGTCTCCCGGCCACAGCGGGCCCATGGCATCACCTCGCCACCGCGGAACGAGATGGACATGGGCGTGGAACACCGTCTGGGAAGCCGCGGAGCCGGCGGAATGGATGACATTCATACCCTCAGGGGCGAGGTGGTCACGCAAGACGTCTCCAATGCGGAGCGTGGTCGCAAGCAGATGCACTGCCTCCGTCGGCGACATGGCCCAGAGGTCCGGCGCATGGATCCGGGGCACCACAAGCGTGTGGCCGAGGGTCGCCGGGACCAGCGGGAAGAACACCACAGTGTGGTCGTCCTCGAAGATCATCCGAGCCGGGCCGCAGCCGACAGCGATGGAACAGAACGGGCACGGGTGCATGGATGTCCTCGCCTTCGCGATCCGGAGTTCTTCGAAGCAATCCCCGGCCACCACCCTGGCAGAAGGGACGGACGAGGAGGGGCGAAACCGCCATGGGAGGCGTCTTCATCAACTACCGCAGGAGTCCGCGTGCCACGGATGCGGTGCACCGTCTGCGTGAGCGACTCAGTCGTCACTTCGGCGACGCGCAAGTCTTCCTCGACACATCGTCGATGCTGCCGGGTAACCGCTACCCAGATGACCTCAGAGGCCGAGTACGTGACTGCGAGGTTCTGCTGGTCACCATTCCGGAGGGCTGGCTGGAAGCGCGGAACCACTCGGGCGAGAGATGCCTCGACCGAGCGGGCGACTGGGTGCGGCACGAGATCGAGCTGACGCTCGCCGCTGGGAAGACCGTAATCCCCCCTACTCCTTGACGCCGCGGAGCCGTCGGCGCCCGAGCTGCTTCCCGCGTCAATCGGTGACCTCTCCCTGCGGCAGGCGCATCGCGTTACCGCAGATGGCTGGGGCGCGGCTACCGAGGAGCTGATCGCTACCCTGGAGACCCTGGTGGCACCGGAGTGGGCGCCGATCCCCTCCGAAGATCGGCCACCACGACGGCCCGGCCAGCTGCTCGGCTGGGCCACCGGCCTCCTCGCCACCACGCTCTGCGTCCTCGTGCCGTGGGCTGCGACGGCAGGGCCGCCCCCAGAACCGGGCGGCGCCCCGGTCGCCCTGCTGCTGGCCCTGGCGTCCCTTGGGCTGATGGGCATCGTCCTGGTCGCCGTACTGCTGTCTGGCGGCCTGATGCGCCGCCCCATCCAGGCGTGGGAACGCAACCTGCAGGACGCGACGCAGCAGAACTACCTGCGGGCGACCTTCCCCGTGCCAGTCTTCCTCCTGCTGTTCGCGACGGTCCTGGTGATCCAGGCGTGGGGGCGGAGCCCTGGCTTCGCCGTCGTGCTGATGCTGGGCATGTGTCTCGCCGTCGGCCCGATGGCAGCCCGCTTCGTGCGCTCCCTTAAGAAAGATCGCGAACGGTGGGTTCAGTGGCCGGAGGCGGTACCCACGACAGCTCCGATGGCGGTGGTACGGCGAGAGATCGCTCGCCTCGACATGCGTACGCAAGAGTGGAGCGGGCCGATCCGGCGAGAGCAGCGGGACCGGGCACGCTTCGCGCTCGGAGAGCTGGCGAGGGCGGTGGCGGCACACGGGCGGGCGGCGGAACGCGGGCGGTTGCTACGGCTGCGTGGGGCGCAGCCCTGGGCTTTCAGCGCGTACGTCCTGTGGTTGGCACTCACCGTCGCCCTCACGCTCGCCTGGACTTTGCCCCTCGGCGTCCAAGGCGGTGGTGGGACGACGCTGCACGCGGCGCCCGTGGTCGCTGGAGTTGTGGGGTTCTGGCTGGCCTGGGCGACCATGGAGTGCGCTTACCACTACCAGCGGTGGCAGCGTCAGATGATTCATACAGAGGCGGTGCGACGGCTCACTCTGAATAGGGGTGCGGGTCGACACGACGAGTTTGCCGTCCCGTACGCGGCTGGCGACCACGTGAACGTCCAGGCAAGGGCACTCGCCGTGCAGTCGGCTTGTCCAGTGCGTCGGTCAGCGAACCGACCCCAGCCCCGGGGGCCAGGACGCGCACGGTATAACTCAGTGCGTCTAGGCGAGGCATCTAGACGATCACGTCAGCGACTGGTTCAGGAGTAAAGAACTACCCCCGGGCGGCGTGGGTACCCGAGGAGCGAGCACACGGAGCGCCTCCACCCATCGCGCCTCGGTGTTCTCGATCTTCCTCAGCCGCTAACATCGTCCTGACCAAGGCAGATGACCTCGGCGACCTTCCTGCCCTTAGCTCCCCAGGCGCTGGTCGTCCTCAACAGCCACCAGCTCTGCGATCTTGATGGCAACTACTGCCATTGAATCCTCAGCCGTGTCCAACCCGTTTCGGGATGCAAGTAGGGGGCTGACGTTCCGGAGTTCGCCGTAGGTCGTCTCGTGTATGACAGGGAGCAGCAGGTCACGCGCAAGGAGCTCCGAGAGCTCCTTGTCAGAGACGCCACCGCGCTCGAGGCGTGTCAGTAGCGCAGGGGTGACCAGAACGAGACCTGTACGGGACCTCGCCAACCCCTTGTCGATTTCCCGCATGAACGGCAGGCCGAGCGCGATGTTCCTCTCGCTGAACCAGACCGACACGCCCTCTGCTTCCAGCAGGTCATACAACTCAGTGGCAGCACTGCGCCGGTCATCCCACGCGTGGCAGAGAAAGACATCGCAAAGGTCGGGTTGTTGGCTCGCGCGCAACACGGCGGCGTCGCGAACAGGAGCCAGCCCCTTCACCTCACCGGGCGTGTAGATCACGGAGGAGGTGCTCGGCGACCAAGGCGCCCGCATTTTGCCGCTACTGGTCGCACCGCCCCCACCACTACTCCGCGGCGTATGGACCGGCGGCGGGTAGTAGGACCGGGGTGATGAGTACCCGTAGCCTCCACTGCTGCACGCGGGGCACGCCGCACGTCCACTGGCAGTCCGATGACCCTGAGCTGGAGCAGTACAACGACTCATAACTGCATGATATTCGTGTGACCACTGTTAAGTAGCGCTATCACAAGAAAAAGACGGCCGAGTACAGTTCAGTCCTTGGGGTCGCCAACGTAACTGATCCTGTGGTGAGGCGACTGGTCAGGTCAAGGCCGTGGGCGAGACGCCGCCGGGTGGCCTTGATGTCCGGCAGCGGTGACTTCTCGTCGGCAACCAGCTCCAGAAGGGCGGCGATCCGTGCGAGCCCCTCAGGGTCGTCGCTCACGGGCAGCCACTCGAAAACCCATGAGCTACCAGAAGTTCCCGAGCCATCGCACGCAGGACAGGGCGTCCAACAGGAATTGGTCCGCCTCCGGTGTTCCGGCCATCGGGGGCGGTCGGTGCTCGCGGCCGACGGCAAAAGCGTTTGTGATCCCTGTGGCGTTGGGCACCCCGGACTCAACTACCAGCCGCAGGATACTCCGGGCTGCAGTCACGCGAATGCCCTCGCACAGGAACTTGTAGCGGAGCGCGTCAAGGCAGAAGCGCGAGGCGAGCCAGGCGTCCCGGAGGGGATCTGTCCGCGTCCGGTCGGCCGAGGTCAGCCTCGTCCAGAGGATGTTCTCCGCGGTCTGCGCCCAGAACATCCCCTCAGCCACCAGAGCTCCCGCAGCCGGCCATGCCACTCCTGCCTGCTCCAGAGAGCCCAAAACAGCGTGACGTTCAGACAGAAGCCGACAGGCGACGAGCGGTGTTCGGGCCACCGCGGCGGCCTGGGTGACGTTCACTCTCAGGGTGGCTACATGCCGGTTCATGGCCGTCGCACGGGAGCGCCAGTACGCGCCATACGGGTCACCGTCGACGACGATGGTCATGTCGATGTCGCTGAAGCGGCTGACAGAAGCAGGGTCGAGTGCCGATCCCGTGAGGGCAACCGCTAGGACATCTCCCTCTCCAGCGAGCAGCTTTCGAGCCCAAGCTGCGATTTCCCCGGGCGCCGGAAGCGCGGGCACCCCGGGCCGTTCTACGTCAGTCACTCCTGCCCTGCGTGGTGCTTCTGCCTGCGGCCCATCGACAGTCAGAACCCTTGGCACCTGCAGAGTGCGGACCGTCAGTTCGACCCCGAGCAGGCTTCTGAGCGCGGCAGCGACCACCGTACGCTGTACGTTCGAGGCTGGCCGCTCGTCCCGGTGCTCTAATACCACCTCGTCACCCTCGCGGACGACGCGAGTCACACCCAGGTCAAGTTGTCTGCAGAGCTTGGCAAGATCGATCATCCGCAGGCCCCGGCCACTCGGGCCGGTAACCAACACATGCTCGGACCGGGCCATCAGCAACCGCAGCCGAGGGCCGGAACGTGCACAGTCGCAGGGACCGTCGACCCAGACTCCCGTGTCTCCGGTCAGGTAGCGGATGAGCGGCATCGCGTGGTTCGCGAGAGGGGTCACGGCAATGTCGCCGGGCACGCCGCTCGATAGCGGGAGCCCCCCGTCTCCGATCACTTCCAGGAAGGCGCCAGTCTCATCTACGTGATAGTTGCCGGTCTCCCCGCATTCGTGTCCGACGATACCGGCCTCGGCGAGTGTGTAGAGCGCGGTGACATGACAGCCAAAGGTCTGTGCCACCCGTGCGCGAACGCCCGGTGTGACGTGTTCGCCGGAGAGGACAACCAGTCGCGGTGGTGCGAGCCGGCCTGGCCATCGGCCTAAACGGTCGCACAATGCGGCCATCACACTGGGCATGGCGGTGATCACCTGCCCCGCCAACTCTTCAACGGCATGGCTGAACTCCTCGTCGGGCAGCTGCCACGCACGACTGAGATTCCACTTCGACAATCTCGTGTTGGGCGGTTCAGGCGCCACTGAGGTCCGGGACACTGACGCCAAATGGAGCGTCAGGTGAAGGATCGCGAAACCGGTGCGGGCTCCGACATGGCTTTCCACATGCCGTATCAAGGAGGCGAGTTCCGCTCGCTGTGCCGCTTCGTCAACGACGATCTCCAGTGGTGAACCCGTTGTACCCGTGGTGTGGACGGTGCGCCAGCGCAGCGGGTCTCCCTCCGTTGACCACAGACGGGGCCGCTCCCGTCTCACCTTGTCCCGCTGCAGCAGGGGGAGCCGACGCAGGACGGCGACCGCGTTGTCAAGCGTGACGGGGGTCTGGGGAATCAGCCTTTGGTAGTACGGGACATAGCGGCGAGCGTGGTCGAGTAGTTCAGCGAGAGCCGTGGTCGTGCTGTTGGTCATTGCGGGAGCCAATCGATGGCTTCGTGGTCGACGTCCGACAGAAAAACGGACATTTCCTCGATGTCATGACCGCTGGAGACCCAGAAGTGTGAGAAGGCGGCCGGGTTGCCGTCCTCTTCCCTATTTTTCGCAGGTGACGGACGCAGGGCTCCACTTCGGTATTCCATCATCCTGATCAGCTTGTGAAGCTCCGCAGATGATCCTCCCTCAGCAGACCACCGGCGCAGCAAATCCGCCTGGAATCTCTCAGTGTCCAAGGACACCTCCGACCCCCCTGCCCCGTGGGCCGGCAGCAGCAGATACGTGACGAGGAGGGCACCCGTGGCCTTGCTCAAGCGGGTGGGAGCGGCTTCCAGAAACGCCTTCCGGAGGTATCGAGGCACTCGCGCTCTGCGCAAGACGGACTTCATCACCCGTGCCGGTGCATTGCGGCCTGCACCTCTTGCCCACCTCACTAATCCGCCCGACCTGTCCGGGGACGGGATCCTGCCCTCAGATTCTCCAGACGCCACACCAGACGGTCTACTGCTGCCCGCACCACCGGGTCGTTCGCCTGCGCCAACGCCGCCTGCCTGGCCACTTCTAGGGCCCGGGCGGTGAATCCCTGACTTTCGTACACCAGGGCGAGCGCATGCAATGCTCGCGGCAGATCGCTGTGCACCGAGAGTGCGCGCATCTCCCGCACCACCCGTTCCAGGCGAAGCGCGGACGCCTCACTGCTCCCCTGCTGGAACTCGCATATCGCCAGGCTCGTCTCCGCGTCCATTCGGTGCCGAGGGTCGGCTTCGTCTCCGCCCGCGGTTAAGGCTGCACGATAGGCAGCCACAGCATTCTTGTACTTTCCCCGGCGCAGATGGACGTTTCCTTCCAGTTTGTGTGCAATCAACAGACCGCCCGCGTCATCGTCGCGCATCCGCAGCTCTACGCAACTTTTCAGTTCCCGCAACGTGGACTTGCCATCTCCCTGCAGATAGGCGAGAAATGCCCGCAACCCTGCCAGATCACCCTTCATGGAGCGCGAGTCCAGTGTGCTCGTGACGGTTTCGGCTTCACGTACGAGATCCCAGGCAGTGCGGTTGTCGCCGAGCTGCCCTACTTTGCGCGACATGCGGACACGCAGGTGCACTCGTGCCGCGTCGTCCCGCAGGTGGTCGGCGGCGCTAATGAGGGCCCTGGCGAGCAGTACGTACTCCTTCCAGAAACCGCCGACGTTAAGCCGGTCGAGGAAGCCCAGAGGAACGGTCTCCCGCAGTTCACGCCACAGTCCGGCGGAGACCAGCATGAGCACGGTTGGCGGCAATGCCCGGGCCATGGACGCAAGGGTCGTGTCGTCCGCCTCTCTGACAGCCTCGCCGAGTTGGACCGTGACATCGAACAGCGCCGCTCGCCGAGCGGACGGGTCAACGATGTCGAGCGCTTCCGTGACGAGCCGCGGTACCTCGATAGCGTCGGCGATATGACTGACAAGGCAGCGACTGGCCAAGTCCTGCAGGGCGGGGGTGAAGCCGGGCGGCAGCACCACCCCGGCCTTCAGGAGATCTGCAAGCGGCACCTGATCAAGCACCACAGCATGGGCTAGGGCTCCCCGGTGTGCGAGAGGCAGTTGGGAGACGACTGTGGCCACCAGGGTCCGCACGGAGAGGACATCGGCTGGCAGCTCGGGATCGACAAGCAAGGGCGTCGGTACGAACCTGGTGTGCGCGAGGAAGGTTCGCAGTGCGAGCGGATGAGAGAGCACGTCGCCCGGAAGTCTGTTGGCAATGTCTTCAGGATCAACCGACAGGCGCATGCTCTTCACGACATGGGTGATGAACTCGATGCTCTCCTGTCGTGACATTGGGGGTACGACCACATGACCGACCTCATGACTGGCGCCAAGATGACCTCGCGCGGTGGCCAGAACCAGGGCTTCCGGTAGCGACGCGAAGGCCCGCAGCACCGTGTCCGCGAACGGGCCGGAGTCAAGGTCGTCCAACAGCACCAGGAGCCGTTCGTCGGCCACTTGGCGCAACAGTAAAGCGAGCGCCTCCGGCCATTCATGCCGGTACAGGTCCTCCATGGCAAGCCCCTTGCCGAAGGTTGTGGCTAGCCAGGTGTTGACCTCGTCCACGAGGTAGCGCGGCTCTATAGCCGCCGTCCCGCCCACTGGTAGTGCGAGAACGGTCCGGCCCGAGCAATTCTCGTCGGCTACGTCGCACAGAGCGCTGGTCTTGCCAACGCCCGGCAATCCGTACAGCACGAGGGGTGGGCTGCCTGCTGCGATTGCTCTACGAGCCGCTTCCACGACGGAAACGCGCCGCCAGTTGCCCGCGATGACGTTGAAGCGTGATCGGAAGTATGTCTGGGCTGGCTCTTTCGACGCGACCGCCGGGGGTGGAGGGCCCGGGGCCTCCCCGCGTATGCCCGCGATGATGCCTTCAAATTCGAGGATGCGGTCCTGTTCAAGGCTCTGACGGTAGTCGCAGGCGGCGAACCGCCCCAGGAAGGGGACGGATCTCCAGGCCGAATCGGCGGAGCCGGGCAGCAGGATGGGAACGATGCGCATGGTCTCGCCCCTGACCCGCTTTTCGATCGCGGCGTGCACTTCCTCACTCTGCCAAGGACCGAAACCGTTCGGGCCACACATGACAAGACAGCACGGGGTGCTGTCCAACGCCTCGCTCAGGGCTTCCTGCCATGGCTCGCCTCGCACGAGACACCAGTGGTCGAGGAACACATGAAAGCCCCGCTCACGGAGTTCCTCGGCAAGCGTCTGTACAACGTCCAGGTCGGCGGAGTTGTAGCTGATGAACGCGTCATATGTCGGCGTGGGCCGTAAGTCTTCATTCCGCACCGATGCAGGGTCCCCTCGATGGACATGACCGACGATCCATACGAACTGCTGAACAGCGGGCCGAGCCGATCCTCACATCCACGACAGCTACGGATCGAGGCATCGGCGCCCTTCAGGGTATCTGGTGGCCAAGAATCCCATGCTCGGACGCCAAGGCTTGGTCGGCCATGAACGGGCTCATGGATTCGGCTTGGCGTTGCCTGCCGCCACGGTCGGCGAGGCGACCAGCCGACACCCGCAGACCGGGCTCCGTTGGCAGATAGGGTTCCCGCGAGACGAGTGCATCGACCAGCGCGGAGCCAGAGGACGTCATTGGGAGAGATGCGGCTGTTGCAGGAGCCGCCCCAGGACAAGACCGAGCTGGACGAACTGACTCAGCGGATCAGATCCAGAAGACAATCAGCACAAGATCGACCACCACCATAGCCCCGCAGAACAGGACGAGCGTCTGAGACAGGACCGCGCCGCGAAGCGGGGTGTCAGCGAACCGCCGGTAGCAAGCCGCACCCGGCCATGCGTGAGCGATGCGTGAGCGGACTGCCAGGCATGGGGCGTCATGAGCAATACCGGGCGGGCAGCCGTATGGCGCTGATCAGGGGAAACAACACCGCTTGGCAGCGCCAAGCACCCCTCGGCAAAGATTCAATCCCGCTCCTAAAGCGGGTGTCGCAGGTTCGAATCCTGCCGGGGGCACGCTTGTCCCCCGTGTGACCTGCACGTTCTCACGAACGTTCAGGCGCGTCGGGGGACGTTCGAGCACCTTCGGGAACCAAAATCGGCTCCCGTCCGCTCCCACTTCGCAGGTGAGCGCCGTCGTGCCGACGAGCGGACTCCCGCGCCTACAGGCACAGCAGGCGGCCGACGGCGACGCCGATCAACGGCACATCGAGGTCCAGCAGGCAGCGCTCCTCGTCCGGCCGCTCAGGATCCACGCTCGGCCTGGGAGTCGCGGGCCCGGAGGGTGACGGCACCTCCGGCGCTTCGGGACTGATCTCCCCGGCGGAGACGGCAGCTTCCGAAGGCGACGGCAATGCGGACGGCAGCAGCTCGGATGCCGACGGACCCGACGTGGGTGGGCGGCTGCTCCACGCCGGCCCCGGCGGCTCCGCCCGCGGCGGCGTAGTGACGGTCTGCGGCACGGTCATCGTGGGCGCGGTCACCGGCGGACGTTCACCGCCCCCGCCCGGCCACACGGCGAGCGCCAGGGAGGCTGCCCCAACGGCCGCCGCGATCAAGCCCGTTGCCACTGCCCGCTGTTCCCCGTGTGCCTCACGCCACCACGCCACGGGGTGCGGCGGCGGTCGGGTGGCAGGGCTGCGGTCGCAGGGTTGGCTAGTGGTGGGTCGGGGTCCGGGGGTTGTGGCGCGGCGGCAGACGAGCGCGTCGGGATCGCTGGCCGGCGGATGGAGGGGTGGCACCTGGCTCAACGACGGCATGACCGCGTATCCGGCCACGGTGCTGGGCGCGACCGCGGCTGAACGCCTCGGCGTCGGACACGCCAAACCAGGCACCCAAGTACTCATCGGCGAGCGCTGGTTCACGGTGGTGGGCATCCTCGACGAGGCGCCCCTCGCCCCCGAACTGGACACCGCCGCCCTTGTCGGCTGGCCGGCGGCCCAGACCGAACTCGGCTTCGACGGCTTCCCCACAACCATCTACACCCGCACCCAGGACGCGCACGTCGAGCAGGTCGGCGCCGCGCTGGGCGCCACCGCCAGCCCCCAGGCCCCTCCGACGCCCTGGCCGCCAAGCAGGCCGCCGGCCAGGCATTCACCGGCCTGCTGCTGGGTGTCGGCGCGGTGGCCCTGCTGGTGGGCGGTGTCGGCGTGGCCAACACCATGGTCGTCTCCGTCCTCGAACGCCGTGCCGAGATCGGCCTGCGCCGCTCGCTGGGCGCCACCCGCGGCCATATCCGCACCCAGTTCCTCGCCGAATCGCTGCTGCTGTCCGCCCTCGGCGGCCTCGGCGGCGTCCTTCTCGGCAGCGGAGCGACCGCCGTGTTCGCCCTCTCCCAGCGCTGGCCCACGGTCGTACCACCTTGGGCACTGGTCGGCGGGATCACCGCCACTCTTGCCATCGGCGCGCCGGCCGGCCTCTGCCCCGCCGTCCGCGCCTCCCGCCTGTCCCCCACCGAAACCCTGGCCACACCATGAACCACAACTGCCGCCCCTCCACCCGCGCGTGCGTGCGTGCGGTGACGACAATGGCTCGTCCCGACCTGCCCATGCCGCGCGGACCACGGCTCAGGCGCGCTGGGCCCGGTCGTAGACCTTCTTGGCCGTGGCTCCCAGAATCTCGCCGTACATCTTGGTCGGGGCCGTGGAGTCGAGTGAGGCGTTCATCGAGACCAGGGTGCCCTTGCCGGTGGTGGTGTTGAAGTCGGCGAACCAGGGGCCGCCGCTGGCGCCGCCGTGCAGATTGCAGGGGATGACCTGCGTGCCGTGTTCCTTCTTCGCCTTGCCGACGCAGCGCAGTAGTTCCTCACCGAGCTGCGGGCTGGTGGCGGAGTAGCCGAGGGCGGAGATGGTGCCGCCGACGGGGCGGTTGAAGGCGATGGCCTGGCTGCCCACGACGTCGGTGAGCTTGCGGCCCTTCTTGTCGGCGTCGACTGTCAGGGCGGCCATGTCGTTGACGGAGTCGTTCTCCCAGCTGCGCGGGGTGGCGGCGCTGCGGACCGCGAAGGCGCCGTGCGGCTGCTTGCCCTTGTGGTAGCCGGGGACGAACACCATGTCGGTGTTGGTGTTGTAGGGGGAGGAGCCCCGGCGCACGCAGTGGGCCGCGGTCGTCACGACGGACTTGTTGGCGCTCTTCACGGCGGTGCCCGTGCACCAGGTGTCGGCGCCGTCGGCGTTGACGAAGAAGAGCCTTCCCACGGTCTTGAGGGAGGTGCCTCGCCAGGGCTTGGCGTTCGGTCCGGTCGGGCCGAGGTCCACGGACTTGCCGGTGGCCTTGATGCGGGCGGGTGTCCAATAGGCGAGGGCCGTCTTACGCTCCTGGGCGGTGTACGACAGGACGGAGACCGGGTCGGCCGCCGCGACGGCGGCCCGGGCGGGCGTGGCCGTCGCCGCGGCCGGGGCGGCGAGGGCGAGGACCGTACCGGCCACGGCGAGTCCTGCGACCCGGCCACGGAGGCGCCGGATCACGGAAGTTGAGGTCTCGGGCATGGCAGATGTCTCCTCGGCTGATTCGGCTGATGCGGGTGAGGCGGCTGATGCGGCTGATGCGGTCGGCGGATGGGCGGTCCGTTCGTACTACGGGAGCGAGGAACCCGCCTGCCCGGTTGTCGCTGTCGACGTCCTGTGACACGCACGTGCGGATACGCGAACACACGCCCGCGAGAACCGCTCCCGGTCCGGGGCCTGTTCCTCGGTGACGCTGTCGGATTCCCCGAACAGACGGGGATGTTGTGGGCATCATGGAAGTGCGGAGACGCGGCGGCGGTCGGGTGCGGCGAGTACCGGCTTCGGCACGTCAGCGTGTGGGTCACGACGGAATCGCCCAACGACGGACAGGTGGGTCAATGCTGACGTGGATCGAGGCCGCGGCGTGTGGTGCGGGTGGCGGGCTGATCGCTGAGGCGGTCGTGACCCTCGGCCGTCTTCGTGAGTGGCAGCAGGCACGGCACGCGGCGCGGGCCGACGGCGAGGCGCTTCCCGACGTCGGCCGGTTCGTGGATCCACTCGCGGACTCCCTCGCGGCGCTCCTCCGCGTGGCGCTGGGAGGCGCGGCCGGATGGCTCCTCCATACGGAGGTGACCGGCATGTACGCGGCCGTCATGGTCGGCGCCTCCGCGCCCGCGCTCCTCGCCCAGGTGGGCAGGGCGGCCACCCCCGCCGAGGCCCTTCGCGGCCGGCCGGGGGGCGACGAGCCGAGGGGCGCCGCGTCCGAACCGGGTGCAGCGGCACCTACGGGACCTACGGGTGCCGCGAGTTCGCCGGGGCTCTCCGCGGTCGCCGGTGACGGTGAGGCGGCATCATGAGCGCGGCTGTGTTCGCCGGGCGCTGGTGGCGGTCGTTCACCGGCGGGCGGGCGCCTCAGCCGCCGCGCACGCCCGGGCGTGGCCGGGAGGGCAACAGCCTGCGGCTGCGGATCTGGGCCTCGTTCGTCGGCCGGGACCTCCCCCCGTCGCGGCGCGGTACGGAACCAGCGACGGAACCAGCGACGGAACCGGCGTACGAGACTCCGGCCGGCCTGTCGCGACCGGTTCCGCCGCGGGACGAGCCCCGGAACCGGCAGCACGCGAGCCCGCTCGCCCCTGGGTGGTTCGCGCTTCCCCCGCTCCTGACGGGGGGCGGTCTGACCGCCTCGGGATCGGACGCGGTGGTCCTCGAAACGTCGGCCCCGGACGGCCGGTCCAGGTTCCTGGTGCGCCGCCGCGACAGCCCGCCGTCCGACCTGCGGCCCGGTGTACGCGCCGAGTACAGCCTGGAGTTGGTGCTGCGCGGTGTCGACGCCCAACGGCCGATGGTGACCACCGTCGAGTACGCCACGGCGGACGGCGCCGGGCAGGTGCTGCTCGTGCCGGTGGCCCGGGGAAGGGTCGGCCCGCCCGCCTCCTACGTCCGCCTCCCGGGCTTCTCCGCCGGGACGGCGTGGACGGCGTGTGCTCCCGCTCCGGTGACGTCGGGCACCGCCTGGGATGCCGCGACGGTCGCGGGCTCGGTCCGCGCGGCGCTCAACGAGGCGACCCGCGACGCCTGGCGGCAGGTGGCGGAGCTCGTCGGTGACGACCTGCGCGGCGTCATCGAAGGCGAGTTGGCGTGACGGCCGTTGGCGGTCAGCACGGCCCCGAAGGGCCGGGCAGCGGGAGTGAGCCGGGCGCTTCGAGGGCGCGCCGGCTGTTACGGCGCCGACCGCTTCGGCGCCAACCGCTTCGGCGCCGGGCGCGTGCCGGGCCGGGCCTCCTCCCGGCGCGGGCGGCACTCGACGACGTACTCACAGGCGCGACGAGCCCTCAGGCCGCCGCCCAAGAGCTGCTCGGTGAGCGGCAGTTGTGGTGGAAGTGCTGCGGCGAGGCCTTCTGTGCCGATCCCTCCTGGCTGTTCGACGGACGCGGAGAGGATCTGCGCGCCTGGCTCGACGCAACCGCGCCGGACCACACCGCGCCGGACCACACCACGCCAGACCACACCACGCCGGATCTCTCGGCCGGCTCCGTCATCACACCCGCCGAGCACGCGTGGCTGCTGAGCCGGGCCCTGAGCGAGCCGCCGGACCGGCGCGGGAGACCCGACGGGGAACACGACGGGACGACGGCCCGGTTGTCCCAGGCGTGGGGGCACAGCGGACTGATCTCGACGGACGCCACCGCCGGGCTCGCGCACCCGTCCGGCCATGCGCTCGACGGACTCTCCCCGCGCGTCGCGGCCGGGCTGCGGGCCGTCGTGGATCGGATTCGGGAGCTGCCTCCCACCGAGGGGTCGAACGGCCCGAGGAACATGCTCGTGATCGCCGCCCTGCTGATGGCGGGTGCGGAACCGCGGCGGCGGCCCGTCATCCGCGTACCGGTGGTGTTCGGGCGCTCCGCCGAACCCGTGGGACAGACCGCCCCGGAGGGCGCCACCGGCGTTCTGGAACTACGCGAACTCCCCTCAGGACCAACCGGGTTGTACCCCGATCCACGCACGATGGCGGGAGTACGCAGCCCCAACGGACAGTTCGCCGCCTCGCTGGGCCACGCCTGGAAGGCGGCCGGACCCCGCCGCGAGGGGCGCTGCGTGTTGTGGCGCCTCGTCCTGTCCGACGAGCCCACACCCCCCGCGTGGATCGACGGCCCCTCACTCGGCGCGGCCTTCGCGCTCGGCCTGCGTGAGCTCGTACGCCGTCCGCCGTCCCACCGGCCCAGCCTGGCCGCGATCCGCGGTGTCTTCTACGGATTACGCCCGCGAACCGCGGTCACCGGCGCGCTCGACGGCGGCGAAGACCTGTTGAGGGTCGCCGACATGGAGGCCAAGCTGCTGGCCGCGCGCCGCAAGGGCTTACGGCTCGTCGCGCCGGACGAGAACCGGCTCGACGTCGCCGCGGCTCCCGAGCCCGGCGAGGTGAGATTCGCCGCGAACCTGAGACAGGCCGACCGGTACGCCCGAAGACTGCGCACCGGCCGCCTGGCCGTGGCCGCGCTCGTGATCGCGGCGTCCGCGACCGGGATGTTCGCCCTCCAGCAGCACGACTCGGCACGTGCCGAACAGCGGGCGGCCGAACGCCAGCGTGGCCTGGTCCTGTACAACCAGACCCTCGCCACCGCCGACCGGCTGCGCGGCACCGACGTGTCCACGGCGGCCCAACTCGCCCTGGCCGCGCACCGGATGAACCCGACCGGCGACACCTACTCGCGTCTGGCCACCGCCGCGAACAGCCCCCTGTCGACGCCCGCCGCCACCGCTCACCGTGACAGGATCTGCGCCCTGGCGGTCAGCGCGGACGGCCGCACCCTGGCCACCGGGAGCGTCGACAACACCGTGCGGCTGTGGGACATGTCGAATCCCTCCCGGCCGGTACCCCGGGGCGAGCCCCTCCGATTCGGCGGCGCGATGTGCTCGCTGGCGTTCAGCCCGGACAACCGCACCCTGGCCACCGGCGGCTACAACCGCGCGGTGCGGCTGTGGAACGTCGCGGACCCGGACCGGCCCAAGCCGTTCGGCCCGCCCCTGCCCGGCTACGCCAAGACCACGATGGCCGTGCGTGCCCTGGCCTTCAGCCCGGACGGCCGCACCCTGGCCACGGGGAGTTCCCCCAGCAGCGGGGTGGCGCCCATCACCGATCCGGGGCTCCGGCTGTGGGACGTCTCCGACCCCGCCAGACCCGGACTCCTGAGCCGGACCATGAACGGCGCCATGCACGTCGAACACCTGGCATTCAGCCCGGACGGGCGCACTTTGCTGACCGGTCCGTCGAGTACGTCCTACTTCCGGCTGTGGAACCTGTCGGACCCGAAGCGCCCCAGAGCCCTGGGCGCGGGCTCGACCGGCCACAACGGACAGGTGCGCGCGGTGGTGAGCAGCCCGGACGGCCGCACTGTGGTCACCGGCGGCGACGACCAGACGCTGCGGGTGTGGGACGCCTCGGACCCGAGCAGGGTCAAGCCCGTCGGCCGGCCCGTCTCCGGCCTGACGGGCGGCGTGAAGTCACTGGCGTTCAGTACGGACGGACACACCCTGGCCGTTGGCGGCGGTGACTCCATGATCCGGCTGTGGAACATGTCGGACCGCAGCGCTCCCGCGTCCCTCGGCTCGCCGTTGGCCGGCCATCCCTCCGTTGTCGACGCGCTCGCGTTCACCCCGGACGGCCGCACGCTGGTCGGCGCCGACCAGGGCACGGCGATACGGCTCTGGGACCTCCCCGCCCGTCTCCTCACCGGCCGCACCCTGGGCTACTCCGTGCCCAACATCGTCAACGCCCTCGCGTTCAGCCCCGACGGCCGTACGCTCGTCAGCGGCCACTTCGACAAGTCGATACGGTGGTGGAACGTCGGGGATCCGGCCCGGCCGACTTCGCTGCGCCCGCCCGTGACCCGGCACACGTACACCGTGTGCGCGCTGGCCTTCAGCCCCGACGGTCGTACGCTCGCCAGCGGCAGCCACGACCGGACGGTCCTGCTCTGGGACGTCTCGGACCCGAAACACCCCAAGGCTCTGAGAAAGCTGACCGGCCACGAAGGTGCCGCCTGCACGCTGGACTTCAGCCCGGACGGCCGCACACTGGCCACCGCCGGCGAGGGTGCCGTGTTCCTGTGGGACGTGTCGGACCCTGCCCGGACCAAGGTGCTGGGGCAGCCCCTGGGCGAGGCCACCGACGAGGTCGACGCGCTTGACTTCAGCCCGCCCGGAAGCCCGCCCGGAAGCCCCCTCGGACCCACCCTGGCCACGGCCGGCGACGACGGACGGACGCGGATGTGGGACGTCTCCGGACACGGCCGGGGTGGCCCCGGCCCCCCGGACGAACCGCTGAGTGAACGCGCCGCACGTGTCGGCTCGTTGGCCTTCAGTCCGGACGGACGCACCCTGGCCACCGCCGGCTCGGACGCGGTTCGGCTCTGGGAGGTCTCCGACCCGAAGCGGCCCAGGGCGCTGAAGACGCTGACCGGCCCCACGGACTCCGTCGGCGGGCTGGTCTTCAGCCCGGACGGGCGGACACTGGCGGCCCGCGAGGGCAGGACGGTGCGGCTGTGGGACGTCTTCGACCCGAAGCGGGCGGCACCCCGGGGCGAACCGCTGGAAGGCCACTCCAGCAGCCTCTACACCCTCGCGTTCAGCCCGGACGGCCGAACGCTGGCCAGCGGCGGCAACGACCAGATGATCCGGCTCTGGAACATGAACCTGAAGCAGGACATCGAACGGATCTGCGCCGTCACCAGAAACGCCCCGGCGGCCGACGCGTGGAGCCGCCACATCAGCGGCGGCAGACCCTTTCCCGAGCCTTGCTGACGGACCGTCAGGACGCGCTCGTGGCAGGCGCTTCTCCACGCGCGGTGCGCGCAGCCGGACGGCCATGGCCGCGCCGACGCCGCGCCGACGCCCGCGCCGCGCCCGCGCTCTCGCCCGCCACGTGGACTGCCCCAACTTCTCGTCTCGTAGGGCGGTTCCACCACATAATCGCTCAAGGCCCATACCACACAGGGCACTTGCGGACATCAGCACCGACGGGGGACGCACATGGGGAGTGACGCCGCATGTCCGGAATGAAGCTCTACTCACTCGAATCCAACGATCCGCGGCAGCTCGGCCCCTACCGATTGCTGCGGCGGATCGCCACGGGCGGGATGGGCCGCATCTATCTCGCGCGGCGGGAGGCGGAGGCGGCGAGTGCCGCCGGCCCCACCGGAACCGTGGTGCGCCATCCGCTGGTCGCGGTGAAGACGCTCCTCGCCGAGGGCTTCGTCAGCGGGCCGGACCGGGACCGGTTCGCCCGCGAGGTGGAGCTGGCCGGACGCGTCGAGAGCGCGTCCACGGCCAAGGTTCTGGACTCCGACGCGACGGCGAGGCGCCCGTGGCTGGCCATCGAGTTCATTCCGGCACCCAGCCTGGCCGAACTCGTCTACGAGGCAGGGACGTTGCCTGTTGACGCGGTGCGCTGGGTCGCGGCCGAGGCGGCCCGTTCGCTGGTCGAACTGCATGGCGTGGGCATCGTCCACCGGGACGTGAAACCCCAGAACGTCCTGCTCACCGGGGACGGCCCCCGCCTCATCGACTTCGGTATCTCGCACGCCCACGACCAGACCAGCTCCGCGACGACGATCGGCAGCTTCCCCTTCACGTCCCCGGAGCAGGCATCCGGCAGGAAGTCCACCACCGCGTCCGACATGTACTCGCTGGGCGCGACGCTCTTCTTCCTCGCGGTCGGCCGCCCTCCGTACGAGCAGACCGACCACTCCATCGGACTGCTGGCCCTCGTCCAGCGCGCCGAGCTGGACACGGAAGGGCTGCCTCCGGAACTGGAGCCGCTGATCCTCCCGTTACTGGGAGCCGAGCCCGGGGAGCGGCCCGCACCCGCCGACGTACTGCGGGACTGCCTGCGCGACCTCGGAGCGCCGGCCGCGACCCGGCAGTCCGCACGGTGGCTGCCGCCGGAATGGACCGCGCTCATCGAGGAGTACGCGGAGCAGGGGCGCCAACTCCAGGACGGCACGATCGACTTCGACGCGGCCGACGCCCGGACGCGGGTGGGGCGGAGCCCGGAAGAGGAGCGCGAGCTTCAGGAGCAGGCGCGCGAGGCGGCGGAACGGGCGGAGAAGGAACGGGCGGAGAAGGAACGGAGAAAACGGAAGGAGCAGAAGAAGCGGAAGGAGCGCAGGGAGCGGGAGGAACGCGAACGCGTATCGCGGGCGCGGCCTCAGCCCCCCACCCACGGCGCCACCTCGACGCCTAAGCCCACGAGGCCGACGACGTCCACCACCCCGGCCACGTCCTCCGCCTCGCAGGTGTCGAACGGCTCCGGTGGCTGGGGCGGCGGCCTGTTCGTGGCCGTGGCCATCATCGGGCTGCTGCTCTGGCAGCCCTGGGGCGACAAGGACGACAGCGGTCCGGAGAGCAGCCCCCGGCCGACATACAGCTCCGGTCTGGACACCACGTCCGGCTCCGACGGTGACGCCAACTCGTCGAGCGGCGCCTCGGACGACTACGAACCAGAACCCGCGCCCGAGCCGGAACCAGAACCGGAACCGGAACCGGAGCCCAGCTCGCCGGAGCCCGACCCCACCGAGGACGCCTTCAAGGCCGTCTCGGTCGGGGACTGCCTGGATGTCTTCGACACCGGGTACGGAGGCAAGGAGAACTACGACTGGAGCGAGGAAGAGCCCAACACGACCTCGTGCGGCAACGCACGCGTGCGCGTCTACGGCACCACCGGATCCTGCACCAACACCCAGGACCAGGCGACCTGGTCGTACTACTCCAGCAGCAGCGGGAAGCGGACCGCGCTCTGCCTCGAAGGCCAGTACGACAACGGCGACTGCCTGCTCGCCGACAACAGCGGGGGCTCCGCCACCATCGCGCTGCTGTCATCCGTGAACTGCACGGACAGGGAAGTCCCCAACGCGTACAACGACATCTTCGTCATCACGGCCATCTACCGGGCGACGGCGAGCACCACCACCGCCGACTGCCGCGCCGGGCAGTACGACACGAACACCTACTGGTCCCAGAAGGTCGACGACGGCGCCACGCTGCTGTGCATGAAGGCGTACGACTGAGCCGTGATGCCGACATCACGGCATCACGGCATGCCGGCATCACGGCTCGTGGCCGGTCGGCACGACGCGGGAATCGAAGGTCCAGACGTTGCCTTCGTTACGGCCGCCCCGGCGCATGACCGTGCCCAGCAGGTCGGTGAGTTCGTCCGCCACCTCGGCCAGCAGCTCGGCGCCGAAGACACAGAGGGATTCCTCCCAGGGGTGCCCGAATGTGCCCAGCCGCAGGTCGGATGTGAGGTAGAGCGCGTAGTCGCCCTCCCGGTAGGCGACGCCCGGCCACCGGGGGCGGCCCGGTCCGTCGACGCGGCGGGGGTCGAAGCGGTAGCCCTGGTGGTAGGGGTCGTCGTAGTAGAGCTGTTCGCCCGGCCGGGCGCAGGCGCGGAGGCCGCGGTGGATGATCCGGTCGAGTTCGGGGCGGTGCCGGGCGGCCGGGGTTCCGGTGGTGCTCCCGACGTGCCAGGTGACGGAGGCGGGTGGCTCGGTGATGCCCGGGTAGTGGCTGATGCTGGGCCTGAGGTCGAAGCGGGCGTCGAACCGGCCGTGTATGTCGTCGTACTCGGGACCGAGCAGCAGCATCCGCACCGGGCGGGTGGTGGCGGGGGTTCCCTCCGGTGTCCAGTGGAAGGACCGTACGGTGGTGATCTGCCGGAAGCCGATCGCGAGGAGCGCGTCGCGCAGGGCACCGTCCGCCTCGGCGACCAAGTAGCGCCGCTCGGCGCCGCGGCCCCCGAAGCCGCCGGAGCTGCCGGAGCGGTTCCTGGCCCAGGCCGCCCAGACCGGTACCAACTCCGTGTGCGTGCCGGTCATTCCGCCGATCGCGACGAACTCGGAGTCGTCGACGAGACAGGCCCATCCCGCGCCCAGGACCGCCCCGTCCCTTCTCAGGACATCGACGTTGAAGTCCCGGTGCGGCAGCAGGCCGTCCGCCTCCAGCTCCGTCAGCGGTGTGTGATGGGGTCCGGATACGGCCGCCGTGCGGCGTACCTCGTCCCAGAGCCGTTCGTCGCCGTACCCCAAGGTACGCACTCCGGTCCCGGGTGCCCCGTGCACCGGGCGGGGTATCGCTTCCAGCTCCGCGACCAGCACGGCGCGCTCCCAGCCCGCCGTGAAGCCCGCGGCCGTCAGCCTCTCGGCAAGGCTCGGCCCCGGATCGTGGGCGTAGACCTTCCACTCGACGGGCTCGAACCGCGCCGCGAATGAGGCCTGTTGGCGGTCGATCAGATCACTTGCCACATCTCCCGCCAGGGCATCGGGCCGGTGGCCGATCGTTCCGTGCGTGCCGTAGTGCGTCCGCACCAACCGGCCGTCGTGTTCGATCACGGCGCCGATCGGCGCTCGCGCGGGAGCCCTGCCTCTCAGTTGCTCATCGTGGATCACCAGCAACTCGTCCACACTTCTGGGCGCCTTGCCCACCCCCTTGTCCTCCGGTGAAACTCTAAGCCCTGTCCGGTGGCGGGGGCACAAATAGTGACGCGGTCGGTGCGGGCCGCCCCCGACGATCACGGACCCCGGTCTCGGGGTCCGCACGCGCCCCGCACAACTGACACCACGCCATGACACGACGGCACGAAAGTCGCCAAGCGACGTTTGCGGGCAATTCGGTCGCGCTCCGGGCACTCCGTGAATCCGGACGAGCACGGTACGGCGCGGCGTCGATCAGCTCCTCCGGGCCTACGAGCCGAGGACCCCGGGAGCTGGAGTCGGCGGTTTCCCCACGACGGTAGATTGACACGCCCGTTGACCCGGCACCGCACACCAGGGAAGGCCACATTGCCCAGGCTCCATGTCGTCACCGGTGCTCCCGCAGCCGGAAAGTCCACGCTCCTGCCACACCTGGCGGCATACCCGTTCGCCACTGTCGACTTCGATGAGCTGCCGGAGCGGGACGGCATGCTGCTGGGCATCGACATCACCTCGCCTTCGGCGAGCCCGGTGTGGCCCGCCTACAACAAGCTCTGGGTGAAGATCGCGACCATGCTGCTCCGGGCCGGCAGACCCGTCCTGATCCTGTGCCCGCTGACCCCGGCCGAATGGCTGGACGCGTCCGCGCACACCACGGGCGGCCCGCCGCACACCGCCTGGGCGCGCCTCGACTGCGCCGACACGGACAGACACGACCGCCTTGCCGCCCGCGGGTGGGAGCCCGGCCAGATCGAGGAAGCGATCGAGGACGCGGCAGAACTCCGGGGCGTGGTGGACAGGGAGTTCACCACCACCGGCCGCGGTCCCGCCGAGACCGCCGCGGCCCTGGCCCACTGGATCACCGGCGGCGCGCGATAGGGACGGCCCTGCGGTCATCGCGGAAGAAGGGCGTGTTTCCTGGCATTGGCGCGGGGCGGTGTGTGCGGGGTTGCACCTTCCGTAGCGGCATGTGGTCCGGTGGACTTACGTCCCGGTCCCTTGACCAGTGGACTTACGTCCCGGTCCCTTGAGGAGAGGTCCCCGCTCATGCATTCGTCCTTCATGCCACCCCGCCAGGTCAAGATCGGTGACGCGGCGGCCTTCGCCGGCAGCACGCCGCGGGCGATTCGCCATTACCACGAGATCGGCCTGCTCCCCGAGCCTGAGCGGGGCGGCGACGACCGCCGCCGCTACGGGTACGAGGACATGATCCGCCTGCTGTGGATTCGCAAGATGGCCGACGCCGGGATCGCCCTGGACGACATCCGTGACGCCTTCGCCACCGCCACGGCTCCCGCCGGTGCGGACAGCGGAGACGGTATGGCGGGCATCCTGGAGCGGTTGGAGGAAACCCTCGCCGAGCAGGAGGCGGAATCGCGGCGGCAGCGGACCGCCGTGCGGCGGATGCGCACCGAAGGCAGCCGGATGGGCCTGCTCTCCGACTTCGTCACCGACCGCCTCAAGAGCCTGCCCAAGGGCTCCCTGCGTCAGGCGGACCTGGACAGTCTGCTGGTCACCGAGCGGATCTTCGGCCCGCTCGGCGCGGCCGTCCAGGCCACCCGCTTCGTCGTCCTGGCCACGCATCCCACGCTGCGGGAGGACTCCGACCGCATCGATGACGCCGAGGAGGCACTCGATGACGGCGTCGCCGTCGATGATCCACGGGTGGCTCAAGTGGCCGTCGAGCGGCACGCCTTCGAAAGCGCCCTGCATGCCGTCATCGAGGAGTCCGGCCTGGACAAGGACGACGATGCCCTCTTCGACGCCTGGGACACTCTGCACCCCGCTACCGCCGATGACGACGAGGCCGAGGCCGACCTCAGCTCTGACAGTCGGGAGTCTGGCTCCATGAGCGCCTTCGAAGCCATCGGCAAGATGCCCTACGACTTCTCCCCGGCCCGCCTGCGCTGTATGGAACTGGCCGAAGAACTCTCCGCCCAGGACTCATCCGGTACCTGAAACACGGCCTGGCCCTCGGTGGCCTGGTGGAATCCCGGGCGGAGAGCGGTCGTTGAACGGTGCGGTGGCGAGAGGACGCCAATGCTTCATGGCGGCGGTCGCGGACTGTTTCACTGACAGAACGAGATGACATATCTGTCGGACATTCGGCACCGTTGGAAGCCGCGAGGGAGACGCCGATGAGAGTTGGGCCGATGTGCTTGGACAGGGACAACGGGGAGGACGAGAAGAAGGACAATCTGCCGGGTCAGCCCTGGGCGCCGCCACCCCCGCCGCCTCCAGATGGTGGATCGCCGGAGGGTGACGGGAAGCACCGCAAGTGACGCTCGGGTCTGACGGGGAAGGCCGCGCCGGCGATGAACTGGCGCGGTATCTCCTCGACATGGGAGTCCTGACGCCCGAGTGGGCGGAAGCGCTCAGGGCCGTACCGCGATCGCGGTTCCTGCCGGATCTCTTCTGGGCGTACGACATGGCGACCGGTCGCAGTCACTCCTTGTCCAGAAGCGACAACCCCGGCGGCTGGGAACGGGCCGCGTACAGGGATGTCCCGTTGGTCACCCAGTGGGACGACGGGCAGCACACCGGCACGGGGCCGGGGACCGTGGGGACCAGTTCCGCGAGCATGCCGTCGGTCGTCGTATCCATGCTGCGGGATCTGAACGTGAGCGACGGTACGCGGGTACTCGAAGTGGGCACCGGCACCGGCTGGAACGCCGGACTTCTCGCCCACCGGCTCGGCGGCGACAACGTGGTCAGCGTCGAGATCGACGCCGCGGTCGCGGCGCGGGCCTCGGACGCGTTGGCCAGTGCCGGGTTCAGCCCACGAGTGGTTGTGGGGGAGGGGGCCGACGGCTGGCCGACCGGGGCACAGTACGACCGTGTGATCGTCACGGCAGGTGTACGACGCCTGCCGGCCGCGTGGCTGGAGCAGACGCGGCCGGGCGGGATCATCCTCGCCCCCTGGGGCACCCACTACAGCAACCAGGACGCACTGGTTCGGCTGACCGTGGGCGAGGACGGCCGGGCCGTCGGGCCGTTCCTGCGCATGGTCGAATTCATGAAGCTGCGGGATCAACGCCTCGACTGGGACCTGTTCCGTGAGCACGTCCAGGAGTTCCCCGGCGATGCCCAGGTGTCCCGAACTTCGTTCACCTTGGCGGATCTTGGAGATCGCTACGACACGCCGTACTTCGTCACGGGCCTCTGCGTGCCCGACTGCGCCCATGTCGTCAACACAGGGGCATCGGACGAAGCGGGTGACGCCAAGGCATGGTTCTTCGACTTCCTCAGCCGCTCGTGGGCGGCCGTCGTCTTCAGCGCCGATACGCCGGACGCCACCGTGTACCAGTCGGGCCCGCGCCGCCTCTGGAACGAGGTGGAGCGAGCCCTCACTTGGTGGATCGAGTACGGAAGGCCCGACTTCGACCGGTTCGGCCTGACTGTGGACCGGGACGGGAGCACCCGCCCGTGGCTGGACGATCCGTCGGGCTTCCTGCCGTTCAGCAACGGCGCCACAGCGCCATGACGATCGAGCCGCCGACAGCGGTGATCGAGATGACAGGCTCTAGCCGGCGGGCATGTGCAGGAGTTTCGATGCCAGGTTTCGGACAGGTGCCACGAGTTCGGGGTGATCACCGAGTTCCGCACGGTGCAGCAGGCGGGCGGCGACGTAGAGCTGTGCGCGGCGTCCATCGGGAGTGTCGAGCACAGGGAAGCGGTGACGCACCTTCGCGGCGAGTTCGGGGGCGGTCAGGCTGTAGCAGTAGAGCGTGGCGGCGTCCGTACCGGCAGGGCCACAGCCCCATAGTTCCCAGTCCAGGATGGCCAGGGGGTAAGGAGATTGGCCCAGTGCAGATCGCCGTGCACGGTCTCCCAACGCTGAATCCCGGTTTCGGCATCAGTGCCGAAGGCGGCCTGGACGCGCCGGTCGACTTTGATCTGATCGATACTTACGCGCTCGGTGGGGGTGGCGGCGAGGACACGGAGAGCCTCGTTGAGGCCCTGCCACCAGTCCTCGGACGGGTCGAGGCCCGGCTGTGCGGTGTCGGTGGGCGAGCACGGTGTGCCGGGCACGAGCGTCATCACCTCGGCGCGCTGGCGGCGCCATTCACCTTCAGCCCACTCGTGCACGTCGAGCACGCGCGGTTTCGGCACCCCGTGTACGTCATTGGCGTCGACGTCTCCCGTCCAGCCGTGGCCCTGTGCCCACTGGGTGGCTCGATCGCGGAGCAATTGTGTTCGGCCGCAGCAGTCAGCAGCCGCGCCACAGCGCCATGACGATCGAACCGCCGACAGCGGTGACCGAAATGAGGTAGAGAGCTTGGGCCTTGGCGTTGCTCACTCGTCCGATTCCTTTGCGGCTTGGGCTTGTTGGCGCTCCTCGTGGAGGTCGGCGAACGAGCGGGTGGTCTCGGCCAGAGCGCGCATCAGCTCGTACGCGTGCAGGAACGGGGCCGTCGCGTCGAAGCTGTCGCACAGGGCGAGCAGCCGGTAGGCGTCCCCGTGGAGGGTGCGGGCCGGCGGGGCGTCGGCGTCCCCGTCGAACTCACTCAGCAGGAGTTGCAGATGGCCCCGGAGCTTGAGTGTGGTCATGTCCACCCAGGCGCGCTCGGGCAGCGGGAGTTGAAAGGCGAGAGCTTCGGTGACCGTGCGGGAGATGGCCGCGGAGTCGAGCGGGGCGGCGGGCACCTGTCGGCACGGCTCCTCGGCGTGGTGACGGTTGAGGGCGGCGAGGAGACGGCGCAGCGTCTCCGAGTCCTGGGCGAACCTCAGCGGCCGTTGCCGCCAATGGGTGCCGGGCGTACGGCGGTTGGCCGTCATGAGGCGGGCACCTCCCGCCTGTCGACCGTGCACCACGTGCAGGTACCGCGCCGCCCCCAGGTGTGCGCGAGCGCGGCGACGAGCAGCAGTCCCCGGCCGGTCTCGTCGTCGGCTGCCGGATTACGGACCTCGACCCGCGCGGGGCAGCCGTCATCCACCTCGATCAGCACATCGCCGCTCCGGTCGTACGAGAGCGAGAACCGGACACGGTCGGTGCGGCCGTGCACCACGGCGTTGCCGACGATCTCGCTGACGAGGAGCTGCGCGGTCTCGACCGCGTCCTGACCGATACCGCCCTCCAGCAGGAGCGCGCCGGCGATACGGCGCAGATTCGCGACGCGGCGGGTGTGGGGGCGGAACGAGATGCTGAGGCGGACGGCGTCGTGTATGTCGACTGCGGTGGGTGGGGCGGGAGTTGCGCTACGCGTGATGGGGGGCATCGGGAGTCCTTGTCGTCGAATCTCCATGCTCACGCAATGCGTTGAATTAACTGCGCTGAGTGAGCTGCGTGTATAGCCTCGCACCAGATGCATCACGGATGGGACTTCGCAGCCGAATTCTGCGTGCGGGAATCTCCGTGAATCAGCCGCCACGCAGGGGGTTTTCACGCCGGGGAGCAGCGGCTCCCGCTATTGCGCAGAAAGTTCCTTGCGGGGGTGGAAGCAACGTCGACACACTGGAAAACGCTCCGAGAGGACAGCAGATGATCACGGACATCGAGTCGGCAGCCCCGGCCCTGTGCCGCTTGCACCTGGGCAACGAACTACGGCACCTCAGGCAGAAGGCCGGGCTGACATCAACTCAGGTTGTCAGGCAGCTCTATTGGAGTCCGTCGAAGCTCACCCGGCTGGAGACGGGAGAGAACTCGGTCGTTGAACCGGTCGATGTCATGGCGCTCTGCCAGATCTTCGGGGCGGACGAGGAGACAAGGGAGCAGCTGAAAGGGTACGCGGCCGTCACCAAGCGAAAGCGCGACTGGTGGCAGTCGACGGAGTACCGACCGGTCATCTCCCCCGGATTCAGGGCGTTCTTGGGTCTGGAGGCCACGGCCGTCGCGCTGCACAACTACGAGTCCGAGTTCGTCCCCGGTCTGCTCCAGACCGAGGCGTACATGCGCGCGACCCATCAGAGCGCGCACCAAGGTCTCAGCGAAGAGGAGATCGCCCGCATGGTGGCCGTGCGAATGACACGGCAGGAGGCGCTACGCCGGGAGGCGCCGCTGAAATTCGCGGCGATCATGAGCGAGGCCGTGCTACACCGGCAGGTGGGAGGCCCGGAGGTCATGCGAGCGCAGCTCACGCATATTGTTGACGTGGCTGCGCTCCCCAATGTCAGGGTCCAGGTGGTGCCCTTCAAGGCAGGTGCCCACCCGGGGATGAACGGGGCTTTCCACACACTTCAGTTCCATGACCGTGACGCTCTCAAGCCAATCATCTACTTCGAGAACCTGGCCGATGCCTGGGTGTGTCGACGCCAGTCGGATGTAGAGCTGCACGAGGAAGCGTTCAGCGAGCTGCAAGCCATCGCTCTCGGGCCGCAGGAGTCCCTGAGCATGATCAAGAAGGCGATGAAGGAGCATTGATACCGATGACGACCACGGCTGGCATGCTGTCCGGCGCCGACTGGTTCAAGTCGAGCTACAGCAACGACCACGGCGGAGCCTGCGTCGAAGGCGCCCAACTCCCCGGCCCCGCCATGGCCGTACGCGACTCCAAGAACCCCCACGGCCCCGCCTTCGTCCTCACCGCCACCGCCTGGACCACCTTCGTCCACGCCCTCGCCGACGGCGAGTTCCCGTGACGGACGATGAGCTGGTGGCGTTCCTGCGGGCGCAGTGGGTGGAGGAACGGCGCGTCGCCCAGGAGAACGCGCTGCGCGCCCTTGCCGCCGTCTACACGAAGCCGGTACCGCCCGCCGAGGCGTATGCGG
Organism: Streptomyces sp. NBC_01508; assembly: GCF_045040315.1. Taxonomy (NCBI): domain Bacteria; kingdom Bacillati; phylum Actinomycetota; class Actinomycetes; order Kitasatosporales; family Streptomycetaceae; genus Streptomyces; species Streptomyces sp. NBC_01508. The sequence goes on along the minus strand of NZ_CP109419.1, from coordinate 4,952,606 downwards.
GCGAGCCACCGCCGGGCGCAGTTCGCCGATCGGTGTGAGCGGCGAGTCCGGCCGGAGTTGGGGGGCAACTGCGTCGGTGTTGGTTCCCGTGATGCTCAACGAGCGTGCTGGCGGCAGAGGTTTATGCCCAGGCCGAGCGCGGTGCGGCCGGCCCGCTGTTCGCGGGCTGTGCGGCTCATCTCGAAGGGCACATCCTCATTGGGCAGAACGAGAAGGAGCGAGCGAGCAAGGTACTCGCGTACGCGGACGGCGAGTCCCCATCCGGCCAGAGGCGGTGACAAGGGGCCGCACCCTTGGGTCGCCGTGCGGTTCGGCGAGTTGCTGGCGAGTGACCCATGGCTGGATCTCGTCTACGATCAGATAGAGAACAGCGGTGTGAGCGAGGGCGACGTGATCCGGCCCTTCGAGTCCGCCCGCACCAGCGGGAGGTCAGCACTCCCGCTCTCGCCGACATCTGCTTGTTCCTGTTCCCCGCGACGTTCGAACCCGTACACGCGGGTCTGGAGCGGCTGAAGGCCTGGAGCGACGAACGATACGAGCGCGGTCGCAGGCTGGTCCTCACGCTGCACGAACATGTCGAGGACACCCGCGACGACGAACGTACTCAGGGATTGGCGGACCTGCGGGCGAAGCTCGACCTGCCCAAGCCCAGGTAGCAGCGGAATGACACGCTGAGGAGGCCGGGAGCGCCGGGAGGGACCGGACAATAGTTCCTGGAATTGCCACGAGGCGAGTGGGCGGGAGAGAAGAAGTGAAGGCAGCGGACCTGACGGTGGAGCAGTGGTGGATCGTGGCCCTGGTCACTCCCGCGCTGTTCGTCGCAGCGGTCTATTTCTGCGTAAGGAACAAGAGAGCCGCACTGTATTCGCTGATCGCCCCCGCCCTCGGAGCCATATCCGTCATCGGGCACAGCCGTATACGAGGCCATGTGGAGACAGAGGCTCTCGTCATCTTCTCGACCTGCATGCTCTCCTTGGCTCTCCTGCTCGTCGCCATGAGGCCGGAGGTACGGAAGATCGCGGAGAAGGCCCGGCTCGGCGAGGAGTACGAGATCCCGAAGTGGAAGATCAACCTCTACGCGGTGCTGGTGTTGACCTTTGCGACCGTCGTTGTGTTCCTGCTCCTGTAGGTCCAACTCTGCGATGACGCCGCCTCGGGCATTAACGAGGAGTTCCAGCATCGGCCCTGTGGGCTGCTTCCCTCCCGGAAGCAGCCGACACCCATGTACCGCGAGAAGCCGTCTGCCGTTCCCGTGTGCGTGAACCCCGTCTTCAGCAGAACCCTGCCGGAGGCTCCGTTCTCCGCCCGGTGCTTGGCGCGCACGGTGGACGGGGACAGCGCGCCGAAGGTGCGCTGGAGGCGTGATTGGTCCGCCGGTCGGCCGCCGTCGCTGCGGCAATGTACGCCGCTGCCGCATCGGCGCCCATCGGGCCACGACTATGGGCGTCGGCTGCCGCTCTCGAAGCGGGAGCACTTCGATTCATGCCAGTCGGCTTGCCGGGCCAACCCCCGCGCGGTGAGTCCGGCGTTCTTGCCGGTCGCGTGACGACGTGAGAGCCAATGGACCTTCTCTCCGGCGGAGATGTTCAGTCCTTCCGTCACCTCGTACTCGAAGCGGATGTATTCGCTGACGGGTTCCGAAACGATGCGCGCCCGGCGTACCGCCACCCCCGGCCGGTCGCTTCGGACACCAACTCGTGCCACTCGGGCCAGCGTTCTGCCGGGTCGATGCGCCGGCCGGCGTGCCAGTCGATGAAGACGGGATCCGACTTCATGTATCCGTCGCGCATCTCCAGATGTACTGCCGAACTTCGGCAATTCCGGAACAGCTCGTCAAACGTCGGTGCCTTGCCGAGTCTGCGCAGGGCCATGATGTCCACCTCCGGTGCGAGTGACGTTCCGTACGGCCAGTGTTGCCGTGCGTCCGCAGCGGAGGCCAGGTGCTTGCCCGAACGTGCCAACCCGGCAGCCCCTCAGCTCAGCTCATCGCAGCCGCGGCCGCCGCGCGTTCGGCCTTGCTGCGCTCCACGCAGAACTCGTTGCCCTCGATGTCCGCCAGCGTCGCCCAGCCCCGGCCGTCGGGGACCCGGTGGTCCTCGACCAGGGTGGCGCCCAGGGCCAGGAGCCGTTCGACCTCTTCCTCGCGGGTGCCGTTCTGGGGTTCGAGGTCGACGTGGACGCGGTTCTTGATCGTTTTGGCCTCCGGGACCTCCACGAACAGGAGCGTGATGCCGTCGGCGACCACCAGCACCTCGTCGTCACCCGGTTTGTCGTCGTCCGCCACCGTCGTGCCGAGCACATCGGCCCAGAAGGTTCCGAGCCGGAAGGCGTCGGTGCTGTCGATGGTCACATGTCCTACGCGAGAAGTCATGGCGGTCACTCTGCATCAGGCGATGACGTGTCCGCAGCTCAATTCGCGCCGGGCGACGACTCGTCGGGCTCGCCCCACTCCCGTACCGCCGTCGCCATCGCCGCGACCGCCCGCGCGGTGCGTGCCGCGTCGTCGCGGACGGTGCGGCTGACCTCGACGTGCAGGAACGGCACGCCCTCGGCGGCGGCGAGCCTGCCCTGGGTGTTGTTACGGCCTTCGAGCGGGCACTCGTCCTCCCAGGCCCGGCAGACCCGGAACCCGTCGTCGCCCAACGCGCCCGCGAGCGTGCGCCCTTGGGGGCGGGCGCGGGTGCCCGCGCCGGTGGAGACCACGAGGTCGCGGCCGGGGACGCTGCGGTCGGCGTAGCCGTGGACCTGGATGGCGGGCAGGCCACGGGCGACGAGTTCGCCGGTGACCGCGTGGAAGACGGTGTCCCGGCGGTGGGCGACATCGGCCGCGTTCCCCTCGCCCGCCCGGCGGTGGGCGCCCGCGATGACCAGGACCCCGCCGGGAGCGGCGCGCAGGACGCCCGCGCCGAGCCGGTCGGTGTAGGCGTCGGCGACCGGGTGCGGGACCTGGACGCTGTAGCGCGGCGCGGTGTCCAGGTCGATGTAGACCCGGCCCCAGCCGCGCCGGGTCTCGTCCGTACGGTCGGCGATCTCCGCGTAACGGCGGCCGGGTCCGTCTCTGCCCCCGTCCACTTCGCGCGGCGCGTCCCGCACGATCCGTACGCCGAAGTCGACCTCGGCCAGCCGGCGCGCGGCCCGCGCGTGCTCGCCGTCCACGTACAGCGCGACGCCCTCGGCCAGGGTCTCGCGCTCGGCGCGGTCCGGGGGCCGGTAGCGGGCGTCGGCGACGACCTCGGTGGCGTACGTGGCGAGCCGGCGCTCCAGGCCGGCCAGGCCGGCCAGGCCGGACGGGGCGCCGTCGGTCGGGCCGGGGCCGGGGGCCGGGGCGTCGGTGCGGGGCCGGTCGAGCGCCGGGACGACCACGGCTACCGCCGCCACGAGGAGCGCGACGAACAGGGCGGTTCGCGCCACGTTTGTCGGCACCGTTATCTTTTTGGTCGGATCGGGGCTCATGTTCGAGAGAAAATATCAGGGTGACACCACACATACAGACCTCCTCCCGAGGCCGCCGCCTGCCCCGGAGCACCGTCGCACTCGTGCTCGCGCTCCTCGCGACGACCGCCGCCGGCTGCTCCCTCGTCGGCGGCGACAGCGACGCCGCGGAGCCGAAGGGGGACCCGGCGTTCACCGTCGCCGCGGCGGGCGACATCCTCATCCACCCCCAGCTGACCGAGCAGGCGTACCGGGACGCGGGTGTCACCGAGGTCCCCGAGGCGGTCGGCAAGAAGGTCGGCGCCGATGTCGCCGACCCCGACTTCGGGCCGATCATGGCGGGGGTGAAGCCCGTCGTCAGCAAGGCGGATCTGGCCATCTGCCATTTCGAGCCGGTGGTGGCAGGGCCGAAGGGCCCGTTCCGGAGCTTCCCCGACTTCCTGGTGCCGCCGCAGATCACCACCGCGATCAAGGAGACGGGGTACGACACCTGCTCGACCGCCTCCAACCACACGCTGGACGACGGCGTCGGCGGCGTGAACCGCACCCTGGGCGCCCTGGACGCGGCCGGGCTGAAGCACACCGGCTCCGCGCGCAGCGCGGCCGAGGGGGCGAAGCCGCTGATCGTGGACGTGAAGGGGGTACGGGTCGCGCAGCTGTCGTACGCCTTCGGGTTCAACGGGCGCGAGATACCGGCCGACAAGCCCTGGATCACCAACCCGAACTCCTTCGACGCGATCGCCTCCGCCGAGAAGGCCGCGCGGAAGGCGGGGGCGGAGGCGGTGATCCTGAGCATCCACTGGGGGCGCGAGCACCACCCCGACCCCAGCGCCTCGCAGCTCAAACTGGGCCGGCGGATCGCGAAGGAGACCGGGATCGACCTGGTCATCGGCCACCACGCGCATGTGGTGCAGCCGATGGAGAAGGTGGCCGGCACCTGGATCGCGTACGGCCTCGGGAACCAGCTCGCGCGGCACGACGTGCCGTCCGGGCTGACCGAGGAAGGCGTCATCGGCTGGTTCGAGTTCCACAAGAAGTCCGGGGGCGGGGGCGGCTGGGACGTGGAGGCGCGGTACGTGCCGACCTTCGTCACCATCCCGCCGGAGGACCAGGAGGACCAGGGCGGCGAGGGCGGTACGGGCGGTACGGGGAGCGACGCCGGTGACGCGGGCGCGGCGACGGACCACCGGCTGCTGGACATCGCGGGCGCGCTGCGCGCGGACAAGGATCTGTCGGTCGAGGAGCGCGCCCAGTACCGGCTCGCCTTCGAACGGACCCGGGGCACGATGCTGAACCGGGGCGCCTCGAAGGACGGGCTGCGGCCGTTGAACGACCTGCCGGACTGACGAGCGAACCGCCGGACCGAACGAGCGCCGGACCGAACGAGCGCCGGACCGAATGAGCGCCGGACGGAGCAGGCGCCGTTCGGCGGACCGGGTCCACCCGACCGCGCTTGCGCGCGTTGACGGAATCACCCGGTCCAAACGTCGCGTAGATCACACCCGTCACTCTTCGTGCAACCTTCCCCAAGGCATGCGAGTCGGACCCTTCCAGCTGGGGTTGTTCTCCGCGCGCCCCCACGCACGCACAGCGCCGGCCGAACACGAACACGAACACCCGAAAGGGAACGCTCATGGCCGCTTCGCCCGCGAAGCGACGGCACAAGGTCCGCAGGCGTGCCGACATGTCCCTCCTGGGCGGTATCCGCCCACCCATCGCGATCCTGTCCGCGCTGCTGCTCTCGCTCGCCGGAATCACCGCCCTCGGCTTCGGCCGCGCCGGCGAGGATTCCGTACCGAAGGCCGTCATGACCTCGCAGCGGCACTTCGCCGAGGACGGCGCGGTCGCCATGCGCGCCTCCATCGACGAGAGCGCCGCCGACCTGGCCAGAACCGCCGGACTCTTCAACGCGGGAGACCCGGCCCAGCCGGACGCCGTGGTCGACAAGATCGGCAGCGTCTACCAGAAGTGGGTGGGCACCGCCGTCGTCGAGATCTCCTCGGGCCGGATGCTCGCGGCACGCGGCGAGAACGTGCCCGTCGCCGCGATCGACACCGCCAAGCTCTCCGAGAAGGGCGGGCTCAGCCCCCGTATGGTGCGCCTCGCCAACGGCGAGACCCGGCTCCTCTCCCTCCAGCTGCTGTCCTGGGAAGGACAGCCCCAGCAACTGCTCATCGCCTCCAGCAGCCTGCGCTTCCCCGGCATCAGCCTCGGCAAGTTCCGCTCCATCGCCGTCATCGACAGCACGGGGCGCATCCTCAGCAGTGACGGCATCCCGGAGACGGAGCAGGTACTCACCGAGGACCAGCGCACCGGCGTCGAGCGCTCGAAGAAGCAGCTCAAGGCGTTCGCGAAGGTCGCCGCCAAGCGGGCCGACGAGCACCCCCTGAAGGCCAACGAGCCCGGCGCGGGCGGCTACTTGGGGGTCAGCGGCAGTCTGCGCGGCGACACCTTCCAGGGTGACCGCGCCATCGCCGGTTACGCGGCCCTCACCGGCCCGGAGCCCGGCAAGGGCACCGTCGCCACGTCCCTCGGACTGACCGTCGTGGCCATGGTGGACGTGGCCGAGGACCCGACCCGGGTGACCGACCCGCTGTTCGGGCTGCTCGCCGCCGGGGCGCTGCTGCTGATCGGCGCGCTCGCGGTCGGTGTCCTGCTCGGTACGGTCCAACGGCCGCTGCTGCGGCTGTTCCTGGAGAGCCGGCGGCTCACCCGGGGCGATCTCACCCGGCCGGTGCGGGTGCCGCGCCACGGCGAGGCCGCCCGGATCGGGCAGGCGCTGGAGCGGCTGCGCCGCCAGCTCCTCGGGGAGCGTTCCGACCCGGACGAGGCCGGGGCGGGCACGTCCGGCGGTGGTACGGCACCACGCACCGGCCGCCGGGGCCGGATCGGCGCCCGCGCCCTGCTCGCCGTCTGCGGCATCCTGCTGCTCGTCTGGTCGGCCCCGATGCTGCTCCTGGTCAACCGGGCCGACGCCACCGCCGTCGTACCGGAACAGATAACCAACGACCAGCGCGAACGCACCGACACCCTCTCCGACCGGGTGCGCCGCTCGCTCAACGAGGGCCACGCGGACCTGGTGTCCGTCGCCGGTCTGCTCGGCGAGCGCACCTCGCCCGAGGACATGACGAAGGTGCTCGACCGCACCCGTACCGACCACACGCGCTACCGCTCCCTGTACGTACGCGCCGCCGACGGGGAGATCCTGGCCCGGTCCGGCGAGTCCCCCCGACTCCCCGAGGACGAGCAGGGCGAGCAAGGCGCCGGCAAGGACGGCAGGCCGTTCACCGACGCCATCACCGTCCTCAACGACTCCGGCACGGAACCCGTCATCGCGAGCTACGCCGAGCTGCCCGGACGCGACGGCAGCACGGTCGTCGGCGAGTTCCGGATCGACTTCATCAACTCCCTCCTCAAGCGGCCGGGGCTCGGCGAGATCCGTGTCGTCGACGCCGAACGCCGTGTCCTCGGCGGCAATTCGGGCTATCTGGCCTTCGAGGACCTGCCCTCGGCACGGCTGACGGAGCTGGCCGCAGGCACCAGCCAGAAGACCGGCATCAGCGCCCGGGCCGGCGCGGTCGTCTACCGCGACGGCGGCGGCGTCCAGGTCGCGGGCGCGGCCCCGTTCGTCGGCGGCGGCGCGGCCAAGTCGCTCAACTGGATGGTGGTGAGCTGGCAGCCGGCCGCCGGACTCGCGATCCCCGAGTACAGCCTCCAGAACCGCACCATCCTGGCGGGCCTGCTCGGCGTCACCGCCGCCGCCGCGTGCCTGGGCTGGCTGCACATCGTCGTCGTACGGCCGCTGCGCGACGTCGCGAAGCAGGCCGAGTCGCTGGCGGGCGGCGACCGCCGCACCGTGCTCTACCCGCGCCACCACGACGAGGTCGGCGCCATCGCCCGCTCCCTGGAACTGCTGCGCCAGCAGGTGCTCGAACAACGCAAACGGGACGGTGCGGGGGCGACGGCCCCCACCGCCGCCCCCGCGCACACCTCTGAGCACACCTCTGCGCACACCTCAGCGCACACACCCGCGCACACACCCGCCGGAAGGAACTGACCGACCGTGCTCTTCCTCTACACCGTGCTGCTGGTGTGCTGCGCGTTCCTGCTGGTCGCCGGCGTCGTCGAGCAGCGCCGCCACTTCACCAACCTGAACCGCATCCCCACCCGCGTACTGGTCAACGGCATCCGCGGCAAGTCCTCCATCACCCGGCTCTGCGCGGGCGCGCTGCGCGGCGGCGACCTGACCACCGTCGCCAAGACCACCGGCACGGCCGCCCGCTTCATCCACCCCGACGCCACCGAGGAGCCGGTGTACCGGAAGTTCGGCATCGCCAACGTGGTGGAGCAGATCGGGATCGTCCGGCGCGCCGCGTCGTACAACCCGGACGCGCTGGTCATCGAGTGCATGGCCGTCATGCCGGCGCTCCAGGAGATCAACCAGTCCAAGCTGATCCGCTCCACGATCGGCGTGCTGTGCAACGTCCGTGAGGACCATCTGGCCGAGATGGGGCCGACGTTGGACGACGTGGCGCGCTCGCTGTCGCGCTCGATGCCGGAGGACGGCATCTGCGTCACGGCGGAGAAGGACCGCTTCGACATCCTCCAGGAGGAGGCGGACGCGCGGAACTGCCAGTTGATCTACGCCGATCCGGAGACGGTCAGCGACGAGGAGCTGCGCGGCTTCAGCTGGTTCACCTTCAAGGAGAACGTGTCCATCGCGCTGAAGGTGGCCGAACTGCTGGGCGTGGAGCGCGAGACGGCGCTCCAGGGCATGTACGACGCCCCGCCGGACCCGGGTGTGCTGTCGGTCGAGCGGTATCTCACGCCGGACGGGAAGCGGCTGCGGTTCGCGAACGTCTTCGCGGCGAACGACCCCGAGTCGACGCTGATGAACATCAACCAGCTGCTCGACCTGGGCGCGATCGCCCGCCCGCTGAACGTCGTCATCAACTGCCGTCCCGACCGCGTCGAGCGCAACGGCCAGATGGGCGAGATCGTCCCCGGCCTCCAGCCGGACCAGGTGTTCGTCATCGGCCACCCGGCGAAGAGCGCGATCGACGCGATTCCGGCGGAGTGGCGCTCGCGGGCGGTGGACCTGGGCGGTGACAAGCGCGATCCGGAGGAGTTCATGCGGGAGCTGCTGTCGCGGCTCGGGCCGGACTCGTCGCTGGTCGCGATCGGCAACATCCACGGTCAGGGAGAGCTGCTGCTGGAACAGCTGGCGGAGCTGCCGGCGGACGAGACGCCGGACCCCGACCCCGGCCCCGCCCCGGATCCGGACCTGAAGTCGGCTCCGTCGACGGCGGTCGCGGTGCCGGACGCGGCTGGTGAACGTGCCGCGACGGCGGCGATGACCGCGACGGCGGCGATTCCGGTGGTCGTAGCGGCGCAGCCCGCCCGGCGCGCGATCGAACCGGCCGCCGAACTGGTGGCCCGGCTGACCGCCCAACCACCGGCGCCGGCCTCACCGGCGTCGCCGGCCTCCCCCAACCCCGGTCAACACCCGCGCCACGAAGAGACGTTGACGCTCCACCGCTACTCGCCGCACATCGACCCCTACCAGCCCTACCCCGAGGCGTACGAGCAGCGTTACCAGCGCCCGGCGGGTGAGCAGCAGCAGCCGGGCCGGCCGCGCGGCCCCTTCGAGCCCGTACGGATGCCGACCACCGCCGGGGACGAGCCCACACCCGAACAGCAGCCCCACCACCCCCACCGGTACGGCCACTCCCCGCAGAATCCTGGAGAACCCCGTTGATCCCCGCAGTCCTCACGCCCGAGATCGCCGCGATAGGCATCGGCCTGGGCCTGATGTTCTCCCTGATCTGCTACCTGACGACCAACCTCTCCCCCGGCGGCATGATCACCCCGGGCTGGCTGGCGCTGACCCTCGTCGAAGATCTTCAGCGCGCCGCCATGGTCGTCGGCGTGACCGTGCTGACGTACGTGAGCACACTCCTCGTCCAGCGCTTCGTGATCCTCTACGGCAAGCGGCTGTTCTCCGCCGTCGTCCTCATCGGCGTGCTCCTCCAGGCGACCGTGATGTTCGTGCTCTCGCTGGAATTCCCCCTGCTCTACGCGAACCAGACGCTCGGCTTCATCGTGCCCGGCCTGATCGCGTACCAGCTCGTCCGCCAGCCCAAGGGCGCGACCATCCTCGCGACCGGCACGGTCACGCTCATGGCGTACGTCGTCCTCACCGCCGGCATCCTGCTCGGCGCCCTGCCCACCACGTGACCGGCCGGCCGACCGGCCGCCCACATACCCCACATTCCTGGACCCTCCGGAGCTGACCTCTCATGAGTGCCAAGGCAAAGAAGCGCGGCGGACGCCCTGTCCTGCACGCGGCCACCGTCCTCGCGCTGCTCGCCGGCAGCGCGTACCTCACCGTCGAACTCCGCAAGGACGAGCAGGCGAAGGCGCCCGCCGTCCAGGCGATCACGGACACCCCGGACCTGACGTCCGCCGGGGACGTGAAGTCCGGCGAGCAGAAGTGGGAGCGGCTGAAGAACCCCGCCCGCTCCGTGCTGCGCTCCGACAGCGGGGCGGTGCTGGCCACGTTCACTGACGGCGCGCGCACGGCGACCCTGACCGGGCCGAGCCGTACCTTCTCCGAGCCGACGAGCACCAAGTCCCGGGTGGTGACGGAGAACTGGGTGCGGCTGATGCCCGAGCCGTGGATCAAGGAAGGGCAGAAGGAGAAGTGGTTCAAGGACTGGTTCGAGGAGTTCTTCGGCAGCGAGGAGGACGACCTGTTCGCGTACTCCTTCCAGTACGCCGAGGGCGCCCCGGTCAAGGAGGACGGCGAGGGCACCCCGTACGCCGGTGACGCCGATTTCGGCCCGATCAACCCCGACGGCAGAGAGGGCGCGGACTACCGGCTCGAACAGTCGGACTTCTACGACTACCTGGGCATCCCGTACACCTTCCGCGACGGCACCACCATCCAGCCGGAGGAGCACCGCTACCGCTCCATGGACTGCTCGGGCTTCATCAGGACGGTCTTCGGCTACCGGGGCCGGTTCCCGCTGATGGCCAACGACAAGAGCGGTGACGGCCTGCCGCGTACCGCCAACGGGATGGCCCGCTCGAAGACCGGCGCGGACATCATCAAGCTGTCCGGGGGCGCGCCGCCGTACGAGCGGCCGAAGTCGATCAGCGTCCTCCAGCCGGGCGACCTGGTCTTCTTCAAGCTCGACGCGCGCACCAAGGAGCGGCTGGACCATGTCGGGATCTACATGGGCGTGGACACCGACGGGCACCAGATGTTCGTCTCCAGCCGCGAGGAGGTCAACGGCCCGACGATCGGCGACAAGGGCGGGACGTCACGGCTGGACGGCAACGGCTACTACGCGAAGACGTTGCGCAGCGCGAAGCGCCTCTGAGCGGGACTCGGACGCGGACGGAGACACGGTCGCGGACGCGGTCGCGGACGGGACGCGGACCGGGACTGACGGGCTGCGATTGCGGCCCGTCAGTCCTCCTCGCGCAGTTCCTCCGGGCAGGGCGTGCCCGGACGGATCTGGTACGGGGCCGAGATGCGGTACGTACCCGGACGCGGGGCGAGCAGTTCCGTCCACTCGTCGCCGTCCGCGTTCTTCTCCGCCCGGAACACGCAGCCGTTCGGGTTGGTGAACCTCTTGGGTCCGTCCTCGTCCGCCTTGGACGCGGCCGTCTCCTCCGGGCGGTCCATGCTCTCGCCCTCCTCGTCGACGACGGCGAGCCAGGGCGAGTACGGAACGCGGATCAGCACCTTCCCGGCGGTCTTCACCTCTATCGTCAGCTCGTTGGCCGACGCCCGCCGCACGACGGCCGGCGGGTCGGCCAGCGGCATCGGGTCCTGGACCTCGTAGAGCTGCCAATTGGCGTCGCCCCACAGGTGGTTCAGATACGGCAGGCCTCGCTCCACCAGCTCCGCCTCCAGGCCCGCGCCGTTGTCCGGCCTGCCCTTGGGCAGCACCACGTAGCTGACGGCCCAACGGTCCAGCCAGGCGCGGTAGCTGTCGTCGGTGAGGCTGTCGTCGTAGAAGAGGGGGTTGCGCTCCATGTCGGCCTGCCGGTTCCAGCCGCGGGCCAGATTGACGTACGGCGCGAGCGCCGACGCCTCGCGGTGGCTGCTGGCCGGAACGACCTCGACCCGGCCGCGCTCGGCGCCGACCTCCTGCAACTCGTTGACCAGCGGCGCCAGTTCACGGGTCCAGGACGCGGTGGGCGCGGTGCGGATGATGTCGTCGACGCCCTTGAACCCGATCCAGAAGTTGAACGCGACGAACGCCAGCACCAGCGCGTACCACTTGCGTGAGCGCGGCACCGCGTACGGCAGCGCGGCGAGCAGCACCACACCGCCGACGATCATCGCGAGCCGCGACACGTTGGAGCCGATCTGCGAGTCGATCACCCAGGTCAGCACGGTCCCGATGCCGTAGACGGCGGCGGCGGTGCGGACCGTGCGCCAGTCACGCGGCACGAGGAAGAAGGTGACGACGCAGAGGAGGAAGGGCAGCGACGCCGTCCCGAGCGACATCGGCTGGGTGCCGGAGAACGGGAACAGCCACGCGGAGAGCGCGACGACCGCGACCGGGGCGAGCCCGATCGCGTACGCCCCTGGACGCCGCTTGTTGAGGAACAGCGCGGCGGCGACGACCCCGAGGAACAGCCCGGCCACCGGGCTCGCGGCGGTCGCGAGCCCGGCGAGCGGCGCGGCGACCACGGCCTTGGCCCAGCGCTTGTAGCGCCAGCGGTGCGGCCAGCAGAAGACGGCGGCGACGGCGGCGAGCGCGAACATCGCGCCGAGGCCGAATGTCACGCGGCCGGAGAGCGCGTTGCAGAGGAAGGCGAAGACCCCGGCGAACGAGCAGGCCAGCGGGTTCCGGACGGCCTTGACGCGGTACAGGATCAGCGAGGTCAGGGCGGCCGAGACCGTCCCGACGATCATCATCGTCGTACGGACGCCGAGCACCGACATCAGATACGGCGACACGACGCTGTACGAGACGGGGTGCATCCCGCCGTACCAGGCGAGGTTGTACGCGGAGTCCGGGTGGCGGCCGACGAACTCGGCCCAGGCGTCCTGCGCGGCGATGTCGCCGCCGCTGTTCGCGAAGAAGAAGAACCAGAGGATGTGCACGATCCCGGCGACCGTGCCCGTGAGCAGGACGGGGTGCCGCAGCAGGCGGCTGCGCAGATCCTTGGCGCGCTCGGGGGCGGGCGGCGGCCCGTCGGCCGTTCCAACGGCCGTTCCACCGGTCGTAGGGACCTCGTCGGTCCCCGCCGTCCCCGCGGTTCCTGCTGCTCTGCCGTCGGCGCGCTTCGGCTCAGCGGTGGTCAATGCGACTCTCCCCGTCTCACCGTCAGCCCGGTGTGCCGGCCCCCTGCGGCCCGTCCGGACCCGGAGGAAGTAAGGACGCCGTCCCCGCGTCCTGAGTTGCCTGGCGGCGCTGATCTCGGACGCTAGCACGCGGCCGGGGGCGGGGAGGACGGGGTTTCCGGCGCCCTCCCCCGCCCGGTCAGCCGACCCGCGTCAGCTTGTCGCCGAACGTGGGCTCGGCCAGATCGCCCTGGAGCGCGACGGCCACCTTCACCTGGCTCTTCCCCTCACCCACGGAGAGGGTGCCGACGTGCGTCCCGGCGGCGGCCGACTGCGGTACGGCCTCGCCGTCGTCGGTCAGTTCGAGCTTGACGGTGAGGCCCGACCAGCCGACAGCCTTCACGTCCTGGGTGGCGACGACCGGCACCGTCGTCCCCATCCCGTTGTCGACCTCACCGACGACCGTGCCCTTCTTCACTATCGTCGCGCTCTCCAGCTCGTCCCGCGTCGCGAGCATGACGTCCTTGCTCACCGCGTTGACGGTGTCGATGATCGGCGACTTGTGCTGGCCGAGAACGGCGCCGACGACCAACTGGTCGGTTTCGCCGACCATCTTGTGCGCGGCGAAGAGAAGATTGCCGCCCGCCTTGGTGGTGGAGCCGGTCTTGATACCGAGCGCGCCGTCGTACGGGACGAGGGTGTTGTAGTTCCGCCAGACCTTGCCGGACGGGTCCGTCCACTCGGGGAGCTTGGTGATGTCCATCAACGCCTCGATCTCCACCAGCTCCTGACCGAGCTTCACCTGGTCCTCGGCGGAGCTGACGGTCGTCGCGTCGAGCCCGGACGGGTCGGTGTACTTGGTGTTCTTCATGCCCAGCTCTTCGGCGGTGTCGTTCATCTTCTTGACGAACGCCTCCTCGGACCCGTTCGCGTCCCAACGGGCCAGCAGCCGCGCGATGTTGTTCGCGGACGGGATCATGAGGGCGGCCAGCGCGTCCTGTTGCGTGAGCTTGTCGCCCTCCTTCACGGTGTTGAGCGTCGACTCGCCCTGCGCGTCGAGCCCGCCGTCCTCCTCGGCCTTGGCGTCGACCGTGATGGACGGCCCCTCGGCGCCCTTCTTCAGCGGATGGTCCTTGAGGACCACGTACGCCGTCATCGCCTTGGCCACACTGCCGATCGGTACGGCCTTCTGCTCACCGAACGAGTCGACGGTGCCGAGGCCGGTCGCCGCCATGAAGCCCTGGCCCTCGCCGGGCCACGGCAGCGCGGGCTGGTCACCCTCGAAGGTGTACGCCGACTTCGCCGTCAGGCTCAACGACGACTCCGGAAGCGGGCGCACGGCCTGTGCGACAGCAAAGATGATCAGTACGAGTACGAGCAGCGGCGTCCAGATCTTGACCCGCCGGACGACCGTCCGGGTCGGGGTCTCGGGCGGCGCCGGCTTGTTCGTCAACTCCGCGAGCAGATCGAGCGGCGGCAGCGGCGGCATCGGCTGCTGCCGGGTCCGCTCGGCCTCGGCGACACCCGCACCGGCGGGGCTGCCCGGGGCGGCGGCCCGTACCTCGTCCGCCCGAAGGGGCACGAATTTGCTGGTGCGTTCGGCGGGAAGCTCGGGCTGAGCGGGCGCCGGGGGCTGCGGCGGCAACTTGAGCATGGCGGTCGGCTGATCAACCCCGGGCCGCTTGAGCGCCTTGAAAACGGCGGTCTGCCGATCAACCCCGACCTCACCGGCGCCACCGTCGGCCGCGGGCTGGGCTGCCGGCCTGGTTCCCGGCTCCGCCGGGGTGGCGTTGGCCTCCGGCCGGGAGGGGGCGGCATCGAGCTGCGGCTCGGACGCCCTTCCCGGCTCCGCCGGGTCGGCGTCGGCCTCCGGCCGGGAGGGGGTGCCGTCAGGCGCGGGCGCGCTCCCCCGCTTCGCCGGGATGACACCGGCCTCCGGCCGAGCGAGCTCAGACTCCGCGTCCAGCGCCGAACCCGCCGCAGAGGCAGCGCCGGGCCTGGACCCGGGCGCGGCTGTCGGCTTCGCCGGGGTGGCGTCCGCCTTCGCCCCGGAGGGGGCGTGGCCGGGGGTGCCGTCAGGCGCGGGCGCCCTCTCCGGCTTCGCCGGGATGGCATCGGCCTCCGACCGGGCGAGTTCAGACTCCGCACCCGCCGCAGGGGCGGCGTCACGCTTCAACCCGGATGTCCCTTCCGGCTCCGCCGGGGCGGCTTCCGCATCCGCGCCGGAGGCGGTCTGCCCACTCACCGACCGGGCGGACGCGGCGTCGAGCCTCGGCTCGGGCGCGGATGTCGGCTTCGCCGGGGCGAGTTCGGACTCCGCGTCCGGCACGGCGGGCGCCGCGTCGAGCCTCGGCTCGGCCGTCGCTCCCGGCTTCGCCGGGGTGACACCGGCCTCCGCGCCGGAGGCGGTCTGGTCGGCCATGGGCCGGCCAGGCCCGGACTCCGCGTCCGGCGACGCCGCCACCGCAGGCTCGGCCACCGGCCCGGAGGGCGAAGCGTCGAGCTTCCGCTCAGAAGTTGGGGCGGCAGCTTCCGCATCGGACCGGCCAGGCCTGGACTCCGCGTCCGGCGACGCCGCGGATTCCGGCTTCGGCGGGGTGACCTCGGGGTCGGACTTCGGTTCGGTCGTGGATTCCAGTTCGGGCTCCGGTTCGGGCTCGGCCGATTCCTCGGTGGTGACCGGCTCGGGCCTGGCAGGCCGTACCGCGTCGGCGTCCACTCCGGCTTCCGCTTCCGCTTCGGACTCCGCTTCCGGCTCGGCCGTCGAAGATGCCTCAGCAGCCGCCACAGGCGCCTCTGCGGCCTCAGGAGCCTCAGAGCCGTCCCTTGCCCCCCGGACCGTGAAAACGGCCGTCGAGCGGTCGGCTGAGCCCTCCGGGCCGGCCGAGGAACCGGCGGGCGCCGCGTCGGCGGCCTCGCGGAAGACCGCGAACCTCGGGTCCTGTTCCGGAGGCGCCTCCGGAACAGGACCCGACGACTTCCGCTGCTCCGACTTGTCGGGGGACTCGCCCGCCACCGTGCCTCCTCATGCGTGTGCGACGTATCGCGCGCTCCGCCGCACTCTCCGAACCGATTATCAGTGTCCTGTGCGAAACCACAGCCCACGTGCCAGACGAGAACGACATACATAACGGTTCCCGTACAAAGCGACCAGGCACTCTCGACAGACCAATGTGAGAGGGGTCACCCTGTCATTCATCCACGCGGGGAGGCATGGATGGGCAGGAGCCGCAGAACAATTCCGGAGGAGCTTCTGTTGCTCGCTCTGGACCCGGCCACGGGTACCACAGCGCAGCCGCAGTCGCTCGACCTCGGCCTCGCCGGAGCACAGCTAGTAGAGCTGGCTCTGGCAGGACGGATAGCCCCTGATGGGGATCGTATCGCCGTGGTGATGCCACGGCCGACCGGAGATCCGACTCTGGACTCCGCGCTGGAACTGCTGCGCAGACGCGGCAGCCCGGTTCGCGCAGTTCACTGGATCGGCGGGCCCCGACTGGGGCTCCGCCAGATTTACCTCTCGCATCTGGAGCGATGCGGCATGGTCCATGCCGTCGCGGGCCAGATGTGCGGAGTGCTGCCGACGACTCGCTACCAGGCGACGGAGACGGCGATCAGCCGTGACATCAGGTCACGGCTGGACAGTGCGATCCGCACCGGCGTACCGCCGGACCCGCGGACCGCGGCGCTCGCCGCGCTGGCCCACGCGGTCGGTCTGGGCAAGCACCTCTACCCCGGTAACGAGGGGCGTTCATCGCGCTCCCGGCTCCGGGATCTGATCAGACACGACCCCATGGGCGGTCTCGTGGCGCATGCCGTGATGGACGTCCAGAACGGTGTGGCGGCACAGCCACGCCGCAATCCCGCACCGGGAGGCCGACCGCCGGCCGTACCGATGCAACCGCAGCGCGGAAGCATGGCCCGCGTCGCGGCGCACTGAGAGCCGCACCGAGAGAGCCGCACCGAGAGAACACGAACACGCGGAGACAGGACCGCACGCGGGCACCGGAATCCGCCGCGCCGACGTCCCCAGAGACCCGGTTCGGGAGCCGCAAGAGACGCGCGGGGCCAGCCGTACGACCGGCTGCCCCGCGCGTCGCGTCTCGCGTTGCGCACGTCGCGTTTCGCACGTCGCGTTTCGCACGTCGCGTTTCGCGCGCACCAATACCGGACCGGGCCGCGGTCTGTCCACTTACCGCCCGCGCATTCCCCTCTGTCGTCGTTTTCCAGCGCGGTCGGGGCCATCGGTGGCAGTCTGCTGAGACGTAGACACACAGCGCTACGCAGTTACTCAGCAGGAGGTGCAGTTTCCGTGGCGTCCAACGTCAACCCCACCGTCAGGCGACGCCGATTGGGCCAGGAGTTGCGCCGGCTCCGCGAGGTCAAAGGCATGACGGCCGAGGAGGTGGCGGAGCGCCTGCTGGTCTCCCAGTCGAAGATCAGCCGTCTTGAGAACGGTCGCCGTTCCATCAGCCAGCGCGATGTCCGCGACCTCTGCGGTGTGTACGAGGTCGAGGACAACCGCATTGTCGAGTCGCTGATGCAAATGGCCAAGGACTCGCGCCAGCAGGGCTGGTGGCACGCCTTCGGCGACATCCCGTACAGCGTCTACATCGGCCTGGAGACGGACGCGGCCTCGCTGCGCGTGTACGAGCCGCAGGTCGTGCCCGGTCTGCTCCAGACCCGGGGGTACGCGGAGGCGCTGATCACCGGCGCGCTCCCGGAGACCTCGCCGACGGACGTCGAGAAGCGCGTCAGCGTACGGGTCCGCCGTCAGGAGCGGGTCAACACTCCCGAACAGCCGCTGCGCCTGTGGGCCGTGATCGACGAGTCGGCGCTGCGCCGGGTGGTCGGCGGCAAGCAACTGATGCGGGAGCAGCTGGAGTTCCTGGTCGAGCTGTCGCAGCTCCCCCATGTCACGGTGCAGGTACTGCCGTTCGAAATGGGCGCCCATCCGGGCATCAGCGGGCATTACGCCATTCTCGAATTCCCGGACGCCACGGATTCGAGCGTGGTCTACATCGAGGGCGTCACAAGTGATCTTTATCTGGAGAAGGCGAACGACGTCCAGAAGTACAGCGTGATGTACGAACACCTTCGCGCGCAGGCCCTGAATGTGGAGCAGACCCGCGAGTTCATCTCGGACATCGCCAAGGGATACGCCCGCTAAGGCAGTTCAGGAAGGGCGAGGCGGCAGAATACACCCGGTGGACTCGTACGGGAAGAGTTCACCGGGATATCCCATCCGGTCGAGTGAACGCCCGCCCCACGCATCGATCCTGACTAGTACCGTCGATCTTGCCAGCAAGAAGTTGGCGCATTGACACCACTTGCTGAATCGGAGCGAACCGAACATGGCAATTCTTCAGGGCGCTACGGACACCTGGACCAAGTCCTCGTACTCCGGCGGAAACGGCGCATGCGTCGAGGTCAAGTCTCCCGTCGTACGGGCAATTGACGTACGGGACTCGAAGGCCCCGGAAGGTCCGTCGATCACCTTTGTCCCCGGATCGTGGACCACTTTCGTGCGGGAGATGAACGAGGGCGCTTTCGACCTCGGCTGACGCCCCTCCCTCGCACCGCCTGTACAGCGCCACCCCGTACCAACCCGCACCATGCACCACGCACATCACAGCACGGAATGAGCCCTCTCGACCCGTTTCGCCGTCCTGGCCGAGGGGGCTCGGCCATGCCCTCAGCTCACCCAACCAGTTCGCCCAACCAGCTCCCCCAACTCCCTCCGGCCGCACGGGACCCGCATCCCGTGCGGTCGTTACTGTCGCGCCTGACGAAGTGCCCGCCCATCGTGTGTTTCCCGTCGCGTGCACGACAACGCCTCACAAGGTCAGGACCACGCAGAATCGTTCGGCTTTCCGATCGTCGTTCACACCCTTAACCGTACGGGCTCTTGACCCGCTGCCGCGAGTAGCGGTTCAATCCCCGCAGTCCCCGCTCCCGCACGGGGCACCGCCGATGATGGTCTTCCTCATCGCGTATCTGTTCATCAAGACCTTCGAGTACAACGGCGGCATGTGGAACCAGGCGCAGCGCTACATGGCGACCGACTCCGCGAAGTCCGCGACGCGTTCGGGCGCCCTGTCGGCCGTGCTGTGGCTGCTCTGGCCGCTCGTGCTGTTCTTCCCGATGTGGGTCGCGCCGGTCCTCATCGACACGGACGTACCGGCCGACAGCTATGCGCTGATGGCCGAACAGCTCCTGCCGCACGGCCTGTTGGGCCTGGTGATCGTCGGATTCTTCTCACACACGATGGCCATGTGCTCGTCGGACGCGAACGCCATCGCGGCGGTCGTGACCCGCGACATCATGCCCGCGCTGTCCCGTAAGGCACGCGAGTGGGACACCCGGGTGGGGCTGTTGGCCGCGCGCTGGACGACACTGCTCTTCCTCGGGCTGTCGATGGCCATCGCGACACAGGTCAACTCGCCCTTCTTCGGCGACATCATCACCGTCGTCATCAAGTGGGTCGCCGGACTCATGGGGCCGATCGCGATCCCGCTGATGCTGGGTCTGCTGCCCTGGTTCCGCAAGAGCGGTCCCACGGCGGCGCTGATCAGCTGGGGTACCGGTCTGGTGACCTTCTGGCTGGTCAACTACCCGATCAGCTGGAACGTGGACGGCGGAGTGCCGCTCCAGTACCAGGTGTCGATCCCGCTCGCCGTCTCGCTGGTGCTGTACGTCGTGATCGGCTTCGTCAAGCCGGAGGACACGCCGGAACGGGACGCCGTACTGGAGAAGATCAACAACGACGACGACGGTTCGGGCGCGGTGGCGTCCGTGCCGGTGCCGTCGGAGCCGGGCGACGCGAAGCAGCCCGGCCGCGAGGGCGCTTCCGGCTGACGGGCCGGCGTCTTCGGCAGGGGGCCGGGCCCGGTGGCGCGAATCCGGGTCCGGCCGGTGGGCCGGTTCGTCCTCAATCGCCGGACAGGGCCTGGCCGCCCCGCGGATATCGCGTCAGCCACGCCGATGACGTCACCGCCGGGCCATGGAGCGCGGGACCCTGCGTCATCTCCATCGCGAAGTCGTCCGCGATCTCCAGGATCGTCGCGCGGCCCTCCAACTCGGCCAGCCACGCCGGCGGCAGCGCCGTCTCCCCGTGCATCGCGCCGAGCAGGGACCCGCAGAGCGCCCCGGTCGCCGAGGACGGCCCGTCGTGGTTCACGGACAGCCGCAGGCCGTGGCGTACGTCCTCGCCGACCAGCGCGCAGTACACGGCCACCGCCAGCGAGTCCTCCGCCGCCCCGCCCTCCCCGAGCACCGCGACCCGCCCCGGGGTCGGGATCCCCTGCCGTACGGCTCCGAGCGCCTGCCCCAGCGCGTCGGTGACCGGCTGGTGGCCGGGGCGCTGGGTCAGCAGCGCCAGGGCCCGCTGTACGGCCGCGTCGACGCTGTCGCCCCGCGCGACGCCGTGCACGATCACGGCGTACGCGCCGGCCGACAGATACGCGGTGGGGTGGCCGTGCGTCTGCGCCGCGCACTCCACGGCGAGCTGGCAGACCAACTGCGGCTCCCAGCCCACGAGCAGCCCGAACGGAGCCGACCGCACGACCGCGCCCGCGTCGCGCGCCGTGGGGTTCTTGGGCTTCTCCACCGTGCCCATCAGTTCGTCGCCCAGCCCGGTCAGACAGGACCGCGCGGGGTCGCGGCGCGCGTACAGCCACTCCTCCCGCGCGAGCCAGCCGTTGTCCTTGCGGCGTTCGTCGGGGCCCCAGTCGCGCTGGGTGGCGGCCCAGCGCAGATACGCGCGGTGCACGTCGGTCGGCGGATGCCAGGCGCCGGTGTCGCGCCGGACCTGGGCGCGGATGAGGCCGTCGACGGTGAAGAGGGTCAGCTGGGTGGCGGCGGCGACCGCGCCGCGCCGGCCGTAGGCGGGGGCGAAGTCGGTGACGCCGTCGGCGCCGTGCGCGGTGCGGGTCTCGTCGAGGGTGAGCGTGTCGACCCCCGCTCCCAGCGCGTCGCCGATGGCTCCCCCGAGAAGGCACCCACGCACGCGGCTGCGGAAGTCCTGCTGCTCCGCCCGGCCCCATATGGCGGTAGCTGGTCTGCTCACGCGTTCCCCCCTCCCGTGTCGCGCAACGCACGCCTGGCGCAGCACTGTAATCGAACGGGAACGGGCGGTTGAGCACGGGCGCGTACGGGTCGATCGCGTACGGGTTGACGCGGGCGGGTTGACGAGGGCGGGTCCCCGGTCGCCGGGCGGTTCGTCCCGGTCGCCGCACGCGCCACCTGGGCGGCCCGTCGGGCGACCGGGGACCGGCGGCCTACTCCGGCAGCAGCGGCAGCAGTTCGGGCAGGTGCCCGTCGGACGCCGCCGCCGCCCGTACGCGCTCCTCGGGCACCTCGCCGTACAGGGTGGTCCGCGGCCTGGCCGGCCGGCCGGCGGCCTCGGCGATCGCGACGAGGTCCTTGACCGAGCGGTACGAGCCGTAACTGGATCCCGCCATCCGGGAGATGGTCTCCTCCATCAGCGTCCCGCCGAGATCGTTCGCGCCGGAGCGCAGCATCTCGGCGGCGCCCTCCGTGCCGAGTTTCACCCAACTGGTCTGGATGTTGGTGATGTACGGGTGGAGGAGGAGCCGGGCCATCGCCATCACCGCGCGGTTGTCGCGGGTGGTGGGTCCTGGACGGGCGATGCCGGCCAGGTAGACGGGTGCGTTGGTGTGGATGAAGGGCAGCGTGACGAATTCGGTGAAGCCCTCGCGGCCCGCCTCAAGTGCCTTGCGCTGCATGCCGGCCAGGGTACGGAAGTGGCCCAGCCAGTGCCGGGGCTGGTCCACATGGCCGTACATCATCGTGGAGCTGGAGCGGATGCCCAGGGAGTGCGCGGTCTCCACGACCTCGATCCATGTCGCCGTCGGCAGCTTGCCCTTGGTGAGGATCCAGCGCACCTCGTCGTCCAGGATCTCGGCGGCGGTGCCGGGGATCGAGTCGAGCCCGGCCTCCTTCGCGGCCGTGAGCCATTCGCGGATCGACATCCCGGTGCGGGAGGCGCCGTTGACGACCTCCATCGGGGAGAAGGCGTGCACATGCATGCCGGGGACGCGTTCCTTGACGGCGCGGGCGATGTCGAAGTACGCCGTGCCGGGCAGGTCGGGGTGGATGCCGCCCTGCATGCAGACCTCGACGGCGCCGACGTCCCACGCCTGCGCGGCGCGGTCGGCGACCTGGTCGAGGGAGAGGGTGTAGGCGTCGGCGTCCGTACGGCGCTGGGCGAAGGCGCAGAAACGGCAGCCGGTGTAGCAGACGTTGGTGAAGTTGATGTTGCGCGTGACGATGTACGTGACGTCGTCGCCGACCACCTCGCGGCGCAGTTCGTCGGCGATCCGGGTCAGCGCGTCGAGCGCCGGGCCGTCCGCGTGCAGCAGCGCGAGAGCCTCGTCGTCGGTGAGCTTCGTCGGGTCGGCCGCGGCCTGGGTCAGCGCCTGCTTGACGTCGGTGTCGATGCGCTGGGGCACCATGCCGGGCGCCGCTGCCTCGCGCAGCGCGTCCCAGTCGCCGTAGACGTGGTCGAAGTCGTCGCGGCGGTCGCCGGTGCGGCCCTCGGTGTCGATGGTGCGGTGCAGGTCGGTACGGCCGGTGGCGGTGAACCCCTCGTCGGGTTCCTGCCACGGCAGCCCGGCCGGTGTGACGCCGGTGCGGGCGAGGCCGGTGGCCGGGTCGGCGAGCGCGCGCACGTGCGGCATCACGCGCGGGTCGAGCCAGGGCTCGCCGCGCTGGATGAACTCCGGGTAGATCGTGAGGCGTTCGCGCAGTTCGAAGCCTGCGGCGGCGGTGCGTTCGGCGAGCTGGTCGATGTGCGGCCAGGGGCGCTCGGGGTTGACGTGGTCGGGGGTGAGCGGCGAGACGCCGCCCCAGTCGTCGATGCCGGCGCCGATGAGGAGCGCGTACTCCTCGTCCACGAGGTTGGGCGGGGCCTGGATGCGGGCGGCGGGGCCGAGGAGGTGCCGGGCGACGGCGATGGTCGCGGCCAGCTCCTCCAACTCGGCGTCGGGCATGGCGCGCATCGCGGTGTCGGGCTTGGCGCGGAAGTTCTGGACGATGACTTCCTGGATGCCGTGGTAGGCGCGGGCGGTGCGGCGCAGCTCGAAGAGGGAGTCGGCGCGCTCCTCGTAGTCCTCGCCGATGCCGATCAGGATGCCGGTGGTGAAGGGGACGTTGGACCGGCCGGCGTCTTCGAGCACCCGCAGCCGTACGGCGGGCTCCTTGTCGGGCGAGCCGTGGTGCGGGCCACCGGGCTCGGACCACAGGCGGGTGGCGGTGGTCTCCAGCATCATGCCCATGCTGGGCGCGACGGGCTTGAGCCGCTGGAAGTCGGTCCAGCTCAGCACGCCGGGGTTGAGGTGCGGGAGGAGTCCGGTCTCCTCCAGGACGCGGATGGACATGGCCCGTACGTACGCGAGTGTGTCGTCGTACCCCTCGGCCTCCAGCCACTCCTTCGCCTCGGGCCAGCGGTCCTCGGGCCGGTCGCCGAGGGTGAACAGCGCTTCCTTGCAGCCCATTCGGGCGCCTTCGCGGGCGATGTCGAGGACTTCGTCGGGCGACAGATACATGCCGTGCCCGGCGCGGCGGAGCTTGCCGGGGACGGTGACGAAGGTGCAGTAGTGGCACTTGTCGCGGCAGAGGCGGGTGAGCGGGATGAAGACCTTGCGGGAGTACGTGATGATCCCGGGGCGCCCGACGGCTTCGAGCCCGGCGTCACGCACCCGCGCGGCGGAGGCGGCGAGATCCTTGAGGTCGTCGCCGCGGGCCTGGAGCAGGACCGCGGCCTCTCCGGCGTCGAGCGCGACACCGTCCCTGGCACGTTTGAGGGCGCGGCGCATGGCGTTGGCGGTCGGGGCTGAGGGGGCCGTGGCGCTCGTCGTCATATGTCCGAGCATACGAGCGGGGCGGGCGGTTCCTGCGGCGAGATGAGTAGGTGAGCGGATGCCCACATTCGGGGATACGGGAATAACTTCGATCACATGAACGACGCGAAGAACGACGTGACCGGACCGACCGGCGCCGACCGGGGCGGTGGTGTGGGCGCGCTGCGGGGCGTGGGGATCGGCTGTGGGCTGCTGGTCGCCGTACCGGTACTCGTCGCCCTCGGCTTCCTGACCACGTTCGCGGTACAGCGCGGGACACCGGAGGACTACGAGCGTGTCGACCCGCAGGCGATGATGACCCGGATCGGGGACGTGTCGCAGGAGGCGTACGAGGTGCTGGGCTTCGAGCGGACCGTGCCGCCGGGCTGGGTCGATCCGGCGGACCCGAGCGCGTCCGAGACGGGGTCCAACACGGCGGATTCCGCGCTCTGTTACCCGGACGGCCTGGAGAGCATGGCCGACGAACCGGTGGACGGCGCGTACAGCCTGTCGCACAAGTGGTCCTTGGGCGGTGTGGCGGAGTCCGAGGCGTCGTCCGCGCTGAAGCGGCTGCACGGGCATCTGAAGGAGGAGGGCTGGGACATCGACTCGTACGAGAACGGGCCGGAAGCCGCGTCCGGGTTGGGGCTGCGCGCCTCGCGGAACGGCCCGTCCGACGACGGCGGCGACATCCGGCTCGTCTTCGACTGGCGGGACCACCAGGAGGTGTTCGAGGGCGGCGTCCACGCCCCGTGCGCGTACGCCCCCGAGGCGAAGCCGGGCACGGACGTGGCCACGGAGGCCGGGGAGACGGTGGAGCCGGCGGAGTTGCGGCCGGCGGGGTGAGCCCGGAGGGGGCGGACCCGATGAGCGGTCGCGGTGTGCGACTGCCCATATGCTGCCGGGGTGCACAGGCCGCCGTACCGTACCGACGCTGGTGATGCTCGTCGCTGGGCGCCGATGCCAGTAACCCCCTGCGCGCCCACTTTGCACGGTGTCGACTCCCGTTCCGAGGACAACGGATGTATTCGCGACCTGCCTACAGCTTTCGGACCATGACCGCATACGACGGGGAGTCGTGGGAGGGCTTCGCCTCGCCTGCCTTGCTGTAGTCCCAACGCTCGTACAGGGCCTGAACTCTGGGGTGCTCAGCGTCCACCAGGAGCGTCACGGTGTCGGCCGACACCGAACCGAGCAGGGCGTCGTGGATCTGCCGTGCACGTCCAGTGCCGCGCCAGGCGGGAAGCAACATGAGTTCGGACAAGGCGAACACGGAGCCTCTGATGCGGGAGGGACGCCGGTGCCCCTTCCACCAGCCACCCGGCTTGAACATGGAGCCGTACGCGTAGCCGACAGGGCCGCCCTCCTCCCAACCAGAAACGCACTGCCAGTCCTGCCGTGAGGACCAGAGGTCGACGAAGTAGGAGAAGCGCTCGCGCGAGTGGAACGGGTCCGGATCAGTGGCGTACACCTCATCGTGGACGTCCAGCAGCAGAGGACGCACGTCCCGTGCGTCCGCGTGCGTGTGGCGCATCAGGTCCATCAGGCGAACTCCTTGATCCACTCGACGACTTCGGGAGCCTTCGAGCCCGAGGCCACGAGCACCTCGCGCGTGGCGGCCAAGGTGTTGACCGTGCGCCGGGATCCGAACGGCGAGGGAAGCATCATGTGCACCCGCCGGCCCGTCGCGCAGGCAAGCTCCAACTCCTCCTGTCTTGCCTGGGCGAGGGACAAGTGCGCGGTATACAAGGCTCGGTTACGAACCATGCCGTCCGGGATGGCCGCGAGGGCGCGGTGCAGGCAGCGTTCGGCCCTTCCCTGATCCCCGAGTGCCGACCATACGAACGAAGACAGAGCCTCAGCCTCGCTGCTGTCGTAGAACCTGATCCACTCGGGGCGCTGCTGGTCGCTGATGCGTGCAAACGCCCGCTCGGCGTCGTTCAGGGCACGCAGAGCCTCGGACTGCCGCCGCAGGCGGGCCAGTCCGTTGGCGTTGCGCATATGTCCGAGAGAGGCATACAGCGGGTCCCGCCGCGCGATTGACGAGCGCTTCATGACCTCCGCTCCTGCGACGGCTTCAGCGTGGTTCTCCCGCTGACTCGACGTCAAGGTCAGGTAGTTCCAGACGTGATACGTCGCCTCACTGTCCCGGGCGAGACCGGCGAAGGTCAGGGCCTTGTCGAGATGCACACGTGCCTGATGCGGCGCGCTGGCATCGATCGCCGCGAAGGCAGCCGAGCTGATGACCTCAGCAGCGAGCCGATGAAGCATGTCCCGTACGCGCGTCGAGGCCGTGGACAACGCCAGAGCGGACTGGATCCGAGACGCCAATTCCACCGCGAGATTCTCCACCTTCGGTGAGCCCCCACCCGCGTCGTCATGCCGAAGGATGGCCACATACTCCTGATGGAAGCGCCGGACATCATTGACGCCGATTCGTTCATGGCCGCTGGTGCCCGAGGCCCCAACGGCCAGGACCGGCCCACTCGCTGCGGCGAGGAGCGCACGTCGGTGGACGGGATCCTCCTCCGGTCGTACGGTGCTCTTCTCGCGCGGCACGAACCCTAGATCCTCGGCACGAGCGGAGAGAACCCGCTCCAGACAGAGCCTGATGCGTTCCTGCGGCCACTTTGTCGCGCCGCGTACCCATCGGCGTACGTCCGCATCGGTGACGTTGCCCGTCTTCCCCGTCAGAAGCTCGATCTCGGCATTGATCCGACGTGCTAACTCAGCCTGCCGGAAGCCGAGGAGAGCAATCCGGTCTGCGAGCTTCCGGTTCACCTGTGGCATGTCTGCACGGTAGCTCTGAGCGACCTCATGGAACACGGGCAAAGGCAAAATTCACCGCTCCACGCGATGGCGCTCTTCCCTGTCTCACCTGTTCGCGATGCCACAGGCGCCGTTGACTGGTGCTGTGCAAGGGCAACGGCGGGACCAGACGGCCGCAGTTCCGGTGTCCCGCTGACACCGCCCCAACTTGGACGAGCGCGGAGTACGACCCTCCGCGCGACAGAGCAGCAGGAGGAAATATGACCAGCAAGCCCGTGGACCTCTACGAGCTGTCGACGGACGAGGCCGAGTTCACGGCCTACTGCGGGGGCAACTTGGGCGGCGAGAACGAGACGTGCGTGGAGGTCGCCGCCATCCCCGGCGCGGTTGACGCCTTCGCCGTCCGCGACAGCAAGGCCACCGGCGGTGACCTGCGGTTCACCGGCTCCGAGATGGACACGTGGGCCGTCGAGTGGGCCCGGACGCGTCGCCTGCCGGTCTAGGCCCTCAGACAGCATCACGACCGCCCTCCAGAGGTCTTGGGGCCGGTCCCTGGCCCCTGAGGAGATCAATCATGAGTTGGCCTGGCGGCACACCAGGACACTGGCACGGCTACGGGCCGTGGACCGGCTCCCCGAAGGTGTACTCACAAGAGGGCAACCGGCGACCCGCCCATCCCAACGGTCCTCCTGTGCCCATGTCTTCCGAGGACAAGAGCACTCAACGGGTCCTTGATCGATATCGCGAGGCTGCCGCAGAATTCCAGGACGGCACCCTGCCACCCTTGATGACCGGTCATTGGCTGATGAAGCAGAGCCGTGCCGCTGCCGATCACACCTGGACTGACGTGAGCGATGCGGTTGTGTGGTTGAGCGAGCACTACTCAGAGAATCCACCGTTCGAACGGGAGGACGGCAAGCGAGCGTACTGCGGATTGGATATCAAGAGTAAGTACGCCCGCGAAGTTCTGCCGCTTGGCGTGGACGTGAGTTGGGTGTACTACACCCAGTCTCAGAATCTGTTCTCCATGCAGGCAATTTGCTGCCCGAACCAGTTCCACCCGGAGCTTCCTTGCCCGCTCCCTCCCGGATGACAGAAGTGAAGGAGCCTGCCATGTCGCTGAGCTACTTGCTGCCCGTGGACGGAGTCACTGAACTTCTGGGCTCGTGGCCGGACGAACCCCGCCTGTACGAGCGCGGGACGACACAGCTGGACCAATACGTTGACGAAGGGTTCTTCGAGACCTGGGCCTTCAGCGGCTGTGCCCCGGCGACTGAGATCGCCGTGATGAACCACGGCGCCAACCCGCCGCTGGCGAGTGTCAACCCCGCCGGCTTCATGACCAACGGGCGGACGGACGGTGACAAGCTTCGGGAGTACTACAGGCGGGGCTACACCCTCCGCATCGGCAACCTTCAGAGGGTTGTCCCCTTCTTGAGCGGCGTCTCCCGCCACATCCAGCAAGACACCGGCTACTCGAACTACTCGCACGCTTTCCTGACCCCTCCCGGGGGTCAGGGCCTCCGCCACCACTGGGACCAACAGATGGCCGTCATCGTGCAGATTTCCGGCACGAAGACATGGGAACTCTGGGAACCCAAGTTCAAAGATCCTATGCGGCTGCATCTGGAGTCTCCCCGGGTCTGGCAAGAGCGATGGCGAGAGGAGTGGGAGGCGAAGGGGCCGGATCAGATATACGAGTTGCAGCCCGGAAAGTCGCTTCTACTTCCTCGGGGATGGATTCACAACCCTCACGCCAGGGGCGCGACCGAGGACAGTATCCATCTGACCTTCGCCATCCGAGAACGCACGCCCTTCTGGCTCGCTGAAAAGCTCACGGCAGGCGCGATCGAGGGCGAGGAGTTCCGAAGGGTCATCTTCCCTGACCACATTCATGGTGATGGGCTCACAGGGGAATTGAACGAAGCTCGAAGGGCACTCATCCGGTACCTGGAAGGGCTCAATCCGGAGGAACTGACCTCCATGATTCGGGATGCCGCTCTGACGGAGTTGGAGTACACGACGTAGACCGTTGTGCGGCCCTGTACGCGACCCCGGGCCCGGATCCTGTTGACACGTCAACCCCACCCCTCTAGGTTCAGTTCACTAAAGCAAATCTACGGGGTGGGGTTTGTGGCGTTCTGGATGGCTGCCGCGTCGTTGTGGTGCGTTCTGCAACTGCTGTTGATGTCGTGGCCCGCGCGGACGGTCGGCTGGCCGACCGTGCTGCTGGCCTTCGGGGTGGGCGCGTACGGCTGCGGAGTCTTCTCGGTTCTGATCGAGACCGTCGTCACCCGCCAACTCGCCGCCGCCGACGAGACGTCGATGCGCACCGTCCTGGACACCGCCATGTGGACGACGGCGCCGGCCATCGAGGAACTGCTCAAGATCGCCCCGCTCGCGCTCGCCGCCTGGGCGCTGCGCGGCCGGGTCCAGTGGGGCCTGACGGACTTCGTCGTGCTGGGCGGCGCGGTGGGTGCGGGGTTCGGGCTGCTGGAATCGGTACTGCAATTCGCATTCGCACCGGATGTCCACGTTCGCCCCATCGAGTCGGCGGGCGGCTGGTCGGTCGCGACGCGGCTCTTCGAGGCGCCGTTCGTCTCGGGCTTTCCCGAGTTGCTGGGGCACTGGCTCCCCGGCGCCGTGGGCACCCTGGAGTTGGGGTCCGCCACGGTGACCGTGCCGGTGGACAACCACGTCGTGTGGTCGGCCCTCGGTGGCCTCTCCGTGGGGCTGGTCGTCTGCGGACACCGCTGGTGGGTACGGGTCGCGGGGCTGCTCCCGCTGCTCGCGGCCATCGGTCTGCACACCGCGGTCAACTACATCGCCGCGCTGCCCAGCGCCCACGGCGCGCCGCGTGAGTGGTACGACCGGATCATCGCGAGCGGGCTCTGGCTCGTGCTGGGCTGCCTGGTGGCGGCCGTGGTGTGGGACGTCCGTACGCGGCGGGCCGGCCGGTCCCGCGAGCCGGGCGTGTGGCTGGCCGCCGAGCGGGAGAGCGGTGGCGGGGCCGCGCTGCTCAACTACGCACTGCTGCGCGCCCCGTGGACCACCCTGATCGCCCTGCGCCACGCACGACAGCGCCGCGCCCTCTTCCACGTCACCACCCACCCCCGCGCCCGCCCGGCGCACGTCGCCGCGCTGCGGGACGAACTGACCGCCCGTACCGCCGAGTTGGACGCCACCTCGGACCCGGAAGCCTGGCGCGGCACCTCGCTCCGCGAGGCGTGGCGGCGGGTGCGCGCACGCGGTGGCGGCCGGCTGCCGTGGTGGGAGAAGGCCGTCCTGGTCCTCGGCCTGGTGCTGCTGATCCCCTCCTGCCTCCTCGCGGCGACCTTCGCCTTCGAGGACACGGACGGGCTGGAAGAGTTCTTCACCGAGGGCCAGGGCTGGCAACTCCTCATCGGCTGCGGCCTGGCGGGCCTGCTGCTGGCCGCGTTCCGTCTCGTACTGACCTGGCGCTCCCTGCCCCGCACCCGCGCCCTGCCACCGGCCGAGCCCTACGCCGCCGCGCTGCTGCGGCTGGCGGTGGTCACCGGGGGCCTGTGCGCCGGGGCGCTCCTGCTGTCCCGCGCGGGCACCATCGCCGAGTACGACTCGCTCGTGCCCGACCACTTGATCGTGTCCTTCGTCCTGGAGAAGTTCCTGGACGTGGCCCCCGCGCTCATCCTCACACTGCTGATGTTCGCCCTCCCGTACGCGCTGCCGCTCGGCCTGGCCACGGGCGGACTCGGCGCCCTGGCAACGGAGTTGCTGGCGATGGCGGCGGGCCGCGTGCTGGCCCCGGTGGCCGCCCGCGCGGCGGCCCAGATCGGCGCGCGACTCGCGGGCCGGGGCGCGCTGGCGTGGGCGCGGAACGCGCTGCGGACCGGCCGGGGCCGGTTCACCCGGCGTTCCGACGAGGTCAGGCACGGCAGGACGGACCCGGTGGATGTGGCGACCGGCCGGATGTTCCTGCCGTTGACGGATGCCGAACTGCCGGGCGTGCTGCCTCTGTTGTTCTCGCGACGGGTGGACTCCGGTTACCGGGGCGGCCGTTGGTTCGGCCCGTCGTGGGCATCGACGGCGGACCAGCGGCTGGAGTTCGACGAGCGGGGCGCGGTGTTCTTCACGGAGGACGGCCTGCTGCTGGCGTATCCGCACCCGGTGCCGGGCGGGGACGCCGTCCCGCCGGAGGAGACCGCCGGGCGCGCCCGGTGGCCGCTGGCACGGGCCGCCGACGGCTCGTACACCGTCACCGACCCGGACGCCGGGCAGGTGCGCACGTTCACCGCGCATGGGGACAGTGGTACGGCCCTGCTGCGTACGGTCACCGACCGGCACGGCAACCGGATCACGTTCACGTACGACACGCACGGCGCGCCGGTCGAGATCGCGCACAGCGGCGGCTACGTGCTGCGCCTGACGACGCGGGACGGGCGGATCACCGGCCTGTGGCTGGGCGGCGAGCACGGTGACGGGCGCGATGACGAGCGCGGTGGCGAGCACGGTGGCGTACGCGTGACGGCGTACGGCTACGACACCGAAGGACGGCTCACGCACACGTACAACTCGTCGGGCCTGCCCCTGCGTTACGCGTACGACGAGGCGGGCCGGGTGACGTCGTGGACGGACACCAACAACCGCTCCTACGCGTACGAGTACGGCGGCCCCGACGACGACCGGGTGGTCGCGGAGGGCGGCGAGGGTGGCCACTACAGCTTCCGGTTCGCGTACGACGGGGCGGACCCGGCGTACCCCGGTCTGGCCGTGACCTCGCTCGTCGCCCCGGACGGGGCCACCACCCGCTACCTGATCGACGACCGCCATCTGGTCGTCGGCGAGATCGACGCGAACGGCGCCGTGACGCGCACCGCCTACGACGCGGCCGGCCGCGTCACCGCCGAGACGGACGAGCTGGGCCGCACCACCCGGTTCACGTACGACGAACGCGGCCACCTCACCGGTGTCGTCCGCGCGGACGGCAGCACGATCGGCGCGGCCCTCGACGCCGAGGGCAGGCCGGTACGGATCACCGACCCGGCCGGGCAGGTGTGGCGGCAGACGTTCGACGCGGCGGGCAACCCCACGTCGGTCACGGACCCGACAGGCGCCACGACGCGCCGGCTGTACGACAGCCGGGGCGCCCTGCTCGCGGTCACGGACCCGCTGGGCGCGACCACGCGCGTACGGTGCGACGCCGCGGGCCTGCCGGTCGAGACGACGGACCCGCTGGGCGCGACGACGCGGCTGGCACGGGACGCCTTCGGCCGGGTCGTGTCCGTCACCGACCCACTGGGCGCGGTCTCGTCCTTCGAGTGGTCCACGGAAGGCCTGCCGCTGCGCCGGACGGCCCCGGACGGCACGGCGGAGTCGTGGACGTACGACGGCGAGGGCAACGCCGTCACGTACACCGACGCCAACGGCGGCGTCACCCACCACGAGTACACCCACTTCGACCTGCTGACGGCCCGCACCGACCCGGACGGCGCGCGCTACTCCTTCACGCACGACGCGGCGACCCGGCTGACCCAGGTGACCAACGCGCAGGGCCTGAACTGGAACTACGCCTACGACGCGGCCGGACGTCTCATAGCGGAGACGGACTTCGACGGTCGCACGGTGACGTACGAACTCGACGCGGCGGCCCAACTACTGTGTCGGGTCGACCCGTTGGGCATCCGCACCGACCACCGCTACGACGCGCTGGGCCAACTCGTCGCGCAGGAGGCGGGCGGCGAGGTCACCACGTTCGGCTGGACGGCGGGCGGCGACCTGGAGCATGCGACGGGGCGGCCCGGCACCGGGCTGCTGCGTACGTACGACCCGGCCGGGCGCCTGCTGACCGAGACGGTGGACGGGCGCGAGCTGCGGCTGTCGTACGACGCGGCGGGGCGGCTGTCCGGCCGGCGGACCCCGGCGGGCGCGGTCACGACGTACGCGTACGACGCGGCGGGCAACCGCACCGAACTCCACGCGTCGGGGCGGGCGTTGACGGTGACACGCGACGCGGCGGGCCGCGAGACCCGGGTCGGCTGGGGCGACGCGCTGTCCCTGACGCAGACATGGGACCCGGCGGGGCGCCCGCTGTCCCGCTCGTACACCGGCGCGGCCGTCCCCGCCCGTACGTACACCTGGCGCCCCGACGGCCACCTCCTCACCGCCGGCGACACGCGCTACACGCTCGACCCGGCGGGCCGGGTCACCGGGGTCCGGGCGGCGCGGTGGTCGGAGTCGTACGCCTACGACCCCGCCGGCAACCAGACCCACGCCGCCTGGCCCACCGACCACGCGTACCCCGAGACGACCGGCGCCCGCACCTACACGGGCACCCGCGTGGGAACGGCGGGCACGGTCCGCTACGCGTACGACGCGGCGGGCCGCACCACCCTGCGCCAGAAACCCCGCCTGTCGCGGAAGCCGGACAACTGGCGCTACACCTGGAACACGCGGGACCAGCTCACCGCGGTCACCACACCGGACGGCACGACGTGGCACTACGCGTACGACGCACTGGGCCGCCGCACATCCAAACGCCGCCTGGCGCCGGACGGTTCGGCCGCCGCCGCCGAGGAGACCCGCTTCACCTACCAGGGCCCCACCCTGATCGAGGAAACCTCGACCTCCACCGACTGGCCGGGCACCCGGACACTCACCTGGGACCACGACGAATCAACCCTGATCCCACTCGCCCAGACGACCCGCTACACCCCCGAGTCCGGCACGGACACCGACACCGACACCCGCTTCCACGCGATCATCACGGACCTCGTCGGCACCCCGACCCACCTGATCGACGAATCGGGCACCACCGCCTGGCACGCCCACCGCACACTCTGGGGCACCACAACCTGGCCCCCGGACTCAACGGCGTACACCCCCCTGCGCTTCCCGGGCCAATACCACGACCTGGAAACGGGCCACCACTACAACCTCCACCGCCACTACGACCCGGAATCCGCCCACTACCTGACCCCGGACCCACTGGGCCTGGCCCCGTCCCCGAACCCGACGGCGTATGTACACAACCCACTGACGTGGTGCGACCCGCTGGGGCTGGCGCCTCCCTGCGTTGGCTCGGGCAATGCCTACTCCATCGCGTATGAGA
Organism: Streptomyces sp. NBC_01508; assembly: GCF_045040315.1. NCBI lineage: Bacteria > Bacillati > Actinomycetota > Actinomycetes > Kitasatosporales > Streptomycetaceae > Streptomyces > Streptomyces sp. NBC_01508. The sequence goes on along the minus strand of NZ_CP109419.1, from coordinate 4,919,152 downwards.
CCCACGTCTCCAGCCAGTTCTATCCTGGCCGTTCACGGGGGAAGCACTTCCAGGAATCAAACCGTGCACTTGTCGATGCCATGGACAGTGATCGAGAATTTGCCAAGATGATGGACGACCTGATACCCGGAATACGTGACGAGCTGGTCGGGCCACGTGGTGGAATATCACGCCAGCCGCCGACCGACTGGACATGGCATCATGCAGCAGGCCCCGGCCAGATGCAGCTCGTGCCACACATCCAGCACACAGCACCAGGAAACCTTCAAAAACTGTTTCACCCAGGAGGTATAGGTGGATATTCGATATGGGGATAGCATTTCGATGCATCAACTACTCGAATCGATCGACCAGTTGGACCCAGAAGCCATCGTTTACACATGGAACACGTCGAGTTCATTGAGCCCAAGCAGTTCCCTCGTTCTCATGGAGGACGAGGAGTACGCGCCAAGCGGGTCGAGCTACCTCCTTGAGGTACACCTCATCAAAGATGTGATCACCGTGTGGAGCGAATGGCGGGACGGCCGCGCACCATCACTGGACGAGAAGTGTGCAGCAGTGGCCCACTACGCGACTCACGATGCGTATATCCCTACAGACAAGCCCGGTTGAGACCGCGAAGAACGCGCAGGCGCCAGACAGGCGATACCCCGGCATGGAAGGTGACGAGGACACGCCACACCTCGCGCGTTTGATCAGCAGACTGCCACGTGGCCCCAGGCCGGTCCCGGGCGCGTCGAATGAATGCCGCACAGACGCGGTGGGGCAGGCCGTGAAGGCCTCCGCGTGAGGACCGGATTCTGCTGGTGGCGGCCTACTGGCACGCGCGAACTTGACGCTGCGGCAGCTCGCGCCTGTGTCTGCGTCTCCAAGTCGGCTCGCCCTGGCGGCCTGGCCGCATCGACGAGTTGCTCCGAGACATCGCCGACAACAAGGCGAGCGGGAGTCCTCAACACCGACACCCGGACGCAGCGCGATCGGTATGCCGTCTGGCTTTCCGGTCATCCGTCGGGTCTCTGACACGCTCGGATCACCACCCCAATCAGAATGGTCTCCACAGCGAGTACCGGGTTGAAAGGCTCCACAAGTTCCTTGGTGGCGACGGCCACGAGGCGCACAGGTGGCTCTCCGTCCAGCAAACGAGCTCACGTACTCGGTGGCCTCCGCAGGCGAGAGCGCGGACAGCCTCTGGCGCACCTGCATGCGTCCGCGCGTAGCGGCGACTTCCCGTAGCGCGTGAGCGAGGTGGTCCAGGTGACGTCTTCGGCGGATCGATTCATGACGCGAGACGAGCGGCGACACAGCTCATCGCGACAGGATGGCGGGGCACGCGGGTAGAGGTCTCCCTCGTCGCACATCACGGATCGCAGAGATGAACAGCCCGGCGGATAGGCGCAATCGCGCCGAGATCGGGCGCGTCGTCTCCGGAACAGGAGACTTCGCGGGCGACTGGATGGCCGCCGGTGCCGGGAAGGTCGTCGTGCCGTTGCCCGCCCATCGGGGGCCGGGCCCCGTGGTCGCGGCGCGGGCCGTGGCCGGGGCACGGGAGGGGGGAGCCGCAGGGGTGTGGGTCGCGTCGTTCGACGTGGGAAGAGCTGACGAAAGCGTCGGTCAATCGGTCCTCGACGCGGAGCAGTTGTGGACACTCGCCTGCCAGGACAGCGCGGACACCGCCCCGCTCCTCGTCGCCGGCAACCTGCTCGGCTGCGTGCTGTCACGGCCTGGATACGCACTCGTCGCGGGACCGGTGCGATCGCTGGTTTGTCGTCGGGGTCACCTCGGATCACGAGTATCCGAGCATCGACCTGGACAGCGGGCGCCACGGGAGGTGTTACGACAGCCACCTTGAGGTGCACGGCCTCGTCGGTGAGAGCCGCCAGATCGCCGCTTCCTTGCCTGCGAGGGTGCGTACCTCTACTGGCTCAGGGCGGATTTCGCTGATCTCGGTGACGCGTACGACGCGTGAAGTCCTGCGGTCACGCCGTCTCGGGGACGGGGGACCTGCTCCGCCGATTCCGCCCTCTCCTGGCGGCAGGCCGGGCAGCTGGTCTCCTCCGCCAGGGGGCGGAACAGCAGGGGCTGGATGTGGCGTTCGCCCTCGCACTCGCGCATGCGGGCCACTCGGGGTTCGGGGGCGGGCGTGGGGACGGGTACGGCCCGTGGGTCACGCAGGATGTAGCGGACCAGGCCGCCGGGGCTGTGGATGTGCTGGGGCGCGGCGGGCGGGTCGCGGTGGATCTCCTCCCGTACGCCCTCGGCCGTGTGGCCGCACGCGAGCCACTGGGCCGCGAGCGCGGCCAGTTGCGGCAGCATGCCGCGCGGGACGCGCAGGCGGGGGTCGAGGAGGTGGAGGTCTGCGACGGCCTCGCGCGCCTGTGGCGGGTGCGGCTGCGACTGCGGCTCGGGCGGAGTCAACTCGGCGGCCCGGCGCGGATGGTTGGAGGTGTTCCCCTTCGGGGTGTTTTCTGGATGACGACCGGCGGCCCGACCCGTCGGTCGACCGGCGGCCGGACAAGGCACCGTCGGAGCCGCGACCGGGGCTCGCCCGTCTTTCAGGGCCGCCGCCTCGGGCGCCGACAGCGGGACGCTCGATACGAGTTGGACGGTGGACCACAGGCCGCGTACGCCCTGCTCACGCCACTCGTGGACGTAACCCTCCGCCTTCAGCTGCCCCTTGGCGCGGAGGAAGGCGCCCTTCTTGATCCCGGCGCGTGTCGCGCTTCGCGAGAGTGATTCCTCGGCGTCGAGCGGGAGCGAGAGCTGCCAGGTCAGCAGCCGTACGGCGTCCGAGGACAGGCGCGGATGGCGAATGATGTCGTTCGATACCTGCGAGAAGAAACGGGCAGGCGGGATACCATGCCGAAGCATTTACGGGTGCTCCTTACGCACTCGTGATGTAGGCCCTCGTCGCTGGGGCGAACCGGCGATGGGGGCCGCTTTGCGCTCACGGTACAGCAGCACGCGGGCACACAGAGTCACTTCGCGCGAGGGCGTCCAGGGTCCCCAGCCGTTGTCAGACCCCCCCTCCTAAGATCGTCGCCATGAATCTACGGGGACGCATTGTCGTGCTGTACGGCGACTTCGACACCATCGGGAAGAACGAGGCGGTGCGCCAACTCCGCTCGCTCGGTGCGCAATTGACGGACGAGGTGACCGATGAGACCGACCTCATCTTCCTCTCCGGCTTTGAACGGGGGCCCATCCCCCGCACCGAAAAAATGCTCGCCACGCCCTTTTTCAACGAGGACGCGCTGGCAGCCATGCTGGAACGCACCCAGCGCACCCAGCGCACGCAAGGCACCCAGCACACAGCGCACACGGACACTGGCGAGGACTCGCCACCGTTCCTGTCCCCGGCGGCCCTCGCCGACGCGGCCGACCCGGCTGCCCTGGCCGCCCTCCTGGACGGCGCCGACTGGTCCGCCTTCGCACCGGAACGTGATCTGCCGCCGCTGCGTGCCCGCCTCACCGAGCTGGAGCGCACCGACGGCGTCACCGACGCCCACCGCGCGGCCACCCGGCGCGTGCGCGACTCGGACGAGGCGACGCTGCTCCACCCGTACGGCCACGAAGGGGAGATCGTCGGCCACGCGTTGAGTCCGGACGGCCGCTATCTCGCCACCGGCAGTTGGGTGTCCGACGACTACGACGAGGGAGGTGCCCTCCAGATCTGGGAGGTCGCCACCGGACGGTGCGTCAACACCGTGCGCTGGATCGACGGCGGCATCGGCTGGCCCGACTACAGCCGCACGATTCAGTGGTCCGCCGACTCCACCCGGCTCGCCATGGCTTACCGCACCAACTCGGTGGGGGTCTGGAACCCCGCCGGGGGCGACAGTGAACCGATCGCGTCGATCGACGTGTCGGACGGCAATTCCCGCCCGTCGGAATTCGCGCTCGCCCCCGACGGCCGGGACGTCTACTCCCACAGCACCACGAACGGCGAGGGTGGACTCCAGGGGTGCCTTGTCCCGCTCGATCGTGGTGAGTTGTTCTGGCTGCCCAACCACGTGGAGACCGACCACCCGTACACCTTGACCCAAGAACTCCCCGAGGTGGTGCGCGAGAAGTTCGAGTCGATCGCGGAACGCGACTACCGCGACTGCGAGGTCGGGCAGTGGATCAATGGTCCGGTCTGGTCGCCCGACGGCAGTCGTCTGTACGGCACCAACGCCATCGCCGTGGACGCCGAGACCCGCCGGGTGATCTGGTACGCGCCCGCCAGGATCGCCCGGTTCAGCCCGGACGGCGACCGCGTCGCCACCGTCACCTCCCGCGGTCTGTTCCTCCGCGACGCGGCCGACGGCCGGATACGGTGCGGCCCCTTCGCCCTGGGCAAGCCGTGCTCCCTGCACTGGGCCACCGGGCCGGGGAACCGGCTGGCCGTCCTCACGCCCGGCTCGGACACCGCCCCGCCCGCGGTCCACATCTTCGACGGCGACCTTCATGTCGGCACCACCGCGATCTCGCATCCGGAGTGGGCGGACGGCCAGCGGTGGACCGGTGACCGCAACGCCTGGGCCTGGTCCCCCGGAGGGGACCGCGCCGCCGTTCTGACCAGCGAGGCCACCAGCGAGGCCACCAGCGAGGCCACCGGCGAGGCCGGCGGCGAGGCCACCGTCGAAGTCTGGTCCTTCGCCGACCCCGCCCGCGCCCGGCGGCTGTGGACCCTGCCCGCCGCCGAGGACCACGCGGTGCACTGGGGCGCGGACGACACCCTCGTGCTGATCGGCGACACCAGGGTCCGGTTCGTCGCGGCCGGCACCGCCGAGCCCGTGGGTGACTTCATCTTCCAGCGCGTACCGGAGGGGCCACGCCCGGTCGAGGGCGAGGTCGCCGCGGAGTACGTCGGCGAGACCGAGCTGGGCAAGCAGGTCTTCGCCCTCGACGACCGCACCTGGGCGATGACGCTGAATCCGGGCACCGTCATCGCGCCGCCCGGCAGCGAGGACGCCCTGGCCGCCGTCCTCAGCTGGGCGGTCGGCCGCCGCCACGCCTGGCCCGTGCGGTGGGGCGAACTCCAGCTGCTGCCGGACGCGTTGACCGCCGCCGATCGCCTCGACTCCGAGGACGGCCAGATACTCCGTGACTACCGCGAGGACTTGGCGGAGCAGGCCGCCGCCGGCGAGCCCGCGCCGTGGCCGCCGCCGAACACCGCGGGTATCGACGACCTGTACAGGGCGGCGCGCCATACGGTCGCCCATCTCGACAGCGACCGCTGGGGATTCGCCATCGGTCCGTACTACCGGGCCGCCGCCCGGCTGCGCGCCCGGCACGGCTCGGCCGAGGCGGCGTTGGCGCTGGTCGATGACATACCCGACGTGCCCGACCGGCTCGCGGGGGCGTCCGACATCGCCGTGATCCTGGCCCGCGCCGGGCAGTCGGAGACGGCCCGCCGGGCGTTCGACCACGCCGAACGCCTGGTGGCCGCGGTCGGCGGGAAGGAGATGAACGCCGACACGCTCTCCTCGTTCGCCGCCGCCTGCCAGGCCCTGGGCGACCAGGCCCGCGCCGAGGACTGGTTCCGGCGCGCCCGCGCGGCCATCACCGTCGAGCCCAACGCGTGGCAGGACCATGTGGCGGTCCTGCACGCGATGGTGGAGTGCGGGCGCGAGGACCTGGCGCGCGAGGTACTGGCCGACCGGCAGAGCCATCCGCACGCCGGCTACGTCTCCGAGGCGGAGTGGCTGGTGTATCTGGTGCGCACCGGGCGCCTCGACCTGGCCCGCGAATTCCAGGCGCTGCCCGGCTGGGAAGTCCCCTACGAGGTACTGACCGCGCTCGCCGAGGCCGGCCGGCCGGACCTGCTGGAGGAGTGGGGAGACCACAACTGGTCGGTCGGCGAAGACGTGTTGGCGCGGGCCGACGTGGCCGCCGCCGCCGGCACCCCACCGGTCCGGCCGCTGACACCGAGCGCCGGGGACATCGAGGAGTTGGCGGAGGCGTACGCGGAGATACAGCGCACCCCGCACGCCCACCGGCAGCACCCCATCGAGCTGCTGGTCCGGCGCGCCGCCGCGTGCGGGCATCTCTCGGCCGTACTGGACCTGCTCGAACTGCTCCCGGAGAACGGCGAGTTCCACGGCCGCCCCAGCTCCGCGTTCGAGGCGCTGTGGCTGGCCCTCACGGGGTTCAGCCGCCCGCCGTGGTGACCGACGGCGCCTGAGCGCCAGCCCCCGTCGTCGGCCCCCGTCGTCTGCGACCGGCCGGCGACGGGGGAAGATCCATGGCTCGGCTCTGATCCGGTCCTTCGCGAAGGATGACAAGCATGACGCACAGCGACGAGCAACACGGCGAGCACACCATCGCGGACGACCGCGTGAGTCCTCCCCACCTCGGCACCGAGCGCGAGACCCTGCGCGCCTTCCTCGACCACCACCGTGCGACCCTCGCCATGAAGTGCGCCGGACTGAGCGACGACGAGCTGCGGCGGCAGTCGACGGCGCCCTCGGCGCTGTCCCTGCTCGGGCTCGTACGGCACCTGGCCGAGGTCGAACGGGCCTGGTTCCGGCGGGTGTTCGAGGAGAACGACGCGCCGATGCTGTGGTCGCCCCCGGGCGTGATCGACTTCCAGGCGGCGTACGACGCGAGCGCGTCGACCCGGTCCGAGGCCTTCACCGCGTGGGAGGCCGAGGTCGAGAACTCGCGGCGCGTCGAACGGGCCGCCGAATCGCTGGATCTGACGGGCCGTCAGCCCCGGTGGGACGAGGACGTGTCGCTGCGGATGGCGATGGTGCACGTACTGCTGGAGTACGGCCGCCACAGCGGCCACGCGGACCTGCTGCGCGAGGGCATCGACGGGAGCGTGGGTGCGTAGCGGCGATCCGGATCAGCGGCCCAGCCGCCCCCGCACCATGCCCGTCAGCGCGGTCAGTTCCGGCAGCCGCAACAGGCGCGCCACGGCCAGGAAGACGCACAGCAGTACCGTCCCGCCCGCCGCCAGCGACAGCAGCGAGGCGACCGCGCCACTGCCCAGTGCGCGGGTGAGCGCGTACGCCACCGCGCCCGCCGCGAGGGCCGCCGGGGCCGAGGCCGTGATCAGGCGGGCGTAGGTGCGCAGCACGCGGGCGCCGTCCAGGTCGTCGCCGAGGCGCTTGCGCAGGCGGCGCCAGGCGATGCCGACCCCGAAGGCGTAGCCGAGGCCGTACGACGCGGCCATGCCGACCACCGCCCAGCGCGGCGGGAGGACGGCGAAGCAGAGCGCGGAGGCGGCGGCGTTGACCAGGGCGACAACGAGGGTGTTGTAGAAGGGGGTTCGGGTGTCCTCGTACGCGTAGAAGCCGCGCAGCACCACGTACTGCACCGAGTACGGGATGAGGCCGAGCCCGAAGGCCATCAGCGCGTAGCCGATACCCCGCGCGCCCTCGGCGCCGGACCCCGCGTAGAGCAGCGTGGCCATCGGAACCCCCAGCGCCAGGAAGGCGAACGCGCACGGCACGATCGCGACGGCCGACGTCCGCAGGCCGTACGAGATGTCGTCGCGCACCGCCGCCGTGTCGCCGTCGACGGCGGAGCGGGAGATCCGCGGGAGGACGGCCGTCATGACGGAGACGGTGATGATGGCCTGCGGCATCTGCCACAGCAGCAGGGCGTAGTTGTACGCGGTGATACCGGTCCCGGTGAACCCGGCGCGCTCGGCCGCCGCGCCCGCCTTGGTGGCGAGCTGGGTGACGACGACCATGCCGAGCTGGTTGGCGAGCACGAACAGCAGCGTCCACTTGGCGAGGCCCATGGCCTTGCCGAGCCCGTGGCCCCGGAAGTCGAAGCGCGGGCGGAGGCGGAAGCCGGCGTCGCGCAGATACGGCAGCATGGCGAGCGCCTGCACGGCGAGCCCGAGCAACGTACCGATACCGAGGAGCCGGACGCCTTCGGGGGTGACGGTGGCGGGGGTCACGCCGGAGCCGGTGAAACCGCCGAAGGCCCAGATGAAACCGCCGAACGCCGCGATGATGACTACGTTGTTGAGGACCGGGGTCCACATCATGGCGCCGAAGCGTCCGCGTGCGTTGAGGATCTGGCCGAGGACGACGTGGGCGCCCATGAAGAAGAGGGTCGGCAGGCAGTAGCGGGCGAAGGCCACGGTGACGGCCATACGTTGCGGGTCGTCCGCGATCTCCGGGGACAACAGGTTCACCAGGAGCGGCGCGGCGACGATACAGAGCGCGGTGACGGCGCCGAGGGCCACCATCACGAGGGTGAGCAGGCGGTTGGCGTACGCCTCGCCCCCGTCGTCGTCCCGCTTCATGGCGCGCACGAGCTGCGGCACGAAGACGGCGTTGAGCGCGCCGCCGCCGACGAGGACGTAGATCATGGTGGGCAGGACGTTGGCGACCTGGTACGAGTCGTTGAGGGTCCCGACGCCGATGGCGGCGGCCATGACAAGGGTGCGGGCGAAGCCGGTGACACGCGAGACGATGGTGCCGGCGGCCATGAGCGCGCTGGACTTGCCGAGACCGGCGGACCCGGCGGGCGCGCCGGGCGCCGACCCGCCGGCCGCGGGGGTGGACGCGGGCGGAGCCTGGTGGGGAGCCCCGGACGGCAGTCTCAAGGTCACGGTGTCGTTGTCGTGCGGCGCGCTCATCCGCACACTCTTTCACCTGCGCGGGATCGGGAGTTACGGAGTTCGGGGGGATGGAACGGTGGACGAGAGCCTTCAGGACGGGCCCCGCCCCGTCGTACGGATCGGGGACACCGTCCACCGGCCGGTGCAGCCCTGGACCCCCGCCGTGCCCACGCTGCTGCGTCATCTGGAGGCGGTCGCGCGACTGGACACCAGCGCCCTGGTACGCCAACTCGCCGTCCGGGGACTGGAACCGCGGGCCACCTGGGTCGCCGAAGGGCATCTGACGGAACTGGCCGACCGGGTCGAGTGGTGCCGGGCGCACCGGCGTCTCTTCAAGTGACCCGGGGCCGAGCCCGGCGGCGGCCGGTGGCCCCGAGCAGCCCGTCACACGTACCGCGCGTACTCGTCCAGCGCCCCCAGTACCTCCGCCGCGCCGCCCGAAGGGAGTTGGAGCACCGCCTCCGTCACGCCCAGGTCCGCGTAGTGGGTCAGTTTGCCCGGGGAGGGGCGGACGGCGTACGGGACGATCTGGAGTGATTCCGGTGAACGGCCCGCGCTCGCCCAGGACTTGCGCAGAGCCGGGATCGACTCCGCGAGGCCCCGGCCGCCGATCGGGAGCCAGCCGTCCGCCTGTTCGGCGATCCGGGCGAAGAGTCTGGGGCCCGCCGCGCCGCCGACCAGGGTGCGTGGGGCGCCGTTCGCGGGCTTCGGGTGGGCCTCGCTCGGGCGTACGGAGGCGAACTCGCCCTCGTACGCGGTTGGTTCGGGCGCCCACAGCGCGCGCATCAGGGCCAGCCGGTCCCAGCCGAGGGTGCGCCGGGTGGTCCACTCGACGCCGTGGTCCGCCGCCTCCTCCTTGTTCCAGCCGAAGCCGAGCCCGAGGGTGAACCGGCCGCCCGACAGATGGTCGAGCGTCGCGATCTGCTTGGCGAGGTCGATCGGGTCGTGCTGGGCGATGAGGGTGATGCCGGTGGCGAGCCCGAGGCGGTCGGTGACCGCCGCCGCCTGGGCGAGCGCGACGAAGGGGTCGAGGGTACGGCCGTACTCGCGCGGCAGGTCGCCGCCCGCCGGGTACGGGGTGGCCCGCTCGACCGGGATGTGGGTGTGCTCGGGCAGGTAGAGCCCGGCGAAGCCACGCTCCTCAAGCTCCCGTGCGAGCCGCACGGGTGTGATCGTCTCGTCCGTGAGGAAGATGGTCGTCGCGATCCGCATGCGGGGTTCTCTTTTCGACTCGGGAGGGGTCGGGAGGGGTGGGGTTGGCGGCGGGCGGCGTTCAAACCTATGCCCGGGCCGGCCGGACTGATGCGGATCGGTCCCGAAGCGTGTCGGGCGGCGCATCCACCGGCAATGTGCGCACCACCTGTCGGCCCCCTTCCCTTGCGCGGCCGTTCACGGCTCAATACCAGGGTTCGAGTGCACCACTCCTGTCCCTCTCGACACTCCTGGGGAGCCGCCGGCATGTGCAACGACCACACGGAACACGCGATGGGCAGACGCGGTCTGCTCGTGACCGGGGCCGCCGCCGCCCTTACGTTGGGCAGCGTGAGCTTCGCGAGCGCCGCGCCCAGCGGTGGCCAAGAGGGCCAAGAAGGCCAAAAGACCAGAACCGTACGGGGCACCCTGCCCACCGGCTCGCCCGACTTCGTCTACCTCCCGGTCGAGGTGCCGCGCGGCGTGCGGGAGATCCGCGTCGCGTACAGCTACGAGCGGCCCACCGTCCCGGCCGGCACCCAGGGCAACGCTCTCGACATCGGCGTCTTCGACGAGCGCGGCACCGAGCTGGGCGGGGACGGGTTCCGGGGCTGGTCGGGCGGCGCGCGTACGGAGTTCTTCATCCGCGCCGACGAGGCGACCCCCGGCTATCTGGCGGGCCCGGTGCGGTCCGGGACGTGGCACATCGCGCTGGGCCCGTACACCGTCGCGCCCGAGGGGCTGGCGTACGAGGTCACGATCACCCTCACGTACGGTTCCCCCGGCCGCACCCCGCGCCCGGTCCACCCGCCCGAGCGGGCCAAGGGGCGCGGGCGCGCCTGGTACCGGGGCGACTGTCATCTGCACTCCGTGCACTCCGACGGCAGGCGCACCCCCGCCGAGATCGCGGCGGGCGCGCGGGCCGCCGGGCTGGACTTCATCAACACCAGCGAGCACAACACCTCCTCCGCGCACGGCGCGTGGGAGGGGCTGTGGGGCGACGACCTGCTCATCCTCACCGGCGAGGAGATCACCACCCGTAACGGCCATGTCGTCGCCATCGGTATGGACGCGGGCACGTTCGTCGACTGGCGCTACCGGGCCCGTGACAACCGCTTCGGGCACTACGCACGCGAGGTGCGGCGCGCGGGCGGTCTTGTCGTGCCCGCGCATCCGCACGCCACCTGCATCGGCTGCAACTGGAAGTTCGGCTTCGGGGACGCCGACGCGGTCGAGGTGTGGAACGGTCCCTTCACCCCGGAGGACGAGGTGGCCCTGGCCTCCTGGGACAACACCCTTGTCTCGGCGGCTCGTTCGGGACGGCCGTGGACCCCGGCGATGGGCAGCAGCGACGCGCACCGCGACCCCGACCCGATCGGCACCCCGCAGACGGTCGTCCTCGCCGACGAGCTGTCCCGCGAGGCGATCCTGGCGGGCATCCGGGCGGGCCGCAGCTATGTCGCGGAGTCGGCGGCGGTGTCCCTGACCTTCGGCGCGTCGGGCGGTCGCGGCCTGCACGCGGGCATCGGCGAGCGGCTGAAGGTGGCCGACGACGACCCGGTGACGGTATGGCTGGAGGTTACCGGCGCCCCGGCGGGCAGCTCGGTGCGCATCGTCACCGACCAGGGGACGCTGCACACGGCCGCGCTCCCGGAGTCGGGCACGGGCACGGTTCAGTGGCGTACGACGGCCGAGTACGCGACGTACGTACGCGCGGAGGTACGCCGCCCGCCGGCGGTCCCGGGCGTGCCCGGCCTGCCGGGGCCGTTCGTCGCGCTCACCAACCCGGTCTTCCTCGGGCGGGCCGAGCGGGGTTCGTGACGTAGGGCGGCGCGGGCGACTCCCGCGCCGCCACCACCCGCACGACCGCACGCCCGCCCGCGGGGACGTCGGCCGCCACCGGCGTCCCCGCCCCATGTCAACATGACCCGCCCCTGAGGGACCGGAACTTGGCGGCAGCTCCCGGTACTCCCGGTGGTCCCGGCCGGCCGCCCGGTAGCCCTTTCCATCCAGCCGCCGCCAGCGGATTTACCCGGAGGGGTCGCGTCCTTTACCGTGTCGAGGGCTTGTGCAGACCCCCGCCCGAGGCTGACGCCGCCACTCCGGACAAGGCAGACTGTCGGGGGCGATACCGGCAGTTCGGGGGCAGGGGGAGCTATGGACCGTGACAGCGGGCCGCGCGTACCGGAGCAGCGAGCTCCGGCCACACCGGACAAGACACCGAACAAGACACTGGGCAGCATCACACCGAGCACCACACGGAGCAGCGCGCCGAACACCGCACCGAACATCCCGCCCGACGCCGCGCAGGCCGACGCCGCCCCGCCCGGCGCCCCGGACCTCTCCGGCGCGCTGCGCTTCAGTGTGCTCGGGCCGGTGCGGACCTGGCGTGGCGGCGAGTTGCTGCCGTCCGGTTCGCCGCAGCAGCGCGCGCTGCTCGCCGCCCTGCTCCTGCGTGACGGCCGTACCGCCACCGCCGGGGAGCTGATCGACGGCATCTGGGGCGAGACGCCGCCGCCGCAGGCGCTCGCCACCGTACGGACGTACGCCTCCCGGCTGCGCAAGGCCCTCTCCCCCGGTGTCCTGGTCAGCGAGTCCGGCGGCTACGCGCTGCACACCCGGCCCGACGCCCTGGATCTGAGCATGGCGCGGGAGTTGGCCGCCGTCGCGGAGAAGGAGCGGGCGGCGGGGAACCGGCAGCAGGCCCGCCTACTGATCAACAAGGCGCTGGGTCTCTGGGACGGGGAGCCGCTGGCGTCCGTGCCGGGTCCGTACGCGGAGAACGAGCGCGCCCGGCTCGACGAGTGGCGCCTCCAGCTCGTCGAGGGCCGGCTGGACATCGACCTGGAGCTGGGCCGGCACGCGGAGGCCGTCTCCGAACTCACCGCGCTGACCGCCGAGCACCCGCTGCGCGAGCGGCTGCGCGAACAGCTGATGCTGGCCCTCTACCGCAGCGGCCGGCAGGCCGAGGCGCTGGCCGTGTACGCGGACACGCACCGCCTCCTCGCCGACGAGCTGGGCGTGGACCCGCGTCCCGAACTCGCCAGGCTCCAGCACCGCATCCTCCAGGCGGACGCCGAGCTGGCCCGCCCTGCGGAGGAGACCGCACCGGTCGCCACCTTCACCCGGCCCGCCCAACTGCCCGCCACCGTACCGGACTTCACCGGACGGGCGCTGTTCGTCGGGCAGTTGGGGCGCCGGCTCGCCAGCGCCGAGGGGTCGGTGATGGCGGTCTCCGCGCTCGCCGGTATCGGCGGCGTCGGCAAGACGACGCTCGCCGTGCATGTCGCGCACGCGGCCCGACCGCGCTTCCCCGACGGCCAGTTGTACGTGGACCTCCAGGGCGCCGGTGCGCGCTACGCCGAACCGGAGGCGGTGCTCGGCTCGTTCCTGCGGGCGCTCGGTACGCCCGACTCGGCGATCCCGGACTCGCTGGACGACCGCTCCGCGCTGTACCGCTCGGCGCTGGACGGCCGCCGCGTGCTGATCCTGCTCGACAACGCCCGCGACGCCGCGCAGGTACGCCCGCTGCTGCCCGGTACGGAGGGCTGCGCCGCGCTCGTCACGAGCCGGGTCCGGATGGTCGATCTGGAGGGCGCCCATCTGGTCGACCTGGACGTGATGTCGCCGGAGGAAGCGCTCCAGCTGTTCACCCGTATCGTCGGCCAGGAGCGCGTCACCTCCGAGCGCGAGGCGGCGCTGGACGTGGTCGCCGCCTGCGGTTTCCTGCCGCTCGCCATCCGGATCGCCGCCTCCCGGCTGGCCTCGCGCCGCACCTGGACGGTCTCGGTGCTGGCGGCGAAGCTCGCCGACGAGCGCCGGCGGCTGGACGAACTCCAGGCGGGCGACCTGGCGGTGAAGGCGACCTTCGAGCTGGGTTACGGCCAGTTGGAGCCCGCCCAGGCCCGCGCGTTCCGGCTGCTGGGGCTGGCGGACGGTCCGGACATCTCGCTGGCGGCGGCCGCCGCCGTACTCGATCTGCCGCCGCACGACACCGAGGATCTGCTGGAGTCCCTGGTGGACACCTCCCTGGTCGAGTCGGCGGCGCCCGGCCGCTACCGCTACCACGACCTCGTACGGCTCTACGCGCGTGCCTGCGCCGACCGCGACGAACAGCCGCGCACCGGGATCGACGCGGCGCTCTCCCGGCTGCTGGACTTCTATCTGGCGACGGCGGCGCGGGTGTACACGATCGAGCGGCCGGGCGACCGCCTCCAGGACCATCTGGAGCCGACGGAGTACGAGGGCCTGGTCTTCACCGACCGGCACGAGGCGCAGGACTGGCTGTACGCGGAGGCCGACTGCCTGCTGGCGTGCGCCCGGCAGGCGGCGGGCGGGTCGCGGCTGCGGGGCGCCGTCGATCTGCTGTGGGCCGCGCAGGACCTGGCGGAGTCGGGCGCCAACTCCAAGTCGTACGAGGCGGCGGCCCGTTCGGCGCTCGCGGCGGCACGCGCGGCCGGCGACGCCCGTACGGAGGGCCGCGCCCGGACCTCGATGACCAACGTCCATCTGGTGGCGGGCCGTTACGAGGAGGCGGACGACGAGGCCCGGCAGGCGGCGGCGCTGGCCCAGTCCGTACGGGACCCGGCGCCGGTCTACTGGTCGGACAACGACCGGGGCATCATCGCCCTCGGCCAGGGACGCTTCAAGGACGCCGAGGCGCATCTGCTGAAGGCGAGGGAGGGCTCCCGCGCGGACGGCAACCGCCCCGGCGAGGCGAGCGCCCTGTGCAACCTCTCGCGTATCCAGCACTCCCTGGGCCGTACGTCCCAGGCCATAGCGCTGGCCGAACAGGGCGTCGAGGTCTACGACAGCATCGGGCACACGCTGCGGCTGTCCAACGCCCGCTTCGCGCTGGGGATCGCGCTCACGCACGCCGGGCGGCACCGGGAGGCGCTGGAGCAACTGGCCCAGGCGCTTGAGGGGTTCGAGACGAACCGGCAGCGACTGTGGGAGGGCACGACCCACTTCCGTATCTCACAGGCCCATCTCGCGGCCCGCCGCGCCGCGTCGGCCGCGCAGCACGCCGAGCAGGCGCTCGCGATCGGCTGCATCGGCGGCGACCGGACCCGGGCCAACGTCCTGATCACCCTCGGCAAGGCGCTGGACAGCCTGGGGCAGGCGGACCGCGCCCGGGCGTGCTGGCGCGAGGCGCTGTCGCTGCACGAGGGGTCGGGCGCGGCGGAGGCCGAGGAGGTACGGGAACTGCTCGACGCCCCGCTCAGCGCGGCGTAGGGGCGGACCCCAGGGGTACGCGCAGGGGCAGACGTAGGGGTACGCGTAGAGGTGAGGGAGCCGGAGCGCGAGTGGGGCGTGGGGCGCCCGGGGTGCCCGGCCTGGGCGTTCATCGAATGTTTATGCTCTTTCGGCATGCTCCAGTGCATTCGGTCCGTCGCCTCGGGGGGCAGACGGGTCGCTTGGGACCAGATCGCCTCAGCGGGGGTGAGCGGTCCCCCAGGCCTTCTGCCCGGCGACTTCGGGGGAGTATCCGGGCAGAAGGCCGCCTTCGGTCCGAGTAGGGCAATCCCAAGGGGGAGTAGATGAACAGCAGCGAGAAGAAGAACCCGGAAGAGATCACCACGCAGGGCGACCACCACGCGCCCGCGCCTCCGAAGGGCAACGCCACCACCCAGGGCGACCACCACGCACCGGCGCCGCCGAAGGGCAACGCCACGACGCAGGGCGACCACCACGCGCCCGCGCCGCCCAAGTAGTACCGGGCGCAGGCCCGCAAGGACCGGGCGGCGGTCGCGGCGGCGGGGGAGGGGAGCTGCCGCGACCGCGCTCCACGGGGGTACGGGGGCGGGGTACGGGGGAACAGAGGGACGACGGCGGTCGGGACCGTTCAGGGGGCCCCGCCTGCCGTCGTCTCGCTGTGTGCTGGGTGTTCTCCGCGTGTGCGCCGCGCCGCCGCAGCCGGGGTCAGCCGGAGTCAGACGGTCGTACGGGTCGCGTCGACGACCTCGCACTGGCCGCCGGCGTCGCCACCGTCTCCGGCGGTGTCCGCGGCGGTGACGTTGACGGACTCGGTGGAGCCCGCCGTGATGTCGGAGAGGCTGCCGGGGCCGCTCGCGAGCGTGATGCCCGAGGCGTCGGTGAATTCGACCGTGAAGGTGTAGTCGTAGGTCTCGCCGTCCGTGTTGGAGGCGGTGACCTCGGCGCTGAACCCGGCGGTCTCGTCGTACTCGCACGCCTCGATCGTCAGATCCCTGGCGGCGTCGGCCTTGCTGCCGCCCGTCACGGAGCCCCCGGTGGTGGAGGAGCCCGACGTGCCCGACGCGCCGCCGCTGTCCGAGTCGCTGCTGCTGGAGCTGGAGCTGGAGCTGGAGCAGCCGCCGCCGGAGCCGCGGGCGCCGGTCAGCGCGACGACGGCGATACCGAAGATGGCTATGGCACGAACATGTCGAATTTTCACTTCAACCCCCGTTGAAAATGGTGCGGTTGGTCACCGTTGATGCCCTTTTGTCGAGTGCATGTCACCCTAGCAGGCGCGAGGGGTGCTCGGTTACGGGACCAAATCTGGCGGCCCCCGGTTCCCCGGCGTAGCGTCGGAATTTGGAAGCTGTGCCCTGCGCGCTCATCCAAGGAGGCCGACGATGGTCCGCAACATCATCGGGTCGGTCCTCGCCGTCATCGGCGCCGCGGCGGCGGTGGCGAGCCCGTTCCAGGCCTGGTACGACGGCCGGCACGGCCGCGACTACCGCGTCGAGGACCTGTTCAACGGCATCACCGGCACCAGCTCCGACCTGTGGGTCTCACTCCTGCTCCCGCTGGCCTTCGCCGCCCTGGTCACCCTGATCGGACTGGTGCTGCGCTCGCGGCTGCTGGTGGCGCTGTCCGGTTTGATCGTGCTCGGCTTCACCGTCCTGTGGATGGTGCGCCAGGGGCAGGATGCCGGGGATCTCACACTCACCAGCGACGGGACCGGGCTCGGTCTCGGCGTCGCCTGCGCCTCCGGTGGCGGGGTGCTGCTGCTGATCGCGGCGGCGGTGATGAGCGGCCGCAGGCACCGCGGGCGTGGCAGAGGGGGCGGTGGTGGCCATCGGTACGCCGGAGACGGCCGGGAGCGGGAACGGGACCGGGAGCGGGACCACTCCACGTACGACCGCGACTACCGGTACGGCGACGAGCAGCCGCCCGTACAACCGCCGCCCGTACAACCGCCGGGGAGCGGCAGCACCGAGCAGCACGTCTGGAGGCCCGAGCCGCGGACCTGGGACACCAGGGAACAGCCGTCGGAACCGCCTCCGCCGGACGACACCACCCGCCGCCCGCACGGGACTTGACCGGGCGGGGCCTGGTTTGACGGGGGGACGGGGGGGACGGGGGCGGGCCGGTCAGCGGGCGCCGCGGCCGGTCGCCGTGCCCTTGATCGCGTCCAGCGCGTACACACAGCGGTCCTTGCTGCACGCGTACACCACTCCCCCGCGCGCCACCGGTGACCCCGTGATCTCGCCGCCCGTCGCCAGCTTCCAGCGGAGCTGTCCGCCGCCCGCGTCCAGCGTGTAGAGGACATGGTCGGCCGAGCCGAAGTGCAGCCTGCCGTCGGCCACGACGGGCGCGCCGACGACCTCGCCGCCCGCCGCGAAGCGCCACTTGGGCGTGCCGGCCACCGCGTCCAGCGTGTACAGCGCGCTGCCGCTGCCCACGTGCACGTTCCCGGCGGTGACCAGGACCGGTTCGAGGGACTGGCGGGCCTCGGTGGCGATGCGCCAGCGGTCCTTGCCGGTGGTGGCGTCCAGGGCGTACACCGTGCCGAGGTAGTCGGCGAGGTACACGCCGCCGCCGGTGACGGCCGGCCCCGGCGCGAAGGCGGGCGGTGAGAGGAAGACGGCGGGCGCCTCGAAGTGCCAGCGCACATGGCCGTTCGCGATGTCGATGGAGAGCACGCGGGTACCGGCCGAGACGTACACGTACCCGTCGGACGCGGGAACCAGCCGGATCGGCACGCCGCCGCAGGACGCGCCGTCGCCGATGGGATACGACCAGCGCTCGCTGCCGGTGCGCGCGTCGAGCGCCCTGAGCCGGGCGTTCTGCCACACGTACACCGTGCCGTCGAAGATCGCGGGTCCGGCCTCCGGTGTCTCGAAATCGGTCTGGGCGCCGCTGACTTCCCACAGCTTCTCGCCGTTGGACGCCTCCCACGCCTGAACGCCGCCGCCGCGCGTACCGGTGACGACGGTGCCCCGGTCGGTCTTGAGCGAGTACACCCAGGCGTCGGTCTGGAGCCGCCAGCGCTCGGAGCCGTCCGTGCCGTCGAGCGCGTAGAGCGTCGGACCGTCGGAGGCGTGGATACGGCCTCCGGAGACGGCCATCGCCCACGCCACGTCGCGGGTCTTGAACTGCCGCCGCCCGCTGCCCACATCCAGGGCGTGCACCTCGAACGACGTGACGTAGAGCAGATCGCCGTCGACGACGGGGGTGCCCCAGACGTCGTTCGACATGCGGAAGCGCCAGGGCCGCCAGCGGCCCGGCGCGCCGCCGTCGGGGACGGGGACGGGCGGCGGCGCGGGCATCGGCGGTACGGCGGGGGCCTGGACGGCGCCGACGGGCAGCACCGCGCCGTTCGGCCCGACCGGGGGCCGGATCCAGCCGGTGGCCGGTCCGGCGTCGACGGCGGCCGCCGCCGCGGCGCCGCGGCCGTCGGCGACGCGGGGGCCGGGGCCGATCGGCACCGGGGAGCCGGAGAGCCTGACCGGGCCGCCGGGGGCCGCCCCGTGCGGTGCGGGGACGGCGGGCACCCGGCCGCCACCCGGACCGGCGCCGGGACCGCCTTGGCCGCCCGGACCGGCCTGGCCGGCGCCCTGGCCTTCGCCGTCGCGGCGCCACGCGGCGTCCCAGTCGGGCGAGCGCGGGGGCTGCGGCGGGTGGTGCGAGGGCGGCGGCGGCACCGGCGGGCGGGCGGCGGCGGCAGCCGCCGCGTTGATACGCCCGCCGCCACGGCGTTCCTCGATCATCTCGGTCGCGGACGCGGGCAGCCAGGCCGAAGCCGTACCGCTGTCGTCACTGCCCGACGCGAACAGGTGCGGGGCGAGCTGCGACTGGAGGTCGGCGGGCGACGGGCGCTGGGCGGCGTCCATCTGCATGCACGACTCGATGAGCGTGCGCAGGTCGTCGGACAGCCCCTCCAGATTCGGCCCCTCACGCAGCAGCATGAAGACCGTCTCGACGGGGTTGGCGCCGTGGAAGGGCGCGTGCCCGGTGGCGGCGAAGACGAGGGTGGAGCCGAGCGAGAAGACATCGCTCGCGCCCGTGACGCTGCGGGAGTCGCGCGCCTGCTCGGGCGACATGTACGCGGGGGTGCCGACGGCCACATTGGTCATGGTCAGCCGGGTGTTGGAGACACCGGAGGCGATACCGAAGTCGATGACGCGCGGCCCGTCCTCCACCACCAGCACGTTCGACGGCTTGAGGTCCCGGTGGACCAGGCCCTCGCCGTGGATGGACTGGAGCGCCTCGGCGATACCGGCGGCCAGCCAGCGCACACCCTGGACCGGCATCGGCCCGCACCGGTTGACCATCTCTTCGAGCGAGGGCGCCGGCACGTAGGCGGTGGCCAGCCAGGGCACGGCGGCCCGGGGGTCGGCGTCCACCACGGCGGCCGTGTAGAAGCCGCTGACCGCGCGGGCGGCCTCCACCTCGCGCGTGAACCGGACGCGGAACAGCTGGTCCTCGGCGAGCTCGGTCCGCACCGTCTTGATCGCCACGCGCCGGCCCGAGGCCGAGCGCGCGAGATAGACGAGCCCCATACCGCCCGCTCCGAGGCGTCCGAGCACCTCGAAGGGCCCGATACGTCTCGGATCGTGCTGCGTCAGCTGCTCCACTTGCCTGCCACCTCCCCGTACGGGCCACAAAGGTACGGCCCCCTGCACCCTGATTCTTCCTGTCTGGCTCGATGGTTGCGAACCCGGGGGCGGATCGGGGTGTCTCACCCCGTTTCGGACAGGAAACGAGCGAACGACCTCGTACGGGGTGAGTTTCACGCCCGTACGAGTCTTGACGCGTACGGACCAACGGGGGTTGCCCAGCCACCGGAGCCGGACAGGATCTACGCGGCCTCCGGCTCCGCCAGGATCGCGAAGACCGCGCCCTGGTCGTCCGCGACGACGGCGATCCGGCCGTACGGGGTGTCGGCGGCGGACTCCCTGACCCGGCCGCCCAGCCGTACGGCCTCGGCGACCGTCTCGTCGCAGTCGGCCACGGAGAAGTAAACGAGGAAATGCCCCGGCATCTCCTTGGGAAATGCGTCGGTGATGACACTTCGCCCACCGATGGCGCTGTCACTCCCCGGCTCGGAACCCGCCGGGGACCAGGTGCGGTAATCGACCGGTTCGCCCGGCACGTCCTTGCCGACGAAGCCGAATACCGACTCGTAGAAGAGGTCGACGCTCTCCTCGTCCCTCGTATAGACCTCTGTCCAGCAGAAAGATCCGGGCTCGCCCTGCTTTTCGAAGCCGGAGTGCGCCCCGGGCTGCCAGAGGCCGAAGACCGCGCCGCCGGGATCGACTCCCTGCGCCATCGTGCCGTACGGCCCCACGGCTGTCGGATCCTTCACCATTCCGCCGCCGGCCTCCTTGATTCGGGCACTGAGCGCGGCGGCGTCCGATGTCGCGAAATAGACGCCCCAGGCGGTCGGCATACGCCCGTCCTGCTTCGCGGCGAGGGCGGCGACGCGCTTTCCGTCACTGAATGCATTCGTGTAGTGCCCGTATGCCGCACCGCCGTCCGCACCGAATGTCCAGCCGAACAGCTCGCCGTAGAAACGCTTGCCCGCCGGGACGTCGGGAAGCGACACATCCACCCAGCACGGGGCGCCTTCCGCGAATGCGGCCATGAGCCCGGATCCTTCCTCCATGTGCGCACCGCCCGAGCGGTGCCGCTTCCAGCCACGCTAATGGCGCATTTCGCCGGACGCAGGGCGGACAAATCGAACAACTGACCAATTGTCCCCCAGTGAGGACCTGTGCGCACTGGGTTGTCCACCAAAGTTGTCCACAGGCTGTTGATAACACTATTCCTGGCCACGACCGCCCTGAGATGCCTCTTCGGACCCTTGTGGACCTCTTACGACGCCTTACGACGCCTTACGTGGTCTTACGACCCCGGTGATCAGCGGCCGGTTCCCCATTTGCAGTCGGCCGAATCGCGCTCCGATCCCCCCTCGGTAAGCTGACGGCATGACAGGACAAGTACGTACCGTCGACGGCCGCGTGGCCGGTCGGCGCGGCCAGGCGACGCGGCAGAAGCTGCTCGACTGCCTCAGCGAGATGCTCAGCACCTCGCCGTATCGGGACGTCAAAGTCATCGACGTGGCCCGGAAGGCAGGCACTTCACCCGCGACCTTCTATCAGTACTTCCCGGACGTCGAGGGCGCTGTCCTTGAGATCGCCGAGGAAATGGCCAAGGAGGGCGCCGGATTGACCGAACTGGTCTCCGACCGCTCCTGGGCAGGTAAAGCAGGACGCCGGACGGCGGATGAACTCGTAGAGGGATTCCTCGACTTCTGGCGCAAGAACGACGCGATCCTCAGGGTCGTCGATCTCGGCGCGGCCGAGGGCGACAAGCGGTTCTACAAGATCCGCATGAAGATCCTGAGTTCGGTCACCCACTCCCTTACGGATTCCGTGAAGGAGCTCCAGTCCAAAGGCAGGGTCGACAAGGACGTCAACCCCGCCGCGATGGCCGGTTCGCTGGTCGTCATGCTCGCGGCGGTGGCCGCGCACCAGAAGGGCTTCCAGACCTGGGGTGTGAAGCAGGCCGAACTGAAGCCGAATCTGGCGCTGTTGGTCCATCTGGGCATCACGGGCAAGAAGCCGGCGAAGTAACGTTGCATCTCCCTCCGTCCTGTCACGCCGGCGGCGGATCAGTGAGCTGATCCACCGCCGGCGCTCCCGTCCCACGGGCGCCCCACGGGCACCTCACGGACGTCTCACCGACGTCTCACCGACGGCTCACGGACCGGACGGCAGCACCCGCTCCACCAGGACGCCGATCAGCCGCGCGGCCTCCTCCTCCGAGAAGACACCGGGCAGCGTGAGCCGCTCCACCACCAGCCAATTGGTCGCCAGATAGATCACCTTGACCGCGTCGGCGTCACCGGGCAGCCCGGACGCCAGATGCCCCACGACATTCGCCTCGACGTCCGCGCCGACCCGCGCGGTCAGTACGGCGCGCAGTTCGGGGCGCCGGGTGGCCTCAAGCCGCAGTTCGAGCAGCGCGAGAAAGCCCGCCCGGAACGTGGTGACGCGCTTCACCACCAGCCACACCAACTCCGCCGTCCGCTCACGGGTGTTGGGCCCGGCCAAAATGGTCGCGGCGGTGGCCTCGTCCGGCATCAGCCGCTCGTAGATCCGGTGGCCGACCTGATTGAGCAACTGGTCACGGCCGGCGAAGTAGTTGGACGCCGTACCGGTGGGCACGGCCGTCTCGACGTCGACGGCCCGGAACGTCAGCCCGCGGGCACCGTCGCGGGCGAGTACTTCGATGGCGGCGTCGACGAGCGCCGCGCGCCGGGCAGGATTCTGTCTCATAGGGGCAGTCGCGCCTTTCCATTGACACCACTTCAAGTGTAGTACTACGTCCCGGGCAGTACGGGGAATCCGGTGTCAGTGGCCCGTGCCATGCTCGCGCGAAACGTCTTCCGACGAGAGAGCGGCGACATGACCGATCACCCCCTGCTGGACTCCGGGCGGAGGCCCCTCCCGCTTCCCCCCGACGCACCGAGCCCGGTGCCGGCCGAGGTCGAGGCCGGGCTGGTGGCCTTCAGGGCGGGCGACGCCCCGGCGGCGCGGGCGCTGCTGACGACGATCGCCGGTACGGGGCGTACCAGCGTGTCCGGGCACGCGGCCATGGCGCTGGCGGGCATCGAACTCGGCGGGACCGGCGCGAACGGCGGGACCGGGCTCGGCGGCTCCTGCCGACAACGGCTGGAGCGGGTGGCCACCGGAGAGGACCCGTGGCTCGGCCCCCTGGCCGCCGTGATGCTCGCCCCGGACTTCGAGTCGTACACGTCCCTGGAACCCGGCCGACCGCTTCTGCGGAGCCTCGCCGCCCAGCTCACCGGCGACCCGGACACGGCCCGTGACGGATTCGAGCGGGCCGCCGACGTCTACAGGGACACGGAGACCGGAGACGTCGCCAACCTCCTTCTCGGCAACCTCCTGGTCCAGCACGGCGACAAGGCCACGGCTCTCAAGCCGCTCAGAGACGCACGGAAGATGTGCGACGGCGTGTTCGCGGGCCATGCCGGACACCTCGAAGGGCACATACTCTGGCAGGACGACACGGAGCGGGCGGGCAAGGTACTCAACTACGCGCACGGCGCGTCGCACCCGGCCCGTCACGGCAGCAAGGAGCTGCACACCTGGGTCGCCCTGCGGTACGGCGAGTTCCTGGCGGACAACGCGTTCGCCCTGGACCTTGTCCACGACCAGATCGAGAACAGCGGCGTGACCGAGGGCGACGTGGTGCGACAGCCGTTCGAGTCCGCCCTCGGCTCCAAGGAGGACGGCGGCCCCTCGCTCGTCGACATCGGCTTCAATCTCTTCCCTGCGGATTTCGGGCCGGTACGGACGGGTCTGGAGCGGCTGAAGACCTGGAGCGACGAACGGTACGAGCGCGGGCGCAGGCTGGTGCTCGCCCTCCACGAACTCGTCCATGACAGCCGCGACGAGCAGTGCACACGGGGGTTGGCGGAGCTGCGGGAGAAGCACGGCCTTCCCCGGCCCCACTGAGCGGACCTCCGTCGGAGAACCGGCGCGGTTGAATGGGCGCATGAGCGACGACGCATCCGACCTGTCCGACGCATCCGACCTGTCCGAGGTGTCTGAGGTGTCTGAGGTGCCCGACGCGTCCGGGGCGTCCGACGAACTGCGGGCGTTCCGCGCGGCCCTGCGGGAGCTGCGGGTCTGGGACACCGACCTGCCCGCCTTCGATCCGGCCGACGTACCGGACGTACCGCTGGCGCTGTTCCACCAGTGGTTCGGCGAGGCGGTGGCGGCCGGGCAGGCCGAGCCGCACGCCATGACGCTCGCGACCGCCGACGCCGAGGGGCGGCCGGACGTCCGCACGCTGCTGCTGCACGACGCCGACGAGCACGGCTGGCACTTCGCCTCGCACGCGACCAGCGCGAAGGGCCGCCAGCTGGCCGCCCGGCCGTGGGCCGCGCTCGGCTTCTACTGGCCTGCGCGGGGGCGGCAGATCCGGGTGCGTGGCGTGGTGGGCGCCGCCGCGCCCGAGGAGAGCCGGGCCGATCTGGGCGTCCGGTCCACCGGCGCGCTGGCCGCCGCGCTCACCGGGCGGCAGAGTGAAGTACTCGGCTCCACCGAGGAGTTGGCGCGCGCCTCGCAGGCCGCGTGGGAGCGGGCGGCGGCCGAGCCGGACGCGCCCGTGCCGACCTGGACGCGGTACGTGCTGGCCGCCGACGAGGTCGAGTTCTTCCAGGGCGACGCCCGGCGCCGCCATGTCCGGCTGCGTTACCGCCGTACGGCGCCGGGCGGCGGCTGGTCCCGCGAACTGCTCTGGCCGTAGCCGGCGCTGTGACCGGGAAGGTTCACCGGGTCCGCCCGGCGTCCGGTTCGTCCTCAATCGCCGGACGGGGCCGCTCGGGCCGCCGCGAAGCTGGGGATCACGCCCGTACCGCCGGGCACACTGATCGGTGTCGCGGCGCTGGACGTGCCCGAGCATCTGGTCGAGGTCGAGGCCACCGCGGTCCTGGATTGAACACGCGTCCAGCAGGAGGCGGCACATGGGCGACAACGGGAAAAGCGCTCTGGCACTTCACCATGTCGCCGGACGGTTTCGTCGCGGGGCCGGCCAGTTCCTCGAACGGAGGCTGATCGACGAGATCAACCTCCACATCGCACGGGTCCTGCCCGGCGACGGCATCCGGCTGTACGACAACCCCGGCGGTGTCCCGATCCGCCCGCACGGACTTGGCAAGGGCGACCCCGCGGCGGTGGTGAGCGCGCGATACCGCCCCGTCACGCCGCGAGGCCGCTGCCCCCCGCTGGGTAACCTGAACGGGTGACCACCGAGCTGCGACTCCTGTCCGAGGTGTCCTACCGGGGCCGGGAGATCACCGGCCCCCGGCTGCACGGCCTGCTCGCGCTCCTCGCCGACGACCCGCGCTCGGGACGCACCACCGCGCGCCTGGTGGGCGAACTCTGGCCGGAGCCGGAGCAGCGGCCCGAGCACCCGAAGAAGGCCCTCCAGGTCCTCGTCTCCCGTGCCCGCGCACAGCTGGGACCCGAGGTCGTCGTCAGTACCCCCACCGGCTACCGGCTCGCCCTCGGTGAGCAGCAGGTCGACAGCTCCGCCGTGCTGTTCAGCGCGGCCGAGAGCGCGCGGCATGCCCGCGCGGGCGACCACACCGCCGCGCTCCGCGACGCCGAGGCCGGTCTCGCGCAGTGGGACGGAGCCGTGGCGGACGGGACGGACGCGGCGGACCGGGTGAACGGGTCGGACGGGTCGGACGACGACCCTCTCACCGCGCTGCGCCGCCGACGCGCCCCCGCCCACCACGCGCTGGCGCGGGCGCGCGCCCTCGCGCTGTCCCGGCTGGGCCGCCGCACCGAGGCCGTCGACCCGCTCGCCGCCGTCCTCCGCGCACACCCGCGCGACGAAGAGGCGCTGCTGGAGCTGCTGCGCTGCGAGGAGACGACGGCGGGCCCGGCCCAGGCGCTGGCCACGTACGACACCTACCGCCGCGCGCTGCGCGAGGAGTTGGGCACCGACCCGGGAGCCCCGCTCCGCGCCGCGTACCAGGAACTGCTCCGTGCCCAGACCCCCGTCCTGCGGCACGGTGTCGTCCACGACCCCAACCCCCTGCTCGGCCGCGACGCCGACACCGTGGCCGTCGCCGAGCTGCTGCGCGCCTCGCGCGTCACCTCGATCGTCGGAGCCGGCGGCCTGGGCAAGACCCGGCTCGCCCACGCCGTGAGCCACCGCGCGGAGCAGCGGGTCGTGCACGTCGTCGCGCTCGCCGGGATCGGCACCGACGACGAGGTCGCGGCCGAGGTCGCCTCGGTCCTCGGCGCCCGCGAGGCGCGGCGCGGTGCCCGCGGCGGCCTCACCACCGCCCCGGCGGACGTACTCGGCCGGATCGTCGGCGCGCTGGGACCCGGCCCGGTCCTGCTGGTCCTCGACAACTGCGAGCACGTGGTGCGCGGCGTCGCCGAGATGGTGCGGGGGCTGGTGGCCATGGCCCGCGATCTGCGCGTACTGACCACCAGCCGCGCCCCGTTGGGCCTGTCGTCGGAATCGGTGTACCTGCTGCCGCAGCTCGATCCGCCCACGTCCGTCGAGCTGTTCGCGCGGCGTGCGCGGGCCGCGCGCCCGGACGCCGAACTCGCCCCGGACGCCGTGGCCGAGGTGTGCCGCCGGCTCGACGGGCTGCCCCTGGCCGTGGAACTCGCCGCCGCCCGCGTGCGCGTCATGTCGGTCACCGAGATCGCCCGGCTGCTGGGCGACCGCTTCGCCCTGCTGCGCGGCGGTGCGCGCGACGCGCCGCCCCGCCACCGCACGCTGCACGCCGTCGTCGAGTGGAGCTGGAACCTGCTGGACCCGGCGGGGCGGGCCGCGCTGCGCGCCCTCTCGGTCTTCCCGGACGGCTTCACGGCACAGGCGGCGCACGCGCTGCTGGCTCCCGCCGGACCCCAGGACACCCTGCGGGTCCTGGAGGACCTGGTCGACCAGTCGCTGCTCCGGGTGGTCGACACGCGGACGGGCGCGCGGTTCCGGATGCTGGAGACGGTACGGGAGTTCGGTACGGCCCGGCTGGAGGCGGCGGGTGAGACCGCACGCGTGACGGACGCCTTCCTCGCCTGGGCGTACGACTTCGGTACGGCCCACCACAGCGCGCTCTTCGGCGCCGATCCCGTCACGACCGGCGAACTGATCAAGGCCGAGCAGGACAATCTCCTGCGGGCGCTGCGGCTGGCGCTCGCGAAGGGGGACGGGGCGACGGGGGTCGGGGCAACGGGGGTCGGGGCGACGGTGGCGGCCACGACCGCCGTACTCGGGGGCCTGTGGTTCGTCGAGTCCGCGTACACGCGGCTGTCGGTGCTCAACGAGGAGACCGCCCGGACGCTGTCGCACTTCCGGCCGCGACCCGAGGCCGTCGACGTCACCAGGACGGCGCTCACGGTGAGCACCGCGTACGGCTACGTCACCCGGGGACCCGGTGCGAGCCGCACGCTGGTCGCCCTGCGCAGGCTGCCAACAGCCCCTCCGGACACCGTGATCCGGGCCACGGCCCTGGTCCTGGCCACCGCACCCGAGACACCGTGGGCGGACGGTCCGCCGCCGGCCCTCCGCGACGGCGGCGGACCGCTGCTGACCGGTGCCGTCAACGCCCTCGACAGCTTCGTCCGGGAGACCAAGGGCGACCTGGCGGGCGCCCTGGCCGCCGCCGACCGGATGCTCGACGCGTCCGAACCCGTGGCCGGCCCGTGGATCTGGCTCATGGCCCATGCCCGCGTCGGCGACCTGAGCAGGCAGTCGGGGCACAGTGAGCGGGCGCGGCACCACTACGAGGTGATGCTGCCGGTGGTCGAGAGGCTCAAGTCCTGGCCGGACGTGTTCGGGATCCGCTGGGCCCTGGCACTCACCGACCTTCAACTCGGCGACTTCGACGGCGCCGGGCGCCAGCTGGACCTGGCGATGGCGCGACCGGCGGACAGCGGGGCGGCGGACGGCGGGGCGCGGGGCGGCCCGGCGGGGGACGACGGGACCGCCATGACGTTCGGCCTCGGGGCGGACGAGGAGTCCACTCTCGCCCTCGCTCACGCGGTGCGCGGGGAGATCGCGCTCACGCGCGGTCAGATCGGGACCGGTCTGCGACTGTGGCGCGCGGCCGTCGACCAAGTGACGCACCTCAGCGGCCAGATGATGATCGCCGAGCACACGCTGGACGTCGGGGCCGTGGGCATCCGGACGGCCGCGGTGATGGCCCACGCGCGGCACGGCCGGCTGGACCTCGTCGCGGAGACCGCCGGTGAACTGCGGTACTCGCTGACGAAGCTGCTCGCCGCCCCACTCGTCAGGTCACCGCTGTCGCAGCTGGAACTCCCGGCCTGCGGGGCCCTGTTGCTCGCGGTGGCCACGGTCGACCTCGCGGACGACCAGGACCACCGGGACGACCAGGACGACCAGGACGACCAGGACGACCGGGACGACCGGGACGACCGGGACGACCAGGCAGCCGCGCGGCGGCGGGCGGCGGCCCGGCTGACCGCGCTCGCCGAACGCTTCTGCTTCCTCCGGGAGTTCCAGCCGACCATGTCCCCGGCCCGCGCCCGCCGCGCGGCGGAGCGGGCCGACGCGGTGGCGTACGCGCACGCGACGGCCGCGTACGCCACCCTGGACCACGGTGACCTGCGGGCGGCGGCCCTGGAGGTGCTACGGGAACGGGACGCGTACGCGCCGGGTCCGGTCGGCGGCCCGTTCGTCCTCGATCGCCGGACGGGCTGAGATCGGTCCGGCCGGTGGGTGGTGTCCTCAATCGCCGGACAGGCCGGAGATGCCCGCCGGGCGGGCTGCGATCGCAGCCCGCCCGGCGATTAAGGACAAGTGCGGCCCAGGAGCCGCGCAACCCTGCCGACACCACCGGCCATGCCACCGGGCCGCCCTGCTCAGCGCGGCGCGGGATCGCGGTCGTAGAGCTTCCTTGCCCAGAGGTACCCGAACAGGGCGATGCCCACGCTCCAGCCGGTGGCGAGCAGGGCGCTGTTGCCGATCTCCGTCCCCATCAGCAGCCCGCGCAGGGCCTCCGTCACCGGGGTGAACGGCTGGTACTCGGCGAACCAGCGCAGCCCGGTCGGCATCGAGTCCGTCGGGGCGAATCCGCTGCCCAGGAAGGGCAGCAGGAGCAGCGGCATGGGCAGGTTGCTCGCGGTCTCGACGCTCTTGCTGACCATGCCGAGCGCGACCGACAGCCAGATGAAGGCGAAGGTGATCATCGCCAGGATCCCGAAGGCGGCGAGCCATTCGACCGGCCCCGCGTCGGCGCGGAACCCGATGAGCAGCGCGACACCGACCACTGTCGCGATCGTGATCATGGCCTGGATGAAGCTGCCGACCACGTGCCCGGTCAGTACGGAGGCGCGGGAGATGGACATCGTGCGGAAGCGGGCGACGATGCCCTCGGTCATGTCCATCGCGACCGAGATGGCGGTCCCCTGGGCCACGGAGGCCACCGCCATGAGCAGAACCCCGGGTGTCACGTACGCGATGTAGTCGCTCCGGCCGCCGCCCGGCCCGTCGCCGAGGCCGGCGCCGAGTGTGCCGCCGAAAACGTAGACGAACAGCAGCAGGAAGATCACCGGCATCGCCGCCAGCATCACCGTCAGGGACGGGTAGCGCAGCATATGGCGCAGGTTGCGCCGCAGCATCGTCGCCGAGTCGGTCACGGCATGGGTCGGAGTGCTCATCGGGTGGCGGCCTTCTCGGTCAGGGGGTCGACGGCGGTCTCGGTGTCCCGGCTGGGCTTGGACTGTCCGGGCTTGGACTGTCCGGGCTTGGACTGTCCGGTGAGGGCGAGGAACACGTCGTCCAAGTCGGGTGTGTGGACGGACAGTTCCTCGGCGTCGATCGACTCCGCGTCCAGCAGGTACAGCAGCGCGCGCAGCGACCGCACCCGCCCGTCGCTCGGGACCTGGAGCGTGAGCGCGTCGTCGTCGCGCGGGATGTCGTCGAGGGTGCGGGACAGGGCTCGTACCGCCGTCTCGTACGCGGCCGTGGTGGCGAACCTCAACTGCGCGTGCCCGCCCGGGATCAGCCGCTTCAGCTCTTCGGCCGTGCCCTCGGCGACCAGCGACCCGTGGTCCAGCACCGCGATGCGGTCGGCGAGTTGGTCGGCCTCTTCGAGGTACTGGGTGGTGAGGAAGATGGTCACCCCGTCGTCGGCGACGAGGTCGCGGATGATCTGCCACATGGTGCGGCGGCTGCGCGGGTCGAGGCCGGTGGTCGGCTCGTCGAGGAAGATGACGCGCGGGTTCCCGACCAGCGTCATCGCGAGGTCGAGCCGGCGCCGCATCCCGCCGGAGTAGGTGGCCGCCAACTTCCCGGCCGCGTCGGAGAGATCGAACCGCTCCAGCAGTTCCGCCGTACGCCGCCTGCCTTCCGTACGGCCCAGATGACGCAGGTCCGCCATCAGGTTCAGATTCTCCGCGCCGGTCAACAGCCCGTCCACGGCGGAGAATTGACCGGTGACACCGATCGCGGCGCGTACGCCTTCGGGCTCGCGGGCCAGGTCGTGACCGGCGACGCGCACCTCGCCCGCGTCGGCGCCGATGAGTGTGGAGAGGATCTGGACGGCGGTCGTCTTGCCGGCGCCGTTGGGGCCGAGCAGCGCGAAGACCGTGCCTTCGGCGATGTCGAGGTCGATTCCGTCGAGGACGAGTTTGTCGCCGTACGACTTGCGCAGCGCCCGCGCGCTGATCGCGCTGATCGCACTGGGCACGCGTGGCGCCGCGGCCGCTGTGTGGTTCGTAGTCATGCCGGAAGCGTGCGGGGCGTCGGATTCACGCCGCTTTCACCGCGGTTTCAGCCGCCACTCGCGGGACTTACCCGTACGTGACCGATTCGCAATCGATTCCCATCTTGACCGAGACCCAACAAGTGCCCGCTCGATTACGCTCAGCTTCCATGGCCAGCGACATCGACCTCACCAACGACCGCCCCGTGTACGTCATCGGCGGCGGACCTGGCGGTCTCGCCGTCGCCGCCGCCCTGCGCGCGCAGGGCGTACGGGCCGTGGTGCTGGAGAAGTCCGAGGCCGTCGGGGCCTCTTGGCGCGGTCACTACGACCGGCTCCATCTGCACACCACCCGCAAGCTCTCCGCGCTGCCGGGTCTGCCGATGCCGCGGTCCTTCGGCCGCTGGGTCTCGCGGGATCACATGGTCCGCTATCTGGAGAAGTACGCGGACTTCCACGGCCTGGAGATCGTGACCCGCGTCGAGGTCACCGGCATCGAGCGGTCGGCGGACGGCGGGAGCTGGCTGCTGCACGCGACCGGTGGCCGGGAGCTGACCGGCAGCGCCGTCGTCGTCGCCACCGGCTACAACCACACGCCGCAGCTGCCGTCCTGGCCCGGGGCCGAGTCGTACGGCGGTGAACTGCTGCACGCGGGTACGTACCGCGGACCCCGCCCGTACGCGGGCAAGGACGTCCTGGTCGTCGGTGCCGGCAACACGGGCGCGGAGATCGCCGTCGACCTGCTGGAGGGCGGCGCGGCGCGGGTGCGTCTCGCGATCCGTACCGTCCCGCACATCGTGCGCCGCTCCACCGCGGGCTGGCCGGCGCAGCGCACCGCCATCCTGGTCCGGCGGCTGCCGACGCGGCTGGTCGACCGGGCGGGCGAGATCATGTGCAGGATCACGGTGCCCGATCTCACGGCCCAGGGGCTGCCGCGCCCCGACACCGGGCTGTACTCGCGGGTGCGCGAGGGCGCGATCCCGGTGCAGGACGTGGGGCTGATCGCGGCGGTACGCGAGGGGCGGATCGAACCGGTCGCGGCGGTCGAGTCGTTCGAGGACAACAAGGTGGTGCTGGCGGACGGTTCGCGGATCTCGCCCGACGTGGTGATCGCCGCGACCGGCTACCGCCGGGCCCTGGAGGGCCTGGTGGGGCACCTCGGCGTGCTGGACGAACGGGGGTGCCCGGTGGTGCGCGGCGCGCGGACGTCCGAGCGGGCGCCGGGGCTGTACTTCACGGGCTTCACGAATCCGATCAGCGGGATGCTGCGCGAGATGTCGAGGGACGCGGAGCGGATCGCGAAGGCACTCAAGTCGAAAGCGCTGAAGTAGCAAACTCTCAAGGCGCGTTGACCGTGTCGGTCGTACCGGCCGTGTCGGTCGTACCGGCCTTGGACCGGCCCCTGATCAGCAGCGCCATCAGCGCCGCCACCGCACACAGCGCGCCCGAGGCGTACCAGACCATGTCGTACGACCCGGTGACGTCCCGCACCATGCCGCCCGCGAACGCGACGACCCCCGCGCCGATCTGGTGCGAGGCGAGCACCCAGCCGAAGACGATCGCGCTGTCTGCGCCGTAGTACTCGCGGCACAGGGCGATCGTCGGCGGGACGGTCGCGACCCAGTCCAGACCGTAGAAGACGATGAAGAACAGCATCGGCGGCCGGACGTCCGGGCCGCCGGCCATGAGCAGCATCGGCAGGAAGAGCAGCGAGACGCCGCGCAGCGCGTAGTAGACGGCGAGCAGCCGGCGCGGGTCGAAGCGGTCGGTGAACCAGCCCGAGGCGATCGTGCCGATGATGTCGAAGACGCCGATGACCGCGAGGAGCGAGGCGGCGGTCGTGATCTGCATGCCGTGGTCGTGGGCGGCGGGGATGAAGTGGGTCTTGACCAGGCCGTTCGTGGAGGCGCCGCAGATCGCGAACGTCCCGGCGAGCAGCCAGAACGGCCCGGTGCGGGCGGCCTTGAACAGGACGGTGACGGCCCGCCGCGCCGCGCCGGTGACGGGCGGCGGCTTGGGCTTGAACTCCTCGGAGCCGTACGCCGGAAGCCCCACGTCCGCCGGGTGGTCGCGCAGCAGCAGCCAGACGAACGGGACGACGACCAGCGCGGACATCGCGACGGTGATCGAGGCGGGGCGCCAGCCGTGGTTCTCGACGAGCCAGGAGAGCAGCGGCAGGAACACGAGCTGCCCGGAGGCACCGGCCGCGGTGAGGATTCCGGTGACGAGACCGCGCCGGGCGACGAACCAGCGGTCGGTGACGGTGGCGGCGAAGGCCAGGGCCATCGAGCCGGTGCCGAGGCCGACGAGGACGCCCCAGTAGAGGACCATCTGCCAGGCGGCGGTCATGACGACGGTGAGCGCGGAGCCGGCCGCGATGACGGTCAGCGCGACGGCGACGACCCGGCGTATCCCGAACCGGTCCATGAGCGCGGCGGCGAACGGCGCGGTCAGCCCGTACAGCGCGAGATTGACGGAGACGGCGAACCCGATCTCGCCGCGCGACCAGTCGAACTCCTTGTGCAGCGGCTCGATGAGCAGTCCGGGCAGCGAGGCGAAGGCGGCGGCGCCGATGATCGTCACGAAGGTGACGGCGGCGACGAACCAGGCCCGGTGGATACGGGGCGGCCCGGGGCGCCGTCGCGGCGCGGGGGCCTTGGCGGGGGTTCCCGCGGGAGTCTCGGCTGTCTGTGTCACGTCAAGAAGCATCCGTGGCAGGGGCACGGCGCACGAGTGGCCCGAGGGCCAGTGGTCGCTAGGATCGGGCCACGTCGGATTCGACACCAGGTCCGGCACCAGGTCCGGCACCAGGGCTGGCCCCGGGTGGGACGTCGGGTCCGACCGCGGGTCCGGCCGCAGGTCCGGCCTCGACCGGACCGGGCTGCGGGCGGCCGACGCGTTTCAGCTCGCGGATCGGGCGCGCCGCGAACAGCGCCGCGCAGACCAGTACGTTCACCACCACCCCGCCCAGCAGCACCTCGCGTATCCCGACCGTCTCCGCCACCGGACCCGCCAGCGCGCGGCCGACGGCGAGCATGATCAGGGAGCCCGCCACGTCGTACGCGTGGAGTCGGTTCAGCGCCTCGGGCGGGATCATCGTCTGGATCGTCGTGGCCCACATCACCGCCCAGAACGCCAGGCCCACCCCGCTCACGAAGAACCCGGCCGCGAGCAGCGGCAGCGGGACGTCGTAGGCCAGCACCAGCAGGATCGCGACGACCCCGATCAGCGCGATCGTCCCCGCGAACAGCGGTCGCGCCGGACGCAGCCGCAGCGCCAGCAGCCCGCCCGCCACGTTGCCGGCCCCGTGGACGGTCATCATCAGGCCGAACATGACCGAGCTGTGCCGCTCGGTGACCACCACCGCTTCCAGCGGGACCAGCGGCCCGAGCACCGCGACGCCGTACACCGAGTAGATCGCGAGCACACCCCACAGCCAGGACCGGGCGCGGAACTCGCGCCAGCCGCCGATCAGTTCGCCGAGCATCGAGTCGCCGCGCACCGGTTTCATGGTCGGCATCCGGACCAGGAACAGACAGATCCCGCTGGCCCCGAACGTCGCGGCGTTGACCGCGAAGATCGTGCCGGGCCCGCCGAACCCGGCCAGCGCGCCGGCCGCCGCCGGCCCCGCCATCGTGGCCAGGGACTCGGCGACCCGCAGCACCGCGTTGCCGCGCTGCACGTCGGGCGACAGGACGGGCAGCATGCTGGCCACGCCGGGCTGGAAGAGCGCGGCGCCGAGCCCGTTGACCGCGCTCAGCGCGTACACGAGCCAGAGCAGCGGCGCTCCCCCGGCGAATGTGGCCACGAGGCCCGCCGTACAGACCAGCCGCATCACATCGGCGAGGATCATCATGCGGCGCGGCGTGAACCGGTCGGCGAGTACGCCGCCGAAGAGCACGAACCCGGCGAAGCAGACCATCCACGCGCCGAGCGCGAAACTGACGGACGACGCGCCGTGTCCGGCGTCGAGCAGCCCGGCGGCGAGCGCGACGGGCACCATGCCGTCGCCGAAGCGCGCGACGACCCTGGCGATGAAGAAGAGCCGGAAGTCACGGTTCCAGAGAGGTATCTCCGTCGGGTCGGGAATGGCGGGGTCCGTCGCACGCTTAGCAGTCACAGAGTCGACAGATATCAAGAACCGGTCTGGACCACCAGGGGATTTGCCCATGACGGTCAGCACAGCGGGACGGAAGGGCAGCGGGATGCCAGTGGTCAGCGCCGAACAACCACCGCGCCACCGCGTCGTGGTCCTCGCGCTCGACGGGGTCCTCCCCTTCGAACTCGGCATCCCCCAGCGGATCTTCGGCCTCGCCCGGACCACCGGGGGCGTCCGGCTGTACGACGTGATCACCTGCTCACTGCGCCCGCCGGGCCCGGTCCGTACGAACGCGGATTTCGACATCATGGTGGAGAACGGCCCCGAGGCCATCGCCACCGCCGACACCGTGCTGATCCCCGCCTCGTACGAACTCGGCCCGGTCTACGAGGAGGGCAGCCTCACCGGCGAACTCCGGTCCGCTCTCGCGCACTTGCGTCCCGGCACCCGGCTGGTCTCCATCTGCACCGGGGGTTACGTACTCGCCGCCGCCGGCTTCCTCGACGGCCGGCCCGCCTCCACCCACTGGTCGTCGGCCGCGCACTTCCAGCGGACGTTCCCCCGGATCAAGGTCGACGCGGACGTGCTCTTCATCGACGACGGCGACGTCCTGACCTCGGCAGGGGTCGCCGCCGGGATCGATCTCTGTCTGCACATCGTGCGCCGCGACCACGGCACGGCGATCGCCAACGACGTCGCGCGGCGTACGGTCGTCCCGCCGCACCGGGACGGCGGCCAGGCGCAGTACATCCAACGCCCCGTCCCCGAAGCCCAGTTGGCGACCACCACCACGGCCAGGGCCTGGGCGCTCGCCCGGCTCCACGAACCGATCCAGCTACGGGACATGGCGGACCAGGAATCGATGTCCGTACGGACGTTCACGCGCCGGTTCCGTGAGGAGGCCGGGATCAGCCCCGGCCAGTGGCTGGTCCAGCAGCGCGTCGAGCGGGCGCGGCATCTGCTGGAGGCGACGGACCTGTCCGTCGACCGGATCGCGCGGGACGCGGGGTTCGGTACGGCGCAGTCCATGCGCCAGCATCTCCAGGCGGCGCTGGGTGTCGCGCCGACGGTCTACCGGCGGACGTTCCGCGCGGTCGACGGCAAATGCAGCGGCAAAGGCAGCGACAAGGGCAGCGGCGTCAGGCTTGCGTGACGGCCTTCGACGCGCCGTCGGCCCCGGCGGGTCGGTCCCGCTCCCCGTCGCGGCCCCGCTCCCGGTCCGTGTCCCCGGAACGGCCGGCCACCGACAGATCCACCGTGTAGCGCCCGAGCCCGCCGTGCCGCCCCGGTGTCGCTGCCGGGGTCGTTGCTGGTGTCGTCGCCGGGATCGTCGCCGGGGTCGTCGCCCTTGCCGGGGCCGGCGGCTCGTACCGCGCCGCGTCCCCCGGTTCGCTCCGGTCCACCTCGCACCAGATCCGCTTGCCCGAGCCCTCCGGCTGCCAGCCCCACCGGTCAGCGAGCCCGTCGACCAGCTCCAGGCCCCGCCCGTTGGTGTCCTCGCCCTGCGCGTGCCGCGGACAGGGCGGACGCGCGCTGGTGTCGGCGACCTCGACCCGTACGGTCCCGGCCTCGGCGGCCCCGGAACCGAAGAGCATCCGCAGCACGGCCGGACAGCCGGTGTGCACCACGGCGTTGGTGACGAGCTCGGAGATCAGCAGGATCAGCGTCTCCGCCAGCGGCTCGTCATCGTTCATTCCGGAGCCGATGAGGCGCGACCGCGCCCATCGACGGGCCCGGCCGACCTCCGCCGGATCGGCCCCGACCTCCAACTGCATCTGAAGTACCTGCACCGCTCACACCATCCGAACCGGCGGGCACATCGCCTCGCGCCTCGACAAGGTCCACGACAAGGTCACAGAACGTGATTCCCTTGTGGGACAGCATGGTTGACGTACAGTCACCGCAACAAGCGCTTCGGGCATATTCCCTCGCGAAGGAGTACCCCTGAGGCATACTGTGCGACGCGCTCCGCGGGTAGTCGAACAAGGACGCGCCCGGCGCCTTCGTGCTGCGCGATCGGCGGGCATTCCCCGGTCCGGCGTCGCCGTACTGGCCACACCGGATCCATCGCGCCTCACCACCACTCGCACCCGAGGGAGCGTACCGGAGCCCGCCGACGACTCCGGCCCGTGACAGGTCACCCGTAGGACACAACCCGGTATCGACCTACGCGAACGCCGTCTCGTCACACACGGTAACGCTCTGCGGTACGGCTCCGCCCAGCCCGGCCGAACAGGTCCGGAGCCCCCGGTCCTCCTCGCGGATTCCGCTCGCGGTCTACGGCTCCGGCGTCACGTAGTAGGCGGCGAACGCCGTCAGGATCTCCTCCTCGGTGATCCGGCCGTCGCCGTCCGCGTCCAGCCCCCGGGCGGCCTGCGCGGCCACGCCCGGCTCCGTACCCAGCACGAGCAGCACGCGCTCGGCCGCCGGCGGCGTCACACCGCCGCCGTCCTCGTCCGCGATGGCGATCACCGCGTGCAGGAAGGGCCGGGCGATCTCGGCGAAGCGCTTGGGGCTGTCGCGCAGCCTCTTCGCGGCGCCGGTGATGAATTCCTGCCGGGTGACCCGCTGGTCACCGTCGACGTCCGCGATGCCCGCCATGCCCTGCCAGAAGGCCTCGGCCCCGTTGTAGAGGGCCTGCCCCTTGTCGCATCGTGCGGTGACGCCGAACTCCGCGAGCAGTGCCGCTGCCGCTCCGCTGAAGTCCTCACGGTCGATGTAGCCGTTGCCGTCCTGGTCGAAGGCGGCGAATCGGGAGGCGATCTTGCCCTCGTACTCTGCGCTGTCCATGACTGGCAGCGTACGACGCCCGGGGGCCGCCGTGTGAAGGCTTACAGGTCTGTCCGGCGGACACACGCTCAGGGCACCCTCAGGACACCCTCAGGCGGACAGGGGCTGCGCCTCCTCGTCGACGGCCTCGGAGACGTCCGAGTAGACCTCGAACAGGCGGCGCACGCCGAGAGCCGCGAGTACGCGGTTGACGTGCGAGCCCTCCTCCGCGCCGTGGGCGGGCAGGATGAGATGCAGGCGACCCTGGCATGAGCGCATCAACTTACGGGAGGCGATCAGGACGCCCACCCCGCTGGAATCGCAGAAGAACACCTCGGACAGATCGAGCACCAGCTCGCGCCGGCCGGCCGCGACCGCTTCGTGGACATGCTGGCGGACCACGGGCGAGGTCACGAGATCCAGTTCTCCGGTGATCCGCAGCACGGTCCACAGCCCGTGCTCGTGCTTGTCCACCTTGAGCGTCACGCCTGGACCTTCCCTCGTACCGACCCGGAGACCCGTGTAGCGGAGTTCCGGATTCCGGACCTTCACCGGAGATCGTCCCTCGTCATGGCGGCTGCCCTCCCGCTCCTTCGTGAAACACACCTCTTGCAACACACCTTGTGAAACACAACGGTCACGAGCCGGGGGAATTCCTTTACCACCGCGGACGGCCCCAGGGGGCGCACTTGACGCAAAGGGGCGCACTTCGATGACACTGGCCAGTACATTCGAAGCGGCGGGGTCAGGTCACGGAGCAGTCGGAGCAGTCACGGGCTGGGGGTCTCATGGCGAAGGACACACCGCCCCGCTGGGACCGCAGGATGCAGCAGCGGCTCGCGCGGGGTGAGGCCGCCGCGCTCGGCGAGCTGTACGACCGGTTCGCCTCGCTCGTGCACAGCCTCGCGCACCGCGTGCTCGACGACGACGAGGCCGCCGACCGGATCACCCGCGAGGTCTTCGGCTACGTGTGGGAGAACCCGGACGCCTTCGACCCCAAGCAGGGCTCGATGCGGTCCTGGATCGCCAAGCTCGCCCGCCTCCAGGCCGTGAACCGGCTGCGGCAGCTGGAGACGGCCGCCCACCAGGCCAGCGGAGAGGGCAGCGCGGAGGAGCTGGAACAGCGGATCCGCGAGGCGTCCGCCGCCGCACGCGCCGACTACATCGTCACCTCCATGCCCGCGCCGCTGCGCGCCGCGCTCGACCTGGCGTACTTCCAGCGCCGCGACTACCGGCAGGCCGCCGCCGACCTCGGGGTCACCGAGGACGAGGCACGGCGCCGGCTGCGGCTCGGTCTGCAACTGCTGTCGTCGGCGAACACCCGCTTTCTGGAAGGCTCTTCGCCGCCCGGAAACGGACGGTCGCTGTGACCGGGCCGCTCGACGGAGGCCGGAACGGAGACCGTGGCGGCCCGGACGAGCCCGAGGACGTACGCGGTGTCCCCCGCATACCGGGCCAGCGTGCCGCCGCCGACGACCTGGAGCCGCCGGCGACGGACGTACTGCACCGGGCCGTCGAGAGCGCCGCACGCGCCGCTCGGGCGGCGAAGGAGAGCCGCGAGCGGGAAGAGCCGGATGAGACTGACGATGTGGCGGGCGCGGGCAACGACTCCGGCATGGACTCCGGCATGGACTCCGGCGTGGACTGCGGCACGCCGCAGGAGCCGGCCGACCCGACCGACCCTCCCGACCCTCCCGACCCTCCCGAGGAGCGGTACGTGACCGGTGAGCGGCATCCGCACGATCCGCCGCCGCCCTCGCACTCCGTCCTGAAGTCCCTGCTCGGCGCCTGGGCCCTGGCGGCCTGCTCGTCCGAGGAGACCACGCACGTCGAGAACCACCTCACCGAGTGCGCGCCCTGCGCCGACGAGGCCCTCAAACTGCGTGACGCCGTAGGCCTGTTGCAGACCGACCGCAATCTGGACCTCCCGCCGCTGCTCCGTTCCCGCGTGCTGGAGAACTGCCTCGACCGCCGGGCCGCCCGTATCCCGGTGCCGGTGTGGGCCACCCCGTACGACGCCGAGACCGCCCGGCTCGACGCGCTGCTGCGCGACTTCGGCGACGCGGAGTGGCACGCGCCGCTCCAGCTCAAGTGGTTCGAGAAGGAGGAGTCCGCGGCGCGCAGGGCGACGGTGGCCGGGGTCATCGGGCATCTCATGACCGTCGACGGCCTGGTGACATCGTCGCTGGGACTCGACGACCCGCTGGGCGCGGCGGCGCCGCTGTCGCCGACCGACCGGACCGAGGCGTTCTGGCGTACGGCGCACCCGCCGCCCACCCGCACGATCCGCGAGCCGTGGCGCGACCAGAGCCACACGCTGATAAGGACGGTGTCCTTCGCGGGGCGCGGGGTGGCCGAACTCTCCGTCTCGTACGGCGAGTTCTCCCTGCCGTTGCGTGACGCGATGATCGACCGGGCCTTCG
The DNA here is from genome assembly GCF_045040315.1 of Streptomyces sp. NBC_01508. NCBI lineage: Bacteria > Bacillati > Actinomycetota > Actinomycetes > Kitasatosporales > Streptomycetaceae > Streptomyces > Streptomyces sp. NBC_01508. Next base: position 4,879,631 of record NZ_CP109419.1, on the reverse strand, counting down.
AGTGCTGGATCCACGGCTGGGACATCGCGGAGGCGGTGGACTACCCCTATCCGGCGCCGAGCGGCCCGCATCTGCGCGTCATGATCGACCTCGCCGCGCAGCTGATCCCGTCCGCCCTCGCGAACCGCCGCCGCGCGGGCCTGGCCTCGCCCGCCCGTCAGCTGGTCGTGCCGGGTTCGCCGGGGCGGTCGCTGCACCTGGAGGTCGAGGGCGCGGGCGGCGGGAACTGGTACATCGCGCTCGACTCACCGGCCGCGGTCGGCACGGCGGAGCGCACGGTGGCCCAGGTCGCACTGGACGGAGTCGAGTTCTGCCAGCTCGTGGCGGGGCACATCTCGCCGGAGGACGCGGCGGCCGGGCAGGACGGTGACCGCGAGGCGATCCGGGACGTACTGTTCACGGCGGCTTCGCTGAGCCGGCTGTAGGGCGTGACTGACGCCGTCGGCGCCGGACGGGCCTGAGCCCGTCCGGCGCCGGCGGCCGAATCCGGCTGCCGCTATCTCACGTACAGCTTGTAGTAGCCGGTGCCGCCCGGGGCGGCGTCGCAGCGGTAGTTGTTGAAGCCCTCACGCACATACTGCTGACCGGCGTCGATGCAGTAGGACCTGCTGGAGTACGTGCCGATGTACGTCCACGCCTCGGCCTGGGCCGGGGCGCCGACGGACGTTCCCGGAGCCGCCGCCTGGGCGGGGGCGCTGATTCCTGTGATCGCCAGAACGGCGATCCCCGCAGTCACAAGTGCCGCACGCTTACGCATCCTGATCTCCCCTGTGTCGCCGCCCGGTTGCGTACCGGACGGAAGTAAGCGGTTCCTCGGTGCACGATGATCCTGAACGAGGCGGCACGGAAGCGCAAGGAAAGCGACGGCGGCGCTTATTCCTGTCAGCCGGACTCCAGCCGGACACCAGCGTGGCTTCAGGGAGACTTCAGGAGGGACTTCAGGGGGACTTCAGGGGGGACTTCAGAGGCATTTCAGCGCGCGGCTATCCGAAGATCACCGTGCGCCGGCCGTTCAGCAGGATCCGGTGCTCCGCGTGCCACTTCACCGCGCGGGCCAGCGCCTGGCACTCCACGTCGCGGCCGATCGCCACCAGCTGTTCCGGGGTCACCTCGTGGCCGACGCGCTCGACCTCCTGCTCGATGATCGGTCCCTCGTCGAGGTCGGCCGTCACGTAGTGCGCGGTCGCGCCGATCAGCTTCACGCCCCGGGCGTGCGCCTGGTGGTACGGCTTCGCGCCCTTGAAGCTCGGCAGGAAGGAGTGGTGGATGTTGATGATCCGGCCGTTCAGCTGCTTGCACAGATCGTCGGAGATGACCTGCATGTAGCGCGCCAGCACGACCAGTTCGACGTCCTGCGCGCGGACCAGCTCCAGCAGCTCGGCCTCGGCCGCCGCCTTGGTGTCCTTGGTGACGGGGATGTGGTGGAAGGGGATGTCGTACGAGGCGACCAGCTCGGCGAAGTCCGTGTGGTTGGAGACGACGGCGGCGATGTCCACGGGCAGCGCGCCGGTCCTCGACCGGAAGAGCAGGTCGTTCAGACAGTGGCCGAACTTGCTGACCATCAGGACGATCCGCATCCGGTCCTCGGCGCGGTGGAGCTGCCAGTCCATCCGGAAGGAGTCCCCCACGGCCGCGAAGCTCGCCCGCAGCTTGTCCACGGTCACCGGCACCTCGGCCGAGAAGTGGACCCGCATGAAGAAGAGACCGGTGTCGCGGTCGCCGAACTGCTGGCTGTCCTCGATGTTGCACCCGGTCATGAACAGATAGCTGGACACGGCGTGCACGATGCCCTGCTTGTCCGGGCAGGACAGCGTCAGGACGTACTGGTCGGACAGGGCGGGCCGGTCGGCCTGGGCGGCGGGCTGCTGCGGGGCACTCATGACCCCAGAGGATCCCACACGGGACCCGCGCGGGCCGGTCGTGACCGTCAGGCGGACCGCACCGGGCGCGACGGCCCCCGCCGTGTCGGGCCGACCGCGTCAGGTCAGGCGGACCGCGTCAGGATCCGCAGCACGTCCAGCGAGCGCGGCACCGTGTCCGGGTCCTCGCCGTCGTTGACGGCCAGCCTGACATGCGCCTCGCGGGCCGCCCGTACCGCCTCCGCCCAGCCGTGATGCTCCAGATACACCGAGATCGGCGCGTCCGGCCCCACCTGGTGCATGATCCGCAGCACCCGCAGGACGGCGACGTCGACCAGCGCGGCCTCGCCGGAGTCACGGAAGATCGTTCCGACGTACTTCTCCGCGGACCAGTTGTCCAGCCAGGTGTCCTCGACCAGCCGGTACACGGCGTCGGTGACGTCGCCGTACCCCTCTCGGCCGGCCAGCCAGAACTCCTGGTGGAAGACGGGATCGGAAAGCATGTGCAGCGCCGAGCGCACATTGCTGCGCCAGCGCCACCAGGGAATGTCATTGAGCGGCATGCCGCCCATGGTGGAGGAGCGACGGCCGCGACGGGAAGAGTTCTCCGAACCTTGCTGCACAGCAGTTGATCGTACGGTCCTCCGGAAGGCGATCATGTGGCCCCCCGCAATTCACCGTGTGGTCATGCGCGGTTGGACAAGCGCCACCTGGCAGTTACCCATAGGCCGGAAGTGTGCGGATACATGACCGGTAGGCAGCAGCGCTCCTCCTCCCCCCGCCCCTTCCGCCGGAATCCGGCGGTCCGTGTCCTGTGCACGGTGACGGCCGGGGCGTCGGTGGTCACCGGATGTGGCGTATTCCCTGGAGGCCCGGGGGGCTCCAGGGAGCCCGTCACCGTGATGACGTGGGCGCCCGAGGGCACCGCCGCGACGAACATGCCGGGCATGCCGGCCATGGCCAAGGCGTACGCGCGCCAGGTCAACGCGGCAGGCGGGATCGACGGCCACGAGCTGCGCGTGCTCACCTGCAACGAGCGCAACACCTCGGCGGGCGCGGCCGACTGCGCGCGGCTGGCGGCCGAGAAGGACGTCACGGCCGTCGTCGGCTCGTACAGCCAGCACGGCGACGCCTTCCTCGCGCCGCTGGAGGCGGCCGGGATCCCCTACCTCGGCGGCTACGGCATCGCCGAGCGGGAGTTCTCCAGCTTCGTCTCGTACCCGGTCAACGGCGGCCAGGCGGCGCTCCTGGCCGGCAACGGCATGCAGCTGGCCGGGGAGTGCGGCCGGGTCTCCATCGTGCGGCCCGACACGATCACCGGCGACGCGATGCCGGAACTGCTCAACTCCGGTCTGAGCAAGGGCAAGGGCAAGGGCGACGGCAAGGGGGAGAAGGCGACGGACATCCGCGCGGCCGAGGACGCCACCGACTACACCGGCTCGGCGGAGCGGGCACGCGAGAACGCGGCCGGCGACGGCTGCGTCACGGCGGTGCTCGGCGACCGTACGGAGACGTTCTTCGACTCCTACCGGCGCCTGCCCGACACCGGCCGGCCCGTCCGCATCTCCTCGGTGCTCGGCAGCGTCGGCCAGCCCCTGGTGGACCGCACGGGCGGCTCGCAGGGCCTCTTCGAGGGCGCGTACGTCACCGGCTGGTACCCGCAGGCGAACGATCCGGCCTGGCAGCCGATGCGGGAGGTGATCCGCACGCACGCGTTCGACGACGACAGCATCGACCCGGCGGACCCCGGCGTGCAGACGACCTGGATCGCGTACACCGCCCTCCAGTCGGTCATCGAGTCGATCGACCGGGACACGATCTCCTCGGGCACGTTCTCGCACGCGCTGGACAAGGGCGCGAAGGTCGACACGGGCGGCCTCACCCCCACACTGCGCTGGCGCTACGAGGACATGCTGGGCTTCCCCGGCTTCCCGCGCATCGTGAACAGCGAGGTGACCTTCCAGGTGGTGCGCCACGGCCAGTTGGTGGCACTGCGGAACGGCTTCGTCGACGTACGCGGGACGCTGAGCGACGCGGGGTCCGGCGTGTAGGGGGCGCGCCAGTGTCCGGGAACGGTTGATCTCACCCGGCGGCGACAGCGACCCCCGCGCGCCAACCGGCCCTCTCCGGCTGATCGTTACCGGCCCCGGCCCTCGCCCCGGGTCCAGCGGTCGAAATCCGTCGGGGTCACGTTGCTCCCGCACAGGATTGTCGCGACGGTTCTGCCGTCGAACCGGCCGGCGGACTCCAGGATCGAGGCGACTCCCAGTGCCGCGGCCGGTTCGACCACCAGGCCCGCGTGGACGTGGATGAGGCGCATCGCCTCGATGATGGCGGCCTCGGTTACCAGGACCGCGTCGGCCGCGACCGACGCGAGGTCGTCGAGCACCTCCGGCAGGACGTAGCGGCCCGCGACTCCGTCGGCGATGGTGTGCGGGATTCCGACCTCGACCGGCCGGCCCGCCCGCAGTGCCAGTGTCATCGCCGGGGCGTTCTCGGGTTGGACGCAGATGGTCTCGGTGGCCCCGCGCAGACTCTTCAGGGCGAAGCCCACACCTGACGCCATCGCGCCGACGCCCAACGAGACCACTACCGCGTCGAGTTCGCCGGGCAGTTCCGCCAGCTCGACACCGATCGTCGCCGCTCCCTCACAGGTCGCGATGTCCTTGCTGTCCTCGACCAGGAACGCGCCGGTGTCCGTGGCGATCCGGGTGGCGGTGTCGAGGGCCGCCTCGATTTCCCCGTCGACCAGGACCACATCGGCGCCGAGCGATTTCATTCGCGCGATCTTCAGCGGGTTGGCCGCCGACGACGCGACGACCGTGACACCGATTCCACGCGACCGGCCGCCGAAGGCGAGCGCCTGGCCGAGGTTGCCCGCGCTCGCGCAGACGACGGCGTTCGCGGTACCTGTTTCCTGAAGACGGTTGAGTACGGTCTCCGTTCCTCGGCCCTTGAACGAGCGGACGGGGTTCAGGGTCTCCACCTTCAGGACGAGGCGGCAGCCCAGCGCCTCGCCCAGAGGCTCGCATTCGTACTGCGGTGTGTCCCGGAACAACGGATCGATCCGGGTGCGGGCGAGAAGGATTCTCGCGAGGTCCAGCCTCACCGCGAACCTCTCCCTCACAGCTCCGTCGGGGCGCGCGCCGTGAGGCCGTACTTGGACGCGATGCCGTTCCACAGGCCCGACGCCTTCTGCTTCGCCGCCGTCGCCTCGCCGCTCGCGTGGTTGCCCTCGGACGCCGCCTTCGTCGTACGGGCCTTGCCGCCCTTGCACCCCTTCTTCGTCTTCGCCTCGGCCGCCCATGTCGCGTAGTGGTCGTCCGCCGACGCGGACGCCTGCCACGCCTCGGTCAGCGAGGACGACAACTCGCCGTGCCGGGGCAGTTTGTCGAGGGTCAGGTCCTTGAGCCGGGAGACCAGGTCGCGGCGCTGTTCGGCCGCGCCCTGGAGGTCGGTGACGGCCTTGTCCAGGTTCGAACAGGTCTTGATGGACTCGACCGCGCTGATCACCGCCGCCCGGCTGTCGTTGCTCTCGGCGAGGAGCTTGTCCAGCTCCTCGGCCTGCGGCTTGGCGGGGTCGACGGGCTTCTCGTCGCCGCCCGGGCCCGACGGCGAACTCTCCGCCGACACCGTCTGGTTGTTGTCCTGCTTCTTCGAGTCGTCCCCGCTCATCAGCCAGCCCGCGCCGAGGCCGAGGACGGCGCAGCCGACGACGACCGCGGCGATCAGCGGGATCGGTGAGGACTTGCGGCGTCCGCCCGACCGGCTCGGTGGCTCCTGCGGGCCGCGTGGCGGCTGCGCGTACGGCGGCGGTGCGCCGCCCTGGCCGTGTCCCTGGCCGTACCCCTGCCCCTGCTGTGGCCCCTGTCGCGGGTGGCCCTGCTGTCCGTGGCCCTGCGGGCCGCCACGGCCCGGACCCGCGGCCGGGTCGAAGTGCGGCATCTGCTGCGTCTCGTCCGGCACGGGACCCGCGCCGGGGGCCTCCGTACGGAAGAGGCTGTCGAACTCGGCGGGCGGGCGGCGGTCCTCGGGGGCGCCGGGCCTGATGCCGAACGGCGCGCCGGGGGGCGCGGCCGGGATGTTGTCCGGGCCGCCCTGCGGGGGGACGGGCGCGATGAACTGCGTGGCGTCCGCGTCCGAGGTGGCCTGGGCGGGCGGGGGCGGCTGAGCCGCCTGGGGCTGCTGGGGCGGCTGATGCGCGCCCAGGTACTGGGTGGATTCGGGGGGAAGCTCGGGCGGCAGCCCGCCGGGGCTCTGGCCCTGCTGGTACTGCGGCACCGGCGGTATGTACTGCGTGGCGTCGGCCGCGCCGGCGGCGGGCACCGGCGGCAGATACTGCGTCGCGTCCGCGCTGCCGCCGGGTACGCCGTGTCCGCCCGGTACGCCCGGTCCGCCGGGGAGCGGTGTCTCGGCCGGCAGCGGCTGCGCACCGTACGACTGCGCGGGCGGCAGGGACTGCTGCCCCTGGTACTGCTGCTGCGGAGGCAGCTGGTGAGACGGCTGCTGCGGCAGCTGAGGCTGTTGCTGAGGCGGCTGGTACTGCTGCTGGGGCGGTTGCGGAGAGCCGTAACCGCCGCCTCCGTACGACCCGTACGCGCCCTGCTGAGGCGCCTGCGCGGGTGGCTGCGCCTGCGACGGGGGCAGTTGGTGCGGCGACGGCTGCTGCCCCTGCGGCTCCGGCTGTGGCGCCCCCGGACCCCACGGCTGCCCCCACGGCTGCCCGCCCGCCGGGGCGGACTGGTCGGCCGGGGCGCCGGGGATCAAGGGGGGACCGCCGTCGGCGGGCAGCACGATGCCTTCGTGCGCGGGCCGAGCGGCAGGCGACTGCGACTCGTCCCTTTGTCCGCTTTGCGTCACCGGGACTCCTAGTGTGGACCTACGGAATCGTCAGTTCACGCTACCGGGTGAATCAGGAGCCCTGCTACGCACCCGGAACCAGCCGCAACCCTCCACGTTCAGGACACTTGTCGGTGACCCCGATCACTCGGACCGGCCGCACCCCGCCCCACCGGCAACTCGCCGGTCCCGGCACACCGCACAACGGCCGTCCGGTGGCCGTACAACCGCCCTACGACCACCGCACGACGACCGCGCGACCACCGGACAGCCGTGCCCCCGGCGGAAGTTGTAGCAAAGCCGTGTCATGCGGCCTGCGTCTCCAGCCGGGCACTGAACTCCCGCACCGCGGGCTCCGTGCCGTACGGCTCCAATCGCTGCTGGAAATCGTCCAGATACTCCGCCCCCCTGCTGGACCGCAGCGAGCCGAGCAGCTCCGCCGCCCGCGTGCCCGTGAGGCACGCCTCCTCCACCTCGCGCTGCTGGACCTGCGCCGTGGCCAGCAGGACCAGCGCGATGGCCCGCCGTCGCGCCCGCGACTCCGGGTGTCCGGACAGCGAGTCGGACGCGTGCCGCGCCGCCGCGTCGGGCTGACCCAGATCGCGGTAGCAGTGCGCCAACTCGTCGGCCAGATACGCCTGGTCGTAGTGCGTGATCCACACCGGGTCGTCGTCGGCCTCCGGATCCGCGTGCTCCAGCGCGGTGAGCGCCCGGCCCGCGACGGCCTGGCACTGGCCCACGTCGCCCATCAGCGCGTGCCCCCGCGCCTCGGCGGCCAGGAACATGGCCTGCGCCCTCGGGGTGACCTGCCCGCGCGCCCCTTCCTGCGCGGCCCGCGCCAACTGGGCGATCTCGCGCGGGTTTCCGAGCTGGGCCGCGAGATGGCTCATGGACGCGGCGAGCACATACCCGCCGTAGCCGCGGTCCCCCGCGGCCTGCGCGAGCCGCAGCGCCTGGATGTAGTACCGCTGGGCGAGGCCCGGCTGGCCGGTGTCCACCGCCATGTACCCCGCCAGCTCGGTGAGCCGGGCGACGGCGGCGAAGAGTCTGCGGCCGACCGATTCTCGGTACGACCCCGAAAGCAGGCCCGACACCACGCTGTTCAGATAGTGCACGACGACCGGGCGGACATGGCCGCTGCCGAAGCGGTGGTCCAGCTCGACCAGGGCGGCCGTCATGGCGGCGACCGCCGCCACGTCCGAATCACCCACCCGGGCGCCGGTGCTGCGCGCCACCGAGGTGTCCGGGCCGGTGATCAGCCAGTCCCTGCTCGGCTCGACGAGGGCCGACGACGCGACCGCCGATCCGGACAGGAAGTCACGCCTGCCCACATCGCTGCGCCACAACTCGCAGACCTGCTCGATCGCGCCGACGACCGTCGGCGAGAACTGGAGGCCGACGCCCGAGGCGAGATTCTTGCCGTTGGCCATCCCCAACTCGTCGATCGTGACCGTGCGTCCAAGCTTGCGGCCCAGCGCCTCGGCGATGATCCCGGGGGCCCGGCCGCGCGGCTGCTGGCCGCGCAGCCAGCGGGCCACGGATGTCTTGTCGTAGCGCAGGTCGAGGCCGCGTTCGTTACCGACCATGTTGACCCGACGGGCGAGTCCGGCATTGGAACAGCCGGCTTCCTGGATGAGTGTTTGCAGCCGTTCGTTCGGCTGACGGGCGACGAGAGGCCTGGCTGCCAATGGATACCCCCTGTGGCCGCAGTGATCGACTGAGTGATCACTGCCCGGCGGAAACGCAGTAAATGCGTGCGATGGTCGAAATCAGCAATCTTCGGTAACTTTCGGGAAACGCCGCCCGCTTGGCACCGAGATATGTGTGATCCGCTCACGCCTCGCGCCTCCCCGTTGGCAACCCCCGGTCACCGGTTGTGGTTACCCACCGATACGCCGCAACCTGGCGCGCGCCCCCACCGATGCACCAGTGCGCCCCGCGTGCGGGATCGATGCGCCTTCGCAACGGGCCGCGGGCCCGTAACCGTAGGTGCGGGCGGGAGTTGTGTTCTTCGTGGACAAGACCATCGGAGTGACGGGCGTCACGGACGCCGCGCAGATCCCCAAGCAGCGAGGCGAGCTGCTGCTGGACAGCGCCGTACGGTACGCGGAGGAGCGGCACTGGGACGTGTTCCCCGGCAGCTGGCTGGAGGCGGTGGACGGCACGGAGCGGTGCTCGTGCGAGCGCGCCGACTGCCCGACCCCCGGGGCGCATCCGACGAGGCCGGACTGGGCGACGCAGGCGACGGGCAGCGGCGCCGCGGCGCGCAGGCTGTGGTCGAAGCAGCCCAGCTCCTCGATCCTGCTGCCGACGGGCCGCACGTTCGACGCCCTCGACGTGCCGGAGTCGGCGGGGTTCCTGGCGCTCGCGCGGATGGAGCGGATGGAGATGACGCTCGGCCCCGTCGCCCGCACCCCCGACCGCCGGATGCTCTTCTTCGTACTGGCGGGCGGCTCGCTCAAGGTGGACGGCCTCGTAAGGAAGTTGGGCTGGTCGGCGTCGGCGATCGATCTGGTGGCGCGCGGCGAGGGGCACTACGTGGCGGCTCCGCCGACCCGGGTCGGCGGAGCCGGCGCCGTGCAGTGGGCGCGGCGGCCCACCCCGGCGAACCGCTGGCTGCCGGAGGCCGAGGAGCTGATCCCCCCGCTGGCGTACGCCTGCGGCCGGGACGCGGCGGCGGCACGGGCCGACCGGCGGGCCTGAGGCGCGTGTAAGCCGCAGCCATATGGTGGGTTCCCTCGACATCTCGAAAAGGCCACCCGAAGGGCAGTGCGGCATGCCGGATCACGTACCGGACCGAGCGGCGGAGCAGACGGAGCGGGCGGCGGTGGCACCGGACCCGGCGGGCGGGACGGACCCGGCGGACCCGGCGGGCGCGGCGGACCCGGCGGGCGGGGCGAGTACGGCGGCTCCGCCCGCCGTCCGGGTCGAGGGGCTGTGGAAGCGCTTCGGCGAGCAGGTCGCCGTCGCCGGCATCGATCTCGATCTGCCCGCCGGCCAGTTCGTGGGTCTCGTCGGCCCGAACGGCGCGGGCAAGACCACCACGCTCTCCATGGTGACCGGCCTGCTGCGGCCCGACATGGGCCGCGTCCAGGTCGCCGGGCACGACGTCTGGGGCGATCCGGTCGCGGTCAAGGCCAGGATCGGCGTACTGCCCGAGGGGCTGCGCCTGTTCGAGCGGCTGTCCGGGCGCGAACTCCTCGGATACACCGGCCGGCTGCGGGGGCTGCCCGGTGACGAGGTCGACAAACGCGCCACGCAGCTCCTCGACGTACTGGACCTGGCGGGCTCGCAGCACAAGCTCGTCGTGGACTACTCGACCGGTATGCGCAAGAAGATCGGCCTGGCGTCGGCGCTGCTGCACAACCCCGAAGTCCTGTTCCTGGACGAGCCGTTCGAGGGCGTCGACCCGGTGTCGGCGCAGACGATCCGCGGTGTTCTGGAGCGCTACACCGATTCCGGCGCGACCGTCGTCTTCTCCAGTCATGTGATGGAGCTCGTGGAGTCGCTGTGCGACTGGGTCGCGGTGATGGCCGCGGGCCGTATCCGCGCGCAGGGGACGCTCGCGGAGGTACGGGGCGACGCGCCGTCGCTCCAGAGCGCGTTCCTCGAACTGGTCGGCGCTCAGGGCCGGGACACCGGCGAGTCCCTGGACTGGCTGGGCGGTGCCCGATGAGCGCGGGCCTGTCGGGGACGACGAGCACGGCCGGGCCTGTCGGATCGGGTACGACGCCCGTGGTCACCCTGGGCACCCGCGCCCTCGCGCCCGTCTTCGTACGGCTGAAGCTGTCGCTGCTGCGCAACGGGCTCCGCCAGTCCTCCGGCCGTACCGCCGCGTACGTCGTCTCCGTCGTCCTCGCCCTGCTCATCGCCGCCGGCCAGCTCCTGGGCCTGATCCTGCTGCGCGGGAACGCCGGCGCGGGCATCCTCGTCGTCGTACTGACCGCGCTCGTGGCCCTCGGCTGGGCGATGCTGCCGCTGTTCTTCCCCAGCGGCGACGAGACGCTCGACCCGAGCCGGCTGGTGATGCTGCCGCTGCGGCCCCGGGCGCTGATCGGTGCGCTGCTCGCCGCGTCCCTGGTCGGTATCGGGCCGCTGTTCACGCTCTGTCTGGTGCTGGGGTCCGCGATCGCCGTCGCGCACGGCGGCGCGGCGGTGGCGCTGTCGGTCGTCGTCGTACCGCTGGTCCTGCTGGTGTGCGTGGCGCTGTCGCGGGCCGTCGCCGCGGCGAACATCCGGCTGCTGACCTCGCGCAAGGGCCGGGACCTGGCCGTACTGAGCGGTCTGGTGATCGCTGTCGGCATCCAGTTCGTCAACTTCGGTGTGCAGAAGCTCAGCGAGGCGGGCGGGCTGTCGGCGCTCGCCCCGGTCGCGGACGTCGTACGGTGGCTGCCGCCCGCGTCGGCGATCGGCGCGGTGGACTCGGTGAGCGACGGCGCGTACGGGCGGGCCGCCCTGCAACTGCTGCTGTCGCTGGCCGCGTTGGCCGCGCTCATGTACTCGTGGCAGCGGTCGCTCGTGAAGCTGATGACCGCCCCGGACGGCTCGACGATCGCCGCCGCCGGACCGGCCGCCCGCAAGGAGTCCGCGTCCGGCCTGGGCCGGCTGCTGCCCGACGGGCGTACGGGCACGGTGATGCTGCGCAGCCTGCGGTACGTGTGGCGCGACCCCAAGACCAAGGCGGCGTGGATCACCTCGCTGGCGATCGGACTGATCGTGCCGCTGGTGAACGCCCTCCAGGGCAACGGCTCGATCTACCTCGCGTGCTTCGCGGCGGGGATGCTCGGTATCCAGATGTACAACCAGTTCGGGCAGGACACCTCCGCGTTCTGGATGGTGGCCCTGACGATCTCCTCCACGCGTGACGCGTATCTGGAGCTGCGGGCGCGGGCGTTCGCGCTGCTGGTGATCACGCTGCCGTACTCGGCGCTGGTGACGGTCGGGACGGCCGCGCTGCTCGGCGACTGGCGGGCACTGCCCGAAGCGCTCGGGCTGTCCTTCGCGCTGCTCGGCGCGATGATGGCGACGGGCGCGGTGGCGTCGGCGCGGTTCCCGTACTCGATCCCGCAGGACAGCGCGTACAAGAACGTGGCGCCGGGACAGGCCGGGCTCGCGTGGATCTCGATCCTCGGCGGCATGCTCGGCGGCGCGCTGCTGTGCGCGCCGGTGATCGGGCTGACGATCGGCCTGCATGTGTCGGGCGCGGACGGCCTGACATGGCTGGTGCTGCCGGTGGGCACGGCGTACGGCGCGCTGATCGCGTGGGCCGGGGTGCGGGTGGCGGCGCCGCAGACGGCGTCGAGGCTGCCGGAGATCCTGACGGCGGTGAGCAAGGGCTGAAGCGCGGCGTGGGGTGTGGGGCGGGTTGTGGGGGGAGCGATTGGCCCCCTGGCCACGTCACCCCGACGCGGCCGTAAAACGGGCGTGCTGGTGCCGTGTATGCAGGGTGTCGGGATGGTCGGGGCCGAGCACTCTGGTGCGGTCCCGGACCAATTCCGCGTACAACTTCGCCGCGCCCGCCGCATCACCCGCCTCGGCCATACAGAAAGCATGCCAATCCCGAGCACGAAGCGTCTCCGGATCATCAGCCCCCAACACCCGGGCACGATCCCGGACCAGATCCGCGTACAACTCCCGCGCGGCCGCCGAATCACCCGCCGTAACCGTGAACCGGGCATGCTGATGCTGCACATGCAAAGTATCAACATGGTCAGGACCAAACACCCGAATACGATCCCGGACCAAACCCGCGTACAACTCCACCGCGCCCGCCGCATCACCCGCCTCGGCCATACAGAAAGCATGCCAATCCCGAGCACGAAGCGTCTCCGGATCATCAGCCCCCAACACCCGGGCACGATCCCGGACCAGATCCGCGTACAACTCCCGCGCGGCCGCCGAATCACCCGCCGAAGCCGTGAACCGGGCATGCTGATGCTGCACATGCAAAGTATCAACATGGTCAGGACCAAACACCCGAATACGATCCCGGACCAAACCCGCGTACAACTTCGCCGCGCCCGCCGCATCACCCGCCTCGGCCATACAGAAAGCATGCCAATCCCGAGCATGTAGCGTCGCCGGATCATCAGCCCCCAGCACCCGGGCACGGTCCCGGACCAGATCGGCGTACAGATCCCGCGCGGCCGCCGAATTACCCGCCCCGGTCAGTGCCTGTGCCTCAAGGGTGCGATCTTGCAGGTCCGCTGTCAGGGGACGGGTCGCCGGTGGTGGTGGGACCGGGGCGGTCGGGGCCGCGGGTGCCGGGCTGCCGAAGCTATCGATCACCGCGAGTACCCCGGTGGGGAGCCAACTCGCGGCGACGTGGGGGGCGGCGGTCCGGTCCCGGATGTGCCTGAACTCCTCCAGCAGCTGGCTCAGGGTGGGCCGCGCCTCCGGCTCCTTGGACAGGCACCGCCCCACCACGTCGGCCAACTCACCGGGCAGGCCGGTCAGGTTCGGCGGCTGATACAGCGTCTGTGCCAGGACATCGCCCGCGCTCGGCCCCTCGAACGGTGCGTGCCCCGTTGCCGCGAACATCATCACCGCACCCAACGCGAACACGTCACTGGCCGGTTCGGCGGCTCCCCGGATGTGCTCCGGGGCCATGAACCCCGAAGTGCCCATCAAGTGCGTGGAAGCCGTACCCACCGCGTCCAGCGCCTTGGCGATCCCGAAATCGATCACTCGCGGTCCATCGGCGGTCACCAGCACATTCGCCGGTTTCAGGTCCCGGTGCACCAACTCCGCGCCATGGACCGAGAACAGGGCCTCCGCGATGCCGGCCGCGACCCACCACGCGCCGGCCGGTGGCAGTACCCCGGCCCGCTGGACGAGGACGTCGAGCGGCGGCGCGGCAACGAACGCGGCCGCCATCCAGAGCAGTTCCGCGTCCGGCGCGGACACCTCGACCACCGGCGCGGTGAACGCTCCGCTCACCGCCCGAGCCGCTGACGCCTCCCGCACGAAGCGGGCCCGGAACCCGTCCTCGTCCGCGAGATGCGGGCGGATCACCTTGACCGCGTACAACCGCGTACCGAGGCCACGAGCCAGGTAGACGCGGCCCATTCCGCCCTGCCCCAGTAACCGCAGTGCCGTGTACGGACCCACCATCGCCGGGTCCCGGCCGTCCAGCGGACTGCCCCACATCAGATCCGCCACGAAGCTCCCATCCGCGAACTGGCCCCCATGGCCCCTCGGACCATCATCCCCGAATCGGGGAGATCATCGCCACCGCCATGTGCGAGTTCGGGCGGACAAGTCCCGGCGGGTGCGCCGGCGCTCGGGTGCGTCGCTTCACTCCACGGAGTGGAGTTGGCCCCGCACAGGGGTGCTTCGGCCCCGCCGTGCTTCGGTGGCGTCCGGGTCCGCCTCAACGATGAGCGCATGTCACTCATCAGTCTGCGTTCGCTGGCCGGTCGCGTGGTTCCCGCGCTGCTGGTCGCCCAAGTCGCCTTCCTCCCCCTTCAGCCCGCCTCTGCCGCCGCGCACGTGGCGCACGTGGCGCACTCGTGCCGAGCGTCCGCCGGTTGCGGTTCGGTCGTCGTCGCGCCTGTCTCCCAGGCGGCCCCGGACCACGGTCCCTGCACCAGCGCCGAACCGGTCGTGTGTCTGATCCGCGGCGAGACTCCGCAGGAGCGTGAGGTCGCCCGTGATCAGCGGATGCGCTATCACGACCTCCTTGAGGACATGGAGCGCGAGGAGTGCGCCATGCGTGCCGAAGGACGTTCCGAGGAGGACATCGCCCGCACCCTGGTCCAGATGCGCAACGACGCCAAGGACGTCGTCCGCGCCGGCATGACCCGCGAACAGGTCGCGGAGCTGGAGGCACGCAACCAGAAGAAGTACGGCAACCCGCTCGGCCCGACGGCCGACCAGCTGTATCTGAAGTACGGCTCCTGGGAGAAGGTCACCGAAGCCGCCACGCGTTCGAGTGCGGCCGTGGACCACGAACTCGGCCTGGAATTCCGCCACTGCCCCTGTGAAGTGCTCCAGGCGGCATGAGGTCGGACCGGCTCAGGCCGGTCCCCGGTGGGGGCGGGGCCGACCAGGGTCCCGCCCCCACCGTCTCTCACGCCGCCTCTCACGCCGTCTCTCACGCCGCGTGCAGCGCCAGCGTCGGGGAGAGCCGGGACGCCCGCACCGCCGGGTAGAGGCCCGCGACCGTGCCGATGACCAGCGTGGCGCCGAAGCCGCCGCCCATCGCCCACAGGGGTACCACCCAGGGCAGCCCGCCGGATTGGGCGTACAGACCCGTCGCCGCCGTACCCAGAGCCACTCCGGCCAGCCCGCCCAGGCCGGACAGCATCAGCGACTCCGTGACGAACTGGATCCGGATCTGGCCCCGGGTGGCGCCGAGCGAGCGGCGCAGCCCGATCTCGTACCGCCGTTCCAGCACCGAGATGATCATGGTGTTGGCGACTCCGACCCCGCCGACGAGCAGCGCGATACCGCCGAGTCCGAGCAGCAGACTGCTGAACGCCCCCTCGGTCGCCGCCTTCGCCTGAAGCGCCGCCGACGGGTCGGTGACCTTCACGTTCTGCGGGCTGCGCGGGTTGACGGTCGCGGCCATGACCGCGCGTACGGTGTTCACCGACGCGTCCGTCGAGCGCTCGTACACCGACGTCGGGTGGCCGTCGAAGTCCAGCAGGCGCTTGGCCCCCGTCCAGCCGACCAGCGCGGACCGTTCGATCTCCGGGGCCAGCGGCAGCGGGTCGAGGATGCCGACGACCGTGAAGTACCGGTCGCCGATCCACACCTGCCGGCCGGGCGCGGTGATGCCGAGGCGCCGGGCGGAGACATGGCCGAGGACGACCGAGGGGTAGCGGCCGGTCGCGCTGTTGAGCCAGCCGCCGCTGCCGACCTTCCCACGCAGCACCTTCAGCAGATCGGCGGTGGTGGCCTTGACGGCGATGCCGCCGGTGTCACCCTTGTCGATCTTCTCGTTGCGGCGTACGGAGGCGTCCAGGTCGGCGGTCCCGCCGACCTCTTGTACGCCGTCGATGCGGCCGACCATCCCGACGGACTCCTCGGGCAGCCGCACGTCCTCGCCCGCGAACATCGATTCACCGGGTGCGGCGACCAGCAGGTTGGTGCCCAACTTGTCGAGTTCGCGCAGGAGTTGGGCCTGGCTGGAGGCGGAGATGCCGACCACCGAGATCATGGTGGCGATGCCGATCGCGATGCCAAGCGCGGACAGCACGACCCGCATCGGCCGGCTGCGCAGCCCCGAGGAGCCGACGTGCAGTACGTCCCGGGGGCGGAGCCGGGCCGCCGTCAGCCGCCGCGACCCCCGCCCCTGGGCCGTCACAGTCCCGCCCCGATCCCCGCGCCGTTGCGGATGTCCGCGACCACCTCGCCGTCCCGGATGCGTACCTCGCGCGGCAGCCGCCCGGCGATCTGCGTGTCGTGCGTGATGACCGCGATGGTGGCCCCCTCCTGGTTGAGGTCGTGCAGCAGTTCCAGCACCGCCGCCCCGGACGCCGAGTCCAGCGCCCCGGTCGGTTCGTCGGCCAGCAGCAGGGCGGGCTCGCCGACCACCGCCCGCGCGATGGCGACCCGCTGTTTCTGCCCGCCGGACAGCTGGTGCGGCCGGTGGTCGAGCCGGTCGGCGAGCCCGACCCGTGCCAACGCGTCCGCGGCCCGGCGGCGGCGTACCGCACGCGGCAGGCCGGAGTAGAGCAGGCCCTCCGCGACGTTGTCCCGGGCGCTGACGCCCGGCACCAGGTGGAACGCCTGGAAGACGAAGCCGATGTGCTGCGCGCGCAGGGCGGAGAGGCGACGGTCGGGGAGCGCCGCCACGTCGTGCCCCGCGATCCGCACCGAACCGGCGGTCGGCCGGTCCAGCGTGCCGATGATGTGCAGCAGGGTGGACTTGCCGGAACCGGACGGGCCGACGATGCCGAGGAGTTCGCCCTCCTCCACCGTGAGGTCCACCCCGCGCAGGGCACTCACCCCGCCCGGATACTCCTTGGTGACCCCGGTGAGGCCGACGACGGTATTCGCAGCGGTACTCGTAGCCGTACTCACAGGGCCGGCACCCCGACCTTCATGCCCGCGCGCAGTCCGCCGCCCGAGACCTCGACCCGGCCTTCGGCGAACATGCCCAGCTCCACCTTCACGTCCCGCGTGGTCCCCTTCTCCACGACCTGGAGGCCGAAGCCGCCGCCGGGCAGGGCGAGCAGCGCGTTCACGGGGACGCTGAGGACGTTCTCGCGTGTCTCGCCGGTCAGATCGACGGTGACCGGGGACTGGTCGAAGCCGCCGACCTTGTCCGGTTCGTCGAAGGAGACGGTCAGGGTGACCTTGGGCTCGGTGTCCTGCGGATCGTCGCCGGGCTTCGCCGTCCTGCCGACCGACGAGACGGTGCCGGGCGCATTCGTACCGTCCGGCAGACCGACCGTGACCTTGGTGCCCGCCTTGGCGATCCGGCTCTCGGCCACCTCCAGGGCGAACGTCACGACGCGCTCGGAACCGGTGGTCGTGAGGACCGGGGCGCCGGGCTGGGCCAGGTCGCCGACGGGTGTCGCGATGCTCTTGATCCGTACCTCGCCCGGCGCGAACGCGATGTCCCCCGGCCCCAGCTCACCCGTCCTCTCGCGGTCGTGGGCCTTCTGCCAGCGCTTGACGGCGGCGGCGGTGAGATCGGTGTACTCGTCGTCGGGGGTGAAGCCGGTGTAGCCGAGGACGGCGAGGTTACGTTCCAGCTGCTCGACGTCCCGGCCCCGGTCACCCGGCCGCACCGTCCGGTACATCGGCCCCGATCCGTACATCAGCCGCACCGCCCGCCCGTCGATCTCGTACAGCCGCTCGTCGCGTTCGACGGTCGAGCCGGTTCGCGGGGTCCAGGTCATGGTGCCGGCCACACCCCCGTTGACCTTGCGCTGCTTGTCGTAGCCGAGCTTTCCGTCGGCCTGGGCGCTGTCGCGCAGGTCGCCGCGCTCGACGGCGGCGGTGTCGGGCGGGAGTCCGGTGTTCTGGCGGGCGTCGGCCCGGTCGGAGCCGCCGAGCTGGGTGAGGGCGAGGGAACCGGCGGCGACGGCGAGCACCGCCGCTCCGGCGACCAGGACTCCGCCGCGCCTCATCGGCCGGCGCTTTCGCAGGTCTTGTTCGCCTTCTCGAACTTCTTCATGTCCTTCTCCTCCACCATGGGCGCGGCCTGCATCGCGCCGCCTTCGAACGTGGGGTCGGGCATGTCTATGCCGTTCTCGCGCATGCACCGGGCGAAGGCGAGCTGCTTGTCCTTCTCCGCCTGGGTGAGCTCCTTGGGCCCCCCGCCGACGGCCTTGTCCTGGCATGCCTTGAACGCCTTCTCCACCTCCGCTTCGCTGCCGCCGAGTTCGAGGGTCGTGCCCTCCCCGTCCGTCTTCGGCTCGGGGATGTCCAGGCCCTGCTCCCGCAGGCACTCGCGGTGCTCCAGCGCCTGGTCCTCCTCGGTCTTGACGGTGTCCCCACCGCCGGACCCCGCATCCTTGGCACCGCCGCCGGAGTCGCCCGAGCAGGCGACGAGTCCCAGGGCGAGGGAGGCGAAGAGGGCGGCGGCGGCAGCCGCGTTGCGGCTCGCTACGGGCTGCTTCAAGAAGGTCATGACGGACTCCTCGTCCACGGGGTGACAGACCTGATGACGAACGGTCCGAGCGTGCGCGAGGTCCCGGTTTCGTTTCTCTCAAGCCGAATGCTTATGCCGGCGAAACATCGTTGTCGGATATAGAGATCCCATGCGTGTGCTGGTGGTGGAGGACGAGGAATTCCTGGCCGAATTGATCGCCGAGGGGCTGCGGCGGGACGCGATAGCCGTCGATGTGGCCCTCGACGGCCATGCCGCCCTGGACCGGCTCCGGTTCGGCGCGTACGACGTGCTGATCCTCGACCGCGACCTGCCGGGCCTGCACGGCGACGAGGTGTGCCGGCAGGTGGTCCGCTCCCGGCTGCTCACCCGCGTCCTGATGCTGACGGCGTCCGGGACCGTACGGGACCGGGTGGCCGGTCTCGGGCTCGGTGCCGACGACTATCTGACCAAGCCGTTCGCGTACGACGAACTCCTCGCCCGGGTCCTGGCGCTCGGCCGGCGGGCCAGACCCGCGCTGCCGCCGGTGCTGGAACGGGCCGGGCTGACGCTGGACACCGCGCGCCGCCAGGTCTGCCGCGACGGCCGCTATCTGTCCCTGTCCCGGAAGGAGTTCGCCGTGCTGGAGACGCTGCTGCGGGCCGAGGGGGCGGTCGTCAGCGGTGACGATCTCATCGAGGAGGTGTGGGAGGAGGACACCAGCTACCGCACCAACGCGGTCCGCGTCACGCTCTCCAAGCTCCGCGCGAAGCTGGGCGCCCCGGCGGTCATCGAAACCGTCCCGGGGGCGGGCTACCGCATCAGCGACGGCAGGGGCGACGGCACCGGCGGCGGTTCCGGCGACGGTTCCGGCGACGGCAGGGGCGACGGCACCGGCGGCAGTGCCGGCGGCGGCTCCGGCGGCCTGCGGGACGCCCGGTGAACAGCGAGCGGGCGCGGCTGACCGGGCTGTACGGCGGACTGCTGGTGCTGGCGGGCGTCCTGCTGACGGGCGGGGTCTATCTGCTGGTCAGCGAGGGCATGTACGCCAATCTGCTGTCGGCGGTGTTCCCGACCGTCTCCACCGAACAACTGGATGCCGACTCCGTCCTCGGCACCCCGGCCGGGGTACAACTGACACAGACCATCGTCGCCGAACCCGGCCAGTTCGCGGTGGCGGAGAAGGTCAGCAGCGCGGCCGGGGACGCCGCCCTCAATCAGTTGCTCACGGTCTCCGGGATCGCCCTCGCCGCCTACTCGGCGCTGTCCGTCGCCCTGGCCTGGTGGATGGCGGGACGGGTACTGCGGCCGGTCGGTGTGATCACGGCCCGGGCTCGGCGACTGTCCGGCAGCAATCTGCACGAACGTCTCGCGCTGAACGCACCGCCCGGCGAACTCAAGGAGCTGGCCGACACCTTCGACGGAATGCTGGACCGGATCGAGGAGTTGGTCTCCTCCAGACAGCGGTTCGCCGCCAACGCCGCCCACGAGCTGCGCACCCCGCTCGCCGTACAGCGCGCCGCCGCCGAGATCGGGCTCGCCGACGACCCGACGCCGGAGAAGGTGGCCCGGATCCGGGCCAAGCTCATCGACTCGGCCGCCGGCAGCGAGCGGCTGATCGAGGGACTGCTGCTGCTCGCGGTCTCCGACGACGGCCTGCGCCGCCGGGAGCGGGTCGCGCTGGACGAGACCGGCGCGGCGGTGGTCGACGCGCTGGCGGCCGACGCGAAGGCCCGGTCCATCACAATCGAGTTGACGGCGCGGCCGGTGACGGTCGAGGGCGACGCCGTCCTGCTCGACCACCTCGTCCACAACCTGGTCTCCAACGCCCTGCGCCACAACCACCCCGGCGGCACGGTCCGGGTCCGGGTGGGGCCGGACGGGCTGAACGGGTCGGACGGGCCTGCGGACGGGCCTGCGGTCGGCCTGGAGGTCGTCAATACCGGGCCGGTGGTCGCGCCGGAGACCGTACCGCTGCTGTTCGAGCCGTTCCGCCGGGCACGGGCCCGGCAGCACGCGCCGGGTGAGGGCGCGGGCCTGGGGCTGTCCATCGTGGCGTCGGTCGCGCGGGCGCACGGCGGCGAGGCGAGCGCGGAGGCGAACCCCGGGGGCGGTCTGACCGCCCGGGTCGTGCTGCCGATGTGCCCGTAAACTCGCCGGTATGCCTGTCTCGTTGAGCGCCGCCGCCCGCAAGATCCTCGATGGCCGCAACCCCGCCGTCCTGTGCACGATCAGCCCGGACGGCAGCCCGCAGTCCTCGGTGGTCTGGGTCGGCGTGGACGGCGACGAACTGGTCGTCTCCTCGCAGGCGGGCCGGCGCAAGGTGACGAACCTGGCCGGCGAACCGAGGGTCAGCCTCAGCGTGTTCGACCTGACGGACCCGCAGCGGTACGTGGAGGTACGCGGCACGGCCACCGTCTCCGAGGACGTCGACCGGCGGACGGCCGTCACACTCGCCCAGAAGTACGTGGGACCCGGCGCCGGCCAGGAGTACGTGGCCCTGCCGCCCGAGGTCGTCCGCGTCACGATCCGGATCACCCCGGAACGGCTCACGGGCAACTCGGCGGTCTGAATGTGAGCCCGTCCGGCGCTTGAGGACACATCAAGCCCGTCCGGCACTTGAGGACAAGCGCGCCCACGAACCGCGCGCCCCGGTCGACGTCCCCGGCTACGGGGTCAACGCGCCGTCCAGGAACGGCTCTATCGCGGCGCGCCAGGCGTCCGGCTGGTCGTAGTGCATGAGATGGCCGGCGTCCGTCACCTCCGCGTACTGCCCGCGCGGCAGGACCCGCACCATCTCCTGCGCCTCCGCGCGGCCCAACTCGCCGTCCAGGCCCCGCACGACCAGCGTGGGGCAGCGGACCTGTGCCAGCTCCTCCCAGTGCGCGTCGTGCACCCAGGTCTCGCGGGTGGTGAGCATCTGACGGCGGGAGAACACCGGCCGCCAGCCGTCGGCGCGCTCGGCCATCACCTCGGCGAAGAACTCGCCGCGGCCCGGACTCGGCCGCTCCAGCCACGGGTCTTCCTCGCCGAACCACTTCCGTACGTCCGCGAGCGTCGCGAACGGGACCGGCCAGGTGCGGAACCAGTCGTCCCACTCCCGCTGCGAGGCCGCACCGAGCGCGGACGCCCGCATGTCGCAGATGATCAGCGCCCCGACCAGGTCGGGGCGCTTCGCCGCCAACTGCCAGGCGGTGAGCGCCCCCATGGCGTGGCCGACGAGGGTGACGGGCGCGAGGCCGAGCTGCTCGATCACCGACTCCGCGTCCGACACATAGGCCTCGCGGGTGTACGGCGCTTCGGACGGCTTGTCGCTGCGGCCGTGGCCCCGCTGGTCGAGCGCGACGGCCCGGTGGCGCCCGGACAGCCAGCGCGCGGTGGCCGCCCAGTGCGAGGCGCGGCCCATCAGTCCGTGGAGCAGCAGCACACCGGAGGTGCGCCCGGTCCCGCCCCGCTCCTCGGGCGGATCCGCGAACTCCCAGGCAGCGAGCCGCAGCCCGTCGAATCCGGTCACATCGATGCGCTGCACCATGTGTCCTGGCACCCCCTTCGGTCCTGAGTGGTCGAGTCCGATGGCACCGGCCCGATGCTGTGCCGTTCGGTCGTGCGGTTCCCCCAGACTATCGAACTCCCATTCGAAAACCCGGCTGTCGCGCGCAACACCGCTCGTTCGAGTGACCGTGGTCAAGGGTTGGCCGAAGCGCCCGAGGGGAGATCTTCTCCGGGAGGCGGACCACTCGGGGATGAGGGTCCGCGGGGACCGACCCTGGGAGCTCGGGGCTCCGGGTCGGAACAGGGGAGGACAGGCCCCGGCGCCGCACGGCGCCGGGGTCCTTACCGTCCGGGACGGGCCGGGCGGGAGCAGCGGGAGCGACGGTCGCGGCGGATGGGGCCGGCAGCACGGTCGGCATCGCAGCGGTCGGCACAGGCGCAGGCGCAGGCACAGCGACAAGTGTCAGGCGCACAGCCCCGCTCCCTCCTCGGCCGCGGGACGAGGTCCGCGACCGCTGCCCTCAGGTCATATGCCCCTGAACCAGCCTGGCACGCGAATCGCCCGGCCGCTGCCATTCCGCCGGGAAATCGCATTCTCCGTCGCCGGAGGAACACTCTCCGCAGCCGTCACCGGGCACGCCGAACCCACCCGCCAGGCAGCACGGCCCCGGTCCCGGACCGAGGACAGCGCGAGGTCCGGGTCCCCGGGGGTGTCAGCGCTTGGCGACGAAGACGTGCGAGGCGACCTCGGCGTTCAGCTCCGCGGCCTCCCCGCTGCTGCCCACGAGCACCCCGCCGACCGGCGACTCGGTCACGCTCACCACGGAGCCGGGCTGCACGCCCGCCCGTCGCAGCGTGTACATCAGCTGGGCGTCCGTCTGGATCGGCTCACCGATCCGCCGCACCACGACCGTCTTGCCCTCGGTGCCCGGGTCCAGATCGGCCAGGCTGACCATGCCCTCGTCGAGGAACGGGTCGGCACCCGCCTTCTCGCCCAGCTCCTCCAGGCCCGGGATCGGGTTGCCGTACGGCGACTCCGTCGGGTGTCGCAGCAGCTCCAGCACCCGCCGCTCCACCGCTTCGCTCATCACGTGCTCCCAGCGGCAGGCCTCCGCGTGCACCTGCTCCCACTCCAGGCCGATCACGTCGACCAGCAGACACTCGGCGAGGCGGTGCTTGCGCATCACGCGCGTCGCGAGTCTGCGTCCTTCCTCCGTCAGCTCCAGATGCCGGTCGCCCGCGACCTGCACCAAGCCGTCCCGCTCCATGCGGGCCACGGTCTGGCTGACCGTCGGCCCACTCTGATCCAGCCGCTCCGCGATCCGGGCGCGCATGGGGACCACACCTTCCTCTTCGAGTTCGAGGATGGTGCGGAGATACATCTCCGTGGTGTCAATCAGTCCGGACATTACGTGCCCCTCGATGCTGTGACATGAAAACAACCGTGCGCTGGCCCCTGGTCAATTCTGACGCATCGCACTGACAACCGTGCCGTGCGGGAAGCCGCCGGAGGCGAAGCCGTATTGACACGGTAAAGGTCCAGACCGCAACGTGATCCGCGGCACAGGCGTTTCCGCCCCTGTTCCGCCGTCCGTTCTGCCTTCTCCACCCTCTTCTTCACCCTCTTTCTCCGCCTCCTACGGAAGGGTCTCTCATGAGCGAGAGCACGCTGGCCGGTCAGTTCTTCGGCGCCGCGATCGGTCTGCTGGAGCGCGTACGCGACGAGGAGGCCGCGAACATCGAAGCGGCCGGCGAAGCGATCGCCGACACCGTTGCCTCCGGCGGCCGGGTCTTCGCCTTCGGTGCCGGGCACTCCTCGCTCGCCGCGCAGGACGTCGTCTACCGGGCGGGCGGTCTGGCCCTCATGAATCTCCTCAACGTGCCGGGCGTGATGGGCGTCGACGTCATGCCCGCGACGCTCGGCTCCGCGCTGGAGCGGGTCGACGGCCTCGCGAGCGCGGTGCTCGACTCCAGCCCGGCGAAGCCCGGCGACGTCCTGGTGATCATCTCGCTGTCCGGGCGCAACGCGCTTCCCGTGGAGATGGCGCTGAACGCGCGTGCGCTGGGCCTGAAGGTGATCGGGGTGACATCGGTGGCGTACGCGACGGAGACGAAGTCCCGGCACCTGTCGGGGACGTATCTGAAGGACCACTGCGACATCGTCCTCGACAGCAAGATCGCGGTGGGCGACGCGGAGCTGTCGGCGGACGGCGTCGAGGCGCCGTTCGCGCCCGCGTCGACCGTCGTGACGAGCGCGCTGATGCAGGCGATGGTGGCGACGGCGGCGGGCGGCCTGGCCGAGCGCGGCGTCGAACCGCCGATGCTGCGGTCGGGGAACGTGGACGGCGGGCACGAGTGGAACGGGCGCGTGATGGCGGAGTACGGAGACCGGATCTTCTACCGATACCGATACTGATACCGATACCGATACCGGTCGCGGGCCGGGGACTCAGGTCTCCGGCCGCGACTCCGTCTGAAGCAGGTCCAGCGAGGCCGCCATCCGGGCCGTCACGTCCTCCGCGTACACCGCGTCCTGGCGTTCGAACGACGGACGGCTGGCGCCCCGCAGGAAAGTGACCACGCCCAGCGTCCTGCCCCGGCTCCGCAGCACCGTACAGAGCGCGTGCACGGAGTCGGTGGGCCACTGGCGGGAGACCGACCAGGTCGGGGTGGTCGAGGCCCCCGAAGGGGCGCTCGCGCGCACCGAGCCCGTGCGGGTCACCGCCTGGAGGGCCGGGTGCCCGTCCCGATACCGCACGGGGATGCCGCCGGCCGCCACCGGCAGGCAGGGGCCGACCGAACCGCCCGGCGTCGCCGCCACCCGTACGAGCCGGGTGGGCGGCACATCGCCGGTCGACGTACCACCGCCCGGAGCCACCGGCGGCGGCTCGCCGTGCACGAGATCGATCAGCGCGTGGTCGGCGAAGCCCACGAGCGCGAAGTCCAGACAGACCGTCGCCGCCTCCATCGGGCTCTCGCACTCGCCCGCCGCCCGCCCGGCGCGATGCAGCTGACCGGCCCGGAAGCGCAGCTTGTCCGCCTCCTGCGCGGCGAGCCTCGCCTCCGTGACGTCCTGGAAGAGCCAGCCGACACCCAGCGGCACCGGCTCCTCGGCGAGCGGGGAGGCCAGCCGGAGAAAACCGCTGCGCCAGCAGCGCCGCCGCTCACCGCCGTCCGGCGTGCGCAGCGTCACCCACAGCTCGGCGAGCGCCCGCGGCGCGCCTTCCGCCAGTACGTGGTGAAGCGCACCCTCCAGCTCCTCCACGCCCTGGGTGACGGTCTCGCCCAGGGGCCGCCCGAGCAGGGCCGTACGGCCCGTGCCGAGCGCACGCGCGGCGTGCCCGTTCACGACGGTCGGCCGCAAATCCACGTCCACCAGGACCACGCCCCACAGCGCGTCGTCGAACAGCGCCTCGCTGAGCGCGATGGACCGCTCAAGATCGATCTGCGCGTGCACCTCGCTGAACGCGCAGTACACCCCGGCGGGCCCGCCGTCCGCACCGCGCACCCCGGCGGACTGGGTCCGTACGAGCACCCGGCTGCCGTCCTTGCGCAGCAGCGCGAACTCGTGCACCAGCCGTCCGGGCACGTTCATCGCCGACATCAGCCGTCCGCGCACCTCGTCGGCGTCGGCGCTGCGTACGGCCCAGCCGGCGAATCCGCGCCGGCCGACGGCCTCTCCGGCGGACCAGCCCAGTATCCGCTCGGCCTCGCGGTTCCAGTGCGTGATGACGCCGTCGGCGTCGAACGCGCAGAGCGCGGCGTCCATCCCGTCGAGCAGGGCGGCGAGCAGATCGGCCCCGGGGCCGCCGTCGGGGCCGGCCGGCCGGGCCGGGCCGGATTCCGGCTCGTCGGGGCCGGGCGGGCGAGTGGTCTCACTCCGGGAAGCACTCATCCTTGGCACCCCCTGCCGGCTGCTCGGTCACACCTACGATCATTCAACTCGAACGTGACCCAGCACACACCTTGTTCCCCGAAATCGTTGTGCGGTGGAAATCCAAATAATCGCTTGTGGGCCGCGGGACGGGTTCCTAGGGTGGTGAGCACACTAGAAGGGAGGTGGTTCGGAAGTGATTTCAATCCGGACAAGTGAGGTGACTGCGGGCTGACGCCCGTCGTCGCACACGTGCGGTGCCGGTGAACCACCGGCCCAATCCAAGCAGTCACCCGACCCGCGTGCTCGCCGGTAAGTCCGGCCGGCTCCTCCCCGGAGGAACCTGAGCACGCGGGTCGTCCGCGTGCCGTGACGTTCTACGGGCAGAGCCGCTCCACCCGCCAGCCCGGGGCCTCGCCCGCGGCCTCCCTCACGTACCGCAGCCGGTCGTGCAGCCGGTTCTCGTGCCCCTGCCAGAACTCGACCGTCTCCGGGACGACCCGGATACCGCCCCAGTGCGGCGGCACCGGGACGGGCTCGTCGTCCGGGTAGCGGGCGGCCAGCTCCTCGTACCGTTCGAGCAGTTCCGCGCGGGAGCCGACCGGCGTGGACTGGTCGCTCGCCCAGGCGCCGAGCTGGGAGCCGTGCGGGCGGGTGCGGAAGTACGCCGCGGTCTCCTCGCGGCCGACGCGGGACGCCGTACCGGTGACGACGACCTGGCGGGCCAGCGCGTGCCAGGGGAAGAGGACGCCGACGTACCGGTTGGCCTCGATCTCCCGGCCCTTGCGGGACCCGTAGTTGGTGAAGAAGACGAAGCCCCGCTCGTCGTACTCCTTGAGCAGCACGGTGCGCGACGACGGGCGGCCGTCGGGGGTCGCGGTCGAGACCACCATCGCGTTCGGCTCGTGCAGACCGCCGGCCACCGCGTCCTTGAACCAGCTCGCGAACTGGTCCATCGGCCCGGCTGCGAGGTCGGTCTCCAGGAACGGGGACGAGCGGTAGTGCGCGCGCATCACGGCGGGGTCGGGGGTCTCGGCGGGGTCGGGGGTCTCGTCAGGCATCGGAGTATGAGGCACGCGACCCATCCTCCCGCAAGGCCGAGGCCGGGGCATGGTTGATTCGATGTCCGGGCTGGGCAGGACGGTGAGTAACGGATGACCGTTCCGGGCCGCGAGTCGTACGAGAACGACCGTGGATCCGGACCGTCGCCGACAACTTCTGACACCGGACCGCGGGCCGTAGGCCGTAAGCCGTCACCCGGTTCAGCCGTACGCTTCCGTGTCCGTCACACCAGAGGAGCCGCCTGATGTCCGATTTCGTACCCGGACTCGAAGGAGTCGTCGCTTTCGAGACGGAGATCGCCGAACCGGACAAGGAGGGCGGCGCCCTCCGATACCGGGGCGTCGACATCGAGGATCTGGTCGGCCGGGTGTCCTACGGAAACGTGTGGGGCCTGCTGGTCGACGGCGCCTTCAACCCCGGCCTGCCGCCCGCCGAGCCGTTCCCCATCCCCGTCCACTCCGGCGACGTCCGCGTCGACGTGCAGTCGGCGCTCGCGATGCTCGCCCCCGTCTGGGGCCTCAAACCGCTCCTGGACACCGACGAGGTGACGGCGCGCGACGAGCTGGCGCGGGCCGCCGTCATGGCCCTGTCGTACGTGGCGCAGTCGGCGCGCGGCCAGGGGCTGCCGATGGTGCCGCAGAGCGAGATCGACAAGGCGGAGTCGGTGGTCGAGCGCTTCATGATCCGCTGGCGCGGGGAGCCCGACCCCCGGCATGTGAAGGCGGTCGACGCGTACTGGACGTCGGCGGCCGAACACGGCATGAACGCCTCGACGTTCACGGCCCGCGTCATCGCCTCCACCGGCGCGGACGTCGCCGCGGCCCTCTCGGGGGCCGTCGGCGCCATGTCCGGGCCGCTGCACGGCGGCGCCCCGTCGCGGGTCCTCGGCATGATCGAGGAGATCGAGCGCCTCGGCGACGCGACGGCGTATGTGAAACAGGCGCTCGACAAGGGCGAGCGGCTGATGGGCTTCGGCCACCGCGTGTACCGGGCGGAGGACCCGCGCGCCCGCGTACTGCGGCGTACGGCCAAGGAGTTGGACGCGCCGCGCTACGAGGTCGCCGAGGCACTGGAGAAGGCGGCCCTGGCGGAACTGCACGCGCGCCGCCCGGACCGGGTGCTGGCGACGAACGTGGAGTTCTGGGCGGCGATCATGCTGGACTTCGCGGAGGTGCCGGCGCACATGTTCACGTCGATGTTCACCTGCGCCCGCACGGCCGGCTGGTCGGCCCACATCCTGGAGCAGAAGCGGACGGGGCGGCTGGTGCGGCCCTCGGCGCGGTACGTGGGGCCGGGGACGCGGGACCCGCGCGAGATCGAGGGGTACGACGCCATCGCGTCCTGACGGGACCGGTACGTGCCGCTGTCCTTGACCGCCGGACGGGCTCAACCCGGCCCGTCCGGCGACGCCCTCTGGTTCGCCTCCAGGGCGTGGTGCGAAAGTAGCGCCGTCCGCCCGAAGGGCGGGGCCGACGGCGTCTGGTGCGTGCGATCGCAAGGCGGAGGATCGTTCTCGTACTGGGCGTACTTGGATGATTCCGACAACGCGGCGAGTGCGCGTGCCAGGCGTCGTCGGCCAGGCGGGACTTTCGAAACACGCCCTAGTTCTCGTACGCGTCCGTCACGCAGTCCACGTAGCAGCGGTTGCGCTCGAACCGCTCGCGCAGGGCGCCCGCCGCCGATTCACGGGAGACGGCTCCGTGCCCGAAGTGCTCGGCCGCCACGGTCAGCACGTCGTCCACCCGGACGATCGCCGGTTCGTCGGCCGCCGCCGCGTGGCGGGCCGCCGCGATCGCCATGTCGGCGGAGCGGCGCAGATCACGCGGCAGCCGCCGGTACTTGACATCCTGCGCGCGGACCCGCAGATACGGCTTGCGCACCTGCCCCTGCCAGATCGCCCCGGCCGCCATGAGTACGGCACCCACCGCGACGACCACGAACACGCCCTCCACCGCCCGCCCCCCCCTCCACCGGCCCGGCATCCCCGTCAGCCCAGCACCTTGTCCACGATCCTCGCCCATTGCGCGACCACCCTGTTCCGCCGCTGTGTGTCGTCCGTCAGCAGCGTGGCCAGGCCCAGGCCGCGCGCCATGTCCAGCAGGCCCTGGACCGTCTCGCGCACGCCGGGCACGGACTCGTCGGCGCCCAGGAGTTCGACGGTCGTACGGTGCGCCTCGCGGCCGACCCGTGCTTCGAGTTCGGCGACGCGGGGCCGCAGTTGCTCCTCGTCGGACGCGGCGACCCACAGATGCAGCGCGGCCCGGAACAGCGGCCCGGTGTAGAGCGCGACGACCGCCTCGACCACCTCGCGGCGGCGGGTCGGCCCGGCGGGCGCGAGGGCGCGCAGGGCCGTGGAGCGCTCCTCGGCGACATACTCGACGGCCGCCGTGAACAGGTCCTCGCGGGTGGGGAAGTGGTGCTGCGCCGCGCCGCGCGACACCCCGGCGCGTTCGGCGACGGCGGAGACGGTGGAGCCCGCCCAGCCGTGTTCGGCGAGGCAGGAGACGGCGGCCTCCAGCAGCCGCCGCCGGGTGGCGCGGCTGCGGTCCTGCTTGGGCGCGGCTAGCGCACCCACGCCGCGTCCCGCCGTTCGAGGAACGCCGACATGCCCTCGCGGGCCTCGGCCGTGGCGAAGAGGGACGCCGAGCGCTGGACAAGATCCTCCGCGTACCGGTCGAAGGTCTCCAACACCCCTGCGGTGAGCAGCTTCTTGGATTCGGCCAGGCCCTGCGGGGAGCCCCTGCGCAGGGCGTCCAGGAGCGGGGCGAGCGCCGTGTCCACGTCGTCGGCGGCCTGCGTGACGAGCCCGTCCGTGACGGCCTCGGCCGCGTCGAAGGTCTCGCCGGTGAGGTAGTGGCGGGCGGCGGCGCGCGGTGTCATCCGAGGCAGCAGGGGCATCGAGATGACGGCGGGCGCGACACCGATCCGTACCTCCGTGAAGGCGAAGTCCGAGTCGGTGGAGGCGATCACGATGTCGCAGGCCCCGAGCAGCCCGAGACCACCGGCCCGGACATGGCCGGTGACGCGGGCCACGATGGGCTTGGGGTGCTCCACGATCTGCCGCAACAGCCCGACGAAGGTGTACGGGTTCGGCGGCTCCTTCAGATCGGCGCCCGCGCAGAAGGTGGTGCCGGTGTGGCTGAGGACCACGGCGCGTACGGACGGGTCCTTGGCACACCCGGTGAGCGCGTCCGCCAACTCGCCGACGAGCCGCGCCGACAGAGCGTTGCGCTTGGCCGGCGCGTCCATGGTCAAGGTGGTGATGCCGCGCTCGTGCGCGGTCGCGACGAGCGTCACGTGGTCTCCGTCTTTCCTTGCGCGGTCCCTTGTGGTGCGCGAGGTTCAGAGGGTGGCAGCGCGCGCCGCATCAATCAAGCGAGCGCGTCCAGGGCTGCCGCGACCGGGGTGGGATCCAGCGGGCCGACGTGCGACGCCCCGGGGAAATCGCGCACGCGGAAGGTGTTGCCTGGCGTGAACGCGTCGGCCTCCGCGATCATCCGGTCCTGGAGTGCGGTGGCGATCGTGCGGTCCTTGCCGAAGCGCAGGTAGGTGCGGGGAACGCGTCCCCAGTGGGCGGCCCGGCCGACCGCCCGGCCCGCGTGAGCGGTGACGGGCTCGTCGGTCTGCATGCCGGCGAGTATCCGGCGGTAGTCCGCGTCGGGGTGGTCCGCGCAGATCATCTCCTTCAGGAGGGCGAGTTCATGGCTGTCTCCTGTACGGAAGTTGAGTCGTAGGACACCGACCCGGTCCGGGTCCCCCACCGTCGGCTCGACGGGGCTGACGGCGTTCGCGTTCTCGGGCGCCGCCGTGCGGGCGTCCGCCGTGGACAGGGCACGGCTGGGGCAGAACGCCGCCATGTAGCAGATGTGGTGCAGCAGATGCGGGACGGCGTCGGCGACACGGCTGACCGATACGCCGCCCAGGCTGTGCCCGACCAGCACCACCGGGCCGTTGCGTGCCGCCCGCGCAACGCGGACCGCCGGGTGGCACCTGTTCGTTCTCCATTCGTCGCATTCACCATGAGCACGACGCTACAAACGGCCCACTCGGCCGACCAGCGGTCCGACGATCCAGCGGGCCGAGGAGTCGTGGAGCTGTTTCGCGAACTCCTCGGCGGTGGACAGCGGATGGACGGTGGTGACGGACGCGCCGGCGCGCGTGGCGCCGTAGAACACCACCGGATACGCGACGGTGTTGGGGCTGTACAGGGCCAGGACGTCGCCCTTGCGCAGGCCCGCCGCGGTGAGTCCGGCGGCGGTACGGCGGTGGAAGGCGTCCAGTTGGGCGTAGGTGACGGTGGTGTCGTCCGTACCGTCCACGAGGGCGACGGCGTCGCCGAATTCGGCGGCGCGGCCGAGGACGGCCTCGTGGATGGGCCGGTCGACCACTTCGACGTTCGCGTACTCGCTGTGAAAGATCATGACGACAGCCCCTTCGACGCGTCGACGGACAGAATGGCGCGCCTCAGTACGACTTGGGGAGACCCAGGGACTGGTGGGAGACGTAGTTCAGGATCATTTCGCGGCTGACGGGCGCGATCAGCCGCGCGGTCGCCATCGACGGCGCGCTCATCGGCGGCCCGTACCAGGGGAAACGCGCACCGGCGGGTACGGAGCGCAGCGCCCGCCGGAGCCGTTCGCGGCCCTCGCGCCAGCGGGCGAGGAGCAGGCCGGGCGGCAGTACGGCGCCGGCCTCGGCGCCCTCGTCCACGAAGGAGTCGGGGGCGGCGAGCGCCTTCGCGGCCTCGTCGGCGAAGGCCGCCTCGTCGGTCACGGCGAGGAGGGACGCCGTGTCGGTCCAGGTCAGATGGGCGATCTGGTGGGCGACGGTCCAGCCGGCCGCCGGGGTCGCGAGCGACCAGCTCGTATCGTCCAACTCGGCGACGAGCCGGTCGGCTTCCGCACTCTCGTCGCGCAGATCGTCGAGGATCGGCGCGACGGGGTCGGGCGCGGCGGGGTCGGGCGCGGCGGGGTCGGACACGGGCACGGGCATGCGCTCCGATCGGCTCTCGGGACACAGCGTGGTGCGTGCCCCGGAGCATGGCAGCGCCCGGAGAAACAAGCAAGCGTGCTTGCTTTACTCCTTCACGCTCACCTCGACGGCCAGTTTCTTGCGCTTGCCCACCTGCGTCCGCACCGCGCCCATGCTCGCCGCGATGACCAGCGCGATCGCCAGCGCGTCGGTGAAGGAGAGATCCTGGTGCAGCACGAGGAAGCCGGCCATGGCCGCGAGGGCCGGTTCCCCGCTCATCAGGATCGCGAACGTCGACGAGGGCAGCCGCCGCAGGGCGGCCAGTTCCAGCGTGTACGGCAGTACGGACGACATCAGCGCCACCGCGAGTCCGAGCCCGATCGTGGACGGCACCAGCAGCTTCGAACCGGCGTCCATGATGCCCAGCGGCAGCGTGAGCAGCGCGCCGAAGGCCATGGCCAGCGCGAGCCCGTCGGCCTGCGGGAAGCGCTGCCCGGTCCGGGCGCTGAAGACGATGTACGCCGCCCACATCGACCCCGCCGCCAGCGCGAACGCGGCGCCCACCGGGTCGAGCCGGTCGAAGCCGCCACCGCTGAGCAGCAGCACACCGCCGAGCGCGAGCCCGGCCCACAGGAGGTTCCCGAGCTTGCGGGAGGCGATCACGGAGAGGGTGAGCGGCCCCAGAACCTCCAGGGTCACGGCCGCGCCCAGCGGGATGCGGTCGGCGGCCTGGTAGAAGAGGAGGTTCATGGCCGCCAGCACGGCACCGAAGACGAGCACCGTGCCCCAGTCGGCGCGCGAGTGACCACGGACCTTGGGCCGGCAGACGACGAGCAGCACGATCGCGGCGAGCACGAGCCGCATCGTCACCACACCGACGACACCGGTACGCGGCATCAGCAGCACGGCGATGGACGCCCCGAACTGCACGGAGAGCATCCCCCCGACGACAAGCGCGACGGGCCCGAGCGTCCGCCGCGGCGCCTTGCCCTCCCGGAGACCGCCGCCTCCCGGACCGCCCCCATCGACGGCCCCCACGCCCCCCGGGGCCTCCGGGGTCGTGACAACGCCACTCACGGCTGCGGTACGCGGCTCATCCACCGGAAACCTCCTTCGGGCCATCTAGGGCAACACAATGAACTACGGGATCCAACATACTGCACCCAAAAACAAGGCCGCCCACGCGGTCCGCCTCTCACCGTGACATGAACAGCCCCCCAAGGGCGACCAAGATTCCACCCACCGGCCGCGCAACACCTCCCACGAGGCGTCGGCCCCCTCCTCGGCCACCTCGCATGAGGGAAACGTCACCTCACGCCTCCGGCTGGAGGGCCGTCACCCGACCTCGCGAAGAAACCCGGCGCCTTCCGCTACCGACCGACCCCCGCGACCGCCCACCGGTGCCCGGTGTCCGGATCGTCGCTCCACACGTACTGGCTGTCCGGAGTGCGCGTCATACCGAAGTCGTAGAGGTCCGGCCGACCGTGCCGCTCCCAGCGGGCGACGGCCGACTCGATCTCCTTGAGAAGGCGCCGCGGCCCACCCTGAAACGCGGCGCCCGGCCCGTCCCCCGACGCGGTCAGGGTCGCCCACGAGGTGCGGCCGTCGTGCACCCAGGCCACCGCCCCGTCCCGGTCTCCGAGGATGACCTCCACGTCCGGCAGGATCACCCGCAGCGCGAACAGCAGGTGCGGATCGGCCAGTTGGGCCAGGCCCAGGGTGTGGGAGCCCTCGTCGCCGGCGGGGGCGTGGCCGCGTACTTCCTGCCAGCCGAGCCGGGCCGACGTGCCGCGGGCGGGCATGAACAGGGCGAGCCCCACGCATCCACCCGGTGGCGGACCGCCCGTCGGCCGCGACGGTGAGTGCGACATGCCCCATGCGGCCCCACGGGGTGACGATCCGCCCACCGGGCCGGGTCTGGGCCACCCACTCCCACGGGACGGTGTCGACCGCGTACGTCGACTCGACCCTGTCGTACGGGCCTCCCGGCGCGTGCCCGCGCCGCCCGTCCCCGGTGACCACGGTGACCCCCGACCCCTCCGCCGCCAGGCGGGTGCGCGCCGTTGCCGCGAGGCCGGGATCGGTCTCCACACTGGTCACCCGCCCCGGTCCGGCGCGGCGGGCGAGGAGCGCGGCGTTCCAACCGGTGCCGGTACCCAGTTCCAGCACCCGGTGGCCGGGGTCAGGCATCAGGGAGTCGAGCATGTCCACCACGACGGACTGACAGGACAGGCTGGAGGTGGCCCGTCCGTCTCGCACCTGGGTGATGGCGGGGTCGCTGGGGCCGCCGTAGACCTCGGCCGCCCACCGCTCGGGCTCTGCCGCGCGGTTCACGGCGACGTACGCGTCACCGTCCCAGCGCCACAGCGTGTCCGGTGCGAACGAGTGCCGCGGAACGGCGTCCACCGCTTCCCGCACCCACGGCGAGTCCTCCGGCCAGCCGCCCCGCTCCTCCATCGCCTCGGCCAGCGCGACCCGCCGCTGCTCGAACACCAAGCCCTACTTCCGTCGGTTGCCACTGGGCGGCGGAGGCTTGGGCACCTCACTGTCCCCGTTACCGGGCGGCGGTTTGCCCTGCGAAGGATCCGGCTCGGGCTTGCGGTGATCACCCATGGAGAGATCCTTTTTGAAAGTAGTCGATCAACTACAGATTGCTATGATTCCGGCTGGCGGGTCAAGCGATCCAGAACGACCGGCATCCAACTCTGGTGGCACTGGCCCGCAGACCCGGGCGCATTCGGCAGCGCATCCGTCAGCGGCCCAAGTCCCGTCCACCCGAACCATCATGGCCCGTCTCCTCCGCCAGCGCCTCCGCCAAGACCTCCGCCAGATGCCGTGCCCCGCCCCCGGCGAGCTGGTCCAGTTGCGTACGGCACGAGTAGCCGTCCGCCAGGAGTTCCGTGCCCTCGGCCGCCGCCCGGACCGCCGGGAGGAGTTGGTCCTCCGCGCAGGCCACCGAGACGCCGTAGTGGCCCTTCTCGAAGCCGAAGTTGCCCGCCAGGCCACAGCAGCCGCCGCTCAACTCGCCCGTCAGGCCCGCCCGTTCACGCAGGCGGCGGTCCGCCGTGTCGCCGAGGACCGCGTGTTGGTGGCAGTGGGTCTGGCCCGCGACCGGGCGGTCGACGCGTGGGGGGATCCAGTTGGGGGCGCACTCCTCCAGTGCCTGTGCGAACGTCCTTACGGACGCGGCCAGTCGGGCGGCGCGTGGGTCGTCCGCGAGGAGTTCCGGGAGGTCCGTCCTGAGCGCGGCGGCGCAGCTCGGCTCCAGGACGAGTACCGGCAGGTCCATGTCGAGCATCGGTTCCATCCGGTCCAGGGTGCGGCGCATGACGGCGCGCGCCTGGTCGAGCTGGCCGGTGGAGACGTACGTCAGGCCGCAGCAGACCTTGCCGGGCGGCAGGACGGCGCCGACACCGGCCGCGTCCAGGACCCGCACCGCCGCCTTCCCCACGGACGGGGAGAGGTGTTCGGTGAAGGTGTCCGGCCACAGGATCACGAGCCGGCTCGTGCCGAAGATCTCCGTGCCCCGCCGCCGCCTCTCCCGCCGCATCCACCGCGTGAACGTCCGCGGCGCCAGGCGCGGGATCGAGCGTTCGGGGTCGATCCCGCCCATCCGTTTGGCCAGCGCGGCGGCCCCCGGCAGCCGTACCGCCGCGTTCAGCAACCCCGCGAACGGCGCCGCCGCCCGGAGCCAGCGAGGCAGCCGCCCCATCGCGTAGTGCGCGGCGGGCCGCCGCCGGCCCGCGTAGTGGTGGTACAGGAATTCCGCCTTGTACGTGGCCATGTCGACGCCCACCGGGCAGTCGCTGCGGCAGCCCTTGCAGGACAGGCAGAGGTCGAGCGCGTCCTTGACCTCGGTCGAGCGCCAGCCGTCCGTCACGACCTCACCGGCGAGCATCTCGTGCAGCAGCCGGGCGCGCCCGCGTGTGGAGTGTTGTTCGTCGCCGGTCGCGCGGAACGACGGGCACATCACCCCGGCGCCCGAACTCGGCCCTTCCACGCGGCATTTGGCGACGCCGACACAGCGCCGTACGGCCGCCGAGAAGTCCCCGCCGACGACCCCGTCCGCCTCGCCGTCGTGCGGATAGGCGAAGGCGACGTCGATCCGCTCGCGTGGCAGGACCTCGAAGCGCAGGTTCTCGTCGAGCCGGTCGGGCCGGGCGATCGAACCGGGGTTCATACCGCCCGCCGGGTCCCACACGTCCTTGAACTGCCCGAAGAGACCGGTCAGTTCGTCCCCGTACATCGTCGGCAGCAGCTCCGAGCGCGCCAGCCCGTCGCCGTGCTCGCCGGACAGCGAGCCGCCGTGCGCGACGACGAGCGCCGCGACGTCCTCGGAGAAGCGCCGGAAGACGCGCACCCCTTCGGTGCTCAACAGGTCGAAGTCGATACGGACATGGATGCAGCCGTCGCCGAAGTGCCCGTACGGCGTGCCCCGTAGCCCGTGCTGGGCGAGCAGCGCGCGGAAGTCCCGCAGATACGCCCCCAGTCGGGCGGGCGGTACGGCGCAG
Organism: Streptomyces sp. NBC_01508; assembly: GCF_045040315.1. Taxonomy (NCBI): domain Bacteria; kingdom Bacillati; phylum Actinomycetota; class Actinomycetes; order Kitasatosporales; family Streptomycetaceae; genus Streptomyces; species Streptomyces sp. NBC_01508. Next base: position 4,843,478 of record NZ_CP109419.1, on the reverse strand, counting down.
TCCTCCCAGCCCGGCCACGCCTCGCCGCCGTCCGCGTTGCGGGTCGCGGTGCCCGACGCCTCCTCCCGCACCCGCCACAGCGCGCGGATCCCGGCCGGGTCGGCCACGACCGTACCGTCCAGGGCGTCGGCGGCCCGCAGGATCCGCTCGGCGTGCGCACGCGCCTCGGCGACGGTGGCGCCGCCGGTCTCCACGAAGAGCCAGGCGCCGCCGCGCGGCAGTTCGTGCGGGCCGGGGACGAGGTCGTCGGCCATGCCCTCGACGGTCAGCGGGTGGTACGGCAGCAGCCCGGCCGCCGCCTCGGCCGCCGCGCTCTCGTCCGGGTAGCCGAGGACCGCGAGCACCCGCGCGGGCGGCGAGTCCACCAGCCGTACGACGGCTTCCGTGACCACGCCCAGCGTGCCCTCGCTGCCGCAGAACGCGCGGGCGAGGTCGGTGCCGTTCTCGGGGAGCAGCGCGTCGATCGCGTAACCGGAGATGCGGCGCGGGAGGCCCGTGGGGTAACCGGTGCGCAGGAGGGCGAGGTTGCCCTCGACGAGGGGGCGCAGACCGGCGGGGGCGCCGTCCCACCCCTTGCCGAGGCGCCGAGAGGCGCCCCCGTACGTCGTGACCGACAGCTCGTGGACGTTGTCGGCGGTCGTCCCCCACGCGACCGAGTGCGACCCGCACGAGTTGTTGCCGATCATGCCGCCGAGGGTGCAGCGGCTGTGTGTGGAGGGGTCGGGCCCGAAGGTCAGACCGTGCGGTTTGACGGTGTCGCGCAGCCGGTCGAGGACGACGCCGGGCTGCACGACGGCGGTACGCGCCTCGGGGTCGACCGACACGATCGAGCGAAAATATCGGGTGAGATCGAGGACGACGCCGACGCCGGTGGCGTTCCCGGCGATGGAGGTGCCGCCGCCGCGTGGCACGACGGGTACGCCGTGCGTACGGCAGACGTCGAGGGCCGCGGCGACGTCGGCCGCGTCGCGGGGCGCGACGACGCCCACCGGGACGCGCCGGTAGTTGGAGGCGTCCATGGTGACCAGGGCGCGGGCGGCGGCGCCGAAGTCGACGTCACCTCGGACGGCGCCGGCCAGGTCTCTCGCCAGCGCGCCGGTCGCCGACTCACCGGTCACCGACGCGCCGGTCGCCGACGACGCCTTCGCGGGAGCCCCGCCCTGCCGCTCCTTGTACTCAGCCATTCCCCCAGGATGCCCCGCCGGCCGTGTCCCACCACCTCCCACCGCCTCCCCACCACATCTCACGACGTGAACCGCTCCCCTGACGGCCGGCGGAAAACGTCTAGGCTGCCGCCCGTGGCCGATATTCAGATTCCCGCTGACATCAAGCCCGCCGACGGTCGTTTCGGCGCTGGCCCCTCCAAGGTGCGTACGGAGGCGGTCGACGCCCTGGCCGCCACCGGTACCTCTCTCCTCGGCACGTCCCACCGCCAGGCCCCGGTGAAGAACCTGGTCGGCGCGGTGCGCGACGGTGTGCGTGAGCTGTTCCAGCTCCCCGAGGGCTACGAGGTGATCCTGGGCAACGGCGGCTCCACCGCCTTCTGGGACATCGCGACGCACGGTGTGATCGAGAACAAGTCGCAGCATCTGACGTTCGGCGAGTTCTCGTCGAAGTTCGCGAAGGCGGCGAAGCTCGCCCCGTGGCTGGCCGAGCCGAGCGTCATCTCCTCCCAGCCGGGCACCCACCCGGACCCGGCGGCCGAGGCGGGCGTGGACGTCTACGCGCTCACGCACAACGAGACCTCCACGGGTGTCGCCGCGCCGGTCAAGCGCGTCGCGGGCGCCGACGAGGGCGCGCTCGTCGTGGTCGACGCCACGTCCGGCGCGGGCGGCCTGCCGGTCGACATCGCCGAGACCGACATCTACTACTTCGCCCCGCAGAAGTCCTTCGCCTCCGACGGCGGCCTGTGGATCGGGGTCTTCTCGCCGGCCGCGCTGGAGCGCGCCGCGCGGGTCCACGCCTCGGGCCGGCACATCCCGGAGTTCTTCTCGCTGCCGACCGCGATCGACAACTCGCTGAAGAACCAGACGTACAACACCCCGGCGCTCGCCACGCTCTTCCTGCTGAACGAGCAGCTGACCTGGCTGAACACCCAGGGCGGCCTCGACTGGTCGACCGCCCGCACGGCCACGTCGGCGCGCACGCTGTACGGCTGGGCGGAGTCGTCCAAGTTCGCGACCCCGTTCGTGCTCGACCCTGCGCACCGCTCGCAGGTCATCGGCACGATCGACTTCTCGGACGAGGTCGACGCGGCGGCGGTCGCCAAGGTGCTGCGTGCCAACGGCATCGTGGACACGGAGCCGTACCGCAAGCTGGGCCGCAACCAGCTGCGGGTGGCGATGTTCCCGGCGATCGACCCGGCGGACGTCGAGGCGCTGACGGCGTGCGTCGACTACGTGATCGACAAGCTCTGACGGACGCGTTGACGCACGCGTTGACGCACGCATCGACGCACGCGTAACCCGTCGTACGCCCCGGCCTGGTCGGCACCGACCGGGCCGGGGCGTACGTGTCTCACGGGATCGACCGGCGGCGTCATCACTCCTACGCGTGAAGGATCACGCTCACGACGTACCGGGCTGTCCCGGCATACGATGATGGTCTCGACACCAGCCATCAGGAGGCCCGCATGTCTGCCGCAGCAGCCGAGCACCCCTGTGACAGCCCACCGGAAAGCCAGCTCGAAGCCGCCGACCACCTCATGGAGCAGCTTCCCGGCTACCGCGTCGAGATCATCGGAGGCGTCATCGCCGTGACCCCGCCCCCGGACGGCAACCACGCGTCGGTGCTCACCGACGTCATGATCCCCTTCCTGGCCGTTGGCGTGCACGGTCAGGAATCGAGAGTCCTACAGAACGTGGGTCTGTGGCTGCCGGGCGGCCCGGAGGACTTCGCCATCCCGGACCTGGCCGTCGTCGACGCCGACTTCGAAGAGCACCTGATCCAGTTCAACTGCTACGACCCCGTCGTCTTTCGTCTGGTCCTCGAAGTCACCTCCAGCAACTACCAGCAGGACCTGCGGAACAAGGTCACCGCTTACGCCGAGGCCAGAATCCCGATCTACGTGATCGTGGACCGTAAACACAATCGGCTGCACGTTCTGACCGAACCCGTCGCCGGCGACTACACCAGTCACCGCATCCACGCGCCCGGCGAGCAGATCCTCCTCCCCGACTCCATCGGCGCCGAGGTGAAGCTCGACGTCTCCGCCCTGCTCAAGGCCGGGGAGCCCAGGAAAGCCACCTGACGTTCACCGGCTCAGCCGCTGGAACCTCCGTACCGCCAGTGGTACGAACACCAGCGTGATCGCCACCGGCCAGGCCACCGACAGCAGCAGCGCGTGTTCTTCCGGCCAACTGCCGCCGCTCGCCACCGGGTTGCCGAACAGTTCGCGGATCGCCGTCACCGTCGCGGACACCGGGTTCCACGCCGCGACCACGCCCAGCCAGTCCGGCATCAGGGACGGGGCCACGAAGACGCTGGAGATCATCGTCACCGGGAAGGCGACGGCGAAGAGACTGCCCGCCTGTTCGGGACCGGGGACCACCAGGCCGAGCCAGACTCCCATCCAGATCAGCGAGAAGCGCAGCAGCAGGAGCAGGCCGAAGCCCGCCAGGGACGCGAGCAGGCCGCCGTCCGCGCGCCAGCCGATCGCCAGGGCCGTGAGCGCGAGGATCGCCAGTTCCGCGCCCGCTGTGATCAGGTCCACGACGCCCCGCCCGGTGACCACCGCGGACGGCGCCATCGGCATCGACCGGAAGCGGTCGTGCACGCCCTTGCTGGAGTCGGTGACGAAAGCGGTCGCCGTGTTCATGAAGCCGAAGGCCATCGTCATGGTGAACATGCCCGGCATCAGGAACTCCCGGTAGTCACCGCCGCCCGGCACCTTCATGGCGCTGCCGAAGACATAGCCGTAGAGCAGCACGGAGACCAGTGGAAAGCCCAACGTCCAGAGGATGAAGGTGGGTTGGCGCTGGTAGTGGGTCAGGCTGCGGCGTACGAGATTCCAGCAGTCGACCGCCGCCCAGTAGGTCCGGCCGCGCGTGCCCTGCGGTGCGAGACTGACGTTCGTGGTCATGCCGCCACCCCGGTCTTCGTTTCCGACTTCGTTTCCGACTTCGCTTTCGTCGTCTTCTTCGTCACGTCGGCCGGGGGCTCTTCCGTACGGTGCCCCGTCAGCCGCAGGAACACGTCGTCCAGGCTCGGCCTGCGCAGGCCGATGTCCTCCACCGCGATCCCCCGGTCCCGCAACTCCCGCGCGACCTCGGTCAGCGCGGTCACCCGGTCGGTGACCGGCGCGTGCACCCGGCGTGCCTCGGTGTCCGTCCCGGGCGCCGATCCCGCGACGCGTGCGATCACCTCGGTCACCGCCGGGAGTTCACGTTCCTCGTACACGACGACCTCGATCAGGTCACCGCCCACGGTGTTCTTCAGCCCGTCCGGGGTGTCGTCGGCGATGGCCCGCCCCCGGTCGATGACCGTGATGTGCGAGGCGAGCTTGTCGGCCTCGTCCAGATACTGCGTGGTGAGCAGCACCGTCGTACCGCCCGCCACCAGCGCCCGCACCGCGTCCCAGACCTCGCCGCGCCCGCGCGGGTCGAGCCCGGTGGTCGGCTCGTCGAGGAAGAGGACCCGCGGGACGAGGATCATCGACGCGGCGAGGTCGAGCCGGCGCCGCATGCCGCCGCTGTACCCCTTCACGCCCTTGCCGGCCGCGTCCACCAGGTCGAACTGCTCCAGCAGTTCCCCGGCGCGCAGGGCGGCCCGCCGTCCGCCGAGGTGGAAGAGGCGGCCGAACATCTCCAGGTTCTGCCGGCCGGTGAGCATCTCGTCCACCGCCGCGTACTGCCCGGTGAGCCCGATCAGGCCGCGGACGGTGCGCGGGTCGCTGCGGACGTCGACCCCGGCGACCGTCGCGCGCCCGCCGTCGAGCGTGAGCAGGGTGGCGAGGGCACGGACGGCGGTGGTCTTGCCCGCGCCGTTCGGGCCGAGGAGTCCGTGCACGGTCCCGGTGCGTACGGCGAGGTCGAAGCCGTCGAGGGCGTACGTGTCCCCGTACCGCTTGCGGATCGCTTCGGCATGTACGGCGTATTCGGTCACTGCCCCTCCAAAGAACTGAGTACGGTGTACCCAAGGAGCGTACACGGTACCCAATTAATGTCCAGGAGATTAGGCTGAGGCCATGGCGACAACGGAAAGCAGCGGCAGCGGCAATGTGTCCCGCAGCATGGAACTCCTCTGGGGCACCGGCGAGCGTGCGACCCGCGGCCCCAAACCGGGGCTCACGCTCGACCGGATCGTCACGGCCGCCGTCGAGATCGCGGACGCCGAAGGGCTCGCGGCGGTCTCGATGCGCAGACTCTCCACGGAGCTGGGCGCGGGAACGATGTCGCTCTACCGCCATGTCCCGGGCCGGGCCGAACTGGTGGACCTGATGCTGGACCGCGTCCAGGGGGACAACGTCGGCCGCCCGGAGCCGGCGGACGCCCCCGGCTGGCGAAAGACCGTCGAGACGGCGGCCCGCGAGGAACTCGCCCTCTACCAGGCCCACCCCTGGCTGCTCTCCGTCAACCAGACCAGGCCCGTCCTCGGCCCGGGCGCCGTCGGCGGCATGGAGACGCTACTGGGCGGGATCAAGGACATGGGGCTGACCGACCAGGAACTGGTATCCGTGCTCATCATGGTCAGCGGTTACGTCTCCGGGGTCGCCCGCACCCAGGTGCACGCCGTCGAGGTCCGGCAGGCGACGGGCATCAGCGACTACGAGTTCTGGGAGGCGCAGGAGCCGTACCTGTCGAAGGTGATGACCAGCGGGCGCTATCCGGTGATGGCCACGCTCTCGGCAGACGCGTTCGGCTCCGACTTCGACCACTTCGAGTTCGGCCTCCAGCGGCTGCTCGACGGCCTGGAGGTGCTGGTCGCACAGCGCACGGGCGCGTAACCGGTCCGGACCCGGTGAACCCCGCTGGTCACCGCCCTTGGGTACTGTCCGGCCGCACCAGACGCCCCGGGCTGATCCCCGAAAATCCGCCGGACAGGACCTAGTCGCTCCGCCGCCGGCGCTTGAACCCGAAGAACAGCACGGCCGCGCCGACCAGCACCACCGCGCCGATCGTGACGTTCCCGCCGTCACCCCCGCCGTCACCCCCGCCGTCACCCCCGGCGCCGCCGCCGCCGTCGCCGGCCACGTCACCCCCCGCGCTGCTGCCGCCCCCCGACGACGAGCCGCCGCCGCCCTCGATGTCGACGCGGTTGACCTCGCTGCGCGTCCCCTCCGTGCCGAACATCAGGGCCGACCCGTCCAGGGTGTACGTCACCGACTCGGCCTGGCCCTGGATCGGGGCCCGGACCCGGTGGTCCGCGCCCGGGCGGCCGTTCTTCCACGCGTAGCCACGGGCGCTGAGGTACGAGCGCAGCACCAGTTCCTTGCCGTCCGGCGAGAACGCGCCGTCGGTCACCCACGGCACCTCGCCGACGCGCGTGAAGGTGTTCGTGGCACCGGTGGTCAGCTTCGCCGGTCCCTCGTAGAGGCCGCCGCCGGCCTCGTTCTTCGAGGCGATGTAGACGCGGCCGGTGGTGGGATGGACCATCAGCGCCTCGGCGTCGCGCGGGCCGTCCGCGTACTTCACGTCGTACTGCGTCGCGTCGACCGTCGCGTCCGCGAGCCGTTTCGGCTCCGGGAAGCGGTAGATCCAGACGTGGTCCCAACTGCCGTTGAGGTTGTCACCGATGTCACCGACGTAGATGTCACCGTCGGCGCCGACGGAGATCGCCTCCATGTCACGGGGCTCCCCGACCCCGCGCATGGTGATCGTCGCGACGGTCTCGCCGGTCCGGGAGTCGACGCCGTAGATGAGGGGCTTGTCCTGGTCGTTGTGCGTCCAGTAGACGCCGGGGTGCGCGCGGCTGGCGGCGAGCCCGCTGGACTCGGTGATGCGCGGGTCCAGGATCCGGAAGCTCCGGTCGGGGTCGGCGGCGGGCGCGGCAGGCGCGGCGGGCGCGGCCGTCGCCACCGGGGCGGAGAGGGTGGACAGGGCGAGCAGCGCCGCCGCGACAGCGGCGCCGGCGAGACGCGGAGACGGACGCAGGACCTTGACCATGGCCCAAGACTGCCACCTCACGGGCCGGGCGCGGTCGTCCGCCGGTGATCGGGGATGATGATCCGATGCGTTTCATGTTCGTCGGCGACTCGATGACCATCGGCCGCGCCGGCGACTTCACCTGGCGCTACCGGATGTGGCAGCACCTGAACGCGTCGTACGGCGGCCCGTACGCGATCGTCGGCCCGCGTACCGGTCTGTACGACGCCCACGCCGACGCCCCGGTGTCGCACGCGTACGGCGCCCCCGACTTCCCCGCGAAGGCGTGGCCGCACCTCGCGGGCTGGGGCGAGGGCTGGCAGCACATGGCGCCGGTGATCCGCGGGGCGGTCGCCGCGCACCGCGCGGACGTGCTGCTCGTCTCGCTGGGCCTGATAGACCTCGGCTTCTACACGGACAGCGAGCAAACGGCCGTCTATGTAAGGGAGTTCATGGCCGAGGCACGGGCGGCCAACCCGCGCGTCCGGGTCGTTCTGCTGCCCGTCATACCCAACACCCGCGCGGACACCGACCCGGCGTTCGCCGCCGAGATCGACCGCTTCAACGACCTGCTGGCCAAGGCGGTCGCCGAACTGGACTGCCCGACCTCCCCGTTGCTGCCGGCCGCGCGCCCGGCGTCGTACGACCTCCACCGCGACACCTACGACGGGACCCACCCGGGTCCTTCGGGCGAGCATCTGCTCGCCGGGGCGTTCGCCGACGCGATGCACCGGGCGTGGCGGCTGGGTGCGCCATATGCCGTCACATCGCGGCGAGTTGGGGATCGAGCGGTGCGCGGGTGAGGCGGTTGGCGAGGGTGGAGAGGGTGTACGTGCCGATGCCCAGGACGACTTCGAGGGCGTTGCGTGCCGTGTAGCCGTGCGCGAGGAACGCGTCGAGCTCGGCGTCGTCCACCGCTCCGGCGGTCGCGAGGACGGCGAGGGTGAACTGCCGTACGGCTTCGAGCTGTTGGTCCACCAAGGCGCGCTGCTCGGTCAGTGCGGCGATCAACTCCGCGTCGGCGCCCAGCTTCCGCAGCCTGCCGCTGTGCATGGCCACGCAGATGTGGCACTCGTTGCGGGTGACGACGGTCATCACTACGACCTCGCGCGCCACCGGGTCGAGCGTCGTGTCGTCGAAGAGGGCGGTGAGCTTCTGGAACCCTTCGAGCAACTGGGGCGAGGCGGCGAGCCGCGCCATGGCGGACGGCAGAAACCCCAGATGGCCGGCGGTGGCCTCCATGGCGCGGCGGGAGCCGGGGGGTGCGGTGTCGGGGGTGTGATCGGCGAAGGTGGCGTTGGCTCGCACGGGAGCCCTCCCTAGAATGGACAACGTGGTTGACGAAAAAAAGGTAAACCAGGTTGTCGATTTCCGCAACGCGAATGGTCCGGGCGGCCGTGGCTGAGCGCGCGGGCTCCGAGCGCGCGGACTCCGAGCGTCCGGGCGACGCGCCCGGATACGAGCTGCCGCTGCTCCTCTTCGCCGGATTCCGGTCCCTGATCGACCAGTTGCACGCGGAACTGGCCCGCCAGGGCCACCCGGACCTCCGGCCCGCGCACGGCTTCGCCATGCAGGCGATCGGCACCGGTGGCGCCACCGCCGCCACCGTCGGCCGCCGCCTGGGCGTCTCGAAGCAGGCCGCGGGCAAGACGGCCGACCGCCTGGAGACCCTGGGCTACGCGGAACGCACCGAGGACCCCACGGACGCCCGCCGCAAACTGATCCGCCTCACCCCGCACGGCCTGGACGCGCTCGCCCGCTCGGCGCGGATCTTCGACGAACTGCGCGCCCGGTGGGCGGCGACCCTCGGCCCCGACCGGCTGCGCGCCCTGGAGACGGACCTGCGGGCGGTCACCCCGCCGGACGAGTTCGGTCTGGACGCGGGCGACTGGCTCGGCGGCCAGTGAGCCGTCACTCCGGCCCGAGCGCCCGCCCGAGCGCCCGCCCGCACCCGCCGCAGGACACCGACTCGGGGTCGTCGTTCAGCCGGCCGCACTCCTCGCAGACCAGTTCCAGCATGCAGGGCGGCTCACCGCCCTCGTCGTCCGCGCCACCCGAAGACATCGCCGCACGCCCCTCCCCCACTCGTCCTCGCCTCAAGCCTAAGCACCCCACCCCCGAAGGAGAGCACCTCGTGGACCGCGAACCCGATGAGCGGTATCCGCCGATCGAGCCCTACGACCACGGCACGCTCGACGTCGGCGACGGCAACCTCGTCCACTGGGAGGTCTGCGGCAATCCGGACGGCAAGCCCGCGCTCGTCGTGCACGGCGGCCCCGGCTCCGGGTGCGATCCTCGCGTACGGCGGTACTTCGACCCCGCCCGCTACCGCGTCGTCCTCTTCGACCAGCGCAACTGCGGACGCAGCACCCCGCACGCGAGCCACCCCGCCGCCGACCTGCGGCACAACACCACCGGCCATCTCCTCGCCGACATGGAGCGGTTGCGCACGCACCTCGGTATCGACAAGTGGCTGCTGTTCGGCGGCTCCTGGGGCTCGACGCTGATCCTCGCGTACGCCGAGCGGCACCCCGAGCACGTCTCGGAGATCGTCATCCCCAGTGTCACCACCACCCGCCGCTCCGAGATCGACTGGCTCTACCGGGGCGCCGGCCAGATCTTCCCCGAGGCGTGGGCACGCTTCCGGGCCGGCGCGGCGAACGCGCCGAGCGCGGGCAACCCGGACGACACCCCCGTCCTCCTCGCCGCTTACGCGCGCCTCACCGAGAGCCCGGACCCCGCCGTACGGGACAGGGCCACCGCCGACTGGTGCGCCTGGGAGGACGCGGTGCTCTCGGGGGAACCGCACGGCTCCCCCGACCCGTACAGCGGTCGGCCCGCCGCCGGCCGCCAGGCATTCGTGCGGATCTGCGCGCACTACTTCTCGCACGGCGCCTGGCTGGAGGAGGGCGCGCTGCTGCGCGACGCGGGACGGCTGGCGGGGATTCCGGGGGTGCTGATCCACGGCAGGTACGACCTGTCCGGCCCACTCGGCACCGCCTGGGACCTGGCCGCCGCCTGGCCCGGCGCCCGACTGGTCGTCGTGGAGGACGCCGGCCACAAGGGCAGCGCGACGATGCGCCGCGAGGTACTGGCCGCGCTCGACGCGTTCGCGGCGCCGGGCGGACCGGGTGACCCCGGCACGGACGCCCGGCGCACCCATTGAGCCCTTGCTTCGAGCGCGCTCGAAGGCGTTGGCTGTGGAGTCATGAAGTACACGCAGCTCGGACGCACCGGACTCAAAGTCAGCCGACTCGTCCTCGGCACCATGAACTTCGGCCCCCACACCAACGAGGCCGACAGCCACGCCATCATGGACGACGCGCTCGGCGCCGGCATCAACTTCTTCGACACCGCCAACGTCTACGGCTGGGGCGAGAACAAGGGCCGTACGGAGGAAATCCTCGGCACCTGGTTCGCCCAGGGCGGCGGCCGCCGCGACAAGGTCGTGCTCGCCACCAAGGTGTACGGGCACATGGCCGCCGACGGCGACGCGTGGCCCAACCACGACAAGCTGTCCGCCCTCAACATCCGCCGCGCGGTCGACGCCAGCCTCAAGCGGCTCCAGACCGACCACATCGACCTGTACCAGTTCCACCACATCGACCGAGACACCCCGGTCGAGGAGATCTGGCAGGCGATCGACACCCTGATCCAGCAGGGCAAGATCCTCTACGCCGGTTCGTCCAACTTCCCCGGCTGGAAGATCGCCCAGACCAACGAGACGGCGCACCGGCTCGGCTCGTACGGCCTGGTCAGCGAGCAGTGCCTGTACAACCTCGCCGAGCGCCGCGCCGAGATGGAGGTCATCCCGGCCGCGCGGGAGTACGGCCTCGGGGTCATCCCCTGGTCGCCGCTCCATGGCGGGCTCCTCGGCGGCGCGATCCGCAAGGAGCGCGAGGGCGCCACCGGCAAGCGTTCGGGCGACCGGCTCAAGGACACGAAGATCCGTGAGCAGGTGCAGGCGTACGAGGACCTGCTCGCCAAGCACGGCATCGAGCCGGGCGAGGCCGCTCTGGCCTGGCTGCTGACGCGGCCCGGCGTGACGGGCCCGATCGTCGGCCCGCGTACCGCCGAGCAGCTGGAGTCCGCGCTGCGCGGGGTCGAGCAGGAGCTGTCGGACGAGGTGCTGGCGTCGCTGGAGGAGATCTTCCCGGGCCCGGGGCCTTCGCCGGAGGCGTTCGCCTGGTAGTCGCCAGGTAGTCGCCAGGTAGTCGCCAGGTAGTCGCCAGGCACAGGGGGCGCGGCTCTCGGGCCGCGCTCTCCCGTCTGCTAACCGAACGCCGCCGCCACAGCGACGATCACGAACATCAGCACCAGCGCGGCGGCCATGATCCGGTTCCGGGTTTTGGGGTCCACACGTCCGAGGTTATCGGCCGTGGCCGGCGGGCCTCGCGGTGGGGCAGCGCACCAGCGTCTCGTACCGAGGCTGCTCGCCCGGCACCCCGGCCACGGGCAGCCGGCTCCGTACGAGGACCACCTCCCCGACCTCCCACGGCGTGCCCTCGAAGCCGTCGAGCACGGCGGCGTACGGGGCCAGGTCGGTATCGGTCCGCGTACGGGCCAGCGTGAGATGCGGCCGGTAGGCGCGGTGCTCCTCCATCGGCAGCCCGGTCCGGCGCGCGGCGGCGTCGGCGCGTTCGGCGAGCCGCCGCAGCTGCGCGATGCCCCCGGCGGCGCCGGCCCACAGCGCGCGCCCACCGAAGTGCCCGCCGCCGCGCAGCCGCAGCGAGAACGCTTCCGTACGGTGCGCCGCGCGCTCCAGCCGCTCGGTCAGCTCGGGCAGCCGCCAGTCGTCGACCTCGCCCATGAAGGCGAGCGTGAAGTGCCACCCATCCTGCCCGGTCCACCGCATCCCGTCCGCCCCGGGTAGCCGGCGCAGCCGCTGGTCGACGGCGGCGGCGAGTTCGTCGACGGCATGGGCGGGCGGCAGTACGGCGGCGAAGAGACGCATGGCGGTCAGTCTGGCAGCCCGGCGTGACCAGGTCACCGTGGTTATCGTTGTACTGCGCGGCTGCCGAAGTTCGTACGGCAGCGGGGAGGAGCGCCACGATGACCGTCGTAGAGACCGACAGGATCGCCATGGCCGACGAGAGCGACAGAAAAGACAAGCTGACTCTGGACAGGATGTTCGAGTGGCTTGAGCAGTTGCCCGTCCCCGAGGGATACAAGGCCGAGATCGTCGGGGGGAACGTCTTCATGTCGCCACAACGGGACACCCATTGGGAAATCATCCTGGATCTGGTCGAGCAGCTACGCGCTTCCGGGTATGCGCGCAGCCGGGTCAAGTCCGATGTCCGCTTCGACTTTCCCGGGCATCTCAACGGCTTCGCCTGCGATGTCGTCGCGCTGTCCGGCGAGGCCGTCAAGAACGCGAAGGGCCTCTGGGACTACGAGGACATCGAGTTGGTGGCCGAGGTGATCTCCAAATCCACCGCCCTCAACGACTACGGCCCGAAGAAAGCCGCCTACGCGACCGCCGGCGTTCCCGTCTATCTCGTCGTCGATCCGTACGTCGGCCGCTGCCGCGTCTTCACCGAACCGAAGAACGACGAGTACACCGTCGATCGGACCGTCGACTTCGGTGAGGAGATCAAGCTCAAGGACACCGTGGTCGGACTGACTCTCAAGACCGACGAGTTCCCGCGCGGCTGACCCAACCGCGCCCGCTCCCCCTGGCCGTCCGGGCGAGCGGGCGCCCCTTCACGCAGCCGTCGCCGTCGCCAGCTCCCGCTCCCGCTCCCGCTGTACGAACGTCACGTGCGGGTGCCCCCGGCGCAGGTCGATCTTGACGCGCAGGCCGCCCACCCGGGCGAGCATCACGCCCACGCCCACCGCCGCCAGTGTGGCGACCACGCCGCCCGAGGCGAAGCCGACCCTGGCGCCGTACGTGTCGGTGACCCAGCCGATGAGCGGGGCGCCCAGTGGCGTACCGCCCGTGAAGACCATCATGAACAGGGCCATCACCCGGCCGCGCATGGCCGGGTCCGTGGTCATCTGGATGCTGGAGTTGGCGGTGACGTTGACCGTCAGGCCGAACATGCCGACCGGCACGAGCAGCGCCGCGAAGAGCCAGAACGTCGGCGCGAACGCGGTCACGATCTCCAGCACACCGAAGAGGATCGCCGCCGCCACCAGCAGCCGCATCCGGGAGCTGCCCCGGCGGGCGGCGAGCAGGGCGCCGATCAGGGAGCCGACCGCCATCAGGGTGTTGAGCAGGCCGTACGTACCGGCGTCGGCGTGGTAGACGTCGTCCGCGAAGGCGGAGAGCACGATCGGGAAGTTGAAGCCGAAGGTGCCGATGAATCCGACGAGCACGATCGGCCAGATCAGCTCGGGTCTTCCGGCGACGTAACGCAGCCCTTCCCGCAGTTGGCCCTTGCCACGCTGGGTGCGTTCGACCTTCAGCAGCTCGGAGTTGCGCATCAGCAGCAGGGCCGCGATCGGGGCGATGAACGACAGTCCGTTGAGCAGGAAGGCGTAGCCGCTGCCGACGGCGGTGATCAGCACACCGGCGACGGCCGGGCCGACGAGGCGGGCGGACTGGAAGTTGGCCGAGTTCAGGCTGACGGCGTTGCGCAGCTGGTCCGGGCCGACCATCTCGTGCACGAACGACTGGCGGGCCGGGTTGTCGACCACCGTGACGAGGCCGAGCACGAAGGCCGTGGCGTACACATGCCACACCTGGACCTGGCCACTGAGGGTGAGGACGGCGAGTGCGAGGCCGGTGAGTCCCATGGCGGCCTGGGTGCCGAGCAGCAGGGTGCGCTTGTTGCACCGGTCGGCTATGACACCGCCGTACAGGCCGAAGAGCAGCATCGGCAGGAATTGGAGGGCCGTGGTGATACCGACGGCCGTGGATGATCCGGTGAGGGTGAGCACCAGCCAGTCCTGGGCGATGCGCTGCATCCAGGTGCCGGTGTTCGACACGACCTGTCCGGTGGCGAAGAGCCGGTAGTTACGGATCTTCAGCGAACTGAACATGCTCGCGCGGGGCTCGGGGGGCTGTGCGGTCCGTTCAACGGGGTCGGGGGTGTGCGGTGCGGGGGCGGAGTCTGCTCCGGATCCCGTACTCAAAGTGGGTTCGCCTCCTCGGCGTGGACGGCGTGCTGGTGCGGATGCGTGGTTGCTTCCAGGGGTGTGCGGGTGGAAAGGGCAGGGCTACTGGCGGCTACGGATGGCTACAGGTGCGCGAGTTTCTCCAGCACCGGCGCGGCGGCGCGGAGCTTGGACCACTCGTCCTCGTCCAGCCCCTCCGCCACGGCGGTCAGCCACGCGTTCCGCTTGCGTCGGCTCTCTTCGAGCATGGCCTCGGCGCGCTCGGTCGACGTGACCACCTTCTGCCGGCGGTCGTCGGGGTGCGGATCGAGCCGGACCAGTCCCTTGGCTTCGAGCAGGGCCACGATGCGCGTCATCGACGGCGGCTGTACGTGCTCCTTGCGGGCCAGCTCGCCGGGGGTGGCCGAGCCGCAGCGGGCGAGGGTGCCGAGCACCGACATCTCGGTCGGGCTCAGGGACTCGTCGACGCGCTGGTGCTTGAGTCGCCGCCCCAGTCGCATGACGGCCGAGCGGAGTGCGTTCACGGCGATCGCGTCGTCGCCGTGGGATAGGTCAGGCATGGTGCTTAGCGTAACTCATTACCTAAGCTAAGGAAAATGGATGACGCCTCCCCCCGCCAGGTCGCACAGATCCCACACATCGAGCACATGCAGCTCACTCGAACGAGTGAGACAACAGCGGAAAGTAGCCCACGGGCCCGCGTCCGCCCCCGACCCTGGTCGGCATGGGATCGACAGTGCTCAGCCTGCGGATAGACGGTGAGCTGCTCGACCGGCTTCGGCAGCATGCCGCCAGACGCGGCATGAGCGTCCAGGACTACGTGGTCGGGACGCTCATGCGCGACGATTTCGACGAACGCTTCAAGGCGTCCGTCGACGAGACGGAGAGGTTCTACGGCGCCGCGTAACACCCCATGCGACGCGGGCGGATCGGGTCTGATCAGGTCAGGTCAGGTGAGATCAGATCAGGGTCAGGTCAGACCCAGCGCCGGCATCGCGTAGTAGAAGACGAACACGGCCGACACGGCGTACATCGCCACCGGCACCTCGCGGCCCCGCCCCGCCGCCAGCCGCAGCAGGCTGAAGGAGATGAAGCCGATGCCGATGCCGTTGGTGATCGAGTACGTGAACGGCATCATCACCATCGCCAGGAACGCGGGTACGGCGACGGTGAAGTCGCTCCAGTCGATGTCCTTGACCGACCCGGCGAGGATCAGGAAGCCGACCGCCAGCAGCGCGGGCGTCGCCGCCTGGGACGGGACCATCGTCGCGATCGGCGTGAGGAACAGCGCCAGCGAGAAGAGCGTGCCCGTCACGACGGACGCCAGTCCGGTCCTCGCCCCTTCGCCGACACCCGCCGTGGACTCCACGAAGCAGGTGCTGGCGGAGGACGAGGTCGCGCCGCCGGCCGCGACGGCGATGCCGTCCACGAACAGCACCCGGTTGATACCGGGCAGCCGGCCCTTCTCGTCCATCAGCTTCGCCTCGTCGCCGACGCCGAGGATCGTGCCCATCGCGTCGAAGAACGTGGACAGCAGCACGGTGAAGACGAAGAGGCACCCGGTGAGGATGCCGACCTTCTCGAAGCCGCCGAAGAGACTCAGCTCGCCGACCAGCCCGAAGTCCGGCGTGTCCACGGGGCTGCCCGGCCACTTCGGGGTGGTCAGACCCCAGCTCGGCACGTTGGCGACCGCCTCGACGACGAGCGCGACGAGCGTCATCGTCACGATCGAGATCAGGATCGCGCCGGACACCTTCCGCACGATCAGCGCCATCGTCAGCAGCGCGCCGAGCACGAAGACCAGTACGGGCCAGCCGTTGAGGTGGCCGTCCAGGCCGAGCTGGAGCGGCACGGTGGTCTCGCGCTTGTCCGGGACACGGGACACGAAGCCGGAGTCGACCAGGCCGATCAGCATGATGAAGAGGCCGATACCGATGGCGATGCCCTTGCGCAGGCTGGTCGGTACGGCGTTCATCACCCGTTCCCGCAGCCCGGTCGCGACCAGCAGCATCACCAGGAAACCGGCCAGGACGACCATGCCCATCGCGTCGGGCCAGCTCATCCGCGGGGCGAGCTGGAGCGCGACGATCGAGTTGACGCCGAGCCCGGCGGCGAGCGCGATCGGCACATTGCCGATGACGCCCATCAGGAGGGTGGAGAAGGCCGCGGTCAGCACGGTGGCGGTGACCAGCTGGCCGCTGTTGAGGTAGTTGTCGTGCATGTCCTTCGCGCTGCCGAGGATGATCGGGTTCAGCACGATGATGTAGGCCATCGCGAAGAAGGTGGCGAAGCCTCCGCGCACCTCGCGGGCGACGGTGGAACCGCGCTCCGAGATCTTGAAGAAGCGGTCGATGGCGACCGGGGCGGGGACCTTGTCCTGCACGGGCATGCGCAACCTCAGTCGTCAGTCGTCAAGGCGTCGTGATCGGTGGGCGTTCGAACGAATGGAATCGGCCATGCGGAATGGGCCATTCGTAAAACCGTTTCAGTATGAACAGATGGGCCGGTGATCGCTATCTCCGCGCGTAGAGCCCTGCGTGGAGCCGTACCCGGAGCCGTACCCGAGCCCTACGTTCCCGCCCCACCGCTACTCGACGGACCGCCGCATAGACTGACGCCATGGCCAAATGGACCCCGACGCATGAGGCACCCGAGCCCCTGGAGGGGCCGGTCGTCCCGACCATCGTCGGCGGCACCGTCATCTGGTTCGTCCTCTTCCTCGTGCAGCTCCCCTTCTACGGCTGGTTCGACGACCACGGGCACCTGTGGTGGGTGTGGACCTGTCTGGCCGGTGCCGGGCTCGGGCTGATCGGCATCTGGTACGTCCGCAGGCGCGAGGCCGCGATCAAGCGCGCGGCCACGGAACCGGCCGCGGAACCGGCCGCGGGCGCTGGCCCCCCCGAGGACCCCACGCCGTAGTGCCGTGGGACGACTTGTGCCCACGCCTCTCGTCCCTCGGTCGGATCTTCGGGCTCCTCGGCGGGTGAACGCCCCGGTACGGCCGTAACGTCGACCCCATGACTCAGCGGGCGAAGATCGACACCGGCGGCGAGCCACGCGGCCCCTCCATCGACGCGGGCGCGGAACTCGACCCCGTCCACCCGATGGAGCTGCCCGCGTCGGCCGCCCACGTCACCGGGCTGAGTGCCGCGCAGGTCGCCGAGCGGGTCGCGCGGGGCGAGGTCAACGACGTTCCCGTCCGCAGCAGCCGCTCCACCGTCGAGATCGTCCGCGCCAACGTCTTCACCCGGTTCAACGCGCTCATCGGTGTGCTCTGGGCGATCGTGCTGTTCGTCGCGCCGATCCAGGACAGCCTCTTCGGGTTCGTCATCATCGCGAACACCGGCATCGGCATCATCCAGGAGCTGCGCGCCAAGCGGACGCTCGACGGTCTGGCCGTCATCGGCGAGGCCAAGCCGGTCGTACGGCGGGACGGTGTCGCGGCCGGGATCTCCACCTCCGAGATCGTCCTCGGCGACATCGTCGAACTCGGCCCCGGCGACAAGGTCGTCGTGGACGGCGAGATCGTCGAGGCCGACAATCTGGAGGTCGACGAGTCGCTGCTCACCGGTGAGGCCGACCCGGTACTCAAGCGCCCCGGCGACACGGTGATGTCGGGCAGCTTCGTGGTCGCGGGCGGCGGCGCGTTCCGGGCGACGAAGGTGGGGCGGGAGGCGTACGCGGCCCAACTCGCCGAGGAGGCCTCGCGGTTCACCCTCGTCCAGTCCGAACTGCGCACCGGCATCAGCACGATCCTCAAGTACGTGACCTGGATGATGGTCCCGACGGCGATTGGCCTGATCATCAGTCAGCTCGTCGTCAAGGACACCAACGTCAAGGGCTCCATCGCCCGGACCATCGGCGGCATCGTCCCGATGATCCCGGAGGGCCTGGTCCTGCTGACCTCGGTCGCCTTCGCGATCGGCGTCATCCGGCTCGGCCGCAAGCAGTGCCTCGTCCAGGAGTTGCCGGCGATCGAGGGGCTGGCCCGCGTCGACGTCGTCTGCCTCGACAAGACGGGCACGCTCACCGAGGGCGGCATGGACATCACCGAACTCCGGCCGCTGGGCGGCGCGGACGAGGCGTACGTACGCACGGTGCTCGGCGCCCTCGGCGCGTCCGATCCCCGGCCCAACGCCAGCCTCCAGGCGATCATCGACGCGTATCCGGACGACTCGGGGTGGCGCGCCACGGCGGCGCTGCCGTTCTCGTCGGCCCGCAAGTACAGCGGCGCGACGTTCGAGCGGGAGGGCGGACCCACGAGCTGGCTGCTCGGCGCGCCCGACATCCTGCTGCCCGCCGGTGATCCCACCCTCGACGGGATCGACACCCTCAACGAGCAGGGCCTGCGGGTGCTCCTGCTGACCCGCGTCGACGGCGCCGTCACGCTCGACGCCCCCGACGTGACGGCCGGCGCGGTCCCGACGGCCCTCGTCGTACTGGAACAGCGGCTGCGCCCCGACGCCGCCGAGACCCTCACGTACTTCGCCGACCAGGACGTGGCGGCGAAGGTGATCTCCGGCGACAACGCGGTCTCGGTCGGCGCGGTGGCCGCGAAGCTCGGGCTGCCGGGCGCGGAGCGCACGGTGGACGCGCGCCAACTCCCGGACGACCGCGACGAGATGGCGCGGGCGCTCGACTCGGCCGCAGTCTTCGGCCGGGTCAGCCCGCAGCAGAAGCGGGAGATGGTGGGCGCGTTGCAGTCGCACGGCCACACGGTCGCGATGACCGGCGACGGGGTGAACGACGTCCTCGCGCTGAAGGACGCCGACATCGGCGTCGCGATGGGGTCGGGGTCGGAGGCGACGCGGGCGGTCGCCCAGATCGTGCTCCTCAACAACAGCTTCGCCACGCTGCCTTCGGTGGTGGCCGAGGGCCGCCGCGTCATCGGCAACATCACACGCGTCGCGACACTGTTCCTGACGAAGACGGTCTACTCGGTGCTGCTGGCCATCCTGGTGGTGTGCACGCAGGTGGAGTACCCGTTCCTGCCCCGGCATCTGACGCTGATCTCCACACTGACGATCGGCGTCCCGGCGTTCTTCCTGGCCCTGGCACCCAACAAGGAGCGCGCCAAGCCCAATTTCGTCCGCAGGGTGATGCGTTACTCGATCCCCAGCGGCGTCATCGCCGCCGCCACGACGTTCACGACCTACCTCCTGGCCCGCGCGCACTACAGCGGCCCGGGCTCCCTGTCCGCCGAGACGAGCGCGGCGACGCTGACGCTGTTCCTGATCTCGATGTGGGTACTGGCGATCATCGCCCGCCCGTACACCTGGTGGCGCGTGGGCCTGGTGGTGGCGATGGCCTTCTGCTTCCTGGTGGTCCTGGTCGTCCCGACGCTCCAGGACTTCTTCGCGCTGAAGCTGGTGGGCACGACGATGCCGTGGACGGCGGTGACGATCGCGGCCGTGGGCGGGGTACTGCTGGAAGTGGCGTGGCGGGTGGTGGACCGGAGGTTCACGGTGTAGGCGGACGGGGAAGCCGGCCGGTGAGGCCCACAGCAGCCGCCCGAAGGGATCGGCGAAAGACCTGCACCTCTCCCGTGCTTCTTGTGTTTCCCAGCGTGGAGGGGCCGGTCTGCGGCGATGCGGCCGCAACTGCTGAGTCAGGAAGCGAAGGGTGGGGCTGGGCACGTCGACGCCGGACGGGTGGACAAGCATGCGAAGCCTCTGGTGGAGATGGTTCTCTTGGTCGAAAACCCATTTACCAGGGGCTTCACTACATTGTCAGCCGAACTGCCAAATCCCGTCGGCAGGTTGAAAAATGCTTCAGTGAGTCCACGAGAACCTGACCTTCCAGTCAGCTGACACTCAGCAAATTGGCGAGCCGCAGGTAACGGTTCTTGCTCACGGGGCCGGCGGAACGAAGTTAGACAAGTCCGTAAACGGAACGAGCCCCTCCAGCGTATTGAGGGTAAAAACCTTCCCACACGTTACCGCAAGGAGATCCCTCATATCTTGTTTACGAACCCCAAAACCTCGGCCATCAATGCATGCGATCAGCTGCCAAGGCTCTTTCCCTTCTCGAATTGCGCCATCTCTCATTTGCCCCAGACGCAGAATCCTGGATACCTTGTCTCGGGCGGTTCCATCGTCCCCAGTAATTTTGGCCTCAATAACAATTCGAGGAGAGAACTCATCGGGGATGATAAAATCAGGTGCCTGGTCAAACCCTCGAACGCGTTCCGCGCGCTTCGTCTTCCTGAAGGGAATCCGATGGCCTGTCAGGAGAGACTCGATTGCGCTTTCCATGACGTCTCCGACACTCTCCGAGACGGCATCACGGTGGCCAGCGAAGGGACGTCCAAGGTATCGCTCATAGAGCAACACCGCGTATGGGACGTGATTCTCAGCACTGTAAGAGATACTAGGAATACCTTCCCGAGTATCAATTTTGTCGAGGCGATTAATGGCGCCGTCAGGTACCTCTTCAACCCCACGTTGAAGTACAGTACAGGCAGCTTCAAGCATTGCTTGAACGCGTTTCGTGACAAGTCGCGAACAACCCGCAAAATAACTAGGATCCTTCTTAGCGGCACCATCGAAACGACGGGCCACCCCAATAGGGATTCTTTCATCGGTCCACTCTCGGGTAAGGTCACTCCATTCCGGTGGAGTAACTCCCAAGATCGCGCGAAGGGCCAGAAAAGCGCGCGAATCCTCGACTATTGCACGCCAGCAAGAATCAACATCAAAGGTCACAAATCCGCGGGTGGACATTCGAAGCGCCTCATACCCTGAACGAAACTCTTCATACTCTACGAAGGAAGTTCCTCTGGGCATGTTCATAAATTGGCTAGTTAGATCGCCGAATGTGACCGCGACTAGTTCTTCAAGAGCCACTCCCGTAGGGAGCTGTTCGAGTTGGTAAGGCCGCACAGTGTTCACTGAACCCCCAAATTTCCGCTCAGGATAAGATCAACAGTCGCCCGCACCAAGTTCATTCGCTCATCCACGGATGCACTAGAATTCCACTCCGCCGTTGCGAGTACACGGACGGCTTCTCCAGCCACGTGCCCAGCTCGCAAGCAGGCAACGTCGCCAGCCGTACATTCATACCCGACCTCCTTCATGCTTGCAACGTCTCGACCCACTGCATCTGAAACGGATTTCTGAGGAATCGGAACGGACAAGACGGAAGCCACAAACTCTCTCTTCCTGCACACAAAGATTGAGTCGAGAATTGAGGAGTTGGTTCCTGCGATGTGCAGAGAGGCGGCCATCTCTGCCGGCGCGGGCAGGACCGCTGTGCATGTGAATCCGGCATCCAACATCGCAACAACCAGTGGCACATACGCCGAAGCGTCGTTGTGATGATAGGTGAAAGCGAATGGGGCATCCCGCTTCATTGCCCTGGACATCTGGACGAATACCTCACTCAGTCCACTAGTGAAATTATCGAGCCCACGCCCCATAGTGCGGTTACCAGTCAGCTCAAATTCCGTCCGCGTTGATTCGCGACGAAAAGACTCAACATCCTCAGCAAGGATTTTGCGCAACCAGATAAAGCAGAAGTCCATCAGCTCTGCATACTGAACATTGTCGAAGTACGGTGGGTCTGTGAAAACAGCGTCCAGACTTCCCTCCTGCAACTCTAGAACTTGAGAGGGAGAGCAATTTAGCCAAGCGGACCTGTCAGCAGGATGTGGTTCCTCTGATACCAGCGTCGCCTCGATGGACTCCCCTCGCGTCGGCACAATTTTCTTGGCTCCGCGATTCTTCAGCGTCTCATAAGGCGCCTGCGCATACTTCTTCGCCTTTGCGAATTTTTCCACAAAATGAATGAACGATCCAGATCCGACTCCTGGAATTCCGGGAATATTATTCTCGCACGCAACAAGCCCGACCGGATAACCGTGTACTGAGAAAATGTCTTGGCATTTCAATGCATAGGTGTCGTAGCGACAGAGGAGATTCTGATAACGCAAAAAATCGCTGAAAACTGTTGCCAGAGCATGCCTCATTCGCTGGCTTTCAATTTTCCCGATGATATCAGCCAGGATGCTAAGGCCAAGCTGCTGTCGGCTGCTAAACAGCTCTCGAT
Organism: Streptomyces sp. NBC_01508; assembly: GCF_045040315.1. NCBI lineage: Bacteria > Bacillati > Actinomycetota > Actinomycetes > Kitasatosporales > Streptomycetaceae > Streptomyces > Streptomyces sp. NBC_01508. Next base: position 4,821,291 of record NZ_CP109419.1, on the reverse strand, counting down.
ATTGCCCATATCCCCACCTATGCAGACGATTCGTTTCGTCACCCTTGGGAATTGAATCCTCGGGAATCAGACTTGAAACCCTTGAACTTTCTTGACGATCCTCGGCATGTTTAAGCTTCAGGTGGTCATTCGAGTCCGGGCTCTTGAACTGACGGCCAGGCCGGCTTGAGTAACAATGGGAGCACCGATACTCAATCGCGAAAAGACGATGCTGTGGGGGGGAGTCAAGCTCCTTCAAGTGAGCAAACTCGTGCCCGCATTCCAGGCAAACCGCCTTGCCGCGCCGCGTGTTCCCCCGAGCTAGGCCGAGCCCACACTTGGAGCACGCTTTTGTGTCATCCTTTTCGAATTCCTGCAAGATGTCGCAGGCGGGGCAAGTAAATACCTCTTTCGGATGGCGAACAGATTCAGCCACCCGATAGCCAGGGAACAAAGATACTTGACCATTACATTTTGGGCATTTGCAAGTCTTGACCCAGATGAAATATTTGACATCCGCTTCGCTATCGCAGAATTTGCAGGCCGTCTTGTAGAATTCTCCAATTCGAGAATTCAGCTCGTCAAAGACCTGTAGACCGGCCTTCCGGAATTCCTCGATGTTAATCGGGTCCACGGCCTGCCGCACCAGCCAGTAAGCCATCGGACTAACGTCACAGCCCACAACGCTCGCGCCCACACGCAAAGACTCAAAAATTGTCGTTCCGCCACCCATAAATGGATCGGCAACTAGCCCATCGAAGCTATTTCCCTCCCAGTACGCTTCCTGAAGATCTTTCCCTGCAAATTCAGAAAGAATCAAACTGCGAAACACGCTTCCTGGGCGTCGAGCGAACCATTTATGGATGCTGATGATCGGTCGATACGTTTGCTGGACTTGCTTCTCTCGCATCGCGAGCGCAGCCACGAAGGGGGCGTCGAATCGACGTTCTAGGTTGAATGGGCCTTCGCCCTCTGCAGGTGTTGGCTCAGGGGTCACAGCATCAGCAAAGGAGAGTTGCATCCCCCTAGCATGTCATGCATCGGGCCACTGCCTGTCCCCACGTCGGACTCCTGAGATTGAGCTGGTGAAGTCATAGGGGCTGTCGGTTGGTGCCTGCCTGCGGTATCACCGGAGGATGAGCTATCCACAGGGTGGTGGGTTGACCGACGAACGGCGGGACAGGTGCGAGAAGTTGCGGCTTCAGGCAGCACATCGATCGCCAGGGATCTGCGGGTCAGTGTCCGCTCGGTCCAGCGATGGCGTCACGCGTGGGCGGCGGGCGGCGGGCGATCTCTGCGGTCGCAGGTGCCCGCATCACTGCCGAGATTGAGCGAGGACGAAGCCAGCCTCTCCATGATGCCACCGCGGGTGAAGACCTGGTCCCAGCGCGGCCGGACCCCGGTGGTGCGCCGAGACCCAAGTGGCGTGGCACCGTGGCGACGGCCGGTTCAAGACGCCGGACGGAGAGCCGGACGAGGTCGCGGCTGTGGCCGCTGTCGACTCGGCTTACCTCGCCACACGGGCCGCATTCAACGTGATCGACCTCGAAGGCGTTGGCCCTGCCAAAGAGGCCCGTGCTCTCGTGGAGCGCGTTTCGGCCCTGCATTGGGGCGACGGCCAGGACCCACGCTGGTACGACTGCAAGAAGGCCCGCGAAGAGTTCCTGGCCGCTGCCGCCGGCTACCTCAAGGGCATGCTCGACGAAGACTGACTGTTCCTGGACACCACCGACATCTCTCGCAGGAGCCGCCGACCGCGCGGTTCCCCGCCACCACGATCGGCATCCCGGCGTTCTTCCTGGCGCTGGCACCGAACAAGGAGCGCGCCAGGCCCAACTTCGTCCGCAGGGTGATGCGTTACTCGATCCCCAGCGGCATCATCGCCGCCGCCGCGACGTTCACGACGTATCTTCTGGCCCGCGCGCACGACAGCGGCCCGGGCGCGCTGTCCGCCGAGACGAGCGCGGCGACGCTGACACTGTTCCTGATCTCGATGTGGGTACTGGCCATCATCGCCCGCCCGTACACCTCGCCCGGCGCCCTCGTCAGGCGGTCGTCGGGACCTCGTCCGCCATGCGCAGGGCCGCGACCAGTTCGCGGTAGAGCAGGTCCCGCGCGAGCAGTTCCTCGTGGGTGCCCCGGGCGCGGATCCGGCCCGACTCCATGACCACGATCGTGTCCGCGTCGACCACGGTGGACAGCCGGTGCGCGATGGTCACCACCGTGCCCTCGCGCGCCCGCCGCCGGACGCACTCGTGCACCGCCGCCTCGGTGAGCGCGTCGAGTTGAGCCGTCGCCTCGTCGAGGAGCAGTACGTCGGGGCGGCGCAGCAACGCCCGCGCCAGTGCGATCCGCTGCCGCTCGCCGCCCGACACGGCGGCCGCCGACAGCTCCGTGTCCAGGCCCTCCGGCAGCGCCGCCACCTTCTGGGCGAGCTTCACGTCGGCGAGCACCTGGTGCATCTCGTCCTCTCCGGCGTCGGGGCGGGAGTGGACCAGGTTGTCCCGCAGGGTGCCGGGCACGACCGGGGTGTCCTGCTCCACGTAGGCGAGGCGGGAGCGGACCGCGGCGTAGCCGTGCCGTTCGTACGGGACGCCGTCCAGGAGCAGTTCGCCCTCCTGGGGCTCCAGGAAACGCAGGAGGAGGGAGAAGAGGGTGGTCTTGCCCGCTCCGGACGGCCCGACGACGGCCACGTGCCCCTGGCGCGGCAGCTCCAGGTCGAGCCCGCGCACGGCCGGTTCCTGATCCGGCCCGTACGCCGCGGTGACCCCGCGCACCTGGATCACCGGCCCGCTCGTACGCCTGTCGGGCACCGCGGTCCGCGGCTCGTCGTCCTCGATCGGCAACTGCTCCACCGACTTGATCCGCTCGGCGGCGGCGATGCCGGACTGGAGCGCGGTGAGGTTCTGCGACAGTTCGGTGACCGGCTCCATGAGGCCGAAGGCGTACAGCAGGAAGGCGATCAGGCTGGAGACCTCCAGCCGGCCCTCGCCGACCCGCCAGGCGCCGACCGCGAGGATGAGGATGACCGCGAGCTGGACGCCGGTCCAGGCGACGGTCCACGCCGTGGCCTCCAGGCGGACGGCCCGGATGCCGTGGCGCGCCGCGGCGCGTGCGTCCTTCGCGATCAGCTCCCCCTGCCGGTCCTCGGCGCCGCTCGCCTTGACGGTGCGGATCGCCCGCAGGGTGCCCTCCAGGACGGCGCCGACCCGGCCGACGTGTTCCTGCGCCCGCTCCTGTGCCTTGGCGATGGCGGGCATCAGAACGGCGAAGAGGACGATCACGATCAGGACCGCCGCGACGGTCGTGCCGAGCAGCACCGGGTCGAGTACGGCCATCAGGACCAGTGTGCCGACCAGCATGACCACGCTGTTGATCAGCCCGGTCACGCTGGACGAGGCCGCCTCGCGCAGCAGCAGCGTGTCGGACACCGTCCGTGTGACGAGTTCGCCCGTCGGCCGCTTGGCGATCGCGGGCACCGCGGCGCGGAGGAACCGCCGCACCATCGACTCCCGGGCCGCCAGGACCACGCGCTCGCCGACCGTCCCGATGAGGATCCACTCGGCGCAGTAGAGCACCGCCCCGACGAGGAGCAGGCCCAGCAGGATGAGCACGGGGCCGCGCAGCGAGGCACCGTCCCCGAGCGCGTCCAGGACCTGCTTGGTCACCATCGGCGTGGCAAGGCCCATCGCGGACGCGGCGAGGGCCAGGAGCAGGCCACCGCCGAGCGCCCGTCGGTGCGGGCGGGCGAAGGACCACAGGATCCGCAGGCTGTCTGGATTGAACATACTTCAGAGTGGAACATGAATGTTCCATAACGGTCAAACAATTTCCCTTACGGAACCGCGCTACGGTACGGCCATGAACACCGTCGCGAACAGCAGCACGGGCACCGGGAGCAGGCCCGGGGGCGGGAGCGGGTCCGGGGGCGCCCGTGGCCGCACCAGACGCGCCATCCTCGACGCCGCCACCTCCGTGCTGGCCAAGAACTCCGGGGCCTCTCTCGGCGACGTGGCCACCGCGGCGGGCGTCGGCCGCACGACCGTGCACCGCTACTTCCCGGAACGCTCCGACCTGGTGCGCGCCCTCGGCGCCGACGTCCTGGAGAAGGTCGCCGCCGCCACGGAGCGGGCCCGCGTGGAGAGCGGCGCCGCGCTCGACGCCCTTGAGCGGCTGTGTCAGGAACTGTTCGAACTCGGGGACGCGTTGAGCCTCGTCTTCGACGACTCGCTGTCGGCGGCGTGGAACTGGGAGGGCTGGGAGGAGGACACCGACGCCGATCGCGCCCTGGTCCGGCTCGTCGAACGCGGCCAGGCGAAGGGCGAGTTCGACACGGAGCTGGACGCGCAGTGGATCGCCGAGGTGCTGTGGGCGCTGCTCTACGCCGCCTGGGAGCGCAGCCGCCAGGGCTCCACGAAACACGAGGCGCTGACCCTGTGCCTGCGGACGCTGCGCAAGGCGGCCACGCCGTAGGCCCTCAACTCGCGCAGAGACGGCGAAGGACCCCGCGCATGGTGTGCGCGGGGTCCTTCGTACGAACAACCGGTCGAGCCGTGAAGCTCAGGTCGGTCAGGTCGGTCGGATCAGGTCACTTCACGTCGACGAAGTCGCCGGCCGCGATGACCGCCGGGGTGGTGGTCGTGCCGCCGAAGTTCCAGCGCCAGAAGCCGTCCACCGTGGCCTTGGTGGTGGTCTTCAGGGCGCCGGTGGTGGAGGTCTTGACCGTCTTGACCGTGCTGTAGGTGCTGCTGGTCTTCTTACGGAACTGGAGCTTCACGGACTGGGTGGCGTAGCCCTTGTAGGTGCCCGTCTCCCAGTTGGCACGGGACAGCTTGCCCGTGGCCGTGATCGTCTTGCCCTTCTTCACCGGCTCGGGAGCGGCGTTGACGGTCACCTTGGACAGCCGCTGGAGGCTCGTCTTGGCGAACTTGTCACTCTGCTTGCTGTAGGAGTCGTTCGAGAGCACCCACGCGCCGACGTTCCAGGTCTTGGCGTCGCTGTTGATGAGCCACAGCGGGTCGATCTCGATGTTCTGCGTGCAGGTGGAGGTGGTGGCGCTCGCCGCCACGCAGTTGAAGGCGTCGACCGCCCCGAAGCCGAAGGAGTCCGGGTCGTCCACGCTGGAGCCGGTCCAGATGATCGCGTCGGCGTCGGCGATGCCGGACGGGTGCGACGCGGTGATCGAGACCTTGACCTTCTTGGCCGCGGTGGTGCCGACGACGATGGGCTTGCCACCGTTCACGACGGCCTTGCTGATGACCGGTTCCTCGGCTGCCGCCCGGGCGTTGCCCTTCGGCGCGGCGGCGGAGCCCTGGTGGGTGGCGGAGCCGTAGGACGGCACGCCGGGACGGTCGCCCGCAGGAGCGGCCTGGGCGGCCGGCACGGCGAGGGCGGAGAGAGCCAGGGCACCGGTCGCGACGGCAACAGTGGCACGGATTCGCATGCAATTCCCCATTTGTCAGTGAGCCCATTGGCTCACCTGTACAGACGAGAGTCAGGAGGGAATGGTTGTACACAAGGTGCGACTTTCGTGAAGATCACACCTCGTGTCTGGACACACACCCAGCCGAACCACCGGGCACACCCTCAGTCGAACCAGCGGTCCCGCGCCAGCTCCTGCGTACGCGACGCGTCCTCCAGCAGCGCGGCCACCTCGAAGCGGCGCGGCCACTGCCCCGCCGCCCACGCCAGCCCGGCGGCGACGCCCTCCACCGTGGCCGCGTGGACCGTGCCGTCGGGCGTGCGCCGCCAGTCCAACTCCACGCCGCCCGCCAGCAGTTGCTCGTGCTCCAGATAGGTGTCCGGCGTGCCGGCGCCGAGCAGTACGCGGACGGACTCGGGGACCTCGTACTCCTCGCCCTCCGTCGCCACCTCCGCCGTGACGCGCTCGGAGAGCCGGCCGACCTGCAACAGCTCCGCGAGGTCGGCGGCGCGCGCCGGGGCCACCGGCAGCAGCGGCAGTCCGGCGGCCAGCGGCAGCAGGTCGGGCGCGTCGGCGATCACGGCATCCGCCGCGTCCACGATCCGCACCTCGCCGTCCACGACCGCGCGCAACTCGTCCGGCAGCGTGACCTGTTCGGGGTCGAGGTCGGCGACCGCCGTGTAGAGGGCGTGCAGTTGACGGGCCGTCACCTCGCGGTCCGGGTCGGCCAGCCGGGTCAACAGCTCGGCCGCGCCGCCCGGTTCGTCGAGCAGGGCGGCGACCGATGTCCGTACGCCCAGGGCGCGCAGCACCTGCGCGTCCTCGAAGCCGGAGGCGTCCACGGAGTCGTAGAGCCCGGCCAGCAGCGGATCGCCGCCCGCCGCGCGCAGTCCGGCCGGCCGGCGCCCGTCGAGCACGGGGTGGTCGCGCAGCCACCAGGCGGTGTACGAGCGCACGCTCTCGGTCGTGCCGTCGGGCAGCAGGACGCGTACGGGCGCGGTGAGCGCGTCCCGCAGCGGAGGCTGGGCCAGCAGCGCGAGGGCCTGCGGCCAGGCGTCGTCGTCCACGAGGTCAAGATCGCGTACGGCCACGATCTCGGTGGCGACCGGCGGTACGGGCGTCTCGGGCAGCCGGTCCAGGACGTCCTCGCACCAGACGTCGACGGCGTCGAGCAGACCGGCGTCGTCCGGTTCGGCGAAGTCGCCTTCGCGCGGCTCCAGTTCGTCGGGGTCCAGGACGACGTCCGTGGCGCGTACGAGGGTGAAGCCGGCCAGCACCCCGCAGGCGGCGAGCGGCTGTTCGCCCCAGCGTTCGGCCAGGTCCGCGTCGCACAGGGCGAGTTCGTCCTCGCGCATGACGGCGGCGAACGGGCTGCCGGGCAGGACGAGTTCACCGGCGGGGGCGAGTTCGCCGTCCTCGTCGGGCAGGGCGAGCGCGGCCAGCCACGGCTCGTCACCGGCGTCCAGGTCCGCGTCCCGTACCAGGGCGAGGACCGTCTCGGCCAACTCATCGGCGTCCAGGCCCTGTTCCTGATCCCAGATCTCCCCCGAGTCCAGCGAGGCGGCGACCGCCGCCCGTACCTCCGGGGTCGTCAGTACGGCGCGCGGCGTCGCGGGCAGGGCGCCCAGCTTCTCCAGCAGTGGGTGGGCGGCGTCGGGGTGCGCCACCTTCAGGCCGAGCCTGGCCAGGTCGGCGGGCGTGTCGGCGAGCGGCAGCAGCACCCGCCGGGGACCGACGGCCGTACGCCCGCCGGCGAGCGGCACCGGCAGTCCGGTCAGCCGGTCCGGGTCGACGCCGGCCAGCGACTCGTACAGCCGCCGCCACCAGTCGGGGGCGCGCTCGGCGCCGCCGATGCGCTCGATGGCGTCGCCGAGCGGCAGCCGGCCCACCGTCAGGGACCGCAGCTCCGTGCGCCGTTCGAGCCCGGCGGGCAGCAACGTGGGCAGTACTTCGGCCAGTACGCGTACGGTGTCGTCGCCCGCGCCCTCCACCACCTCCGCCTCGAAGGGCCGCAGCGCGGTCAACTCCTCGCTGGGAGCGGCCGGTTCGAGGAAGGCGACGCGCGGCAGCCGGGTCAGGATCGCGGCCCGCAGCAGCCCGTCCAGCTCGCCCTTGCCGAGCGGCCCCGGCACCAGGTCGATGGTGCCGGTGGACACCGGCCGCCACTCGCCGAGCAGTTCGGCGTACGCGTCGGCGGCCCGCTCCACGAGGAAGTCGGTGAGCGGTCCGGGCGCGGGGTGCCGCCGGGTGGTGTCCAGCGGCAGCGAGGCGATCAACAGGGCCGGTACGCCCAGGGGTTCGTCGGTCGGCGTGGGGGCGTGCACGACGGGCGCGGTACGGGGCCGGGCCGGGGCGCCCTCGTCGTCCACGGGGACGGCCCAGGTGACCGACCAGTGGGGCCGCAGACGTTCCTCGACGGGGCGGCCTTCGAGCAGCGCGGGGTCAGTGGCCCCGTGCCGGCTGACGACCCGCCAGCGCCGCACACCGCCCGCCCGGCTGTCCTCCACATGCACGTAAGGCCCGTGCACGCCGCGCCTCAACACCCGCTCGCCGTCCGGGGTTTCGACGACGATCTCTTCAAGCCCCGGCAGGGTCAGCAGCAGCGCGTCGTCGACGGCGGCGAGCAGCCGCTCCACCAGATCGAGCGCGGCCGAGTCCCGCAGGGGCAGGATGACCACGGTGTCGTACCCCTCGGGGGCACTGCCCTCGGCGGGCAACGGCAGCCGCAGCAACGGCACATGGCCGTCACGGCGGCGCAGCTCGTCGCCGAGTCCGGGGCTCGCCTGCGCGGTCTCCTGGGCCAGCTCGCGCGCCTCGGCGAGCGACCAGCGGACACCACCGTGCCGGCCGACGACGGCCGGTTCGTCGCTGACGGCGATGACGGCGGCGAAGCCGACGCCGTAGCGCCCGACGGCGGACTCGTGCCCCTCGCGCTTGGCGGAGGCGCGGAGCGTACTGAGTGATTCAACACCGGCCGCGTCGAGGTGCGCGCCGGTGTTGGCGGCCACGAGCACGGCGGGACCCTCCGCCGTGGCCGGCCGCAGGGTGAGCCGGAGCCGGCCGGGGCCGCCCGCGCGGGCGGCGGCGTCGGCGGCGTTCTGCGCCAGCTCGACGATCAGGCGGTCCCGGTAGCCGCCGAGCGCGAGATCCTCCTCGGCGTTGGCGTCCTCCCGGAAGCGGGCGGGACCTGCCCCCCAGGAGGCCAGTACCGCACGCCGCAGTCGAGCCGTTCCGAACGGGTCGGCCCCCTCGGTCGTCGTGACGCTCACCCTGTGACTCCACTCTGTCCGCGTACCGGCCCCGTATCGGTAAGTGTGCGGGCCTGAACGTACCGCGCGGCACACCTCCGGCGGGGTGCGGGGCCATATCGCCGCCGGACAAGGCCCTGGCAGGGGCCCGGTCGGCCGACGCGGGACATCGACCCCGGCCTGGGTGTCGACCGCGCGCAGTGTGAGGCCCCGCGAGCCTTCGCGGGCGAGGACCTCGATCGCGCCATCCAGGAGGGCGGTCCTTCGTGCCGGGTTTTGACGCATGGCATTTTCCTTCGAAAGACCGATGGAGATCGCTGGAGATCGCTGGAGATCACTGATACCACTCCATGTGTAGTACTATGCCCTTACCACTTCACCCAGAGTGCATCGGTGACGTCATCAGGAGATCGCATGCGAAAGCTCGTGTACTACATCGCCGTCAGCCTCGACGGATGCATCGCGGACCCCGACGGGTCCGACCCCACCAGCGGGCCGGGCGCCTTCTGGCCCATCGGCGAGGACTATGTGCGGCACATCGCCGCCGAATATCCGGAGACGCTGCCCGGCCCCGCGCGGGACGCGTTCGGGATCAGCGGGGAAGGCACCCACTTCGACACCGTCCTTGAGGGACGCCGGGCATATCAGAACGGCGTGGACGCCGGAATCGACAACGCCTACCCGCACTTGAGGCACCTCGTCTTCTCCCGAACCCTCACCGAGCCGGCGCCCGATCCCGCCATCGAGATCATCTCCACGGACCCCGTGGCCAAGGTGCGCGAGCTCAAGCAGGAGGACGGCAAGGACATCTGGCTGTGCGGGGGCGGCGCTCTGGCCGGGGCGCTCTACTCGGAGATCGACCAACTGATCGTCAAGCTGGCGCCGATGACGGTTGGCTCGGGAACGCCGCTTTTCGGACAGAAGACCCCGTTCGACCCGGCGTTCTTCACCCTGACCGACAGCAAGATCCTGGGGAGCGGCACCATCTTCCTCACGTACGCGAAGAAGCGAGACGTGAAGCCGTGAAGCCGTGAAGCCGCAAGAAGTTCCCGGCGGATCAACCAACCGCGCCGATCCGGTTAGGAGACGCGACAGTTGATCGGGTGTTCCCGCGGATCGACCACGCGCGGACTCCTGGCGGGCTGGGCATCACCGTCGGGCACTTCCCTTCCGGGACGCCGACGCTCTCACGAAGTGGCAGACCAACGCGGAGCATCGCGCAGCGCAAAGGCTCCACCGCCAGGCTCCACCGCGCCCTGGCTGCCGCTCGGCGCAGCGCCGTCACACTCCGCCTGCGGCTCGGGGCCGTAGACGGTGATACATCAGCCCCGCCACGCACAGCACCACAGGGATTCCGACGGCGGGCACGGTCCACCACGCGATGCCGTTCCACACGGCCAAGAGCCCCACCCCGAAGCAGGTGACGGTGGTGGTGATGAGCAGCCGCTTGCCGTACGGCTTCCAGGTGAACGGGTCGTAGCCGCGCGGCCTGACAAGGCGTACCGCGCCGAACACGAACCCCTGAGCCGCGACGAGCCCGGCGAGCATGCCGAGGGCGGCGTTCATCTGGAGTTCGTCACGGGGCGCGTCGGCGCTGTTCTGCCGGACCCCGTCCATGCTGAGCGACATGATGTCGCGGCGCCAGACAGCGGCGGTGACCCGATCGCCGGGCTTCAGCACCTCCAGGAGCGGCCCCGGGTCACCGAAGTCCACGACGCCCCGCCAGGAGTCCTCGTCCTTCAGGGTCGCCTCGTAGGTGGAGGTCTTCCCGGATTTGATGACCGTCTTCACGACGGTGAACTGCCAGGTGCTCACACAGTCGCGCTCAGCCGCCCCCGTCGCACGGGCGGGACACGGCTCGGCCGCCTGATGGTCCCGGTAGCGCTCCCCGTCGGAGGGCAGCCACACGGCGAACGCGAGGTAGCAGAGCACGGCCGGTACCAGGGACAGCAGAATCAACAGCACCCCCACACCCCGCACCCGCCCCGGCCGCCCGCCACCACCCTTGCCCGGCGGTCGGCCCTTGCTGTCAGTGCTCGCTTGCGCTGTTGTCATCGTCTACCCCCACCGCCCCAGCTTCCCTCTTCCGGAGACAGGAACGCACCTGGGTCGCACGGCAATGGTGAGGGGGTGTTCACTTCCGTATCCTGGCAGTCCCGGCACGGAAGAGGGGTCCGTCGCCCCAGGTCAGGAGAGCGCCAAGGGGTGCCCCGGTGCGTAGACGCCCTCCCCCACTCCGATCACCGTGTCCCCGGTGACATAGACGCTGCGCATGACGAGCAGGGCATGGTCGGCGTCCAGACCGAGATCGGCGCGGTCCTGCGGAGTGCTGATTCGGGCGTCCACGACCTTGGAGGCGACCGTCACCGGCTGCCCCGAGCGCTGCTGGTAGAGCGCCTGCCACGACGGATCACACGCTTCCGGCTCATCCACCTCCGGCACGACCTCGGCGACATCGAGGCGAACCCAGGACTGGGACGCCTGCAAGACGACTTCGCCCCGGTTGACCGTTCGTGCGCGGTTCACGCACTCGCCCTCACCCAGAATGCTCGCGACCCACGAGGGCGCCTCCACCCGGATGCTGTGCTTGTGGTGGATCGTCTCGTCAGCCTGGGTGATCCCGTCCAGGATGCGGCGCGTACCGGAGATGAGCGCGCGCCGGTCCATGACGAAGACGCCCTTGCCCTGCTGCGAATGGACGTAGCCCTCCGCCTTGAGCAGTCCGATGGCGCGGTAGACGGCGTTGTCGGACAGGTTGAACTGCTGCATCAGGAAGCGCGTCGGGGGGATTGTCCGGTACGGCTTGACCTTGCAGATGTCAGCTCTAAGCTGCATCTGATCTTGCAGTGGTCCATGTGACCTTGCATCAAGGGGTGGGGTTGCCGGAAGTGGTGCATGCGTGGGAGGTCTTGCCGGGTGTCGGACGACATGAGGATGACAGTGGGTTCCGACAGCTGATGTCAGTGGTTCTGCCATGAGGTGTGTCAGTAGGTGCTGACGTCGTCGGCGTCGGTGAGGCGGAGTCCGTAGCGGACGTCGTCGGCCAGGACGGCGGTGCCGTCGTCGGCGCGGACCAGGAGCCCCGCAGGACTGGAGCGAGCGATGACGCTATGGCGTCAGGTCCTGGGCGCGCTGAACGACCCGCAGGCCACCGGCCGAGAGAAGGTCCTCGCCAAAGGCGCCGCCGAGCTCGCACGCACCCGCAGCGCCGACCCGGCCCCAGACGCGGACGACGTCATCCGTATCGCCATGACCGCGTTCGCGGTGCTGCTTGACCCCAGCACCGCGGCGGCCGCGCTGAATGAGCGACGGCAGCAGGGATGAAGTGACGCGCTGTGGCTACCAGCCAGCCGCCTGAAGTACATGTGTGGCGATGTCCTGAACCGATCGGCGGTCTGTCGGGATACGGACCGTGCCCGGTGGAGCCGCCTCGTCCAGGAGCCGCGCTTTCTGCAGGCTCCGCTCGATGTGCGCGGGTAGCTGGGATCCGATTTCACGTTGGGCGAGCCGCTGCCGCACCGTGGCTTCTTCAGCTGTGAGCAGGACGCAGGTGACTCTGCTTGTCTGGCCGCCCATGGCCCGGCGGATCATCGGCTCTTCCAGGATGCTCACCGTGTTGGTGTAGAGCAGTCGATGATGGCCGAGTGCTGCGTAGTTCGACCAGACGGCGGCGATGTTCCGTTCGGTGATCGCGGTTCGGTGAGGATCACCTGCGGGGGCGGGATGGATCTGGTCCATGTAGTCCCCCTCGATCGAGCAGTGCGCCGTGCTCTTCTCCTGAAGTGCTGACGACGCCTCCCAGGCGACAGTCGTTTTTCCGACTCCGGCACCGCCACCGATGAGCAACAGTTCGTAAGCAGTCATGGCGTGTCAGCCTGGCAGAGTCCGGACCGCCAGATCCAACTGATTTGCGTAACCGCATCCCGACGCCCGAACGACAACCGCCCGACGCCGGGCGGAAGTCGAGGTCGTCGCCCACACGAGTCCCGCCGTGGGCGTCAGGACGTGTGCGCGTGTCGAGCTGGCCAACGCATCGCGGGGCGGAAAGTCACTGACACATCAGCTGTCGGTGCCCACTGACATTCGCATGTCGCCCGACACTAGGGCCTGTCCAGCGGATCATGAACGCAGCCAGAGTCGGATCGAGGCAACGGTGACAGTGCCGTGGAAGATGTAAGCGCATTTGTCGAACCTGGTGGCCACGGCCCGGGAGTTCTTGAGGCCGTTGATCATGCGCTCAACTTCGTTCCTCCTCTTGTAGATCGTCTTGTCGAAGCCGGTGGGCCGGCCGCCCTTGCTACCGCTGCTCTGCCGGTTGGCCCGCTGGTTCCTCGGCTCGGGAATGGTGTGCTTGATCTGGCGTCGCCGCAGGTAGCGGCGGTTGCGTCGGGAGGAGTACGCCTTGTCTCCGCCGAGATGATCCGGCCGGGTGCGGGGGCGCACGCCGTCGAGACGGCCGACCCAGATGCGTTCCATGACGGGGATGAGCTGCGGTGCGTCGCCCCACTGGCCCGGCGTGATCAGCACGGCCAATGGGCGGCGCCCGCCCTCCCCGGCAAGGTGGATCTTGCTCGTCAAGCCGCCCCGGGAGCGTCCCAGTGGCTCGTCGGGGCGGTGCTGCCGGGGCCTGGCTCTTTTCCCGGGACCCGAGGTGGCTTCTTGCGGGCTCCAGCGGAGTGTTGGTGTGCCCGGCAGGAGGCGGAGTCCACGCTCACCATCGACCAGTCGATGCGGCCCTCGGCGTCGGCGTCGGCCAGGACGGTCGCGAAGAGCCTGTCCCAGGTGCCGTCCGCCGACCAGCGTCTGTGCCGCTCGTACACGGTCTTCCACTTGCTGAAACGCGCAGGCAGATCCCTCCACGGCACCCCCGTGCGGTTGCGATACAGGTACCCGTTAATGACCCTGCGGTGGCTTACCCAACGGCCGCCCCGGCAACTGGACTTCGGAAGATGCGGCTTCAGCCGGACCCATTCCGCATTCGTGAGATCTCCCCGCCCCATGAACATGCCAACGATCAAGGGTCGAGTAGGTCACTAGTACCCACCTTTTTGTGGGTACTAGGCGTCGACCGCCGACCGGGTGATCCTGATGGAGGGCGGCCGGACGGCCACCGGATCCGGCCGGGACGGGGGTGATTTGCGATGTGTCAGGGAGCGGAACGGGCGTCGCTGAGCCTCTGCAGGCGCCGATGGCCCCAGTCCGAGACAGGAGCCAGCGCCTCGGACAGTTCCCGTCCGAACTCGGTCAAGGAGTAGAAAGTCTTCAGCGGAAGCGTGTCGTGCACCTGCCGGAGTACCAGACCGTCGGCCTCCATCTCGCGCAGCGCCTGGGTCAGCACCTTCTCACTGAGGCCGGGCAGCCGTCGGCGCAGTTCGCCAGGTCGGTGCGGACCGGATTCCAGCAGCCACAGCAGAGTGGTCTTCCACTTCCCGTCAATCACCGCGATCGCGGCGGTCACTCCGCAGACGTCCAGGTCCTGAGCGCGACTGCGTGTCATTTCCACCCCTTCCACTACAAACTCGAGATACATCCACGGAGTTGAGTCATGCCCGTACACGCTGAACAGTCTGCCGTCACCGTCCTCGGTCTGGGACCGATGGGCCGAGCCCTCGCGGCTGCCTTCCTGAATGCCGGCCTGCGCACCACGGTCTGGAACCGAACACCGGGCCGGGACCGGAAGTTGGTCGCGCAGGGCGCGGTCAGCGCCCGGTCGGCCGAGGAAGCAGTTGCCGCGAGCGTGCTCACAGTTGTCTGCGTGGTGAATTACGACGCGGTGAACACCATTCTGCGGCGCGAGACGGTCACCGAGGCGATCAAGGGGCGCACAGTGGTCAACCTGACCGCGGACACGCCGGACAGGGCCCGGGACACTGCGGCATGGGCATCCGAACACGGCGTTCGCTACCTGGACGGCGCCATCATGACGCCCACCGTGACCATCGGCACTCCGGCCGCGGTGTTCATCCACAGCGGCCCGCAGGACCTCTACCACGAGCACCAGCCCGTCCTGCAGACGTTGGGCGGCACTCATACCCACCTCGGTGAGGACATCGGGCGGGCGGCGGCCTACGACATCGCGCTGCTCGACATCTTCTGGACCGCCATGGCGGGCTACGTCCACGCCTTGGCGGTGGCGCGAGCGGAAGGGATCACCGCGCGAGAGCTCGCCCCGTTCGCCAAGGGGATCGGGGACATCCTCCCGCCCATCTTCGAAGGGCTCGCGGACGACGTGGACAGCGGGATCTTCTCCGGTGAAGGCAACCCTCTCACCTCGGCAGCGTCGTCCATGGCCCACATCGTTCACACTTCAGAAGCCCACGGCATCGAAGCCGGCGTGATGCGCGTGGCAGAAGGCCTGGCCCGCCGAGCCATCGGACGCGGCCACGGCGCAGACGGGTTCACACGGGTCACCGAACTGCTCGGGCGTCGCTCGTGACCTGATTCAAGATGAGGCCACCAGCGAGCGCAGACGGTTCTCCTCGACGGTCCTGCCGCCGTGGTGTCGGAAGTCCCGATGATCGCCGAGGTGTGCTGCCGCTGCTCCACATGCACGGCCTGTCCTCCGGTGACTTCGTACCCGCGCTGGAGCAGTTCCTCGGCTTGGCGACGCCGGGCTGTCCCCGGCCACAGTCACCCGGCTGACCGCCCAGTGGCCACGCGGCGTTCCAGGACCGCGACCTGTTCGGCACCGACTACGTCTACGACCTCCGGTCCCTCGACCCCGAAGCGTGATCCGCCGGACAGCCCCTAAGCTGCATCTGATCTCGCAGTGGTCCATGTGACCTTGCATCAAGGGGTGGGGTTGCCGGAAGTGGTGCATGCGTTGGAGGTCTTGCTGGGTGGATCTGCTGGTCCGAGCGGGGGCTGCTCCAGCCCGTCGACGAGCTCGATGTGACCCCCGTCCCCCGCTTGGCCGAGCTGAGCATGACCGCCATGCGCAGGGACGCTACGGGGAGAGCCACCGGGCACATCCGCTCGGCGGGGGCCAGGTCGCTTTCGCCGTGGCATGGCACGTCTCTGGCGTACAAAAAGATTCTTGACGCACAATCCCGGGTGAATATCGAAGTGCCCCAGCCATGATCGGCGAGACGCCACCGGAAGTGGGAGCCTCGGTTCTCGACATCGTCGTGGGCAGACTGGCCGAGTACCGCGAACCGGTCGCCGGGCTGTGGCGGCTGCGGTCCTATCTGGGTGCGGACCAGTGGGAAGCGCGCCCCGAGGACGTACGGCGGGCGGAAGAAGTCCACGCGCCCGGCGGCGCCGCCACCCCCACCGCAGGCCAGGAGTGCGAAGAGTGCGACGCCTGGCGGTGGGCCGAGCAACACGCCTTAGACGAGGGCGAATTGAGCGAGGCCGTCGACTGCCGCGTATACCTCGGACGGCACTATTACGCGGCGCACGGCGCCTCAACTACGGCGCGCCCGGGCTAAACAAGCCCGTCCGGCGATTGAGGACACAACACGCAGCCCGCCCGGCGCTTGAGGACACAACCCGCAGCCCGCCCGGCGACCGAGGACGAAACCGGCCACCGGACGGACCCGCTTTCGTGCGTCCGGGTTCAGTCGGCCGTGCCCGGCTTCGTGCCCCAGATGTACAGCGCGTCGTCGACGGCCAGCAGGTCCCACAGGGCCGCCGCGTCCGCGAGGCGGAGGTTTACGCAGCCCGCCGAGCCGCCGCCGTCGAACAGGTCGTCGGGGCGGCCGTGCAGGGCCTGGCCGCCGTTGAAGAACTGGGAGTACGGCATGGGCGCGTCGTCGTAGATCGTGGAGACGTGGTCGATGTCCCGCCAGTAGATGGCCTGCCAACCGGTCCGGGTCTCCTCGTTGTCGCGGCCCGTGCGGATCGGTACAGGGTCGAAGACGACCTTCTTGTCGACCTGGACCCACAGGAGTTGACGTTCGAGGTCGACGCAGGTGACCCGGTAGGAGCGCCGGGGGCAGACACCGGCGGCGTTGGGGTTGGCGCGGGCCTTGACGGCCGTCATCGTGCGGTACGTGACGAGGTTGGCGTAGCCGTCGGCGGGGGTGATCGACTCGGACCGCTGGAAGGTACGGATCGCCGCGCAGTCCTCGGGGGACTGAACACCGTCCACGGTCCGTTTCAGGTACTCCTCCATGGGCCGCTGGTAGGGGCCGGTGGAGGTGGTGCACGTCTCGGCCGCCGGCGGTCCGGGCGTGGCCGTCGCCGTACCGGGCAACGCCGCCACCAGTCCCGCGCTCGCCAGAGCAAGCACCGCGATCCGCCTCATGCCGGCCTCCTCGTCGCATCCCGTCCGTGACCCCACAGCTATCAAGCGTGGCCCGTTCCCGCCCCCGGAGTGCGCCGAACCGGTGAGGCCAGAGCCTCACCGGTTCGGTAGAAGGGTTACTTGCCCTTGCCGGGCTCCCCCCGCTTGTTCGCGATCTTGACCGTCACCGTCTCACCGGCGTTCTGCTCGGTGATCACGTACGGGCCCTTCACCGGGTTCGCCGGCAGGACGTAACCCTCGGGTACGGCCGTTTCCCGCAGGTAGTAGCTCCCGAGCGGCAGGTCGTCGAAGACGCACAGCCCGGCGCGGTCCGTCGAGCAGCCCGGCCCGGTGCGGCTGTCCGGCGGTACGGTGCCGGTCGGGCGGGTCTGGAGACCCGTGATCCCGTTGGACTCGCGCCACAGCTCGAAGACGGCCCCGGCGAGCGGCTTTCCGTTCTTCGCGTCGGTCTTGGCGACCTTGATGGTCGAGTCCTTCTGCGGCACCGGCGATTTGGTGTTCTGGGCGGTGACGGCGACACCGGCGGTGGCGTTCTCGTCGGTGAGCACCAGCGGGCCGAACACCGAGGGTGCGGGCAGCTCGTACCCGGCCGGTGCGGCTGTCTCGCGCCAGTAGTACGTGCCGGTTTCGACGGTCTTGGCGCACTCACCGTTGGCGCCGGTGGTGCAGGAGGCGCCGACCTGGGTGTCCGGGACCGTACCGGTGGTCTGGAGGCCGGCCACGCCGTTGGTCTCCTCCCACAGCTCGAACACGGCACCCGGCAGAACCTCACCGCTCTCCGCGTCCTTCTTGACGACCTTCACCGAACCCGTGACGGGGGTCTCCTGGTTCTCGACGGTGATGGTGACGCCGGCCGGGACCTGCTCGGGCGTCAGCGTCACCGGCCCGTAGACCGTCTGCGGAGGCAGCTCGTAGCCAGGCGGCGCGGCCGTCTCCAGCCAGTAGTACATACCGAGGTTCACCGTCTTCGAGCACTCACCGTTGGCGCCGGTGGTGCAGGAGGCACCGACCTGGGTGTCCGGGGCCGTACCGGTGGTCTGGAGGCCGGCCACGCCGTTGGTCTCCTCCCACAGCTCGAACACGGCACCCGGCAGAACCTCACCGCTCTCCGCGTCCTTCTTGACGACCTTCACCGAACCCGTGACGGGGGTCTCCTGGTTCTCGACGGTGATGGTGACGCCGGCCGGGACCTGCTCGGGCGTCAGCGTCACCGGCCCGTAGACCGTCTGCGGAGGCAGCTCGTAGCCAGGCGGCGCGGCCGTCTCCAGCCAGTAGTACATACCGAGGTTCACCGTCTTCGAGCACTCACCGTTGGCGCCGGTGGTGCAGGAGGCGCCGACCTGGGTGTCCGGGACCGCACCCGTGGTCTGGAGGCCGGCCACGCCGTTGGTCTCCTCCCACAGCTCGAACACGGCACCCGGCAGAACCTCACCGCTCTCCGCGTCCTTCTTGACCACCGTCACCGGGGCCTGGACCACCGGGGCCGCGCAGTCCGGCAGATCGCCGTCGAACGGATAGGAGTGGAACTCCTGGCCGCCGCCCCCGCTCGCCGCGCTGGTGTGGGTGAGCGAACCGGTCGTGAAGAAGCGGCCGTTGACACCCGGCAGGGTGATCGTGGCCTCAGAGGCCGGGTTGCCGATCAGGACGCTGCCCTGGAACTGACCGGTGCCGGCCAGGTTCACCGTCGTGGCGTCCGGGAAGTTCCACAGCAGGCGCGGGCGGAGCTGGTTCAGCGGGTCGGTGTCCGCGATGCCGCCGCTGTACGTGCTGAGCGTGCGGGTGGTCCCGAGGACGTTGACCAGGACCGTGGCGCCCGCGGGAATGTTCCGGAAGACGAGGCCCTGCTGGGCGCCGGTGCTCGTGGTCATGTCGAAGTCGACGTTGAAGACCTGGAGCGCCGAGGTGTTGTCGCCGGTGAAGAGGGTCTGGCCGCCCTGGTTGACGGCGGTGCCGGTGGCGGGCCGCGGTCCGGTGTCGTTGCGCGCGTAGCACTGGCTCGCCGTGGTGAGCTCGCCGCGCAGCGCGCTGTACGGCGCGGCGGCGTCCGGGTCGGCGACGACCGTGCCGGCGATGGTGCCGGTGGCGGTCCCCGCGTGCCGGACGACTCCGCCCTCGGCGAGCAGGCGCTGGCCGGCGGCCACGGAGACGTTGCCGCCCGTGGTGAGGAAGTCCGCGCCGTTCGGCGGGGGGACCCGTGAGCCGACGCCCACGATGCCGACGTTGTAGACCGCGCTGCCCCCGGACCCCTTGTTCTGGTCGAAGTCGCCCAGGACGACGATGCGGCCCTCGGCCTCGGCGGCGCGCCCGCGGACGCGGTAGTCGCCGCCCGCGAAGATGTTGATGCCGTTGTCGCGGCCCGCGATCGGGCCGTTGCCGACCGGCGGGTACGGGTCGGGGCAGTCACCTGGGACGCAGGGGCCGAGACCGCCGGGGAGGGGGGCCGCGACGGCCGGGGTCACGGTGGCGCCGAGGGCGATCACGGGGACCGAGGCGGCGGCGACCACGTAGGCGAGTCCGGTGGCCCACGCACGGGTGTGGTTACGGGGACGGACGGGTTTGCGGGTACGTCTGGCGGGGTCCCTGCCGGACAGCAGGCTGAGGAGTCTCATACGTCGCGTTGTCGCACGTCGGCGAGGGGTGAGCGGTACGGGACACCCACTCCGGGCCGTTTGCAGTACGACAAGCCACCCGACCGGGTCGGCTGCGGTCCTTCCCGGAGCGGGCGGAAGACCCGCCGGACGGACCCTAGGGCGTGTCGTTTCCCGACGGCCCCAAGGGGAACGCGTCCGCGCCCAGTTCGTCCAGTACGTGCGGGGCCGGGCGCGGTGGTGTGGGCATGACGGCCGCCTCGGAGTGGCCGCCGCAGCCGTACGCCAGGGACACCACATGTCCGTCCGCCGGCGAGAACTCGTTCGCGCAGACCCCGAAGGCCTGCCGCAGCGAGCCGGCCAGCGGCAGGAGGAAGCCGCAGGACACGCAGGGTGCGGGCGCCGCCTGGGCCATGGGGGTCTTCGCGCCGTACGCCTCGTCCCAGCGGTCGGCCGCGATGTGCAGCCCGTACCGGGACAGCACTCTGGCCCGGCGCATGCCCAGTTCCTCGGCGACCGCCGCGATCGTGCCGCGGACGCTGACCGGCACGGCTCCGCCGGCGCCGCCGTCGCGGTCCGTCTCCGCGATGCTTTCGATGTCCTCCGCCTCGACCAGGTCCGCCAGTGCCTGCGGGGTCACGGCGTCCGTCACGGCGTCCGTCACGGCGGAGTTCGGCGGGGGCGCGTCCTCGCCGCTGTAGCCGGGCTCCAGGCGCAGATCCTCCGCCTCGGTCGGCAGCAGATCGCCGGGACCCATGTCGCCGGGGCGAAGCCGGTCGCTCCACGGCACCCATTCGGGCGGCTGGAGGGAGTCGGGGCCGGGCAGCAGCACCGTTTCGTCAAGGGTGACGAACTTGGAGCGGGACGCGCGGGCGACGGTCACCGCCCAGCGCCAGCCGCGGTAGGCCATGTCCTTGCATTCGAACAGATGTGTGACGACGCGGTCACCTTCGGACACCGCCGACACATGCTCGCCGACGACACCGGGCGCGGCAGCCTCCTCGGCTGCCGCCCTCGCGAGGTCTACCGCCTCGGCACACAGACGGTCGGGGGTTCGGCTTCGAGTCGTCGCAGCACTCACAGGTCTCGCTTCTCTCCTACGCCGTTTCACGGGTGCGCCGGCCGATTCACGATGCACGGGCCGAGGGCGGAGCGGACCAGAGGGCCGCATCGACGTCCACGCCCGACGTCTCTCGGGCACACCTACCGTCAACCATTCTGCGGGATGACGAAGAGGCGCGCGGCCGAGAACATCCGCCGGTGGCGCGCTACGCACGCTACCCCCTCCACCGCCCGGCGCCCACCTGTGCGCCCCCTTTCCCGTAGTTCGGGCAGCCCGCAGGGGGTGCGACGGCGCGACAAAGGGGCGGGAACCGGCGGTGGAGAGGGCGTCGGAGCGGCCGTGAAATCTCGGCAAAGTAATGAGAAGAACAGCTGAAGTCAGCGCGTCAGAGACGTCGGGGGCGTTCCCCCGCCCGAAGTGGGGGCAGTATGACGGGGTGGCAGCCGTCAGGTCGTCCGAAGAGTCCGGACCGTTCCGCAGGGCGGCCCGGAAGGTCGGACGCGCCCTGCACCTGCCGTTCACCAGCACCGCCAGGGGGATCCGCCGGGCCACGCACGCGCAGGGCGCGGGCGAGTCCGGCCTCGGCAGACTGATCGAGCTGCACGCCGTGAACGGCGCGGGTGACGTCATGATCACCGTCGCCCTCGCGTCGACGGTCTTCTTCTCCGTACCGACCGACGAGGCCCGTGGCCGCGTCGCGCTCTACCTCGCCGTCACCATGGCCCCCTTCACGCTCCTGGCCC